>NZ_JBPWPT010000006.1:0-236366 GCF_051811205.1 Rhizobium sp. 862_C5_N1_2 | reverse complement strand
GATTCTCCGAACCGGTCCAGAAGTTTAGGGTTAACAGAACGTTAACGACTGGGGACAATCTGCATGAAGCTATTCGGGTTTTTGCTTTTTTGCTCCGTAAGTTAGCTCACATCACCGAGTCCTTGATCCCGGATTGTTCTCCTGTGAATCCTACAAATCCGAACAGCATAACAACAAGGAGATTCGGAGGTTCTGTAGCACCACACCCCCCTTGAACCGCGACTCACCTCGCAACGCGCATGTTGAATCCTACAATTGCCCCTCGATTCCAATCTGTGCTGATTTCCGGCCGTCCAACAAACGACGGAGAAAATCATGCAGATTCTCGCGATCTCAACGCCTCGGACGATCCTAGAGGCGCACCTCCTTCACATCCACTATCAGCTACGTGCGCGGGTCTTTTCCGATCGCCTGGGCTGGGAAGTCAACGTGACGGCGGGGTGTGGGTCCGATGATTTTGACGCGCTTCGGCCGACCTACGTTCTCGCCATCGCAGAGACGGGCCAACTGGCGGGGTGCGTGAGGCTCCTTCCCACGCTTGGTCCGACAATGGTAGCCGACGTTTTTCCGTCGCTTCTCCCCGACGGTCGACTCAACGGTCATGCCGCGATGATCGAGAGTTCTCGCTTCTGCGTCGACACGGCTCTCGCGGAGGGGAGGGGGGACGGCTTCGTCCACGAAGCCACGCTGACCATGTTCGCGGGCATCATCGAATGGTGCATGGCGAATGGCTACACCGAGATTGTCACGGTAACCGATATTCGGTTCGAGCGGATCCTCGCTCGCGTCGGATGGCCGCTCAAGCGTTTGGGCGAGCCAAAGAAGATCGGCGTGACGATGGCCGTGGCTGGGGTCCTGCCCGCCAATGCGGCGACGTTCCTCAGCCTCCGCCCTTCCAATTACCGTTCTGAACTCACCCCTCTCAGCCAGGCAGCTTAAGGAGAAATCCGTGAACCAGCTTCGCTCCCACCCGCGGCTTGTCCGCAAACTGCAAGAAGCGCTTGGCGATCAGCTCTGCGTGGCGCTGGACGACGCGAATGTTGTCGAGATCATGCTCAATCCGGACGGAAAGCTGTTCATCGAACGCCTCGGTCACGGCGTTGCGCCCGCCGGCGAGATGTCGTCTGCCGCCGCGGAGATGGTGATCGGGACCGTGGCGCATGCGCTTCAATCCGAAGTGGACACGGAACAGCCGATCATCTCCGGCGAGCTGCCGATCGGCGGCCACCGCTTTGAGGGTCTGTTGCCCCCAATCGTCGCCAAGCCTGCCTTTACCATTCGGCGCCGCGCGTCACGCCTCATTCCGCTCGAAGATTATGTCCGCACCGGCGTCATGAGCGAGTACCAGGCATCGACGATCCGCAGCGCCATTTCCGCGAGGCTTAACATTATCATTTCCGGAGGAACCGGTTCGGGCAAGACGACGCTTGCAAACGCTGTGATCGACGCGATCGTCAAATCTGCGCCGGAGGATCGCCTGGTCATTCTTGAAGACACCGCGGAAATCCAATGCGCGGCCGAAAACGCCGTTCTCCTCCATACCAGCGATACGATCGATATGGCGCGGCTCTTGAAGAGCACCATGCGGCTGCGTCCCGACCGGATCGTCGTTGGCGAAGTCCGCGACGGCGCGGCCCTGACGTTGCTCAAGGCCTGGAACACCGGCCACCCCGGGGGCGTGGCGACCGTTCACTCCAACACTGCCATGTCGGCGCTGCGTCGCCTTGAACAGCTGACGGCCGAAGCAAGCCAGCAGCCGATGCCCGAGGTGATCGGAGAGGCCGTCGACCTGGTTATCTCGATCGAACGGACGCCGCGTGGGCGTCTTGTTCGAGACATCATCCAAGTCGAGCGGTTCATCAACGGACGGTACGAGATCGAATCCGATCAGCTCACCGAAGAACAGGAGGCGCGCCATGTCGCGTAAGCATGCTCTCATCGTTGCCGCGCTCTGGGCGGTGCCAATCGTTCTTGCCTCGGTCGCGCCGGCGCTTGCCAGCTCCGGCGGCAGCCTCCCATGGGAAGGGCCGCTGCAACAGATCCAGGAGTCGATCACAGGTCCGGTCGCGGGTGCGATCGCGCTTGCAGCCGTGGCCATTGCCGGCGGCATGCTCATCTTCGGCGGCGAGCTCAACGATTTCGCGCGGCGACTTGTGTACGTCGTTCTCGTCGCCGGCATCCTGCTCGGCGCCACCAACATCGTCGGCCTGTTCGGTGCGACGGGCGCTTCGATCGGGCTGACGGACGATCAGATCACAATTGTTTCGAACGGAGGAGGGGAGGGCGATCATGGTTGAGTCCCTTTCCGGCCTGCGGCGCAACCGAATCCACCGCGCGCTTTCGCGCCCGAACCTACTGATGGGCGCCGACCGGGAGTTGGTGCTGATCACGGGTCTTGCAGCGGTGATCCTGATCTTCGTCGTCCTCACTGTTTATTCGGCGCTCTTCGGCGTCGCTGTATGGGTCGTGATCGTCGGGCTGCTCAGAATGATGGCGAAGTCCGACCCGCTGACGCGGCAAGTCTATATCAGGCACATTTCCTACAAGCCCTACTACAAGGCGACCACTTCGCCGTGGCGGCGGTATTGAGGAGGCGGCCATGGTAGCTCTCAAACGCTTCCGGGTGACCGGCCCATCCTTTGCCGATCTCGTTCCCTACGCCGGCCTCGTCGACAATGGTGTCCTCCTGTTGAAGGACGGAAGCCTGATGGCCGGCTGGTATTTCGCTGGCCCGGACTCCGAAAGCGCGACCGACCTCGAGCGCAACGAGCTGTCGAGGCAGATCAATGCCGTTCTGTCACGGCTTGGAAGTGGCTGGATGATCCAGGTCGAGGCCATCCGCATTCCGACGGTCGACTATCCCTCGGAAGACCGTTGCCATTTCCCTGACCCGGTGACCCGTGCGATCGATGTCGAGCGCCGGGCGCATTTCGCACGCGAGCAGGGGCATTTCGAGAGCAAGCATGCGCTGATCCTTACCTACCGGCCGCTCGAGTCCAGGAAGACTGCTCTCAGCAAATACATCTACTCGGATGAGGAAAGCCGGAAGAAATCCTACGCGGACACTGTGCTCTTCGTGTTCAAGAACGCGGTGCGAGAGCTTGAGCAGTATTTTGCCAACACACTTTCGATCCGACGAATGGAAACCCGCGAAACGGTCGAAAGGGGAGGGGAGAGGATTGCCCGATATGACGAGCTCCTCCAGTTCGCCCGATTCTGCACCACCGGGGAAAGCCATCCAATCCGGCTTCCCGATGTTCCCATGTATCTCGACTGGATCGCCACCGCAGAGCTCGAACACGGGCTGACGCCAAAAGTCGAAAACCGTTTCCTCGGCGTCGTTGCGATCGATGGTCTGCCGGCCGAAAGCTGGCCGGGCATTCTGAACAGCCTAGACCTGATGCCGCTGACCTACCGATGGTCATCGCGCTTCATCTTTCTCGATGCCGAGGAGGCCCGACAGAAGCTCGAACGCACACGCAAGAAATGGCAACAGAAAGTTCGGCCGTTCTTCGACCAGATATTCCAGACACAAAGTCGATCCGTCGACCAGGACGCCATGACCATGGTGGCCGAGACTGAGGACGCCATCGCGCAGGCCTCATCGCAGCTGGTTGCCTATGGCTATTACACACCGGTCGTCGTGCTGTTCGACAGCGATCGCGAAGCACTCCAGGAGAAGGCCGAAGCGATCCGCCGGCTGATCCAGGCGGAAGGTTTCGGGGCGCGGATCGAAACGCTCAACGCCACTGACGCCTATCTCGGTAGCTTGCCAGGCAACTGGTATTGCAACATCCGTGAGCCGCTGATCAACACCAGCAATCTCGCCGACTTGATTCCGCTGAACTCCGTCTGGTCCGGAAATCCGGTCTCCCCATGCCCCTTTTACCCACCGAATTCCCCGCCCTTGATGCAGGTCGCGAGCGGCTCGACAGCGTTCCGTCTGAACCTGCACGTCGATGATGTCGGCCACACGCTGATCTTCGGGCCGACCGGTTCAGGCAAGTCTACTTTGCTCGCCCTGATCGCGGCACAGTTTCGCCGGTACGAAAATGCGCAGATCTTCGCCTTTGACAAAGGCAGTTCACTTCTGCCCCTGACGCATGCAGCCGGCGGCGATCTCTATGAGATCGGTGGTGACAGTGCGGAGGGAGAAAGGGCGTTGGCCTTTTGCCCCTTGTCCGAACTCAAAAGTGACGCCGACCGGGCGTGGGCGACAGAATGGATCGAGATGCTGGTCGGCCTGCAGGGTGTCACCATCACCCCCGATCATCGTAACGCCATCTCTCGGCAGATCGGCCTGATGGCGAGCGCATCCGGTCGGTCGCTGTCTGATTTCGTCAGCGGCGTGCAGCTGCGCGAGATCAAGGACGCACTGCATCACTACACCGTCGATGGTCCAATGGGCCAGCTTCTCGATGGGGAAGAGGACGGCCTCACGCTCGGCGCCTTCCAGACCTTCGAGACCGAACAACTGATGAACATGGGTGAGCGAAATCTCGTGCCAGTGCTGACCTACCTGTTCCGTCGAATTGAGAAGCGTTTGGATGGGTCCCCCAGTCTGATCGTGCTCGACGAGGCGTGGCTGATGCTCGGCCATCCTGTATTCCGCGACAAGATTCGCGAGTGGCTGAAGGTGCTGCGCAAGGCGAATTGCGCTGTCGTTCTTGCGACCCAATCGATCTCCGATGCCGAACGGTCCGGGATTATCGACGTGCTGAAGGAATCCTGCCCGACCAAGATTTGCCTTCCGAATGGCGCCGCCCGTGAGTCGGGCACGCGAGAATTCTACGAGAGCATCGGCTTCAACGAGCGACAGATCGAGATCGTCGCTACCGCCATGCCGAAGCGCGAATACTACGTCGCCACGCCAGAAGGCCGGCGGCTCTTCGACATGTCGCTTGGGCCAGTCGCCCTGAGCTTCGTCGGCGCGTCGGGCAAAGAGGACCTCAAACGCATCCGCGCGCTGAAATCCGAACATGGCCGCGACTGGCCGATCCACTGGCTTGAAACGAGAGGAGTTCACGATGCCGCATCGCTACTCAAGTACGAATAGATGGCTTGCCCGCTTGGCGGCCGCCGCTCTCGTGATCGGAGCTGCAGGCTCAGTGCAAGCCGGTACAGCCACCGGCGCTGCGACCGAATGGACGCAGCTCGCCAACAATGCGCAGCTCGTGGATCTCATGAAAAGCTCCGGCATCCAGGTCGACAATCAACTGACCCAGATCAGCCAGCTTGCAGAGCAGATCCAGAACCAGCTGAAGATCTACGAGAACATGCTGCAAAACACTGCGCAGCTTCCTCACCATGTCTGGGGTCAGGTCGAAAGCGATCTCAACCAGCTGCGCAGTATCGTCGACCAGGGACAGGGCATCGCCTTTTCGATGGGGAATGCGGACGACGTTCTTCAGCAGCGCTTTCAGAGTTATGCCGATCTCAAGACGAATTTGCCGGACAACGCAACGTTCTCCTCGACCTACCAGTCCTGGTCGAACACCAACCGCGACACAATCGCCAGCTCGCTGAAAGCGGCGAGCCTCACGGCCGACCAGTTCGATAGCGAGGAAGATTCGATGTCGTCGTTGAGGTCGATGTCCGAAACGGCTGACGGGCAGATGAAGGCCTTGCAGGTCGGCCACGAGATCGCCGCCCAGCAAGTCGCGCAAATGCAGAAGCTTCGCGGTCTCGTCTCCCAACAGATGACAATGATGGGAACCTGGCTTCAGACGGAACAGACCGACAAGGACCTGGCGCAGGCGCGGCGGGAAAAGTTCTTCAACGCGGAGGTCAAGAGCGTTCCGGAAGGCCAGAAAATGGAACCGCGATGGTGAGCCGCCCCGTCCTGATTGCCTTGCTGGTGGCTGCCGCCGCTGCATCGTCTGCAGCGACTGTGCTAATCCTCAATTCGCGAAACACAGGAATAACTGCGCTAACCGAGGAGCAGCGCGCCGTCCGGGAAAAATTCTTCGGCTCCGACAAGGAACTGCCGCCGATCAAGGAAGGCCAGGAGATGCGCCCGAGATGGTGAAGGTAACTGTTGCGCGTTCGTTCCTGATTACAGGCCTCTTCTTCCTCGCCTATGCAGTTCCCGCATTTGCGCAGGAGGGACAGGTCCTCACGGAACTGGAAAACCAGGTCTCGTCCGCTGCGAAGGGGTGGGAGACCACCATCATGGAGGCGGCGAAATCCCTATTCTGGATTCTCGCAACGATCGAGATCGGCATTGCCGCCGTCTGGTTGGCGATACAGTCAGCTTCACTGGACAGCTGGTTCGCCGAACTGGTGCGGCGGATCATGTTCATCGGGTTCTTCGCATTCGTTCTGACCCAAGGTCCGACCTTTGCGCGAGCAGTAGTCGACAGCCTTTTCCAGATTGGCGCCGGCGGGGGTTCAGCTTCGCCCGCTGAAGTGTTCGATGCAGGCATCCGCGTCGCCTCCCAAATGTCGCAACAAGCACAGTTCGGGGTGTTCGAAGACAATGCGCTCGCGATTGCCGCCGTTCTCGCCATGGGCATCGTTGTCATCTGCTTCTCGCTGGTTGCGGCTATTTTCGTGTCGGTCATGGTCGAAATGTATGTCGGCTTGCTCGCCGGCATGATCATGCTCGGACTGGGCGGCTCTTCCTTCACGAAAGACTTTGCTGTTCGCTACCTCGTCTATGCCTTCGGCGTCGGCATGAAGCTCATGGCCTTGGTGATGATCGCCAAGATCGGATCGAACGTGCTGCTCGGCCTCGCTCAAGCTCCGACTGCCTCGTCAGATCAGTTCGTCACCACCTTGGCCATCGCCGGTATTTCCGTCGTGGTCTTCATTATCGCCATGTATGTCCCGAACATCATTCAAGGCGTTGTCCAGGGCGCATCGGTTTCCGGAGGAATGGAAGCGATCCGCCACGGCGGGCAGGCGGCCTCTTTCGCCGCGGGCGCTGGCTTCCTCGCTGCCGGCGCTGCCGGCGCGGGCTTTGCGGCCGCTCAAGCCGCACGAGCTGGCGGTTCATCCGTCGCTGGTGCCGCTCTACGGGGGATAGGTGCAGGCTTCGGTTCCGGCGCGCAAGCAGCCGGATCGGCCGCGAAGGAAAAGGCGATCGGTTCGCCCGGCGCCTATGCGGGGTCCATTCTCGGACTGGCCAACGCCAAGCTCGATCAACAGCGCGGCGGTCATAGCGGACCGAAACCTCCTCCCGAACGCAACGACAAACCGTAATCGAGACAAGGGAAGAATAAATGGCAGCGAACCGCGCCCCGGAAAACCCGTATCTTGCCGCCCGCCAGGAATGGAGCGAACGTTATGGCTCCTATGTGAAGGCCGCAGCCGCATGGCGCATTGTCGGTGTCCTCGGCCTGGTCATGGCCGTCATCGGCTTCAGCTACGCGATGTATCTGAGCACGCAAGTGAGGCTCGTGCCTTACATCGTCGAGGTCGACAAGCTCGGAGCCGCAGTCACGGCAGGCTTTCCCGAGCAGATCGAGTATGCCGATGTCCGCGTGGTGCGCGCCACACTCGGCAACTTCGTCACAAGCTTTCGCTCGATCACGCCGGATGCGGTGGTGCAGAAGCAATATATCGACCGCACCTACGCCCTTCTTCGCACCTCCGACCCGTCAACCGAGAAGGTCAACGCCTGGTTTCGAGGCAATTCTCCATTCGAGAAGGCGAAGTCCTCGACCGTTGCCATCGAGGTCAACAACATCGTCGCGCTCTCGAACCAGACCTATCAGATCGACTGGACGGAATACGAGCGGGACCGCAAGGGCAAGGAAACCGGCACACGCCGTTTCCGCGGGATCGCAACGGTGACGCTCACCGCGCCACAGGATGAGGCGACGATTCGCCTCAATCCGATCGGCCTCTACGTCCGGGATTTTGACTGGACGGGACAGCTTTAAGGGCAGGGATTCTTTCAATGAAAAAAACGGGATTGATCGCAGCCGCCGGCTGCATGGCCGGACTCTTGCTTGCGGCGGGCGCGCAGGCGCAAAGCATGACGACGAATGAGGTCAGGGGAACAAATCTTTCCAGAAAGTGGCGTGGCACGCCGGGACTGGTTACGACAGGTCCGGACGGCAAGGTGATCTTTCTGTTCGGCGAGACCCAGCCGTCCGTCGTCTGCTCGCCGCTGCAGGTCTGCGACATCGAACTTCAGGGTGGCGAGATCGTCCGCGACGTCCTCGTCGGCGACACCGTGCGCTGGAAGGTAGAGCCTGCGACGTCGGGAGCGACAGGCGGGCAGGCCATCCACCTGATCGTCAAACCCTCCGAACCTGGGCTCGTTACCTCGATGGTCGTGACGACATCGCGGCGCACCTATCATATCCAGCTCAAGTCCCACCCCAGCCAGTACATGGCGCGCGTTGGGTTCGAATATCCGGAAGACGTGTCGACCAAGCTCGCCGACATCAACGCCCGTCTCGAAACCGGTGGCATTCCGGGCGCCGCGCCGGACAAGCTGAATTTTTCCTATTCGATCAGCGGCAGTGCTTCTTGGAAACCGAAACGGGTCTATTCGGACGGGGTGAAGACCTACATCCAGTTCCCGAAATCGATCTCCGGCGAGGACGCGCCGGTGCTCTTCGTCGTCTCCGGCGGTCAAAATCGCATCGTCAATTATCGGATGAAGAACGACGTGATGACCGTCGACTATGCGATCGACAAGGCGATCCTCGTTTCCGGCGTCGGTTGGCGGCAACAGAAGATCAGGATCCGGAGGGGAGGCTGACCATGCGGAGGCTTCTCGCGTTTTTCATCGCGGTCGCGCTGCTCTCCGGCTGCCAAACGGCGGGCGACGCACTGACCACCAGTTCCACGCCTGTGGCCGTCACCGGACCGGCTGCAAGCGCCATCGCCGGCGACATGGCAAGTCGCCTGGCTGAACAGATCGGCCCGGCCGGTGCTACGAACACGATCAAAATGGAAAAGGATACGTCTGAATTCGCGACCGCCCTTGAGGCGGCCCTGAAAGGGTGGGGCTATACAGTCGCCACCGACGGCAAAACGGCCAAAGACGTCAAGCCGGTCGAACTTGATTATGCAATCGAGGGCTTCGACGGGCAGGTGCTGGTGCGGCTCTCGACGCCTTCCATCGCTCTTGGCCGCGCCTATACGCCGACAGAGGCCGGCGCCACGCCGGCCAGTCCGCTTTCGATCATGCAGCGCAATTGACGGAGACAAACATGGTCCAGTCGCTCCAGCTTGGCACGCCCAGCCAAGCCGACGATCAGAATGGCATGCGCCGGCTCAACCGCCTGCCGATCATCGTCGCCATCATCGTCATCGTGCTATTCATCGGCGTCGTCGTGATTGGTCTATCGCTGCGGGGGCTCTCCTTCAATCGTGGCGACATCGAGGGTGCTTCCAACACACCGGCGACGACTTTCGGGGACCAACTCAAGCGGGGTGTCACGGATGGCATTATCGGTGAACCAGAAAAGCAGGAGGTGTTTCAGCCGACACCCGTCGTGGTGGAAAAAAAGGAGACGCAGGAACCGGTCGTCGAGCGCCGACCTGAGGAGAGACAAGACCGTCGCCAAAGGCTCGAGTCAGAGGAAGAGTGGAAGGCTCGCCTGAAACGGGAGGAGGATGAACAATATATGCGCGAGGCCCAGCGCCAACGGATGGCACGTCTCCAGGCTCGCGCGACGGCGCTCGAATCGCCGTTGCAGGTAGACATCTCCGACGTCGAGAAGGCCGCAAACTCCACCAACGACACCGGCCGTCAGCCGACAAATATCGCAGCAAACAGCGCGTCAGACCTTTATGCCGCCGCCATGAAATCCGGCCTGATGGGACAGAACGTCGATCAGAACGGGCAGACGTCGAAGGAGGACTTTTTCAATCAGGACATCAAGGATCTCGGCTACCTGCCGAACCAGGTCGTGCCGCAGATGTCGCCGTATGAGCTGAAGCGTGGCTCAGTCATTCCCGCCACCTTGATCACCGGCCTCAACTCCGACCTGCCGGGGCGCATCAGCGCGCAGGTCAGCCAGAACGTCTATGACAGCGCCACCGGCTATCGGCTCCTGATCCCGCAGGGTGCCAAGCTCTTTGGCCGTTACGATTCCAAAGTCTCGTTCGGCCAGGAGCGTGTCCTCGTGGTCTGGACCGACCTGATCTTTCCTAATGGATCGACCCTGCAGATCGGCGGCATGGCCGGCACGGACGCCGAGGGATATGGCGGCTTCAAGGACAAGGTCGATCGGCATCTCTGGCGCACCTGGAGCTCGGCAGCACTCGTCGCGTTGATCGGAACTGGGATCGACATGTCGATGCCGGAGAGTTCGACGATTGCGACGCAGGACACGGCGTCCGATGCGGCTAGGCGGAATTTCGCGGAAAGCTTCGGGCGCGTCGCGGAGCAGACGATCTCGAAGAACCTCAATGTCCAGCCGACGATCCAAATCCGCCCGGGCTACAAATTCAACGTGCTCGTCGATCAGGATATTATTTTTCCGCAAGCTTATCGACGGTAGCAACTGTGATGAATTCTCTTATCACTGCACATGCTCCAAAAATACTCGCGACGATAGCGGCTTCCACAGTATATGGGCTTTTTCCGCCCTTAGGGGTTGCATTTAGCGACTGGCTCGGCGATTCTGGGGTCACTAACCCGCAAACGATAATGACTGTTACGGAAAGAAGCATGCAGGAAAACGAGCATTCGCCAACCTATCCCAACGCTTTCAGCGCGATGAAAAATGCGGCGACAGTGGCGTCCGCTTTGGATGAATTCCAATCGCACTATCCCATTGATTTCGTCACATTCCATCTTGCGAGGACAATCGTCGATAGCGTTGACGCGCCATTTGTACGAACCACCTATCCCGATAGCTGGGTTTCGCGCTATCTGCTTAACGACTACATAAACGTCGATCCAATCATTCGAGAGGGTTTTTCTCGACAGCTGCCTTTCGATTGGCGCGAGATTGATATTGCCGAGACCGCGCAGGAGTTCATGGTCGATGCCGAGCTGCACGGAATCGGGAGCAACGGGGTCTCTATCCCGATTGTTGACAAATCGCGTCGTTCGCTCCTTTCGATCAACTCCCAGAAGAGCGATGATGAGTGGGCGTTCATCGAGCGCCAATTTTTACCGGAGTGGCTTGAGCTCGGATTCCTTCTGCACCGCAAAGCAGTGTTCGAACTCCACGGAGAGAATGATCCCGTGCCTGCGCTAGGATCACGGGAAATCGAGTGCCTTCATTGGGCCTCGCGCGGTAAAGATAGCAAGGACATTGGCAAGATTCTGGGATTATCCGAGCATACGACGCGCGGCTACCTGAAATCGGCACGCTATAAGCTGGGTTGCCCCACATTGTCGGCCGCCATAGCCCATGCAGTACACCTGAACCTCATCACTCCTCATCTGGGTACCCCAACCTAGGGGTATCAGTCCGGGGGATTTATCTCCGCGCATTCCCGCTGCATGTTCGGACAGCCCGACGAACAGAGGGAGAGTGGGATTGAACGACGCGTTGAGGAATTTGATCGATACGATAGAGGCGTCGCAAGATGAGGTAGCGATCAAAACAGCGTTGCGTAACTACGGCAATGCATTCGGGCTTGAGCGATATGCTTATGTCGACGCGTCAGGCACCGAAATTCGCACCTTCAACAACTATCCAAAAGAATGGCAAGAAACATATTTAGCCAATCATTATTCACGCATCGATCCAGTCGTAACTGAAGCCAGGCGCCGACGCGAGGCCTTTGTCTGGACCGCAGATGATTGGCCGGCTCGAGGCATGTCCCAACTTCGAAAGTTCCGAGATCAGGCGTTCGATCACGGGATCCGTCGCGGCGTCACAATCGGGCTGAACGGCAGTTTCGGTTCACACATGATGCTGACGTTTGCAACATCGGAGGCACGAACAGATTTCCATGAATTGCAGCAAACACTTCCAGCTTTGCAGGCTTTGATGGTCATTCACTACCAATTGAGGTTCATCGCTGCGAAGATGCGCCTCGCCCCAAAGCAAACGCTGTCACCGCGTGAAGTGATGTGCCTTATGTGGGCGACGAAGGGAAAGACCGCACCCGAGACGGCGGTGCTCACCGGCATCAATGCTAGAACCGTGCAACACTATCTCGACAAGGCGCGTGAAAAGTTTGACGCCCAGTCCGTGCCGCAGCTCGTCGCAATTGCCAAGGATCGCGGCTTGGTCTGACGTTTATCCGTCACTCTCAAGTGGCACGTCCGGAACGTAGCCGAGCGCGTCCAGGATTTTCGAGAGTTCCTCTTGCTGGTTCTCGGACTTCTTCTGGCGCGCGATGTGTTCGTTTTGAAGGGCTTGAAGCACCGAACCGGAGATCGACGGGTCGTCACTGGCGAGAACCCACTCGTCATATACGGCTTGATCGGCTGCGAGGAGCCGACGGTGTTCGCGGATCGCCGAAACAGCCAGCGTCTCCAAATCCGATTTTCGCGCTGAACTGTAACGAAGTTGTCTTCCATTTTTGTCGTCTGCGCCGGATGAGCTGGCGTCCTTCATCCCCGTCTCCTCAAATTGCATACTGTGACGTCAAGACCCGAGGCCGCATACGCTCGCGATTAAATACCAGATCGTCACAGGATGGGAGGGAGTTCGTATTTTGAGCGGCTCAGCACTCGCGCGAAACTAACTTTCTGACGCTGCTGCATCATCTTGATTCGTCAACGGAATGTCTTTGTAGAGAATACTCCGTGGTGAAATACTCTACAAGCCGATGCTCTCTCGATCATGGAGATTCGAGAGGTATTTGCACGAAATCTGAAAGCCGCGCGGCTGGCCAAAGGCCTATCGCAAGAAGAGCTTGCTTTTCGAGCAGATATCGATCGCACTTACATCAGCTCCCTCGAGCGCAGCGTCTACAATGCGAGCATCGATGTGGTGGACCGCTTAGCAGCGATTTTGGAAGTAGAAGCATCTGATCTGCTGAAGCGGCCGCCGGAGAAGAAGTGACCCCTCCTTACTGGTCTGACGGGTCCCTGGTATCGAGAAGCTCCGTCAATCTTTACGGGCGATGTCAGCTGCATTATATATTCTCCACAAGGAGAATGATTATGACCGACACCTCACACGCCTACACGCCCGCCGAGGCCGCGGCTGTCAGCGAGATCGCTGTGAAGTCAGTGCACAATGCGATCGACAAGCGGATCATCGCGACGCATCTCATTGGCAGCCGGGGTCGAGCGCTCACCGATGAGGATCTGCTTCGGTTGAAGCTCTGGTACGGCGTCGGATCGATCTTGTCTGCCGAGCGCCGCAAGCGCTTATTCGATACGATCGACCAGAACCCGCATGCCGAAACTGTTAGGGCAGACGACTATCTCATTATCGACGTTGCGCGGGCACGAGAACAATTGGCCGCGCGGGCCGAGGCGCTTCGAGAGGCCGAACGAATGATTGAAAGCGTGAAAGGGGTCGTGGGCGGCGAGCCGGTGTTCAAGCGAACCCGTGTTCCCGTGCGAACGATTGCCGCGATGAAGACCCAGGGCGCAAGTACCGCGGAAATCGTCGAGGGTTATCCTGCGGTCACCGAGCGTATGGTGGACCTTGCCGAGATCTGGGCTGCGGCCCATCCCGGCAGGGGCCGGCCGCGGAAGCTTTCGGAACAGGGCCTGACGGTGAAATCCGTGAAGCGTCTGCGATTTCGAAACGACAGCGCTCCCAAACCCTCCGGCTCGACCTCGTGAAGTTCCTTATCGATGAATGCCTCCACACATCGCTTGTGGCCGTAGCGCAAGCGCATGGCCACGATTGTTTTCATGTGAACTGGCTGGGACTGAGCGGCGAAACCGACTGGGATCTGATGCCTCGGATCATCGAGGAGGATTTCACGTTCGTGACGAACAACGCCCGCGACTTCCGGAAGCTGTACGCGAAAGAGGAATTGCATGCGGGCCTGGTGATCATTGTCCCGCAGGTGCTTCCCGCGCAGCAACGAGAATTGTTTGCCCCTCATACTGCAGGATTTGGCGGGAGAGCAGGCTATGGTCAACGAAGTCATCGAAGTGACCCTCGATGGCGAGGACGCTGTTCTCACGCGCTATTCGCTTCCGGAGGCTTAGCGGCCTTCATTTGGCATCATTTGCCCCCAATCCTCGACAGGTCAATCCGCATCTCCGCTGATCCGACGCTTTCGGCATCTGTATCCGCAGGCGGCAGGTCGACGGTGGCCTTGTCCTGGTGTGCAGGCAACACGTTGTCGATCGTGACGCTTTTCCCAGGATCTTCCGCCTGAAAAACGCTCACCCCCTCGAACTCTCCGGTCTTCCAGGCATAGACCGCATCGTCGAAGATCTGCGGGAAGACATCGTCGTTCTTCGGATTGCCGTACCACTTGGCGACAATCCGCAAGACCTTGGCAAACATAGCCGTTCCCTTGCGGAGGTTTTCGCAAGGATCGACGAGATCGGGCTTCAGATCAGCCGCGTCCTTCACACCGACGCCAGCCGGAAACTGCGTCAGGCCGACACGCACCACCGCCTGGCCGACATACTGCCGGACGATCGCCATCGCCTCATCCTGCGTTGTCGCCTTCGGAACGAGGATCAATCGGCCACCTGATTTGACGGTGACGGCGAGCGGACCATTTGCGCCCGCCGCGGTCACGAACTGCTCGACGATTGCGGGCTTCAAAGAGGGGTCGGCGCATTGTTGGATGAGAGCGGCGTCGAGCATCAGGTCTCCATGGCATTCAGGTGTTGAAGGAGAAAACGACGGGTTTGTCGAACAGACGCGCCCAAGCGTTTGTGCTGGCGCGCTGGATAGCCACGATGGACGTCCCCTTGGTCCACCAACCGTTGCCGACGGCAATGACGACGTCCGGATCGTGGAGCATGGATTGGAGAAGGGGCCAGACGATCAGTTGCTCGTAGCAGATCAGGGGTGCGGCCCGCCTGTAGGCAATTGTCGCGACCGGGTTCGCGAAGAAATGCGCTCGCGCTCCGCCGCTCTGACCGAGGAGGGGCCGCCAAGGCTGCCACATCGAACCTGGCACCGGCATGCGCTCGCGATAAAGGAGGCGAGCCCCGTCGCTGGAGATGGCGATCAGAACATTGTCGTATCCGCCTGCATCTACGACAGCGGCGCCGGCGATAACGGTGGCGTCAGTTGCCTGCAAAGCTCGCACCCATAGCCGCTCGACGGTCGGCGTCCAGAAGCCAAGAGCGCTTTCGGGAAGAACAATCGAGCGGGCGCCGCCCGATGCCCGATCCGTGACCGTGGCAATCAGATCACGGTAACGCTGCAAGCTAGTGTCGCGCCCCAACGACGCTCCCATTTCGAGATCGACCCCCTGCCAACCTTGGGGTAGCGTCGATTCGTCCCAGGTTGCGGCGGACCCGATCCAAAAGCCTGCCAGGACGATCGCGACAGCTCGCCACATGCGGGTTACGAGGCCCATGAGGCCGGCTGTCACGGCAACCAGCCCCCACCATCCCCATCCTGGAAACAGCACGCCCGCGGCCGTGATCGGATGAGCCCAGCCGGTGATGCCGAATGGCGGAATGGCCATCAGAGCCGCTGCCAGGAAATAGTGACACGGACGAGCACCCGTCTCCTTCGTCCAGAGGACGGTGTACACGATGACGAAGCCGGTGGACGCACAGAGCCAGAGCAATAATCCAGGCCAGAGGTCAGACGAATAGAAGGTGGCTACGCCCTGCGGCAGACCGCGTGACGCAGCGAGAAAATAGCCGGCCGAGACAAACGCGGCCGTCAGCCTCGTTCGCGCAAGCGCCCAGAGAACCGGAAACGCGAGCGCGACCGGGAGAAGGAGGACATGTCCACTCCATCCCACCGTCCCGGCGACGATTGAAACGGCCATCAATGCGGTTGGCTGGAGGTGCTCACGGCGCATAGGTGAGCACCGGTTGCGCCAGACCGAGGATTCCGGAGGCGGGCAGGGGGCCGAAATAGCGGGAGTCATAGGAGCTCCTGAACGGTGAATGGAGAAAGACGCTTTCGTCGGGCACGACGCCGCCGGGAAATGGCTTCATCGACCGGCCATTGCCGTCCCGCTCTGCCAGATCGGAAAATGGGATTGGATGCCCATCGATTGTCACTCGGGCGCCGATTTGAACATGCTGCCCGGGGACTGCGACGACGGTCTTGATGAGCGGCGCTACGCCGCCCGGGCAGGTGCCGGAGCGGAGATAACCACGCTCTCTCGCCGCCATCATCACCGCAGTTTGCGGAGGGCAAATGAAGACAAGGTCTCCGGCAGCGGCCGGGCGATCGAGCGCCACGATCCGCCAGAGGCCGAGGGGTTCGCTCGGTGTCAGGTTGATGCGGAAACCGCCGACGATTGCGGCAGCAACACCGCTGCCAACGATGGATGCCGCCAAGGCCAAGAGCACGACTGCATGCGCCCTTTGAGCGCGTCGCGTCCCAAACGCAAACACGGATGTCTTCATTTGAGCGAGAGCCCCTGGCTCTTCGTCTGACGCAGGGTCTCCGCTTGCTTCAGCGCCTCGGTCGTGCGCTCATGAGCGGCGAGTTGCTGCACCGTCCGCATCGAATTCCACGCCGATTGCACCTCCGTCTTCTGTCCGGCCGTCATTCCCGAAGTGACGGCACTGAAGGTCTGTCCATTGGGTTCCTTCGCGGCAAGCGACAGGAAGGTTCGCTCGCCGAACCGCTCCGATACCGCCTTGGCGAAACCCTCCAGTTCCGCCTTCACCATTTTGTCGGCGAGCGCGTATTCGAGACCGGCGGGCAGGTCGTTCCGGTCGATCGCATCGCGAACGCGTTCCAATGTTTGTTTTGCGTTTGGCGACAGTGCGGGAATATCGATCGAGACCTTCAGCCGGACGGCACGTTCTTCGACCTCGAACTTGCGTTCCGCCTCCGCCCGCTGGCGCAGATAGCGCTCCAAATTTCGGGCCAGCGCCGGCGCATTGGTCCCAGCCTTCTCGCGCTCCTGTCTGTCGGAGCGGCTGGCGAGGATCCCGGTCTTGCCCTTCAGCGCGCCGAAGCTTTCGGGCTCCGACCCAAGCTTGGCCAACGTGGATTTCTGGGCGGTCTCGTCCTTCAGCATTGCATCGACATTGACTGCCTTGAACGCGCTTTCCGGCTGGGCGTAAACGAGGTGGAAGCGGGTCGAGACCTCCTCCCATTGCTTCTTCAATCCTGGATCGGCGGCGATCTTGTCCTCGATCGCCTGGTCGACCGATTTGGCGAAGGTTGTGATGCCCGAGACCATCGGCTTTGCCTCCTTGGTGTTGTTTTGGGTTGGGGACTGCGCGGCGCCGCGGATGAGGCCGAGCTTGCCGGCGACGGCGGCAAGGCGAGCGCCGAGATTGGCAAGTTTTTGCTTTTGGCTGACGACCCATTCCAGCCGGTCGCGAACCAGGGTTCGGGCGACGTTGACCAGATGCAGACCGCGTGCTTCGGCAAAACGAAGCGCCTCGCGGTAGAAGTCACTTTTCTCGTAATCGAGAGTCGTTTCCTTCGCGTTCCTTCGCGACAAGATCGGGATCAACCCACCGTTCTTCGCGAAGGATCTACGGCCGTAGTAGACGGTCAGGTCCTCACGATGACGGGTCATGGCGACATAGGTGAGATGGCGATCGAGCGAAAGGGAAGCGAGCACCTTGACCTGGTCGACCGTCGCGCCCTGGCTCTTGTGGATGGTCGTGGCATAGCCGTGATCGAGGTTGTTGTAGAAGCGCTGTTCGACCAGCACCTGGCGAGCATTCTCCCTCTCGCCGATCCGCGCGGTGATGCGTCCTGGTCCCGTCTCGACGACCTTGGCCAGCATGCCGTTCTTGACGCCGAGCGATCCCTCGTTCTTCAGGAAAACGATCTGATCGCCGACGGCGAAGTTGCGTCCGCCATCGGCGGTCTTGAACATGGTTCCCTGGTCGAGAACCCCGCGTTCGATAAGCTTGATGCGCGCCATTTGGTTGAGCATGCGCACGTCGCGGCGCAGATGAGCGAGGATAAGCGACGTCTTTGCCGGATCGTAATCGCGGTCCCAGGCAGCGATCAGGTTGTCGACTGCGTCGGCTTTCAGGTCCGATCCTATTATCTTGCCATTGGCACGGTAGGCGTCGACCGCCCGGCCGACCTTACCGCGCGCGAGATCGAGCGAGGCATAGCGCATCCATTGCTGGCGCTGGCGATAGATCGTTTCGAGTTCGGCATAGCCGATGCGATCGGCGATGGCGCGGAAGGCAGCCCCAGCCTCGATCGGTTGAAGCTGTTCGGGATCGCCGACGAGAACGAGCTTGGCACCGGCTTTCGTCACCGCTTCGACGAACAGCGCCATCTGCCTAGATGACACCATGCCGGCCTCGTCGAGAACGAACACCGTCTTGCCATCGAGCTGGTCACGGCCCTGGTTCCAGCGAAGGTCCCACGATGCAAGGGTCCGAGAGATGATGCCCGCTTCCTTCTCCAGGCCCTCGGCCGCCTTGCCGGCAAGTGCTGCGCCGACGACCCGATAACCGGCCGCTTCCCATGCCTCCCGCGCCGCCTTCATCATCGTCGTCTTGCCGGCGCCGGCGCGGCCGATCACGGCGGCGATCCGCTCAGGTCCCGCCACATGTTCGATCGCGGTCCTCTGCTCGTCAGATAGACGTTCATGACGCTCGAATGTCGCTGCCAGCACTGCGTCGCGAACGCCATGCGAAGAGCGCTGAGACAGCCAGATGGCGCGATTGGCCATCTCGGCTTCGAGCCGGATCATGTCGCGCGTCGTGTACTTGGCGGGCACTCGGATACCGGTGGCAAGGTCGATCCGCTCGCGCTCGATGCGGAAGGTTTCGGGGTGCAGAATGATCCGTACCATAAGGCTTTGGAACAGATCCGCGTCGTCGACGTAGCGGTGGAGGTTCTTAGCCACGTCGCGCTCGTCGAAGACGCTCTTCTCACGCGTGATCAGGTCGAGCACGAGCTTCGGATTATGGTCGATTCGTCTCGCGTTCTCGGCCCTGCGAGCCTCCTGCAGTTCGAGGCGTTCGAGCTCGACCGGGTCGGACGCACCATCTGATTTTCGCTCGATCGCCTTCGTGCCGACGCCGAGATGGATAGTCGGCTCGAGTTCAATCCCTTGCTTCTCGAAGGAGCGGCCATCGACGTAAATGTCGAGGCCGGCGAGCGCCAGGTGCCTGTTCTGGCAGGCAAACCAGCCGTCGCGAAACGCGTTGAAATCGTCGATGCTTCCGGCCCAAAGCTCATAGACGATTTTGCCGGCGTCGTTGCGGATCGGATTGCCGTCCGGTCCTGTTACCGGGACCTTCTTGGCTCCAAAACCGTCCGCGGTCAGCGGCCGCAAGGTCGTCATGAGATGAACATGCGGATTGCCGGGCGCATCATGGTAGACCCAGTCGGCCACCATGCCCTTCGCCGTGATGTACTGCTCGACGAAATCCCGCACCAGCGCGATGTTCTGCTTGGGCGTCAGCTCGACCGGCAAGGCGATCGTCACATCCTTGGCGAGCTGCGCGTCGGAGCGCTTCTCGAAATCTTCGACCTTGTTCCAGAAAGCCTCGGAAGCGCCGGACACCGAACGATCGGCAATCATCGAGCGCAGCCATTGCGGCGCGTCGGCGGGAATGACGAACTCCTCATGGAGCAATCCCTGCTTGCGGGTGTAATCGATCGTGCGGGCCTCGCGCTCGAACTCCATCTTGGCGCAATGCCGGTAGGCCGCTGACAGCACGGCGCTGCGGCCTGAGCCGCGGGCGACGACGCTGACGGAGAAATGGGGGACGGCCACGGCGGAACTCTTTCAACAGGTTCTGTCCAAGAGCGGCAGGCCCGCTAGGGGCCTCAAGCAAGGACGTCGCACCAGCGACGTATAATTGCGCCCTTCGGATCCGCTCCTTCGGAACGGCCGGGATCATTCACGAAAGCATCGCCCTTGGCGATTGTAGGATTCACAGTAGTGCGTTCCGCACTCACCTCCGGGACATTGGGTACGAAAGACAAGCTTTCTCACCCAAGGGAGTTAGACGGAATGAAGAAGCCATCCTCGAAAATCCGCGACGAAATCGCCAAGCTCCAGGAGCAGCTCAAGGCCGCCGAGACCCGTGAGGCAGAGCGCATCGGCCGGATCGCCCTCAAGGCTGGACTTGGCGACATCGAGATCGACGAGGCGGAGCTGCAGGGCGCCTTCGAGGATCTGGCCAAACGGTTTCGCGGAGGAAAGGCCGCGACGACCGGAGGGAAGAGGGGAGCTGACGTCGGCGAAAGCAGCGCACCGTCCACGCAGAACCCGTCTGTCGCGCCTGCGGGCGGGACTGCTGAGGCTTGAGCGGATGGCGCGCACGACAATATCCGACGCCCGCAAGAAGGACACGCGGGAGAAGATCGAGCTTGGCGGTCTGATCGTCAAAGCCGGTCTTCGCTACGAGAAGCGGGCGCTTCTGCTGGGCGCGCTGATCGATTTGAGCGAGCGGCTCAAAACCAATGTACAGGAACGATCGCGGCTTCTGGCAATCGGTGCGGAGGCCTTTGGGAAAGCCGATGAGTAGGATCATGCTCTTCATCGCCCCCGTCGCGCTCATGATTCTCGTCGCCGCTGGTTTGACCGGGATCGAGCACTGGCTGTCCGGGCTCGGAAAAACGGAAGCCGCACGGCAGACGCTTGGTCGGGCCGGGATCGCGCTGCCTTATGTCAGTGCAGGGCTCGTCGGCATCGTCTTCCTGTTTGCCAGCGCCGGCGCGATCAGGATCAAGACGGCTGGATGGGGCGTCGTCGCCGGCGGTGCGGCGACGATCCTGATCGCCGCAATTCGCGAAACGATGAGGTTGTCTGCGCTCACCGATAAGGTTCCGGCCGGTATGTCCATTTTCTCCTATGTCGATCCGGCGACGCTGATCGGAGCGGCGGCGGCGGCGATTGCCGCATGCTTTGCTCTGCGTGTCGCGTTGGCCGGCAATGCGGCATTCGCCAGCGCCGAGCCGAAGCGCGTCCGCGGCAAGCGGGCGCTGCATGGCGAGGCCGAGTGGATGAAGCTGCCGGAAGCGGCAAACCTGTTTTCGGATACCGGCGGAATCGTGATCGGTGAGCGATACCGTGTCGACAAGGACAGCACCGCAGCGCGCTCGTTTCGTGCCGACGAGCCGGAAACATGGGGCGCCGGCGGCAAATCACCGCTGCTCTGCTTCGACGGCTCGTTCGGTTCGTCGCACGGTATCGTGTTCGCCGGTTCGGGCGGTTTCAAAACAACATCGGTGACGATCCCGACCGCTCTGAAATGGGGCGGCTCGCTGATCGTTCTCGATCCATCGAACGAGGTGGCGCCGATGGTCTCAGCCCACCGGACGAGCGCGAACCGGGATCTGTTTGTCCTCGACCCGAAGAACCCGGCAACAGGCTTCAATGCCCTGGACTGGATCGGCAAGTTCGGCGGGACGAAGGAAGAGGATATCGCCTCCGTCGCCTCATGGATCATGAGCGACAGTGGCGGCGCGCGCGGCGTGCGCGATGATTTCTTCCGAGCCTCGGCATTGCAATTGTTGACGGCGATGATCGCCGATGTTTGTCTCTCCGGTCACACGGAGAAGGAAAACCAAACGCTGCGCCAGGTTCGCGCCAATCTCTCTGAGCCCGAACCGAAGTTGCGGCAACGTCTGCAGGAGATCTACGACAATTCGGACTCGGATTTCGTCAAGGAGAACGTCGCGGCCTTCGTCAATATGACACCCGAAACCTTCTCTGGCGTCTATGCCAACGCGATCAAGGAAACCCACTGGCTGTCGTATTCGAACTATGCCGCGCTGGTTTCGGGTAGGACGTTTTCCACGGGCGATCTCGCCGATGGGAACACCGACGTCTTTATCAACATCGATCTGAAAACACTGGAGACGCATGCCGGCCTCGCGCGCGTCATTATCGGCTCGTTCCTCAACGGGATATATAACCGTAATGGGACTATGCCCGGCAGAGCGCTCTTCCTCCTCGATGAGGTGGCGCGGCTCGGATACATGCGGATCCTGGAAACGGCGCGCGATGCCGGCCGAAAGTACGGCATCACGCTCACCATGATCTACCAGTCGATCGGCCAGATGCGCGAAACCTATGGCGGGCGCGACGCCGCCAGCAAGTGGTTCGAGAGCGCGAGCTGGATCAGTTTTGCGGCGATCAACGATCCGGAAACGGCGGATTACATCTCGCGCCGTTGCGGCACGACGACGGTCGAGATCGACCAGGTCAGCCGCAGTTTCCAGGCGAAGGGATCCTCGCGCACGCGATCGAAGCAGCTGGCCGCGCGACCGTTGATCCAGCCGCACGAGGTGCTTCGCATGCGCGCCGATGAGCAGATCGTCTTTACCGCGGGCAATGCGCCGCTCAGATGTGGCCGCGCGATCTGGTTTCGGCGCGACGACATGAAGGCTTGCGTTGGGACGAACAGGTTTCACAGGCTCAGAGGCACGCCGGAAGCCTCTCGGATCGAGCCGGCGCGCAGTGCAACGAGCAAGGCCGATCCAGAACAATGAAGAGTATCGGAGAAATCAGCATAGCGGCCGCACGAAAGGGCGGGATTTCGGGAATTCTCGTCGTGCGAGGAGCGGGAAACAGCGCAGCCGCAGGAGCCTCAACATAGTGGCCCGGAGGGGAGGCGGGACCGACTGCGCCCCGCTCCCGCACACCATATTGCCGGCCCGACTGCAGGTCGAGGCCGTGCGTCTCCGTAAACGCAGATGAAACCGGGGTCGATATAGGATGAGGCAAACAGGAAGGGAGCGGGCAGGTGGCGAAATCGAATGTGGTTCCGTTCAGAAGGCCGCGGAAATCCGGCGGCAAGAACGATCGCCGTAGCCCGCAGAGAAAATCCCGAACGGGATGGAAGGGTCCACGCATATCGCTGATGGCAGTCATCTCAGCTATTGTCATTGCTGCGGCAGGCTGGCTTGCCTTTGGCGGCGCCGGCAGCCTCCCCGGACTGCCGGCCGTGGCCAAGACACCGGCAGCGGACTCATCGTCGGCCGCGTTTTCAATCTGCGGCGACGGCCGTCATGTGAATTGTGTCGTCGACGGCGACACGTTCTGGTTCCAGGGCCAGAAAATCCGCATTGCCGATATCGACACGCCGGAACTCAGCCCGCCGCGCTGCGAGGCGGAACGGATCAAAGGCGAGGCGGCGAAGGCACGCCTGCTGGCGCTGCTGAATGGAGGCAACTTCTCACTGACGGCCGGCTGGCGCGACGAAGACAAGTATGGCCGCAAGCTCCGGACCGTAACGCGATCGGGACACTCGATCGGCGACACACTTATCGATGAGGGTCTCGCCAGACGCTGGGACGGCGCAAGACATGGATGGTGCGGCTGAGTGCCGCGAGAGGATCGTCGCCCATGGGGCGGAGACCGTGTGCGGGCTCCGTGAGCGCCGCGACTAGAGCCGTGCGCCGCAGGCGTCTCGCCCAAACACAATGCGAGTTTTCGCCTATCATCACCGATATGAATCGATCAACGCCGACCGATTCATAACTGTCGTTGGACGCGATTCCGGGGATCGGCGATTCTGGTCTCATGATCGCACAGCCCTATCACCTCTATGTCGAACGCACCGATGTAGCGAAGAACATGGCGCGCTACTATGCCATGTCGATCGAACCGAACCTCTTCGGCGATGTTTGCCTGCTCAGGAAATGGGGGCGCATTGGCGCAAAGGGTCAGACGATGATCCATCATTTCGGACGGGAAGAAGAAGCCGTGCGGCTGTTTCTCGATCTGCTCCGACAAAAGCGAAAACGCGGTTACCGCCCGCGCGCCTCTGTGGCGAGTTGAGAAAGGCCCGTCGAAGCGGGCCATGTGGGCGCCTCATCGGCGCCGGTCCCAATCGGTCTCGAAGGACACCTCGATATCGAGGAAGAACGGGATCTTGATCGCAAGCTTCAGGCCGATTTTCCCCTTGCGGAAGAAGTGGCTGATCACTTTGCCGAGGGCGCGGAGCCGGCGGCCAGTGGCGGCGAGGAATTTGGCGAGCTGTTGCATGGTATTTCTCCTTTCGAATTGCGGTCATCGCGAGGATAAGCGGCGGACCGGAAAGGAGGGGCGCACCCAGAGGGCCGCAACGAACGGACTTGCCGGCGACTGAATTTTGATCGGCGAGGAGCCGCAGAAGGCGGCGGGGAAAATTCTGGCGGCGGCAGGTTGCGTCGCGACGCAGGGGCTGCAGCATCCCCGATGATAGATGACGGCAGGTCGAAAGGAAGAGGCTCAGCTGGCCGTTCTCGCCATCATTGCGATGGTCTCGCAGGCAGCGCAACGAAGGGCCGCTCTCGCCGCCCTCCGGATGGTCGAGCCCGCCGACGGATTGATTATGATGCTGGGCACCTGATGTAGCTGACACGGGAGGCGCTTACAGCGATACCGGTTTCGCGTGTGATATCCTTGATGATCGGCGCAAGTGAGCCGAGTTCGACGTCGGTGAGCGCAATCAGCTTCGGATAGTCGATGTCGACGCCGGTATAGTCAGCCGTCAAAGCGCTGGACCAATCGCCGCCGTTGATGCGGAATTCGTGCGTGTCGAAATCGATGTCGAGCTCATCCATCAGGTTGATGGTGAAGCGCCCGAAGATCTCAGCCTCACCCTCAAGCCGGTACTCCGCGATGAGAACGCTGCGCTCCAGCGCCATGATAATCCGCACGCGCCCAATTGCTGCCTCCAGTCCTTCGAGCAGGCGATCATGAAGCTCTCGCGAGAATTCGCTGTCGCGGCCGAACCGGTTCGCCAGGACGACAAGCCGGAAACCGGAAAGCTTGGTGTAGAGCGCAAGGTTATGGTCAGATGTCATTGTGTGATCTCCTCATCTTGATGACGGAGATCGGCCACTCCGTGGCAAAGAGGGGTCAAGGACCGCGGGACGCGGCTCGCAAGCGGGGGAACCGATTTTTCCGAGAAGCGAAGTGCAACGCAGCGGCGGAAAAATTGGGGGAACCGCGCCGTCCTTGACGCCGGATTTGCTGGAGTAAAATAGGAGGTCAGAGAGAGAAGAGACCCACGGCCCTGGAGGGGACGTGACCGTATCCGGCGCGAGCCGGTGAGAGTGTCGAGGGGAAACTCCTGACAGCCGGGAGGCCGGTCGATCCGGCGGACCGGCTCATGATCCAGCAGAATGAGAGCCGCCTCAGAAGGGCGGCTCGGCTTCGATGATGCCGTCCTGTTCGGCAAGCGCCACGGCCAGATCAGCCTGGGCGAGCTGAAGCTCCGCTTCGACCTGGCGCCGCTCGACGGCGTCGCAGGCGTTCCTCAACTCGGCCCGCAGCTCCTCGATGTGCTGTTCGATGGTCATCGTCTCATCTCCTTGAGTTCGTGAAAGACGAGACGGCGGGGCGGGAAGAGATGACGGGGTCAAGGAGCGCGGAAGCGACCGGCGGAGCCGGCGAGTGGGGGAGCCGATTTTGTCGGAGTGGAGGGCGCACCGGAGCGAAGGCAAAATTGGGGGCACCGCTCGTCCTCGAGGCAGGCATTTCTTCCCGGCACGATAGCCTCCACTGAGCAGACAAATTCCGGTTCCGTATCGCACCGAAAAAGCCGGCGGCAGGCTCGACGCCTGCCGACGGCTTATCTTTGTCGCCGGTTGACCCCGCCTCGGCGGCGGGGCCTGTCCGGATCTCAGTCCCGGTTGGGGCGGGACCAGATCAGCTGGTAGCCGTCCTCGCCCTCGACCTCGGTGAGCGTCGCGTAGATCGGAGCGGGGAAGCTCGGGTCGTCGAGCTTGACCGAGAGGTAGTCGCGATCCTGCTCGGAGCGCTTCTGCCAGGCCGCACCCAGTTCGACGTTGCCGGCGTAGATGCGGTAGTGCGGGCCCTTGTCGGAGGGGTTTTCGATGCGGGCGATGCGGGCCTTGACGTTGAGGGCGAGGGTGCGGATCGAGCCGTTGAAGCCGGTTTCGGTGGAGGTGAAGGTGCCGATGGTTGCCATTGTCGTATTCCTTTGCTGTTCGGGCCGCGCCCATCGCGGCCTCGATGGCTGTCGCAAGGATCGGGGACGATCGGACCGCACCCCCGGGGTCCCTGTTGCGCCTGCGCAATGGGGTGGCTCGTAGGGCCGGAATGAAATGGAGGGCGGCCAGGAAAAACTTTGTTGTTCCGCGAGGAATGGGCGCACCGCGCTCAGGGGAAGAAAGTTTTGGAAGGCCGTTGCGGGAGGACGATCGAGGCGAAGCCGGTTTTCGATCAGACATGCCTCATCGAGCCCGCGAAGGACGTGGCTCGGCTCAGTGGCGGAAGGTATATGACGATGGCAGCCGCGCTCCGACTGCCTGCCGGATCCTGCCGTCATCAAGGGAACATCCGTAACACGACGCTTGCCGCCCCCGTAGCGAAAATCAGGGATTTCCGCGACACGGGTCTCGTTACCACTCCCGCCATTCGGCGGTGATATCTTCATCATCCGGGAGGCTGAAGCCCGAGGCCCTTACGACCGCCTCGATCAGGACACCAAGTTCGTCGCGCTCCAGTGTTTCGATCATCCCGCTTCTGCCGTGGATCTCATTGATCGCAAGAACGATGTCCTTGACCGCTGCCTGGATTGCCTGCGCATCCCGCTGGCTGGTTGCGGCCTTCACCGTGTCGATGAACCCATTCAGCGCCGTTTCAGCCGTGGCGATATCGGCCGCGTTGAAAAGCTCGTCTCCCTCGGCCATGGACTCCCGCCAGCGCTGCGTCGGCATCTGGACCCGCAATGCTTCGACTTTATCGATATTCCCTGGCATGATCTTCTGCTTGGGCAAGGACGCCTTTCGGCGCGTGGCCTTGAGCATGGTGCGGTCAGCCTGCATCAGATAAACCGCCATCAGCCGCAAGTCGGAGTCATATTTTGCGATCGCGACTATATTGCCGACAGCATATGAGTGAACGAAGCGTTCGGCTGAATATTCCGGCAGCGTGCTGCTCTTGCCTTCTCGAAACGGGCCCGTCCCGAGCTTCTCGGCCACGATGTCGCTGCTGTCTCCGAACGTCAGACCGAATGGCAACGCCGACGAATAGGCGCGTTGCACTGCCCTGATCGCATCCGGCCCGGTAAATGACAGGCGAGAGACAATCCTCTCCTCGCCGTCCGACAGGCGTCTTGACCGCACCTCTTCGAATTCGGCAATGTATGCGGAAAGGCTTTCCACCTGCAGACCGAAACCGCTATCGAAACCGCCGAAAAATCCCATCTCCGCATTCGTACGAAAATCGATAGGGTCAAGCTTCTCGTGATGGGCAAGATAAGACTCGACAACTGGGTCGGCAATGCTGCGGCCAAGTATATCGAAATGATCCATTCTCTGCCTTCCTTTCACAGTATTTCTATCCAACATGACCTTACGTTCATTGTGACGTCGAACGAGTTACGTCCGCTTATGGCAGATACCGTTGAAAAACTCCGACGAGCGGCTGTTGAGATTAGATTGCTATCCGTTAACCTGTACGCGACCGCCTTCGATAACGACATGGCGGCCTTGAAGCTCGACAAAGCGCCAATCCTCACCAAGTGAACCATCCGGGAAAACCTGCAGGCGGTAACCACCTGACAGCAAGAAGTCGGCCCCGCCGTAGTTATCTGTGTTAACGGCTATGACGACGAGTTGCTCTGTGGCGTTCACGAAGGAGTTTGTCTCCGCGTCGTAGCCTTTCAGCAGAGATGCAATTTTGATGAGCTGTAAGTTTCCCGATTTAGGGTCGTCATCGTTTGGCTCCGTTCCTTCAGCCGGCTCGACGAAACGATCTGATGTCCCTGTGACTATTGTCTTCTCGTCAACGAAGCGCCACGGGCATTGAACATGCAGTGCATAGGCCCCGACAGTCCCTCTGCCTGAGGGATGCGGTCGAATGGTACCAAAATGGAAAACCTTCATGTCCGCAGCGTTGCGGGCAATGCTTAATGGCAGCCCTACCAGTAACTGAAGGCAGTTTTCGAGGCTGACTTGAATATCGTTTTCGGCCATCAAATTGAAACTCGGCTAAATCAGAAAAAAGACGCGCTCGTTGACGGCCCTGTTAGGGTGGCTTGCCCTGGGAGCAGCGCATTAAATCAAACGCGCCTCTTCATCTCAAGTTCTGCTTGCCCTTGCTCACATAATCAGACACTTCCGGTCACGCATGGCACCGAAAAAGCCGTCGGCAGGCTCGATGCCTGCCGACGGCTTATCTTTGTCGCCGGTTGACCCCGCCTCGGCGGCGGGGCCTGTCCGGATCTCAGTCCCGGTTGGGGCGGGACCAGATCAGCTGGTAGCCGTCCTCGCCCTCGACCTCGGTGAGCGTCGCGTAGATCGGAGCGGGGAAGCTCGGGTCGTCGAGCTTGACCGAGAGGTAGTCGCGATCCTGCTCGGAGCGCTTCTGCCAGGCCGCACCCAGTTCGACGTTGCCGGCGTAGATGCGGTAGTGCGGGCCCTTGTCGGAGGGGTTTTCGATGCGGGCGATGCGGGCCTTGACGTTGAGGGCGAGGGTGCGGATCGAGCCGTTGAAGCCGGTTTCGGTGGAGGTGAAGGTGCCGATGGTTGCCATTGTCGTATTCCTTTGCTGTTTCGGGCCGCGCCCATCGCGGCCTCGATGGCTGTCGCAAGGATCGGGGACGATCGGACCGCACCCCCGGGGTCCCTGTTGCGCCTGCGCAATGGGGTGGCTCGTAGGGCCGGAATGAAATGGAGGGCGGCCAGGAAAAACTTTGTTGTTCCGCGAGGAATGGGCGCACCGCGCTCAGGGGAAGAAAGTTTTGCAAGGCCGTTGCGGGAGGACGATCGAGGCGAAGCCGGTTTTCGATCAGACACGCCTCATCGAGCCCGCGAAGGACGTGGCCTGATCTGCGGCGGAAGGGAATATGGCGATGGCAGCTGCGCCCCGACTGCCTGCCGGATCCCTGCAACGGTGGGCTCGCCGCCCCGTCCACATGTCAAAATCAAACGTCCGGGAACAGCCAAGCAAGGGCGTTGCGTTGGCCGTTCTTCGGGCTATCGTCGTGCTCGCGAATCGTCGCCCATCGTCGAAATCAAGCCATCCCGGAAGCTCAAGCCGATCGACCGGAAAACCTCGATCTGGGGCAAATTGGATCTCACGGCTGATCCCGACACGCTCCCCACGTTGAGGCCTGAACAGTTGCCGGCCGCTGGCGAGACCAACGACCGACGCTAAAGTCCTCAGGCAGCGAGCCGGTCGTCGGCACGTTCGGGCTGTAGGCCATGCAGGAAACTTACGGCCCGTTGCGCATGCGCCGCCGCCTGGAAGATCGCCCGCCTGTCGTCGCTCAGGACCTTGAGCCAGGAGTCGAGGTACGAGGCGTGATCAGGGCGGGGCCTGAGCTCGGGAGCAATGCCGAGATCGGCGCACAGGAAGCAACTGCCGAGTTCGGCGATCAGTTCCTCTCGCGCCCGCTCGGATTTGTCCTCGTCATAGCGGCTGAGGTCGCGGCCGAGGCGATGGCCCGGCGCCGTCCAATGGGTGACCTCGTGACTCAAGGTCGCGTAGTAGCTTGCCGCATCCTTGAAGCTCTCAAATGGTGGCATCTGGACGATGTCGGCGGCCGGCGCAAAAAAGGCCTGGTTGCCGCCATGGCGAATTGAAGCACCGGTGTTGCGGAAGAACCGATCGGCATTCTCGATGCGCTCGACGGGATCGAGAACCGGAGCCGGCTGGTGATGATACTGGTCGGAAAGTCCGTCGATCTGTTCGACGTTGAAGACACTGTACGCCTTCAGGAAAGGAATCTCCCGCTCGACCTCGCCGCCGTTCCCGTCGGTTTCGGACTTGGTGAAACGGCTGGCGAAGACGACCGTGGCGCCTGTTTCGCCCTTGCGGACGGCAGCACCCAGTTCGAGGGCCTGCTTGAACGTCATCCACGTGGATGACGTATATCCCCGGGCGCTGCCCTCCGACCAAAGAAGCAGCACGTTGACGCCGGAATACGGCTGCCCGTTATGACGCAGCGGCCGGGTAATACGGCCGGTCGTGTTCTCGGCGTTCCATGGCTTCATCCACGGCCGCACGCCCTTCGCCAGATCCTCAACGATTCTGTCCGTGATCCGGGTATAAAGATCGACCCGCTGTTTCTCCGTATTGCTCATCTTCAAGCCTCCGTTTTGAGGCCGCGCCCGTCGCGGCCCGTTACGGAGGGCAGAAGGCAGGAGCCGATCAGCCGGCCGATGCACCGGAACGGCCGGAACTTCAGTGGAGGACGGCGGAGCCGTTGCATCTGCCGGTGGCTCCTGCAGACCCGACGAACGGAACGGGCCGTGAAGGGCGTGCCATCCGCCTGATTTCCGTTTCCCTATTGGCCGCGTCAGCGACACGAAAACAGGCCGGCTCCGCCATGGAACCTGCCGTTCACGCGTTTGTCGAGAGGCGGGGCCGGAGCCCCGCCGGCACGGCCTAGTCGAAGGCCGAGATCTGGGCTTCAGCGGCCTTGCGGCTGAGCGAATGACCCGGCTGCTCGACCGGCCGGTCGAAAGGCTTCCAGGTCTCGCCGATCACCTGGGCATAGGCGGCGACGGCGCCTTCGGCCGCCATTCTGAGCGAATGGGCCTGTATGCCCATGTCGGCGGCGAATTCGCGCTTGCGCTGGGCGGCGCTGTCATAGCCGACGGGGCCGTCGAGATCCTCGTCGCGGGCATCGTTGGCGGCCTTGGCGGTGGCATCGCGCGCCTCGGTGACAGCGCGGCTGTAGAACTGCCCGGCGCCGTGGGCAGAGCCGACGAAGGCGCCGACGATCCGCTGCAGGTGGATCTGCATCGCCTTGTCGCCCAGGCCCTCACCGAGCGCATCGGCGGTCTCGATGACGAGCCGTTCGTGCAGGTCGCGAATGCCGTCGCTGTCGATGACCGCCGTGCCGAAACTCTCGGCGATCTTCACCGCCTGGCTGGCGTCCGGGCATGTCAGCCGGACCATTTCTATAGTGGCGCCCTTGCGCAGTTGCACGACGCGGGCAGACTGGCGAGAGGAGGGTGCGGACTTGGCCATGATCGTTTCCTTTCGAGGTCGTCCGATCGGGCTCCGGCCCATGCCGGCTTGCCCTTCGGTGCGGTCATTCCAACCGGCGGAAGACGGGCGTTTCAGGGTCCGGTCCTGCCTGGACGAGCGGAGCCGGTTTGCGGGCGACGAGGGCAAACTGCCCGCGAACGAGCACGCGAGCCTGATCCGTGAAGGACGGCGGGGTCCGGCCGCCCCGCGGCGCGACAGCGGCCTTGAAGCGCACGGCCGCCGGTTCAGACCGCAGCAAAACCGAAGGGCGATCCGGCAAGGCGCGGGACTATGATGTCCTCGAACGAAACGACAGGCCCGCCCGCTTGCCTGAGCCTTTCCAGCTCACCGACGTCAAGCGCTCGACCTATCGCTTGGCCGGCTTCGGCAACCGGTAGGATTGTAGCCAGGTGGGACCGTGCGAGTTGCGAAGTCCACGAAGCAGACCGCCGTCATCATACGGCGGCCCGCCCATCCAGGCGTTGTTGAGGATCGATTTCCAGCGCCTTCCATTCCTGGCGGCATAGGCCTGAAGTGCTGCTTCCTGTTCCGGCGTCAAAGGCGGCAGCGTTTCGCGTGTGCGACGAACGGTGCGCGTTTTTGGTCTGGGATCCGCCGGTGCTTCCCTTAGAGCGATCAACCGCCTGAGTTCCGCGACACCGGCATTGAGGCAGGCTTCGCCTTCGAGGTGATGGAACTGCAGCCAGAAAGCGGTGCGCTCCGCCGGTGATGCGCCGATGCCTGCTCTTCGCTCCAGGTCTCCGATCGTGCTCATGGCGTCCTGCCTCCCGGACCGGTAGCAGCCACGACTGTGCCGTCGGACCCGGCTCTCGCCCGCAGCGCCGCGATTGCCGCATCCTGTCGGGCGAGTTTTCTCGAAAGCGCATCGATTTCCGGCTGACGCTCGGCGGTGATCGCTGCCAGGTTGGCCCGGTAGCGTTCGAGAAAGGCGCCTGCTTCCGGCGCCTTGCCGCGGCGATAGCCGGAGTGACGGCGACCAAGCTGGGGAATGATCGTGATCATGCGTCGCATGATCTGCCGGTCGATCAGATCGAGCTGGTGCTGGGTCTGCCGTCGCGCCGATTCCATTCTGGTAAACTGCCCGGCGCGTTGCTCGGAGTTGGACATTACGACGCCCTCCCGCGCCAGGCGGCGAAGCTGGAGGAACCCTCATAGGCGGCATGCCGTGTCTCATCGATGACGAAGCCAAAGCGGCCGGCCGCATATTCGTCGCTCTGCACCAGGAAGCGGCGCTCTTCCACTCGCTCGCCGCGCGCGCCGCCGATGGTGGCGATCACCTCGATCATACCAGTGTGATGGTCCGAACGAAGTGCCGCGGTGACGATCCAGTCGCCGGCATGCTCTCGTGCGAATGCCTGGGCGTCTCTCTGGTAAGACTCGCCGGGGGCGAGCGCCCGACCGAAGATCGTTTCCCAGGCGTCCGGCCAGCTGTCGCGGATAGTCTTATCGGCGCACTTGCGCTCATAGGTCGTGAACAGGTCCGGAAAGGTGAGTGCGACGATTGCCCAGGCAGCGTCCTCTTCATACCAGCCGCCATCTGTCCTGAGCATCGGGTGGACCTTGGCATTGCTGGCGTCAGAGAGCCTGAAGCCACCGTGACCTGCCGTCGTATGGCAGACAATTCCATCGGCGTAGACGGTGGCGCCCTGCGACGGACCCCATGGCGTGCTGCAGGTCACCCGGACGGTCTGGCGGGATAGGAGCCGCAGTTCGCGGCTATGCCCGGCCTGTTCGATCATGCGGTTTCGGAAAGCGGCTTCGCCCTCAACAGAGCCGTAGTGCGAATAGAAATCATCGCGCTTCAGTTCCGCAAGCGGCCGTGACACGCGCCAGGCGCTGGCGAGAAAATACTGGCCATCCCGGGCCGGAACCATCGCGAAGACGAGATCGCCGACATGTGCGACAGCCATGCCGTCGGCGCTTCTGCCGAACTCCGCCCCCGACGCGTCAGGGGCGGAGACTTCGTTGGAGTCAGAAGAAAGCATAGTCATGCCGCAGCCCTCCCTTCGATCTCATCTGCGGCGACCTCGTCGGCAGTCGCCTCCTCGAGAACGGCATGCGGATAGCCGTGCCGGGTGAGCCATTCCGCGGCCGCCTGCCGATTGTCGGCCAGGTGAACGAGTTCGGCATTGGCGCCGGGGCGATCGAAGACGCGAACAGATCCAAGCGCGGGGCGCTCGACGACTTTGAATGTCAGGCCGCTATCGAGCGAAAAGGTCCGGTGGATACGGACGGTGATGATGCCATTTGCGCCGAGATCGCCTTCATGCAGCGTGAAACACGGTGTCAGACTGGTGTTGCCGACGCAGCGCTCGCCTTCCTTGCGGATCAGCCGGCCCTGGCTATTGCGTGTTTGCCAAGCGGACAGTTTCTTCCTGTGGCGCTCGGGCGGTCGTGGGGTACCATCCGACCAGGCGACGATGGAGCCGATCGGGGCGAGGTCATAAATCAGAGACGCGGACATCGCATCCTCCTTCAGGTTTTTGTGGGTGGTGGAAACGAAACCGCCGCCGGGAGGACCGGCGGCGGAAGATCAGGCGGAGAAGGACGGGGGCGGCTATTCCGCCGCGATCCCGTAGGCGGTTTCCTCCTCGTCGGAGGCGGCATCACCCACGGGTTCGGCGACGGGATCGCCATGTCCCGTCGCTGTTGGATCGAACCTGTCGACACCGACGTTCTCGCCCTCAGCACCGTCGCCGTCGTCGCCGGTGAGATCATCGGCGTGCTTCATAAGATCTGCGATGTCCTTCGGGTCAGGCGCAAACAGCGCCGCCGGAAGGACGAAGGCAGCATCGGCCGCGAAGTGACCGATAAGTGCCGCGCGGGTTTCGCGGACCCGTGCCCGCGGGACGAGATTGACCGACTTGGCGGCGGCTTCGAGCGCCTGACGCGACAGGCAAAGCAGGAAATCCTCGGTGCCCATGTTTGGAAGGAAAGCGTCCGCGCCGATCGCGTCACCGGCAATGCGCGAGACGACGCCACTGTTCGACATGCCGCGCCGGCATGAGAGCACGTCGATGAGAACGGAGCGGGCGGCGACACGCACGCCGTCCATGTCGAACGACAAGCGTCCGTCTGCGGAATAGAGGCGCGCGACATGACGCTGGAAACGCTTCGATCCGAACACGGTGTCGTTGGCACCGGAATCGACCCGAACATTGGTGCCGGCAAACGCCATGACCAGGAGCGCCATCAGCATGTCGTCCTCGATCGGCGCCCGGGCGAGCGCCTCATGCAGCGCATCGGTACGGAAATCGCCAATCATGTCCTGGCCCTTCTGCGTGACCTCGGGCCTGGTCTTCCCGACGACATCGGTGTCGTCGTCGGCCTCCGTCGAAGCGTTGCCGGCCGGACCGGATCGCCCTTCGGTTTTCCTTGCCTCCGGCATCCGGTAGTGGACGCTCTGCACCTTGCCGTCGCGATCGAGATACATCGCGGTGCAATCGCCCTTGGCCGGCTTGCCGTAGACGCGTTCGGCCTTCTTGGGCAGTTCCGGCTGGCCCCAATTGTTGACCTCGACGATGGCGCCCTTCTTCGGAAGGTTGCTCGCCATCCACTCCTGCTGGGCGCCGAGAAAGGCTTCGACATTGGTGGTGTAGCGATTGTCCTCGTCGGCAGGGCCGAACAGGTCCTCGGCCCACTCGATACCGTACGCGAGGCGAAGATCGTCGCCAAAACTTGCGTCGCGGGCATGCATGCGGGTTTTCGAGAGGCCGTTGGCGATCTGCCACCAGGCCGCCGTGTCGCCCTTCTTCGGCTTATGGGCTTTCCAGACCTCTTTCTGCTCTTCGGACGATGCGGCCGCGATCGTCCTTAGCTGCTGCTCGTTGGGCATGTCCCCCTTCGCCATCTGGTCGAGCATGGAAGGCAGCACGTTGGCGAGCAGACGAAGCTTGCGGATCTGGCGGACGGGAAGCGCGAGCGCCACCGCGATCGCCTCCTCGGTCCAGCCGAGCGCGACCAGCCGCTCGATGCCCCGCCATTGGTCGACCGGATTGAGCGGCTCGCGCGCAATGTTCTCGACCATCGAGCGCATGGCGCCGTTGTCGTTGGCCGCCTCAACGACGATCACGTCGATTTCCTCGAGACCGGCGGCAATCGCCATTCGAGTGCGCCGGTGACCGGCTTCGATGATGTAACCGTTGCCGCCGACTTCCGGGAAAATGACCGGCGGCTGGATCACGCCGACGGCCTTGATCGTCGCCAAAAGCAGGGCGTCGGCCTGCGGCGTCGACTTCGATTGGCGCGTGTTGTCGGGGTTGTCCTTCAGCGCACGCGGATCGACCTTCATCAGTTGCATGGGATGCTCCTTGTCGGGGATTGGACACGGCCCTCTGCCTGCCCTTCTCGCGTCTTCATTCTTTCCGAAGACACTTTCCGGACCGCCGAGCGGGCGGCTGGGTGCAACTGCGGCCGAGCATCGCTGCCGCGAAGGACGAGCGGGGCTTACAGCCCTGCGAAGGACGAGTGGCGGGATGCGGAGGCGGCGGTTGAGCGGAAGCGGCGACCAGCCGACTGCTCTGCGACCGGTTCATCTCCCTCTTCCTCCTTTTCTCCCTTGCCTGCTTCTCATTTCGGCGGCTGACGCCGCCGGCCTGCAAAAACGCATCGGCTTGCAAGCGACTGGATGTCGATCGGGATAGATGGGAGATAAAAAAATGGGCCAGCGGAAACCGCGGCCCATGAAGTGTGAAGGTCAATAAACCTCCAGAGGGGAACAGCTGCTGCGGCGGAACTGGGAGGAAAGCCGCCATGTGCATCAGCTGTGTGCACTATGCTCGAATTTTGACCACTTGGAAAACACTTTTTGTGCACTGCAGCTATGTGAATGCTGCAGCGCTTCCAAAATCCGCGGATGGAGGTCAGGCAAATGGCGTCAGACCTCAGGCCGCTTCCGAGTGGGCCAAACCCTCCTCGCGTGCCACGGCTGCCAATGCCTGATCGACGTCCCGTAGTTGCCGGCGCTTCTCGGCGAGTTCTTCGGAAAACGCAAACAGGCCGCCCTCGCGCGAGCGGTAGGAGGCGAGACGCCGCTGGGCGTCATGAAGGCGATGGCGATAGCGTTCCTGCTCCTCGTCAAAACCGTCGAGCGCGTTTTCGAGGCGGGAGGTAGCGCCAAGCGGCGTCACGGTCACCGGCAGATCGATTTCGTAATCCGCTCCAGTGCGTTGGAGAAGGGTCGTGTAGCGATACCCATCGTCCCTGCCGAATCGCTCGCCGAAATAGACGAGATCGAAGCCTCCGATCGAGGCGATGACGCTCTCGTCTTCCTGCTGGAGCTGAACCAGGGTGAGGATTTCCTTCATCAAGGCGCGACCGGCGGCTTTCCGCTCGTTGAAAGCCTCGTCGACGACCGTCATGGCAAAGGCCTCGGCCGCGGTCGGAACAAGACGGTCAATGTCCTTGCCGATTTCCGCAACACGTCGCTCCGAAATCTCGATATCGCGTTCGGCGTCGCGGATCTGCCGGCGCACCGCATATTGATCGTCGTCATGGGCGGCGCGCAGCCGTTCGAGCCGGGCAATGTCCGCCTCGAGTCCCGCCTTCTGCATCAGGCGTTCGTCGCCACTGGCAATCGCCTTCGCCATGGCGAACTGATTGGCCGCTCCTTCCCCGAGATCTTCCAGCCGGCGGATCGAGGTATCGCCAGACAGCGCCGCCGCGATGAAGCGGGCCTTGCGTTCGTTGTTCTGCCACATCGAGGCGTCAAGCGAACCTTGGGTGGCGTAGGCGAAAATATCGACCTCGTCATGCTGGTTGCCCTGACGAACGATCCGGCCCTCGCGCTGTTCGATCTGCGAAGGCAGCCACGGGACGTCGAGGTGATGCAGCGCCTTAAGGCGCAGTTGCGCATTGACGCCGGTCCCCATCGTGTCCGACGAGCCGATCAGGAAGCGGACCTTGCCGGCGCGGACGTCGGCGAACAGACGCTGCTTCGCCTCGGTCTTCTTGTAGTCCTGCATGAAGGCGATTTCGGAGGCCGGAACGCCCAGGCGGACGAGCTCATCCCGGATCCAGCGGTAAGCGGAAAAGCCTCTGCTCTTCTCGACGTTGATGGTGCCGAGATCGGAGAAGATCATCTGCGCCGCGCCAGGCAGATCGAAGGGCTTGCCGTCGGGTCGCACGAACGTGCTTTGCGACGTCTCCTGCCAGATACGGAAAGCGTTCTGGACGAGCAAGTTGAGCTTGTTGTCCGGCTCGTTGTCATTGTCCACGTCGACCAGGCGCAAATCGATGGCGGCATGGCGACCGTCGGTGATGACGGAGAGCAGGATGTCGTCGCCGGGCTGCGCCGGCCCCTCACGCATCTCGATCGCCTTGATACGGGCGTCGAGGACCGTCTGGTAATTCTTGAATGCCTGGGTCGGCTTGGCCGTCAGGATCTGCCGGCGGCCGGTCGAGATCTCAGGCACCTTGACGTAGTCGCGGAGATCGCCGGGCAGCACCACGTCGGCGAAAGACCGGAACATGGCGATCAGTTCCGGGACGTTGACGAAGGAAGCAAACCGGCTGACCGGCTTGTATTTGCCTGATGGCTGGATCTCCAGTTCCGTCGTCGTGTCACCGAACGTCGAGGCCCAGGCGTCGAATTCATGCAGGCCGCGTTCGGCCAGCGCCGCGTGCCCAAGCTGACGTTGGACCGAAAACATCTCGCCAAGCGTATTGGTAATTGGCGTGCCGGAGGCGAGAACCAAAGCCCGGCCGGGGTCCTTCGTCTCGACGAAACGAGACTTGACGTAGAGATCCCAGGCACGCTGCGAACCGTTCGGATCGATGCCTTTCAAGGTCGACATGTTGGTGGCGAAGGAAAGCTTGCGGAATTCCTGCGCCTCATCGACGATGATCTGGTCGACGCCGATTTCGGAAATCGTCAACAGGTCGTCCTTGCGGGTGGACAGCGCCTCCAGTCGTTCCTTCAGTCCCTCCTTGAGCCGTTCGAGACGCTTGCGGGAGACACGGTCCTCGCTGTCGACCTTGGTCAGCAGCTCCTCGTAGAGCTGCAGTTCATCCTGGATCATCTGCTGTTCGAAACTCGACGGCACGGCGATGAACCGGAATGCCGAATGGGTGATGATGATCGCGTCCCAGGTCGCCGTCGCCGCCCGCGAGAGGAAGCGAGCGCGCTTGTCCTTGGTGAAGTTGGTCTCGTCGGCGACGAGGATGCGGGCGTTCGGGTAGAGCGCGAGAAACTCGCGGGCGGCCTGGACGAGGCAATGGCCCGGAACCATCAGCATCGCCTTGGCGATCAGCCCGAGCCGGCGCTGTTCCATGATCGCGGCCGCCATGGTCATCGTCTTGCCCGCACCGACAGCGTGCGCGAGATAGGCCGAGCCGGACGAAATGATCCGCCAGATGCCACGCTTCTGATGCCCATAAAGAACAAAGGCGCCAGAGGCGCCGGGAAGCATGAGATGGGAGCCGTCGAACTTTCGAGGCGCGATATCATTGAAACGATCGTTATAGACCCGCGCCAGCCGGTCGGTGCGATCAGGATCGGTCCACACCCAGTTCTGGAAGGCCGTCTTGATTTTCTGCAGCTTGTCGCGGGCGGCTTCGGTATCGACGACGTTCAGCACCCGCCGCTCGCCATCGGCATCCTTGAAGACGTCGAAGATCTGCGGCACGCGGCTGTTCAGCGCATCGGCAAGCAACTCGCCGGCGTGGCGTCGGTCGGTGCCCCATTCGGATGTGCCGGCCGCCGTCCATCCAAGTTGCCGCGCCTCGACCGTCCATGAACCGAGTTCCGGCATGTGGTGGATCCTGATCTCGGCGCCCATCGTCTCGTGCACGAAGTCGACGATATCGGCGGCCGGAATCCAGGGAGCACCCAGCCGTGCGGTGATATCAGACGGGCGAAGGTCGGCGGGCTGCACCGCCTGAAGCGCACGGACATTGCGCTCATAAGCGGGATCGAGCTCGGCCGCAGCTGCCGCGGCAGCAAGTTTGGTGCGCACGGCCCCAGAGAGATAAGCATCCGAGGTTTGCCATGAGCCGTCGGCGGGATCGCAAAAGATTGCGTCACCGAGCGCATCGAGAACCGCATCCGTGTCGCAATGCAGAAGCTCGGCGATATGATCGAGGTCGATGCGCCCGCGTTCGTTGAGGACGACCGCTAGAGCATCGGCTGCGGAGGTGATGACGGGCGGGGAAGGGGGCGCGATGACGCGTTCCGAGAAAATCGGCCCGGGCCTGGCGGTGTCGGTTTCGAGGTCATAGTCCTCGATGGAGGCAACCAGCCAGCAGTCGGGATCGTCGCGAAATGGCATAAGGTTCGGCTGGCGATGGGTTTCACGAACCTCGCCCGTCGTCTCATCCTCGATGATCGAAACCGTGGTGTGGTTGATCGGGCCAAAATCGCGCACGAAGTTCGACCAGGCGATGCGCAGCCGCACCTGTAGCTCGCGCCACGGCCGGTCCAGTTCCTGGGCTTTCAGGACGTCGCGCACGGCTTCGCGGATCGGGATCAGTTTGCGGATGATCCGGACGTGCTTTTCAGAAATTCCCTCGCCACTGCGCGCCTTGCGCACCTGCACCGCGACGGGCTCGCCATCGACGACCTGCATGAGGCCGTGCCTGACATCGACAAAATAGCTGCCTTCGCGCATCTTGGCATCGTCGGGGCGGAGATCGACGTTCTCGGCAAGCTCGTCCTCCAGATCGATGTCGATGGCCGTCGGCTCGCCGTCATAAAGGCCTTCCGGAAGAAGAGCGATGGCTGCCGTCAGCGCCGCGTCGAGCTCCTCGCCGGCGCGTGATCGGCACGTATAGGTCTCCCCGAAGGGACCGGAGCTCAGGGCATGGTCGCCGAGGACAAAATCAGGATGCCGCGCGAACCACCTGTTCACGCGGATCGCGCCCTCGTCCTTGGTAGCCGGCCGGACTTCCTCCAGGTCGAGCCACGAAAGGTCGCCTTCCGGCTCGCCTGCCTTGCGTTTGCGAAAGAAGAGGGTGTCGACCACGACATCCGTTCCGGCGTCGCGCCGAAAACTGCCTGCGGGCAGTCGGATTGCGGCGATCAGGTCGGCGGACTTGGCGATGTGTTCGCGTGCGGTGCCGTCCGCCTTGTCCATGGTGCCGGCGCTGGTGACGAAGGCAGCCAGGGCGCCCGGCTTCAGGAGATCGATCGATCGGGCAATGAAGTAATCGTGCAGCCGAAGAACGAGCGAACGATATTGCCGGTCGGAGCGAACCGTCCGATCGGAGAAGGGCGGGTTGCCGATGGCAAGATCGTAGATCGCATTGAGGTCGGCGCGCGCGAAATCGCCATTGATGATGCGCGCCTTCGGCTGCAGCAGTTTCGCGATGCGGGCCGTGACGGGATCGAGCTCGATGCCGGTGACGTAGCTCAGTTCGCGGTACTGTTTCGGCATCAGCGCCGGAAACAGGCCCGTTCCGATCCCGGGCTCCAACACACGGCCGCCGCGCCAGCCGAGACGTTGAATGCCCATCCAGATTGCCCGAATGACGAATTCGGGGGTGAAGTGGGCATATTGGGTGCAACGGGCAAGCGACGCATAGTCGCCCACGCTGACCGCGGATTGCAGCGAGTTGCCGAGATCGTCCCAGCCTGTGCGGAAGTCGGCTTCGCCCGGCCGCCGGAACATGCCATTTGCCAGCTCGCCGGCGCCGAAGCCGGTGAAGCGGATGAGCCTCGCCTGCGCGGCCGGAGTCACCGGCAGGTTCATCTTCTCGATTTCGTTGGCGGTGAGGATTGCCGCAACGTTGATGCGTGCCCGCTCCTTCCAGCTCGCGGCGAGCTCGCGGTCGCCATCGTCGAGATAGAAGTTGGCGCGCTGCCCCTGCTTCCGCGGGACCGGCCGGTTGGTCACCGGCAGAGCCGGCTCAGAAGAGGGCGGGGTCGGGTCAGGCTCGTCGTCGTTGGCGGCAAAACCGCCGAACGCAGCGACGCCAAGACCAAGTCCTGATGACAAAGCGCTGCTGCCAAACATATCAAGGGTGAAGGGATCGCTGCTCATCGAAAACTCCTTGTGAGCGAGCGTCATCGATCCGCCGCAAGCGACAGTCGAGGAACGCGAAGGGGGGAGGCCGCCTGCATGGGCTGCGCGGCTATCGTGGTCCGAGCGCGATCGCTTCGCGCACGGATGCAAACGGAAACTCTCAAGCCGCGATCGGCGAGGGGAGGTGGCGCAGTTGTACCGGCAGTTTGGCGGCGATCTCGTCCTCGCTGAGGTCTTCCAGCAGCTTCAGAACAGTGCCGCCTTTACCGCCGTAGATCATCAGGGTGCGTTTGCCGCGCGAAGCCTCTGGCCAGCGCTCGCCAGCATAGCCGCGATAGTCGTCCGCCGTACTGCTCCAGATATGCTCGAGACGCTCCTCGCGCGTCATGGACCGAACCGGGCGGCTTTCGCGCTCAATTATCGCGACGCGCATGGTCTCGACGGAGGCTTGATCGGCAAGATCACAATAGCCGTGAAAATAGCGGATCGCCTCATCGATCCGGAGTGCGAAGAACACCGATGTCACCGAGCCGGTCAGGAACTCGCGCATCGCAAACATCGAACCGCGGATCCAGAGCGGCGGCAGGATTTCGAACATGTAGTCGTGCTCGGCCTCGCCGATCTCGAACCATTCGCCGGCATAGAGCGGCGTTGCGTCGGCTTCCCAGCGGTTGGGCCGCTGGAGATGACGGTCGAACATGCGGAACATCTGCGGTCGGCTTGCGACACCCTGGAAGACTTTTCGGATTGCGGGAGAGGGGTTCATCTACAGCTCCTTCGGAGGTTTCGGACCGAAGCGCGGCACTGTCCTCTCGACCGTGCCTTCCTATTCAGTCCTTCATGACCCCTTGGCTGCCGCCGGCATCGCGACCGTCAGGGTCAAGGGCCGGCTACGCCGGGCGAAGCCTCCCTTGACGCGGGCGGCGCGGATGCGGCACGCCTCCTCCTTCCATCCTTTCCCTCTTTTCCTTTTCCCTGATCTTCAGGGTTTCGTTCCAGTCCTCTTCCGGCGGCCGAAGCCGTGTCCAGTCGCAGCCGGCATCGTCGGCAAGCGTCCGCAGCCGTTCGGCAAACATGTCGCCCTGGGGATTGGCGTCCGTCGCCGCGATGATCTGGACGCCAGTTTTCGCGGCCAGCTCCCGCAACGCTGCCTCCGTGGCCGGCGACCATCCGCCGCCGGTGCTGAGATAAAGCGTGCCCTCCCGCAAACCCTCGATCGCCGCGAGGCTCATGGCATCGATCGCGGCTTCTGTGACGGCCAAGCGCGATGCGCTGTCCGAACCGAAACGGAAAAGAACCTTGGTTCCTCCGGATGCAAAACCCCGGTATTGCGGACCCCGCGCTTCCCAGCCGGTCAAGGCCCCCGCCTGGTCTCGGTGCGCCGCCCACATGCTGCCTTGCGGACCTTCTCGCAGTAGGTCGCCTTTGATAGTCGCTCGCAGCACGTAAGTTGGCACGTGGCGCTCGCCACTGAGGTATCGACATGTCGAGGAACCGGGCCAGGGTCGCCGGCGGGACTGCCAACGATCGGGAAGAGAGAGGTCGCATCTCTCGCCATGTTTCGCCGGCTGCCACTCCGGCTCCGTGATCTGAAACCCGATGAGAGCCGCGATCCGTTCTGCGCCTTCGAGAAAGCCGACCCGTTCGAGATGCTCGACGAGCCGGAACACATCGCCTTTCGCGTCGGACAGTGGATCGAACCATCCGCGTCCTTCATAGGTGACGATGACGATCTCGCCGCCGCGGCGGAATTTGACTGCCCGCCGTGTGCTTTCCTTCGCGTCTATTGCAAACCCGGCATGCTCAAGCACCGCCGCACATCTGACCTGCTCGCGCAACGCTTCTATTTCTCTTCTCTTCATTTTTCCTTCCGATCGCCCGGCGATCGGCCTCCATAGCCCTTCCTTGCCCGTCGGTTCACCCGACCCCTTTCGGCAGGCCCCAAAGAGCAAAGGCCGCAAGGGCGCGGCGCGCAATTGTCGGATCATGCAAGCTGAAATTGGCCGCGGCGAAGCTTCCCTTGCGGCCCGCCGCTCGCAAGGGGCACGCCCCGGCGGTGCCGGCTCAATGAGCCGGCCAAGGCATGTACTCATGCACGATCGCCAGATCGTCGTCGGCGTCGATCTCATCGGAAGGAATGACGCCATATTCGCCGTCAACTTCGAAAAGGGTGACCGGTACCATCAGGTCACGGGAGAGCTGGAAGGCGTGGGACTGGGCGAGAGAGAGATCGTGCGACATTTGAGAGGCTCCTTCGGGAGCGGGCCAATTCCCGCTCGATGGCTCCTCCAAAGGCACGGGTCCGGGCGCGATCACCGCGACGCAAAGCGGAAGCGGCCGCAGCTTGCTAGCGGACCCCTCGCGGGTTGATCGTGGAAGATCCGGAACCGGCCAGGACGCCATCGGTAAAGAGCGGGATTGGCTTGCTTCCGTTTGGGCCACCGTTTGACGCACGATTTTCGAGCTTCGTGCCAGGTCGTCGCTCCCCCAGGCCGATTACTCGTGTCTTCGATTTAGCGGGTCAGGTGTTAGCTGAGCGAAGGACTCTGCGTCGCCGCGTGACCGAATGTCGCGTCAGCTTCAGTCGTGGCACCGCCTAAGTTGCGATGAGTCGTGCCTTTCGCGGTTTGCGGAACCCGACCCTGCAAGCGAGAGCGATGGTGCCCGGAGACCGAATGCATAGTTCGCCGCCGACCCAATCTGTCCGCTAAGTTTGATTCCCGGATGGCCGCGAAAGCGGGTGTCCACCCTCGGGCGGCACACGGAGGAGTGTTGCCGGATTTCTATCGCGGCGCGTTTCACATCAATAACCGAGCGGCACTCTGGATTGGCTTCCCCTTAAGCTCGGCATCACTTCGGTTCTCAGTATGATCACGCTCAAGAAGCGATGACACTATTGAAGCCTATCACGGGTTCCCTCAGACAACTCCTTGAGGATCAGCGCGCAAGACGTCGCACCAGCATCCAGCACGCCGAGCGATCGTTCGCCCAGCCTGCTGGCTCGGCCGATCCGTGCGATCAAGTTCACCGTCGAATCGCGGCCACTTTCGGCTGCCGCAACGAGGAGTTCCAATGCCTCGTCGAAGGATTTTCCTTCTGATGTCGCTTTGTCAAAAGCTTCAACAGCAGGCACCAACGTGTCAAGCAATGTCTTGTCGCCGACTTTAGCCGAACCAATTTCTTGAATACCCGTCAAGCCAGCATGCAGCATTCGGCTGAACGTCTTGCTGTCGATCTGGTCGACCTGATCGATCTGCTGGGCAAACTCGGTGAACATCACACCGTAAAGCGGACCCATAGATCCGCCGATCTCGGTCATCAGGACTGTTCCCAGGGTCTCAAGCGCTTTTGCGAGCGATAGCTCCTTGCCGCGTATCCGGTCGGCCACTAAACCGAAACCTTTCGCCATATTTATTCCGTGATCGCCGTCGCCAATCTTGCCGTCGATCTCGCTGAGGTAGTCGCGGTTGTCGATGATCGCTCTTGCCATGGAGACTACGATTTCTCCGGCTGCCGCGTTATTCATTTTTTGCATTGTTCCCTCCTTAAAGTGTCGCCGCGCAGCGAACCTCGACCTCCAGTAGCGACTTTAGCTCTTCATCGAGCGCCATAACCGTCAAAGTCGCTCCAACCATCTCAAGAGACGTGAAGTAGTTACCAACATACGCTTTGTGGATCCTGAGGCCGCGGCCGGAGATTTCCTCCTCGACTGTGTCGAAGAGAATGTAAAGTTCGTTCAGCGGTGTCGCGCCAAGGCCAGATACCAGTACGGCCACTTCTGTCCCCGAGCCGAGATCATGGTCATCCAGCACGATCTGGCACATATCCTTGGCGACCTCTGATGCGCTCTTGAGCGCTTCTACTCGCACGCCCGGCTCGCCGTGATGGCCGATACCGACTTCAATGGTGCCAGGCTCGATCTGGAAGTTCGGATGTCCGACCGCTGGAAGAGTGCACGGCCCCAATCCGACACCGACCGAGCGGCAATTGTCGATGGCCTTCTGCGCTGCGTCACGAACCTCGGATAGGCTGGCGCCCATCGACGCTTTCGCTCCCCCCACCTTCCACATGAAGATCTCTCCGGCAACGCCTCGGCGCTTCGCCTGCTCCTCCGCGGGGGCGGAGCATACGTCGTCGGTTGCAACGACCGTGGCAACCTCGATGCCGTCCTTTGCGGCGAGCTTCATCGCCATCTTCACGTTCATGTTGTCTCCGGCATAATTTCCGTAGAGGACAACGACCCCTTTCCCACCATTCGCTTCGCGTATGGCATCCTGAAAGCTCTTGGCCGTTGGCGACGAAAACAGCTCGCCGACCGCGACCGCGTCAAGCATGTTGCGGCCTATATAGCCAATGAAGGCAGGCTCGTGTCCGGAGCCACCTCCAGTTACGACACCCACTTTTCCTTGCGCGGGCCGGTCAATCGCCGTCACCACGCGTTGGTTTTCGGCGAGGCGCACGATGTCTCGGTGTGCCTTCACAAAGCCCTTGATGGTATCTTCCACGACCTCATCGCGGTTGTTTACAAAACGTTGCACTGCGTCCTCCTCCAGACACGGTCATTGATTGTCGTTGAGCGCTCGCCGGACGACCTTGAGCGACCGAGCCAGCGAGTCCTCGATCGATGACAGCGGCACGGGATCTCGGCGGCGAACGGGCTGCGCCTGCCGATTGCGATGCAGTCTCAAGGGAAGTTCAATACTGACCGGGAGGCTGTCGAGCTTTGCGATTGCAGCCAGGAGGCGCTCGCACCCGACCTTGCCGTCGCCGATATCGCAGAAAAACCAACCTTCGTCGGTTTCACGAACATCCTTGATATGGGCGTGCGCCGATTCCGGCAGCGCCAGGATTCCATCACCTGCGAGATCGTCCATGTCCGGTCGATGTGACGCTGTGTTTGCGGCGTCGTAATTTAGCTTTAGAAAGGGCGATCCGAATTCCTCAACAAGAGAAATACCGTCTCGCGCGGTGTTGATCAGGCTATCGCTGCCGTCTCCTGGGTTTTCCAGGCCAACGATGATATCGAAGGCTTCCGCTCTTCTCAGTATGGTTTCGACGTTGCGACGGAATGTTGCCTCTCTTTGTCGGGCGGCCGTGTTGGTCGCAATAACCTTGGCTCCAATCGCCGCGGCGAATGCCATGCGGCCCGTGAACACTTCGACCGAATCTTCGAAACCGAGGTCGATGTGCGACGACATTGCATGACACAAGAGCCCCGAAAACCTAAGCGCGCTGCGCCAACTGGTCATCTCGGAAGGTTTGAAGGCGGTCTCGTCAAAGGGTTCTGTATATCCAACGATAAAGGCCGGCTCGAAATGCGTGAACCCGAGGGTTGCCGCGCTCTCCAGTGCGGCCTCTCTGCTATGCCCGTCGTACGGCGCGCCGGACACGGAGATCACCCGTTCAGCCATGCATTCCTCCCTTAGAAGAACGGCGCAAAGTCCGTTCCGAAGGGCAAAGTGTTAAAAACGCTTCATCCGGACAAGCGAATTCCGTCGGTCAATGCATGAATACATCTCAACAGCTGCATCATTTGCGTTAAATTTCCTCATGGAATATAGATGAAGGGCGTCCTCCAGCGTACTGAATCTCTCCAGTGGGAAAGGTGGCGAGGCACGCATAAACGGGAGGAGGGGTGATGAGCGCGTTGGAGTTTCCTTCGCTGCGATCGCTACAGGTGTTGGAAGCTGTCGCACGTCTTGGATCTTTTGGAAAAGCCGCCGAGGAACTGAGCATCAGCCCCTCGGCCGTGAGCCATCAAATGGCCGCGCTGGATTCGGAGCTCGGAATTGCTTTATTTCATCGCTCCGGGCGTTCAATCATACTGACTGACGCGGGGAGGGCTTACGCCGAAGAGATCAGCGCCTCGTTTCGAAGGATCGAGAGCGCCACGCGCAATTTCACGAAGAAGGGCAAAAGTGACATTCTGAATATCCATTCGGTCGTCAGTCTAGCTTCGCAGTGGCTCATGCCTCGCCTGGCCCGGTTTAGCGCCCGCTATCCGGAGATCGATCTTCGACTGCACGCTTCTGGTGACCCGGCCGAGCTCAGGACCGGCAACGTCGATATAGACATCCGCTACGGAACGCAGCCCGTGGAGGTTGGCATCGCCGTCGAGCCCTTCCCACCCGAGCCAATAATGGTCCTGTGCGCCCCATCGTTGGTCGAGGGCGCAAACGGAATACGCTCACCGCAGGATCTCGCCAGATTTCCGCTCATCCACTCCGAAGTGAACCTCTATCGCTGGCAGGATTGGGCCGACGACCACGGTGTGAGGCTCAACATGGATCGGGGACTGCGTTTCGATAGATCTTTCATGTCCATCAATGCGGCCGCGGATGGACTTGGCGTTTGCCTGGAAAGCCTCATACTCGTCCGGCAAGATCTGAAAAGCGGGAGGCTCGTTGCGCCGTTTGGCCCGGAAGGCCCCAGCATCAATTGCCATAGTCTCGTGTACTTGAGGTCCAGGGCAAGAACACCAAAGATCGCTCTGTTCAAGCGTTGGATCGAAGAGACCCTGGCTGGCGACACGGTTTCTGCGAGTGAGATCGACGTCGGCGGGAGGTGAGTTATGCACACTCAGGGTCGGTGATGCGCGACTGGTGGATCAGACGCGCATCCCCGACGTCAGGCAGTGGTTTAGCCAAAGAATTTCCGGAGTTCGTTCGCTATGAATTCGGGAGCTTCTTCCGCAACCCAGTGACCCGAGCCCGGGATCAATCCGCCTCGAACGTCACTCGCCACCCGCTGCATTGATTCCATCGTCTCCATGCCGCGGCCAAAACCACTGTCTCCGCCCAGGGCGAGGACCGGCATTTCGAGCTTGCCATCCCTCTCGAGGAATAACTCGTTGTCTTTGACGTCGGTTGGAAAGCCCCGATAATAGGCGAGAAGTGTGCGTAGGCCACCCGGTTTTAGGTAGGTACGGAAATACTCATTCTTGTCTTCCTGAGATAGCACGTTTGCCCGGCTGCCATAATTGTCAAACAACCATTCCAGATAGATATGCTCGCGACCGCCGAACATCGCTTCCGGCAAATCCGGCGTCCTGAAGAAGGGGTGGTGCCAACGCCGGCCGCCTTGCGACATGTCCGCTCCATCGCCAGGAATGGTAACGTCCAGGATCGCGAGCTTGCTAACAGCCTCCCGGTGCTGCGCGGCCAGGGCAAACGCCACCGGGCCGCCCCAGTCGTGTCCCACAAGATTGAAGCGATCGATCTTCAGATGTTCAGAAAGAAGCTCCCACACGTCTTCGGCAATCGTCTTCTTGTCGTACCCATCGGCGGGCCGGGAAGTGTCGCCGAGGCCCCGCAGGTCCGGCGCGATGATCGCGTACTTGTCGGCGAGGAAGGGGATCACGTGCCGCCATTCGTGCGAACTCTGCGGCACCCCGTGAAGGAGAACCAGCGGCTTACCGGATCCTGCGGTCAGGTAGTGCATGGTGATGCCGGACAGTCGCGCGTAATTGCTTTTGATCTCGGCACTCATTTCTTTGCCTCCTTCTGGCCCGCGGTCATCCCCCGATACGCACGAATGACCTGACTGTCATCTGCCGAGCCCGACCCCTGGCCAGACGCGGCAAGGAAGAACTGATGCGCAACGGAGGCGAGCGGCAGGGCGGCCCTGGCAGAGGAGCCAGCGGCAAGCACGATACCGAGATCTTTCACAAAGATGTCTACCGCGCTCGTTACCTCTGGGTCTTCCAGAAGCATACGCTGGCCACGATCGTTGAGCATCCAGCTGGCAGCCGCCGAGCCGGACACGATCTCGAGTACCGTTGAGGTGTCGAGCCCAGCCCTTTCGGCGAGCGACAGCGCCTCAGCCGCTGCCGCCAAGTGTACACCGCACAGCAACTGGTTGACCGCTTTGGCAACCGATGCCTGGCCAGGCCGCTCCCCGAGATAATAGATCTTGGAGCCGAGCACGTCGAGAAGATCGCGGCTCATTTCATAGGTTTGCCTGTCGCCAGCCACCATAATGGAAAGCGACGCGTCACGCGCTCCGGCGACGCCGCCGGAAACAGGTGCATCCAGAAACCGGTGACCGCGAGCAGTCACGGCCTCGGCGAGCTGTTCAACCTCGCCGGGAGGGCATGTTGACATCAGGACGACGATGCTGGTCCTGGTTGAATTTGCCAGGGCGCCCCGTTCGAAGAGGGCTTGGTGCGCCTGGTCGATGTTGACCACCATCAACATCAAGACGTCGGTCTCGCTGGCGGCTTCTGTGGCGTCTGGATAGGCAGTCCCGCCACTGTCAGCGAAGCTTTTTAGAGCATTCTCCGAGATGTCAAACCCCTTGACGTTGAAGCCGCTTTTTAGGAGATGCGACGCCATGGGCAATCCCATGGAGCCGAGACCAAAAAAACCGATTGTCGGTTTTCCCGGTCCTCGTGCCGGGCTCGGCTTTGTTTCTAAAGCTTGGTGCAATTCCGGTCTCCTCCGAGATACTGGCACGTCATAGGTCGGCACATCCCACCGGAGTGCCATGGTCGCATGCAAAGCGGTTAGCATAGCGGCTTCCTCCACATCAAAAGAGTTTGCCCAAAAAACATGTGATCTGGATTCATGTTGCCTGGCGCGTTCTCCTAGAAAAACTTTGTCTCCATCGCGGGTCACGCCGAACTCGCCTGAGTTCAACTCACCATTGGCCTGAGGCAATTCATTTGCGGACGTTTGGCGCAAGCGCCTATTTTACGTCCAGCCGCACAGTGGGAGGCTTCCGGCTTCAGCGACGTCACACCAAGGTCTAAGCAACCTGCGAGAAACTGAGGACCGCTTACGAGGAGAGCGCCTGCGCTGGAGGCTCCTAAAAACATCGACATAGATCAACACGGTTAGAGGAGGAACCAATGATCACAATGAACCGCCGTACCCTTATTATGAGTTCCGTGGCGATGACCGCCACGCTTGCGGCACCTCGCACAATGCGCGCGAGCTCGCCAGAGTTTTCGTTTAAATTTGCCAACATCATGCCCGTTGATCATCCGCTCAACACCCGCATGACCGAGGCTTCCAACAAGATCAGCGAGCAAACAGACGGCCGCGTGAGTATTCAGGTGTTTCCCGCGAGCCAGCTCGGCACCGATGCTGATATGCTCAGCCAGCTTCGATCGGGTGGCCTGGACCTTCTTGCGCAGACAGGCCTCATCGCAGCGACACTCGTTCCGCCCGCGGCCATCACCGGCGTAGGATTTGCCTACCCCAACTATGCTCAGGTCTGGAAGTCGGTGGATGGCGAGCTCGGCCGGAGCATCCGGACGGCTTTTGAGAAGGTCAACCTGATCGCCTTCGAGAAGATGTGGGACAACGGCTTCCGGCAGACCACCTCGATCGGCAAACCGATCAAGTCGCCCGAGGACCTCAAGGGCTTCAAGATCCGCGTCCCTCCTGCGCCGCTCTGGACATCGCTCTTCAAGTCCCTCGGCGCCGCGCCGACATCAATTCCATGGGGCGAAACCTATTCCGCGCTTCAGACTCACGTGGCTGACGGTCTCGAAAACCCGCTCGCTGGCATTTACTTTGCCAAAATGTACGAGGTTCAAAAGTATCTTTCCCGGACCAACCATATGTGGGACGGCTTCTGGATCCTCGCCAATCGGGACAACTTCGAGATGTTGCCTGAGGACTTGCGTGACATTGTCGTCACCGAAATCAATCGCTCGGCTCTCGTGCAACGCGCTGATGTCGAAAAGCTGAATTCCGAACTCCAGGCAGAGCTGACGAGCAAGGGTCTTGAATTTATCGACGTCGATACTGCCCAGTTCCGCGCGACGCTGCAGGCTTCGTCGTTCTACTCCGATTGGAAGGGGCGTTTCGGCGAGGAAGCATGGGCGTTGCTGGAGTCTACCTCGGGCAAATTGATCTGAGGCGTTGACATGGCTACTTCTGAAAATGTCAGCCCCCCGGTGATTGGCGCGTGGCCAGTCCTGGCCAAAGCTGAAGCGGGCGTGGTGCGCCTGATTGAATTGATCGCCGCAGCACTTGTTGTCGTCGAGGTACTCGTGCTGTCGGCGGGCGTCTTCGCCCGCTATGCATGGGGCGAGCCGCTCATCTGGTCGGACGAGCTCGCCTCCATGTTGTTCCTCTGGCTTTCGATCGTGGGCGCGGTCCTCGCTTTTCACCGCGGACAGCACATGAGGATGGGCGTTATCGCGGACGCGATGCCGCCCGTCGTAAAGGCAAGACTGGAGGTGGCTGCACTTGTCTTTTGCCTTTCGGTCTGCGTGCTTCTTCTACCCAAGGCCACGGTCTACGCTCTTCATGAAGTTCCGGTCGTCACTCCCGCGATGGAGGTTTCGGTCGCATGGCGTTCGTTTGGTCTTCCGATCGGACTTGGCCTGATGCTTATCCTTGGCGTGACCAATGCCCTTCAGCGCATCAGGCTGAGCGATTTCCTGATCGGAGTCCTTGTAGCCGCATGCTTGATAGGGTTGGCGATTGCGGCGAAACCGTTGATCATGGCGATGGGCAACTGGAACCTCGTGCTTTTCTTCGTAGTCTTCATCGCACTAGGTGTGCTGAGCGGCGTACCAATCGCGTTCGTGTTCGCTCTCGCTGCCATCAGTTATGTGGCTCTGGGTACGAGCCGTCCGATAAGCGTGATCGCGGGTCGGCTTGACGAGGGAATGTCGCATCTTCTCCTGCTGGCGGTCCCGCTGTTCGTGCTGCTGGGTATGCTGATGGAGGTTACGGGCATGGCAAAAGCGATGCTGAACTTCCTGGCGTCCTTGCTCGGACATGTCAGAGGCGGCCTGTGTTACGTCCTCGTCGCGGCAATGTATCTGGTGTCTGGGATATCGGGTTCGAAGACCGCCGACATGGCTGCTGTCGCCCCGGCACTGTTCCCGGAGATGAAAGCGAGAGGATCAAAGCCCGGTGATCTCGTGGCCCTGCTTGCGGCTACGGGTGCGCAGACGGAGACGATCCCGCCGAGCCTCGTATTGATCACCATCGGATCGGTTACGAGCGTATCGATTTCGGCCCTGTTCATAGGCGGTCTTTTGCCGGCGTTCGTCTGCGGATTGATGCTTTGCGTTGTCGTCTGGTGGCGCTATCGCAACGAGGACATGTCGGGTTTTCGCAAGCCGCCGGCCAGGGAGATCTTCCGCACATTCCTGATTGCGCTTCCGGCTTTGGCCCTGCCTTTTATCATCCGTACAGCGGTTGTCGAAGGCGTTGCTACCGCCACGGAAGTCTCGACAATCGGCATTGCCTACTCGCTGCTGGCAGGCCTCCTCATTTACCGCCGGTTCGACTGGAAGCGGGTGGGTCCGATGCTGGTGGAAACGGCGGTCTTGTCCGGAGCCATCCTTTTCATCATCGCGGCGGCAACGGCTGTGGCCTGGTGCCTAACTCAATCGGGTTTTTCGCGTGGGCTGGTTCAGACGATGGCGGGTCTACCCGGAGGAGCGCCGATCTTTATGATCGTGTCGATCGTCGCGTTCATTGTGCTCGGTAGCGTGCTGGAAGGCATTCCCGCGGTGGTTCTGTTCGCACCTCTGGTATTTCCGATCGCCAAGGGATTAGGGATCCACGACGTGCACTATTCGATCGTGGTCATTCTCGCCATGGGAGTGGGCTTGTTCCTCCCGCCGTTCGGCGTCGGTTATTATGCCGCCTGTGCAATCGGCCGTGTGAACCCGGTGGAAGGGATAAAGCCGCTGTGGGGGTACATGATCGCCCTGCTTCTCGGGCTTGCGATCGTCGCAGCGGTGCCCTGGATCTCGATCGGCTTCCTATGACGTGCGACCGTAGGCGGCCGGTAGAGAAGTCGGCCATTCTACGATCGTAACCATGTCGGATAAGGCGGAATGCCGGGCTGGCAACGTGCTTCAGAAGCATGCTGCTGGCTCCGCAATATGCCCGGGAAGGAATGTAGCGCCCACCGGAAGATCGTTACGTCCTCGCGGTTTTCCGTGGCTTCTTCCTCAAGGAGCGGTGCGCTCTTCGAGGGAAGAGGTAACATCTATCCTCCTACCGCTTAATGAACACAGTTGGCGACCTGACGCAGAGCCACTCACATGACAAAGAGGCAGCCAAGGCGATCCACGATAATCTTGCCGATACTCGGATGCGAGCCGCGTCCCGCAGTCAGGGAGCCAAGAGTTCTTTCGAACTCACCGTAAGCCAACGAGATCTGATGGCCGGAGCAACGCGGTACCCCGAAACCGCTTGTTTCGATTGATTAATCGCAGGTCCGAGCGAGATCATTTGTTGAGCGATGCTCATTGAAATGGACTTGCAATTCAATTGTCGTAGACCTGCCACTTGATACCTTTCCAATGCAGACAAAGCCGAAATCCGTCGCAAGACAAGCGCGGTCTGCAGACGCTTTTTTACAAATGGGGAGGAGTGAAATGGGAAATGAACGTTTCGAGATCGACCGCCGCAACTTACTATTGGCAGGGGGAGCTGCTTTGAGTGGAGCCGTTTTGGGTGCGAACAGTATAGCGGCTCACGCTAGGGCGAGCCCCGTTTCCGGGGCACAAGCTCCGGACTTTTATCGATTTGCCATTGGGGACGCCCAGGTAACCATCGTATCAGACGGCCCACTTCCGCTCGGCGACCCGACACAAAGCTTTCTCGGCGTCCCGGCCGACGAGATAAGATCCATGCTAAACCACAGCTTCCTGCCCACGGATGAGATCGTTCTCGCTCAGAACGCACCTGTCGTAAACATCGGTGGCAAGCTGATTTTGTTCGACACGGGGATGGGATCGCTTAAGCAATTTGGCCCGACGACTGGCCGTCTCAAGTCTTGCTTGGCCGCCGCGAATATTGCGCTGGAAGATATTGACGCTGTCGTCTGTTCGCATGCTCATTGGGACCACGTCGGCGGAATCTGGGGCGACGACGGGAAACCAACGTTTCCAAACGCCCAGGTGTACATCAGCCAAACCGACTACGATTTCTGGACCGACGAGAAAAAACTTGGAGGCGATCTCAACGGTCTTGTTAAAGCCGCGATCCACAACCTCAAACCCGTGCGGGACCGCATGGTTTTTTTCCAGGACGAACAAGAGTTTCTTCCTGGTATTCATGCCATTAGCGCTCCTGGACACACACTCGGCCATAGCTGCTTTATGATTGAATCAGCAGGAAAGACAATGTGCTATGGCGGCGACCTCACTCATCATCCTGTGCTTCTGTTCGAAAAGCCTTTGATGGAATTTGCGTTCGATACCGATCCCAAACTGTCGGCTCAATCGCGTGTGCGCATTCTGAAAATGCTGGCCTCCAATAGAATACCCTTCATGTCCTACCACTTCCCATGGCCGGGCTACGGGCACGTTGGCATAGCGGGAGAGGGCTTCGAGTATTTTCCTGAGCCACTACATCTTAGCCTGTTGGACTGAGTGGTAGAGAAGGGCGCGAGGGCAATACCTTCGCGTCAATCCTATCCGGAGGGCAGTCGAACGAAATCATCACATGGCGGAAGTTACGCAACAAGCAGTGTGCGCCTTCATCGCGTTGCTAGACATCAAGTCTCGCGGGAACGCCAACTGAAATCAAGAGCGATCGGCGGACCGCACCTAAAGGCCATTCCTGATCGGAAACATATCCTCGCCGTAGTGGTGAAGCCTCGTGTGATGCCGTCGGCATAACCAGCGCACCTTTAAAGGGTCGTCGTATTGATCATGATGGGCGTCGACCATTTCAATCCCGCAGACCTCACATGTTTGCTTTTCCAGCTCGCCTGCCTTTACAGCTCGCTGTACAGCAAGATGAGCATCATATTTCGCTGGATTAGCACGGCGCCAATTTGCTTGGCGGGTGTCGGTTTTCAGCATCGCCGCATCCTGTGCCTGTAATTTTGCGCTCTCGACCGATAGATACCTGGAAAGGGCTGCAGGCTCAAGTTTCGGCACAGATCGACGGCGTCTGTCCGTGGCTCCGCGTCCGAAAACAAGATTTCTCATTGCCAGAAATGATCAGGGTTGGGCGATCGAGATCCACCTTTGCTGCCCGCAATCTTCGCACCGGCGGATACGATATCGCTCGGGTGGATCGGTGCTCCCGATCTTAGCGCGCTGGATGACTAAGCTTGAAATTTCTGCTCGATACATATGTCCTGAAGGAGATCGGTCGAGCCGAACTGCACGAGAATGTGGCAGCCCTCGATATGATTGAGGATTCCGATCTCGCGGCTAGCGTGAGCTCAGTTCGAGAGACTGCGAAAGGCATCAAAAAAAAGCGTAGGACCGACGCTGTCGCGAACGTGTCCGCCAACGCTTCCGACGCCATCTTCGCCGCCTATGAAGGTCGGTATCCTTCCTGTCGATGACAATATCGCCCGTCTTGAGCCATTCATTCACTCATTCACCGAGCTTCACCGCCACTGCGCTCTTTTTTTGGGACTCAACCACCGCCAAACGTAGTCTTTGATTCTCTGCACGATTAGAGCGCTAAGACAGCGCCCTTTTGCGTGACAGTTCCACTCAAACGGATGTCGGTGGCCGAGAACCCAACCATAACTGCAAATTCCCCCGTCTCTATCCGCCAGCACCGCTCGGTCGTGTCGAAGAAGGCAAATGTTCGGGCGTCAAGAATGAAACTGAGCCTTCGTTTCTCACCGGGTTCCAGGCCGATTTTCGAGAAGGCCTTCAATTCTTTAACCGGTCTGGGTACAGATGCTTCAACATCGCCCACATAGATTTGCACCACTGCCGAACCTGGCCGCTCGCTGACGTTGGTCAATCCCAGTGTCACTGTCACCGCGCCGGCAGGATCCGGCAGCCCCACCGTCAGGTCTGACATCGCAAAGCTTGAATAACCGAGACCATGACCGAAGGGGAACAGTGGCTTAATGTCCTGGCGATCGTAGTGCCGATATCCAACGAACACACCTTCGTCATATCGCACATGGCCATTCTTGCCTGGATAGACCGCGTCATCCTCGGTATGTGTGGGATTGTCAGCCCAGCGCACGGGGAAAGTCTGTGCCAGTCGGCCCGAGGGCTCGGCCTTGCCAAGGAGCACATCGGCGATCGCGTTGCCAGCTTCCTGACCGGGATACCAGCATTGCAGTACTGCACGAGCACCGGAAAGCCAGGGCATTTCCACCGGTCCACCGGTTTGTAGGACGACAATCGTGTTCGGATTGGCCGCAATTACCGCCTCAACAAGCTGGTCCTGCAGACCAGGAAGTGCAATGCCGCGGAGATCGGAGCCCTCGGTATCCCAGTCGCCCGTTCTGCCCACGAAGACTACCGCATGATCAGCCTTCGCGGCGACGGCTGCTGCCTCGGCAATCTCCGCTTCGGCCGAAAACCTGCCTATTCCTACCCGAATTGCGGCGATATAGAGGTTGACGTGATCGTGCCGGGCGTACTCGGCGACGACCTCGTATGTACGGCCGGCTTCGAGCGTGATTTCGCCCACGACCTCCTCGCAGCCTTCTTCAAAGAATGTGGTACCACGTGTCCAGGAAGCCCAGGCGTCCACCACAAGCCTGCCGTCCACATAGACCCGACCAAGCCCGGCCGAGGTCAGGCCGACGCGATAGACGCCGGCTTCTAAGGCTGTGAATACGGTGCGCATTCGGGCGGAAAAGCGATACGGATCGACTAGGCCCCCGGCCACGGGGGGCAACCATACACCGAGGCTCGACGGTTCCTCGATAACCTTCACGGGCTCGCCAGCAAGCTCCCTTTCTTGGAAAAATTCGAAGGTTGTCGGGTTTTCGATCAGCGGCTGAAACCGATAATTGCTGCAACCCTGAGCGTAGCACACGTTCTCCTCACCCAGGGCGTCCGCCAGCCCCTGCCACGGACTGACGACATAGTGGGGGTTCAACTGCGCCGAGCCGCCTCCCATAACCTGCGCGATCTTGGCATTGGGTCCAATGATGGCGACCGTACCTTGCTGAGCCAATGGCAGGATGCCGTCATTCTGTAGCAGAACTGCGCTTTCCGCTCCCGCGCGCCTGATGAGTGCCCTATGTTCCGGCCGATTAATGGCGTACTCCTTAAACTCGCGATGATCGTTGATTGCGCCGGTGCGTTCCATCAGGGTCAGGATATTGTGCACACAGGCGCGGACGGTCTCGACACTTACCTCGCCCGCGTCGATCGCCGCCAGAAGCTTGGAGCCGCGGTCGCGGGTCGGGCCCGGCATCTCCAGATCCAGCCCAGCATTCACGGTGGGTGCGGTCGAACGCGAGCCGAACCAGTCCGACATCACCACGCCGTTAAAACCCCAGTCACCGCGTAGTACCTCGTTCAACAACCAATGGCTTTCCGCCGTGTAAGTACCGTTTAGTTTGTTATATGAAGACATCACGGCCCAGACCTTTGCCCGCTTCACCGCCGCCTCAAAGGGTATTAGGTAGACTTCGCGCAGAGTGCGTTCATCGATATCTGAAGAGATGGTTGTACGTTCGATCTCGGACTCGTTGCCGGCGAAATGTTTTATCGTGGCACCCACTTTCTTGGACTGCAGACCTTCGATATAGCCGACGGCAAGTTCCGCCGTCAGTATCGGATCCTCAGAGAAACACTCAAAGTTGCGGCCGTTTGTGACGCTGCGCTGGATGTTAACGGTCGGCGCCAACGAGACATGAGCCCCTTTGGAAAGAACCTCGTCACCTAGCGCACTGCCGATTTCCCTGGCTAGGTCCGGGTTCCAACTCGCTCCGATGGCAATGCCTACCGGGAAAGCCGCTGCAGTCACACCCCCGACAAAAGACCCCGCCCCGCGGGCGCCGTTGGGGCCGTCCGTCAAGCGCAATCTCCCTATCCCTAGGCGGTCGATGGGCGGTAAAGACCAGAACGTATCGCCGGAAAGTAGCGAGACCTGCTCGGCCAAGGTCATATTATCGAGCAATGCTCTCGTATCAGTCATCTTCTCTGCTTCCTCAATCTCAACACTTACCGTTCCCAGATCGGGCATCTCTATATGCATATTGGGAAAGCTGGTGAGGTCGGCGTCATCCGTGGAGCCGTCCATCCATGAGAAGGAAGGCCCGTTTGTTCACCAAGGCGCCGTCACCACGACGACGACATGTTCGCAGCCTTCACGTGGCCGAGATGACGTCACCGCTTTCCACTGAAAACAAGGACATCGCGGTTTGATCGATGTCAGCGGTGAAAGTTGTGCCGGCTGCGGCAGCGCCGGTTCTGGAGTTATTCCTCCGCAAGTTCGCGAGACAATTTGAAAACCTGAACATGCTATCAGACAATCTGTTGACAGACAATCCTCAGTCGCGCAGCCTCGTGTCGTCATTGATGATTCGATGTCTCCATCGGAGGCGGATCCCGATTGATGAAGCTTCTTCACCGCCTATGGACAAGGATGGACCACGATGGACAGGCTGTTGTCCCGTTTCCGGCTACAGACAAAAGTAATCATTTTCGTACTGCCTTTCATAATCAGCATTTGCGCGGTGGGATTTTTGGGGCACTACGCCGCGGGTCTCCTACAAAGCCGCCTGGAAACCTCGAGCCAGGTGATGCAGGTGCTCTCGGGTTTCCGTGACGTCTCCGCCTCGATGAGAGAGTTTCTCGATGAGGCGTCGGAAGAAAGGCGCGATCGCGTGAAGGCTGACCTGCTCGCCCAGCAATCGCATCTGCAAGCTTTAGTGACGAATGCCGGAGCTACGGGGGAAAGCGAAGGCCTCCTGTCGGCAAACGCGATTATGCGGGACGTGGTGGACAATTTTGGCTCTCTCTGGAGCATCCATGAAAGCGAAGAGCAACTGATAACCTCGATCGCCAATCATTCTGAATCGCTGGTTTGGTCGCAGGATGAAATGCTCAGGCTAGCTGACGAGTTGAGGAAGTCCGGCGAGCAGTCCGAGGGCGCCGCCAAATCGATGTTGCGCGATGCCGACAGGGTGACAGGCTATGCAACCTTCTTCCTTGATTTTGCCGCGGGCTACCAATCCGCCGGAACGACCGAGCTGAAACTCGAATATTTGCGCGGCAAAGTGGGCGAGTTGCGTCGAAGCGCCCGAAATCTGCGGGCTTCCTTGCCGTCGGACGCTACAAAACTGTCGAGCTCGGTCGACGGCGCGGTGAAAAGCGTAACAGAAATTCTGTCGCAGGGCGCCGCATCGGACAACGCCGTAGGCCTCGACACCGCAATGTCCGCGTTCAAGGAAATCTCCGTCGGGATTAACGCGGTGGCGAACCAGCAAACAAAGAAAGCAATCGTCGAGTTCGCAGGTCTCGACCAACGTTTGGCCAAGATCAGCAGCGCCTTGGACGGCAGCCGAAGACTTTCGGACTCCAGCTATCTCATCAGGATACACCTTGCGCGCTTCATAGCCGACCCTACCGAACAAAACCGCGCGCAACTCATCCAGAACTTCGACAGAACGAAGAAGGAGATATTGGACATCTGGAGTGCCGCTTCCGATCTCGACCTTTTCAAGGCAGTCCAGAATACGGTCCCTCCGGCGGTAGAGGGTATGACGCAGGACAGTGCGAAGCTCGTCGAGATCTCGGAAGTCAGGCGTGCGCAATATAGGCAAACGACAGACCAGTTGAACACCATATGGGGCCACCTCACGACGTTTGCCGACGCCCAGCGTGCCAGGGCCATCGAAGAGACGGCCCGTGCGAACGGCATTGCCCTCATCACGATATTTGCAGGCGTCCTCGTCGCGCTTCTCGCTGGCTTCGGGATGATTGCGACTTTCAAGAAACCTGTCGTCCGGTTGACCGACGACATGCGGCGTTTGTCCGAAGGGGACCTTGACATAGAGATCGGCGGTTCTGAGCGCGCTGATGAGCTCGGAGAAATGGCCCGGGCACTCTGTGTCTTCAGGGAGAATGCCGTAAGGAAAATCGAGATCGAGAACGACGCGGATCGTCAACGATCAGCTTCCGAAGCTGAACGTCGGCACAACGAGGCGGAGAAAGCCCAGATCGACAAACAGATCGGCGACGCCGTCGACAGTCTTGCCGCTGGGCTGGAGAGGTTATCCAACGGTGATGTTTCGAGCACGATCGATCAACCGTTCTCCGGGCGGCTGGAACAGTTGCGAAAAGACTTCAACAATTCGTTGCTGCGCTTGCAGGCGACGATGTCGGAACTTCGCGGCAACATCGTGCTCATTCGGCAAAATGCAGACAATCTCAGCAGTGGCGCCGATGATCTCTCCCGCCGCAGCGAGCGCCAAGCCGCGTCGTTGGAGGAGACAGCGGCTGCGGTTCATCAACTCACCGCGACGGTGCATTCGTCGACAGAGCAGGCGCAGGCCGCAGCCCGGCTTGTAAAGGAAACCAAGCAGGCCGCGGATGCGTCTGCTTCAGTGGTCACGAACGCGGTCGACGCTATGGGCCGAATAGAAGCGGCTTCCGGGCGCATTTCGCAAATCATCGGCGTAATCGACGAGATCGCTTTCCAGACCAATCTCCTGGCACTCAATGCCGGCGTCGAGGCCGCGAGAGCAGGAGAAGCCGGGCAGGGTTTCGCGGTCGTCGCCCAAGAAGTCCGGGAACTTGCCCAGCGGTCGGCTCTAGCCGCCCAGGAAATCAAGGGACTCATCGCAAGATCGACCGAGGAAGTCGCCTCGGGATCGCGATTGGTGAACGAGGCGGGCAGGGTGCTCATTGCAATATCGTCGAATGTTGCCGGAATTTCCGAAAGGGTTGAGCTTATCGCTGCGGCAAGCAGGGACCAGGCGGCTTCGCTTATCGAAGTGAACCAGGCCGTCGGCGAGATCGATGACAGCACCCAGCGAAACGCTGCCATCGCCGAGCAAGCCCACGCCGCCACTCAGGAACTCACAAAGGAGACCCAGCGACTGATGCAGCAGATAGAACAGTTCAACATCGGCAGGCCGAGGGGTCACATGCTTTCGATCGTTTCCTGACGACAGACTATCATCAATATTCTGTTGACAGATTTTCATACAATCTGTCAAATGGTACAGCCAATCTGGGAGGATATCCGGCGTGCTCAATGACCAAGCGCATCAGACTAAGTTGCCCTATTTCTATCCGTTCAAGTTCGGAACCGGCGAAATAACGGTGCTTTCGGACGGACCGTTGGAATTGGGCGACCCGCGGGAGAATTTTCTCGGAGTCGACGCGGCCACAGTGACGGAAATGCTCGACAGGAACTTCCTGTCCAGTTCGTCGGTAACCCTCGAGCAGAACATCCCGCTGGTCAAAATTAACGGAAAGACCATCCTGTTCGACACCGGGATGGGGACGTCGAAGATTTTCGGGCCGACGACCGGCCGCTTGCTGAAAAGCATGCAGGAGGCAGGCATCGACCCCTTGGAAGTCGATGCCGTGGTGTTGTCCCACGCACACATCGACCACACCGGCGGACTTTGCGATCAGGACGGCAAGCTTAATTTTCCGAACGCGAAGATCTTCATAAGCGAAAGCGACTTCGATGACTGGACCGACGGAGGCAAGCTTGATGCCGGTTTCAAGGCTCAGGTGGAAAATGCCCGGAGAAACCTTCTTCCACACCGTGATCGGATAGCGCATTTCGTGGACGGTCAGGAGTTCCTGCCGGGCGTGCAAGCGGTGCACGCTCCAGGCCACACCTTGGGCCACTTTTGCTTCCTCATGCAGTCTGACAACGATCGGCTCTGCTTCCTCGGCGATCTCACCCATCATCATATCCTGCTGATGGAACGCCCGTGGATGGAGTTCAAGTACGACACCGATCCCAAGCTCTCGGCGCGCTCGCGCACCCGGGTGCTGGATATGCTCGCGACAGACCGCATACCAGTGATGTCCTATCACTTTGCGTGGCCCGGGCTCGGCAACGTCGCCCGGGAGCGGGAAGGCTTCCGCTACGTACCCGCCGCCATGCAGATGCTCTCGAGATAGGAATACACGACAATGCAGATGAAATCCGTCATTCTCCGAGAGTCAGGGCTTCCCAAGCCGTATGCAAGTTCGCGACCTCTCAGTGTCGAGACCGTCGATCTGACGCCTCCGGGCAATCTTGAGGTCCTGGTCAAAATCAAGGCCGCTGGTGTGTGCCACTCCGACCTGTCGGCGATAAACGGCGACCGGCCCCGCCCGCTGCCTGTCGCGTTGGGGCATGAAGCATCCGGCATCGTCGAAGAAATCGGACCCGGTGTCGATACAGTGAAGGTTGGCGATCACGTCGTGATGTCGTTCCTGCCGATCTGCGGACACTGCGATTACTGCGCGGGAGGACGCGCTAGCCTCTGTGAGCCTGGCTATCGCGCAAACGCCGCCGGGACATTGTTGAACGGTAGCAAGCATATCCGTCTTCGCGGCTACGATATCAACCATCACAGCGGCGTATCGGCGTTTTCGGAATACGCGATCGTGTCGGCGCACTCGGTCGTCAAGATCACCAAAGATGTGGACGTCACGATGGCGGCCCTGTTCGGATGCGCCGTCATGACAGGCGTCGGTGCGGTCGTAAACACGTGTGGCGTGAAGCCGGGACAGTCGGTCGCCGTCATCGGCCTTGGGGGCGTGGGCTTGTCGGCGGTCCTCGGAGCGGTGGCCAGCGGAGCAAGCGAGATCGTCGCCATCGATTTGATGCCGGAAAAGCTTGAGCTGGCTAGGTCGCTGGGCGCGACGCGTACCTTCCTGGCAACCTCGCCGGATGTGGTCGGCGAGGTCAAGGAAGCGACACGCGGGGGAGTGGACTACGCCATCGAGATGGCAGGGTCGAGCAAAGCGTTCGAAACCGCTTATGGCATTACGCGGCGCGGCGGCACGACAGCCACAGCGGGTCTGGCGAACGTGAACACCAAATTCGAGATCTCGCCGCTTCCTCTTGTCGGGGAAGAACGCATCATCAAAGGCAGCTACATGGGGTCCTGCGTGCCTTCGCGCGATATTCCCCGTTATATCGACCTGTTCCTCAAAGGCAGGTTGCCCGTGGAGAGACTGCTGTCCAGCACTGGCCCGCTTGAGGAAATCAACGAGGCCTTCGACCGGTTAGACCGTGGCGAGGTGATCCGGCATCTGCTGGTTCCCTGAGCCTGCGGAAGGAGCGAGAATTTGAACGACTGGAAAGTCCTGGCGATACATTACGGCACTGCGGTTCGGCCCGTTAGCGAACTCGGCCTGGAAGCAGGAGATCCCCACGACGCCCCGGGCAGGATCGAGTATTTCGTCTGGTTGATCCGCCATGGTGAACGTCTGATCCTGGTTGACACCGGGTTTAGCCCGCAGGAGGCTGAAAGGCGCGGGAGGACCATGTTGATCCATCCGGTCGAGGCGCTTCGCCAGCTCGGGATTTCCGCATCGTCCATTACCGACGTCGTTATCACGCATCTCCACTATGATCACGCGGGAAACCTTGTGGACTTCCCCAAAGCCCTGTTCCACTTGCAGGATCGGGAGATGGCCTACGGTACAGGACGATGCATGTGCCATGATCGTCTTCGGCGTCCCTTCGCAGTGGACGCCGTCGTTGATGCGGTCCGCCTGACGTTTTCCGGCAGAATGCGCTTCCACGACGGGAACGGCGAGATTATGGAGGGACTCACCATCCATCTCGTCGGCGGTCATTCCAAAGGCCTTCAGGTCGTGAGGCTGGACGATGGCGATGAAGTCGTCGTCATCGCATCGGACGCACTCCATTTTCAACGCTATCTGGAGCATGACGACGTCTTTCCGCTTTTTGCCGATTACGCCGACGTACTGGAGGGATACCGAACGCTCCGTGAACTATCAGGACCGTCCGGCTTACTTGTTCCAGGCCATGATCCCGCAGTCCTGACGGGTTTTCCATCGCTGTCACCCGATCTCGCTTTTGCAAAGGTTCTACGGTAATGGGGACGCGTGGAATGTCCGGTAAGAGATAAAGCTGAGGCGTTCTTCGCTTTTGTCAGACAATCGGGTTGTCTCACCAGGATAACCCACCATATAGTACCATGACTTGCACGGCCGCTTTCGGCCTTGGTAAAACGGACTTTTGGATCCAATGGGTGATATGGATTTACAGATTGCACGACAGAGTGCCACATTGCGCACTCAGGTAGAAGATAAACTGCGGCAGGCGATATCAAGCGGCCGTTTCAAGCCGGGTCAGCGCCTCGTTGAGCGAGAACTCTGCGAGTCGATCGGTGTAGGACGGACATCAATCCGCGAGGCGCTTCGACAACTCGAGGCCGAGGGCCTCATTACCAGCTATCCGCACCGCGGTCCCGTCGTCAGCACTATCACTTACGAAGAAGCCGCTCAGCTCTACAGCGTCAGGGCTTTGCTAGAGAGCTATGCCGGAAAGGAATTCGCTGAAAACGGAACCGCCCAGGATATCCATACACTCAATGAGGCGGTTGCTGAGTTTGCGGAAGCGGCGGCAAGCGGCGGTGGGAGCAGGCTCATCAAGGCGAAAACCGCGTTTTACGATTGCCTGATGCAAGGGAGTGGAAACGTCTTCGTCAAGCAAATGCTGACATCGCTCCACAATCGGGTGACTCTTCTGCGCATGACGTCGATGACGCAGCCGGGGCGCTTGAACCACAGTGTGGAAGAGATAAAGGAGATCGCTGCGGCCATTACTGACCGAAACGGAGCGAAAGCCGCCGCAGCCTGCAAGTACCACATCGACATGGCGGCTAAGGTCGCACTGGACTACCTTCGTAAAACCTCCGAAAACGACGGCGATTAAAGGAAGCGGCAACAGCCGGTATTGACAGATTGTCTGATAATCTGCTTATTCGAAGTCATGGCGCTGCCGACGCGTGCGGCCTGGCGCTCGTTCGAACAGGGAGGTTGCTTTGGGCACTTTTAATGAATTGCGGTCCCGCATGGCGGAGGCTCTTGGGGATCCGGAATTGCCCCGGCTCACTCCGGACCTGACAATGGACATCGCCTTCTACGTCGGCGATCAGGTGATCGCCCTCAATTTCGCTGAAGGCGGCGCGGCGATCTGGGGGGAAAGCGATGACCCCCAGGTGACAGTGAGGGCCACTGCAGACGCCTGGGAGCAGCTTCTGATGACGCCGCCGCCCGCCACCTTTCATTCCTTCACGGCGTTACAGCTTGCAAACCCTCTCTTCGAGATCGCCGGCTCACCGCTCGCCCTCGCGAAAGCACGCCCGGCTCTGGAACGGGTGATTGAGCTCGTCGTAACGTCCCCCGAGATGAAAGCGGAGCATGCGCAACGCGACCTGCGTCAAATCCGGGGGCAGTATGCCGTCGTCGATATCGATGACGTCCCCCATGAAATATATTACGAAGAAGCAGGCGAGGGGGTGCCGGTCCTGTTTCTCCACACCGCCGGAGCGGATAGCCGCCAATTCTTGCCTCAGCTGGCGGACACCGAGCTTGCGAAAAACTACAGGCTGATCGCGGTTGACCTACCATTCCACGGTCGGTCCATGCCGCCGCTGACATGGGACGGCGCACCCTACAAGCTCACGGCATCGCTGTACCTGAAATGGTGCACGGCCATACTCGAACAGGTGGTTCGCGAAAAGGCGATTGTCGCGGGTGGGTCCATGGGCGCGGCAATGTCGCTGGTTCTCGCCGCGGAACGGCCGGAGCATGTCCTCGGGATCGTGGCGATCGAGCCACCTTTCCGCTCCAAGGGACGCCGGAACCCATACCAGCACAACGTAAACGTACACGGCTCACTTCATAACTCGGCGTATGTCAGAGGGATCATGAGCCCACTCAGCCCCGCAGGGGACCGCAGGAGGTCAAGCTGGATCTATTCGCAGGGAGCACCCGGAGTTTACCCAGGCGATCTTTCCTTCTACAGCGACGAGTTCGACGGAGCAGTGACAACTCCCCGGATTGACCCGTCGCGCACCCCGGTGGCGCTGCTCTCGGGCGACTATGACTACTCAGCCACTCCGACGGATGGGGCCAGGCTCGCCGAACTTATTCCGGGATGCCTCCACCTCGTCATGGATGGGCTGGGTCATTTCCCCATGTGCGAACACCCGAATTTCTTTCGGAGCTATCTTGTAAAAGGGCTCGAGTTCGTACGGCAAGCCGCGCGCTAAGCGGTCGCAGTGACTCTGGTCGCTCGGTGCAACACGCCGGGCGATCAAATTTGAAAGTGGGCGGGCGCCTACCGAGGCTTCGCAATTGGCGTCCCGGCGATGACACAGCCGGCATCGGGGGCGGCATCCTCACGCTCCCGAGAAATTCCGGTAAGAAATTGGAAAAATTCCCGCGATATCTGAGTGAAGGATCAGGCGCGGCGATGCGTTTAAAAAATGCCGTAGCGGCGCCTCATCGCAGGGTCCTGATCACGCAGCCTTGCGCGTGATCTCTATCTTCCCGCCGCGGCCTCTGTGTTTCCGACATGTAGTTGCCACAGTAAAGGTGCCTCCCCTTGGTCAAGAAGGAGGCACCCATCAGCACCCATGTGCTTTAGCGCACCAAGTGGTTCCCGATCGACGATCCTCCGTCGACGGTGAGAGTGCTTCCGGTCGCAAACCGCGAGCGGTCCGAAGCTAGAAAAAGCATCGCCTCGGCGATCTCTTCCGGGTCGCCCATCCGGTGCAGGGCTGCACGGGCGTTGAAGTCTTCCCGCAGGGCTTGCGGGTCTGCCGCTTCGGCGAAAATCTTGGTGAAATAGGGAGAGTCGATCGTTCCGGGGGCGACAGCGTTGACGCGGATCCCGTCTTTTGCGTGGTCCAGTGCCATGGCTCTCGTGAGTGCCGAGATCGCGCCTTTCGACGCCACGTAGGCCGTGCGGTTAGCGATGGCTGACACGGCCGTGTATGAGGTCGTGTTAATAATGGATCCGCTGCCCTGTTCCGCCATGATGGGAACCACGTATTTCGAGCATAGGAATATCCCCTTCACGTTCACCGCCATGATCCGGTCCCAGTCGGATTCGGCGATGGTCGTGACGTTTCCGGTCATTCCGAACCCCGCGTTGTTGACGAGAACGTCGATACGCCCCCATTTTTCCTTAACTGACCTAACCATCGCCTCTACTTCGGCGGACAAAGACACATCGGCCTTTAACGCGATCGCACCTGTCCCCATTTCTCGCGCGACGTCTCGTGCGGCATCGATGTTGACGTCGACGACGCCAACCTTAGCGCCCTGGCGCGCAAACAGTTCAGCTGTAGCGCGCCCGATCCCGCTGCCAGCCCCCGTCACCACACATACTTTCGATTCCAGATCCATAATCGTCTCCTCTTTCGCTGTATCGAGAAAACATTTTCGCAGACAATCTGTCAATGACGAATAAAACGTGTTGACAGATTGTCTGCTAATCTGCTTATCTTGGCTATCAAATGACTTGGGGAGGTAACCATGGCTGGTGCTGAAATAGCAGCGCAAGCGGCGTTCAAGACCGCTTTGCGCCGGTTCACATCGACAATTTGCCTGATCACAACGGAATGGGAAGGTGCCCGTTACGGAATGGCTGCAACCGCCGTCCAGTCGGTGACGGCTGACCCGCCGACCCTCCTGGTTTGCATCAACCAATCTGCTTCGATCAGCGGCCCACTCAAGCTTACGGGAAAATTCGCGGTCAACATGCTGCATCTTAGCCATGCGCCTTTGGTTCCGCTGTTTAGTGGAAAACTGAAGGGAGAGGAGAGGTTCGCGCATGGTGAGTGGATCACGGCTGGCGGCGTTCCCATCCTCGGCGACGCCCAGGCCGCATTCGTCTGCAGCCTCAACTCCGCAGTCTCCGTCGGCACCCATGATGTCGTTCTAGGGGAAGTTATCGAGGCCCGGTTTATCGAGAATATTGCCCCGCTCCTCTACGAGGACGGGAAATTGGTTAGATCGGCAGCGCTGATCGATGCTGCCGCCTGAAACGTTTGGCCGAGCTTTTTCGGCCTATCACATCCACCAGCCTTTCGGCCGATAATGAGGAGTTTGATCCGTGACTATTGCCACCGATGTGAAATCGCAAGTGAATGGGCGTCCCGTCAGTGAACGGTTCGAAAAGGGTCTGCAGACCCGTCGGGAGGTTCTCGGCGGTGCATATGTCGACGCTTCGGTAAACAAGGCGACCGAGTTCAACTGGCCGATGCAGGAGCTTGTCACCGAGTATTGCTGGAACGAGATCTGGAACAGGCCCGGCCTCGACCGCCGTTCACGCAGCCTTCTCAATCTGGGCATGATTTCCGCCCTTAACCGCCCCCACGAGTTGAAGCTGCACGTTCGCGGCGCGATCAATAACGGCCTCAGCAAGGACGAGCTTCGTGAAGTTTTCCTTCAGGTCGCGATCTATTGCGGCGTGCCCGCGGCGATCGACAGCTTCCGCGTCGCACAGGAAGTCTTCGAGGACATGGGCATCTAATCGGTGCCCCGACCTTCGGGCCGGGAACAGACCAACTCTGTGGAGGAGACTTCAATATGACGACCAGCGATGATTTCCGCGCCGCCGGAAACCCGATGTTTAACAGCAACAAGCTGAAGCTTGGCGTATTTGGAACAAATTGTTCGAGCGCATGCGCCATCACCACCGCGGAATCAACGTTCGAACCGACTTTCGAACATAATGTCGAAATTGCCAAAAAGCTCGAAGCGGCTGGGTGGGAATGCATGGTGCCGATCGCCCGGTGGCGCGGTTTCGGCGGGCCGACGAACTTCAACGGCGTGAACATGGACACGTTCACCTGGGCCGCGGCCCTGGCTGCCGTGACCACGAAGCTGCAATTTTTCTCGACGACGCATATCCCGACCCTGAACCCGATCGTCGCGACGAAGATGGCGACGACGATCGACAATATTTCGAAGGGCCGATACGGCCTGAACCTGGTGACGGGTTGGTTTACCCCGGAAATGGAGATGTTCGGCGTTCCGATGATGGAACACGACACCCGCTACGAATATGCCACGGAATGGATGGAAATCGTTGACACCTTGTGGAAGAAGAACGGTGTCACCTATGACGGCCAGTTCCTCAAGGTGAAAGACGCGTTCAGCGAGCCGAAGCCCTATAACAAGGAGACGGGCCGCCCGGTCCTCATCTGCGCCGGCTCCTCGGGCAAGGGCCTGCACTTCACCGCGAAGTTCTGCGACTTCAACTTCGGCTTCATGCAGGACATGGAATCGGGCGCAGCCTGGGTGAAGAAGGTGAAGGAACTGGCTCGCGAGGAATACAAGCGCGAACTCGGAACCTTCACCGCGTGCCCGGTCGTCGTTCGCGAGACCGAAAAGGAAGCCCAGGACTACTATGACTACTACGTGAACCAGAAGGGCGATTGGGAAGCCTGCGAAAACATCTGCGAGGTTCTCCAGGTTCAGTCACAGAACCACTCGGCGGAGATGTACCAGAAGTTCAAGGAGCGCTTTATCGCTGGCTGGGGCGGCTACCCGATCGTCGGAACGCCGGAACAGGTCGCCGACAAGCTCGTCGCGTTGAGCAATACGGGCGTCGACGGCGCGCTTCTCACAATGGTCGACTACAACGAAGAACTGCCGTTCTTCAACGACCGCGTCATGCCCCTGCTGAAACAGGCTGGCCTCAGGAACTGACCGTTCCGCGGGCGGCTAAGCCGCCCGCCACCGATCCGAAATCGAAACACGTTTCACCAATTCCGTGGCTCGACGCCAACGGCGTCGACTGCTGTAGCGGATGTACGAAGGGGAGGAGACCCTACACATGCTGAAGAAGGTTTACACCGCATTGAGCGTGATCATCGGGCTAGGCCTGATGACCACCGCCGCATTCGCGGACGGATTAGACTCGCTACCACCGGACCAGAAGCAGCTTTACCAGCTCGTGGACCCGGCAATTCCCCTCGGCGGTACGCCGCTCAAGGATTTTGTGGCGAAGCGGCCGCCGCCGTGGAAAATCGGCTACGCGTCCACTTATGCCGGCAACACGTGGCGTGCCCAGATCCTCACTGAAATGAACGAGGTTCTGCTTCCCAAATACAAGGAGGCTGGACTGGTATCTGACCTTGTCGTCACGCAGTCCGACCTGAAGGACGCGACGCAAATCCAGCAGATGCGCCAGATGGTCGACGACGGCGTCGATGCCATCATCATCTGCTGCTCGAACGTGACGGCCATCAACCAGACCATCGAATACGCGCATTCCAAGGGCGTCCCGGTTTTCTCCTTCTCGGGTTACGTGACATCGCCCTACGCGATCAATGCGACCGAAAACAACACCCAGGGCGGTTACACGGCCGCGAAATGGCTGGCGGAGGAAATCGGCGGTAAGGGCAACGTCCTGACGGTTTCAGGCATCCCGGGCTTCGCATCGTCCGACAGCTTCAATGTCGGTGCCAAGAAGGCGTTCGACGAGTATAAGGACATCACCGTCGTGGGCGATGTCGCTGGCAAGTGGACCGATCAGGTCGCCCAGGTCGAAGTCCAGAAATTCCTCGCGACCAACCCTACCGAAATCGCAGGTATCCTGGTCCAGTCGGCGTCGGAAAACGGTGTCGTCAACGCGGTCCAGCAGTCCGGGCGCGACATGATGCCAATCGTCCTCGGCGGCGAGGCGTCGGCGGCGTGCTACTGGCGCAACAATCCCGACTTCATCAGCCAGAGCTTCCATTTCTGGCCGCCGCGGGCCGATGCTCGCCTGGTGTGGGACGTGATGATGAGGACACTCCAAGGCCAGGGGCCGAAGATCCAGTCGATCCTGCGACCGGCTCTTCCCTACACGATCGACGATGTGAAGGAAGCAATTCCGGAAGATTGCGATCCGAACTCCACGGCGTGGATCGAGCCCAAGGGCGACGCATGGTGGCCCGCGGACGTAGCAGCACAGTACTTCGAGCGCCCGGAAGATCCGCTGGCCTGGCGCCCGAAGAAGTAATCGACGACCTCCCAAGTTGTCCAGCGACCTCCGCGCCGGCTTCATCCGTCGGCGCGGAGGACCTACGATAAGGAGCCAGAAGTTGGAATTCCACAAGATACAGCGTTTGCCTCCTTACGTCTTCGACCAGGTGAACCGTCTCAAGTCCAGCGCGCGCGCGGCCGGAGTCGACATCATCGATCTTGGAATGGGCAATCCCGATCTTCCCACGCCAAGCTGGGTTGTGGACAAGCTATGCGAAGCGGTGCAGCATCCGCGCACGCACCGCTATTCGGCTTCCAAGGGCATTATCGGGCTTCGCCGCGCCAAGGCTGCGTATTACGCCCGCCGGTTTAATGTGAAGCTTGATCCGGATACCCAGGTTGTTGCAACGCTCGGGTCCAAGGAGGGGTTTGCGAACATGGCGCAGGCCATAACCGCCCCCGGGGATGTCATTCTCTGTCCGAACCCTTCCTATCCGATTCATACGTTCGGATTTGTCATGGCAGGGGGCGTGATAAGGTCGGTACCGGTCGAGCCGGATGAGACCTTCTTCCAAGCTCTCGAAATGGCGGTGCGGCATTCGGTACCGAAGCCTCTGGCGCTCATCATAAGCTACCCGTCGAACCCCACCGCTCGCGTCGCGACGCTCGACTTCTATAAGGACGTCATCGCCTTCGCGAAGAAGCACGATCTCATCGTTCTGTCGGATATCGCCTACGCTGAAATCTATTTCGACGGTCCGCCGCCGCCGTCTGTTCTCGAAGTCCCCGGCGCGATCGACGTGGCCGTCGAGTTCTCCTCGATGTCGAAGACATTCTCTATGCCCGGTTGGCGCGTTGGGTTTGCGGTGGGCAACGAACGCCTCATCCGGGCGTTGACGCGCGTGAAATCGTACCTGGACTACGGAGCATTTACGCCAATCCAAGTCGCCGCCGCTCATGCCCTAAACTCGGACGGGGAGGACGCCGCGCGGGCCCGAGACATTTACAAGACGCGCAGAGATACACTGGTGAAGACCTTTGCCGATGCCGGTTTCGACGTTCCAGCTCCTGCGGCGACGATGTTCGCATGGGCTAAGATACCTCCGGATTTCCGACACCTTGGCTCGCTGGAGTTTTCGAAACTCGTGCTCGAGAAGGCACAGGTCGCGATTTCGCCTGGTATCGGTTTCGGCGAGATGGGTGACGAATTCGTACGGCTGGCTCTCGTGGAGAATGAAGACAGAATCCGGCAGGCTGCACGGAACCTGAAGCGGTGGCTTTCCGCGAGCGCGCGACCGCCACAACTCGATAAAGCAATGAAAGGATTTTGAAGATGCCGATCCTCGGATCTTGCCAATGTAAAGCGGTCCAGTACGAAGTGTCGGAACTGGACGGCCCGATGTGGAACTGCTTCTGCCAGACGTGCAGAAAGTCCCATGCGGCCGATCATAACACTGCCGCCAAGGTGAAGAGTGAGAACTTTAATCTGATTTCCGGCGATGACGTCCTTCACAGCTTTGAGTCGACGCCTGGAAAACTGAGGTGGTTCTGCTCACGGTGTGGTTCGCACGTTTATGCCGAACGGCCTGCCAACCCGGAGATGAAGGTGCTGCGGGCAGGCACTTTTGACACTGATCCTGGTTCAGTTCCTATGTCCAACGTCTGGCTGTCCCACGCCACGCCGTGGCTTGCCCACGACCCCGCGAAGGAAAACTTCGAAGAATTCCCGTGATCCTTTCACGGTTGCGCGCCCCTATGGGCTGATCGACAATGAGTGCGGTTTGCCCGGGCACGCCCGTGAAGGGGCTAAATCGAGTGGCACTTGCCGCGTTCGAAGCGTGGAGGTTGGGCTGTGACGTATCCCCCAATTGAAACGGTCGCCTTCATCGGAGTGGGTGCGATGGTAATTCCCATGACCGGACACCTTCAACAGCGCTTTGGTCTTGGCTTGATAGCGGAGGCCGCCAGATCGCTTCCGATCTGGCGGACGAGTTCCGGTTGAGAACCACTGACCGGACGTCAGGTGCGTGCCAACGCGCTTTCGCAAATATCGGGGCGTCTAGCGACCATATCATCGTGATTTCATCGAAACCAACTCGACATCCCGACAAGGGCATGACGTCTCTATTGACAGATTAGCAGACAATCTGTCATTCTGCAGTTCGCCGGGTGAGTACTCGGAGCATTCAAAGACGGCAGTCACAACCCAGCAAGAGGCCGGGCATCGGATGCCCTGGCGCGATTTGCTGCTGCCTAAAGGGAGGATGGGCATGACGAATGACGTCGCCGTAAGCATGACGGCCGTTGCCAAATCGTTTGGCGAAACGAAGGCTTTGAAGAAATGCGATTTTGTCGCCAGGGCAGGAGAGGTGCACGCGATCGTTGGCGAGAATGGCAGCGGCAAGAGCACCATGGCGAAGATCATGTCCGGCGTTATCGCTGCCGATGGAGGATCTGTCCTAATCCTTGGCAAGTCCATCACCTCGCCAGTCGATGCCAAAGAGGTTGGTCTCGCTACGATCTTCCAGGAAGTCCTTGTCGCCGATGAGGCAAGTGTCCTCGACAACCTTTTCGTGGGAAGCGAGGACCTGTTCTCGCTTCGGAAATCCTCCAAGGAACGTGGAAGCGTTGCGCAAAGCCTTCTGGACCGCCTGGTCGGAAAGCATATCGATCTCAGGCAGAACGTCGGTGATCTTCCGCTCAGCATCAAGCAATGGATCGTTATCGCCCGCGCCGTCCTGAGGAAACCCAAGGTCTTGATCCTGGACGAGTCCTCGGCTGCACTCGATCTCGACGCGACCGTCCGGCTCCACGAAGAGATCGATCGGCTCCGGTCCGAGGGGTGCGCGGTAATCATCGTCACGCACCGCATCGCTGAGCTCGTCCGTATCGCCGACCGGGCGACAATACTGAGAGACGGTTTCACCGTCGGTGTCCTTGAGAAATCCGAGATCACCGAGGCGAACCTCCTCCGCATGATGACCCCTCAAGACCGCCAGATTTCCGCCGCCGCTTCAACGTCTGCAGCGGGCCTGTCGGGTGATCGCAAGGAGGTTCTTTCCGTGCATGGCGCGCGCCCCCAAGAGGCATCGCAACCCTTCGACTTCGTCCTTCCGCAGGGATCTATCGTGGGCGTTGCGGGTCTGGACGGCCAGGGCCAGGACGCGTTCGTGCGACTGGTCGCCAGGATTATGTCGCCGTTCGGAGGGGAGGTCCGGATCCTGGATCGGGAAAGCACCGGTCTCGTCAAAGTCAGCACGCTCGACGACGCCGCGAATAAGGGCATTGTGTACGTATCCGGAGACCGGAAGCGGGAAGGAATTTTCCCACAGCAGAGCATTTTCGAGAACCTCGCCATCGGTATCTACCAAAAGAACCTGGGGCCGTTCGGTGTCATCAGGCGTAAAAGGCTGAAGCAGACGTTTGCCCGGGAGGTCGAGCGGCTCCGCGTCAAGATCGGGCACCCGGACAACCGCATTACGTCCCTTTCCGGGGGTAACCAGCAGAAGGTCCTGATCGGTCGTGCCTTCGCCAATGATCCCAGAGTGATCGTTCTTAACGACCCTGCTCGAGGCGTGGACCTCAACACCAAACGCGACCTGTATCGCGAGCTTCGGCTGTTTGCCGAAGGTGGCGGCTCGGTAATCTACCTTTCAAGCGAGATCGAAGAGTTTCTCGGTTTCGCCGATCGCGTTGATGTCTTTCACAAAGGGAGCATCCATCGTTCCCTCGACGGCCCCGACATCAACGAAGAAACCATTCTCGCTGCAATGTTCGGCCGCTCGGTTGCCGACACCATGGAATTCTCCAAAGAGAGAAAGGCACACTGATGTCGCAACGTTTTGGATTTCCTGCGCTCGACAGGTCGCTGACCGTACCGCTCGTTCTTTTCGGAGTGTTGCTCGTCGCCGCAGCCGTGCTCTCGCCGCGGCTGTTCACCGCAACCGGAATGGGCGGAGCAATCATCGTCGCAGCACCTTTGATCCTCACGACGCTGGCCCTGACACCGATCGTGATGGCAGGCCGCGGTTCGGTCGACCTTTCCGTTGGCCCGCTGATGGGTTTCGTGAACGTCACCCTGATCGGCTGGCTCTCAGCAAGGGGTTACACGTCTCCGCTCGCAGTGATTTGCTGGGTGGTGGCAGTCGGCGCACTGTATCAGTTGCTGCAGGCGCTCATCATCATCTACGTCCGGGTCGCCCCCATCATCGTCACGCTCTCCAGCTTCCTCGTCCTTTCAGGCTTGAACCTCATGGTCATGTCAAGGCCGGGCGGCGTTGCGCCGGACTGGATGATGACGTGGGGAGCAGGAACGACGATCTTATCTCCGGTGCTGATCATCGTCTTGGCGGCGTTGGCTCTTTGGGCCGTTATGCGCCGGACCACCTTTTACTCCCACCTTCGCATGACAGGCGCTGACGAACGGATGGCCTACACGAGCGGGGTGAAAGTCGACACCGTACGCATCTGCGCCCATCTCCTCGGCGGCGTCTTCGTCGGCCTTGCCGCGCTCAGCTATACGGCATTGATCTCTTCTGGCGATCCTACCCAGGGAAGCAGCTACACGCTCCAGGCGGTTACCGCCCTGGTGCTCGGTGGCGCAAACCTGGCTGGCGGGAGAGGAGGAGCTTTGGGGGCCACGCTTGGTGCGCTGAACATGTTCCTCATCTCGTACCTGCTTTCCGCCTTCAGCTTCGGAAGCGTGACGGGGTTCGTGACGCAAATGGCTTTCGGCCTGATCCTCGTGGCATCGCTCCTCGTCAACGTATTCATGACGGCCCGGCGCACGGCTTTCTAGAGAGGACTGGTAATGACTTCACTCACAACGGAACAGACGATGAGCCAAATCACAGGACGATCGGTAAAGCTTCAGCGCAGCATCGTAATTGGCTTTGGTCTGCTTGCCGCACTTCTCGTGTTGGGTACGATCCTTGTTCCGGGGTTTATCTCGCCCCGTAACGCGCGTTCGATATTGCTGCTTGCCGCTTTCCTGGGGCTTGCATCGTTGGGACAGACGCTATGTGCCATGGTTGGCGCGCTTGATCTCTCCATTCCATATGTCATCGGGGGAGCGAATATTCTCTTCCCAAGCCTGTTGGTCACCGGGATGCCTGCCTGGCTGGCCGTGATAGCGGTCGTTCTCCTGGGAGCAGCAATCGGGCTTGCGAACGGCTTTTTGAGCTTCAAGCTGCAGGGCCAGGCTCTCATCATGTCCCTTGGGGTCGGCTTCGCATTTGTCGGCGCGGTACAACTCTACACCTCCATCGGTTCCGACTACGGCGGAACGGTTTTCGCCCCCGTACCGGACTGGCTCCGCAATATCGCCGCGTTCAACGGGAAGACCTTCGGGCTGCCCCTGCCGCCAGTGGTACTGGTGTGGCTCCTCGTCACGCTCGTCACCATCTGGGCTCTGTATAACACATGGTTCGGCCGCTCCATCTACGCCGTCGGCGGCAGCAGGACTGCAGCGGCACGGCTTGGCATTTCCGAAACCAAGGTCTGGACCAGCATTCACGGTATCAGTGGGGCGATGTCGGCACTGACGGGCGTATTGCTGCTCGGGTTTTCCGGCGGCGGCTTCGTTGGCGTCGGAGACCCATATCTCTTCACCACCGTTGCGGCCGTTGTGATCGGCGGCACCTCGTTGCTCGGTGGCGCAGGCGGATACGGGGCAACCGTTCTCGGGGTACTCGTATTGACGATATTGACGTCCCTGCTGGTCGGGCTCGGCCTCAGCTTTGCCGCGCAACAGGCGATCGTGGGTTTGCTGATCGTGCCGATGGTGGCCGTCTACGCGCGTACCCCGCATATCCGCAACCAGATCTGATCGGAGGGCCGGCAAAATGAAGATTGTCGCGATAACCGGCAATGTCTCGCGCCCCTCCAAGACGCGGGCGCTCGGGGAATACGCACTCTCGAGCGTCTCGCCCGGCCACGGCCGGTATCTCTTTGACCTGGTCGATGTTCTCCCGGTGTTAGGAACCACGCTGTGGCGTTCGGAGGCTCCTGCTGGACTTGCGAACGTTCTTGACGCAATCCAATCTTCAGACGTCCTCGTTGTGGGGACACCGGTCTTCAAGTCCTCGATGACCGGTCTTCTCAAGCATCTTTTCGACCTCTTCGAAATGACAGCCCTGCAGGGTAGACCCGTTTTGATATTCGCAACGGGCAAGGCCGAGGCCCATGGCGAGCATGTCGAGGCTCACCTGCGCTCATTGATGGGCTTCTTCAAAGCCGAGGTTCGCGGTGACTTCATCTATGCGATGGACGGCGACTTCCCGGATTCGGCACCATCTGCGGAACTTCGGGAGCGGGTCGACCGCCAACTCGCACGCACTCTGGGCCATGGTTAGTTCAAGGAGAAGAACATGAAGTTTGCTTCCATCGAGAGCGCGGTTAAAGCAATCGCCGCCGGAGAGATGATCATCGTCGTGGACGACGAAGACCGGGAAAACGAGGGCGACATCCTCGTTGCCGCGGAGAAGGTGACGAACGATCATGTTGCCTTCATGATGCGTTATGCGCGCGGCCTGATCTGCGTTCCCTTGACCGGGGAGCGGTTGGACGAACTGGATATCCCGCTCATGGTGGAGCGCAACTCGGATTCCATGCAGACGGCGTTCACGGTCTCAGTGGACCTGATAGAAGGCGTATCGACCGGTATTTCCGCAGAAGACCGCGCCAAGACCATCAGGGCGCTTGCCAACGCATCGACGATGCCGGAGGAGCTGTCCCGGCCAGGCCACATATTCCCCCTGCGGGCAAACCCGTCGGGTGTTCTCGGACGCCCCGGCCATACGGAAGCCGCGGTGGATTTCGCTCGGCTCGCCGGGCTCGAGCCAGCGGGTGTTATCTGCGAAATCGCCAACGACGACGGCACTATGGCGCGTCTTCCCGAACTCAGCGAATTCGCCGCGCGCCACAACCTTCTCATGGTGACCATCGAAGCCCTGATCGATTATTGCCGCGAGATCGATGAACGCGGCCCTCGTTTAGAGGACGCGGGCGCGGCGGCGGCGCTGTCGAATGTTTCGTATCTGGCAAGCAGACGTACTACATGCCCCCAGCGGGAGAGCGGAACTACTGCGTTCGCAGTCTCTGATACAGCACAAGAAAAGTGCGTTTCGCAGGTGCCAACGGGGGGAACGGACCTTGGGTTCGCTGTGCGATGATTGGGCATGACAAACCGTGACCCGCTTTATCGCCCCCGCCGCTTTCCTGCTGAAATTATTGCGCACGCGGTGTGGCTTTCTTTCCGCTTTGCTTTTGCGCCTGCGGGTGATCGAGGCCATGCTGGCCGGTCCTGGGATCATTGTCTCGCACCAGACGATCCGCCTGTGGGCAGAGTAATTTGGTCATACCTCCGCCAACAACAAGCTTCGATCCTACCACGCTGTAAAACGAGAGTTCATGCCGGATGTAGCGCTTCGGCTCCACCCTGTTCCACACCCCACCCCATGACCTCACCACGAGCCATCGTCGCGAACTGGGAGTAGAAGCGATGAACCTATGGGCCCAAATTGCTCGCGCATCACTGACAAAATCGACCGGCGTCATGGGCTCGTCTCTTTGCCCTTAAGTCTAAGATTCCCGTCGAAGTGACGGCGAAGGACCGGCTGCAAACCCTCAATTGCCCTGTTCGCCCGTCGATGGCGAAAGGCCGACCTCATGCTTGGAAACCGTTTCGGGAAGGAAGTGATGATGTGGAGAGTTGAGAGTGTCCCCTCCAAGATTGACCATTTCTCGCTCAAAGGCACTTGCAGCGAGGAACTCGCGGAAGCGCTTTCCAGGCTTTCCCCGCAATCTCCAGCGCATGTACAGGGCGACAAGACGATCGCCTACGATATACATGCGATTACCAATGGCCCGATTGCAGTTATTGCCGCGCATTACGAGGGCGACCTAACGGTCCAGCACCAGGGACCGGCGGAGGCAAACATTATCATGCTTCCACTATATGGGCGATCGGTCGTTACCGTGGACGGCAGACAAATCCTGTCAGAGGGAAGGCGTGGCGTTTTCGTGAACAGTATGTCGGCGAGTACAACCCAATTCATTGGGCCCAGGAAACATTTGGGTCTTAGGATCTCCCATGATGAGCTGACGCGCCGTTTAGCACGTCGGCTCAATACGCCAATAAGAGGCAGCCTCGATTTTTCGCCAGAAATCGACCTATCGGTCGGGTTCGGCTCCCTTTTGGTGCAACTGGTACCAGTGCTTTATGCTGGATTACGAGACGGAACCCTCCTTCAATCGCCGATAGCACTTAATCTCCTCACCGAAACGACGATAGAGCTTTTGATCGAAGCTGCGCAGCATCGCTACTCACCTGAGTTATGCCGCGTTGCTGAACCACCCTTACCCAAGGCCGTTAAGCGGGCGGTCGACTATATGCGTGCCAATATTGCTCGGCCGCTATCTCTTGAGGAAATCGCAACGGCTTGTGGCGTGAGCCGACGCACTCTTCAGAGCGGTTTTCGCAACTTCCGAAATACGACCCCTCTGGCATTTCTGCAGCACCTACGGTTGGAATCAGTGCATCAGGAACTGATGACAGGCGAGCCTGGCATCTCGGTCAAGCAGGTCGCTCTGAAATGGGGCTTCATTCATAGAGGCAGATTTTCTGCGGACTATCGCAAGCGCTATGGAGTATATCCCTCTGAAACATTGCGTATATCGGAGGCGGATTGCGCCGACTGATCTACGATCAGTCAGCGCGCTCGACCGTCTTCGAGGCTTGATAGCAACAGAACTCTCCAGCAAACCGACTGGCTCGGCCCAAGATCTGTCTTGCAGATGATCCCCTGAACGCAACGATGTTCCGATCTGCGCAACGCAGTTTCAAATCAGTACAGGGGTTAATCATATGGTAAGTCTGCCGAGCTCATCTCATATGTAGCGGTCGATTTCACAATGTTCTTGACCGCGTCGCTAATGGAATCCGGTGTAATTTATAGTCCATGAGGAACGTATGTCCAGACTGCCGCTATCCCTACTTTTAATGATTTTGGCAATTATTCCGTTGACGGCGTTCGTACTCATCGGAGTATCAACATCACTGGGATATTACCACGAATATTCTATGTTCCGAAGCGCACAAACAACGCAGCAACTTGGGCGGGAAGGCGGATTCCTCGCCCAGGCTATAGCGGCGGAAGCGTTTGCAGGCGCCGACGTCCGTCGGGCGAAGCGAGCCGCATCGGACAGGGCTTTTACAGCGGTCTTTTCCGCTTACGACTCTTGGAAAAAGGCATTTGACGATCCGGCCATAGAACGGGCAGTGCAGATCATTCGTGAAAGGCGAGACAATATCGATAGCTTCCGCCGGCGCATCGATGACGGAACGGCGGGCGAGGCGGAGGGAGCCGTTGCCTTGCGCCCAGCTGCCGTTGCGGGTTTGGAGCTCGTCCGTCGCACTGGGGCGACTGTCAATAATTTGAATTTGGCACGCCAAATTACCGGTTTTCACGCGCTGATGCAGATCACGGAAGCTAGTTTGCTGGAGATCAGGCCCGGCCGAGCTTTCATCAAAAATTCAGCGATCTCCGTCGATCTATTTTCGTCCCTCTTACAATCAAAAAATCTAAAGCAGCTTTATGTGCCTACGATGCACGAATTTCTCCCTGCCGATCTCGTCAAATCTTATGACGACTTCGAGGCCAGCGCCGCAGGCAAGTTCATCGCGGGCGTTCGCGATCAGATGTATGCGAACCAGCCGGGCGTTTCCTTCCCCCCCGAGACGTTGGATCGATGGAATGAAATCACCCAACAGCGGGCTGCTTTGTTGACCGAGCTCATAATGCGCACCGGCGACAAGTTGGACGAGATGGCATTTCAGCGGTACGCCGATCTTCGCAATGCCTTTATCGGCTACTCCGGCGCCACGCTTCTGATCATGTCTACGGTACTCATTCTGTGCATTTCGGTCGTTCGGAGAATTTCAAATTCCATTCGGACTCTGACAAGCCGAATGAAGGCACTCGCAGAAGGCGATACGTCGGCGCCGGTACCCTTGACGATCCGACGCGACGAGATCGGGGACATGGCGCGTTGCCTTGAGTTTTTCCGCGGCGCGGCCATACAAAAAAATCAAATGGAGACATCCGCGGAAGCTGAGCGCATTCGTTCTGAGAAAGAGAAGCTGGATATTCAGATAAGGGCTGAAAAAGAAGCAGATGAGCGCCTCGTTCGAGCGACGACGGCATTGGCAACCGGGTTGAAGCGGATGGCGGATGGAGACTTGATTTATGAGATTGAGGAGCCGTTAGCGCCACAGTTTGAAAGGTTGCGCGGCGATTTCAACGCTTCCATTCGTCAGCTCCGGGACGCGCTTGTTACCGTCGGCCATTCAGTCGAAACGGTCACGAATGGCAGCTCGGGCGTCTCGGCCGCATCTGAAAATCTTTCAAGACGCACCGAGCAGCAGGCGGCTTCGCTCGAGGAAACTGCAGCGGCGTTGGAGGAAATAACCGTCAACGTTGCATCGACGACAAAGAGGACGGCCGAGGCGCGCGGAGCCGTCCAACAGATGCGAGATCATGCGGAAATGTCCGGTCGGGTTGTACGCAATGCTATCGGAGCCATGCATCGCATTGAAAACTCCTCCAAACAGATTTCGCAGATCATCAGCGTCATCGACACGATCGCCTTTCAAACGAACCTCCTGGCGCTGAACGCCGGCGTCGAAGCAGCGCGTGCTGGCGACGCGGGAAAAGGCTTTGCGGTTGTTGCCCAGGAGGTCAGGGAGCTTGCGCAGCGCTCAGCGACAGCGGCAAAAGAAATCAAGGATCTCATCGGCAATTCAGCTCTGGCCGTCGACGAGGGCGTAAGGCTCGTGAGCGAAACCGGATCGGGCCTGAGAACGATTGAAGAGCTTGTGCAGGATGTAAATCTTCATATGGACGCAATCGCAACGGCCTCCCAAGAACAATCGTCGGGCCTGCGCGAGATCAACGGCGCGGTTAATCATATGGACCATGCCACTCAAGAAAATGCGAGCATGGTCGCGGAGATGAATTCTGCAGGATCACACCTCGCCCAAGAGAGCCAAAGCCTAGCCGCGCTGTTGAGACATTTCCACTTCAAAGACGAGAGCGGGGATTTCAAGCCACAGAAGGTCTCGGGCGAACCTGGCAAGAGTTTCCCGGCCGGTCAGACAATGGTTGACCGCGGAAACTATCCGATGCGCCGCGGTAACCTGGCGCTCGCGCCTTCGAATGATGATTGGCAAGCGTTCTAAATCATATGGGCGGCGTCGCCGACCACAGTCAAATACACATCTTTGATGATTGTGAACGAGAGCGATATCCCGGTGGGGTAGCGGCATGGTACTCCGCCAAATGACTTGTGCGGTCCTAACAAAACCCTGGCTTGACGCATGATTGTTCAGCCACGTTACAAGAGGACTTGGCACATGAAACAGATACGTCAATCGGAACTAACATCCCGCCTCGGACAGCCTGTAGAAACGCAGATGGCGACTGATGCTCAAAACATCCAGGGGCGTCACGCCTTACGCAATGCGGTCAATGCCAGTCCTCCGCTTGCTACGGGCACGGCACCGCCATTTTCGGAGGCCTCCATTGTCCGGCCATCGCCCGGTCACGACGAGGATGTCGCGAGGCTTGGGCAACCCTTTGAGAAGTCTTTTCGGGCGCCCCCCCGGCAACCTGAGACAAACGTCGACATGCCATTCAACGCCGAAGAGATGTCCAGTGCCGTCGTACTCGACGCGATCCCGCTACCCGTCTTCTTCAAGAACAGAGATGGGGTACACCTTGGTTGCAACAGGGCGTTTGAAAGCTTCTCCGGTCGCTCAAGAGCAGAGATTATCGGAAAAACCGTTTTCGATTTGGTACCCGCACCCATAGCCGAGACGTATGCCGCGTTGGACGAGGCGCTTTTTGCAAATGGCGGTGTTCAGCAATATGAAGCAAAGGCCACCGCCGAAGATGGTGGCGTAGTTGATCTTTTACTCAGCAAAACAGCGATCACTGATATAGCTGGCAATAGGGTCGGCTTGGTTGGCGCGATGTTGGACATCACAGAGCGGAAACGTACGGAGCATGATCTCAAAGAGGCTCTTGAATTCGCAGAGGGAATTATCGCCGCCATTCCTGACGTTCTGTTCGAGGTAGATGCCGACGGTCGCTACCTGCAGGTCTGGGCCAGGGATCAGGAGCTCCTGGCGCAACCAAAAGAAGTGCTGCTCGGCAAGCTTGTCCGCGATTCGCTCCTTCCAGATCAGGCCGACATCGCTATGCTGGCTCTTGAAGAAGCCGATGAAACCGGCGCCTCCTACGGTCGATGTATCCGTATCGCCCTTCCAAATGGCGAATCCCGTTGGTTTGAACTGTCGGTCGCAAAGCGACCAAGCAGCAATCACTCAACCGTCACTTTTCTTGTGTTATCTCGCGATATTACAGAGCGAAAGCACGCCGAGGGAACAATCATTGAAGCTCGGACTCGCCTCTTGAGTGTACTGCAGACCATTCCGGACATGGTATGGCTGAAAGACGTAACAGGCAAATATCTGTTGTGCAATCATGCCTTCGAAGGATTGGTCGGCAAGGCAGAAGCGGAAATCGTCGGGAGAACGGATTATGATCTGTTTACTCCCGAACTCGCCCAGTTTTTTCGGGACAAGGATAAAGAGGCCATGCAAGCCGGCCGTATTCTCATCAATGAGGAACGGATCACCGATCACGAGGATGATCGATCAGTGCTTTTGGAAACTCGTAAGGTTCCGGTATTCGCGGGGGGAAAGCTGACCGGGATTCTCGGCGTGGCCCGCGATATCACCGAACTGGACACGTCCCGTAAGAAAATCCGTCAGATGGCATTCTATGATTCTCTGACCGGCCTCCCTAACCGGACACTTTTCAATGAGCAGTTACGCGAGATGATCAGGGACGCGGCTTCGGCGGGCCAGCGAGCCGGGGTGATGCTAATCGACATGGACCATTTCAAAGCAGTCAATGACACTATGGGACATCCCGTCGGTGACGAGTTGCTGCGGCAGGTGGCGACCCGCTTGAGAGAAGGCGTCCGTACTACCGACACAGTGGCGAGACTCGGTGGCGATGAGTTTGCTGTCTTGCTTCCGAATGTTAAGGACACTGAGGATTTGGCTCAAATTGCCAGCAGAATGCTCGCCGCATTCGGAGAACGTTTCATGCTTTCCGACAGGGAGTTCTTTGTATCCTGCAGTATTGGGATATCGGTATTTCCAAATGACGGCGACGCACCCGACGATTTGGTGAAATATGCGGATTCTGCGATGTATCTGGCAAAGCGTTCTGGGCGTAGCAACTTCCGCTTTTACTCAAGAGATCTCACGATTGGGGCTGAAAAGCGCCTGGCGCTCGAATCAGACCTACGCCTTGCTATGAAACGTGGGCAACTTGAACTCCATTATCAGCCAAAGGTCCTTTTGGACAACGGAAAGGTGATCGGTTCAGAAGCCCTGCTTCGATGGCATCATCCGAAGGTGGGAATGATCCCTCCGGGCGAATTCATAGGTGTCGCCGAGGAGACCGGATTGATCATCGATCTGGGACGCTGGGTGCTGCATGAGGCGTGTCTGACGGCTGCCGCCATGAACGCAGATGGACTGTCCCCGCACAAGATCGCGATAAATTTGTCTCCCAAGCAGTTTCAATGCCCGCATTTGTCGCAAACGATCGCGGACATATTACAGGAAACCGGTTGTCGTGCGGAGTGGATCGAGGTCGAAATAACTGAGAGCCTCCTGCTCCACAACTGTGAGGGCGTTTCGACGACACTCTCTCAATTGCATGCGAGCGGAATTTCCATAGCGATCGATGATTTCGGCACCGGCTACTCATCTTTGAGCTATTTGGCCAACTTTCCCATTGATACCCTCAAGATCGACCGGTCATTCATCAATCGATCCGACAAGCGTAGTCGGGAACTGGTGAAGGCAATTCTCTCGATTGCGCGTTGCCTAGGGCAAAATGTGGTCGCTGAGGGCGTGGAGACGGTTGAACAAGAAAAATTCTTGACTGAAAGCGGCTGCGCTGTGGCACAGGGCTTCTACTATAGTAAGCCCATTCCGAAGTCCGAACTTCTCGTCGCGAACGCACGCCCCTGAGGGCATCGTGACGGCAACGGACCTTGGGATTTGTCGTGCGATGATATGGCATGATGGATCGTGACCCACTTTGTCGCCGCGAGCCCTTCTTGCTGAAATTATTGGCTACGCGGTGTGGCTTTAGTTCCGTTTCGTTTTTGAGCCTGCGGATGGTCGAGGACATGCAGGGCCGCTCGTGGGATCATTGCCTCGCACCAGACGATTGGCCTGTGGGCAGGGCACTCTGGTCGTACCTTCGCCAACGACATTCGCCGCCGCAGTTCCGGTCGGCTCGCCCACAAGTGGCATCTGGATCAGACCGGTGTTTCGATCCGTAGCAATAAGCATTGGCTCGGACGAGCCGTAGATCAGGACGGATTTGTTCTGGATGTGCTCATACAAAGCCAGCGACGTACCAGACGGCCATGCGGGCCGCACATCAGCCGGCTGATGACCTCGTTCCATTCCAATCCTGATTGTTGCCGTGCCGCTGTTGATTGTGCGCGTGAAGCATGCGCTCGAGGCCGAAGCATAAATCTCACGGAATTTGATGTTCCGGCGTGAAGGGCGCGCCGGGACCATCAGTTCAGAGCGCAAATAAATGGTTATTTCACCCTTAGTTTCAACAGGTTAGAAAAAAGCAGATAAGGGTTATTATGGAACAGGATCAGTAATAGCCAGTAGAATATCCCCAGCATCCGGGGCGAGAGTGCCCAGGCCGGGCACATCGTCGTTCCTTCGGAACCGGATCGTTTCTAGAATTCCTGCTGACGCGACCAGCGGCATCTCCCATGTCATCAACCCCGCCCGAGGCCGGCCGGGGTAGCGTTTCACTGCCTACACAGCACGCAAGATCAGTTGGTGGGTCTCCAGGAAAGCGGATCTGCTGGATTGTCGAAAAATTTAGCGGCAGCGTCAGCAGTCCACCAAGCTGCATCCTTCGGTTCGAGCCAGTCTTCACTATTAGGGTCGCAATCAGCTGGCAGATCCGATTTTACATCATCAATCGTGTAAGGAATCGCCGGTCGCAGAATAGACTGTATCTTCGGACCTTGACCCTCCAGAGTGCGCATCATCACGTCCCATACGAAACGAGCCTCGGAGCGCGGCGGCCAGAAGTGGAAGCTCCTGCTTACAAATTCAGGATTCTTACGCCAGTAGCATGATGCCGAAGCCTCTCCGCCAAGCACGACCGGCACAATCTCGCGCCCGGACTGGCGGACGGCGTCGATCACACCAGACTCGGCTCCCGACTGAACAATAATACCATCAATTCGGCCAGGGTTGGCGGCAAGGAACTTCTGAACTTCGGATTGTGCGACGCTGTCTGTCCATTTCCCGTCAACTTGTCCCACGACGTTGATCTCGGGATAGTACTCCAAGGCTTTTGTGGCGCCGGCCTGAAAGCTGTCTGAGGAGGCGAAGCCAGTGATTCCGGACACAAGCAGCACATTGCCGCTACCTTCGATCTCTTCCGCCAACCACTTTGACGCCTCAAAACCGCCCTGCATGTTATTCTCTGTCGCATTGATTGCGAACGGCGACGTCACATAACCGGAGTATGAGATAACAGGCACGCCCTTCGAATGGGCGTACTCTATTGTCGGGTTGAGCGCTGTAAGGTTGGAGCAGCATATGATTATGGCGTCGACACCATCATCTACCATCTGCCGCATTTGGCTGATCTGGGCGCTATCATCGAGATTGGACTGCGTAACGACGAGCTCGGATACCAGCCCAGCCTTCTTGAAAGTCGGCAGAAGCTTGTTTGTAAATTCATCAAGGACGTTCGCACGCCATGTGTTATCAGCGTAGCTCGAGGCGTAACCAATTTTCCACGGTGGCGCTCGCTTTGCTCTGAAATTCCGAAACACAGACTCTCCCGTGGGCAACCGCGGGTCCAATAACTCGTAGGTCTTCCGCTCTTCCCGCGGCAGTTCACTGAGCCCGCCAGCCTTCGCCGTCAGCGGGATGGCCAGGGTTGCAGCGAGAAAAAATCCAATTATCAACTCACGTACGCACACGGATAGGCACCTTTCAAAGTCTGAGCACTGGATGATAGTTTCGTTGTCTTAAGGTTGGCCCGGGCCGTGCTGAATCCTGCGCGACGGAGAGCGACAAAGAGCTACCAGGAGAGAGACCGGCGCATCGAAGCGAAATCGTGCGCTGGGGTATGTGACTTTCATTCGATCGAATGGCGGCATGGCCCGCCATCGGCATGCTTCGAATCTCACTACGCCTGCCTTATGCAGCGAGACTTACCCGATGAGCTGGCCTGTCATCTGTCAACTTGAACCCAGCAAGCCGTTCGCTGAGTTCGACAGTCTGATCAGAAAGCGTCTTCGTTGCAGCGTTTGTCTGCTCAGCCATGGCTGCATTCTGTTGCGTCCCCTGATCAAGAACATTGACGTTGTTATTGATCTCGGCCAGCGAAGTCGCTTGTTCGCGGCTGGAACTCACAATCTGGTCAATGCGATCAGAAATCTGCACGATGGATGCCGCTATACTGTGCAGAGCCTCCCCGGTCTTGCCGACGTAATCCGAACCGACGGCCACCTCTGACGAAGATTCTGAAATCAACTGCCGGATCTCGAGCGCTGCGGCTGACGATCTTTGGGCGAGCTCGCGCACTTCTTGTGCGACTACCGCGAAGCCTTTTCCAGCATCGCCGGCACGAGCTGCTTCAACGCCGGCATTCAGCGCAAGCAAGTTCGTCTGGAATGCAATGGTATCGATCAATCCTATGATCTGACCGATCTTGTAAGATGCATCCTGAATTCGTGCCATGGCGCTTATAGCATCAGTTACAATGATGGCCGCGCCCTCTGCATGTTCCTTGACTGCAGAAACAAACGCTTGTGTCTCGCAGGCATTCTCCGAAGAGTTCCTCACCGTCGCAGTCACCTGCTCAACGGCTGCTGCGGTTTCTTCGAGAGAAGCAGCTTGTCGTTCAGTCCGTCGTGACAAATCATCAGAGGCTTTGAAAAGTTCGTCGGTTCCCCATTTGATTTGTTGGGTGTTTTCGTCGATATGGGACACGGTTTCCCTGAGGACGCACAGTGAGTGGTTGAAGTCACGCCGCAGTTGCTCGAGATTGGGATGGAAGTGGCGGTCGATGGTCTGCGAGATGTCTCCTCGCGCCAATCTAGAGAGTGCCTCCCCGAGTGTTTGTACAGCGCTGGACACTTCTTTCTCAAGCTGAGCACGTTCAAACTCACGATCCGTTCGCTCCTGATCAGCCGTTTTACGGTCGTCTTGCGCGCGGGCTTCAACCTCGAGCTTCGAGACCGCATTTCCGCGAAAAACTTCAAGCGCGCGAGCCATATCGCCAATTTCGTCTTTCCGCTGGCAGCCAACGATGTCTGATTGAAGATCACCGGTCGCTAGCCCCTGCATGCGCCTTGCGATCCGTTCGATTGGAGCGCGCAATGTCACCATCAGGCCGGCTCCGGCCAAGAGGGCGACCAAAACACCGGAGACGGTAGCAGCTGCGGACAATAGTCGGGCGAAATCACTTTCCCGGTGAGCGTCATGTTCCTGAGTCGACGCGAACGACACGAGATTTTTCCATATCGACTGGACGGTTTTATCCGCCTCTGCGTATTGCGCCTGCCGCCCTTCCGCGATCTTGACCAACTTCTCGGTATTCTGTTCGATGGCATCCCCCTGTAAGTAGAGGACCTCCTCCATTTTGGGGAAGTCTGGCAATGAACCGGCTACGCCTCCAACCGCTACGGTGTCACGAGTCAGTTTCGTAAGCTGCTCAATGAGTCGCTCCTGGTTTTCAGTGCTGGCCGCCCGCAACAGGTTGTTTATCTCAATTTCTATCGAATCGGCATCCTGGCCTACCGATGCCACTGCCGCAATGAGCGTCTCCGATTCCGCCAATGGCTTATCCAAGGCTCGAACTGCTTGGGTTCCCTCGATCATATGCTGTATGGCGTCATCTCGCAGTCGCGGGGCAAACGCACTAAGGTCGATCCCTAGGCTGTGAAGGAAAGCGCTATCCAGCCCGGAATTGGCGACGACGCTGGAGATTGCCTGTTCCAAGTTTGCGACTGCTTGTCCACCATCGCCCGTTGCAACGACGCGCTTGACGGTTTTCATCGCCTTTTTGATCATGAGCGCCTGTTGCTGTGCCTCGGGGGTTTGCATCGCGCTGGCCGGCAGATTCACCAAATTTTCCGACAACCGCTGCATAATTGCCGCCGTGTCGATTGAGCGGGTAGCCTCTCTGAGCATCGTTTTGCCAGAGTTTTCCTGGTTGCGGACCTGCGCACGGACTTTAACCGCGGCCAGCTTCAGGTCGGCCGCGACCTGCTTGATCTCGGTCAAGCTTGCGGCAACGTCACGACGAATGGACAGCTCATCGTTGTGCAGGGACCACATGCGGTCCATGCTGTCAGAAATCGCGGACATTGCGGACTCACTGCTTTCAAGAGCACGAGTGTCACTACCAACGTCAGTGGCGACTTCCTGAAGCGACAGCATCGTGGCGCCCTGCCCCCTTAGACTTGCCAGGGCCTCATCACGGTTCTCCGTAGAACTCTGCGCCAAAAACCGGTTCATGCTCTCAGAGACGTCCCGAAATCCGCTCAAAGTCTCGAGAACTTCGCTCGATAGCCGAAGGCGAGATTGCAGCAATCCGGTCGCCTGTAGGCTCACGACACCGACGGCCGCCAGGATCATGACCAGCGGCACCAGTACTAATAAGACTTTCGCTCTGATGCTGAAAGCGGATAGCAAGCGATCGACGAACATAAAACCTCCAGATGACTAAAGCGGGCACTGCCACCCATTTCTGGAGTTTTAGTTATTCGACCTAAACGAAGAGGAAGAAAGTTCGACTGCGGAAATGCAAAGTGCTTTACATCTTGTTAGGATTTCCACGTCGAATTGACGCTCAAACTATCAACCTTAACGACAGGTTAATGTCTTCTCGAATTATCGTCGGAAAGGACTATCGTCAGGTTTCAGGTCGATGTGCAGGACGTTCCCCGTGAGCTTTCCAGACAGTTCTGGATTTGCGAGGAATTGGACAGCTTGAACAAGTGTCCTAAGCGTCTCACTTTGAACGTAAGATGTAGAACGCGCATTTCTGGTATGAACAGCGTTTATACGAAGCCCCGAGTCGAAATACTTCTTCGCCATCGCACTCGTCGTAGTTCGTAAGGCCGCTTGGAGCACAGCTTCGCGGTCGGCCTCTAGCAGCGACTTCTCGTCGAACCAGGCGATATTCACAACAGCGAGTTCCTCTCCCTGGAGGCGGGAGCCGAAAGCACTTGTCACCCTTATCAGGTTGGAGACGGCATCAAGCCCAAGATCCGTAGCGGAAAGCGGTTCGGCGCATTCACGGCGACGGAAGGCTATGTTCACCAGAATATCGACCCGGCTCCAGCGTAGGTAGACCTGATCGACCATTGAATTGACATACACGTCCCTATTCAAATTGACCTTAACCGGAAACAAATTCGTCCCCGAGACTGCGGTTAAAGAACTGAAGTCTGAAGGGTCGAGGTCACCTACGGCGACACGGTAGCCAGTTTCGAGGAAAGACTGCGCAAGACAGAAACCGACCGGGTTTGACGCGCCCACCAACACGCATACTTTGCCTGCATGAGAGCCGGCATCGGTTTGTCCTCCTTCGATAAACCCTTCCGTCGGCGGTGTCCGGCAAGCGTTGTGAGTCTTAGATCCTGGTTTCACGCGGAAAACGGTCCATGTGTGAAACCGTGAGATCTAGCAACTCGTTCGTATCTCAACAGGGAGACCACCACACACTTATCTCCAAATTACGTTGTCTCCCGCCTCTCCGACCCCAAGCCAAGAGGACATGGAAGATGATCGACGGACAATCCATCGATCCGGTTTCACGAGGTCTTTGGCGCGCGCCGGTTTGGTCTCGCCGTGCCACAGTTGGACCTTCCATGGAACAGCCCATGGATGTCTCTGGGGAACGGCATCTTTCCGGAAAGTCCTACGCTTTCACACGCGGCTCTCTGACGCGTATGGCATTCGTTTGGCCCTCAACGCTTGCACGCGCAGCATCGTCGAGCGCGTCAACGTCTATTGCAGACTGGCCTTCAGATAGGCACTCGCCATTCTCGCGTTCCACGGTCGAGGTCGGTGGAATGATAATGCTGTCTTTCAAAAACTCGCTCATGTTTCGTTCCTTCAATAGCTGCAGGTGACAAGGTCGTTCCGCGCAATGCCCACGAAAGCGTGGCGTGCTTCCGCCACGTCACTGATAAATCCCTGCTAGACCTCGTCCTTCAGCGTCTCCTTCTGGGTAATAAGGCGGGCAGAGTGGTGTCCGGAGGTAAATGCCCAAAGCCAGCTCAGCGCGACCGCCATGCGGCTCCGTGTTCCGATCAAAAAGTAGATGTGGGCAAAGCCCCAGATCCACCAGGCGATGGAGCCCTTGAGCCGAAGCCTGCCGAAATCGATCACCGCGGAGCTTGGCCCTATGGTGGCAAGATTACCAAGATGCCTGTACTTGAAGGGAAGCGGCGCTGAGCGCTGCTTAAGGCGGGCCTTGATCACCTGGGCGACGTATTTTCCCTGCTGCTTTGCGGCAGGAGCGATACCAGGAACCGGCATTCCCTCGCCGGTCTTAACGCTCGCGGTATCGCCGACAACGAAGATCTCCGGGTGTTCTGAGATCGTGAGGTCGGGCTGCACGATAGCCCGCCCTGCTCGATCTGTCTCCGCCCCGACCCATACGGCGGCCTTGGATGCCTGCACGCCCGCCGCCCATATGACCGTACGGCTCGGGACGAACTCGTCCCCGATCGATATACCTTCCTCGGTGCAGTCGGTTACCGGCCGTCCCGTGCGAACCTCGACGCCCATCGACGCAAGGGATCGCTCGGCGTATTGCGATAACGCCTCGTGGAAAACAGGCAGAACACGCGGTCCTGCCTCTACAAGAAGAATACGCGCCAAAGTCGTATCGATGTTTCTGAATTCCTCGACAAGCGTCCTTTGAGCCAGTTCGGCGATGATCCCGGCCATCTCGACGCCTGTCGGTCCGGCGCCGATTATCGAGAAGGTCAGCATTGCGGCCCGCGCTTGGGGATCGGTTTCCAGCTCCGCCTTTTCGAACGCCAGGAGAAGACGACGGCGGATGGTGGTGGCGTCTTCCAACGCCTTCAGTCCGGGCGCGAAAGGCTCCCATTCATCCCGGCCGAAATACGCGTGACGGGCCCCTGTTGCGAGAACAAGGGTATCGTAGGGAATGGCATGACCGCCCTTGAGCGAGACAAGCCGCTTCTCGACATCGACGCCCACGACCTCGCCAAGAAGCGTTGTGACATCTTTCCTTCCACGGAAGACCGCGCGAATGGGCCAGGCAATCTCGGAGGTTGCCAGGACGGTCGTTGCGACCTGATAGAGCAGCGGCTGGAACAGGTGATGATTGCGTCTGTCGACGATCGTGATCGAAAGGTTTGGACATTTGAGATCCTTGGCCAATTGGAGGCCGGCGAAACCGCCTCCCACGATGACAACTCGATGCTCCATTTCGTCCTCCCGCGAGCCTTTGGAAAAAAACCCGCCTCGGATCGAAGCGCGTCCTTCGGTGTTGCACGATCGCAAGCTCAGTCGCTGATGCGACTGCTCACAATGATGGAAGGGGGGCTTACCAGCAACGGAAGCAGCGGTTCGAGAACACGCTTGACGTTCGCAGATTCTCCGTGACGCGCGGCTGCCTCCTCGTTTGCCCAACCATCGAGAATGAAGAACGTATTCGGCTCGTCGGAGCGCTGGTAGAGATTGTAGTAAAGGCAGCCCTCTTCCTCGCGGGCAGGGCCGACAAACTCCTGGAGCAGTGTGTTGACACGGTCCCGGTTACGCGTCGATGTTTTAAACTCAACGATGAGATGCTGTTCGTCGGACTTGCTCGATGGCATGTGGGAAGCTCCTATTGAAGACGATGACGGGCTTGATCACGCGGCCAGCTTCGGCATCGGCGATGGCCTCGTTGATTTTCTCGAACGGGTACTTTGTGATCAGCTTCTGGAACGGAAACAGGCCGGCCTGGTTTAGTTCGACCAGTTGGGGGATGAAGAGCTGCGGGATCTGATCCCCGAGGATGGCACCCTGAATTTTCCGGTTGAAGACCATGAGGTCCAGCGGGATTGGAATATCCTTGCCGAGCGCGTCGAGCCCGAGGAGGACGACATGACCCCCTGCCCGCGTGCATTTGATCGTGTTCAGGATGACGGGAACGATACCCACGGCGTCGATCGCAAAATCGGCACCGCCGCCCGTCAAGGCGTGGATCTGCTCCACGACGTCTGGGTCCCTGCCGTTGATAGCGTGGGTCGCGCCCAACGTCTCAGCCATGGCCAAACGCTGCTCGTTCAGGTCGATGATGATGATCTTGCTGCACCGCCGGACCTTGGCGGCCATCACCGCAGCCATGCCGACCGCTCCCGCGCCGAACACGGCAATGGTTTGACCGATCTCCGGCTTCATGGCGTTGATGACGGTACCTGCTCCCGTTGCCATGCCGCAACCGAGCGGGGCCGCATTCGTCAGGTCGAAATCCTTGGGAAGCTGCGCGGCGTTGTTTTCAGTCGCCAGGACATGGGTCGCGAAGGATGACTGGCCGACAAAGTTGCTGCCGATGCCGACTTCATCACACAGCAAGGCCTTCTTGCCGTTCGGACGAAGCCCCGTCAGATTGTACTGGGTGTAGTTCTGGCAGTTCATCGGGTGAGAGCGCCGGCAATCGCCGCAGAAGCCACATGAACTCTGGCTGAGCGCAACGTGGTCGCCCACCCTTAAACCTTGGACGTCCGCCCCGATGGCCTCGACGATACCAACACCTTCATGTCCTGGTATGACCGGGGCGGGAGGCCCAAATATCCCATCACGGAGCAACAGGTCGGTATGGCAGATCCCCGTGGCGACCGTCCGCACGAGAATTTCATTGCCTTCTGGATCCGCCAGCTCAAGTTCACGAAACTCAAGCGGAGCTTTCGGTTTTGCGGCCACGGCCGCCGTTATCTTCACCATTCTTATCTCCTGCATTCTCCCGCGTTGACACCGGGAATGACCTGTTTGGCAGATCCTTGCGGCTAGACGCGACCGACGCGTGCTCCGTAAATGATCGCAGCAAGCGCGATGATCCCGCCCTGGACGATCAGCTTGCCGGGCTCCTGGATGCCGAACACCGTCAACATCGCGAAGAGGAAACTGAAGGCGACGACCGCCACGAAAGGCCCCGCGACGCCACCGCGGTCGACGCCGAACGTCACCCCACCGAGGATCGTCGCGGCGAGAGCGTTCATGAAGGTGTCGAAGCCGGGCTTGATCGTGCCAACGGCCAGAGCCGACACCTGAACCAGGGCGGCGATGCCTGTCAGCGTGCCCGCAAGTGTATGGGAGACAAAAATCGTGCGGGCCAGAGGTATGCCTGTTATCTCCGCCGCCCTCGGATTGTCGCCGACAGCGCGGAAGTAGCGCCCGAGGATCAAGAAGCGGAACGCTAATGCGACGAGAACGGAAATCCCGATCCAGACGATCACGGAGTAAGACAGGCCGTAGATGTTCCCGCTCGTCAGGACGCGAAGCCAGCTTGGTGTCGAACCCGGTGCACGGCCCGAACTCATGAATTGGATGATCCCGATGAGGATCGCCGATACGCTCAGCGTCGCGATGACCGCGGAGGCGCGGACATAGGCCACGAGGGCGCCGTTGATCAGACCGACGGCAAGGCCGATGACGATCGGCATCAGGACCGTGACGAAGGGCGGGTAACTGTTGAGGAGCCCGGAGCTGGCGAGATAGATCGAAAAAGCAAACACGCCACTGACCGAGAGATCAATAGAACGCACCCGCATGACAAGAGATTGCGCCAGCACCGCGATCCCAAGCGGCGCTGACTGTTTCAGGATCACGAACCAATAGTTTGGATTGATCAGCGTCGCGCTTACAGCGGGGGCCACAGCGATCAGGATTGCGAGCACGTAATATGCCGGGGGCAAACCGAGCACCCAGGAAAGTATGCGCCTGGCGGTGAGAGTGCGCGATGGCGTCTCAATTTTCGCATCCGTTGTGGTCATCGAGAGGTCCATCTCTTTCAAAGTCCGATCGTTTTGCGACGCTGTGAGACGACGAGTGCTAGCAGCAGAAGGCCCTTCACGACCGACTGGAGGAATGCCGAGACGTTAGCGAGGTTCATCACGTTGTTGACGATGCCGAGGATAGCCGCGCCGGCTACAGTGCCGAGGATGCTGCCGATACCGCCAGCCAGGTGAACACCCCCGAGCGCTGCTGCGGTAACGGATTCAATTCCGAATGTGGCGCCCCCCTTGGGATCGCCCGAGGCAAGGCGACCTGCGAGGAACATCCCGGCAGCGCAAGCAAATAGCGCCGACAGGATGTAGGCCTTGATGACTGTGCGCTCGACCGGGACGCCATTCATGCGGGCATTGAAGTCGTTACCACCCGAAGCGAACAGGTAAAGGCCAAACGGTCTGCGATAAAGCAACCAGGCAGCAACGAACGTGGCGACGATCAGCCAGAGCAGCGAGTTTGGCACGGGCCCAACGGAACCCGCGACTGACGCCGAAAGCCATTCGGGCACCTTCCCGCCGGGGATAGGAAGAATGATAAGCGCCAATCCCTGGCCGATACCCATGGTTGCCAGGGTCATGATGATCGGATGGACGTTGAGCCTGGCTACGCCGTAGCCATTCGACAATCCGAATGCGATCGCAACCGCAATGCAAAGCATGACACGGACAACCTCGGGCATGTCGAGTGTCATGATCGTAGTCGTCACGCTGATGATCGAACCAACGGAAACGTCTAGGCCGCCCGTCAGGATCACAAAGGTCTGGCCTAGCGCAGAAATAACAAGAACAGTGGATTGGGCCAGCAGGTTCGACAGATTCTCCGGCGCCAGAAATTGTGGAAGCAGGATAACCGAGGCGACCACCAGCACGAATAGCGTCCCGATCGACAGCCGGATCGCACCCGCCCTATAGGGTGCCTTCAGGAACTTTGCGACGGTATTCATGTATCCTCCTCAATGAACAGCGGCGCGCGGATCGTGCGCGGAGTTCGAACCGAGTGCGGTTCCCAGGATGGTTTCCTCTGTGGCATCAAGCGCGGGCATCTGTCCGACGATCTTTTTGTCGTGAACGACCAGGATGTTGTCACAGAGCCCGATCAGTTCGGGGTGCTCGCGTGACGAGACGATCACTGCACCGCCACGATCGGCAAAATCGCGAAGGAGCTTATAGATTTCCGCTTTAGCGCCGACATCGACGCCACGTGTCGGCTCCTCGATGACAAGGATATCAACCCCCGAAAGCAGCCAGCGGCCAAGAAGGACCTTTTGCTGGTTTCCGCCCGAAAGTTTGCCGACGGGCGAGGCTGGGTCGGCAGCCGCAACACGGAGCGACTTTATGACATCGTGAACCCTGGAGATGGAACGCCATGCAACGCTCGCCATGTTCCGGTTCAACTGCTTGCCAAGTGCGATGTTATCGTAGATCGGAAGCCGAAGAAATAAGCCTTCCTGCTTGCGGTCTTCAGGAATGAAACCAATGCCGGCTGAGATCGCACTCGAAAAGCCGGAGGATACGTTCACACCGATCATGCTATCGTCGCGGCGACGCCGGACGGTCACAACTGCGGCGGTTTCGACCCCGACGACCGCACGCATGATTTCGCGCTGCCCCTGGCCTTCCAGCCCGGCCAGTCCGATGATCTCGCCCGTGCGTACGGAAAAACCGACTGGCGGGCCATGGTCATTGAGACGAAGCCCTGCCACGTCGAGCATCGGCGACCCAATGGTCTGCGCCCTCGGCGGAAAGAAATTCTGAAGCTCGCGTCCAACCATGTTTGCCACAAGCGTTTGGAGATTGAAGTCTTCTGCCCTGGCTGTCTTTACCCAAGCCCCATCCTTCATGACGGTGATGGTGTCGCACAGTTCGAACACCTCGTTCATCCGATGCGAGATGTAGACGACAGCCTTCCCTTGCGCCTTCAGATCGCGGATGACCTTGAAGAGATGAGCGACGTCCGTCGAGTTTAGTGCCGCGGTCGGTTCATCGAAAATGAAGACATCGGCATTGGATGTCAGACCTTTGGCGATTTCCACTGCCTGCTGCTGGGCAACCGTCAGCGTTTCCACAATCGCCGTGGCGTCCAGTTGAGGGAAAACGTCGACAAGCAGCTTGCGGGATCGCTCGACGACCTCGGCGGTGTCTATCGACCCGTCGGCACGCCGCGGTTCGTGTCCAAGAAACATGTTTTCGGCGACCGTGAGATTGGGGATGAGGGTGAACTCCTGAAACACTGTCGACACCCCGGCGAGACGCGCTTCCTTGGGGGAACGGAAGGTCACCTCTTCTCCTCGCAGACGGATGCGTCCAGCGGTCTGTTGATAGACGCCGGCCAGAATTCGCATCAGCGTGGATTTTCCCGCCCCGTTCTCGCCCATCAATGCGTGGACGGAGCCGCGTTCAAGCGAAAATTGAACATTCGACAGGACTTTGGCCGCACCAAAGGACTTGTTTATGCCGACCATCTCGACAAGCATACTCATGAACACTTCCATCTGCGAGGGTGAAGAGGGCGCGCTTTGTCCGCGCCCTCCATGCGTCAGGCCTTGAAGTACTCGAGGAGCTTCTCATTCGGCATTTCTGTCGGAGCCCAGTAAGCGTCCGTGAGATCGGAGCGGTAAAACTGTGCAAGATTGTCGTCGACGATCGGCTTGGGCCGGTTGGTCCAGTTGCGCTGGATCGGCTTGCCTTCGAGAAGCGCGAAGGCCGCACGCAGGGCTGCCGTCGAAAGAGCCGGAGGGCAAATGGGCCCAATCGAAGAGAGCTTTTCGTCATTCCAACGACGCATCCAACCGTTGAGCGCTTCTCCCGTGATCGGTGGAATGGTGGAAGCCCCGGCTTCCTGCAGCGCGTCCAAGACCCCGAGCGACATGTTCGCGCCGTCAGTCCAGACCCCGGCGACATCCGGATCAGACAGATAGAGGCTTTCGGCTATCTTCTTTGAGTCCTCGTAGGACCAGCTGCCGTGCTGGGTTGAGGTGATTTGGAGACCGGACTTGCTGAAGACCTCGATCGCCCCGGCGTAACGATCAGCATCGATCGGATGTCCGGCGACGCCACGCAGCACCCACACTTTTCCCTTGTTGCCGAGCTTATCGACCAGGAACTGCGCCATCACCCGGCCAAAGTAGAAGTCGTCGCCTTGGACCTGCACCGTGAATTCGTCGGTGTCGACGCGACCGAGATAGACGACCGTCGGAATGCCGGCAGCCTTCGCCTTCCTGATGCCTTCCACGGCCGAGCCTGTCGTAAGCGGCGCAATGATGATTGCATCTACCTTTTGTGCGATCAGATCCTCGATGTCGGCGACCTGTTTTGAGGCGTTGAGGTCGGCGCTTCGGAATTGATAGTCGCCGACACGGGCCTTGTTCCTGCTGATTTCGTATTCGGCCTCGAATGCGGTTTGATAGGTGTGCGTCGAACCGGCCAGGCCATAGTGGCTGTGACCAATCTTCCAGGGACCTGACTTGGCAAACTTACCAGCGTCGACGACGGGGTTTTCCCCTTCGGACGGCCAAGTGTCGGGCAGCAGGGTGATCGTATCCTCTGCCCGCAGGATGCCCGGTATTCCGAACGCGCCAGCTGCAATCAAGGCACTGCCCGTCTGTAGGAATGTACGTCTTTTCATCGAAATTCTCCTCCTCTTGCCACCCAACGTGGTCATTTTGTCTGCGATCTGGAGCGCCGCTATCCTCCAGACATCGCTGAATTCTCCCCACAAACGGCAGATCGCATCATTATGAATAAGCAGACAATCTGTCAATAAACTATATTGAATTTCAGCTTTTTGACGTGTCTTCTGTGTTATCATACTGATTTTTTTATTCTTTTATTGCTGCTTGGTTCGATATAGCAATAAGACAAAGCAGCCGCCCGTCACCTCACCCACGAGCACGCCAACAGGAACCAGAGGAGACCGCGCCTCGCCGGCGAGGTTCATAAAAAGGAAGTTGGGAGCCATAATCGCTACCATCACCCGGAAAGCGAGGCCGCGAGGCAGGAAATACGGGCACCACCGTCAGCCGGCGCGTTCGATGAATGCCACTTCTGAATCAGTCAATCTGTCAAGCGAATTCCAGTTTTAAGACAGCCAACAATTCGGACCAAGATCTAGATCGGCCGAATACCCTGAGGAAGCAATTGATATTACATCGATTTTTCTCTTTACATGTCCGTGTAGCGGGCTGGGATGGCCTCAGCGACCATTTTGGTTCACTGAAGATAATTGACTGATTGTCTGCGAACGCCTACAAGTGTCACCTACCGGCCGAGCGCGCACTGATGGAGTCATTTTATGAAAGAAGCATACGCTGCAATTTCGCGCGAAAAGGCAAAGCCTCTTGTTCTGGAGTGCATCGGTATCGATCAACCTCGCCCCGACGAAATCCTCGTCCGGATCGTGGCGAGCGGTGTCTGCCACACCGACATGGTTGTTCGCGACCAAGGATATGACGTACCGCAGCCCGTGGTTCTCGGCCATGAAGGCTCCGGCGTCGTGGAAGTGGTCGGGGCCGATGTAAAAGAGCTTTCGCCCGGCGACCACGTGGCTCTAAGCTACGCATATTGCGGGAAATGCGAGAAGTGCCGGGGAGGCACGCCTTATTATTGTGAAGACTTTTTCGGCAGAAATTTCCGTGGCACCCGGCCGGATGGCAGTTGCCCGCTACATGATTCACACGGTACCCAGATCAGCGGGTGCTTCTTCGAGCAGTCTTCTTTCGCCACCTATGCCATCGCCAGCGAGCGCAATGCGGTCAGGGTTTCCAAAGATGTTCCCCTCGAACTCATGGGACCGCTGGGCTGCGGGCTGCAAACTGGCGCCGGAGCGGTTCTCAACTGCCTCAAGCCCCAACCGGGATCTTCCATTGCAGTGTTCGGCGCGGGTGCGGTCGGCATGGCAGCCGTCATGGCGGCGAAGATTGCCGGATGCTCGACCATTATCGTGATCGACCTTAACGATGAACGTCTCGAACTGGCGATTGAACTGGGTGCAACCCACATCATAAACGCCCGCAATAGGGATAGCGTCAAGGCGATCAGGGAAATCATTCCCGAAGGCGCAGACTTCAGTCTCGAATGCACGAGCTCGCCGAAGGTGTTTCGCCAGGCGGTCGATTGCCTCGGCACCCCAGGAACCTGTGGACTGGTCGGATCGTCCGCGCTCGGAACGGAAGGGATCGTCGATATCGGCAACTTTCTGTTCGGCCGTACGCTCGTCGGTGTGGTCGAAGGCCAGAGCATTCCCTCCAAATTCATACCCGAGCTCATCGAATACTGGCAGCAGGGACGGTTCCCGTTCGACAAGCTCGTCCAGTTCTACGATCTCAACCAGATCAACGAGGCAATGGCCGATTCCGAGAGCGGCAAGGTCATCAAGCCAATCCTGCGCATGAAGCACTAAGCTCTCGTCACGAACATTGTCCAGAAGTCAGCCTCCCAAGGCAACGTCCGGCGGGGCCGTGGTCGTCACGGTCTCGCCCGGACACTCTGGAACGCAGGTGTGAGGCGCAACCCCGTTTCATCATTGCAACGCGACCAGGTCGCGGTAACGGTAGTGGGCTCTTCCAGGTCAAAATATTAGTCTGCGACGGCGCAATTTCTCGGCGATCCGTGACCCCCTCATCAAGGCCTTGCGGCAGTTGACGACCGCACGTCATTCAACTGATGCTGCCCTTGGGCCATAAGAGCACTCGGGCCGGCAGGCCGAGCGTCCCCCGACACGTGCGCCTTGCGTCGACGTGCCACCAGCAAAATGCCAGACAATCGGCGATGATCTTGCCAGCGAGTGGCCAGTGGCGCGCTTTCTCCGTCCCGTCGAAAAATACCAACGAAACTTTCGAGATGGGTCATCAGGCGTTGGGCCAACGGAAGCCTTAAGCAGACAGACCCACGACAAAGGCGAGTCTCGCCCCTGCCTCTCTCCGCACGTTCCGACGTTCCATTGCCGTTCTGCCCTCGACGTTCGCCTGGGCAGCGTGATCGGCCGGGTCCTGCTCGCGGTCGGCCGCCTCGTTTTGAAGGCTGTCGGCGCGGTCTTGACCAAGACTCTCCCCGCCTTCTGCAGAATGTGTCATCGGGCTTCCGTGACGAGCTCAAACCTTGCTGGTGGCGAGCCTTAAGACCCACCACCAGCCGTTGGACTATGACTGTATGCCGCCCATGCAGACGTATTTCATGGAAAGGAAGTCATCCATGCCGTATTTCGAGCCCTCGCGGCCGAACCCCGACTGCTTGACGCCGCCGAACGGTGCAACCTCCGTGGAGATCAGGCCCGTGTTGACGCCGACCATCCCGTACTCCAGGGCCTCCGTAACCTTCCAGACGTTTCGAAGGTCGTTGGCGTAGAAGTAGGCGGCGAGACCGAACTCTGTGTCGTTGGCCAGTTCAATGACCTCTTCCGTCGTTTTGAACCTGAAGACAGGAGCGAGCGGCGCAAAGGTCTCCTCTCGTGCGACCTTCATTTCCTTCGTGGCTTCCGAGAGAAGCGTCGGCTGGACGAAGGTGCCACCACGCTCGTCCCTTGCGCCGCCCACAACGATCTTCGCACCCTTACCGACCGCGTCATCGATGTGACTATAGAGCTTCGCCACCGCATCGTCGTTGATCAGCGGACCGATGGTGGCTCCATCCTCGAACCCGTCAAGGACCTTGAGCGCGGAAACCCGCGCCGCGAGTTTCTCTATGAAGCGGTCGTAGACCCCGCTCTGGACGTAGAGACGGTTGGCGCAAACGCAGGTCTGGCCGGCATTGCGGAACTTGGACAGCATCGCTCCTTCCACGGCCTCGTCGAGGTCGGCATCGTCGAAGACGATGAAGGGAGCGTTGCCGCCGAGTTCGAGGCTGAGCTTCATGATCTTTTGTGCGCCCTGCGCCATCAGGATGCGGCCGACCTCGGTAGACCCTGTGAAGGTCAGCTTCTTGACGACGGGGTTCGAGCAGACTTCTTCACCGAACATCCGGGCGTTGTCTGTCGGCAGGACGCTGAACAGGCCGCCGGGTATTCCCGCGCGCTCAGCGAGTATGGCAAGAGCAAGGGCCGACAATGGGGTTTCGGCGGCCGGCTTGAAGATGATGGCGCAGCCGGATGCCAGCGCCGGGGCGATCTTGCGGCAGACCATGGCGGAAGGAAAGTTCCAGGGCGCGATGGCCGCCACCACGCCGACGGGCTGTTTGATGACTATCAGGCGCTTGTCGGCCTGATGCCCCGGAATGGTGTCGCCGTAAACGCGCTTGGCTTCTTCCCCGAACCATTCAATGTAGGAAGCGCCGTAGGCGACCTCTCCGCGTGCCTCGGCTAGAGGCTTGCCCATCTCGGACGTCAGGATGATCGCGAGGTCCTCGGTGTTGGCCGTGACGAGGTCGAAGAACTTCCGCATGACGCCGGCACGTTCCTTGCCCGATCGTGCGGCCCACTTTTTCTGGGCGAGTTTGGCGACGTCGATGGCTTCGCGGACGTCCTGGAGTCCTGCGCTCGGGAGGCTCGCAATCACGTCCCCGGTCGAGGGATTGTGGACCTGGATCGTCTTGCCGCTCGCGCCCTCTTTTCGCCAGTCGCCTCCTACCAGCATTTCCTCGCGTACCAGGGAGGGGTCTTTCAGGCGATCCAGTAGAGCGGTGGAGATAGCCATTGGTATTCCTTTCGATGCAACGTTCAAATCTGATTACGGATGTGTGGTGAGCGGGCGTAGATCGCGACCATGGGGACGATCAGCAGCCCTACGACGGCCTGTTGTGCCGGGAAACTGAGCCCCAGGCCGACGAGAAGCGAGGTCAGGACAGTAAGGACGAGGACGCCGAGGACCGTCGCTCCATACCCGCCGGCACCGCCTAGAAGAGACGTTCCGCCGATAACGACCGCCGCCACGGTGGTGAACAGATAGGGATCACCGACCCCGACAAAACCGCCGCCGGAGAAACCGAGGAGCAGCATTCCGGTGAGTGCCGACATCGCCCCGCTGACGCTGTGAATCACTGTCCAGATCTTGAATTCCGAGATTCCGAGGCGGGCGGCGGCCGTGCGGCTCCCGCCAACAGCATAGAGGCTCCGGCCAAACCAGGTGTTGTGCATTATCCAGCCCAGAGCGACGGCGATGAAAGCCCATATGACGATAACCGGTGGAAACGGCAGACCGAAGAACCTGCCATTGAACGCCGAAAGGTTGCGAAGCCATCCGGGGACGGGCGCAAAGACGGTACCGCCGAACTGCGATCCGAGCGAGGTGTAGATCTGGACCGCCCCGACGGCGGCAAAACCAAGACCGAGCGACATGATCAGCGCCTGACCCTGCAGCCGGAAGCTGAGGGCGCCGTTGCAAGCCCCGACCAAAATGCCAAGGAGAAGCACGACGATCATGGCGACGGGGGCGGGAAGACCCGCCACCATGAGGCTTGGAAGCAGGATATTGGCGCCACCGATGATGTATGGGATGGAAAGATCCAGCGCTCCAACGAGCGCGCAGAGCGTCTGCCCAACAGACGCCAGCCCAAGGAAGGCGGCGAGAAGGAGGATCGATCGCGCGTTCTGCGGCGACACGAAGCCCGGCACGAGCAGGGCTCCAAGAATGAGCAGACACGCAAGGAGACAGAAGCCGATCGAAATACTCTTGTGCTTGCGCAAAGGGCTGGCGCCACGGGTCGCGCCGATTTCTGTGTTCAAGACAGTGGAGATCATTTCCTTACTCCTCACGCGACAGTGCGGCGGCTGATGACGAAGACGTTCACGAGAAGTGACCCAACGAGGATCAGGCCAAAGGCCATTTGCGTGACGAAGCCGGAAACCGTCCCGAAGTTGAAAGTGGACAGAAGATACGAGATGAGGAACATGTTGATCGCGCCGAGCGTCGAGCCGAGCGCACCGCCGCGGCCCCCGGAGAGACTAGCTCCGCCAAGGACCAGCGCCGTCACCGCTTGCAGCGTGTAGGTGCTGCCCTGGGTCGGGTCGCCGGATGAGATCAGCGCGGTGTAGCTCAATGCGGCCAGCCCGGCAAAAACGCCGCCGACCGTATGGGCGATGATGCGCACGACGTCGACCTGCACACCGCTGGTATAGGCCATCCGCTCGTCAGCGCCTGTCATCCGCAGGTTGCGGTAAAACATCGTGCCCCTCAGGACGCCCCAGATTGCGAAAGCGCCGAGCAGAAGCAACAGGACAGGCGAAAATATGCTCGTTCCCGCGCCCCAGCTTAGCATCCAGTCTGGAGCGACACCGCCGGGACGCGACATGACCATCAGGTTGACGCCCGACAGAACGAGGAAACCGGAGAGCGTGACGATGATGGGCGCGACGCGCACATAGATGATCACAAGTGCTTGCACCAGCTGGAACGCTGCTCCCAATCCCACCGCCCAGGCAATGATGGCCAACGGGTGCGTGATGCCGTTGCCGACCAGCCACGTAATGAGCGTGACGTTGACGAAGCCCATGAGCGGGCCCACGGAAAGGTCCACCGCTCCGCGGCCCGCCATGACGATCGGTGTTATCGCGAGCGTGGTCAGGATCAGCGGCGTTGCAACCAGAATGGCTCCGGCCAGACCATTGTTCGTGAACAGACCCTGGCCCCGGAAGGCGACAGCGCAAAGGAGGACGAGGAAAAGCCCGGCCGGAACGAACAACGAGCGGTCCTGCGTGACTTGACGGAAAGCGGTTACGGACATCATGCGGTCCTTTCCAGATCGAAATCAACGGAAGCGTCCCGGGCTTTCCCGAACATAGCGGCGAGGATTGGTGCCTCGGCGATTTCCTCGCCGGTCAGGGATCGAAACAACGTTCCCCCGAAGAACACGTCGACGCGATCGGCAAACCCGATGAACTCCTCGATCTCACTCGAGACGTAGATGACACTGCCGCCTTTTTCAGCGAACAGACGTAACTCCCGGTAGAGGTCACGCTTAGTGCCGAGATCGACACCGCGCGCGGGGTCATTCAGGAGGATGACTTGGGGATCGTTTGCGAAGGCGCGCCCGATAAGCACCTTCTGCTGGTTGCCGCCCGACAGTGAGGTGATCCTGTTCGACGGGCTGCCGATCTTGATGCGCAGACGATCCACTTCGCGCTTAAACATGGATTTCAGCGTGGGCTTGCGGATCACGCCCAGGGGTCCGAGCGTCTTCCTGTAGACACCGATGGCGAGGTTTTCGAAGATGCTTTGTTGCGGGAAGATACCCTCGCGCTTGCGATCCCCGGAGACGTAGGAAACACCGAGCTTCGCCGCATCGTCGAGCGATTGCAGCGCGATCATCTTGTCCGTATCAACCGAGCGGACCTTCACCTCGCCACCGAACGGCTGGATGATGCCGGCCAAGACGCGGATAAAAGCGTCCTGCCCCTGCCCATCAAGCCCGGCTACGCCGACGATGCTCCCCTTGGGAAGGTCGAAATCGAATAGGCGCGCCGACCTGTGCGCGGCGAGACCCGTCGCGGTTAGTATGAGAGGGGCCGATAGCGCCTTCTTTCGGGAGGCGTATTCTGTCGCATCGCTGGCGCGCCGATCTGCCGGCGTCATCATGGACAGCAGGTTTTCCTCGGTAATCTCATCCTTTCCGAGCGTACCGACAGTTATCCCATCACGCAGGATCGTCGCACGGTCGGCGATACGCACGAGTTCCGCGATCCGGTGGGTTACGATGAGGATCGTCGCGCCCTCGGCACGAAGGCGGTCGATTTCCGCGTGGAGCCGGAGGGTCGAGTCGAGGTCGAGCGCGGCCGAAGATTCGTCGAGGATCAGCACCTGCGGCCTGCGAAGAATAGCCCGTGCGATGACGATCCACTGTTTGATGCTGAGCGGCAGGCTGCCTGCCAGTTGATCGAGGTCTACGGATTTTCCAACGAGCCGCGCCAGGATTTCAGCTGCTTCGCTCCGCCGATCGCCGGTCGACTGCGAACGAAAGACACCGTCACGACCGACATAGAGGTTCTCGAATACGCTAGCCTCGTCAGCAACCAGGACTTCTTGGAAGATGGTGGTCAGGCCGGCCCGCTTGGCGTCGACGGGCGAGGCAACCTTTTCACCCAGGATCGTGACCTTGCCTGCGTCCGGGTGCAAAACGCCCGACATGATCTTGGCCATCGTGCTCTTGCCGCTGCCGTTTTCGCCAACGATGGCGTGCACCTCCCCGGCGCGGGCCTCGAAGTCGCACTTCTTGAGTGCCTTCGTCTCCCCGAACGCCTTGGCGACATCTACCATTCTGACTGTTATCTCGCTGCCCATCGCAGACCTCCCACCCGCAACGTCCGCCAAGGCGGCTTTTACGATCTTCCAACGGTCGCCCGGCAGTTAAGCCACCGGGCGGATCCGGCTTACTTGGCTACCGGCTTCCAGGGATCGGCAGGACGCTCGAAGTACTGGTCGGCAATCGCACTTGGGAACCATCCGTCCGCCTTCGGTTCGACGAAATCCGTCGAGTTCACATCGCAATCCTCGGGGATCGAAGCGCGAACGTCATCGATGGTGAACGGCAGGACAGGGCGCAGGAAGGACTGTACCTTCGGCCCCTGCCCTTCGAGCGTGCGAAGCATGATCTCCCACATCTGCTGCATCTCGCGGCGCGGCGGCCAGATATGGAAGCCAGCATCGACCCATTCTGGATTCTGGCGCCAGTAACATGCCGCCGAAGCCTCGCCGCCCAGCGTAATGGGCACCATGTCACGACCCGACTGGAGCATGGCATTCAACACGCCGTTCTCCTGCGCGCCCTGTGTCAGAATACCGTCAATCTGAATGGGGTTCGTCGCCAGAAATTTCTGCACCTCGACCTGTGCTACCTGGTCGGTCCACTTGCCAGCCACTTCGCCGACAATCTTGATGTCGGGATACTTTGCCAGCGCTTCTTTGGCGGCCTTGTCGAAGCTGTCGGATGAGGCGAAGCCAGGGATGCCCGACACGAGAAGCACGTTGCCTTTCTTGCCGATCTTGTCTGCGAGCCAGGTCGCCATCTCGCCGCCGCCCTGCGCGTGATTGGCAGCGCCGTTGATCGCGTAAGGCGACGTCACGTATCCCGAAAACGAGAAAACAGGAACGCCTGCCTTATAGGCGTACTCGATCGTCTGGTTGAGGGCGGTGACGTTCGAGCAGCAGATGATGATGGCATCGACCCCATCATCAACCATCTGGCGCATCTGCTGAATCTGGACGGCGTCCTTGAGGTCGGACTGAGTGACCACGACTTCAGATACAAGCCCCGCTTCCTTGGAGCGCGGCAAGAGGTCATTCATGACGGCATCGAGGGCGGCTGCGCGCCACGTGTTGCCGGCATAGCTACTGGCGTAGCCGATCTTCCACGGCGGTCCTTTCTTTGGCTTGAAGTCCTTATAGGCGCTCGCTCCGAGCGGAACCTGCGGGTCGACGACCTCGTAGATTTTCTTCTCGTTGGGGGGGAGCTGGTCGACGCCGTCAGCCCAAGCAGTGGTCGTCAGGGCGCTGACCGCGATCAGCGCCCCCATGGTTCCGGTTAAACTCCGTCTCATTGGATGCTCCTCCCAAGAGATTGTTTCAGGCGACCTTCGCCCTGGTTGCGGATGCCTGCTGGATTTCCTCGAGGATCGGCAGCAGGTATTTTCTGAACTCGGTGTAGTCTTCAGTGACCGGGAAATGTCCGAGCTTCTCCATCGTCCAGAACTTGCTGCCCTTGACGAGATCGGCGGCGATCTTGGTGTCGGCCGGGGAGGTATTCGGATCGTATTCGCCCGTCAGGAAGTACAGCATGCACTTCGACGTATCGATCTTGCTCGCCTCTTCGGGCGAGACATTGTGGTCATAGTAGTAATAATAGAGGTCACCTGCGAAGACGCCCGGACCGCCGCAGCTATATTCCCATTGGATTTCGCGGACATTGGCTTCTGGTGAGTAGGGCGAGATATTGAGCATCATGGCCGCGCCGATGGAGGTGCGGTTCACGTTTGGGTTGTCGAATTCTTTCCGAATGCCTGCCATGCCGACATCGACATATTCGGCAGCCGAGCGCAGTGCGCCTTCGACGGAGATAGTAGCGCGGAAGTTGTCGGGGTAATTCGATGCGAGATCGATAGCAAGATGTCCGCCCATCGAGCTACCCATATAAACGGGGCGGTCCAGACCAAGGGCCTTAGAGAGTTCCAGTTGGAAATCCATCATGAACTTCTTGGTCATGTTGTACTCTTTCTCCCACCAGCGAACGCCGTGGGGAGGAAGAGACTTCCCGTGATAGGGCAAGTCGAACGCGATGACGCGGAAGTTCTTGGTCACGTCTTCGTCGCAGAGCGTGTGCCGGTACTGGCGGCCGTCGGAGCCCGCCGTGTGACCGACAAGCAAGGGAATGCCCTCTCCGGCTTCCTCGTAATAGACGCGATATTCGATGCCTTCGATCGTCAGGTAGACGTAACGGCCCGTGATTGGATCATGCCTAGTCATGCTGCTACTCCTTCCGGGCGGGCTTCGCGCATCAGGTTCGTCATGCGATTGAGCGCAGGGAGATACGCGAAGGTTTCGTTATTGTTGCTAAGGTACAGACCGTGTTTGATGTTTGACGACTGCAGGCACTGATAAAACGGCCGCGGCTTCTTCTGGAGAAGCGCATCCCACTGTTCACCCGTGCCCCGGATGACGATCTTGCACGTCTCGTCGTCGTAGGCGGCTTCTTCGACCTTCACCATCTTGCCGTCTTCGAAGTGGAGTGCGACGCTGCGGGTCGGAAAATCGCATTTGATAATGCCGTTGAGATAACGGGTTTCGCGCTTGAACTCGAAGTCCTCCAGCGCCAGTTTTTTGAACTTCTCGAGATCGATGGCCAAGTTCGGCTCCTCCCTAGTTAAAACGGCGCGGCCGATCCACGCCCTTCAAAATTTTCCGCCACGCCTAGCGGCGGCGGCTTCAGATGCCCATTTCGTTGAAGACCTCCTGGGCGTTTCGGAAGCTGTCGATGCCCGCCGGTACGCCGGCGTAGATCGCGACCTGCAGGAAAATCTCCTGGATTTCCTCCTTGCTAAGGCCGTTGTTGATCGCGCCGCGCACGTGGCCCTTGAGCTCATGCGGACGATTGAGAACAGAGATCATGCCAAGGTTCAGAATGGACCGCGCGCGCCTGTCGAGGCCTGGTCGATTCCAGATCTCGTTCCAGCAATACTCAGTGACGAGCTGCTGCATAGGCCAGGTGAAGTCGGTCGCCTTACCGAGTGCTGCGTCGACATAGGCATCGCCCATGACTTCACGACGCGTCGCCAGCCCTCGAGCGAACTGTTCCGAAGGGACAGGCCGCTCCTTGCCGTGTGTTTTCACTTTCGTTTCTTTCGTGGCGGTCATTCGACAACGCTCCTAGCTCTACTGTCTACGACAAGATAAACTGATTATCAGACAATCTGTCTGTTTCGCCCGAATTCGCGAGTTTCCGAGGCTAATTGTGATCTTCGACGTATCGGATGATGCGGGTGTGGTCCTCGGATGGGCCTAGCGCCTTCTGTGCAGCATCCCAGGCGTCTGCCGTGCTGGCGAGAGCATCGAGGCGAAGACCAAGCGTCTTGGCGAGATCGGCGGCGATGCGGATATCCTTGGCCATCAGGCCAATGGCAAATCCCGACCCGAACGTCTCAGAGAGGATGAACTGCTTCATCTTCACTTCGGTGGCGTTGTTCTTTCCAGACGACGAGTTGAGAATATCGACGATCGTCGCCGGCTCCAGGCCGAAGGCACGTCCAAGAAGGACACCCTCGATCGCCGCCAGCACACCTGCACCGGATACGAAGTTGTTAATCGCTTTCATCGCGTGACCCGAGCCAACTGGCCCCGTCCGGAACACCTGTTGTCCCACTGCCTTCAGCAGCGGCTCGGCCTCCTCGATATCAGCATCCTCCCCACCGGCCATGATTGTCAAGGTGCCAGAAACGGCGCGCTTGACGCCTCCGGAGACCGGGGCGTCAACCAGCCGAAGGCCACGAGAAGCAAGTTCGAGACCGAGCTCCCTTGTGTCGTTTGGAGCAGACGAACTCATGTCTATGACGACGGCATTCTGCTTCAGGCCGCCACAGGCGTTTTCGCCCAGCAGCGCCTCGCGCACGATCTTGCCGTTCGGAAGCATGGTGATCACGAAACTGGCCCCGACCATGGCGTCAGAAATCGTTTCGGCGGCTCGCCCGCCCGCATCAGCGAGCTTTGTCTTGGCGTCTTTCGAGAGGTCGAAACCGACGACATCGAAGCCCGCCGAAATGAGATGTTGAGCCATAGGTTGGCCCATCGCGCCCAGCCCTATAAAGGCCACGCGCGTTGCGTTGAGTGTCGATGACATTTTTTCCTCCGGACGCGTGCGAGCAATGAAACCCGCCTTCCTTCAGAGAGGATTAAAAAGATTATCAGACAATCTGTCAATCGAAATTTTAAGTTTCTAGCGCTGCGTTCTTCCGGAGGTATTCAAGTGCGACCTTGGCAGCCTGGTCGATATGGAATTTGCAGGCCGCCGCCGCCAACGGCCCGTTGCGATTCTGGATTGCGTTCGCAATATCCTTGATTTCGGCAATGCTGTGCGCAAGGCGTCCCGGTTGCGTCATGGTTGTCATTCGAAGGAGATTGATCCGATTGTGCAGAGCTGTCAGCATTTGCCTTACGAACACGTTTTTGCTGCCGTCCATCAAACAGTTGTAAAATGCGTTTTTCGCATCTATGAGGCGCGCACCGACGCCACTTTCGGCGGCGGCTTCGAATTCGACCACCGCGGCTAGAAGTGTCGCTATGTCGGCGGCAGTGCCATGCTCAGCGAACTGCTGGCCCGCGAATCCTTCAAGAAGAGCCCGAACGGTATAGAGTTGCTGCGCTTCCTCGTAGGTGATCGTACTGACGACCGGTCCCTTATGGGGATAGCTTGTGATAATGCCTTCAGCTTCGAGCTGTCGCATTGCCTCGCGAACCGAGGTCCTGCCGACGCCCAGCATTTCGCAAAGTTCTCGCTCTACCAGTCGCTGGCCGGGCTTAAATCGCCCACTGGCTATCGCCTGACGTAGAGTCTCCTCAACTTTTACGCGCAACGTCGCACTTTGTCTGGATATCTGTAGGTCTGTCTGCATCGCCCGCCAACACCTGTAATCGGCTCACGCCGCGCTAAATCATTCTCTACATATGGAGGCATTCGCTCTTAATATCAATCCAGATTGTCTGAGAGCTGCCAGTCTCAGTTGATCTCTTCGCGACAGCTTTGCCTGCTCGTCGTGTCTGACAGCCATAGACTTGCGGGCTCTTAAGTCGCGGATAGCGCCGCCCGGAGCGCGATCTGACACGGTCCTACAGCTATGGCCTTGAAGTTGTCAGCGCATAGACTGGTGAGAAGGACAGAAGACGGCGCATATCGCGCTCGGTGGCCGCTCCCCTCGCAATCGCAAAAACTTCAAAAAATCTCGAGGCATGGCTAAGAGAAGGTTGGGCATCACGCATATTGCTGTCTCAGCGTTTCAAAGAACGCCGGACGATCTTGCTGCCCGTCAGAGGTTCGATCAGCCTCGCGCCCGCATTTCAGCCGAGGCAGCGTCTTCAAGCCATACGTTTTCCAGCCATTGCTTGAACGCGTTGACCTTTTCTGATCTGAGCCGCGAGCGGACATATGTGAGCGTGTGGCAACGAAGGTTGGGGCCTGTCATCCCGAACGGAAGGACGAGGTTACCTCTTTCCACATCCCGTTCAAGAAGCCGGTAGCTCTCCAGGCACACGCCGCGTCCTTCGACAGCGGTCGCGATCGCCATAAACGCATCGCGAAATCGAGCGCCGCGATTGACGTCAATCGCCAAGCCGTGGTCCTTCGCCCATTGTTGCCAGCTGTAAAGCGTCTGCTCCGACTTGATTAAGGTGTGGCCCACCAGATCCGATGGCTTGCGTATGGGCCGCTCGCCATTCGCCACCTCGGGAGAGCAGGCTACGACGATTGTCTCAAGGGGGAACTCCTCCGCCGCGATAGAGCCCAGTCGAGGAGCGCTGCCGTAGCAGATATCGACATCGACCGAGCCATCGGACAATTTTGCAGGATCCGATGTCGACAGAAGCCTGATTTCGATCGAGGGATACAATTCTTCGAACCGAGGCAATCTTGGCATAAGCCATAGCGAAGCCAGACTTGAAGCACAGCCGACGCTCAGGACGTCGACGCTGTTGCGCCGGCACACCTCATCGGTCGCCTGCTCAATCATCGAAAGCGCTTCTGAAAGATCACGGTGGTATCGCTCGCCAATCTCGGTGAGCGACACGTTCCTTCCAATGCGGTGAAAGAGTTTTTCCCCAAGGTCGTCTTCCATCAGCCTGATTTGGTGGCTGATCGCCGACGGAGTAAGCTGCAGCTGGGCAGCAGCCTCGAGAAATGAACCCTTTCTGCCGGCTGCGACGAACGACTGTATTGCACGAATGGATGGAAGTGACGTCATCACGTTCTCGATCCATAGACATCTGATCTAAGAGCACAGCGGGTCATAGCAATGCTACCTTGCGCGCGGCACGGTGGCCAAACTCGGACCGAATACTCTCACCTGCAGCAATCCGCTTGATGTCTCCGAGAACTTGCGAGAAGTCTGCGAGGCTCGAGGTGCCAAAGCCCATATAGACCTGCTTGAACAGCTGATAGAGGGTCTCATAACGTCCGCGCGTGCTCGGATCAGGCTCAAACTTTCTGTAGCCCACGCACATGGCTGCCTGAGCGCTCTCGATTGATCCATGATCTTTGGCTGCAAGAGCGGCGAATATTCCCGAACCGAGACCGGTCGGAATACCGTCGGGGACCAATATCGGCTTGCCTATAACATTGGCGTAGATCTGGTTGAGGATGTCGTTCCTTTGCGGGATACCTCCCCCATTAATGACGCGGTTCACTGGAACGCCGTGCTGCTCCATCCGCTCCAGGACAACCCGTGTGTGGAAAGCCGTACCTTCAATCGCGGCATACAGTTCGTCCTGCGCTGTATGGCCGAGATGCCAGCCAAGCGTCATTCCACCAAGGTCGGAGCGGACGAGAACCGTCCGGTCCCCGTTGTCCCAGGGGAGACGCATCAGACCGGTCTTTCCGCCTTCGATGCTTTCCAGGCCTTCAGCGAGCCTGGACACCGTCGTGCCGGCACGTCGTGCTATTGCATCGAACAGGTCGCCTGTCGCAGACAGGCCTGCCTCAACTCCCACAAGGTCTGGATGTGCACTCCCTGGGACGACGCCGCAAACACCGGGGATTAGCTTCACACGTTCACTAACGGCAATGATACAGGTCGACGTACCGATCACATTGACGACGTCCCCCAGACGGCAGCCAGCGCCAATTGCATCCCAATGGGCATCAAACGCACCCGTGGGAACTGGTATCCCGGAGGTCAGGCCGAGTCGTTCGCCCCAGTATGTGCTGAGCCCACCTGCGATCGAAGCAGAGGTCTGATATGTTCCGCCAATCTTCTCGCGCACGCCGTCGAAAAGCGGATCGACGCGGGACAAGAAAGCCTGCGAGGGCAAGCCACCCCATTTCGGGTTCCACATCCACTTGTGTCCCATGGCGCAGACGCTGCGCACCATGCGAGCCGTGTCGGTCACTCCGGTGAGGACCGCGGCCGCCATGTCGCAATGTTCCACGGCGGTCCCAAAGCGCTCGCGCTGGTCGGGATTGTGGCGCATCCAGTGGAGAAGCTTGGCAAAGCCCCACTCGTGGGAATAGGTTCCGCCGCACCATTCAATTGCTTCAATGTGCATGTCGTGCGCCATCGCCGTTATCTCTTCGGCTTCCGCTTTGGCGCGGTGATCACACCAGAGGTAGTAGTCCCCCAAAGGCTGCATATTTTTGTCGACAGGCAACACCGAGGACCCCGTCGTGTCGACCGCAATCGCACGGATCTCCTTGGAATCTACGCCGCATTCGTCGATCACTCGATGCATCGCCAGCACAAGCGCTTCCATATGATCTACGTGGGACTGCGTTGCCAGGTCGGGATCGGAACGACGCCGCTCGAGAGGATATTCCGCGACGCAGGTTCCAAGGGAACCCTTCTTGGAATCAGCCAGCGTTACCCGCACGCTCAAAGTTCCGAAATCAACTCCTGCTACAATCGACATGATAATCCTACTTGGAACTGTCTGGCTGGCCGTAGGTCGCCGACTGGCCGTGCTTGCGTTGATAGTGGAGGTCCAGCAAAGCGTCGGAAATTTCTGGATCGTCCTGGTTCAGTTGCCGGGCGTGGAAGGCAATCTTGGCGACAGCCTCGAGCATCTCCGCGTTATGAACGGCGTCGGCTGCGTCCTTGCCCCAGCAGAAGGGACCGTGATCGTTAACCAGGGCTGCGGGGACGGAGAGCGGCGCATTATTTCCGAGTGCCTCGACGATGACCTTGCCCGTGTTGCGGACGTAACCGTCTATGATTTCGTCGTCGCGCAGCTTGCGAGTAACGGGGATCGTTCCGTTGAAATAGTCGGCATGGGTCGTTCCCATGGCAGGGATACCCCGGCCGGATTGGGCCCACACCGTCGCGAAGAACGAGTGCGTGTGGACCACGGCACCGATAGACTTGAAGCTTTTGTAGAGTTCCAGGTGCGTATCGAGATCAGACGATGGTCGCAGCGTGCCCTCTAGGATATTGCCATCGAGGTCGGTTACAACGATATCTGCGACCTGCATTGCCTTATAGGAAACGCCACTCGGTTTGATGGCGACAACACGCTTCTCGCGGTCGATAGCGCTGACGTTACCGAACGTCGAGATGACAAGGCCGCTATCGTAGAGCGCGGCATTTGCATCAAGAACGGACTTGCGGAGCTCGGAATATTTAATCATCGTCTCCTCAGGCCTTTTGGCGGCGACTGAAACGATCGGCTGCCACGGCGATCAGGATGATCGTGCCGATGACGACCTGGTGCCAGAAGGTGTTCACGTTGAGCAGGTTGAGCGCGTTGCGGACGACCGCCATCAAAACGGCACCTACGGCGGTTCCAAAAAGAGTGGCGCGCCCGCCGGACAAACCCGTTCCGCCGATAACCACGGCAGCTATGACATCCAGCTCGTACCCCTGGCCGGCTTCAGGCATGGCGGCTTCAAGGCGCGAGGTGAGCAGAACGCCCGCGAAGGCCGACAGGACCCCGACCAGCACGTAAACGGCGATCTTGACCTTGTCCGTGGGGATGCCGACCAGCCGGGCAGCGTCCGGATTGCTGCCGATCGAGAGAACGAAACGGCCGAAACGCGTGTAATAGAGAAGGTAGAAGGCGATCGCGAAGACGATGGCGGTCAGAATGACCGGAACAGGAACACCGCCGGCATAGCTCTGGCCGATCATTCGGAAGGCGGGGTCGGAGGCTCCGACGATCGGAATACCCTGAGTGTAGACCATCACGATACCGCGGCTGATGACCATGATGGCCATTGTGGCGATAAAGTCCGTGATCCCGACCTTGGTGATCAGGATGCCGTTCACCAGTCCGATCACCGCACCGACCGCAATCCCCCCTGCGCATGCCAGAGGAACGGGATAGCCAAGCACAATCAGGTTTGCGGTCACAAGACCGCTCAGCGCAAGTGTCGAACCGACGGAGAGGTCGATGCCCCGCATCCCGATCACAAAGGTCGCTCCAAACGCGGTCACGGCAATGGGGACCGCCTGACGAAGAACGTCAGTCAAGTTGCCGAAGGTGAAAAACCGCGGAGCGGCAAAGCCGAGCGCCACCAGAAGAACGACGAAGGCCAGATAAACGCCGGCATTGCCGCCGCTGCGTGCGAGCGTAAGGGGCGAGCGCGGGCGTGTAGCTGCAATATCAGCCATGGATACCTCCCTGAAGATGATGGCCTTGCGGCGGCCTCACCGAATGAAGAGCGAGTGTTTCTTCCTTGGAGGTCGCCGCATCGACGACCGCCGAGATCCGTCCTTCGAACATGACCGCGACCCGGTGACACAGTCCAAGAAGTTCCGCGTTGTCGGCGGACACCACGATGACAGCACAGCCGTCCTTCGCAGCAGCCTGGATGAGGGTGTAGACCTCGGCCTTGGCACGCACGTCGACGCCACGCGTTGGCTCCTCAAGCATGAGCACCTTTGGCTGGGTGAGCAGCCAGCGAGCAAGCATGACTTTTTGCTGGTTACCGCCGCTCAGCGATGTGATGTCGGCACCGGGGCCGTCGCATTTCACGCCGAGCTTGGCGATGTAGCCGGAGGCAATCTCGCGCTCCTTTTTCGGCATCAACGTGATTTTGCCGAGCGTTCGAAGGTTGGCGATAGAGAGGTTCCAGGCGACATTGTGTTGTGGAAAAATCCCCTCGGTTTTACGTTCGGCGGGCAAGAAGGCGACGTGTTGACGAATAGCGTCCGTCGGGTCCGAAATCGCCGCTTGCTTTCCGTCGATCAGAATCGAGCCGGTCTCATGCGGGATCTGCCCGAAGATCGCCCGCAGGAGCGCGCTCTTGCCTGATCCTTCGAGACCCGTGACGCCGAGGATTTCACCCTGGGCTACCGAGAAGGTGATGTCTTCGAAGACACCCCTTTTCGTCAAACCGCGAACGTCCAACGAGGGTTCGGACCTTGCCGGGACGCGGGGAGGAAACTGTTTTGCGAGAGAGCCGCCGATCATCGCACTGACGACCTTGTCTACGTCGAGCTCCGATACGGGCAGGTCTGCGACCGCGCTGCCATCGCGCAAGACCATCACGCGGCTGACGATGCCGAGGAGTTCCTGGATCCGGTGAGACACATATATGAGAGCTTTACCGGCCTGCTGAAGCTTCTTGATGATGGCGAACAGCTGTTTGCGTTCGACCTCCTCGAGCGCTTCGGTCGGCTCGTCCATGATGATGATGTCGGCGTTGCTGCTAATGGCTTTGGCGATCTCGATCATCTGCCGATGCGAGAGGCTAAGCTCTCGAACTGGCCTGTCGAGAGGTACGTCGACGCCTAACTCGCCCTTCAGGATACGCGAGGCGGCTGCCCGCATGGCCGAATGGTCAAGCGGTGATGCACTTGCACGCCCGTGCCGCAGCTCCCTGCCCGCGAATATATTTTCGGCGGCGTCAAAGTCCGGAAACAGGCTCAGCTCCTGGTAGATGATCGCGATGCCGGCCCTGGACCCGTCTTTGGGATTGTTCAGATCGACCCCCTTACCTCTGACAGCAATGGTGCCTTCGTCGCGTGCATATGCACCAGAGAGGATTTTCATGAGCGTCGACTTGCCTGCGCCGTTCTCACCGACCAGGCCGAGAACCTCGCCGGGATTGAGTACGAGCTCGATGCCATCAAGCGCCTTCGTGTTGCCGAAGCGTTTGGCAATGCCTTTCATCTCGAGCAGCGGAGCGTTTGTCATTCAGGTCGCCCTTTTTGAGTGGGCGGCCCCGCGCGAGGCGGGGCCGCGTACTGTCACATCTACTTCTGCTGGACGTAGACGTAGTCGTTCTGATCGAAGGTCTTGATGTTCTTCGCATCGTAGGTTTTGGGCGCCACGAAGATCTTCTTCGGCAGGGCGGTGCCCTTCATCACGAACTCATCCACCGCTCGAATGATGTTGCGACCTTCTTCCTTGGCCCCGGTGTCGACCGTTGCTGCAAAGTCGCCGGTGAGGATCGCGTCGTTGGCTTCCTTCATATTTTCGTAGCCGACGATTGCCACCTTGCCGTTCAGCCCCTTAGCCTTGAGGGCCTGCAGACCGCCAAGGGCCATCTCGTCGTAGAGCGCGACGAGGACTTCGATATCGGGGTTGGCGGTGAACATGTTTTCAGTCACCGACAGGCCTTGGGCACGCACCCAGCCAGCCGGCTGCTGAGCGACGATTTTGAAGTTGGGGTGCTTCGAGATGACCTCATTGAAACCCTTCATGCGCTGGCTCGTATGCGGACCGGGCAGGCCCTCCAGGATCCCGAGCTTGACTTCCTTGTCGCCATAGGTGTCAACCAGCCATTGCGCCTGCGCACGACCACCGTCACTCTGGTCGTAGCCGATATCGCTGACATAATATGGGTTGTCGGCGACGGGTGAATTGAAGAGGAAGATCGGAATGCCCGCCTCGGTGGCGCGCCGGATGGAGGGCAGCAACGCGCCTTCGTTGTATAAGGCAACCGCGATCGCATCCACACCGTCGTTGATCCAGGCTTCCATGGTCCTGATCTGGTCGTCCGTGGCAGACTGGCTGCTCGGAGCTTGCACGAGAAGCTGGATAGTGCCGTCGCCACCGCGCTTATCGATTTCTTCTTTCACGCCAGCCAGAACACGCTGATAGTAGGTGTCCATCGCCGTCGGCAGGAAGCCGACCTTGAGCGGGCGGTTATCCTTCTTAGCGGGTTTGACTTCCTGGCCTGTGGGCTTGATGTCCTTGTCCATCAAGATGCCAGGAAACACCTTCGAATAATCCAACTGCTGTGCAAGCGCTGGGCTGAAGGAAAGCGAAGCGGTGAGCCCGAGAGCAGCACCGAAGATTAACGTCCGTCTGAAAATTGTCACATGATCCTCCCTGGTGGTGACAAGACAAAGTTTTCCCAACCGCGGAACGGGTCCGCGGCGAAGCTTGGCAATCTGAGATTCAAATCTTCGGCTTACAGTCCCGGTGCGATCGTGAAGACCATCCGGATCGGGTTGGAGCCGTAGTTTAGGCACTGGTAGCTGATGCCGCCGGGCAGGAAGAAAGACTCGCCGTCACGGATGTGAAAGGTTTCGTCGGTATCCGCCAAATAGAAGGTTGCGGGGCCTTGCAGAACGTAGAAGACTGCGTCCCCTCCATGGCTGTCGGGTTCGCTCGCGCGCGGTCCAACGCCACCCACAGGGATAGTCAGCTCTCCGACGTGCATGTAATCGTTGCTGACGCAGAACTGGACGAGAACGGGATGATCGCGGCCGGAGACGATGTTCAGACGATCGCTTTTTGCGACCTTCACCAGGTCGCCCCTCTTGCGCGCCTGAGCGCCGTCTACTGGATAGGCTCCGAGTTTCTCAAGGCTCATCACGCTCTCCCTTCGTGCTTATAGAGGCGCGTCGGCCCGTCATAGCCGGTCGGAGGGCCATTCTCGTCCCAGATACGCGGTGCGATGCAAAACAGGATAACTGCAGCCTTGTCGCTGAAGTTATAGCCGCGATGCGGAGCGCCCTTGGGGATAAGCACCGCGTCACCGGGTCCGAGTTCCTCTGTCTGCCCGGTTTCGGGGTTTAGGAGATGCACAACACCTTCGAGGACATAGTACACCTCGTCACCCGCGTGAATGTCGGCCGGGTCGAAGTTGCTTCCCGGCGCGAGCTGATAGATGCCAGTGGTCTGCTGGTCCGTGCTGGCGAGCAGGTAGTTGAGGTCGCTCGAGTACGGCTTCGTCCCCGTATAGATGAACATCTTGTAGCTATCGCGCGTCAGATGGACCGGCTTCTTTTCGCTGGGCGGATGTGGGAAATTGCCGAAGTAGCTTGGCAGTTTTGGCATTTTAGTACCTTAGGTCCGGAGTTCGCGGAGCAGCGACTTGAGAAGCCGCCAGGTCGGATCGACTGTCGTGTGGTTGAGGCGCTCGCGCGTGGTGTGGACGTCGAACGCTTCCGGTCCGATCGACAGCATGTCAATGTCAGGAACCTTCTTTCGAAAAAGGCCGAGCTCGAGACTGGAGTGAGAGACTTCCACATGTGGCTGCTCGCCGAACTCGCGCTCGTAAGCGGCTTTGGCGGCGTTGAGCATTCGCGAATGAGGATTGTATGGCCATTCCGGGCAATCCGCGAATGTCTCCACGCTCGCGCCGTTGCCGATGAGTTCTGACAGCTGCCGGATTTTGTCGACGATGTTGTAGCGACGGGAGCTGACGGCGCTTGGGACCGTATTGACGATTTCGATGGCCTCCTTATCGCTTGAAAGCAACGCCACGGTGTTGGAGCTCTCGACGAGGCCCTCGACTTGAAGGCTCTTGCTCTGGACGCCGTTGGGAAGCAGGTTCAGGGCATCGACCAGCGCCCGGGCGGACTGAGCCGAGAAGACTTCAGTAATCTGCCTCCCTGACTCGCTGACTGTGACCTTGAGGTTGGGATCGCTTGCTTTGTACTCAAGCGCAATCGAAGCCGCTTCCGCTTCAATTCTCTGTCTGAGATCGACAATCCGCGAGGCATCGATCGAAATGATCGCCTCCGCCTCACCCGGGATAACGTAACGGTTCACGCCACCCTTGACTTCGGCTACGCTGGCCCCAGCATCCCGGATGGCAATCCGGAGCAGCCGTCCGAGCTGGACGATCGCGTTAGCGCGTTCAAGATGGATGTCGAATTCGGAATGACCGCTGCTCAGGCCGGAGATCCGCAGCGAAAGGGCGGCCTGCCCCGAAACGCGCGGTTCCCACTGAACCGGAATCTTGAAGCGCACTGAAATATCGCCAGCGCAGCCTGCGAAAAGCGACTTGGGATCGTGCCAGTTCATGTCGAGAAGGCGCTTACCGCTAAGCTTTGTGCCGTCGAAGTGTTGTGCGCCGCCCTTGCCGACTTCTTCTTGAACCGTCAGGATGACTTCAAGCGGCGGATGCGAGATATCGTCGGATGCCAGCAACGACATTGCGAAAGCCACACCAACGGTGTTGTCCGCCCCAAGGGTTGTCCCCGTCCCATGGATGAAATCGCCGATAACCTGAAGTTTGATGCCTTCGTTCTCAAAGTCGTGGTCAACACCCTCGTCGCTCTCGCAGACGATGTCGGTATGCCCATGAAGAATGACGGTCGGCGAGTTTTCGTAGCCGGGTGTGCCCGGCTTCTTGATGAGGAGATTGTAGATCTCGTCCTGGTAAACCTCGAAGCCGCGTGCCCGGGCAAAATCGGCGATGTGATCGCTGACCTGCTTTTCGTTGTAAGAACCGCGCGGGATCGCACTCAGCTCTTCGAAAAAGCCAAAGAAGATCGCCGGTTCGAGACCAGCAAGAATAGAATTGTCGCGTTTATCTACAGTTTTTCCAGCGGGGAAACTCATTCGGCCCTCCTCCTAATACGGCATCTGCGCAATACTTCTTCCCTCGCCGAACATAGTCCGGCGACCTCGTAAACCGTATTGCATCTCATCTTACGCGCTAAGGCGATCCAGGTTCAGATGCCCTCCACGCATCGAACCATCTCTGCTTTCAGCTCCTATTTCAAACGCAATATTTCATAAAATAGATGAGCTTTTTTCATCTGAATTCGTTATAGTATAAGCTAACGCATCCATTGAAGCGCAGGCCGAAACCTCTACGAGTTTCGGATACCATGTAGGCATCTGCGTAATTTGGAGCTGGCTCGCGAGGTCGCTTCAATCGTCCGGAAGCGGCGCCTTAAGGTGGTCGAGAAACGTCCGGAGCGCGGACGGCACCTGTCGGTGCGAAACGTAGTATGCATGAAAACCCGGCCCAGTAGACGACCAGTCCGGCAGCACCACTTCGAGCAGACCAGCCGCCAGTTTGTCCTCGACGCGTGCGCGCAGGCAGTAAAAGAGACCGCCCCCCTCCTGCGCCATGCGGATGGACAGTTCTGAATCCCCGAGCGTGAGCAGTCCAGGGACGTCTAGGGTAACCATGCGGTCTCCGTCGCCAAGTTCCCATTTGCAGACGTGGTCTGTACCGGTTCGGATCCGGATGCACTCGTGCGTCAAGAGATCTTCCGGCCGCTCCGGCCGCCCTCGTTCGTTGAGATAGGTTGGAGAGCCGACGACGATCCATTCAAGTTCGGCAGTCAGACGCGACGCGATCATCCCCTCGGGAACTGTTCCTCCATAGCGGATGCCCGCGTCGAAACCCTCGGCGACCATATCGATAAAGCGATCCTCGACGCTGACTTCGATCTCGACATCTGGGTAGTTGCTGCGAAAACTGTGCAGTCGAGGAGCGATCAACAGCTCGGCGGCGTCACGCAGCGTGGTCACTCTCACCCTGCCCGTAGGACCGCTCCTGAAACTGTCCAGGAGATCCATCGCAGCCTGGATGCCGAGGAAACGGGGCTCTAGTTCGGCAAGCAGTACTTCGCCGGCGGCGGTGAGACTGATGCTCCTGCTTGTCCGATGAAACAGACGGACGCCGAGACGGGCCTCCAAACCCCTGATCGAGTGGCTGAGAGCGGAGCCGGAAACGCCGCGAAGCGCGGCCGCCTTTCGGAACCCCCCCGCCCTCGCGATCGCGACGAAAGTTTCAAGGTCGGCCAGATCGGCCCGCGTGGATACCATGAGTTATGGATACTCCCACTTCGACTGAATAAGATCGCCCTGGCCGACGCCGACCTTGCTTCAGACGGCTGGTATCTTCAATCCTTATTCATCTAACCTGGCTTTGGTATGTGATGACCACGGAAGCAGTCAAAAATTTGACATTAGTTGATCCATGTCGGATCCGGGGAGCTACGACGGGAGATGGGCCGGGTCGCTGAATAATAGCACCTCCGGGATTAATCGTCATGCAATGAAGATCATCTTGTCCACAGCCACGAGAGACGGCACCGGTTGGAACGGATACCACCTCCGCGCGGGCGGCCTGACGGTCCCGGAGGTTCAAGTTCTGAGCTTTCGAAAACGCCGGCTACCAGTCCTGCCGGGTTGGATGGACGACAATGTCGTTGATCGTGATCTCCGGGGGCTGATCTAGGGCATAGACCACGGCTTCAGCCACCGACGACGGCGGAATACCTTGCTTGTTGAGCTCTCCGGCGATCTTTCTGCCCGTCTCGTCATGAACCTTGTCGGCCCAGCCGGTATCGATCACGCCAGGGCTGATCATAGACACCTGGATCCCACTTCCCACGCCCACCTCCTTTCTGAGGCTTTCGGTGATACCGCGTATAAAGAACTTCGTGGCTCCATAAACGCCTGCCGCCTCGCCGACATGAACGCCGGCGATAGAGCTCATATTCAGGATGCGGCCGGACCGGCGCTCCAACATCGACGGCAGCACGGCGGCAATCGCATGTAGATAGCCACGCAGGTTGGTATCGATCATCTTGTTCCAATCGCCGACCGCGGCATCCTTCCAATAGGAAAAGAGCATGAGGCCCGCATTGTTGACCAATATATCGACCGGGCCGTACGTCGTCGTGGCGAACGGGACGAGGGCCTTGGTACTCTCAAAATCCGTGGCATCGGCAACCTTGTAGCTGGCAATACCTCCGGAACCGGCGATGTCTTCGACAATCTGACTGAGGCGTTCCTCATTGCGGCCGGCAAGGACGACGCGCGCACCTTTTTCCGCCAATCCTTTGGCGGTCGCTGCTCCAATGCCCGAGGAAGCTCCCGTGACGATTGCGACCTTGTCTTTCAGATGTGCCATGATGTGCTCCTTCACTGCGGTTGGGTCAGTTCGGCTTGCCGGGCGGCTTTAACAGGCTCCGGGGTCGTCCGGTTTTCCAACACCTGCCGCTTGGTTTTCTGGTCTCCGCCGACGACATGGTCGATGTCGTTCATGAGGGCCTCGAAGCCCTGCTTGGCGACGAGCGTCTTGTCGTTTTTCTGCTGGCCACCGAGCTTAGTATCGCCCATCCCAGCGTTCGCGTGGAAGTCGCTGTTGGTGGCGCCCGGAAGGAGTGCCGTCACCGTGACCCCGGTCGAGCGCAACTCCTCGCGCAGAGATTCCGCGAACATGTAACCGAATGCCTTCGACGGGCCGTAGACGGTTTCGTATGGCGTGGGCAGGGTCGCCGAAACCGAGGAGGTGATGAGGATCCTGCCGCGGCCGTTCTTGACCATATGTTGGACGACGCGTTTGGCCATATGGACGGTCCCAGTGACATTGATTGCAAGCAGGCGAAACTCATCCTCGAGATCGTTATCGACGAAGGCGCCGCCGATACCGATACCCACGTTCAGAGCCGCGGCTTCCAGTGGGCGCCCCAGCCCCTGCGTGAAGGTCCAGAACCCCTCAACGCCATCGTATGTCGAGGCATCCGCTTTGAACGGATACGCTTCGGCGTCAAGGCTTCGTAGCGCATCGGCGGCCTCGTTTACCTTGTCGCTTGAGCCTGAAATAGCGACGTCAAATCCATTCTTGGCGAATTGTTTGGCAAGCTCGAAGCCTATTCCAGATGAGCCGCCCGTGACCATTGCGAGTGGTTTATTACCAGTCATGATTTCACTCCTTTGGTTTTATCAGCACCTCGATCGCCTCGAGGCGCTGGTGACCTAATGCCCGTGGAGCCGGTTGGTTACATGAGCAAAATCGATCGGGGCGGTGAGCAAAAATCAACCACCGATCTGGCAGACACCAGAAGTGAGGGACCTTTTGGTCGCGTCCGCAGCCAAATTGACGAGGCATTCCCGACGTCACGAAGGCACCCAAGAGTGAACACGGCTCATCGGTGCGTGCGATCCAGCTCACTTCAAGTGGTCGGCGGAGTGCCCTATGTTGTTAGGGAGGTTGAGCTGTCGTTCGCAGCCAGCAGATATGGTCCGAGCACACAAGCGCCCGCGTAGCGCTGACGCACTTCTTGCGATGGTGCCGTCGGCCGAGAAAATCCACGCGACGGCGTGTCCGGCCCACCTTCCAGCGGTGACGGCCAATGACGGGAAGACAATGATGAGCGAGAGAATGAACAGCATCGTTGCTCCTGGCCGCGTTGCGGTCATCACGGGAGCTGCGAAGGGCATCGGCTTGGCGATCGCGAGGGCTCTCGCGGCCCGCGGCATGAAGCTCGCATTGCTGGATCTCGACGCCGACGCACTTGAGGATGTTGCCTCGGCACTCGATACGGACATCCTGATCGTGAGCGGCGACGTATCAGATCTGTCGGCACTAACTAGGTTGCGGGACAAAACGATTTCGCGGTTTGCTGACGTCGCCGTCCTTGTCAACAACGCGGGCATTACGCAAGGAGCCGGCCCCTGGGATGATCCTGCAAAGTGGCGACGCCAAATCGATGTAAACTTCGGAGGTGTTTTAGCCGCACAACACGTCTTCGTGCCCCACATGATCAAGGCAGCCCGACCATCGGCGGTCGTCAACCTCGGCTCCAAGGAAGGAATTACAACTCCTCCGGGCAATGCCGCCTATTCGGTGGCAAAGGCAGCTGTCAAGGTCCTGACCGAACAGCTGTCGCACGCGCTTTTGAAGGAGACGGGAGGTCGTGTATCGGCTCATCTCCTCGTCCCTGGCTACACGTGGACGCCCATGAACATCGCACTCAAGCCGCATGGCGCTGCCAAGCCCGATGAGGCATGGACCGCTGAGCAGTTGGTGGAATACTTCCTGGCCCGTCTGCTCGAGGAGGACTTTTACATCATTTGTCCCGATAATGCGGTTACGTCGGAGATAGATGCCAGACGGATCCGCTGGGCGGCCGACGACATGATCCTGAACCGGCCGGCGCTTTCACGTTGGCACCCCGACTGGATGGATAAATTCGCAGCCTGGTTGAAGGCAGACCACTGACGGTGGAATGTTTGTAGAGGAGTAATCCAATGCCCAGACCCCATGTAATCTGTCACATGATGTCGCCACTGGACGGTCGATTGATCGTCAATGATTGGGCTGAGGCGACCGGCCATTCGGTGGAGGAACTCGTGAAGGTCTATGACGACCTGCATGAGAAGATTGGTGCCGACGCCTGGCTTTCGGGAAGAGCGACAGGCGAGGAATTCGCAGACGCCGTCGACCGTCCCTATGAAACAACCGGCACAGTACCGCGGCCGATCCATAACGCCAACCCGGATGCCAACGAGTTCGCTGTTATCGTTGATAAGGACGGTCGGCTACGCTGGGACAAGAACGACATTGAGGGTGCTCAACTTATCGTCCTGACAGGATCTGACGTGGATGATGCTTACCTGGCGGGCCTCACCCAGGCTGGCGTTTCCTATATCGTATCCGAGAAAGATGGCGTCGATCTGAAAAACGCGCTCGATGTTCTCGGCACCGAATTCGGTGTGAAGCGCTTGATGCTGGAAGGCGGGGCGCAAACCAATGGCCATTTCTTGAATGAGGGTCTTGTTGACGAGGTCAGCCTAGTCATCTTCCCTGCGATCGGAGGCAAGTCGGATACACCGGCCATATTTGAGGGCGGCGAGGATGGGCTTGCCGGCGGGGCGAGGCTCACGTTTATGAGCGCCGAAGCCGCTGGCCTCGGCTCCGTCCATCTGAGATATCGCGTTGAACGTCCATAGGAGAAGCCCACAGGAGAAGATTGTGGAAGGGCTCCCCCCATCAAGGGCCGAACTTGAGATTCGGGGACGGGTGCCGCCTTGCGCGGCATCTACCCGAAGGATCGTTGGCCATATTCACTTCCTCTCCTGCGATGCCACTCTAAGCTGCACATTGGATCCTTCCAAAGCCGCGCGGACGTCGATTGTCGGTTCCTGGTCGGTGATGATAACTTCGAACTCGTCAATGGTGGCCAGGACATGAAGAGCAGTATGATTGAAGCGCTTATGGTTTAAGAGCAAGCAGCGACGCGCGGCGCTTGCAATCATCGCTCGCTTCGAGCGGACAACGTCATCATCCATATGGTAGACGCGCAATCCAGAAACTGCCGGCGTTGAGATAAAGGCGATGTCGGCGCTGAGACGCGACAATGCCTGTTCGGCGACGACGCCGAAAAAACCATTGAACTTCATCGAATAGCGTCCACCGACCGCAATCAGGTTGATCCCTGATTCCGTCTTGAGCCGATCGATGACCGCCGCATTGTTGGTGATCACCGTCAGCGGTCTCCTCTGTGGCAGCAATTCCCCGAGCACCGACGCCATAGATCCGTCGTTGACCATCACCGTCATGCCGGGCTCGACGAGTTCAAGGGCGGCCTCTGCCATCCGGCGCTTGGCCTCGCCCTCCTGCTGCTGGCGAAACCGGAAATCGCTTTCGAAATGGCCTCCTGCCTCGATCGTTGCCCCGCCGCGGACCTTGCGAAGCATCCCTGCCTGCTCAAGATCATCCAGATCCCGGTGGATGGTCATCTTGGATACAGCGAACCGATCGGATAGGTCGTCCAGATCCACTACCCTCTGCGCGACCAACAGGTCCATAATGGCCTGCCTCCGATCATCTCTCTTCATATTCTAGTCCTCCGGCGCACTAATCCGATCCTTTAACATCAAGATCCGACGCTACAAATCACATGCAAACATCATTTTTCGTTAGTTTGTGTTGCTCTATTCGACAACGCCCCTGACGCTGCTGGCATGATGGGACACGTGAAGACGCATGATGGTGCGATTGCACCACTCCATGCATGGCCGAAGGCGCTCATTTTCTAACGAAACAAGGATGGTTTGGAGGTTCAAGCGCAAATGTCGTCGCCATGGAGAATGGTCCCGCGCGTCAGCCGCGCACGGAAGATGGAGGCCTTGTCCTCCAGGGTGAACATCGCGGACTACCGGGCCGTCATCAAAGCGGGCGCGAATATAGGGCTTCTTCACCGGGCAGATCACCGTAGCGGGCAAGGTGTTTGGAAAAGGCCGGAGTCACTGTGAACTGACACCCGGCCTTTTCTCTGCTTATCGCCTTGGGAGGACGATTGTGAACGATGCAGCTTGGCGTTCGCGCTGCTTCAAATCGATCAAACTCTTGATACGTCTCCGTCGGCCACACAAATCTCGACGAGCATGAGCTGGCGAGCCGTCAGACGCGACGGATAGATTTTTGACAGCTGCTCCTCGTGCATGGGAACAATTCGTCGTTCGTCCATACCAACGATTTTGAGCATCTCCTCGGCGGACTCGATCAGACGTGTCTGGCTGCCATTGGCAAGGCCCGGCGGCACAAAGCAGGGATCGGTGGCGTCCTCACCCGTGAGGTTGCTGTAGGTGTAGATGACGTCGCCGGACAGGATAAACTTGCCGTCTCCACCGCCGGTCTCCACCACCACATATTGCGATCCTGCGGTATGGGTGTCGAATGCCGGATAGACGTGAACGCCTGGCACCAGGTTTTCCCGCTCTCCCTCCACCAGCTCCAGGCGGCCTTCGATATTTGCCTGGGTCAGATAGAGGATATCCGCCGGATTCAGTCCGGCCTGCAATGAACGGAAGCGCCGACCCTTTGCCAGAATCCACATCCAGGATTCCAATTCTTTCTTCTGAATGAAAATCTTAGCATTTGGGAAGAACTTTAGGCCGCCAATGTGATCGAAGTGCGCGTGCGTGAGGATGACATGCGTGACGTCCTGGGGCCTGATCCCGCATTCCCCGAGAACGATTTCCGGAGGCGTCCAACCGGTAACGCCAATCGAATTGGCGATCTGGCCTCCGAAATCGGCGGCGTCGTGACCGGCATCAACCAGAACGACTGCATCTCCTGTCTTGATGAGAATGTATGCGAACGGCAGGTTCATCGTGCCCTGATTATGGGCGCCGTAAAAAACCCCGCTGACCGGGTGCACCGGGCTTCGAGAGTATTCAAGCACCCAGATCGAATGCGTTCCCATGGTCTTCCTCCCCATGTCCAAGGGACCCTCCACAGCATGCTGTCGTGTCGAAGGTCGACGTGCCTAAGATGGCGGCCGATCGTTTCAGCTGGATCGCCGCATTTGAAAGCAGCCCCAGCAGGGATGCATCTGAAACCAGGACACCGCGCTGCAGGTGCTCCTCCGCCTCGACAAGCAGGCCATCTGCCCGTCCAAGATGGTAGACTGCGTGGCCCTGTCCTGCGAGAAAGCGCGAGCCCGCAAGCGAGGAACGGACGGATCGCTTTATCTCTGTGGCGCGATCGGCGAGTTCTCCAATCAAGAGGCGCATGCTCTTCTCCCTCAATGCCATATGCATGAAGGAGTAGATCGCGAGAAGCTCGCCATAAGTCCTGACGAGCGCCTCGAGGCATGCGCGCGCCTCCGGCGATGGAACCGAACCCACGAGCGCTTCGCAGCGGAAGCCGCCGAAAACGGTGCCTCCGCGGGCCATCATCGTACAGCCGTCGGCAGCGGAGCGTTTGACGGAAGAAGGCTCGCTTCAGTCAAAGCGTCCCAAAATGCAGGGGGTATTGTCTCGTTGATCGCCTTGACGTTCTGCTCGACTTCCAATGCGCTCTTTGCACCCATGACCAGCGTGGCCACTGCCGGATGCGCATAAACGAATTGCATCGCCGCTGCAGGCAAGCTCACCGCAAATCTCGAGCAAATGCTCTCGATGGCCTTGACCTTTTCGACGACGGCCGCAGGAACCTTGCCGTAATCGTAAGTGGCCGCGGGACCGCCGACGCCTGTCGCCAGAATTCCGGAATTGAAGATCCCGCCGGCGATCACGGAGACGTTCCGCTGGAGCAACTCGTCGAACGCGGCCTCAAGCGGGGCATGATTCAAAAGGGTGTAGCGGCCGGCGATCAACGAGCAGTCGATCGGAAATTCACGAGCGACACCGACCACGGAGTCGGTTTCGTTGACCCCCAAGCCGATGGCTGAGACGGCTCCGCTGGAGCGAAGCTCGTCCAGTGCCTTATAACCGGAGGCCCGCAGCTGATTCCAATAGAACTCGCTTTGGTCGCCGTGCCATGCCCGACCAACGTCATGCACGAGAAGAACGTCGATATAGTCCAATCCGAGGCGCTGCTGGCTGTCTTCGAATGCGCGCATCACGCCATCATAGGTGTAATCGTAGGTATCGAGAAACGGAAGCGGGTCGATCCACTCGATGCCGTAGACGGTTTCAAGCTTCTTTGTCCTGCTGGCGGGCTTCAATACACGACCAACCTTGGTGCTCACCACCACGTTTTCGCGCAGCTTGTTCGCCCTGAGGGCATGGCCAAGATAATGCTCCGATTTCCCAAAGCCATACATTGGCGCGCAATCGAAGTAGCGGATTCCGACCGCGTAGCCAGCGAGGATCGTCGCTTCGAATTCGCCGTAGGAGACATCGGCGTTGAAGCCAGAGAGCGGCACCGTGCCTAGCCCCAGCGAAGTTACCCGCACTTTGCTTTTTCCGAGCGGTCTAGTTTCAAGTTCGGTCATGTGATCATCCCTAGATGTCGGTAGGAGGCGTCGAAGCGATGTAGCTTCCGCCATGCCGTCATTGTTTGATTAAAGCCCGTGCCCCAATGCGTGCCAGGTCGCGCCGGCGTCTGCCGCCAACCTCACCAGAAGGACCTCCGTGGCCTGACTCCTCAATCAGCAAGGTGTAAGGTATAAGGTCATACCTATAGAGGCAAGCGTTTTTTGCATGCCGCCATCCGCATTTGGCGAATCGCTTAAAAATGCCGCCTACGCGCAACGGGGCGCGGCAGCTCGTCTCAGCCGATCGTTGATTGCCCTGCCAAGGCCAATCAGAGGCACAGGGGCGAATGCAATCACGTCACCCGCGCCGGCCAAGGCGTCGGCTTCACTCATGGCGGTGTAGAGGTTGCGGGCAGCTTCCTGAAGGTCACCGGAAGAAGACAGCGTCATTTGACAGCCCTCGCACCCCGGTCCGAAACCGACCCAGACCATATTGGCGGCAGGACGGTCGACATTCATCTGAACGGCGGCTTCCGGAGCATAATGGCTCTTTAGCTGGCCTGGTGCCGAGACCTTTTGGGGGCCAGTGTCCTCGTCAATCGGGCCGAGTAACGCTTCCAGTGCCTCCCGCGGAACTGACCCGTGGCGTAGAATGATCGGAGATCCGACCAAAGACAGAATAGTCGATTCCAGGCCGTGATCACATATGTCTTCTTCCACGATTCCCGAAATCCGTCCGTCCAACTGGCGGACAACTTCCACGAAGCGGGTCGAGGTGACCTTCCCGGAACGATTGGCTGAAGGCGCTGCCACCGGAAATCCGACGGCCCGGATCAGCCGTTGGGCGACACTCGACGAGGGAAATCGGATTGCGACATTTTTCATGCCCGCGGTAACTGCGGTTGCGAGCCCCGCGTCTTCCCGCTTTGGCAGGAGCAATGTCAGAGGTCCCGGCCAAAAGCTGGCAGCAGCCAACTCTGCCTCCGGATTGAAATGTGCCATCCTGCGCGCCATTTCCACGTCCGAAACGTGGATAATCAGGGGATTATGCCGCGGGCGTCCTTTGGCTTCATAGATGCGCTCGATCCCGGCGGGGCTGCTGGCGTCCGCGCCGAGCCCGTAAACCGTCTCCGTCGGAAACGCGACAACTTCGCCATTTCGCATGAGCCGGGCGGCAGCTTCAATCGCGCTGTCGCTGACGTCAAAATGACGGGTGGTGGTCATCTTTTTCCTCGCGCTGGTTCTGGAAGGGAGCAGAGATCGATAGACCAAAGCCATTGGCTCAGGAGGCCCGGTTCGGCGTGCCTCCTGACAGCCTCAACGTCGTCCCCGCTGAGCCAAACTCAGTTCAAGCCGACTACGCTATGCGGCACGTATGGCTCCTCGAGTTCGCGGACCTCGTCGTCGCTTAGCTTGACGGCCAAGGAAGCGACGGCATCCTTCAGATGCTGTAGCTTCGTTGCGCCGATTATAGGAGCCGTCACGCCCGCCTTTGTGTTAAGCCACGCCATCGCAACGAGGGATCGCGGGACGTTCTTGTCGTCTGCAATCTTTGCGACGACGTCTACGACGCGGCGATCCGCCTCGTCCGCGTGACCGTAGAACCGAGCGGTGACATTGTCGGTCTCGGACCTCAAACTGCTTTCCTCCCAAGGCCGGCTGAGGCGCCCGCGAGCCAGCGGACTGAACGCGATGATCCCCACCCCTTCAGCTTTACAGAGCGGCAACATCTCCCGCTCTTCCTCGCGATAAAGGAGGTTCATCTGAGCTTGCATCGAAACGAAACGCGACCATCCGGCAGCGTCCGACTTGTAGAGCGCGCGCGCAAATTGCCATGCGTAACAATTGCTGGCTCCGATGTAGCGAACCTTGCCGCTTCGAACGAGATCGGTCAGCGCTTCCAGCGTCTCTTCGATCGGGGTCGAATTGTCCCAGAAATGAATTTGGTAGAGGTCGATGTAGTCGGTCGCCAGCCGCTTGAGGCTGGCCTCAGCCTCCGCGATGATTGCCTTGCGGGAAAGTCCGACCGCATTCGCTCCGTTGCGCATCTTGCCGTAGACCTTGGTGGCAATGACAACCTCATCACGCTGCACCATCTCCCTGAGCAGCTTGCCGATGATCTCCTCGCTGGTGCCGTCCGAGTAGGCATTGGCCGTGTCGAAGCAGTTTATGCCCTGTTCGAGTGCCTCTTTGATAAATGGCCTACTGTCGTCTTCGGACAATGTCCAAGCATGGTTGCCGCGATCGGCGACGCCGAAACTCATGCAACCGAGAACCAGTTGCGAAATTTTGAGACCTGACCGGCCAAGCTGACGATATTCCATCTGTCATCTTCCTTCTGATACGGTTTTAGAGCCGAACTTGGCGAGCGACTGCGCCAGCTCTGGATGAGATTTGGCATATTCATGGAGATCGATCCCGGCGACCGCGGCATCCCAGGCCGCACGAACCGCTCTGACACCCGCCGACGGCCCGCCGGGATGGCTGACGACGCCACCACCACAAAGGTAAAGGTGGTCAAGCGTCTGCTCCGTCCTTCGATAGGTCTCAGGCGCCTGTCCACCCCATTGACCCGAACAAACGACCGGTAACGGGCGGTCGGCATCACTGAAGATCGGTTTCTGGAGATCATGGAACGACTGAACGAAAGACGCGTCCGGCTCCCAGTATTTGGCGGCAATGCCGTTGATCTGGAATTGGTCGACGCCGAGAAGTCGCCAAAGCTGTTGGTAGACCGAGAAATCGAACCCAAGACCAGGATGTCGGGTGAGAAGATCCCAGCCGTTGCGATGGGCGTGCAAGACAAGGGACGACCGCCGACGCAGGAACAGAAAAGCGCCCTTGCCGATCGAATTGATGTTGATGACGGCGGCGTTTCCACCCTCGCGCACGACCAGGTCGTGCTTGCGAACCATCTCGTCGGGATCGACGTCGGAAATGCCGAAGGCATACATCACCTTCTTGCCGGTGCGCTGCTCCTGATCCCGGACGATCGGCATGATCGCTTTCACCCGCGCCTCCAACGAGGAGTACGGTGGCGACATCAGTTTCTCGTCGTCCTTGATGAAGTCGACACCGGACGCGACGAGTTCAGCAACCACCTGCGCCGTTTCGTCCGGGGTGAGGCCGAGCGCGGGCTTGATGATCGTGCCGATGATTGGCCTATTGTAGACGCCGGTCAGACGCCGGGAGCCTTCGATCCCAAATTGAGGCCCCGGGTAGACGCCTTCAAACTCTGGAGGCAGCTGCAGGCCGACGACCCTCAGCCCGGTGAATTCCTTGATCGACCAGACCCCGCCCAATGCAACCGTGGTGACTGCCGCGAGGTCAGTTCCGACGGCCTCCAGGGGATAGGCGATTGTTGTCTCCGCTCGGTTGAAGACTTCGCCCGCTGCAGGGAGCGAGGGAACCTCGACAGAGTCCAGTTTCTCGAAAGCGACCACGCGCGCGGCCGCGCGCGCCTTCAGTTGCGGCGTCTCTCCGGGCAGGTCAACAAATGTACCCGTCGACTGGTCGCTTCCGATCTTGACCGCCAAGGCCTCAGCGCTCCCGGCGGTCTCAATCCGATAGGTGACCAGAATGTCCGAGGGCCTGCGCTGAGCCAGATCCATCGCGATCATGCCTCCGGAACTGGCGCGGCTTCAGGGATGAGGCCGGACGACTTCAGGTCGGCCCAGAACGCAGCCGGAACCGGCGTCGAGATCGCGGCGACGTTTGCGACGACGTGTTCGGGCGCCAGCGCTCCCTGTACCACCGCGGTCACTGCAGGATGTGCGTAGACAAATTGTGTCGCTGCAGTCGCAAGCGAGACGCCATGGCGCTCGCAGACGGCTTCGAGCGCCTCGACCTTGCGGACGATCGCTTCAGGCGCGGGCTGGCAATCGTAGGTGCGGGTGGTTGTCATCGACTTGCTACCCTCGGCGAGGATGCCGGAGTTGTAGATGCCAGCCGCAATGATACCGATGCCGCGACGCTGCATTTCTGGATAGAAATGGTCGAGAGCGCCGTGGTTGAGCAGGGTGTAGCGCCCGGCGACCATGGAGCAGTCGAGATCAAATTCCTCTGCCACCTGCAGGACCGACGCGGTTTCATTGACGCCGAGGCCGATGGCCTTCACGGAGCCTGTGCTGCGCAGCTCGTCACACGCCTTGTAACCGCTCGATCTCAGCGCCGAAAGGTGGGTGCTATACGCCTCGCGGTGCCATTCGCCGCTCACGTCGTGGAGATAGAGGATGTCAATGTGGTCCATACCCAGGCGCTGCTGGCTATCTTCGAAAGCGCGCATGATGCCGTCATAGGAATAGTCGTAGTCATCGACGAATGGCAGCGCCTTCACCCAGTCGATGCCGTAAAGGCTCTCGGCGCGCTTTGCGCGGCTTTCCGGCTTGAGTATCCGCCCCGCCTTGGTGCTGACCACGACCTTGCCGATGAGATCGTTGTTGCGAAGGACATGGCCGAGGGAATGCTCGGACTTTCCAAGGCCGTAAAGGGGCGCGGTGTCGAAATAGCGGACACCCAAGTCGTATGCCTTGAGGACGACCGCTTCGAAAGTCTGGAAGCTCACATCGACATTGCACCCACCGAGCGGCGAGGTACCCAGCCCTAGCGAGGTCAGCGTCACATCGGTCTTTCCAACTTTTCTCTTCAACATGATGGTCGATCCTATTTCCCTGGTGTAAGGCGGACGGCCGTACGGGCCGTCCGCCGTTGTCCGATTACATGTACTTCTCGACATTGGTGGAATCGAGCACGAGCCACGGCACGACGTAGTCCTTCTCGGTGCCGCCCTTCCATTCCATCAGCGAGCCCCAGATTTCGGACTGCGGCTTGTAGCTCTCGCCCTTGATCGCCCGCAGTGCGAGGTCGACCGCGCCCTGGCCTTCGGCGCGGGCGTACTTGTAGAGGCTGACCGCCATCTCGCCCTTCTTCACGGCGCGCTTTGCGTCCGGAATGCCGTCGATCGCAAGAACGGGAACGGTCTTGAGATCGATGCCGGCGCTCTTCATGGCTTCGATCGCGCCAAGCGCCATCTCGTCGTTTTCCGCAAGGACGCCGTTGATCTCACCCGGGTGTGCGAGCAACCAGTTCTCCATGAGCGCCTGACCCTCGGCGCGGCTCCAGTTGCCTGTCTTGTCTTCGATGAGCTTGAGGTTCGGGAACTTGGCGAGACCAGCGTCTATGCCTGCGCGGCGCTCGATCTGGGCCGACTGGCCGATCGGACCCTCCATGAGGACGACGTTGCCGCCGTTCGGAAGGCGCTTGGCGAGTTCCTCAGCGATGATCCGGCCGCCTTCGGTATCGTTAACGATGATGGACGCGGTGTATTTCGTCGACTTGGTCTTGAGCGCCGACACGATAAGCGGGATTTTCGCTTCGGCGGCCTTTTCGATCGGCGGCGCCGAGGCCTCGAGGTCGAAGGGTGACATGATGATCGCGTTGAATTGTTGGGTGATCGCTGTGTCGATCTGGTTCGCCTGTGTCAGTGGATCATACTTGCCGTCGAAAACGGTGATCTCGACCTCGCCCGATTTGACGGCGGGATGGTTCTGGATTTCCGTCGACCAAGCCTTCATGTACTCGCCGGACTCACCGAACGAGAGAGCCGCGATCCGAATTTTGTCCTGCGCGAAGGCGAAGTTCCCGCCAGCCAACGTCGCTACGGCGATTGCCATACCCACACCCGCATTGAGCAGGTTCCTCCTAGACATCTGCATTTCATATTCTCCTCTGGTTTAAGATACGTCCGGACGCGACACGCTGGGCCGGACATTGTCGCCGGCCTTCCCCGGCGGCAATTTCGGGATTGGTCTTATTTGCGGATTTGGTCGGCGATGACCGCGACCACGATGATCGTGCCCTTGAGGACCTGCTGGTAGTATGAAGACACGCCCATGAGGTCCATGCCGTTGTTGATCGTGCCGATGATGAGCGCGCCGATCAGTGTGCCGAGCAGCGATCCGCGGCCGCCCGCAAGGCTCGTCCCGCCGATCACGACGGCGGCGATCGCGTCAAGCTCATAACCGATGCCCGCTTGCGGCAGCGCAGCGGTGGTGCGAGCCGTCAGGACAAGCCCCGCAAGACCAGCCAGGAGGCCCGAGATCACATAGGTCGCACCGACGATCACCTTGGTGGAAATGCCGCTCGTGCGAGCCGCCTTCTCGTTGCCGCCAACTGCGTACACATAACGGCCGAAAGTCGTATAGTTTAAAACGGTCCATCCAATCAGGAAGACGACGAACAGGATGACGATCGGTACCGGGATATACATGATCTGCCCGGAGCCGATCCACTTGAAGGGATCCGACAGATTCGGGATGGGGCGTCCTTCCGAAAAGATCAAGGTGAGACCGCGGGCCACGCTCAACATGCCAAGCGTCACTACGAACGGCGGGACCTTGACCGCGGCAACAAGCACGCCGTTCACCAAGCCGAGGCCGGCTCCCGCCGCGAGGCCCGCAAAGATACCGAAAAGCACGAACTGCTCGTTGGTCTCCGTTACGAGGCTGGCGGCGATCATGCCCGCGAGCGCCATTACGGAGCCGACCGATAGGTCGATGCCCTTAGTAAGGATGACGAAGGTCACTCCGATCGCCAGAATGCCGTTGATCGACGACTGGCGAACGAGATTCAGCCAATTCAACCATGTCATGAAGTACTGGTTCGCGAACGCGAAGAACGCGACGATCAGGAAAAACACGAGAACGATGCTGAACTGCCTGATCATTTCCCCGGCGCGGAAGTTTCCGGGCTTCGCCGCAGCGATGGTATTCATTACTCAAGTCCTCCCGTGAATGGGGCTATGACCGCTCATCAGCTCGCCATGTCCATAAGCGTCTGTTGCGTTGCTTCGGCACCGTCGATGATGCTGAGGAGCTGCCCCTGTTTGAAAATCGCGATCCTGTCGCTGAGCTGCATGATCTCCGGTGCCTCCGAGGAGACCACGAGGACGCCGTTGCCCTTTGCCGCGAAGTCTCGCAGGAACGCGTAGATCTCCTGCTTGGAACCTTCGTCGATGCCACGCGTCGGTTCGTCGCAAATGAGAAGCTTTGGATTTGTCAGAAGGCACCGGGCCAGCACGACTTTTTGTTGGTTGCCCCCTGACAGAGTTTCGACGGCAACATCTGGCGACGCCGACTTGATCCTCTGTGAGACGATCATGTCTTGAACTGCGCTGCGCTCTTTGTCCCCGCGGATGAAACCGCTGATGGCCATCAAGGCCAGCGATGAAAGCGTGATGTTGTGGGCGATCGATGCCGAGAGCACGAGACCACTGTCCTTGCGATCCTCGGTCACCATCGCCATTCCACGTTGAATTGCGTCCTTAGGACTGCCTGGCTTGACCTTACCGCCGTTGAAGACAACTTCGCCTCCCGTTGGTGAGTGCAGCCCGAATATTGTCTCGAGGAACTCGGTTCGTCCGGACCCAAGCAGCCCGTAGATTCCGACCACTTCGCCGGACGCCACGTCTAGCGAGATGTCTCGGAAATGAGGCCCGCGCGCCAAGTTCGAGACCGAAAGCAGGATTGGCGCGTCTTCGAGAGGCTTGCCCTTCTCGACCAGCTTGACTTCACGGCCGACGATCTGTGTCACAAGATGACGGCGGTCGATGTCTTTGATGTTTCCAGTCTCGATGAAACGGCCGTCGCGGAAGACTGTGTACTCATCCGCGATCTCGAAGATTTCGGTGAGTTTGTGAGACACGTAGATAATTGCGGAACCGCGCGCGGTGATCTTGCGGAGCGCGTTGAACAAGACATGGACTTCGTGTTCGCCGATAGCAGATGTCGGCTCGTCCATGATGACGATATGTGCCCGATAGCTGAGAGCCTTCGCAATTTCGACGAGCTGAATCTGGGCGAGGCTCAGCTCCCCCATCTTCTTGGCAGCGTCGACTTCAAAGCCGAGTTCATCGAGGAATGCCTGGGCGTCCCTGCGCATCTGGCTAAAATCGACGAGCACGCCAAGTCGCTTCGGCTCGCGGCCAAGGTAAAGGTTCTCGGCGACGGTCATCTCGGGGACGGGGGAAAGCTCCTGCGTGATGATCGCGATGCCGTGACGCAAGGCGTCAGCGGCGCTTTTGAAGTCGACCTGCTCGCCATCGATCTCCACTATCCCTCCATCGCGGCGGAGCAGTCCCATCGTGATGTTGAGGAATGTCGACTTGCCGGCGCCGTTACCGCCGCACAAGGCATGGACGGTCCCGGCCTTTAGAGTTAGTCGGCCATCAACGAGCGCTGGGACGCCGTTGAACGACTTTTCCACGCCCTCGGCCCGCAGAAGCACGCGTGCCGAAGACGACTGCGCGGTTCCCTGAACTGTTATCTTCTCAGTTGCGTTGACCATGATATGACGTCATACCTCGTAAAAATCCAAATCTATGCCTCGTGTGTGCGGATCGCATGCCTTATTGGATCTACGCGGCGTCCAGTTCGAGGATCGCGCGTGCCTCCTGGGGTGTAGCGGGCTCACGTCCGACCTTTTGGGCAATCTCAACAGCGCGCGATATGACTTCCGCGTTCGTGGGTGTGCCGAACTCGCGATAGGGATAGTCGCCTATTCCAATAGCCATGTGGCCGCCCAGACGGCAGATCGCAGGAGCAATGTTCAACAGATTGCCCCCAAGGCAATTGACCGTCCATTCGATCGGCCGGTCGTCGGGCAGAAATGCAAGATGCGCCATGAGACCCGCCTCGGTCGGCGGATGCCCGGTAATGTATCGCCCTCCCGTTAGGTGCAGGAGAAAGTAGGCGGGCCCCCTCACAAGGCCCGCGTCCATCAGAGCGATCGCGCGGCGCGTGAACCCGACAGACCAGGAAACCAGCTTCGGCTTTACGCCCTTTTCGGCCAAGGTACGCGCGTAGTGCGCGAGACTTTCGGTCGTGTTGAGATACAAACGTTCTGGATTTTCGAACCTGCGCGTCTCGGCATCCCAAAGCTCGAGATTGGCCGAACCGGTATCGATGGGCGCAATATCGGGCTTCGTAGCAGGGTCCAATGCCAGGGTTGCGACCGTGTCGATGCGCTTCATGGCGTCGGCATCATTCGAGATAAAGCCGAGCGTGGGAAGGATGAGTAGATCGGTCGCCTGCCTGACTTCGCGGATGATTTCGGCGTTTGCCTCAACGGTGTTTGTCGCACCGCCGTCGGCTGTCCTGGCATGATAGTGGAGAATCGCCGCTCCCGCCTTGCGGGCTGCAACGGCGGCCTCAACGATCTCGTCGGCGGTGTATGGGATATTAGGGTTGGATGTGCGCGGCGCGTACTCGTTGACCCTGGCTTCGAGGATGATTTTCTTTTGCATCTTTCGCTCCTTACGCCGCCAGATAACCCGAGGTGCCCGCCTTTGCCCGCAGGAAGAAGTCATCGGCACCAATCTGCCCGCCCTTCAGCATGACTTCGAGGCCATCGACTTCGGCGTCGCCCGGCGCATCCAGGCGGCAGACATGGCAATTTTGAACTTCGTCAAAAACGGCGATCTCGAGCGCTTCGGCGCCGATTGTCCGCACCGCATAGCTCGAACTGTCACCGCCCGAAAACACGATCCGCGGCAAGGAAACCGCGCGGCGCACGGCACGCGCAACGTCACAGTAGATGGCGCCCAAGCGTTCCGCGGGAACATCGCCGCCGGCCAGACGGCCGGTTTCCCCGCGAGCCGTGTAGATGATTGTAGATCGACCGCGCACAAGGCTCTCGATCGCCTTCAAAGCAGCCTCCCGCGCAACTGCCTCAGCATCATCATCGGACCGGACTGTCGAGACATCCAAGTGGACAAGGTTCCACCCGGAAGCTTCGGCCACCGCAATCTGGCGCCCGGTTTGCAGGGCGCAACTACCTGATAAGACGAGTAGATTTTCGACGCCGGCAATCTCCGTCTTGACGGGCTCCGCCGACGATAGCAGGCCCAAGCGGGCCCAAAGAGCGCCGAGTTGTTGCGCCAAGCCTTGAGCTGCTAGCGCGAACATCGGACGTGTCGGATACCGCGCCCAGAGCAGATCGGCGACAGCCGCAAGATCCGCATTTTCGAGCCCATCGAAAATGACCCCTGCCCCCTCTTGGAAGGCCTTGAAGACACGCTCCTCCATTGCCGAGCGGTTCCGGATTGCGGGAAGCGTGACGTTGACGAATTCCTTATCTGTCTGCCCAGCCAGATGCATGCGCAGATCCGCCTCGTGCATCGGCGTCCTGGGGTGGCGCGACATGCTCGGGTGCCGGTCGAGCCGCTCAATCCTGTCGGCAAAGCGCGCGAAATGATTTCCGAAACAGGTGTAGCGCCCGAAGTCCGGGGTCGCGGCGAGGACTGGAACGTCCCTCTTGCCGAAGTGAGCCGCAGCGCGCGCCAGAACAGCACCATAGCTTCCAACGGTGGGCGACGAGTCGAACGTCGAACAGATCTTGTATTGGATAAGCGGACTGTTGAGGGTGCGCATGATCGAAAACGCGCTGTCAAGCTCCTCGTCGAGCTCGACGCCGGACAACGCCCTTGCGGTACCGGCGAAGCCAAGCACATCATAAGACAGAGCATCTGTTGACGCCGTCTGTGCTGAAGGGCGTGCGAGATAGAGTTTTCCCTTCACACCACTGCGATGGAACTGCGCCAGGTTTTCGGAAGAACCCGTGAAGTCGTCGCCGTAAAACACGGCCTTGAGCTTGCCAGCTGATGTCATCGGATCCTCCCAATATCCCGGCCGAGGATATCTTCCTCCATACATCAGCCGGGCTTCACTCTTGACAATACTCATAGAAGCAGCTCATAACTCTGTCAAGGTCATACCTTATACCTTATACCTCATATCGAGAAAATTGGAGGACGACGAGATGAGACTTTCTGGACGCACTGCCGTGGTGACGGGCGCTGGCCGGGGCATCGGACTGGCAATCGCTGAAGCCTATGTTCGCGAAGGCGCGAATGTCGTTATCGTCGACCGCGATCTGGAAGTGGCGAACGAAGCCGCCGAGCGGCTTGGGGAGCGGGCTTTGGCCGTCCGCGCCGATATTTCCGTCAACGAAGACGTTGAGACGATCGTTAAGGAAACGATTGGCCGATTCGGCACGGTCGACATACTCGTGAACAACGCGGGCGTGGGCGCAACCACTCTGTTTCTCGAAAGCTCACGGGAGGAATTCGAACGCGTCGTCCGGATCAATCTGACCGGAACATTCCTCGTGGCGCAAGCCTTTGCTCGGATCATGGCCGCCAAAGGCTATGGGCGGATCATCAATATCGCTTCGCTGTCCGGTCAGAAGGGAGGTGTCGGGCGTTCGGCCTATGGAGCCTCAAAGGCCGGCGTCGAACTCCTCACGAAGGTTATGGCGGTCGAACTCGCGGAATCGGGAATCAATGTGAATAACATCGCACCGGGCCCGATATTGACCGAGGTCTCGAAAGTCATGCACACGGTCGAAACGCGTGACGCCTATCATCGGCTCGTTCCGCAACGCCGTTATGGCGAACCATCGGAAATCGCTGATGCCGCGGTGTTCCTGGCGAGCGACGATGCTGCCTATATTACGGGGCACACCCTGAACGTCGACGGCGGCTTCCTGGCCGCTGGCCTCATGTTCCCATTCGATCCAAAAGCCTCGAAGCGGCTGGGACAAATCAGCGAATAACCTGGAGAGGTGGCCAGTTCGACGTTCGGCATTTGTCGCAAGCGGGAAAACGCGGTATGACCTCGTACCTTTTCGATTTCTGATTGGAGCGTGACCAGGAATGCTGTCTGTTGACCCAAAGAAAATCCCAAGCCGGCTGGACATAGCGCTCGACTACATTACGGGCGAAATTGCCAAAGGCAACCTCGGGCCTGGTGACAAACTTCCCAATGAAAAAGAGCTGGCCCAGCTTCTCGGGATCAGTCGCACTCCAATCAGAGAGGCGATCAAAACGCTCGCGGTCTCGGGTCTTGTCGAGACGCGTCATGGCTTTGGAAATTACATCCGTAAGGACGAAGGCCTTCCGGCGATGCCGCTCGCGATGTTTCAGCTCTATCTTCAGAGCTCGACGCCTGAGATGCTGATGGAACTGCGATACATTTTCGACCGCAACTGTTCAGAACTCGCGTCGCTGCGGCGTACGGACGAAGACCTCGCCACGATGAGAGAGTGCATCGACCGACTAAAAAGGCTGTCGGAGGATGCGAACTCCGCGATCGAAGATCTCCTCAAGGCCGATCTCGATTTCCACCGAGCAATATACAAAGCCGCCGGAAACCCGTTGATCGTCGTGATCGCCGACTTCGTGCTGACGATGGTCGCGCCTTGGGTGCAAAAATCGCTAGAGGTCAGTGGCAAATGGCGCGCAGTCGATCTCCACGAACACATGTTTCAGATGATCCGGGACAGAAAGACCGGTGACCTCAGCCGCGAGAGCGTCGAGGAAAACATGGAACACTTCCGCACATCCCTGCTGAAATGACAGCCAGGGCATCACGTCAAGGCGTGGCGCATCTTACATTTCCCGCAGGTCGCACTGCGATCATCACCGGCGGCATCTGAAGGCGGACGCGAAGCCCGGATACCGTATGCCGCCCGGCCTATTCGCCGGGTTCTGAAAATTGCCAGAAAACGATAATGCGCCAGGCTGATTGCGCCTGGCGCATCGACCGCGAGCAATGCATGCCCAGCCTTCCAACTAGCGGGCGTGGTATTTCGTATCGACCTCGTCGATGGCGGCAACATTGCTGGCCGAGCGACCGTTCTCGTCGAACCTCTGGGCGAGGAATGAGTCGACGATCGTCTTCGCAAGTTCCGATCCAATGACGCGGGCGCCCATGGTAATGATCTGGGCGTTGTTCGACAACGCCGCCCGCTCGGCGGAATAAGTATCGTGTGTGAGGGCTGCCCTAATACCCGGCACCTTGTTTGCCGAAATGCAGACGCCGATCCCGGTGCCGCACACCAGGATGGCCTTGTCATAGGTGCCGTCGAGCACGCCGTTGGCGACCCTGTCGGAGAGGTTCGCATAGAAATCGTCGAGACCGGCGTCCGTCCGGGAGACCTCGAACACCTCAAAACGGTCCTTGAGATAATCGGCGAGGACCTTGGCGAGGCCCTCGCCCGCGCTGTCGCCTGCTACTGCAATTTTCATCTTCATCACTCCTCAGATTTTGGCCGCGCACTTTTCGAGGATGTCGAGGTAGCCCTCGATCTTCCAGGCCGAGCGGCCGATGAACAGCCCATCGACATGAGGGCAGGATATGAGCTCTTCGCAGTTGTCTGCGTTGACCGAACCGCCGTAGAGGCAGGGAATGCGCCGGCCGAGCACGGCTTCCGCGAACGCGATGATCTCGGCCTGGCGGGCGTCGGCGTAGTCCGCTGTCGCGGGGATCCCATCGACGCCAATGGCCCAAACAGGCTCGTAGGCAAGCAGTATCGGTTTGTGCTTCTGGTCGGTAGAAAGGCTTCCCAACGCGCCACGAACCTGGCGCTCGAGGACGTCGCGGGCTCGCCCGGCCTCGCGTTCGGAAAGTGTCTCCCCTATGCAGATGAGCGGGATCAAGCCGTGGCGAACCGCCGCCTCGACTTTCAGTCCTACCGTCACGTCCGTCTCACCGAAATGTTCACGCCTCTCGGAGTGACCAAGCTCGACGATGTCGAGGTTGCAGTCTGTAAGCATCAAGGCCGAAATCTCGCCCGTCCAGGCGCCCTCCTCGTCCCAGTGCATGTTCTGCGCGCCGACCTTTACCGACGTGCCCGCCAATGTGGTCTTCACTTCCCGGACAACAGTGAAAGGAGGGATGACAAAGCGCTGGATGCGCGGATGGGACGTGATGTCTGCGGCCCTGAGACCGTGCGCAAATTGCGCGGCATCGGCAAGCGTCTTGTTCATCTTCCAGCTGGTGCCAATCCAGAGGGTTTTCTTCTCGGTCATGTCCCGCTTCACCACGTTTGCGTTCGAACTGCTGTGACCTACCTAGAGCGAGCCGGCTCGATACCGCTTCGCCATTTCCGCGAGTGGCACGACGTTGATAGAGCTTGCGCGCCCTGCCGTTCCGAAAGCTTCGAATCTTTCGCGACAAAGCTTCGAAAGCGCCGTCATTGCGGGCTTCAAATATTTGCGAGGGTCGAATTCTGTCGGATCTTCGGACAGCACTCGGCGCACCTGCCCGGTCATTGCCATGCGGCAATCCGTGTCGATGTTGACCTTTCGCACACCATGCCGAATGCCGCGCAGGATTTCCTCGAGCGGCACGCCCCAGGTGGGCTTCATCCGCCCGCCGAAGCGATTGAAGATTTCCTGCAACTCCTCCGGCACGCTTGACGAACCGTGCATGACGAGATGGGTATTCGGAAGTTTCCGGTGGATCGCCTCGATAACATCCATTGCCAGCACGTCACCGTCCGGCCGGCGTGAGAACTTGTAGGCGCCATGGCTGGTGCCCATTGCGACGGCAAGCGCATCCACCTTGGTCTCCGCGACAAATTTCGCCGCCTCCTCCGGATCGGTCAGAAGCTGATGCGGATCGAGCTTGCCTTCGACGCCGTGACCGTCTTCCGCCTCGCCCGCACCGGTCTCAAGCGAGCCCAGAACGCCAAGCTCCCCTTCCACCGAAACCCCTGCCCAATGGGCCGTGTCGCTGACGCTTCTCGTGACCTTGACGTTGTAGTCCCAATCCGCCGCGGTTTTCCCGTCAGCAAGGATCGATCCGTCCATCATTACGGACGTAAAACCATGCTGGATCGCGGTGACGCAGGTGCTCGGTTCGTTTCCGTGGTCAAGATGGACGCAAACGGGGATATGCGGATAGATTTCCGTCACCGCCTCCATCATGTGCTTGAGCATGATGTCGTTGACATAGGCTCGCGCCCCACGGCTCGCCTGGAGGATGACAGGCGAATCCGTTCCGTCGGCCGCTTCCATGATGGCAAGCGCCTGTTCCATGTTGTTAATGTTGAACGCCGGGACGCCGTAGCCGTGTTCGGCGGCATCATCCAGCAGCTGGCGGAGAGTAATCCTGGCCATGACATGTTACTCGCTGGTTGGATTGGAATTGAGATAGCTTGCGATCACGTCGACCTCCGTCGCCGAACCGAAAACCAGCGGCGTGCGGCAATGGTGAGAGGTCGGGATCTTGTCCAGGATGGCGGTCGTGCCGTCGGTGGCCCGCCCCCCGGCCTGCTCCATCAGGAACGCGATCGGATTCGCTTCATACACCAGTCGAAGGCGCCCATTTTCAAAGCCGGGTCGCTTGTCGCCGGCGTAGAAGAACACACCGCCCCTGATCAGGATCCGGTGGAGCTCTCCGACTGCCGATCCGAGCCAACGCATGTTGAAATCACGGCCGCGCGTTCCCTCCTTGCCGGTCAGACAATCCTGAAGATACAGGCTCATGGCAGGGTGAAGGTGACGGTGGTTGGAAGCGTTATATGCAAGCTCGGACGTGTCGCAAGGTATCAGAACCTGCCTTTTGACGATCAGGAACTCGCCGGTTTGGGGATGCATCGTCGCCAGCAGCACACCCTCACCGACCGAAAAGCCCAAATCGACGGTGTTGCCGAATGAGACATAACCGGCCGCGGCCTGGCGCTTTCCAGGGGTTAAAAAGGGATCTTCAGCTTCGCAGAAAGGCATGATCGAGAAGATCGTGCCGACGGGCGTGCCCAGCCCGACATTGCCTGAACCGTCGATCGGGTCGATTGCGACCGCAAAATGCTGGCCATTGAGCATAACTGGCGCGTCGGCCTCCTCGGACAGGACCCTGGCAGCGCCTGCGCGTGCGAGTATTTCGATGAACAACTCGTGCGACGCGATGTCGATTGCCTTTTGCGCATCACCGTCGGTATTTGATCCGACAAGGTGGGCCAGATCGCCCTCCAGGGAACCGGCTGCGATGCGTGCGGATAAAAGACAGGCGGCATCCAACACACCGTTGATTAGAGCCGCCACCCCCTGACGGGACAAATCTTCACCAGCCCAGGTCGAGAGGTACTCATCGACAGAACCATACTGGACGCCCGCTTCGTCATTTCCGGGTGTCGCCGGCGCGCTCATTGCTTGCCCCTTATCCTTGCTAGGGCGCGCGTGACGATTGCGTCACGCGTGATCCCAAATTGCTCGTACAGCGTCTCGGCCGGCGCAGACGCTCCGAAGCCGGACATCCCGATCACGTCGTCTTCGCTGTCGACATACCTAGTCCAGCCGAACTTCGAGAGCGCTTCCACGGCAATGCGCGGCGCGTTGCCGAGGACCGAGCTGCGGTAATCCTTGGGCTGCTTTTCGAAGAGATCCCAGCTCGGCATCGAGACGACAGCGGCGGGAACGTTTCTCGCCTCAAGCTCGTCGGCAGCCTGGATCGCAAGCGCGACTTCCGTTCCAGTGGCGATGATTGTGACGGCACGTTCGCTGCTCGCTTCCCGCAGCACATAGGCTCCCCGTGCGCAGCGATTGATGCCGTCACGCTGGGCGCGCAGTTGCGGGACATTCTGCCGCGAGAGCGCCAAAACCGACGGCGTGTTCTTGCTGGTTATTGCAAGATCCCAGCATTCCAGCGTCTCGATGGTGTCGGCGGGCCGGAATACATGCAAGTTCGGCATTGCCCTGAGGCTGGCAAGATGCTCGACCGGCTGGTGCGTCGGACCGTCTTCGCCAAGACCGATCGAGTCATGCGTCATCACGAAGATAGAGCGGACGCCCATCAGAGCCGCCACACGAATGGCATTGCGGCAATAATCCGAGAAGACGAGGAACGTGCCACCATAGGGTATGACGCCGCCGTGAGCCGCCATACCGTTCATCGCGGCGGCCATGGCAAACTCTCTAACGCCATAGCTGACATACCGCCCGCTTGCAGCGGCGGTGAAATCGCTGTCGACGGCCGGAACCCGGGTCAAGTTTGAGTGGGTGAGGTCAGCGGACCCGCCGATCATTTCCGGAAGCAGCTCCGTCAGCGCTTCCAGTGCGATCTGGCTTGCCTTACGCGTTGCCACTGATTGCGGCTTGTCGAGCAGCTTTGCCTTGGCGGCGTTGACCGCTTCCTCATATCGCGCTGGCAATGAGCCGGCGGTGCGGCGTTCAAACTCACTTCTGACATCTGCGCCCGCTGCTTCGAGCCGCGCTTGCCAGTCCTTGCGCGCCTTGGCGCCCTTCGCGCCGACTTCGCGCCAAGTTTTGAGGATTGGAGCAGGAATCTCGAAAGTGTCCGCCGTCCAGCCATAGACTGCCTTCGTCGCGGCGGCTTCGCTGGCGCCGAGCGGTGCACCATGTACGGAGCTTGTTCCTGCCCTTGACGGAGAGCCGTATCCAATGATGGTTTTCAGGGCTATGAGGGATGGTCTGGATGCTTCCGCCTTCGCCTGCGAGATCGCCGCGTCGATCGCATCCGGATCATGACCGTCAACGCGCTGCGTGTGCCATCCGTACGCGTCGAACCTCGCGAGCACATCTTCTGAAAACGCGATTGCGGTCGAGCCGTCGATGGTGATGGAGTTGTCGTCGTAAAGGACGATCAACTTGCCGAGCTGCAGGTGGCCGGCCAGCGAAGCAGCTTCCTGACCAACACCTTCCATGAGACACCCATCTCCACAGAAAACGTACGTCCGGTGATCGACAAGCGCTGCGCCAAATTCGGTTGATAGGCGCCGCTCCGCAATAGCCATTCCGACAGCCGACGCGATCCCCTGTCCGAGCGGCCCGGTGGTCGTCTCGACGCCAGCGGTGTGCCCATATTCGGGATGACCTGGCGTTTTGGAGCCCCATTGGCGGAAGTTGCGAACCTGCTCAATGGTCATGTCTTTGTACCCGGTGAGGTGCAGAAGGCTGTAGAGCAGCATCGAGCCATGGCCGTTCGACAGGACGAAACGATCGCGGTCCGGCCAGCCAGGTTCGCTTGAATCGAACTTGAGGTGCCGGCCGAACAGCACCGCCGCCGCATCAGCCATGCCCATGGGCATTCCGGGGTGCCCGGACTTTGCGGCCTCAACCGCGTCGATCGACAGGACACGGATAGCGTTCGCGAGATCGCGGATCGAAACTGCTGCTGTCAATTCTTCCTCCCCATAAACCGCGACCAATGTGGCGCATTTTTCTGGACATCACAATATCAGAACACAAAATAACGCAATACACACGATAAACATAACAATATCACATTCCGCTGCGACTGCGAAGAGTCTGCCCATCGACATCATACCTCATACCTTATACCTCTGTATTTGCGCAATAGCTTTTATTTGGCTACCGCGTCCATCGGGAGCCGGAAGGATCGTCCCGGGTCGCTTTCACGGGGGCGGTCTGCCTCGATCCGTTTGGTGGCAAACGGACAAGACGACCACCGTGATGACTACCGCGTTGGGCACTCACGGGTGGTTGAAACCATTCCAAATGCGGAATGCTCGATGCGGCTCGCCGATGTTTCCCGACATTTCTTCAGTTGACAGCTTTTACAAATGCATTAACGTATACGTTATTGAACTCAATAGGCCTTAAAGGGAGGAACCGAAATGCCTTTGACGATGCGCAAGTCCTTACAGATGATCGCCCTTGCCACTGCCCTCGGCGGTAGCGCTGCCTATGCGCCGAGCGCCTTCGCGGTCGATATCGATAAACAGATCAAGGATATTGAAAGTCACCCGGCAAGCGGGCCCAACGGCGAAAAAGCGACCCTCGCGAGCGACCTGAAGCTATCCGCCGAAGAGATCGAAAAGATCAAGGCGAAGCATGCCAAAGCGGCCATTGTGATGCACTACACGGCGTCTGACTGGGCCAAGGCCCAGATGGCCGGGCAAAAGAAGGCCCTGGAAGAGCTCGGCGTCGAAATCGTTGCGACGACTGATGCTGGATATCGCGCGGAGCAGCAAGTTTCAGACATCGAAAGCGTCATGGCGCTCAAACCTGACGTCATGATTACCGTTCCCGCCGAGCAGTCAGCCACGGCCGCAGCATACAAGAAAGCTGCTGCCGCTGGCATTAAGATCATCTTCCTTGACCAGACCGGCGCCGGGATGAAGGCTGGCAAAGACTATGTGAGCCTCGTCTCTTCCGACAACCGCGGGATGGGAAAGGTCGCCGCACTGCTCATGGCCAAGGCGCTCGACGGCAAGGGCGAAATTGGTCTCATCCCGCATGCGTCCGACCTTTTTGCCACCAAAGAACGCGTGGTCGGCTTCGAGGAAGCGATCAAGGATTATCCGGATATTAAGGTCGTCCAGGAGACCGGTGTCGGAGGCCCTGATTTCTCAAGCGAATCCGAGCGCGTCGCCTCCGCAATGCTGACGGCCCACCCCAACCTCAATGGCATCTGGGCCGTGTGGGACGTGCCAACAGAAGGCGTCCTGTCAGCGGCGCGCGCAGCGGGCGCGTCCAAGAGCCTCGTCATCACCACTTGCGACCTTGGCGTCAACATCTCGATCGACATGGCTAAGAAGGGTTACGTCAAGGGAACCGGATCCCAGCGTCCGTACGGCGCCGGTTATGCCGAGGGCATCCTTGCCGGATACGCCCTTCTCGGAAAGGACGCACCTCCCTACGTCGTGCTCCCGGCCCTTGCGGTGACCCGCGATAACCTGATCGAGGCGTGGCCGCAGTCGAACGGCGACCAGGCACCGAAGATTCTCACCGACGCAATGAACTAACGGTGCGCGGGAGCGGCTCCGACCGCTCCCCGTGCCCCAGCGGCGGACAACGACCATGAACACTCAAGCAGTCACCGAAACCCTCGCCGCCGTCAGGATGAGCAACGTGAGGAAATCGTTTGGCGGCGTGCACGCATTGCGCGGTGTCAGCCTGACGATCCAACCCGGGACAATCCATGCGCTGGTCGGCGAAAATGGCGCCGGCAAGTCTACGCTGTTGAAGATCCTGCAGGGCGTGGTCACACCCACGGAGGGATCCATCGAGGTTTTTGGCGAGCACATGTCGTCCAGCTCTCCGGAGAATTCCCGCAGGCTCGGCATTGAGATGATCTTCCAGGACCTCAGCCTGATCCCCACCCTCTCGGTCGCCCAGAACATTTTCCTGAACCGGGAGCCCCGCCGCCTGTCGATCTTGGTCGACGAACGCAGGGAAATCGCACAGGCAGCCGAGATCATCGGCCAGCTCAACCTCAGGGTTGATCCGAGGACGCCTGTTTTTGAACTCAGCCCCGGCCAGGCCCAGCTGACCGAGATCGCCAAGGCCATCCACCAAGACGCCAGGATCCTTATCCTTGACGAACCAACCTCGTCGCTGAGCGCACAGGAAGCCGACACTCTGTTCGGCATGTTGAAGAAGCTCACTGCGGCGGGAACAGCCGTGATCTACGTTTCCCATCGCATGACCGAGATCATGACGATCGCCGACGAGATTACAATTCTCCGCGACGGTCAGAACGTGACCTCCGGGAAGACATCCGAATTCACGCTCGACTCGATCGTGCAGCACATGGTCGGCAAGCGTGTCACCGGCTTCCAATACCAGGCGCGCGCCATTGATCGCAGCGGCAAACCCGCGCTGAGCGTACGTGGCCTTTCGGGCCCTTCGGGAAAACCCAGCGATGTCAGCTTCGACGTCCACAAGGGCGAGATTGTGGGAATAGCAGGCCTCATGGGCGCTGGCCGGAGCGAGCTTGCCCGCCTTCTTTTCGGCGTCGATAAGAAAACTGCGGGAACCGTAGAACTCGGCGACACTGCCGTTGAGTTCAAGTCACCTTCGGATGCGATCAAGGCAGGCATCGTCCTTGTTCCGGAGAGCCGCCACGAGGAAGGTCTGGTTGTCGAGCACAGCGTCGGCGACAATCTTGGACTGCCGCAGATCGGTCAGCTCGTCCGCGGTCCCTTCATCGATCGTCGACGCGAGGGAACACTGACCTCCGATCTCATCAAGCAACTGAGGATCAAGACGCCGTCCGCTGACAACAAGGTCAGGAACCTTTCCGGCGGCAACCAGCAGAAGATCGTTATTGCCAAATGGCTAGCGATTGATCCTTCGGTTGTCATTCTCGACGAACCGACAGCAGGCGTAGACATCGGTTCAAAGGCCGAGATCGTAGAACTCATTCGGAGCGTCGCCTCCTCCGGAAAGTCCGTCATCGTCATCTCGTCGGAACCAGCCGAGCTTCTGGCAACGAGCGACCGCATCCTGGTCATGAACAACGGACGTCTCGCGCGCGAAATCGAGCGCGACGAAATCGAAAGCTGGGCCACGATTGCCGGCGACGAAACTCAATCTCCGCTGATCCGCACCGAACTCGGTCTGCAGGTCGCGATTCAGAAGGCAACCCAAAATGTCCACTGAAGCCAAGACATTGAACACAGAGACGGATGCAACCCACATGCGGCCGTGGCACAGCAACTGGCGCGACTACGTCGTCTACATCGGCTTCGTCGTCATCTTCATCGTCTTCGCGATCTTGCTGCAGGATCGCGGATTCCTATCTTCAAACAACCTGCTCAACATCCTGCGGCAGACTGCGATCGTCGCCATCGTTTCCATGGCAATGTCGTTCGTACTCTCGGCGGGCGAGATCGACCTCTCGGTCGGAGCCATTGCCGGATTGTCGTCGGTGGTCGCTGGCCTGGTGCTGAGCAAGTACGGTCTATTCCCCGGCATTCTCGCGGGCTTGACCCTCGGGCTGCTGGTAGGCGCCATAAACGGCGGCCTGACTGCCTATCTCAACATCCCGTCGTTCTTGGTGACGCTCGGCATGATGGGGATCGCGCGAGGGGTCGGAATGTGGGTAAGCGGCACTTCGCCTGTTCCAATTATCAACGACCCGTTCATTTTCGTCTTTGGTTCCGGCAACATCGGCCCTGTTCCTGTCCTCGTTGTCTGGGTCGCCGTTCTGGGCATGATCGCCCATATCGCGCTCCGAAAGACACCGTTCGGCCGCAAGGTCATGTCGGCAGGCGGAAACTCGGTCGCAGCTCGCTACAGCGGAGTCGATGTCCGGAAAATCAAGTTCCAGGTGCTGCTACTGACGGGGATGGCCGCTGCGATCGCTGGCATGCTCTATGCTGGACGCCTGCAGTCTGGACGCTTCCAGCTTGGCGAAGGTGATGAGCTGTCTGTCATTGCAGCCGTGGTTCTCGGCGGTACCAGCCTATTCGGCGGACGCGGCACCGTGATCGGTTCCATCGTCGGTGCCCTGCTCATCGGTGTCATCAACAACGGTCTTATTCTTGGCGGCCTCGACTACAGCCAGCAGCTCATCGCGCGCGGAATGCTCATCATCCTGGCTGTGGCGGTCGGCCGAAGCCGCTAACCTGGAAGGTTCTACGGAGGTATTAGGATATGAGAGTTTTAGTCACAGGCGGCAGCGGCAAACTGGGTAGAGCCACGATCAAGCATCTGGTTGAGAGCGGCCACGACGTCATCAACGCGGATACGATCGCTCCGCCAGAAAACCTCTGCCCCTTCGTCAAGGTCGATTTCGAGGATATGCGCGCCACGATCGAGGCGATCAGTGGCTTTGATTGGGACCACAATCGCAACACTGAAGCCGTCGTCCATCTGGCCGCTGTGCCGATGCCGGGGCGCGTTGCTCCTGCGGATGTTTTCCGGGTCAACACCATCTCGACGTTCAATGTTTTCGAGTCATGCCGCTTGCTCGGCATCAAGAACATCGTGTGGGCGTCGAGCGAGACCCTGCTCGGCATTCCTTACGAGATCAAGCCTGACTATCTGCCGGCGGACGAGAATTATCAGTCGCGCCCGGAAACCTCCTATTCCCTCTCGAAGCATCTCGGCGAGGAGATGGCAAAGCAGTATTGCCGCTGGGACAGCGAGCTCAAGATCGTTTGCCTACGCTTCTCCAACGTTATGGACGAGAGCGAGTATGCCGACTTCCCGGCCTTCGAGCAGAACCCGGGCAGCAGACGCTTCAACCTTTGGACCTATATCGACGCCCGCGACGGGGCACAGGCGATCCGTCGCTCGCTCGAGTGGAGCGGCAAAGGTGCCGAGGTGTTCATCATCGCAAACGACGATGGGGTCATGACCACCTCCAACGAGGAACTCGTCAGGAGGTGGTATTCGGGGGTCCCGTTCAAGAAGCAGATCGGGAACAACGAAACCTTGCTGTCAATCGACAAAGCAAAGAGCGTTCTCGGATACCAGCCTGAACATAGCTGGCGAAAATATGTAGGCTCCTGAGAAATCAGCCAGCTTGAAGGGAAAGAAAATGCCGACCAGGAAACAGACAGCACCGGTCTCAGAGATCAAAGAGGACGCCTTCGCGAAAACAATGACCGCGACAGCGCACCTTCGGTTGCGCCAGCTCATCCTGGATAACAAGTGGGCGCCCGGTTACCAGGCGACCGAACAGGAAGTCGCCTCCCAGTTGGGAATGAGTCGGACGCCCGTGAGGGAGGCGCTCATGCGCCTCCAGCAGGACGGACTTGTTTCGGTTATCCCGAGGCATGGAATGCGGGTCCTGCCGATTTCTATTTCTGACATGAAGGAAATTTACGAAATCCTGACGTCGCTGGAGAGTACGGCTGCAGAGCTGGCCGCCAGCCGCCAGCTTTCCGAGGATCAACTCCGGGGTCTCGAAAAGGCTACCGCCGATATGGACCATGCGCTTTCGCAAGATGACTTGGAGCGCTGGGCGCAGGCGGACGCGAGATTTCATGAGCAACTGCTCGAACTTGGCGGCAACCAGATGCTCAAGTCGGTCGTCCTCAATTTCATCGACCGCGCACATCGCGTCAGGATGGTGACGCTGAAGATGCGTCCTAAGCCCGTCAACTCAACCCGCGAACATGCAGAACTCGTGCAAGCAATCCGCGAAGGCGATCGCGAAAAGGCACGAAACATTCACAAGGCGCACCGGGAGCGGGCAGGCAAGGAACTGCTCGACCTCCTCGAGCGCCTCGGCCTCAACCACCTCTAGGACAGGTTTCAAATGTCATCGTTGAACAACACTCTCAAGATCGCAGTCCTTCCCGGCGACGGGATCGGCAGGGAAGTCATGCCTGCCTGCATGGAATTGATCGACGCCGCCGTCGGCCAGGCGGGCGCGCCACCGCTCGTGTTTGAGACGCATCAGGCCGGTGCGCAGCACTACGCGGAGACCGGCCAGGCCCTGCCCGCCGCCGCGCTCGAGGCCTGCCGGACATCCGACGCAATCCTCTTCGGCGCGATGGGCTGGCCCGACATCCGCTTCCCGGACGGGACGGAAATCATTCCGCAGCTCGACCTGCGCATGGAGTTCGGCCTGTTTGCAGGTGTCCGTCCGATCCGGTGGTTTCCGGGCCTTCCGAAAGTGCTGTCCGATCCTCGCGCCGAAGGAATCGACTTCGTGCTGGTCCGCGAGCAGACAGAAGGCCTGTTTTATGCGCGCGGGCGCGGCGAGGTCCTGAACAACCAGGAGGCCTACGACACGATGCAGATCACGCGGGCCGGCACCGAGCGCGTTACCGAATTCGCTTTCCAGCTCGCCGCCCAGCGCAAACGTCGCGGCAAGCCCGGCACGGTGACCTGCGTCGACAAGGCGAATGTCTTCAGTTCGATGGCTTTCTTCCGCAAGGTCTTCGATGAGATCGCTGCAAAGCACCCTGAGTTGCACAGGGACTATGCCTACGTCGACGCGCTAGCGCTCAACATGGTGAAGAAGCCCTGGACGCTCGACGTGCTGGTGACAGAGAACATGTTCGGCGACATCCTTTCCGACCTTGCGGCCGGCCTGATCGGCGGCATGGGGATGGCCCCTTCGGCGGACATCGGTGATACCCACGGCCTCTTCCAGCCGGCACACGGGACCGCTCCCGATATCGCGGGTAAGGGCGTCGCCAATCCGGGCGCAATGTTCCTGTCAGGAGCGATGATGCTCGACTGGCTAGCGGTAAAGCACGGCGATCAGCGGCTTGCTGACGCCGCCGGGCTGATCGAGGCGGCGGTCGAGCACACCTTGTCGACAAAGATCGCGGTTCCAATGGAGTATGGCGGAAGCGCCAATTGCGCGGAGATGACGCGCAGCGTGATCGGCGCTCTGGGTGCCGTCCGCGAGGAGGTCGCATGAGTTCGGCATCCACAGGCTTCGTCGTGGTCGTTGAGTTCGTCGTTCGGAGCCAGTTCGCCGATAATTTCCATGCGGCGATAATCGAGAATGCGGCGACGTCGCTGCGCGACGAACCAAACTGCGAAGTGTTCGATGTCTGCCGCGATCCTGAGCGGCCGGAGCGCACCTACCTCTATGAAGTCTACGGCTCAAAAGCCGATTTCGACTTCCACCTGAAGACGCCGCACTTCCTGAGCTTTGATGCGATGGTTCGAGACTGGGTGGCCGAAAAGCGAGTGGAAACGTTCGAGCGCGTTTCGTCCCACAAGAAGGAGGGCGCTAGATGACCAATAGCGTCAAGGCCATTGTCTTCGACACGTTCGGCACGGTCGTCGACTGGCGGGGTTCAATCATCCGCGATCTCACCGGCTGGGGCGCGACGGAAGGCGTGGAGATCGACTGGCCCGGCCTCGTCGACCGCTGGCGAGACCGTTACAATCCCCAGAAAGCGCGGGTGCGCAGCGGCGAGTTGCCGTGGACGAACCTGGACGAACTTCACCTCGATGCCTTGAAGGCAGTGTTCGCAGAGATGGGGCTGGCCGAACTAGACCACGACCGGATGATGCACGTCAACAAGGTCTGGCATCGCCTGGACGGCTGGCCCGACGCATCGCGCGGGCTACACCGGCTGAAGTCGAAGTTTATCATCGGCCCGCTGTCCAACGCCAATGTCGCGATTCTCGTCAACATGGCAAAGCTTGCCGACTTGCCGTGGGACAACGTGTTCTCCTGCGAGCTTTTCCAGCACTACAAGCCCGATCCGGAGACCTACCTCGGGGTCTGCAAACTCCTTTATCTGGAGCCCGGGGCCGTCATGATGTGCGCTGCCCACAACTACGATCTTGCCGCCGCGCGCAGCCTTGGCCTTAAAACCGCATTCATCGCACGACCCACCGAATACGGCGAGGGTCAGACGACCGACCTCACAGCCGAGCAGCGCTGGGATTACGTCGCCGACGATCTCGAAGACCTCGCCCGACAACTCGGATGCTAGAAGAGAGAAAGACAATGCAGACATACAAGATGTTCATCGACGGCAAGTGGGAAGACGCTGCCAATGGAGATACGTTCGAGACGAAGAACCCTTTCAACGGGCAGACCTGGGCCGCTATTCCGAAGGGCGGCAGGGAAGATGCGGAACGAGCAGTCGAGGCTGCGCACCGCGCCTTCACGAGCGGTCCGTGGCCGAAGCTCACCGCGAGCGCCCGCGGACACCTTCTTCGGCGTCTTGGCGACCTGATCGCCGAGAAAGCGGAGCATCTCGCGACGATCGAGGTTACGGACAACGGCAAGCTCATCAACGAGATGCTGTTTCAGCTCAAGTACATCCCGCAGTGGTACTACTACTTCGGCGGGCTGGCGGACAAGATCGAAGGAGCGGTCATCCCGATCGATAAGGCGGACACCTTCAACTTCACTCGTAATGAGCCGCTCGGCGTCTGCGTCGGGATTACGCCGTGGAACTCCCCTCTCCTGCTGCTCGCCTACAAGCTGGCACCGGCACTCGCCGCAGGGAACACCTTCGTGGCAAAGCCCTCGGAGTTCACGTCTGCTTCGACCCTTGAGTTCGCAAAGCTCGTCGAACAGGCTGGCTTTCCCGCGGGCGTCTTCAACGTCGTCACAGGGTTCGGCGCGGATGTCGGCGAGACGCTGACGACCCACAAGTACGTCGCCAAGATCGCTTTCACGGGAAGTGAAGGCACCGGGCGCAAGATCGGCGAGCTTGCAGCGCGCAACTTCAAGAAGGTTACGCTTGAACTCGGCGGCAAGAGCCCGCACATCGTCTTCGACGATGCGGAGATCGACAATGCCGTCAACGGGGTGATCTCCGGCATCTTCGCTGCCACCGGTCAGACATGTATCGCGGGCTCACGGTTGCTCGTGCAGCGAAAGATCCACGACCAGTTTCTCGAGAAGATCGTCAACCTCGCAAAAACGGCGAGAATGGGCGATCCGCTATTGACGTCGACGCAGGTTGGCCCCGTGACGACGCCGCCGCAACTCGAGAAGATCCTCGGCTATATCGACATCGCAAAAGGCGAGGGCGCCGAATGCGTTCTCGGTGGGGGGCGGCCGGACAATGCCGAGCTCTCCAGGGGCTGGTTCGTCGAACCTACGATTTTCTCCGGGGTCCGAAACGACATGCGCATCGCGCAGGAGGAGGTCTTCGGCCCGGTTCTGGCGGTCATCCCCTTCGACAGCGATGAGGAAGCCGTGCATATTGCCAATGACACCAATTACGGGCTGGCCGCGGGCTTCTGGACCCAGGACATGCGTCGTATCCTGAAAGTTTCGGCCGCCATCCAGGCTGGCACGGTCTGGGTCAACACTTACCGCGTCATCAGCTATATGTCGCCTCTTGGAGGCTACAAGCACTCCGGCATCGGTCGCGAGAATGGCATCGCGTCGATCCAGAACTACATGCAGACGAAGAGCGTGATGATCTCGACCGCTGACGACGTCGCCAACCCCTTCATCATGAGGTGATCCGTGGTGGCCGCCGGAAAGTTGCTGGTCGGCTGCGTGGCCGACGATTTCACGGGAGCGACCGACGTCGCGAACATCTTCGCGCGCGCCGGCCTCAAAACGACGGTGCTGATCGGCGTTCCTGAAGACGACCGGGACATTGACGCCGACGTGAGCTCGGCTCTAATGGGCTCGCCCGGGCTACGGCACGCTTTGAAGCCGGCGAACGCTGCGAGACATTGTCACTGGATTCCCAGTCTCGCTCGGGCCCCAAGCTCTGATACGGAAACTGAAAGGACGTCTCCCTTTTCCGCGATACGCACCAATAGCGTCATCGCAGAAGCCACCCGAACAACGTCAATCCCGATCCGCGGCGCGGCTGACCGCTTCTCGCTTCGCGATCTCCTGACGGACCTGCTCGAGTTTATTGAGAATGCCGTCATAGCTGATATTGCCAAGCGGCAGTCGCAGAGGCTTGTCCTCGTCATGAGCGACATTGACAATCGCCACGGCCGCCTTTGCCGGATCCCCTGGCTCGTTGCCGACGTTCTGTCGGAAGGACGCGCGCTGGCCACCCGCCGTATTGCCGTAATCGGCGATTTCACCGTCCGGTGGTACTTCATGTGCTGAGTTGCCAGCCCAATCCGTCGCAAACGGGCCGGGCTCGATGAGGACGATGTCAATACCGAGCGGCTGCAATTCCTGCGAGAGCGATTCAGAAATAGCTTCCACAGCGAACTTGGACGCGCAGTACCATCCGACAGCCGGAAAAGCTCGGATGCCTCCGACGGACGAGACGTTTATGATGGTACCTGAGCGCCGCGCCCGCATGGCAGGAAGAAACGCATTGGTGACGTTGACAAGACCAAAAACGTTTATCTCCATCATTCGTCGAATTTCCGCCTCCTGGCTTTCCTCGACCGCAGCGAAATAGCCAATCCCAGCGTTGTTGAAGAGGAGGTCGATGTGGCCAAAGCGTGCTTGGGCAGCGGCTACGCTGTGCTTGATCTCTTCGGAATTGGTGACGTCGAGTTGAATCGCCGCGACGCCTTCGGGAGAAAGTGCCACAAGGTCTTGAAGCGCTTCGACGGAACGAGCGGTTGCGGCGACTTTATCACCGCGGCGAATGGCTTCCTCGGCGACAGCGCGACCGAAACCGCGGGATGCACCTGTGATGAACCATGTTTTCATTTGCTAATACTCCACATTGCTGAGGTGGTGCCGCTACCAGCGACGCATCAGCGATATGGGTTGGATTTCGATTTGGTTGAGATCACATGACATCATCACTGCGTTGAGCTAAGCTCATCTGCAATCCACAAAAGCCGCGCGACGCGTGCGTTGGCCGGCGACAATTCCGCAGACAAGGCAGTCGTCGCACGGCTCTATGACCAGTTCGGCTTCAATAGGAAATGATGTAGATCTTTGGACAATGCGGAACTGTCCGCTGGCGCGCCATATGTTCTACCGCCGGAGTCGGTTATTATGTGCAAATGTCCGTGGATCTGACTGAATCCTGTTGCCCTGTCTGTGGGCTTTTGTGGCCTCTTCTTAATGAATTCCAAAATCGAGAGCAATCCAATGTCCCGACCTCTTTCGCTTCCGCGCGACCGGATTTCCGTACTTCTGCTTGAAGGGATCAGTCAGAGCGCGGTGGACTACTTTTCGTCATCAGGCTACGTCAATCTCACGCATCTGCCGAAGGCTCTGGATGACAAGGATCTTAAAAGTCATATAGCCGAAGCACATATTGTGGGAATTCGCTCACGCACATATCTGACAGAGGAAATCTTCAGATCGGCTAAGAAGCTCATGGCCGTCGGCTGTTTTTCTGTGGGGACAAATCAGGTCGATCTGGATGCGGCCCGCCGACGCGGGATACCCGTGTTCAACGCTCCCTATTCAAATACGCGCTCGGTCGCCGAGCTTGTGATCGGTGAGATCATCATGCTGACCAGGCGGATCTTCCCGCGTTCGGCTTCGGCTCATGAAGGCGGATGGGAAAAATCTGCCGTCGGCAGTCGTGAGGTTCGCGGGAAAACGCTGGGCATCGTTGGCTATGGCAATATCGGTTCGCAGCTTGGCGTTCTTGCGGAAAGTATGGGCATGAACGTGCGCTATTTCGATCCCTCGGACAAGCTTCGCCACGGCAATACAGAATCGATGGCGACGCTCGGGGCACTGCTCGAAATCTCAGATTATGTGACGATGCATGTTCCAGAGACCAGATCAACGCGAAACATGATCACTGAGGCTGAACTGCGCCGAATGAAAAAGGGAGCCGTTTTTATCAACAATTCCCGCGGGACCGTGGTCGATCTTGAGGCGCTTGCGACGGTTTTGAAAGAAGGGCATCTCGCAGGCGCGGCTGTGGACGTGTTCCCGAAAGAGCCGGCATCCAATAAAGAACTTTTCAAGACGCCGCTACAGGGTTTGGACAATGTAATTCTGACGCCACATATCGGCGGCTCAACCGAAGAAGCGCAGGAGCGCATCGGAGGGGAAGTCTCAAGGAAGCTCGTCGAATATTCGGACGTCGGTTCGACGCTGGGCGCGGTCAATTTTCCCCAGGTTCAACTGCCTCCGCGACCGAACGGCACACGTTTCATCCATGTTCATGAAAATCGCCCTGGCATCTTGAACAGTTTGAATATGATTTTTTCGTCCCGCGGACTAAATATCGTCGGCGAATTCCTGCAGACCTACGGCGAGATGGGTTATGTGGTGATTGAGGCCGAGAGCATTGGCCAGAGAGCGGGTGACATCCTTGATGAAATTCGCCAGATTCCGGGAACGATACGCGCTCGATTGCTTTACTAACCCGGTGGATTGCGCGTCATTTCGCTTTGGCCTAAACGTTTGCGAATTTGCGACTTATGCTGGCGCTATGTCCGTTGTCGATTCATTGGTCCGCGATCTCTGGAGGCGGACCGGTGGTCGAAGAAGAACTGGCCGTAAGCAGCGTCCCCTGGCACGTTGGCTGAAACTCGTTGATTGTCGTCGGAGATTTCGGCCATCAACACATCGCAAGTTGCGCCACATGTCATCGTCGCCTTTACATGCACTCCCAGCATCTAGCCCACTATGCAAGTTGACCAGGGTCGAACGCCCATTCAAATGCGTAGAGCAAAATCAACTCGGCCCCACGTTCACCGTTCAAATCGCTCCAGCATTTTTCTTAACTGCGCGTTTTGCAGCGTTAGCTTTCTCGCCAGCTGCCCCCTGAGCACCCTGATCTCTTCATCGAGCCTTATCTCCTCTGCAATGTGTGCGATCTGGGATACGGGCGAAACGTTCGCAACCGCTACCGCTTCCTTGCTGCGACGTCTTTGCTTTCGCGGTGCCACTTTGACAGTTCGCCTGATCTGCGTAGTATCATCATGTGCAGCGGTGACGTCGATACCAGTACCGCCGGATAAAGCCTGATTAGCGGCCTGCCCAATTTTTGCTGCACCGCGTTCGACCCTATCGCGGGCACCGTTTTTGGCTTCATCCGAATGCACCGGCTCTACGGAAATTGCAGCGGCTTGACCATGACGAGGTAGCTCCTCGCTAACCGGTCGATCAGCGCCATTCACGCTCTCCTCGGCAGGCGCTTCAGTCGGACCGGAAATAGGCAACGCCACCGACGTAACCTTCTCGTTCGAGCCGCTTTCTCTTTTTTGTTGGCGTCCAGGTGAGATCAGACGGGCAAGAAATTTCCAGGGAGACGCCATCTATCCGACCTCGCGATTTATCCCGCAAGCAGGCAGTGAGTTTTAGTTCCGGCAACAGCATTCACCGTTGCCAAATTGTATCTCTCGATAAGCATGGAAATGCGGCCGGCGATTGACCAGCCGCTTTTGTCAATCGAGCTTGAGCCGTTTGCGCAGATCGGCATTTTCAGCGCGAAGTTTTTCAGCCAGAAGCTTGCGCAGTCGCTGATTTTCCTCTTCCAACTGCAGGAGATCCGCCATCTCATCGATCGCCGTCATCGGCGCGACCGGCGCTGTCTGCACAGCCTTTGGAGTGCGGCGCACAGGTGCGCGTTTGGCGCTCGCCGTAACTTCGATCACCTTTGCCTTGCGCCTTCTCCTTTTCACACCACCGGCGGCGACCAGAGCAACTGCTGGCTCTGCCGCAGCGTCAGCTGACGGCGTCTCAAGTGCCGCGGTTTTCTTGGCCCGGAGTTTGCGCTGTTTCTTCGGCGCAATAGGCGTTTCGACAACGGTCGGCACATCGGCACTGGTTGCAGTATCAGTCTCGTCGGCCATGCTTATCTCCTGTGTGTCTGATGCAGTTGTCGACGGCCCGAGAGGCGCTGTCAACAACGGCTCGACCTGATCTGCTTTTGGTAAAGACATTTCGCAGTCGGATTTGCCACTCTGAGAGCTACCCGACAGAAACGGCATTGCCTCTTCCTCCAGGTCGCGAGCGACGGATTTCAAATCAACGTTGCCCCAGATCGAGTTTGACCTGGTATCGAGTTTTCGCCTGCCGGTTTTGTACTCGACGGCAAAACTGCGTTGCACTTTTTTCAATACAAGAGGCCTTGGAGAATCCACGGGATGGTTTGCTGATGTTGGTACATCACGAATAGCGCCTACCGGACCACGCGTCTATACCTACCGTCATAATCGGTCCACCCCACCATTTCGGGAGCAGAATATGTGGCCAATCGAATGGGGCTGATGGCGGTCCATACTGAAAGGAAGCGGCGACCTGTAGTTTGTCCGAGACATACATAGGTTCCCGACGATCCATTATGCGATCTTCCTGGCCTAAAACGCGAACTCTATGGCAACAAGCCGGTCGCTGGCCTCGAGAGCTCTGGCCTGCCGGCGACGTTCGACGCCTTGCATAGGCAGCGGGCGCCTTCCTCGATCTTCCCAGAAAGAATACGAACGCGGCAAAAAAATACCAGTATGACACGCGTCGTCTTCCCCTCTCATTGCAAACTGTCAGAAAACTGTATATATTTCTGACAGGAGACATGCCATGCAAAAGCTGACGTCACAAATCATGGGCCATGCTGAACGACTGCCGGAAGGGTCCGCGCTTTCGGCAAAGAGCTTTTTGCATCTCGGAAATCGTGCCGCCCTGGACCAGGCTCTGTCGCGCCTGGCCGAGCGTGGCGAGCTCGTCCGGGCCGGCCGTGGTATCTATATGCGGCCCGTCAAAAGTCGTTTTGGCAGTCGGCTGCCGACGGTCGAACAGGCCGTAGAGGCAGTGGCGCAGCAGCGCGGCGAGGTCATTGTCTCAAACGGCGCCGCCGCTGCGAATTCCCTGGGCCTGACCACCCAGGTCCCGGTCCGCTCCGTCTACCTTACATCCGGCCGCAGCCGGACGATGAACCTTGGACAGCAAACGGTCGAGCTTAGGCATGTCCCTCGCTGGCAACTGGCCTTGGCCGATCGGCCCGCCGGCGTGGCGGTCCGTGCGCTCGCCTGGCTTGGGCCCGAGAAGGCCGATGAAGCACTGTCGCGGATCAAGCGAAAGCTGCCGCCAGACGCGTTCGGCGAGTTAGTGGCGGCGGCTCCGCAGTTCCCGACTTGGCTTGCAAGAAGCGTGGGAAAGGCTGCGCATGGCTGATCAGTTCCTGACCTTGTCAAAGGACGACCGGCGCGAAGCCTTGGCCGTGGCGGCCGACCGCACCGGACGGCCCATTCACCTGCTCGAAAAGGATGTCTGGGTCGTCTGGACGCTGCAGACGCTCTTTTCGTCCAAGCTCGGCGAGCACCTCGTCTTCAAGGGCGGCACTTCGCTTTCGAAAGGCTACGGCGTCATCAAAAGGTTCTCCGAGGACGTCGACCTGACCTATGATATCCGCGCCCTGGCGCCGGACCTGGTCGGCGATAATGATGAGGCGCTGCCGAAAACCCGCAGCGAAGAGAAACGCTGGACCAGCGAAGTACGGAAGCGGCTTCCGGTCTGGGTTTCGGAGTCGGTGGAGCCGGTCATCGCCGGTGCGCTGCGCGATCAATCTCTTCCGGCGGCAATTCGCCTCGAGGATGATACGCTCTATCTGGACTATGACGCGGTGAGCAGCGGATCCGGTTATGTCGCCCGGAGCGTCATGCTCGAATTCGGGGCCCGATCCACCGGCGAGCCAGCCAGTATTCGCGATGTCGACTGCGACGCCGCGGGTCAGGTCGATGGTGTCGAATTTCCGAAGGCGAGCCCCCGCGTCATGCACGCGGAGCGGACGTTCTGGGAGAAGGCGACGGCAATCCATGTCTTCTGCCTGCAGGAGCGCCTCCGCGGCGATCGTTTTGCTCGTCATTGGCATGACGTCGTCCGGTTGAACGATGCTGGTTTCGCCGACAAGGCATTCGCGGATCGGCAGCTCGCCAATGCCGTGGCGAAACACAAATCAATGTTCTTTGCGGAAAAGGCGGCCGACCGCTCGCCCATCGACTACGCCGCAGCCGTCAATGGCAATCTGGTTCTGACACCCTCCGGAGAAGGTCTGCGCGCACTCGGTGAGGATTACGCGCGCATGGTCGACGACGGTCTGCTGCTCGGCGATTCCGAGCCGTTCGAACACCTGATCGAACGATGCACGCAAATTCAGGCGCGCGCCAACAAAGCCGACACGCCGAAATAGCCGAAATTTGAAAGGAACAGGACCGTCGACCCCGCTATTTTCAGTGTCAGTGGCGTAACCGGTATTTATGGAACGACTTTAATGGAAGTTTCGCTACCTCAGTCACCCGACACTATCCTACGCGGCCCCAGGGAATGCCGAACGGTCGAGAGTGTCGGCATTGGTCAGCTGTCTTTCTTCCCCCGGTCGGTGATTAAGGCGCCGCATCTTTTTATTCTTCCTTGAAGGCTCGCGCGACCTGATCCATGAGAGGCTTCGTCAAATATGCCAGCGCCGTTCGTTCGCCGGTCTGTATGAAGGCTTCGACCGGCATGCCGGGAACGGGCGTGACCTGGCCAAGCCTCTGCCATTCGCCATCGGAAACCTTGGTACGGACGACGTAGTAGCTGAGGCCCGAGCGCTGATCGCTCGTCAGGTCTGCTGCAACACTGGTCACGACACCATTCAGCTCCGGCGTGTTCCGCTGGCTGAAGGCAGAAAATCTCAAATGCACCATCTGTCCGATGGACACTTGATCGATATCGGTCGGCATCAGCTTGACTTCGGCAACGAGGGCATCGCGATCCGGAACGATCTGCATGATCGCTTCTCCCGGAGCGATGACGGCGCCGGATGCGTGCACGGCAAGCTGATGCACAATGCCGCCCTGCGGCGCGCGAATGTCGATACGTTGCAAATCATCCTGAGCAGCGACCAGGCGTTCGGAATATTCGCCGATATCTCCCTCGGCCTGTCGAAGCTGGTCGGAGACCTCGCTACGCTGGTCATCATCGATCTGGATGATCTGGAGTTCTGTTTCCGTGACCTTACCCTTCGTCTGTGCTTCGGTCGCGACGAGGTTGCCGAGCTCGCCAGTGAGGCTCGCGGCCTCACGCTGCAACGCATATACCCGGTTGGCGGGAACGAGCCCTTGATCGAACAAGCGCTGAATGCTTTCCAGTTCCTTTTCGATCAGCGCAATCTCCTGGCGCTTGCCGGTTTCCTGGGCGACCAGACCCTCGGCTTCCTGCTTGAGTTGCTCGATCCGCTCACGCAATTGCGCCTTTCGCCCCACCAGCGATGACCGGCGGTTGGCAAAGAGGCGTTTCTCGCCCTCGATCGAGCGCGCGGCCTCTGGATCGCTGGCCTTTGCCAGCAACTCTTCGGAAAAAGCGATCGACTGTGTGCCGTCGCGTTCCGCTACAAGCCGAGCCGTCCTTGCGGAAAGCTCGTTCAGCCGCTTGGTTACGATGGCGAGATTGGCGCGGGTCTGGGTATCGTCCAAATGGATGAGGATCTGGCCGGCTTCCACCAGATCTCCATTCTTGACGAATATCTGGCCGACGGTACCGCCTTTCTGATGCTGTACCGGCTTCACATAAGTGTCAACGACGACCATTCCGGAGGCGATGACCGCGCCTGAAAGGTGGGTGGTGGCAGCGAGACCGCCCATCACACCGCCGAGTAGGACGACGATGCTGAGGGCGGCTACCGTCAGCTTGCGGATGGCGCCTTCCGCCGATGGCGCTCCGACATCGCTCATGTTCCCGTCTCCTCGCCGCCGATCAGCAGGCGCATCGGCTGCGGGGTCGCCGTGGCTGGCCTCGCCGTGGTCTTTTTCAATACTTCGTCCTTCGGACCGAAGGCCTGCATCTGGCCATTGCCCATGACAAGAACCTGATCGACTGCCGTGAGCGCGCTCGGCCGGTGTGCGATCACAATCGCAATCCCTCCCCTCGCGCGAACCCCAGAGATCGCTTTCGTCAGGGCCGCCTCGCCATCGGCATCAAGGTTGGAATTAGGCTCGTCGAGAACCACCAGAAACGGCTCGCCATAGAGTGCGCGAGCAAGCGCTATGCGCTGGCGCTGACCGGCCGAGAGCACCGATCCCTGTTCTCCGACCTTGGTGTCAAACCCATCTGAAAATTGCACGATCATGTCGTAGACGCCAGCTGCCTTCGCTGCGGCGATGACAGTCTCGGAGTCGGCCTTTGGGTCAAACCGTGCAATGTTCTGCGCGATCGACCCATCGAAAAGCGAGACATCCTGTGGCAGATAACCGAGATGGCGGCCGAGTTCGTGCGGATCCCACTGGGTAAGGAGAGCCTGGTCGAGCCTTACCGCGCCGCCCAAGGGCAACCAAAGGCCGGTGATTGCGCGGGCGAGTGTGGATTTTCCTGATGCGCTCGGACCGATAACGCCAACTGCCTCTCCTGCCGAAACCTTGAAGGAGACGCCGCGAAGAATAGGGCTGCGCCCGCCCGGCGCGGCGATCTGCAGGTTCTCGACGATCAGGTTTTCCCGCGGCGCCGGTAGATCGACCTCGCGCTGCTCCGACGACATGAGCGTCATCAGCTTAGTCAGCCGCCCCCAGCTTTGCCGGGCGGCAACGAAGCCTTTCCATTGCCCGATGGCGAGTTCTACGGGCGCCAGGGCGCGGCTCACCAAAATGGAACTAGCAATCATGATGCCGCCAGTTGCCTCCTGACGGATCACCAGAAGGGCGCCGACGGCGAGCACGCCCGACTGCAGCATCATGCGCAGGATTTTCGATGCCGTCGCCAGCCCGCCCGTGACCGTGCTGGCGGCAACGTGGTTTGCCAGATATTTTCGGTTGAGCTCGGTCCAACGCTCACCGATGAAATGGCCGAAGCCCATGGCGAGGACGGCTTCCGAGTTCCGTTTGGTCGCTTCGGCAAGATTGATGCGCTCGGCGGCAAGCTTGGCTGCTTCCTTCGCCGGCTGCCGCGACCGAACCTCGGTAAGCATGGTCAAGGCGATAAGGATCAGTGCACCGGCAAGCGCAGTCACTCCGATCCAAATGTGGAAGAGGAAACAAAGGAAAAGATAGAACGGCATCCAGGGCATGTCGAACAGCGCGGTCGGCCCCGGTCCCGACAGAAAACCGCGGACGGTATCGAGATCCCGCACGCACTGTAGCCCGTCGCCCGGCATCTGCATGCGCGACGGCAATAAGACGAGAGAGCCGTAAACGCGGTCACCGAAACGTTCGTCGACCGCAGTGCCAACCCGGACGAGCAACATCGACCGGATCAATTCCAAGACGCCCTGGAAGACGAACAGCGTTGCGGCGATGATCCCGAGTCCCACCAATGTCGGCAGGCTACGGCCGGGAATGACCCGGTCGTAGACCTGAAGCATGAAAAATGAGCCGGTCAGAGCAAGGATATTGATGACGCAGCTTGTCAGGCCGACTCCGAGGAAGGCCTTTCGAAGCGACGAGAGAACCGCCACAAGGAATACTTGTGACGACTGTTCTGCAGCCTTGTTCAAGACGATTTCCTCTTTCTCACGCTGCAGCCGTGAAGCGGAAATCATCCTGGTGCAGGCTTGTCAGCGCGACGTTCTTCAAAGTGATCGACGTGTTGGCGTCATGAGTAATCAACGTGTCTGCTCCGACCTGGGTGGCGGCCGCCATCACCGATGCAAAATCCGCGAAGAGGTCGTCACTGATGTCGAGGACATCACCAATGCCCGCACCGGCGGAGAAATCTGTCACCGTATCTTTGCCGAAGTCAGCCTTGAACACGAAAGTGTCATTTCCACCCACCCCGCGAAGAGTGTCGTTGCCAGCCCCGCCCTGGATTGTATCGGCGCCATACGTCCCCCAGATGATGTCGTCGCCGGCGGTCTGCTGGTCGGCTACACAGCGTGCCGCGATCTGAGTCTTGTTCCAGACGGTGCCGTCGGCAAAACGAACGAATTCGACACCAGCATCGCCCCAGAGCTGGTTATCGACAACGATGGAGCCTGTCATCCCTTGGAATGACAGCTTCATGTCGTTCACATCGCTCGTGACGTGTGAGAAGACAACGTCTGTTACCGCAATTCCGGCACCAAACTCGAGGACGTTGTTGCGGCTGCTTTGGTAGTCGAAGATAGCGTCGTCGCCATCGCCGACGTTGTACACGTAGACGTCGTTACCGCCGCCGCCGTCCAGGCGGTCGTTGCCCGCCCCGCCGGCTAGACGGTCGTTGCCATCGTAGCCGGCAATCGTGTCATTGCCGGCGCCGCCGACTACATTGTCGGATAGGTTCGTTGCCCAAATGGTGTCATCACCATCCGTCGTTTGACCCGCGACATATCGACGAGCGATCTCGGCATCATCCCAGATCGTGCCGTCGGCGAACCGAATAAACTCGACGCCGGCGTCGCCCCAGTGCTGATTATCGAGCACGATGGAGCCAGCCATCGATTGAAATGTCAGTTTCATATCGGCCGCATCGCTCGCGACACGTGAAAACACTACGTCCGCTGCCGAAATTCCGGCACCGAATTCGAGAACGTTGTTGCGGCTGCTTTGGTAGTCGAAGATAGCGTCGTCGCCATCGCCGCCGTTGTACACGTAGACGTCGTTGCCGCCGCCGCCGTCCAGCCGGTCGTTGCCTGCCTCGCCGATAAGACGGTCGTTGCCGTCGTAGGCTACGATCGTGTCATTGCCGGCGCCGCCGAATACGTTGTCGGATAGGTTCGTTGCCCAAATCGTGTCGTCACCAGCCGTCTTTTGATCTGCAACGTATCTGCGAGCGATCTCGGCATCGTCCCATAGGGTGCCGTCGGCAAACCGAATGAACTCCACACCGGCGTCACCCCAATGCTGATTGTCGAGCACGATCGAGCCGGACAATGAGCGGAACGTCAGCTTTATGTCGGCCGCGTCGCTCGCGACGCGTGAAAACACCACGTCCGCTGAAGAGATCCCCTGCCTGAACTCCAAAACATTGTCGCGACTGCCGGTGTAGTCGAAAATCACGTCGTCCCCATCGCCTGCCTCGTAGACGTAGACGTCGGTACCGCCGCTGCCGTCAAGGCGATCGTTACCTGTCCCGCCGACCAGACGATCGTTGCCGCCAAAGGTAGTCAGGGTGTCATCGCCCGCACCACCCGTTGCCAGGTCGGATAGATTCGTACCCCAGATGATGTCGTTGCCGGACGTCTGCTGGTCCGCAACATACCGACGCAACATCTCTGTTTCGTTCCAGACCGTACCATCGGCGAACTGAATGAACTCAACACCCGCATCGCTCCAAAGCTGACCGTCGAGCGTGATCGATCCAGACATCGAGCGGAAGGCGAGCTTAATATCGTTCGAGTCTGCGGCAACGCGCGCGAAAACAACATCGCTGGCGTCTATTCCAAGTCCAAGTACGAGTCGATTATCACGAGACCCTCGGTAGTCGAAAATGACATCATTTCCGTCGGCGGGTCGATAAATATAGGTGTCGGTGCCTTCCTTGCCTTCAAGTCGGTCGTCGCCCGCACCCGCATCGATGATGTCATTCGCCGTCGTTCCGGCAAGTGTATCGTTACCTGAGGTTCCATAGATTGCCAGCAGCCCCGTGAGCGCAGTATCCAACGCGCCCGCGGCACCACCGAGAACCTCGCCATCCTTGAAGACGATCGACTCGACGCCTCCGGCAGTATCGAATTGGTTCTTCAGCGTAATCGTTTCGCCGGTTGCGAGGACTGTGATGATCAAGTCGCTTGCGGATGTTGTCGACCGAGCAAAGAGAACTTGACTCTTGAGCAAGTCATCCAGCCTGAGAACATCGCTATCGGTTCCCGACGTCGGCTCGTCGATGATGTCGTTGCCATCACCTGCAAGATAGATGTACGCATCACTGCCGGCCCCGCCCTTCAAGGTGTCGTTGCCCAGTCCTGCACGCAACACATCTGCGGCCGAAGATCCGGTGATGATGTCGTTGCCGACGGTGCCTCCAGTATAGGCGATATGTGTCAGCATGTCCGCCCGCGTCCAAATCGTGCCGTCGGCAAAGACGATCTTCTCAAGGCCGCTCTGATAGTACTCGTTGAGATTGCCCTGGAGCAGGATGGAGCCGCCATCGCCCGCACCCGCCGCACTCTCGGCGATGACAAGCGTCACATCGTTGCCGTTGCGCACCAGCGTCACGTCGCCGGGATTGATGCCGGACAACACCAGCCGGTCGTCGGTATCCCACATGCCCGAATCCGAGATCGTTTCGTTGCCGTCGCCGCGGGAATAATAGATCGTGTCGTTGCCCCAGCCGCTGTCGATCGTGTCGTTGCCGATCCCGCCGGTGATCGTGTCATTGCCATCACCGGCATTGATCGTATCGTTGCCGGCGCCGGCATTGATGATGTCGGCCGCGTTGAAGCCGGTGATCACGTCGTTGCCTGACGTCGATGCCTCGGCCAGCACTGCTGCCCGCATCGTGTCACGCGTCCATATCGTGCCGTCGGCAAAGACGACTTTCTCAAGGCCGGTCTGATAGTATTCGTTGAGATTGCCCTGGAGCATAATGGAGCCGCCGTCGCCCGCACCCGCCGTACTCTCGGCGATGACAAGCGTCACATCGTTGCCGTTGCGCACCAGCGTCACGTCGCCGGGATTGATGTCGGACAACACCAGCCGGTCGTCGGTATCCCACATGCCCGTATCCGAGATCGTGTCGTTGCCGTCGCCGCGGGAATAATAGATCGTGTCGTTGCCCCAGCCGCTGTCGATCGTGTCGTTGCCGATCCCGCCGGTGATCGTGTCATTGCCATCACCGGCATTGATCGTATCGTTGCCGGCGCCGGCATTGATGATGTCGGCCGCGTTGAAGCCGGTGATCACGTCGTTGCCTGACGTCGATGCCTCGGCCAGCACTGCTGCCCGCATCGTGTCACGCGTCCATATCGTGCCGTCGGCAAAGACGACTTTCTCAAGGCCGGTCTGATAGTATTCGTTGAGATTGCCCTGGAGCATAATGGAGCCGCCGTCGCCCGCACCCGCCGTACTCTCGGCGATGACAAGCGTCACATCGTTGCCGTTGCGCACCAGCGTCACGTCGCCGGGATTGATGTCGGACAACACCAGCCGGTCGTCGGTATCCCACATGCCCGTATCCGAGATCGTGTCGTTGCCGTCGCCGCGGGAATAATAGATCGTGTCGTTGCCCCAGCCGCTGTCGATCGTGTCGTTGCCGATCCCGCCGGTGATCGTGTCATTGCCATCACCGGCATTGATCGTATCGTTGCCGGCGCCGGCATTGATGATGTCGGCCGCGTTGAAGCCGGTGATCACGTCGTTGCCTGACGTCGATGCCTCGGCCAGCACTGCTGCCCGCATCGTGTCACGCGTCCATATCGTGCCGTCGGCAAAGACGACCTTCTCAAGGCCGGTCTGATAGTATTCGTTGAGATTGCCCTGGAGCATAATGGAGCCGCCGTCGCCCGCACCCGCCGTACTCTCGGCAATGACCAACGTCACATCGTTGCCGTTGCGCACCAGCGTCACGTCGCCGGGATTGATGCCGGAGAGCACCAGCCGGTCGTCGGTATCCCACATGCCCGTATCCGTGATCGTGTCGTTGCCGTCGCCGCGTGCGTAATAGATCGTGTCGTTGCCCCAGCCGCTGTCGATCGTGTCGTTGCCGATCCCGCCGGTGATCGTGTCATTGCCATCACCGGCATTGATCGTATCGTTGCCGGCGCCGGCATTGATGATGTCAGACGTGTTTGATCCGGTAATCACATCGTCGCCTGGAGTACCGGCAAAGTTCACCAGCATCGCTCTGAGATCAGCTCTGCTCCACACCGTGCCGTCGGCGAAGACGATCTTATCAAGGCCGCTCTCAAGGTATTCGTAGAGATTGCCCTGGAGCAGGATGCTGTCGCCATCGCCCGCACCCGCCGCACTCTCGGCGATGACAAGCGTCACATCGTTGCCGTTGCGCACCAGCGTCACGTCGCCGGGATTGATGCCGGACAACACCAGCCGGTCGTCGGTATCCCACATGCCCGAATCCGAGATCGTGTCGTTGCCGTCGCCGCGTGCGTAATAGATCGTGTCGTTGCCCCAGCCGCTGTCGATCGTGTCGTTCCCGATCCCGCCGGTGATCGTGTCATTGCCATCACCGGCATTGATCGTATCGTTGCCGGCGCCGGCATTGATGATGTCGGCCGCGTTGAAGCCGGTGATCACGTCGTTGCCTGACGTCGATGCCTCGGCCAGCACTGCTGCCCGCATCGTGTCACGCGTCCATATCGTGCCGTCGGCAAAGACGACCTTCTCAAGGCCGGTCTGATAGTACTCGTTGAGATTGCCGCTGAGCAGGATGGAGCCGGCGTCGCCCGCACCCGCCACACTCTCGGCGATGACCAGCGTCACATCGTTGCCATTGCGCACCAACGTCACGTCGGCGGGATTGATGCCGGACAACACCAGCCGGTCGTCGGTATCCCACATGCCCGTATCCGTGATCGTGTCGTTGCCGTCACCACGGGCGTAATAGATCGTGTCGTTGCCCCAGCCGCTGTCGATCGTGTCGTTGCCGGTCCCGCCGGTGATCGTGTCATTGCCACTACGGCCATCGATCGTGTCCGCTCCCGCACCTGCGGCGATGACATCGTCGAAATCAAAAGCCGTGACCGTGTCGTCACCCTCGGTCACCTGGGCAGCGATCAACCGAACGATGATGTCGAACTTCGATAGAATCGTGCCGTCAGCGAACGCAAACTGCTCGACATCGTTCATGTCCCAGACGGCGATATCGTATTCGTTCCGAATGAGAAGAGAGTCATTCGATCCGGCAAGCGTTATCAGCAGGTCGTAGTCGCCGACACGTTGGAATGTGACGTCATCAACGTTGACGTTGCTGTTGAACCGGACTGTGTCGTTATCGGAATAGAGCACAATGCCATAGCTCTCTTGGACGATGTCTTGTCCGTCGCCATAGCCGAAGAAATAGGTGTCATCGCCATCGCCACCTGCGAGGTAGTCGTTGCCTGCCCCCCCATCCAGGGTGTCATTTGTCCAGAATCCGTAGATGGAGTCGTTGCCTGCCGTTTTCATCGAAAGCAGATATTGGCTGCGGATGTCGGCGGCGTTCCAGACAACGCCATCTGAGAAATGGATCTCATCGACCTGGTCTGGTCGATAATTTATGGCATTGTAAGAGAATTGGCCGATCAGCGTCAGCGTTTCGCCGCTGTCGCGAAGCCTTATGACGAGATCGCTGCTACCTGCATCTCGAACTAGCTGAATGTCAGATGCGACTACCTGATCGTTGAAAATGATCTTGTCGAAATCGCCGCCATTCAGAGCGCCGGCGCCACGCTCCTGGATCGTATCGTTGCCGTAGCCATGGCCCCATACGTAGGTGTCGTTGCCGTTGTAACCGTACAGGGTGTCGTCGCCGGCCCCTCCATCAAGTATGTCGTCAATATCCAAACCTTCGATGATGTCGGCACCGCTCGTTTTTTCCGACGCGATGAGCATCGTCGCGAGTTCGTGCCAGGAAATGCTCTGGTCGCCCGACGTGAAATCAATGCGCTCGATACGGTCGAAGAAGATATTTCCAAAGACACCAGATGCGGCGTAGGCGAACTCGTTCTGGAGCGTAATGCTTCCCTGACCACCATTGACGTAGATAACAATTGAATGGCGGTCGCCATCCACCCTGCCGAAGCTAATATCCTCTCGGCCGATACCTGCTCCAAATCGCAGGAAGTCATCGGTTCCGGACAGAATGTTGGTCATTCGATCCTGAATGACGTCGTGACCGTCTCCAAGCGCATAGAGATAGAGATCGCTCTGATTTCCGCCGGAGATGAAGTCGTCACCCTTGCCAGCCCGCAGGATGTCTTCGCGCTCCATGCCATAGAGCTCGTCATTTCCATCAGTAGAATGGGCTTGCAACACGATGCTGGCGACCTGATCGCTTGTCAGGCTGCTGCCGTCATCGAACGTGAACAGGTCGATGCGGTTCATGTACCAGGTGCCATAAGGACCGGTATAGGTCGCAGCGAATTGTCCTTGGATGGTAATCTGGTCGAGCGGACTATTCTTGAAGCGGATGACGAGATCGTTCGATGCGCCATCGCGGAGGAATATCAGATCCCCACTACGGATGCCGTCCAGGAACTGAAGCATATCCTGGTCATTGCGGAAGGCATTGCCCTCGAAGTCGTGGATCGTATCCTGCCCGTCGCCACGACCGTAGCGATAAATATCAGTATCACCGCCGCCCTCGAGCAGGTCGTCTCCCTTACCACCCTGCAGGACATCGATGTCCTCCGTACCTGTGACGTGGGTCGATGCATCATCGATCTTCGAAACGGCTTCGGCAATGTCCACCTTAGTCCAAACGCTGCCGTCCTTGAATACGATCTGGTTGATTCCGAAGTCGTGGGAGGCGTCGCTAATCATCAAGCCAGGCCAGCGCCCTTCGAACTCGTTGGTGATGCGCAATACAGCGCCGGTGACCTTATCGGTCAGAAGCAGGTCGATACCATCGCGCGAGGCTATGATGTCGCCGGCATTGTGGGCGGAGAAGCGGACCGTATCGACGCTGCCGCCGAGACCATCGTCGTCAAAGATCTCAGTCGAGCCGAAGCTCTTGCCGATAACATAGTTGTCCGAGCCTGTCCCGCCGCGAACGACCGTTTCGCCACCATCGACGATCAGGATGTCGTCCTGTCCGCTGCCAATGACCACGCCGGTTCCGGTGAAGAACAGATCCTGCGCCATGCCGAAGGCATGCGCGAAGTCGACGACTGAGATGCCGCCGGCATGCTGCTCAACCGCGTTGAGCATGTTCTGCACCAGGAAGGCATAGGTGTTCTTCTGAGATGCCGATCCACGGGAATAGTCGGACAGGAATACGTCGAAGAAAGGCTTCCAATCGGTGAGCCATGACACGGCGTCGCTGCTTTGCTCGGCATCGGCAAGAAGCGCAGTGAAGACAGCGGCAATCTGCGAGCCGCTCTTCGAGGTGAAGCCGTCGCTTTGGGCATTATAGTCGATGCTATCGAAATAATGCGCAAGGGGACCGCTTTGCACCGCCAGCCGAACCGCAAAGAGGTCGAGGGCATCATCCATCTTGTCGAGGAAGGCCGCAACCGCCTGGTAGCCGGCGGTGGCGGAGTCCGGAACATCGAAGAACGCGTGCAGCGATTCACCGATCAACCGTTCATAGAAGGAGAAGTCCGAGCCGGAGATCGTGTCGATGACGACGCCGCTGCCGAGCGTGTGATTGGCCGACGATGCAAGATTGCTGCTCCAGTCGGCCTTCTGGTAGTTGTAGATGCGCAGGTAGTCGTCACCGTCGCGGTAATCGAGATAGGATACCGAAACGCCGTTATGCAGTTCCGTTCCGGTCGTGACGACAATCGATGAGTCGCCACCCGTCCATTGCGATAGGAGGCTGGAGAGCTCGCCGCGTCCCGACGTACCCTCACTGCTCGAGACGATGACGCCCGAGGCCATCCGGATGCCCGGAATGTCGGACGTGCTGTCACCGGCGGAGGAAACGCCCCAAGCGTAATCGACGACATTGCCGTCTTTGCGAACGATCGCAAGGTCGTCATACGCGGTCAGGCCCGCGGCGCCTGTTATAATATCAGCACCAATCTTGACCGGAGAGCCTTCAGCCCATGCCGTCAGGATAGGCCGGATTGCCTCGCGCAAGTCCGATAGGACCGGCGACGTCAGCGTTTGGACTGCAGCGCGCACAGCCGTCTCGGCTGTCGGAAGAACGCTCAGTGCCTCGTGCAAAGACACGAGGGTGCCACGCCCCTTAAGGTCGGCAAGGTCGAGGACCGACTGGGAGACCTGGATCGGAGCACCGACATAGGTGGTGTTCTGGTTGTCGAGACTGAGCAGCACGTCTGCGATCGTGCGAACCGTACCGTCAGCGAGCGTATAGCCTGCGGTGCTGGTGATTGTATTTCCATTGACCGTCTGGGTCGTGGTTCCGGTGTTCGGCGTCACGTTGATCGAGGTAATGCCACGATCCACGACACTCTTGAGCTCACCGGTATCGGTGCGGTGGTTCTCGTTGGCATCCTGCCAGACGAGAAGTGAGGAGAAGCTGTCGGCCGATGTGACCGTACCATCGCCATTGAAGTCTGCGAGCCCACTATCGTTGGCGTCGACCTTACCGTCGTGATTGCCGTCGAGAAGGGCGAGTGCGGCGAGTCCCGAAGTGGTGGCGTTGCCGAACATCTCGTCGGAACCAGTGATCTTGCCATCACCATTAAGGTCACGGACAAGAACGCCGTCGTCCTTGCCGACGAAACCGGATGACTCGGCATAGAGATCGTTGTCGAGATCGAGCTTCGATTTGGAGCGATCAAGCGCCGTGAGTTCGATGCCGTCACCATCGAGGTCGAGGACGAGAGGATCCTGACCACCCCAGGGATAATGACCCGTCATCGTCTTGATCATCAGGCCGAGAATGTCGAACGCGCCCTCGCCGAGCACGGAATACTGCCCCTTCATATCGAGCGTAATGTCACGGAAGCGGACGAAGTACATATGGTATTCGGCCAGGAAGATCCCGCCTGGCCCAACTTCGCCTTCGCCGCCTGGGCCCGCCGTCGCCTGATCCTTCCAATTGAGGACATACATCGTCGCGACGCCATCCGACGGGGTCCCATCGGCATTGGCCACATGCCAGAATGCATTGCGGATGACGAGTTCTCCCTCGGCATTCAATGCATAAGCTGTTCCATACGGACCCCAGGCATAGGGATCCTCCGACGCTTCGTTTTTGAGGCCGCCATAAAGCGTCAAGACACCGCCGAGCGCGATGCGGTCTTCGCTGCTGAGGTCAGTCACACCGATGCCGTTGGTGAACCAGATCTTGTCCTGGCCCTCACCGGTGGTGATGATCGAGCCGAAGTCGGCACTGATCAGCACATCATCATGATCGCTGAGCTTGACCTGATCGGCGCCTTGAACATGCAGCGCATTGTTGTAGCCAAGCGCTCCCTTGGCCGCGTAGTCGACAATGGTCAAGAGTTCCTGATCGTAACCCTGCCATTGGAATACGTTGTCAAGCGTGTAGACGTCATCGTGGTCCGACGTCACACCGTTGAGGTAGTTAATGCCGTGCGACAGCCCAGAGTAGTCGACGACATCGACGTTTTCAGTGAAGGCGTTAGGGCTCAACCTCTCGCCAGCCGGCACCTCGGATTGGATACGCCCGGATTTGCCCATATCGATGAGGATGGGTGCATCGAGTGCGGCATCGTTCAAAACAAGTTCGTCAGCTCGGTCTGACAATTCGACCTTATCGATCGAAAGAAGGATGTCAGTACCTTTTGCGCCGCTATTGGCGTCCTCTATAGTTATTTTAATGGCCTCAGCCTGGCCGAGCGTGGTTTTCTGGAGATCGGTGACGCGAAGGCCTTGTGTGAAGTCAGAAAGATCTCCGGTCGCCTCGGGATCCGTTGCTGACGCACCCGGATCAACCGTGTATCGGACCGTGTCTGTTTCGGTGCCGAATACGAGCCACTCGAGGAAATCAGTTAGAAGGCCAACCTTTTGATCGCTGCCGACGTAAATATCGTTATCGTTCTTATGGCCAGTGTTTACGTTCTCTTCAGTGACCGAGTCGATGAACAAATCGTTTCCGGAACCCCCGATCAAGATGTCGCGGCCGCTATGTCCATCCAAAACATCATCACCGTCCGAGCCAGCAATTATGTTGTTCTTAGAGTTGCCATCGACCGCGTCGTCTCCATCGGTAGCAGCTAGCAATGACGCATGGTGCGGGTCGTATCCGCCGTACCACTCAGGCAGCTTTGTCTTGAGCGGATCTTCGGAAACCGAAAATTGTATCGCGCCGATTACCTCTTGGATCGGCTTGTCTTCTGAGCTGGGATACAGAGTATGAATTGCCTCCGTAACGACACTGCTTCCGATTGTATCAGCCGTGCGCTCGAACAGGCTCTCCAGAAGCGTCTTCACGCCTCGGATTTCGATAAACGCGTTAGGGTCGTCCTGCCCCAAGCGCCATAGTTCCTGGTTTATTTCAAGCGTAAGAATACTTGCTTGATCAGCGGTCTGGACTGCATCGCCATTCTCGTCAGAAAGCTGAACAACTCCTTGCTCGGGACGGTAGGGGCTTGATTCGCCGTAGTCGTGATAGTTGACCTGTCGAACAGCCATCAAACCGGCAAATTGCACGATTGCTTCCGCCAGACCATCCAAAGCACCTTCCAGAACTGCTGATGACTTCCCCGATGAGACTAGAACTCCGAGAGCATCAGCGTCGTCGAAAAGAGCGCGCGCCCCCGTGTTGCCGAAGATAAGATTGCCCTCGTCGAGTACGGAATAAGCGATCGCATTCAGCATCTTGCTGGCTGCCGTTCCATATCCGCCCAGTTGATCCGCTTCAGCCGCAACGCCAAGCTGTTCGTCAAAATATGCTTTGAACAGAGACCCGCCTACGGAACTCCAGCTCACATGATGTTCAGCATCGGCGTAAGTCGTGAGAACCATAAGCGCCTGAGAATGCAAGCTGATGGCATCCAGCAAGCCGCCGCCATAGGCATTCATGGGCACGATATGAGACTGTCCATCGACCGAGAGCCCATATACGAGAGCTGCCGCCGCGATGGCGTCGACCTGAGCCGCGTCTGCACCGCGAAGTTTGTCGATCAACAGATTCGTTGGTATCCCGAGAAACGGCCCAAGGACGCGCGCCAAAGCTGCCACCTCTCCATCCATTCGATAGGAGGTTACGCTCGTGGCCATGGGGAGCCTGAAACCGTTAATGGTTAGGCCTTCCCCTTTCAGCGCATCGAGAACTGTGTCGGCAATCTGCTTTGGATCGTCAGCGATTGTCAGGGTACTGAAAAACGTATCAAGCGACGCCGTAAGCGCGAGGCCTAAGTAGGGTATCTCGTTAAAAACAACAGTCTCGGTTCCTGTCAGAGACCCGATGAAACCAGCAAGACTACCGCCGAGGGAGTGACCGGTTATGATCACATTTGACGGTGTGGACGAGTCATAATCGTCATCGCTGGAGTTCCATCCGGGGAAGACTTCATGACCCGTTACGTTTTTATAGAATTCTTCAGCATAGTAGGGCTGGAGATGAACGATCGGGACACCTGTATCGTCGCCGGTCATCCCAAAGGAACTGGACCAGCCGGCAATTATGTCCTTTAACGTCTCGATCGATGGCCAGCCGCCATTGGTGATAAAATCCGTGCCTCGATAGGCAATTACCGTTTCCGTAGTCCCGCCAACTGTCCATTTATAGGAAGTGGCGCTAAAACCAGATATGCTTGCAGTTCCGTCAAGTACATCGCTGGACAACTTGTCGACTTGGGCATTTCCAATTCTATTGGAGAGTTCGTTCCCGTCCTTGTCTGTAACTTGCGGGTTATCTCCCCTTGAATATGCATCCAGAGCAAGCAGGGCCAACATTACGTTCTTGTCGGTGGGCGTCTCTGTCATCGGCTTCCATCTCCAAAGAATCTGGCGGGAGTTATTATGTAGCTAAACGGCAGTTCATTGCGTGGGCGCGAGACCCCTGGAGGATCGCGTGGAAAAATTTTTCCGGGCGCCACGGCGGTATCGAGCCAGGGGAGCCGTTCTCGCAATTTATTGGTGATAGGGTCAGTCGTTATTTCGATATCGAGACCTGTGAAGTGGATACCTGGGAAGTATCGACCGAAATCCGCGGACTGGATTTCAAATATCGTTTTGGGATCGGTTTCGTTCTTGAACGAGACAATCACAGGCAGTCTGCCCGTTTTTAGCTTGAAGGGACGGCGACCGCTCGCATCGCGTAGTGTTGCAAAGTCCGCTTCCGACAGCGAACCAATGCTATTCTTGATGCCAAGGCTCGTCAGTACTCCGGCTTCGTAAACTTGAGTCAGAGTGTTGTTCGGATCATGCTGGACCGGCAGGATATAGGCCGTACTTTTGTCTCCGAGATCGAAAATCAGCGCCTCGCCGTACAGACGTGTGACGCCACCATTTCCGATAAGGCTGCGCGTTACCTTGGAATAGGTGATTTCCATCACCGAGGAACTCTCAATCGGTCGGCCATCCACCGTAGCCGACGCAATAACCTTAAAGCGAACAGATGCACTCTCACCCTGGCAAGACGCGAGAGGCAGTGCGCAAAGTGATGCCAAGAGCGACCGACGCTTCATTAGCTGCCCATTTTTCAATCAAGAGTTTTTCGCTACGATGAGGGGCACAGCCTTCATTATAAGCGACGCGAGCACGCTCACTGTCTGCATGTTGGTGCCAAACCCACCGCAACGGATATCGCACACCCGGTCGAGGCGCGCTCAAAGTTGACATTTGTTGTTGGAGTTTCGGCGGCCAGCTCGATCAGTTCATCACGTTGCCAAACTCAGCGCTGCTTGCAGCCGCTGACGTGACACCGTTAGTCAGTTTTCCCAAGATTTCCCGATCGACTAAATGGGCGACCATCGGGTGGATCTTGATGTCTCCTCGCTTGGCAACCTGATGAAAATTCGCCAGAACCATCGTTGCCAGCTCGCGTGTGGGCGCGATCACGTCGAGCAACCAAACGACCTCACCGCTCTTCCAGTCTTCCGGCTTCAGGCGGGCCGGGAACACTCCCGCCTTAGCCTGCTCCGAAATACGAGCATCAACCTCGGCACTGACAGTCGCCCAAATGGCGATCGCCGGCGGCTCAATGCCAGTGACGGCCTTGGGTGTCGCGATGGCGATACGATCATTAATTAAGGGATCCACAACCAGATGATGGAGGTCGGATAACATCTGACTGCGGTAGCGTGGCACCGAGCTCATCGCTAGAACAACCTGCCCAAATGTTGATTGCAATGCCGCCTTAGCTCCGGCAAGCTTCTTTTTGGTTTCATCAGATAATGGGTTTTGACTTGATTTAGCCGACGCTTCCGTCGCAATGTTATTCATGTATCCCCAGCCCCATGGGTTTCGAGCAAAATGGCTCGATAGAGTTGCAATCGGTCTATGCGCGACTGCCAGATGGACATTACAAATTGAATGTACAATTGCAAGTGAAATTGCCGCGCTATGCTCTCTTTGGGTGAAAATTTCGTCCGTGTCCTCTTCCGGCCCTTGACGGATGAGGCATACCCTCTCGTCAACAAGTCAGCGACCGAACTCAGTCGACTAGTCGGGCCGGGTCCCGACTCGGCCGCACGAGCCGCTACGGCTATTGCGTGCCAAGTCGCCCGAACTGACCCGGCCGACGTTTAGCCGATGTCGGCTGGGCCAACTTGTAACGGGCGGGTGGGCTGGAGTCCTCACCGGGAATGAAGGCAAGAACGAGAAGCATGCCGTAGAAGAAACAGGTAATTCCCTGGATCGCAAGCGTCGGCAAGGGAATTGCGAAAAACCTCGGTAAGAAGACGGGCGCGAGCAGCAGCCAAAGCAGATATTGAGACCAACCAATGTCGCGAAGCCGACTCGATACCATGTAGAGCAGGCCTACAATGGTGATCGCTGTCATCGCAATCGCGGCAACCATGTAAAGCGTTTCGAAGAAGGAGCGGCGGGCAACGAGCTTGGCTGTTTCGGCATCGCCCGCTCCAGTTCCCATGGCCATCTGTATAGCCCCTTTGGCCGCCATAGCACGGAAATTTTGCATGTCCTCTGCCGTCGGCTTGCGGCCGGAGGCTGCAACCTGCTTCACCAACTCTTCTTGCCCTTTGAACATCAGCGGCATGTTTTTGCCGCTGACCTCTCCTCCGACGGCGGTCCCTGTGCGTGGCGCCATTAACTCACGCGCTGCCTGATCATGTTCGGCCATAATCAGGCGCTCGATCGGGTCCTTCGCAAAATCGAAGCAGAACATGAGCAGAAGCAGCACGGCGTAGGTGATGCGTGTTAGGCGCGATTGGCCAAAAATGGTCATCAAGTCCAGATCCATCTCGAGGTGAGCGGACGATGCTCGCTGCAGCTCAAGGATTCGCTAACGCAATACAACTAGTTTTACGGATATAGGTGAAAATCATCGAGTTTTTCCTTCGCCGCTTGGTCTGTTCTCAATTTTCGCATTTGGTCCATCGGCGTTGGACGCGGGTTTTGATCTGAAGTGACGGATAGCTGTTTGGATTGCGAGAGTCCTCTGCCTGTGAAGCTCTTGAACGGGTCGAAAGCGGTGAGAAGGATTGGCTGGTGCCGCGCCTTGAACGGTTCGAATACGAACTGCATCAATAGCTATGTGCCTGCCATGCTTTATCTTTTGTTCACCTGCCGGCGGGTTCCCTTCGATCCTTTATGCGATCTTCCTGGCCCAAAACGTGAACCCCATAGCAACAAGCCAAGTGCTGGCCTCGAAAATCTCTCGCCGCGCCAGCGACGTAGGAACGTCCTGGGCCGAAGCGGATGTCGACTGCGGGCCAATATCGGTTCCCCGGGGGAAGCTTCATGCGTGCGAGCCCCCATTCTTTTGGATAACTTTCCGCACATCGTAAAAGCGTCATACTATCTTGGCGGGGAATCCGGAGAGGGGCATGCAATATCGCCAGAGGTCGGTGCTGTTCGCAGCACCTTGGCTGATCATCGGAGCTGCCGCAGTCGGCGTTTCGGGCGGTATAACCGTTGCAGACTTCGAAAAGCCGGAACTGTTAGTCGCTGCGCTGTTTGTCGGCATTATCATTGGGATGGCCATTGAGCAGTTCCTAACCGCGACGAGCAAACAGCCGGGGCGTGAGAGGAGCAGATCACGCCGGGAAGAAAGGCGCTGGAACGAGCGCGTCATACAGGGCCCCTGGCTTCAGACCCCAGCTGCTCAGCTATCGCGGCCAATCGATGCCACGGATCAACTGCGTATCGTGATGCGTTCGAAGTTCACCATCCAACCATTGCTGAACAAGAGTGAAGCCCGGGTGTTTCGAGAACTCGACAGTGTCGTGATCGGCTGCAATTCGTCCTGGCAGGTGATGGCTCAGGTTTCATTGGGCGAGATCCTTCGAAGTGCCGACTCAGAGGCCTACAGCTGCATCAACTCCAAACGTGTCGACTTGCTGCTCGTGGACGGCAATTGCCACCCACGGCACGTCATCGAATACCAGGGCGGAGCGCATCACCAAGGCACCGCGGCCGCGCGCGACGCGGTCAAGAAGGAGGCGCTGCGACGCGCCGGGATCGGCTATTATGAGGTGGTGGCTGGCCAAACGACGCCGTCGGAACTCAGACAATTGGTCGAGAAGCTGGTGGACAAGCCGAGTGTCACCTAAAGCGATCTCATCACGAACGCATGCAGGGTCGAGCCTCTTCGACCGAAAGAAACGATCGTCTTGCCTTGATGGAAGTGAGGCGCACCCGGGGATGATCTCCGATTTCCAGGCAGTTCGCGAAAATCTGTTTCCGGCCAGTCGCGCAGCGATCAAGGACTGGAAGGGGTTTCCCTGGCATCGTGATCGAACCAATCGAATTCAGGCCTATAAGGCGCATTCGTCGCAAGCCATCGCAATCGATGTGTTCGGCACACTTAAGATGAGCACAGATCGCGACCGCATTTTCGACGCCATCGCCGAGCGTGTGGGAGTGGCACCGGGTGGCCCATGGACAGTGACACTCGAGTGGACTGATACCGATCGGCTTCTGGGAGAACCCAGGCTCACGCAAGTCGATGCACTTGCCGTCGGCTCCGCGGCCGCACTCGTCATCGAGTGCAAGTTCACCGAACCCGGAGGACAATGTAGCCAAACGGCTGCTTCTCGCTCAGGCCAACGTCAATGCAACGGAAACTACGAAGACCAAATCAACCCGGGGAATGGCGTGCGGTCGCGATGCGCTCTGACAGGCAAGAGCATCCGCTATTGGGAATACATCCCAAAGGTCTTCGAGCTCGATCCGGTTGTCGACCATGCGCCCTGTCCTTTTAGGGGAGACGCCTATCAGTGGATGCGCAACGCCGTGCTGGCGGCAGCGATAGGCAAGCGCCGAAACCTTCAAGCGGCTGCCCTGGCAGCCTTTGCCGATCACCCAAGCTTTCCAACGGCGCGGAAAGCGATACGGGGCCTGATGGATCCGGGCCTCGCCGGCCAAGGGGCGATCACGCCTATCTCCTACCAGCAGATCATTGCGATCGCCTGCCAAGCCGGTCGAGACCGAGCGCTCTGGGACGCGCTTTCTGGATGGATAGATCATAAGATCGCACGGGCAGCGTCGCGAAAATCAGGCTTCCAAGAGGTTTGAAATGGATGCTGATATCTGGAATCGAGCCTTCTATGACGACGGCGAGTGGGTTTCCTGGTCCGACGTGGAAGAACAACTCCAATACCACGAGTGGCGCGCCAAATATCCCAATGCTATCCGACATCTGATCCCGTATTTTCAGGACCTCTTGGCACTGGCCGAAAGCTACCACCGTGAGACAAGTCGTCATCTTGATCTGTACGGCGTCATTGGCGAACTGTTCGGCGCCATCACCTACGGGATAAAGCTGAACAAGAACTACGCGCAGGGTGCCGACGGGCGGCTTGGCAACGATCACGTGGAGATCAAAACCATCACGCCGTTCAAGTCCAACGATGAGGTTTCCGTGAAAGTGTCGGGGAATTTCAGCAAGCTGCTCGTCGTGAAGATCAACGCCGACTTTGAAGTCTCATCGCGGATGGTTGATCGCTCGAAGCTTCCTAAAACGGCTAAACCTCTGCTGAGGATAAGGTGGAGCGATCTGCCCAAAGCCCAATGACGACTTCATGCGTGATCGCGCTAGTGGCGGCCTACCCCTCGTCGTCGAGCGCCCTCACTTCTCCGCGCGGCAGACTTTCATCGCTCGACGTGGCAGCCATAATTCTTAATTCGGATTTTTAGAATGCGCGCGTATAGTCCGCTTGGGATCGCAGCATCCGTGCCTTGAGGGGTCGGGGGCAATGAACTGGAATACATCGTCGACATTCACACCCGTTGGACTTACGCTGCGCGGTCAGCCAGCCCACAAGATCGTTCGCACGCTCGGCGACGCAGCGCATATGCTGATCACGGACTGGCCTTCCGATGATGGCGAGGAATACGTCAGCGCGGTGAAGGCCTGCGTTGATGCGATCAGCGGTCAGATTGCTCCGGAGCAATTCCGGGAAGCGTTTCTGCGTGCGGCCGATGAGGCTGGTATTGCTGCACTAACCGTCGTTCACCGATGAGAACTGTTGAAGAAGCGCAAAGCGACCTGTTCGCACCGCGTGGGGCGGCTCGCGCTGCGAACAGACTCAGGTTGCTGTCTTAGTGTGAGCAGAACCGGAGACCTCGATATTCGGCATCCGTGCGCCTTGAGCGGAATCGAACCCGCAACCTGCGAAAGTTCCAAAATCTCATCTCTCTGAAATCCATGGGCAATCCCAATGTTTGCCTACGGGCTTCCATTCTTGGTAAACACGCCGGCGAACAGCTTGTCGCCACGGCAATCGAGTGCATTCGCACTGAGCATCCGCTGTCTCGGCATGACCTCGCTCTCTAAGTCTGCGTAATGATCATGCAAAAATATCAGCGTCTTTCGCCTCGCGAACCCCTGCAAATATCTATCACCACACGCTTACACAGTTTATTTTGACGTGTAGTCTGCGGCCATGCTCCGATTACGGGCATAGCGCGATCGTACCGAGATCGCAAATGGAGGGATATTCATTGGGATACTGGAAGGATTTACCGGCATCTGCCGATCATCTGCGGCTGTTCAACCCAGCCAAGGGCTGGGTCGAGTTCGCCGATCAAGTTGACGGCGATGGCAAAACTACCAGTTTCGGCGCCAACCGCGATATCGATCTTGCGTTGAGCATCGCCATGAACGCCTCGAACCTGATGGTGCTGACCGGGGCCGGCGCATCATTCTGCGCACGAAATACCGCACAGAACGCTCTCACCGCGCCCGGCATGGGCGACCTTTGGGATGCGGTCAAAACCGCAGCCACCGACGACACATTCCAGGAAGTGATCAAGCTCATCCCCAAAGCCAAGGACATTGGAAAGAACATTGAGAAATTGCTGACCCAATGCAAAATTTATGTCGAGCTCTTCGACAACGCCCAGAGCGCCAAAATCACGAACTTCATTGGAACCGCCGAGAAGGCGATCTCCAAGCGCGTCAGCTTCGTCAACAAGGATACGGACCTCAAGGCGCACGGCACGATCATCCGTAAGATCGCGCGGCGCGGCGTGCGTAAGCCGCGCGCCAAATTTTTCACGACCAACTACGATTTGTGTTTTGAATACGCCGCGCGGACACAGCGCTTCTCCATCATCGATGGCTTTTCCCATTCCATGCCGCAAATCTATGATCGCGGCCATTTCTCGCACGACATCGTCCGCCGCGAGAATGCCAAGGAGGGGCCTGACTATATCGAGAACGTGTTCCATCTCTACAAACTCCACGGCTCGATCGACTGGAAGCGAAGCGGTGCCGATATCGTGCGGACTGAAGGCTCGGAAACGCCTCTCCTGATCTTTCCGCGCGACAGCAAATACCAGGAAGCGTTTGAGCCTCCTTATCTTGATATGATGGGCGCGTTTCAAAGCTCGCTGCGCGAGCCGGATACCGCCCTGATCGTCTCAGGCTTCGGCTTCAACGACGACCACCTGAGCAAGCCAGTGATGGCGGCACTGGAGGCCAATATGAGCCTCAAGCTGATCGTGTGTGACGTGGCTTTTCTCAGAGACGATGTCTTGGAGAAAGGCGATCATACCATCGCCGGGGAAAGCGCGGTGCGCGAGCATATCAGCGACTATTTCGAAAGGTTCAAGCACTTGGCGCGGATTGGCGATCAGCGTATCACACTGCTCAGCGGCCGCTTTGAGGATTTGGCGCTAGCCATCCCTGATCTTGTTGCGCAAACCGAACGCGAACGCCATCTTGACCGTATGCAGGCCGCGAGAGGCTTCGGCGATGGGGTACAGTCGTGATCAAACACAGCCTGGTTGATCCCGATCGCTATGTCGGCACGATTTCCGTCGTGACGGCGTCAACGGTGCAAGTGAACTTGCCTTACGCCACCGCCCGGCCGGAGCGCCGTGCCCTTGCGCGCGGCGCCGTCGGCGACTTCGTATTCGTGGATTGCGAGCTCGTGAAACTTCTCGGTCGACTGGTCGAAGTCAAACTGCCCGACGCCGAGCGATTGACCGTCGAGCCGACGCTGGGCACGCAACCCGACCCTCACCCGGTCGGCAGGGTGCAACTGCTGGCGTCAGTCGATCAACGCCAGAGCAAACTCATCCGTGGCATCCGCCACCATCCCCGCGTCGGCGACGCGGTTTACCTGGCCGATCCGTCGATGTTCGGCGAGCTCATGGCAAATTCACTGGTGGCGAGCGGTACGAGCGCGCTCGACATCGGCACGCTCGATGCGGGCAGCGGTGTACATTTGCGCCTGCCGCCTGAGAAGCTCTTCGGCCGCCACTGCGGCGTGTTTGGCGCCACGGGCGGCGGCAAGAGCTGGACCCTGGCCACCATACTCCAGCAGGTCAAAGCCGCTGGCGGTAAATGCATTCTCTTTGATCCCACCGGCGAATTTGCAGAAATCCCCGCCATATCGGAGCACTACGCCTTCGACCACGAAGAAGCCGGCAGCCAGCAGGTTCATTTCCCCTACCAGTTCATGACCGAGGACGATCTGTTTGCTTTGTTTCGCCCATCGGGCCAAAGTCAAGGCCCCAAACTCCGCGAAGCGATCAAGAGCCTCAAGCTTGTTAAGAAAAGTGAGGGACAGCTTGAAGGCGTGACGATCTATGAGAAAAAGCTGCTCCTTAAGAAGCAAAAGGACCGCCGCCCCTTCCTGAAAGCTTTGGAAGTGCATAGCGATGTGATTCACAGTCCGCTTTGCCACTTCGACATTGAAAACCTTCCCGACCAGGTTCAGCAGGAGTGCGTCCAGCCGACGGATTGGGACAATCCGACCCACTGGGGCAAGGTCAATGAGCAGGCCGTAGGCTACTGCGAAAGCCTGATCGCGCGCATGCGCACGTTGATCCATACCCCTGAGCTTGAATGCCTGTTCGGTAATCGTGGACAGTCCTTAGTAAAGGTTCTGGAAGCATTCTTTGCGTCCGAAAGGCAGGACATCCTGCGAATATCCTTCAAAAACGTCAGGTTCGAGCACAACACGCGCGAAATCCTTCTGAATGTCATCGGGCGCTTTCTCCTGGCCCGCGCCCGGCAGAACACCTTTCGAGACAAACCGATGATCACACTACTGGATGAAGCACACCAATTCCTAGGCCGAACCATCGGCGACGAATACGCCAGCGTGAAACTTGAAGCGTTTGGGCTTATCGCCAAAGAAGGTCGCAAATACGGACTGACGACCATCCTTGCCACACAACGCCCTCGCGATATTCCGGCCGATGTTCTCAGCCAACTTGGCACGTTGATTGTGCATCGTCTGACCAATGAAGACGATCGCAATGCAGTCGAGAAAGCCTGCGGCGATCTTGATCGCAACGCCGCTCTGTTCATCCCGACTCTCGCGCCTGGAGAAGCCATAATCGTCGGGCCAGACCTTCCCGCGCCGGTGCCTGTTTTGATTCACGAGCCCCCGTCGCCGCCCGATTCCAAAGGGCCAAAATACACGTCGTACTGGGCCAGTCGTCAGCCCAGGGCGGACTAAGAGCGATGGGGTGAAAGCATGCTTACAAATCTCAATCACCCAAAGAAGATGCGGAAGACCGCGCCTGCTGTCCAGGAAGCGAACCATCTCAACATGCCCAATCGGTCTGGGCGACGTGCCGCAGAGCGAACATTTACCAATGAGATCAAAAAGCAAAGTGATGCTACCTAAGGCCGACAATCTTCCATTGCACGCAACCGCCCTTCATGTAGATTACCTATACTGAATACTGGGGGAAGTCTTGCCGTCAACAACAACTATTTGGAATCCCGACGACTGGGAGATATTTGCGCTTGGCCTCCTGAATTGTCGGCATGGCGTCTTAAACGTTCACAAGGTACCCGCCAAAGATCAGGGCGACCTTGGTATCGACTATTACTGCAACAAGGACAGCGTCGCATATCAGTGTTACGCGGTAGAAGAGCCGATCGGAGTCGCTGAACGCGCGAAGAAGCAAAAAGATAAGATCACCAGGGATCTGGGTAAGCTTCAAAAAAACAACGTTATCGTATCGAAACTCTTCCTCGGCGCGCCGATAAAGAGATGGGTCCTGCTCAGCCCATTACACGACAGCAAGGACGTCAACATACACTGCGCGAACAAGACGACGGAGCTCCGATCGAAAGCACTGCCTTACCTCGACACTGACTTTGAGGTCCTTATTCATGATCAAGCATTTTTCGGCGCTGACGCCCTAACGCTGAATGCGGCGCAACTGTCGCTCATCAAACTTAGCATTCCAAATCCGACAAATCCGCAGATTAGCTCTTGGGAGAAGGAGAAGGGGTCACAGGATTTGCTGTCAACGGCTCGCACGAAGCTGGCGAAGCGTACAACTCCTCAAAAGCTTGAAGATGCGGTTGCGGATGCTACTCGTTATCATCTGCAGGGCGCGGCGCTTATGAGTGCACTTCGTTCTCAGGCACCAGAGTTACATGACAATCTTGCCACGGTGATTGCGAGCCGGAGGCGCCATTTAGAGTTTGCCGGCCCCACTGCAGTTACGGCCAGTGGCATCCTGAACGATGAGATTATGAACCTGAAGGAAGCAATCAAGGGTGCGGCGCCAAACCTATCACCTGAGAACGTCGATCAACTCGTGTTCGGAACCGTCTCTGAATGGATAATGCAGTGCCCATTGGATTTCCCAGATGTCCCGTGAAAGCCCTTTCTTAGACATCCTTAATACATCCAAGTTCACGTTCACCGTCCGCCCAGAGCCTGTCGCAGGCGACCTGCGGATGGCTTGGGGAATGGCGATACTGCTCCTAAGTGTATTTTACAGTCGAGGGAAAAAGGCGAGTTTTCAGAAGCTCCAATTTCTTGCTCATAATGTGCGACTCGAGGAGGGTCGAGAGGAGGCACTAGGATTGATCGCGGGACGGTATCGTCCACTCGACGTATCCGTAAGGGTCGAGCCTTGGCTAAACCGCGCGGTAGCGCTCAGCCATTCGATGGGTCTCGTTAGCGTTAACAAAGGATCGGTGGTTGTTTTGACGGACGAAGGTCGCAAAGCAGCTGAGGCAATTGCCAAAGCTAGCGGCGTACTTGACGCCGAGAGAGCCTTCCTTTCCGAGGTGGCGCCGAAGCTAACTGATGGCTTTATGAAAACGGTCTGGCGTCCGGAGAATCTTCTATGACTTTTAAACTGAGACGCCTAAGGCTTCGCGCGCTCACAGAGCGGGGCTGGTACGGAGTTGAACTCGGTTTCACCGACGGGCTAAATGTTCTTTGGGCCGACAACACCATGGGTAAATCAACCTGCCTTCAAGGGATGATTTACGTTCTTGGTTTGGAACGAATGCTGAGCCCTCGTCGAGAGATCCCTCTTCCACACGCGATGACAAGCCATCTTGTGACAGATAGTGGCGAGAGCGTGCGGGTCGTTGAATCTGACGTGATGCTCGAACTGGAAAATTCAGTCGGCACAATAGCGACAGTCCATCGCCCTGTCGTCTCAAAACTCGATGACCGCCTGATAACAGTAAAATTCGGCCCTGGTCTGTCTGAACCTGAAGGCCAGTATCGGACTCAGCAGTTCTTCGTGCGAGACCCGGGGGCTGCTCAACGTGAGGACGGTTTCCATCATTTCCTCGAGAATTTTCTTGGCTGGGAGCTTCCCGTCGTTCGAGGCTACGAGAAAGAAGATATCAAGCTCTATCTCGAAACCGTGTTCCCGCTGTTCTGGGTGGAGCAAAAGTCCGGGTGGTCCTCCATCCCCGCAGCCATTCCGACATATTTTCGCATTCGAGAGGTCCACAAACGAGCAGTCGAGTTCATCGCGGGGCTCGAAGCCTACGAGATTGAGCGCAAACGTGAACAGCTAAATCAACGCATCAACGTTCTTACCAGCAGATGGGAAACAAATTGGCATGACCTCAGCCAGCTGCTGAACAGATCTGCCTCACGCATTGAGGCACTTGGTACGAAGCCGATCGTTGATTTGAATGCGATCTCGAAAGCGTTCGTGTCAGTGGCAACACAAGTTGGCTGGACGCCACTTGATGACCATCTTAGATCGCTGAAGTCCGAACTCGACACTATTTCCCAAGCCGAAGTGCCGGTCGTGTCCGACAATGTCCCCGCCATAGAAGCCAAACTCGCCGAGGTGATCGCCCACGCGGAGAGCCTCAATGTCCAGCGCCTTTCGTTAAACGGCGTGAAGCAGGTAAAATTAGCAGACGTTGACGCCCTGACACGGCGGATCCAGACTTTGCGAGAAGATCTTCAAAAAAACCAGGATGTTCAAAAGCTACAGCGCTTTTCAGGCGTTCAATGGTCACTTAGTCCTGACCGGTGCCCCACCTGCGAACAAGGCTTGCAGGACACTTTACTTTCGCAAAATGCGTAGCATCGATCATGCCAATCGAAGATAATATCTCATACATCAAATCTGAAATCAGAATGTTTGAAGACATACTTCGGCGCGAAGAAGAGGAAAATCGAGAGCGTGAAGGATTACTCTCACAACTAAATCGAGATCTCAGCGAAGCGTACACGGTAATAAGAACACTAAGAGCTGATTTAGTAGCGCCGGCGACGAGCGTTTCGGCTTCAGCGATTGAAGAGCGAATTCTGATTGAACGGAAGATTCGAGATTTTTCCGAACTGCAGTCTTTCTTTGACGATGCGGTGAGCAGTTTCAGCACCCTGTCTGAGCAGTATACGACGCTTCTTCAACAGAGAAGCGCGCTTCCTGACGACGAGCTGTCCGACAGCGATAAGGCAAAGCTCAACCGTCTGTCTGAATTGCTACGTGCACAGGCGCGGCAGTTTGGATTTAAAACCTTTCAACCCGACGATCTTGCTATCTCCCAGGATACGTATCGTCCCGAGGTTGAGGGTTTTGAGATCGGTTTTGAAACATCCGCAAGCGACGCAATAAGATTGAAATGGGCGTATCAGCTTGGGCTGCTCGAACTCGCCGCTTCTTACAGCACGAACCATCCAGGTGTTTTGGTCTTCGACGAACCGCGCCAACAATCATCTTCGAAGGTCAGCTTCGAGCAGCTTTTGCGACGAGCAGCGACATCGAAGGCTCGTGGACAACAAGTGATTTTCTCCACGAGTGAGGATTTGTCGATCCTAGCACCGATAATAGGCGAGATTGACTGCACCAAGATCATTCTTAAAGGGCACGTCCTACAACCAATTTCGACAGGTGATTGACGCGAACCTGCCATGACGCCGGCAGGAGCCGAAGATGAACAACTTCTCTGTCGAGCGAGGTCGACGAGCGGCAGACGAGATTGACCTAAGATGACAGCTCTCAGCTTTTACGCGGCTCTCCTTGACCAGATGGATCTGGCCCTCGAACATCTCGACAAGGGCGGCGTTCATGATGCCCGGTTTGCGTTGATGCTGACCGACAATGCGGTAGAGCTGGCAATCCATAGGCTCGCTACAGAAAAGCATGCTCACCTCAAGAGCTGGCACCATTTAGAGGAGGCGTACCCCCATAAGCTGGAGTTGGCCGAGGCTGTCGGACAGTCTTTCGACGCGAAGCTAAAGTTTGCACGTATCGCGAAGATGGTCACAGAGGAACAGGCGCGGACAGTTGCAATAATGCATGAGTTCCGAAACGAGCTGTACCATGTCGGCCTCCAGCACGAAGCCATCCTGCCAGCCATTGCTAATTTCTACTTCTCGGTAGCCTGCGACATTCTGAAGGCGTTTCCCGGGCGTGGTCTTTACTACGGCAATAAGATGGTAATCCCGGAACGCGCGAAGAAGTATTTCAACAGCAGCAGACTCAATCCGGCCGAACTAGGTGACTTCGAGAAGGCGTGCGCAACGCTGAAGGATCGGTGCCATTTTGATAGAGGCAAGACGATCGGTGCGCTCGCGGACTATATGGATTATATCATCACTGAGAACAATGTTTACCTCGATGTCATCTCAACTGGCGTGTTTCCCAAGGGGAAGGGGATCACGCGAGATCAGGCGACAATCAATTGCCAGACATGGCGGCTGGCCTTCTCGCCTGTGGGTCACAAGTTCGCAAGCGAGAATGGCTTTTCCGGCAGATCTATCCATGACCTTGTTGATTGGCTCGCCGCCAACTACCGCCTGACGATCAAGAAGGATCCCGTTCCAGGATGGAAGCGGCGGGTTCAGCGCTTGCGCTCTAAGGCCAACACACATCTGGCCGTCGCCACCTATGTCGACTTCCTGAGAGACACCTTGCAATTCCGCGAGGATCTCGCGGAGAGTTGCGCAGCCGCCGAGGCTGAAATTGACCGTCAAATTGACGAAATTCGTGCGCGCCGTCGAAAGGATTGATCCTCCTATGCTGAGATTCACAGACCCACAGGAGCCAACGATCGCTGATCGATGTATCCGACCACTTTGTTTCGCCGCCCTTGGGGACGAATACTATGGTCTGGATGGGTTCGAGCTCACGCTGCAGGATGGCGCGGTTGCTCGCCGTTTGCTGTTTGGACTTCAGGGTAGTGCCGTTCTCTTCCAGTACCGAGGGCGACATTTCGCCGTCTTCACGCGCCACCAAATAGCAACGATCGCGGGTGAAACAGCAGCGGCTTTTAAGGACCGCTTGGACTATCTGGTAGTGCTGATGGACGATGGCACCGACAGCACCAATATTCCGTTCAACACATACCTATTCTCGCCTGGTTCCACAGAGGATGAAAGTGACTATGTGATCGGTGTGGTCGAGTATGAGATGCTACCATCATACTCACGACATCAGTTCTTCCCCGTCGAACGTCGCCACATCGGTCGCGCTGGTGATTTAGCTTTAGCCTCAGGCTTGCCAAGCCATCTCCAGCGAATGGTGATGGAGAATGGCGGGATGCGGATCCATCCGATCTGCAAGTCGGGACACCTAGAGTCCCGCAGTAACTGCGGCGTGTTGCGATATCCTGAGGACTTAGAGCCTTTGGATGGCATGAGTGGTGGAGCGGTCTTCGTTACTCGATTAGCGGGTGATGGTCATTCCTTCGAGATCTTCTTGGATGGCATTATCCAGCGGGGCGGAGGAGGTTACGTTCGCTATCTCGGTCTCGAAATCATTTTGGACCGGGTAGATGATTACATCTCTCGCCTTCGAAATGTGGCCGCGGCAGACGATGCCTGAGACCTTCGACACGTCCGAGAGTGAAGCGACCGGACGTGGTCCGCGTATTGAGATTCTGGGAGAATACGAAGAGCAATGACGCTGGAAAAACTATCGTCCCCGCAATCCGGAACGCTGGGCGAGCTGCTGACCGTACCAAAGCTGAACACACTCGGACTGGCCGCCTATATGAGCCCCGAAGGCGCACCTGGGCACGATGTCATTGTTGTCGTCGGTGGGCAGCCGAAATCGATCGAGGTGAAGACGCGGCAGTTCCTGCGCCGGCCGACTGAGATCACCCGCTGGCCTGTAGAAATGCACAAGAAAGGCGACGCGGACTTCTTCATCTTCATCGAACTCGATCTGAGGACGATGGCACCAACGTTCTACGTCCTGACGAACGAGCAGGCTCGCGCAGTCCACAGGAACTATGAGGGCGGAGGAAATTGCTATCCTCCAGAAGTTCGAAAGCAGGTAAGCCCACGGTGAGGGCCGTCTTGCGAGGTTTATGCGAACATCGGAAGTCCTAGTGCAAACACTAGGAGTAGTCCTATGACCAAGCATCCGATTGAAGTGATCACGTCTGTCGAGCGCCGTCGGCGCTGGTCTCGCGAGGACAAAGAGCGGCTGGTTGCAGCCTGCCTTGAGCCTGGTGCGGTTCTTTCCGAGATTGCCCGTGCGGCCGGCATCCACGTGAGCCAACTCTTTCGGTGGCGCAAGGAACTCTGCCGGATCGAGGAGCCGTCGACGCAGGTGTCGAGCACCTTGGTGCCCGTGATCGTTTCGGAGGCCGCGCCGGCAGCCCAGCCCGCTGCCTCAGAAGCGCCGGCCTCATCGCATCCCCGCCGGAAGCGCAGCGATGTGACGATTGATCTGGGCCGCGGTCGTCGTGTCCGTGTGGACAGCGACATCGACACGGAGGCACTTGGCCGCATTCTCGATTGTGTGCTGGGTCGGCGATGATCCCGGTTCCTGCTGGTGTGAAGGTCTGGCTGGCGACCGGCCATACGGACATGCGCAAGGGCTTTCCCGGTCTGTCTCTGATGGTGCAAGAGACACTGAAGCGCGATCCGATGTGTAACCGGTGTTCCGATCCCACATTGTCCTCGCCGCCCTGATCTGTGATCGCCTTTCCATGGACGAGCAACGGGAGTTTCTCCATGGAGAGTACATTGGAGTTTCTCACAACCAGGAAGTCTGGACGTGAGGTTCATCGTGAGCGTCCGGTGAGCGGATTTTGGTTAGGTGTGGGATTGGCGCAAGTTACGACACAGATGATTCATTTGTGACGTAACAGGGTATGAATGGCCAAGGTTGAGATCCTGACGGGTGCCGAGCGACAACGTCGATGGTCGACGGAACTGAAGCTTTCGATATTGCAAGAAGCGTTCAGCGCGGATGGCACCGTTTCGGATGTGGCGCGCCGGCACGACGTTCTTCCGCAGCAGATTTACGCCTGGCGAAAGAAGCTCTTGCCACCCGAATCTCCCCAGACCGCATCGTTCATCCCGGTATCGCTTATCGGAGCGTCGGAGTGCGTGAGTGAAGGCTCTAAGAGGAGCAGTGCTCGGCCGAGATGCAAAGACGTTGAAATCGTCCTGAGGAATGGCCGCTTACTGAGAATTGCAGCGGACATGGATCTCGAAGTGCTATCGTCACTGGTCGCTTGTGTGGAGGCGGCATGATCGGGCCTTCGGGGAATGTGCGGGTTTATCTGGCCTGCGGGGTGACCGACATGCGGCGTGGCATTGATGGACTGTCCGCGCTTGTCGAGACGGCTATCAAGGAGGTGCCGGGCTCCGGCGCAATCTTCGGCTTCCGCGGAAAACGCGCTGATCGGATCAAACTTTTATGGTGGGATGGCCAAGGGTTCTGCCTGTTTTACAAAATTTTGGAACGCGGATACTTTCCCTGGCCGACAGCGAAAGATGGGGTTGCGCATCTGACGCAAGCTCAGTTGTCGATGCTTGTTGAGGGGATCGACTGGCGCCGACCTGCGTGGACTTCCGCTCCCGGTCGAACGGGTTAAAAGCTATATTTTGCAAGGACATCCGGAGCATAATGCTAGCGCTTCCGGCGCAAATCGGCTACGTATGCGGGTATGGAAATAACGCCGCTGGACAGTCAGGAGGAGCTATCTGTTTTGCGCGCGCTCGTCGCTGAACAGGCGGCGAAACTTGAGCGCCAAGAAGCCGAAGTCAGCAAGCGAGACTCCATTATCGGGCTCCTGCGCGCGCAGTTGGATTTGCTCCGCCATCGGCAGCATGGCGCTTCTTCGGAAAAGATCGACCGGAAGATCGAGCAATTCGAACTGATGCTGGAGGAGATCGAAGCCGCCCGCGCCGAGGCTGAGATGCGCTCCGGGAAAGCTCCTTTGCCGGAGTTGGACGACGCGCCGGACAAGCCGAAGCGTAAACCATTGCCCGATGGTCTTCCAACCGAAGAACTGGTCTATGCAGCACCCTGCAGTTGTCCGACTTGTGGTGGCACATCGTTCCTGAAGGCCGCCGACAGGGTGATCCAGGTGATGGAGCACGTGCCGGCGTCCATCAAGATTGTCCGCCACGTCGAAAAGCGCATGATCTGCAGGGACTGCGATACGACGGTGGCAGGCGAAATGCCGACCCTGCCGATCGAGCGCGGCAAGCCCGGACCGGGGTTGCTGGCCCATATCATGGTCGCCAAATTCGACGATCACATCCCGCTCTACCGTCTATCCGAGATGTACGACCGGCTGGGGATAGATATCTCCCGATCCGTGATGGCCGACTGGGTCGGCCGCGTGTCAGTTCTGCTGGCTCCTCTCATCTTGCTGATCAGAGCCCATATCGCGGCGGTCGACCGAATACATACGGACGATACCCCGGTCGATGTTCTCGACCCTGGGCGAGGAAAGACAAAAACCGGGCGGGTCTGGGTCTATGTCTTCGATGGCAGCGGCTATCAAGATCCCACTCCAAGAGCCATTGCCTACTACTATAGCCCCGACCGCAAGGGCGCGCATCCAGCCGACCATCTCGCAAACTTCAGCGGCGTGATGCACGCGGATGGCTATGGTGGCTATAAGAAGCTTTACGGCAACCAGATCGTCGAGGCCGCCTGCATGGCCCATGTGCGCCGCAAGTTCCACGATGTGATCAAGCTGAAGCCATCTCCAATCGCTGACGAAGCGCTCTCGCGCATCGGTGCGCTCTACGATATCGAGGATCGTATCCGCGGCATGCCGGCTGACGAGCGGCGTACACTGCGCCAGCAACACGCCAGGCCCCTTCTGGCAGACTTCAAGAGCTGGATCGAGGAAAAGCTGCAGGCGGTACCACAGAAGCAGAAGCTGGCTGAAGCGATGCGATATGCCCTCTCGCGATGGGCAGCGTTGAGCGTTTACATCGACGATGGCCGTGTCGAAATCGATAACAACATAGCTGAGCGAGCCATGCGTCCGCTTGGAATCGGAAGAAAAAATTGGCTCTTCGCCGGGTCAGACAAGGGCGGTGAGCGCATCGCCAACATTCTGACTATCATCGAGACTGCCAAACTCCATGGCCACAATCCGGAGGTCTATCTCACAGACGTCCTGACCCGGATCCCGAGCCATCCCAAGGATCGGCTCCAGGAACTGCTGCCGTGGCAGTGGGTGCCGGCGAAAGACCGATACGAGGCTGCGTGATGGCACGCTCGAGGTTCATCTACACGCTCAAAGAAGTCGCCGTCATGATCGGCGAGAACCTTGAACTACTCGAGGAAGTCACCGCCAACTCGGACAATATCGCCGAGGGCGAATTGGTATATGTCCGCGATGGCAGTGAAGATGGCACAAAAGGCCTGACCGAAAATGGAATTGACGACCTTCGAGATCTCCTGGCCGACATACGGACGTGGGATGGTGGAATCCGCCAGTTCCTCGTCGATGAACAATGCGATCCCGAGGTGATCGAGCGCGTCATGGCAGATGAGCTAATCCGCAAGTCCTAAACCGTGCCTCGTTGACGCAAAAAATGCATTCGCCGGACGCTTACGGTTCATCGGCATTGGCCTGATGAGGTCAAAGCGCAGATCGTGTCTGAGAGCCTTCGGCCCGGTGCGAAGGTGAATGAGGTCGCTGAACGCTTTGGATTGCGGGCGAACCGCCTTTCGACTTGGCGGACGATGGCGCGGCAGGGCAAGCTTGTTCTGCCTGCACCCGAGAATGCTGTGGAGTTCGCAGCGGTAGTCGTCAATCCACCCGTTTTGGAGCCGCTGATCAAGACTAGCCGCCCCGAGATCATCGTCGGTTCGGTCACGATCCGCCTGGAAGAGGGCGCGTCTGCCGCCCGCATCGCTGCTGTCGCGCGTGCCTGCGCTGTTCCGGCATGATCTTTCCATCGAACCGGGTTCGGATCATGGTGGCGACCAAACCGGTCGACTTCCGCAAGGGCCACGATGGCCTGGCAGCGCTGGTCAAAAACGAGCTGCACAAGGACCCTTTTACAGGGACGGTCTTCGTATTCCGCTCGCGCAAGGCGGATCGCCTGAAGCTGATCTACTGGGATGGCAGCGGTCTGGTGATGGCCTACAAGCGGCTGGAGGAGCACACGTTCACCTGGCCGGGCATCAAAGATGGCCTGATGACGTTGGGCCATGCTCAGTTCGAGGCGCTGTTTGCAGGCCTCGACTGGCGTCGTGTCCGTTCCATGGAGGCAAGAGCGCCGGATGCCATCGAATAGATGCGGCACGATGACTCGGGCGGTAAATTCCAACGGCGAAGCGACGCTAGCTTTGATAGACTTCGGCCATGTTGGACGCCGCCAATCTTCCCGACGATATTGCTGCCTTGAAGGCGATGCTGATCGCGGCGCAAGCGCGTGAAGTTCGCAAGGATGAACGGATCGAGCGGCTAGAGAAGCTGGTCGCCGCCTTCAAGCAAGCCGCCTTCGGCCGCAAATCCGAGAAAGCTGACCCAGAGCAATTCGATCTTGCGCTGGAAGACCTGGAAACGGCCATTGCAACCATCCACGCCGAAGACGAAGCCGATAGCCCTTCTGGGAAGCCGCACCCCAAACCCCGCGCCATCAATCGCGGTTCTCTGCCCGCCCACCTTCCTCGCGTCGAGGAGATCATCAAGCCGGAAAACCTGATCTGCGCTTGCGGCGGAGGCTTGCATTGCATCGGCGAGGACGTCTCCGAGCGGCTGGATGTCATTCCGGCGCAGTTCCGTGTCGTCGTCACCCGTCGCCCCAAATATGCCTGCCGTTCTTGCACCGACGGCGTTACTCAGGCTCCGGCTCCCGCCCGATTGATTCAGGCCGGATTGCCGACAGAAGCGACCATCGCTCATGTGCTGGTGTCCAAATACGCCGATCATCTGCCGCTCTACCGGCAGGCCCAGATAATGAGCCGCCAGGGCCTTGATCTCGACCGATCCACACTCGCCGATTGGGTCGGTCGGGCTGCTTTCGAACTGCGCCCGGTCTTTGACGCATTGATTGCCGATCTGAAGCGGTCGACGAAGCTGTTCATGGACGAGACCCATGCGCCGGTCCTCGATCCCGGCTCACGCAGAACCAAGACCGGATACTTCTGGGCCCTGGCCCGTGATGACCGACCTTGGGGCGGAGGTGCGCCTCCTGGTGTAGCCTTCACCTATGCTCCAGGTCGCGGCGGGTTACATGCCGAGCGGATATTACAGGGGTTCACGGGCGTCCTTCAGGTGGACGGCTATGCCGGATATAATCGGTTGATCGCACCGGACCGTGTCGGTCCCGACATCCGGCTAGCCTATTGTTGGGCGCATGCCCGGCGTAAACTGGTCGAGATCACCCGCAACGGCTCGGCACCGATTGCCGCGGAAGGCGTGAAGCGGATCGGCGAACTCTATCGCATGGAAGACGAGCTGCGGGGTCGTTCCCCAGAGGCTCGCCTGGCCGGGCGACAGGAGCGATCAGCGCCATTGATCGCCGACATGCGGATGTGGCTGACGCAGCATCGCGCCCGCGTCGCTGGCAAGTCGCCGCTTGGCGAAGCTCTGGCCTATATCGCCAAATACTGGGACGGCCTCTGTGTCTTCCTGACTAATGGCCGCATCGAGATCGACAACAACACCGTCGAGAGAACCATCCGGCCGATAGCCCTCAACCGGAAGAATGCTCTCTTCGCCGGACATGACGCCGGGGCGGAGAACTGGGCGACCATCGCCTCGCTCATCGAGACTGCCTTATGCCGCGCGCGGCATAAGGCGGTTTATGCCGACCGGCGAACTATGCCGATTAATCAACTTTTTGCCAACGTTTCCAGCACCATAGCGGCCGCCTAGTCGGCATAGCTTAGGGTCTCTCCGTCGCAATTGTCGCGAAGGAGAGGACACATGAACGCAACTGACTATTTGAATCGCAGCGCCCTATACCGGAAGCTGGTCTACGGTCCGTATCGGGAGTTTGCGGGCGTTTACGCCGCCAAAATGTCGAACGAAGGTTTGGGGCGGCAATGCACGTGGCGGTCGCTGAGCCTGTTTCGGGATCTGATGGACTGGCATGTTGGCAATGGACATGCTCCGCAGGATTTGAATGAGGTTCACGCCGACCGCTTTCTTGAGCATCGTTTCAAACACTGGAAGCCCGACTCGGGCGATCGATCGGCGCTCCGCCGCTTGCTTTTGGCGTTACGGGAGAAAGGCTTAATACCAGCCGCGCTTCCGATTCAGCGCAGTGAGCACGAGATGATCGTCGATGTATTCGGGCAATATCTCTCGAATGAGAGAGGGCTCGCCGCCGCGACAGTGGGGAGCCACAAGCTTCTGTCGCTTCGATTTCTCCGGGAGGTGTGTCCTTTCGGCGCAGACGAGTTTGCAGCGCTCACCCCGGAGATCGTTATCGGTTATGTCGAGCGACATGCGCTCGACGGTTCCGCCGACAGTGGCAAAGCCATGTGCGGGGTTGTGCGTGCTTTCCTGCGCTATTTGCATCTGAAGGGCTTCATCTCGACGCCGCTCGCTGACTGTGTGCCGTCCATCCGCCGCTGGCGACTTGCCGGCCTTCCAACCTTCCTGCCGCCCGAGAAAGTCCAGAAGGTTCTCGATGCCTGCGATCGGACGACGGCAATGGGTCGTCGGGACTATGCGGTTCTGATGATCCTCGCCAAGCTCGGTTTGCGCGCCAGCGAAGTGGCCACCCTCAATCTTGACGATATCGACTGGCAGTCGGGCACGATCCTCGTACACGGAAAGGGACGACGACAAGCGACTATGCCGCTGCGTCACGACGTCGGAACAGCGATCGTCGCTTATATCCGGCATGGGCGCCCAGCTTCGGCATGTCGGCGAGTCTTCTTGCGAACACTTGCGCCGCATGTGGGCTTTGCCTCCGGCTGCGCCATCACGATGATCGCGAAGCAGGCACTCGAACGGGCAGGCATTGACGGCTATGCGCATCACGGTGCCCATCTTTTCCGCCACAGCCTTGCGACCGACCTTTTGCGGTCGGGCGCCAGCTTTGCCGAGATCGGTCAACTGCTCCGCCATCGAAGCATCGACAGTACAAGAATCTATGCAAAGCTCGATATTGAGAAGCTGCGGGAACTGAGCCTACCCTGGCCGGGAGGTGTCCAATGAGCCGGCTTCGCACCGCGCTTGAGCGCTACATCGGCATGCGCCAAGGGCTGGGATACAAATATGACGGTCCGGCAAAACGATTGTCGGAGTTCGTCGCTTTCATGGAAGCCCGCGGCGCCGAGACCATCACGGCGGACCTGGCAATGGAGTGGGTCACCTCGATGGGCCGGCAGCCGAGTTGGTCAATCCGACTGGCTGATGTGCGCTGCTTTGCCCAGCACCTCAGTCATTTCGATCCTTTGACGGAAGTGCCACCGAGCGACGCTGTGGCGCCGGCACGGCGGACAAAACCCTACATCTATAGTGAGGTCGAGATTCAGGCACTTCTGGCGGCAGCACTGTCGTTGCCGCCGGCCAACGCCCTGCGGCGCTGGACATATCACTGCCTGTTCGGGCTGATAGCGGTCGCCGGACTGCGCCATTCCGAAGCGCTCAGCCTGCTCCGGGCCGATGTAGATCTCGACCAGGGCGTCCTCACCATCCGAGAGACAAAGTTTGGCAAGTCACGGCTGGTGCCGCTGCATGCCACGACAATTGCTGTCCTTTCAGGCTATGCCGCCCGACGCGATGCACACCTTGGTACGCCGCGTAGTCCCTATTTCTTCGTCGCCGAACAGGGCGGCAGATTGCTGCATCAATACGTGCACCGCGTGTTCTGGCGACTATCTCGGCAAATCGGATTACGGCAGGAGGGGAAACGAGATGGCCCACGGATTCATGATCTTCGTCACCGTTTCGCCGTCCAGACCCTGATCAACTGGCATCGCGCCGGCGAAGATGTGGAACGCGAGCTGCCGGTTCTCTCGACCTTCCTCGGCCATGCGAATGTTCGCGACACCTATTGGTATCTGTCCGCCACGCCGGAACTGATGAACCATGCCGTACGGCGATTGAATAAGCGCTGGGAGGTACGGTCATGAGACGCACGAAAGACCTGGCCGTGCTGATCGAGCGGTGGTTCACAGATCGGCTCATGAAGCATCGAGGTGTAAGTTCTAACACCATCGCCTCCTATCGCGACACCTTCAGGCTCCTGTTTGCGTTCGCACAGACGCGCCTTGGGAGATCCCCATCGGAGTTGACGCTGCGGGATTTGGACGCTCCCTTCATCGGCGCATTCCTGGAGGATCTTGAGACGAAGAGATCCGCCTCGGTGCGGACCCGGAATCTCCGCCTTACAGCCATCCGCTCTTTCTTCCGATATGCGGCGTTCGAGGAGCCGGCACATAGCGCCCACATTCAGCGTGTGCTCGCGATCCCCAGCAAGCGATGTGACAAGCGGCAGCTTCAGTTTCTAACTAGGCCCGAGATTGAAGCGATCCTGGACTGCACGGATCGAAGCACGTGGCTGGGACGCCGCGACTACACTCTGCTGTTACTGGCCGCCCAAACGGGGCTGCGGGTCTCGGAGATCATCGACCTTGACCGAGATTCGGTAATGCTCGGCCGCGGTGCGCATGTGCAATGCATCGGCAAGGGCCGCAAAGAGCGAAGTACGCCGCTCACAAAGGTTGCACAGCAAGCCCTCCGTTATTGGCTCAAGGAACCAGGGAAGCGAGGCTCAACAGCCCTCTTTCCGAATACGCACGGTGGCAGGCTCAGCGCCGACGGCGTGCAGGCACTGCTGAACAAATATGTCGCCAAAGCACGTGAGCACTGCGTCTCCCTTCGCTCAAAGCGGGTGTCGCCCCATGTCTTGCGGCACTCTGCTGCCATGGAGTTGCTGCAGGCGGGCGTCGACTGCTCCGTCATTGCCCTGTGGTTGGGCCATGAAGCGATGGAAACGACGTTGACCTATCTTCATGCGCATCTCGAACTGAAGGAATCTGCACTCGCAAAGCTGAAGCCGTACGAAGGCGCCAAGGCCGAGCGATTTCGACCAAGCGACCGGCTTCTGGAATTCCTGAACACCCTCTGAGCATGAGAACTATGCCGAGTGCCAAACAACGGCGACCCGCCAAACTGGCTCGGAACGCACGGTTTGCCGTTCCTGCCAGAAGACGCACTCGGCATAGTTCGCCGGTCGGCATAAACGTGTAAGCTCAATACTGTCGATCCGCTTGCCTATTTGACCTGCACACTCACCGCCATTGCCAACGGTCACAAGCAGCGCCAGATTGAGGGTCTCCTGCCGTGGAATTACTCCTTAGCATAATGGGTGTTTGAAGGCTTTCGTCGGCCCGTTAGCGAAACGACGACGCAGCTATGTGTTTGGCTCTAGATTCGGTCTCCAGGAACTGGGTAAAATTGATCCTGTGCCTTTAACGACCTGTTTCTTGATCACCGTTACCCTGCCCAGGTGGCCGTTCGGCGCTAACCAATACAGTTCCAGAGAGGCGGAGCGTGCAGCAGATTCATTATCGCTTATTTCGCTGTGTGCTTTTTGCTGGCCTTCTCGTGGCGGCTTCGTGCTCGGACAACAGGGCGACCGCAGTAGTGAGCAAATTTGCCGAAAGCGAACTTCACTACATTGGGACTGGATGTGAGGGGCCATTCTGGGCCATTCGAGACGGCAACTTCGTCGCCTTCGACGGGGCGGCGTATCGGGTCCAGATGGAGAATGTCACCCTTGAGGATATCGGTTCGCATCGCGTTTCCATGTCCTCGCCATTGCCAAAAGGGAACCTTGTTACGACATTTGTTGGTTTCCACGCAGAACTGAGCCGGTTAGGCGCATAATTTCCATTGAGAATTGAGCCATGTGAACCTTCCCCCAACGCGGAGAGCGACGGGGGCAACGGAGTGATCCACATGGGACTTTTAAACATCATCCGTCGGATGGCGCTGCGCGAGAAGCAGTCGATCCGCGAGATCAGCCGGCGCACTGGACTGTCACGCAACACGATCGCGAAGTATTTGAGTGCCGGTACGATCGAGCCGACGTTCACGGTACCGGAACGACCGAGCAAGCTTGATCCTTTTGCCGACAAACTTGCTGGCTGGCTGCAGACCGAGGCCGGAAGGTCGCGCAAGCAGCGCCGAACGCTGAAGCAGCTTCATGCCGATCTGGTGGTTCTCGGCTTTACCGGCTCCTATGGACGGGTCGCCGCGTTCGCCCGTGAGTGGCGGGTTGAGCAGCAGACGGCGGGCCGCGGCATATTCGTTCCGCTGTCTTTCCGCCCAGGCGAAGCATTCCAATTCGATTGGAGTGAGGACTATGCCGTAATCGGCGGCGAGCGCACGAAGCTTCAGGTCGCCCATATCAAGCTATCACACAGTCGCGCCTTTCTGGTCAGAGCTTACCTGCTGCAGACGCACGAGATGCTCTTCGACGCTCACTGGCACGGGTTCCGCGTGTTCGGCGGCGTACCTGGTCGCGGCATCTATGATAACATGAAGACCGCGGTCGATCGTGTTGGCCGCGGCAAGGAACGGCAGGTCAACGTCCGCTTCCAGGCGATGACGAACCACTACGTCTTTGCGCCCGAGTTCTGCAATCCCGCCGCAGGCTGGGAGAAAGGCCAGGTCGAGAAGAACGTCCAGGATGCCCGACCACGGCTGTGGCAACAGATGCCGGACTTTCCAGATTTAGCGGCGTTGAACGCATGGCTGGAACAGCATTGCCAGGACCTGTGGCGCGAGACACCGCATGGCACCTTGTCCGGTTCGATCGCAGATGTTTGGGGTGATGAGCAGCCTGCCTTAATGGCATTGCCCGCCATGTTTGACGGCTTCGTCGAGCAGAGCAAGCGCGTCTCACCGACATGCTTGATCACCTTCGAGCGTAATCGTTACAGTGTGCCTGCATCATTTGCGAACCGGCCCGTCAGCCTGCGGATTTATCCCGAGCGGCTGGTCGTTGCAGCCGAGGGCAATATCCTCTGCGAACATCCGCGGATCATAGAACGCAGCCACGACAAACCACCACGGACGATTTATGACTGGCGGCATTACCTTGCCGTCATCCAGCGCAAGCCCGGTGCTTTGCGCAATGGCGCACCCTTCCTGGAATTGCCGCCGGGCTTTCGACAACTGCAGGATCAGATGCTTCGCCGCCCCGGTGGTGATCGGGAGATGGCCGACATCCTCGCTCTGGTTCTTCATCACGACGAACAGGTTGTCGTCAGGGCTGTGGAACTGGCTCTGGATCAAGGCGTCGCGACCAAGACGCATGTGCTGAACCTGCTGCATCGTCTGATCGATGGGAAGACGACTGATGGTCCTGACATCGACACGCCACAGGCGCTGACCTTGCTGCTTGAACCCAAGGCCAATGTAGAACGCTATGACGGTCTGCGGGTCCGGATCGTAGGAGGTCGTCATGCGTCATGATCCTGCCAGCGCCGCCGTCGTCATCATGCTGCGTAGCCTGAAGATGTATGGCATGTCTCAAGCCGTCACGGACCTGATCGAGCAAGGGGCTCCAGCGTTTGATGCAGCCGTGCCGATCCTGTCCCAATTGCTGAAAGCCGAAATGGCCGAACGCGAGGTCCGCTCCATCGCCTATCATATGAAGGCTGCCCGCTTCCCGGCCTACAAAGACATCTCCGGATACGACTTCGCCGCCAGCGAAGTCAACGAAGCGACGGTGCGCCAACTAAACCGATGCGAGTTCATCGACGGAGCGCAGAATATCGTGCTTGTCGGCGGGCCGGGCACAGGCAAAACACATGTCGCGACCGCCCTCGGTGTCCAGGCGATCGAGCATCATCGCCGAAAGGTCCGCTTCTTCTCGACCATCGAATTGGTCAATGGGCTCGAGCAGGAGAAGGCCAAAGGAAAAGCAGGCCAGATCGCCGAGACACTGGTTCGCCTCGATCTGCTGATCCTCGATGAGCTGGGATACCTTCCGTTCAGTGCTTCGGGTGGAGCGCTGCTCTTCCACCTCTTGAGCAAGCTTTACGAGCGCACCAGCGTCATCATCACCACCAATCTCAGCTTCAGCGAATGGGCCACGGTCTTCGGCGACGCCAAGATGACGACCGCTCTGCTCGATCGCCTGACCCACCGTTGCCATATCCTGGAAACCGGGAACGACAGCTTCCGCTTCAAAGCCAGCTCGGCCGCCGCGGCACAAAAGAGAGGAGAAAAGGCCAACCCATTGACCAAAGCATGATCAGAAAACCATACTTAGAGGTGGCTCACTTCTCGGTGGAAAAACCGGCTCAGTTCCGCGTGGAAACCAACAGACATTCTTGCTCAAGCACGATGATACAGTCGCCATAATCGAAGGCATTCGCCCGGTTCCAGATTTCACGCCTGAGCAATGGGCATCGGCTTATGGCGCTCAGATGCGACAAGCGTCAGAGACATTAAGAGCGAGCCCCTCATTGGTTTTATGCCCGGCTTCGAAAAGCTAGAGTAGGACTGCAATTGGCGCGATGCAGTCGTCCCCGGCCTCGCAAGACAGTTCGAAACGCCTAAAGCATCTTGATCGAGTGCGACCGGGACCCCGCTTACTCTTCCATCACTGATGAAACAACGTGACATCGCCCCCCCCCGGCGCGCAAAATACCACGCTCCATCCATGAGGGCGCTCGCGACATGGCTCGCGATATCGCCAAAACGGAAGCCTATGTCACTTCGAGGCGGGAGAGGAAAAAGGTCGAGATGCTCTTTGCTCACCTCAAACGCATCCTCAGATTGGATCGCTTGCGACTACGAGGGCCGAATGGAGCTAGAGATGAGTTCCACCTCGCAGCCGCAGCCCAAAACCTCCGGAAACTCGCAAAGCTACAAAGCTAATCCCGACGCCGATGCCGAAACCAGCATAAAGGGAGCTACACCTTGGCGCGCCAGCCGCAATCCAGATGCTGCCGCACGATCTCGACGCGACTTTATCAATGGTATCGGCCCATTACCGCCATCCCGACTATTTCTAGGGCATTGGCTTCTGATTGGGATTCGCGGCCAGGAATTCGCCAAGAGCCCGGTCCTCGGCATGGCGTTTCTGCTGATCGATAATCACGAAGTTGGTACCCAACTCGACCTGAAGCAAAAGCAGAAGCTGGTCCACATCGCTATTGAAGCGGTCGCACCTGGCTTGCGTCCAGAGGCTTGGATCAGGTGGATACAATGGGTTGAGGTAGCTAAGATATTCTTGATCAAGACGGTTGATGAGCGAGTGAACGTTGCTTGGCAATAAAAGCCGGGGGGGAAGTGCGACATCCCCTTGAAGGTCATACACGGTCGCATCAAGCGGTCCGACGCCTAATTTGGATCGGGTAGCATCATCACCCGCCCACAAGCATCCGCCAGCCCCAAAATCAAAGAAAAATCGTAGTGTACCTTTTGTCATGGTGGGAACAGTCATGTTTTACGAAATGTCCGCAAGTGGCGCATCGTTGCCATCTCTATCACAGCGGTATTACTCGAAACAGCAATACGCGCACGGTCAAGGTGCGAGGCAAACAGCGCTAACTCCGATGTGTGGGCGCCTGTTCGTGTTCCGCGGGCGTGGCGGCGGCCTGATCAAGGTCATCTGGCATGATGGTCAGGGAGCCTGCCTGTTCACGAACGATCGGCGTTCATACTACACCTCTTTCCTCGCCAGTTGATGTTTTTGGCTCAGTTTGCGTTTCTCGATACGCAGCAGCGCGATTCTTGAGGGGGTTCCATCGGCTGCATTGCTTTTGCGGCAGGTCTCCATCGGCGATTTCGTACAGGCTATAGTGCCCGTTATAGGCATGTCTGGTGATGAGGCCAAATTTGGCCCATCTGGCGACGGTTTGCTCGCTGATATTGAGATGCGCTGCCGCTTCCTGTCTTGTCAGCATTCCCCGCTGTCGCAGTCGATCATATCGTGATCGCAGCTTATATTCGTGGATGAGATAGGCGACTTTGAGGGGTGTAAAGCGGGCGTCCTGGCAGCCGCGACGTGCGGTTCCACCTGGGCGATGTCCCTGCTCGTTTAGAATCTCGGCGATCTCGGGATAAATGTAATCGTCGAGAAGCCTATCGACCAGTTCAATGATACTGGGCTTTGTCTTGATCTGCTGAGGAGAGGATTTTGGGTTCATGGTGGTGAGCGTCTGGATTTTGCCGCCCTTGAAGCGAACGTGAAGCTTGGTGGTTCCTTCCGCTGGCAGCTTTAAGAGAGTGACATCCTCAATGATGTGGGCCAGTAATCGCTTGCGTTCGCGGCTTAGGGTATCCGGCTCTTTCCAGAGCTGGTTGAAGTCGGCCGTCATCGCGACTAACCGTTCGTGGACAGCTTTATCGAGGATGAATTGATCGTGCTCTCGGCCACGTTCGCGCTCTTCGCGGGCACTGGCCAGCGTGCGAAGCTTCTCGTTCCATTCACCTTCGAGCGTGTCGGCGACGAGGCGGTTACTAGGATCGACAAGCATGAAGCGGCGCTGAGCGAGCTCGGCTTCCGTTTGGGCGCGTTCGATTGCGCGACAGCGCAGCCGGTCTGCTTCTTCATGCCGGGCTTGGATCTCCTTGCGGACTTCGAGAGCGAGTTCGACGGCCGCCGGCGTCATTTGCTCGGCAATCAGCATACCGATGGCTTCATCGACGGGAGGCCCGGCGATCGACTGACACATAGGCTCCCCACGATAAATGCGGGCACGATTACAAATGTACCAGGCTTCCTGCCGGCCACGCCGCGCCGCATAGCGAACCCTAAGATGGCTGCCGCACTGCCCACATACGGCCCGGCCTTGCAGCAGTGCCGGTCCCTCCCTTGGGATTGAAGCTCGTGCCGCTTCAAATCCACGGCCATTCGCCTTGAGGATCTTCAGATTCTCCTGATGTCGCTCCCAGCTGATATAGCCGGGATGAGCATCGGGAATGCAGGCCGGCCAGTCATCAATGTCGCGCGCACGCAGAGTCTTTTTGCCGTCGATGGTGCGTCGAAACTGTCGTCGGCCATAGGTATAGGCGCCAGCGTAGCGCGGATTGTTCAGGACACGCATCGCCGTCGATGCGGTCAGCGGCCGAAACAGCGTGCCGCCGTTGTGTAGGCGCGATGGAAACAATAGGCCTTCATTGCGAAAGACCTTGACGGTCTGGGAGGCGGACCCGAGGCGAGAGAACATCTCAAAGAAATGAATGATCGTTTCTCTGACTTGCATGTCTGGATCGAGCGTCACATTGCCGAAATGGTCATAGACCAACCCAGTCGGCAGGAGGCAACGAAACTCGCCGCGCCGCACCTTGTTGAGAATGCCGCCGCGTAGCCGGGCTTTGATCACATGCAGTTCGGCCTCACTCATTGTTCCCTTGAGGCCGAGCAGGAGCCGGTCGTTGAAACTTGCCGGATCATAGACGCCGTCCTCGTCGAGGATCAGGGTGTCGGCAAGGGCGCAAATCTCCAGCAGACGCTGCCAGTCGGCATTGTTGCGCGCCAGACGCGAGACCTCCAGGCCCATGACGATCCCGGCATGTCCCATGCCGACGTCGCTGACCAGCCGCTGAAACCCCTCGCGCCACACCGCCGATGCACCGGACTCTCCTTGATCGTTGTCGATGACGATAATCTGCTCGTCGCGCCAGCCGAGGGCGACAGCGCGTCCCCGAAGCGCATATTGCCGCCTGGCGCTCTCGACGTTCTCGACGACTTGCCGCATGGAAGACTGGCGGATGTAGAGGTAGGCGCCACGTTCGAGGTGATGAGGCTGGACTTTGAGATGTACATTCATGGTGACCTCCGATCGTTGGTGCTCATAGCGATTGTCGCAAGGACGTGAACGACGGCGCTGTGTCCGCCGCGCAGCGGCCAAGCCATTGACGATGGGTAATTCTGCTCTGGCGGGGTGACTGCTGTTGCGGTCAGCGCCTGAGCCCATCCCCACATGCCCCGGCGCAGAAAGAGCATCAGGCCGCTACGGGCCATAAGTGGCAGCGCTGCGCCGAAGGCGGCCTTGCGCAATACCTCGTACTGGGACGCGATGGTCGACGGTTGGGTCGGGCATGCCGCCGTCGCGGCAATGTTTACGTGTCGCTTTTTTTTAGAACCCGCTCGATCGATCTGGGATGAAGCTCGATATCGAGTTCCTGGCGGAGCAGCTTGGCCAGTTCCCGGGCGCGAACGGGTTCTCCTGGGGCGGTCTGCGCCTGCAGAAATGCCAGGACTTTGTCGTCGATCTTGTGGGGACCGCGGGGGCCCGGCTTTGTCGGCACCAGTCCGGCAATCCCGGCCATGTCGAAGTTCACCTTGGCCTGGTAATAGGTTGGCCTGGAAACACCGTACTCGTCGGAGGCCTCCGTCACCGACACCTTGTCGATGGACACGCGACGCAGCATCTCGTATTTGACCTGCACGGCGTCGTGCGGATCGAAGAACTCGCTGCCCCGAAACTTTGGATCGCGCACCTTCTCGGGGGTGGGATTGAACGTGCCCTCTTCGATGAGGACATCCATCTTTGTGCGCTTGCTCTCGTACTTCGCAGACATCAATGGCTCCGAGGACATGAAGCGGCGTTAGCGTAATGCTAATTATGCCGCATTCTGCTACCTCGTCAAGGCGATGTTTATGGTCTATCTGACGCGATATCTCGTATTTGCAGGCGTACCATCTCATAAAAACGACCTCTTGCGGCATAATCCACTTTACAGATGCGACATATTTACCTTTACACTTCAGCGCGTCAGCGCGGGCTCGATTTGCTCGAAAGGCGCTCCACCAGAGTGGCCAACTCCATTAAGTCGACAATCCGCAAGAGCAATCGTCCGTTGCTCATGACGACTTCGGGATCCAGGCTCACAAGATCAGTCCATTGCGGAGGAACCGACCAAACAGTGGCGTCCTCGGTCTGCAGCAAAAGGCGTTCACCATGCCGGTTGTAGCGCTTGCCGATGCACGGCAACTGTCGTGGGAATAAAGGATGAAACGGATGCGTTACCCGCACTAACTGCGTATCTGCGTTGGCAGTGGCTGCATTCTGTTGTGAGGTACAAGAAGTTGGAACGTGGACGTTTCATATGGCCGTCGGCGGCCGATGGAACGGTCGTGATTACGCCTGGGCAGCTCGGTTATTTGCTGGAAGGTATCGACTGGCGGATGCCGCAAAAGACCTGCGACCAACCTCGGTCGGATGAGCAAAAATACTGGAATAGCGGGGGCGAATATGATTCCATCTCGCCATGAACAGCCCTGTCGACCAGCTTCCAGATGACCTTGCCAGTGCGCTCGCACTGCTGGCCGAAGAGCGAGCGCTGCGTGTTGCTGCCGAGGTGGAAGCGGCGACAGCCAAGGCGGAAGCTGCCAGCGCAAAAGCGCTCGTGTCACATTCCGAGGCGCTGATCGCGCGGCTGAAGCTGGAGATCGAGAAGGTCCGCCGAGAGCTTTACGGCAGCCGCTCTGAGCGCAAGGCGCGGCTTCTCGAACAGATGGAACTGCAACTCGAAGAACTCGAAGCTGATGCCGGCGAAGACGAACTCGCGGCAGAGATGGTTGCCAAAAGCTCGACCGTCAGGGCCTTCGAGCGCAAGCGTCCGTCACGCAAGCCCTTTCCTGAACACCTGCCGCGCGAGCGCGTCGTTATTGCCGCCCCATCCAGTTGCCCATGCTGTGGATCGGCCAAGCTGTCGAAGCTCGGCGAGGATATCACCGAGACCCTGGAGGTCATTCCGCGTCAGTGGAAGGTTATCCAGACGGTGCGGTAGAAGTTCACCTGCCGCGAGTGCGAGAAGATCACGCAGCCGCCAGCACCCTTCCATGTGACACCCCGCGGCTTTGCCGGCCCGAACCTTCTGGCGATGATCCTGTTTGAGAAGTTCGCGCAGCATCAGCCGCTCAATCGCCAAAGCGAGCGCTATGCCCGAGAGGGGATCGATCTCAGCCTGTCGACGCTTGCCGATCAGGTCGGCGCGTGTGCCGCAGCCCTGAAGCCCATCCATTCGTTGATCGAGGCCCATGTCCTGGCGGCCGAGCGGCTGCATGGCGACGACACGACCGTGCCGATCCTGGCGAAGGGAAAGACCGATACCGGCCGCATCTGGACCTACGTTCCGGACGATCGGCCGTTCGGCGGACAGTCACCGCCCGCCGCCCTCTACTATTCCTCTCGGGATCGGCGGCAGGAGCATCCAGAGCGACATCTGAAGACCTTCACCGGCATTCTGCAGGCGGATGCCTATGGCGGCTATAACCCGCTGTTCAAAGCAGATCGCGATCCCGCGCCTCTGCGCCAAGCACTCTGCTGGGCACATTCGCGCCGCAAGTTCTTCGTGCTGGCCGACATTGCCACGAACGCCAAACGTGGCAGCAAAGCCGGACCGATCTCACCGATGGCATTGGAGGCCGTCAAACGGATCGATGCCCTGTTCGATATCGAACGGGAGATCAACGGTCTTAGCCCCGAGCAGCGCCAGGAGCGCCGCCGCAAAGACAGCCAGCCGCTCGTCGAAGAACTGCATGACTGGCTCCAAACTGAGCGGGCAAAGCTGTCGCGCAGTTCTCCTGTCTCTGAGCCGATCGACTACATGTTGAAGCGCTGGAACGGCTTCACGGCCTTCCTCGAAGACGGCCGGATTTGCCTGACGAATAATGCCGCCGAACGCGCGCTCAGAGGCTTTGCTCTCGGAAGAAAGTCATGGCTCTTCGCCGGATCGGATCGTGGCGCTGATCGTGCCGCCTTCATGGCCACGCTGATCATGACGGCATTATGCCGCGCGCGGCATAAGGCAGTTTATGCCGACCGGCGAACTATGCCGAGTGCGTCTTCTGGCAGGAACGGCAAACCGTGCGTTCCGAGCCAGTTTGGCGGGTCGCCGTTGTTTGGCACTCGGCATAGTTCTCATGCTCAGAGGGTGTTCAGGAATTCCAGAAGCCGGTCGCTTGGTCGAAATCGCTCGGCCTTGGCGCCTTCGTACGGCTTCAGCTTTGCGAGTGCAGATTCCTTCAGTTCGAGATGCGCATGAAGATAGGTCAACGTCGTTTCCATCGCTTCATGGCCCAACCACAGGGCAATGACGGAGCAGTCGACGCCCGCCTGCAGCAACTCCATGGCAGCAGAGTGCCGCAAGACATGGGGCGACACCCGCTTTGAGCGAAGGGAGACGCAGTGCTCACGTGCTTTGGCGACATATTTGTTCAGCAGTGCCTGCACGCCGTCGGCGCTGAGCCTGCCACCGTGCGTATTCGGAAAGAGGGCTGTTGAGCCTCGCTTCCCTGGTTCCTTGAGCCAATAACGGAGGGCTTGCTGTGCAACCTTTGTGAGCGGCGTACTTCGCTCTTTGCGGCCCTTGCCGATGCATTGCACATGCGCACCGCGGCCGAGCATTACCGAATCTCGGTCAAGGTCGATGATCTCCGAGACCCGCAGCCCCGTTTGGGCGGCCAGTAACAGCAGAGTGTAGTCGCGGCGTCCCAGCCACGTGCTTCGATCCGTGCAGTCCAGGATCGCTTCAATCTCGGGCCTAGTTAGAAACTGAAGCTGCCGCTTGTCACATCGCTTGCTGGGGATCGCGAGCACACGCTGAATGTGGGCGCTATGTGCCGGCTCCTCGAACGCCGCATATCGGAAGAAAGAGCGGATGGCTGTAAGGCGGAGATTCCGGGTCCGCACCGAGGCGGATCTCTTCGTCTCAAGATCCTCCAGGAATGCGCCGATGAAGGGAGCGTCCAAATCCCGCAGCGTCAACTCCGATGGGGATCTCCCAAGGCGCGTCTGTGCGAACGCAAACAGGAGCCTGAAGGTGTCGCGATAGGAGGCGATGGTGTTAGAACTTACACCTCGATGCTTCATGAGCCGATCTGTGAACCACCGCTCGATCAGCACGGCCAGGTCTTTCGTGCGTCTCATGACCGTACCTCCCAGCGCTTATTCAATCGCCGTACGGCATGGTTCATCAGTTCCGGCGTGGCGGACAGATACCAATAGGTGTCGCGAACATTCGCATGGCCGAGGAAGGTCGAGAGAACCGGCAGCTCGCGTTCCACATCTTCGCCGGCGCGATGCCAGTTGATCAGGGTCTGGACGGCGAAACGGTGACGAAGATCATGAATCCGTGGGCCATCTCGTTTCCCCTCCTGCCGTAATCCGATTTGCCGAGATAGTCGCCAGAACACGCGGTGCACGTATTGATGCAGCAATCTGCCGCCCTGTTCGGCGACGAAGAAATAGGGACTACGCGGCGTACCAAGGTGTGCATCGCGTCGGGCGGCATAGCCTGAAAGGACAGCAATTGTCGTGGCATGCAGCGGCACCAGCCGTGACTTGCCAAACTTTGTCTCTCGGATGGTGAGGACGCCCTGGTCGAGATCTACATCGGCCCGGAGCAGGCTGAGCGCTTCGGAATGGCGCAGTCCGGCGACCGCTATCAGCCCGAACAGGCAGTGATATGTCCAGCGCCGCAGGGCGTTGGCCGGCGGCAACGACAGTGCTGCCGCCAGAAGTGCCTGAATCTCGACCTCACTATAGATGTAGGGTTTTGTCCGCCGTGCCGGCGCCACAGCGTCGCTCGGTGGCACTTCCGTCAAAGGATCGAAATGACTGAGGTGCTGGGCAAAGCAGCGCACATCAGCCAGTCGGATTGACCAACTCGGCTGCCGGCCCATCGAGGTGACCCACTCCATTGCCAGGTCCGCCGTGATGGTCTCGGCGCCGCGGGCTTCCATGAAAGCGACGAACTCCGACAATCGTTTTGCCGGACCGTCATATTTGTATCCCAGCCCTTGGCGCATGCCGATGTAGCGCTCAAGCGCGGTGCGAAGCCGGCTCATTGGACACCTCCCGGCCAGGGTAGGCTCAGTTCCCGCAGCTTCTCAATATCGAGCTTTGCATAGATTCTTGTACTGTCGATGCTTCGATGGCGGAGCAGTTGACCGATCTCGGCAAAGCTGGCGCCCGACCGCAAAAGGTCGGTCGCAAGGCTGTGGCGGAAAAGATGGGCACCGTGATGCGCATAGCCGTCAATGCCTGCCCGTTCGAGTGCCTGCTTCGCGATCATCGTGATGGCGCAGCCGGAGGCAAAGCCCACATGCGGCGCAAGTGTTCGCAAGAAGACTCGCCGACATGCCGAAGCTGGGCGCCCATGCCGGATATAAGCGACGATCGCTGTTCCGACGTCGTGACGCAGCGGCATAGTCGCTTGTCGTCGTCCCTTTCCGTGTACGAGGATCGTGCCCGACTGCCAGTCGATATCGTCAAGATTGAGGGTGGCCACTTCGCTGGCGCGCAAACCGAGCTTGGCGAGGATCATCAGAACCGCATAGTCCCGACGACCCATTGCCGTCGTCCGATCGCAGGCATCGAGAACCTTCTGGACTTTCTCGGGCGGCAGGAAGGTTGGAAGGCCGGCAAGTCGCCAGCGGCGGATGGACGGCACACAGTCAGCGAGCGGCGTCGAGATGAAGCCCTTCAGATGCAAATAGCGCAGGAAAGCACGCACAACCCCGCACATGGCTTTGCCACTGTCGGCGGAACCGTCGAGCGCATGTCGCTCGACATAACCGATAACGATCTCCGGGGTGAGCGCTGCAAACTCGTCTGCGCCGAAAGGACACACCTCCCGGAGAAATCGAAGCGACAGAAGCTTGTGGCTCCCCACTGTCGCGGCGGCGAGCCCTCTCTCATTCGAGAGATATTGCCCGAATACATCGACGATCATCTCGTGCTCACTGCGCTGAATCGGAAGCGCGGCTGGTATTAAGCCTTTCTCCCGTAACGCCAAAAGCAAGCGGCGGAGCGCCGATCGATCGCCCGAGTCGGGCTTCCAGTGTTTGAAACGATGCTCAAGAAAGCGGTCGGCGTGAACCTCATTCAAATCCTGCGGAGCATGTCCATTGCCAACATGCCAGTCCATCAGATCCCGAAACAGGCTCAGCGACCGCCACGTGCATTGCCGCCCCAAACCTTCGTTCGACATTTTGGCGGCGTAAACGCCCGCAAACTCCCGATACGGACCGTAGACCAGCTTCCGGTATAGGGCGCTGCGATTCAAATAGTCAGTTGCGTTCATGTGTCCTCTCCTTCGCGACAATTGCGACGGAGAGACCCTAAGCTATGCCGACTAGGCGGCCGCTATGGTGCTGGAAACGTTGGCAAAAAGTTGATTAATCGGCATAGTTCGCCGGTCGGCATAAACCGCCAAGCTCAATGACATCGACCCACAGGCTTGGCTCGCCGACGTTCTCGCCAACATTGCCGACACGCCGATCAGCAGGCTGGAGCAATTGCTGCCGTGGAACTGGAAACCGACGCAAACAGCAGCCGTTGCGGCATAGGATCAACGATGGATCGCAAAGCCAACCGAGCTATCATTCGGAAAATATTGCTCACCGAGTGGGACCCCATCGGGGTGTCGGACATTCCTGAAGCGCAAGACGAATATGATGCCTATGCCGATACCGTCTATGGCATGCTGGCCAATCAAACCGCCTCAGTTGATGCCATCGCGCAGTATCTCTTCAAGATCGCGACCGAGCACATGGGGCTCTCATACCCAGAACTTTCAGAGCGCTGCGACAAGGCGGCAAGAGCCGTCGGGGCACTTCAGTCAGACCGCTGAACCTACACACCATCAGCGCCAGGTGCGGCAATCACCGGATGCTTACGAAAGCAGATCCGGCCCAACGACTTCTCCGTGTTGGGGTCCAGTATCGCGATTTCTTGAAAGCTAAGCGAACGAGCGAGACAACAAAGAGCCGTAGCCTGCAGATCAGTCCGAAGTACACGGTCGCGTTCTGGCGCGGCCTCGAACTGGATCCCGACAATCCGAAACAGGAGGAGTGGCTGAAAGCAGTCGATGTCCTAAGGGATCGCATACAGGGCCGATTTATCAAGCCAGCGCAGACCCTGATCGATGTCGATAAATCTAACCACCAGCAAACATATGGCTTTGCGATCCTCGCCCTGGATTGCCTCGTTCTCGAAACAATTCAAGGTTTCCGTGAGGGCATGACCAACCATACACGTCAAAGCGGTCGGCTGTTTAGAGAGTTCCTGAGCAACTGGCAGCCATTTATCAATTGTCTCGGCGCTGGCATGGTGGCGACGAAGAAGGCTGACGAGTTCTATAGCCAAGGGCGATGCGCACTCCATCACAGCGGGCGACCGAAAAGATGACGGTCGGGGTCAGCGGCCCAATAATGCGCTTCGATAATGGTCAAATCACTGTGAACCGCACACTATTCCACACAGAATTGGAAGCGGAGTTTGATCGATATCTGGCAACCTTGGCCGGCCCGCACTCTGTAGATCTTCGAAAGAAGTTTCTCCTAAAAATGAACACCATATGTGGACTATAATAGCTGCGACGGCATCCGGTCCGTCGCACCTGCCAACTTTGGAACCCAAGCCGTTGCCGTCGTAGCATTCTCATAGACCAATATATCACCGGACGGCCTTTGCCGAAGCCCCAAACGAGAGTAAGGATAAGGTGCCGGAACACCTGACCTGACGTCCGAGCAGGGCTCTAGTAGCCGTTCGCAACGAGGCTCTCATACTCCGAGACAAAGTCCTTTCTCAGATAAAAGCTGAGATATGCGTTCTTTAAGGTGTCGAAATACGCCTCCTTGTCCTGAAAAGCATTCCGCACCATCAAAGGCGCGGCCGGCCCTTCGTCACTATGATAGTCGTTGTACTTTACAATATCAGCAAAGCTGAAGCCAAGCTTCTGCAGATCGCGATAAATCGCAGACCTGCTGACCTTGCCCCCAAGTTTTATCCAGTTTTGCGTTCGCTCCAGCGGTTTTTGGTTGCTGTTGTTGGTTCGGTAGCGGCGGGTTGCGGTGCGGAGCCATTTCGGCTGCGCAGCACCGCATCACGTCGCGGGTTGAGTGTCTGAGCGAATTCGGCCGGTGTCAGCCAGCCAAGGCCTGAATGCGGGCGTTGATCGTTGTAATCGCTACGCCAGTTTGAAAGCGCAGACCGGGCGTGAGCGAGCGACGAGAACAGAGTTTCATTCAAGAACTCGTCTCGCAGCCGCCCGTTGAAGCTTTCGATAAAAGCGTTCTGGATAGGCTTGCCAGGCGCAATGTAATGCCAGTCAACCTTGGTCCGGTCCGCCCATTGCAGGATCGCGTTGCTGGTGAACTCGCTGCCGTTGTCGGAGACGATCATCCTCGGCTTGCCGCGCTCCTCGATAATCCGGTCAAGCTCCCGTGCGACGCGAAGACCGGAAAGTGATGTATCGGCGACGAGCGCCAGGCACTCCCTCGTGCAATCATCGACGACGGTCAGAATCCGCAGCCTGCGCCCATCGGTGAACTGATCCGACACGAAGTCTAGCGACCAACGGTCATTGGCCACCATCGGCACCAGCATCGGCGCTCGCGTGCCTATCGCTCGCTTGCGACCGCCGCGCTTGCGCACCGTCAGTTTCTCCTCCCGATAGAGCCGGAAGAGCCTCTTGTGGTTCACGAGGTGACCCTCCCGCCTCAGCAGCACATGAATGCGTCGATATCCAAAGCGGCGGCGTTCATGCGCCAACGCCTTCATTCGCTCGCGAAGCTCATGATCATCGTCGCGCCTGGTCTCGTAACGAATCGTCATTCGGCAAAAACCAATGGCTTTACACGCCCGCCGTTCGCTCATCTCATGATGGATCATCAGATGCGCGACAGCTTTCCGCTTGGCCGCGGGCGTCACCACTTCTTTCCCAAAAGGTCTTTCAAAGCGGCATTGTCGAGCATGGCATCCGCCAGAAGCCGCTTCAGCTTCGTGTTCTCGTCCTCCAGCGTCTTCAGCCGCTTGGCTTCGGATACCTCCATGCCGCCGAATTTGGCCTTCCATTTATAGATGCTGGCATCGCTGACGCCGTGCTTGCGGCAAAGCTCCGAGACCGGCGTGCCAGCCTCGTGCTCCTTCAGAATGCCGATGATCTGTTCGTCTGTGAAACGATTGCGCTTCATTCCCTGGTCCTCTCAATGGGCCAGAGCTTACTTCAAAATGGATTATTTCAACGGGGCAAGGTCACTGCTGTCGGACATTTCAGCAGGAGATGGGTCGCGGGAGTTCTCAGCAGGTAAGAAAATACCATCGAGATCTTGCGAGAGCTGCTTGTAGCTGAGGTAGGCTTCCACTTCTCTACGATCAGTCAAGGGACTGCTTCGGAGCTTCGAAGCCGCGTCAACAAAATCCTTGTAGATCGCAAAATAAGCGAGGCTGACACCTGACCGCAGAGCGAACGCAATTGTTTCGTTGGCGCTCTCGGCGCTGTCATGTTGCCCACCGAGGATGAAGTACCCTTTAGTCTTAATTCCTGCGGCTTTGAGGCGTAGAATCAATGCACATATGTCGTCATTACTGAGTGCCGTCGAAGTCTTGTTTGCTTTCAGCTTTTTCCGCTGCGTCTCATTGCCATGTTCGATCCCGAAGGCCAACATGCTACAGCCCGATCTAACAAGTTGGCCGATAAAGTCGGGAACCTGCTTCTCATATTCGATGAAATCCTCAAAGCGGAAGATGCCCCGCCAACCAAAGCCGCAGGGCGCGCCTTCACGAACGTCGACAAGACCCGCCAGGAAGTCCTTTGCCCATTTGAGATCGTGCAACACGGCAAGCTCACTGTCAGGAGGTCGAGCGGCGATCTGGGGCAGAAGATTGTCGTCGATGAACTGGATACGCAGGTCTTGATGCTCTTGTGCCAACGCCATCAGTTCACTCAGTACAGATCCGGTGGAGCGCCTTCTTTCGCCCCCGCTTAGATTCCTGCGTTCGGTGCAAAAAGTACACTTCCATTCGCAGCCTCGCGACATGACGACGTGCGCTTCTTTATAGGTGCGATTCTTCTTGCGGGTGGGCGCTGGCTCGTAAGCGCCATCTGGACCTCGGAAGACGCGCCTGTCGAGCATCGCAATCGGTTCCCAGGCGTCCGGCAAAGCGTTCTCGATTGCTTTAGGATAAAAGTGCCATTTCTCGCAGTGGGTGTCTAAGAGTCGTTGATTCTTTGGATTTGCGATTACGTCGGCGATTTCCGGCCACGCGCCTGCACTACCCGTCAGAGCCACCAGATCGACGAAATTCTGCTCCGCATTTCCCCTGACAATGAAATCCCAGTCAGCTTGGCCTGCTCCTGAAACCGAAGTTTGCCAGACGCCAAGATTTGCTGCCGGTCCGCCTATGGCAATCATGACATCGGGGGATCGAGCCTTGATGTCGGCAACGATTTGCTGAGTGGACTTTACGGTGCTCAAAACAACATTGAACCCTACCCAATCGAACTCGCCCGCTCGATCCGCTAACTCTTTGGTCAGTGATGGAAAGCGATGACAGTCGGCAATCTCGACAAAATGTCCGGCACGACTGAGCGCGCTCGCAATGAGACCGAGGCCCAACGGGGGCGTGGTGGTGCGAGATGCATTTTTTCGTTCGGCGCTACCTGCGATCTCGATCGGCGGTAGCACGAGCAAGATTCGCCTCACATCTGCAGCTGCGGCTTTTCGAACATCTTCGACTTCCGGGTGCAGCTTCGGTCGAGCTTTGTCCGTCGTCCGATAAAAACTCGCGCCCAGCAGCTCACGCGACCTCGGAAAGTCATTCAAAGTGAAAGGCGTGAAGCCGCCGCGCCAACCTTGCTTAACCTCCTCGTGATAGAGCCTAATGAACTCGCGCTGAAGCCACGGATGAGATCCATCGTAGCGTACAGCGGAGTCAATAATTTCGCCCAGACGCGTTGTCAGGTTCGTACCGGCTATGAACGGTCGGCTCTTATACGTAGCCTCGACACGCGAGCGAAACGAGCGCGAGAACGCTACATCGACGCACGCCCAGCGAATAGTCTCGTCTTCATCGGTTGAGAATGCCCCAAGCACGCGAAGCGCTTTGTCGACCGGCAGGGCACTCAGCATTGCCGCCACCGGGAAGCGCTTATCGCCTCGCCAACGTCTAGGAATTGAACCGGTTCCGAGCGCCTCCCTGATGAAGTCCAGCGTGAAGTCAGGGGAGTATATCCCTTGAAGGGCGCTTTCGCTTGCTAGCCACAGGAACGTAGCAAAGTGCTCAGGTTCGACTTCTGCAAAATCCAGCTGCTGAGCCTGAAAGGCAGTTATTACGGCGGCGAACCTAGGCAACTGGCTGTAGTAATCGCTCTGTCTCAACACGTCTAGCAAAACTGAATGCTTAAGGCCCAACCGGGCAAGCCGTGTCTGAAAATCGCCATCCGCCAGTCCCCGTCGAATGACCTCCTCGATTTTTGTGGTCACCTCATAGTCGTGGGACTGGAAGTCGTTGTCAAATCTGCAGAGGTAGAAAAAGAATTCCCGTAGCAGGAAACCATCGCTGCAAATCTGCCGCCAAACATTAGGCCTTACGAGATTGATAAAATCGTTGATCGATCCCGACACGCTTGACGCGGCCGCCAGGAAGCGCCAGATGACATCCAGTTCCCCCGAGCTGCGCAGGGAGAAGGTCACTCCCCGTTGACTTTCCAGCATTGTATCAAGCGTCAGCGACAATTGGTCGAGATATGCAAGAGCTTCAAGCCCGACTACTCCGTGTTCGATCTTTCCTCGCGCACTAAGTATGTTGAGGGCGGTACAAACGCGCTCCCACTCGGCATAGACCAAGCCGTTCGCGACGATTTCCTCCGCTTGGCGTATGAGCCCGTCTTCAGTTTCAGGATCCTGCAGGGTGATCTTGGCGACTGCCTGTCTTTCCTGCCATGCGACTGATGTCGCAAGTGGCCAATCGCACGCGCTCGCGAATGCTTTCGCGCAGGCTGACCATGTATAGTGCGCTCTCAAGAACGATGCGAGTTCCATGGCACCATGCTTGCGTCGGCTATAGTTCCCAGTGAGGCCAAGGATAGCTTTGCTCATGGTCTCAGCATCGACGGCCTTTTCGCCCGTGAGGGAAATTTCAACCACCCCCTCGCTGCTAACACCGACATTTCCGCCCCAAACGTTGGCCTTCAAGAACTGGAAGAGGCCGGAATGGCTGGAACAGATCAGTGGTACGCCGAGACTGAGAGCTTCCCAACCGGAAAGCCCAAAGCCCTCGTGCCAAGATGGCATCAAGGCGAAATGAGAATTCGCGAGTGTCTTAAATAGACGTCCCGCATCAGCTGTGTACGAAACCGGATCGAGTGAGATGTGCTCGCCATACTCAGAGAGGTTTGCCGGCTCGGCTGCTTCGGGACCAGCTCCGAACAACGTCAAGCAACCTCGATTTAGAAAACGGCTATCCCTGCCCTGATGGACCTCTTTCGCCTTTCGATAAGCAATGGCAACCGCAGAAATTGCTAGCTGCGCGTTCTTAACCCGGTCGTCCTGCTGGCCGAGACGGCCGCTCATAAAGATCTGCCAAGCCGGTTCGTTATTTTCCATGGCGGGCTCTAACGGCGGCACACCGGGGATGAGCATGCTTACGCGCTTTTTGCCAGTTGCGCCATAAGAGCTCTCAGCGAGAAGTGGCCCAACCGCCAGGACGAGGTCCGCACGATCAGCCAATTCAGTCTGCCGAGCTTCCTTCTCCCCTCGCTCTTCGAGGGAAAGCCCTTTCTGTAGGTCGTACTGCTTGTAATGCATATGCTTGATTACAGCAGATCGGACCGTCGGAAGCTTAAGCCCCCTCAGATAGCCAACGGTATCGATTGCCAGGAAACCTGTATGCACGTCATGTCCGACTACAATGACGTCGTTCTGTAAGTTATTAGAAGCCGCAAGTGCCGCGTGGATACGGTTCGCGATGGCCTCCGGGCACCCGAGTTCCTCTCCTGTTTCGACAATAACCTGATCCTCGACCGAGCTTGCCCTCGGCCCCATCACGAGACAGTGGCACAACCCGGTCGAGCCCAGCTCCGCGGCTACCGCCTTGGCAAGGTCCTGATTGAAGACGTTGATACCGCCGTGTGCGCGTCCCCAGTGCGTGGCGAGAAAAAATGCAGAATAACTCATCGTTTACCGCCGGCACCTGAACAATCATCGGATTCGCTTTCGATCGTGACTACCACAACCTGACTCGTGCGAAAATCCATTTGGCAAGCGAGTTTAGGCCAGAAGAAGAACCGGCGCATCGCGGAAATTGTGAGTATTTGTCCTCGGGTTGATTAGGGCCTGCCTTTTTTCTGCGCTCGAGTGCATCGACGGAATTTAGCTTCATGTGGTTTTCCGAAGGCGCGGCGGAGTGGATCGAGGAGGTGCTGCACGTAGTGTCGGACATGCGGCAGTGCCAATCCTGCTGAGCACCAAGACGTGCGCTGCGCCGTATGCGCCGTCCACGCCCCATTGATTTTTCAGTTTCCGCTACTGGGTAGTGCTGGCTGAGGGCTGGATGTGAGCTCACCGAATAGTATCTGACGAGCTCATTGTGAGGCTTTGATGCGGGCGTCATAGGCCATGGCATCAGGGCATCGATGTCTTTGGCGAGGTGGCCGTGGCGGCAGGAACTTCTAGGGATGGAAGCGCTCGATCCCGTCCGGCGGTATGTGAGGATCGGTGAACAACCGTCGACGTGGGGTTACTCCCGCCGCCGGCTCTACGCGCATGACGCACTGTTCCGTGAGAACTCCGATGTCTACGAGGTCCTTCACGAATTCGACTTCGTCTACACGGAAGACAAGAGGCTGTTCTTCTTTCTGGCGATCTTTGGAGAAGAATACGGGATCGATATGAGCGATCCCGACGCTGCCAGTTGTTTCGACTTTCTTGAAAAGCAAAATGGCGGAAGCCCGCTTTACCCTTCGACGGGCTAGCAATGGTCTAATTCTGAGAACCGGCGTTTGTATCAAAGGCATCACACGAACTCCAACACGAGGGGTGGGTTGTACTCCTTTTTCATTTTGAATCCTGGCCCTTTGCATCCGTGTCTGTACAGATGGTATAGTTGTGCGTACTCGGATACTGAGCAGGCGATCGATTGCCTGTCGAGCGCCTGGGCTGCCTTTCCCCAAGCTGACCGCCTATGAACACAGAAGCAAAGATGAAGATTACTGAACGTGCCGTCGCTAAGCTTGCCAATTCAATGCGTATCTACGCAGAAGCGAATGCCAGGTTCAACGAGCTAAAAAAAGTAGACCTAGAGGAAGCCATCGATAATCTCGATCGCGCATTCGAGGCGAAGCTAGAAGCTTTTCACAGCGTTTATGACGTAGATCGAGCGGTTTTCAATTATTTTGATCATGCCGACACCGCGCTTATTTTAATGCTTAGAAATGCGATCCATCACAGAGATCACGAACTGTTCTCCAGCTGGAACAATACGATGGCGCAGGATGGAGGCCCCCATCGGTTCAGCGGCGCCGAATTTTTGATCGCGAGCCACACCTTGGTAGGCGAGGCACATGTCGGACGCCAACTCTACAAGGCCGAAGATTTCCTGTTTCGCCTCGACCCCAGTCAAAATTCACCTGCTCTAGAAGGCAAAATGAGTGCTTTGAACAGAAGCAAGCTTCTGGGACAATTGAAAGCTGACCTCAGCTTCAGCGAATTTTTCTCGAAGGCACGGCGAGAGGGCTACCCTGACAAACAGCTCTATTTCAACGTTATACCTCTCTTCATATCGGCAGTTTGCCGCGTGTTTCGAAGCTTACGGGCAAGAGGCGTGCGGTTCGTGGGATACGATGCGAATGCATATGAGATGCATTTCACGGACGAGCTGAAAGTAGACTTGTCATCCCTGTCCTACGCTACCATCAGGATCAACTGAGTTGATTCGATTCATCGGCTCAATGTGGAGGTTATTTCGTTTAGCCACTTCGCTACGAAATCCCCCACGCTCGAAACCTCCCCCTGCCCGTCATCTCACGCAAGCCCAGCTCCAAAACAATCCGCCGCGCCGCCTGCGGCGTGACGTCGAGCGTCTTCGCCACCATCCCGGCCGACACGAGCGGCTTTGCCATGACGAGCTCGACCAGCTCCGGCAGCTTTGAAGACGTCCGGCGCCCGTCCAGCTTTCGGTCCATCATAGTCTTCGCCAGCACCAGCCGGTCATGCTCTTTCATGCCGATCTCGGCCGCCGCCAAAAGACCTCGCGCGATGGCGAGCATTCGAGTTTCCCGGTCGCGATGGCGGCGCCGATCGACGGGAATGGTTTTGAGGCCGAGGTTAATGGCGGCCAGATGGGCGCCGGTGGTGATGCCGGCCTGGCGCAGGATTGAGGCGCAAAACAGCCGGCCGAGCCAGGGCGCGTGCTGAAGGACGGAAAACTCGTTCCAGGCATCGAGGGCGACAATCGCCTGCAGCACCACCGGCAGGTGTTCGGCCTGGCGGAGCACCCCGCGCCATTCGTCGAGCCGGGCATCCTCGTCCCAGTCGAGATCATAGACCAACGCATTGCGTTCGCGGATCTCGGCTCGGCCCGGCTTTTTCGCCACCGTCGGCATCGTCCCCCTCCCCTTCCCGAACCGGAGCAGGCTCCACGTCGGCTTCCCTTTCAACCTCGCCACCGCCACCCAAAGATGGTCCAGGCCACGCCTGGCGCAGCGAGCGGATGCCGTCGGCAGAGAGCGCCCAATCAGGAGATTGGCCGGCAACCCGCCGGCGGGTGCGCAGCACGTCGCGGGCGATGGTCAGCTCATGGGTGGGTGTGCGAATATCGCGGGTGGCGTCATGGAGGACGAGGTCTTCCAAGTGGACGAGTTCACCATCGATCCACAGCGAGGCGCAGGCGTCGGTATAGTGCGATCGTTCGATCCAGCCTTGCCCGACCGGTGAACGGGCGATGCGCTCGTCGAGCCGCACCAACAGGTCGCGTCAGCAACCGGTCGCTGAAGGCTGGTCATGAGGATTTTGGACAAATCATAACGCATTGAATTCATGGTAAATGATTTGTTAAACGGACGCTATTGCGGAGTTAGCATCCGTCACTGGTCGACATCGTTGAGACGACGCCTCACTTCCGATAAGTACTGCTTATCGGAAGTGATTGCTATAACGCCGCAAATCAGCGAAAACGGTATCAATGGAGGGCCAATGCGGCCGTGCTGACACCCGGTTTTCGCGCCTCAGGAGGCATTTTGGACATTCTTGCTGCGAACACGGCACCAGACGCGATCGCCCGGCGGGCCGAAACCCTCGACACCATTGCCGCGGTGCTGCCGATCGACCGGCGCGACAAACTCGCCGAAATCCTGTCCGACCAGGACGTCGAGACGCTCAAACATCTGGTCAACGAAGGCATGGGTGCCAACACGCTTCGGGCGCTGACGTCCGATTTCGCTTACCTCGAGGCCTGGTGCTTAGCGGCGACCGAAAGTCCGCTGCCCTGGCCGGCACCGGAAGCGCTGCTGCTGAAGTTCGTCGCCCATCATCTCTGGGATCCGACGCGGCGCGAAAGCGATCCCCAGCACGGCATGCCGCCCGAGGTGGACCAGTCCTTGCGAGACGGGGGCTTTCTCCGGTCGGCCGGGCCGCATGCGCCGGCGACCGTCGGACGACGGCTCGCCAACTGGTCGACGCTGACCAAGTGGCGCGGCCTCGACGGCGCCTTCGCCTCCCCGACTTTGAAATCCGCCATTCGTCTCGCCGTGCGCGCCGTCCCCCGGACGCGCCGCCGCAAGAGCGCCAAGGCGGTCACCGGCGATGTTTTGGCCAAACTGCTGGCGACCTGCAGCGGCGACAGCCTGCGCGATCTGCGCGACCGGGCCATACTGATGGTCGCCTTCGGCTCCGGCGGCCGCCGGCGCAGCGAGGTGGCCGGCCTGCGGAAAGAACAGCTAACGATCGAGCCGCCGGTGACTGTCGAGGATGGAAGCCCCCTCCCCTCGCTCTCCATCCACCTCGGCCGCACCAAAAATTCCGGCGCCGGCCAGGACGAGGTCGTCTATCTGACCGGCCGGCCGGTGGAGGCGCTGCATGCCTGGCTGGCCGCCGCCAAGATCGACGGCGGCAGTGTGTTCCGGGCGATCGATCGCTGGGGCAATGTGTCTCGCCGGGCGCTCGATCCGAAGGCGGTCAATGATATCGTCAAGTTGCGCGTCGAAATGGCCCGATTGGAGGTGGGGGAGTTTTCGGCGCATGGATTACGGTCGGGGTATCTGACGGAAGCAGCCAACCGCGGCATCCCGTTACCCGAGGCGATGGAGCAGTCGAGGCACCGGTCGCTTCAGCAAGCGTCCAGCTACTACAACAACGCGACGCGGCGAAGTGGGCGGGCGACTCGCATAATGGGATGACGAAACATCCGTCCGACGGGCTTGGACGGGTTTAAGAAGTTCATTCTGCTGCCTCCAAGGCCTAAGCCGGATTATGCGAAGAGGCAGCGTTGGTCGACCGAGTTTAGCCGCCTCGTCTTGACTATGCGTGACTTGAGTCGTTGCGCGTCCAGACCAACAGTCTATGATTCCAACCCGGGGCTGAGTTACGCGATGACGGCCGAAAACTGGTCAGTCTCTACCAACTGCCAGCCCTTGCTCGTTGCGAAGTAAATCTCGCCGGTAAACCCGCCGCTTGAGCGGGTTTTGTCCACCAAACAAGCCGCACACCAGTTGCCAGAAGGTTCTCTTTTGAATGATCCGTCAGCCATATACCTTAGGTGTGCAAATGGGCGACCACAGTAGTCACACCCGGCTGGTAGTTGACCAAGCCAAAACTTGTCCGTTTTTGTCGCGCGAGTGGCCGATATGACCTGTTTGAGAAAGGCCTCAGCCTGAACTATTTTCTGATAGTGGTAACCTGCGATGGCGTTTTCAAACCCGGTGTCGGTCTCATCAAAAAACTGCGCCAATTCGGCGACGGCCTCCTGGGCATATGTGACAAAATCCGGAAGCCCTTCCTTTGCTGATTGTACGACCATTTCTTTGCCTTGCAGGCGAACGCGATGGAAACTTCTTTCGGAGGTCTTTCCGATCGAATAGCGCAGGCCAAGATCCGACATGACATCCATGTTCCGTGGTCGGTGCGAGCCCCAAAATTTCTCCGAAGCATAGTCGCGCGCGTGATCTCCGAAGTGACGACGTATGACGGATCGAACGTCTACCGGTGCTCCATCCCATTCCAGGAAGCCCTGGAACACCTCGCGGCGGGTCACAAACTCGATCTCACATTGGAGTGCAGGGGTGTAGAGGCTAGCCTCGTAGTACTCCGCTGCCAGAACGCGGAGAATATCGTCATTGCTGTAGATTTGAAGGCGTATCACCGCCGGTCCACCTGCACTCGCGTATTCGAAGAGCTCACGCAGGGTCGCATGCCACTCGTTGTTAAATTGAAGCGCACGCTTCACAGATGCGGCCAGCTCTCCCATCTGTGCATTCGATTCGGTCGTGGCAACAATATCGAGATCATTGAACGAATCCGTTACAACGAGTTCTTTGATCAGCTCCGCGTCAGTCATCGATACATCGATGAACCTGCCGTAACGCCTGATCTCGGCCTCGCTAATACGATCAGGCGTGAACCATTCGCCTGCCCGCTCCGGGTACGAGATCGTAGAGCTGATCGATCTCAATCTCGAATGGACAAGTTCGAAACCAGGTTCGTACATCCTATCAGCTGCGACAGCCTCTTGATCGATTTGGAGGACGTGACCCTCTACGTCATCCTTGACTTCTCGAAACGCCGCTCGCGAAAGTCGTCTCTCGAGATCGTTCAGATAGAACTCCTTCGAGTTTTGTTGCTGAGCAAAGTATAGGTAGTGCATGTCATCGGCGGGTATTTTGGAAAAAATCAGAATGAAATCTTCGACACCGCTGGTGTTCATGTGCTTTGCGATGAGCTTTATGGCTCGGTCGATGTCCGGTTGAGACCCAAACCGCCACATGTAGTGCCTTCGAGCAATGCGACGATTGAGAACACGCGGATTCGAAACAACCTTTTCGATGCGAGCCGGAAGTTTATTTTGCCCCAGCACAATTCGTCCAGCCGAAACGTCATAGGGGCAGTTCCGCATCCACTCGGAAAACGGGACATGCAGATCCACCCAGTCCACAGATAGAAGGATAAAGCGGTATTCCCGCTCCTTGACTAGAAGCTTGTGTCGAAGAAGTGCGGCATATTTGATCAGTTCATGCACTGCATCGCGCGATGCACTTCGCGTCCGTTTGATCTCAATGATTACATACTCACCTCCCGGTGCGACCGCGAATATATCGAGGAATCCGTCTGAGCCATTTGGGTTCCTGAGGTGGTGTTCCTTACCTAGAAATTTCAGGTTTGGTTCCACCAGATCCAAATTGTCGATCAAATAATCCCTGATTTGATCCTCATTCACACCAGACATGATCGACTCTCGCGAAACCGCTAAATGCCGATTCATATCGGGACAATTGTTACGATACAGCAAACTCCAGCCCAAAATGCCAAACGACGATCAAGCCGCGGGTGGAAACCGCTAGCCTGGATCGCGGGGAGTTTTCCCCTAATGGATTGCGGGCCGGATGATCACGGTGCCGCCAATCGTGGCTTTTCCTCCTCCCGTAGGCGATCGAGGAGACGCTGCATCGACAAGTGCTGCAAGCCTCAAGCTATTTCAATCACGCTGGCCGGCAGTGGGCAGCTGCCTGAATGCAGATTGCCTATTATTCGAGGCACGTAATCGGCCGCAGCTAAGACGCCTTGCAATTAGGAGTAGGGTAATAGAATTTCGGCTACATAAACTTTGATAGGGTTGCCCGATGTCCGAATCCAATAATTTCCGAGATTTTGTCCTCTACCTTGAAGCGGCATGGGACAATCCAGGAAGAACCGAGCTTCCTCCACCTGCCGTCGCGTTTCGTGACGAGGAGGAGCAACTTAACGCAATGCTAGCAAAAGTTCTTTTGGACGACGGAAGCCCCTTTTCAGTGGCCGACCTGCGAAAGCTTATCCGCTACGCAGCATTGTCAAACGCCCTCACGGGGAGAGACGGCGCGCTGCTCTTCGTGTTGGAAAAGATCGCGCAGCGCTTTCCTGTCTCACAAGGTCTTATCAAACCAAGCCACGAACGATGGCACATTGCGCTTGATGTAGGTAGGCGGTTGTTAGCCTTAAACAACTTCAGAACGCCCGATTCAAAGACGGAAAACATGGTCGCTGCCCTGCAACGCTTGCGTGATGGCGGCCACAGTTTCTCGCTCGACGAGACGGGCATTGACCGCAATTCGGACGGTTTCCTGACCGTCACACAGCAGATCCTTGCGCGATTGACAAGCGTTGGCCGGACAAAAGCTTTTTCCTTCTTGGAAGGCTTAGCAAGGCGCCTTTATGATTATGAGTTCGACCAAGTCCTATACTCACGCAATCCAAAACAGCACCCAAGAGAATCCTCCGTGCCCTTCGGATTTCTCTGGCAGCTGACGGCCCGCGTGGAAGGTTTGACGTCCATCGTAGCTGACCATAATGATGTCCTGCATCAGGCTGTGGCGCTGGCCCGCGATCTTGTAGCCCTGACCGGCATAGAGAGCTACGGCCAGTTTTGGGCGTTGAGCGTGTCGACTAGGGATATCGACCAGTGGCTCGCTGACGCGACGCTGCATGATCACCTATTTTCGCTGCAGCAATGGACGCCGTTCATTACTCCCATATTTCTCCGTAGCTTCTTTGGCACCGATCAGGATTCAAGGCTGCGCGGTCAGTTGGGATGGGGAGTGGAGGACGCAGCAACCGCATCAGAGGCCCTGATAAGAGAGGTAGCAACCAGTCCTGGCGTTTTAACTGAGAGCGCATTGGAGTCCGTTCTTCCTGCAGAAACGGTGTCTGCGTTGCTTCGTGACCTGACGCATCAAGCTCCAACCCCGAACAACAACTACGTATCTCCCTTCTCAGCACCCGAAGCAGATCTCATGTTCAAGCCTTTCTGCAGGGCAGGTTCGACCGCGGACGTGTTTATCCCGACTCGATCGGCATTTGGCCCTGCCTGCTACGAGGCCGTCGCTGCTGGCCTTCGCAAAGTGCTCACAAAAGATGAAATTGGCGCATTGACGGGTGAGGGCCTCGAGCGAACCACCGGCGCAATCCTGAAGTTTCGAGATGTCCATCCGACGATAGAAGCTAAATCGTACCAGATGGCCGGTGCCGATGGAGAGTGCGATCTGGTTCTCGAGGATGACAATACGATCATATTTATCGAGTGCAAAGCCAAACCCATTACGCGCACCGCCATGTCGGGCAACGCAGCCGACGCGATACTTCTTTATCTTGAGGGCATCGTTGCCTCACAAGCGCAAGCCCTCCAGCATCAATCCATGCTTGAGAGCCATGGCCGGATTGTTTTCGAGGACGGTTTCGTTCTGGAGCACCGCGCCAGGAAGATCATTCGTCTTTCCATGACCCTTTTCGACTATGGAACCCTGCAAGATCGATTTGTCTTCGCACAGCTTTCTGCTGCTCTAACAGATAGCGAGCTGGTGGCGAAAGATCCTTCGGCCAAGAAGAGAGTGAAGAAGGCAAACGAAACGCTCGAAAAGCTGCGAAAGACCCTGGCCATCGCTAATAATCTGAATGATGACGTATCGAGGCAGATTTGGATTCGCTCACTCCCTACGGCATCGCTCTCTATTGGGCAATTGGCTGCGCTCCTAGTCGAACAGAACGATGTCGCGAAACTCGCCCGCGTCCTTTCCCGACCGGCGAGTTTCGCAACGGGAAGCGTACTCAAGGAATACCACTACTTGCGAATGCAACAGCTAGTCTAACCATCCCGGTGTATCGCTCCAGTCCTTTCGCTGGTTCATTCACACGAACCCCCACCTCGAGAGTGCCGTATCGGAGTAAATCATACGTCCGTGACCCTGACCCTTTCTCGGCTTTTGCGACGAGCGCTTCATAAGGGGTCGCCGACCCGTAACGCCAGAAGTTCGTAGGTGAACCACGCAGCAAATGACTGCAATGCGACGCTCACGATTTCTCCGAACCGTTGCCATATCGGTGAAGGCCTGCATGTGTATCAGCCCATCACGCATCGCGGATCTTTGCCTTCAATAGGAGCGGGCGAAATGCGCTAACCAAAACCCTGACAGCTGTCAGGGTTTTGTCTGTGGGGGCCTTAGGTGTTTAGTCCCGGCATTTGATGGATGGGATCGATGATGAATCGATCTGGCTCCAAAGTCCATCGTTTGCATATGAACTCGTAAGGCGTGAGGCCCTTTAGCGTCTTGAGCCGGCGCCCGAAATTGTAGGCGTCGATAAAGTCGGCGAGATGTTTTTTTAATTGCGCATGATCGTCGTAGTGGAAGCGCTTGACGGTCGCCTCCTTGATCGTTCGGTTCATCCGCTCGACCTGTCCGTTGGTCCAGGGATGCTTCACCTTTGTCAGGCGATGCTCGATGCTGTGATCGTCGCAGACCCAATCGAAGATGTGCTGGAAGGCATTTCGATCACAAGCTCGGTTAGTGAACTGAATGCCATTGTCGGTCAAAACGGTGTGAATGGTGTAGGGCACTGCCGCGATCAGATTGCGCAAGAACTGGGCGGCATTCATCTTGTCGGCTTTGTTGTAGAGCTCTGCGAACGCGAACTTGGATGTTCGGTCAATTGCGACAAAGAGATAGAGCTTGCCCTCAGCCGTCTGCACCTCGGCAATATCGATGTGGAAGTAGCCGATCGGATAACTTTTGAACTTCTTCTTCGGCTCCTTGTCGCCTCCGACCTCCGGCAGACGTGAAATGCCGTGGCGCTGCAAACACCTGTGCAACGACGAACGCGTCAGATGTGAGATGGTAGGCTGAAGAGCGTAGAGGCAATCATCGAGCGGTAGCAACGTATGCCGGCGGAAGGCGACGATAACGGCCTCTTCTTCGAGGGAAAGGGTCGTCGAGTGCGGGTCCTTCGGACCTGTAGGAAGATCGACCAACGATGTCCGCTTCTTCCATTTCGCCACGGTTTTCTGGTTGATCCCGTATCGCTTCGAAAGCGTTCTCAGGCTCTTCTTCACTATTTTGTATTGCTCGACGGATTGCCTCTGTCGTCGTGGCGCTCCCGTGTAGAACTATGGCCCATAGTGCTTCCCTCCATGCCAAGAAAAATATTGCACCATCAAATGCCGGGTCTAAACAACTAGCCCACTGCGCGCTCGCCTTGTCCGTGAACTCTTAGCAGCGCCATGAGAACCGGCCCTAACGAAAATTCGCCCCGTGCCGCCTTGCGTGTTAAATCTCGGAGATATCCTCCTGGCGCGTTGATGTGCCCTGCCCGCTCGAGGATGCAAGCGATCGCCGTCGCCGCGTTTTCCGGCCCCATCACGTCGCATGCCTCTTGATAGGCCGACGGGCTGACGCCCAGCATCGATCGGGCGACCACCGCTGCAATCATCATTGCGCGCCAGCTGTCGATCGTACCGCCCGGCCCATACATCGAGATCTCGGGGCAAGCCCGCATCACCATGCCAAGCGGAAAATTCCGGACTGGCTCCCGCTTTGGCCGACCATCGTTCACGGCCTTTGCGCCCTGCTCGTTCCTAGAGCTAGGTTCAAATTCACAGCAAGATTCGGTATTTGAATTCTGTATGTGCTGCTCATGATGGTCACCATTGGTGCTAACATTTTCATCTTTTTGATGCATTTCCAGGATGTTGATGATCTCCTGCTGCAGAAGCTCCATCTCGTCCAGGATTGAATTCACATCACTGAGCGTCGGAGAGCGCGGAATCCTGCCCACGAGACCGGTGTAGATCGCTTCGATGCTTTCCCAGTTGCCCGACGCACCTTCCTCGATCGCAGCAGAAATGAGCTTTCGAACGTCGCGCCTGCATATCGTTAAATTTTCCTTCGCCCGACGGAGGGCAAAACGATCGGCAACGACTTGTTGCGCCATCATTGCAAGCTCATCCACCCGCATGAGCAAGGGTGACAGATCAAAGCCGAATGCGCTATCGATCTCACCTGCCTTGTCCTTCCGGGCATAGCGCTTCCCATTCGCGCTGTCCTTGCGAACGATCAGTCCGGCCTCTACGAGAAGAGCCAGATGTCTGCGAAGCGTGGCGCCAGCGATACCGTGCGCCCGAAGTGTCAACTGGGCGTTGGACGGAAAAACGATGAGCTGCGCATCTTGGCGCAATTCGTTGTCGGGATAAAAGCTCAAGAGTGCGTCGAGGACGGCGAGGCTGCGATCCTGCAACCCAAGCAACTCCCTTGCTTCGGAGGCGTCCCTAAAGACCTTCCATTTGTCCGCCGTCTTGCCTGGCTTAATCTCACTCGCCTCAATTTGCCGCTTCACCAAGGCAAGCGTCATCGGCCGTCGCCCAAAGGGCGTCGTCACACTTCCAATCTGCATTTTTTTCACCTTCAAAAAGGCAAAAGAAACCCGCTCACCAAAATTACGGTGCCAAAGACTCTTGACTGGGATTCGGGGAAATGCGATTCTCTAGTTGTCACACATTGAGAGAGGCTTCCACGACGGCAACGTTTGGGGGCCTTTTTCTTTTGCAGCGCTTCCTTTCTTCCGAACCCTGACAACTGTCAGGGTTCCTCGTTTTCTCGCAGGCGGGCAAAGCGCTCAGTCAGCGCTGGGAGCTCCGCCTCAACAAACTTCAAAAATTCAATCCCAAGCGTGCCCTCAGCCGAAATTCGAACCTCTTTCGAGGACATCGACAGGGTGCCGAGCTTCGTTCCGCTTTTGTCTTCAATCGGGATTGGCTCCCGACGACCCGTCGATACCGGCTTGATCGCGTTCAATGCACGCTGAAACCTCTGATCGGAGGTCTCTGCAGCATCGCCTTTTCTATCCAGCGCCGCCCGTAAGGCGTCGAGCGTTCCCGCGTCACCCGCAACCGTCTTGGCAAGATCGAGCCAACGTGGCCGCCCGATCTTTGGAGCCCGCCCAATGGCCTCGATGATATCTGCCGGAACGACCCTGTAGACATTCCGCATCCGAGCCAGTTCTGCGTCTTCGATCGAAAGCGCGGCGTATATGTGCCGAGGCTTGATCCCCGCATCATCCATTCGTGATGCAAATAGCGCGCGCTCGATCCAGGTGAGGTCTTGGCGCGCCGCGTTTTCAATACCTTGTGCGAGAACCAGGTCGAGGTCGGAAATCTCGACTTCGAGCGCGCGAACAGGCCTCTTAAGCTGCATGGCAGCGAGCCAGCGTCGATGCCCGTAGATGATCTGATAGCGACCCGGCGACGAGGGGTGTTTGCGGACTTGGACCGGAACCTTTTGCCCCTCAGTCTCGATCGACCGCTTGAACACCTCGAAGCTCGCCCCGTCATCGTCCGGCAGCCTGTCCGGATAAGGGGAGGGGTCGATGAGTGACGGATCCAACTCGCGAACCGCACCACCGCCCGACTCAACGATAGCCTTCAAGCGATCTCGCTCGGTTCGAATGTCGTCGATCGCTCGATGAGCAGCACCGATCACACCTGCTCCGACACGATTGCCGGGAGCCGGGGCAGGGGTCTGCGACGGCTGCTGTTGATCCGCAGCCTGATCACTCTCCAACTCCGCGGAAAGCAAACCGAAGCTGGCGACAATCGACTTGCGAGGAGATTTACTCATGTCCGCCCCCAGCTGTCATTGACGAGGCGAACAATCGCCTCGTTCACAGCATCTACTGCCTCGCGGGCACGCTTATGAGTATCGCGCCCGATCTGCCCCAATTCGAGCTCGTATACTGAACGTTTCGCCAAGCCGGCTGCCTCAACGGCGGTGCTTTCAATGGCGGTTGGCAATAGTACATCGGAGCCGAACAGGTGCCGAAGCATCGCAACGACTTGCGACTGTGGCGCGTCATTTGTGTCGTGCCGTGTGACCAGATACCGAATGAAGTCCTGGTCCAACTGAGCGCCGCTCTCGTTCAAAACACTAATCAGATCGCCCATCATGAGAAGAAACTGGCTCATTGACGCGACGTCCAGCATGGCCGGGTGGACCGTGATGATCATGCTAGTCGCGGCGTATATCGCGCTCAACGTCAGAAAGCCGAGCGACGGCGGAGTGTCGAGAATCACGATGTCGTAGTCCGCCTCGACTTCCGAAAGGGCGAGTTTCAGTCGCTCAAAGAAGATCGCGCCGGAGCTGGACTTGTTCGCCAATATCCGTGGCGTTTCGTGCTCATACTCCATGACTTCAAGATTGCCAGGAATGAGGTCGATGCCATCGAAATATGTCTTGCGAATTATCTCGCGGATTGGACGACGTTCGGCATCGTCGTAACGCAAAGCGGCATAGATCGTTTCATTCGAGCCGACGTCAACCTCGGGCTGAGCACCGAACAAAGCGGACAAGGATGCCTGCGGGTCTAGGTCGAGCGCGAGGACGCGATACCCATGCAGGGCGAGATAGTGGGCAAGGTGGACGCAGGTTGTCGTTTTCGCGCTGCCGCCCTTGAAGTTGGCTATCGCAAGAACCTGGAGGTGCTCGCCGGCACGACGTCGAGGAAGGAATCGCAAGGCGTCTGCAGGTTTCTGCATCGCGAACAATTCACGCAGTTCATTGATCTGGGCTAGCGTGTAGACGCGATGGTTATTCTCCAGCCTGCTGGGAACCGGACCACGTCCTTCGGTCGACATCAGCTTCAGGGTCGAATCGGGTATAGACGTCAGCTTCGACACTTCATTGGTCAGAAACGGACGCAGAGTCTTTTCTGACTTTGGCGGATACATACGAGTTCTGAGCTGCTGCAATTGCCCGGACAAGAGCCCGGCATGGCGCATGATTTTGCTGCCGGCATCTTCCTTCGAGCCAACAACAGTTTCTACTCGGTTTGCTATCGCCATCTGTCCCTCTTGGCGGCTTTCTACCGGTTTACCGGCCACTGCCCGCCAAAGATAGAACAC
>NZ_JBPWPT010000005.1:0-399228 GCF_051811205.1 Rhizobium sp. 862_C5_N1_2 | reverse complement strand
CTCAAAACCCATTTCCTGCAAGTGGCGGAATTTTTCGCGAAACCGGTAAAGTTCCGCCACTAGCTATTAGAGCCGATTCTGCAATTTCAGCAAGGGCTTTTAGGTTAACGAAAGGTTAACGCGGAGAAGCCCGAAACGTAGAGCAAATGGATATTTCCGTTTAGAGCCTGAAGCTTAGCAAGGCCGCGGCACCGACGGGTTCACGGTATGTTTTACTGTGAATCCTACAAATGTGCCCGCGGCGATTTCGGCGAAAAGCAGAAGACTTCGGCAAAGGCGGTGATCTCCTTGCCGCGACTCACTCACAAAAAACCTTGTAGGATTCGACAACTGACGCCCGATTCCGATTCGTGCTGAGTTCCCGTCGCCTAACAACGACGGAGAAATCCATGCAGGTATTCGCGATCTCGACACCAAAAAATTGCTACGAAGCGCAGCTGGTTCAGGACCATCATAGGCTACGTGCGTCGGTCTTTTCCACTCGCTTGAATTGGGATGTGGAAGTGGTCGACGACTGCGAGGCAGATGGGTTTGACGCTCTCGGCCCGACTTACATCCTGGCTGTCACCGCGGCTGGACGGCTTGCAGGATGTGCGCGCCTTTTGCCTGCGATGGGACCGACCATGCTGGCAGACGTATTTCCATCGCTGCTCCCAAAAGGCCGCCTGAACGCTCATCCCCTGATGGTCGAGAGCTCTCGCTTTTGCGTCGACACCGCCCTCGAAGAGGGGAGGGGAGACGGTTCGGTTCACGAGGCAACGCGGACCATGTTCGCCGGCATCGTAGAATGGTGCCTGGCGGGCGGTCTCACCGAAGTCGTTACGGTAACGGATATCAGGTTCGAGCGAATTCTTGCTCGCGTCGAATGGCCTCTCCAGCGCCTGGGGCAGCCGGAGAAGATCGGTGCCACCACCGCCATCGCAGGCACGCTGCCAGCAAACGCTGAGACCTTCCTGAGGTTACGGCCGCCGAACTACCAATCCAACCTCACCGCCTGCAGTCATCAAGCGTAACGGAGACCACTTTGACCCAGCTTCCTTCTCATCCCCGGCTCGTGCGCAAACTTCAGGAGGCGCTTGGCGATCAACTCTGCATCGCGCTCGAGGACGCGGCGGTCGTCGATATCATGCTCAATCCCGATGGAAAGCTCTTTATCGAACGGCTGGGCCACGGTGTTGCCCCGGCCGGAGAAATGTCCTCGGCGGCCGCGGAAATGGTGATCGGAACCGTCGCTCATGCCCTTCAGTCGGAGGTGGACGACGAGCAACCAATCATCTCGGGCGAATTGCCGATCGGCGGCCACCGTTTTGAAGGGCTGCTGCCTCCAGTGGTGGCCAAGCCCGCCTTCACTATTCGGCGCCGAGCGTCGCGGCTCATCCCGCTCGACGACTACATCCGGTCCGGGGTGATGGGCGAACATCACGCATCGACGATCCGAAGCGCCATCGCCGCAAGGCTCAACATCATCATCTCGGGAGGAACAGGTTCCGGCAAGACGACGCTCGCGAACGCGGTGATCGACGAAATCGTCAAATCCGCGCCGGAAGACCGTCTGGTCATTCTCGAGGACACCGCCGAGATTCAGTGCACGGCTGAAAACGCCGTTCTCCTGCACACCAGTGATACCGTCGACATGGGGCGTCTCTTGAAGAGCACGATGCGGCTTCGGCCTGACCGCATAGTCGTTGGTGAGGTCCGCGATGGCGCTGCGCTCACATTGCTCAAGGCGTGGAACACCGGCCATCCCGGCGGCGTCGCGACAATCCACTCCAACACCGCCATGTCGGCGCTGCGACGACTGGAACAATTAACTGCCGAAGCAAGTCAGCAGCCGATGCAAGAGGTGATCGGCGAGGCGGTCGACCTGATCATCTCGATCGAGCGGACGCCGCGCGGTCGGCGCGTCCGCGACGTGATTCAAGTCGAACGGTTCGCTGGGGGGCAATACGAAACTGAGTCCGGCCAGCTCACCGAAGAAGAGGAGGCGCGCCATGTCGCGTAAAGTTTCCCTCGTCACCATCACGCTCCTTGCGGCCCCGGTCGTGCTTGCTTCATTTGGTCCGGCTCTCGCCAGCTCCTCGGGCGGTGGTCTGCCTTGGGAAGGACCGCTGCAGCAAATCCAGGAGTCGATCACCGGCCCGGTTGCGGGCGCCATTGCGCTCGCGGCAATGGCGATAGCGGGCGGCATGCTGATCTTTGGCGGCGAGCTCAACGATTTTGCGCGACGTCTCGTCTACGTCGTGCTCGTTGCCGGCATCCTTCTCGGTGCGACTCAGATTGTCGGTCTGTTCGGTTCGACCGGTGCGTCAATTGGATTGGCGAAACAACAGCTCAACCCGCCTGCGGGCGGGGAGGCGGCCGATGGCTGAGTCGCTTACCGGATTGCAACGCAATCTCATCCACCGGGCTCTTTCCCGTTCAAATCTTTTGATGGGAGCGGATCGCGAACTGGTGCTGCTCACCGGACTTGCGGCCGTGATCCTAATCTTCGTCGTCCTCACAATCTATTCGGCGATCTTCGGTGTCGCCGTCTGGATCCTGGTCGTCGGGGTTCTCAGGATCATGGCGAAGTCCGACCCACTAATGCGACAGGTCTACATCCGGCACATTTCCTACAGGCCCACCTACAAGGCGACGAGTTCGCCTTGGCGCCGATACTGAGGAGGCGCCCATGGTAGCTCTGAAACGTTTGCGGACCACAGGCCCATCCTTTGCCGATCTCGTTCCTTACGCCGGTCTTGTCGATAACGGCGTTCTGCTTCTGAAGGACGGCAGTCTCATGGCGGGTTGGTACTTTGCCGGCCCCGACTCCGAAAGCGCGACCGCTCTCGAGCGCAACGAGCTGTCGCGGCAGATCAATTCGATCCTCTCTCGGCTCGGAAGCGGCTGGATGATCCAGGTCGAGGCGATCCGCATTCCGACCATGGACTACCCATCCGACGATCGGTGCCATTTCCCCGATCCGGTAACACGGGCGATCGACGCCGAGCGCCGGGCGCATTTTGCGCGCGAACAGGGACATTTTGAGAGCAAGCACGCAATCGTTCTCACCTACCGGCCGCTGGAGTCGAAGAAGACGGCACTGAGCAAATACATCTATTCGGACGAGGAAAGCCGCAAGAAGTCTTATGCGGACACAGTGCTCTTCGAGTTCAAAAACGCCATTCGGGAAATCGAGCAGTATCTGGCGAACAACCTTTCGATCCGTCGGATGGAAACGCGCGTTGTCAGGGAACGAGGCGGGACGCGAAATGCACGGTACGATGAATTGCTGCAGTTCGTTCGCTTCTGCATCACCGGCGAGAGCCACCCGATCCGGCTTCCCGACGTTCCCATGTACCTCGACTGGATCGCGACTGCCGAGCTCGAGCATGGGCTGACGCCGAAGATCGAGAGCCAGTTTCTCGGGATCGTCGCAATCGACGGGTTGCCGGCGGAAAGCTGGCCGGGGATCCTCAACAGCCTGGATCTGATGCCGCTCACCTATCGCTGGTCGTCGCGCTTCATTTTCCTCGATGCCGAGGAGGCACGACAGAAGCTCGAACGCACCCGGAAGAAATGGCAGCAGAAGGTCCGGCCCTTCTTTGATCAATTATTCCAGACGCAAAGCCGGTCCGTTGACCAGGACGCCATGACAATGGTGGCCGAGACCGAGGACGCAATTGCACAGGCTTCGTCGCAGCGGGTCGCCTACGGCTACTACACGCCGGTGATCGTGCTGTTCGATCACGACCGCGAAGCACTCCAGGAGAAGGCGGAGGCGATCCGACGGCTGATCCAGGCCGAGGGCTTCGGAGCGCGGATCGAAACGCTTAACGCCACCGATGCCTATCTTGGTAGCCTGCCGGGCAATTGGTACTGCAATATTCGCGAGCCCTTGATCAACACCAACAATCTGGCCGATCTTATCCCGCTCAATGCGGTCTGGTCAGGTAGCCCGATCGCGCCGTGTCCATTCTATCCGCCAAATTCAGCGCCGCTTATGCAGGTGGCGAGCGGCTCCACACCGTTTCGCCTGAACCTGCATGTCGGCGACGTTGGACATACCCTCGTGTTCGGTCCGACGGGCTCCGGCAAGTCGACCCTTCTGGCGCTGATCGTCGCGCAGTTTCGACGCTACGAGAACGCCCAGGTCTTTGCCTTCGACAAAGGCAACTCACTGCTGCCGTTGACGTTGGCAGGTGGCGGCGACCACTACGAAATTGGCGGAGACACTGAAGGGGAGGGGAAGGCGCTTGCCTTCTGCCCGCTCTCCGAACTCGGAAGTAATGCGGACCGGGCCTGGGCGAGCGAATGGATCGAGATGCTGATCGCGTTGCAAGGCATCACAGTTTCGCCTGATTATCGCAATGCCATCTCCCGGCAGGTCGGCTTAATGGCAAGCGCCCCGGGCCGATCGCTCTCAGATTTTGTGTCTGGGGTCCAGATACGCGAGATCAAGGACGCGCTTCACCATTACACGGTCGACGGTCCGATGGGCCAGTTGCTCGACGCCGAGCAGGATGGCCTTTCGCTTGGCGCGCTGCAAACCTTCGAGATCGATCACCTCATGAATTTGGGAGAGCGCAATCTAGTGCCGGTGCTTACCTACTTGTTCCGGCGCATCGAAAAGCGCCTCGATGGCTCTCCAAGCCTGATCCTGTTGGACGAAGCTTGGCTGATGCTCGGTCACCCCGTTTTTCGCGCAAAGATCCGCGAGTGGCTGAAAGTGCTGCGCAAAGCGAATTGTGCCGTTGTTCTCGCCACACAATCGATCTCGGACGCGGAGCGCTCGGGGATCATCGACGTCTTGAAGGAATCTTGCCCGACGAAAATCTGCCTTCCGAACGGTGCCGCGCGCGAGCCGGGAACGCGGGAATTCTATGAGCGCATCGGCTTTAACGAGCGCCAGATCGATATCGTCGCGGGCGCAGCCCAAAAGCGCGAATATTACGTCGCCACGCCAGAGGGCCGGCGGCTGTTCGATATGACGCTTGGCCCCGTCGCGTTGAGCTTCGTCGGGGCTTCCGGCAAGGACGACCTGAAACGCATCCGGGCGCTGATTGCCGAACACGGCCGTGACTGGCCGATCCATTGGCTGAACACGAGAGGAGTTCACGATGCCGCATCGCAGCTCAATTTCGAGTAGATGGCTGACGGGCTTAAGCGCCCTCGCAATCGGAGTTGCTACCGTGGCGCAGGCCGAAGCTGGCACCGCCACCGGCGCAGCAACCGAGTGGACTCAGGTCCTCAACAACGGCGAACTGGTTTCCCTCGTCGGTCAATCCGGCGAGCAGATTCAGAATCAGCTGACACAGATCAGCCAGCTTGCGCAACAGATCGAGACCCAGCTGAACATCTATCAGAACCTTCTCCAGAACACGGCGACACTGCCGTCTTACATGTGGGGAAAGGTCGAAAGCGACCTCAATCGGCTCCGCAGCATTGTTGACCAGGGGCAAAGCATATCGTTCTCGATGGGGAATGCCGACGATGTCTTGCAGCAGCGCTTCCAGAGCTATGCCAACCTCAAGACCAACCTTCCGAATGCAGCCAGCTTCACATCCACGTATCAAACTTGGTCAGATACCAACCGTGACACGATCGCCAGCACATTGAAGGCGGCAAGTCTCACGGCCGATCAATTCGACAGCGAGGAAAACACGATGTCAACGCTGCGCGCGATGTCCGAGACCGCCGACGGGCAAATGAAGGCGCTCCAGGTCGGTCACGAAATCGCTTCGCAGCAAGTCGCGCAGATGCAGAAAATGCGCGGGCTCGTTTCACAACAGATGACCATGATGGGCACCTGGCTCCAGACCGAGCAGACTGACAAGGATCTCGCACAGGCTCGTCGGGAAAAGTTCTTTGGCGCGACTGCACCATCCACGTCCGGCGGGGAAAGGATGAAAGTCGAATGGTGAGAACCAAGTTGATCCTGACCTCTTTCCTGAACGTGGTCGGCATTCTACGCACGGCTTGGCTCATTTTCGAAAGACAGGCGGCGCATGAGCGCCGCGCCACGGTCTTTGATCCCTCGAGAGATTATCCCACCTCTGGCGGGCATAAAATGAAGGTCGAATGGTGATCATCATGGGCGCCACAACAAGCTTCCGTGTGCTGCGAGCCGCGGTGTTGGTCGCCGCACTTACGGCGGTGGCAGCTCAGCCTGCATTCGCCCAAGAAGGATCGGTGCTGACATCACTTCAAAAACAGATCACGACGGCTGCCAAAGGGTGGGAGACCACCGTCATGGATGCTGGGAAATCGTTGTTCTGGATTCTCGCGACGATCGAGATTGGCATCGCTGCCGTCTGGCTCGCAATCCAGGCCGCGTCACTTGATAGTTGGTTCGCAGAGTTGGTGCGACGGATCATGTTCGTCGGCTTCTTCGCCTTCGTGCTCGCGCAAGGGCCAGCCTTCGCCAAGGCCGTGGTCGACAGCCTATTCCAGATTGGCGCCGGCGGTGGAACTGCTTCACCTGCCGACGTCTTCAATGCCGGCCTCGCCGTCGCAACCAAAATGTCGGAGAAGATCCAGTTCGGCCTCTTCGAGGACAACGCGCTCGCAATCTCGGCAGCTTTCGCCATGGTCGTCGTCGTCATCTCGTTTTCGCTTGTTGCAGCGATTTTCGTGAGCGTGATGGTGGAGATGTATATCGGTCTGCTCGCCGGGATGATCATGCTCGGGCTTGGCGGATCATCCTACACCAAAGATTTCGCGATCCGCTATCTGGTCTACGCCTTCTCGGTGGGAATGAAGCTCATGGCGCTTGTCATGATCTCGCGTATCGGATCGGAGGTCCTGATCGGGCTCGCGAACCAACCTGATATCGGTGACCAGTTTCAGACAGCATTGGCGATAGCCGGTATAGCCGTCGTCGTCTTCATCATCGCGATCTACGTCCCCAGCATCTTGCAAGGCGTGGTGCAGGGGGCATCAGTTTCCGGAGGGATGGAGGCCATTCGCCACGGCGGACAAGCCGCGTCCTTCGCCGCCGGCGCAGGTTTTCTCGGAGCAGGGGCGGCGGGGGCCGGGTTTTCGGCGGGCCAAGCCGCTCGAGCTGCGGGCTCGTCAGTCGTGGGCGCGGCCTTCAAAGGCCTTGGCGCCGGCGTCGGTTCTGCTGGCAACGCTGCGGGATCCGCAACCAAGGAGAAGGCGATCGGCTCGCCCGGCGCCTATGCGGGGTCGATCCTCGGGCTCGCAAACGCCAAGCTTGATGAAAGCCGCAGTGGGCACAGCGCCGCCAAGCGACCACCCGAACTCAACGACTAGCAAGAAACAGAAATGGATGGATCCATGGCAGCAAACAGCGCTCCCGAAAGCCCGTATCTCGCCGCACGCCAGGAATGGTCGGAACGATATGGCTCATACGTCAAAGCCGCAGCCGCCTGGAGACTGGTCGGGATCCTCGGCATGACAATGGCTGTGATCGGCTTCACTTACGCCTTATATCTAAGCGCACAGGTCAAGCTCGTGCCCTACATTGTCGAGGTCGACAAACTTGGGACGTCGGTGATGGCCGGCTTTCCAGCGCAAATTGAATATGCCGACGAACGCGTGGTCCGCGCGACCATCGGCAACTTCGTGAGCAGCTTTCGCTCCATTACACCGGACGCCGTGGTCCAGAAGCAATATATCGACCGGACCTACGCACTCCTGAGGACTTCGGACCCGTCCACGGAGAAGATCAATGCCTGGTTCCGTGGCAACTCGCCATTCGAGAAGGGGAAGACGTCGACGGTCGCGATCGAAGTCAACAACATCGTCGCGCTCTCCAACCAGACATATCAGATCGACTGGACCGAATATGAGCGCGACCGCAAGGGAAAGGAGATGGGCACGCGCCGGTTTCGGGGCATCGCCACGGTCACGCTGACCACGCCTCAGGACGAGGCGACGATCCGGGTCAATCCGATCGGCCTTTACGTCCGTGATTTCGACTGGACGGCACAGCTTTGATGCGGGGAAATTAAATGAACAGAACAGGATTGATCATGGCCGCCGGCTGCATTGCAGGGCTCGCTCTTGCGAGCGGCACATTGGCGCAAGGCATGACCTCGAACGAGGCGAAGGGAACGAGAATTTCCAGGACGTGGCGCGGAACGGCCGGTCTCGTCACGACCGGTCCGGATGGAAAGGTCATCTTCCTGTTCGGCGAAACCCAACCCTCGGTGGTCTGCTCGCCGCTGCAGGTATGCGATATCGAGTTGCAGGGCGGCGAGATCGTCCGCGACGTGCTTGTCGGCGACACGGTGCGATGGAAGGTCGAGCCGGCGACGTCGGGCGCGACCGGGGGGCAGGCCATCCATTTGGTCGTCAAACCATCCGAAGCCGGGCTCCTTACCTCGATGGTGGTTACGACGTCGCGACGCACATACCATATCCAGCTCAAGTCGCATCCGACCCAATACATGGCCCGCATCGGTTTTGAGTATCCCGACGATGTCTCGATGAAGCTCGGCGACATCAATGCGCGGCTGGAAACCGGAGGCATTCAAGGCGCCGCGCCCGATAAGCTTAACTTCTCCTATTCGGTGAGCGGCACCGCCGCCTGGAAACCAAAACAGGTCTATTCCGATGGAGCAAAGACCTACATTCAGTTTTCAAAGGCGATCGCTGGCCAGGACGCTCCGGTCCTCTTCGTCGTCTCGGGCGGTCAGAACCGCATCGTCAATTTTCGCATGAAGAATGACATGATGATCGTCGACTACGTGGTCGACAAGGCGATCCTCCTTTCCGGCGTCGGATGGCGACAACAGAAGATCACGATCAAGCGGGGAGGGTGATCATGCGCAAGCTGCTGTTAGCCTCGATCGCCGTCGCCTTCTCTTCCGGTTGCCAGACGGCCGATGAAGCATTGACCACCGGTGTAACACAGAGGGCTGTCACCGGACCGGCCACAAGCGCCGTTGCCGGTGACATGGCCGGTCGGTTGGCCGAGCAGATCGGCTCTGCCAGAGTGACGACGATCCAGATGAACAACGACCAATCCGAGTTTGCGACCGCGCTTGAGGCGGCCCTCAAAGGATGGGGATACACCGTCGTTACAGACAACAAGATCGGCAAGGACATCAAGCCAGTCGAGCTTGCCTATGTGATCGACAGCATTGAGGGCCAGGTTCTCGCGCGGATGACCACCGCTTCCATCGCGATCAGCCGCGCCTACAAGCCGACAGCGGATGGCGCCACGCCAGCGGGTCCTCTTTCGGTCATGCGGCGCAATTGAAGAGGAGACCATGGTGCAATCGCTTCAACTTGGCGCATCCGGCCAGGCCGACGATCAAAACGGCATGCGTCGCCTCAACCGTCTACCGATCATCGTCACCATCATCTTGGTCGTGCTGTTTTGCGGCATTGTCGTGACCGGCCTGTCGTGGCGAGGACTATCCTTCAACCGCGGCAACGACATCGACAGCGCCTCCAATACCCCGGCGACAAATTTCGGCGAACAGCTCAAGCGTGGAGTTCCAGACGGCATTATCGGCGAGCCGGTTGAACGCGGATCGTTTCAGCCCACGCCCGTCATCGAGCAGAAGGTCGAGACTGAAGAGCCCGTTCCCGAGCGGCGGCCGGTGGACCGGGACCCGCGTTCCGGTATGGAGTCCGAGGAGGAATGGAAGGCGCGTCTGAAACGCGAGCAGGACGAACAATATATTCGGGAAGAGCAGCGCCAGCTGATGGCGAGGCTACAGGCGCGCGCAACTGCATTGGACTCGCCGCTAAAGGTGAATGTGTCTGACGCGGAAGAGGCTGCGGCGAACACCAACGATACTGCTCGACAGACCGACAGTACGACGAACGACGCCTCCGATCTTTATGCGGCTGCGATGAGATCGGGGTTATTGGGACAGAATGTCGATGGGAACGCCCAGGCCTCAAAGGAAGACTTTTTCAACCAGGATATCAAAGACCTCGGTTATCTGCCCAATCAGGTTGTGCCGCAGTTGTCGCCGTATGAGCTCAAGCGGGGGGCGTTCATCCCGGCCACGCTGATCACCGGCCTGAATTCCGACCTACCGGGACGCATTACCGCGCAGATCAGCCAGAATGTCTATGACAGCGCCACGGGACACCGTCTTCTCGTGCCGCAGGGCGCCAAGCTATTCGGCCGCTACGATTCGAAAATCTCCTTCGCTCAGGAGCGGGTTCTGGTCGTCTGGACCGACCTCATATTCCCGAACGGTTCGACGCTGCAGATCGGCGGCATGGCCGGCACCGATGCTGAAGGCTACGGCGGGTTCAAGGACAAGGTCGATCGCCATCTCTGGCGGACTTTTGGTTCAGCCGCTCTAATCGCGCTGATCGGAAGCGGGATCGAAATGTCGGCGCCCCAGAGTTCGACGCTCGCAAGCCAGGAATCCGCCTCTGACGCGGCAAGGAGCAATTTCGCGGAAAGCTTCGGCCGTGTGGCTGAGCAGACGATCTCGAAAAACCTGAACGTCCAACCGACCATCCGCATACGCCCCGGTTACAAGTTCAACGTTCTTGTCGATCAGGACATCGTTTTCCCGTCGGCCTATAGCGGCCCGTAACAGCCAAGACGATAGCTGCAAGCGAAGTCCGCGGCTTGGCGGCGGTAAAATCTTCCATCTTATGGTCTTGTTTTAGATCGACCAGAGCTTGAATACGCGCAGAACGTGAGTAGACATATCGGTGAGCGACTGTGGCATGCGTCCCACGGCTCTCATGAATCCGAGATTGGTTGACCTTGGGCCGGCTCTTCGCCGGCCTTGATGACAAGGGCGGCCAAGTTGCGGCGAGATCAGGGCCCTAGCGGCACGGGAGAAGGCAGGATAAAGGTCAATGGACGAAGACTTTCGCTCACTCATCGACATGGCCGAAGCCGCGCGCGATGAACGTATGATCAAGAAAGCGGTCAAGAGCTTTGCGCATGCATGTGGGTTCGACTATTTTGCGTATCTACAAACCGAAGGCGCTGAAGTGAAAACGTTCAATTCTTACCCTGAAACTTGGGAGGGGATTTACCTTGCCCGTCGCTACGCGCGGATCGACCCTGTGGTGACGGAGGCCAAGCGCCGCATGGACATGTTCGCCTGGACCTCCGACGACTGGCCGGCTCGCGGTTCTTCGGAACTCCGGCAGTTTCGCGACAAGGCAGTCGAGCACGGTATTTGTAGTGGAGTGACCATTCCCGTCGAAGGAAGCTATGGCTCGACAATGTTGCTGACATTGGCGTCATCGGAACGAAAGTCGGAAATACCGAAATTGCGTGATGCTCGAAAGGCAATGCAGGCGGTCATGGCTGTCCATTACAGCCTGAAGATCGTTGGCGCGACGACGCTCGTGGCTCCAAGACAGGCGCTTTCCCCAAGGGAGGGGAGGTGCCTGATGTGGGCGATGAAGGGGAAAAGCGCGCCGGAAACCGCCATGCTGACGGGCATCAACGCGAGGACGGTACAGCACTACTTGGACAGCGCGCGCCGAAAGTTCGAGGCCAAGACCGTTCCCCAACTCGTCGCAATTGCCAAGGACCGTGGCCTGTACTGACCGTCAGCCCTCCTCCTCTGACGAAATAAATGGAATATAGCCGAGGGCGTCGATGATCTCGGAAAGCTCTTCCTGCTGGTCCTGCGCCTTCTTCTGCCTTAAAAGATATTCGTCCTGCAAAGTCTGGAGAACATCGCTCGACACGGTGGGATCGCGGCTGGCGCTGAGCCATTCTTCGTAAACAGCCTCGTCGGCGCCAAGCATACTGCGGTGTTTCAGCAATGCTGAGACGGCCAGCGCCTCCAGTTCAGTTTTCGTGAGTGAACTATAGCGAGAAGCTCCCTCGTTTTCTTCGGGCTCTCCGGACGCATCACACTCGCTCATCCGCTTCTCCTCACACATCGTCCCCACTCTTCAAACGCTACTCACCGCAGTATATCGTTTGGGCCGCCGGTGTACGGCCCTGATCGCCATCATCCAGCTCAATCGACTCAAAGATTAACGCGCGGCGGCCACCAATAGCACGCGCCAGGCGGAATCGGAACTATACTTCCTAGAACAATAGTTCGGATTCAGGTTCCGCTCATGTCATGGATCTCAACGAGGTCATGGCGATGAACTTGCGTCGAATACGCCATGGCAAAAAACTGACGCAGGAAGAACTGGCCTACCGAACTGGTCTGAGCATGCGTCATATTGGTGCCATCGAACGTGCCGAGACGTCCGCAACCCTCACTGTCCTTGGCCAGATCTCTGACGCCCTTGGTGTCGATCCATCGGATTTTTTAGCAAGAACAAGTCCGACCTGCCGTGGCAACGCCCCCATCAGCTCCGGGTGCGCCAACCGGTCGTAAATTTCAGCACATTCCTCATCTCGAAGCTGTTGCACCGTTTCGCGGGCGCGTTCGCGCTACGATTGCTCAGCCAGTGTGAGCGAAAACGGTATCGTTGGAGCCGACCGCATCTCAAGGCCGAGGGTCCTTCGCCGTACAGCCTGTAGGCAACGATAGTGTGCTGACCTGACGCGCTTCCGCAACTGCAGAAATTCGCGCGATGACCAATTCCTGGATGCGCCGACACGCGAATCCTCCTGCGCTCCTTGGACCGTTTTACCTCTGTTCGAAGCAGGCGATCGTCCATTTGACATGATCATGCATTGGACAACAGATATAGCATTGGGGAGGCAGCCGGCGAGTGGACATGGTCCAAAGTGGCCAGCGTTCCGTTGCATGGTGGCGCCGGGACCAAGCGAGGTCGGGACGTTTACGCGATCAATCGAGATACAGAGACTTAGAGGCCTTTTTGACCGCCGATCCTCGACAGATCAATCCGCATTCCGGCTTTGCCGACTTCTTCCAACTCCTGAGGTTCCGCATCGGTCTGGGAGGGGGTGGCTTCGTCCACGAACTCAGTCTCCCCGCCGTCCTTCAGCTCGGTCTGATTAATGATAGCGCCGCCTGGATCATCCGCCTGAAACACCCCTACCCCTTCGAACACGCCGGTTTTCCAGGCGTAGACCGAGTCCTCGAAAATCTGCGGAAAAACATCGTCGCTTTTTGGATTGCCGTACCATTTGGCGACGATCCTGATGATCTTGGCGAACATAGCCGTTCCCTTGCGCAGGTTCTGGCAGGCGTCGATTAAATCTGGTTTGAGATCCGCCAGGTCCTTGACCCCCACACCGGCCGGAAACTGCGTCAGACCGACACGAACGACAGCCTTGCCGGTATATTGACGCACGATGTCCATCGCCTCGTCAGGTGATTTGGCCTTAGGCACCAGGATCAATCGGCCGCCCGATCGGACGGTCACCGCGAGAGGATCGGCAGAGCCCGCGGCAGTGACGAACTGTTCGACGATCGCGGGTGTGAGTGAAGGGTCGGCGCAGTCTTTGATTTGGGCCGCGTCGAGCATGGGACCTCCTCTGCATCAATTGTTGAAAGAGAAAACCAGCGGCTTGGCAAACAGTTTTGCCCAGGCGGCGGTACTGGCGCGCTGGATCGCGACGATGGACGTTCCCTTGGTCCACCAGCCGTTGCCGACAGCAACGATCAAGTCCGGACCTCCGAGCATCGATTGCAACACCGGCCAGACGATCAGTTGCTCGTAGCAGATCAGTACCGCCACCCGGCTGGAGCCGAGTGTCACGACGGGATTTGCGAAGATGTTCGATTTCGCGCCGGCGTTGCCTCCGAAGAGGGGCTGCCAGGGCTGCCACATCGACCCAGGGACAGGCATCCGTTCCAGGTAGAGGATCCGACTGCCACCCGCCGATATTGCGACAATCACATTATCGTATCCGGCCGCGTCGACGACTGCCGCACCCGCGAGAACGGTAGTGTCATGTCCTTCTAGCCCGGGTCTCCATAGCCGCTCTACTGTTGGCGTCCAAAAGCCCAACGCACTTTCCGGGAGGATGAGTCTTCGAGCACGGTCGGACGCTCGGTCAAGCACCGTTGCAATCAGATCACGGTGACGAACCATGCTGGTATCCCGCCCAAGCGAGGCACCCAATTCGAGATCGACGCCCCGCCATTGTTCGGGTAGCTTCGGATCGGTCCAGAAAGCGGCGGACCAGACCCAGAAGGCAGTAAGGCCTATGGCGACAGCTGGCCAGAGGCGGGAAACGAGGCCCGCCAGGCCGGCTGTCGTGACGGCCAGTCCCCACCATCCCCATCCCGGAAACACGACGCCTGCAGCCGTGATGGGATGCGCCCAGCCGGTAATGCCGAAAGGGGCACTGCCACTAGGAGCGCGGCCAGAATATAGCGAGTTGGTCGACGACCAGCATCCTTCGTCCACAGCAGCGCGTGCACTGCCACAAAGCTTGCGGAGGCAGCCAGCCACAGCAGCAGGCCCGGCCAGATATCCGCTGCATAGAAGGTGGCCACGCCTTGCGGCAGGCCGCGTGACGCCGACAGGAAATATGCGGCGGAAACCAATGTTACCGTCGATCTCGTTCTCGACAGCGACCAGAAGACGGGAAAACCGAGCGCCACCGGCAGCAACAGCATGTGGCCACTCCATGCGACCGTTCTGACCCCGAGCGAGGCGATGACAAGCAGTGTTGACCACCCCCAATTATGGCGCATAGGTCAGCACCTCGCGCGCCAGACCGACAATGGCAGATGCCGGCACAGGCCCGAAGTAGCGCGAATCGAACGAGCCGGCGAAGGCGGAATGCAGGAAGACGTCACCGGGCGGCACCACGCCGCCGGAAAACCGTGTCAGCGGCCGACCTTCTCCATCTTTTCCCGAGACCGCGGAAGCACGAACCGAGCGCCCATCGACCCTTACCTCGTTCGCGACCTCGACCCGCTGACCGCCGACCGCAGCCACCGACTTGATCATCGGGGCGAGATGGCCGGGGCAAAGGCCGGAGCGGAGGTAACCCCGAGTTCTCGCTTCGCGCATAGTGGCTGTGTCTGGCGGGCAGATGAACACCAGGTCGCCAACGCGTGGCGAACGGTTGAGGAGGACGATCTGCCAGAGGCCGAGCGGCTCGCTCGGCGTCAGGTTGACGCGATAGCCACCCAGGTAACCACCCAATGACATCAGCGCGGCGGCGCCCGCAGCAACTGACAGAGTGCTGGCGGCTCGCCTTCGCTGGGCAGAGGCTCGTGTGTGTGTTCGAACTTGAAGCGTCATTTAAGCGAGAGCCCCTGGCTCCTCGTTTGCCGCAGCGTCACAGTCTGCTTAAGTGCTTCGGTCGTGCGCTCATGCGCCGAAAGTTGCTGAAGCGTGCGCATAGCGCTCCAGGCCGTTTGCACCTCCGCCTTTTGCCCCGCAGACATGCTTGAGGTCACTGACTGGAAGGTCTGACCGCTCGTGTCCTTGGCCGCAAGCTGCAGGAAGGTGCGTTCCCCGAAACGTTCCGATACGGCTCTCGCAAAGCCTTCGAGTTCGGCCTTCACCAAGTTGTCGGCGAGCGCGTATTCGAGGCCTGCGGGAAGATCGTTGCGATCGATGGCGTCACGGACGCATTCGAGCGTTTGTTTTGCCGCCGGCGACAGCGCTGGAATGTCTAGGGAGACCTTCAGGCGGGCAGCGTGCTCCTCGGCTTCATATTTGTGTTCCGCCTCCGTGCGCTGAAGCAGATAGCGTTCCAGGTTCCGGGCAAGCGCCGGTGCATTGGTGACGGCCATTTCTCGGGCCTGCTTGTCGGCGCGGCCGGCAAGGAGCCCAGTCTTACCTTTCAAGGCACCAAAGCTCTCCGGTTCGGAACCGATCCTGGCAATAGTGGATTTCGCCGCAGCTTCGTCCTTCAGCATCGCCTCGACGTTGACGGCCTTGAACGCTTCTTCCGGCTGAGCGTAGACGAGATGGAAGCGCCCCGAGACTTCCTCCCATTGCTTCTTCAAGCCGGGGTCGGCGGCAAGCCGGTCTTCGACGGCCTGTTCCAGCGATTTTGGGAACGTGGTGATGCCCGATACCATGGGTTTTGCCTTCTTGATGCTGCGCGGTTGAGTAGTCTTGGCCGCGCCGGCGGACAGACCAAGCCTGCCGGCGATCGCCGCCAGACGTGCGCCAAGCTCGGCGAGCTTCGACTTTTGCCGGACGGTCCACGCAAGGCGGTCGCGAACGACAGTGCGTGCGACGTTAACGAGGTGAAGACCACGGGCCTCGGCGAATCGAAGGGCTTGGGCGTAGAAGCGGCCGCTGGCGTAGTCGAGCGTTGTTTCCTTGGCTTGTCTGCGCGACAGGATCGGGCTCAGTCCGCCTGCCTTGGCAAAGGATCGCCGGCCGTAATACAGGCCAAGGTCTTCGCGATGACGCGTCATGGCAACGTAGGTGAGATGGCGGTCAAGCGAGAGGGACGCCAGTACTTTCACGCGATCGACGGTGGCACCTTGGCTCTTGTGGATCGTGGTGGCATAGCCGTGATCGAGATTGGCGTAGAAGCGTTGCTCGACCGTGACCGGGCGGCGGTGCTCGCCTTCTCCGACTTCCGCGACGATGCGCCCGGGCCCTGCCTCAAGAACCTTCGCGAGCATACCGTTCTTGACGCCGAGCGAACCCTCGTTTTTCAGGAACACGATCTGGTCGCCGGCTGCAAATTTCCGGTGTCCGTCGTCGGTTCGGAAGGCAAAACCCTCCGCGACGAGACCGCGCTCGACGAGCGTTGCCCGAGCCATTTCGTTAAGCATGCGCACGTCGCGACGCAGATGGGCGAGGATTATCGCTGTTTTGGCAGGATCGTAGTCGCGGTTCCAATCGGCGATCAGTGCCTGCAGGGCATCAGCCTTCAGCTCGGCTCCGTGGACACGGCCCTGCGCGCGATAGGCTTCCACGGCTCTGCCAATATTTCCGCGGGCCAGATCGAGCGACGCGTCGCGCATCCATTGCAGGCGCTGGCGATAGATGGTTTCGAGCTCGGCATAACCGATGCGATCGACAATGGCGCGGAGGGCAGCTCCGGCTTCGATCGGCTGCAGCTGTTCCGGATCTCCGACAAGCACCAGTTTGGCGCCAGACTGGGTTGCCGCTTCGACGAACAGCGCCATCTGCCGCGACGACACCATGCCCGCTTCATCGAGAACGAATACGGTCTTGTCGTCGAGCTGACTACGGCCCTGGTTCCAGCGCAGTTCCCATGATGACAGCGTGCGGGAGACAATTCCGGCTTCCTTCTCCAAACCCTCGGCGGCCTTGCCCGCAAGCGCCCCACCGACAACGCGATAGCCGGCGGCTTCCCACGCTTCGCGCCCCGCCTTCATCGTCGTCGTCTTGCCGGCACCGGCACGTCCGATCACCGCGGCGATGCGCTCGCCGCCAGTAATATGTGCGATCGCCGTCTTCTGCTCGTCCGAGAGGCGCAAGTGACGCGCGAAGGTGGCTTCGCGCACAGCTTCCGCAATCCCGTGAGAGGAGCGTTGAGCCAACCAGATCGCGCGGTTGGCCATCTCCGCCTCGAGCCGGATGAGATCCCGCGTCGTGTAGCGCGCCGGCTCGCGTCGGCCGCTTGAAAGTTCGATGCGTTCGCGTTCGAGCCGGAGCGTCTCCGGGCTTTGCAGGATCCTTGCCAACAGATTTTGAAAGAGGCCAGCGTCGTCGATATTGCGGTGGAGGATCTTGGCGACGTCGCGTTCGTCGAAGACGCTCTTCTCCCGCGTGATCAAGTCGAGCACGAGCTCGGGGCGGAGCTGGATGCGGCGGGAGTTTTCAGCCCGGCGCTCCTCCAGCAGCTCCAGCCGCTCCAGCGAAATATCCCGCTCGGCTTCTTTCGACTTCCGTTCGATCGCCTTGGCGCCGACACCGAGGTGGACGGTCGGCGCGAGCTCGATCCCCTGCTTCTCGAAGGAGCGGCCGTCGACGCGGAGGTCTAGGCCGGCAAGCGCCAGGTGCCGGTTCTGACAGGCGAACCAGCCGTCGCGAAAGGCGTTGAAATCGTCGAGGCTGCCGGCCCAGACCTCGTAGACGATCTTGCCGGCATCGTTGCGCAGAGGATTGCCGTCAGGGCCGGTCAGTGCGACCTTCTTGGCTCCGAAACTATCTTCGGTCAGCGGCCGGAGCGTCGTCATCAAGTGCACATGCGGATTGCCGGGTGCGTCGTGATAGACCCAGTCGGCCACCATCCCCTTCGATCTGATGTACCGCTCGACGAAATCCCTCACCAGCCCGATGTTCTGCGCGGTCGAGAGTTCCACCGGCAGCGCAATGGTCACGTCCTTGGCGAGTTGGGCATCGACACGTTTCTCGAAGGTTTCGACGCTATTCCAGAAGGCCTCGGAGGCCCCGGAGACGGAGCGATCGGTAATCATCGCCCGCAGCCATTGCGGTGCATCGACCGGGACCACGAACTCTTCATGCAGCAGGCCCTGCTTGCGCGTGTAGTCAATCGCGCGGGCCTCGCGCTCGTATTCCATCTTCGCGCAATGCCGGTAGGCCGCCGACAGCACAGCGCTGCGGCCGGAGCCGCGGGCGACAATGCTGACGGAGAAATGAGGGACGGCCACAGAGGAGTTATCTCCCGATTGCGAGCAAAATCAACTTGTTCGGCAGCGAGATCGGCCCCGCCAGGCGCTATCAAAAGGACGTCGCGTCAGCGACGTATAATTGCGCCCTTCGGATGCCGCCCTTGTCGAGCGGCCGGGATCATCCAGGAAAGCATCGCCCTTGGCGATTGTAGTATTCACAGTAGTGCGTTCCGCACCGACATTCGGAAGATGGGTCCCAAAGACTAGCTTTCGCACCCAAGGAGACATCCGGACATGAAGAAACCTACCTCGAAAATCCGCGACGAAATCGCCAGGCTCCAAGAACAATTGAAGCTCGCCGAGACCCGGGAGGCCGAGCGGATCGGCCGGATCGCGCTGAAAGCCGGGCTCGGCGAAGTCGAGATCGACGAGAGTGAATTGCAGGCAGCGTTCGAGGAACTGGCGAAACGATTTCGCGGAGGCAAGGCCCGTCCGAACGGAGGGAAAGGCGCCTCCAACAATGGGGAGGGGGGCACACTCTCCGCGCAACACCCGCCTGGCGCGGCTGAGGGCAGGACTGGCGAGGCTTGAGCGAATGCGAAGATCCACGACATCCGACGCCCGCAAGAAGGACACACGCGAAAAGATTGAGCTCGGCGGCCTTATCGTCAAGGCGGGGCTGCGAGACGAGAAGCGCGCGCTACTGCTCGGGCTCCTCATTGATGCCGCCGCGCGACTGAAGGAAGACGCACAGGAGCGCTCACGGCTTGCCGTTATCGGTGCTGTGGCGTTTAGAGAGACCCATGAATAGGATCGTGCTGTTCGTTGCACCCTCAAGTTTGATGATGCTGGCGGCCATCGGAACGACAGGGATCGAACACTGGCTCGCCCCTTTCGGCAAGAGCGATGCCGCCCGGCAGATGCTCGGCCGCGCCGGTATCGCTCTGCCCTATGTCGCCGCGTCGGTCGTCGGCATCGTCTTCTTGTTTGCGAGCGCCGGCTCGGTGCGGATCAAGACGGCCGGATGGGGCGTTGTCACCGGCGCGATAGCCGCGCTCCTCATTGCTGTCATGCGCGAGGCATCGCGACTCTCCGCGTTTTTCGAACAAGTCCCGGCCGGCAGATCGATCTTCAACTATCTCGATCCCGCAACGGCGATCGGCACCACCACGGTGCTGATGTCGGCGCTGTTCGGCGTGCGGGTGGCGATTGCCGGTAATGCCGCATTCGCCAAGGCCGAGCCGAAACGCATCGTTGGAAAACGGGCTCTGCACGGCGACGCGGACTGGATGAAACTATTACTAGCCGAAAAATTGTTTCCCGAGACCGGCGGAGTCGTCATCGGCGAGTGCTATCGCGTCGACCGCGACAGCACTGCATCCCAGCCGTTTCGCGCCGGCAGTGCCGAGACCTGGGGAGCAGGTGGCAAGTCGCCGCTGCTTTGCTTCGACGGCTCGTTCGGCTCGTCTCATGGCATCGTTTTCGCCGGATCGGGCGGCTTCAAGACGACGTCAGTCACGATTCCGACGGCGCTGACATGGGGCGCTGCGCTCGTCGTCCTCGATCCGTCGAACGAGGTCGCGCCAATTGTGTCGAAACACCGTGGCAACGCCAACCGCGACGTCTTCGTCCTCGATCCGAAGCAGTCGGAGATCGGTTTCAACGCGCTCGACTGGATCGGCCGCTTCGGCGGAACGAAGGAGGAGGATATTGCCTCCGTCGCATCGTGGATTATAAGCGACAGCGGTGGCGCCCGTGGGGTTCGCGACGACTTCTTCCGCGCCTCGGCCTTGCAATTGCTCACCGCGCTGATTGCCGACGTTTGCCTCTCCGGCCACACGACGGAAAGCGACCAGACGCTCCGGCAAGTACGCAAGAACTTGTCCGAGCCCGAACCCAAACTGCGAAAGCGGTTGCAGGAAATCTACGACGATTCAAGTTCAGATTTCGTGAAGGAAAATGTCGCGGCCTTCGTCAACATGACACCGGAAACCTTCTCGGGCGTCTATGCTAACGCGGTCAAGGAAACCCACTGGCTATCCTACCCGAACTACGCCGCCTTGGTGTCGGGAACGAGTTTTACGACGGGTGATCTTGCAGACGGAAAAACGGACGTGTTCATCAATCTCGATCTCAAGACGTTGGAGACGCATTCGGGCTTGGCGCGGGTCATCATCGGTTCGTTTCTAAACGCGATCTACAACCGCAACGGCGAGATGCGGGGGAGGGCGCTCTTCCTCCTCGATGAGGTGGCGCGCCTCGGCTACATGCGCATCCTGGAGACCGCACGCGACGCCGGCCGCAAATATGGTATCATGCTGACCACGATCTACCAGTCGATCGGCCAGATGCGCGAGACCTACGGCGGTCGCGACGCTGCCAGCAAATGGTTCGAGAGCGCAAGCTGGATATCCTTTGCAGCGATCAACGATTCCGAGACCGCGGACTACATCTCGCGCCGTTGCGGCATGGCGACCGTCGAGATCGACCAGATCAGCCGCAGTGTTCAGTCGAAAGGATCGTCGCGCACGCGATCGAAGCAACTCGCCGCCAGACCCCTGATCCAGCCGCATGAGGTGCTGCGCATGCGGGCCGACGAGCAGATCGTCTTCACCGCTGGCAACCCGCCGCTCAGATGCGGACGCGCGATCTGGTTCCGCCGCGACGATATGAAGGCCTGTGTTGGGACCGAGAAAATTCTACCGGTCAATTGCACTAGAGAGTAAATTGGCGGCAGCCTCAGCTTTATGGTGCGCGAGCAGTCAAAATCTCGAAGCGAATGTGTCTGCGCTCGCTTATCCTTGCCGCGCTTCCGATTCTACAGCACCGTTGCGAAAACTGGGGCCGGGCGAGGGCAGACCGATATTTAAGCTCGATGGGCCGCACGAACTTTGCGCAGACTTTGCGGCTTGCTTGACGCGAGGATCCCCCTGAGCTGAAGAAGGCCGGCTGCAACAGCGCCGAGCATTGGCGCAAATATATAAAGCCACAGTTGAGAGAGTGCCGCCCCTCCTGCGAAAAGTGCTGGGCCGATCGATCGTGCTGGATTCACAGAAGAACCAGAAACCGTGATACCGCCAAGGTGGATCGCAACTAAGGTAAGTCCAATCGCCAATCGTGCGACAGCGCCCCCCTCTGCCGTGCATTTGAGGAATACAGTCACGAACAGGAACGTGGCGATGAACTCAAAAAGGAACGCGGCTCTCCACCCATAGACTATCCAGCCGGTTTGAGCGAAACCTTCTATGGTGATATCGTACCCGCCGACCTTTTCCATAGCGATAAGGTAGAGCGTGCCCGCCGCCGCGATAGCTCCTGCACATTGAGCAGACGCATACCCGACAAAGTCCCACGCTCTCAGTCGGCGCGACACAAGGAAACCCAGGCTGACCGCCGGATTAAGATGCGCACCCGAGACTGGGCCAATCGTGTAGGCCATAGCAACCACGGTCATTCCGAAGGCTAAAGCGACACCCAGCAGGCCCACCTCTAGACGCATATAGAGCAGTGTGCCGCAGCCGAGGAAGACAAGCGTAAAGGTTCCGAAGAATTCGCAAACATACTTTTTCATGTTTCACTCCATTAATTAGACCCCGCGAAATTTTTCGGTGTCATCCTCGTGCCGCCAAGCGTTCCACACGCACCGAACCAATCATCGTATCAGGTTCTGAAACTCCGCTCTTGATTTAAAATCAGTCCTCGTCCGACGAGGCCGGCATCAGAGCCTTTGGTCAAGCGGAGTTACCAAAACCAGCAAATTTCGTACCAAATGAAAATCGCATCACGGCGTCACTCCGATGGCTTCGGTCTTACGTTCGAAACGTGTGATGAACAGGATCTGCAGGCGCATGCCGTTTCCGAGCCGAATGGACCCAAGCTGGGCTACGAACAAAGCGCCAAGCGCCCATTCAGGCTGTCGAACGAACAGCGACGCTTTTCATGGTCTCCAAGCTCGGAAGGTGGCGCAACAGCAGGACTGGGACAAGGTTTGATAAGCGCGCGAGGGATACGTTCGCGAGAAGTCGAGCTGCCCCCGGTCAAGACAGGCACACGATCCTTGGGCCTCGCCGTAGTTCCAATCGGTTCAGCTGTCTCGTGGCCCTCGGCGATGAACCGATTATCCGGTTGCCAAGGCAGATGCCCCGTGATCGGATCGCCACACATCGTGACATTCGTGTCCCATGCCGGTTCCGCGGATGCGGATGCGGCGGTTTCTACCCAGATGACGGCCGGTGTAAAGAAGGCACTGCGCTTGCACGCAATGTCTCGCGCAAGCTGACCGTCAAGGCAAACACCAGTGCGCGGCTGACGGAGGCACTTGCGGCGAGGACCGCAACGTCACTTTCCACCCCGCAGGCTCAATACGATCCAACACAGGACGATCCTGAGCGCGATTGAATTACATGCTCATTCGCTTGTCCCCATCTCAGCTGTCCACATGTCTCGCAAATGTCGGGCACCCGACACCTATTGTCGAATTGTCGAGATTAGAACGTTTGTTCGCCGGTCTCTCCGCCAAATACCGATCAATCCGCCCATCGATAAACAAAAATCATCTTCTTGGAGCATCTGAGCAGTTGGCATGGTGTTTGCTGATCCCTGGTTACAAGCGGCAGAAAGCAGTCTGCATGATGGCGGTTCATGAAACGAACGGAACGGAGGCCACATGACGGTTCGTCATCGAACCGACGTTCTACCAAGCGGCCTGCATAGTCCGCCGGCGGAAGGGGCAATCCCGACGTCACAGCTTGCAACCAACTCAATGAGAAGGAAAACGCTATGACCAAGATTTCCGAAAGATCCTTTGAAACGATCGAAAACCCGGCGTCATCGCCGCTCAAGGTGCCAGATCAGTTCGGCGCATCCGTTGAAAAGGGGAACAAGCAGGTGACAGAGGCTTTTTTGAAATTTGCGTCCGGCGCTGAAGCGACACAGAAAATGCTGCCTCCGATCCTCGAAACGACAAGTCTGTTCGGCAACGAATTGTCGTGGAAGACGATCGCTGCACTGCAGGCCGACGCCGAGGCCAGCTTCTCGCATCTGCAAGCTTTGCTTAGCGCAAATTCGCCGTCGCAGGTCCTCGAACTGCAGTCGACCTTCCTGCGCAAGCGGGTTGAGACAAGTTTGCAGCACGCCAAGGAATTCCGGGTACTCGCAAGCAGGACGGTGGAGGAAATCTCAAAGCCGGTCAAGGATGCTTTTGACAAGGTGCTGACGGACCTCAAGGCGACGTAAAACTGAGGAGACACCTAAATCGCCTGGACGGATCGTGATCGAAGCTTCTTTTGAGGAGTTTAAGACTATCTTTGACGAGTTGGTCATTGGGAGAGGATAGCTCCGCGGCAAAGACACCAATCGCTATGGCAACGATAGCAGCAGCCGCCCTTTTTAGGGCGGCCCACTTTATCAGTCGTCCATTTCAAAGGTGCGGTATTCGCCGCTTTCGTTGTCGTAAACCTCGACCTCGACCGAGCCTCCAGAACGCTGGATGCTTTGGACATCAACGTCACGGTACTCGCCCGCTTCGTAGTCGTAAACCTCGACGGTCTGTCCCGATCTGACTAGATTGCCTTTGCCAATCTCGACCGCACCGCCAGAATCGCTATCTACACCATCCCAGGCGAAGGTGTTCGCCGGAAGCGATAGCGTCAGGACGGCGGCCACCAACAACGATTTCAATGGCAATGGTAATCTCCGGTCTTGTGATTGGTGTGGCAGCCGTTTGAATCCGTTCCGCCACTGTGAGCGGAAGCTGCCGAAACAGACAGCGAGAACGTGGACCATGCGACCAAGATTGCGATTGCGATTTTCATTTCTAACCCCGACGGCAACAGGTGGGTGCGAGTTAGCTCGCCGCGCCTCGCGGAGTTGCCCAGAGAGTTGGATGCCCCACCCAAGAACATCTAATTCAATTTACACTAATGAGTCGAGCACATTAGTACGAGGAACTACAATTTGGAGTATGGTAATTCGGTGACGTTCGATCCAACCTCGTGAACAGCCTGCGACGGAGTAACCTTTCGCAACATTGTGCACACGCCGCGCGCAGCGAGTGTCTGGTCAGGACTGGCATGGTCGCTGCGTTATCGCTTGCACCACGGCCGAGGCTCCGGCGGGAAGCTCATTCTGACAGACAAAGGCCTTGCGGTCAGAATGCCATGAAGGGGTGCGTGGGCACGAGCGCGTTGTCGAAAACAGCAAACCCCGCAGAGAATTCGTTCGATCGAGCCGGTGCGCAGTGCAACGAGCACGGCCGATCAAGGATGATGAAGAGTATCGGAGGTGGCATGAAAGAGGCCGCGCCCACCGAGAACGGATATCTGAGATGGATATGCTCTTTGGAAAGTCACGCCTTGCACCGCCTGGCTTACCTTACCTGGGTTTTCGCGAACTCAATGAAGGAGAGCAAACCATGACTGCCCCTTATCATTATCACATCGGCGTGGACTACCACAAAAGCTACAGCCACCTTGTCGTGCAGGACTCTGCCGGGAAGACATTGCGATCCGGCCGTGTGAAGAACGACCGCCAGTCTCTCGGATCGTTTCTGGAACGGTATCGGGAGAACAGCCATGCAGTGATCGAAGCGACCCGCAACTGGATGGTGATGTATGATTGGCTGGACGACATCTGCGACGATGTCGTTCTGGCGCATCCGTTGAAGGTGAAGGCGATCGCCGACGCCAAAATCAAGACGGACAAGATCGACGCGACGGTGCTGGCGCACTTGTTGCGTGCCGATCTGGTGCCGGAAGCCTGGGCACCAACGGAGAAGGCGCGGGACCTTCGCGTGGCGCTTCGTGAGCGGATGTTCTATGTACGGCTGCGCACGATGGTGAAGAACCGGGTTGTGACAGTGTTCGACCGTTACCCAGAGCAGACGGCGCAGTTGAAGAAGCTGGGCGACCTGTTCAGCAAGACCGGCCTCCAGCAGCTCGCCACGCTCAACGTATCAGCGATCGACCGAATCCAGATCGACCGCGGGCTAGAGTTCATCGGCGACATTGACGGGCGGATCAAGCAGGCCGAAGCCACGATCAAGGCGATGACGAAGACCAACGGCAATGTGAAGCTGTTGAAGACCATCCCTGGCATCGGGGAGTTCTTCGCCCGGCTGATCGATGCGGAGATCGACGACATCGATCGCTTCCGGAATCCGAAGAAGCTGGCTGCCTATGCCGGGCTTGTTCCCTCGACCTACTCGAGCGGTGGCAAGACCTATCATGGGAAGATCATCAAGCAGGGCAACAAGTGGCTGCGCTGGGCCTTCGTCGAGGCTGTTGCACCGGCCGTCGCTGCCGACTCGCAGCTTCGTGCCCAATATGAACATTTGAAGCGCAATTCAACCAACAACAAGGCGCGTGTCGCGATCGCGCGCCAGCTTTTAACGATCGCCTTCCAGATCCTGCGTGACCAGCGCCCTTACGAGCGTCGCGGCGTCGTTGGTGAGGAAGGTGCATCGGCAACGATATCCCGGCTGTCCCGATGATTTCTTAGCGAGCCCGGCAGGTCTGGGCTGAGCTCTTATCGGAGAATGGGAAACCGGGAACCGAACGCCACTATGTGACCGAAGCCGGAAGGAAACGGCATCAGGGGCACGGATTGGAGAATGGTTCAAGACCGGAGGACGGAACACGCCGTCCTTCGAACGGGGAAGATTTTTCCGACCGGCCGAAACGTCGGTCAAAGTAAAGCCAAACCCAGGGAAAGCCACGAAAACAAAGCGTTTTTTTCCTTGTGTTCTTTCATTGGAGAAATCAGCATAGCGGCCGCACGAAAGTGCGGGATTTCGGGAATTCTCGCCGTGCGAGAGCGGGAAACAGCGCAGCCGCAGGAGCCTCAACATAGTGGCCCGCAGGGGAGGCGGGACCGACTGCGCCCCGCGCCTCGCACACCGCATGGAGGCACCTTGTCCGCAAACGCAGATGAAACTGAGTCCAAGATAGGTTGAGGAAAGCAGGAGAGGAGCAGGCAAATGGCGAAATCGAATGTGGTTCCGTTCAGGAGGCCGCGGAAGTCCGGCGGCAAGATCGATCGCCGTAGCCCGCAGGGAAAACCTCGAACGGGACAGAGCGGTTCGCGCAAATCACTGATGGCAGTCATCTCAGCTATCGTCGTTGCTGCGGCAGGCTGGCTTGCCTTCGGCGGCGCCGGCAACCTCCCCGGACTGCCGGCTGTGGCCAAGACACCGGTAGCGGACTCAGCGTCGGCCGCCTTTTCAATCTGCAGCGACGGTCGTCATGTGAATTGCGTCGTCGACGGCGATACATTCTGGTTCCAAGGCGAAAAAATCCGCATTGCGGATATCGATACACCTGAGCTCAGCCCGCCTCGCTGCGAGGCGGAACGGATCAAAGGCGAGGCCGCGAAAGCACGCCTGCTGGCGCTCCTCAATGCCGGCGCGTTTTGGCTTTCGGCCGGCTGGCGCGACGAAGACAAGTATGGCCGCAAGCTCCGGACCGTAATACGATCAGGACACTCGCTCGGAGCCACTCTCGTCAACGAGGGCCTTGCCAGGCGCTGGGACGGTGCAAGACACGGATGGTGCGGCTGAGGACCCGCGAGAGGATCGTTGCCGGATGGCCGAAACCGCCCGGCGGGTTCGGGGAGCGTAAGCGAGTAGAGCCGTGCGCCGAAGGCGTCTCGCCCAAGCCCACCACTCGCGTTTCATAACAGATCTGAATCAATCAATACCGACCGATTCATAAGTGTCGTTGGACGGGATTCCCGAGATCAGCGATTCTAACCTCATGATCTCGCAACCCTACCATCTCTATGTCGAGCGCTCAGACGCGTCCAGGAACATGTCGCGCTACTACGCCATGTCGATCGAACCCAACCTGTTCGGGGACGTCTGTCTCCTGCGTAAATGGGGCCGCATTGGAGCCAAAGGCCAGATGATGGTCCATCATTTCGGACGGGAAGAAGATGCCGTCGAACTGTTTCTCGATCTGCTCCGACAAAAGCGAAAACGCGGTTACCGCCCGCGCGCCTCTGTGGCGAGTTGAGAAAGGCCCGTCGAAGCGGGCCATGTGGGCGCCTCATCGGCGCCGGTCCCAATCGGTCTCGAAGGACACCTCGATCTCGACGAAGAACGGGATCTTGATCGCAAGCTTCAGACCGAGCTTGCCCTTGCGGCAGAAGTGGCTGATCACCTTGCCGAGATTCCGGAGCCGGCGGCCGGTGGCGGCGAGGAATTGGGCGAGTTGTTGCATGGCGTTTCTCCTTTCGAAATGCGGTTATCGCAGGGGATAAGCGGCAGACCGGAAAGGCGGGACGCACCCAAAGGGCCGGAACGGACGTGGAGGACCTGCCGGCGACCGAATTTTGATCCGCGAGGAGCCGCAGCGCGGCGGGGAAAATTCTGGCGGCGGCAGGTTGCGTCGTGACGAACGGGCTGCAACATCCCCGATGACAGATGACGGCAGGTCGAAAGGAAGAGGCTCAACGGGTCGTCCTCGCCATCATTGCGATGGTCTCGTCGGCATCGCAACGAAGGGCCGCTCTCGACGCCCTCCGGCTGGTCGAGCCCGCCGCGGGATTGATTATGATCCTGTGCACCTGATGTAGCTGACACGGGAGGCGCTTACCGCGATACCGGTTTGCCACGTGATATCCTTGATGATCGGCGCAAGTGAGCCAAGTTCGTCATCGGTGAGCGCAATCAGCTCCGGATAGTCGATGTCGACGCCGGTATAGTCCGCCGTCAAAGCGCTGGACCAATCGCCGCCGTTGATGCGGTATTCATGCGTGTCGAAATCGATGTCGAGTTCATCGAGCAGGATGATGGTGAAGCGTCCGAAGATCTCGGTCTCACCTTCCAGCCGGTACGCCGCATATTCGTCGTCGCCGGCAAGAACGCTCCGCTCCAATGCCATGATGGTCCGGATACGACCGGCAGCCGCCTCAAGCCCTTCGAGCAGTCGATCATGGAGCTTTCGCGAGACGTCGGTATCGCAGCCGAAGCGGTTTGCCAGGACGACGAGCCGGAAACCGGAAAGCTTGGTGTAGAGCGCAAGGTTCTGGTCAGATGTCATTGTGTGATCTCCTTCATCTTGATGACGGAGACCGGCCACTCTGTGGCAAAGAGGGGTCAAGGACCGCGGACCGCGGCTTGCAAGCGGGGGAACCAATTTTTTCGGGAAGCGAAGTGCAACGCAGCGGCGTTAAAATTGGGGGAGACCGCGCCGTCCTTGACGCCGGATTTGCTGGAGTAAACTGGGACGTCAGAGAGAGAAGAGACCCGCGGACCCGGAGGGGACGCGACCGTATCCGGTGTGAGCCGGAGGGGAGCGTTGAGGGGTGAATCCCTGACAGCCGGAAGGCCGGTCGATCCGGCCGACCGGCTCATATTCCGGCAGAATGAGAGCCGCCTCAGAAGGGCGGCTCGGCTTCGATAGTGCCGTCCTGTTCGGCAAGCGCCACGGCCAAATCAGCCTGGGCGAGCTGAAGCTCCGCTTCGACCTGGCACCGCTCGACGGCGTCGCAGGCGTTCCTCAACTCGGCACGCAGTTCTTCGATGTGCTGTTCGATGGTCATCGTCTCATCTCCTTGAGTTCGTGAAAGACGAGACGGCGGGGCGGGACGAGATGACGGGGTCAAGGAGCGCGGAAGCGACCGGCGGAGCCGGCGAGTGGGGGTGCCGATTTTGTTGGAGCGAGGAAACCGGAGCGGAGGCAAAATTGGGGGCGACCGCTCGTCCTCGAGGCCGGCATTTCTTCCCGGCACGATAGCATCCACTGAGCAGACATATTCCGGTTCCGTATCGCACCGAAAAAGCAGGCGGCAGGCTCGATGCCTGCCGCCGGCTTGTCTTTGTGACCAGTTGGCCCCGCCTTGGTGGCGGGGCCGTCCGGGCCTCAGTCCCGGTTGGGGCGGGACCAGATCAGCTGGTAGCCGTCCTCGCCCTCGACCTCGGTGAGGGTTGCGTAGATCGGAGCGGGGAAGCTCGGGTCATCGAGCTTGACCGAGAGGTAGTCGCGGTCCTGCTCGGAGCGCTTCTGCCAGGCCGCACCCAGCTCGACATTGCCGGCGTAGATGCGGTAGTGCGGGCCCTTGTCGGAGGGGTTTTCGACGCGGGCGATGCGGGCCTTGACGTTGAGGGCGAGCGTGCGGATCGAGCCGTTGAAGCCGGTTTCGGTGGAGGTGAAGGTGCCGATGGTTGCCATTGTCGTATTCCTTTGCTGTTTCGGGCCGCGCCCATCGCGGCCTCGATGGCTGTCGCAAGGATCGGGGACGATCGGACCGCACCCGGAGGGCCGGAATGAAATGGTGGGCGCCCGGAAAAACTTTGTTGTTCCGCGAGGAATGGGCGCACCGCGCTCAGGGGAAGAAAGTTTTGGAAGGCCGTTGCGGGAGGACGATCGAGGCGAAGCCGGTTTTCGATCAGACATGCCTCATCGAGCCCACGAAGGACGTGGCCTGGCTCAGGGCCAAAGGAATATGGCGATGGCAGCTGCGCCCCGACTGCCTGCCGGGTCCCTGCAACGGTGGGGCTGCCGCCTTGCCACATGTCAAAATCAGGCGTCCGGGAACAGCCGAACAAGGGCGTTGCGTTGGCCGTTCTTCGGGCTATCGTCGTGTTCGCGAATCGTCGCCTGGAGGACCTATGCGTCAGCAGCCAAAGCCGTTTACCGTCGAAATCAAGCCGTCCCGGAAGCTCAAACCGATTGACCGGAAAACCTCGATCTGGGGCAAACTGGACCTCACGGCTGATCCCGACACGCTCTCCGCGTTGAGGCCTGAACAGGTGCCGGCCGCTGGCGAGACCAACGACCGACGCTGATGGCCTTCAGGCCGCGAGCCGCTCGCCAGCGGTTTCGGGCTGCAGGGAGTGCAGGAAACTGACGGCCCGTTGCGCATGCGCCGCCGCCTGGAATATCGCCCGTCTGTCGTCGACCAGGACCTTGAGCCAGGAGTCGAGGTACGAGGCGTGATCGGGGCGGGGCTCGAGCTCGGGAGCAATGCCGAGATCGGCGCACAGGAAGCAGCTGCCGAGTTCGGCGATCAGTTCCTCTCGCGCCCGCTCGGATTTGTCCTTGGCATAGCGGCTGAGGTCGCGGCCGAGGCGATGCGCCGGCGCCGTCCAGTGCGTGACCTCGTGACTCAAGATCGCATAATAGCTGGCCGTATCCTTGAAGCTCTCAAACGGTGGCATCTGGACGATATCGGCGGCCGGCGCAAAGAAGGCCTGGTTGCCGCCGTGGCGGATCACAGCACGGGTGTTGCGGAAGAAGCTGTCGGCACGCTCGAGGCGCTCGACCGGGTCCGGCGCGGGCCCCGGCTGGTGATAATATTGGTCGGGCAGTCCGTCGATCTGTTCGACGTTGAAGACGCTGTAGGCCTTCAGGAAAGGGATCTCCCGCTCGACCTCGCCGCCATTTCCGTCGGTTTCGGACTTGGTGAACCGGCTGGCGAAGACGACCGTCGCCCCGGTCTCGCCCTTGCGGACAGCAGCGCCCAGTTCGAGGGCCTGCTTGAACGTCATCCACGTGGATGACGTATATCCCCGGGCGCTGCCTTCCGACCAGAGAAGCAGCACGTTGACGCCCGAATATGGCTGCCCGTTATGACGCAGCGGCCGGGTAATACGGCCGACCATATTCTTGGCGTTCCATGGCTTCATCCACGGCCGCACGCCCTTCGCCAGATCTTCAACGATTCTGTCCGTGATGCGGGTATAGAGATCCACCCGTTGTCTCTCCGTACTGCTCATCTTCAAGCCTCCGTTTTGAGGCCGCGCCCGTCGCGGCCCGTTGCGGAGGGCAGAAGGCAGGAGCCGATCAGCCGGCCGATGCACCGGAACGGCCGGAACTTAAGTGGAGGACGGCGGAGCCGTTGCATCTGCCGGCAGCTCCTGCAGACCCGACAAGCGGGACGGGCCGCAACGGACGTGCCACCTGCCTGATTTCCGATTCCCTTTTGGCCGCGTCAGCGACACGAAAACAGGCCGGCTCCGTCAGGGAGCCGGCCCTTCTCGCGTTTATCGAAGTGCGGGGCCGAAGCCCCGCCGGCATGGCCTAGTCGAATGCCGAGATCTGGGCTTCGGCGGCCTTGCGGCCCAGCGAGTGACCCGGCTGCTCGACCGGCCGGTCGAATGGCTTCCAGGTCTCGCCGATCACCTGGGCATAGGCGGCAACGGCGCCTTCGGCCGCCATTCTAAGCGAATGGGCCTGTATGCCCATGTCGGCGGCGAACTCGCGCTTGCGCTGGGCGGCGCTGTCATAACCGACAGGGCCGTCGAGGTCCTCGTCGCGGGCATCGTTGGCGGCTTTGGCGGTGGCATCGCGCGCCTCGGTGACAGCGCGGCTGTAGAACTGGCCGGCGCCGTGGGCAGAGCCGACGAAGGCGCCGACGATGCGCTGCAGGTGGATCTGCATGGCCTTGTCGCCCAGGCCATCACCGAGCGCATCGGCGGTGTCGATGACGAGCCGTTCGTGCAGGTCGCGGATGCCGTCGCTGTCGATGACGGCGGTGCCGAAACTCTCGGCGATCTTCAGGGCCTGGCTGGCGTCGGGGCATGTCAGCCGGACCATTTCGATGGTGGCGCCCTTGCGCAGCTGCACGACGCGGGCGGGTTGGCGAGAGGAGGGTGCGGACTTGGCCATGATCGTTTCCTTTCGAGGTCGTCCGATCGGGCTCCGGCCCATGCCGGCTTACCCTTCGGTGCGGTCATTCCGAACCGGCGGAAGACGGGCGTTTCAGGGTCCGGCCCTGCCTGGACGAGCGGAGCCGGTTTGCGTGCGACGGGGGCAAACTGCCCTCGAAAGAGCACGCGAGCCTGCTCCGCGAAGGACGGCGGGGTCCGGCCGCCCCGCGGCGCGACAGCGACCTTGAAGCGCACGGCCGCCGGTTCAGACCGCAGCAAAACCGAAGGCAATCCGGTTTTGTGAGGCAGATGGCGTCCTCGATGAATGACAGGGGCTAACGGGCAAGTAAGCCTGTGCGCCGACGACGCTCGACCGGCTAGGCAACCAATAGTATTGCAGCCAGGCTCGCAAAACATTGCCGCCATCATCGGGCGGCCCACCCAACCAAGCATTGTTCAGGGGCTCTTCATTGAGAACCCTGCTCGTGCACGGAGTGATGAAAATGAGAGCCGAGGGACAACATGGAGTGGAACACCGGATACGGCGAAAATATTGACAATCGCACGTTATGGCATCGCAAGGCCGGCAGCTATGGCGGCGAGCATCTGCCGCTCAGGGGCGGCTTAGGGGTAACGGATAGGGAAGACCCGCGTGTTAGGAGCACCTTTGTAGATCGGGCTTCGGTCCGCTCGGCATTCATGATTGATCGCACTCCATGTCGTCGATATCCTCGGCCAAATCCGCGGCGTGCTCCGACAAAATGGCAGCGACGTTTTCGAGGAGCATAGCTAAATCGGGATCGTTTTCGAAAAACTGTTCCAGTTTGGCCTTTAGCTTTTCGATATAGAAGTTATGAATATGCAACGATCCATTCATCTCTGCGAGGCTTGGCATGTTGTGCTCCGGATATGAGAGGTAGGATTACGTCGCCTTGATACACGCGTGCGCGACCGGGCGCTATCTGTTGCGGTCTTATAGTAATGTGACGCTTGATTTGCATCGACCGCGTCAATCGTCGGCGCCTCGAGCTTTTACTTCGGCAAGTCGAGCTTCAGAGTGCGGTTTCGAGGTGAACCCGGTTGCTTTCGGTGAGAAGTCCCACGCCTGCGCATTTCAGTACTCTCGATTTCTATCTGCTGAACGGCTTCGAGGAGGTCGGCCGCCGGTGACTATTTGGCATCAGGATTGGCTTTGGAGCCACTTGGCGCGTTCTGCGAGGAGTCGGGCATGCCGCCGGCGATCAACCTCCGTTTCAGCTTCGTAGGAAACGCTTCAGTAGAATGGCATTTTCTGTGACGGGCCGTCGTTCCTCGACCTGTAGAACCTGGATCAGCGATCGCTGCTGGGCGAGCTTGTCCTCCCACGCTGCGAGTTTCTCGGGCACGACCTTGCGATCGTTGGCGCGGCGCAATTCGTTGATCTGCCGACGGTTGGTGTAGATCGCGATCCGCCGGCGTGCGCTTGGCGTGCGCGCGCCGCGGCGATCAGCCGGTGCGGTCCTGCCGGCTAGCCTGGGCTTCGATCGGCGCGTCATCTCCAGCAATTATCGAGCGGTTCGGCACCTAAGTCCTTCATGCCCCTTTCCTCCGCCGACATCGCGACCGGCCGGGTCCAGGGCCGGCTTGAACCGGGCGGAGCCTGCCTCGACGCGGCTGGGGCGCAAGCGGCACGCCTCCTTCTCTTTCCCACCCACCCTTTTCCTGTTCTCATTCCTCTGTTTCACGCGAAGCTTCAGAGCCTCGTTCCAATCCTCTCGCGGTGGGCGGAGCCGCATCCAGTCGCAGCCGGCGCCGTCGGCAAGCGCCCGTAATCGCCCAGCAAACATGTCGCCTTGAGGATTGGCGTCTGTCGCAGCGACGAGTTGGACATTGCGACGTGAAGCAAGCGCACCAAGGGCTGCGGCCGTGGTCGGAGACCAGCCGCCGCCGGTGCTGAGATAAAGCGTTCCATCACGCAATCCTTCGATGGCGGCAAGGCTCATGGCGTCAATCGCAGCTTCCGTCACAGCCAGGCGCATTGAAGCGTCCGAGCCAAAGCGGAACAGGACCTTCGCTCCCCCGGTGGCAAAGCCGCGATATTGCGGGCCGCGCGCCTCCCATCCGGTGATGTCGCCGGCATGGTTCGTATGAGCGGCCCAAAGGCTGCCGTTCGGGCCTTCTCGAAGGAGGTCGCGTTCGATCGCCGTGCGGAGCAGATATGTCGGAAGGCAGCGCTCGTTGTGCAGGTATTGCCAGGTCGATGAGCCTTGCCACGGGCGGCGACGTGCCTGCCAACGATCGGAAACGGAAAACTCGGAGTTGGCGACAGGGCTTCGAGATTGCCATCCTGGCGCGGAAATTTTGAATCCCACGAGACTCCCGACCTTTTCGACGGCTTCGAGAAAGCCGGCGCGATCGAGGTGCTCGACGAGCCCAAAGACATCGCCTTTCGCCTCGCTTAGGGGGTCGAACCATCCGCGCCCTTCATGCGTGACTATGACAATCTCACTGCTGCGCCGAAACTTCACTGCCCGACGGGAGCTCTCCTTGGCGTCAACGGCAAAACCGGCCTCTTCCAGCACCGCGGCGCAGGATACGGCCTCGCGAAGGCCCTCTATCTCTCTTCTTTTCATTTTCCTTCCGATCACGAGTGATCGCCTCCTGCTCGTCAGCGTTATCTATTAGCCGCTTCAGCGGCCGCGAAGAGCAAAGGCCGCAACGGCGCGGCTGGCAACCTAGTGAATTATACAAAGTCGGCCGCGGCGAAGCCTCCCTTGCGGCCCCGCCGCTCGCAAGCGGCACGGCCGCAGGCCATGTCGCCGCCCGCTCAATGCCAAGGCGTGTATTCATGGACGATCTCAAGATCGTCGTCTACGTCGATTTCGTCGGACGGCAGGACGCCGTATTCGCGGTCGACGGAAAAGATGGTGGCGGGGGCCATCAGGTCGGAGAGAGCTGGAAAGTGCGTCTTAGCGATCTCGATAGCTCCAGCTAACAAGCTCCCGAAAACAGATCGCGGGCACCCGGCGTGACATATCGGACGCTTTCGACTGGCGAAGAACCCAGCAACTTGGTATCTCACCGCGTAGGCGGCAGGCCGGGCAGGGAAGTTGGTAATGGATTCACGCAGGGACATAGCCGAGCGGGTCATCGCGCGTTGGAATGCACGGGGAATTCGGCTCGATGAAGACCCGGGTTTCATGGAACTGGTCGCTCTTTGGACGGCAGGGAGGATTGCGTCCGATGAAATGCGCCGCCGATATTCTGCGCTTCAGCGCGAGCGGTCGCTGTCCAGGTCAAATCCACTTGGTGTGAATCGCTGCGACGAAGGGGCGGATGTCGATCATCGGTCGATTGCGATTCCAGACGATGGACCGGATGACCGGGGAGGTCTCGGACTGCCGCCGCAAGGATAACTTTCACGAAGGGCTCAACGGAAGAGAAGCTCCTTCGCCGAGTTGCTTCGCGCGGGAATGCCGAGAATAAAATCGAACACCGGTTCCGGATTTCCTGGAATCGCGACCTAAAACAGGCGGCGTTCCCGCGGCTCCTTCCACCGTGCGCTCGAATCCGAATTTTCAAAGCCTCAAGCAGCGCGCCGAAAGATCGCCATCACTTCAAGCTGTCTTTTCGATCATACGAATGGCCGCCTCAATCGAGTCTGCGCCGAGCAGCACCAAAGCATCCTGCAGGCATCGCTCGATATCGACGACGGTTCGGTCCTCGATCCGCGCGATCTCTTCCAACGTTCTGCTCTGTTTCAGCCATCGGAGGGAGGCCAACTGGAGGGGGCAAAGCTTCGACGTATCCATTATCGAACGATCCTCTCTTGCTGGATGAGTTGCCTCGGAGTCGCATAGCGTGCTCATTTCTGGGAAACGTACGGCACGGGCGTGGACTTGCGCGCAGCCGTCGGGCGCTCCACCAGAACGATTGTTCGCGGGAGGTCGGATGCCACGCTCAGCGACTTGAGCTCATCGCCCAGGCGCTTGTCCGCTTCGTTGAGGCGGTGATGAAGGCGATGGTAATCCGTCCAGGTTGGCGTCCGAAAGGTCTCGAGCCATCGCGAAGGCTGCTGAACATCGCGCGTGAGGGTCCAATGGCGTGCGCCGGCTCGGCTTTGAACATGCCGCCGTCTGCGCATGATCTCAAGAAAGACAGCGGCGTTTTCTTCGGCAATCGCATATTCCGTCGTCACCAGAATTGGGCCGCTTCTCGGCTTCAGATCGAGTGCAGGTACTGGCGCATCGAAGGCGCCGGAGGCTTCGAGTTCAGACTCCAAGCGGTTGCTGATCGGCAGCTTGAGCCCAAGTGCGGCGACCAGCAACGAGGCGGCAGCAGAACATGCCAAGGATAAGGAGAGGGAATGGTTTTCGGCGATAATTCCCCAGAGCCAACTGCCAGCGGCGATCCCCCCATAAGTAAAAGCGCTGTAGATGGAAATCGTGCGACCCACCACCCAGCGCGGGCTTGCCAACTGCACGTTGACGCCGAACCCCGACCATCCGGTTACCCAGCCGGCGCCGCCGAAGGCGAGGCAGACTGTTGCGATGATCAGGGAAGACGTCAGCGCAAGTGAGATCGCACATACCGCGCACGCGACACATGCCAGAACAATCAGCAGTTCCTGCGTGACCGCGCGCCTGAGTGGCGGGTTCACGAGCCCCGCGATCAGCGCGCCGGCGCCGAAGCCACCCATGAGAATACCGTAGTCGATTGGGCCGCCCTGCAAGAGTTCTCTTGCGACGAGCGGCAGGAGCGCCAGCATCGAGGTTCCGGTCAGCCCAAACAGCGTACCGCGGACAATAGCTGCCTTGATTTCCGAGGATATCGCCGTGAACCGCAGTCCATCATAGATCGCCGTCATGAGCGCTTCGCGAGGGAGGGGCGACGCTTTCACGGTCCACTTGTTTCGCCACAGAGCGGTGAGGGGCGCGACGAAGCCAAGCGTGGTGAGCGCGAAAGTGACGAGCGGCCCAAAAATCGCAACGATGATGCCGCCAAGCGCGGGACCGACGCTACGGACCGTGTTGAATCCGACATTGAGAAGGGTGACGGCCGACGGCAGATAGCGGCGCTCCAGCATGTCGCCAAGCGAAGCGCGCCACGCGGGATCGCTGAGTGCGATACCGCAGCCGTCAAGGAAACTGAACGCCAGGATCATCCATGGATCGGTGATGCCGAAAGCCATCAGGATCGTCAGCATCGCCGAGGCCGCCATCATCAGGCTTCGGCCGACGATCATGACCATGCGCCGGCTGTAGTTGTCGGCAATCGCGCCAACGAAAATCGCAAGAAAAAAGGCAGGCAGGGTAGACGAGGCCTGGACCAGGGCGACCATCACATCCGAGGTGGAAACGGTGGCCATCAGCCAGCTGAGAGCCACCGTCTGCATCAGCCAACCCAGGCTGGAGAGCTGAGACGCGAAGAAAATCGAACGGAACGTCGAATTCTTCAGTGGCGCCAGTAGGCCTACGGATGCTGTCCCTTCATTTGATGGCATGTCATTCGGTCTCTTTCGGACGGGGCACTTCGGCCGTCTTTGCGGGGCGGCGGCGATGAGGGAGGGCAGTGGGAACTGGGTTGGCCTTACTTCCTCTCTCCGGCCTTGAGCCTGTGAGCAGAGGGTCGCAAGTTCCGCTTCGGCGGGCTGCGGCAAGACCACAATCAAAAACAGAGGAAAAAGCGGCTGTCGTCGACCAGGGATCGACGACAGCCGAGTGAACCTGGATGGCAGGGGTTGATGCCACTCCCAGGCCAGGAGCCGTGTCGGACTTGCGGCTATTCTCCGCAGTCCTAGTGATCGTGAGGTTTTGTTTTTGGTCGGCGCCGCCTTTTAACCGTTGCTGCTCGACGGATGGTCTCATCACTAATCACCTCACGGACGCAAAACGCGCGGGACTGGATGGCTCCGGGTTCGTCGCGCGTCCGTTGTACGTTCAATAACGAGCTCAGTTTCCGCAGGCTTTTCACTCAAATGCAAAGCGGCGAGAAGCTGGGAGACGTCCTGATCCGATAGAGAGAGGCGATGATGCAGACGCCGGAAACTCATCCAGGCCGGCGTGCGAAACGTTTCCGTCCAATGGGAGGGCTTTCGAAGATTTCGCTGGAGCGTCCAGGCGCGCGCGCCTGCGTGAGCTAAGGCGTATCTGCGAGTGCGCATGTGATCGAAGAAGCTGTCCAGGTCGCTTTCGTCTATGGAATACTCTGTCCTCGCTGCAATCGGACCGCTTTGCGGCTTCAGATCAAGCGCCACCGATGGAGCCGGAAAAACCGCGCCCTGCTGGTCTCCCTCCGCCCCCAGATGCACCTGCAAGACCAACCCTGACGCAGCAACAAGAAGCAGGGCGGCCGCGGCCAGCTCGAGAGAAGAAGCGAGCGAATATGACTGGGCAACATGGCCCCAGATCCAGCTGCCGGCTGCCATGCCGCCGGATAGGAACGCATAATAGATCGAGAGCGTGCGGCCGACGACCCAGCGCGGACTTGCCAATTGCACCCAGACGTCAAAGCCGGTCCAGGTGATGATCCAGCCGGCGCCGCCGAAAGCAAGCGCAAGTGTTGCTGAAGGCACAGAGGAGGTGAAGGCAAGTGAGATGCAACACACCGCGCAAGCAATGGAAGCAATTGCCATCAGCCATTCCTGCCTTAAGAGCCGGTTGTTCAATCCGGCCACGCAGGCGCCCGTTCCAAAACCTGCGAAAAGAACGCCGTAGGCGATGGGGTCGTCGGCCAAACGATCGCGGGCGACGAGCGGCAGAAGTGCGAGGATAGCAATAGCGGCCGGGCCGAAGAGGGTTGCGCGCATGATTGTCGCCCGGATATCGGACGAAAGCGCCGTGAACCGGATGCCATCTCGGATTGCGGTCGACATAGGCTCCGCAGGCAGAGGAGACGGGCGCGCGTGCCACTTGTTACGCAATACCGCGGCGAGAGGCGCCAGGTTGCTGCATGCGGAGAAGAGAAAGGCGGCCAATGGTCCGAGAAAGGCGAGAATAACCCCGCCCAGCGCCGGCCCAACGCTTCGCGTCATGTTATATCCAGTAGACATAAGCGTCACCGCGGCCGGGATATCCCCCACGGAGGCGTGCCAGGCGGGGTCATTCAGCGCAAATCCGCAGCCTGCGATAAATCCCAGCGCTAGAATGAGCCAGGGACTGAGGAAGTCGAAGGCGGCGGCACCTGCCAGTGCGACAGACGCTAGCGCGATCAATGACAGTCCTATGATCATCACCGATCGGCGGCTATGAGTATCGGCGATGATGGAGAGTATGAATGCCGGAAGCGTTGTCGACGCCTGTACGAGCGCGACCGTCAGATCGGAAGCGGTGATCGTCACCATCAGCCAACCAATCGCGACGGTCTGCACAAGCCATCTGAGATTTGCGACTTGCGCTGAACTCCAAATCGAACAGAATGCTGCATTGCGCAGCGGAGCAGGGGTGGTTGCCCCGGTCATGGAAACGTCTTCGATCTGCATCTGCATTTAGGTTACTCTGACGCTTCCCATCATCTCGCTGACGAAGGAGCTTATCCGTAACCACGATATGATTTCCGGCGTTATTCAGCTGCTTGGCGCAGGAACACTGCATCGAGCAGGAGAGACACCAGGCACGTAGCGCCGGTGTGAAGGCGGGCCGCCTGATATTCTCCCTCGCGAATCTTTGAACCGGCCGCCGAAATTTGTCCCTTCAGAGTTCACGCACGGCACTGCCGGTTCGGCCAACTGCCAAAGGCTTTCCCAGACCTCATGCGCCTCCCATACTCGCCGGGATTTGGCCCTAGACGGAATCGCGCGAGGCGCAACGGCCCGACATGGTAGCCGTGGCTCGCCAGACGCGCACGGGATGCGGCTGCCGACCCGGAAGTAAGCACAATCCGGAATAAAGTTAGGGTAACGGGCCGCGAATTTTCGCAGCAGCCATGACCATATCATCTATCGCTAAGGACCTCACGAGAGGCTCCCCACAAGGTCAGAAAAAGGGTGCCTAGAAGTGACTAGCGAAAACCTTGATTCACTCCGATGGCTTAAAAATCAGGCCAAACATATTGCGGATGGCACCTCGTCGCCTTAAAGGTTTTTGCAGCGGCAATCTGCTTTGCAATCGTGAAGGATTTGTTCATGGCCACCGGAACAGTTAAGTTTTTCAATGGAGACAAGGGTTTTGGCTTCATTACGCCCGACAATGGAGGCGCTGACGTGTTTGTGCATGTGTCTGCTTTGCAGGGCGCCAGCAATCTGAGCGAAGGGCAAACTGTGAGCTACGATGTCGGTCAGGATCGGAAGACTGGTAAATCGAAGGCAGAAAACGTACGCGTTCTTTGATTTGCGATCGTCTAGTTTGTCCATCGAACTTGGCCTTGCAGGCCGTTCGTTGTTGCGGGCGAAATCCTCAGATTGGAGCTCGAATCCTGTCCTTCGGGCTTCAGGTATTTCGAGGAGTTGATTCCCAAATCCCCTCCGGGAGCTGTGTGTCGGCTTCGAAATACAGCAGTTAGACATTCCTTCACTTGGACTTAAGCTCGACGTCCAGACGAAGAGGGCGCAGCGGGTACGTTGTCCAGAGTAAGCTTCTATTCCCGCATACTAGTGCATACCCGCGGATTTCCGCCGCCGCGTGGCGCGGTTGAAGGTACTGCCTTACGTGACGCAATAAATCTAATTATATGATGTCAAGCGGATCGCGATCTCACAAATGCTGGCAAAGCAGGGGTGTCCCAATATGCAATTTCCCATGTCGAACTTGAGGGAAACATCGAAACAAAAATGATCTACAACCCAGGCAAGTTGACCCTTTGCCGTGACTGAGAGCTTGTGGATCCACTCGGCGTTTGCCCGCGGTCCGCCTACGGCAATAGGCCGGATTTGTCCCTCATCTTTCTGGACTGCGTGGGCAAGGAGACGTGCGGGTGGATCGCCGGCTGGCACGCCGCTACCGAGGGTACGGTTCCACAGCTGACTGACTAGCGTCAGGCTGAATTCGCCAACCGTCTCTCTCTGGGAACCTCCCAGCGTTATGAAGAAACAAATTTCGAGTCCAGCTTTGCCAGAAAGACACGTTCAGTCTCGGGTTGCTTGATCCATACGTGGCAGCGGTAGCCTGATTGTCGGCAATTGCATCAAGCGCGCGGAGCGTGGGCGGCTCGTCCGCATAGATCCTCGTTAATTCAGCCCTCCACGCTGCACAATCGTCCATCGTAGGCCCGCGTGTCTCTTCGACAGATGCGAGCAGATCATAGTAGCGCTTTTGTAGGCGCTCATGGTGATGTGCCTTTCCACTAAAATCAAAGATGAGTTGTACAGCTCCGAGAGTAGCCGAAGCCAAACCTAACACAAACGTTCCTCGTGGGCTGTTGATAAAGACCTGCGCTGCGTAACTCGTTCCACCGAGAATGACTGCCAAATTGAGAAATCGGCTGACGCGTTCCAACCATGCACGTCGCGCAATATGGTAAAGCGCGTTGCGCAGAGTGTTGTGGCGAATGCCGTGCACCTCGTTATAGCAGTCATCCTCTACGTTGGTCATTTCTATCCCTTCCTGGGAGGTGGCGGCGGTGGTTGAGTTCCAACATGCCGTGTTCCACCTTTTTCGATATGAACGGGTGGCCGTGAAGGCGCCGGAGGACGCGGTGGCGGTGGCGAGCGTTTGTCTGACATAGTTTTCTTTCCAACTCGTTTTGGTTTAGAGGATCTATGCCGGAAGCAGCATAGACAGTGACAATTCCATCAGGCAATCAACGGTTCTCTTTCCGATAAACTAGCTATCATGCATTGAAATGAATGAACAATTCGCCGATTATGATCTTGCTACTTCCGCAGAGCGTTCTTAAGCAATGGCAGATATTTCTGGACCTGCTCGCGGTCGCTTTTCTTTTCCGTATCGGAAAGTTGCGAGAACGGCGTAGCAATCTGTCGTTCCCATTTGGCGACAAGATTTGCAGGAATGACGATAGAGCCATCAGGTTGCTTAAGGGATTGGCCGTGCACATATTTCTGCCAGTGGGCCCAACGTTCGTGTTCGATGCTGGCTAATTCGTCCACGAGGCCATCTAGGATGTCGTCAAGGGCCATTGCTTAGATCATCCCCGCTCCAACAAGCTTTCGATAGTGCTCACCTAGCACGGTCAGCTCGCAGCCCTTACTCTGCATTGCAGCGTGCCACATATGAGGTGCGTTTACCGGCCGGACCAAGTTGACCTTCACGTATCTCTGAAGGATCGCAAAAACAGAATTCTTTGCGGGATCTGGCTTTGGGATTGTTGGATCGTTCTTTTGTTCGTCATTGCGTTCGGGCTCGTATTCGGGATCAAGCGGAAATACGTAGTCCTGCGAAGGGAACAAGGTCGCCAATTGCTGCAAATCCGCAAGAGGAATGGGGGCGTCAGCCTTTTTCAAAGACACGAAAGTTTTGACGTTAGTTTTGAACAGCGGCCGTTGACCGGCCCAAGGCCCGAGCGACTGATCAATATGGGCGTAGACGCTCCCCGGCGTGACATCTCCGACAAGATTGGCGGCTGCGCCAGCCAACGCGTCTATCAAGAGGCCCGTGAAAACGCCACCCGGTGTGGGTCCGTTCATTTCAAGTGCATACTGTTCTGCGGTTGACGCGGTGAGTATGGTCATCCCGGTCACGATTTCGAAAACACCCTTCATAGTCGGGTTTTCACCAGCGATTCCGCTGTGGCAACTATCCAGGATGATGACTTTGTTGGTGGCTGGGGAGTTGGCTGCGATGGTCATGACCTCATTCAAGGCAAGACCATCGTCTCCTACCTTGCAATCTCCCGCACATAAATAGCCACCTGTATCCTCGATGTAGCCATGCCCGGCAAAATAGAACAACGCAATCTCGGACCGGTCGGCAAAAAGCGCTCGGACAGCCTCCTTAAGCTCCGCTCGCTCTACAATGTCGCCCCGTCCGGTACCGGTAATTAGCTTGGGCGTCTTGAAGTTGGTTGTACCGTCTGCGTTACGTTCGAGGGCTGCACGGACAGAGTGAGCATCGTTTACGCACCCATTCAGACATGCAATATGCTCATAATGATCGATACCTACAATCAACGCTTTACGCATGAGGCTCCTTACAGGCTATCGATCCAATTGCTGATGTTTGCCCACGTCCATTCCATTGTTTCGACGCCGGCAATTTGAGTGTGATCGTCCTTGTAGGCCCAGATTCCCCGTACAGGCACACCTACTTCATGAGCGCACGCGATTTCCCAATTTTGGCCTGTCGATGATATCGAATTTTTCGTCACGATCACGAGAACCCCAGCCGAGCGCAAGATTCGGGTCTTCACTTTGTTTTTCCAGTCGGATTCGTATGCCTCTTTCACCGACATGTCGATGTATTCGAACGGCGTGCCCGTGTTCAGCGACTGACCTTTTATCATGTCCCGAATACTCTCGTCTTCGATGGCAAAAGCCACGAAGATGACTTTCTTAGTTGCCATGTGATAATCTCCATCGCCGATCCCCGGCACTAAAATGATTTATTTGCATTGATGAGAATCAAATCGCAGCCACAACAATGGTGAAGTCCCGCAAACCGACGACAGCTGCCATGCGCATCCTGGATGCGATCTCTGATCGGCGGCCGGCCGAGCTTCCCATGGCAAAGTCCTTGATCTGCATCAAAGGATGCGAGCCGGTATCGTAGTACTTATACCGCCATATCACTGATATCGATGGTCACGACGTGTCCCCCATTGATGTGTCCTCAGCCGGACACTTTCGTCGGAGCCCTCACAACGGCAAAATACTGCCGCGCCCGAGACAATGTGCAGCGTTTAATAGGGAGTTTCTGCAGGTCCGCGGCGATTTTCGGGCGAGTCCGCAGGAATGCTGCAAGTAAACGCAGAGCGCTCCTTGACGACCCATCGACCGTAGACAGATGTTCGTATTGCCTCATTGGCGAATGCCTCAGCGCCATGCAATCACTGGCTCACGAGACTGCTCCTTTCGCCACCCGCGTAATCGGTCTAAACCCTCGGACTGAATATCTTAGCTGAAGGTTTTGATGCATTTTCTAGCCGGGAAGAAACGGGAGACAATGAAAGGTACAGTAGTTTTCGGTCACGCAGAAAGTGTAGCGTTTTAGCGTCGTATGGAGCGTCCTCAAATATTGAGGTCCAAATTGAGAGCGCCGATGACCTGCCACTGAATTTTCATCCAACGGCGATTAGAGCCCCGGCGGTTTTGAATACGCCAAGTGGCGCGGTGTGAGCAACCGGCGGAAACGCGAAGCTTTCATCTCGCGCAGCGTTGGAGCCGGTTGCGGCAATTGTATCGGCATAGCTTGCCGGGGTCTGGTATCCGAGCGATGAGTGTGGCCGGAAATGGTTGTACAACACGACGACAGAACACCCACGGGACCGAGGTTCGCGAGCTTCTGTATCCGTGGCATCCCTGGTCCGGACGGCTTGTTCACGTGCATGAGGCGGTGTCTAAAGGGACGCATATTTTCCGCTGCAGCCTTTCTGGTTCTTCTTCTGGTCGACTTCTTGAGGTCCCGTCGTGGATGTTCGACCGATCAGTGAGTGGTTGTTGGCGCAGCCTGGCGGTCCCGCACGTCGATCTCGCAAGCCTGCATTCTTTGGCAAGATTGCTGAAGGACGCTGATGCCTCATCGCAATCTTCGGTAATGGGCGCAGCATTGGTCTCTCACGAAACGAGTCGGAGAGATGTTCATGCCTCGCCAGCCCATGACATGCCAGTTCGATCTGTTCTCGGCCCCGCAGCGGGGGAAGACGGCAGGGACGCCGCAATGGCCGGAGTTGCCGGAGGAGACCCGCCAAGCGTTGACGGTGCTCATCGTGCGGCTGTTCGTCGATCACGCAAAGTGCGGACATGCCTGCCAACAGAAGGAGGCCGGTCATGATGCATGAGAAGATCGCGCCGCATCATCTGGAGCGGAAGGCCATCCTCTATGTTCGGCAGTCCTCGGCTCACCAGGTTCTGCACAATCGAGAGAGCAGCGCCCTCCAGTACGCCATGCGCGACCGTCTGGCAGCGCTTGGATGGTCACATATAGAGACGGTGGATGACGACCTTGGTCGTTCGGCCGCCGGCGGCGTGACCCGCGCTGGATTTGATCGGATGGTGGCGGAAGTCTGCCTTGGCAAGGTAGGCGCCGTGGCCGCGCGTGAGGTATCGCGCTTCGCCCGGAACAGCCGCGATTGGCAGCAACTCATCGAGATGTGCCGCGTTGTCGATACCGTCCTGGTCGACCAGGAAGCAGTTTATGCGCCCCGCCAGGGCAACGACCGCCTGCTCTTGGGTTTGAAGGGCAGCCTCAACGAGTATGAACTCGATCTCTTGCGTCAGCGTTCCCTTTCCGCCCGCTATGAGAAGGCTCGCCGCGGTGAACTCGTCGTCACTGTTCCGGCCGGCTTCGTAAAGGCCGGTGACAGGATCGAGAAGGATCCCAATCGGCGCATCCAGGAAGCCATCGCACTCGTCTTCGACAAGGTCACCGAACTCGGGAGTGCCCGGCAGGCCTTGCTATGGTTCCTTGAGCAGGGATTGGACCTGCCCGTCAGGTGCGCCAACGGTGACGTCATCTGGCGCAGGCCAAATTATGCCACCATCCACCGGATGATTGCGAACCCGATCTACGGCGGCGCTTATGCTTATGGTAAGAGTCGTTCCGTACCAGGATACGATGGCCGATCTGGAATTCGCCGCAAGGCGCGTGATGAATGGCTGGCGCTGATCCCGGATGCGCACGAAGGTTACATCAGTTGGGAACGGGCGGAGGAGATCCGCAAGATGGTCAGCGACAATGTACCGGCCAGTCGCCATCATGGAGCGCCGAAGCATGGCGACGCTCTGCTTGCCGGCCTGTTCCGCTGCAAAAGGTGCGGCCGGAAGCTGACGGTTCGTTACACAGGAGCCAACCATAACATCCCGCGCTATTCCTGTTGGCGAGGGTTGCTCGACAACGGCGAACCACGTTGCATCGCCTTCGGCGGTCTGCGGGTCGATGACGCGATCGAAGAGGCACTTCTCGGCGTGGTCGAGCCAGGAGCCATTGCCGCCGCCGTCGAGGCGGAACGCAATATGGCCAACCAACGCGATCAGGTTCAGGATGCCCTGATGCGCGACCTCGAGGCAGCACGCTATGTAGCCGACCGGGCATTCCGGCAATATGACGCGGCCGATCCAGAGAATAGGCTGGTGACGTCGGAGCTGGAAGCACGCTGGAACAAGGCGCTGACTGGCGTCGGTGAGATCGAGGCCAAGATTGCCAAACATCGGACAGTTACGCCGCATCCGTTCCCCATGTCCGCATCACAGGTAACCGCACTTGCGGGAAACCTTCGCGCCGTCTGGACGGCGCCGACAACCGATGCAAGGCTGAAGAAGCGCATCGTGCGCACGCTCATCAATGAAGTGGTCGCCGATCTCGATGATGGAACCTCTGAGATCGTCCTCGTCATTCATTGGGTTGGAGGCGTCCACACCGAACTGCGCCTGCCGAAGCGACACCGTGGCCAAAGAAATGCGACCCCTGACGACATTGTCGACGCTGTGAAACAGCTCGTCTTGATCGCCAATGATGATGTGATTGCCGGTGTCCTCAATCGCAACGGACTGACGACCGGCAATGGCAATCGCTGGACACGGGAGCGGGTCACCGCGCTGAGGTCATATCGCAAGATTCCGGTCTTCCGTCCGCAGATCGACGGGGTTGAGCCATGGCTTAATCTGGGCGGTGCGGCGAAGTTACTCGGGATATCGCCAAAGACGCTGCGTCTGGCGGCCGAGGCTGGCGATATTAAGGGGGCTCATCCGCTACCCGATGGCCCATGGATCTTCAGCCGTTCCAAACTCGCGACCCCGCAAGCACGTCAGATTCTCGATCGTGCCCGGAAGAACCCTCGCCACCCCGCGGGATCGCCTCCAGATCAGGAAAATCTATTCCTTTCAATGACATAGAAAGATGGGTGTTATGAAACAGGATTGTAATCGTCGGCCCATTCAGCAATGGCGCTTCGGGCATGGTCGAGGCCAAAGAACAGGCTTTCGTTGAGCAGTTCGTCGCGCATGCGCCCGTTGAAACTCTCAACATAGCCGTTCTGCATCGGCTTTCCCGGCGCGATGTAGTGCCACTCGACCTTATGATCCTTCGACCAGGCAAGGATGGCATTCGAAGTGAGTTCCGTGCCGTTGTCGGAGACGATCATTTTAGGTTTGCCGCGCCGTTCGATGAGGGTCGTCAGTTCGCGAGCGACGCGACGACCGGAGATCGAGGTGTCCGGGATCGCCGCCAGGCATTCGCGCGTCACGTCATCGACGATGTTGAGCACGCGAAACCTCCTTCCGCAAGCGAACTGGTCGTGCACGAAGTCCAGCGACCAGCGGGCATTGGCCTTCGCTTCGACCAGAATCGGAGCTCGCGTGCCGACAGCACGGCGTCTGGCTTTGCGCTTGCGGACAGAGAGACCCTCCTCGCGATAAAGGCGATAGATGCGATTGACCCCGGACGGTTCTCCCTCCCGCCGAAGCAGGACGAACAGCCGCCGGTAGCCGAAACGCCGCCGCTCATTGGCGAGGTCACGTAGCTTTGCCCGCAGTTCTACCTCCGGCGGTCGACTTGACCGATAACGGATCGTCTTGCGGTCGGCGGATATGATCTGGCAGGCCCGCCGTTCCGAAAGACCCATGACGGTCTTCAGATGCGTGACGGCGTCACGCTTGGCGACAGGCCCTACCATTTTTTTGAAAGAAGCTCGCGGAGTGCTGCTGCGTCCAACATCTGCTCGGCGAGCAGCTTCTTCAGCTTGGCATTCTCATCTTCAAGCGCCTTCAGCCGCTTCGCCTCAGAGATCTCCATGCCGCCGTATTTGGCTTTCCAATTGTAAAACGTGGCTTCCGAAATTCCGTGCTTGCGGCAAAGGTCGGCCGCCTTCGCACCAGCCTCCTGCTCCTTCAGCACCCCAATTATCTGCTCTTCGGTAAATCTCTGCTTCTTCATTCGTCCGTCCTTTGATGGGCCGGACTCTAATCAATTCTGGAGGAAATTCGCAGGGGCAGGTCACCGAAAGACATGACAATTATCATCGAGGCAAGGCCACGGCTGCAACGGTCATCGACGCGGTCAAGGGGTTTCAAGCTGATATCGGCAAGCCTGCTGGTCTTGCCGCGGTGATTGTGGGCAACAATCCGGCAAGCCACGCCAGTTGCTACAGGATCGCGGGAAGGCCGCCGTTAGGGGCAATGGTGACATTGCCACCATTGATGAAAAAATCGGTGAGGCTGCTGCCGCCCCCGATCCGTGGCTCAGAATGTCAGCGGCTTATTGGTTATGGAGACCCCTGTCGAGACCGCACTCGAAATGGTCGAGCGCCACTTGCTGCGCGGTGAAGTGATCATCGAGCAGCAGCGCATGCTTGTCCAGCGCCTCCGAGAGGCAGGCGCGTCGACGGTCCAGGCTGAGCATGTTTTGGACGCGCCAAATAAGATCGACACCTCGTTTGGGCGAAAGGGTTATTCCTTTGCTGCAAAGCCTAGCTCAACGCGGCTTACATCCAAGATCGCCCGAAGGACGTCGATGCCGAATTTGAGGCTTTCTACCTCGACATCCAGCGAGATGCCCTCGGTGACTGTGCCTTTTGCGTTAGCGATTACCACCTCCTCCAGGTCTTCGAACCACTGAGGATTGTTCCCTTTGTGAAGCTTCGATAGTTCCGCAATCGCGACACTAAATGCCGATTGGACCGCGATTAGAGCGGCGCCGAGCTTTCGTTCGTCCACACCCGAGATGCAAACAATGGGGCTGTTTTTCTCATCCATGGGCTGTCCCTCTGCTGGCTCGCCACGAAACCCTATTTCAACTGATAGGCGACAGAGTCCTCGATCGCCGATGAATCCAAAAAGGCCCGTAGGCTGGAGTCTCGGGTAGTTAGATCAACGAATACGCGATGCTGGGATGTGGAAATGGCCGATGCGCTTGAGGACTGTTGGTATCGGGTCCAGCTTGCGAGGTTTCCAACCGGCAGCAAGGCCTCTAGGCCATAAGCATCGCACCTTTCTGATACGCGAGAGCGGGTAATCCTTTCTACAAAGTGGCTCGCATGCAAGTTCGCCCGAAGGACACAAGTGCCGAGCCTGGGCTTCCTTGTTCGGAACTATTGCCACCACCCCCCTGCCTTCTGCCGTACATTGCGACGCTCCTTAGGTCATTGCGTCACTGCTGATGTTATTTCCGTCGCGACCTTTCCTTCCAATACCAAATTCGTATCCCGTTATGCTTCGGGGGCATGGCCAGCGGCCTTCCTCGAGCTGGACAGCGCATGATTCTTATCGCGACGTTGACCAATTCCACCATTGACATGCTGCGCGAACTCGGCCTGACAGGCATGGCCAGCGCCCATCAGAAACTCGAAACGCAAACGGAAGCGAGACACCTTCGAGCATGGCGAAAGGCTTCGACTGCTGCTCGAGGCGGCCACGCTCCGCCAGAAGCGCTTCGAGGCGAGAGGCCGCCCTACAAAGCAGCGCTATGACGCCCAGATCGAGAACGCTGATTTTTGCGCCGCCCGCGCCCTGATGGCAATTTCGTGACGCCGAGTGATAAAGGTATTTCATCCTCATCGATGGGCTATACTCCAGCTTGGTGGAGACATAAACTAGACGCATTTGGAGCCGCTTGCGGCCGATTTCGCGAGGCAACTCCATCAACTGAGGCGCAAGTTCCCGGAACAAACGCTCACGCACCATAACCTTTCCTCATTTTCGGGCAATCTCGCGGTGTCGCGTTGATTCGGTAGGTCAGCTTACGACGCCGAAGCCGTTCCGCTGTTGATCTCTACGCCTGCAGGGCCCTGACGACTTAAAGGCAACGACTGCCGGACAGCCCAGACCCAGAACCAGTTCACCTTGACATCGTGTCACTCGGGCGTCACAGGCGGCAGCCCGAGTGTCGCAATAAGCTTCATTATCGACGGCGTGGGTGGACCCGGTGTCGGCGGCGGCATGGAGACGATGGACCCGAGCCGCGGAGGCGTTGCCATAACGCCAATCATCGTGCCGATAATGGCTATCCCATCGGCGCTGATTTCGATGGCCTGGGGGCCGGTTCTGCCCGATACTACAAGGCGGATCTTGTCGGGTGTTACCTCGACGCGGCTACCCAAGGCCGCTGCGGCAGAGGACGCGGGCGCGGCGACGCCCGAGGTCAGGAGGAAGTGTCTCTTGACGTCGATGCTGTAGATATTCCCGACCTCGACGGTATGATTCTTCTGCGCCTTCAAATAGACCTCCTCACGGCCTTGCTTGTCCTCAAAGCGCAGTTCATTGTACGCATTAGCGGCGCCGCCATCGGTATGCGTCCGGAAAGTCGACCGCGTTTTGTCAGTCGGCAGGGTTTCAGGCGGCAGATTTGAGCCGTTGTATACGACGCCGGTCACCAGGGGCGTGTCGGGATTGCCGTGGATGAAATCAACGACGACCTCATGGCCGATCCGTGGGACGACCAGGTTGCCAAAACCCTTACCAGCGAAGTTTTGGGCCACCCGAATCCAGCAGGAGCTGTTCTCGTTCTTTTCGCCTTCTCGATCCCAGAAGAACTGAACCTTCACACGGCCGTACTTATCCGTCGCGATCGACTCGCCCTCGGGGCCTACGACGACGGCCGTCTGCGGTCCGTGAATCAACCGCGCCGATGTGCGGCGCCTCGGGCGGTACTGGGTGGTCGCGGGGATAATCTCTACGTTGCTGTGATAGAGGAAGCGCTCGCCCTTCCCCCCCACGGTGTCCGCAGTGAGATCGTCCCCCACCTCTCCGATGACAGTGAAGTCCTGTCCGACTGCCAGAAAGCGATCGGTGGGTTTCGGCCGGGAACCGACCTGGCCGTAGTAGAAGGGATTTGCGGCCTTGAATAATGACCCGGTCGTTATCTGGCGCGCAGTGCTTTCGATCCGCGCGCGATAAGCGTTGCAGGCGAGTTCCTCGGCACGGATGGTGGCGTAGAAATCGCCATCGCTTTTTTTTGTATAGTGGCCTGGATACTCGAAGACCTCCCGCATTGCCGTGCAGCCGCTGCTTCCCGACGAGGTCTCGCCCGTTCTGACCGCCACGCTCTCCGGCGGTCGGGTGATGGCGCTTCCCGTGAGCTTGCGGGGCGGAATGCCGCCTGTCCTCACGGGAGGAACGCGCGCGACAGACGTGAGTTCTGCCATCGGCTTCTCATGGTCATAGTCCCTGAGAACGACCTTGTTCGGCTGTAGCGAAACGACCTCGTCCCAATGCAGGATGACGTCTTCTTGGTAAAGACTTCGGGCAGGCCTGAGATTGTGGTGGGTCTCCACGATCTCAGGCGTGCAGGCCATGTGGCTCGCGGCGTTGTCGACCAGCACGAGGTCATGTTGGTCCTCAGCATGTTCAAAATAGTAGTAGATGCCGTCCTGCTCCATGAGGCGGCTGACGAAGGCCAGATCCGTTTCATCGTACTGGACGCAATATGGGCGCTCTGGGAACCGTCGGGCGGTCTGATTCTTGAAATTGCCTTTATGTTCTCGAAAAATCGTGGTGATGATCTCGATGCTGGTCTTGTTCTGAAAGACCCGACTGTTAGAGCGATGCTCGAGCAATGAAATCCACGGGCGCACCTGCGCCACGTAGTTGAGGTGCTCGGTATCGTCGAGGCCGAGATATTGGAAGCGCGTAACAACACCGTTGAAGAAGCGCGTTTGCGAGTCCTTGAGCTTAAGCCCGATTGTCAGGCTTTGACCGGGAATCGTAGCAAAGTTCTGAACTGGATTGCGGCTGGCGAGCTTCACCTCGTAGAGGAAAGGTTCCCCCAGCCGCTCGGTGCCACTGAGCCGTCGGAGAGAGATTTCATTCAACTCGGACGCGGCCGAAGTGACCGCAACAAAACGATTGTGCCTTAAGAGACTCTCGATTCTTGACAGGACCATGGTGGTGTGTGTTCCGCAGATTTGATGAGAAGGCGCGGTTGCGCCCGATAGCGTGAGTAAGATGCCGCCGAAGCCATCGGCGAAGATGCAGAAAGGCGTTTATCTCGTGCATCGAAATCGCAGACCGTTGCTCAGCCAAGATGGCTTGCTGGCCCGCATCGTCAGAGCCAAGCGGGGGGGGCGGGGCGAAGAAAGCGTGTGGGCCTCTTGGAACTCACCCACGCTAACTCCCACCCAAATCTCGCCATGCGGCCTTAGAACATCGATGAGTTGGCGGATTCCGGCGGTGCTAGCGACGACGTATCTCCTGGAATTCTCAGCCAGGCCCAGGGCGCAGCGCCCTAGCGGACAACCACGGTGGTCGAGTTTCGCCGCGATCGTCGCCTCGATCGGCCTCTCCGCTGCTGAAGCCTCAAGGGCGTCAAAATGGCGAGAACATTCCAAAGAGGCGTCACGGCGAATTTTGCAAAGGGCCTTGGCGGTCTCATTGCAGTTTGCGTTGAGCTTACTGAAGATAGTCTGGCTTCCGATGCTTGTCATAACGGGCCTTCCAAGCCGCCGCCCGCCGTGCCGCCGCACTTGGCATCGAGGGCACGTGGGCCATTCATCCGATCCAGATCGATCTCGCCAACGAGATCTTCTCCCCGCCCGAAAAGAAGGTCGAGCGGGCCCGCCGCATCATGGATGTCCGTTTCGGGAGAGTGCCATGCGGCAGCCGGTGGGCCGCGGTCAGTTGGGGTAGTTGTCAAGTCATCGGCGTGCTGGCGCCTTTTCCGCTTGCCCATCCAACTGGACCAACCGAGTCTGCCGCAGCGACCCAACTGCACTTCCGGGACCTGCTCCTGACGAAGAACGAGGTTAATCTCCCAGTCCAGTTCATCTCCAAGGTAGTTGGAGATGATCTGCGCTATCGACTTGAGGCCGGGAGTTGCGGGCAGAAGCGACTCGTAATGAGCCAGGCTGAGGGGACCCACAATGAGTCGGAACCGATGGTGCCACACTTTGATCCTCGCACCTGCAACAGCCGTGCTGTTCAGCGTACCCGTGCCCGGGTCGCGGCCCAGGAGGCAGAGCGATATGCGGGGCAGCTCGACCCATTTTGGGACAAATTCACGGATATCAACCGGCGCCTCGACGAAGCTGGCGAGGATGGCAGCGAGCCCCTCGGCGTTGCGGGTGTGTGAGGCGAGACGGCCGGTGAAGTGGAGTTTGGCCAGATCGGGCATAGCATCCCGCGCGCGCAGGGAGGTCATCCCGAAGCCGGCTAGCGCGCCGAGCTGAAGGGCAAATCGATCTTCTTGTGGCCTGTCATAGCTCACGGTCGGTTCGCCCTCCGCCCATGCGCGGAAGAAGAACGAGGCCATTCGATGATGAAAGGTATCAGCAAATCGGATCAGCGTCTCATCCGCGGCGTTGTGCTGCCGGAGAAGGGCGTACTCCGTCAGATGCAATGGGAGGGGACCGTGGGGTCCAAACAAGCCGAAGGCGTAGGTGGAGATTACGGGATCGTTCTCCTCGTGCGCAGTCACGCCCGCGATCGATCGAGTCGGAAATGCAAGGGAGGGCTGCTGGGCGATCCGCACACGATCCAGGCTGGGACCGCTCGATTCTCCCAGCCGAGGCCGATCTGAGCTGATTGCATCGATCCGCCGCAGAGCCTGGAAGAAGTCGCAGGCATGCGGCTCGGCCCCAAGCGAGCTTAGGAAGTCGCCGAGTGCCCCCGAAATCAAAGGATCGCCCGGCGGCCGGCCATCGTCGGCCATCGCATTACCTCCCCGCGCTGTAGCGTCGAGACGACCATCTCGGTGAAGCTGTTGATGGATACGTATTTTGCGAAGAACTGGTTGAGCACGGAGGCGAGCGGAAAGATGCCAACGCCTTCGAAGGCCGCTTCGTCCAGGATGATACCAACCTCAATCCCACGTGCTACGGCGGCTTGTCCACCGCTGGACAATCGCCTGACCGCAGGCCTGGACCGGATCTCCCGGATCCCGTCGATCTGCCGTGAGGCGAAGGCATTGACTGGATCGACGTAGAGGCGGAGGAGTTCACGCAGCGCTTCTGCGCCCCGGTGGTCGTTCCTATCGGAATTGCTGATCGAGAGGTAGTTCAGTGAGAGATGGCTAATTAATCGCCAGGTGATATCGCCATTGGCGAAAGAGTGGCGCGGTCGGCTCGGGGGCGATACGCACCGGGTGGCGGTAACTGGAGCGCCGATTTCCAGGGTGAAGTCTGTCTCGTCCCGGCCAATCGGCAGCAGCAGCGCCAGGTCCCGGTTCGAGCACAGGCAGTTTACAGACAAATGCCGGAGTTCCGCCGAATAGGGAGCCGCCTGGCGATCAACTAGAGAAACGAACGTCTCGCTGCCGATATAGCCAGTCCGCGCGCCATTTAGACGCTGGTGCTCCGACATGAGGCGCTGCTCCCGCCGGATCGCGTAGTATCTGGAATGCTGCTCCTCCTGACCGTGCGCGCTGATGCTATAGAACGGGTAGAACCTCACGGGAGCCGCTTCGTTTTTCGCCCCGTCTCCGCTCATCTCGAGGATCGAGTGGACCTCAAAGTCGAGCGGCCTCATCCTGTCAACAATCACATGATGTTCGGTGTTCTTGTCGCTCACGTGGACGAGATCTGCCTGGCGTTCGAACAGATTAATCGCGGGCGTTGCGAAGAGAACGATATTTTGGGGTCCGAGCTGTCGTTCCAGCCGTGGCTCGACACGTCCAAGTGCGAAGACGATCTCAAGGGTCTCGGCAGTTGACAGGGCTACTGCGTCTGCCAGCCCGCTAACCTCGACGAACAACGTCCGCTCCGCGAGGGCGAAATACTCCTGTAGGAGACGGTACCCGTCGAAAGAGCGTGGCACCTCGGGCAGGAGAGCACAGCTCGGCTCCAAACCGCGCTGCTGCAGCGCATGAACCGGAATCTTTTCCTGCCAAGGGATGGGCCGGCCGACCGGACGGGCTATGATATTGCATGCGTCACCGAGAAGCTGTTCGGCGAGTGCGGCGCCGATGCCACCGGGGCCTGTTAGGTGCAGTGTGAGAGCGTCTAGTGCGAGTCTATTGAACGGCATGCCATTGGTGGTGCGAAGGCGTAGTCGCAAAGCAGCCTTCGCATCTTGCCGGGCCGGAAGATCCAGTGCGGCGATCTGCCCCGGCGTCGAAAAATAATCGGCAGCGCTTACCACAATTGGCCAGAGATGCACATCATGGGCCGTGCGGAACTCGCAATGTGTGACGGCACCCGGAGCAAGGCGGCCCAAAAGCTTGGTTCCCCGCGGCACGACGTATCCATTCTCAAGTCGTCCGGCCTCCTGGTCGGGCTCGAAGCGCACGATCGTCATCGACGGGAGCGGCGGTAGAAAATGCGGATAGACCATCTCCAGGAGGTGCTGGGTGAATTCCGGAAAGCGAGACTGAAGCTTCAATTGCACCCGCGCCGCCATGAAAGCGAAGCCTTCCAGAAGCCGCTCGACGTAGGGGTCGGCGACCTCCACTGATTCCATCCCGAGCCGGGCGGCGACCTTCGGGAATGCGCGGGCGAACTCGGCCCCCATCTCGCGCATATAAGCAAGTTCATCGTTGTACAGTCGCAGGAGCCGGGGATCCATCAGCTTATCTCTGTACCGAGATGAAGGACGCGGGCGGATGCGAGCTCGGAGTTTACCTCCGTACGCATCACCATTCGCACCGGCAATGGCTGCGCCCACAGATCGGCTTCGATCCTAAAGCGAAAAGTGCCGCAACCCTGACCATCGTCCAGGACCGTCACCTTGAGGGTGTCCGGTAAGAGACGCGGCTCAAAGCGCTGAAGGCTCTCGATTATCGCTTCGCGCAATGCGCTCTTATCCATGCCTTCGCGAATTTGTCCGCTGAGAGGCCAGGCACCATAATTAAGTGCACTGGCCGCTACGTGAGGGTACGCTTGTAGATCTACGGTTGCACCCAATTGGTTGGTGTTCAACAACCAGGAAACATCGCGTAGAATCACCTCTTCCAGTTGGCGAACAGAGAAACTGCGCTTGTCCTGCGCTTCACACGAGCTGCGCGGCTCATCGTCCGTAAGCCGGTCCAGGAGGGATGGTTGCACGAGATCCCGCTTAACATCTCTGCCCATGTTACAATCTCCAGGTGCAATATCGAAGAGGCGATCCGCCGTTTTCGCGCGCGGCCCGGAATATTCCCGTTCCCGATGGCCCCATCAGCCGACGAGCCTATTGAAGTCGGTACTGTTCGCGATTTGGTTCCAGATGCCCTCGCCTGCTTTGGTAAGAGCGCCTTTTTCATCCTGCCTGTAATAGATGACCTTGCAGGCGCCGAACCGGAATGTGATCGTCTCCTCGGGGGCCTCTTCCGCATAGGACCACTCGACCTTCTCGACTACCAGCATATTGAAACTCCAGTGCAAGAACAGGTTCGATTCTGATGTAGCTTGTCCGCTCCCCGTCGCTTTGAAAAGTTTTAGTTCAACGTTATTGAAGTGGGCGCCGCGACCGCAGGCAACGTACAAAGAGGGCGATGACGTATCCACCTGCTTCTTGATAGTGAAGACCTCGAATTCGGCCTTGCCCGCGCCCGCCCCGGCGGTATGAGGCCCAATGTTCAGCTTGTTTTCGAGTGAAAAGCTCCATTCGTCCGCTAGCGTGATACCGTCCTTTAGAATGATAGATTCGCCCTTGGGCAAAATGCCGTCCTTGGACGCCTGCGTGAACTTTATAACCGCGTCGAACGCCATGATGGATTTTCCTTATCTCGTTGATCTGATTGGGCCTGGATTGCATCGGCCAGCCCAGGGCAGCCATTCCCGAGTTTTGGCGCCGAGAACGGAGCACAATCATCTGCGGGTTTTCTCAGCCCTTGCGGGCGGATGGCAGGCGCGAGACCAGTCTCAAAGAGATGGTTAGGCCTTCGAGCTGATAGTGTGGCCGCATGTAAAATCTCGCAACGTAATATCCGGGATTATCTTCGACCTCTTCCACCTTGACCTCGGCCGAGGAGAGCGGCTGCTGTGCCTTACTCTCTTCGCTCCCAAGCTCGGGCGAGGGGTGGACGTAGCCCTGAATCCATTGGTTGAGCCACTCCTCGACCTCGTGGCGCTCCTTGAACGTGCCAATCTTGTCCCGGACCATACACTTCAAATAATGTGCGAAGCGGCAGGTTGCGAAGATGTAGGGTAGCCGGGCACTGAGTTCGGCGTTCGCTGACGCGTCGGGGTCTTCGTATTTGACCGGCTTGTTAATAGTCTGAGCGCCAATAAATACGCCGAGGTCCGTGTTCTTGCGGTGCAACAGCGGTAGAAGACCGTTTTTGGAGAGTTCGGCCTCACGGCGGTCGCTGATCGCGATCTCAGTGGGGCATTTTAGGTCGACGCCACCGTCGTCGCTGCGGAAGGTATGTACCGGCAGGCCCTCGACGAGGCCGCCGGATTCGACGCCACGAATTCTGGAGAGCCAGCCATAGAGCTTGAACGAGCGCGTGATATTTACGCCCATGGCGTAGGCTGCGTTCGTCCAAAGGTATTTCTCGCTGTCGCCGCCGTCTGTGTCCTCCTCGAAGGCGAATTCATCGACCGGGTTGGTTTTGGCCCCGTAGGGCAGCCGGCCAAGGGTGCGTGGTAAGGTCAGGGCCACGTACCGCGAGTTCTCGCTTTCGCGGAACGCTCGCCAAGGAGCATGTTCGGGAGTGAGGAAGATTTTGGTGATGTCACGCGGGTTCGCAAGCTCACGCCAAGAATCCATCTGCAGCAGATGTGGTGAGACGGCAGATATAAGCGGTGAGTGGCTCGCCGCCGCGATCTGCGCGAGTCCCGAAAGCAACTCTACGTCCGGTGGGGTATGGTCGAAATAGTAGTCGGCAATCAGGCAGCCATAGGGTTCACCGCCGATTTGGCCATATTCGTCTTCGTAGATTTTTTTGAATAGCGGACTCTGATCCCAGGTGACACCCTTATATTTCCGCAAAGTTCGGGACATCTCCACCTTTGAAACTGGGAGAACGCGAATCTTTAACGTCTCATCGGTTTCGGTGTTGAGGGCAAGGTGATGCAAGCCCCGCCAAGCTGATTCCACGCGCTGGAAATTTTCGTGATGGAGGATCTCGTTGAGTTGCGCAGAAAGCTTCTGGTCGATCGAAGCAATCATTTTTTGGATAGTCGCGACGACATCGTCGCTGATCAGCGACGTGTTTTGAAGTGCCTGCTCGGCCAGTGTTCGGACGGCACTCTCTACCAAGTCACGGGAGTGGTCCGAGCGGATCCTGAACTCGAATCGAAGCATGCGGGTGAAATCGCCGAGATCAACGGTGGCGACCTGTACATCTGTGGCATCTGCAGGCGTCACGATCAGTTCTCCTCTGTGTCTGGGGATGCCAATGGCGGAGCGGCAACCACTGCATCAGGCTTCTCAGTCTCGATGCCACTGCCGAGGGCGCTTAGCAGTGCCGAATCGGCGAGGAAGTGGGTGAGCAACTCTTCGGCACCGTTCTTCCCGTCCATGTAGGCCAGCAGATTGGAGAGCTCCGTTCGCGCTTCGAGCAGCCTGCTAAGGCTGTCGACCTTGCGCGCCACGGCCGCCGGCGAGAAATCTTCGAGCCGCTCGAAGGTCAAGTCGACAGCGAGTTGGCCTTCTCCGGTCAATAGGTTCGGCACCCGCATCACCACCCTGGGCCTCAGCGATCTGAGCCGATCATCGAAATTGTCGATATCGATCTCCATCATCTTACGCTCCGCGACAGGAGCAAGCGGCTCGGCAGCATTGCCAGCGAGATCGGACATCACGCCGACCACGAAGGGAAGCTGAACCTTCTTCTGAGAGCCATAGGTCTCCACGTCGTATTCGATCTGTACGCGAGGCGGACGAACCCGCGCGATGAACTTTTGACTACTCGCCTTTGTCATGTGTTCCACTCCTGATTAGGAAGATTACGCACGTCACGTGCCCTCATCGACCGCCAGGCCGGCAATCGAGCGGTACTGGGCAACCCCTTCTGGCGCCAACTCTTTGACAAGAGCCATGAAGTCCTTCGAGACAAGTCGCTGCGCGCGCTCCAGAAGGGCTGATAGCGGGCTCGCGGGTTCGTTCACCTGGTACCAGTGGCAAATGCGGCCAAGGATTTCGACAACGTCATCGCGGTTGCGGATCACGTCGGGGTATGGGGCCTTGCTGGAGTCTGGCAATGGAGATGCCGCGGCGGCAGGCTGGGCCCTTTTCCGATGGACGTCGACCAGATCCTTGGCCTGGGTGAGTAGCACTATCAGAGGGTCGAATCGAACGGCCTCGTCACTCGCAACGTGCCGCCGAACACTCGCGTCTAGATCGGTGGCGGCTGCTAGGCTGGCGTCGAGACCAGTGCTGATCTGCTCGAGCTGCAGTGGGTCGGTGTCGGTGAAAGCGAGCTCGATAGTCGAACGATCAACTTCCGCAGACTGCGACCGTAGCGCACCAGCCCAATCGCGGAGCGTAAATGCCCCGAATTGCCTGGAGGCGGTGAGTGGAACTTGGCGTATTTCCGCCAAGATCCCGGAGAGATCGCAGAGGCTTGCCAGAGCGTTGAGGCGAACGGTCTGATCTCCGTCATCTTCTGGATCCGGTCGCGGATGTAGCTCTGACCAGTAGAGCTCGACATAGGCCGCGAGCAGCTCAAGCCCCTGACTTAGACCAGGGAAGCCGAACTGACTGAGGGCGGATCGTGTGAGCAAGATGCCGACTCTTAGATCCTTAGTGCGGGCAGAAAGGTCGAGGCCAAGCCGCCACACCTCTGTCCAATTGGGAGCTTCCTCGGTGGCGATGGAGTCGCCTATCTGCTGGTGCGGCTTGCCATGCGACGCGATCTCGAGCTCCAGGAAGCTCAGATCGTAATCGAGAGCATCCCCGCATGCGTTGCCGTCGCTGATCGGTTTTAATAAATGATCTGCATCGAGCATGACCAAAATCCCAGTTTTCCCGACATTAAAGATCGTCGCGCCTCTGTTTCTCAACGTTTAGCAATGAGCAGACGCGATTGCTCATGCACAATCGACATTCGTATATGTCGTGAATGCTTGGGGCGTGAACGCCGCCGCTTCGGATCTTGATGCAGCTATGTGCTGAGGCGCAAAGGACACCTTGTGAACCACAAGAAGCTCTTCCGGCTCCATCGGGAGGAGAAGCTCACGATGCGCAAGCGCCATGGCCGGAAACGAGCGAAAGGCAAGCGTTGGTGTTGATCCCGCTGGCTGCCAATGATCGTTGGTCGCTGGACTTCGTGTCGGATCAACTCACCGATAGCGCGGGGGGCAGTCGGTGCAAAGGGCAACCTGCGGAATACCGTTGCAAACGTGAGCCGGAAGGCCTCCAACTACGGAGTCTTCGCGCGGCCGCCTCCGCGCCAGCACCAGGGTCCGCACCAAGGCGACGGGCTTGGTGTGATACATGTGAAGCTCAACGCCAGCTGGCCTCGAATTGACCTGATGAGGTATACGAGATTGCCGACGTGCGAGGTCCACGCCACCCGGTCAAACGCTTCAGCTTGCTAGCGCGAGAAAGCCTCGGAGCTGCAACCATTCGGCCGTCTGCCGCTCTGCCTAGTGGAGGATTCGAAGCGCAGAGTGTGCAATGGGTGCTGCATAAGGTGGATGGCGTCGTCGGCGATCGGTCTTGGGGGTGTCGGGGCGCGGCCCCACATCGAACGAGCGGCCAGCCGGCGGGTCCATCGCGCGTGCAGCGACCCGCCGTCAGTGGTAGAACGCCTCGAGCACTTCAACGGCATGTAATCTCCTGCGCTCCGCCGGACCGCCGCACGAGGCTTATAGGGCGACAATCTAGATGAGATCCGTATTGACCGCATGTAACGATGCTCCCCGAGATTCGCACGTTGCCTCATTCATTTCGCTCCCAGTTGGAGCGAAGGAGTGGGGTGCGGAGATGGCGGGGTTTCGCAGCGGCCGGCCTCCTTCGCGAGCGCCATTGCCGTTTTCGACGGAAGTCGAAGTCTAATAACCATCGTCGCGGTATATTCTATTGACAATGGGTGTGATGCGGCTTTGCGTGATCTTCTAAAAGGAATCGAATCCCGCCGCCAATCTCCCGTTCTACCGCGCACCTACCGGACCCCAACGTGACTGTCGACCCTGCTTCCATTAATCGTGCAGGGCAACCACGCGGTCTCTCGTGCAGATCCCTGCGATTTCGAATTGACGGACACCGAACCCGTTAGACGGTCGTGGAGTGCACGCACTTAGTCACCCTAGCCGCCCGGGCACTGCAACCCCGCTGTACCGATCCTTCTACCTCTATGCTAAAGAACGTTTTGGGAAAACTTGCCTCCTCGTCATCGTTCGACGGCGGCCTTGGCGCCAATCTTGCGAGGAGCAGGCCGATGGTCGCAGCGGCATGCGAGCCGACATTCTGCGATCCGCGCCGTCGAAGACGAGGTCGCTCTCGGCGTGTTAGTCAGCCGGAATGCGCCGGCCGTCGTGCCCCTAAATCTCGATCTCGAGCCAGGTATTGGCCTCCAGGCTGAAGAAAAATTCGGCGCTCTCACATGCTCATGCAATCCCGTGGTGGACAACCAACGCACATGATGGTGCAGTTCCTAGGGAATGTGGTGATGAGCCATGAGCCGTCCTATATCACCTTGAACGCTGAATTAGCCCCCGAAAGGTCCGGACATGCTCCACCACTTAGCTAAGTGGGTAGGAGTAATGTTGGTAATATGACTAGCAGCAATTTTAAGATGGAAGTCCTCGGGGGGCCGGAACGTCGGCGGCGCTGGAGCACGGCAGAGAAGCTCGCGATCATCCACGAGACCTATGAGGCGGACGCGACGGTGAGCATCGTCGCGCGTCGGCACGGCATCCAGCCGAACCAGTTGTTCGCCTGGCGCAAACTGGCGTCCCAAGGGGCTCTGACGGCGACGGCCGCCGAAGAGGAGGTTGTTCCGGCTTCCGAATACCGGGCGCTTCAGGCCCAGGTGAAGGAGTTGCAACGCCTGTTGGGCAAGAAGACGATGGAGAGCGAAATCCTGAAGGAAGCTCTCGAAATCGCCGGTGGCCCAAAAAAACATCTGTTGCGCTCGCTCTCTCTTCCGAGGGGGATTTTGGAATGAAGACCGTCTGCGAAACTCTAGGTGTCGCCCGCTCGAATATCGCCGCGCGTGCCGCAAGCTCCCCTTCCAGAGCCAGAGGACGCCCGCCACTCCCGGATCGAGAACTGGTGGAGCACATCAAGGCCATCATCGCCGACATGCCCACCTACGGCTATCGGCGTGTCCATGCCATCCTGCGTCGGAATGCCCGGAAAGATGGGCGTTCGTGGCCCAATGCCAAGCGTGTCTACCGGGTGATGAAGCTGCACAATCTGCTGCTGGTGCGTCATACCGGAGCGGTCGATGATCGCCTTCACGACGGCCAAGTCGCCGTCGAGCGTTCGAACGTCAGATGGTGCTCCGACGGCTTCGAGATCGGCTGTGACAACAAAGAGAAGGTCCGCGTCGCCTTCGCCCTCGACTGCTGCGACCGCGAGGCAATCGCCCATGTCGCCACCACCCAGGGCATCAAAAGCGAAGACGTGCAGGACCTCGTGATCACCGCTGTCGAGAACCGTTTCGGCCGCATCAACGTGCTATCCGAGCCCATCGAATGGCTCACCGACAACGGCTCCTGCTTCATCGCGAAGGACACCGCATCCTTGCTACGCGACATCGGCATGGAGCCGTGCACGACACCGGTGCGAAGCCCACAGTCGAACGGAATGGCGGAGGCGTTCGTCAAAACCTTCAAGCGCGACTACGTCTCGGTCAATCCAACCCCGGATGCTGAAACCGTCATCGCTCAACTGCCATTCTGGTTCGAGCATTACAACAATCTTCATCCACACAGTGCTTTAGGATATCAATCGCCGCGCGAGTTCATCAGCTCGCAATCTCAAACCTGAGCATGTCCGGTCTTTTGGGGGCAACTCCATATCACCTTGAACGCTGCCCTCCTGGCTATCCGTTTCTTTGAGGCACCCACAATTATGGCGGCATCGGCGGCGCTGAGATCGGGATGGGCCGCCTTCAGCGCGTCCGCCCAGGCCGCATTGCTCTGCCCCGGCAGCTGCGGTGTCTGCCTCGCGATTTCGTCCAGCCTCGCCTGGTCCTGCGCCGACACCGTCTGGAACGCCGTCCTCACGGCGATATCGCGCCTTACGGCACCCACGATTATGGCGGCATCGGCAGCGCTGAGATCGGGATGGGCCGCCTTCAGCGCGTCCGCCCACGCCCCCTTGCTCTGCCCCGGCAGCTGCGGTATCGCCGCCTTGATCTCGTCCAGCCTCGCCTGATCCTGGGCCGACACCGTCCGGAACGCCGCCCTCCTGGCGATATCGTCCTTAAAGGTGCCCACAATTATGGCGGCATCGGCGGCGCTGAGATCGGGATGGGTCGCCTTCAGCGCGTCCGCCCAGGCCGCATTGCTCCGCCCCTGCCGCGGTGTCGCCGCCGCGATTTCGTCCAGCCTCGCCTGGTCCTGGGCCGACACCGTCCGGAACGCCGCCCTTTTGGCAATATCCTGCTTTACGGCACCCACGATTATGGCGGCATCGGCAGCGCTGAGATCGGGATGGGCCGCCTTCAGCGCGTCCGCCCAGGCCGCATTGCTCTGCCCCGGCAGCTGCGGTGTCTGCCTCGCGATTTCGTCCAGCCTCGCCTGGTCCTGGGCCGACACCGTCCGGAACGCCGCCCTCCTGGCGATTTCGTCCTTTGCGGCGCCCACGATGGTGGCGGCATCGGCGGCGCTGAGATCGGGATGGGCCGCCTTCAGCGCGTCCGCCCACGCCCCCTTGCTCTGCCTCGACTGCCGCGGTGTCTGCCTGGCGATTTCGTCCAGCCTCGCCTGATCCTGGGCCGACACCGTCCGGAACGCCGCCCTCACGGCGATATCGTCCTTTAAGGCGCCCACAATTATGGCGGCATCGGCGGCGCTGAGATCGGGATGGGCCGCCTTCAGCGCGTCCGCCCACGCCCCCTTGCTCTGCCTCGACTGCCGCGGTGTCTGCCTGGCGATTTCGTCCAGCCTCGCCTGATCCTGGGCCGACACCGTCTGGAACGCCGCCCTTTTAGCAATATTATGCTTTACTGAACCCACGATGGTGGCAGTATCGGCGGCGCTGAGATCGGGATGGGCCGCCTTCAGCGCGTCCGCCCACGCCCCCTTGCTCTGCCCCGGCAGCTGCGGTGTCTGCCTGGTGATTTCGTCCAGCCTCGCCTGATCCTGGGCCGACACCGTCTGGAAAGCCGCCCTCCTGGCGATAGCCCGCTTTACGGCGCCCACGATGGCGGCGGCATCGGCGGCGCTGAGATCGGGATGGACCGCCTTCAGTGCGTCCGCCCAGGCCCCCTTGCTCTGCCTCGACTGCCGCGGTGTCTGCCTGGCGATCTCGTCCAGCCTCGCCTGGTCCTGGGCCGATACCGTTTGGAACGTTGTCCTTTTAGCAATATCCTGCTTCAGGGCACCCACGATGGTTGCGGCATCGGCGGCGCTGAGATCGGGATGGGTCGCCTTCAGCGCGTCCGCCCAGGCCGCATTGCTCCGCCCCTGCCGCGGTGTCGCCGCCGCGATTTCGTCCAGCCTCGCCTGGTCCTGGGCCGACACCGTCCGGAACGCCGCCCTTTTGGCAATATCCTGCTTTACGGCGCCCACGATTATGGCGGCATCGGCGGCGCTGAGATCGGGATGAGCCGCCTTCAGCGCGTCCGCCCACGCCCCCTTGCTCTGCCTCGACTGCCGCGGTGTCTGCCTGGCGATTTCGTCCAGCCTCGCCTGGTCCTGGGCCGACACCGTCCGGAACGCCGTCCTCCTGGCAATATCGTCCTTAAAAGTGCCCACAATTATGGCGGCATCGGCGGCACTGAGATCGGGATGGGCCGCCTTCAGCGCGTCGGCCCACGCCCCCTTGCTCTGCCCCGGCAGCTGCGGTGTCGCCGCCTTGATCTCGTCTAGCCTCGCCCGGTCCTGGGCCGACACCGTCCGGAACGCCGCCCTCCTGGCGATAACCCGCTTTACGACGCCCACGATGGCGGCGGCATCGGCGGCGCTGAGATCGGGATGGGCCGCCTTCAGCGCGTCCGCCCACGCCCCCTTGCTCTGCCTCGACTGCCGCGGTGTCTGCCTGGCGACTTCGTCCAGCCTCGCCTGATCCTGGGCCGACACCGTCTGGAACGCCGCTCGATCGACGAGATCGCCCGTTGAGGCCCCCACGATTATGCTGGCATTCGCGGCGCTGAGATCAGGCGCCAACGCCAGCGGCCTTTGAGCATATAACCTCTGCTTGCGGCTGGGCCTGGGATCTGCGCCCTTCTCAGTAGTCTGCCTCTTGCGCCCGCCACCGGTCGGATCGCCGGGCTCCGCGGGCACCTCGGACATGGCCGAATGCTCCTCTCTTTCACCTGTCACCTCGGTCGGCCTGGCAACCGCCGAAGCTTCAAAATTATAAAACTTTTGCTTGCGGCTGGGCCTGGGATCTGCGCCCTTCTCAGTAGTCTGCCTCTTGCGCCCGCCACCGGTCGGATCGCTGGGCTCCGCGGGCACCTCGGACATGGCCGAATGCTCCTCTCTTTCACCCGGCACCTCGGTCGGCCTGGCAACCGCCGAGGCTTCTAAATTCCCAAGGCCATGCAGCCCCCTGCGCTGAGGGCCAGTCTCCAGCGGCTGTCCCTCGACGAGGTGAATAATGCGATCGGCATTATTGTATTCATCTGTTGTCCTCGTGAGGTTGAACGCGGTCTCTGCCGGGACGACCGGAACTCTCATCAGTTCCGTCATGTCAGCCATCATTTGCGGGGTTAGTTCTTCAGGGCTTTGAAGCTCGGTCGGCGGGCTTGGCTGGTCGACGCTTAACGCAGCCCAAGAGGCCGTTTCAGAAGGCTCCAGCCAGAAGTCCTGCGAATTGAAGCTGCCGGCTGACAGCGGACCGGCTTGATCCGTCGCCTGCCAAAGCTCCTCTTGATCGGCAGACGCCACTGAAGGCTGCGGGCTTTGATCCGTTGGCTGCCGAGGGCTGGCTCCCGCCGCTGTCGCGCTCGCGAGGTTGAACGCGGTCTCTGCCGGGGCGACCGGAACTCTCATCAGTTCCGTCATGTCAGCCATCATTTGCGGGGTTAGTTCTTCAGGGCTTTGAAGCTCGGTCGGCGGGCTTGGCTGGTCGACGCTTAACGCAGCCCAAGAGGCCCACTCAGAAGGCTCCAGCCAGAAGTCCTGTGAATTGAAGCTGGCGGCCGACGGCGGACCGGCTTGATCCACCGCCTGCCAAAGCTCCTCTTGATCGGCAGACGCCACCAAAGGCTGCGTGCTTTGATCCATTGGCTGCCGAGGGCTGGCTCCCGCCGCTGTCGCGCTCGCGAGGTTGAACGCGGTCTCTGCCGGGGCGACGGGTACTCGGGTAAGCCCCGTTAGCCTTTCCACGTAACGCAACATCGGATTCTCTTGCCAGATGTCGTCCGAATTGAAGTTGTCGGCCACGTGATCGACACGCGCCACTGAAGACTGCGCTCTTTGATCCGCTGGGTGCCGGCCCTCCTTCGCGCGCGAAGAGCCCTGCCCTTTAGTCCGAGGGTCCCAGTCAACCATGCTCACCCCCCTGGGATATGGCCTTCAGGAAACAAGGGGTCAGCTGTCGAGCACCGACTGCTGACGGGAGGTCAGAATTTATCAGGGGCTCAAGCGACTTAACCAGATCGCAAGGGACGCGACTGCAACCATCGACCGCTCCAGGTTGCCGAGCCTCGTTCGGACGCCGCTCAATCACCGTGGGTCCCGTTTTCTGCTGTTGTGGCATGGGGCGGCTCTGCGGAATCGAGCTCAGGTGACGGGAGGCCGGCAGATCCCGAAGACATGGCCAGGCCGTTGATAGCTGGTGGCGTGAACGCATCATTGCAGCAGAACCTCGAAAACCACGGAGAAGAGCCCGCGATTCAAACTAGCGCAGTCCCGGTATTGGATTGCATGCACAGGTGATATGCTCGCATCCAGTTAGTGAGCGGCTATGGCGCAGCTCCTGCGTGAACCCGTAACGACAGCGGCGATCCTTCGAGAGATGCAGCGACGACCCGTTCTCCAGACCGGAGGTCCGTGCTTGATGTGGCGATCGGTACGGATTGCTATCAACGCTGACGGCCGCCGGTGCCGCGCAAGCCAGTTACGACGCGAACATCGACATAATCTCTTCTATGGTGGGATTGATTGGCCCACCGATACCAGGGTAGTGGCAACTGTCACCAATTGCGGCGCCAGTGAGGTCGGCCCTTCGTCTTCGAACTCTTTGCTGGCTTCCGCTAAACAACGCGGCCTTATCACAAAAGACTGGGAGATTTAACGATAATCCCGGCATCCGGACTTCTGCGCATTGCCGGCCGGTAATAGCGCGAAAGACTTGCAGCAATCGCAGCGCCGGCGGCACCCGTGACCAGTATCCGCACTGCCTGGCTCGTAACAATGCGCTGTGACCAGCGGAAGCCGATCTCGTGGCAAGACAAGGCATGCTGCGGGCTGATATGATGAAAGACGCCGGCAATGGTGCGGCGGACCCGGGACTTGAAACCTCCCACCGAGTTGACGTGGGCGGCGTCTCGAACGAATTCGCGGCTCGAATGCTTTACGTTCTCATGCGTAGCGAAGCTCTTGCCAATCGCCATGAACGCCTCACCGCCCATCAAGCAGGCATGCGGTTCGATCCCTTTTCGCCGTCGCGCGCCCTGCACGTATCGAAAGGCCTTTTCGGCCCCGTCCAGGCGGTAGACCGTCCGGATTCTTTCTCGGTCGCTCACCGAGATGAAAACGGTCAATCTCCACCGTGCCATCGAGCATGTGCTCGCGCGCCAACATGAGGCGCAGCGCATATCCCATTCGCTAGCTATTGGGCATCACCAAATGTGCAAATGCCTATCTTCGCCGCATGAATGATCCATGCCGCCAGAGCTGCTATCCCGCTAATCGCTAAACTAGTCGTCAAGGTGCTTTAGGGGCGGCGGCGCGTGAAGACGATGTTGGCGGCGGCACATGCCTTCGGCGTATTCACGAACATTTTCGACGAGGCAATGCGCATCACGTGTCACCTTGCCTGTTGCGCTGCACTTTTGGCCCCGTACTTGCGGCGCCGGCTCTCAAGGCTTCCGGGCGGTCATTTGCAAGATTCATCCCGTACGAGCGACAGGACAGGCCGAATTGGCGCGTAGTAGGTCAGTGTGAACATGAACGACCAATACGGCTCTGAGGGCAACGGGCTGCTGAGCGACAGTCTAGATGAGATCCCTTGCGTGTCGCGCTGCAAGGGGGGCTCATGACCAATCCTGATGAGCTTAGGCACTTGCATATCTGAGCTGTCTCGACACGCGATGCTCTTCTACCAGCGCATTGTTGGATATCAGATGTGCATGCAAGGGGGCAGTGAAGCTCTGCTACTTTTTACGGAGAAAGCCGTTCTGTCAGGTGGACGCGAGGCGAGTCTTGAATGTCGTGGAATAATAGGGTCGTCTGGTCGGAGGGCTTATTCCTCCGCCCCCAGCATTTTCAGCAGGCCGATCGTCACGTCGAACAGCTGGTGCGTAGCAGGACGGCGGTTTTGCATGGGTACGGGTGGGGTATCAGCGAGCTGCGGCTCAATCGAGAGCTACTTGGTCTCGGCAAGATCGCCATCGAAGCGGCTCGCGGCGTCTTGGAGGACGGCATGCCCTTCAGTATTCCTGACGAAGCCAACCAGCCAACTCCCTACGACGTTCCGCGGGATTTTCGAGATTCGCTTATTCACTTGGCGGTACCGTTTTATCAACCCGGCGCTCTTGAAACCGACGCGCAAGCGGGAATTGACGTACCTATCCGCTTCGCAGTCTCCACTGAGGATGTTGTCGACACCAACGCTGGCGAGCGGGGCAGCGCCTCCATCGACGTAGCGCGGCTGGATTTTCGACTGCTGCCGGACGCGGCAGACCGGTCTGGCTACACTTGCATCCCAATCGCCCGTATCATAGAGGTCCGGGCCGACCGACAGATCATTCTGGACGAGACGCACGTGCCGCCAACCCCCGACTGCGCCAGCTCCCGGGTCCTCTCGAACTACATCACTGAGATCACCGGCCTGCTTCACCATCGTGGTGAAGCTCTGGCTACTCGGGTCTCCCAGTCGGGCACGAACCGGGTTGCAGAGCTCGCGGACTTCCTTCTGCTGCAGGCGATCAATCGGTACGAGCCGTACTTCTGCCACCTGTCCAAGGCCGCCGTTGTAAATCCGGAATCGCTGTATGTTCTCATGCTCCAGCTGGCGGGTGAACTAGCCACGTTCGCCCGCCTCGATAAACGTGCCCCGACCCTTGGTGTTTACAAGCACGACTCTCTCGCGGAGGCGTTTTTGCCAGTGATCCAGTCGATCCGGGCTTCGCTGGGTGCGGTGATTGAGCAGACTGCGGTCTCCGTACCGCTGCAGCGGCAAAAATACGGTATCCATGTGGCTGAGGTGGCCGACCGCTCTCTCTTTACGACCTCGAGCTTCGTGCTGGCTGCTCGGGCTGATATTGAGGTCGAGCGCCTCCGGCGCGAGTTCCCGTCTCAGATTAAGATCGGCCCGGCGGAGAAAATCACGGAACTCGTCAATGTCGCACTGCCCGGCATTATCATCAATCCCCTACCGGTCGCGCCGCGTCAGATCCCGTTCCATGTTGGATTCAGCTATTTCGAGATCGATCAAAATAGCCGCTTCTGGAAGGATATGCCCCAATCCGCTGGCTTGGCGCTGCACGTTGCTGGCGACTTCCCAAATCTCGAAATGGCTCTTTGGGCCATCCGAGCCGGACAGAACCCAAATTTGAGTTAGCCCACCAATGCCCCTCACGCTACGTGTACACTGCAATAGATGCAGTTTTCCGGAATATCTCGTGCCGGGCGACGCGGCTGGTGGGCTGACTACCAGCCGAGCAGGCAACAGCCTCGTTCTGCCGGATGATCAGCAGATGGTCTCGAAATACCACTGCTCAATCGAATGCATGGCACGGCGATACGGACTGATCGACCGAGGCCGCGGCAACACATGTCTGAGTGACGAGGCTGTGCCGCTTCCGTCAGAGGCGCCGGTCGCCCGGAAAACCAGCGATGTTATTCAGATCGGCGCCTATAGGATCGATGTCGTCGTGTCGCCTTCGATATCCATTGCGGAGAGTGCCGCCGAACCGGAGGGACAACTTGCAGCGACAAGTGAGGAGTTGAGTTTTCTTGGCCCCCTCGAAATGGCCTCGTCGCTCCTGGCGGGCAATTGCACCCGGGGTGAAGAAGCGCTGCTGGACCTGAGGGACGGCGATTTCCCACCATTGCCAGTCTTAGACACTCGGTTTGACGCGCTGGCGGGCATGATGAGAAGTCCGTTGGATATCTACGCAGACAGTGTGCCGGATCGGGCCCCCATCTTGGCGCAACCCAAGGTAGATCAATCATCTCGACAAGAATCATCGGGCGGCCGTCACGGCTTTTCTTGCCGCCTGCGGCTTATCATTGGCAGATGTCCGGAATGCCGGCATCGTAAGCGTGCTGGATCGTGCAGGGAAAATGCTTCTGTATTCCGCCGCGCTGCACAGCATTCTCTCCGAGCGAGAGCTGGCGAACAATCATTCAGAAATAAGAGTCCCGACGAAAAACCCCTGAGGTTCGTTCCGGATGTCAGGGGGTTCCTCCGCGGAGACCTGGCCATTGAGCATGCCTTCGCCGACCGTGGGACGCATGACGTGTTATTCGCGGCTGTGCAGAAGGCTCTGTCCAGCGTCCGTGCACGCTTGTCCCTACCAGGGATCGAGAAGGCGATGGGGCGGACCCGTTCCCTTTTGCACTGCAACCATAAGGCGCGAAACCGGAGTGCGTACGTGCGTGTCTTCAATGACGTCGTATCGAACATCGAAACTGATTTGCTCCGGAGCTTCGGCGCCGACTTCGCGCGCCCAGTGCGAGAGCGTCGCCGACCCGCCCGCCGATCCCACGATGAGAGCGTCCGCTCCGAAGGGAAGTGGGCGGGTTGATGATGGTGATTGAGGAAACGATGCCAAAATCCCAGCCACTCGTCCTCCTCCACGCCGAGGAGCAGTTGGCTGTCCCTTCGCCGTCATCGCCAGTGCCGGACGAACTTACCTGGGAGATGCTTGCGCTCGACCGACTTAATCCACTGGTCGCCGCCGCGGCGGCGCTGCTGGGTCTCAGCGCTCAGCTCAAGAGCAGTGCTAGCCATATCGACGTTGAAGCACTGCGCCTTAGAGTGCTGCAGGAGATCGATGCTTTTGAGCGTCGGATCACGCCGCTCGGATTGCCATCGCGAGCGATCAAGGTCTGCAAATACGCCCTCTGCGCGACCATCGATGACATCGTTCTGAACACAGTCTGGGGCAGCAACAGCGTCTGGACGACGCGCAGCTTGGTGGGATCGCTGTTCAGCGATACCTGGGGCGGCGAGCGTTTCTTCGATCTACTGACGCAATTGAAATATGAACCGGCCATCAATATTGAACTGCTGGAGCTGCTCTACTACTGCATGAGGTTGGGCTTCGAAGGCCGCTACCGCGTCACTGCGGGAGGAGCCGCAGAGCTCAGTGTGCTGTGCGAAGACGTCTACCGCCTGATCCGAGCAGCCCGTGGTGACTTCGAGCGCGAACTATCCCCGCACTGGCGGAGGAACTCTAATAATCCGAAGCCACGCCGCACAATCGTTCCAATCTGGGCTGTCGTAGCGTTTGGGGCAGGGTTACTCCTCTCGATCTATACCGGACTCCTGCATGCATTAAATGCCCGCGCCGATGCTGTCTTCAACGATCTCGCGACATTGCCGCCGAACGGCGCTGTCAGATCGGTGAGAATCGTATTGCCGCCAAAGGTTGTGATGAGCAGCGGCCGACTGCGTAACTTCCTCGAGCCCGAAATCCGCGAAGGGCTTGTCACTGTGTCCGAGGACCCACAGCAGATCGTCGTTACCATTCGCGCCTCCGGGATGTTCGATTCTGCTAGTCCGGAAGTGAAGAAAATGTTCCTGCCGCTTCTTTTACGAATTGGTCGTTCTCTGAACGATGAGTCGGGAGCAATCCTCCTGACCGGGCACACCGACGCCATGCCGGTGCAATCGCTCGCCTTCCCTTCAAACGATTCCCTTTCGCTCGCGCGTGCGAGGACAGCTGCCGAGATTATTAAATCCATCATGGATGACCCAGGCCGCGTGCGAGAAGAGGGCAGAGGGAGCGGTGAACCGGTCGCTTCGAACCATACGCCCGAGGGCCGCGCGCGGAACCGTCGGATTGAAATCATCATCACAAAGACACGATGAAGGCAGGCCATGCAGTCAATCAAAAAAGCGCTTAGGTGGCAATGGCTCCGTGTCGGCGGGGCAGGGATCGTGTGTGCCTTAATCTTCACGCTCGGACCACACATCTCGGTCGGAGGATTTGCGCCGCTTGACAGCCTTCGCAGCCAGATCGCGGCATCGATGCTGATTCCGGTCGGATACACCGTGATCTACTTGATCCAGTCCCAGCTTTACAAGGTTCAGGCCTATTTTGAAGACCTCGTCCAATCACGAGTGTCGGGAGCCCTGGACGAGGTTGGGGCCGAGCAGAAGAAGGGAGACCCAAGGCCTTCCGACCGAAGTGTGGGCCAAGCCAGCACGCTTGCTGAAAGAGAGCTTGAGGCGATTCGTCATCGTTTCCGCGAGGCCCTTACCACACTCAAGGGGCGCCGCTACGCAGGAGGTATCAGCAGGCGGTGGCTCTATCAGCGGCCATGGTATGTGATGATCGGTCCGCCCGACTCGGGGAAGACCACAGCAATAGTCAATTCCGGGCTCAGCTTTCCGCTGGCGGCAAGGTCCGGTCTGAGAGCCGCCGGTGGGGTCGCGGGTACGGAAAACTGCGACTGGTGGATCACCGATGACGCGGTGTTCGTCGACACTGCTGGGCGCTACACGATACAGGAGGGTGATGCAGACCGGGACAAAGCGGTTTGGCGTGGCTTGCTTCGTATGCTCAGACGCTCCCGGCCACGGCAGCCGCTGAACGGGGTCTTAGTCACGATCGGGATCAGCGAGCTGAACTCGACATCCGAGGAAGTGCTCGCCGATCGCGCGCGCTGTATCCGTGAGCGGCTCCTCGAAATTTACAGGGAGCTTCGCCTGCAACTGCCGATTTATGTGCTTTTCACTAAGAGCGATCTGCTGGCGGGATTTGTTGAATTCTTCGACGATCTGGGTCGCGAGGGGCGGGAGGCGGTGTGGGGGTTCACCTTTGCGCAAGAGGCTTCGGAGGACGAAGACGATCCGATGGCGTTTGCCGCAGCATACGATGCGCTGGTTGGCCGCCTAAACGAAAGGCTGCTTGAACGAATGCAGCATGAAAGCAACCTCCAGCGTCGCGCGCTCATGTTCGGCTTCCCACAGCAGGTCGCTAGCCTCAAGCACCTGACGCAACAGTTCTTGAAGGAAGCCTTTGGCGGGAATTCGTTCCAGGAACCGCTTATGCTCCGCGGCGTCTACTTCTTAAGCGGCACGCAAATTGGCATGCCCTTCGATCGAGTTGCGAACGCCAGATCTCAGACCTTCGAGATCGCTCAGCCGCCCTGTACAGCGCTTCGTGGCCCGGGGCGTGGTTATTTCATCAGCCGGCTGCTGCGCGAAGTCGTTTTCGCCGAAGCTGGGCTCGTCGGTGCCAATCACCGCTTCGATCGGCGCCAGCGGCGGATCCGATATAGCGCCTACACGATGATAGCGGCGGTCATCGTTAGCGCCGGCGTCTTGTGGACGTTCAGCTATATTCGGAATGTTGAGCGGATCGAGAGCGTTCGCCTAATGGCTGGCAGCTATGCCAGAGGGGCCGAAAAGCTGAAGCTCGACCGGGTTGAGAGTGGCGATCTTCGACCCATCCTGCCACTGCTTCAGCGGCTGCGTGATTCTAACGGCGACAGCGCGGGCGGCCGCCTATCAAGTTCGGGTCTCGACCAGAGTAAGAAAATCAAGGTTCAAACGCTCGCGGCGTACCGCCGCGCCTTGAACACCGTCCTGCTGCCGCGGCTGATCTTCCGGTTGGAAACCTTACTGGCCGAGCGGCACGACGATGATCAGTTCGTCTACCAGGCGTTAAAGGTTTACCTGATGCTGGGTCAGCAGGGTCCGCTCCAGCGCGCGGTCGTCAAGAACTGGATGGCTGCCGACTGGGGAGTGATGTTTCCGGCCGAAGCCGATGCCGGCCTGCGCCGCGCGCTCGCTGATCATCTGGATGCCCTCATGGAAGGGCCGCTGCCCCATAGTGAGCTTAACGGCGAACTGATAGAGAGGAGCCGCGCGAAGCTCCAGGCCGTCTCGATGGCGCGCCGCGTCCTCGACATCATCGCGACCAGTCCCGAAGCCTCGCGGGCGCCAACCTGGCGTCTGGCCGACCATGCCGGGCCGCTGGCGCAGGGCGTCCTGGCTCGCAAATCGGGACAGCCGCTCAGCGAGGGGGTTCCTGGCATCTACACGAGGGCGGGGTTTTACGGAATTTTTCTGCGATTGCTGCCGCAGGTGGCTGACGCTGTCGCTGCAGAAGGCTGGGTTCTCGACGCACAGGTAGTCGCGCCGACCGCAGCCGATGATGTGAGCCAGAAGCTGCGGCGTTCGGCGGCGGATCTCTACGCTCAGGAGTTCGCGTTGCGCTGGGACCAGCTCATTGGCGATATGTCGATCCACCCGTTTGGGGGCATCGATGACGCGCTGCGCACCTTGAACACGCTGTCCGCGCCGACGTCACCAATGCGCCTGTTCCTTTTCGCGGCGGCGCAGGAGCTAAAGCTCAAGCAACCACCGGCTCCCGAGGACGGCTTGACGAAAGGTGACAGTGTCCCCCAGGGCGAGGTGTTGCCAAGCGAGCTCGAGGCACTGTTCCGCTCTCAACCGGCCGCGGACACGCCTGAAGCTCACGTCCGGCTCTATATGGGCGATCATTTCCAGTGGCTGCACCAGTTGGTCGAAGTGCCGTCGAACAGCCAAGCGGGCGCGCAGGCGCCGATCGACAGTGCTCTCCGCGATCTGGGCGAACTGTATCGCTCCCTCAGCCAGGCGCAGGGGCTGGCGGGTTCGAACATCTTGGAACACAACGGGCAGGCGGGCGTCGCCATCCACCAGATCGAGGCGGGAGCGACCAATCTGCCCGAACCCATCCGGCAATGGATCCTCGGCCTCAGCCGCCACAGCTCGGACCTAACCGTCAGCGGCGTGAGGCGCGAGTTGGCGAGCGGTTGGGCGGGCGGCCCCGGCGATTTGTGCCGGCGGGCTACGGAAGGACGGTATCCCTTCGCGCGCGGATCCCGCCGGGATGTCCCTTTGAGCGATTTCGCCCGACTGTTCGGCCGCAAGGCGGAGATCGACACTTTCTTCGCCGAGAACCTTTCCCCCTTCGTCGACAAATCCACAGGTTCGTGGCAGTTTCGGCCAACGAGCGGTGTCGATTTCCCTATCGGCCGCAATACCTTGGCCCAGTTCCAACGGGCAGCCACAATCCGCGACACCATGTTCGAGGATACCGGCCAGTTGTCAGTTGGATTCCTGCTCACCGTCGCCGAGACCGATCCGTTGACAGACCAGGTGGTGGTGGACATCGACGGCCAGCGCCTCGAACATCGACGAGGAACGGCCGCCGCGGCCATGCATTTCCATTGGCCCACGGCCAGCGGCGTCGGCGGCGCTTCCGTCGCTTTCATCGGTTTTCAAGGCGCCATTCTCTCCAAGAGCGGCCATTGGGCGCTATTTCGCCTCTTAAATGAGGCGGACAAGCGGCCCTTGGGAGGAGGGGACCTTATTCAGGTACGACTGGTGTCGGGTGACCATTGGGCGGTTTTTAACCTCCAGCCTGACAGCGTGATGAGCCCGTTGTCCCGCAATCTGCTGTCAGAATTCCGATGTCCAGATTTCTTATGACCGCCGGGATAGCATCCGACTTGCGCTGGGAAGGCCCTATGGGATCACGAGACGCCCACGCAGGTCCGCGGCGGGAGAGGTCGGCATTTCGGTTGCCGGCCGGATCGGAGGCGGTCACGGCTGCGACTGGCGGCGATCGTTGCTTGATCTCGGCGCGCCGCTTTCCGGCTCGACTAGACCGCTGGAGAGCGCGGTCACCTCCATCAGGCAGATCTTCGGGAAGTTGGGTGATCAGATCCTGTCCCATCCTATCAACCGACGTACACTGATCTAGAACAGGAAACTGGAGAGATATAATGGCCGGAATGAAGCACAATAGGACAAGAGCAAAGAAGTTTATGCAGTTGATCGACCAGACGAGGAACAGTGCGGATTTGGAGTTCTGCTTTGCGGTTGGCACGGTTGGCGATCTGCGGAAGCCTGCTGTCCTGGTGAGTAAGAAAAAGCTCAATGGATTGGCACAAACTTTGAAAAGCATGCCTTTTGAAGATGATGAGGATAGTGGTAAGGAGACCTTTTCGCTTCTGCGGAGAGGCACGGGCAGGATGAACGAAAACGGCGTTATCCTCGTCAAGTTGGCTGATGGTGGAAAGGCCGGGTTCCCGCAGGTCCAAAAGGTGATGAAGAAGTATTTCGTGAACTTCCGCATGAGGCTGCCTGACATGCAGGAAGCAGGAATTTTAACTGAAGAAGACATTCAGCAGTTTGAGATGAACGCCGAGGAGAACTCTCAATTTCTTCCACCCGACGACTCTGAAGAATTAAATCGGCCGATGGCGGCACTCGATAGCGCGGAAGGGAACTCCGCAGGGAGTGTTGAGGAAACTGAAGAGAGAAGCAAGCGTGAAGGCGGGGCTGAGCTCCTGGAGCAGCTTCTCCCGGAAGTGAAGGAGGGCATTGCCGCCGCGGCAGCGACCATTTCCAATCACGCAGTAAGTCTCAGCGCGCAAATTGGCGCGGGACAGACCGCAGAGTTGTCCCATCTGACCACGAAGATCGCGGATTGGCTGCAACGTGTGCTGGCTGCGACGCCTCAGGAAGAGCAGGAGGCAACGCTGCACAACTTCGCCGGCCGGCTTCTGTTGATGCTGGCCTATCCTGAGAATCTGCGAAATCTTCAATATGTGGATGACATGCCCGATGGGGCGGGGCAGGGCGAGACAAACGGCGACCGCCGCGAAGAGGTCGTGGTGAATGGGATCGATCTGAACAGAGTCCCAACGGGTGCTCTCGATCAAGACGAGGTAGTAGAGTCCTTGTTCCGTCTGATCAAGGCAAAGGCTCAGGAGCGACAGCTTTCTTATCCGCTAGAGAACGCGAATTCTGAAAGGATTGCGAAGATAGTGTCGTCGCAATGGCCGAAGGAACTAGGCGATGCAGCCCGTAGGCGCGCGGTTGTGGAGCGTCTGATCGCAGCGGTGGTCCCGCGGCTCGGTAACGATGATCAACTTCTGGTCCTTCTTGGCATCACAGACCAGCCCGAAAGGACCAAGTCCGTCGAAAACTCGGTCGAAAGTATCATAGCTGCATGGCAGGCTCATCTCGACACTGCCTTGACGCTGAGGGATGAGGTAAAGAGCAAGATCAACCAGATGGTCGATGTGGAAGCCCGCGGCGGAACGTGGAGGTATGTCGACGACATCTTCCTGCAGTTCGGTGGAGAGCTTTCGGATCAGCTCTCCGCCATCACCGAACGCAACGGTGACGCAATGTCGAGCGCGACCGAGCGTGTCAGAACCACAGTCCAGAAGAAGCTCGACTATCTCAACGGCAGCGACATTGTAGCCATGCTTGACAATCCTCCAATCGACATCGGTCCGGGCACTATAGGGCAGACGCTGCGGGAAGGGCTCGCCGCCATCACCGATGGACTGAAGCGCATCGAAACCTCGCGCGCCGCGCCCGCCGCGTAGTGATCGCCTGCCTCGATGCCGGTCGGCCCACCGGAAGGCCGGCCGAGCACGCCATCAACGGCTGCATCAGCGACGGAAGGAGTTCCGCCGCTCAGGTGGATCAGCGAAGCGGTGAAGGAGCGGCGCACCAACAGAGGCTTCTTCATCATCGGCTGCCGCTTCAACGACCAGATGCTGCGCACCTACGCCCGACAGATCACGAAGCGATCCAACGCCCCACGTTTGGCGGTGCTGGATGCGGCAGCGCTGACCAACAACGAACGCCGTTTCTTTGTACCCATCCGGCGAAGGCCGTCTGCCGCGATTTGCTGATTGGCTTTAAGTGCATGCCTTATGTCATGCGCTACAATTATTTCCCCCATTGAGGTCTTGTCCGCCGATGATCTTGGTCGCCGGCGGGATTGGTCGGACGAAGAGAAAGTTCGGATCGTCGAGGAAAGCCTGCAAGGTTTTCGTCAGGGGTCAGCGACGGCGCGACGATATGGATTGTCGCGATCTTTGTTGACGGCCTGGCGTCGACAATACCGCAGCGGCCTTCTGAGTGTTTCAGCGTCAACGGGTTTCGTGCCGCTTACGATTTCGCCACCGCCGCCGGCGGCATCTGCGGAGATGACCGCGCCGCTGCGTTCTGAAGACGACATGACGATCGAGATCGGCCTGCCGAACGGCCGACGGCTGACGATCCCGGCCTCACTTGATCCGATCGTCCTCGCCCGGCTGTTGCCGATTCTGGATATGTCATGATCGCATTTCCCGCGGGGGTGAAGGTGTGGATCGCGGGCGGCGTGACAGACATGCGTTGCGGCATGAACAGTCTGGCGCTGAGGGTGCAGGAAGGCCTCGGCCGCGATCCTCATGGCGGTGAGGTCTTCTGCTTCCGGGGTCGCAAGGGTGACCTGATCAAGGTCCTCTGGCATGACGGCGTCGGCATGTCGCTTTACCTGAAGCGGCTGGAAGCTGGAAAATTCATCTGGCCGGTCAGCCAGAATGGCTCCGCCGTGTCTGTATCGTCGGCGCAGCTCGGCTATCTCCTGGAAGGGATCGACTGGCGCAACCCGCGCTGGACGCAGCGGCCTTCGAAGGCAGGCTGATCGCCTGCATTGCTCTGTTTTTGTTGGGCTTTCGACATGCGGCATGGTAGCTTTCGGCCATGGATGATGCTGCTTCGGAGATAGCCAGACTGCGCGCCGCGCTTGCGGCATCGGAAGTGCGTGCCGCCTCTGCCGAGTCCGACCTCGCACAGGTGCGCGCCTTCGTGACGACCTCCGAGGCGATGATCCGGCACCTCAAGCTCGAGATTGCCAAAATGCGCCGCGAGCAATATGGCCAGAGTTCGGAACGGCGCGCCCGGCTGATCGACCAGATGGAACTGCAGCTCGAAGAACTCGAGGCCGATGCCACCGAGGACGAGATCGCCGCGGAACGCGTGGCGGCGAAGATCACAAATGTCTCTGCCTTCGAACGCCGTCGCCCGGCACGCAAGCCGTTCCCGGAACATTTGCCGCGCGAGCGCCTGATCATCGAAGCTCCCTCGATTTGCACCTGCTGCGGCTCGGCGCGGATCGTGAAGATGGGCGAAGACGTCACTGAGACGCTGGAGGCGATCCCGCGCCAGTGGAAGGTGATCCAGACGGTGCGCGAGAAGTTCACCTGCCGGGATTGCGAGAAGATCAGCCAGCCACCGGCCCCTTTCCATGCGACACCGCGGGGATGGGCGGGACCGAACCTGCTGGCGACGATCCTGTTCGAGAAGTTCGGCCAACATCAGCCATTGAACCGCCAGGCCGAGCGCTACGCCAGGGAAGGCGTCGATCTCAGTCTCTCCACGCTGGCCGATCAGGTCGGAGCCTGCACGACGGCGCTGCAGCCGATCCATGATCTAATCCGCGCCCATGTGCTGGCCGCCGAGCGGCTGCATAGTGACGACACCACCGTGCCGCTTCTGGCCAGGGGAGCAACAAGGCAGGCACGGTTATGGACTTATGTGCGCGATGACCGTCCCTTCGCGGGCGGCGCGCCTCCCGCCGCACTCTTCCATTTCTCTCCCGATCGCGAGAAGACCCATCCCAACACGCATCTTGCCGGATGGCATGGCACACTGCAGGCCGATGCCTATGGCGGCTACAACGACCTCTATCGTGCCGATCGCCGCCCCGCGCCGGTCAGGAGCGCGCTCTGCTGGAGCCATGCGCGACGCAAGTTCTTCGAACTCGCTGACATCGCCGGCAACGTGCGCAAGGGCAAACCTGCCCATGAGATATCGCCCGTCGCGCTTGAGGCCGTGGCCCGCATCGACGCGCTCTTCGACATCGAGCGCGGCATAAACGGAATGCCTGCCGAGGATCGGCTCACAACGCGGCAGCAACATGCTCGTCCGCTCGTCGAAGAACTGCACGATTGGCTCATGGCTCAGCGTGGGCAAATGTCGAAGCACAATCCCGTCGCCAAGGCGATCAACTACATGTTCGAGAAGGAGGGTCGCTGGGAAGCCTTCACCCGGTTCCTCGACGACGGCAGACTGTGTCTGTCAAACAATGCCGCTGAACGAGCCCTGCGCGGCGTTGCTCTCGGAAGAAAGGCATGGCTATTCGCCGGTTCCCAGCGCGGAGGCGAGCGTGCTGCCTTCATGTATTCCCTAATCGTCACGGCAAAGATGAACGATATCGATCCGCAGGCCTGGTTGGCGGACGTGCTCGCCCGCATGCCCGGCATTCCCGTATCACGGCTGCCGGAGCTGTTGCCGTGGAACTGGCCCGCCGGAAGCGCCCGGCAGATGGCGGCGTGATGGCGCGCCCGACGCATGTCTACACGATCGACTATGTCGCCATGCTGATCGGCGAGAACCTCGAACTCATCCAGGAAGTCGCCAGCAACTCCGACAACATCGACTATGGTGAGACGATCCATGCCCATGACGGCAGCGAAGAGGGCATCACGACCTTCACCGACCGGGGCATCGAAAGCTTGAAGGAGTTCCTCGCCGATATCCGCACCTGGGAAGGAGGTCTTCGCCAGTTCCTTGTCGACGAGCAATGTGATCCGGAAAAGATCGAACGCATCATGGCAGACGAGCCGAAATCATAAGTGCCGCGGCCTTCGCCGGATGGATACGTTTCTTTGCAGCAAGCCCGATCACGCTTATCGACGTGCAGACTGGCGAAGCTGCGGCTCGGCTTGTCGGCTGAAAACTAGAGTAGAGAAGGAGTATTGCGGATGCGACGATACACGAGGATTTCGTCGGTCGGTCGGTCGACACCGACGTCGGAGGCGGATTTGCCGTAAACGTTGATCATCACGGCCGCCATTTGAAAGGAAGGATGGTAGTGCCGCTCGCCTTCCTATCAATCCACCCATCCCTTTTTTGCACGCATTCCATCCAAACAAACAATTTTACTGGTCAAAACAATTGCCCTTAGAAAAAACGCTGAAGAGCGCTGTGCAGAACGATTGTGTGGAGTTCTAAAAATGGGTCCTCAGGTTCGGTAGAGACTGTGCTGGAAAACGAGTTGGAGCACTCTGTCAGTTGCCTGGCCTCGATTGTTATCACGTTGGACGTGATCGGCCAAATCTTGGCCGTTGCTTCTGCCGTTTCAGTGCTAATGGGCTCTCACAAGAAGCACTGTTGCCTGGTCGACTAAATCTGTGAGTGCATCCCTCACAATGACTAGAAGCCAGAGCAGGCGCGCTCGCAGCCGCAAGGACATGATCTGCGCCTTTTGCAGGAACACCAAACCTCGTGATGTTTTCTTGCGGCTGTCGGGCCGAAATATGAAGGACTGAGTAATGTGGATAGGTTACGTGGCAGTTCTGCTGCAAATGCTTCGGTCAGGGTTTCCGTGCGGCGTCGCAACTATAGCATCAAGAAGGTTGCGCAGCATCGATTGTCGGCAATGTCGCCGAGCCGGTCGCTATTAGTATCGGCTTCGCCTGTGAGCTCTATCTGACACGTCAAACACAAGCTTTGAACTTACGAAAGCCGGCGGTCGGGCCAGAGCGACCTACCTTTCGAAACGGACTGGAGAGCAACATGCTGTGTCTAGGGCTGAGTGGGCGTCTAAGCAGAGTCTACGAAAATTCGTTCGATCTACCGAACAGCTTTATGCACGATGGGGCTGCGGTTCGCGTTCGCGACGGCCGAGTGATAGCGGCTGTCGAAGAGGAACGGCCTAACCGAATCAAGCACTCCAACACGCTACCAATTCGTTCGATTCAATATTGCCTCGCATCTGCAGGTGTTCAGCTCAGCGACATCGACCGCATCGCGTATTATGCAACCGAGGCCTATTGCAACGCTGTGCTCGAGCGCGTGCGCCTCTCTCACCCAAGCACCCCAGTATCGGATGCGAGGCTGTTGCAACGGGCTCAGGGAGGTCGACACGGGCTCTATATTCCTGTGGGACACCCCGATGTTCCATGTGATCGCCATCGTCACACAGATCTGGCCGCCCATTGGACGCGTGATGGCACAATGCCATGGAGGTTGTCACCCACGCTCCACCGCCGAGATGAACTCGAAAACGTTGGACCCGGAATTGATTGTTGAGGAATGAACTTCATGAAACGCAATGTAGAACAAGAGGTGACGGATCAACTCGCTTATAGGCGAAAGATGTTGCAAGATTGGAGAGGAGAGCGCCTCACTGGACACCAGATAAACCTAGCATCAATAGACCTCAACCTCCTGGTGGCGCTCGAGGCTCTGCTCGAATACCGGAACGTGACGCACGCGGGCCAGCACATCGGGCGGAGTCAACCGGCGATGAGCCGCGCACTGGGAAGGCTGCGCGGCTTGTTCAATGATGATCTCCTGGTGCGGTCTTCAACGGGTTTGATCCCAACGCCGCAAGGCGAACATTTGGCTCAAAGGCTGCCGTCGGCACTGCGTACGATCCGAGAGATGGTGACAAGCCGCAGCGTAATCTCAAAAGAAGCGGGGAGGGGGGCAACGCTGGCGATCCCCGATCATCAAGCTTTGGCTGTACTACCGCGCCTCCTGCCGTGGTTACGCGAGCGTGCCCCTCATCTCGACACACTCGCCTGTTTGCCATTTGATCGTGCCGTGCGGGGGCTTGAGCAAGGTGATATTGATTTGGCCGTTGGGCATATCGACGTGCAACTGCCTGGCTATTTTCGGCGGAGTCTTTATACAGACCGCTTCGCGTGTTTGTTGCGCCACGACCATCCAGCGCTGGCGCAGGAATGGACGATCGACAACTTCGCGACCTTGCGTCACGCTGCCATCAGTACGGACTCCCCCGACCACTTCGGCCCGATCTACGACCACTTGCCCAACCTGCGAGCGGATCGTAGTCCCATACTGTTTTCCAGCGTTCTCACGGCAGCGGTGGTAGCTTCGGCAACGGATTTGGTATTGCTCGTCCCGCGCCGCGTTGCGACCCAAGTTTCCGCGATGCTGCCGCTTAGGGTTGTTGATCCACCCCTCGAGCCGGCACCGTATAAGGTCATGCTCATCTGGCACGAGCGGTGCCATCACGACCCGCAGCATAAATGGCTGCGCAAGGAGGTCGCCGCCGCGTTGGAGACGGGAGCGGACTGACACAAGAAGCGGTGATCGGGATGCTCCTGAAGCATCAAAGAGAGCAACCGGGCATTTTGCGCGGGGAGATGACCAAGGCCCCAGCGCTGCTGCGACCGAGAGTGCCAGGCATGTTGGACGAATATCGAGACTTGGCTGCCTATGTGCTCGCGGGGCCTGCTTGTGTCCGGGCTTCTGCTGAGCTGCGGCACGGCCCGGCAGTGGCGCGGATATCTTCGCGCCGACTCTCGGATCGACCATGTTGATGGTGATCGTCAAGTGATCAACATTCATGTCAGCAAGCTCGCCGACACGGTCCGGCAGTGCCAGACCGTTGGTTGAAAGACACAGCTTGATATCGGGGATCTCTGTGGCTCCACGTTCAAATGTCGCCTTTGTCTTCTTCCGGTCATAACAGGCATCGCTTGGTCCGGTGATAAAGAGCACGGAAAGCTGAGGGACTTCATTGGCGACCGCAACGACCTTTCGCAGCGCCTGGTCAGGCGTCAGCTTTTCCGAGACGACCCCAGGCCGGCTTTCGTTGGCGCAGTATTTACGATCGCAGTAGTTGCACTGGATATTGCAGGCTGGTGCGGCTACGACGTGCATGCGCGCGAAATAGTAAGCTTCTTCTGAATAGCAGGAAAGGTCCTTGATTTTCTCCCACACAGCCGGCTCGGCGTGGTGCGGCTTTGCGGACGAACCGCACAATGACGCGGCGCAAGCAGTGGACTTCGCTGTGGCCAGCAGTTGGTTCATGGTTGTCGTGCTGGTCAGGCTCTTGAGCGAAATCATTGGTGGGGACATTGAAGGCTCCGTTGCTGCTTAACATCGCGGTTCAAAAAGCAAGGGCCATGCCAATGAAAATCACTACTTTTTTTCAATATGTTAGCGTTTTTTGTCCGGTTCCCTCCATTTGCGACCCGACATAGGGTTGTCAGGCATTTGACAATAGACAGACACCGGTAAAATGGCGGCTCGCCTCGGGTGCATGAGTTGAGGAGGGCAGGTCGGGCCGTTCGACCACACCAGGCGTAGAACTTTCTTTCACCCCGATTTGAACCCGCGGATGGCATAACCAACCTAAGGTCGGGTGAGGCCGGAGGCGAGCCGCCTGGCCTGAACCCACCCAGATTTCTCCATCGCGTCGATCAGCCGTTCCCGCTCGGTCAGACGCGCACCGATTGCGAGCCAGGCAGGATCGTTCGGATCACAGGCTTTGGAGGAGGCTTCGCCGAGGCAGGCGCCAGCGCGCCCGGCGGCCGCAAACGGGGATCCAGTCGACATTCGGCTCTTTCTGGCGAACTCGTCAATCGCATTGTTGCCGAATGGACCGTTAGCTCCCTTCCACACAAGCGCAGAGAGGCACTGGCTGTTCTTGCAGGCAAAATCCAACGGAGCAATGGTCCTTGATTGCGCGAGAGTTGCTGTCTTACGCACGCGGTTTCAAGTTCACAGACGTTCCCTGGGAAGCGGCTTTGCGAGGCCAGGTCAAGCGCCGACGGCGCGAATGTCCGTTCGCAGATGCACCGAACGCCACTTTCAACTCAAGACTAGACTTGCGACGGGCCATGGACCACGAGAAAATGGTCGAATTGCATGATCGCGAAACGATCCGCGACTGTCTCTATCGGTATTGCCGCGCGATAGACGGGCGGACGAGGCGGCGCTGCGCAGCTCCTTCTGGCTCGCGCAGGACAATCACGGAGCGTATACGGGCTCCGCCGAGGCTTCATTGAGTTCGCGCTTGGTGTCTTCAAGACCGAACCGCCCAACATCCACCAGATCACGAAAGTTCTGATTGAGTTTATCAGCCCGACTGAAGCAGCTGTCAGAGCTACTTCACAGTGCAGCTTGAGGCGGGCCGTCGCAGACAGTCGCAGCAAGATTGCAGTCTCTAATCTTCGCCTGCGTCCTCGTAATAGAGGGGCGTATCAACTCGGCCGGCGGCGCAAAAGGTCATCACGATGACGGCAAACTTTTATCCGCGGTTCAAATTGAGTTGTTCGAAGTACCAAGACGGGTCATCATCGGAAGAATCTGTCTCGACACTGGCTTCACTCGAATGCCCCTCGACACCTGCTTCATCGTCGCTAAGATAGCCCACGGTTTTAGAGAGATAACTCGAAGGTTTGTCTGCGCGCTGCCATCCACCCTTGCTATTCTTTATCCACTTGTCGGGATGTTGCGTAGGGTCGAGCACCCAGCGATTTTCACCCACGTCAACGAAACCCATCTGCTCAAGACGGGTTCCCATCTCTGGCGAAGCGGGACGTGACATGATCAACGGCTGTTCGCCGTCGAGTTGAAGTTGATGTTCGAGCAGAATATCGCCAGCGTTCTCGACAAGCGGATGAGTAACGCGAAGGTCTACAATCGACGTGATTCTTTTTCGACCGGGAAATAGTTCCCGCCACGGCTCGTTTTCGATGCTAAATCCATCCTCTGTTCTTAAAAGCCCAACGCTTCGTTCTCCCAGATCATAGCTGAAATATCGCGCGCTGGGCGTATCATCGTCGGTGCCGCCGTAGAGTCGAGCGATGGTAGCCGCACGCAGGGCTTTAGAGGACACGAAGGGCGAGTACTCTTGTGGATTGACGGAAATGTGCTTGATATCATCACCGTAAAATTCCCTCACTTTTCTGGCAAATGTAGATCTGTCGAGCACCTTAATTGGAGGTTCGGAAGAGAGCGAGTATGGCCGCGTTGGCGACGAAGGCGAACGAGCATTGGGATCTGGCGTTGATCGGGACGGCATGCCCGTAAGTGTTTGTGCCCCGGTCATATTCTCGATCCACCCCGCCATGGCCCCGGTGCGATCATCTTCCTCGGAAATGTTGTAGCGCAGCGATCGTTCTGAGTTATCCATGGCGGTCTCTCCTGAGAGTGAAAGGTGTGATGAAGCGCATCCTGTTCAGTCGCTTCACATGTGGGAACGGTGCGCTCACTGTCCGGCCTATAAAGCGGATACGTGACTGCTAAGCTTCGATGAAGCGGGGGGGTACGCGTTGCATGCGCGGCTCCTGGTCTCGCCTAGAGGGGACTAAACTTCCGCGAACTGGGCGGAAAGACGACCTGCGGGGCCCATATAGCCCGATGCGATCACTGGTTCTGCCAGCGTCGTCCGGACCCGCTCGGGAAGCTGCTCACAGCCGGTTGTCGTCCGCGAGCTTCTGGAGCTCTGGCGGAACAGTGCCGGCGGCTTGGCCAGCCGCAGTGATTGTAGTTGCATTAACATCGCCAGCGTCCATCCACGTTATAGTTCGTCTTACCGCCTCCAGCCGCTCCTCGTCTCCTCCTGATTCCTTTCCTCAGCCCAAGCCCCGAGGATTCGTGAAAGCGTGGTCCCTTCGCCAAACCATCGTCGAAGTCCGTCGGAGGTGTCTGCGCCGCGGCAGGGCTAAGATTAGCTTGAATGTTAGAGGTGTCCTCGGAGGATTTACCGCCCCGCGGGCCTGTTCTGTGTTCACCGCTGTTGGTCTCCAATTGCAGATTACGCATATGCTAGTGCAACCGGACTGGCCGCCACCATGCAAAATCGATATTCCAAAATGCTTTGGAAAAGCGGATCCACGGAGTCCCCTTAGGTGGTGAAGGCTCTGAGGAGTAGGTGGGCATCAGTGGTTTTTCGGCAGGGTCGGGTGGTTCAAGCACAGCCCGATAGAAGGCCACTGATGACCAATGAGATGATGGACCTCCGCTCGGGAATACGTCATGCCAAGCTGATAGCTGCTTGGCGGCGCAAGTCCCATCCGGCCAAAGTCCCATCCGGCCAAGGTCACAGCGGCGAAGCCGGGGCGAGTCTTGCGGGCGTCGCGGTAACGGGGGGCTGAAGTGTAGACAGATACGGGTGCGGGAATGAGCCTCGAAAGTTGAATGATCACGGAAGGCCGAGTGGGTTCTGTAGAGCGACAATCTGGCTGAGTCTCACCTTGTTTGCCGCCGCGCACTGAGGCGGTGAAATCAGAAGGCCGGCGGATGGATTGGTTGGAATTGGAAATTCTGACGGCACCTTCACGCTGCATGTTCCACACATCACCCGAAACTGCTTAAATGAAGGCCAATTTTAGCGGGCTCCGCATGGCAAGCGGCAAGCTGGCGAGCCTCTCAAGCCATGTGCCGGCCTGATGGTCGAGTGCAGACGATTGTCGGCAAGCCGTCGCCATATGGTGTTCGGCCATGCCTTGAGGGCATGATTGGATCTGGCTTTAGCATGCTTGGCGGCGGTCGGCAGGCATTAGGATCGAGGTTCCAAATTTGATTTCCGGAGGACCGGCATCGATGTACCCAAGACGGAACCAGCCGCGCGATGACGATTCTCGCGAAGTAAGTGAGTGGATCGAAGGCGTGACCGGAGCTGTCGCGACGGACGCCTGGATCCGGGACTACTATTCACTGAGACGAGACATGGAACAGGATCTGAGCGACTTGCGCCTCGGGTCGCACGACAGTGACGCCGGCGATCGTGTGCCGCGTCGCAGATCCGTGGGCGGTTCGATGCGAGTGACGCCGCAGTCGCGGGCGCCAGAGAACTCGTTGAGCGGCGCCCGCCACAGCATAGACGTCTCTCGGGCGGGCTCCAGCAGCTTGCGATTCGGCGGCTCGGGGGGCAAGACATCGAGCAATATGGCGGAGGCGGGCGAAGTCGCCGCGGCGCCGCAGGGCAAAAGCCGCGGATTTAAGTCGCGCATGGCGTCAGGGTTCAAGAAGGCGTTCGGATGGAGCAGCAAGACGTCGTCGCGGGGTTCGGGGCAGCAAGACGTCGATGCCGCAACGGAGACTCACGTGGTCTCAACCACGGTTCGCGTCGATTACGCCAAGCGTGGTCGCCCCGCCGACCGGGACATGTATCCCGATGACGAGTCCCGCATCAACCAGTTCGCGGAAGCAGTCCGAGACTACGAAATTCTACCCGACGGTAGCATCGGCCGAGGGGACGGAAGGGTTCCCGAGGGTACCCTCACGAACAATTTAAAGATTCTTAGGAGGTTCGCTCGTTGGCTCAAAGCAGAGAACAGAGATTCGATGGCTTCTCGGCTTTTAAACGATCCAGATTCACTAGCCGTTGATATCGCGGATTATTGGGCAAGCGGTGGGGATGGTCAGGACCGTCTTAAGTCAGCACTGTCTCATTTCAGGAGGCTCGGGCCTGAGGGGCAAGAACTCCAAGCCGTTGGACCTGGGCCGCGCCTGATGGGGCGCCAGATACATGATCCTTATCCCGACGACGCCCTCATCATTGATAGCTTGGCCAAGGAAGAGCTGAGTAAGTTCGGACCGGTCCCGAATTCTCAGAAAAATACCAGTAACCAACGAAGGTTTAGTGCTTGGCTCCAAAGGACGGGCAGGGGGAGCATAGCCAGCCGACTCACGGGTACTGATCAGCAGCAACAGTCGTTGAAGGACGATTTTAGGGCCTTTACCAAGGATGAAGGAAAAAATATTGGCGGCGTGGGTCTCGATCGGCTGCGGCAGTATCTAGGCGCCGAGTCGCAGTTGAAACAGCATCATCCTTATCCCGACGACGCCCTCATGATTGATGGCTTCGCCAAGGAAGAGCTGAGCAAGCTCGGATCGGACTCGACTTCCAAGAGGCAAGTTGCCCGGAATGTGGCCAGCAATCAACGAAAGTTTAGTGCTTGGCTGCAAACCAGGGGTAGGGAGAGCATAGCGAGCCGGCTCAACGGCAGTGATCAGCAGCAATGGTCGTTGAAAATAGATTACCAAGACTTCAGCGAAGCCATGGGAAAAAAACTCACTATGTCTTTCAAGCGGCTTCGGCAGTACCAGCAAGTCGTTGAGGCGAACGCAGCGTCGGGGTTGTCCCCTGAGCAGGCAAGTGGCCGGGAACCGGCCGGTCTGGACGGCCGTTCGGATCCACGTGCCGAGTTCAGATCAACTTCGCCGCTGCAGCAGGTTGATCCATCGATCGAAGGCCGCAGCGGATTGTCGCTCGACCATACCGAATGGCTGGGCGACCAGCATATCCAGACGGATTATGAGCTGCTAATGCAGGACTTGCAGCGAAACGATCCGGATCTCGCAGCCAGGACGCGGCTTATCGATCCCCTGATAGCCCATTATCATCTGCGCCTGGGCGATGAGAGCACCGCGCTGAGCGCTTTCCAGCGCATCGTTAATGATCAGAATGGAAGAGATACAGCCGACTTCCTGTTCCTTCCAGTGAGCGATGCCAGTGCTTCGGATCCTGATCACCGCGGCACCCATTGGTCGCTGCTACTCGTTGACCGTCGCAACCGCGAGGGGCCGGCTGCCTATCACTATGACTCCTTCCGGGGACAGAACGACGAGTTTGCAGCAATGCTCGCACAAAGGTTGGGTACCCGTCTGGAGCCCGTCCGCATGACCCAACAGCGCAACGACTATGATTGCGGAGTCTTCGTGGTTGACGGCACGCGGGCGCTCGTTAGACGTCTGGCGCGAAGAGGCCGGCCAGCCGTGCTGCACCTCGACAACCTCGTCGCCGATCGGGAGCAACTCCAACGACGTCTGAGCCCCGCGCCCAACAGTGCTCGAGCGGGGGCTGCGGCGGCTGAACCGGAGTCCTCCACACAGAGCGCCGATCCCGCAGAGTTTTGGCATGGAGTGGGTCAACCCGGCCAGCTTCCCGATAGCTGGAATACAGCGACCTTCCGGCAGGATTTGCCGTCAGCCGCCTATTCACCGGTGCAAAGCCTCAATCCGCCAGACGCACCATGGGAGCAAAGCTTGGGGGCATCGATCTTCGGCACCCCACAGTACATGCTGCCTGTGGACGACTTGGGAGGAGCTGTCCCTTCGAGCTGGCAACACCGCAATCAACCGGCACCGGCTGGCCTTCGGCTTGCAATGTACTATTATGACTTGCTGCCGAGCGCGGACAAACCCCAGACCAGCATCACTATCCATGGTGTGCCCTACACGGCCACTCTGGGGCCATCAGGCAGGGAGAACGACATTTACCTTTTCCTGCAATATCAATAGGGTGGAGATGGATCGAGCAATAGATGCCAGTCGTTCTTGAAAAAACATCAAACCGTTGAGGGAGAATCCGTTTTTACGCGGTACGTGCAGCGCGCCAACCCAGATGAGACGATCCCCAGTGCCGGGGGCGACATCGAATGTGCACGTCGCCAGTCTTCCTTCAAAACGTTGACGTTTGGCCAGCATCCCAAGAGGCGACGGCTGTCGCATCTCTCTTATGTCGTATGCAACTTCCTTCCGGCTTTGACGACGAAAGCACCGTGTGAAGCTACTGAGCAAACGAGGGAGACAGGGCATTTTGACGACGGCTCCCTTCCCAGACCATCGTCGAAACGGCTGACAGTCCGCCGGAGGTGTCTGCGCCGCGGCCGGGCTAAGATTAGCTTGAATGTTGGAGGTGGCCTTGGAAGATTTACCGCCCGGCGGATGGATTGGTTGGAATCGGAAATCCTGACGGCGCCTTCACGCTGCATGTCCCACACATCACTCGAAACTGCTTAAATTAAGGCCAATTCTGGCGGGCTCCGCATGGCAAGCGGCAAGCTGGCGAGGCTCTGTGACGGCCTGATGGTCGAGTGCAGACGATTGTCGGCAAGCCGTCGCCATATGGTGTTCGGCCATGCCTTGAGGGCATGATCGGATCTGGCTTTTGCATGCTGGGCGGCGGTCGGCAGGCATTAGGATCGAGGTTCCAAATTTGATTTCCGGAGGACCGGCATCGATGTACCCAAGACGGAACCAGCCGCGCGATGACGATTCTCGCGAAGTAAGTGGGTGGATCGAAGGCGTGACCGGAGCTTTCGATACGGACGCCTGGATCGAGGACTACTATCCAGAGAGCCGAGACATGGAGCAGGATCCGACCGACTTGCGCCTCGGTTCGCACGATAGTGACGCCGGCGACCGTGTGCCGCGTCGCAGTTCCGTGGGCGGTTCGATGCGAGTGACGCCGCAGTCGCTGGCGCCGGAGAGGGGTTCGGGGCAGCAAGAGGTTGATGCCGCAACGGAGGTCTCAACCGAGGTTCGCGTCGGCGCCAAGCGTGGTCGCCCCGCCGACCGGGACATGCATCCCGATGACGAGTCCCGCATCAACCAGTTCGCGGAAGCAGTCCGAAACTACGAAATTCTACCCGACGGTAGCATCGGCCGAGGGGACGGAAGGGTTCCCGAGCGTACCGTCGAGAACAATTTAGGTATTCTTAGGGGTTTCGCTCGTTGGCTCCGAGCAGAGAACAGAGATTCGATGACTTCTCGGTTTTTAAACGATCCAGATTCACTAGCCGGTGATATCGCGGATTATTGGGCAAGCGGTGAGGACGATCAGAACCGTCTTAACTCAGCACTGTCTCATTTCAGGAGGCTCGCGTCTGAGGGGCAAGAACTCCAAGCCGTTGGACCTGGGCCGCGCCTGATGGGCCGCCGAATTCATGATCCCTATCCCGATGACGCCCGCGTCATTGATGACTTGGTCAACGAAGAGCTGAGTAAGCTCAGACCGGCCTCGATTTCCCGGAAAAATGCCAGTAGCCAACGAAAGTTTAGCGATTGGCTCAAAAGGGAGGGCAGGGGGAGCATAGTCAGCCGACTCACCGGTAGTGATGAGCAGCAACAGTCGTTGCAGGACGATTTTAGGGCCTTTACCAAGGCTGAAGGAAAAAAAGTGGTCGTGAGTTTCGATCGGCTGCGGCAGTATCTAGGCGCCGAGTCGCAGTTGAAACCGCATGAACCTTATCCCGACGACGCCCGCATCATTGATGACCTAGCCAACGAACATTTGAGCAAGCTCGGACCGGACTCGACTTCGCAGAGGAAAGTTGTCCGGACTATGGCCATAAATCAACGGAGGTTTAGTGGTTGGCTCCAAAAGAATGGTCGGGGGAGCATAGTCAGCCGACTCACCGGTAGTGATCAGCAGCAACAGTCGTTGAAGGACGATTTTAGGGAATTTACTACTAACGTTGAAGTAAAAATAAGCGTTGGTTTCGATCGGCTGCGGCAGTATCTAGGCGCCGAGTCGCAGTTGAAACAGCATCATCCTTATCCCGACGACGCCCTCATGATTGATGCCTTCACCAACGAAGAGCTGAGCAAGCTCGGATCGGACTCGACTTCGCAGAGGAAAGGCGTCTTGAATCTGGCCAGCAATCAACGGAGGTTTAGTAATTGGCTCCATAAGAATGGTCGGGGGAGCATAGGCAGTCGACTCACGGGAACTGATCAGCAGCAACAGTCGTTGAAGGACGATTTTAAGGCCTTTACCAAGGCTGAAGGAAAAAAAATAAACGTGAGTCTCGATCGGTTGCGGCAGTATCTAGGCGCCGAGTCGCAGTTGAAACAGCATGATCCTTATCCCGACGACGCCCGCATGATTGATGGCTTCGCCAATGAAGAGCTGAGCAAGCTCGGATCGGACTCGACTTCCAAGAGAAAAGGCGTCTCGAGGCTGGCCAGCAATCAACGAAAGTTTAGTGCTTGGCTGCAAACCAGGGGTAGGGAGAGCATAGCGAGCCGGCTCAACGGCAGTGATCAGCAGCAATGGTCGTTGAAAAAAGATTACCAAGACTTCACCGAAGCCATGGGAAAAAAACTCACTATGTCTTTCAAGCGGCTTCGGCAGTACCAGCAAGTCGTTGAGGCGAACGCAGCGTCGGGGTTGTCCCCTGAGCAGGCAAGTGGCCGGGAACCGGCCGGTCTGGACGGCCGTTCGGATCCACGTGCCGAGTTCAGATCAACTTCGCCGCTGCAGCAGGTTGATCCACCGATCGAAGGCCGCAGCGGATTGTCGCTCGACCATACCGAATGGCTGGGCGACCAGCATATCCAGACGGATTATGAGCTGCTAATGCAGGACTTGCAGCGAAACGATCCGGATCTCGCAGCCAGGACGCGGCTTATCGATCCCCTGATAGCCCATTATCATCTGCGCCTGGGCGATGAGAGCACCGCGCTGAGCGCTTTCCAGCGCATCGTTAATGATCAGAATGGAAGAGATACAGCCGACTTCCTGTTCCTTCCAGTGAGCGATGCCAGTGCTTCGGATCCTGATCACCGCGGCACCCATTGGTCGCTGCTACTCGTTGACCGTCGCAACCGCGAGGGGCCGGCTGCCTATCACTATGACTCCTTCCGGGGACAGAACGACGAGTTTGCAGCAATGCTCGCACAAAGGTTGGGTACCCGTCTGGAGCCCGTCCGCATGACCCAACAGCGCAACGACTATGATTGCGGAGTCTTCGTGGTTGACGGCACGCGGGCGCTCGTTAGACGTCTGGCGCGAAGAGGCCGGCCAGCCGTGCTGCACCTCGACAACCTCGTCGCCGATCGGGAGCAACTCCAACGACGTCTGAGCCCCGCGCCCAACAGTGCTCGAGCGGGGGCTGCGGCGGCTGAACCGGAGTCCTCCACACAGAGCGCCGATCCCGCAGAGTTTTGGCATGGAGTGGGTCAACCCGGCCAGCTTCCCGATAGCTGGAATACAGCGACCTTCCGGCAGGATTTGCCATCAGCCGCCTATTCACCGGTGCAAAGCGTCAATCCGCCAGACGCACCATGGGAGCAAAGCTTGGGGGCATCGATCTTCGGCACCCCACAGTACACGCTGCCTGTGGAAGACTTGGGAGGATTTGTCCCTCCGAGCTGGCAACACGGCAATCAACCGGTACCAGATGACCTTCTGCCTGCAATGTACTTGTATGACTTGCTGCCGAGCGCGGACAAACCCACCAACTTCAGTATCCATGGTGTGCCCTACACGGCCACTCTGGGGCCATCAGGCATGCAGAGCGACATTTACCTTTTCATGCAATAGGGTGGAGATGGATCGAGCAATAGATGCCAGTCGTTCTTGAAAAGCACCAAACCGTTGAGGGAGAATCCGTTTTTACGCGGCCACGTGCAGCGCGCCAACCAGATAAGACGATCCCCAGTGCCGGGGGCGACATCGAATGTGCACGTCGCCAGTCTTCCTTCAAAACGTTGACGTTTGGCCAGCATCCCAAGAGGCGACGACTGTCGCATCTCTCTTATGTCGTATGCAAGCTCTTTGTCATGCTTTTTCCTTCCGGCTTTGACGACGGAAGCAAAGCGTGAAACTATTGAGCAAACGAGGGAGACAGGGCATTTTGACGACGGCTGACATACTCTTATGCGCGAGCTGGGTCCCGCATTTCCGTATGTTCGTCTGGGGCTGTCTCTATCTAATGTCGCAGGGACCGTTATCGGTCATGACGCGCTCGACGGTAATGCCGAGGTTATTATAGTAGGTCAGTGCCGCCTTGAGAAAGGCGACCGCGCTGTCCTTCTTTTCGTCTGGCAATATCTGCGAGAAGGCAATGCGCGAGGCGTCATCAATGGCGACGTGAACGTACTCCCAGCCGGCGCCCCAGCCTTTGCCCCTGCGCGAACTTTGGCGGGTTCGATCACCCGTGATGCGGTGGCTAACCTGGCTGAAGCGGCCAAGTTTCTTGATGTTGATATGGATCATTTCGCCAGGCCGCTCGCGCTCATAGCGTCACACCGGTTCGGCCGGCTCGATATCCTTCAGCCGGGAAAGACCGGCGCGCTTGAGAACCCGGCTCACCGTTGCCGCCGACACGCCCGTCTGCTTGGCGATGTGCTTGCCCGTCAGCCGCTGTCGGCGCAACACTGCAATCTCGCCGGCAATGTTGGCCGCGGTGCGTCTCGGACTTGTCCTCGGCCGCGACGACCGGTCCGCCATGCCGGCGGCGCCATCCGCCAGAAATCGCGCCTTCCAACGAGCGACCACCTTCGACGGCACTCCGCGCAGCCTCGGCTTTGGGACAAGCGCCCTCAATAACGGCGCGCGCCATCTCCTCTCGACGCCGCGGTGTCAAACGGGCATTCTTGTAAATGTTCATTCGGTCCTCCTGCGTTTTCATCTCGACGGCGGGTGTCGGCATGGCTCCCGACGGGCTCGATTTTCGTCCCGATGCGGCCCGGCTGGGCGATGCTGTGATCATCCCAGACTCCATCTGTGACCACGGTGTCGCCGTGATGTCGAAGCGCGAGAACCTGGAATTCGATAGAGATATCGTCTCCGCAGCGCAACGCTGCACCAGCTCGTAGCCGTGATGGTCGCGGCGGCGGGAGGCATATCCGGTTGATGCGGATCCAACGCGCGGCGGCATCGCCGCTACCCTGAACGAAATCGCCAGCCAGTCGAAAGCCGGCTTTCGCATCGAGGAGGATGCGATCCCCTTTTCGTCAGGCCGAAGGTATCGGATACCACGACATTTTCATGATGCGTCGATGGTACAATATGGAATTCACATATAACCTTCCGGAAGCTGAACGTATCTGCGGGAAGATGATTGACGCATCATCAAATAATCCGCGAGCCCTTAGTGAGTTCTGGAGCAAGCGCGGACAATGCCATTTCGCGAGGGCAACTTCTCTGGCAACGTCAAGTCGCGAAAAGCCTTTTATCTCTTCGGGACTCTATCGTTAATCCTTTCGAAGGATGGTGGATTGCGGCGACAGCTCGAATCGATGCTTGGGAGGGCAGTTGTTGGGCAGAACGTCCTTTGCACCGCCTCGTTTCGTGGATGGGGCAGGATGTTGAGCATATATTTTTGCTGATTGAGGAGTTAGCGTAGAAGCGTCACGATATCACTCCTGGCGCAGCCCAATTACTTATCCGCTATATTAGGCAGGTACCCGCACCGGGAAATGTAAGGAAGAAAATTAAGGGGCTCAGCTCAAGGGTAAGCCAGAGTCTTGTCAAGACGCTACGAGACCTCGAGCGTTACCCAGGCTTTGCAAGTGTTTATGACGAACCGTAGAGATTCAGTCCTTGCTTTAGAAGCAAGTCAGCCCGCGGGGTGCGCGTGCCAATGGGGGCGCCACTATGACACGCGCACAACCCACAGACCTGTCCGCGGCAAAGGAGACGTCCGCTTGTTTAGAAGCGGAATGTTAGTGAGCCGTCCAACCCTATTGCCTTATTTGCACCCATAGGCCGAGATGAAATCTAAGTCACCGTGACAGCCGCCTGTGCGATGCCTTCGGCCGGCTTACTGCGACGAATGCGTCTTCACGGGAACGTGCGTCGCGGGGGAACCCGTGGACCACGCGAGCGAGTGAGGTCGCCTCATCGCGGCCATAAAGCTTGTCGTTGTCCCCACCAAGGAGGGCCGCATCCAGGTTGCGAGGCTTAAAGCGACCCATGTCGCCGTAGAAGTAGTCGTTGCCCTCGTCGCCAAAGACGTGATCATTGCCCATGCTACCGAATACGCGGTCATTATCCTCGCCGACCGAGATGGAGTCTTTTCCGGAGACCACCGTCGATCCTGAGATCTCAACAAGAGTTCTGCCTTGTGCGAGCCTTGTTCCGAATGAACCACTTGAGACGCAATTGCTCATTTCTGCGATACGTAGGGATCTGGCGGGGAATTGCGCGCAACTGGCGGGCGCTCCACCAAAATGGTCGTCCGTGGCAGGTTGCATGCTGCGCTCAACCCCTTCAGCTCATCGTCCAAGCGCTTGTCCGCTGCCGTGAGGCGGTGATTAAGGCGATGAAAATCAACCCGAGTCGGCGTCCGGAAGGTCTCGAGCCATCGCGAAGGCTGCTGAACGTCGCGCGTGAGGGTCCAATGGCGTGCGCCGGCTCGGCTTTGAACATGCCGCCGTCTGCGCATGATCTCAAGAAAGACAGCGGCATTCTCTTCGGCAATCGCATATTCCGTCGTCACCAGGATCGGGCCGCTTCTCGGCTTCAGATCGAGTGCAGGTACTGGCGCATCGAAGGCGCCGGAGGCTTCGAGTTCAGACTCCAAGCGGTTTCTGATCGGCAGCTTGAGCCCAAGTGCGGCGACCAGCAACGAGGCGGCAGCAGAACATGCCAAGGATAGGGAGAGGGAATGGTTTTCGGCGATAATTCCCCAGAGCCAACTGCCAGCGGCGATCCCCCCATAAGTAAAAGCGCTGTAGATGGAAATCGTGCGACCCACCACCCAGCGCGGGCTTGCCAACTGCACGTTGACGCCGAACCCCGACCATCCGGTTACCCAGCCGGCGCCGCCGAAGGCGAGGCAGACTGTTGCGATGATCAGGGAAGACGTCAGCGCAAGTGAGATCGCACATACCGCGCACGCGACACATGCCAGAACAATCAGCAGTTCCTGCGTGACCGCGCGCCTGAGTGGTGGGTTCACGAGCCCCGCGATCAGCGCGCCGGCGCCGAAGCCACCCATGAGAATACCGTAGTCGATTGGGCCGCCCTTCAAGAGGTCTCTTGCGACGAGCGGCAGGAGCGCCAGCATCGAGGTTCCGGTCAGCCCAAACAGCGTACCGCGGACAATAGCTGCCTTGATTTCCGAGGATATCGCCGTGAACCGCAGTCCATCATAGATCGCCGTCATAAGCGCTTCGCGAGGGAGGGGCGACGCTTTCACGGTCCACTTGTTTCGCCACAGAGCGGTGAGGGGCGCGACGAAGCCAAGCGTGGTGAGCGCGAAAGTGACGAGCGGCCCAAAAATCGCAACGATGATGCCGCCAAGCGCGGGACCGACGCTACGGACCGTGTTGAATCCGACATTGAGAAGGGTGACGGCCGACGGCAGATGGCGGCGTTCCAGCATGTCGCCAAGCGAAGCGCGCCACGCGGGATCGCTGAGTGCGATACCGCAGCCGTCAAGGAAACTGAACGCCAGGATCATCCATGGATCGGTGATGCCGAAAGCCATCAGGATCGTCAGCATCGCCGAGGCCGCCATCATCAGGCTTCGGCCGACGATCATGACCATGCGCCGGCTGTAGTTGTCGGCAATCGCGCCAACGAAAATCGCAAGAAAAAAGGCAGGCAGGGTAGACGAGGCCTGGACCAGGGCGACCATCACATCCGAGGTGGAAACGGTGGCCATCAGCCAGCTGAGAGCCACCGTCTGCATCAGCCAACCCAGGCTGGAGAGCTGCGACGCGAAGAAAATCGAACGGAACGTCGAATTCTTCAGTGGCGCTAACAGCGCCGAGGATGCTCGCTCTTCAATGGCGTCCATGTCGATCAGTCTCTTTCGGGCGGGTCGGCTTCGGTGAGACCGAGCGGCGTTTGGTCATGGTGGTGGGCGTCCGTCATGCGCGTTACCGCCAGCGTTGTAGAAGCCGCACGCAAGAAGTCGGCCAACTTCGCGTCGACGCAACGCGGCAAGACCGCGAATCGAAATCAATGACAGCAGGCCGTCGTCGAAGCAGGTTGAACGACAGCCGAATGAACCGAGCATCGAAGTCCGCCATGAACGCCGGCGCATAGGCTTTAGCCCCGTCGATCGTGTCGATGCCGCGCAGCCGCAGTTCCTTGACGATCCTGCCGATCCGGCGAACCGCAGATGCAGACGAGCGGTTCTTAACCACCAGCGGTGCAAGCCGTCGATCTGGATGAGTTCACCGAAACAGTCGCGCCAGTAATTTTTGAATGACTTCGAGGCGATGCAATTCTTTCTGCGACATGGTGATCAAACAGGACATCACGCCTCCGAACGCTCCTGGTCTCCACCAGGCTGAAGTCGGCATCCTTGCTCCCAACGTTGACCTTGACCAGCGCATCGAGAGGCGAGACTGTCGCATCTCTAACTGGCCCAACTGTCGCATTACTAAATCGCCGTGGAGAAGCTAACCCAAGTGCATCATGCCAGTTCTGCAGGATAGGGGATCACCTGTCTTCGTGCAAATGCGCCATAAACACCTCGGTCGGTGTCCTGTATCCGAGGCACTTGCGCGGTTGATCGTTGATATGGCGCGTGAGGTGGAGAAGGTCGCGTTGCGACACAACTGCCAGATCTGTGGTGCCTGGCAGGAAGCGTCGAATGCGCTTGTTGGTGTTCTCGACGGTCCCTTTTTGCCAAGGCGCACTTGGGTCGCAAAACCAACTGCACACACCGATCCCTTCTTCCAAAGCCCTGAACCCGGCGAACTCGGTACCGCGATCAAATGTGAAGCTTTGACGCGCGAAGGCCGGTAAAGGAGAAAACGCTTTGATGATCTTGTCCATGATCGGGCGCGAATGCCGGCTCGTTTTCTTGATGGGAACGGTATAGCGGCTCTTGCGCTCCACGAGGGAAGTGACTTGGCATGGCCGAGTGGACGTTCGAAGATGAGGAGGTCGCCCTCCCAATGCCCAAACTGCGATCTTTCTCCAATAAAATCAGTCCGTTGGGATATGCGGTGAGTGGCTGGAAACGCACCGTCGCGCGGCTTCCTGGAGCGCAGTGGGCGACGTTTGCGGCGCGCTTCGGGCAGATAGCGATAGAGGCCTAGCCCATAGCCTTCCTGCTGTAGATGAAGCGATAGATTGTCTCTTTGCAGACGCGAACAAGACTTAGCCCCTCCGACAGCAGGCGTCCGGCAATCTGTTCTGGAGACCAGCGAGCCTCCAACTGGTTGATGATCTCTGTGCGCAAATTCGGGTGACGCCGCAGCTTTCTCAGCCGGCGCCGCCGCTCCTTGGAAGTATCGTCAGCAACCGTGCTGTAGTAACCGTCGTAGTCCGGCAGTTCACGATCGCGAAACGTATTGCGCTTGATCTCGCGGTAAATGGTCGAGCGATGACGGCCAAGCTGACGTGCCATCTGGTCTATCGGAACTTTTGCCGCCACCAAGTGATGCAGGCGTCGGCGATCGGCGAGGGTGATCTGCGTATAGCATCAAGACACGCCAGAATCTCCAAAGTGAAGTCATTGAAAATACTGGCATGTCGCACTTGGAAATAGAATGTATCGCGTGATGTTATAACATTTCATAAGGGTTATTATGGAACTATCCTGCGCGCGTACGGCTTGTTCGACTTAGCAAACGCCTCACGCGTCAAGCGATCAACAGGAGGATAAGGGCACCGGGAATGGGCATTGCAGTGGTTTAGTGAAGGGCTGGACCACCTTGACAAGAGCGTCCGCACGTCGAACGCCGGGCGAGATTTGTCCCGCTTCAACGCCGGCGCTCGGCCCAGCGGAACCCTCACTGGATCCTGACCCGGAACCACGGCACTAGGTGTACATTCCGCCGCCAGCTGACCCATCTCATGTTCGAACAGATCATGACCAGCAAAATGATCGGGTCGATAGCTTGGACTAAATTCCATTCGCTTCACCCTTTCCTCGTCGGACCAAAAGTAGTCGACTAGCATTGATTTGGAACATTGCGCAGAGGGGTCGGCAAATATCGTCGCAGAACCGTAAGGCGCCCAACTGGCTTCCAGACCTATGGCGGCTCCTTGAATTCGTCGCTCTGGTGTGACCTTGCAGCCAATGTGTGGAACCAATCTAAAGAATCAAGCGACGGCTCTCGGCGCTTGGACCAGTGCAAGTTGGCCGGAAAGAAACAAACAATTGTCTGCAATCATTCAATGGCTTAAGAGCGTGCGCGGTATTATAGAGGACATCGCCGTGTCTCGGCCTCGAGAAACCCGACAGTTCGTTGATTGGCTCTTTCAGAGGAAACAACCGGACCTGACGCTGCTGGGGGAAGTGGATTCCACGCGCTGTTCAGTCGTTTCAGCGTCGTTCGAAGAGAGGCATTCGACATCGCGGTTTCAGAGCCATGGTTGGTGGTTCCCGTTGGCACGGTACATGCATTGACATCCGCTGATACGTCTGCGTCACCTTCAGGAGAAAGAGTCTCATGCTCAAGCTCACAGAGGATATCGTCACATTGGGTTGGGTGGTCCTGGTCCGAGAGACACAACAGCGCGCTGGCAGTCTGCCCCGCGCGGTAGGGCACGCGCAATGCAGGTGACTCTGGAAACCGCGCGACTATATTTGCGCCCGCTAACCACACCATGGGACCTGCTGCGATTTCATGCACTTCATGCCGATCCTTTCGTTGCGAATGCCATATATGACGGCAAGCCTCCGTCCTTTGCAGACACATGTGCCGAGTTCAAGAAGTCCCGTGCCGATTGGGATAGGTATGGAATCGGTCTCTTTGCAGTATTCGAACGCGACAGCGCCAGCCAGGAAGGCCGCTTCCTTGGACAACGCCGCCTAGGTTTTCTGCCGGAAAGCGACGATCTCGAGCTCAGCGCATGCTTTCACCGGGCCGCATCCGGCAATGAATATGCTCCAGAAGCGGGATGTGCCATCCTTGATTTTGCCTTCACGACCCTGGCAGCACCGCGAGTCCTGTGCTTTGTTCGGCCTGAGAACCAGCGTTCCTTGCGTTCAGTTGGAAAGATGGGATTCCGGCAGATCGGTGATAGGTGGTTTGGCGACCAACTGACGCGCTGCTTCGAGGTAAGGCAACAAGACCTGAATGGAATAATCGCAGCAAATCCAAGCTTTGCGCCGGTTCGCTACCTTATTCAAAAGCCGGCGATGACGGATTCTGTAGGCCAGGCGATTAGGCCCGACGCGCAATCGCTTCCGCGACCTCGATGCGCCCGTAGCCAACGTTGAAGCAGTAGAGACCCGCGAAGTCGTCGATCAGCTGGTTGCCGCGGGCGTCCTCGATGCGGATCATCCCCTTACCCGCTCCACGATCGTCGGCTCACCAAGTTGCCCGTTGCGAAATCTTTGAGATGCGTAAAAGGATGAGAGCCATGTTACGGTGCTGCCAGGCAGAGTGCGGGTTTCGCGCGGCTCGCTGTAAAACGGTGGCCGACCGTCATACCTACACACCCGACTGCGTCTTCAATTTGTTCTGTCCTGAAGATTAAGATGTAGCTGGAACCATTTGGCAGCATTGACCGACCCATACATGCCCCTGCAATATCTTGCGCAATGACGCCGCATTTTTCGTGACCGACCCCTGTTGGTACCCAGCTTCGGAATTTCCGCGATCATCCAAACCTCTGCCATCTGCGACAAGAATGCGGCCCTTCGATCCGTGGTGCATGGGCGATGCCGCCCGGTTTCGACAGGAGGGCTTAAGCGCACCTGCGGCGCCAATTATCGAATCGTGATCAGATCCCGATCGCTTCATAGGCATCCGCGATTTGTCGGATTGACGCGACATAGGCAGCGGTTCGATAATTTCCGAGTTCCGGTTGCTGTTCGATGAGATCGGCGATGCGACCCCAAGTGCTGCGCATGACGTCTTCCAGTCCGGAACGAACGAGATCGATTTCTGCGCCACCTTCAAGGAACTCGCCGCGGATGTCGGCTGGAAATTCCTTGCCGGTCATGCGTTCCAGCGCCGCGGCAATCGTTTGGTTACGCCGCTCGCGCCGGCGCCGTTCCATCAGCCCGAAGGGAATATGCGTCAGGTTCTTCACCCACTCGAAGTAGCTGACGACGACGCCGCCGGCATTCACGTAAAGATCGGGTAGAATAATGATCCCGCGGGTGCGCAGTGCTCTGTCGGCCTCGAAAGATACCGGTCCGTTGGCCGCTTCGACCACGAGACGCGCCTTGATGCACTCCGCGTTGCCCGCATGGATCGCATTTTCCATCGCCGCCGGAATGAGGATGTCGCATGGCTGCTCGATGCCCTTGATATCGCAGGGAAATGAGGTGGCGCCCTCGAAACCGAGGATGCTGCCGGTTTTGTTCTGATGTTGCTTCAGCGCCTCGATCGCCAGGCCGTCGGCATTGGCGACATAGCCGTCCCGTTCAGCGACGACGGTTATCCGAGCACCATTCTCTTCGGAGAGGAACCTTGCCGCATGGTAGCCGACATTGCCGAAGCCCTGAACGATGACGGCGGCACCCTTCAGATCACGCTTGCCGCTCAATCCGGCGGTGCGCGGATCCTGGAGATAGCTCTGGATGGCGAATTGGACACCTCGACCGGTTGCTTCGGTGCGACCGGCGATACCTCCCTTCGACAGCGGCTTGCCGGTCACGCAGGCGCGGGCATTGATCACATCAGTTGGATTGGCGCGGCGAAACTCGTCCATCATCCAGGCCATCTCCCGCTCGCCCGTACCAATGTCGGGAGCTGGGACGTTGACGCCGGGGCCGATCAGGCCGCGTTTGTTGAGTTCCTGCGTGAAGCGGCGGGTGATGCGCTCGAGCTCCTGCGGCGTCCATTCGCGCGGATCGATCTTCAGCGCGCCCTTCGAGCCGCCGAACGGCACATCAACCAGCGAGCATTTAAGCGTCATCAGCGCTGCCAGCGCTTCGACCTCTTCAGCGTCGGCGTTCGACGCGTAGCGGATGCCACCCTTCACCGGCTCACAGTGCTCGCTGTGGACCGATCGCCACCCGACGAAGCTGTACATGCGGCCGCGCAGGCGAACGCCGAACCGGACAGTATAGGTCGAGTTGCACTGCATGATCCGCTCCGACAGGCCTTCCGGCAGATCGAGGAAGGTCATCGCATGACGGAAGTTCTGATCAACGCTATCCAGGAAGCCCGCAGAGCTGGTCTCTCCGAGCTGTACATTGCGTTGTGGTATTGCGTTCACTTGGCGTTCCTCCTAGCTGGGAAAGTCTCGGCCGCGGCTGTTTCAACTGCACAAAATTCATCGGTCGGCATTGCGAACGAGCAGGACGTAGATCAGCGTGAACAGGCGTCGGGCGGTGTCGTTGTCGATCTTCAGTTTCGCTGACAGCCGGCTTTTCAGCAATTCCGCGGCCTCATTATGAACGCCTCGCCGGCCCATATCGATTGCCTCAAGGCGCTCAGGCCCAGAGTGGCGAACAGCGTCGTAATAACTCTCACAGATGCGGGTGTAGTCTTTCAGCAAGCGGCGAAAGGGCGTGAGCGACAAGTAGTGACTGACAACATGCTCGCCCTGATCAACAGCAACATGCAATGCCAGGCGCCCATCTACCGCTTCGATCCTGAGGCGATAAGGTCCGCCGTCGTGACCGACTGGAATGAATGTATTGGATTCTAGAAGGTCGATGACCGCGATGGCTTGCTCACGCTCCATGCTCGCGTGCTGGCCAGCGAACGAGCGGTCGATCGATACGTCGCAGAGACGGTACTTGGCGAAGGCCATAGCCTGCTCTCCCCTCACATCGCTTCCACACACATAGCGACACCCATGCCGCCGCCGATGCAAAGCGTCGCCAGGCCCTTCCTGGCGCCGCGGCGCTTCATTTCGAAGAGCAGCGTGTTGAGGACGCGGGCACCGGAAGCCCCGATCGGATGACCGATGGCGATCGCGCCGCCGTTGACGTTGACGATCGACGGATCCCAGCCGAGGTCCTTGTTGACCGCGCAAGCCTGCGCCGCGAAGGCCTCGTTGGCCTCGACCAGTTCGACATCGGCGATTGCCCAGCCGACTTTCGCCAGCGCCTTGCGCGATGCCGGGATCGGGCCGGTGCCCATGACCTGCGGATCGACGCCGGCTGTTGCCCAGGACACGATACGGGCCAACGGCTGGATGCCACGCGTGGATGCCTGTGCTTCGGTCATCAGCAGGGTCGCGGCCGCGCCGTCGTTGAGACCCGAGGCGTTACCGGCGGTGACGGTGCCCTCCTTGTCGAAGGCCGGGCGGAGCTTGGTCATCTGGTCAAGCGTTGCGCCATGGCGGATATATTCGTCCTGGTCGACTGTGACATCGCCCTTGCGGGTCTTGACGATGAACGGAATGATCTCGTCGGCAAAACGCCCTGCTTTCTGTGCCGCCTCGGCCTTGTTCTGGGATGCCAGCGAGAACTCGTCCTGTTCCTCGCGACTGAGCTGCCACTGCCGGGCGACGTTCTCGGCGGTGATGCCCATGTGGTAACCGTAGAAGGCGTCGGTCAGGCCGTCCTTGATCATGGTGTCGATCATCTTGAAGTCGCCCATCTTCACGCCGCCGCGAAGATGCGAGCAATGCGGCGCCATCGACATCGACTCCATGCCGCCGGCAACAATGATATCCGCATCACCGGTTGCAATCTGCTGCATGCCGAGAGCCACGGCGCGAAGGCCCGAGCCACAGAGCTGGTTCATGCCCCAGGCGGTCTTTTCCTGAGGGACACCCGCCTTCATCGCCGCCTGACGCGCCGGGTTCTGGCCCTCGCCTGCCTGCAGCACCTGGCCGAGGATCACCTCGTCGATCTCGCTCGCCTCGACGCCTGCGCGCTCAAGCACGCCCTTGATGACGGCAGCACCCAGTTCGTGCGCCGGCGTATTGGCGAACGCGCCGTTGAAGGATCCGACCGCGGTACGGCCGGCGCTGGCGATGACGATCGATGGGGTGCTCATGCTGGTCTCCTCTATGGTCCTCGCGAAGCCGGCAAAGACGGCTCCAGCATCTCGGCAATAAGCCGCCGGTCGGCCTAGTTGACGATGGTCGCCTCGGTGGCGCTGCGGATCTCGCCGTCGGTGACGCCCTCGGCAAGCTCGACCAGCTTCAGTCCGCCATCAACGACGTCGAGCACACCAAGATTGGTGATGATCCGATCGACGACGCTTTGTCCGGTCAGCGGCAGGGTGCAGGCCTTCAGCACCTTTGATTCGCCGGCCTTGTTGGTGTGGTCCATGACGACCACCACCCGCTTGACCCCAGCAACGAGATCCATTGCCCCGCCCATGCCCTTGACGAGCTTGCCCGGGATCATCCAGTTGGCGAGGTCACCGTTCTCTGACACCTCCATGGCGCCGAGGATCGCCATGGCGATCTTGCCGCCGCGGATCATCGCGAAGCTCTGCGCTGAATCGAAGAACGCGGAATGCGGCAAGGCCGTAACCGTCTGCTTGCCGGCGTTGATGAGATCGGCATCGATCTCACCCTCTGTCGGAAAAGGTCCGATGCCGAGCAAGCCGTTCTCCGACTGCAACGTCACATGGACACCTTCGGGGATGTAATTGGCGACCAGCGTCGGAATGCCGATGCCGAGGTTGACGTAAGTCCCGTCTTCGAGTTCGCGGGCAGCGCGCGCCGCCATCTGGTTTCTGTCCCAGGCCATGTCTCTTCCCTGCCCTTCAAGCCGCCGCACGCGTCGTGCGCTGTTCGATGCGTTTCTCGTGCTGACCCTGGATCAGGCGATGCACATAGATCCCCGGCACGTGGATGTGATCGGGATCAAGGCTGCCGACCGGCACGATCTCCTCGACTTCGGCGACGCAGATCTTGCCGCAGGTGGCCGCCGGCGGGTTGAAGTTGCGGGCCGTCTTGCGGAAGACGAGATTGCCCGTCGTGTCGGCCTTCCAAGCCTTGACGATCGACAGATCGGCGACGATGCCGGTCTCGAGAACGAAGACCTCTCCGTCAAAGACCTTGAGTTCTTTTCCCTTTGCTACCACCGTGCCGACGCCGGTCTTGGTATAGAAGCCGGCAATACCTGCGCCGCCGGCCCGCATCCGTTCGGCAAGCGTGCCCTGCGGATTGAACTCGAGCTCAAGTTCGCCGCTGAGATACTGCCGCATGAACTCGGCGTTCTCGCCGACATAGGACGAGATCATCTTCTTGATCTGCTTTGTCTTCAGCAGCACGCCGAGACCGAAGTCGTCGACCCCGCAATTGTTGGACGCGATCGTCAGGTCCTTGGTGCCGGCCTCGCGAATCGCGTCGATCAGCAGTTTCGGAATGCCACAAAGGCCGAAGCCGCCCGCGGCAATCAACATGCGGTCGAACAGCAAGCCCTCAAGCGCCGACGTCGGATTGTCGAAAATCTTGTTCATACTCCCCCCGTTAGGTTCGTCTGTTGCGGCGCCGAGGCGCCGCCTGAATTCATTCCTTGGTTCCCGAACACCCGCAGCAGTTTCCCAACCGCTGCGGGCGATCTCGTTCACCCGCGATTGATGCAAACGACCTTCGGCTGGGTCATTTCTTCATAGGCAAAGCGCACGCCCTCTCGCCCCATGGAGCCATATTTGGAACCGCCGAACGGCATGGCATCGAAGCGGTAGTCCGAGGAGTCGTTAATCATCACACCGCCAGCCTCGATCCTGCCTGCGGCGTCCAGTGCGACATTGAGGTTGCTGGTGAAGATGCCGGCGTGCAGACTGTATTCCGGTTCATTCGCGAGTTCGATCGCTTCATCGAGCGTCTGAAAAGGGGCAAGCATGACCACAGGCGCGAACACTTCCTCGTGCCACAGGCGGCAGCTGACCGGCGTGCCTTCCAGCACGGTTGGGTGATAGAGCGACCCCTCGCGTTTGTGACCGCAGAGCAGCTTCGCGCCTGCGGCGATGGCGTCATTGACAGCTGCTTCGGTGCGTTCGGCGACTTCCTTCGAGACCATCGGGCCAACATCCGTGTCTTCCTTCAGCGGATCCCCGGCCTTGAGCTTGTTGGTCGCGGCGACAAAGGCGTCGCGAAAGCGCCCATAGAGTTCAGCCTGGACAAGAACACGCTGGGCGCCGATGCAGTTCTGCCCGGCTGCCCAGAAGGCGCCCGAAACGCAGCCTTCAACCGCCTTGTCGAAGTCGCAGTCATTCATAACGATGACCGGCGCATTGCCGCCCAGTTCCATTGCAAGTTTCTTCAGTCCCGCCTTGCGACTGATGGCTTCTCCCGTAGCAAACCCACCGGTAAAGGAGACCATGCGGACGTCCCGTGCAGAGACAAGGGCCGTCACGATCTCCCTGTCGCCGTGAACGAGGGTGATGATCTCGCGCGGCAAGCCTGCTTCGACCAAGGCGTCAACAAGGTTGATAGAGGAAAACGGCGTCAGGTTCGAGGGTTTCAGCAGTACCGCGTTACCACCGGCAATCGCAGGACCAAGCTTGTGCGCGACTAGGTTCAGAGGGTCGTTATAGGGGGTGATCGCGGTGATGATGCCGAGCGGCTCTCGCGTAAACCAGCCCTGGCGCTGTTCCGACCCCACATAGGCATCGAAAGGCACGATCTCGCCGGCATTGCGTTTTGCCTCTTCGGCAGACAGCTTCAGCGTATTGACGCAACGAAGCACTTCCTTGCGCGCCTGGATGATCGTCTTGCCGGCTTCGCGCACGATGGTCTCAGCGAAAGCGTCACGACGGCTCTCGATAATCTGCGCAGCGCCTTTGAGGATGCTCGCACGCTTGTGTCTTGGCAGCTTGCTGGAAAGCTCAGAGCCGCGACGGGCGCGGGCGAGGAGTTCACCGATTTCGCTTGCATCCGTGGCCTCAACCGTCCCCAGCACAGACCCGTCATAGGGGCTATGGACGGTGATCGGCGCCAAGCTGGTGCTGATATGAAGTTCGGCGGCGGTCATAGGCCGGCTTCCTCTTTACTGGTGCGCATTGCTTTGCGACGGGTAAGTTTCTCGGTCCGGGCAAGGAGAGATCCCTGCCCCATTCTCAATTCCATGAATGCGATGGGTTGCGGTCGGAACCTGCCTACGCCTACCGTCAGATCTTCTGACCGTCGCGGACGAGGTCGTCCATGACCGAGCGCACCGCCTTCTCGGCGATCGAGACGATCTCGTCGATCTCCGCCTTGGTGGTGACGAGCGGCGGTGCAAAGCCGAGGATGTCGCCATGCGGCATGGCGCGGGCGATGAGGCCACGATCGCGGGCAGCCTTGGAGACGCGGGCACCGACCTTCAGGGACGGATCGAAGCGCTTCTTGTTCTCACGATCGCCGACAAACTCGATGGCACCCATCAGACCAACGCCACGCACTTCGCCGACGATCGGCAGCTGTGCGAACTTCTCCTTGAGCTGTGCCTGGAAATAGGCGCCAACCTCGCGGGCGTTGCCCGGCAGGTCTTCCTTCTCGACGATGTCAAGGACCGCGTTGGCAGCTGCCGCACCGATCGGGTGGCCGGAATAGGTGTAGCCGTGCGAGAAGGCGCCGACCTTGTCAGCTCCCTCTTCCATGACCTTATAGACCTTCTCACCGACGATCGACGCCGAAAGCGGGAAATAGGCCGAAGTGAGGCCCTTGGCGACGGTGATCAGGTCGGGTTCGATGCAGTAATGCTGCGAGCCGAACATCGAGCCGGTGCGGCCGAAGCCGGTGACGACTTCGTCGGCGATCAAAAGCACGTCGTGCTTCTTGAGCACCGCCTGGATCGCTTCCCAATAGCCTTCCGGCGGCGGCGTGATACCACCGGTGCCAAGCACCGGCTCGGCGATGAAGGCGCCGACATTGTCCGGCCCGAGCGTCTCGATCATCTCGTCGAGCTCGGCAGCACGGCGGGCTGAGAATTCGTGTTCGGTTTCGCCGGGGTTGGCACCCCAGTAGTGGTGCGGAACACCGGTATGGTCGATCTGCGGCAGCGGCAGATCCATGTGGTCGTGATAGAAACTCATGCCGGTCATAGAGCCGGAGACGACGCTGCAGCCGTGATAGCCGCGTTCACGCGATATAATTTTCTTCTTCGTCGGTTTGCCGCGCAGGTTGTTGTAGTACCAGACGAGCTTTGCCTGGGTCTCGTTGGCGTCCGAGCCCGACATGCCGTAGAACACCTTGCTCATTTTGCCGGGCGCCATCTTCACGAGGCGATCGGAAAGGATCGCAAGCTCTTCGGTCGTGTGTGCAGCGTAGGAATGGTAATAGGCCAGGCGGTAAGCCTGACGCGAGATTGCCTCGGCGACCTCGGTGCGACCGTAACCGACATTGACGCAGTAGAGGCCGGCAAAACCATCGATCAGCTGGTTGCCATGGGCATCCTGGACGCGGATTCCCTTACCCGTCTCGACGATCGTCGGCTCGCCAAGCTTTCCGCTGGCAAAATCCTTCAACTGCGTGAAAGGATGCAGGACCGAGTTGCGATCCTTCTCAGCTATGTTTTTGATGTTGACAGTCATTTTAATTCCTTCCACCGCCGCATCTCGGCTGCGAATTTTGTATCTGTGAACAGGGCCAGATCGAGCAGGAGCACACAACCTCAAGTTTAGGACAGCTTCGCTTGGCCGACCCGCTCCGATGATAGTGCCTTCAAGTGCGAGCTAAACCGCACCATTTCGCTCTGGGGTGGCGCAGGGTTCCTGCAAACTTTTCCGCTTAATGCAGTAGTTCGCTATTCGTGCGGGCTTTGCCGATTTGAATCGTGCCGGTGGGCTTGTGAAGCAACCGTGGTTGTCGAGACAGGAGTGAAAAGACAAAGCGGGGATCGGACCACCGAACCCCGCCTGCATTAGGTGAATCGGATTGCTATCTCCGACAACACATCCTCTTACGAGACACGAGATTTCGCAGTTCGTGGTGTCGATGACCAGCAATTTCCGCGGAACGTTGGACAGGAATTCGGCTTGTCGATCGGTGATCAGGATGCTTTCGGTGATTTCGATGCCCCAATCCCCATACCAAAGACCAGACATGAAATGGAACGTCATTCCCGGCTTCAGTTCCGTCTTGTCACCCTCCCGGAAGCTCGCCGAGCTCTCGCCCCACGCAGTCGGATAGCCCATCCCGATCGGGTAACCTGAGCGACTCGTCTTCTCAAAGCCGTATCGCGCCAACGTTCCGGAATAGGCTCTGGCGATATCCTCGCAGAGGTTACCGGCCACGGCCTTTCGAGCCCCGCCTGCATGCCATCGAGAACAGCCTTTTCCGCGTCCAGTATCTGCTGGGTAGGTCGTCCGAGATAATAGGTGCGCGACAAGGGGCAGTGATAGCGCTTGTGTACGCCGGCAAGCTCGAAGAAAACGCTCTCGTCGGCCCGTATAGGCCGGTCCGTCCAGGTCAGATGCGGGGCGGACGCGTCTGCCCCGGCGCCAAGATTCGGGACGCAGGCCGGATAATCTCCCCAGTAGGCATCGACGCCGCGGGTGCCGATATAAGTGAGTTCGGCAATCACGTCGGATTGCTTTATTCCCAGTCGCAGCAATTCGCCGACACGCTGATGCATGGCTTCGACGATCTTACCATCCGCGCATGTACTCGATTTCTCGTGGGGACTTTACCAAGCGCTGCGAGTTGATCAGTCTGTCGGCATTTTTGAATCTTGCATTCGGGAGCGACGCGGACAGCGCTTCAAAAGATCGGGCCGACAGGCAGGCGCTGTCCTTTTCGACACCGATCGTTGCCGAGCCATGACCCTCGTTTGCAATGATCTGCCCCGGGGCCGACATTGCGTGCAAGGTATCGGACTGGACATATTCGTCACCGTACCATTTGATGCGGTCTTCGCCGATATAGGCCGTCCTGCGGCAACCGTTGGCGTCCATGCGCCGGCCGAACCAGAGCGGATCCTTGTCCTTGGACACCACGACGCATTGAGGCACACAATAGGAGCAGCCATCGTAGCCCGTCAGCCAGCCCATGTTTGCAGGATCGGTTACGACCAATAAGTCGATGCCCGTCTGCTCCATTGCCCCGCGCGCCTTTTCGAGGCGAGTTTTGTATTCAGACAAATCGAACCGTAGCGTTTCGCCGTTCACGTCAGATCCTCCAATTGAAGTCGAAAATTCAAGCGCGGCAGGTTGCTGCGGCGATAGTCAGCCTGCAGAGGTCCGTGATGTCGTAGATGGGCAGCCCGGTCTTTGATCGCAGGGCATTTGCGACGGTGGGAAAGCCTGTGCACTCGAAGAGTATCATTGCGATATCGGGATGGTCCGCGCGAAGTTGCGCGATGCGGTCACCAACTTCCCGTTGAATCTGGTCAACGTCGGTACGGACGAACGGGCGAGCCAAAGCATTGCGCACGTAAACGCCACCTTCGATTCCTCCGACGACCACGCTTTTGCGATCCGCGGGATTTTCGATGCCCAGTAGGTCTTCACTGCAATGTCGAGAGTCGGCGGTCAAAACAGCAAGTTTCTTTTGAGGTGCGAGTTGCCGCAGCAGAGCCGGAATGAGGAGCAGGCTGGAAGTCACAACCGGCACATTGACCGCCGCTGAGATCGCTTGCTGGTGACGGATAAAAAAACCGCAGTCTGCGGTAATCACGCCAGCACCGCGGGCGATCAGCCGCTCGGCGGCGGCTATACAGGCACTCTCGAGCGATGCATCGCCAGGAATGATCACTTCCGCCAGAGCGCCCTCAACCATTTCTGTGATCACGGGTCGGTTGAAAGTCGCCGGGTGGAAGAGCGATCCTTCCCGCGGAGCGAAAGTCGGGCTGTCTGCCGTCAGGCCTTCATCGAGCTCAAGAATTCCGAGAGTAAGGTTGGTTTGCGAAGACATAAAATGAAGCTCCATGGTTAAAACGGCTGTTACCGCTTTGAGAAAAATTCGATTAGCAACTGGCCTCGAGAAATGAGGGGAACGACGAGCCCCTCATCCTGCTTTCTGAAACCAGCGCACCTCCCAAGCCATGCCGAATTTTCTTTCAGTTCTAGCGCCATACTGCGCATCCAGAACCTCCGGTTGATCAATCGATTGTGGTTCCGGCTTTCGCAGCAAGCGCCCTGGCAAAGGCGAAATTGGCAATGGCGGTGTTTTGAATTCCCGTCCCGGTCAGATCGGCAATGGTGATCTGGCTATTGCTGGTGCGACCGGCGATCGCACCAACAACAACCTGGCCGAGCTCGGCAAAAGATTGGTCTTCAGCGACTGCGCCGGCCGCGATAGCGTGATGCAGCTCGCCGAGCCGACGCGTTTGACAGAGGCTGTCCGCGACATAGAGATCGGCGCGGGCAATTGCCTGCGGCTCGACCTCATTCTTGTGTTCGGCATCCGAACCCATGGTCGTGATGTGTTGCCCCGGATCGAGCCATTGCGCCTCAAGGTTCGGATGATCGGCCGGTGTTGTGGTAATGATGACTTGCGCACCGGCGACAGCCTCTTTCCCGCTTTTGCAAGCGGTGACGCTGATACCCAATTGGGCGGACAGTTCTCGCGCCGTCTTTCCGGCCCTGGAGCTGCCGCGCGCCCAAATGCGGGCTTCGCGAATTGGCCGAACCAACATGAGCGCCTGCAGCTGTAGACGCGCCTGCATCCCAGCACCAAACACAGCAGCCACCGACGAGTCTTTGCGGGCGAGGCGCATTGCAGCTACCGCGCCCGCGGCGGCCGTGCGGACATCGGTGAGATAGCCGTTATCGAGCAACCATGCCTGAACCAAGCCCGTCTTGCTGGACAGTAGGATTATCAGGCCATTCGTGCTGGGCAGACCAAGTTCCGGATTGCAGAAAAAGCCGGGGCTGATTTTTATGGCGAAGCCATCTAGGCCGGGGACATAGGCGGTTTTGACGTCGACTTCGCCGCGATGCTCGACAATATCCAGACGAAAAATTGGTGGCATCACCACGCTTTTCGTCGCTAGCGTGCGAAACGCCTCTTCGACGCAACGGACGGCCTCCAGATCCAATGACACCAGCTTTCTCAGCTGGTGTTCCGTTAAGATCGTCGTCGACCTCATGAAGCCCATCCTCAGCCATTCCTCGTCATTGCTGACGATACGTTGATGCAATTTCATATCGATATTGCCGCCCGACAGTACGATCACAACCGGTCCCCGCAGATCGTTGATCTTGTTTGCTAGCAAAGCCGCAATGCCGATCGCTCCCGCACCCTCCACGACTTCGCGCACCTGCGCGTACGCATGTCGAATGCCGGCGGCGATTTCGGATTCGCTCAACAATATGACGTCGTCCAACAGGTCCCGGCACATGGCAAATGTCCATTTGTTGGCGAGCCCGATTCCGCCGCCGAGTGAATCAGCGAGACTTTCGAATTCTTCGACCTGGACAGGGCGCCCCGCATCAAGGCTGGCTTTAATCGCGGCGCCGCGATCCATCGTGAGGCCGATGATTCGCGCAGCCGGCCGAAGGCTCTTCACTGCTGCCGCCACGCCCGAAGCCAACCCTCCGCCCGATAGTGGAATAAGAACAGTAGCTACGTGTGGCAGCGCCTCGACGATTTCCAGTCCGAGGGTACCTTGACCGGCAATGACTGCCGGGTGATCAAACGGAGGAATGAGGCATCGTCCCTCGCCTGCTAATCTCTCGGCTTCTTCCTGAGCGTCATCCTGCGATCGACCGACTATCCGAACCCCAGGCCCAAGCTGCCGAATTTCGGAAACCTTGTTCTCAGGCACCAGATTGGACATGCAGATCGTTGCATTCACGCCGCAAGCGTTCGCCGCGAAGGAAAGTGCGCGCCCGTGATTGCCGGTCGAGGCGGCGACAACTCCCCGTCGCCGCTCTTCTTGAGAAAGCTGGAGAACCGCATTGAAGGCACCGCGCAGCTTGAAACTGCCGGTGGTCTGCCGGTGCTCCAGTTTGAGATAAACCGGAACTCTGGAAAAGCTCGATAACGTAGACGATTGCGTGAGCGGGGTGGTTAGTATGTGATCCTTGATGCGCTTTCGGGCATCTTCGATATCGTTGAGATCGATCATTCGGGTCAGCCTCGGCGCGAAACCAGTCATCACGCGTTTTGGAACAGCTCCCAGCAGTAGCGGATAGCCAGTTCCGTTGTCGGGATTAGCGCGTTGTCCGAGACGCCGAAGGTCGGCGTGTGCACGCCGGACTCGTTTCCGGCTTCCTTGCTGCCAAACCAGAAATAAATCGATGGCAGGCAGCTGGCATAGAAGCCGAAGTCGTCGCTGCCCGAGCTCGCCGAGCCTTCGACATACCTGTCCTCGCCGTCAGTATGCACCACGATGTGCTTAAACAGCGCAACCATTGCGCTGTCGTTAACCACAGGAGGTTCGCCGGCATGCGAGCTGAACTCCGCCCGTCCGCGGTGCATGGCAGCGACACCTTCGGCGATTTCGCCAACGCGCTGGACCAACAGCTTTCTTCTCTCGGGGCTGCTTGTCCGGATCGTTCCAGTCATGGTGACCGAGGGACAGATAATGTTCGTCGCTTCCCCACCACGGATCGTTCCAATGGTGACGATTGCGCCATCGTCTACCGGCATTTCGCGCGACACGACTTTCTGCACTTCATTGATGAAGGCGCCCGCGATCGCAATTGCGTCCACGCCGAGATGCGGTTTGGCGCCGTGTGCCATCGTCCCGGTGAATTCGAGCGAGAACTGGTCTGCAGATTTCGTAACAGCGCCCGCGCGAGCGCCGTATGAGCCGACAGGAATGTCCGTGCGGACATGAAATCCGACGGCGGCATCAAATCCTTCGAGCAACTTTTCATCGACAGCGGTCCTGCCGCCGAGCGGCTCCGCTTCCTCGGCCGGCTGAAAGAAGACCCGCAGCCTTCCTGAGAAATTTTCGCGCATGCGATGGAATGCAAGCGCCGTTCCCAAGGCGATTGAGCCGTGCATGTCATGGCCGCATGCGTGCATCACGCCAGGCACTTGTGACCTATAAGGCAGGTCCTCGCGGGCTTCATGTATGGGAAGGGCGTCAATGTCGCCACGCAGTGCGATTGACCGATTTGCGCCTGGGGCCAAGCCCTGGATATCCACATAGACACCGGTCTTGTGGAAGGTCGTCACTTCGGTCAATCCGAAGCCGGCGAGGGTTTCGATGATCCGCTTTTGCGTTTTCCATTCGTTGTTGGAAAGTTCGGGCTCGCGATGCATTGCGTGTCGCATCTCGACAACTGCATTGCGTTCGACTTCGGAGAGTAGGTTGTTCGTGGTATTGTTCATCGTCACGGTCTTTTCAGCGTTGTCTGGTGTCGAGGCTAGCAGCAGCTGAGCGGCAAAACCCGTCGATTTGAATGCACGTCACGCAGTGTTCCTGCAAAACGCGGCGGTGGCGCGCGATCTGGCTCTGCAAAGAAAATATACTGCTGCCATTGCTACGCCTCGATAGGGATCGCGAAGCTTGCCTTGAGACGATCCATCACCACCATCGTTTTGAAGCCTTTGATATCCGCATTTTCATAGAAGAACCGCCGCGTGAAATGTTCGTAGTCCTCCATGTCTTTGGCGGTAACCACGAGCATGAAGTCGGCATCCCCTGTCACGTAGAAGCCCATCATTACCTCGCGGGTATTTCGGATCGACGCCTTGAACCGATCGACGATGTCGGCTCTTTCTCGTTCAAGGGACACCATGACGACCATGGTGATATGTCGTCCGACTGCTTTCGGTGAGACGATCGAAACGTCCCCTTCAATGACACCCTCGTTGCGCAACCGCCTCAAGCGTCGCTGGCATGCCGTTGGAGAGAGGTGAACGACGCCCGCGAGTTCCTCCGATGTCAATCGATTGTTCTTTTGGACCGCCTGGAGAAGCGCGATGTCCGCACGATCGAGTTCGACCACCGCTATGCCTCCCCGAAGAAGCAATTTGGGACGCGCGTGCGGAAGCCTGCGAGGCCTATTGGGTCTCGCAAACTTCTGTCGCATTTCTGTCTCCGGCACAGATAGTCATCCGACCTGGTCACGCCATTTCGAGAGCGAAGGAGACATGTTGGAATCAGACGAGTATGCACCGAATTCAGTCTCTATTTGACGAAGAGGGTGCGCGGGGTCTTCGTCAGGGGTTCATAACCAGTGTCGGAGACCGCAAAGCTTTGTGTGATCGTGATTCCGACATTGTCGAGCCACAGGCCGGGCATCATGTGGAACACCATGCCGGGCTGGAGCACGGTTTCGTCGCCCTTGCGAATGCTCGCCGTGCGTTCGCCCGAGGCCGGAGGGAACCCGATGCCGGTCGGATAACCGATGCGAGACTCTTTCTCGATCCCGTGGCGTGCCAGGGCCTTCCGGAAGTCGCCATCGACCTCCGAGCAGGTTCGCCCGGGTCGAACTGCTTCCAGCCCAGCGTTCAAGGCTTCAACAGCAATTTCCGACAGGTTCAGGAAAGCGGGTAGAGGCTGGCCGACGACGATCGTGCGCGCCAGGTTGACCTGGTAGCGATGCCGGCATCCGTTCAGTTCCAGGTTGACAACGGTGGACTCCGGTAGGGGATCGTCGGTCCAGGCGGCATGTGGCGCGATCGAGCGCTCGCCAATGCAGAGATCCGGAGGGCAGCAAGGATAGTCGCCACCGAATTCGGGCGTGCCCGAAATCTGCTGGTGATAGATCGCAGCCGCGATATCGCACTCACGAACCCCGGCTTGCACCATATCGATGACGCGCGTCATGGCGGCGTCTGCAAGTTGGCCGGCCTGACGCATGATGGCCACTTCGGCCGGGCTCTTCACGAGTCGGATCCATCCAACAAGGAGGTCGGCGTCGACGAACTCGGCATTCGGTAGTGCGCGGGTGAGATCGGCGTGGCCGCGTGCCGGATAGTAATATCCCCCCATCTCGACGCCGATGCGCGCCTTTTCCCCTCCAAGCTCCTTCACGATATCGGCCATGAAAGTATAGGCCGAGAGCGTAGCAGATTGAACATAGGTGTCCGGATAGGCCCGGATGTTGTCCTCGGACAGATAGGTGGTCATGGAGGCTGAAACTCGGTCCATGAAACGGCCAATCCAGATCGGCTCCGCGTGGTCTTGTGCCACAACCACCATTTGAGGAGTGTAGAAGGAATAGGCATTGTAGCCGGTAAGGTAGTTCTGGTTGGGCGGTTCCGAGAGGAGGAGGATATCAATTCCTCGCTTCGCCATTTCCTTTTTGACAGCCGCCAGACGAGTCTGGAACTCGCCTAGTTCGAAGTGCAGTTCCTTTATCACGTGGTTCTCCGTGTAGGACGTTCGCCTATGGCGAAGCTTTGATCAGAGCGCTCCGGCACAATCTGCCGAGGCGCGGAGTTTTCGAAAGTCACTCAGATGCGCCGCGCTAAGCCTATTACGGGCGCAGGTACCGGTCGAGCACGTTGCGGGTTACCTGCTCGACCATGGGATCGTTTCTCAGCAATCCGGCAACCCATTCGCAACTTCCGGCATGAAACACCTCACCCTTATTGCGCTTGAAATTGATGATCATTCCATTGCCACGCTTGAGCTTTTCGATATTTTCTCTTGTTGCCTCGCCGAACAGCAATTCCGCGGTCTGGCGCATCTCGGAGTCGTCGAGCGCCAGGTCTTCACGCGCCAAATCCGCGCTCCATTCCATCTGTGCCGCCATTCCGATCGCGAGGATCTCCGTTCCTTCCGGCGCCCTGCTTGTTGCCGTAGGGTATGGCAGCCCATCGCGAATTTCATAGTCCAGGCCGTCCACCTCGTAGCCAAAGATGTGGCTCTCGGCACCGAGCACGTCACCGTAGAAAAGACCAGTGTCGGCAAAAGCCCAATGCTCAGGTCTATAGATAGGGAAGCCCCGGGCTCCGCGCGGAGCGCAGCCCAACCATCCAGCATAAATGCCCTTGGTGGAGTTGAGGCCGAACGTGTGGGCCTCGGGCCGGCCTACCTCCGGCGTCTCCCATAGGGTCGCCGTGCGACTGGCGTCGCCGGTTTTGTAGACCGGGTCCTCTGCACGGGCCCGCGCTTTGTAGCAAACCTGCCGCCGCCCTTCGTCTTCAAGCCTCGTCTGCCAACAAAAGTTGCCCGCGAAACGCGCCACCCGACCGCCTTGATCGACATAGGCGTCGACGGCGTCGCGCATCTCCCAAGTCCAATATTCGTCATGGCCGACGAAGACTACACACTCATAGTTCAACAATATCTTTGCTGTCCTTGTGGACCACAGCGACGTTCGGCCCCCAAATATATAGTGCCGGGAAATCGAATACTTCCGCTCGCGCCTTGGTCGGTATCATCTGACCCATGGCAACGTCCCAACGCCCCTGCCATTTGCCGCCTGCAATGATGTCCCACCCCGGCGTTACGAACGCAATTCCCGTGCCAAGGTATTTGGCAATGCTCCCCGCCACGTCCACATCGTATCCAATAAGTTCGTGCTTCTCGTCCAGGTGCGAGATCGGGCCCCAGTCGGTTCCAACTGCGACTGTGAGCGTCTTGTTCGAAAGCACGCGATCGAGGACTTCGCCGGCATAGCGGACGCAGAAAATGCGGCGGAGGCCAGAGCCAAGGACATGGCTGCGATATTTGCGAGTGTTTTTTCATGCGATGTTCCCCTGTTCTTTTTGATCATGAGCACGACTACTGGCACCCAAATCCATCTTCGGAACGCTGATACCCGCATTTTTAGGGCGACTTGCGTTCAATTAGTTCATGTACATGAAACTCCCGCGTATTGCAACAACTGTTTTAACACCTATTCAATGATACAAACGTATCGCGCCGATGGCCCGGGCGTTCGAAGGCTTCATGCCCTTGCGCCCGCACGCCTGAAAACTTGGCCGGAATGCGTGCTTTGCCAGCGTCCTAAAGAGGATGCTTTGCCATCTCGTCGGCAACGTCTTGGTCAATCGGTGTATCGAAGGTCATTAATATGTAACCCAGCACCGAATAGAAGCCGACCGTGGCCATAATGTCGAAGACAGCTTGCTGCCCCATGGCAGCAGAAATCCCTCGCTCAAGATGCGAAGGCAGACGCGCTCCGTCAAAAAGCGCGTCAACAGCTCCGGCAATCAATCCATCTTCGCCATCCGGAGTTCCAGCCATACCCCGGATCCGGGCATCGGAAATGCCAAGACCACGAGCGCGGCTTACATGATGGGCCCACTCATAGGCAGAACCCATCCGATGTGCCGCGCGCAGAATCACGAGCTCGGATCGAACTGCCCCCAAAGCGCTGTCCTTGACGATATGCTGCCGTAAGGGGGCCCACGCTCGGAGGAGCGCGGGATGATGAGCCATGGTGCGATAGACATTGAGCGCGGCGGCAAAACCAGTTTTCATATCCGCGATATCTGCGGGCCAGTTTTCGTCAGAGATAGGTGGGCAGGACGGTGTCGTCATTTCGCGAGAACCTCAGTCTGCCACTGCGGCGCGGATTGCATCGCCAAGCCGTTCGACGATAAGGTCAATCTGCTCGGGCTGAATAATATAGGGTGGCGCCAGCAGCACATGGTCGCCCTGCACCCCGTCAATCGTGCCGCCCATGGGGTAACACATAAGGCCTCGGCGCATCGCTTCCTTCTTGATCCGGGAATACATCTTGCGGGCTGGATCGAAAGGTTGCTTGGTGTCTTTGTCCGATACGATCTCCACGCCGCGGAAAAGACCGCGGCCACGGATGTCGCCGACATACGGCGATTGCCCGAGTGCCTCATCGAGGCCGGCCTGCAGGCGATCACCCATCCTGATCACGTTTGTCACCATCTCGGGGCGGCTGATTATCTCAACCACCTTACTGGCTGCCGCCGCTGCGATCGGATGTCCGATGTAGGTATGGCCATGCTGGAAGAGACCCGATCCGTCTGCGAACGCGCGGTAGATCTTCTCGGAAAGCAACACCGCCCCGACCGGCTGAAAGCCACCGCCCAGGCCCTTTGCAATCGTTACAAGATCCGCGACAATCCCCTCCTGTTCCAACGCGAAGATCGTGCCGGTGCGCCCCATTCCGCACATGACTTCATCGAGGATCAGCAAGATGCCATACTTGTCGCACACCTGCCGAACCCGTTTGAAATAGTCGGCAACCGGCCCCACTGCGCCAAGCGTCGCACCGACTACCGGCTCGGCGACGAAAGCAATGACCTTGTCCTCTCCAAGTTGAAGGATCTTGTCTTCCAACTCCGATGCAAGACGCTCGGCATAAGCCTCGGGCGTTTCGCCCACCTGAAGATCGCGGTAGGCATAGCAGGGAGAAACATGATGTGTTTCAGGCAGGATGGGTTTGAACTGGGCACGACGCCAAGCATTGCCGCCTGTGGCCAGAGCTCCGATCGTATTGCCGTGATAGCTCTGCCGACGTGCGATGATGTGGCGCCGCTGCGGTTGCCCGATTTCGACAAAATACTGCCGCGCCATCTTGAGCGCCGCCTCGACAGCTTCTGAACCGCCGGACACCAGGTAGACATAATCAAGGCCATCCGGCGCGAGTTCAATCAGTTGCTCTGCAAGCCGCTCGGCGACATCGGTTGTAAAGAAGGACGTATGGGTGTAGCTGATGCGGCCCATCTGCACCTTCATCGCGTCCAGAACTTCTGGATGATTGTGCCCCAGGCAACTGACCGCGGCGCCGCCCGATCCGTCTAAGTAGCTCCGTCCGTCGCTGTCCACGATGTAGATGCCTTGCCCTGCTACCGCGGTAGGCAGAGTTGTACCGATCGTTCGATGGAGAATTTTGGTCATGGTGATCTCGGGTGCTTATCCGTCCGGCTTTCGAACGTTTCCAACCATTGATTTGCAGGTTTCGCCGAAATATGCAACAAATGTTTTATGCAATAGGTTTTGACGCATTTGTTTTCACCGCCCCAGCCATGTTTCTGGAGCGGCTTTTGTTAAGGATTGGCATTCAATTATTTGACTTTTTTGTTCCCGAGAGAGATGGTCCGGGTGAATTATGACATCGTATGTGAGGCAAATGTTGCAAAAGGGTCCATTGCACGCTCTAATTATTGAGCGGTTCGACGAGATGTCTGAGCAGTTGCAACAAGCAGCTCGACACATCTTGGAGCATCCCCAAGAAGTAGCGCTTGTTTCTATGCGCGAGCTCGCGCGCAATGCTGGTGTGCAGCCGTCGACGATGACTCGGCTGGCGAAGTTTCTTGGCTTTTCAGGATATGAAGACTTTAGAGGACATCACGCTGACGTCATCCGGGTGAGCGCAGACGGCTTTGCCGCCCGCGCACTGCAAAGAGACGAAGGAGCGGCCAACGGCGAGGGCTTGGCGTATCGCATGCTCCAGGGCCTCTCAGGTCAGATCGATCGGCTCTGCGATTCCGATACAATTCTGCGGCTCAACACGATGGCCGATCACCTCGCCAAAGCTCGGCGCATCTATGTGCTCGGGTTGCGCTCCTGCCATTCTGTCGCCTGGCATTTCCATTACGTTATGACGTTGCTTGGCGAGAAAACAGTTCATCTGGATGGTCCGGCCGGCACAAGCGGAGATCCGCTCATTCGCGCCACCCAAGACGACGTGCTTTTAGCTATTTCCATAAATCCCTATTCGCTTCAGACCCTTGAATTGGCCGAGGCGGCCCGGGAAAAAGGGATGCCTATTTTGGCGATTACCGACAGCGAAGTGTCTCCTTTGGTGACGATCGCAGAGCACGTGGTGTTATTCCCGACCGAGAGCCAAACATTCTTTCATACGTTGACGCCAGCGCTAGCCGTTTCCGAGGTCTTGTGCGGCCTTCTTGCGAGCCATGATCGCTTAGCCGCTCTGGAAGAACTGAAGCGTGCCGACCGCCACCTTTCAGCGATGAATACCTATGCCACCTCCATTCCGCGGCGGAAGATCTGAGCGCGCGGATACCAGCACAGTTGTGCGTTGCCCAAATAGCCAGCCCCACAGATTCTCCGGGGCTGCCCTTTCGTTAGAAGCATCCACACTGCTTAGACGCGATATCGTCGGGAAAGCTCAGGTCGCGCCGACCGTTGCCTGCAATTTTCCTCGGCCCCGCCACAAGGTGAAGTAAAGAGCGACCAGCCAGACAACAGGGAGTAGCGTCAAAAACGATCCAACTGCAGCAATCGTTGGGTCGATTTGCTGCTTCAAGTTCTCCAGCATCTTCAAAGGGAGCGTGGGGATCGAATAGCCGCTGACAAACGACGTGATAATGACCTCGTCGAAGGACGCAAGGAACGCGAACAAAGCGCCACCGATGATACCTGAGCGGATCAACGGTAGGGTCACCCGCATGAAGGTCTGCATAGGTCCGGCACGCATGCTCATCGCAGCCTGCTCCAGCCTCCTGTCGAAGCCCGAGAGAGTCGCCAAGACGACCACCACGACATAACCAATGGCGCCGATGGTTTGGCCCAGAATAATTCCTGTGCTGGTTCCCACAAGGCCAAATCTCGCCAGTCCGAGATAGACGGCTACACCGACGACGATGATTGGAAACGTTATTGGCGTCAGGATTGCCATGGTCAGACCCGAACGGAGGCGGGGTGCGCAGCGGCTTAGACCAAAGGCGGCCAATGTACCAACGACCGTGGACACGACGGCGACGACCACACCGAATTGGAAGCTGTTCCACAAAGCTCCGATCCAGGAAGGATCCCCAAAGAACGAATAGTACCACCGCAGGGAAACTGCTCTTGGGGGAAACTCGATAAATTCTCCCGAACTGAACGATATCACGATGACGATCAAGCCCGGCGCCAGCAGATAGATCATAACGGGGGTAAGGAAGACAGCTCCGAGGATCTTCGACCAGGAGGTATCCCGTTGCGCCTTGTAGACCCCCGCAGCCCACCGACGGGCCTGATACGGTATTGCAAGTTCGTGCAGAAAGCGGACGCCCTTGCTGGCAGACGGCAACCGGATCGGGCGTGGCTTTCGCTCCGCTTGTCCTGATTGGTCATGGGCGGCTGCAAGATTGACTCCTGCTGTGGAAAGAAGCAGAAGCGCCACCGCAAGGAGAATGAAAGCCGCAGCTGCCGTCTGACCGATGTTCAAGGAGGTCGTAAGCAGCGAGTTGATGAGGGTAGACAGCATAGTGTCGCCTAGACCGCCAAGAGCCTGCGGCGTGATGTAGAACCCAAGGCACACGACAAAGACCAGGATGCAGCCACTTCGAATGCCCGGGATGCTGAGTGGAAAGAACACACGCAAAAAGGCTGTGAGAGGCTTTGCCCCCATGCTACGAGCAGCCGACATCAAGGACTTATCGATACCCATCATCACGCTGATCAATGGCAAGATCATCATCGGCAGCATAATATGCACCATGCCGACGTATACGGCGAAGCGATTATATATGAGCGATAGTGGCCTTTCGATAAGACCAGCATTGAGCAACAGGGTGTTGATCAGGCCACTGTCGCCCAAAACGACCGTCCAAGCATACGTGCGCACCAGTGCGCTCGTTAGCCAAGGTAGGAAGACCATTACCATCAAGATGGGACGTGCGCGACCGGCGTTGGCGATCAGAAATGCAGTAGGGTAGCCGATGACCAAGCACAGTGCCGTCGCGATGAAGCTGATCTCGAAGGTTTGAAACAGGATCAGGACGAAGGATCGCTGTGCAAAAAATCCTTCATAATTTGCAAGAGAAAACGCTGGCGCGTTCAAGCTCGTCAGGAACAAGAGGATCATCGGTATACCGAAAACCGCAAACAAGAGGCCGCAGGCCGGCACCGTAAGCAGGATCGGCATTGACCGTAGTTTTTGAATCGTCATTTACCTGCCCCCACGTTACGCCGCAACAAAGCGGATATCGGACCGGAGCCAGTCTAAGCGGACCTCATCCCCGGGTTGGAAGACTTCCTGGCCTGAGGCAACATGTTCGCGCGCGATTAGCATGGTGTTCCCGACACGTACCCGGTATTTCCTCAGCGGACCTGCATAGATCATATCTTCAACGGTGCCGGACACAGCCTGTCTTTGATCCGCGTCGGCGCGTCTCGCGGCCGTGCGCCCACCAATGCAAATGCGTTCGGGTCGCAACATTGAAACCATTCCGGAAGACGGCACGGCGTCCGATTCCACTTTGAATTCGGTGTTCTCGAGGATGTTGGCCTCGCCCAGGAAATTGGCGACGAAGCGCGTTTTCGGTCGATCGTAGAGTGCTTCGGGCGTATCGATCTGCTCGATTTGGCCAGCTTGCATCACGACGATGCGGTCGGACAAGGTCAGGGCCTCCTCCTGATCGTGGGTCACGCAAATGGTGGTCTTTCCAAATTCTCTATGCAGTTCTTTGATCTCGACCTGCATTTGTTCGCGCAGGTTTCGATCCAGCGCACCAAGCGGCTCGTCGAGCAGCAATATCGGCGGGTCGGCGATCAGCGCGCGCGCAACGGCGACGCGCTGCTGCTGGCCGCCACTCAGTTGTGACGGCATCCGGCTGCCAAATTCGCCGAGCCGAACGCGCTCCAGCATTCGGCTGACTCGCGTCGCCCTGTCGGCGGCCTTGATCCCACGCATCTCCAGCGGGAACTCCAAGTTGCGATGAACCGTGAGGTGCGGGAAAAGGGCATAACTCTGGAATACGATGCCTTGGTCACGTCTGTAAGACGGAACCTTGGAAACTGATTTTCCGGCAATGAGAATGTCGCCCTTTGTCGGTGCCGTGAAGCCGGCAAGGAGCATCAAAGCGGTCGTCTTTCCCGAACCGCTTGGACCGAGAATAGTCAGAAACTCACCCCGAGATACGGAAAGGGAGATATCCTTAACCGCAGCCACGGCCCCATACATCTTTGTAACATTACGGAATTCAATCTGGGTGGCGGCTGGGTCGTTCTTCAATACTTCGTCCTCGGCAGGAAGATAACTTTTCAGGTTCAGGGTCATCAGGATACTCCAGGAGGAACAGTGCGCCAGTTTGGCGTACCATGCCTAAAACTCAGTCGTCAGATAAGGTGGCACCATCCTCACGGAGCATAGTCCAGCGTCCGCGATTGGATGGCGCCACCGATCGAAGTTCGATGAACGGCTTACTGGAGAATCCACTCATTCCAGCGTTGGACCATCAGCTCTTTATTCGACTTGCCGTCCGCGCTTGTCTCGGCATACCATTTTGCGTTCAGAGCAAAACTGGAGGCCGTGTAATCGGGATACGATGCGAGCTTTCGTCCGATTTTTTCAGCTATCGTTTTGTAAGCGTTCTTGTTCGTTGGGCCCTGCCCGATCAACTCAGCGAACGCAGCTTGCCGATCGGCGCGACCGGTCAATTCGAGGAATTTCTGAGCATTTTCCGCATTTGGGCTGCCCTTTGGAATGCACCAGAAATCCGTGGTCAACTTCGCCTGATTGCGATTGATCTCGATTGGCGCCCCCTCATCGATCAGTGAAAGTGCACGACCATCATAGGACTGCACGACGTCGGCGACGTTATCGCGCATGATCTGCAGAATTTCGGAACCACTTGTCCACCATTTGCGGATGTGCGGCCTGATCTTGTTGAGGCTGGCAAAGACGCGGTCGACATCCAGTGGGTATAGCTTGTCCATAGGCACGCCATCCGCAAGCAGCGCTTCCTCCCACGGCCCGTTTCCATATTCACCGGTGAAGAGCGAGCGCACGCCCGGGAATTTTTCTACGTCCCAGAACTCCGCCCAGGTAGTCGGCCGCGGCTTGTCAGCCGGAAACTTCTTGGTGTTATACACCATGTTGGTGGAATAGACGTACGAAGCGAAGCCATTGGTGTGTTTCGCGAATTCAGATATTGCGTCCAATTCGTCTTTCTTCCACGAAGAGTAATCTACCTGTTCGAGATATCCCTTGGCGGTGAGTGGGTCGACGTTGGTCTGACCAAGATTCACGACGTCAGCCGAGACGTTCTTGGTGTCGACCATCATCGCGATCTGCGTGGATGAAAAGTCTGCGGTAACCGGGATAACCTTAACCCCGGTCTCGACCACGAACGGCTCGACATAAGCCTTCATGACTGCGTTTCCCCAGGTGCCGCCGCTCATGTTGACTTTCAACTCACCAGCGGAAGCGGCCCGTGCGCGACCCGAAACGGAAGACATCGCACCGACGGCGATCACGGAGGATGTGGCCTGCATGAAGTGCCTGCGATTTATCAAAAAGCTCATTTTCGTTCCCTCTGTTATTCCCTTGCTTATCAAGGGGCATTCATTCTGCTCGGTTTGTGGCGAACACAACTCACGGGATCAAACTCATTGCCGCAAGCGGTGTTTGGACCGCGGTGTTCGTCATTGTTGTGACGGACTTCATCCTTCCATTTCACCAACCAACGCGGCGGTTGCCGGCTGACCAGTTTCAAGCAACGGCACGCCCTCACGGACTATACCGGCTGGAGGCAATGCCTAGCGTAATACGGCGCCTATTGCAACAAATGTTTTATGCGTCCGGATATGCGTCAAGCGTATTAGATGCAGTCGGCCCGAGCTGCGATTTTGGCCAACTCGAAGAACGTTGGGGGAATATAGCCTGCGGGATTGACCTGATAAGCGCGCGCTCGCGTTGCATGTGATCGAAGGAAAGCCCTCCGAGCTGGAAATCTATAAGGAAAACGGAAAGCCGATTCTCATCGATCCTTACGAAATCGAGCTGTCCCGACTTCATTTCTACTGAACTGCACGCTCGCTAGACCGCTGGCTCTATTCTTACCTCCGCAAACGGCCGACCCCGGTCTTCCAACGCGCTTAAACTATGCCGAGTTTTCAATCCTGATTACCGGAAATCTCGGGCCTTGGGGAATGGGCTCGGCATCGTGTCCGGCTCGGGATAAGTACTCGATTTGCATATCGACACCCTCAAGGTGAAGGCCAGGAATTTTTACTGATCGGACCTAATGGCAACGGCGATCGTTTGAGTTCAATCGCATCAGGTTCAGGGATCTTTTGGTCTGCAGCCTTCTCGCTGTCCTAGTGGCAGAGTGAAACACTTGACGCATATTTTTGCATTGTGTATCAAATGACGCACGCGGCGCGCTTCGCAGGGTGCGTTTGCCGGGGTTCCGCCGAAAGGAACCTACTGCTGCATAGCCCGCCTAAATAGGACAATGAGTGAAAGGCTGAGGACTCAATGAAAAAAAATCTTATCACGTGCGTGCGCGCCAAGGGCAACGCCTTCGAGATTGGCTGTGCGCTCGGAAAAGCCAATGCCACAAGCTTCCTTGAATATCGGCTTGGCACCGAGCAATTTCGCGCCTTGGATGCTCGCTGGCGCGGATCGGAGTATTTGAAGAATTTGGAAGCCGCAGCCCGCGCGGCCTATCCCCGCTACGTGCGCGAAATCGAGGGGATCGCAGAAGGTGCCGGCAAGGATTTTGAGACCATCTTCCTGTTGAATTGCCAGGCCGACCTGCAAATTTCAGAAGCGGCCGCCACACAAAACTCTGTTGCCGGAATGGGCTGCACGACTGTCCTGATTCCAGCTGAAGGCAACGGCCCGGCAGTTATCGCCCATAATGAGGACGGCGAACCCGACTATCTTGGTGCCAATTTCTGGATAGAAATTGAGCCCGATGATGGGCTCGCGTGGAGCAGCTTTATGACGCCCGGCATGCTCCCAGGTGGGACTTTTGGCCTGAACGAGTCCGGCCTGGTCCAGACGATCAACGAGATCACGCCGAACGACCAAAAACCGGGCGTGCCCCGGCAGGTTCTCTGCCGCGCCATCCTTGATGCAAAAAGCTTGGAGGATGCGGTCGGTATTTTGAAGCGAAACGACCGCTCTTGCGGATTCCATCACACTCTCGGCGATGCGAAGACCCGCAAGGTACTCTCTGTCGAAGCGCCGGCCTCCGGCTGCGTCGCGGTAGAGGTTACTGAGCCACGCGCTCATGCCAACCATCTTCTCTCCGGCGAGTTCAGTGGATTGAAGCAGACCATCGGTGCTTCCTCCCGCGACCGACAAGAAGCGGCAGATCGGATGATCGCCGAAGGCGCGTTGGCGGGTGGAGCAGAAGCTGTGCTGTTCGATGAGACCACTCCGATTTTTAAAGAATGGAAAGACTCCCGGACGCTCGCGACGAGCATTTTCGAGCTTTTCCCAAACCGCATCGAGTGGCGCATACATGCGGCTCGTGACGAGCGAAACGCACTAAGCGGAACCATGCGCGTCGTCTAATGCAGCTCTTTGATCGCCGAGCGTAGCGCTGGCTTCGTCCTGCGATCGGCGGCCCATGGGTGCGTAGACCCGGGCGAGAAAAGTCTGGGCATCTCTTGCCGGCTTGCGACAGCCGGCACCTCGGCATCGATGGGGTTGGCCCCGCTCCACCGTCCAGTCGCTGACACTCACCGCGTATGGATTCCGCCATATAGGCCGTGATGTTCATGCCCAGACCGATCCAGCCCGCGGTGAAGGCCGAAAGGTTTATGCCGATCTGCGGGCCGCCAAAGTAAAGCAGGAAGAGCTGCACGAGAGAGGGCGTGCCGCGAAAGACGCTGACATAGCCCGTACCGATGGACCGTGGGATCTGGCTGCGCGACAGCCGCATTGCGGTCAGCACCGCAGCAAGGACAGAACGAAAGCCAGAAATGATATGACAACCGTCACTCCGGCGGCGTCAAGGAAATAGGGAAAAAAACCCTGGATCAGCGCGATGTCCAATGCCCCCTCCCGTGGAAGGCCGGGCCATCAGGCCCGGCAAATGGCGATCAGCGGATGTCGCGACCGATCCATTTCGTAGCAATGGTCTCGTAAGTGCCGTCGGCCATCATGCCATCAAGCGCTTTCTGCATCGCTGCCTTAAGTTCCGGATTACCCTTGCGGATTGCGATACCAATGCTGACGCTGGCGCCTTCGATGTTCGGAATGTCGAGCACGCGGATTGGGTCGCCGGATTGCTTGATCACGGCAAGCAGCGCGATGTAGTCAACCAAACCGCATCGATACGGCCGGCGTTCAAGCCCATCACCAGTTCGGGAAGCCCCTTGCAGGTTCGGATCGTCCAGCCACCGGTTTTGCGGGTCCACTTTTCATGGGTCTCGCCGAGGGTTACGCCGATGGCCGCCCTTGAGATCATCCAGTCCTTTCGACGTCGAGTCTTTCAGCACGAAGATGCCGCGACCATCACTATAATAAGGTCCAACGAAATCAACGACCTTCTGACGTTCCGCGGTGATGGTCATGGAACCGACGATGGAATCATACCTGTTTGCGACGAGACCCGGAATGATGCCGTCCCACGCCGTGGTCAGAACTTCGCGTTTCACGCCAAGACGGTTGGCGATTTCATTGGCAATATCGACGTCGAAACCGACGAGCCGGTTCTGCCCGTCAGTCATGCTGAAGGGCGGATGCTGGCCCGACATGGCGGCGCTGAACTTGCCCGGCTCCTTGATCGAAGCCAGTTCATCGGCAGTCGCCGGCAAGGCCACGCTGAACGCCAGGCCGAGGACAACCGTGGAGCGCATTGCGACCCGTGAGATGCATTGAAACATGGATGACTCCCCCGCTTATGATTGATATGCATCGGTGCTTTCCGAATTTCGATACTCTCCTCCTGTAAGTCATTCGTCAAATAGTTTGAATAGCGAGTATAGATCTACAGAATGCAACGCCGATGGGCTTGTGCCTGCGAGCCAACCTATGAGGCACAGCATTGATGCCAGGCTGCATTGTCACGCCATGCGATCGCTGATCGGAACCCCATCATCATCAGACCATCGGCTGCGAGCCTCCATCCCCAGACGGAAGCGGCCCTCGGCTGCGCCCGCTCTCGCATCGGCTAGAGCGTATCCGGATTTAGTTGAATCGGAAGGGATTCCGTTTTTGGCTGTTTTGTGATTCAAGATGCTGCTGGAGTGGAGGCCAGCATCGGATGACTCGACCTCTTTCAAATGATCTTCGCAAGCGTGTTGTTGATGCAATCGAAGCCGGCGAGAGCTGCCGGTCGGTGGCGGTGCGGTTCGGTATTGCCGTGTCTTCAGCGGTGAAGTGGTCTCAGCGCTACCGTTCGAGCGGATCTGTCGCGCCTGGGAAGATGGGCGGCCACCGCAAGCGGGTTCTTGAGCCGTACCGAGCGTTTATCGCCGAGCGGATCAACCAGACGCCGCATGTGTCACTGAACAGGTTGAAGGAAGAACTGGCCGCACGAGGGGTGAAGGTATCCCACGACACCGTATGGCAGTTTCTGCGGCGCGAGGGACTACGGTTCAAAAAAAACACTGTTCGCCCTTGAGCAGGCGCGCGCTGACGTCGCACGACGGCGACAGCGCTGGCGATCCTGGCAGGCTGGCCTCGATCCAAGCCGGCTGGTCTTCATCGATGAAACCTGGATCAAGACCAACATGGCGCCGCTTCGAGGCTGGGGGCCGAAGGGCAAACGGCTGCGCAGCTTCGCCCCGCACGGACATTGGCGCACCCTGACTTTCCTCGGCGCGTTGCGCTGCGATCGGCTCACCGCGCCTTGTGTCTTCGATGGACCGATCAACGGTGAGTGCTTTCGCGCTTATGTCGAACAGCAACTCGTACCAGTGCTCAAACCCGGCGATATCGTCGTGATGGATAATCTCGGCTCCCACAAGTCGGTCGCCATCCGTCAGATGATCCGCAACGCTGGTGCTCGGCTCTGGTACCTGCCGCCATACTCCCCCGACCTTAATCCGATCGAACAGGCTTTCGCCAAAATCAAGCACTGGATGCGCCTGGCTCAGAAGCGAACCATCGATGACACCTGGCGCCACATCGGACACCTCGTCACAACCATCGAGCCCAGCGAATGCAGCAACTACTTCGCCAATGCCGGATATGCTTCCGTGAAAACCTGAAACGCTCTAGTCAGCAGAAGGCCCTTGATTAAATCCCTAAAATAGACTTTTGTGATCTCAGAACTATCCATAGTGAGATCTGATCTGTGATGCCCCAGCCCCCTGCCCAACAGAAATCTTCCCTCGACGCCGCTCTCCTCGAAGCGCGGGAACGCTATAACGCGAAGCGCCCCAAGAGTGCGGCGCTGCATCGCGAGGCGATAAACGTCCTCCCCGGCGGCAACACCCGGTCCGTGCTCGCCTATGCGCCTTTTCCGACTGCCATGGCGCGCGGCGAGGGCTGCCGGCTTTGGGACATTGACGGCAACGCCTATCTCGACCTGTGCGGCGAATACACTGCCGGTTTGTTCGGCCATACCGACAGCCGCATCCATGCCGCCCTCCACGACGCGATGGCGAAAGGACTGAGCCTGGCGGCGGTGGGAGAGGCTGAGCAGCGCCTTGCCAAGATCCTCTGCAACCGCTTTCCGTCCATCGACATGATCCGCTTCACCAACAGTGGCACCGAGGCCAACCTTATTGCGCTTAGCGCCGCGCAGGTGGTGACGGAGCGCAAGCGCATCATTGCCTTCCGCGGCGGCTATCACGGCAGCCTTCTGTATTACCCCGTGACCGGCTCGAGCCTGATCACAGCCCCGTTCCCGGTGACGCTATGCGACTACAACGACACCGATGGCACAGTGGCCGCCATCCGGGCCATCGGCGACGACCTTGCTGCCGTAATTGTCGAGCCGATGATGGGCAGCGGGGGCTGCATCGCCGCGGAGCCTGCCTTTCTGGCGGCAGTCGCCGAGGCCACACGCGCTGCCGGTGCGATACTGATCTTCGACGAGGTGATGACCTCGCGCATGTCGGGAGGCGGCCTGCAGGAACGTCTCGGTATCCTGCCCGACATGACCACGCTTGGAAAATATATCGGCGGCGGCATGAGCTTCGGCGCCTTTGGCGGGCGCCACGACCTCATGGAGATCTTCGTCTCTAAGGTGCTTCATGCTGGCACCTTCAACAACAACGTGATGTCCATGGCGGCAGGCGTCACCGCCATGGAAGAGGTGTTTACCGCCGCAGCAGCTGCCGGTCTATTCGCGCTCGGGGAGGGCCTGCGCGAACGACACAACTCAATTTCCAACACGGCCGGCGCGCCGCTGCAGTTCTGTGGCCTTGGCTCGCTCGCCACGGCCCATTTCCGTCGGGGCCGCATTGACCGCCCCTATGCGGTCACCCCCAGGGAGGAGGCGCTGAAAGAGCTGTTCTTCTTCGACATGCTCGACGCCGGCATCTACATCGCCCGCCGCGGCATGACTGCGCTCAGCTTGCCGACGACGGAACGCGACCTTGCGCATTTCACCGCTGCCGTCGGGGATTTCCTCGACGCAAGGGCGGCATTGCTACGATAGGCCGGCACCAAAGGCAGATCGCTACAAGATGGACAGGAGCGACATAACTTCGTCAGCCATGGCCACGGGCGCGCTGGAGGAAGAAGCTTATCGGCTGATCCGCAACTCGCTGATCAATGGCGATTTCACACCGGACAGCAAGCTTTCCATTCGGGGCGTCTGCGCAACATTATCGCTGAGCCCCATGCCGGTTCGCGCAGCCTTACGCCGCCTGGTCAGCGAGCGAGCGCTGGATGCCAAGCCATCGGGAACGGCCGTGGTTCCGCGCATGACCCGGCGCGAGTTTTCCGAACTGACGGCGATGCGCCTGCAATTGGAGCCGCTGGCGCTGACGCTTGCCGCGCCCCATCTGAAGCCCGCACAGTTCGAGCGGCTTGACGCCTTCGTGGCGCAGCATGAAGCCGCCCGGCTCGCCAGCGATCCGACAGGAGTGCGGCAAGCCGATACCGGCTTCCTGTTCGAGCTCTACCGCTCCTCCGGTTCGACCTTGCTGCTCAGCTTCATCGAGAGCCTGTGGCTTCGCCGCAGCCCAATGTTCTGGGAGGCGCGCTGGGCGCTGCTGGGAAGCTCGCTCGGCCGGGCGCCGCACAGGCACAAGGAAATCATGGGCGCCCTGCGCCAGGACCAGCCCGATCTAGCGCGCGACTTCCTCATCGAGGAGATCCGCAATGCGGGCGAATTCTTGCTTGAGGCGATGAGGTTCCGCGAGGCGACGGACTGAGTCGTTACCGATCGGGGCAGCGCGACAACCCAGATGGTCGCCCTACAGATAGGTGCGCTCCTCCAACGAGGTCTTCGCGACCATCTCATGAATCGTCCGTACGAAGGCGGTCTCGGCTGGGTTCATGCTTCGGCGCGGGTTCACCACGAAATGGACCTCGACCGCCGGCAGATGGTCCTTCGGCGGCACCTGCCACAGGAGCCCGGCGTCGACGTCGCGACTGGCGATATGCACTGGCAGCGCTCCAATGCCCGTTCCCGTGATGATCATTCGCCGCACCTCGGGCAGATTGGCAGACAGGCCGTGGGGCTCGGGGTGCAGATTGACGCGCTCACGCAACTGGCGCACCAGATAGAGCGGCCCGTTCTCGAGTTCGGTTTGGAACGACACCGAGCGTTCGCCGGACACATCCTCGATCCCGATGTCCGATCGGCCGAACAGCCTGTGCGGCGGACCGCAGAACAGGCCGAAGAACTCCCGGAACAGGATGCGGCTGTCCAGCATGGGATCATCCTCGCACATTAGGCACAAGCCTACCGACGCCTGGTTCTGCCGCACCCGGCTTAGGACCTCGGCGCTGTCGGTGATCGAGATCGAATAGGTCACCTCGGGATAGGCTGTGTTGAAGCGGGCCATTGCCTCATCGAAATGCGGGCAGACCACATGGCTGGTCATCGCGATGGCCACATGGCCGGTGACAACGGTCTCCGCCGCCGCCATTAGACCCGGCAGTCGTGAGATCGAGCCCAAAAGCATGCAACTTTCGCGAAAAAGCGTCTCACCCGCCGGGGTCAGCGCGAAATGCCCGGGTCGGCGATCAAGCAGCCGCTTCTCTGTGGTCTCTTCCAGGCGTTTCAGCGCACTGCTGATAGTAGGCTGGCTGAGGTTCATAAATTCCGCCGCCCGCGTAATGCCGCCCTGTTCGACGACCACCGTGAAAGTGCGCAGCAGGTTCCAGTCAAGCCTCCAGAGAAAACGCTCTTCGTATGGCCGCACTATTAATCCAATCAATCATCAGGATTATGATGATCTCTTTGCGCTATGAGCGGTGATGAGTCAAGTTGGCCAACAACCTGATTCCAAATGCAAAGTGCTAGTCGAGTTTGAAGTCATCGTCGCATGCAGACGACCATTCGATAGCCGAGAAATCGCTAAGATTGCGCTGGCAACGTCCATTGCAGTGGGACGGACCGTTAAAAGTTTTGAATCGATGTTCCCAAACCTCCCGCCACGCTTGAGGCATAAGATGACAAAGGGAGTTGATCGAATGTCTCTTACCGTTTTCGCCGCCGCTATCGAAGAGGCCGGGGGAAAGTCACGGACCAGGCCTTCGACAACCTGATGGGGATCATCACTCAAGCGCTTAAACGCGAGATGCCAGTGGACGGCGTGATACTGCTAGACGGTGCGATGGTCACCGAGAGCCACGACGACGCCGAGGGCGAGATCCTCCCGGCAAGTACGGGCAATCGTCGGGTGCGAACTGCCCGTTGCCGTCACCCCGGACCTGCACGCAAACGCAACGGAAAACATGGCGTGCCTGGCCGACATCATCACCACCTACCGGACGACGCCGCATACCGAGACGTACGAGACCGCCGAGCGTGCCGCCCGCCTGCTGCAGCGAGCGATGCCGGGTGAGATCAAGCCAAGCGTCACGCTGGCGAATCGTCCAGTCATGAGGGGTGTTCCTCTTGGTCAGGGGGCGAGAATGGAGTAATCGACCAATCTATTAGACCGACCGCGTCCTGAAGTATGGCCTTGGTCTGTGCAAAGCTTGATGAAGCGGCGATCACATGTCCAATGCGGTCTCGGTAGTCACCTTTCCTGACGATCTGCGTCTTAGGTTCGACATAAAGTTTGACCTCTACAACACCCGACACGGTAGCAGCCCGACTGTCGCCACCGATCCAATTGAGAGTGCCATCGCGATCAGGCAATAGGAACCGCACGCCTGCAGTTTGGAGATACCGTCTGCGCAACTCCCAGTCCACGCCCGTGGCAAGTTTAATGTGCTCGGTTACGAGATCGACACCATAAGCCAGCTGAACCCGCCGAGGATAGGTTCCACCCGCGATACGCGGATTGACTTCTATTACGACTGGGCCACGCGTCGTCCACCGCAATTCAATGTTAGTTGGGCCCCACCCCAGACCCAGAGCTCCCAAACAGCTCAGCGCCACGTGGGAGATGCGCTTGTGCTCGTCATTAGTCAGCGAGGCCGGAAAGATGCTCTCGCGAAAGACAAAATGCGGTGGATGATCGAAGTCGGCGGCGCTAATCCCAATGACCTCATTTCCCATGGTTTCAGCTTCATAGAACGGGCCTTGTGCGAATTCTTCGACGAGTATCTTCGGTGAAGACAGCCAGAGGTGTTTCCCGCCTAGCAGATGGTTCGTGTGCTCAGTCAATTCAGCGACGTTGCGGCACAGTCGGACACCGACGCCGCCGGTACCGCCGAGCGCTGGCTTGACTACCACTGGCAGGCCGATGTCCGCGGCAGAGCTTTCAACCTCCGCCGCGTTAGTGGCCAAACGATAAAAGGGTATCGGAACGCCGGCGTCTTCAAGCAGGCGACGCTGAGTGAATTTGTCGCAGCATCGTTCGACGGACGCGGGATTCGGTCCCGGTAAATCTAAATGCTGGCAGAGCTTTCCCACCATCGCATAGACCTTATCCTCGGCGCTTGTAACGCCAGCAATCTCGTAGGTCCCACGTAGCCGAGAGCATTCGTGGATAAGCGCAGAAAGATTGTTCGTATCAACCTGGATTGCGTCAAGGCCTCCCGCTGCGAGATGGTGGTACTGAGCTGGATCGGCCAACAGAGTAATTGGATGAAGGCCAAAACTCTGGGCAGCTTGGACATATTGCTGACCAACACCGTGTGCGCCTTCAAGCAGGATGAGCGCTCTTCTTGCCATTGACTACTGACCTCCGTATCGTTATGTGCGGCGGTCCGGACGTTAACGGCATCAAGCTTGCTAGCCGCGCCCGACCCCGACCTGCAGTGAACGTACCATTCTCACCGAGTTGCGGTCGTAAAGATCTTGTAAATTTTTATTTGACGAATCTGGTGCAATATTTTGATTGGCGGTCGGTAGCATGGAGCATCCTCAAAAAGGTGCACCCTCGGAAGAGATGCTGGCGGTTTTGATGCTGATCAGTCGGCCGTTAAAATCGCGTATAGAACATGATCATCGCGAAGGGAAACCGGTCTTATCCGCTTTCGGACATTGAGAACGGCGGCCCATCAACTTGGTTTGTGCGGTTTGCAAGGGACAGAGCCGACCGTCACACCTGTGGCGACAACTGTCGCGCGCTTAATAATCGTGCTCGATTGCGGACGATTGACATTCTCAGCCCCTTCTCGCTGTTGTGCTTGAACGCTTGAACAACCCAACCCTACCGGAAAAAAGCCGATGACCACCGCTATCGAGCTACACAACTCCCTGGGACACCATCCATACGATTGGAGCTTAGGTCGATGATAATTTGGCACGCGATGATTGAGGATGCGGTAGTTAGACCCAGCATAAAGCCGCTCGGACACAAAACCGATCAACAGCAGGACACTGGGAGAGAGTCTCCTCCACCTGCAAGCAGGGAATTTATGTGATTGGGTGCCGTTTATCGGCAGGGGTCGAGAACGGTACAATAGACCAAGTAATTAGGCCTGTGGCACGCTCGAGTATCGTCTCGGTATGAGTGTGGTGGGATGAGGTAGCGATGACATGTCCGATCGCGTCTCGGTCGTCGCTCTTTCTGACAATTGGCGTCTTGGGTTTAATGTACAATTCGACCTCGGCCACTCCCTTTTCAGCCGCCGCCCTTCGATCACCGTCGACCCACTCGAGAATGCCGTCCCTGTCCGGCACTAGGAACCGTGCGCCGGCGACCTGTGACCGCGTTATGCGCAAAACCGATTCCTCGCCTACCACAAGCTTGATGTGTTCGGCCACGAGATCTACGCCATACGCCAGCTGCACTAGCCGAGGAGTCGCCAAGCCCGGAACGCGGGGATTGATTTCAATGGCGACCGGTCCGCGTTTTGTCCACCGGAATTCAATGTTCGCGGGCCCCCACCCAAGACCCAGAGCTTCCAAACAGCTCATTGCCACATCCGAGATTCGCTCATGCTCGGCGTCAGCCAGCAGGGCCGGAAAGATGTATTCACGAGCAATGAAATAGGGTGGATCGCCGAAATCAGCGGTGCCAATTGCGATAACCTCATTTCCCATAGTGTCGACGGTATAATACGGGCCTTGCGCAAATTCTTCCACCAGCATCTTCGGCGAAGACCGCCAGACGTGTTTCCCGCCTAGCAGCTGGTCCGTGTGCTCAGTCAATTCAGCCAAGTTGCGGCACAATCGAACACCCGTGCTGCCACTGCCAACAACTGGCTTAAGAATTACCGGCAGCCCGATTTCTTTAGCAGCACTTTCAATGCCAGTCGCGTCTGTTGCCAGACGGTAAGCAGGTACTGGAACCCCGGCTTGTGCGAGGACCTCCCGTTGGGCGAATTTGTCATAGCACCGTTCGATTGAAGCCGGATTCGGACCGGGCAAATCGAAGTGGCGGCAAAGCTTGCTTATTATCAAATATTCCGATTCATCGCGACCGGCAAAGCCCGTAATGCCGGCAAGGTCATACGGAGCACTTAGTCGGGAGCACTGGCGGATCATAGCGTCTAGACTATCCGTGTCGGCACGGATTGCCTCACCCCTTTCCAACTCAAGATAGCCGTACTGAGTTGGATCAGCCGCTAATGTAATTGGATAAAGTCCAAGGCGCTCAGCCGCCTTCATATACAGAGGACCATTACCTCTACTACCTTCAATTAGGATGAGCGCTCTTTTTGCCATTGGTGTTAAACTCCGACCGATGCAAGGGCAAGTAACAGGTAGCGTCTTTCTCTCAATGGATACTCGCGGCGAGCGTATCATTGTCGGTGGAATTGCGTTGCAAAGATTGTGTAAAATTTTGAAATCGGCCTCTACGGCGCTCGTTATGCGAGCGAAATTCGCAAGATCGGATGCCGACCGGATCAGGCCGTCACAGAGCTGTGGTCCTGCCATCGCTGAGCCGCAGCTAAGTGAAATGCGGCGTGAGCGACTGTCCCACCAGAATGCTAGTCCTGCGCGTGTACTAAGACTGATGGGTGCGAGCCTGTCGCGCAGGCAGCTCTCACCGCAGAGAGCGTTCGTCCGTCAACTTATATAGCTTAAGTAAGGCCGGCATAGCGGAAAGGTGATGGCCTCTGGTATGCTGCTTGTTACCGCGAGCGCGTTGATTGCATTATAGAAAACCACCTCTTTCGGCATATCCTTGTCCGCCCTCGCTAGCGCATCTAATACGCTCCGTTTTTGTGTGGAAATCGATATTGAAGGAAATTGAGGTGGATAAGCTGCGGACATGGTGGAGTGCTGCCGGCGGCATATACAGGATGTCGCCAGCATTCACCGTAACTGCAGCGGGTGCAGCTCGTTTATACTGAGGGAAGCGTTTGTAGTCCGGTTGCTCTGGGTCGACATCAAACCACCGCCAGCCGCGGCGTCCACAGTAGGCGGCTTGGCTAGGCGGCAGAATGGTGAACTTGTTTTGCACCTTAACCGATGTTGTGCCCCCACATTGCCCGCTGTCGCCTGATCTGTGATCGAGTTTCCATGGACGAGCGACAAGGAGTTTCTCCATGGATACTACACTGGAGGTTCTTACGAAGCGTACGGAGCCGACGGGAGTTTCATCGGCAATGGCCGGACGAAGTCAAGGCGCGGATCGTGTCGGAGAATTTGCGTCCGGGAGTGACGGTGAACGAAGTGGCGGAACGCCACGGGTTGAAGGCCAATCACCTGTCGTCCTGGCGAACACTGGCGCGGCAGGGCAAGCTGGTCTTGCCTGAGCCGGAAGACGCAGTCGAATTCGCGGCCATCGTTGTCGAGACTCCCGCGCCGGAGCCGCCGGCGGCCAAGCAGACCTCCCGCGCCGAGATTGTCGTCGGTTCTGTCACAATCCGTCTTGAGGAAGGGGCGTCTGCTGCCCGGATCGCCGCCATCGACCGTAGATCTGGAAAATAGTTTATGGCTAGGTAGCGTGTCAAAATGAAGGGGGTAACGACTCCCTTCGGCCCCACAAAGAACTGCGAATAGCGCCACCAGTGTTGACGATCATGCCGCAATTTTCGTATTATTGGAACGCTCTCGCTCAATGTGGCCGATCACCTTGTTGTCGCTGTGAAACGGCGAGAAGATGTCGAAGCACTCGGTGGTTGGTGGCGATGTGACGGCATTGCTGGATCGTTTTGCTCAGCTCCAGGAGAAGGTGCGATCTCGTACTGGATTCGACAGCAGTATCTTTTCCGAAACAAGTCCAAAAAAACTGGCACACGTATCCGGAGGGGCACCTTAACAAAGGGCAGAGGGCGCTAGTCGTACAGCCTCAAGAGTGGCGGTTAGTTCCGCTGCGACAAAATCTCTCGAATGCCTCACCATGAAGCCTGTAGCTCGTCTCATCGTTCGCCGGTTCGAATCCATGCCGAAGATAGAAGCGAGCCCCCGCCTGGTTGCCATGATCGACTGTCAGGCGGAGATAGTGGTAACCGTCATTGCTAGCGGATCGGGCTACGTGGCGCAGCAGCTTTTCACCAATCCGGGCGCTGCGAAATTCCTCGTGGACGAAGAGGTCCTGGATGTACAGGCCCGGCTTGCCCATCCAAGAAGAAAACATCGGGAAGTAAAGGCAGATGGCGGCGATCTTGCCGTCGACCTCGGCCAGCATCACGGTAAATTCGCGCCGAGGACCGAATCCGGCGGCTTCAATATTTTCCCTGGTGCTTTTCAAGCGCCCGGGAGTGCCGAGAGACTCAGCCAGCAACCGAAGCGCCAGCAGGATCTCTTCGCAATCCTCGCGCTTGGCCAACCGGAATGATAATCCAGACGTCATCATGATCCTTTCTGCTCCGCTCGCCAGGCGACCTCGAGAGAGGTCGATATTGCTCAGGAAGCGACCTCAAGCAGCGCTGCCGCCCCCATGCCCCAACCCACGCACATGCTCACCACGGCGAAGCGCGCGCCACGCCGGCGTCCCTCCAGCAGCGCGTGGCCGACAAGGCGCGATCCACTCATCCCGTAGGGATGACCGATGGAGATGGCGCCGCCATTGACATTCAACTTATCCGAGTCAAGTCCGAGTAGGTCGCGGCAATAGACCAGTTGCGCGGCGAAGGCTTCGTTGATCTCGAAGAGGTCGATGTCGTCGAGCGAAAGGCCGTGGCGATCGAGCAAGGACGGAATGGCCAGCGCGGGTCCGATCCCCATTTCCTCAGGAGCGCAGCCGACGGTTAGCATGCCGCGGAATACACCGAGCGGGGTGAGGTTTCGTGAGGCCGCCTCCGAGGCCGACATCAGGACGCAAGCCGAGGCGCCGTCGGAAAGCTGGGAGGAATTACCGGCAGTGACGGTCGAATCCTCGCCCATCACGGGCGCGAGCGCCGCCAAGCCTTGCAGGGTGGTGCCGGGACGATTGCATTCGTCGCGCCCCAATGTGACTGACGCAATACTTTCCTCGCCCGTTTCCCGGTTCTTTGGAGGCTGCTCGGCCAAAACCGGAACGATCTCGTCGGCGAAGCGCCCCGCTTCCTGCGCGGCGGCAGTGCGCTCCTGGCTGATCAGCGCATATTCATCCTGCGCCGCGCGGGTGACGCGATATTTGCGCGCGACCAGATCCGCCGTGGCCAGCATGGGCATATAGTATCCCCCGCGGATCGCCGGCACACGATAGTGGGTGCCGTTCCAATCGTCGTTCTGCACCAGCGAGATGCTGTCCATGCCGCCGGCCAGAGCAATATCGCAGTCGCCGGAGCGGATCTGGTTGGCTGCCGTTGCAATTGCCGATAGACCAGACGCGCATTGCCGGTCGATGGTAACGGCTGGCACGCCGTCGGGAAGGCCAGCGGCGAAGACGGTATGGCGGGCGACATTGATGCCGCTGGTGCCCTGAGTCAGGGCGCAGCCCAGCGTGAAATCCTGCACTTCTCCGCCCTCTAGCCCGGCACGAGCCAAGGCGGCGCGCACGGCATAGGCCGCCAGAAGCGGCCCTTGCGTGGCATTGAAGGCGCCGCGATAGGCCTTGCCGATCGGGGTTCGGGCGGTGGAAACAATGACGGCGTCGCGCATGGGTTATACTTCCTCCAGGCCGCACCAGTCGGCGATGAACAGGGCGGTCGATTGTGTCACGCGCCGGACTGAGTCTAGGTCGACGCGCTCGTTGAACCCGTGGATCGCCTCGGCGCGCGGGCCATAGACGAGCGCTGGGGTGTCGGCGTAGAGGCCGAAGAAACGGGCGTCCGTGGTGGCGGTGATCGCCTCGTGTTCAAGGGGCTTGCCAACGACAAGGCTGTGGGCGCGGTCGAGCGCGGCCAGCGCCGCGCGCGCCGCTGCACTTTTGTCATCCTTGAAGGAATAGCCCTCTGCGGCGAAGCCATTATAGACAACTTCGGGACCGTTCTCGGCGAGGAAGGGGTGGTTGCGGGCCGCATCGAAGATGGTCTCTTCGATCATGTGGCGCACTTCGTCGAGTCTCTGGCCAGGGAATACCCCCATGCGCACATCGAAGACGCACCAGGCGGGGACAGAACTTGCCCAGTCGCCGCCCTCGATCTTGCCGATGTTGAGGTTGAGCGCATGGCTGTGGCCGACATAGTCGTGATGGCGGCATTCCGGCGCATTCATCCGCCGCTCCAGCCGGTGCAGCGCCTCGAATAGGGGGATGGCCGCCTCGATGGCGTTGGCGCCCGAACCGGCATAGGCGACATGCGTCGGCAAGCCTTTCAGGCGCACCTGAAACCAGATCACCCCGACCTGCGAGGACACGAGCTTTTCGGCAAACGGTTCGGGAATCAGTGCTGCATCGGCGCGGTAGCCGCGGTGCAAGCAGGCTAGCGCGCCATTGCCGGTGCACTCCTCCTCCACGACAGACTGAAAGAACACGTCGGCGGCGGGACGCAGGCCGAGATGCTTCAACGCATCGATGGCAAAGAGGTTCGAGGTCAACCCGGCCTTCATGTCACCCGCGCCGCGGCCGTACATCCAGTCGCCGTCGATGTGCGGGTCGAAGGGTGCGCGATCCCACATGTCCAGCGGGCCTGTCGGCACCACGTCGATATGGCCGTTAAGGATCAGGCTGCGTCCGCTGCTGGTCCGGCTGCGTAGGCTGCCCACCACGTTCACGGCGTTCTCATAATTGCCGATCACCGGCGAGAAGCCGGGCATGTTCGCGATCTCCTTCACATCGATTTGCCAGCGGTCGACCTCAAAACCGAGTCCAGACAACTCCCTCTCCACGAAATCCTGTGCCGATTGCTCGGCCCCTCGTGTCGACGGCTGGCGCACCAGTTCGGTCAGAAATTCCAGTTCGCGATCGAAGAGTGCATCGACCGCATGAAGGATGGCAGTCCTGTCCATCTAGAACCTCGGCAAATCCTGATCGGGGATACGGAATGGGGCGCCGGTGGCCGCGCGAAGCTCGGTGAGGCCGACGCCTTCGGCGATTTCGCGCAGATGTAGGCCTTCGGCGGTGACGTCGAAGACCGCCATATCGGTATAGATCCGGCTCACACGGCCTTTGGCGGTTAAGGGCAGGGTACATTGTACGAGGATCTTCGGGTTGCCCTTGCGATCCGTGTGCATCATGATAACGCCCACCCGCCGCGCCTTTTGCGCCAGTTCGATCGCGCCGCCAATGCCCGGCGAGAATTTGCCAGGGATCTTCCAGTTCGCCAGATCGCCGTTCGCCGCGACCTCGAAGGCCCCCAACAGGGTCAGATCGAGGCGGCCGGAGCGCACGATCGCGAAGCTGACCGCGCTGTCGAAGAATGCCGTGCCGGGTATGGTGGAGACATAGGCGCCGCCAGCGTCGATCAGGTTGCGGTCGGCCATGTCGGGCGATAGAACAGGTCCGACGCCGGCGATCCCGTTTTCCGAATGCAGGCAGACCGGGATGCCGGAGACCACATATTGCAGCACCTCAGTCGGCAGCCCGATGCCCAGATTGACAGTCATGCCGGGCAGGATATCGGCAGCTGTGCGCTTCAGCATCTTCTCTTTAGCGTTGGACGACACCGTAGACCTCCGGCAATTCAGTCAGTTCAACCACCGTATCGACAAAAGCTCCGGACAAGTGGATACTCTCGGGTAGGAGCGCGCCAAGGGTCACGATCCTCTCAGCCTCAACAATGGTTTGGCGCGCGGCCATGGCCATTAGGGGATTGAAGTTGCGCGCCGAGGCCGAGAAGGAAAGATTGCCGAAAGCATCGGCCTTGTGGGCATGGATCAACGCGAAATCGGCACGCAGTGCGGTCTCGAGAAGACCCGTCCTGCCCTCTATGACAATGCTCTGCTTTCCCTCCTCGACGGGAGTGCCAAGGCCGATATCAGTTACAAAGCCCATCATTCCAGCTCCGGCCACGCGGATGCGCTCGGCCAGAATGCCTTGCGGGACGAATTCCACCTCGATGGCGCCTTCGTTCATCATGCGTATGGCGGTCGGGTTGAGACCGATATGACTGGTTACCAGCTTGGCCACCTGGCCATTTTCTAGCAACCAATCGACGCCCATTCCTGCTTCATTGGCGTCGTTCTTGATGATTATCAGATTGCGGGGGCCCTGCCTAACCAGCTCACGGATCAGGCAGAAGGGCGTTCCGGGCACGCCGAAGCCGCCGAGCATGACCGAGGCGCCGTCCCCAATGGCCGAGATGGCCTCTTCAATCGCGCCGCGCTTGTCAGGCAGTGTCATGCAAGTCATCCCACTTCTTGCCGACTCGCGCATATGCGGCGGGCCAGCGTTCGCGAATAGTTCGAACAGATCGTCTTGCGCCAAAACGTTGGTTTCGCGCTGTCGGCTTTGGAAAACAATGTCCCGGACGGCGGAATGCCGTTCCCGGTGCGGACCTCCCTGCCCAGACAGCACCCATCAAGGTCGCTTTGCGTTTGGAATCTACTTTGTTCGCGAATTTGACCACTCCCGCTACATAACGCAAACAGATAAATATAATCATGATCATTGATTGAATTTATGGCTCTCCCTTACGAGAAAAGTGTCTTCTCTGGGAGCTGGACTGGAACCGCCTGCGCAGGGGCCGTCTATTCCAACATGGGCGCAAGCGAGTCGATCAGAGTATTGCCCATAGGAGGTGGAGGCCGTCCACATAAGGATCGGTAGTGCTTGAATTGAATTATGTTAATCCGAAGGCGGATACGCGTGCCCGCCGCCCTTGAAGTCGCAGACCCTATAGCAACCTGCCTCCTCTTGCTGAATGGCATCCGGTCCGATCACCGCCTTCCCATGCCCACCCGGAATGTCGAGGATGTAGGTCGGCTGGCAAAGCCCCGAGATTCGACCGCGCAGGCCTGCCACGAGGGCGCGGCCTTCCTCAATGGAGAGGCGGAAATGCCTCGTGCCGCGGGCGAGGTCCGGGTGGTGAAGATAATAAGGTTTTACCCTCGTTTCCACGAAAGCGCGCATGAGCGCCGCCAACGTGTCGGGATCGTCGTTGACGCCCTTGAGCAGAACCGATTGGCTGATCATAACGACGCCCGAATCGACGAGACGAGCGCAGGCCTCGCGAGCCGAAGGCGCCAACTCGCGCGGATGATTGGCATGGAGGGCTACATAGGCCGTCTTGCCGCTCGCCTCTATGGCGGTAATCAAAGCCTCGTTGATCCGTTCCGGCTCGACCACGGGAACGCGGGTGTGAAAGCGGACGATCTTCACGTGATCGATGGCATCCAGCCGCTGCATGATTTCCCCGAGGCGGCGGGGTGAGAGCATGAGCGGTTCCCCACCGGTGAGGATCACCTCCCAGATTTCCGGGCGATTGGCGATATAGGCAAACGCCTCGTCCATGGCCTCGGGCGAGAGGGTGCCGAGCCCCTGCGGACCGACCATTTGGCGGCGGAAGCAGAAGCGGCAATAGACCGGGCAGACATGCACGGCCTTGAGCAGGACCCGGTCGGGATAACGATGCACGATCCCTTCGACAGGACTGTGCGTGAGATCGCCAATGGGATCCTCGCGCTCCTCGGGCGCCACATTTAGCTCGGCCGCATCCGGCACGAACTGGCGCGCGATCGGATCCTTCGGATCGTTCCGGTCGATCAGCGCGGCGATGGCGGGGCTGATCCCGACGGCATGGCGCTCGGCCACGGCGTCGATACTACTAGCAAGGTCTTCAGCCGTAACGAAGCCAGATTCGACCAGCTCTGCAGGTGTGCGGATGGGACGAGCGCTTGTCGGCTTAGGTTGATTGTGCTGCCCTGACATGTTGCTTTACTCCCTCGTTTCAGCGATCGCGCTATACTCACGCCATGAATGCCAGACGGCAATTCCTGACCGCGACAAGGGGAGCTTCAAAAGTCATGCCAACTGCGCAGAAAGAGCCTCAGATGATATGTTGGGCAGTGTATTCAATAGCTCCCATGAGACTGCGGCAGGACGCCAGGTCACATAGCATCGTGCCACACACTCGACAAACCCGACAATTGTTGGATCCCAAGCATTCTCCGAGAAATGGCGAACAGGTTCTTTCGCGGGAAAGTGGGGCTCACGCACCATCCAAGCGCGCCCCGCGTTGTCTGATGTCCAACGATGTTGGACAAGCGACATAGCAGCATGAGAGGTATCGTATTGTGTTTTAATGGTATTCTCTTTTGGAACGGTAGATGCATGGTTATCCTAAAGCGCGTCGCAGACCGACGAGGACATCTCATGAACACGCTCATCCAAAATGATGTCACTGCCATGAGGATCGCGCTTTCCCGACCTGCGGAGCAGATGGGAAGGCTTGGCAATCTAATGGCAGGCTGACCAAAAATCGGAAGTCAGACACGTCTGAGAACTGGCTCGATTTACCGTCATGTCGCCGCATCGGACACCACGAAAGGCCAACACAAATGGCAACAAGAGCCCTCATCCTGTTTGAAAGCAATACACCGGGCGATGGTCTGCTCTACGTCCAAGCGGCCTGGCGTCTCGGTTTTCATCCAAGGGCCCTGTCGGCTGATCCAGCTCAGTACACTACATTGCGAGGGACGCCACCGAGGCGATCGGTGTTGATACGCATTGTTGCACCGATGAGCGATTTAGCGGCCGGAGTGGCATGGCATAGGGAACCGCGTCCTCCTGATCTCGGATTTCCGCTATGCCCTTCAAAACTAATGCCGCTCGCCGTCACTGCATTCCGAAGCAGCAATACCGGGTGCGGAATTGGGCGGAGTATGAATCTGCCTTGCAGCAGCGCGGAAGCCTCGCCGTCTGGTTTTCTGACGAGGCGATTGCCGGCTGCCGGGCCGAACCCCGCAGGACACAAGCCGCTGACTGATCATCCCGCCACGATCAACGGCGGTGCCGAGCGATACGGCGGAGACCGCGCCGACTCAGCGCGACCGGTATCTCCAAAACTAAGCGCAGCATGGAGGTAGGGGCTGGCAGAAGCGGTCTCACCAGCCAATCCATGCAACCCGGTCGTGACGAGCCAGACGGTGCGACTGAGTTCCAGCAAGACAAAATCCGGAGCCGAAATCGAGCGAGCATAGAGCATATGGGCAAGAGCGAAGCGAGCACCGAAACCACGGCCGCGGGCGCGCTGGAGGCAGCGGCCTATCGGCTGATCCGCAACTCGCTGATCAATGGCGATTTCACACCGGACAGCAAGCTTTCCATTCGGGGAGTCTGCGCGACATTATCGCTGAGCCCCATGCCGGGGCGTGCAGCCCTACGCCGCCTAGTCAACGAGCGAGCGCTGGATGCCAAGCCATCGGGAACGGCCGTGGTTCCGCGCATGACCCGGCGCGAGTTTTCCGAACTGACGGCGGTGCGCCTGCAATTGGAGCCGCTGGCGCTGACGCTTGCCGCGCCCCATCTGAAGCCCGCACAGTTCGAGCGGCTTGACGCCTTCGTGGCGCAGCATGAAGCCGCCCGGCTCGCCAGCGATCCGACAGGAGTGCGGCAAGCCGATACCGGCTTCCTGTTCGAGCTCTACCGCTCCTCCGGTTCGACCTTGCTGCTCAGCTTCATCGAGAGCCTGTGGCTTCGCCGCAGCCCAATGTTCTGGGAGGCGCGCTGGGCGCTGCTGGGAAGCTCGCTCGGCCGGGCGCCGCACAGGCACAAGGAAATCATGGGCGCCCTGCGCCAGGACCAGCCCGATCTAGCGCGCGACTTCCTCATCGAGGAGATCCGCAATGCGAGCGAATTCTTGCTTGAGGCGATGAGGTTCCGCGAGGCGACGGACTGAGTCGTTACCGATCGGGGCAGCGCGACAACCCAGATGGTCGCCCTACAGATAGGTGCGCTCCTCCAACGAGGTCTTCGCGACCATCTCATGAATCGTCCGTACGAAGGCGGTCTCGGCTGGGTTCATGCTTCGGCGCGGGTTCACCACGAAATGGACCTCGACGTGCCTGCATTGCACGGATCACGACGACGGTCAGCCGTCGAGCCCGTCATCGGCCACATCAAGAACGAGCATCGGATGGATCGCAATTATCTCGCCGGACAACAAGGAGATGCCATCAATGCCGTTCTGGCTGCCGTTGGCTACAACTTCTCGCTCCTGCTTAACTGGTTCAGAGACTGTTTGTGCCTGCTCGCCGCATTGCTCCTGGCGGCTCTGCCGCGATCCCCGCACGTTTCCGCGTCACACGCTTCCTGAAGATCTCAACGTAAAAACTGTGGCGACGGACAATCCTGCCCGCCACAATGAAAACAGCGTTCTTCACGGTCGGCTAAATAGGTTTCTGGCTCTCGGTCAGAACTTCTGCTTTGCCCGCTTCGGCATAAAATGGGTTCCGATATTGACGAGTGCTTCGGCGACTTCAGCAGCATCGTGGCGGGTCGCTTTCCGTTTTGCCTCGCCGAGCTTGCGGATGGGCGCGATGATATCCCCAGTGACGGCATGACCTCGAAGGACGGGCTGCCAAAGCTTGGGCGCGTAACTTGTTTCCTCGCAGAAAGCAGAGATCCAATCGAATGGATCAAAGGTCTGATCATCGATCCTGGTGAACTTGGGCCGGGGGTCTTTCGGTGTTTCAGAAAGGCTCGCAGAGATGCGGTTATATTCCGCAACGATCGTCTGCACGGCCCGATGTTCAGTTGTTTCCATCGGCAGATTCAGGGCATCCGGACTGGTCAATTCCGGGATCCATTGGCGTGGGTCGATAAATCTCGGTCCGATGATGAGAGCAGTGAGATAGCCATCGAGACCGCTCATTGACCAGATTGGCGATGCCGGACGACGTGCCCTGATAAACGCCTCGAACGCCACATCATCAAGCTTCGGTCGTGCGGTCGTCGTCCCCTGGCTGTTGTGCGTCATGCCGCCCGTCGCTCCTGCTCTGTCATCGCCTCGCGCTCAGCCTTCCAGTTCCATATGTTGACGGCCCCCACTTGCAAGTGTTTTTTAACAGAAATTTTTGATCGGATCGCTTGCTTCCATCTGTGCGGCCTTTCTGTGTGGTCGCACATGACCACTTGCCAAGATGGTTTCCGCAACGCGTGCTCCTAACACGGTAACTGCCTTGAATGGCCAGTGGAACTGACGGAGTTTCACGCGTCTTGGATCGATCGATCGCACCATCTGCTTTTCTCTTGCAAGTTCACTGCATCAGCTCAACACGGTAGCATTATCATGCTCACCGTGATGGCCAATCTCCTATACTGCCTGTGTTTGCCCCTCCGTCCGCCGATAATTTTCGCCACTCACCATGAGCTTCCAGGCGATACGGGCGATCTTGTTGGCGTGCCACCGCAACCAGCTTCGATTTCTTCCTTTGCAGGAGTTCGGTGAGCCATCGGGAAGCATGTCTGCTTCGACCTGTTCTGACGTGCTGAAGAAGGGCAGTCGCGCCAACCACTAAAACGCTCCTCAGCATCGCCGGCACGTGTGATCACACCAAGCCTTACCTTGCCTGCGTCGAATGGTCTTTGGATGTAAGCCCTATCCAGGCGGCAAATTCGCGACCCGACTTGAACATTCGGGGATCTGGGGTCTTCATCTTCAAAAGCGATGCGCCGACCGGCCCGACACCCGGAATTTCGGCAAGCCGCCTGCTGCATTCATCGGAGCGATGCAGCGCGGTCAATTTTTCCTCGATGGCTTTCGTCTCGGCAAGCAATTGCCGATATTCAACACCATGCATGGCAAAGAGCTCGCGCGCCAATTCAGGCAGGGATTGATCAGCCGCTATTCGCTCCAATAGCGGTTCGATCCGGCACATGCCCTTGGCCGCGACGATGCCGAACTCCATGGCAAAACCGCGAATGGCATTGGCGAGCTGCGTTCGATTGCGAATGAGTCTCTCCCGCACGCCGACCAGCATCAACGCCGCCTGCTGATTCGCGGTCTTCACCGGCACGAACCTCATGGTGGGTCGGCTCATCGCCTCACACAAGGCTTCCGCGTCCGCCGCGTCGTTCTTGCCGCGTGCGTCTCACCCGCCCCACTCCGCCTGCAACCCGGACCAGCCGGTCAGATCGGTGGCTGACCGACGGTCCTAGTGTCGCGTTTCTAACTGGCTGAAAACGCCGCGCCTCTAGTAAGTTTTGACAACAACAACTCGAGGATGACAATTATCGTGTCAATCGAGTGTTGGAAATTCCCTCCACGACCAGGAGAAAGTGCGCGTGCTCCGGTACGCCCTTCCAGAGGAATAATCGGACAGTGTTAGTGAGCAAAATGGCCGAGACAGAAGCCGCAGATTCAGCGCCCGCCTTCTCGATATGCTGGTCACAGACGACTCGTCACTCTCTGCTGGTGAAACCAATCACGTGCGCGAAAAACGGACGGTAGAATAGCGCGACAAACGATTGACCCGGGTTCGAAACGGAAAATCTTAAACAGGCTACAAGCTTTATAATAAGCAAGCGAAATGTCAGTGGGACTCGGACTGCCGGGTGCAGTCCCGCTCAACACAGGCTTCCTGCGCCAAGGGCCCTCAATAACGGCGGAATTCGTAGCATGGTTGCGGATATCCTGCTACGTCACTGGGGTTCCAAGAAGCTCGAGGCGTCCCGCAGAATGCAGATCAAAGACGTCTCCGTGCGCGGGCCAAGCACCCTCTATCAGCTGCGGAATATCGCATTCCGTTCGATCTGGAGTTCGACGCAAGTCGCAAATCTAGGATGGCTTGTGCAAACTGTCACAATCAGTTGGCTCATGGCGATGATCTCCACTTCGGATCTGATGGTCGCACTTGTGCAGGCTTCGACCACGCTTCCAGCATTCATACTCTCTATCATCGCTGGAGCTATCGCCGATACGTATAGCCGCCGATCGGTCATGATCATCGGGCTGTCATTAATCGCGCTCGCGTCTATCGCACTGGCAGTTGCTGCCGCCTTTGGATTCGTCAGTCCCTGGCTCATTCTCGGGCTGGGATTTATGGCAGGCTGCGGATTTGCGCTGAATGACCCCGCTTGGCATGCCTCGGTGGGTGATAACTCGACAAACGAGATATTCCGGCTGCGGTGACACTCATGTCGGTTGGATACAACGTGACGCGCAGCCTCGGACCGGCTGTGGGCGGAGCCGTTCTCGCGTTCCTTGGCCCTTTGGCGGCCTTTCTTTTTGCCGCGTGCAGCAACCTCGCACCGCTCGGCGCCGTGTTGCGCAACAAGTGGCACGTTCGCTCGTCTCCTCTGCCAGCAGAGCGGATTTCAACAGCAATCCACGACGGCATGCGGTTCACGGCACTTTCCTCCGACATCCGAGCGGCGATTATCCGTGCAACCTCTTCGGTCTTGCCGCCATTGCCATTCTTGCACTTCTGCCGCTCGTCGCACGCGATCGTTTGGCCGGCGGACCTATCATCTACGGCATACTATTTGCCGGTTTTGGAACAGGCGCCTGCATCGCCGGTCTAAACAACCGGCTCTTAAGGAAATTGCTTCCTCCGGAATGGTTGATGGCGATCGCTTCGATCGCTTCCGCGGTGTGTTGCATCTCGCTTGCCTTCACCTCCTATGTACCTATGGCGACACTTGCGCTTGCCATCGGCGGCGCCGGATGGGTCATCACCTGGACCGGGTTCGACGTCTGGGTACAATTGGGCAGTCCGCGCTGGGTCGTCGGCCGTACGCTCTCAATCTACTATGCATTCCTGTCGGGTGGCATGGCAGCGGGGAGCTGGATCTGGGGGACCGTCGCCCAGACCTATTCGCTGGCTTCTTCTCTCGAATTAGCCGCGGCCGCCCTATTCCTCTTTGCGGCTTCAGGGTTCGTCTTGCCGGTGCATCTGGAGGCGGAGGGTGATCAGCAGGGCTCGGTGTATCCGGCGCCCGCTGTGGCGCTTGATCTAAAGCCCCGAAACGGTCCGATTGCAGCGAGGACGGAATATTCCATAGATGAAACCGACCTTGACATCTTCCTCGATCACATGCGCACTCGCAGATACGCCCTAGCTCGCGCAGGTGCGCGCGACTGGACGCTCCAGAGAAATCTTCGAAAGCCCTCCCGGTGGACGGAAACGTTCCGCACGCCGACCTGGATGGATTTCCTGCGTCTGCATCATCGCCTCTCTCCATCGGATCAGCAAGTCGTCCAGCTTCTCGCCGATTTCCATATGAGTGACAAGCCTCCGGAAACTGATCTTGTAATTGAGCGTACAACAGACGCGCGACGGACCCGGAGCCAACCGGCCGCGCGCGTTTCGCGTCCGTGAGGTGATTTTGCGATGAGGCCATCTATCGAGCAGCAGCAACGGTCATAGTGTCGCCGGCCAGAAACGAAGCCTCACGATCATTAGGGGTAGTGTGCGGAAGGTTCTGCAAATTTCGCTGAGAAGGGCGGCCATGGCAGGCTGGTGATGTTCAACGTCACCTGATTCCCTGGAAGGAACGCCACCATGACCAAGATTGAAGATAAGACTGCCGTTGGCGCCGTCAAAGATATTTTGCTTTCAAACCCCGATGGGCTGCACGAGGTGATCCGTGCTGTCATGCAGGAGGTACTTGAAGCCGAGATGGACGAGGCTTTGGGAGCTGCGAAAGGCGAACGCACGCCCGAGCGGCTCGGCTACCGCTCCGGCCACTACGGTCGCACGCTGATGACGCGGGTCGGCAAGTTAGAGCTCCGGGTGCCGCAGGATCGCTCCGGGCACTTCTCCACCGAACTGTTCGAGCGCTACCAGCGCTCGGAGCGGGCGCTGGTGGCGACGCTGGCGGAGATGTATGTGCAGGGAGTGTCGACGCGCAAGGTCAAGGCGATCACCGAGGAACTGTGCGGTCATTCCTTCTCGGCGTCATCGATCTCAGCAATCAACAAGCGCCTGGACGAAAGCCTGAAGGCCTTTGCCTGCCGCCCGCTTCAAGAGCCCTTTCCCTATCTCATTCTCGACGCTCGCTATGAGAAGGTCAGAGAGGCCGGCGTCGTCAGGAGCCAGGCGGTGCTGATCGCCGTCGGCATCGATTGGGATGGCCGGCGGCAGATCCTCTCCGTCGAGATGGCCGGCCGCGAGAGCCGGTCGGCCTGGAAGGACTTCCTGCTGGGGCTGAAAGCCCGCGGCCTCAAGGGTATCGAATTCGTCGTCTCTGACGATCATGCCGGCCTCGTCGCGGCGATCGGCGAAGTCATTCCGGAAGCCGCCTGGCAGCGCTGCTACGTGCACTTCCTGCGCAATGCGCTCGACCACCTGCCGCGCAAGCACGGCGACGATTGCCTGCAGGAACTGCGATGGATCTACGACCGGCGTGACATCGACGAGGCGAAGGCCGATCTTGCCGCCTGGCTGGGCAAATGGTCGGGCAAATATCCGCGCCTCACCGGCTGGGTCGAGGAGGCCATCGAGCAGACGCTCACCTTCTTCCGCCTGCCGCGCACTCACCACAAGCATCTCAAGAGCACCAACATGCTCGAGCGCCTCAACGAGGAGATCAGGCGCAGAACCTATGTCGTGCGCATCTTTCCCAACACCGACAGCTGCTTGCGCCTAGTCCGGGCGCTTGCCGTCGAAACCCACGAAAACTGGATGGAGGCCAACCGCTACATCAATATGGACGACCTCAGAGAGCACAAGAAACTCGCTCTCCGCAATGCCGCATGACCAGTCTCATGACTGCCCATTTTGCTGAACTTGACGCACACAACCTCATTAGGATGCGGAGAATAGCAGCAAACCCAACACAGCTCCTGGCCTGGGTGTGGCATCAACACCTGCCATCCAGGTTCACTCGGCTGGCGTCGATCCCTGCTCACGACAGCCGCCTTTTCCTCGTTTTTCGATTCTGGTCTTGCCGCAGCCCGCCGAAGCGGAACGTATCCCTTCGGCGTGAACCGCCTTGCGAAGTTCCGCGTCTCCCGTGAGTCTGCGCTCGTAAGAGTGGAATTAAGAGTGCATTGAAGCATGAGACATGCAGTTTTGTTGACGGGGCCGGAGCGGCGTCGGCGATGGTCGTGGGAAGATCGTGCGCAGATTGTGGCCAAGGCTTTCGCGCCAGGTCGGTGAGCGTAATCGATGATGATCTCGGCCGCTCCGGTTCAGGCAGCATGGAACGACCTAGATTCGAACGGCTTGTGGAACAGGTTTGCTCCGGCAATGTCGGAGCTGTCAATTGCATTGAAGCGTCACGCCTGGCGCGCAACGGCAGGGACTTGCATCATCTGGTCGACCTTTGCGCGCTTGCGGGTACGCTGGTCATCGATCCGGATGGCGCCTATGATCCGCAGCTCGTCAACGATCGTCTGCTGTTTGGATTGAAAGGCACGATGTCGGAGTATGAGCTTAGCTTGATGCGTCAGCGCGGCATCGCCGCACGTGATTCCAAGGCAGGACGCGGGGAACTGCGGTTCATGCTGCCGCCGGGATTTTGCTGGAGCGAGGCGGGCAAGATCGAGATTGACCCGGACGAACATGTGGCAGAAACGATCAGGCTCGTCTTCGCCAAATTCCGGGAACTGGGAAGTGGACGACAGGTCTTTTTGTGGCTGCGGTGGGCCGATATCAAGATGCCGGTCGTTCTGCGCAATGTCGACGTCTGCAAGCTTGCCTGGAAGGCGCCGGCCTACCACAGCGTCATGCAGATTCTCCACGATCCACTCTACGCGGGCGCCTATGCCTTCGGAAGACGTGCGCAGCGAACGCGGATCGTCGATGGCCGCGCTCGCAAGGTTACCGGGGTGCGCAAGCCGAGGGATGAATGGAGCGTGCTGTTGCGCGACAATCATCAAGGTTACATCAGTTGGCGGGACCAATACCAACATCGACATGCTGCGCGAGCCCAACAGGTCGTCGTTGAGCTCAGAAATTTGCGATAGGTTTGCGCGGTGTCCGCAGGACATAAGTGCCGAATTCTGCGAGATGTCCTTCGTTGGCTGCCAAAGCTTGAAGGGCGCAATTACCGCGTCTGGCGGCGACCAGGCGCAGGAGACATTCCACCGCGGCAAATGCGGGAGTCATTGTGTGGATAAACGAGGGCATTTCGGTCCGAACGCGGATCACAATTTCAGAAATCTTAGCGATCGGAGACAGGTCGCTGTCGGTCAAAGCCACTAGTTTAGCACCGCGCGAGACCGCGAAATCGGCGGCCTGCACAGTGAAGCGAGTATACGGGCTGACTGTAACCGCGACCAATGCGTCTTGTGGACCGACAGCTCGGAGCACATCGGTGGAGGAGCCACCCATTCCGTCAATCAATATCGTGGGAGAGTCGAGCAATGACCCGAGGTAGTGCATCAGATAAGCTACCGGAAAGCTTGAACGGCGGCCGATACAAAAAATTTGCCTTGCCTCCACCATGAGGTCGGCGGCTGCTGTCAGCGTGGCAATCGCTGAGGGCTGTGCAAATTCGCCTAGATGGCCATGCAAAGCTCTAATTGTATCGCCGATGAGGGCCTCATCGCCCTCGATATGCCGTCGCACCAGCAATTCCTCTGCACTCCGGATGAAGCTCTCGGGCCCTTCCCTGATGCTGTCCGCAAATACTTCCTTCAATTTCTCGAAACCATCGAAACCAAGGCGCTTTGCAAGCCGCGTAAGTGTTGCCGGAGGGACTCGTGCTCGACGTGCCTGCTCTCTCATCGAAAGCAGTGCGACCTCCGTCGGATGATCAACTAACCAACGCGCGGCGACCTTCATTTGCCGCGGGAAGCGCTCATAGCTGTCCCTTATGAGGTTTGAGACGGGGAAATCCATTCTGATTTACGTCCTCAGGTCGATCGATCAAGGTTGAGTCCAGCAGAAGCGCAAACGCAGTGCAGCGACGAGGCTCAGCCTAACGGCCACTCGTGCCCCAACTGTGGTCCTTCTTAAACACCCCAAGTAACGAGACATTGACGAGGAGCACGAACAGCACGCCCCTGGCCGCCTTGTAGAGCTGGGTGGGCAACTCGATGCGCCGCTCTTCGGGCTATCAGTCGTGAGCTCTGTCATGGTCCCGGCTAGGGCTCTATCTGTGATCTGCCGAAGCATTTTTTCAAGATGAGGGTAGCGGTTACCAAACGACCAAGCACGCTGAATGTCCTGGGGGCGCGTTCCAGATGGAATCGTTCAAGCCAGTCCTCCGCCACTCCGCACGCCGCAGTGACCAACCCCTTAATGGTGTTCCCGTCGAACACATAGCATCTCCACTCTCGGGCAAGCGAGAAAGTCGCCACCACCGCCTCACGGTGCTGCCATATAAAAAAGGCGGTGCTTCGTGCTCCACTCGCTCTCTACGGCAATCCGCATTTCCGCTTCGATCTCACGCTTCAGGCAAGTCGTCCAACCAGCAGGCGCCATCGAGGTGCGGCCGGGAAAAGACCTTTCCAATCATTTCTGCGGCTTTGTTTTGATGATATCGCATATACAAGCGGCCATCGGCTCCGAGATCCAGGATCTCAATCTTTCCTGTGTAATGCGACATGATGTATTTGAATGTCTTTTGGATGCCGCTGAGACGTTGGTTGATGCCGTGCACAATCTTTAGTCCGCGGAGCAATGAAACCTGAAAATGCGATGCACCTTTCACCGGCCTGCCTTGAAAGAGATAATATGGGCGGATACCTATTTGATGACACTTGGCGAAGGTTGCCGCTAAGATCTCGGCATCATCGTTGACTTTCCCGAGAAGCACGGATTGGTTGAGGAACTGCACGCCACACGCGCGTAACGAGCGAATGTTGCGCTCAGCATCGACCGAGATTTCACCGATGTGGTCGAAATGTGTGACGATCACTGCGGCCTTGCCCGCGTCATGGATCCGTTGGAACAAAGCCGGTAACGCAGGGTCCTCGAACCTTTCGGGCGTGTAGGCGACCATTTTTGTGCCGAATCGAATGGACTCCAAATGTGGGAAGGGCAGCAGATGGTCAAGAATTTCATCAAGTCTGGCGGTGCTGAGCATGAACGGGTCGCCTCCCGAGAGCAGCACGTTCGTCATCTCAGGATGACTTCCGATATATTGCGCAATCTGCGCGAAATCAGCTGCGATTTCATCGGAGTCCTTGCCAACAATGCGTTTGCGAAAGCAGTAGCGGCAGTATGAAGCGCAACGGTCCGTTACCAGCAACAATCCCGTCCGGGCGTATTTGTGCTGAAACCCCGGTACAACTGTGTTATCGTGCTCGCCGCTGGTATCCAAATTGCCGGGGCTCTCGAACTCTTCGAATGAGGGTTCGACGATGTATTTAAGTTGGTTATAATAGCCACTTTTGGTGATCTGTTCACGGTAGAATCTTGTGACATGATAACGCGTGATGCTGTTGGCTTGTAGTTCACCGGGGCTAACGCTGCGCGTCCCCTCAATGAAGGTCATGACTGCGGTATCGATCGGCGGATCCGAGTTGATTGGCGATGTTTGAAACGACCAATCGCGAGGCGCGCCAGAGGTCGTTCGCAGCTCACGATAGCTTGGGCTCTGATCCTTGCAGTCAACCGAACTCTCCCTCGGGTCCTGCTCCGGCTGCGCCCCAAACCGCTCGTGCGTGCGCCGGTCCTGAGGATAGGCCGCTTTCCTCGGGTTCGGCTCTGCCGGAAGACGGTGACGTTCCTCCCCCAACGGAAGTGCCGCCGACCAAACTCGCTGCCCAAGGTCGACCGCCATCTCGCTCAGCGCGTGCTGCAAATAGCTCACAAACGGCTCGACCGTGCTGCGCTCAAACAGCGACGGCGCGTAGATCAGCCTTCCACGAATCGCCTCGCCGACCTCAACAAACTCAAGCGCAAGATCATGTTGCTCCACACGTTCGTCAACGCTGACGTACTCAAGTCCCGGCAGCTCCAGAGGAGCCGCAGAATTATTTTGCCATGCAAGTATAGCCGGGAAGCTCGCGGTGTGAGACTCGTTACGGGGCGGATTGGCGAGCTCGATCACCTGTTCAAACGTCAGGTCCTGGTATGCCTGCGCCCAAAGCGCGGCATTCACCCGCTTCATTAAGTCCCCCAGAGTGGGGTCGCCTGACAGATCAATCCGCAGTGTCGGCGCGTCTACAAAGGGGCCGATCAGCCCCGCAATCTCGGAGCGCGTGCGGTTGGCGTCCGGCGTGGCAATGACTATCTCATCCTGACCCGACAACCGTGCCAACACGAGCGCCCAGCCCGCCAGCAGAGTGACGAACAATGTGGTCCCAAGAAGACTGCTTTGTGCCTTGAGCCGCGTGGCCAGCGGCTCCCGTAACACGAACTCGACGTAACTGTCCCTGCGGTCCTGCCGCGCCGGACGCGGCCGGTCTGTCGGCAGCTTCAGCGTCGTTGGCGCGCCCACCAGTATCCGGCCCCGGTATTCCGAGTGGCGCTCCAACAGCTCGCCCGCCAGCCAACGACGCTGCCAAACAGCATAGTCCGCATACTGCACCGGCAATGGCATCAGCTGATCGGCGCGGCCCTCGCAGGCCGCAGTGTAGCGCTCGTTGAACTCGCGCGCCAGGATCTTTCCTGACTGCTCATCGGAGATCATGCGGTGCATGGTGATCAGTAACACGTGGTCGTTCGCTGCCAAGCGCAAGAGCCGAGCACTGATCAGCGGCCCGGAGTCCAAGTCGAACGTCGCCTGCACTTCGTGGCTCATGAACTCCGCGAGGGTCGCCTCCACATCTGCTGCCGCCGTCAGATCGTCCCGTTTCAGTGGCAGCCGGACGTCCGACGGCCCGATCCGCTGGAACGGCCGGCCGTCGTCAACCCCGAAGGTGGTGCGCAGCATCTCATGACGCGCCACCAGCCCGTCCAAAGAAGACTGAAGGACTGCCTCGTTCAACTCGCCGCGAAGCCGAAGCTCCATCTGAACGTGACGGGCTCGGCTGCCGTCCACCGGACGCGACGAAAACCAACGCTCCTGGGACAACGACAGCGGCACCCGCTGTGGGCGAGGCAAAGCTTCAATTGGCGGAACCGCACCAAACAGTGCAGCATCTATCGCATTGATTGGGAGCGTTCGAGCAAAATTCATGTAGACCTCCTCGGCCGGAGCTTGCAAGACCCCCATGGTCGTAACGGATTATTTCACGCTGTCCCATGCAATCGGCGTGCCATTGAAGAGATTGTGTCAAAAGGCGCAAAACCAAGGGATTTGCATCGCAGCGACGGAAACTTGCGGCTGGCGTGTCAGGTTCCGAACATAAACAGGCTTATCGCAAACTCGGACTTTGGGCGCGAGAATGCCTTAAAAAGCCTGCTTTTTAGCCTGACCCTTGATTCAGAAAAAGCGCGAGCAGCTCGTTCTGCTGGCGGACGGATGGTCAGCGGTCCAATCCTTTGCTCAGGAAAGCATCGCCTCGAACATGGCACCGGCCTTTCTTGCTGAGTCGAACAATTTGCCGATCCTGGTGGTCGCTCTCGATGCGTTGGCAGGTGTTTGTGCAATTCAATGCGCCGGCTGCGCCGTCAGAGGGCGGCTTTAGGGGCTTGTACGCACAGCCTTGTCCAGAATGTCCAGACCACGTTGAAGCGTCTGCCCGTCAATAGTCAACGGAGGAAGAAATTTGACCACTTGGTCCTCCGTGCCGCATCGTTCTATCACAAGTCCGTCTTCGAAGGCCTGGCGGACAATTTTCTCGGACAGTTTGCCCGTACTGCAGTCAAGCCCCATCATCATGCCCCTTCCACGTACGGAAAGGTAAGAATCTCGGTTGCTTTGAGCGATTTGCCGAAGGCGCTCGCTCAGGATGCGTCCTGTTTCGACAACAGCTTAGACAGGTTTTCATTTGTCCAGTATTTTCGCAAAGCGGCAGTGCCCGTCACGAGTGCGAGATTGTTGCCTCTGAAAGTCCCGCTGTGCTCGCCCGGTCGCCACACGTCCAGTCGGGTTTGAACAGCAAAAGGGACAGAGGTAGTCCACAGCCACTGAGGGACTTTGACAAAAGAACGATGTCTGGAGATATATTCGCAAACTCAAAACTGAAAAAATCGCCGGTTCGGCCGCAGCCCGCCTGAATGTCATCAACAATCAGGAGGATGCCGTTCTTTTTGCAAAGCCGATCGAGCGACTGCAGCCAGTCTTTGCTGGCAGGATTTATACCCCCTTCCCTTGGATGGTTTCTAAAATGATGGCTGCCGGCATGTCAATACCACTGCTAGCATCCGCGAGCACCCTTTCCAGATATTCTGAAGTGTCTTTGTCAGCTCCCCAATACCCGTCGTAGGGCATGAACACTGCGCCGCCAGCAGGAAGACCTGCTGCATCTCGGCAGTATCGATTGCCAGTTACTGCGAGCGCGCCTAAGCTCACGCCATGATAGCCGTTGGTGAATGAAATTATACTGTGCCGTCCAGTGGCCTTGCGCGCGAGTTTCAAAGCAGCTTCGACGGCATTGGCGCCCGTAGGACCGGCAAACTGAAATTTGTATGTCAGACGACGCGGGCGCCATTTTATCTCGTCAAAATACTCCATAAACTCTCGTTTCGCTGACGTGGCCATGTCCAAGCGTGGATAATCCGATTTGATTTCAAGTATTCCACGGCATCGTCTGGAGCAAATCCTGTTCAATCCGGATCATATCCAGCAGCCTTGAAGTAATTGGCGCATTCTGCGGGGGTGAAGCGGGGTATCAAGGCGCCGACTGCGTCCCACAGGGCGTCAATCTTACGCTCCGCCCGGCCTCGCAGCATCGCCTTCAGTTTGGAGAAGGCGTTATCGATCGGATTGAAGTCTGGGCTGTAAGGAGGCAGGAACATGAGCGTGGCGCCGACACGTTCGATGGCGTCGCGTACACCGGCTGTCTTGTGAGCCGGTAGGTTGTCCATGACCACCACGTCGCCGATCTCCAGGGTAGGCACCAACACCTGTTCGACGTAAGCCAGGAAGACGTTACCGTTCATGGCGCCATCGTAGACAAACGGCGCGGTCATCCCGGTGAGGCGCAACGCTCCGGTAAAGGTCGTTGTTTTCCAATGGCCATGTGGCACGCCAGCTCGGCAACGCTCACCTCGAAGTGCACGTCCGCGTAGCCGTGCCATCTTGGTCGAAAGGCCGGGGTGAGTAGGCCGGAGGGATTTCACCTGCCGGCCTCTCGCAGAACGGTGCGTGAACCTCTCGATTACACCGCTCCCATCAGGTAAACGTGTTCGTTCCGGACGCCTGCCAGTGTACGAAGAGGTCCCGTCTATCTCGGGCAAGTTGCCGCAGGAACTGCGAAGCCCGAGTTTTGTGGAACCGAAAGCGCTTGTACTTTCGCATGATCCAGGCCTTGAGCTTCCGATTGACATAGTCAGCCAGGAAGAACAGGGCCGAACCACTGAACCGCCCATAATAGGCAATCCATCCCCGGAGGAGCGGATTGATCTGTTTGGCAATTTCAGCCAGCGTCCCGGGCGTTTGCCGCGGAATGTTCAAGCTCTTGATCGTGGCCCGCATCGATTTTAGCGCCGCCGGACTGGCCGCTGGGGTATAGCCACAGAAGAACTCATTCCGCTGTGAAGTCGCCACCTGTCGCGGCCTGAACTGGTATCCAAGGAAGTCAAATTTGAACGTCGGATACATTTCCCGGCGCCGATTATCTTTGCCGTAGACGATATGGGTCTTAGTCGGATGCATCTGAAGTCCGCATTCTGCCAGCCGCGCTTGGAGCTCGACCATGAGGGCCTCTGCTTCCTGCTCGGTCCGGCAGTGCACCAGACCATCGTCTGCATACCGACACCATGGTAGATCCGGATGCGTCCGGGTCATCCAGACGTCAAACGCGTAATGCACGAAGAGGATTCGATAGGATCGGGCTGACCACGCCCCCTTGCGGGTGAACCGCTCCCAAACGTTGGACCACCGGATGCTATAGTTTTCCGGCTTTACTCAGGGAGGCGGGCTGGTTGCGCACCCTGAATTCACCAACGAGATCGGCACCTTGTTGCCGATCGCACCATGAGGTCTTTCCTCATTGTAGTATCTACGCCAATCCTCCATCTTTTCGCGGGCATCCGCAAGGGTCAGGAACCAATGCTGGTTCAGGCATTCTGCACGGAAGCGGCCATTGAACGCTTCGATGAAAGCATTATCAGTTGGCTTGCCGGGGCGTGAGAAGTCCAACGTCACGCCCTTGGAATAGGCCCACAGGTCCAAGTCGCGCGACACGAACTCCGTCCCTTGGTCGACACGGATCGTTTTCGGATAGCCGGCTTTTTGGCACACCCGTTCAAGGGTTTGCACAACGTCTTCGCCTTTATAGCTATGACGTGGATCAAGCACCGGCACGTAGCGCGAGAAGGTGTCGACCACCGTCAGCACGCGCAGTTTCTTACCCGTTGCGAGTTGGTCGTGAACGAAGTCCATCGCCCAGACGTCGTTGGGTCCGACGGCCATGTGCCGATCCTCGCGAAGCTTGGCTTTTACCCTCCGCTTCGGTGTCTTGTTCCGCAACTGTAGCCCCAAGTCCCCGTAAATGCGGTAAGTTCACTTGATGTTGGTGCCCCAACCCTCGCGTTCCAACAGCACATGCACGCGGCGATAGCCGTACCGCACACGGATCTCGCAGATCTCGCGAATACGACGTTCCAAACCGGCCTGATCAGCACGGCGAGAGGTATAGTGGTGAGTTGATCGATCGAAGTTCAACGCTCCACAAGCACGCCGGATCGAGATCGCCCAATCGCGGCACATGCCTTTCACCATCTCCCGCTTCCGAGCAGGCCTCAGAGCTTTCGGCGGATGACATCCTGCAACATCTCGCGGTCCAGCGTTAGATCCGCGACGATCTTCTTCAGGCGCGAATTCTCTTCCTCGAGCTGCTTCAACCATTTCATCTCCGGTGGCAGCATGCCCGCGTATTTTTTCTTCCAGTTGAAATAAGTCGCCTGGCTGATCCCCGCCTTCCTGCAGATTTCAGCAACCGACACGCCTTCATCACCTTGCTTCAGAATGAACGCCTTCTGAGCGTCCGAAAACTGCGATGCTTTCATCGTCTTCTGGTCCTTTCCCAGCCAGGAAAATGCACCGGAAAACTCTAACCAAAATTGGTCCAGTTTGAAGGGTTCAGATCAATCGAAAGCGCAACCGCATGGGCGCAAATCGCTTCAATCAGAATGCTCACAAGGCGCATCGCAAGATATTGGATATACGAATGAACTTTTGAATCGGGCTCTCAGGTTCTTCGAGCAGCTCTACCGGATCGAAAGGCAGACGCGAGGCGAAAAGCCCGACGCCGGTGAAACGACAGGTGACTGCATTCGCCGATTCCGCCAACAGCACAGCTTGCCTGTCCTCAACGCCCTGAAGACGTGGCTCGACAACATCGCGCCAAAGATCGTGCCGGATACCAAGCTCGGCGATGCCGTCTCCTCACCCTGAACCAATGGGATTACCTGACACGCTACATCAGCGATGGCAGGATGCCGATCGACAACAACATTTTGGAGCGCGAGATCAGAGTTTTTGCCACCGGCAGAAAATCGTGGCTGTTCAGTGATACCTCCGACGGTGCCAAGGCCAGCGCCGTGATCTACAGTCTCATGCTGACCTGCCGTGCCTGCGGATCGACCCGCTCGCCTGGCTGCGCCACACTGCTCACAGAGTTGCCGCAACGGGGCAAAGCGGCCGAAATCGACGACCTGCTGCCGTTCAACTTCTCCAAGACTATTAAGGCCGGATAGAACCGGATCTCGCTACCAATGCGCGAACGTCATCGGTCTTGCCGCCGTCAATGCGCATCGAAAATCGCGCTTACGACTATGCCGCTGCAAGCGCTAGGTCGAATATTGACCATATTTCGGATTCGACAAACCCGACAGTAGGTGTCGGTTTCCAGCCGTTTTTGCTATCAATTGCCACGAACTCCCATGCACCGGCGATTGGAGTATCCGGCCAGGAAACGGCACCCAGGACACCTTCGAGCGGAATTCACACGCGCCATACCACCCGCGCCCCGCATTGTAGCATGTCCGGCGACGTCACAAACGCGACAACAGCACTTACGCCATATTGTTTTTAGAACGTCGGGCTACTTTGGCACGGTGCATGCATGATTGTGAGCAAACCGCATTACCGAGCGAGGAGAAGTCGTCCTGTGATAACACCCATCTACAATACTGTCCCGGCCACTCCCAGGTCGCTCATCCCGATCTGGAAGATACGATTGCTGAGCGGAATCTGCAGGTTGATCAATCCACGATCAACCGCTGCATTGTTCCCGTCTCTACTCACCTGCTGGAGCTGTTCAACGGATGCAACGGCCCCACCGGAAACTGGCATATTGACAAGAACTACATCAAAGTCCGGTCCAATCCGATTGATGCTGACTTGAAAGCATGGTGTCGGCGGCAATCAGTGCGTCGCGTAGCACACTGCTCTTCGTGGCCAAAATTCATATTCGCGACAGAACCACAAATGGAGCGGCCGGTCGAAGGCACATCTGAAGGGTCTACGATGTCGAATGACGCTACTAGTCCGGGTTTCCTGCCACCGCCAATGGTACTGATCGCTGCGGCAGACGATAGCTTTCGCACGTTTTTGGAATACACCGTAAAAAGCAATGGCCTTGTGGTTGCAGGCGTGAGCGATGGCGAGGCGCTTGCGAAGCGCCTCCGGACAACGGCGCCGGATCTGCTGCTTCTTGAATCACGTATACCCGGTGTGGAGACGCAGACGCTCTGTGAACGCCTCCGCTTGGACCGCCGGACGCAGTCAATGTCGATTATCGCGCTTGCGGCCGAAGGTCACGAAGCAAGTCGGCAAGAAATGCTTGAGTCCGGTGCCGACCAGTATCTTTGCAGACCATTCTCGCCCGAGATACTCATGACAAGTATTGGCGCGATCTGGCAGGAAGCGAATCGGGATCCCGCCCTCAGCCCAAGAGAACTCTTGACCTTTCTCGATCTCGAACTGGATGCAAGCAGTTATCGCGTGCGGCGAAATGGACGTACGATTCATCTCGCTCCAATGGAGTTTCGACTGTTGCACCATCTCATGAAGGACCCACATAAGGTGTACTCCAGGGATGAACTGCGGGGCGCGGCTTGGCAACGCGCTGTTCATGTTGGCCCCCGCACCATCGATGTCCACATTGGCCGCTTGCGAGCGGCTCTCAATAAGGCGGGCGGACAGGATCTCATACGCACCGTATGGTCCGTCGGATACGCACTTTCCGATTAGGCACGCGAGGTATTTTGGCTACAGGTAGCTTCGTCGACCTGCCTCCCCCCGCGCCCTCAATTGTACCGATGTTGGAGCTGTTCCATACCATCAAATCAGCTGTGATGTGATTACTGTTCAATGCCGGGAAAGGATGACGAGCAAGCTCAATATTTGCTCATTCCTGCTTCTTACGCGTTGCCCCATGCGCCGGGGCTCCAAGTGTCTCGAGCGACGGTCCCATCCGCTTCGGCACCCCTCGACGGCGTCATTGCGTATTTTCCGGCGCATCCGTACCGATGAGCAACGAACTGTGAGCGGAGCGCTGCTTAGCCGCTCTCGGCGCAACTGGTTCGCCGTCCGTTCCGGGATACAATCGTTCATGGATCTCACGCGCCCGGGAAATCGCCAGCTTATGATCGTCTTCCAAATGGACGCGCAACGTTGAAGAATCGAGCTCTGTCACTGCGGTTCTTGAACCAACGGAGACCGAGCGGTTGCCTGTCAGCGCGACAATCCGAAGGGCAAAATCAACGTCGCTTAAAATGCAAATGCCGATCCCGCGGTTGTCCTCCGTACAGATTGCGCTGATGTCCTCCTGATCAAGAATCGCGCGGAGCTTGTTGCGTTCCGCAAGGCTGCCGCACGATAACACGGCTGCACCGCGAGCCAGTGTCACGGAAGGGGCATTCCCATGCTCTGTGACAATCGTGCCATTAACCACTCCGTCGCTGGTGAGCGATTTGCAAGCAATGGTGACCGAGTGCTTTTCGGCATACTCCACTGCCCTGTGGTGCAGTACTTTTGCGCCATATCTCGACATCCGTGCGATTGTCTCGTAGGCAATCTTTGGAATCAATCGCGCTCCCGGCACAAGATAAGGGTCTGCTGTATAGACACCCGGAACATCCGAGTATATTTCACAAAAGCGCTCTCCCAACATGGAGGCAATTACGATAGCTGTCAGATCAGAGCTATTTCTGCCGAGAAACGTTAACCTGCCCGACTGATCAATTGCCTGTCCGCCCGTGGCAATGACAATGTCATTTCCCCGTAACGCTGCAATAATTGAACTAGGATTTACGCTTTCTATCGAAGCGCGGCCGAAGTCTGAATTCGTACATATTCCAAGGGAATAACCGTTTAAAGACATGACGGGAATCCCTTGCCGGCTCACGGCGGCCTCCAACAGGCAGGCACTGAGCATCTCTCCGGTTGCGAGTGCCGCATCGAGGTTCGATGGTTTTACTTGCTTGTTGACGTCGAGCATGACTGATTTGAGGTTGTCGGTCGTTCCCGACATTGCGCTGACCACGGCAACGATTTTGTTTTCACCGGCTGCGAGTCGCTCGGCTAAATGCCGAGCGACTCGACCGAAGTCTTCAGGATGCCGAAAACTAGAGCCTCCGAATTTTAGAACCGTTGCGTACATGGTCCACCAATCACGTTGTTGGCGATTGCAAGCTTTGCGATGGGAAGTGCGTTAAGCGCCGCTCCAACTTGAAGATTATCTGCGACGATCCAGAGCCAGAGCCCGCACGGATTCTCGGGGTTTACTCTCACGCGCCCGACGTGAACAACCGTAGGATCTTCCAGAAAGCGCGGTGTGGGGTATCCTTCGTGGGTTCCGTCTGCATAGAGCCGGACATCGGACTCTATCGCCAGCAACTCATGAACCCGCTCCAGGGGAACGGGCTCGTGTAGCTCGAGATACACCGCCTCCGAATGGCCATTTACTACGGGAACCCGAACGCAGGTGGAGGTTAACCGCAGATGAGGCAGACCCAAGATTTTTCGAGACTCCTGAACGAGCTTACGCTCTTCTAAAGTCACGCCCTCCGAGGCGATCTCACCAACTTGCGGTATTACATTGAACGCAAGGGGAAAAGGGAAATGCTCCGCGGTTGGCGGCGCTCGTCCAACCAGTGCGGCTCTGGCCCCTTCCAATAGCTCGTCGATCCCTTTCAGGCCGCCCCCCGAAGCGGCCTGAAAGGTGGTCAAAATGATCTGATGGACATCGAATTCAGTGACCAATGGTCTAAGAGCGCGGACCAGCTGAATCGTAGAACAGTTTGGGTTTGCCACTATCCCCGAACGCGGGCGAGCCGCGAGCGCATTAGGACTAACTTGTGGTATGAGGAGTGGTACGTCCGGGTTCATTCGAAAGGCGTTCGAGTTGTCGATCACGAGGGCGCCCTGGGCTGCGAACAGAGGTCCATATTTGGCGCTTACCGCGCCCCCTGCGGAGAATAACGCGATATCGGCTTGGGTATCGTCGATTTCGTCGAGTGGCTCCACGATGCAGATTTCATCTCGAAACCTTGTTTGGCGACCGACCGAGGTGCGGGACGCTAGCAACCGCAAACGAGAGACCGGAAGCTGGCTCGAATCCAGCAACTTTATCAGTTCAGCCCCGACGGCCCCCGTGGCTCCAATGATAGAAATATCCAAGGCTCTCATGATACTCGACCTCCAGAGGGCAGTTCCGGGCAGCTCGCTGCCCGCGTGGCTATGTTCACTGCTCCTATGGAGGCTGTGTCAGGTTCCTGATTGGGTATGGTGGACGATCACCGCCCACACTCTATGTGATGATGGAATCATCAAAAACTACCAGGTTCGGTAGGGGCCGTATTGAATGCACCTGCTATGCATCACATGAAAAAACATTCAGCAAACCGTACTTTTTGTTGGAGGTGCCTGTCACTCAGACCGAGGTTGGCTCTAAACTGGAGATTTCCGAGACTCGCAAGAGCATCTTCGTGGAGCAGTACCACCGCATAGCGCGTGCGCTCGCCGCAACATCGCCTGGCGTCAGCCGTTGCGAAAGGCATAGCTGTAACCGTTGATCGCCGGAACGCCCCCCAAATGCGCATAGAGGACCTTCGATCCTTCTGGAAAAAAGCCCTTCTGCACGAGATCAACCATCCCTTGCATTGATTTGCCCTCGTAGACCGGATCGATGATCATGCCCTCCAGCTGCGCGCACAAGCGGATGGCCTCCTTCGTTTCCTCTGACGGAATGCCATAACTAGGATACGCATATCCCTCGAGCAGAAGCACGTCGTCGTCGTCGATTTCCTTGTCGAGGTCAACGAGCGTTGCAGTATGCCGAGCAATTTTTAGCACCTGCGCCTTGGCTTGGGCGGGGCTTGCGGAGGCATCGATCCCGATCACGTTGCGCTGTCGCCCGTCACTGGCGAACCCGACCACCATGCCGGCTTGCGTCGAACCCGTCACCGTGCAAACCACGATATAGTCGAAGGCAAATCCAAGCTGCTTCTCCTGTGCACGGACTTCCTCCGCGAAGCCGACGTAGCCGAGACCACCAAATGTGTGAACGGATGCCCCGGCTGGTATTGCATAGGGTCTACCTCCTCTTGACTTGACCTCGTCGAGTGCCTCTTCCCAACTGCCGCGGATGCCGATGTCAAAGCCCTCATCGACCAGCCGCACCTCTGCTCCCATGATACGGCTCAAGAGAATGTTACCGACTCGGTCGTAAACGGCATCTTCATGTGGTACCCAGCTCTCTTGGACAAGCACGCATTTCATGCCGATCTTGGCGGCGACCGCCGCGACCATCCGCGTGTGGTTGGACTGCACGCCGCCGATGGAGATAAGCGTATCGGCTTTCGACGCGATCGCAGCGGGGATGATGTATTCGAGCTTGCGAAGCTTGTTTCCGCCAAACGCGAGACCGGAGTTGCAGTCCTCGCGTTTGGCGTAGATTTCCATCTTTCCCCCTAGATGCTTGCCGAGGCGGTCGAGCTTCTCGATGGGCGTAAGTCCAAAGGTGAGCGGGTATCGTTCGAACTTTTTCAGCATGTTCTCTCCAGTGACTTACCTTGATCAGACTTCGACTATTCGCCGGCTACCCAGGGTTTTGATCTGACAGGTGGGAACAGTTTCCGCCGACGTTCCAGTTCTCGGATGAAGCCTCAACCGCCGCATCGGACCCGGCGGTAGGTGGAACCAATCATCCTCCGCCCGATAGGCCTCAAGATCGATCTGTACCGATTGTGCAGCCGGTCGCTGCGCAGATCAAGGAACCAGTGATCGTCCTGATGCGCGACGGAAGCGGTGATTTCGGCCTCATGAAAGGCTTTCGTCCTGCCCAAGGGGAAATAGAAAGCTTCCGCGATCAGCGCCTCGGTGTCGGGCGCTATGAGACGCGCTACCGTGACGTCATGCGACGGCGGGCCGAAGCGGAAGGCATAGGTGGTGTCGAAGAAGGCGCCGAGAGATCGGTGCAGGCGATCTTGCACTTGGCGCGGGCTTCGATCGAGAGGCCAAGCTTACCGCTCACCACTTTTTGACGGCCATCGCGCAGGCAGCGGACCTCGGGATCGAGGTCGAGCGTCACATTGCTCTCGTTGGCCACATGCAAATCGAGACCGTTGGTGCCTTCGTCGGTGAAAAGCACTTGCACGGGCCGAAAGGGGCGGCGCAGCGCATACCATGTTGGCTTCGGTTCTCCGGTCGAATCGATACGCCCCAGCCGGGCCAGGCAATAAATCCTACAGCGTCCAGACCAGAGCGCCGTTGCAGCCCGAACCCTGCCGCCGCCACTCGGCATAACACTCTTCCGCGACTTCGCCGGTGACCGCCTGCGACAGAGCAAGATAGAGATCAGGATCCTCCCGGAGCAGCCGATCCGACTCGAAACCATAGAGCTCGCAAGATAATGATCGCGCACATCCTCAAAATCCCAGGAGGCGCCACGATCGCGCGGCACACGCTCCTTCCATAGCGGGCTTTGGACTGGAGGAACCGAGAGATGCCGCGACAGCTCCGGGCCTGTGGTAATGCGCGAAACCCAAGCTTTCCGCCGCAAAGCGGACGTCAGCGCGGCGTGAGTCATCGAGAGGGCGCATATAGGCTCCGACGCCGACGGCATGGCGCCGCCGAAGGGCGAATTGGCGACATAGGGGATATCCGGCCGAAGCGATCGGGCAACCGCCGGTATGATCTCCTCGACGATGGGGCTCGGCCAGAGTCGCTCCGGCAGGCCGAGCATCGCCGCCTGCTGGTTTCGCTGCCGCCGCAAACGACGGCGAGTGATGGCGACAGTCGCGTGGCGGAAAGGAACTGCGCCACTTCCGCCTCGACATGGGCGTTCAAAGCCTTATCGTCTTTCGGATAGTCGAAATTGGCGAACATGAAATCCCGCCAGACCAGCAGGCCGAACTCATCGCAGAGGCGGAAGAACTCCGGCGTCTCCTAGGCCATAGTGCCGCCAATGCGGATCAGGTTCATACTGGCCTCCGCCGCCAGCCGCAGCCACGGTTCGGAATCGGCGCTACCGCCAGGTAGGCGCACGATATCGGCTGTGATCCAGACCGCGCCACGGCAGAAGATGCGTTCGCCGTTTACCATCAGGCCGAAATCCTGCCATCGGGGCCGCGATCGATCGCCAGCCGACGAAAGCCGGCGCGTCCGAGCGGATGCTCGACATCATCGATGATCAGCGTGACCTCATGGAGGTGCGGTCTTCCATGCGTGCGTGGCCACCATGGCGTCACACTAGGGATCTTCAGGATCGTCGTGCAGCGGCCGTGGCTATCCCGCTCGAAGGCCTGCTTGATCTCGCCGCAGCGAAGGGTGACCTCGCTGACATACCCTTCGATCGAAAGCGAGGCATAGAGCAGTCCCTCGCCATCCTCGAGCAGATCAGACCGCAGCGAAAGGTCGCGAACGATGGGCTTATGCGGATGCAGCAGCGATACCGGCCGCCAGGGTCCGACGGCCTGTCTTTCCGGGCACCAGCCAGGCATATGGCCGAGCAGGGTCGTGCGCACCAGCCGCAATCCCTGCGGCGTGATCATTTGCGGCCGCCAGCGGGCGCGCGGGCCGGGTTCGCCAAGGCCCGGCTCCAGCGCACGGAAGCACAATGCCAGTTCGTCGCCGCCATGAAGGTGAACGGCAAGATCATGGGTTTCGAACATGCTCTCGGAGACGAGAATTTTCTGGCCGTTCAGGAAGACTTCGCAGAGCGTTGCCAGACCTTCCAGCCGCAATACGGCATCGCCGGCATTAACATCGACCAACCGGCAGAGATACCAAGCGTCACGGTCGTTCAACGGATGCGGTTGTTCTCGGTCGAAAAGCCCGGCCTTTTCCAGCGCTTCCGCCACAGTGCCCGGCACAGGTGCCGGGATGAGACCAGCCGAAGGCGATAGATCCGAAGACGAAGCGCAGGCGCCCGCATCCGTCAGAACCAGATTCCAGCCATCGCTCTGCAGCGCGTCGCCGCTGATATCAGCCAAACGCCCTTGCATTGGATCCCCCAACTCAAAACATGATCCCGATAAGTGAAAAGCGACTCTTGGAGGAGATCATGTTCAACTACAGCTTTTGTTGAAGCAGGCCCATCATGGAATCCCATGCATCCACGGCCGGCTCAAGCGCCATCTGCAACGGCTCGAATTTCTTGCGCGTCACAGCTCGGGCAAGCTGGAACTGCACCGATTTCGCCACTTCCGAAATCCGCCGTGCCTCACCAGCCGCCTCAGCGAAATCCGCCGACAGCCAATCGAGATGACTGCCCGCCAGCTCGAAATTGGCCCCGAGCTGGCGCAGCGTATTGAAGGCATATTTATGGAAAAAGCCGAAGGACCGCTCGGCCACCGCTTCCGCCTGGGCCGGGAAAACCGCTGCGAAGGCACGTATGGGGTTGGCCGTGGGGCGGCGGCAGAAATGGAAATCCAGGAGCTGCCGCGATGTTTGCCGAATGGCGGATTCTCCCGGCGCCTTTTCCGGGAATTTAGCAAATTCGGTATAGGGCAGGAACGGGGGATCCTCTTCCGTAAGCTGCAACTGCAACAGTCCGTCGAAATCCTCGCCCGAAAGGCTGAAGAAGCCGCCATTGTGAAAATAGTCGAGCGAACGGCCCGCGATATCAAGCCGATTGATCGCCATCGTCGTCTTGCCGTGCTCGCAGCGATAGCCGACGCCCTGCGTATCCGGCATAAAGAAGGGATCCATCTCCACCAGGCAAAGCCGGCCACGACCGATCTGTTCGGCAACGTGATGCTGGACCTCGTTGTAGATCGCCAGCTCCGTGCAGCGGATGCCGTAGATCGCTTCGAGATCTTCGAGCGGCACCTTGAAGAAGGGGAACTGGTCGCCCTCGAAATCCAGGGTCACAGTGAAGCCGAGCATCGCTTCCGGAGGCAGCCTAAGCGTGTTCAGCACTTCGATCCAGAGGTCGATATAGCAGTTGGTTTCCGGCCACATACGCTCGCTGGCGTGCAGCGCGTGTGACTTATGGGTAACGGGATCGAGGTCCCTGAAGACGGAAGCCATGATCAACCCCACAGTGCCTTGCGCACGCTCTCGGGCCATTCCACGGTATCGAGCCCATGATGATGGAGAAGCGCAAGCGCGATGCGCTCCAGCCCGAAGCCGACACAGGCCGTGTGCGCGACGCTGCCGTCTTCGAGGTTGAGACCCCATTTCGTGCCGAAGGCGTCCTGATGATAGTTGAAGCTCATGCAGGCGGTGGGATTGGCGGACGAGGTGATCGGGATCAGCAGTTCGAACTTCAGGTTCTGGTCGCGCTGATTGTTGGCGAGCATCTTGCCGGCGCGGCCGAAGAACGGATCGTTGGCGATGTCGATCGTCACCTCGAGGCCGACGGCTTTCATCATCTCGACGCCGCGATCCATCCAGCGTTGGCGGAAATCGGTGACATGCTCTTCGGTGCCCATGCAGACATATTCGCGCATCCGGAACAGCTGCTGGCGGGCCGGGTCTTTCGACGGCTCGTGGCGGAAGCAATAGGATTGCAGGTCGAAGAGGCCGCCCGTCTTCGGCAGATTGCCGCGCTTGGCGACCGTCGGATAGAGCGGATAGCAGGCAGCCGGCGTCAACACGATATCGGTCGCTTCCTGCCCCTTGGTCCAGTCCTCGCCGACTTCCATGCATTGCAACAGGCTGACATGGTCGAGTTCGCTGCCGCAGAAGCTGTGCACTGTGCCGGCCAGCTGCGGGAAGCTCTTCATGTAGCCGCTCTTTTCGAAAAAGGCGCGGTTCATGCCGGGCGGAAAACGCATGGCCTCCGCACCGTCGCCGCCGCCTCTTCGAACTGGCCGCTGCGGCCATAGAGCCCGTCGATACCCGTATCGATCAGCAGGCCGGATTCGAAAAGCCGGTCGAGAAACGAGGTCTGCATATCCATGACTGTTACCCCAGTAGGCTAGTGTCCTGCTTGTGGACAAGAAGCATGCTCGACGTATTGCCGAGGATGCGGTCGTTCGAAATCATCAGCTGCGCGGAATGGGCGTCGCGCAGATGGCGTCCCAGGCTGAAGGGCGTGCCGTTCTTGTAGCCCATGATGCCGCAGATCAGCATGGCGTGGTTGACGATCTCCAGGATCGTCTCGGATGAGGCGATCTTGACGTTGTTCATCGCCACGGCAAAGCCCATCGACGACAGCCTGTCGGGATCGGCCTTGGCATGTTCATAGGCCTTGAGGCCGGCAACCACGTTGGATTTCACCATCTGGAGCAGGTTCGACACCTCCGCCAGGCGCAGCGCACCCGGCGGCTGGGCATCCGGCGCCTTGCGGGCAGCGGCGCGCACGAAGGCCTGGGCGCGAGCGACGGCGTCGACCGCAATGCCGTACCAGACACCGCTCCAAAGCAGATGCGAGGAGGCGAGCATGGACTGCGCCGCGATTTCGGCAAAAGGCTTCGGCAGGATCTGCTCTGCCGGCGCTTGTCCCTTGAACAGGAAGCCGTCGGAGCAGGTGCCGCGCATGCCGAGCGTGTTCCAGACGTGCGTTTTCTCGAGCGTGTACTGGTCCTTGAGGAAGGCCGTAAGCACCTGATCGGAGGAAGCCGCCTGGGCATGCGCACGCGAGGTGATGAGAATGGCGTCGGCATGCGAGCCGTAGGAAATGACGGTGGCATCCTTTTCGAGGCGGCAGCTATCGCCATCGACCTCAACCGCACAAATACTGTTGCGCAGGTTTCCGCCGATCCCACCCTCGGTGGTGGCGGAGGCGATCAGCAGTTGCTCGGCAGCAATGCGGCGCATGAAATGGCAATGCCATTGGCTGTCGGCGCCGTGTTCGACAAGGCTCGACAGCTTAATGTGGTGCATGGCGAAGACCATGGCGCTCGCCGCGCAAGCCTGGCCGAGCATCGAGCACAATTCGGCGATCTCGGTGATCGAGGCCGATTCACCGCCGAGATGGTGCGGCACCTGAATGCCGAGCAGCCTTTCGGCGCGCATCGCATCTACAGCTTCGCGCGGGAAACGGCCTTCGGCATCGACTGCGTCAGCATATTTGCCGGCGATCGCCGCGACGCGTGCGGCGCGCACCGCCGCCGCGTCTCCGGCCCTGGCTTCAATCAGAGCGCCCGCGACGTTCATCAGACGACCTTTCGGCTATCCAGGATCATGCCAACCGTCTTTTCGATGGCGACGATGCTGGCAAAGGATTTACGGTTCAGCAGATTGTCGGGAAACTCGATATCGAAAGCCTCTTCGATGCGGAGCATGAGTTGCACCGACGCAAAGGAAGACAGCCCCGCCGCATAGAGATCGGCGTCGTCGGCAATCTGATCCATTGTGACGGGGAGCGCATCACACTTGGCCAGCAAATCGCGAATAGTCTCATTCATCCTGGAGTCCCTCTAGGCAATCGCAAACACGGTAACGGCGTCTTATCCTGAGCCGAGAGGTAATAGTGAAAGGCCACCCAAGGGAGCGCCGATACTCGGAGGGTTTGACCCGGTTGGAGCGCGTCGGAGCCTTCATTTGTCGCCCTCATGATACGCTTGCGACTGATAGCGTCCTTCCTGGCAATGATCGACCGCTTAGCCCTTTGGCGACCGCTCTGAGCGCGGCTAGACCGCCAGATGAGAAAGAGCATGCTTGCGAAATAAGCCACTTGAAGAAGGAGCCAAGCACCCATCGTTTTGACCATTACGATGCGGATGGAATGCGAGACGAAGTAGCTCGTTGGGGCGCTGGCGCCGACGACGAGCAGCAGGAGGAGACAAAAGATTCTGAAGGGCAACACTGTTCTCCTGATTTGTTCGCAAGATCACGCAGCAACCTTGTCTGCGGCAACATGAGTCTGGCAGTTCTTCGGGCAGACGCGGCCACAGGCTCCGCAGCCAATGCAACAGCCGGCATGGTCGACGACCATCAATGCGATTGAGCTCGCCATCGAAGTCGTCGTCCTGGCCGTCGCAGATGCCGAGGATTTCACCGGTGTCATCGATTCCGTGAAGGTGCATGACCTCGCGCGAGCAGACCTTAAAGCAGCGGCCGCAACCGATGCAGGTCGTGCCATCGATAGCGGTCAGATATTCCGGCATCCATCTGGAGCCATCGCGGGTAACGAAAATTGGGCCCATCATCGTGAGTTCTCCAATGCGCCGAGCTCTCGTTTCGCAGCCTCCAACTCGGCAAAAACCCCGAACGTCTTCTCGGCGACCGCCTTGATCTCGGTCCAGTTGACCGGGAGGTCCTCGGCTAGGTCGTGCAATTCCATCTTCGCATTGCCCGCCCGCGACTGCAGCTTGCGGACCTTCTTCTGTAGTTTCTCAAGGTCTGACATGATCTCCTTCCTCAAAAACCGGCTCATCACGCCCGCGCCACATTGGGACTGCGATCGCATCGTCGACCAATTTTGTGCCCACCTCGGCGAGTTTCCCAAGCATCTCAAAGCCGAACCGGTGGACATCGCGTAGGGTCTTCGACAGAACGACCAACCGTCCGGTCGTGAGAACCACGCGGCCAAAGCCCTCATGGCCGATCGTCATGATCGGCGATGCCACCAGGCCGCATCGCTCTTCGATAACAAGTCCCACGCAACTGTAAAAATTCTGGAGCCTCCACAGCACGTCCGGATCGGGATCGCCGATGATCGGGATCTCACGGCGCTGCTCCTTGGCGAGGATGAAGTCGGCCAGCAGGTCAGCGTCCGATTTGCCTTCCCACGCCCCATGGGCATCCTGAGCGCGGATGAGCCTTATGAGGCATCTGAGAAAAGGGGTGGCGAGATCCCCATCCTCGTTGATAGCAGGGCCATCCGTACTTCCTGCCAATGTACCCATGTCCTAGTCCTCCTCATCGAAAGGCTTCTTTTCGGTGGCGCCTGCTTCGGCTAGCACCTTGCGCAACCAGGGCGGTGGAGTCGTCCTGAGCATCGCCCTAGTTTGGGACAGTACGTCTTCAATCAATTGAGCATCGGGTACTTTTATCGGGTGGATTTTGGCCGAAACGACCCTTGCTGCCGAAGGCCCGCCAATCGCCAGACAGAACAAGAGGTGACAGCCTTCCAATGCCTTCACCTTGGGGGCAATGCGATCGTCGCCCTCGTTTCGATGCATTCCGCTCTCATCGGAAACGTCTTCGAAACACAGGACTTCCACGAGTTTCCAATCGTCGGGACTGACGTCAAAGACCGCGAAGCGCTTGGCCGATCCGAAATGGGCGTCCAGACATTTCATATCTTGGGTGGCGATTGCTACGCGCAAGGCGCCAGCCTTCCGCTTCGGAGCTGCCGAGTGAGCCCCGTCAGGGACGATGGAGAGGCGACGGGCGGCGGTCATCTAGCCAGTTCTCCTTTGCGGGAGGGATCAAGCGATCCAGGACACGGCGCGCGCTGATTGGCCTGGAAGATGTTGGAAACATCGAAGATCAGGTCGCGCGTTCCCTGATAGAGACTTGTGATCTTATGCTGGCTGCCGAGTCGGTCGAAAATCGGGAAGCCCACCCGCATAAGCGGAATGCCAAGGCGCTCCGCCGCTTGTCGTCCATGCGAATGCGTAACAAGAAGATCAGCGTCGACGGCAAGTTCTTCGAGATCGCCAAGATCACCCACCTGGAGCGATTCGACCGGCATTTCCTGGATTATTTTTGAAGTGCCGGTCGTGGTGACTGCCGCCGTAATCTTGGCGCCCATGCCGGTGAAGAAGGTAGCGAATTGGTAGAGCTGGTCCGGCTCCGCAGCAATTGCGATCTTCTTGCCGCCGAAATAGAAATGCCCGTCGAGCAGGGCGTCCTGCAGCTGTGCTCGGCGACGGCGAATGTTTGCTGGCACCGGCGCACCTGAAATCCTTGAAAGCAACGAGACGAACCGGTCGGCTCTTTTCAATCCTGTCAGCGACTGGAACAGTGCGTAAGGCACTCCCGTCCGGGTCCGCAGTAGCTCTGCGGGGCGGCGCATATGCTCGCCGATCGCGATACATTGTGCCGCCGTGCCAAGCTCTTGGATCTCGTCGACGGGAGTACCGCCATAGGTGGTCGGCACCCAACGATCGTCGGGCACCGTGCCGTCGAGCGAGCCGGAAATGTCCGGCAGGATTACCGGCTTCAGACCGAAGCTTTCGACCGTTTCGCGCAGAAGCTCGATGTCGGCGACTGTCACATGCCATCCTGGTAGGATCGCAATCTTCTTTTGGTCGCGGCTCTGCTCGCCTTGCGTGGTGATGCGCTCGATCATAGAGGTGACAGCCTTAGCCCATCCCTCTTCGATCGCTCCCTCGAAATCCGGTGTGCTCGCCAGCACGATCTCCGTACCCGCAAGCTCATCGGCACGATCCCGCTTGATGTTGGTGAGATCGCCTGCAAAATCTTCGCCGCGGGTTTCCACCAGGGCTGTCGTGCAGATTCCGATCAACTTTGGTTTTGCGCGCCTCTTGAGATTGAGTATCGCCTCTTCCAGATTACCTGCGCCGCCGAGGATCGTCGCCACTGCGTCCAATGCCGTTGTCTGCAAGGGAATGGCTTCCTTGAAGTGCCGGACTAAAAGTACGAGAGCCAGGCTGGTGCAGCCCTGGCTGCCGTGGAACAGCGGCACTGCACGCTCGACGCCAAGAAAGGCGAGCGCGGCGCCGAGCGGCTGTGATGATTTCAGCGGATTGACCGCAGCTGATTTGGTCTGGGGAAAGACTTGAACCATCGGCTTTCCTCAACGCTTGCCGAAGCTGCCGGCGACCGCGCCGACAAAGTTTTGCAAGGCGTACCCAGTCTCGTTCTCGCTCTTGGTATTCGTCAGTTCTTCTTCCACCGCATGCTGGCATTCCCACGGTGCCGGCTCCCGCACCTCAATCCAGATCGGATTGTGAATAGCAAGATCGATCTGGCGAACGAGCTCCACCATGCCGTCATAGCCGGCATAGGGCTGGTGGCGTTCCTGGTTGATATCGAGCCAAGGTGTCTTGGCCTTCAGCGCGATGAATTGCGTGCGCCCGCCAGACAACATGATGTCGGCTTTACCGTCGGCGAGCATGTTATAAAGCTCGCGCGGCGCCATCGACTCGAACAGGTGGTTTTCGTCTTTCAGGAGTTGCTTGATCCGTTCCTTGTCTTCAGGCGTGGATTTCTTAACCGAGGTGCCGACGATCTCGATGCCCACCTCCATCAGCGCATCGACAATCGACCAGGACTTCACGCCGCCGGTGTTGAGCAACACGCGCTTGCCTTCAAGCCTTGGTCGATATGCTGCGAGTTTCTTCCAGGCAATCGCCTCCTCCTCCGCGATCAATGCCTCGGTGCGCTCGAGGATTTCGGGATCCGCCCCCTGCGTCACGAGCAGCTTGGCGATCTGCCTGAGTGCTTCAGAGGTGTCGGTAATGCCGTAGAAGGAGCCTTCGAAGAACGGGATATCCCAGAGCTCCTCCATTTTGCGGGCAAGGTTGATGAGTGCTGTCGAGCACACCAACATGGACGCCTTGGCGCGATGCGCAGAAGCAATGTCAAGATATCGAGCGTCTCCTGGAATGCAGGCCCGCACTCTGATCCCCAGCCGGTCAAGAAGCGGCTTCACCAGCCAAAACTCGCCGGATAGGTTGAACTCACCAATGATATTGATGTCGTAGGCGGTCACGTCGTTCGGCTCTACGCTGCCGATCACATGATCGAGCAACGCTTCACCGGCGAGCTTATTGCCAAGGTTCTTGGAGCCGGCAAAGCCCGGTGCGTTGACTGGCACCACCGGAAGGCCGAATTTTTCCGCGGCCCGCTCGCAGACCGCCTCGATGTCGTCGCCAATCAATGCTGTCACACAGGTCGAATAGACGAAGACCGCCGGTGGAGCATAGGCCTCCTTGATCTCGCGGATTGCTTTAAAAAGCTTCCGCTCGCCGTGTCCCATCACCACTTCGGTTTCAGTGAGGTCGGTCGTGAAGCTCGTGCGCCAGAGCGTTGGACCTGAGGAAGCCGATCCTCGGTTGTCCCAGGAATTGCCCTCACAGCCGAGAGGCCCGTGGATCAGGTGCGCGACGTCGGTGACGGGCTGCAGCACGATCTTGGCGCCATCGAAAGCGCATCCGCCGGCTGCCGCCCCGGGGATCAGCGACTTCGAGCAGCCGTTCTTACGCGCCTTGGAATCCTTGCTGCGGTTCTTCTCGCAGGCAGGCTCGTCGAAGACGTCCTGGACTTTAGCATTGAGCGAGGGCATTGCGGTCTCCAAGTTCAGATGAAGGCGGCCGGCCTCACAAGGCCGACCGCCGCCGCTCCTAGCGGGTCAGGTCGTAAGAATAGTCTGTCACACCCGGCTCGCTCGTCTCGCGATCGAGCTTGTCGAAGATCTTGTCGAGGATCGTCGTCAGGACGCGCAGGCCGCCCTGGTAGCCCATGAGCGGGAAACGGTGGTGATGGTGCCGGTCGAATATCGGAAAGCTCAGCCGGATCAATGGGGTGCCGGTGTCGCGCTCGAGATACTTGCCATAGGAATTGCCGATCATAAGATCTACCGGCTCGGTAAAGAGCAGCGAGCGCAACGCCCAGAGGTCCTTGCCCGCCCAGACCTGGGAATCCTTGCCGAAGGGCGAGGATGCGAGCAACGCCTTCATCTCGGCTTCCCAGGCCGACGTGCCGTTGGTAGCAAGGCAGTGGGTCGGCTCACCGCCGGTTTCCAAGACGAAGCGGGCAACGGCGTAGACGAAGTCAGGATCGCCGTAGATCGCGTATTTCTTCCCGTGCAGCCAGGCCTGGCTATCTGCCATAGCGTCGACGAGACGGCCGCGCTCCAGGCCGAGTGCCGGAGGAATTTCCTTGCCGGTAATCTCCGAGACCTTCATCAGGAATTCATCGGTCGCCTGGACACCCAGCGGATAATGGAACGAGGCCGTAGCCTGACCGACCTCCTTGCAATATTCCAGCGTTTTGCGCGTGTTATAGTGCTGCAGCGACAGGGTCGCTTCGGCGTTCAACGTCGTTTTCACGTCTTCGATCTTCGTGCCGCCGTCATACATGCGGTACGTGCCGTCAGACGGCGTGTCGAACTGGTCGGAGGCATCCTGGATGAAGATGTAGGATACGCCCATCATGTCGAGCAGGCGCTTCAGTTCGCGGTTGTTGCCGACGCAGAAGCCGTCGAAGCCGGGAATGATGTTGATGGCTTGGGCAACCTCCTTCCGCTCGTTGCCTTTCCAGAAGTTCTCCAGAATGCCCTTGATCATGCCGTCATAGCCATCGACGTGGCTGCCGACGAAGGCAGGCGTGTGAGCGAAAGGAACATCGAAGTCGTGCGGGACCGACCCTTCGTTCTTTGCGTTTTCGATGAAGCTGTGGAGATCGTCTCCAATGACTTCGGCCATGCAGGTGGTCGAGACGGCGATCATCTTCGGATCGTAGAGCTTGTATGTATTGGCGAGCCCGTCGATCATGTTCTTCAACCCGCCGAACACCGCCGCGTCCTCCGTCATCGAGGACGAGACCGCCGATGAAGGCTCCTTGAAGTGACGCGACAGATGCGAACGGTAATAGGCGACGCAGCCCTGGCTGCCGTGGACGAAGGACATCGTTTGCTCAAAGCCTGCGGCTGCGAAGACGGCACCGAGCGGCTGGCAGGCTTTGGCCGGGTTCACGACCAGGGCTTTGCGGCCCAGGTTCTTTTCGCGATACTCCCAGGTCTTCGTGAAGTCGTTTTGATCGGCAACGACCTGATCCGGGTGGGGGCATTCGAAATTGGCTTTCTTCTCGGCGAGCATCTGCCTGTATTCCGGCTCGCGGAACAGGGGAGCATGATCGAGAACTTTTTCCGCCGACTGCGGCATAGTAAGCACCTTTCTTTTCATCGCGCCGCACCGGTGGCGGCAATGGGATGTCATCTGTCACGAGTGCGGATCAAGGCCGATGGAAGGGCCTGGCCTGCCCCCTCCCAAGACAGGCCAAGCTCTCATTCGGCCGCAACCGCCTCAGCTGGCGCGGCCTTTTTTTTCCAGGGGACGTCGTAGAGATCCCACACCGGATTATTGATGGCCAGATCCATGTCGCGGGCGAATATGGCAAAGCCGTCATAGCCGTGATACGGGCCCGAATAATCCCAGGAGTGCATCTGGCGGAAGGGGATGCCCATCTTCTGCACCGGATACTTCTCTTTGATGCCGGACCCAACAAGGTCGGGGCGGATGCCTTCGATGAACTTTTCCAGCTCGTAACCGGTCACGTCGTCATAGATCAACGTACCCTTGTTCACATAATGGCCGGTGCGCTGATAGTCGTCGTTGTGGGCGAACTCGTAGCCGGTGCCGACGATCCGCATGCCGAGGTCCTCATAGGCCGTGATGACGTGGCGAGGACGCAGGCCGCCGACATAGAGCATCACCGTCTTGCCTTCGAGGCGCGGCCGGTACTTGTCGACGACAGCATCGACCAGGGGCCGGTACTTGGTGATGACAGCCTCGGTCTTGTCGACGATTTCCGGACCGAAGTGCTTGGCTATTTCGCGCAGGGAGGTTTCGATCTGGGACGGACCAAAGAAATTGTATTCCATCCACGGGATGCCGTACTTTTCCTCCATGTGCCGACAGATGTAGTTCATCGAGCGGTAGCAGTGGATGAGGTTGAGCTTCGCCTTTGGCGCGCGCTCGACCTCAGCGAGCGTGGCATCACCCGACCAGTTGCCGACCACGCGCAGCCCCACCTCCTCCAATAGAATGCGCGTAGCCCACGCGTCGCCACCGATATTGTAGTCGCCGACGACGTTGACGTCATAAGGGCCGGTCTCGAACTCGACGTCGTTCTTGTCGAAAACCCAGTCACGGATGGCGTCGTTGGCGATGTGGTGGCCGAGCGATTGCGAGACGCCGCGGAAGCCCTCGCAGCGCACCGGCACGATCGTCTTTTCGTGCTCCTTGGCCTTCTTGCGCGACACCGCCTCAATGTCGTCGCCAATCAGCCCGATCGGGCATTCCGACTGCACGCTGATGCCGTTGTTGAGGGGGAAAAGCGCCTCGATCTCGTCGATGACCTGTTCAAGCTTCTTGTCGCCGCCGAACACGATGTCCTTTTCCTGGAAGTCTGAGGTGAACTGCAGCGTCACGAACGTGTCGATGCCCGTCAGGCCGACGTAGTAGTTGCGGCGTTGCGACCAGGAATAATGACCGCAACCGACCGGCCCGTGCGAGATGTGGACCATGTCCTTGACCGGCCCCCATACCACGCCTTTGGAGCCGGCATAGGCGCAGCCGCGGATCGTCATCACGCCCGGAATGGACTTGATGTTCGATTTGACGTCGCATTCGGAAAGCGCCTTCGGCTCATCGCCAGGCTCGTCGCCGCTCGTTGCGACGCTGAGGTGCTTCTTGCGGCGCTTCGCCGCCTTGTCTGGATATTGCGCTAACACTTCCGCAATGAGCTTTTCATGCAAAACGCTGTCATTCTCGTAATCAAGGCTCATGGGCCCCTGCCCCTTTCAAGGTTCGGGTTAGGTCGTCGTCGACGAAGCGTCTTTCGTGGAAGGACGCGCTGGCTCAAGGGCCAGCGCGTCCTGTCGACAGCGGCAGTTATTGAGCCGCAGCCACCGCTGACTCCTTGGCCTGTAGTTCGGCCAGCATCTGCTCGTCGCTCTTCATGATGCCGAAGTCGAGCAGCATGTCTTCGAGCTCTTCCATGGTAATCGGGGTCGGAATGGTCCCTTGGCCCGAATTGGCATGGATCTTCTCGGCTAGCGCCCGATATTCCCCGGCCTGCTTGGAGTCCGGCGCGTACTGGATCACCGTCATCTTCCTGAGCTCGGCGTGCTGGACGATGTTGTCACGCGGCACAAAGTGGATGAGCTTGGAATTGAGCCTGGCAGCCAGCGCCTCGGAGAGGTCGAGCTCGCGGTCCGTCTGGCGCTCGTTACAGATCAGGCCGCCGAGCCGCACGCCGCCGGAATGGGCATATTTCAGGATGCCCTTGGCGATGTTGTTGGCGGCATAGAGCGCCATCATCTCGCCGGACATCACGATGTAGATCTCCTGGGCCTTGTTCTCACGGATCGGCATCGCGAAGCCACCGCACACCACATCGCCGAGCACGTCATAGGAGACGTAGTCGACATCGTCATAAGCGCCGTTCTCCTCGAGGAAATTGATCGAGGTGATGACGCCGCGCCCGGCGCAGCCGACGCCCGGTTCCGGACCGCCGGACTCCACACACTTGATGCCCTTGTAGCCGGCCTTGAGCACGTCCTCGAGCTCAAGGTCTTCCACCGAACCTTCCTGGGCTGCCAGATGCAGAACCGTGTCCTGTGCTTTGGCGTTCAGGATCAGCCGGGTGGAGTCGGCTTTCGGGTCGCATCCGACGATCAGGATCTTCTGCCCGAGGTCGACAAGCGCTGCGAGCGTATTTTGGGAGGTGGTGGACTTGCCGATCCCCCCTTTGCCGTAAAATGCGATTTGACGCAAATCTGACATATCGCCTTCCTTCTTTCGTTCCATCCATCGCTGAGTAAAAGGCCGGCAGCTCGCGCCGCCTCCCAGGGCAGTCTTCAAAACCCGTGCCATGTGGGCCGATCGAGCCGAAGCAAAGGTCTTTTTGTTGGGTTTCAGGAAGTTAGCCCGAGCCAGCACAGGAAACTGGCCAACCAACCCTAATGTCGCCGACCGGACAAAGCCGACAGACGGTGTCGTAAGGGCATCACTTGCACCGCTCGGTCGACCGCGCGGCAGGGAGACCGCGACTATCAGCAGGATCAAACGAAGCTCCGAAAACTGGAGACATTCGCACATCCCTGTAGCCAAGAGAGAAATGGTGAAGCTTTCGATCCCGCAAAACGTCGAGGGCGATCAAATCGCGAACAGTATTGAATAGGCCCGTCTTTCGCCCGAGCTTCTTTCTTGAGTGGAAGACGCCTCGCGACTTGATCATCGGGCAGTTTCCGCCCCTTCCAGGTCGCCCACGAACGGTAAGCCCGCCAGGGAACGACAAACCTTCCGCAATATTGCTCGGCCCCAAACCGCTCAGGAATGGCGCGGAAGTGTTGCGCGGCTGCCCAGCCGGCGTGGACAAAAGAAACAAAGCCGGTCGCCCGGGCTACAGGGACTCGATCAACTGACTGCGAACTGCTGAATCTTTTGTTCGCATTGAGGAATCTGCGACACCCACTCTGGCGCTTGCTCGAGTCACCAGCTTGACCGACGACGGCCGCATTCGAGGACGAGTATCATTTCGTCGAACGCTCGTTGCGTGATCGCCCTTGATGAAAAACCCTTTTGCCAGTTCCAACGCCGCGGCCGGACATGGGGCAACCATTGCCCGATTGACCCCATCTCCAACTTAAGTGGCTCAGCTCTCTTCAATGAGCCCACAGCTGGCAAGGGCAGAGACGAAATCGTGAACGTCGCATTTGGTGACGTCATACCGTTCTGATTTAAGCTCGCTCAGTATCCTTGGTAGTGTATGCTCGCCGTCCAGTTTCGAAACCAAACCGGCGACCCAAGGCGGAGGAGATTGGATGATCTTTCTTGATTTCTGGGATTCCTTCCCGATCCAGATACTCCCGTCCTCGGCTACAAACACCTGATGAGAACGCTTTAATAACGGCTTAAAGTAGTGCACGAGGGACCTCACTCGGTACGAGGGGCGACATCGCAACTGAATTTGCAGCCGGGACAGACACACCGTCGCCCTTGTTGCAGTTTGGCGACTTCTTCGCCAATGGCAGAACGCGGTGGACGGTCCGAAACATAATGCCGTTCATGCTCTTTTCCTCCTCTTCGAGCCTTTCATTGGCCCAACCCATCGCTGGCGATTTTCATCCCTTAAGGCGGCTTCGGGAGGCCCATACGGTCGTATGAAGCCCACTTCACCTTACGGTCGACTCCGCGACCAATTGCTGACAAACAAAACTCCAATCCCTCGGCATGTGGGAGATCCAAAAATCGTGCCAGCTGCGAAAAGAGCCTAGGAAAAGTTTTCCTATTTGCTCGGGGCTTAAATGCAACTGCATCAACAGCGCCCGAACAATATCGTCGCGTTTCAACAAATCGGCAGCGCCGCATGCGCGCCAATCAACCGCAGACGAGGGAGAAAACTCCGAGCAGCTCCGGCGGTGTTCTGGTACTTGCGCACCTTCAGGCAGGCCCAAGCAGGACGGGCGGTTCTGGCTCCTCGCTGTTGCAATTGATCTATAACATTGGAGAAATTCACAATGAGCAGCCGCGCATGACGAATGTCGGAAATCGATTAAATGCAGTTTGGTCGGGACCATAGCGCCGGCCGGCCTGCGAATGACACAGTGTTGCAATGTGCGACCGCGGTCCGCCGCCAAACGCGAGCGGAGGTCGGCACTTCCGCATTTCTCGATTCGATTGACGCGATGTCCATCATTTCGTCTTCTCGGCGTGCCGCAACGGGAATAAGCCGAGAACGACCTTTTGGGCCCTGCCGCCATGCACGTAGGCAGCGTTCTTCTATTCATATTCTGTTTTGGCGAATCTCGCCGGAAACGGTGGACGTGTCGACCGCAGCGGGTAATCGAGAAGCCTGCCAGTGACTGCCAAGCGTGTTACGGTTGCAGCGGAAGGCCGGCCCATGAAGACCGACCAGAGGTCTCTTCGATCGGTGGGTGCCCGGGCAAGGGCCCTTGCGGTCGATGTCTTCGGGTCGAAGAGAAGGATCTCAGGGTCATCTGGCCTCGAGCAGGGATCTATTGCGGTTATCACCTTCGTAATTTGATCGCAGATTACAGCGTCCGAAAAGCGGTTATTCTGCCACGTCAGGCCGATGCCCAAGCGATTTGTTCACCTCCGGGATGATCTTGTCTCCCCAGAGCTCGATCTGCCGCAGCATCGTCTTCTGGTCGAAATCTCCCATTTGGGTCTGGATCGCGATCTGGGTTGGTTTCAAGATATCTATCTCTTCCAGTAGCCGATCGATGACGCGATTGACGCTACCAACCGGCAGGTTCTCGCGCATCGTCTCGAAGGAGAGGTCCTGGCGCGTCGGTGTTTCATGCAGCAGATAGCCATCCAGGCTTTGCTGGCGGCGCAGAAGCAATACTTCGGAAAGCCGCCGTTGGAAGCGGGCATTATCGAGATAGCTGTTGATCTCCGCCTCCTCATCGCTGGCATAGCAGCAGCGCAGCAGTGATATCTTCGCGTCCGAAACATTCTTCCCTTTAGAAATTGCGGCTTCTTCGATGCGTTCGCGCAACACGCTCAAACTGTCCAAGCCGTCGTGGAATGCTGTGATCAACAGATTGTGTCCCTCACGATAGGCCCGCCCCATGCTGTTTCCGGACGCCGTAGCGATCCAGATTGGCAGCATTGGCCTCTGGACCGAGCGGACGGAAATCGCTGTCGGGGGTATCTTTTCGAACCGTCCGTCGTGCTCAAAGATCCTCTGATTGAGACCCTTGACAAGAATGTCCAAACATTCCGAAAAAACAGCCGGCGCCTCTTCGACATTGACGCCGAAGCGCTCGAACTCAAACTGCTGGTATCCAGAGCCGACGCCGAGCTCGAGCCGGCCGTTGGAAACGATATCGGCCAATCCAATCTCGGAGAGCAGGCGAAGCGGTTGATAGAGCGGCAACACACAGACGGCGGTGCCGAGGCGAATGATGCTCGTCAGGGCGGCGCAGTGCGCCACCATCATCAAGGGCGACGGAACCAGGCTGTAATTGTTGAAGTGATGCTCGGCAAACCATGCAGTCTGGAAGCCAGCTTGCTCTGAAAGAACTACCTGTTCGATGGAGTTGCGGATGATCTCGTCGGACGATTGATGATAACCGCGCCGCGCGGCCAGGAGGAACGTTGCAAATTCCATGATGATTCCTTTGCGGCAAATTAGCGATCGGGGTTCGCCAACTAGAAGTGGCGTGTCGGTTATCCGCTCCTCACCCCGCTCGCCGACACGGCAAACTCAGAAAGCTCGAACGCGGCCGTCTGTTTTGCTTCTCGATGAATGTAGTGCCTCGATCGGGAGCGCTTTGGGAGCATCGTGCGCCGGAGCTGCTCTCCTACGACATTGTCGGCTCCGATGGAGCCGCAGCCGGCCGTTTGGTGGATAGTCGACGATCATTGTGCAGCCTCCGCTAAATGTTTTGATGAAGTTCGCCGGCAAATGCCGCATCCCCGGCCGAGGTCCACCCGCCGTCAACGTAAAGGGTAGAGCCGGTCACGTACGATGCGTCAGACGATGCAAGGAAGAACGCTGGTCAGCGACGTCTTCCGGCCGTCCCATCCTTCCCATCGGGATGCGCCGCCTGATTGCTTTCGGATCGACGTGGCCGAGCTTTTCCATCTTCGCGACGGCAGGCGTGTGTATGTAGCCAGGCGCGACGGTGGCTGTGCGAATGCCAACCGGACCAAGTTCGGCCGCCATGCGTCGCGTCAGGATTTCCATGCCCGCTCCGAAAGCATCGTAGGCGTGGCGCGGTGCAAAGGGCAGTAATGTGTTGTTTGGTCCCAGATTTAAGATAAGGTTTCCCCGACGCATTACCTTGATCGCCTCGCGCGCGCAGGTGAAGGCGCCGGTGAGTGCGGGCTCGATCTCTGTCGGCATTTGTTCGACCTCTAACACATGATAGTTGGCCGCATTATTGACGAGGACGTCTAGCCGGCCGAAGTGCCTTCGCAATTCCTCGAACAGCGCCACCACGTTTCGACGGCGATGTCCACGGACCTCGCGATATGCTTGCCACCGAGGAAATCGGCAAGCTCTGCCGCTGCAGCGCCATCTTTGTCGGCAATTACAAGCGTCGCCGTTTTCCGCAAAGCGGCGCGCAACGGCAGCGCCTATGCAGTCCGCCCCGCCGATGACAAGCGCAATTCGCGCGGTGGAGTGCTCGGCAGGAGGGAAGAGTTCGGCTCGTGGCGTCCCGGGCACTGGCGGGTGCGCCTCGCCCGGTTGATTAGACGATCTCCAGCCACCGTCGACGGTCAGCACCGACCCGGTGATGTAACTCGCTTGCGCGCTGGCGAGAAAGCGCACCGCCCGGGCAATTTCGTCTGGACGCACCACGCGACCCATTGGCACCCGGCTGCGCACCGCGGCGAGGTCTATCTTGCCCGCGCGTTCAAGTTCCGAAACCATCGGCGTGCGTACGTACCCAGGTGCTACCGCCGCAACGCGGATGCCGCACGATGCAAACTGCCATGACAGCGATTTCGTGAACGAGATCAGGCCTGCCTTCGAGGCAGCGTAGGCGTTGCGTTTGGGATTGCCGAGCACGCCTGCCAGCGAGGCGACATTGACGATGACAGCGCCTGAGCCTATCCGTCCCGCTACTTCGCGGGCCATTGCAATGGGCCCAATCAGATTTACTGCCAAGATGCGTCGGAAGCCGTCGATAGTCGTATCAACGGTCGCAGCCATAGTAGGGCCTATGGCCGCGTTGTTGACGAGCACACCGATATGCCCGAATTGTCGTTCGATCCGATCATAAAGCGCAGGGATATCCTCCTCTCGCGAGACATCGAACTCTAGCCCAAGATGGGCGGGCCCGAGACCACGGGCCAGTTCAAGCACGCCGCTGCCAGGCAGGTCCACGGCGACGACAGTATCCCCGCCTGCGGCAAGAGTGTCCACCAGGGCATGGCCTATCCCGCCTGCAGCGCCTGTGATGATGACGATACGTCCGGCTTGTTTCATGAGATAAAAGTTCCCTGACCAACGTTGACGATCTCGAGGCATGAATCCTAATCGATCAAGCCTCACTTTCATCTTCTTGAAGGAATGCAGTCTTCCTAAATGCGTAGACGGGGTCATCGGGACATGATGCTCCGATCGGCTGCCGGCGGCCGAACTGCTCAGTCTCGGATGCCGCGGCCAAGATCTGCTCCTCGACCAGATCATAGACCACCGTCCGTTCGGCAATTCTCCAATCCCCTCCCTTTTTCAGGAACAGATCGCAATAGCGGCCGCAGATCAGGGCCTGACTTAGCGTCCCGGCCTTGTCCGGTGCGCGTTGCAGTGCGGCGAAGTAACTTTCGACGGCGGCTTTTTCCGGGCTGCTGAACTCAATCAGAATGTTCGTGATTTGATGGATGTTGCGCGGTCCCGTCTTAAAGATACCGAGGGCGAACTCGATGAAGCCCTCGGCCGAACCGGAATAGGCCCCGTGATTGTCACGTGCATCGGGCCAGTAGGAACTGCGCAGCGCCCCTTCATCGGCGCGGTCTATCCCGCGGCAATACCGATAGAGGCAGTCGCGGATCGCCTCGCGGTCGAGCAATTCGGTAATTTTTTTTTTGTGTTTCATCGCTTATCGCACATCTGATATCGGGGGCGCTTACCAATCCGGTGACGCAGCCAGCTTTCAACTGCTCGGCTGACGTAAGGAAAACCCTCTCTCTGCTTGGGCATGCATGTAAACAACTGCCCTAGAAGTAGACACCACTGGGAGAGCTGCGGGTAAGGTGTTTGGACAGCGACGGCGCCGTCATGCACCAGTTACGTTGCGTTTCAACCCCCACAATGTTGGTTGAACAAAAGGCGATCAAGCAACGCATCGGAAGTGCAATCTATCTCCAGCGCACGTTCGGGGCAGGATCGAGCGCCTCGCGATGCGAACAATTCGTCCTTCTCCTCAACATCGATTGCACCGGGGAGTATGTATCCCTCGTCGTCAAGATTGAATATTTCGGGCGCTTGGGCCCAACATCTTGCATGACCTTGGCATTTGGCAGTGTGTACTATGATGCGCATGCGGTACTCCATGTCTTTCCTCCTCTCAATTATCAGGACCAGTCCAGGATCAGATTCTCCATTCCAAACACGTGGCCACCATAGGTGATGGGCGCGGTACCATCCTTGATACGGAAGTCAGGAATGCGGGACAGCCACTCCTCCAGGGCGATGACGATCTCCTGCCGGGCAAGGTGTGATCCAAGACAACGATGGGGACCGTACGCAAAAGCGGTGTGGCGATTGTCTTCTCGTGCCAAATCGATCGTGTTCGGATGCTCGAATTCCGCCGGATCACGATTGGCAATCATTGTGGCGCAGGAAACGAAGTCCCCCTTACGGATCGGCGCGCCTTCGAAATTGATATCTTTCGTTGCCACACGGATCATCTGCACGGTCGAATAGGCGCGAAGCAATTCTTCGGCTGCGAGCACGATTCGATCCGGTTTACTCCGCAGCAATTCCTGTTCTTTGGGATTGCGCGCGAGATAGGCGAGGTCAAAGCCTATCGCCGTTGCGACCGTGTCCAGTCCGGCGACGAATAGGAGCACGCCAATACCATGGATTTCCTCGTCTCTCAACGCGCGGCCATCGACCTTTGCCTGCACGACCAAGGTCATGAAATCGTCGGTCGGTTCTTTGCGGCGCATGGCTGCGAGTTCATCGATGAACGCCAGAATCGTCCGGGCGGCTGCGGTTCGTTTGATGCCGTCGCCGTGAAGCAGGTCCCTCCCCCAGCCCACAAATGTATCGAGGCGCTCATCGGATAAGCCGAGCAAACGGAGGGAGATACTAACCGCAAAAGGAAAGGCGAAGTCGGTCAAGACGTCGCAGCTTGTGCTCGACGCGGAAATCTTGGAAATCAGCGCAATCGCCCGATCACGGACAGCCGGTTCAAGCTCCATTATCCGCTTGGGCGAAAGCAGCGGATTGAGTAGCGAGCGAAACACGCTGTGAGCCGGTGGGTCGAGTTCAAGCGGGATCAACGGCCAGTTTTCGCCAAGGGCCGACGCGAAAAGGCTCCGATGGCTGGAAAAGGTTCCGGTGTCCTGCAGCAATTTGCGTTGGTCCTGGGCGCGCGTAATGACCCAAGTACCTCGTCCATCGCGCGTATTGCAGGGAGAATAAAAGATCCGCGGCCCATTATGGAGGCAAGCGACAGCTGCGTGCGGATCCCCGTTTGGCATGCGCTCCATGCCGGGCGACGTGAACAGGCTGAAGTCCTTCACCATTTCGGGAGGGACATGTTCTGGAACCCGAATGGTAACCACTGCTTTTCTCCTGCCGTCAAAGACCCTTCGCCGAAAACGAATTTTCCTCGCAGAGGAAACGAGAAAAATCGTGGAGCGCCAGACTACCAACTTCCGCAGCGTGACGCGCCGATAACATGCGATGCAGCGATCAGATCGTCGTGCGGCTCGAAACTCACGCTGGGTTTTGGCCGAAGTCGAAATTCTTAGATGTCTCGCCCGGCTTGCCGGTCGACATCCGAATTTCACGAGGTTCCTCTCTTTCGGTGGAATGCGATCTGAGCAAAACATACATTTTGATTTCATTCGCTCCATGGCGGCCACCAAAGAATGAGTACCGGCCGACAGCTCTTGCCGCCCCGCAAGAACTTCCAAGGTTCGTGCCAATTTGATTGATTTGGCCGGCAAAAAGTTTTTTTGATTGCTTTCCCAGCTATTTAGCTTGAGCCAGAACAAAGATTGGCTGCTCAGGCCCGTGTCGCGTATCTAACAAAATCCGACATCAGGTGTCGGATACCATTTATTCAAGCGCGACTAATTTTCCGGCCACCACAGCCGGCAGTCAGAGACCTGCAGCGCGATGCATAACGATGCGCTGATGTACAGCGATGCAGTGGGATAGCTTGAGGGTGTGGTAGCTTTGAATTGCGGCATCGAGCTAAGCGGCCGAATTCCGGGGAACAGCTCGACGCGTGCAACTCCTCTGTCCTAGGATATCAGTTCTACCAGCCCCGACGACGCCACCCTGAGAGGACATCGCGGCGGCAATTTGCCGATTGGGTGTTGCCCAACAGCAATGGAATGGTGGCCTTTGCCGTCAGCCGAAACGGGAGGCGATGCCGCAGAAAGCCCGCCCAGCCGGCGGGGCGAAGATGCCGTCCGAATAAAATGCACAAGCGGCCCTGCCTCGCACGGCAAGAGCGTAGGTATGAAGACTTGATCTGGATCAAATCGCAATCCCAATGAAATTGATAGGCATCAAAGACGCGCTGGAAGAAATCGGGATAGCCGAAGTCGCAACGACCGCGTAGTCGTCTCGGCATGCCCGGCATATGCGGTTTTCGAAGGGATCAGGACATGGACGTCGCACGCAGTGAGGTTCTCGAGATTGGCACTTCCGTCGCTTGCCGTTCCTGCCAGGCGCGGCACGGCGTCGTTTGCGGCGCCTTGTCGGCTGGCCAGCTTAGCGAACTCGGCCGCCACTCGCTGCGCCGCAAGGTCGATGCGGGCTGCGAGATCATCGCACAAGGGTCGGAAAACTCTTTCTATTCGAACATCATGCGCGGCGTGGTGAAGCTCTGCAAGGTGATGCCGGACGGGCGCCAGCAGATCGTTGGCCTGCAATTCGCCCCCGATTTCGTCGGCCGGCCCTTCGTGCGTGAAAGCACGCTGTCGGCCGAGGCCGCGACCGACGCGGAGATCTGCGTGTTCCCCCGCAATTTGCTCGAACGCATGATATTGGAGACCAGGGAATTGCAGCGTAGCCTGCACGCTCAGGCGCTGATCGAGCTGGATGCCGCGCGCGAATGGATGCTGACGCTCGGCCGGCGGACCGCCGAGGAGAAGGTCGCAAGCCTGCTCCACCTCATTGCCGCCCACGCCGAGACGGCGACGGCGACGAGCACCGCCTTCGACCTGTCGCTATCGCGCGCCGAAATCGCCGATTTCCTCGGGCTGACGATCGAAACCGTCAGCCGCCAGCTGACCCGGCTGCGCAAAAGCGGCGTCATCCGCATCGAGAACATCCGGCATATCACCGTGCCCGACATGGATGCGCTCGCAAAGAAAATCAGCGGGTAATTACCACCCGCATATTGGCAGGGCCGGCTTGGCGCCAGTGTAAAGAACTGGGCCGCATTGTCGGGATGCAGACGGACGTGCCGCGCGCCGCCACATCGAGCATTCCGGCACAAAACTTTTAGTCCCGGAGCCGCCGGCTTGCAACTCGGGATAGCCGCCGGGCAGGTAGATGGCATCGCCATCGGCGGCCGGCGTCGCCAGCGAGCGGTGAGAGGAGCAAAATCTCAGCCCCGCGGCGCCGCCAGCCGAGCAACATATGCTCGTAGGCCAAAGACTACATCGCGCGCCACGGCGACCCGGGTGCCGATCGGCATCAGCCGATCGATATTGGCGGCTGCGAGCTCTTCACGCCGCGCCCTGCGATATTGGCCATCGCCGTCTGCGTGACGAAATCATCGGAGCAAGTCGCGTGCCTATGCACCGTTTGCGTTTCACCATTTTCGATGCACGGTCCGAGCCTGGCGACCCCTTTTTGTCGGGCCTCAAACATTCTTGTCCAGTTTCAGACAAGAAAAGGTGCGCGGGTAGACACACGCACGAGCAGAACCTCAAACACCGTGACCCGCGCCGGCTTCGTTTCCCGCCGCGACCGGATCGGCGGGCAGCATGCTAAAGTTCTGGTAGGCGGCAGAGACCCTGATCGAGATGCGGTCGGAAGTAGCCAACACAGCGCCCTGCCGTCAGCGCGGGACAAAGGCTTCACAATTCACCTTGCCCGCATAGGCAAGCGCTCGAATACGGCGACGAAGGCTCTGTGCTGACCGCAAGTCCAGTTCCTTCAGGTCAAATGGCATGACGCTTGCTCCCCCGGCGTGTGGGCCGAGGTCGGATTTGTTAGCCGTGACCGAGAGGCCGCACATAAATCTTCCTAGAGGAGCTTCATTGATGACCATGGAAAAGCAGGTCCCTATTGTCACCTTTCGCACGCGGGTTCGCGACGAGTCTATATCCGGTCCCAACCCCTACCGCTGGGAAGACAAGACAACCGACGACTATTTCAGCGGTAAGCGGGTAATCCTTTTTTCCCTGCCAGGCGCCTTCACCCCCACCTGCTCCACTTTCCAACTGCCCGATTTCGAAAGTCTCTATGTCGAGTTTAAGAAGAAGGGCATTGACGAAATCTACTGTCTCTCCGTCAACGATGCCTTCGTCATGAATGCTTGGGGCAAGGCCCAGGGGCTGAAAAATGTCAAGCTTATCCCGGACGGCTCGGGAGAATTCACTCGCAAAATGGGTATGCTCGTCGCCAAGGACAATCTCGGATTCGGTCTGCGCTCCTGGCGCTACGCTGCCGTGATCAATAATGGCGTCGTGGAGGAGTGGTTCGAGGAGGAAGGCTTTGGCGACAACTGCGCAACCGATCCGTATGGCGTCTCTTCACCGCAAAACATTTTGAAATGCCTCAAGACCCCAGCCTTCGCATGAGCAGAGAAGCCAACGGCCAGCAGCTACCACTTGTCGCGCACACCTGCGCCGAACGATAGGAGTTTGCTCGAACCATGAAGTCCTTTACAAGCCTTCATCAGCGTCAGCAGCAATCGCTGGTTATTACGCCCCAGCTCATCGAGTCTATTCGCATGCTGCAGCTAGCGCACACCGAACTGAATCAATTCGTGGAACAGGAAATCGAGAAGAACCCATTTCTCGACCTAGCGTCGAATGACAGCGGGGCTTCTGGCGACGTATCGCCGACTGTGGCGGATAATCAAAATATCAGCGCGCGCGAAGACCACGTTGATGGGCCGGCCAGGACGGACATGCCTGAGCTGTCGAGTCCCTGGAAATCAATCCGCGACACAGGCAACCTTTCGCCGGGGGAAAGGCCTTCTCTGGATGAGTTCGCCGCCTCGACTGAGACATTGCACGAACATGTCGCCCATCAGATCGCCCTCACCGCCTTCACACCCCAGGAGCGGCTGATTGCTGGCGCGCTTGCCGATCATCTGAATGACACTGGGTATCTGCAAGTGAACCTTCTGGAGCTAGCAGAGAGGCTAAATAGCCCTGAGGCTAGAGTGAAACTGGTTCTTGAGGCTTTGCAGCTATTTGACCCACCGGGCATTTTTGCGCGAAGTCTGAGCGAATGCCTCGAGATTCAGCTGCGCCAGCGAGACCGGTTCGACCCGGCCATGGCAGCTCTGGTCGCAAATCTCGAGTTGCTTGCGCGACGCGATTTTCGAGCACTGAAGCGACGTTGCCGGGTCGATGAAGACGATCTTCTCGATATGTTGAACGAAATCCGTGCCCTTGACCCAAAGCCTGGGAACCAGTTCCAGTCCGCAGGGTCGGAATCCATCATACCCGACGTCTTCGTCCTGCCCTCGCCGGGAGGCGGATGGCAAGTCGAACTTAATCGGGAGGTTCTGCCCAAGGTACTGATCAACCAAACCTATTTTGCGCAAGTTACTCGCCTAACCGCCCAAAGTTCGAAAGATCAGTCGTTCCTCAACGAATGCTTCCAGAACGCGAGCTGGTTGGTTCGGAGTCTCGATCAGCGCGCCACGACAATCCTCAAGGTGGCAACCGAAATCGTGCGCCACCAGGATGTCTTTCTGGAAGATGGCATTGCCCATCTTCGGCCTCTCAATCTTAAGACCATCGCTGACGCGATCGACATGCACGAGTCCACTGTAAGTCGGGTGACGTCGAACAAATATATTCTCACGCCCCGCGGCGTGTTCGAACTCAAATATTTTTTCACAGTTGCGATCCCCTCCTCACAAGGCGGTGACGCGCACTCGGCCGAAGCTGTGCGCCATCAGATTAGGGCAATTATTGCCGCAGAAACGCTCGATAATGTGCTGTCCGACGATGGCATCGTTGCGAGGCTCAAGGAAACTGGCGTCGACATTGCTCGCCGCACAGTCGCCAAATATCGCGAGGCGATGAACATCCCCTCGTCCGCGCAACGCCGGCGGGAGAAACGGTTTGTACTAGCGGCCGCGGAGGGATAACGGCCTTCGTACCATGGGTCACGCCCTTCCCACAATCCGCAAACCTGAGGCACATGTGACATCATGCTCTGGTCCTTCTCCATAGATCGATTTGATATGGGCTGGCGACCGCAGCCTCGTCACGGGGAGCTTCAAAAGTTGTGCCGGCTGCTTAAGAAATTCTAGAAAAGACTAGATGTCTGTTCCATAGCTCAAGCGCTTTGGCGGCTAAGCGGTTAATCACGAAGCTCGTGTCGAATTTTGATGTCGCGCAATCGACAAATCTGAAAGTAGTTGTCGGCTCCCATTCATTTTCCGCCGAACCGCTAAAATTTCGGTGCGGCGGCAACGAGAGCCTCAACCGGAAATGACAAACGGAGAGACGCGGGCAGACGTTCTGGAGTTGACGCGTTTTCGGGATGTCCGATGTTCGACGACGCAGGAATACAACACACGGGCCGGTGGAGCTCTTGGTCTTCCTCACCGCTTGGCACGGTGCATGCACGGTAATCCGAAATGCGCCATCGAACAGAAAGGAATCATCCCATGATCAAGCTCACAGAGAATGCCGCTGCCATCATGAACGTCGCGCTTTCCCGAGCCGAGCAGGCGGAAGGCTTTCGCATCGCGGTCGAGGCAGGTGGGTGCGCCGGCTACAAATACCTGGTGGGGCTGGAGAGCGTCCAGGGCCAGGGCGACGCGGTGATCGAAACAGATGGGGTCAAGGTGTTCGTTGACGCCGGCTCCCAAGCACACATCAAGGGCATGACGATCGACTTTGTGACGGGGCCTGAATCCTCCGGTTTTGTCTTCGACAATCCCAATGCGCAACAAAAGTGCACATGCGGCAAATCTTTCGGCTGATCACCGGGAAAGGGAGAGAGCCCATGTGGAATTATAGCGAAACGGTCATGATTTCCTTGTTCAATCAGAAGAACGACGGCATGCAGGAAAATCCCGTCATTGAGACCGGGGCAGCCGATCGTAGAGGGCCTGAATTGATCATCGGAGTCGACCCAAAGGTGGAAGCGTTTTCGGTGACACCGTCGTCCTTGCGTGGCAACCCAGCGACCGCCTCCTCGTCAGCGCTGGCCGAACTCATAACCCGAAAGCCCGCTGATAGAGCGCCTCGGACCGTCCGTCAGGAGACAGCAGGCTTTTTAGACTGTTTGCTGCCGGAGAAAAACGTCTGCTCATCCACGGATTATCCTGAGGCAGCAAAATTTCGTGGCGGACATCCGGGCAAGGATTACGAAGGTGACGCCCCATCTTCAAACAGTTCCGTGCCGATGAAGGGTGAGCGAAGAAGCGTGCGTGTCAAGAAGCTCGATTTCATGACCAAGTCGCTCACTTCGCTAGGTTTGGCTGTAGCCGGACGACACTCGTCCAAGCCGTCGAAGACGTGTCAGGGGTTTATACTGTACTGGTCGTCGAAAGCCTCGTTCCGGCAGAAGAGGACCATCAGACCGCCACAACAGAAATCTGAGGCCTTGAGAAGTTGGCAGGGTCGAACTCGATGTTGTAGCCGACAATCGCGTCGGGCAGGAGCAAAAAATCGCCGCCGCCTGCAACAGTTCAGTTCTCAGCGACAAGCTAGGCTGACGACCCACCTAGTTAAGCCGCCGCGGCGAATCCAGCCATTGGAAACGGCGCGAGCGCAAAGCGTTCCTCCCTTTCTGCTGATAGCGGCGATGCGACATTATCGACGCCAACGAGATCGCGCGACGCGCCTTCCAGCCCGCGCTGGCTGCCCGAGGCCAGAAAACAACAGCATGTACAAGACGCTGAAGCATTATCACCGCGTCCCCTCAGTCGAGATTGACCCATGAGAGCGATCTATCTCGACAATAATGCAACGACCAGGGTCGATCCTGAAGTGGTTGAAGCCATGCTGCCGTTCTTTGCGGATCAGTTTGGAAACCCTTCGTCGGCACACGCTTTTGGCTCCTCCATCCGCGAGGCGGTGAGGAAGGCGCGCCGGCAATTGCAAGCGCTGATCGGCGCCGAGTTCGATTATGAGATCGTGTTCACCTCGGGGGGGACGGAAAGCGACAATACAGCGATCATTTCGGCGCTGGAGGTGATGCCTGAGCGCACAGAGATCGTGACCTCCGCAGTCGAGCATTCAGCGGTGCTGACACTCTGCGGCCATCTGGAGAAGACGCGCGGCGTGAAGGTACACAGGATCCCAGTGGATCGGCATGGACGTCTCGATCTTGACGCCTACGAGAACGCCCTCACTCATCGCGTAGCGATTGTTTCGATCATGTGGGCGAACAACGAGACGGGAACCATTTTTCCGGTCGCTAAGCTTGCCGACATGGCCAAGAGGATCGGTGCACTTTTCCACACGGACGCGGTCCAGGCGGTCGGTAAGGTTCCAATGAACCTCCAACCTACTGCAATCGACATGCTGTCGTTGTCCGGACACAAATTCCATGGACCAAAAGGAATCGGCGCACTCTATCTTAGACGGGGCGTATCTTTCTCCTCACTGGTCAAGGGAGGTCATCAGGAGCGCGACCGACGCGCAGGGACAGAAAATACGGCCGGGATTGTAGGTTTAGGCAAGGCTGCCGAACTCGCCTTGAAATCAATGGACGACGAGACGACCCGATTAAGGTCGCTCCGAGATCGATTGGAGAACGGCATCGTCCAGCGTGTTCCAGGCGCCTTCGTAACCGGCGATCGGCTTAAGAGGTTGCCAAACACGGCGAACATCGCCTTTCAACGTGTCGAAGGCGACAGTATGCTCCTTCTTCTCAATCGCTATGGCATCGCCTGCTCTTCCGGGTCTGCCTGCTCCTCCGGTTCGCTGGAGCCGAGCCATGTCTTGAGGGCAATGGACATCCCTCATGCCGTGGCGCACGGAACAATCCGCTTCTCGTTCTCGCGCGATAACTGTGAGGAGGATGTCGACCGGGTGCTCGAAGTTTTACCTGGCATCGTTGAGAAGCTGCGGAGCCAATCCCGTTCCGGCCACGTGGCCGACACGAGCAGCCGGGTTCGTTCAGGGGAGTAGTAGCAGGCACGCTCATGAAACGGCAATTCCTTCTCACCGATACGACCTGCATTACGGCGAACCTTCACCGGCATCGTATGAATGATCAGAGAAAAGCTGGGGCTCGTTCAGTCACACAGATCGCCGGTTCACCGCCAATGCGTGTTCATGAGGGCGTCCCGCGCCACATCATCTTATTGGATCTCTCGACACCATCGGTGGATCGATTTCGACCACCAGCCTATGCCGATTCCAGTAGCAACGCGACTGCCTTGCGGGAAACCGCGTCGAACCGCGCATTCCGTATGTTGCAGTTTAAGCTACGGGAGAACGGTCTCGAGATCACCGCTCACGACAAGGGGAAATCTTATGTGCCGTTGCTCCGCTGACAGCAGTCCCATCAATGTCGAGGATATCCTCAATCGGCTGAAATGTCTCTCAGCTGCGGAGGAGTTCTTCGCAGCCCTCGGGGTCCGCTATGACCCGAAGGTTCTCGATGTCTCACGACTCCATATCATGAAGCGTATGGGCCAATACCTCGCGGCAGAGGACTTCTCCCATCTCCCTGACCAGGTAATCGCTGCTCGTGCCCGTGCCATACTGGAAAGGGCCTACTGTGATTTCGCCACCTCCGCGCCGCTCACGCACCGGGTCTTCAAGGTGCTCAGGGACCACAATCCGGACAGACCTGTCACACCCGGCCGCACCATTATCCCGTTGGACTCCTTCCTGAAGCCGTTCGAAAAGGAATGAGCACGGTTGCGACACGACAATGTCGGGAAGCCTACAATTCAGTCATATGCTAGCAACGCCGGAATTAAAGCCGTTTCAAGGGGATAGCGAATGCCAAACGGTTGGCACGAATGATGCACGCAAGCATATGTACTGACAAGCCGGCCACCCATAGAGGGAGGGAGTAAGAAACCGCCATGCACATAGTTATCTGTATCAAACAGGTACCGGACTCCGCACAAATACGAGTGCATCCGGTGACGAACACAATCATGCGTCAGGGGGTGCCAACCATCATCAACCCCTATGATCTGTTCGCCCTTGAGGAGGCACTCCAGTTGCGCGACCGCCATGGAGGCGAGGTGACCGTGCTCACCATGGGGCCGCCCATGGCAGAGGACGCGTTGCGCAAGGCGCTCACTTACGGCGCCGACCGCGCCGTACTCTTGACCGACCGTCATTTTGCCGGCTCCGACACTCTGGCAACCTCGTTTGCTCTTTCGCAAGCCATCGCGAAGATCGGAGAGGCCTTCGGTACGCCCGATATCGTCTTTACGGGCAAACAGACCATCGACGGCGATACCGCCCAGGTTGGGCCTGGCATCGCCAAGCGCCTGGACCTCCTGCAGCTCACCTACGTGGCGAAAATCGTCTCTGTCGACATCAATGGGCGCGAGATTACGGTGGAGCGCCGCTCGGAAGGGGGCACGCAGACGCTGTTGAGCAAGCTCCCTTGCCTGATTACAATGCTCGAAGGCACAAACGAAATCCGCCGCGGCTCGTTCGATGACGCGCTACGGGCCGCGCGCAGCCAGATCGTGAAGTGGAATGCGGCCGACGCTGGCATAGAGGACCTCACCAAGTGCGGCCTGCGTGGCTCGCCAACCGTCGTTAAGAGGGTCTTTGCCCCTCCTGAGCGGCCGGAAAAGGCGGAGCAGATCGATACCGCGGAAAAAACGCCGCGCGATCTCGCGGAGGAGTTGATCGCTGGGATCTTTTTGCGCCAGCCGGCGCTCGAAAGCGAACTCGCCTTTGACGGCGAAGCGTAAAGGCAAGGAGCGACGATGTTGAGCACGAATCGAGAGAGCCCTCCTCCAGCCGTTGGCCGTGCCGCCATGAAAAAAGAGCTGCCCGATCAGTTTAAGGACCATCGGCACGTTTGGGTCTTCATCGAGCTGGAGCGCGACCAGGTCCATCCCGTCTCCTTCGAGCTGCTCGGCGAAGGCCGCAAACTCGCCGACAAGCTGGGCGTCCAGCTTGCCGGCGTCGTTCTCGGACCGCCGGAAGAGGCCACGTGGTTTGCCGTCGCCGAGGCTTTTGCATATGGCGCCGACCTTGCCTACCTCATCGAGGCCCCACTGCTCGCCGACTATCGAAACGAGCCCTTCACCAAAGCATTGACGGATCTGGTTACTAACTACAAACCGGAAATCCTTCTTTTAGGGGCAACGACGCTCGGGCGCGACCTTGCCGGTTCCGTGGCGACGACCTTGTTGACAGGGCTCACGGCGGATTGCACCGAACTTGATGTGGATGCGGACGGCTCGCTTGCGGCGACCCGGCCAACTTTCGGCGGCTCCTTGCTGTGCACGATCTACACGCTCAACTGCCGGCCGCAGATGGCAACGGTTCGTCCGAGGGTCATGGCCATGCCGCCGCGCGGAAATAATAAGATCGGACGCGTCATTCGACACAAAGTGTCGATGATCGAGGAAGAGATCGTCACTAAGGTCCTCGGTTTCTTGTCTGATGGTCAGTCGGAGACGGCGAATCTCGCCTATGCGGATGTCGTGGTTGCTGGAGGCCTCGGTCTCGGCGCGATGGAGAACGTGAAGCTTATGAAGAAACTCGCGCGGACGATCGGGGCCGATTATGGCTGTTCGCGCCCCCTCGTCCAAAAGGGCTGGATGCCTGCTGATCGGCAGATCGGCCAAACTGGCAAAACTATCCGGCCGAAGCTCTACATAGCGGCCGGCATTTCCGGCGCCATCCAGCATCGCGTTGGCGTCGAGGGAGCTGATCTTATTTTAGCCATTAACACCGATCCTAACGCGCCGATTTTTGATTTCGCTCACCTTGGCGTGGTCACCGATGCGATCCGTTTACTGCCGTCATTGACGGAACTATTCACCCATCGACTGTCGCCGCACAGTCGCGATAAGCTTGCAAACTGAGGGCGCCCCATGACCGAGGAAAACTTCGACGCCATAGTTATCGGGGCCGGCATGGCCGGAAACGCAGCTGCTTACACGATGTCGAGCCGCGGCATGAAGGTGCTGCAATTGGAGCGCGGCGAGTATCCGGGCTCCAAGAATGTGCAGGGCGCCATCATGTACGCGGACATGCTGGAGAAAATCCTGCCGGACTTCCGGGATGATGCGCCACTGGAGCGGCACTTGGTCGAGCAGCGCTTCTGGATGATGGACGACTCATCCCACATCGGTATGCAATACCGGTCGGACGACTTCAACGAGTCAAGACCCAATCGCTACACGGTCATTCGCGCCCAATTCGACAAATGGTTTTCACGCAAGGTGCGCGAGGCCGGAGCTACTCTTCTATGCGAGACGACCGTGACGGAACTCGTTCGAGATCCAAAGGGCAGGGTGATTGGCGTTCGCACCGACCGCGCCGGCGACGTGATCCTTGCTGACGTGGTCGTTCTCGCAGAGGGCGTCAATGGACTGCTCGGCACGCGGGCTGGATTGCGTGACACGCCAAAGCCGGAAACTGTCGCGCTCGCCGTCAAGGAAATGCATTTCCTGGCCGAAGAGGTGATTGACCAGCGGTTCGGCCTCAAGGCCAATGAAGGCTGCGTCATCGAGGCAGTTGGCACGATCTCTCGCAACATGGCCGGGCTTGCCTTCCTCTACACCAACAAAGAATCGATCTCGATCGGGATTGGCTGCCTTGTCTCCGAATTCGCGGCAACAATGGAAAGTCCTTATGACCTGCTCGAAAAATTCAAAACCCATCCCTCGGTCAAGCCGCTGATCGCAGGATCGGAAGTCAAGGAATATGCGGCTCATCTCATTCCAGAAGGTGGTTACAAGGCAATTCCGCAGCTTTTTGGTGACGGCTGGGTCGTCGTCGGCGACGCGGCACAGCTTAATAATGCGGTGCACCGCGAGGGGTCCAACCTCGCCATGACGTCGGGGCGCATCGCCGGCGAAGCAATCGTCCAGATCAAGAACCGCAAGAAGCCGATGGTCAAGGAGCACCTCTCCCTTTACAAGTCGATGCTTGAAAATTCATTCGTCATCAAAGACTTGCGGAAGTACAAGGACATGCCTGCCCTGCTGCACACCAATTCCCGCAATTTCTTCACGACTTATCCAAAATTGCTGTCGCAGGCCGCACAGAACTTTGTGCGAGTGGACGGCACCCCGAAGATCGACAAGGAACGGGCGACCACGGCCACCTTCATCAAGGCACGCTCGCGCTGGGGGCTGTTTGGTGATGCGGTCCGCTTGGCGCGCGCGTGGCGATAAAGGAAAGATGAGATGACGGTTGCAGTGACGAACATACGCGTAGAGGACAAGCTTTACCAAAATCGATATGTGGTCGATGCCGGACGTCCGCATATTAGGGTGCGTCCACACGAGTGGCCGAGCGTAAATCTGTATGCCCTGACAGGTGTCTGTCCGGCCAAGTGCTACGAATTGAATGACCAGGGCCAAGTGGAGGTTATCGCCGACGGGTGCATGGAGTGCGGCACGTGCCGCGTACTCTGTGAGGCAAGTGGAGATATCGAGTGGAACTATCCGAGAGGCGGTTTCGGCGTTCTCTTCAAGTTCGGATAAAGGTTTGCAACTCAACGACTCAGAACCAACTGGGTTTGCAGACAGGCGCATCGGAAACTTGCAGAGGTGCGCGTTGCGGATTGGCATTAGAAATTACTATAAATACATGCAAGCAAGGGTTATAAGAAAATTAGACAACCCGAGGCTATATAATGACCCACATGCCCGCGCGATCGGTCGATGGAGTGGAGCCCCTATCTGCGCTACCTGCTGGACCCATGCGCCAAGCGGGCAGCGGAATCTACGAGATATCAAAGGTCCTAACTGCCCCCGCCCGGCTAGAGATCACGCTTGCCAACGTCGTGAACGTCCTCTCTTCCTTTCTGCAGATTCGACAGGGAGCAATCGTTGTTCTGGACGCTGGAGGTCATCCCGAGATTGCCGCAACTGGCGACATCCCCCCACCCTCTCAATCAGCCGCTCGAGGCGTTATACCGAAGGCCGTAATCGACCATATCGTGACAACCGGTATGCCCTTTATTGTAAAGGATGTTGGCAAGTCCGAATTGTTTCAGGCTGATCCGCAACCGCCTTGGAGCAGCGGCACCGTCCCGATTTCTTTTGTTGGCGTTCCGGTAAAAGCCGATAACAAAATAATTGGCACAATATCGGTCGATCGCGTCAGGAACGACGCCGCCCCCTTCCCCGCCGACGAGGACGTTCGCTTTCTGACCATGGTCGCCAATCTGGTCAGCCGGACGATCCGGCTTCATCGCTTCCTGAACCTGGAGAGTCGGCGACTTATCGGCGAACAAGAGAGACCGGAGAAGCCGATCAACACGCAAAGGGGCGCCCCGGGCCGACATCCACCCGTCAAAATCGACGGGATTGTCGGGGATAGCCCGGCTCTCCAGCAGGTGGTTGAAACAGTCTCGGTGGTGGCAAGGACGAATTCCACCGTGCTTCTGCGGGGCGAAAGCGGCACCGGCAAGGAATTTTTTGCTCAGGCGATCCATGAGCTTTCCCCTCGTAGAAACAAGCCGTTCGTCAAATTGAACTGCGCCGCGCTGCCTGAAGGCGTCCTGGAATCGGAGTTGTTTGGGCATGAAAAGGGCGCTTTCACCGGGGCCATCGCGCAGCGTGCCGGACGCTTCGAACTGGCAAATGGCGGAACGCTTCTGCTTGACGAGATTGGCGAGATTTCGCCCGCCTTTCAAGCCAAGCTGCTGCGCGTCCTGCAGGAAGGCGAGCTGGAGCGAGTGGGCGGGACCAAGACGCTTGCGGTCGACGTCCGGCTCATATGCGCCACGAATAAAAACCTCGAAATGGCTGTTGCAAACGCGGAATTCAGGGCCGACCTGTATTACCGCATCAGCGTAGTTCCAATTGTCCTGCCGCCGCTTCGAGAGCGACCCGGCGATATTCCACGCCTTGCGAAAGCTCTTCTTGACCGATTCAACAAGGAGAACGAAAGCGAGCTTACGTTTTCGCCGTCGGCGATCGAGGTGATGTCGCAATGCTATTTCCCAGGCAACGTCCGGGAACTCGAAAACTGCGTGCGAAGGACTGCTACCCTTGCACGTTCAAGCTCGATCGTTTCGTCTGATTTTGCCTGCAAGAACAGTCAGTGCCTTTCGTCGCTCCTCTGGAAAGGAACCGACGGGTCGCCCAGCGGCAATACCATCGATGGGCGTGCCCGGAGCAATGTGATGCCGGCTGCATCGCCGCGCTCGAGCGGGAACGTCGGTGCGTCGGACGAGGTGTCTTCCGTCAAGGCCTGTGATCCGAACGGTTCCGGTTGTCCCGCAATGGACTCGCGCCTCACGCAACGGGACCGGCTGATCGAGGCGATGGAAAAGGCCGGGTGGGTTCAGGCCAAGGCGGCTCGTATCCTCGGCCTTACGCCACGTCAGGTCGGCTATGCTTTACGCCAGCATCGCATCGAGGTGAAAAAGCTTTAAGCGTCCAAGTGACGTTTGGACCTTCTCGCATTTTCAATGCCTGGTTTTATGGCTTCGGCCAACTCCTTTGTCGACTGTCGAAAGCTCGACAAATCTGTGTCAGAACACGGTCGGAATCGAACAACAATAAGCAAATTATTGAAGCGAAATCCAATGCTTGGGATGGCATGGCTTTTGCGTTTTGAAACGCGACGTCAACTAGCAACGGAGCATTCAATGTCCGCACCGATGATTTCGCTTGAGAGTGTGACCAGCACGACATCCTCGGATCAATTGCTGGTGACCGCGAAACCGAGTGGCTGCACATCCTCGTCATGTGGCGTGTCCACAAAGCCGGCCGACATGGACCAGGCTATCTGGGCGAAGATCAAAAACCACCCCTGCTATTCAGAAGAAGCTCACCATTATTTCGCGCGCATGCATGTCGCGGTCGCACCAGCCTGCAATATCCAGTGCAACTATTGCAACCGTAAATATGACTGCGCCAACGAAAGCCGGCCTGGGGTAGTCTCGGAAAAGTTGACGCCAGACCAAGCGCGGCGCAAGGTCATTGCCGTCGCCAACGAAGTGCCGCAGCTTTCCGTGCTGGGTGTCGCCGGACCGGGCGATGCCTGTTACGACTGGAAGAAGACAAAGGAAACGTTCGAACGAGTCGCGGGCGAGATCCACGACATCAAGCTGTGCATCTCCACCAACGGGCTTGCGCTGCCGGATCACGTCGTCGAACTTGTCGACATGAATGTCGATCATGTGACAATCACGATCAACATGGTTGACCCTGAAATCGGCGCAAAGATCTATCCCTGGATCTTTTACCACAACCGTCGTTACACCGGCATCGAAGGCGCCAGAATCCTGCACGAGCGGCAGATGTTGGGCCTGGAGATGCTGACCGCGCGCGGCATCCTCACTAAGGTCAATTCGGTGATGATCCCTGGCGTCAACGACGAACACCTGGTCGAGGTAAACAAATGGGTCAAGGAGCGGGGGGCGTTCCTGCACAACGTCATGCCGCTTATTTCCGATCCGGCCCATGGCACCTACTACGGCTTGACCGGACAGCGCGGCCCGCGGGCGCTCGAATTGAAGGCGCTCCAGGATCGTCTCGAAGGCGGCGCAAAGCTGATGCGCCATTGTCGGCAGTGCAGGGCCGACGCCGTCGGCCTGCTTGGGGATGATCGCGGCCAGGAGTTCGCACTCGACCCGATTCCAGAAGAGATCACCTATGACGCCCATAAGCGCGAGGCCTATCGGGAAGTGGTCGCGCGCGAACGCGGCGATCACGCGACCGCCAAGAGCGAGGCAATCGAGACAGTCAAAGCAGCCGGCGACGGGTCCCTCCACGTCGCGGTCGCGACAAAGGGTGGCGGTCGCATCAACGAGCACTTCGGCCATGCGAAGGAATTCCAAGTATACGAAGCTTCGTCGAGAGGCATCACCTACGTCGGGCATCGCAGGATTGAACAGTATTGCCTCGGAGGCATGGGCGAGGAAGCCACCCTCGACGCCATCATAACTGCGCTGGAGGGCATTGACGTCGTGCTATGCGCCAAGATCGGGGAGTGCCCTAAGAATCGGCTCACGGAGGCCGGGGTTCGGGCAACGGATGCTTATTGCTATGACTACATCGAGACCGCCATCGGCACCCTCTACGCCGCCAAGTTTGGCGTCGAACCACAAGCAGCGACGGCGTGAGCGCTCTTAATCCAACATCTTCAGGAGTTTTAAAATGGCCTTCAGGATCATAGCGTCCCAATGCACCCAGTGCGGTGCCTGCGAGTTCGAATGCCCCTCCGGCGCGATCAGGTTTAAAGGAGAGATCTACGTTATCGACGCGGAAAAATGCACCGAATGCAAGGGCACCTTTGAAACGCAGCAATGCGCGGAGGTTTGTCCCGTGCCGAAGACCTGCGTCGCCGCCGCACCTGCGATTTGACCTTCAGCATGGGTCGGGGCTCCTGCGGAGAAGCCGCCTGCAATGACATCCTGCAGCTCCCAGAAGGAGGAACGCCGATGGGCCTTGGACGTGAACAGGAGGTCGAAATCCACAAGCCTCCACGATTTATACCCGGCGAGCGGGTGAGGGCCAGACTTCACGTAAAGAATGACGGCACCTATGCTGGCAAAAACATCGGCGAAAATTTGGTGCGGAAGGGCGACGAAGGCTATGTGCGCGACATCGGCACCTTTCTCCAGCAGTTTTACATCTATGCCGTCGAATGGGTCGAACATGGCACTATCGTCGGCATGCGTGCGCGTGAACTGACGAGCCTAGACAACGCCGCTGCTTGCGGCGCTGCTGAAATCGCGGGGCCCCCAACGAAGGAATAGCGACATGAAGATAATGATTCGCAGAACGAGCGCCGGCTTGTCGGCTTACGTACCAAAGAAAGATCTCGAAGAGCCGATCGTAGACGTCGAGACTGATGACTTGTGGGGCGGCACGGTCACACTCAGGAACGGCTGGAGGCTCGTCCTGCCCAAGCTATCGCGGGATACGCCTCTGCCGATCACCGTCCAAGCAAGGAAGATTCCTGACGAGGACTGATGCTGCAACGACAGACAAGAGAAACCAGCATGAACACAATCTTGACCTCGGACCGTCTCCTAATCGTTCGCAACGGTGACGCGGAAAAAAGACTTAAGCTGCTTCAGGAAGCGCTCGCTGCGGATCGGATCATTCCCTATCTCGGTCCGGATCTCCTTCGGCTGCAATCCACGGAACCACCTGTACCGGACACCCCGGAAGCCGTCTCCGCGGCACTCAACAAACGCACACTTGCTCCCTCCAGGATACGCAGCAATATGTGGTCAGTCGCGCAGTTCATTGAACAGCGACGGCATCGCCGGACGCTTCAGACCTGGATGGCAGAAATATTTGGAGCACCCGTGGCGCCGACGGCCCTCCACGACTGGCTCGCGACGTTGCCGATCTCCCTTATCGTCGACGGCTGGTACGACGGGACAATGCGTGCGGCTTTCGCGAAGACCGGTCGAACGGATGTCGTCGAGATGCAAGGCGTCACGCGTGCGAACGGCGGCGGCGACATTTGGACAAAAACTTACGATCTCTCCGGGAGAGACGTCGAACGCGTCTCAGCGCCAAAGACGGTCCTCTATGCGCCGCACGGCAGTGTTATGCCAGCCTCGAACTTTCTAGTGTCCGATTCCGATTACGTGGAAGTCCTAACCGAAATTGATATCCAGACGCCAATTCCTGAAATGGTGAAAGAACGGCGTACAGATCGCGGTTTTCTTTTCATTGGCTGCCGCTTCAACGATCAAATGCTCCGGATCTACGCTCGACAGATCATCAAGCGCTCCCACGGCCCCCACTTTGCAGTACTTGATGCGGAAGGCCTTACCAAAAACGAGCGGCGTTTCCTTGCAGCGAGCGCAATCACGGTTGTCGACCTGCCGACCGGCGAAGCCGCGGCTCTGCTTGTCCCATTTGGCATTAAGACGGATGGTGAGGAAGGCCACACGGCTTCCGGTTCGAATTTCCGTAGCGGCTAGGGTGTAGCCGCAAATAGAAAGTGCTCTGTTTCTGCTAAGTTCGAATGTCATACTGCCCAGGTTTGCTGACGTGGTGGCGATGAGCGCGCGTGATCTCTGCAGCGGATCGAGGCTCTGTCGCAGGTGATCGACGGCAAGATCGGGGACGACCGCAGATTTACTGTTCGCTCAATGCCATGCGGAGGACCGATGGTTATCAAAAAAAAACCTAAACAATTCCCACTACGCGGCAGAACCGCGGCCGGAATCGCCAAAGATAAGCCCTCGCATCGGCCACCATAATCAAGTTGTACGCTGATCGGCCGAAACGAGAGACCAAGGTTTGTCTTTAAACGCTCACCCGCACCGACTTCTCCAGGATGTCCAAACCGCGTTGGGCAGTTTGACTGTCGATAGTCAAGGGAGGAAGAAGCTTGATTACCTGGTCTTCCGCGCCGCATCGCTCTACCACCAGTCCTTGTTCGAAGGCTTGGCGGACGATTTTCTCCGCTAGTTTCCCCGTACGGCAGTCGAGCCCCAACATCATGCCTCTTCCCCGCACGGCAAGTTCAGAACGTTGGTTGCTTTGAGCAACTTCCCGAAGGCGCTCCATGAGCTGGCGTCCTGTTTCGATAACGCCCTTAGATAAGTTTTCATTTGTCCAGTATTTTTGCAAAGCAGCACTTGCCGTCACGAGTGCAAGGTTATTGCCTCTGAAAGTCCCAGTGTGTTCACCTGGCTGCCAAACGTCCAATTCGGATTTGAGCAGCAGAAGCGATAGAGGTAACCCATAACCGCTGAGGGATTTGGATAAAAGCACGATGTCTGGGGATATACCCGCAGACTCAAAACTGAAAAATTCGCCAGTTCGGCCGCAGCCAGCCTGAATGTCGTCAACAATCAGTAGGACGTCGTTCTTTCTGCAGAGCCGCTCAACTGACTGCAGCCAGTCTGTGCTTGCAGGGTTGATACCTCCCTCGCCTTGAACAGTTTCCAGAATAATAGCTGCCGGCAAGTCGACTCCGCTACTACTATCAGCAAGCACCTTATCCAAGTAGTCGGACGTATCGTTGTCGGCTCCCCAGTAGCCGTCGTAGGGCATGAAAACTGCGCCGGCAGGGGTAAGACCTGCTGCATTTCGGAAATAGCGATTGCCGGTTACGGCAAGGGCCCCCAAACTCCCTCCGTGATAGCCGTTTGTGAACGAGATTACGTTGTGCCGGCCGGTTGCCTTACGTGCGAGTTTCAAAGCAGCTTCAACAGCGTTGGCACCCGTGGGGCCGGTAAACTGAAATTTGTACGCCAGCCCGCGCGGGCGCAAAATTATATGGTCAAAATTTTTGATAAATTCTCGTTTCGCTGATGTTGCCATGTCTAACGCGTGGACGATCCGATTCGATTGCAGGTATTCCACTGCAGCATTTCGGATGTAGGGGTCGTTGTGACCGTAGTTAAGGGCACTCGCGCCGGAAAGAAAATCAATGAACTCAAAACCATTCTCGTCTTCGAGGATGGCTCCTGCCGCCTTTCTGAACACCACAGGGAAGGATCGTGAATATGACCTCACATTTGACTCGAGGGTTTCAAATTCCAGTAGCGAGTTAGAACTACTCTCTTGAGGCATGATCTTCCTCCATAAGAAACTTGCAGAGTCTCATCTGGTCGTGAACTAGTCGAACCGCTCCCGGTCTGCCTTCACTAACCCTTTACAATTGTAGGCTGGCATCCTAGCCGACAACGGCGACCCATTGCACCTACCTGCAAAGGGAGTATCGTCATAGACCGTTTCTTGGTTACAGGCTCAGCGCGTGCCGGATACACGTTTGGCTGCCGTTACTGCCGGACGGCAGCGTTGTGCCCAGTCCAACATCAGCAGTTGCGATATGACCGAAGACAGGTTCCGATGGCCGCCCCGCAACGGCCGGACGCAGGACCACACCCCGAGTTGGTCCTACAATTCGATAATTCCAAGGCTTGCTGCTTTCAAAGCCGCGACCGTTCGGCTACTGACATCCAACTTCCGCGTTATATTTTTTATGTGAAAATTTACAGTATTCTCAGAAATATCAAGTATCCGCCCTATATCCCATGAAGACTTCCCCCTTGCTACCCAGAGAATACACTCTCTTTCTCTTGGAGTAAGTTCGGGGCATTTTCCCGCAACCCGCTTCGCAAAATCCGCGACACTCAGATGGAAGTGCACAGCCGCAAATTTCAGATATGTAACCATTTTATTCTCGGGCTCGCAGGACGAGGGCCGAGCAAAGCTCATAATCGCAAAACTACCTCCGGGACCGTGCAATGGAACACTGACCCCTGACCTCAAACCGAACGCTGCAGCCTCCTCGAAAAATCGCCGTTCCAGTTCCGTTTTGATCATGTCATTGTGCGCTTCACTCCAACGGAAAGCGTCCGCCTGCTTTCGGCTCTTTTTGATGATGGGATCAATTCTGTCATAGCCCATCTTGGCATAATGATCCTGCCACTCATCAGGATAGCTGACGGCAGGCGGATTGCAGCGGACCATCTTTAGGATTTCATCGCCCGATTGACGATGATAGGCGACCCATGGGAATTCGAGAATCCGAGCAAATGAACACAACAATTCGAAAAGCTTCGGGGATCGAATTAAGCCCTGAGTTTTTTCGAGGAATTGGTAAAATTCAGCTGCATGCGCTTCTTCGATTGATTTAGGGAATTGCATGAGCGGAACCAAAAGAAAGCTGAAAGGATAGGTACCTGTCGGCTCCGCGGCCTCGACAGAATGCATTCACCCAAGTTCTGTAGCTCTGCCGCCGCATCCTTTGCCTCCAAACATCGTCACCGTCGTTACAGAGTTTTCGATGCAGAAACTCCGGCGTTACTGCCGGAAGGGCTACACAACTTGCTCTGACCACGTGTGTTGCTCTTGGACTTGATTCGAGGAGTATCAAGAGCTGTGCCAATTTAGATCCCGGAGCAATTGCCGATGTTAATCAACGATTCGACCGCTTGGGTGCACGGCTGGACATACCAAGTTTTGTCGTAAGTCGATGAAACCCGACAAAAATAGCCATTGAGCGGCCCATCACTAACAACCATGTTTGACCCATCGCCTCTCCAGTCATCCACGCAAGGGGATGGTGGTGGCGTATCCCCACGTGCTCATTTCCGAGTACGCTTACGATTTTGGGATCAGAACCGCGGATGCCATCTTCGATCCTGTAAAGAGCCGCGATACGCAGCAACGCCTCGTCGACGATAGGCGAGCCCTTCTTCGGCTTTGCCTTGATCAGCTTTCTGGCGCCATGAACCCACCAGAAAGCGAGCCTCAGCGGATTACCGCGCATGCGGTCTGGCGTAACCAGGTGAGAGTAGCCCCCGTAGGCATCGACTTGGATCGCGCCGTTGAATCCGTCTTAATTTCTGCAGCATATTCGCCGTTACGCCCAGGCCGAGCACCCCGCCGGACGGCAAAGATCCGTTCCAGCCGCGGTCGCAGCCCCAGAGATAGCTATTTTCGTCCTGCCGCGCCCCATCCAAACAATGGAGCCGTGGTCTTATCTACATAGAGCCGTCCAATTGGCCATGTCGTCTGTGACCGGGTGCTCCACTCGTGCGCTAACAACACGCGTAATCAAGGGAATCGAGACTGCGCATGCCTTACTGTGTTGCGCCTATTTGTGATCTTATTGCCACGTGACAAGCAGTGAGCAATAGTTCGAACCGGCTAGCTCTGCGTCTTCATGCTTCCAGAAATGATGTCCCTGGCAGCTGAAAGGAACGCATCCATTTGGGTTCTGGTGCCGATGCTGACGCGAATATAATTTTCCAATCCGGAATCGGGAAAGACGGCTACAAGTACGTTCTGCCTAGCCAAAGACGCTTGCCACCATTTGCCATCTTGTGCGGGGGGCACCCGAGCAAGCAAAAAGTTTGTGTGGGACGGGATCACAGAAAAGCCCAATTGAGACAAGGCAGTCGTCGTTCTGTGTCTTTCATGTTTAATATATTTGTGGTTCTCGTGGTAGTCGGCGCGGTGCGAAAGGATACTAATGCCCACCGCATGGCCGATTACGTTCATATTGAAGACATTTTGGAGGTTGCGGAGCCTCTCAATAAGCTCAGGATGACCAAAGCCAAAACCAACACGTATTCCAGCGGCTGCAAAGCCTTTCGAAAATGTTCTCAATATCAGAAGGTTTGAATGGCGATCGACGAGGCGCAGGGCATCATCGGGCGCAAAGTCGACATACGCTTCGTCCACCACTATCAATTGGTCAGATTGCGCGACGAGGCGGTCGATTTCGTCCACGGGAACGAATGTTCCGGTCGGATTGTTCGGATTGGCCAGCAGTATGAATTTTGCATCTCTTGCTGGACCAAGAAGCAGCTGCTCGATCGGCAGAGAATAAGACTCGCCCCATTCGATTTCGAGAAGTCGAGCACCCTGCAACATGGCAAGTTTGCGGTTAAAGGAAAAACCTGGCGATATCATCGCCACGCTATCTCCCGGGTCTAGGAATGCTCTGTAGATGAGCCCGAGCAGCTCAGACGAGCCATTCCCGGCGATCACCTGATCCTGGGAGAGGCCATACGCATTGGCGGCTGCGTCGCGCAAACTCAGATTGTCATCTTCGGGATACAGATAATGCCGTTCGAGGGCCGCCAGCGCACTTTGCATCACCATCATCGGCAACGGAAATGGATTCTCATTCGTGTTTAGTTTAACGCAGTTTGCATCTCGCCCCGGTTGATTGGAGGGTAGCGCATTTAGCTGTCTCGCCACCGGCGAAAGAGCCGAAAGCACGCCCTGCAGCTTTGCATCAGACATATCTTTTCTCCGTTTCAGTAAGCCGGCCGTGAGCGCGTGATCGGCTGTCTCATGCTGAAGCCAACAATAGCATCGGACGTTGGCGCGGCCCGCCTGGGGCTGCAACGACCACCGCGTAGTTAATAGCCAAGGACCGCCGCGGCCGCCTCAAGCCGCCAATGCTTAAGCCTCCGCACTCTCACAATCATGCGTCACTTTGCTCCATTCGCCTTTCGAGGAACTGTTCGATCTCAAACGCCAACGCCGCAGGGTCGTGGCCAACCGTTTCGAGATGCAACTCAGGGCTCTCAGGGCTCTCAGGGATCTCGTACGGTGAGGAAACGCCGGTGAAATTGGCTATCTTGCCAGCGAACGCCTTCCGATAAAGCCCCTTCGGATCGCGCCGCGCGCATTCTTCGAGCGGCGTGTCGACGAAGATTTCGATGAACTCCCCCTCCTCCATCAGTTCGCGAGCCATCCGGCGTTCGCCGCGGAACGGCGAGATCAAGGATACGAGCACGATCAGCCCGGCATCGGCCATCAGCTTAGCGACCTCGGCGACGCGGCGGATGTTCTCGACGCGATCAGACTGGTTGAAGCCTAGGTCGCGATTGAGCCCGTGGCGCACGTTGTCGCCGTCGAGGATGTAGGTGTGCTTACCGCGGGCATGCAGCAACCGGTCGAGCGCATTGGCGATTGTGGACTTGCCGGAGCCGGAAAGTCCGGTGAACCACAGGACGGCTGGCCGCTGGCTCTTCATCGCCGCGCGTGCGCCTTTGTCAACGCCCGTCGCCTGCCAATGCACGTTGTCGGCGCGCCTTGCCCAGCTTTGGCTACCGCTGAAAAGCTTTGTATTGAAGACCCCGGTCGGCCCATAAGCTTTGCGAAAGAACTCGGGAGGATCGACATGGTCGATGATGTCCAGCTCGTTTTCCCAGCACAGCTTCCACCGCAGCTCAGAACGCATGCAAAGACCTCCTTTGGTATTTCTTGCTGCTATTTTGAAGCACGCATTGTTTGATTGAAGCAGCGGTCACCCCGCTGCATGTCGGCTCTTCGCGCTATAGCCAGTCCGGACCGTCGAAGGTTTCGCCGTCACTCGCGTCTGAGATCAAGATTCCTAATGCATCATCATGGGAGATTGGTAAAATTAATTGTGTCAATGAAATCATCGATGCTTTGGATGATGAATATACGGGTTTCTTAGGCTTTGACGTGACCTTCCTCCTTGCCGCGTAAGACGACCGCGCAACCCCTTCAGCGGCCGAGAGCAGGGATGAGTTGGACCAGTTGACCCAACATGCGCCTCCCCGTTTACCCACCTATGCCCCGCAGAGCTGTGGCGATAATTGGTCGGCAGCTAGTCCTAACCGCCTGCGCAAAGCTCGCTTCGGCAACCAGCAACGGCGCGAGCGTTTGGTCGCGGCTTCTGATAGAACTTCATCAGGGACGGACGCACGTTCTGTTTCTTGACGCGAGCGATCTACACCTTATTCGCGATCGTCTGCAGTGGCGCTGGTAGACGCGACTTTCACAGCACCATCGCCGCTATCGCTACCGGTCTCGTCTATGCGGCTTAGTAAGCTGTAAATATCTTGCAAAATCTCTTCATCGAAAGTCCGCAACTTCACGATAGTAGCCAACAGCAGAACCGCTTTGGTTTCAGTTTCGCCCCAAAGATAAGGTGCCGCCGGGGCGATAATCTCTTCCGGAGTCGCATCCAAAACCTCACACAGATGAATCAGTCGGCTCACGGTCAAGCGGGATACTCCATTTTCGTACCGGCCGTAGACCTGCTTAGTGATGCCAAGCAAGGGCGCCAGTTTCGAGCGCGGGAGTTTTCGCTTATCGCGGGCTTCGCGAAGGCTGATGCTGATCAAGTTTTCGAGTTCGGCGCTAAGTGCAATCCGTCCGTCAAAAGGTTTTCGATAGACCGGCTTGTCTATGCCTGGATCATCGACTTGTTGCAAACCGAGTTCATTAATCCATTGCTTCAATGATGGTCCTGACATTGCTCCGACTGAGGTAAATGCGCCAGAGCTCTTTACCCGGAAAGTGATGTGCTTGGAACCACCAATGTTTGAATTTCGGTCTCATTTGGCGCAATTTTGTCCACGCGAACCTCACCCGCTTGCTATCGTTCACTCAAATATATCAGTGAGCGCAAGTACATAGATCTAGCCAACACCGAAATCGCTTCACGCAAGGATTATACAATTGCGCCAAATTGGCTATGAACACCTTCCGGGACGTCGTGTGCGGGCATGGTGGTCTTTTGTCCTGCACGTGGAGACTCTCGGCTCACGGCCAACCAATCACGGCTGCGCGTGTTGGCTGCCCTAGGCGATGCCCTCATAGTACCTCTGAAGGGCGGCAGCCATGAACAGCGAGGTTTGTCTAGCTGCGTTTCCCGTCTCGGCGACTCGACCCCTTTTCGCGGAACCTGATCCGTGATGTCGAAAGGCTATTTCCGAGCCGAATGGCACAAAGGGATCGCGCGATGAAACAGAGGCGCGGAGAGGACAGGCTTCGATTTAGTAATTGAAAAAAGCATGCGCGCCGGCAGCTCGAATACCCACATGGCATTGAGCAGGAGAACCCAATGTGGGAGTTAATCACAGACCCTACTGTCGAAGCAAAGGTATCCATCCGGCGGGGTCTCCACCGAATGGATACAAGCAAAGCGCATGCAAATAGACTTGGCGTCGCTCGTCGACGAACCGCTCGAGCATCGAGCAAGATCGACGCCAACCAACGATCGAATATTGCGCAATCGGCACGTATTGTGTTCAGACGGAAATGCGAGTGAAAAGCTAAGTTGTGAGATTGTGGGTGTCTGCACACCGACGACAGCGCGTCGGCTGCGACACCCGGCTATCACCAATACTGCAACTGGTCGGGGGCGTCATAGACAAACCCAGCTCACTTCACGGTCTCCGCTACATCACTGACCCCTGTCGCTATCGTCGTCATCGGGGATCATTCGCTGCAGGAGCCGAATAAGATCGCGCGTCGTGCCGTTCGGAAGTCTCCTGAGAACCCGAGCCAGTGTGAGACAATCCTCGGCCTCCTCCGATGTACGGCCCCAAAGATGTGGCGCAGCTTCAAAGATCATATCGATAGGCATAAAGCCAAGAATCTCACACAGATGGATCATCCGGGTAACAGTCATTTTGGAAAATGCCCGCTCGTAGCGTCCGTATACAGGGATGGACAGACCAAGCATTGGAGCAACGTCCGCACGAGACAGGCCTTGCGCTTCGCGTGTCTTTTTCAGGAACGCGCTGATCAATTCCTCCATGTGTCCCAGGGATGTAATTTTGCCGTCGAAACCTGGCTTTCGACAGATCGGCTTGTCAACCTCCGGATCGGCGGTGCTGACGAGGCCTCTCGAACTTCTGTAGCTTGTTAGATCTTCCGTCACCGCACGTCCCTGTTTTCCTGCCACTCGTTGTAGGCGTGCGCCAACTGAGCGGATTTGAACCACTTGTCATCGCCACACTACAACCGTTTTAAATACCCATTTTGGGCATTTTTTGCGTTATAGCAAATATTTGAGGGTTTAGCCAAATTGCTTCAGGAATGCATGCAAAACAGGCGCTGAGACCGGTCGCCCAGTTCCGTGAAAGATCTGTTGCTATGGCCGCACCCGCCACTGAATCATCTAGGTTAGCGTCGAATTTGAGCGAAAATTCACATTCAATGCTCAACATCTTCTAAGCCGTCATCGTTGAGGACGATAAAAAATAATCTCGAAAACCGATCCATTTCCCCGTCCCAGGATATCCCATTTGGCTAGCTGGGAAAGCTCCGCCGTGCTGGAGATCACCCAGCCAAGAACCCATATCGGTTACCGCTCCCGCAAGCGTGTAGGTTCGAAATTCCGCCTCCTTCAACCAAGCTATCGAAGGAGAGCGCTGCATATCCACCTGCTCCGACCTTTTAGTCCGCTAGCAAAAGGCGGTCGGGGACCGACTTCTCGAAGCGGTTTCCTGCCGGCCGACTAGGGCTACGGCAGCGCCGAAATCCTCGCCAAGCCGGTCGAGTCTAAGGCTTCGGCAACATCGCGCCGAAGAGCAACAGGAAGGGCTCAGTCCTCTTCTCCGCTGGGTCTATCGGCAGCGTAACCTCGTGAAGCGTCAAAAGCATTGGTTCGATCGCAATTGACGCAAAGATAACAGTCGCGTGCGATCGCGCACATTGACAGGTTGGCATGATGCAAGTGCCGACGTGCATTGTGAGCTCGACCCAATTCACTCCCAATGCTGGGTCGGCCTTCGGACGGATCGCTCGCAAGGTTGACGGCGTTCACATACTAGGCGGAGTGGCACAATCTACGACTCCCGACACACGGTGAGCACCGGAAGGCGCCTTCTGCCGCCATTGAACCATTCACTAACAATGCTCTGGTGGCACATCAATTGCTTGTAAGAGCCCAGATCTCTGCCGGCAATGGTTCCGGTCCAAGCTCCAGTGGTTACTATCGACGATGACCAACACTTTTAGATGTAAGGCCCATCTTCGCCCATGTCGTACCCTACGAACGGAGCTCGTCAGCGATCATCACGCGCGGCGGCGTGCAGCCGATCCAAAGAGCTTTGTCACGAGCCACTGCTCAGCGCGGGAGCCTCTTCGGCTTTGGATCAAGACGTCGAGAGCAATGCCATTCTGGCCGACAGCGCCGCCAGAGCCAATGTTTTTCGCACGCGATCGAAATAACCGAATTCGTCCAGATGTCATGTCGCCGCGAATGGGACTGCTTCGAGGGATTCCAGCGGGAGATCGCCTTGCCGAGTTAGGGCTCCCACTGGCACGCGGGTTCATTGGTGACGCCGGTGCCGCATGTTGGCCGCCGCACCCCGCTAAACTTAACGGCGCCCTGGAACCTGAAGAGACACAGCGAAATTGGCCTTTTGTTTGGCACCGGTTGGACTAGGCCCGATGTTCGTTTTCGTCTCAAAAGTGGAGATGCGATATGATTTCGAATCACCAAGCCGACGTCGTTGGCGATAGCGACAAGCTCATCGAGCATGCGCTGCGAGCTGCCATGGATAGTGCTCTAAGTCCGGCTGCGCCGGCTCACCTGCGTGGAGCGCTAGACGCGGCAGTGTTTCCAGGTGGCTCCCGGATGCGCCCCAAGCTCTGCTTGAAAGTCTCCTATGTGTGCGGCGAAAGACATCCTGAGCTGGCGACAAGAGCCGCGGCAGCAATTGAATTGCTACACTGTGCCTCGTTGGTGCATGACGACTTGCCTTGCTTCGATAACGCCGCGCTACGCCGCGGCAGACCGACGGTGCACCGGCTTTTCGGAGAGCCTATCGCCGTTTTGGCTGGCGATGCCTTGATTGTGATGGCTTTCAAATACCTCAGCCTGCAGGCTGCGCTAACACCTGAGTTGGGCGCGCGCATGATCGAGGTGGTTGCGGAGGCGGTCGGCCCCAGTCACGGACTGATCGCCGGACAGTCGATGGAGGCAATGACGCACGTCCCAATCGACCGCTATCACCATTACAAGACCGGCTCCCTCTTTGTCGCAGCGGCCACGTGCGGTGCCCTGGCAAGTGATGTTGATCCGGCCCCATGGTCTAAGGTGGGGGAATTGCTCGGGCATGCGTATCAGATCGCCGACGACATCGCAGATACAGTCGGTCGCGCCGAAGTGCTTGGCAAATTGCCTGCCGTGGACACGCAGCTGAAGCGGCCCAGTATCGTTCGCGGCGAAGGATTGGACAGCGCAGCCGCCAGATTTTACGCGTATCTCGAACAGATAGGTGACACCGTTCCTGCCAGCCCTCACAAACGGTCCTTCGTTAACTGGCTGAATCATGCACTTTGCAAAGGCGTGGCGGGACCGGGAAAAGCCGGGCTAATTCAACAAGCGGCGCTGGATTGCGCACCTTTATGAGCTCCGAATTCCGTTACGCATAACCTAGCTAACCGGCGGCATCATTACCGCTTCATCGTCAACAGCTGCCTCATGAACACTTCGTTCCCTGTATCGAACCCGTGGGCCAGGTGGATTAGAGGTCTAGCTTTAGCGTTAACGGTTTTTGCAACCAGCTAGGCGCCGGCCGACACGAGCGAGCGACGCCGGCATCATCCAGCTGGCGGATGCGCGGAGGGCAACAAGCGCGCCTGGCGCAACGTCGCCAGATTAGGTGAGCCGGTGCAAAAGCAGGCGACGGCCAACTGGCGGATGACGACCTCGAAATGCGCGACGACCGCTTCGGTCGATACCGTAGCCGCTGGCAGCACGCCGGCTGCCTGCCCGGCGATGTCCGCGCCCAGGCGAATGGCCTTGGCCACGTCGACGCCATCGCGGATCCCGCCGGAAGCGATAAGCTTCACCGTTGGCAGCGCCCGACGTACCGCCTGCAAACTGGCCGGTGTCGGGATCCCCCAATCGGCGAACGCCATCGCCACTGCACGGCCGGCGGCATCGCGGGCGCGCTCGCCCTCCACCGCGGCCCAACTGGTGCCGCCGGCTCCGGCGACATCAATCACCGCAACACCCGCCTCGACGAGCGCGCAGGCCACCGAGGCGGACAGGCCCGACCCCACTTCTTTGGCCACGATCGGCACGCCCACGCTACGCGCGGCGCGAGCCATCTGCTCCAGGACGCCGCGCCAGTCGCGGTCGCCATCCGGCTGTAGCGCTTCCTGCAGCGGATTGAGATGGACGATCAGCCCATCAGCCTCCAGCGCATCGACAGCCCGGCGCGCCAGATCAAGGCCGTCGGCCTCACGCAGTTGCGCGGCGCCGATATTGGCCAGCAAGGGAATGTCAGGCGCCAGGCGGCGAAGCGCGCGCGTCAGTCCCTGGGAATTGCGCGATTGCAGGCTCACGCGCTGCGAACCGACGCACATGGCGATCCCCAAGGCTTGCGCCGCCTCGCTCAGATGCCGATTGATGGCCTCGGCGCGTGGCATTCCGCCGGTCATGGAACTGATCAGCAGCGGCGCACGCATGGGCTTGCCTAACAGCGAGGTGCGCAGTCCGATCTGCGTCAGGTCCAGCTCGGGTAGTGCGCAGTGTTCGAACCGGATTTGCTCCCAGCCGGCGGCGACCGTGGCTGGCGCCGTTCGCCGATTAAGCACGAGGTCCAGATGGTCGTCCTTGCGCCGGGTCAGGGCGTCGTCGCACATGCTCGCTCGATCCGCCGTATTGGGCGTTGGCGTTGCGTCGGATCGGACCGAGGGCGCTGCGCGCACGCCGCCGCCTCCCGCGCGTTCACGCCGGCGCACGCTGGCCTCTCCCCGCAGCATCGTTGCCGTAGCGGCTGATCGAGGTCTCGTAGTACTTCGCGCGAATGGCCGCCATGGCCTCGATTAACGGTCCCCATGGCGCAGGAAAGCGTTCCTCCACCATCACTCGGTGCAGCATGCGCTCATGGCCGGCCAGCTCGTCGTTGAGGAAATCCTCCACAGGCATAGCCGGATAACGCTGCAGGAGCAGGATGGCAGCGTTGTCGGCCTCTCCCGCCGACCTATCCTTGGCGCGTCCATGCAGATCGTTCTGCAGGCGCCCTATCGTGGAGATGAGCCGCAGTACCTGGCGAAACGCCGGACGCGCGCGCAGGGTCGCCATGTCCAGCCCCCAAAGCAACGACAGGCAACAGAACACGTTCGCGTAGGCGATCGAATCGATGGAATTGTGCAAGTATTCGGCGTAAGACCAGCGTTGCGCCCCCGCCGCCTGCGCGTGTCCGGCGCGAAGCGCCGCGCAGTAGCACTGGGTATCGTTAAGAAGCTGAGTATAGTCGCGCCTATCGTAGGCGAGCGCGGCCAGGGAAGCGCGCAGCACAGCGCAGCCCTCGAACCCGGGGATCGCGCATGGGCCGCCCTGCCCCAGCGCCTGCTCCACCGCGGCCAGCTGCTCTGGCGCGATCAGGCCAAGGTCGTTGCAATCGTCGAGCCAAAACAGTAGCGCCAACTCGCGATAAAACGCCACGATCAGCTTTTCGTCCTGCGGATCCCGGCCGGTGCGGGCGCTGGTATCGTGCAGGCTCGGTTGGATACGCTGCAGGATGTACTGTCCGCCCCTAACTGCTTCCACGGCATGCTCGTCGGCGAATCCGGTTAGAGAACGCCCCCACTCCAGTACTTGCTGCAGCGCGCTTTCGGTCGGGATCATTGCGCTATTCCTCCTGCTCCCTCGGCCGGGATGCGCCGCCCCCAACGAAGAGCCAGCCACAAGCCGGCGAGTTCGATCACGCGCACGACCCGGGTCGGGCAATACAATTCCTTGCCGATCCACAGCGGCGTCTGCGGCAATTCATGCGCCTCATGGCGAGCGAGCATCCACTCCAACGCGTGCGCGACCGCCAGCGCGATGCGGGCGCGCCCTGTCGGCTCTTCGCGCCCATCCATCACGTGCAAGGCGAACAGCGCATAGGCGGTTTCCTCAAATGTTGACGCGCGACCGGCGCCCCAGCCGCCGTCGTCGCACTGCGCCTGCAACAGCGCCGCCAGCGCGCGCTCGTCGCGCCACTGGGGCACGCCTTGCGCGAGCGCAGCAATTGCATGCGCGGTGGGATACAGCCACGAAACGTGCCATTTTTCATTGTCCCATAGACCGTCCGGGTTGCGATTGGCCTCAAGGTAAGCGCTGGTGCCGGCGGTGGGCTTTCCCAACAGTCTGAACGCATGCAGGGCGTGGATGTTGGTCGACACCGAGGCATTGCGCTCGCCGGGGAAGGTAACGAACAGCCCGCCGATTTCGAAATGGCGCAACGCGTCGGCAGCCGGGTTGCGTCCTGCTAGGCGCAGGATGCACAACGCAACGGCGGTGTCGTCCGCATCGGCCGCGAAGTGCAAGGCCGGACCCAGACCGCGCACGCCCAGACAGGCATCGAGCTGCGCGACGATCACGCCTACCGCCTCGGCGAGCGCGGGATGCGAAAACAACCCGGCCAGATGCAGGGTGTACAGCGACCAGCATGGCTCGAATACGTTGATCGGCCAGACGCTAGGAACGACACCTTCGATGCCGCTACGCGCCGCGCGCGATGCGGCCTGAAGATACCTGTCGGCACGCCCGACCTGTGGCGCGCTCGCCTGTGTGAGGGCGTGCGCACGCCAGGCGGCGGTTGCCGCCGGGCTGATGCCGATGCTGCCGTCGTCGTCCAGGCATGCCGTGGTCGGCGACGTGCCCCAGGCTTCCCAGGAGTGCAACAACGGATGGCCGCTCGGCAGCGGTCCCACCGTCCCCAACTTGGCCAGGCACGCCTGCCGCAACGGCAACAGCGCCGGGTAGCGCGGAAACACCACGTCGTCCACCAAGGATGCGGCCTCGCCGGAGATCTGCGGCAGGATCAGCTCCGCGCCTACCGGCGCGTCTTCCGGCACCGCATCTGCGTAGGGATCCGGCTGGCGCTCGAGGAACCGCGTTGCAGCCTGAACTGCGTCCGCAGCGCCGGGAAGAGGATCGGCACGCTGCAATGCAAGCAACGCCGCCCACGTGGGTGCATGGCGGAACAGTGGGAAGTCAGCACTTCCCCACCCGCCATCAGCCTGTTGCTGCGCCATGAGCCACGCGTATGCGTTCTGCCGACCGGTGACGTTGCCGCGGAAGTGCAAAACGCGCGCCGTGTCGTAAACGGAGGGACTGACGCTGCCGCCATCGCGCGTCTCGTTCAGCAGGTGGCGCAATTCAGAAAGGATCTGTTCGGACAGCGCATTCATGCGGGATGTTCCCTCTGCAGGCAGTTGACGAGAAGCAGGATGGGGCGGACGCCGGGCACCGCCGCGGGCCCGTCGCGGCGAAGCGCACCTATGCTGGCGGCGGTCCGCCGGACAGCGCGGCGGACCGCGGTGGGCAACCGCTGCGATCTGCGCCGTGGAATCGGACACAATGTAGCATCTAGCGCTGCCGCCGGCGGATCGCAGCGGTACGGCGGCGCCTCCGTGCCGACCGGCGCCCATGCGCACGGCGCGTGCTTGAACAGATACCCTTTTGGCCCGCTGCACGGCCTGCGCCAACCGCTCCGCACGCGGCCGCAGTGGGGTGATGGCTTCCTCGGCCTCGGGCCATAGGCCCGGCATTGACTGGCGCGCTGCATGCAGCTCCGTGATCGGCACGCCGGTTGCATTCTTCTCCGCCACATGCTTGCCGGGGGCTTGCCCAGCGTCGTGTCATCCGCTGGCGTGTCATCCTCGACCACCTACGATCCGAAACAGGCGCGATAGCGATCCAGCGCGCGGAACAGCGTAACGCGCGGCATCCTCCGCGACGGCGCATAGCGCGACCATGCGTACGGACGCGCGCACCGGCACTCCGCCGCACGCCTGCGCGCCCAATCCGCCGAACGGGGAAACGCCAGTTCGGTCGTCGTTTAGCATGGAACCCGTCTGCATGTTGTTCATCTCCTTGTACGTGACAGAGAATGCCGCGGCGAGCGGCGAGCCGCGGTGTTGCCGGCGTCGCACCGGGCGCGCGCGCCGAGTGCAGCAATGCCGCCCATCGCCGGCGCCGCTGCCTCCTGACACGGGGCAGACGATCCCAGCTCATGAGAATCCGATGCGGATTGTCATGGACGGATGTGCGGTCGGGTAATAGCGCCGGCCATTTTCGACGCCGCTCATCAACCGCGGCCGCACCCCGGCCTCCTGCATGGTCAATGCCAAGGCGATGCTGAACTGCACCAGCTCCAGCCATACTAGATGATAGCCCATGCAGACGTGTGGGCCGGCACCGAACTGCAGCATGTCCACCGGCCGGATCGGCTCCGTGCGTTGCAGCCATCGTCCCAGACGGAACTGATCAGGCGCTTCGTGCAGCAGCGCCGAGGTCGAGAAATGCAGCAGTGGGATGCACAAATGAGTGCCCGCAGGAATGTGCCGCTGGCCGAGTTGTAATTCCTGCATCGCGCGACGCGGTACGAGCGAGGAAGCCGGATGCATTCGTAGCGTCTCCCGAAACAGTGCCTCTGCGACCGGACATTGCGCCAGGTCCTCGTGCCCGGTCGGCACCGCGCCCACGCGTTGCGCCTCTTCGACCAGGGCGTCCCACAGCTCTGGCTGCTGCGCCAGCTCAATCACCATCCAGGCCATCGTTGAGGCGGAGGTCTCGTGGCCGGCAAGCAGCAGCAAGCGGATATTGGCGACCAGGACGTCATCGGAGAGTGCGCCGTCGCTGCGATCGAAGGCGCTCACCATGTCGTTGATCAACCCGGTGCGCGCGGCGCGCGCGCGCGCGTCCCGGATGAACTGGCGCGACTGCGCGTCGATCCAATCGCGGGCGGCGCGGCCGCGCCGCAATGGCATCCCCGGCAGGTCGATCGGGGGCGCGACCATCAATTGTAGCAGTTGCCGGTACTTGCGATGCCACTCCGACAGGTCTTGGGCGGGGATGCCCATGAGACTGAAGGTGAGTTTAAGCATCAGGTTGCGGGTGTCTGGCAGGATAGCGACTTCACCGCGGTCGCGCCACGCCCTGACCTGAGCCCGAATAATTGGTTCGAACAGCTCGCCAATGCCGGCCTCGGTCAGACCCCTGGGCAGAAACGCCGCATTTATCCCATCGCGCGCCTGCCGGTGCGCGCTACCGTCCAAAGTGACCAACGTTCCGCCAAGGATGTCGGGCGCCATCTCTTCGATCAGTGCCGAGGACACTTCCTTGTGCCGGAGCAATGCGAGCGCATCCGGATCCAGGCATGTCATCAGGTGTCCGGCCGGGCCGAAATCCAGCCAGAAGTGGCTGCCTAGCGTCCTTTCGGCGCGCCGCAGCAGGCGCGGCAGATCGCAGACGATGGCGGGAAGATGCCCGACCAGGGGGAAAGCGCCAGGCATGACCGGGATGTCGTCCCGTAGCCGGTGCCAGCGGTTCAGCGGGTTGAGCAGCATGTCCATCACCAGTGCGACGTTGCGGCTGCTTCGGCGGCGTCACCGGCCGGCAGAGCCGCGCTGTTGCCACCGTCGGCGTAGGTTGGAACATGCGACAACATGCCGCCGTCGATACACAACACCTGGCCGGTGATGAACGCAGCCTCGTCGGAGAGCAGGAATGCGACCAGCGCGGCTACGTCCTCGGGGCGGCCGACGTGCGGCAGGAGCTGGTGCCGGTGTAGATGCCGTTGCATGCACTCGTCCAGCTTGGCGAAGAGGCGTTCCGTCATGATAAGACCTGGCGCAACCGCGTTGCAGCGGATCTTCGCGTGTCCATACTGCGTGGCAAGCGAGGCCGACAGCATGTTCATTGCGGCCTTCGACGCGGCGTAGGACGTCAGTGCGGTGTCGCCGCTGAGCCCTTGGCACGATGACATGTTCACGATCGCGCCACCACCGCGGGTGATCATTTGTGGGATGGCCTGCCGGCAGCAGAGGAGCGTGCCGCGCAAATTGGTCGCCATGGTCTTGTCCCAGACCGCCACGTCCAGGTCGAGGATCGCGCGGTCGTGCGGGGTCAAATGCATGGCGCTCGCATTGTTCACAAGCACGTCTACCCCACCGAAGCGCCGCTTCGCCGTTTGGAAAAGCTCTGCCACCGCCTGCGCATCTGCGATGTCCATGGCCACGGCCAGCGCTTGGCCCGCTTCGGCTGCGATCTGTGCGGTGCAGGCGATGGCAGCGGGGCCATCAATGTCGGCCACCACCACTCTTCCGCCCTCGCGTGCGATGGCGAGGGCGCATGCCTTGCCGATCCCGGCGCCGGCGCCGGTCACCACGGCCACCTTGCCTTTAAATCGTTCCATCATGTTCTCCTGGATTGCGTAGGTCTTCGCTGCATGTCGCTCAGCGTCTGCCTGAGAGGGCGTAGGGCCGGGGTTGGTGCAGTGGTTATCGCCGGCTTCGCTTTCGATCACCCGAATGGCCGCGACCGGGCACTGGCTTTCTGCTTGCCGCACGGCGGCGTGCAGCGCCTGCGGGACCGTCGCCATGCACACTTCGGCCACGCCGTCCGGTTCGCGCTGACGAAAGGCGCCCGGCAGCGTCAACACGCACTGACCAGTGGTTCCGCACAGGTCCTGGTCGACCACGACGCGAACCTCAGCCGCCGCCTGCGCGTGCAGCCGCACCGGCAGCGCGCGGAACGTCCTAAGGAACGCTGAGGGCTCCCGGGTCGGCTGCTCGGCCAAGGCCAACGTGGGGAAGCGCGCCTGGATCTGCGGCAGGCTCTCGGCCAGCTGCACCCTGGCGAGTTGCGCACCTAGGCAGAAGTGGATGCCATGGCCGAAGCTCAGCATAATCTTTCCGTCGTTCGACATGCCAGGCCTGGTGCCGTAGAACCGCACCGGATCGAATCGGTCGGGATCAGCGAAAGCGTCCGGGTCGCGATTGCCGGCCGCGATCAGCACGCGCACGTCCGCGTCCTTCGGGATCACCACGCCACGCAATTCGATGTCGCGCTGGGCGATACGCGGAATGGAGCTGAACATGGCGGGCGCCTCGCAGCGCAGTACTTCTTCCACGAATGCCTCCACCCCTGCGGCGTCTCCCTGCAGCCAGTGCCGCTCCTCGGGGTAGGCCAGCATCGCCAGCACCGCATGGTCGATAGTCGCAGCAGTGGTGGCGAAGCCGCCCAGCAACATGCCCCACAGCATGCTGATCAACTCCGCGTCCGAAAGCGTGTCGGCATCGTCGCTGTGTGCGCCGACCAGTGTCGACACGATGTCGCGGCAGGGATCGGCGCGCTTGCGCAATATGAGGTCGCCGAAATAGGCCTTCACCCTGGCGCTGGCCACGTCCGCCGCGGCGAGCTGTGGATCGCTGGCGTGCGGGCTCAGGCCTTCTAGAATGGCGCTGACGATCGCTGAGAGCTCGAAAATGTCGTCTTGGGGCATGCCGAACAATTCAGCGAAGACAAGCATGGGCAAGGCCAGTGCGAATTCCCGATGCAGGTCCACCGCCTCTCCTCGCTCCAGTGCGGGCGCCATGCCATCCAGGCGGGCTGCGACGATGCGCGCGATGCTCGGCCGCAGGTTGTCGATATGGCCCACGGTGAAATCGCGCGAAATCAGCCGGCGCAGACGCGTATGCGTCGGTGGTTCCTTCATGGCTAGCGTGGACGCCAGCAGATTGAGCGACAGGCTGCTCGCCGCACGCGGGAAATAGCGCGCCAGTTCGGATGGCGCCGGTCCCCGAAACGCATCGCCCGTGGCCTTGAACGCCCAGTAGATGTCGGCGTGGCGGCTCAACAGAAAGATGCCCGACGCCGCGCGGTGCACCGGATCGTGCTCTTGCAACCACCGCATGAACGGGTACGGGTCTTGGATGCATGCTGGCGACGCCAGCTCGGCGAAGGCGTCGTGGCATGCTGCCTTGGTTCCTTGCACGTCCATCTTGGTTACCTGTCGGGTGGCTGATCTGACCGGCGCGCGCCAGGCGCCGTCAAATGAGAAAATTGCGATACCGGGCGGCGTCCGCACCAGATCACCGGCATCTCCTCGAACCCGCCGGTGATGATCTCCTTGCGCAACTTCAGTTCTTCGGGCGCCACGGCCAGGCGCAACGCGGGAAAGCGCTGGAAGATCGAACCGAATACGGCCTTCAGTTCCAGCCTGGCCAGCGCCGCCCCGATGCAATTGTGCTGCCCGTAGGAGAACGCCAGGTGGGGATTTGCGTCGCGTCCGATGTCGAAGACTTCCGGGTCTTTGAAATGGCGCGGATCAAACGAGGTCGCCGGCAGGCCGACCAGTACTTTGCTCTCCGCGGGTATATGCACGCCTGCGATGGTCACGTCGGTCCGGGGATAGCGCATGATGCCGTCCCAGCCCGCACCAGGCGAATACATGCGCAGTATCTCCTCCACCGCCTTGTCCACCAGGGACGGATCGCGGACCAGGCGTTCGCGCTGTTGCGGATGGCGAAACATGGCCAGCAGGCCGAATTCGATCTGCGCAACGGTGCTCTCGTGCCCCGCCACCAGCACGCCCGCCGCGAGGCCGATCGCCTCTTCCTCGGTCGCTTTGCCCTGGTCGACCGCGGCGAGCAGATCCGTCAGCAGGTTATCGCCCGGCTCCTGTCGCTTGCCCCGTATTTTGCCGTGAATGTAGGCGCGGAGCTCTTCCCAGGCCAGGCCCGACGCGCTGCGCGGGCCGCTTTCATGCTGGTGCGTCATCACCTCGTCGGAGAGTCCTGCGAAAAAGGCGTGTTCCTCGAAGGGCACGCCCATCAGCGCGCTGATTACCTTGGCCGGAAGCGGAAAGGAGACATGGCGTCGCAAGTCTGCGGGCTGGGGCTGAACCGCCAGCGTATCGAACAACTGCACAGTGATCGCCTCGACCTGCTGCGTAAGCAGCTTCACCCTGCTGTTGCTGAAGGCCGGCGCCACGATCGTGCGTAACCGAGCATGCTCGTCCCCTTCGTGCGAGACCAGCCATCCCGGCGAACCGAGAATGACCGAATCCGGGGTGAAATCCGTCGGAGGCATTCCCGCGGGCCGGAATGCCGCGTCAGACAGCACCGCCTTGGCCTCGTCATAGCCTGTCACCCACCAGCATTCGTGCCCGGACGGAAGGCGCACGCGGTGGATCGGACCTTTGGCACGTAGCGCCAACATCTCGGGCGAGGGCTCGATGTGATCGACCCGCCACATCGGCAGCGCCGGCAAGGATTGTTCGGACATGGTGACGCTTTACTCTCTGAGCCTGGAAGGGGCGGAAGATGATGGGCAGACTGCGGGCAGCAAATGAGCTAAGACAGCGCGTAGACGACGTCCTCTGCGGCGATTACCAGCGCCAGATCCTCCGACCGCACGAACGGCGGGGGGAAGGCACTTCCCAATTCCGGGCGCGCCAGCGCAGCGCCCAGGCACAGATACAGCCCTTAGCCGAGCGGCAGGTGCGGGTTGTGCAGCCGGTTGAAATCGAACATGTCGGTATCGCCATAGGTCGCCCGACCGTAGGAATTGGCGCAGCAGGTTCGACCGCACCCACCTACCGACCCGTCCGCAAACATAACTTCCAGACCAGTCCCACACCCCCGGCTTCCCTCCTGGCTCAAGGTCTGCCGCTTTGGCTGTACCGCCCGCGACGTGGGCGATCGTTGTGGCTCGCAAATGAAGAACTCTAGATCGCATCCAACACTCCTGAGATTTTCCCGGTCACAACGGAGCCACTATCATTGCCACAGCAAACCATCGGGACCTCACGAGACGCGAACAGCGACGCACCGCCCGAAGACCATCGCGCTGCGATTGGCGACATACCGTGACCAGAGCAAATCGCGTGCCGGGGTGAATTCGTGGGCTCAGCAGGCATTTCGTAGCAGCGCGTAGTGTCAAGCTCCCGCCATTCAGTCTCAATGCCGACAACCGCTGAGTACATGTCTGACAAAAGCCTGCTCTAACGCCGGTCTGCGTCCGATAGTCGGCGACCTGCATTGGGATGTCCCCGCGGCGGGCTTTCGTGCAACAATCCGCGCCATCTTCGACGTCGAAGTTGCCCCGCCAGTTTTCGTCCGATGGGCGGGAACGTCGTCGACTGCGCCGAGGCCGCCGCGTTAAAAGCGCCGGCCCTGGGCAAATCTCACTGGACCCGCCTCGACTCACCGTCCGGAACACTGCAATAAAGTTTGCGGAGCTTATTTCCGCCAAATGCAAGTTGCGAACTTGCAGTCATCTCGTTTTGACGTTGTTCTCAATGTTTCCACCCCCGCGCTTACCGAGACGGTCGAGCTTCTCGATCGGCGTAGGTCCAAAAGGCAAACGGGAAACGCTCAAATTTTCGAGGCATGTTCTCTTCCGGAAACATGTCATCTAATCAGAAGCGGCGGTCGGCAACAGTCGCCTTAGTCGGAGGTGCTTTCTAAACCAGACGATGCCCCCAGAAGCCTCCTGCTTGACGATTTCGATCGTCCAGTCACCATGGCCGCACATTGCTCGCCTCAACTAATCTTCTTGCCTGCATCATAGCCGGATATTCCGCCGCTTTCCGTGGTCTTGACGCTTTGGCTGTCGATAATCCCTGCCGTCGGTTGCGCCTCCCGTCCCTCGATTTCCCGCGCCGCCATCACCAGAAGCTGGTTGATGCTCTGCCACAGTCCGATCGCGCGCCAAGCATAAAAATAACCGCGCACTGTCGAAACCGGCGGAAAATCGCCCGGCAGCATGCGCCATTGGCAGCCGCTCGAGGGGATATAGAGGATCGCCTCCACGACCGGGCGCATATTCGTCGTCCGACGCCGCCCGCCACGACGCGCTGGCGGGATCAGCGGTTTGATCAACGTCCATTCCCGGTCCTTCAAATCACTTGGAAAACGAAGCACGTCTCGGTTATGCCCACGGCGAGCGATAGCAGTCCAGCTCATCGAAACCCCATTTGATTTAGCACCAATAGGGAATCACAACTGCCTGTTATCGCACAACTTCTTTTAAATCGGGCTCTTAGACATGTTCCACCTCGATTTCGGAGAATACTTTCGGTTGAAGCGCTTCCACAATATTTGGATGCGTTATTCTTGTTCCAAGAAGACGCTTGTGCTCGCTAATATCGATCCGGGATGGGCGAAATACGTCGCGCAACGCGGCGATACTCGCGTACGGGTCTAGCGAACCACAAAAAAATACGTCTATCGCGACCATGCGTTCTTCGTGCCAGGTATTTACGCAAATGTGCGATTCAGCGAGAATTGCGAAGCCCGTGACGCCCCCATCTTCGCTATATTTTCTATAACTCGATTCCAGCATCGTGGCGCGGCAGTCATGAACGGCTTGCGCTACCGCCGCCTCAATCGCTTCAGTATCTCCCGTATTTTCTGCATCCCACATATCGATAAAGAGATGGGTTCCGGCGCATACTCGGTCTGAGCTAGGGTAATTTATTCCGCCTTTAGGCGCTCCGTTCAGCATATATATGCTCCGCTTCTTGGTTTTGCATTGGGTGTGCAGGCGGCATAGCCATGATCTCCGTGGTGGCTTGGAGAATATCCTTTACGGAGGCTTCGTCTGGGTTTGTACCGCCGGCAATTGGATAGATCTCAGAGGCTTCGCCAAAATTCCTTAACAACGACAGCATGGGACCGGGCGACACCGCCCAATCCAAATAGGTATATTCATTCCCCTGAACCGTGTTTCTCAAAGGGTGTTGGACGGCCCAGTTCATGCTGATTGTGATCAGAGAGCCCGTTTTCCGCCAGCTTTCTAAGGCCGAAAACAATTGCTGCCTTTCAGCAGCTCCCTCGCCCATGCCAAATAGGAGGGATACCCCAACCTTGATTCCGGCTTCGGACAAGATCTCAACTGCTTTGTCCGCGCGTTCCATCCACGAACCCTTCTTGGTGGCGATGTTCTTGTGAAGACCTCCAACAAGTTCTGGGCGCGGTGTCTCGACCCCGATGAAAAGATACTCCAGGCCCATGCGGCCTAGTCTTCGTGCAAGGGCTGGGTTATTAACGATTTGGTCAATGGTCGCTTGTCCGCCAAGCCGCACAGGATTTTCGAGTGGGTCGAATACCTTTTCAAACTGGGCTACGAGGGCCGAATTCCATCCAAGAAGAGTTGAGTCTTCAATGAACGCCGAGACAGGAAAGTTTTCGCCGTAATCTGCCTTGACTACGCGGTGGGCTGCTGCGAGCTGGCCGCATAACCGGTGGGGGCTTGTCTTGAACTGTCGAGGAGGCCCGACAACGCTGACCCTCTCACTGCAGAAGATACAATCATAGATACATCCACGCCCGATGTCGCTGAAGACGTGCGCGGTAGGCGCGCCACCAAACACGTCAAAGCTAGTTGTAATTCCGAACATTTCGGCTGGGGATGGCATCCCATTATAATCGAGCGGCATGCCCGAAGAGCACACAGTGTGGACCTGATCGTCCATGATTGTGCCGGCGATCCAGTGCCCCGGGGTGGTCGTCAGGTGGCCCAATGAGAATTTCGCCTCCCTTGGCGAAAAACCTCTTGCTTCCAAGGAAGCTACGACGCACCCAATTTCCGCGATAAAGTGTTCACCATCTCCGGAGAGCACGATGTCGAAACAGTTGGAAACTTTTCCGTCAGCAATTAGCCGCAGAGGGGACGCTAGATGATGTCTTACACGATTTTCGTCATCCCGATATATTGTTTCGGTGGCGTGGCGACCGCCAAGAACGATACAAACGTCATCGCCTAGAAACTCTCTGATGTATTTCGCTGTCTCAATCGCACCACGGAAGCATATCGACATCGCTCCTATGAGAACTAAATTGGGCCGGACCCGGACTAATAGCGGCGTTAGCCTTCGCTGCACATCGTCCATGTCAGATAGCAGAAGCGTTGATTGTCGCCTGTCACTCCTGGTGCCGCGCCAATTGCTTTCGCCCCATGCACCTTCCGCCTTGGATGCCAGTGACGCAGCATATCTGCAGGCATTGTAGAGGCTTGCCGGATCGGCGCTTGATAATGCCATTTCGCCCGCCTCGCCGTGAGAAAACTGGGGGGCAGAACACGCGATTACACGTAAGCCCACGGGCTTCCTCCACTATCTATAATATTTTTTGAAATGATTCGGGCGGTTAAGCGATCCTTTCTTCGGTATTAGACTTGGTCGTATCCGATGGCATAAGTATTGATACAGCAAATATGCTAGTATAACCGCGACGTACGCAGAATACACCAAGTGGTAATGCTCGGTATATTTGATAATCTGTCCTCCGCCGAAATTGCCTTAAGGGGTGCGCCGTTTACGCCTTGGGTCAAGCTGGGGGACGTTGGACTGCTCAGTTTCATCGCGATCACGTTTTTGTGGCTGGTCTGCCTGCCAAGTTCCTGAATGTATCGACCTGTCGCTCTCGCGCGTGGGCCGGAAGGACATAAATAGCAGGCTCAAGAAATAGATGACCTGAAGCAAAAACGAAGCCGCTAAGGTTACGGCGAACGCTTTGAAGATGGAAAGCGAGGCAGCGTAAGCCGAAACAGCACTGGTGCACGTGACCAGCAGCAGGATGCAAAAAAAGGTTCTAAAGGGCAAGGTCTTGCTCCCCGTTCGTTCGTCCAATGTTTCAACTGCGTCAACGCCGACGATTTCGCCCGATTCGTCCACCCTATGAACGTGCATGACTTCGCCGTGAGCAGGCGTTGAAACAGCGTCTGCAATCAATGCGGGCTGCGCCGTCGACAGCGATCAAATACTTCGGCATTCAGCTGGTGCCATAGGTTGCCAAAAGCCGGGTAAGCGCGAATACGCCAAAGTGGCGACTTCTTCCTTCGCGGCTTCCAACTCGGCAAATGCAATGAATGTCTTCCGCCCTTCAGTGTTGACCTTGTCCAGTGGAACGGGAGGCCTTCGGCAACGTAGTAAACGCCGCAATTTTGAGGCGTCAGCTTTCCGTTTCTCGTGCCCATGGCGCCACGCTCGCGGACTCTGAGCGAACCGGCGCGATAGAGTTCATTCTCGCGGATCCTATCATTCGTCATTGCGCTCATAGGAGCACCGGGGAGCGGCGATCAATACGCACTTGCAAGCTTTCCAGTGCGCCCGCAACGATGAGGCCCTTGTTCACTACTCGGTCCATCGGAACAAACACAGGATCAAGCACCGGCCGGCAACATTCAAAACGTCGCGCGGCTTCCGTCATCATTATTGACGGCGAACGATAAGGTTTACTACCATCGCCTCCCAAAAGCGCTATTTTCCCGGCAAGAGGGATCGGGTACCCGTCAAAGATCGTAAAGGCGGTTAACCCAGCTCGCAAAGCTTCTTCCCCAACAAATAGCGAGTGCATGTCGTCGAAGCGGATCATCTGAATAAGATCACTGCCAATTAAACCGGAGATCGATGCAATGCTGTTGCGATCAGGGAGCTCAGCGGCGCGAAAGATCGCACTTTCCGACTCCAACAGATACACAAAATTTTCCATATCCTTGCCTTCTAATTTCTTGAAAAGAGCCCGTGCCCAGCTGCTTTTGGCTGGAGCGAAAGCGACTTGTCCATCAACTCGGGATAGCGACAACGCGCGGCAATATGCAGATTTCAGTGTGCTGTGTAAATGGTCCTGCGCCAATTCGGTTCGGCTTAAACCAAGCTTGGCTCCGGACGCGGCGCTCCGATAGCGATCATCATGTTGTATTTGATGTGATATTATGATTGGCATGTTTTTATTCCGGCACGCCCCTATACAGAATTCGCGCCAACAATGTACGCGACGATGTTAAACCATACCGGCGGCCGCGCAGTCGACCAGGGCGGGTTCAGCAATCGAACGTGGCGGCCATCGGCGTCGCCGCTCGTATGGCTCGACATTTGTCCCACTTTTGCGGAACGGAATCCCGACCTTGGGCAGATTATGCAAACGAGTGCGTGTTCCAGATTTGACGAGATCTTTACGTTGTACGAATACCCGGCAGAATTAGAAACCATCTCCCACCGCTGCAGACGCGAGCGCCTGAACTCGAAGCTGACGAGTGGAGCTTCTATCAATGCACTCCTTACGACGTTGAAAGCAGAAAGAAAATCTGCAATCGGCGAGTTCCATCCGAGCATCACGACATTTGGCTAGCGCAACCGGGGCAACAGCCGCGCTCACTGTTGGCTTACTCAAGTGCGCTGAGTGCCGCGGTCGCGAATTCGCCCTCGGTCCCCAGGCGTTTTTGGTGCCGCGTTTTGAGCGTTATTCAAAACGCAAATGATGACATCCAATCAATCTATTTTTCCTGATTGGCGACCTTGGTGCATGACGGAGGTGTCTAACCAAGGAAGCCGATCGCGACCGCAGCGGAGAGCGTACAAAAATGCAATAGATAGGAAGCGGCAGATTTTATTGCGTATCCCGGAGAGATACTGGCGCCGCCTTGTTGCTCGCTATGGCGGCGGCCTTCGGAGCGCGGCGAACAGGCCCGGTCTCCAACTACTCTGAGGACTATAGAAGAGACATATGGATAACTCTATCGGCTAACGCGTCTTTGCGCAGGCGTTGATCTTTGATCTTCGCTCGGATTGCTGCATTCAGACTGCTCGATCGGCGCCGCAGATTGAAAGCCTGCGTTTGTCCGTTTGGCGACCACTGGAGGCGGGATCGCCTCCCCGCTGCACGGGCGATCGAGGCTTCAAGTGTCACTTGCTCAAGCTGGCACAATCTTTGAATGTTCGCCTTGCGAGGGCCAAAGCAGCCAACTGAATTCGATTATTGGAGAAAGTGACGAAGCGCATGCCAAATGTGCATCACATCGGGGTCTCGACGATAGCGGACGCAGCACGTCAAACCAGCATAGCCGTCGACCACTGCGACGATTGCCAAACACTCTATGTCAGCCGACCATGCCAGATGGGTCTTAGGTTATATTTTGATGACTATGTGCTCTTCCGCGTTTTTTCGCGCGCACTTGAAGAAATTGAGATGGGGATTGCCACCGCGACCGAGGCAACCGGCCTTTCACTTAGGGAGCTGCGGGATATTCCAACCCGCAGTTTCCCGGCAAGGCTCATCCGCGCCTTTGCCCTGCAAGAGGCGAGTGATTGCGTGCGTGATGCGGAGGAGCAACTGTTGCGCGATATGCTTCTAGCGTATGTCCGGCCAGGCGACCCTGAGGGCGTGCGTTTCGCTAAGATCATTGCGCGACGTTCCATGCGTGAAGACCACCTCTGGCGGGATCTCGGCTTGCTTGACAAGACCGAACTTGGCAGATTGCTGTTCGCGCATTTTCCGGCGCTGGCGGCAGGCAACACCAACAACATGAGGTGGAAGAAGTATTTTTACCGCAAGATTTGCGAAGCTGAAGGCTTTTCCCTTTGTAGCGCTCCCAGCTGCAAGGAATGCGGCGATTTTAATGAATGCTTTCTGCCTGAGGAAAGCGGAAGTCTTTCTGGAGCGGCAGAGTTCGTCGGGCGCCAGATCTTGAAAACGTGAAGGCCCCAGATGCAACCTAGCGGGCTTGTCCGGCGACGTTGGACCGAGAACGGGGATCCTTGCTCCCGATATTTGCGACTGTGCGGCACGCGCAAATGCCACTTCCTTAAAGATGAGCGGTGATGTCGTCGTCGGATGGTGATCATCGGGCGATTTTGATAGCACCTACTAAAATTGCCATAAGCTCTTCGCCGTATTCGACTACGCGATCCACAATTTGTCGGAGCTGAGCGTGCGCCTGGAAAAAAGCATCTGCGACTAGCGCTTTTACTTGATACCTTGCTCCGATCTTTGCTGTAGCCTTCGAGCATTTCCTCAGAATTGACCCGCTGACGATCGAAACCGGCTCTGTTGTCAATCTCAGCCTATGGCGAAACAATCCGGCCGCAAGACTGCAGCTGCCAAGCTGGCGGCATTCCTCCTATGTGTTCATGGAGACAGCATAACAGCGAGTTTGTTGTAAGCGACAATCTCTACTGTGCCTTCATCTGCGTTCTGCTGATCATCCGGCCTTAATCCGACGCGTGGTGCGAAGCCGATCGGCCATCAAGACGGTATCGATCTGTTTGGCTCTACGACTTGCCACACTACTTCTGTCCCTTCGCTTGGGATGTAGGGATACGGACGACATTTGTTGATCTTTGAGGCTAGCGATTTCGAACCGACAAAACCTCACAGCCGCTTCGTCCAGTTTGGCGGCTTCGGGACAAGAGTTTGTCGAACCCGCCTTCGAAAGTTTGGAATTAAATAGCTGAAGATCAGCAAACCAACTGTTTTATATGCTGCTGCCCACATGGCACGGGTTTTGAAGACTGCCCTGGGAGGCGGCGCGAGCTGCCGGCCTTTTACTCAGCGATGGATGGAACGAAAGAAGGAAGGCGATATGTCAGATTTGCGTCAAATCGCATTTTACGGCAAAGGGGGGATCGGCAAGTCCACCACCTCCCAAAATACGCTCGCAGCGCTTGTCGACCTCGGGCAGAAGATCCTGATCGTCGGATGCGACCCGAAAGCCGACTCCACCCGGCTGATCCTGAACGCCAAAGCACAGGACACGGTTCTGCATCTGGCAGCCCAGGAAGGTTCGGTGGAAGACCTTGAGCTCGAGGACGTGCTCAAGGCCGGCTACAAAGGCATCAAGTGCGTGGAGTCCGGCGGTCCGGAACCGGGCGTCGGCTGCGCCGGGCGCGGCGTCATCACCTCGATCAATTTCCTCGAGGAGAACGGCGCTTATGACGATGTCGACTACGTCTCCTATGACGTGCTTGGCGATGTGGTGTGCGGTGGCTTCGCGATGCCGATCCGTGAGAACAAGGCCCAGGAGATCTACATCGTGATGTCCGGCGAGATGATGGCGCTCTATGCCGCCAACAACATCGCCAAGGGCATCCTGAAATATGCCCATTCCGGCGGCGTGCGGCTCGGCGGCCTGATCTGTAACGAGCGCCAGACGGACCGCGAGCTCGACCTCTCCGAGGCGCTGGCTGCCAGGCTCAATTCCAAGCTCATCCACTTTGTGCCGCGTGACAACATCGTCCAGCACGCCGAGCTCAGGAAGATGACGGTGATCCAGTACGCGCCGGACTCCAAGCAGGCCGGGGAATATCGGGCGCTAGCCGAGAAGATCCATGCCAATTCGGGCCAAGGGACCATTCCGACCCCGATTACCATGGAAGAGCTCGAAGACATGCTGCTCGACTTCGGCATCATGAAGAGCGACGAGCAGATGCTGGCCGAACTACAGGCCAAGGAGTCAGCGGTGGCTGCGGCTCAATAACTGCCGCTGTCGACAGGACGCGCTGGCCCTTGAGCCAGCGCGTCCTTCCACGAAAGACGCTTCGTCGACGACGACCTAACCCGAACCTTGAAAGGGGCAGGGGCCCATGAGCCTTGATTACGAGAATGACAGCGTTTTGCATGAAAAGCTCATTGCGGAAGTGTTAGCGCAATATCCAGACAAGGCGGCAAAGCGCCGCAAGAAGCACCTCAGCGTCGCAACGAGCGGCGACGAGCCTGGCGATGAGCCGAAGGCGCTTTCCGAATGCGACGTCAAATCGAACATCAAGTCCATTCCGGGCGTGGCACGTGCCCAATAGGACCCAGCTTTCGAGGGAAAAAAACGTGTCAAATATTGAATGTGAACGTGACACGGACTGCAGGCGAAAGTCTGTGCGCGCACCGTCGTCGATTTTCGTTCCGAACACAAATAGCGGGGCGCAGTTGCCTTGGTATACTATCTACCCAACAATACAGGAGTTTTCTCCAGAAATCGGCGCCCACACTTATGAGCAATGGCTGAGAAGCCAGGGAACTGATGACGCTGTCTCGCTCTATCTCCACATTCCATTCTGCCGCTCGATGTGCTGGTATTGTGGTTTTCCGACTAGCATCACTCGTCGGGATACTTTGATAACCGATTATCTAGCAATGCTGCGCGAGGAAATCCGCCTGGTCGCCGAGCAAGTGCCGCAGGCACTCTCCGTGGGTGACGTGCACTTTGGCGGCGGATCCCCGACCATTATGCCATCGGCAGACTTCCTGTCGCTAATGGAACTCCTGCGCGGCCGTTTTGCGCTTGAGCGAGGCGCAACCATTGCCATTGAGGTCGACCCGCGCACGTTCACCACCGATATGGCCGAAGCCCTAGAAAGAGCCGGTGTGAATCGCGCAAGCGTCGGTGTGCAGAGCTTCGATCCCGTCGTACAAAAAGCGATCAACCGGATTCAGAGCGAGGCGCAAGTGATGACCGCCGTCGAAAACCTCCGCCTGTATGGGGTCAGGCGTATCAATTTCGATCTGATGTTCGGTTTGCCGAACCAAACCGTCCAGTCCTGTCTAGAGAGCGCAATGTTAGCTATTGCGATGCGTCCCGACCGTCTCGCGGTTTTCGGTTATTCCCACGTTCCATCTTTTCGAAAAAATCAGCGCTTGATTGACACCGCAGCACTGCCCGATATAGCCGCGCGAGCTGAGCAGGCCTCAGCCATGGCCGATACGTTAGTTGCAGCAGGCTATCTGCAAATCGGTCTCGACCATTTTGCTTTGCCGGATGACGAGCTTGCAATAGCACAGAGAGCTGGTCGTCTGCGCCGCAATTCGCTTGGTTACTCTGCCGAAACCTGCCCAACTGTCATCGGTTTGGGCGCGTCCGCCATCGGTCGTTGCGGCGACGGTTACGTTCAAAACGATCTCACGCAAAGCTGTTATAACCGACACATAGCATCCGGCCGCTTGGCGATCTCAAGGGGCTACCGTTTAACTACCGAGGATCGCGTAAGAGCTGCAATCATCGAACAGCTCATGTGCTACTTGGAGGCGGACATATCAGCAATCTGTACGGCCCAGGGATTTGATCAGACCCATCTAGTGAGTTCAGCTAAGCAGCTAGAGATTCTGGCTGAGGACGGGATCGTTCAGTTTGACAACGGTTTAGTCCGTGTACGGCACGAATGTCGCTCTGCCCTTCGCCATGTCGCTGCCGCGTTCGATGCTTATCTTGGCCGCCAGCCCATCTAGACTGGCAAACGGAGGGCCTTAGAGTGATCACATAATCGAGCTCGAGTTCGTCGAGATGTTAGGCAGGAGGCAAGCCCCAATTGCTCGATTTAAATCGATCGCTGAATTCGAAGTCAATGGCATGTGTCGGTCTCGATCGCGTCACAGTTCAGCTCTCGCCACTGGCAAAGAAATCCGCCGTCAGATCGTGCAAGGTCTGGCGCAGAACGGCTTCACCGGCTCGGTTGCGCGCGCCAACTTGAAGCAGGCGACACCTTCGTTCAAAGCGCCGGACCAGACGCCCGGACAGTTCAGCTTGACGTCACCAATGCGGCTTCGATTGCGCAAGCGGCGGAGACGCGCATCAAGAAACCTGCGGCAGGCTCGATGTCCACAGTGGCGATCGAGCGCGGTTAAATGCCTAGAACATGGCCTAAACACGCTTGTCGTCGATGTCGACGAAATGGGACCGTGCTTGGAACCCTAGCCGTACACAGGTGATGCTGCCGCTGGCTCCGCGAAGCACCGGCGGCAAGAACCATCAACATGCCCAGGGCGACAGGTTGCCTGACGCTGAACAATGATCCTTCGACGTGGCCTAGGAGAACGCTTTCAATGCCGTCACTTGCAATAAACCGGGCTCAACGTGTTGCACTGCGACAGGTCACCGTTCAAACCGCTCCAGCATTGTTCTCAACTGCGCGTTTTGCAGCCTTAGCTTTCTGGCTAGCTGCCCCCTGAGCACCCTGATGTCTTCGTCGAGGCTCATCTGGTCCGCAGTGTGAATTGCCGGGGCCGCGTTTGCAATCGCGGCTGATGCCTTCTTACGCGGGGCGACCTCGAGAGTTCGCACGAACTTCGTAGCATCATGCCCAGCGACGATGTCGGTACCAAGCTCGCCGAATGGAGGTGGATCAGCCGCCTCAACGATTTTGGCGTCTTGGCCGTCGACCTGATCGTGGCTGCGACGAGAGATGGCCTCCTCAGTCTCGTTCATGCCGATACCGATTCCGACTTCTTTGGAAACAACAAACTCGGTGGAAATTGCAGGAGAATGGCCGTGACGGGGAAGCCCCTCGCTTGCCGGTCGAACGGCGCTAATCAGGCTCTTCTCGGCAGGCGTTTCGGTCGGACCGGCAATAGCCAACGGGTCCGGCGTAACCTTTTGGTCCGAGCCGTTTTCTCGCTTTTGTTCGCGACCCGGTGAGATCAGTCGGGCAAGAAGTTTCCAGGGAGACGCCATCTATCTGACCTCGCGTTTTATCCCGCAAGCAGGCAGTGAGTTTTAGGTCCGGCAACAGCATTTACCGTTGCCGAATTGTTTGTCTCGATAAGAGTGTAGATACGGCCGGCTAATTGACCGGCTGCTTATATTAATCGAGCTTGAGCCGTTTGCGCAGATCTTCATTTTCAGCGCGAAGTTTTTCAGCAAGAAGCTTGCGCAGTCGCTGATTTTCTTCTTCCAACTGCAAAAGGTCTGCCATCTCATCGATCGCCGTCATCGGGGCGGCCGGCGCTGTCTGCACAGCTTTTGGAGCGCGGCGCATAGGTGCACTTTTGGCGCTCGCCGTGGCTTCGATCGCCTTTGTCTTGCGCCCTCTCCTCTTTACACCACCGGCCCCGGCCAGAGCAGCTGCTGGCTCTGCCGTAGCGTCAGCGGACGCGGTCTCGAGTGCCGCGGCTTTTTTGGCGCGCGGTTTGCGCTGTTTCTTCGGCGCATTAGGCGTTTCGACAACGGTCTGTCCATCGACATTGGTTGTCGTATTAGTCTCGTCGGCCATGCTCATCTCCTGTGTATCTGATGCAGTTGTCGACGGGCCGAGAGGCGCTGTCAACAACTGCTCGGCCTGATCTTGTTCCGGCAAAGACATTTCGCTGTCGGGTTTGCCACTCTGAGAGCTACCTGACAGAGCAGGCAATGCCTCTTCCTCTAGATCGCGCGCGACTGACTTTAGATCCACATTGCCCCAGATCGAGTTCGATCTGGTATCGAGTTTTCGCCTGCCGTTCTTGTACTCGACGGCAAAACTGCGTTGCACTTTTTTCAATATAAGAGGCCTTGGAGAATCCACGGGGTGGCTGATGTTATGCTGGAACGGCACGAATAGCGCCTACCGGACTTCCAGTCCATACCCACGGACTAGCCTGCGGCCAATTTTTTAGCCCCGCGTTATTTTTTTGAAGTTACCGCGCCTCTGCCGATTTATCGTGGCCCCCGGGGAAGCGCTCGCGCATCCGCCACCGCATCAAGGCAAGTATCGCCGCAGAGGCCTCGGAAGTACTTTCCGACGATGAAATCGTCGCTTGGCTGAAGGAAACCGGCATCAGCATTGCGCGCCGCACTGTCACAAAGCATAGGGAGGCAATGGACAGCCAGAGCTGGCTCGGGAAATTTGAACAGCTAGGATAAGTGGAATTTCTGCCTGACTTTGGCTTAGATGCCGGGAACAGGAGATACCATGACAAGACGACCGCGCCGGAACCATAGCCCGGCTTTCAAGGCGAAGGTGGCGCTTGCCGCTATCAGAGGCGAGCAGACACTGGTGGAATTGTCCCAGCAGTTCGACGTGCACGCCAATCAGATCAAGCAATGGAAAGAGCAGCTCCTTGAGGGGGCGACTGGCGTTTTCGGGGATGAAGCCAAGGCGGAACCAGCAGCCCCAACCGTCGATGTCAAAACGCTGCACGCCAAGATCGGCGAGCTGACACTGGAGAACGATTTTTTGTCCGGTGCGCTCGGCAAGGCGGGATTGCTGGGCGGAAAGAAATGATCGACCGCGAGCATAAGCTATCCGTCGTGCGCCAGGCGAAGCTTCTCGGCTTCAGCCGTGGCAGTGTCTGCCCTCCTCCGTGCAACACCGCCGCGATGTAACGTACGGCTTCAATGTCGATCGAAGGAGTGCCCATGCGGGGCCGGTCAGACTTCCTCTGGTCCGAAGCAACTCTTGAACTCGTCGCACTCCATGCAATTCGAGGCGGTACAGTGGGAAAGCCTCATCCGGCGACATCTGGGCGAAAGCGATTTGTTGGGAGGGAAATCGGACTGGGGTCAGCGGCGAAGACCGTCTTCTATATTGCACACGGCAGCGTCAGGCCGGCCGCAAACTTCTTAGTCGCAAATTCGGACTATCGAAGTCCTGACCGATATCGATACTCAGAGCCGATCCCTGAAGTCGTGAAGGAGCGGCGCACCAACCCCCGGGCTTCTCCTTCGGCTCGCGCTTCACCGACCAGATGCTGCGCACTTACGCTCGGGAAATGATGAAGCGCTTGGCCCACGTTTCGCGGCACTCGCTGCGGCAGCGCTCACCAAGACTGAACGCCGTTTCCTTGCAGCAGGCGCGGCTATCACGCTCATCGATGTGCCAAGACGAACACGCGGCTTGGCTTTGTCGGCTGAACAAGAGTAGCGAAGGAGTGTTGCTTATACGACTAGACACGAGGAGTTCGTCGGTCCGAATGTCGCAGGCGGATCTGCCTTGAACACGGCCGCCATTGAGAGAAGGATGGGGGCGCCGCCCGCTTCACCGGGGAGTCACGCCATCTTTTTTTTGGATGCATTCCATCCAAACAATCGATTTTACTGATCGAAACGGTTGCCATTAGAAGACGCTGAAGAAGCGCTTTGTAAAGCGATAATTCGGAGTTCTTAAAATGGGTCCTCGGGTGCCGTGCAGACTGTGCTGGGAAAACGGCCTGGGGCAGTCCGTCTGCTGCCTGGTCTCGATCGTTATCTTGCACTCGAAGTGATCGGCCAGAATCTTGGTCGTTGCTTCTCGACATTTCAGCGGGCTCTCAAGGGACGCACTTTGCCCCGGTCGATGCCGCCTCCTATTCGTCGAGTTTCACCGCGCGCGCTGGTCATCTTTCTACTGCTTCCCCTTAAGGAACACGCGTTTTGCACATTGAGCGCAGATTGGTTCTCACACCGTAGCCTCTGTTCAACGTGATTGATATCAATGGCGGTCTCACCGCATGGGAGCTGAGTTCGGTACTGGCGCACATGCGGTGATAGAGACCGGCGGCAGAACTCTGTTTGCTATGCCTCGGAGCCAACGCAGGCGCACTCGCCGTTGCAAGGACACGGTCTACGACCTTTGCAGCGACGACCAAACGTCGTTGATTTTCCCTTGTGGCTGTGGGGCGGAAAGATGAAGGACTGGGTAATGTGGATACGCAACGCGGCGTTACTGCCGCAAATGCTTCGGTCTGGGTTTCTGATAGCGCCGATTGTCGGCAATCTCACCGATCCGGTCACGATCTGATTTCGGCTTCGGCCCGTGAGCTCTAGCTGCACTGTCAAGCACCACCCTATGAAACTACGAAAGCCGGAGGCCAAGCCAGAGCGACCTACCTTTCGAAACGAACTGGAGAGCAACATGCTGTGTCTAGGGCTCAGTGGCGGTCTAAGCAGAGTCTACGAAAATTCGTTCGATCTACCGAACACCTTTATGCACGATGGGGCTGCGGTTCTCGTTCGCGACGGCCGAGTGATAGCGGCGGTCGAGGAGGAGCGCCTTAACCGGATCAAGCACTCCAACAAGCTACCAACACGTTCGGTTCAATATTGCCTCGCATCTGCAGGTGTTCACCTTAACGACATAGACCGCATCGCGTATTATGCGACCGAGGCCTATTGCAACGCTGTGCTCGAGCGCGTGCGCCTCTCTCACCCAAGCGCCCCAATACCGGATGCGAGGCTGTTGTTGTGTGGATTACTCGGGCAAGAATTTGGTGCCGAAATTGATCCCTCACGTGTCTCCTTCGTGAGCCACCATATGTCGCACGCCGTGAGCTCGTTTTTCATGTCGGGCTTCGAGCGAAGTCTGGTCCTCTCAATTGACGGCGGTGGGGACTTTCTTTCGGGGCTTTTGGCGGTTGGTTCCAGCACGGAGATTGAGCCACTCGTGGCATTCCCGGAGAACGATTCTCTAGGGCTGCTATACTTGGAAACGATCCGCTTCCTAGGTTATGGCGCGTTCGATGAATATAAGGTCATGGGACTCGCACCCTACGGTAATCCCGCGTCATACCGCGCGATCTTCCAACAATTCTACGAACTCCTAGACGACGGTGGTTACCGGGTCTATCTCGACCGAGTTGGTCCCACGTTGCTCAGCAACATCCAAATACGCCAGAAAGGCATGCCGTTCACGCAGCAGCATAAAGATGTGAGTGCTTCACTGCAGGAAGCACTGGAACGGATCGTGTTCCACGTCCTGCGGCATTACACCAAGGTTACCGGCATAGAACGACTGTGTTTGGCCGGAGGAGTGGCTCACAACTGCACTTTGAATGGCAAGCTGCTGTACTCGGGGATGTTTGAAGACATCTTCGTACAACCGGCTGCCCATGACGCTGGCTGCGCACTAGGCGCCGCATTGATGGCGTCTCATGATCTGGGACATCCGGCACCTCGTGAGCGTTTGCAAAACGTCTATTGGGGACCCCACCTGGGGAGCGAAGGAAGCGTGGAGGAGGAACTTGTTGCTTGGGGCCAGCATCTCGACATTGAACGCAGTGATGACGTGACAGGCAAAGCAGCGGAATGGATTGCGGATGGCGCCGTGATCGCCTGGGTGCAGGGACGTTCGGAATTCGGTCCACGGGCGCTGGGCAACCGAAGTATTCTTGCTGACCCGAGGCCGGCCTCAAACAAGGATCGAATTAATATGATGGTCAAGAAGCGGGAAGGCTACCGCCCATTTGCTCCCTCGGTATTGGAGGAGGATGCCGCGAAATTCTTTGATCTGCCAGGTACCTTGCGGGAATTTCCTTTTATGAATTTTGTAGTGTCTGTGCGCGAATCCCAGCGTAGTTCGCTAGGCGCCATAACGCACGTAGATGGTACGGCTCGTTTGCAGACGGTGTCACGCGAGACAAATCCCGCATATTGGGAGCTAATCAATGCTTTCGGGAAGCGAACCGGCGTTCCGATCTTGCTCAACGCAGCAATGGAAATGGCAGCGCTAAGGAATGGGATCTCTCGGGCTCGATACGCCGTCCCAAGAACCACCTTTCTGAGTATGCGTTGGTTCGGTTTGACCGTCCGATTTCCGTTGAGACGAGAAGGCTGGATGACTGGTGCGGCGAAGCTGGCCTAGAGAACATCGATGTCATCTGGATGGATGTGCAAGGAGCCGAGGCCGACGTTATTGCCGGGGGCAATCAGATCCTGAGCAGAACGCGCTACATATATACTGAGTATAGTGATCAGGAGCTCTATGAAGGCCAGCTCCCCTGCGCGCCATTCTTGAGCTCTTACCTTCCTTCCAGATGGTAGTTGAGTATCCCCGAGGAGTGGAGGGTGACGTGTTGCTCAGAAACACGAGCCTATAGCCGTTTCGATCTCCTTTTTTTGCAATTCATTTCCGCCGCCGGTTAGCAAAGTGAACCAATCCTCCTTCGACCTTTGCCGCTGGGCTACATCGTAGAGTCCGATGAGGCGAAATCCAACCGAGTCCTCTGGGATGATAGCGGGCTATCATCACAGTATCAATGGACCGTGTATGACACCGGCAGATCTTTAGGAGATCGATAAGGGATTCCTCGGTGTCACTCCGGTGCATGCGGCGCCCTTTGCCATCCGGGATGAAGGGGGATTGCGGCAACGACATGCGCAAGACCACCGAGGATAGAAGTCGCGATTGGGTGAAAAAGCACCGCCGAAAACAGTGGGTTTGGCGGACACTTGGTGGTTCGGGCTGGCAAGACGTCGTCTCATGCATCAAATGGATGACTCGCATTTAAACAATAGATTTCACCAATTTTCGCGGATGTTCCATAGACGGCCATCTCCACTCCACCGGGTATGATCCGTTGAAAGGCTCTCGACCAATCGAACAACACCCGTAGCCCCGAAGTACCGGCGGCGGGAATGGCATCAATCCTACTTGGTGTCGCCTGGCCTTAGCCAACGAAAGGAAACGTCCCATGAAGGTTATTGGCTACTACCACGTCATCGTCGCCGCGTTGCTCGCATTGACATTGCAGGCCGGGCCGTCGTTTGCAGCAGATGATCGTGACCAAGATTCCGGCCCGGCGATAAGTGACCTCCGCGCAAACCAGACCGGTGCCGACAAAACCCATTCAGCAGAGCACACTCAAGACTGCAATTGCCAAGATGCACCTGCCGAAGAAGGTGAATGCTACGAGTGCGTCTTACCCCCCGAAGTACATATTCAAGACGCCGAAGTCATCGACGTCGCAGACCGCAACCTATATCCGCGGAAATCACTGCTACTCGCCAGAATGATCAGGCGCCACTGAATCTTGTCGGTTGAAGATAGCAGTAAGACCATTGAAGCCACGGCGGCTGGAATGTCGATACTTTCCCAATTTTAGGCGACCCTTTGCTTGCTGATCTCTCTCGGCGCCGCACCGCGAGACCGAGCCTTTTCACCTTTTCTCTCCCCACCTCGCTACGGATGAAGACATGCGGTTCAAGGGCCTTGATCTGAATCTCCTCGTCGCACTCGACGCCCTGATGACCGAGCGTAATCTCACGGCGGCGGCGCGCAGCATCAACCTGAGCCAGCCGGCCATGAGCGCGGCCGTCGGCAGGTTACGCACCTATTTCAATGACGACCTTTTTACCATGGTGGGTCGCGAACTCGTTCCAACCCCGCGTGCGGAGCGGCTCGCGCCTTCGGTCCGCGAGGCTCTGCTTCACATCCAGGTCTCGATCATATCCTGGGATCCGTTTAGCCCGGCTCAATCGGATCGCTGCTTCAGAGTCATCCTTTCCGATTACGCCGCACTCGTTTTTTTTGAAAAGGTCGTGAGGCGTGTCGCCCGAGAAGCGCCCGCCGTCTGCTTCGAGTTGCTGCCTATCGCCGATAACTACGATGATTACCTGCGGCGCGGTGACGCCGATTTTCTCATCTTTCCGGAATTGCTCATGTCGCGCGCACATCCTAAGGTGACGCTATTCGAGGAGACCCTCGTGTGCGTGGGCTGCCGCTCGAACAAGCTACTCTCGGAGCAACTTACAATCGAGAGGTATATGTCGATGGGACACGTTGTGGTGAAGTTTGGGAACGCCCGGACGGCTTCCATCGAGGAATGGTGTTTGCTTGAGCACGGGCTTAAGAGACATGTCGAAGTAGTCGTGCAGGGCTTCAGCATGATTCCGTTCATGCTTTCAGGGACCGAGCGCATAGCGACAATGCCCTTACGCCTGGTCAAGCAGCTCGAAAAGACAATACCCCTGCGGATCGCTGACCTTCCGCTACCGTTGCCCGCGTTCACACAGGCCCTCCAATGGCCCGCCCTTCACAATAGTGATCAGGCAAGCCTCTGGATGCGGGACGTGCTATGTCAGGAAGCATCCCGCATGCCCTCGCCGAATGAGGTAATGAGACGTCTCAGGATTTCCTAGCATTCTTACGTGGTTTTGTCGTTGGGCGTGATTCATGGCGTCGGAATGAGGGCCACTTTGAGACGCCGCCGTTACAGCCTCACGGATGAGCGATCGTGTCGCCGCTGGCCCAACAGCCGCGCTGACTGACTGACGACCAAGCATGGAGGAACTGGACAGATGCTCTCCTACGCCCGCCGTTCAACCGACCAATGAAACAAGCTCCTCGACAGTTTTGTCGACAACGCAAGTCGAAGGTTCACGCAGCTCCAATCGACACTAGCAAGGAGCGGCAAACCAACCCCTAATATGGGACGGGTTCACCACATCCGAGCCGTGGCGCCAGATTGCCCTCCGGTGATACCTCAACGTCTTTATTTTTGCGGCAGAACATTCTCACTGCCCCTTTCCACCTGATCGATCACGAGCAGCTTTACCGGCTCGGTGCCGTTGTTCGCCCCTTTATGCCATATCCCCCAGGACTCGACGACAAAATCCCCTGCCGTGAAAATGCTTTCTTTCCCAGATTCTGTATTGGTGACCGTGATTTCCCCGGAAAGCACATAGCCATAGCGCTGATAGCGATGCTGATGAATTGGTAACGTCGCACCGGGCGCAATCTCATAAATCGAAGCGATGACCTCGACGTCCTTCCGTGGAACGATGATGGGCTGACCGGCAATCGTACGATCGGTCCTTAAGATAAGCGTAGCCGCGACCGCTTTGTTTTCGAACGCGTTCGCGGGACACGCCAGAGCAAAGAGCGCCGTGGCGATTGAGATGACCTTCATTTGCTTTTCTCCTGATGCACGCCGGATCTTCCTGAAGGGTGTTTGCTACCGAGTTCGGCCAGTTGCAGAGCGAAAACCTGCATCGTCTCACCGGCGCCGACACGGGTTCATTTGTTCCCAGACTATGATGACTATCTTCAGAGCTCTGCGGGTCTTTTCCAGACACTGCGTCGCAATACCCCTCCTGGCGTGGTTGCGAGTAGCGTCAAGACATCAGGCGCCGACGCAACAGCGCTGCCGACAGGAAGAACGGCAAAATCGCGTAGATGCAAAGCGCGCCTATATGCAGGCCCATGCTGCTCGCGGGACGCCCAAGCATTGCCGGGCGTATGAGGTCGATCGCATGCGCTAGAGGCAAGAACTGCGCTACCTGCTGAAAGGTCGGGGGCAGTTGCGTGATTGGAAACACCGCGCCGCACAAGAACAGCATTGGTGTGAGGACGAGCGTCTGGTAAAAAATGAAATACTCGTAACTGGGCGCAAGTGCCGTGACTACCATCGCCAGGCTCGCGAATGCAAATCCAGTGAGCATGATAACTGGCAACACATAGAGGACTGACGGCCACGTCGCATAGCCTAGCACGGTGGCGACAATTATGATTCCCGTACCGGCAAGAAATGCCTTGCTCGCTGCCCATGCCAACTCACCCAGGATGATGTCCCCGAGTGTCATTTGTGTGTAGAGCATGGCTTCCCAGGTGCGTTGGGCGTGCATTCGCGTAAAAGCCGCGTAAATCGTCTCGAACGTCGCAGACGTCATCGCGCTTGTCGCCACCATGCCGCCCGCCAAGAACGCAACGTAGGTTGTGCCGTCAACGCGACCCACAATAATTCCGAGACCAAGGCCGAGGCCAAACAGGTAGATCATAGGATCGGCCAGACTTCCAACAATTGACGCAAGTGCTACTTTCTTCCATGCCAGATAGTTGCGTCGCCATATCGCAATCCAGTTAAAAGCGTTGGCGGGCAGAGCCGCGGCACAACCTTCACCCATCGTTCACTTCTCCATCTCGCGCCCGGTCAACCGCAAAAACACATCCTCAAGATTCGGCGGACGCTGCAGAATACGCAAGCCCGCGCGCTCCCGTAACCGCACACGCACCTGCTCCGGGTCGGACACATAGCAAAAAAGGGTCTCGCCGCTAATTTCGATGCGATCGGCATATGGCCCGACCAGCGATTCCAATTCATGCGGATCGCCGCCGTAGATCTCAATGACTTCGCACCCGATCAGTTCATCGATCAGGTCATGCGGACGCCCTTCGGCAATGCTGCGACCTCTTTCGAGTACGCAGAGTCGATCGCATAACCGTTCGGCCTCTTCCATGAAATGGGTGGTCAAGATGATCGTTTTGCCGCGCGTAAGCAGGGAACGCAGGCGCTCCCAGATCAGGTGGCGCGCGTGTGGGTCGAGACCGGTGGTCGGCTCGTCCATGACAAGTAGCTGCGGGTCATTGATCAACGCACGCGCTAGCGTCAGGCGCCGCTTCATGCCGCCTGAAAGTTCAGACACACGCGCATTCACCTTGCTCTCTAGGCGTGCAAACTCAAGGAGCGACGGCATGACCGCTTCAACTCTGCGTGTATTCATGCCGAAGTAGCGGCCGTAGACCAGCAGATTCTCGCGCACAGTGAATTCGGGCTCAAGGTTGTCGAATTGCGGCACCACGCCGATACCCTTGCGCGCCAAACGAGCCTGGGCAGGTACCGGCACGCCGAGCACAGTAATCTTCCCCGCATCAGGGGATGTCATGCCAAGGATCATACGTGCGATCGTGCTCTTGCCCGCGCCGTTCGGTCCAAGCAGCCCGAAGCATTCCCCCGGGGAAACACGGAACGATAGCGCGTTGACCACGGCCTTGTCGCCATATGTCTTGCTTACGTCGGAAAAATCTATTGCGGGCATGAACATGCCCTCATCTGACCGTCGGGCGCCGTTGACTGGCATTTCTTCGGTTGGGTGGGTTCTTCCTGGTCTATCGCACCGTATGTGTTCATTGCGTCCTCATTAAAGGGCTGCAGCAGCATCCGGGAAAACGCCTCGTCCGTGGTAATTGGCAATCGTGTTGCAGAGCAGCCGAATGTCCCTGAGCTTTTTATATTCGACGAGTACCTCGGCGACTTCGTGGAGAGAGTGCCTGGAATGGTCTGCAATCGTGCAGATTCATCGAGATGGACAACAGCCGGAATTCTCTCCTGGCGTCCCATCCGCGTCTGATGCTTAAACAACATATCGCAATCCGGAGTTCGAGGGCTGACTATATAAGGCGCACGGTCCACCAGGCAGATCGGCGCCACGAGGCGGAGCCACGGGCGCGGGGGCCGCGCGGCACGTATCACGAGGATAAGTCTTGTAAGGAAATGCCCTGTCATTGGAACGAGTCCGGAGCCCTCGACGGATTCGAGAGAACTTTCAGCATTGCATCCCAGCCATCGATGATGATTTGATCAATAACGCGTGGATCCGGACCGTGTTGCGCCAAGCGGCGCCAATCGCGTCGAGATTGTCGACAGTTTCATATCGCGGGTTGTTGCCCCGCTTCTCCTGCTCGACGCAGAAGGCGAGCCACCCACCCTCGACAAGCGCGTCCGCTCCGTCACGGGTCAATTTAATACCACAGACGCGCATAGTGTCTCCATGTCTGAACGTCGAGGGTTGGGGCCGCTAGGAGGCCGGATTTCGGAAACAGGCGAGTAAGCAATCTTCGTTGACCGACTCACCCCGACACTCAAGCCGCTCTACCTCGAGCAAAGTTTCGTTCAGCATGCCGAGGACCGTCTCAGCACCAGCAACGTGGCCCCAGCGACGACAATTGGCGTCGCGCGCCGATCCGAAAACCAGATATCCATCTGGCGCAAGCATCCGCACTAAATTCCGAACAGCCCCTCTCATCTCGGCTATTCCTCCGATGTAGTAGAGCACTTCCGCCACAACGATCAGATCAAACCTCTCGTCAGGTGAAAACTGTTGAACATCAGAGACTATCCAGCTGATGTGCGGATAATCCCTCATGCGTCGACGCGATCTTTCTATAGCGTGAGGCACAACATCGATCACGGTGAGCCGTTTGCAGTGGGGGGCTAGCTGCACCGTAAATGCGCCGGCAGCGCATCCCACTTCGAGCGCATTTGAGATGGATCCCTGGGCAAGCGCCAAGCGGAGCATTTGCGTGTGACGCTCACGCTCGAATGGATTGGCGTCGAGTCCCCATGGATCGGGTGCAGCCAGTTCCCGATTCAGCAATTGATAATTGTCGATCTGTGTCAACTCGTTCACCTCGGTAAATAGATCTTACTCGTCGCTGCACATGCAGTCAGACGTCGTTCGCGCGGCAGGATCGCGGGCGGGGTTGAGCCTTCGAGGCGCTGTCGCATGTCCAGAACATTCTGTAGTGCGCGCATCAGTCGCCGGATGTTGATTCGAGTTGCCAGCAGAGCTGCGCGACAGCCAGTCGCTATTGCTCAGCGTGCACAGCGCGTAGGCTTTCAAGGGAAGTAGCAGAAAAATATTGATGAATGCATGCAGAGAGAACCCGAGGAACCGTAGTTGGCGGGCCCGAAGCGCGACAACGCTGCAGTGGATCATCGTCATGGCCACAATCATCAGGGCTGCCAACCAAGGCACGGTGCCCGTCAATGCAAGCTGTGCGAGCCCCGTCAGCACCGATAGTGCCAGAAGCGGCGGTCCGAGGTTCTGTCCGACAACGTCGAGCGTAAGGAAGCGATTGAGGTTGGGCAGCAGGCGCAGCCCAAGCAACGTGTCCCGGTACGTGCTCCGCGCCCAGCGTAGTTGTTGGCGCAGATACGGTCCTAGCTTGTTCGGAACGACTGTCGCTGCGATGGCGCTCGGCACGTACTCCGTTCGAAAGCCTGCCTTCAGCATGAGAATGGTGAGATGCCGATCCTCACCGAAATCGCTTGGCTTTCCCCGAAAATACTGTGATTCGTACTGGTCAAGCAGCGAAGCGAGCGCAGAGCGACGGTAGATAGCACATGGACCGCAGCAGCACATAACGGCTCCGAAGCGAGCTTGTGCCGCACGCTCCTCGTTGCAAGCCAGCCAGTACTCCATATCGATCAAACGGGTCAGCCAACTATCGTTTCGGTTGCGGGCCGTCAACTGTCCCATGGCCGCGCCGACAGCCGGATCTTGCATTTTAGGCACGAGTTTCCTGATGACGTCAGATGCGAGGATCGTGTCGGAGTCGACGTTTAACACCATATCTCCAGCAGAGCGGCGTATCGCGGCGATCTGTGCCTTCCGTTTACCGACATTCTGGGGAAGCAGGAGAATATTGAATCTGGGGTCTCGTGCGAAGGCCTCGTGCACAGGTCGCAAAGCCTCGCGATTTTCGGAACCGTCATCAACTAGGTAAACCTGCAGCCTTCCCCCGTATTCCTGACCCGCAATAGAAGCCAGGCACTCCGAAAGCGTGCGGGGATCCTCGTTGAAGCTTGGCACGATGACATCTACGCTGGGCAGCTCGTCAAAGCCGTCCAAGCCCTGGGACGCCAATGAAACATCGGTCGGCAGAGAATAAACGGCCTGCATGCTTTTATAAGCAGTCGAGAGAAGTGTATAAAGCGAGACGGCGACAGTGCTGGTTGTGTCAAGCATATCCATCGGATCTTCAGAACTCCCGAGTAAGCGAGCGGAATACAAAGCCGCGATCATGTAAAGCTGGAATTATCCTAGATAACGCCATAATAGTCTGGTGGCGCAGACTGCGGTCAGTTCCTTGCTGCATTTCACTGGAGGGACAACCGTCGTGCAAGAGCACGATTGACCCCGGTCGGACAGACTGCAGCACATCATTGACAATGGCGTCGGCCCCGGGAAGAGACCAGTCTCGTGGATCTACCGACCAGTGCACGGCAGTGAGTTCCGCATTCGCCGAAGCCTTGAGCACTTCTTCGGTCCAGATGCCGTAAGGAGCCCGGATGTGCCGCACCACCGCCTGAGGCGCCGCCATTTTTATGGCTCTGTTTGTCTCGAGTATCTGACGTTGCACCTCGTCGGGTTCGCAGTCAGACAGGTCTGGATGCGTCATTGTGTGGTTGGCGACTTCATGCCCCTCTGCAATCATTCGCTGGATCAATTTCGATTGATCGGCCAGGAACTCGCCGATGACGAAGAATGTTGCCGGCACCCGGTGTTCAGCCAGAATATCGAGAATCTCCGGTGTACAAAATGGATGCGGACCGTCGTCGAACGTCAAATAAACGCTGTTACGACCAGTGCCGTCATCGCGCTCACCGTGCACTTCGCACGAGCAATCGAGGTGCGTCATTGTTCTCGTCCTTTCCGGTAAATTATCCTGGTGTGCCATTCGGAGACCGGCCGCCCAAAGGGTAGGATGATGACGCCGCGCGTGGACGCAGGTCGAAACGCGCGCGGGGCAGCGTGTAGCGTACGCCGTTTCCCAAAATAGCGGTCACCAGACCGCCTCGTCTGAATCTGTCAATACCGCGGCTCGTTGCGGACTGCACCGAGTGCGAATGTAAATTCGAGCGATAGATGATCCCTCGACATGCTCGGAGTTGCGATTCCTTTTCCGCAACGGTTCCCAACGCACGTTAAAGCGCATGCAAAGGCCTCATAATTTTTGCCGATTTGCCAAAGCGTCCGATCTTGCGATCAAAGTGACGATTGGTGGTGAATCCCCGAGCTGTCGACGATCGCAAGGTGATGCAATGGGCTGATCGAACGCTTATGTAAGCATCGCATTCCAAAGCCACACATTTGACCCCTCTACACCACTGGCGCGCCATCGACGACTTGATTTCTGTCAAGATGCCCGTCTAATGGATGACGCCATTCAATTCGTAAAATCGATTGTTTGGATGACACCCATCCACGCCATAGATAAAATTCTGCCTCCACGGGTTCCTGCTAACGGACCGAGCCTGTTGTCGTGGCTGGCGCGGGACTTGCGTCGTCGCTCCCTTGAAGAACTTATCATGGCTCGGCATTGGCGGCTTTTTAACCTGCTCTGGGTAAAGCTCTGGAGCAGATTGAAACCTTCCGGAAGCCTGAAAGCGCCGGATAGAATTGCTCGGCTATGGCTGTCAAACGACTCGAGGAACTTGTCTCACTTGCCGAATTGAAGAACTGACCCCATCGGTTTGCGGTTTCGTTAGATCCGAGCGCTGGCCCCAATCTTCCGCAGATGGGCGGAGCGTCGCTTTTGGCTAAGCGATAACTGTCGCCCGGATGGTGACCACCGTCGAGAGGTGAAAGCAGGCGGTCCATGCTGTGACGACCACACGACTACTTGAGGGGATCAGGATCGAGCCGTTGTCGTAGCGCGGGACACCATTTGGAAGACACCCGGGCGCGATTGGCCTCCAAGTGCAGGTAACCGAGCTCGTCTGAATCAACAACCTGGGCCGCGGCACGACATCGACTGCTTGTCCAGCGAGCCGCAGTTGTGAGACTTCGCCAGCATCGCCGCCACGGTGGCAGCTGTGACGATGGCAGTGGTGCCCACAGTTATCCATGAAGCGGATGGCGATTATCCAAACAATCGATTTACGGATTCCCCGGGATGCTCCAGAAGACGCATGAAATGACGAGATCAGGTACCGGGAAGGGACGGGAATTGGCTAGATCGGCGCCATCCTCGATGAATCGGCGAAGCGCGCCAACATGAGCCGTACCGCAACATACGTCATCGCCCATTTGCACGGAAGCTCCGGCCTCTCGCTCCGACCCAAGTGCGATGCCGATGGGTCGGATCGGGTGCGAGATAAAAGACTGAACGATGACGGAGGGATATGCGGCGGCTTGAACGCCCGGACTGAAAAGGCGTATGGCGCCGCAACTTCCAGTCTGGCAGAAAATCGTAAATCTGTGAGACGAAGGGTCATGCATAAAAATTGGCGAGAATCACGATCGCTGATGCAGGTCCGAATTGATATGCAGAATTTCAGCAGATTTTAAGCCGATGCGCTTTTCCAGAACGAGGCAAAGAACATGCTCGCTGAAGAGGGATCGGTATGTTGTTTCTCGACGGCGGACTGGTTTCGGTGATTGTCTGTGGTCGCTGGCGGCAGCTTGGCGCTATGCACAGCGAACGGGGCGGACGCTGGCCATCGATTGGCGTGGCTCCTGCTATCTCAATCAACCCTTCACGAACGCTTTTACGGTGTTCTTCGAGCCGATTCAAGATATTGCTGGCGTACGGGTGATTTGCGATGACCAGATCAACCAGTTCTCATTTCCGGGACCGTTCTTCCCATCATGGTGGAACAAGCCCACAATCGAGAGCGTTTGCCGCCCCGATGAACAAATTTTCCCGGAACGGGACGAACTGACTGAGCTTCTTCAAGCCCAGGACGATACTGATACCAACAGGGTAGTTTCTGATGCCTGTTTAATGTGGCGGTGCGACCAAGCTGCCGAACGCCAGATATTTCAGAGCCTCAACCTTAGACCTGAAATTCAGGCTCGTATTCACACCATCTATCAGGAGCACTTCAAGGGGCGCAGTATCATCGGTGTGCACGTACGGCACGGCAATGACGAAGATATAATGGACCATACGCCCTACTGGGCCGATCCGGAGTTCGCCTTACGCCAAGTGTGCACTGCCATTGAGAAGGCCAAAGCGCTACCGCATCGACGCCCTGGTTTTCTTGTGTACGGACAGCGCGCAGGTACGGGACCATTTACTGGGTGTGTTTCCCGATCTAATCACTATCCCGAAATGCTTCCAGGCGGCACAGGCCGGGCTATTACACAGTGCATCGCTGGGAGCGGACGGCGGTATCTCTGCTCTTACAGAGATGTACCTTCTCGCCCGATGCGATACGGTAATTCGCTTTCCGCGGACCAGCGCCTTCACGCGCTATGCCCGTCTCTTCGTGTCACGTGTTATTGAGTTCGACTTGAAAGATCCGACTCGCTTGATCTTGACTGACGAGTCGTCCGAGCATGAGCTGGCTTTATGAACCGGCACTCCGCTGAACAAATTCTCGGCGCCCTCGCAGGATTGACGAGAGGTCTTCACTGGATCGTAATGTGGGCGCAGCACGCGACGAGACAAGGCGGGGGCGCATCCTCTCCTAGCGTCTCGCGCGCCCAAAGGCTTGCCGGATCATTGTTGTGAGGGTAGCTATTGGGCGCCTTCGGTGAATGGAAACGGCACCGCGCGCTCGACCCGCATCATTGGCATAGCAAGCTCGCACGTCGGCGATTCCGATCGGACGAGGACATTCGCGCGCCGCAGCCTCGTCGGCGCCTTTGCCGCCGCCCTGCCTGATGCGAGGGCCTTCGTCGGGCTTGGTCGACAGATCGCCATCAAGCTGATGTTCGTGCTCTATGCGGTCGTGGGCGTGGCCGGTGCCGTTGTTTATTCCCACATTCCGACACGTCTGGCAAACCGCGCGAAGAAGCCGCCGCCGCGCTAGGTCCTTAGCGCGCATCGTCCTTGCAACTCGCAGCTCAACTCACGACGCATTCGCAGGCGTGATCGGCTGCGAAAGACAGAAGATGCACTGTTGTAGTCTCCGGCTCCCGCCGCTGCTTGCATGACGGCTTGCGCCAGTCGTTGACAAAACTCAATTGGCCAGTCACCATTCCCGTTGCCCGGCCATTTGTAATGATTAAGTTTGAGGTGGTGCCATGCCTCGCATGATCAGGTTCATGCTCACGCGTTTGGCGACGGGGTTCGCAATTAGATCCGCCGTGGGCTTCTTCGTTTGGCAAAATGGATTTGCCGCGGCAGGCACGCTTGAGAATTATCTCGCGCAGGGCCTGTTCATCTACCTCTTCGCAAGCACCATCAGCATGGGTTATCTCGCGACGGCCCTGCTCCTCGAAGAATAACGCCGGACGCTCTCCGTCGCATGTTGGTGCTCGTTGCGCCCGTTCGTCTGCACTTCCCTATTAAGCCCGCCAGTCCGACGGTATCCGCATGTGTCGTCAGCGCCACCGTTGATGCGGACAAGGCCTGAAGCAAGCGATGAAGACAGTCGAGATGGCAAGAACAATCCCGATGAGCATGACGTCCTGGTACATTTGCGCCTGGCCATAACGGAGCAAGCGATTGATCGCCACATTGACGGCGGTCGAATTCCGGCGCGGTTATCGCCCTGCCCCGAGGTCAGCACGCCTTCCGCAGCAGATCGACGCTGTCGACCACGACGACCCTGCCTCTGACTTCGACCCCTGCAGGACCGAGGGCAGCGAAAGCCCGCGAAAGGGCTTCGGGCGCAACACCGAGTTTGCCGGCCAGAATTCTCTTCCGGTAAGGCAGGCGAAAGGTGGCCTGCGATGCTGAGGCCGGGCAGCGGCTGACGAGGTAATTCGCAACACGCTGTGCAGCCGTGTGCAGCCGGTCTCCCGCTATGCAATCCATGGCACCGAGCAGATGCTGGGTTATGATGCGCATCACGTTGCGATGCATGATCGGATAGCGGTCGGCGAGCACCCGCAACTCCACAAGGTCGAACAACGCGACCTCTGCGCCGTCGGCGGACCATGCGCTGTAGGTGTAGGAGCCGCCTCCCGACAGGAGATATTCGCCGAACGTCTCGCCCGGTTCGCAGATGCAGATATCTGCCTGGCGCCCCGCGGATTCCGACTTCGAAAGTCGCACGAAGCCGCGCATCACGCAATAGACGAACGACGCCTGCTGGCCCTCGGCGATGATCCGCTCGTCCGGTGCGAAGATCTGGAACTGAGCCGTGTCGGCCAGTTCTTCTATCCTTGCTTTGTCCAGGCCGTGAAACAGGTCAGATCGCAAAAGTATGGGATGTCTCGATAGCATCGATCTTCCTTTCGTTTCGGCCGTGAGCGGTTCAAGGTCTTTTGCAATCGGTTTCGTCCTCGACGAGGATTCGCCAAGCTGCTCCTTCAAGGTCGTCGTACTGGCGGCTCGTCAGCGACCAGAGGAACGCCAGGAGACCCATTCCCCCCATCAGCAGTGCGATCGGCATCAGATAGATCAGCATGTTCATGTGGTTTCAACTTCCGCACTTCCCCCGGCAAGCGGCTCGCTCCGTAGGCCGGGGCGCCTGCCGAAGGCATTTAATCGCAGCGCATTCGTCACGACGATGATCGACGAAGTCGACATGGCCACCGCCGCTATCAGCGGCGTTGCCAGGCCGGCGATTGCGATCGGTACCGCAAGCACGTTGTAACCGATGGCGAGAGCAAAGTTCTGGCGAATGAGGCTGGCGGATCTTCGCGCAACGGCGATTGCTTCAGGAACGGCATCGAGACGATCGTTGAAGAAGATAAGGTCGGCGGCTTGCCTGCCGACGTCGGATGCGGTTGCGGGCGCCATCGAGACCTGCGCGGCGGCCAGCGCCGGTGCGTCGTTGATCCCGTCGCCGACCATGAGCACGCGATAGCCCTCGGCGCCCAGCCTCTGGAGTTCCTCGACCTTCTGTTTCGGCGCCAGGTCGCCCAGAGCTTTGCCGATACCGAGAGCCCGCGCTGTGTTGTCGACGACGGCCTGCCTGTCGCCGGATACTATCAGCGTTTCGATACCGGCTGCAGCGAGCTGGCGGAAAGCCTCGGCGGCGCCCGGACGAAGCGTGTCGTCAAACAGGAAACGGGCGAGATCAACGCCGTTTTTCGACAGGACCACCTCCGAAAACGGACTATCGCCTGCGGGCGTGAGCCCGGTTCCGCAGGCAAAGGCCCGGTTGCCGAGCCGATAGAAGTCCGCTCCTTTCCAGGCTTCCAGCCCCCCGCCGGCGATTTCCGTGACCCTGTCGAAGGCGAAGGGGTAAGAGATCTCTATGTCCCGCACCAGACCCTGGGAAAGCGGATGCCGGGAATGCGCCGCCATTGCGCAGGCGATGGCGCTATTGCCCCCGTCGATCGCGTCGGCTCGGACGAGGCGGGGCCGGCCCATCGTCAGGGTGCCGGTCTTGTCGAAGGCCACGATGTCCGCGTCGGCCAGTCTTTCGAGCGCCGAACCGTCCTTCACCATGATGCCCCTGCGGAAAAGTTCGCCGGCGGCGACCACCTGGACCACCGGTACAGCAAGGCCCAATGCGCAGGGGCATGTGATGATCAGCACCGCGACCGCGACCAGCATGGCCTGTTTCCAATCGCCGCCAAGCAAGCCCCAGGCGAGAAAGGAGGCCAACGCCAACAGGTGCACGGCGGGAGAATAAAGTGCTGCGGCGCGATCGGCGACCCGGCGATAACGAGCCCTGCCGCCCTCGGCCGCTTCCATCAGGCCGATGATCTCGGAAAGAAGTGAATCCCTTGCCACTTTAGTCGCCCGCAGGACGAGCGAACCGGTCAGGTTCATCGCACCCGAATTCACCGCGCTGCCTGCGGCGACGGCGACCGGGCTGCTTTCGCCGGTGACGATGGAGAGGTCGACGTCGCTCTTGCCGCTGACGATCATGCCGTCGAGGGGGATGCGTTCGCCGGCCGCAATCGAGATCTCGTCTCCAACTGCGATCTCTTCGACCGCAACATAGCGCCGCGACCCGTCCGCCATTATCAGCAGCGCACCGCGCGGCGTTAGTCTGACAAGCCCATTGATTGCAGCGCGCGCCTTTTCCCGCATGACATGATCGAGCGTTCTACCGATCAGCAGGAAGAACAGCAGGGACACCGATGCGTCGAACCAGACATGCTCGCCATGGTGCACGGTTTCCCACAGGGAGACTGCATAGGATAGCGTCACGGCAAGCGAGATCGGAACATCCATGTTGGTGCGCCCGCTTTTTACCGCGTTCCACGCCGATTTGAAGAAGAGGCGTCCCGCATAAACCAGCGCAGGCGCCGCGATCATCGCCGAGATCCAGTGAAACATGTCGCGCGTGGCCGCATCGGCGCCCGACCATACCGACACCGAGAGCATCATGATGTTGGCGGCCGCAAAGCCGGAAACTCCGATCGCCAGCAGTAGCTGGTTCCGGATCCTGTCGGTTTCGAGTGCTGTCGACGTGATGAGATGGGCGCGGTATCCGGCCAAAGTGATCGCGGCGAGGATTTCGGAGGGATCGGTCGCCTTCGCCTCGATCTCCTCCTGATAGACGCAGCTGACACGTCTGGCGGTGAGATTGACCCGGGCTTTCCTGACGAACGCAAGCGCCGACAGTGCTTTTTCGATGGTCAATATGCAGCCGCCACAGTGGACGTCGGGCACGCTGAGGTCGACCTGGCGTAATCCAGCCCCGAGCGGGTGGCTGGCAAGGCGTACCTCCCCGGCGCTGGCAGATGTCGCGCTGAGGGCGAGAACGCTTTCCGCATCCATCGAACAGCAGGTCATTGGCGGAACTCCGCGGTGTCGAAGCGTTTGGCCTCATGCATGACGACCGCCCCATTCATTCTCGATATGGCCTCGACGATCCAGTCGCCGGCGACAACCTGGTGATCAGCTTCGAACCGCCCTTCGCCCGTCTTCCGGAGCGTCAAGCGGAAATCCTCATGATCGCCGACGGGCCGCTTGAAGTTCAGCGTGACATCATCGATCATCGCAGGCGTGCCGGCCTTGTCGTGGATGTCGTAACGGATTTGGCTGCCCTTAACGACGAGCGCGCCCTCGACGCCGGAGGCGGCCATTGCCTTCATCGCTGCCGCCCTGGCGTTGAATTCCTGGCTGGCCACATAGGTGTTTTCCACGACGATGCCACTCCAGCTGGACGCAGCATAGAAGGCCATGGTGGCGTTGACGGCGATCACCACGGCGAAGAATGCCGAGGTGGCAAGCAGCACGTGCAAGCCGGTAAAGCCTCGAGTAGATGTCTTCATTTCACGTCTCCCGGCGCGTTGAACGCCGCGCGATAGCTCGCCCGGTCGGCTTGACCGGCGTCTTGGCCTATATCTTCGATGACGAAGAGGAATTCGTTGATCTCTGCCCCGTCGGGGGCGCGCGTGACGAAGACCTTGAGCGTCGTGGCCGCGTCGGGTTCGACGTGAGCGGTGAAGCTGCGGACATCCTGCCTGCCGAACTCGGGAATGCGCATTGTGCCCCCCTCCAGCCCGACGAGGGTGATGGTCACGTCCCGCGGCTTCGGCACCATGTTGAGGACACGCAGCGTGTAGCCGTTTCGGATGGAGCCGTCGCTTTCCAGAACATATTGAGGGTTCCGGTCGTGGACGACGTTGAGCCCGAGCCGATCGCGGAAGGCGAGATGGACGACCATGGCGATGCCGATCAATGCCCAGACGACACCGTAGAAGACGGTTCTTCGGCGGAAGATGATGCGCCAGTCGAAATGCCGGACGGTCGGGATGAAGCTTCCGTCGTCGTTTCGGACATTGGAGGGCTGGATGGCTGTCCGTCCTCCGTCAGTAGCAAGCGACATATTGCTCGAATATTCCTTGAGCGTCGCATAGGCGATCAGGCCGTGTGGCTTTCCGAGCTTGTCCATGACGCCGCCACAGGCATCGATGCAGAGGGCGCATGTGATGCATTCCATCTGCTGGCCGTCGCGAATGTCGATCCCCATCGGGCAGACGGCGACGCAGGCATTGCAGTCCACGCAATCGCCCACCGGCAGACCCTGAGCCTTCTTGGCATGGCGCGACCGCTGCTCGCCCCGCCAGTCGTTGTAGGTGACAACAAGCGAATTCTCATCCAGCATCGCGCCCTGAATGCGCGGCCACGGACACATATAGGTGCATGTCTGTTCGCGCATGAGGCCGCCAAGCACATAGGTCGTCGCGGTCAGGGTGGCGATCGTGGCATACGCAGCGGCAGGAGCGCTGCCGTCAAACAGTGAAGCCGCCAGGCTCGGCGCGTCGGCAAAATAGGAGATCCACGCTCCGCCCGTGGCGACGGCGATCAGCAGCCAGATCGCGTGCTTGATCACCCGCTTCCTGAGCTTGTCGAAAGTGAAGGGGTCGGCATCGAGCTTCATCCGAGCGTTTCGGTCGCCTTCGACAGCGCGTTCGACGACGAGAAAGAGATCGACCCAGACGGTCTGCGGACAGGCATAGCCACACCAGGCGCGGCCGACAGCGGCGGTGAGGAGGAAGAGGCCGAAGCCCGCCATGACGAGCAGGCCCGCCACATAGTAGAATTCCTGCGGCCAGATCTCGATGAAGAAAAAGAAGAAGCGCCGCGAGGCGAGGTCGACGAGGATTGCCTGATTGGGCGCATAGGGACCGCGATCCCAGCGAATCCATGGCGCGAGGTAATAGGTGCCAAGCGTGAGCAGCATCAAGACCCATTTGAACCGGCGAAATGGCCCTTCGGCGCGTTTCGGAAAGATCTTCTTGCGCGGCGCATAGAGAGGCTGGCGATTGCGCCGGGCGTTGACGGGTTCGACGCAAACGCGGTCAATGTCATTTAGATTGGAGCGGGTATAGAGATTCATAGGACCTGTCCGATTTTCACCACTCTTTTCCCAGCCGTGGCGCATCTGTTCCTTGATGCAGATCAAGAACGACCGTGCAGAAGCGAAAAGGCCACGCCCCAGAGTAAGGGCGTGGCCGGAGGACAGCGGCGGAGAAACCGCTGGGACGTCCTCCACAGGAGCTGAAACTATCGGCTCGTCTGCATGTGGTCTTTGAGGCAGATCAAACTCACCATCGAATTGCCGATCTTTGCCGGGTCGTCCTGCTCCGAAGACGCAGGCATCTGTTGGGCGCGCGCTGAGACACGCGATCGGATAACAGCACGCGGCGTGCCGTAGAGACGGAGGATCGGATTGCGGTCGTGGGCTGTCATGTCTTTTCTCCTTACGTGCCGCCCCCGAGCGCATGAACGAAAATGGTAAGCTCGTTGACCGTTGTGTCCCCCAGGCGCGCTGCCCAGGCAGGCATGACGCCATGTTTGGGAGAGGCAACCTGACGAAGAATGGCGTCTTCACCCCGCGACTTCAGCCAGATTGCATCGGCGAGATCCGGCGCACCCATTTCCGCCTTTCCTTTTGCGTCCTCGCCGTGACATGGGGCGCAATTGTCGAAGAAAACCTGTTTTCCGGCCGCCGCCAGACCGACATCCGAGGGCGTATTGGTCAGCCCCCAGACATAGGCGGCGACCTGCTTCATCTGGATGGGCTCCAGAACACCGGCAAAGGGCGGCATTTCGGAGGAATGGCTATCCGTATCGCCGTCGAAGCGGATGCCATGAGCGATCGTGGTCTGGATGGCATTCAGATCCCCGCCCCACAGCCAGTCGTCGTCGTTGAGATTCGGAAACCCCGGACCGCCGCTCGCTCCCGATCCATGGCAGGGCGCGCAGTTCACCTTGAAAGCGGATGCGCCGCCAGCGATCGCGAATTCACGAAGAGCAGGATCCGCGGCGATCTCCTCCACTGTCTTGGCAGCGATCAGATTATGGAACTTCGTCTGCGATGACTTAGCGAGATTGAGGTCCTGCTGCAGCTCGGCGCGCGTTGAATAACCGAGATAGCCGTTAGTGGCGGAAGTGATCATCGGGATGGCCGGGTAAGCGATGGCGTAGCCGATCGCCCAGAGGATCGTCACGTAGAAGGTCCAGATCCACCAGCGCGGCATGGGATTGTTGAGCTCTTGGATGCCGTCCCATTCATGACCCGTCGTTTCGACGCCGCTCAGTTCATCGATATGCTTTTCCGACATCTCAATCGTCCTTCAAGGGAATATCGGCGGCATCTTTCGCCGTTTGCTTGCTACCTGGGCGAAGGGTGAGCATGACCGCGCCGACGAAGAATGCCGCCATTGCCAGGAGGCCCCAGCTGTCGGAGAAGTGTCTCATTGCAGTGTAAGTTTCCATGGATCACCTCACCGGTAGCCGGTCGCGTCGTCATAGGTCGAGAAATCAACCAGCGTTCCGAGCATCTGCAGGTAGGACACCAGCGCGTCCATCTCGGTCAGCCGGGTTGGATCGCCGTCGAGATCGCCGACATTCGCATTTGGGTAGCGCTTGAGTAGGGCCGCCGCGTCCGCGTTCGGATCGGCCTGGGCTCTCATGTCGGCCTCGGCATTCGCCAGCATGTCGTCGCTGTAAGGCACGCCCACGTCCTCATTGGCCTTGAGGTCCTCTCCGACACTCCTGACCGTCACCTCCTTCTCTTCTAGGAAGGCGTAGCTCGGCATGATTGATTCCGGCACCACGGCCCGCGGATTTGCGAGATGCTGGACGTGCCATTCGTTCGAGTAACGCCCCCCGACGCGGGCCAGATCTGGCCCTGTCCGCTTGGATCCCCATTGGAACGGGTGGTCGTACATCGATTCCGCTGCGAGCGAATAATGGCCGTAACGCTCGACCTCATCACGGAACGGCCGGATCATCTGGCTGTGGCAGAGATAGCAGCCTTCACGGATGTAGATGTTCCGTCCGGCGAGCTCTAGCGGCGTGTAGGGCCGCATCCCTGCCACTTTTTCGATCGTGTTCTGCAGGTAGAACAGCGGGGCGATTTCAACGATGCCGCCAATGCTGACGACCAGCAGCGAGCCGACCAGAAGAAGCGTCGCGTTCTTCTCGAGGGTCTTATGTTTATCAAGTAACGATGCCATGTCTCACCTCACTCGGCAGGCTGTGCCTGGGGCACCAAACTGGTCGGCATTGGGGCTTCGTCGCGCAGGTGGCCTCGGAGCGTCATGAACACATTCCAGGCCATGACGAGGCCACCGGCCAGGTAGAGTGCTCCGCCGACGGCACGCAGCACGTAATAGGGGATCATCGCCGCGACCGTTTCAGCGAAGGAATAGACGAGGAAGCCCTGGGAATTGTATTCTCGCCACATCAGCCCCTGCTGGATGCCCGCGACCCAGAGCACCGCGGCGTAAATCACAATCCCGAGCGTCGCAAGCCAGAAGTGCCAGTTGACCATCCGCAGGCTGTAGAGGCGCTCGCGCCCCCACAGTTTCGGCGTCAGGTAGTATATCGCCCCGAAGGTGATCATACCCACCCAGCCAAGTGCTCCGGAATGCACGTGACCGATCGTCCATTCGGTATAGTGGCTGAGCGAATTGACCGCCTTGATCGACATCATCGGGCCTTCGAAGGTCGACATCCCATAAAATGCGATGGCGACGATCATCATCCGGATGATCGGGTCGGTGCGAATTTTGTCCCAGGCGCCCGAAAGGGTCATTAAACCGTTGATCATGCCGCCCCAGGAGGGCATCCAGAGCATGACGGAGAAGACCATTCCGAGCGTCTGCGCCCAGTCAGGCAGCGCCGTGTAATGCAGATGATGCGGGCCGGCCCAGATATACATGAAGATCAGGGCCCAGAAGTGGATGATCGACAGCCGGTAGGAATAAACCGGGCGGTTGGCCTGCTTCGGCACGAAATAGTACATCATGCCCAGGAAGCCGGCGGTGAGGAAGAAGCCGACGGCGTTGTGGCCGTACCACCATTGGGTGAGTGCATCCTGGACGCCGGAGAAGAGAGAATAACTCTTGGAGCCGAGGAACGAAGCAGGAACAGCGAGGTTGTTGACCACATGCAGCATCGCAATGGTGACTATGAAGCTGAGATAGAACCAGTTTGCCACGTAAATATGCGGCTCTCTGCGCTTCAGGATCGTTCCGAGATAGACGGCCAGATAGGCGACCCAGACGATGGTAAGCCACAGGTCGACGTACCATTCAGGCTCGGCATATTCGCGCGCCTGATTGATGCCGATCACGTAGCCGGTCGCGGCCATCACGATGAACAGCTGGTAGCCCCAGAAGACGAACCAGGCGAGTGTTCCTCCGAAGAGACGCGCGCGACAGGTGCGTTGCACCACATAGAAGGATGTCATGATCAGCGCGTTGCCGCCGAAGGCGAAGATCACCGCCGACGTGTGAACCGGTCGCAATCTTCCGAAATTCAAATAGGGCGCGATGTTGAGGTCGGGAAAGGCGAGCTGCAGCGCGATGATCACGCCGACGAGGAAGCCGACGACGCCCCAGAACACCGTGGCGATCAGGCCGTAGCGGATTACCTCATCGCAATAGCCCGTAAGGTCTGTTTTGCGCTGTTGGCCCGTCGGCGAAAACTCTGCGTTTTTAACAAGCAGCAGCGTTCCCACAACCAGGCAGAGGCAAAGTATACCCATATGGACTGCAAAGAGATGATCGTGCGCGAATGCCGCTGCGAGCAGCGCCAGAAACGCTGCGACCGCGACCACCATCGTTTCTGTCGTGTAATTCATGATGTCGTCCCCAGTGCGCAGACGACCGCCTCGCGGCCGGCTTTCTCGGATTTCGAGGCAGGACTGTCACGAAGACGGGAACGGCTCCTTGATCTACATCAACAAGCGGACTGGAAGCGGTGGACGAACGGACGTTGTTACACTCTGTTACAAACTTTCCCCTTTTGGCACCGCCCGCTATTCCCATGTGACGCAGCTGCTTTCTACCGCACCCACTGCCACAAGGGGGTATGAAGATGCTGTGCAGAACACCACGCGTCCGTCGAGAAGACGTTAAAAGCTCTTCATGCCGGCCAATCCCTCTCGTCGCTTTTCGTAGGCTCGGAGGCGGAAGCCGTCGCGGCCAGTAAGGCGATTTGGTGGGAGGGTGATAAGCCAACCATCTCGTCCAGGTGGAAGAAGGTGTCGTGCGCCTGCTTCGTTTCATCGGCGAAGATCATCGCGTGATAATCGCTCTTCACTTCGCCGACGATCTCAACGGCGCGTCGTTTTCGGAGGATTCCTGTCAAAGGGTCAACTTCCACACACGCGACACCGGGGGATCGACATTAATGCCCTCGCGAACTCCCGACGCGATATGAGCTCAGTCGCGGCAATCCAAAGCTGGTTCAGCAGCGCCGACGTTCGCCGAGCGTGCTTGTCCTCCGGTGATTCCTACATCGCTTGCAGGCTGCCATGTCCCTCGCAAGGGCGCTGGGCAAGCAGGCAAAAATTGGGATCTTCTGCCTTTTATTCCCGAATTTGACGGGCATCAAAGAACCCAAATCCGGCATCTGCTAAAAACATTCATGAGGCTGATTGGGTCTCGCAGAACAGGAGCTTGCAAATGCGGTTAAAATTCAGTCCGATCGCTGCAGCAGCAGCCTTGATTGTCTCGGCAGCGCCGTTGATGGCGGCCGACCATCAGGTTCGGATGCTCAACAAAGGCACGGAAGGCGCGATGGTGTTCGAGCCCGGCTTCCTGAAGATCGCCCCCGGCGACACCGTCACTTTCATCCCCACCGACAAGGGCCACAACGTCGAAACCTTCAAAGGCCTCATTCCGGATGGCGTTGCGGAATATAAGTCAAAGCCGAACGAGCAATATCGGGCGAAGTTCGATGTTCCAGGCGTCTATGTCCTGAAATGCACCCCACATTCCGGCATGGGCATGGTTGCCTTGATCCAGGTGGGCGACAGCCCGGCCAATCTCGAAGCGATCAAGACTGCAAAGGTGCCGAACATGGTGCGTAAGCGGCTCGATGCCGACCTCACACACATCACCCAGTGATAAACGGCAGGTGCGGATGGCCGCGCAGCCCATGAAGATGGCGTTCGCGGGGGCTTTCTGCCTCTCAGGAGCAACTGATGCTCCCGTGAGCATCGAGCAGAGCCAGGCGCGTCAGGCAAGGCGTCCAGGCAGTGGTTAGCGTCGGACACGGTTGTCGGCAAAGCCAATGCCGAAACTTGGCTGGATCATCGAGAACGTCAATGCGGCCTGTGAAAAGAGCTATGATCTGCACGGCAGACCTGCGAAGAAACGCGTGGGCGAGATCACTGGCCCGGCGGCAATCTCGCTGACGACGAATATAACGAGGTCGTTTTTTGCGGGCAGTCGCGAAGGAGATGCCAGCCGAAACCCGCGGTTTCGTTCCGGTCGTCTAGGAATTGCACGGAAGGCGCCGTCGAACGTTTGATCGAAATCCCGCGGCAGGCAAGTCGTGCTACAATTACGAGACCCCTGCCCTCGTCCTTCGACGTGCTCGAACAACCGCTTTCGTGAGCGGGCGAGAGCCGTCGACCATGCGGCGCTCGGTAGCTCACCTCGCGACAAGGCTCCTTCAGGCGCCTGAGCGGCCGCCATAATCGCGATGGGCACATTTCTGCGGACCGGCGCTTGCCGACGCCACCTGAAAGGTTCGACGTCAGTCGCCAACGATATCCTAGACCGCGGCCTGCCGAGATCGAGCTGTGCTTCAATGAGCCGAAAAGCTCGACGGTAACGACCTCGACGTCCAGGCGGTGATACGGGCGCGCGCCCATCTGCTTGCGACAGGGCGCCCGATGACCGTATTTGTGAGTGCGCCCGCCCTGATTCACACGAACTTGCGACGTCGATCCTCGTCGACGTGCGGTTGTCGACGGGACTCCTGGGAAGATAACCGCAGGGTCCTCGATCGAGAAACGGGAACTCGATGTCTTCTCGCGCGGCCTTTGATGCGTTTCGTGTCGCCGGAACCGATGCAAACTTCCGGCGACATGCATTAGGCTGCCTTGCTGTGCGTGTGCCCGTGCGAGCCAAAATAGGCGTCGAATGCTGCCGCGACTGCACGGACCATAAAGCGCGCCTCCTCGCATACGACAATCCGTTCACCGCTGATCGTCACGACGCCGTCGGCCATGAGCTCGCCGAGACGGTCGTTGCCCTCGACAAGGAAGCCGGTGTCGAAACCCGACCCGCTGCTCAAATGGCCGAGATCGGCTTCGAAATCGCACATCAGCCTCTCGATGACCCTCGCCCGAAGCTTGTCCTCCTCGCTGAGAAGATATCCCTTGGCGGTCGGCAGCACCCCGAAGGCAATCCGCTCGGCATAGAGGCCGAGAGGCACGTGGTTCTGCATATAGCCGGCCGGCAGCCGCCCGATCGCAGATGCGCCGAGGCCGATCAGGCTATCGCAATCATCCGTGGTATAGCCCTGGAAGTTTCTCCTCAGCGCTCTGTTGCGCGCGGCGAGTGCCAACTGATCGTCCGGCAGTGCAAAATGATCGAGCCCAATGCGCTGATATCCGGCGTTCTGCAGCTCCTCGGCGATCACTTCCGCCTGCTCGTTCCGCTGTTTTGCGTCCGGCAGCGATGCTTCGTCGATCAGGCGCTGATGTTTCTTGAAAGCGGGTATGTGAGCGTAACCGAAAACGGCGAAACGTTCGGGACGCAGTTCTGCAGCCAGCCGGACCGTTTCGATGCAAGATTGGACGGTCTGTTTCGGAAGGCCATAAATCAGGTCGAAGTTGATGCTGCTGACGCCTGCTGAGCGCAACCCGGCGACCGCCCTTTCCGTCTGCTCAAAGGATTGCAGCCGCTTGATACCGGCCTGCACGATCGGATCGAAGCTCTGGACGCCGAGGCTTGCGCGGTCGATACCGTTTTCGCCGAGCGCGTCGATCATGGGGGCGACCAATGTGCGAGGGTCGATCTCGACTGCGACGCCGGCTTTCGCTTCGAATGTAAAGGCGCTCCTGAGCTTTGCCATTAGAGCCGAAAATTCCTGCGGCTTCATGACCGACGGCGTGCCGCCGCCGAAATGCACGTACTTGACGGGCACGTCGTTTCCGGCCGCAAAGGAGATAAGCTCGATCTCCTCCTTCATCACGTCGAGATAGTCGGCGACTGGAGCGTCTTGCCGGGTGATGGTTGTGTGGCAGCCGCAGTACCAGCATATCGAACGGCAGAACGGGACGTGGAGATAAACCGAAACCGGGCCAGCCGCGGCGATATGGGCGAGGTTGCCGACATATTCATCCGGCCCCACGGCAGCTGAAAAAGCCGCCGCCGTCGGGTAGCTCGTATAACGCGGAACCCGCGCATCGCCGTATTTGGCGATCAGATCATCGGACATTTTCGCATCCCTTCTCAAAACAGGATGCTTTATGACCTCCGGCCGCGCCGGCTTCCTTGTCCCAAATCAATGATGACGTCTCAGGCCAGACTCAGCCCGATCTTTGTCCGCTGTGAAAGTCAGCACTTTCGAACCCGCCTAACATCTCGTTCTGACATGGGTCGAGCCGCGGTCCCGTCTGTTCGAAGAGACGTGGCACAAGGAAACGAGCAAGAATGCCTGATACCGGGTGAAACAACTCAAATTGATGTCCGCGTGGTGTCGCCGGTCGAGCCGCATCCCACCGTCTCGGCACGCTCCATGCGCTGGCCCCCGGCGATATTTTGCTGATCGCCAGTGGAAACTGGTGCCGGCCTAACGGCGGAAATCTCGAACGAAGCCTACCGAAATGCGGAAGTCGTGGTCGTTCCAAGTCCACAGGCCCTCGCCGCGGCCGCCGACGTGATCGTCAAGGTGCGCTCCGACTAATGAGGTCGCCCTGCTGTCGCCTGAAAAGACGCTGATCTCTTTCATCTATCCCGTAGCCAACAACGAGTTGCTCGAGCGGGCTCTGCATTCGGGCGCGAATATAAGCGCCATAGACATCCCGCGCATCAGCCGTGCACAGAAGATGGATGGGAAAGATCGGGAGCTACCGAGCGGTCATCGAAGCGAGTGCGAACTTCAGGTGTTTCTTCACCGGGCAGATCACCGCGCGGTTTTTCCAGGCTCTCCTCAGTTTTACGTCGCCTTGAGGTCCGTCAGCACCTTGTCAAAAGCATCCTTGACCGGCTTTGAGATTTCCTCCACCGTCCTGCTTGCGAGTACCCGGAATTCCTTGGCGTGCTGCAAACTTGTCTCAACCCGCTTGCGCAGGAAGGTCGACTGCAGTTCGAGGACCTGCGACGGCGAATTTGCGCTAAGCAAAGCTTGCAGATGCGAGAAGCCGGCCTCGGCGTCGGCCTGCAGTGCAGCGATCGTCTTCCAAGACAATTCGTTGCCGAACAGGCTTGTCGTTTCGAGGATCGGAGGCAGCATTTTCTGTGTCGCTTCAGCACCGGACGCAAATTTCAAAAAAGCCTCTGTCACCTGCTTGTTCCCCTTTTCAACGGATGCGCCCAACTGATCTGGCACCTTGAGCGGCGATGACGCCGGGTTTTCGATCGTTTCAAAGGATCTTTCGGAAATCTTGGTCATAGCGTTTTCCTTCTCATTGAGTTGGTTGCAAGCTGTGACGTCGGGATTGCCCCTTCCGCCGGCGGACTATGCAGGCCGCTTGGTAGAACGTCGGGCCGATGACGAACCGTCATGTGGCCTCCGTTCCGTTCGTTTCATGAACCGGCATCATGCAGACTGCTTTCTGCCGCTTGTAACCAGGGATCAGCAAACACCATGCCAACTGCTCAGACGCTCCAAGAAGATGATTTTTGTTTATCGATGGGCGGATTGATGGGTATTTGGCGGAGAGACCGGCGAACAAACGTTCTAATCTCGACAATTCGACAATACCGAGGAGACCCGAGAGGGGACGACGGCGGCGGGCGAAGCAGAAGCAACCCCGACGAGCGGGTTGCTTCTAGATAGGTGTCGGGTGCCCGACATTTGCGAGACATGTGGACAGCTGAGATGGGGACAAGCGAATGAGCATGTAATTCAATCGCGCTCAGGATCGTCCTGTGTCGGATCGTATTGAGCCTGCGGGGTGGAAAGTGACGTTGCGGTCCTCGCCGCAAGTGCCTCCGTCAGCCGCGCACTGGTGTTTGCCTTGACGGTCAGCTTGCGCGAGACATTGCGTGCAAGCGCAGTGCCTTCTTTACACCGGCCGTCATCTGGGTAGAAACCGCCGCATCCGCATCCGCGGAACCGGCATGGGACACGAATGTCACGATGTGTGGCGATCCGATCACGGGGCATCAGCCTTGGAAACCGGATAATCGGTTCATCGCCGAGGGCCACGAGACAGCGATCGCCACTTCGCGCTTTTGAAAAAGCTTCACTGAAGAAGCGATGAACTAGCCACCATCGCAACGCTAACTTTGTGGATGGAATGCCACAGGAAGTAACTTCGTTCGTTGGCTTGCGCAGAGTACGAGCAGCAGGAGGCAACAAACGAGATGAAGGCAACAGCGTTCTCCTGATTTGTTCGCAAGATCACGCACTAACCTTATCTGCCGCGACATGGGTCTGACAGTTCTTCGGGCAGACGCGCGCGCAGGCGCCGCAACCAATGCATCGGCCGGCCTGGTCGACAACCATGATCATACGATTGAGCTCGCCATCGAAGTCTTCATCCTCGTCGTCGCAGATGCCGAGGATTCCACCCGCTTCATCGACGCCATAGAGGTGCATGACTTCGCGAGAGCAGACTTTGAAGCATCGGCCACAGCCGATGCAGGTTGCAGCATCGATGCAGGTCAGGTACTCCGGCACCCAGCTGGAGCCGTCGCGCGTGACGAAAGAGCCGGTCATCGTGAATTCTCCAATGCGGCGAGCTCTTCCTTCGCAGCGTTCAACTCGGCGAAGGCGTCGAACGTCTCTCCAGCAATGGTCTTGATCTTAGCCCAATTAATCGGAAGGTCCTCGGCAAGATCGTGCAACGCCATTTTCGCAGTGGCGGCACGTGACTGCAGCTTACGGACCTTCTTCAGCTGCTCCACAATGTTTGGCATGATCTCTTTCCTCGAAAACTGATTTCATGATGCCCGCGCAACGTCGGGATAGGTTTCGATAACTGCAATCGCGTCATCGACCATTTTGTTGCCGACCTCGGCGAGCTTGCCAAGCGTCTCAAAGCCGAACCGGTGGACATCGCGCAGGGTCTTCGACAGAACGACCAACCGTCCAGTCGTGAAAAGCACGCGGCCGAAGCCCTCATGGCCGATCGTCATGATCGGCGATGCCAACAGGCCTGTGCACTCTTCGATCACAAGCCCCACGCAACTGTAAAAATTCTGGAGCCTCCACAGCACATCTGGATCGGGATCGCCTATGATCGGGATCTTACGGCGCTGCTCCTTGGTGAGGATGAAGTCGGCCAGCAGGTCAGCGTCCGATTTGCCCTCCCACGCCCCATGGGCATCCTGAGCGCGGATGAGCCTTATGAGGCATCTGAGAAAAGGGGTGGCGAGATCCCCATCCTCCTTGACAGCAGGGCCATCCGTACTTCCTGTCAATGTACCCATGTCCTAGTCCTCCTCATCGAAAGGCTTCTTTTCGGTGGCGCCTGATTCGGTCAGCACCTTGAAGCTCGTGTGCCAGAGCGTCGGACCTGAGGAAGCCGATCCTCGGTTGTCCCAGGAATTGCCCTCACAGCCGAGAGGCCCGTGGATCAGGTGCGCGACGTCGGTGACGGGCTGCAGCACGATCTTGGCGCCATCGAAAGCGCATCCGCCGGCTGCCGCCCCGGGGATCAGCGGCTTCGAGCAGCCGGTCTTACGCGCCTTGGAATCCTTGCTGCGGTTCTTCTCGCAGGCAGGCTCGTCGAAGACGTCCTGGACTTTAGCATTGAGCGAGGGCATTGCGGTCTCCAAGTTCAGATGAAGGCGGCCGGCCTCACAAGGCCGACCGCCGCCGCTCCTAGCGGGTCAGGTCGTAAGAATAGTCCGTCACACCCGGCTCGCTCGTCTCGCGATCGAGCGTGTCGAAGATCTTGTCGAGGATCGTCGTCAGGACGCGCAGGCCGCCCTGGTAGCCCATGAGCGGGAAACGGTGGTGATGGTGCCGGTCGAATATCGGAAAGCTCAGCCGGATCAATGGGGTGCCGGTGTCGCGCTCGAGATACTTGCCATAGGAATTGCCGATCATAAGATCTACCGGCTCGGTAAAGAGCAGCGAGCGCAACGCCCAGAGGTCCTTGCCCGCCCAGACCTGGGAAGCCTTGCCGAAGGGCGAGGATGCGAGCAACGCCTTCATCTCGGCTTCCCAGGCCGACGTGCCGTTGGTAGCAAGGCAGTGGGTCGGCTCACCGCCGGTTTCCAAGACGAAGCGAGCAACAGCGTAGACGAAGTCAGGATCGCCGTAGATCGCGTATTTCTTCCCGTGCAGCCAGGCCTGGCTATCTGCCATAGCGTCGACGAGACGGCCGCGCTCCAGGCCGAGTGCCGGAGGAATTTCCTTGCCGGTAATCTCCGAGACCTTCATCAGGAATTCATCGGTCGCCTGGACACCCAGCGGATAATGGAACGAGGCCGTAGCCTGACCGACCTCCTTGCAATATTCCAGCGTTTTGCGCGTGTTATAGTGCTGCAGCGACAGGGTCGCTTCGGCGTTCAACGCCGTTTTCACGTCTTCGATCTTCGTGCCGCCGTCATACATGCGGTACGTGCCGTCAGACGGCGTGTCGAACTGGTCGGAGGCATCCTGGATGAAGATGTAGGATACGCCCATCATGTCGAGCAGGCGCTTCAGTTCGCGGTTGTTGCCGACGCAGAAGCCGTCGAAGCCGGGAATGATGTTGATGGCTTGGGCAACCTCCTTCCGCTCGTTGCCTTTCCAGAAGTTCTCCAGAATGCCCTTGATCATGCCGTCATAGCCATCGACGTGGCTGCCGACGAAGGCAGGCGTGTGAGCGAAAGGAACATCGAAGTCGTGCGGGACCGACCCTTCGTTCTTTGCGTTTTCGATGAAGCTGTGGAGATCGTCTCCAATGACTTCGGCCATGCAGGTGGTCGAGACGGCGATCATCTTCGGATCGTAGAGCTTGTATGTATTGGCGAGCCCGTCGATCATGTTCTTCAACCCGCCGAACACCGCCGCGTCCTCCGTCATCGAGGACGAGACCGCCGATGAAGGCTCCTTGAAGTGACGCGACAGATGCGAACGGTAATAGGCGACGCAGCCCTGGCTGCCGTGGACGAAGGACATCGTTTGCTCAAAGCCTGCGGCTGCGAAGACGGCACCGAGCGGCTGGCAGGCTTTGGCCGGGTTCACGACCAGGGCTTTGCGGCCCAGGTTCTTTTCGCGATACTCCCAGGTCTTCGTGAAGTCGTTTTGATCGGCAACGACCTGATCCGGGTGGGGGCATTCGAAATTGGCTTTCTTCTCGGCGAGCATCTGCCTGTATTCCGGCTCGCGGAACAGGGGAGCATGATCGAGAACTTTTTCCGCCGACTGCGGCATAGTAAGCACCTTTCTTTTCATCGCGCCGCACCGGTGGCGGCAATGGGATGTCATCTGTCACGAGTGCGGATCAAGGCCGATGGAAGGGCCTGGCCTGCCCCCTCCCAAGACAGGCCAAGCTCTCATTCGGCCGCAACCGCCTCAGCTGGCGCGGCCTTTTTTTTCCAGGGGACGTCGTAGAGATCCCACACCGGATTATTGATGGCCAGATCCATGTCGCGGGCGAATATGGCAAAGCCGTCATAGCCGTGATACGGGCCCGAATAATCCCAGGAGTGCATCTGGCGGAAGGGGATGCCCATCTTCTGCACCGGATACTTCTCTTTGATGCCGGACCCAACAAGGTCGGGGCGGATGCCTTCGATGAACTTTTCCAGCTCGTAACCGGTCACGTCGTCATAGATCAACGTACCCTTGTTCACATAATGGCCGGTGCGCTGATAGTCGTCGTTGTGGGCGAACTCGTAGCCGGTGCCGACGATCCGCATGCCGAGGTCCTCATAGGCCGTGATGACGTGGCGAGGACGCAGGCCGCCGACATAGAGCATCACCGTCTTGCCTTCGAGGCGCGGCCGGTACTTGTCGACGACAGCATCGACCAGGGGCCGGTACTTGGTGATGACAGCCTCGGTCTTGTCGACGATTTCCGGACCGAAGTGCTTGGCTATTTCGCGCAGGGAGGTTTCGATCTGGGACGGACCAAAGAAATTGTATTCCATCCACGGGATGCCGTACTTTTCCTCCATGTGCCGACAGATGTAGTTCATCGAGCGGTAGCAGTGGATGAGGTTGAGCTTCGCCTTTGGCGCGCGCTCGACCTCAGCGAGCGTGGCATCACCCGACCAGTTGCCGACCACGCGCAGCCCCACCTCCTCCAATAGAATGCGCGTAGCCCACGCGTCGCCACCGATATTGTAGTCGCCGACGACGTTGACGTCATAAGGGCCGGTCTCGAACTCGACGTCGTTCTTGTCGAAAACCCAGTCACGGATGGCGTCGTTGGCGATGTGGTGGCCGAGCGATTGCGAGACGCCGCGGAAGCCCTCGCAGCGCACCGGCACGATCGTCTTTTCGTGCTCCTTGGCCTTCTTGCGCGACACCGCCTCAATGTCGTCGCCAATCAGCCCGATCGGGCATTCCGACTGCACGCTGATGCCGTTGTTGAGGGGGAAAAGCGCCTCGATCTCGTCGATGACCTGTTCAAGCTTCTTGTCGCCGCCGAACACGATGTCCTTTTCCTGGAAGTCTGAGGTGAACTGCAGCGTCACGAACGTGTCGATGCCCGTCAGGCCGACGTAGTAGTTGCGGCGTTGCGACCAGGAATAATGACCGCAACCGACCGGCCCGTGCGAGATGTGGACCATGTCCTTGACCGGCCCCCATACCACGCCTTTGGAGCCGGCATAGGCGCAGCCGCGGATCGTCATCACGCCCGGAATGGACTTGATGTTCGATTTGACGTCGCATTCGGAAAGCGCCTTCGGCTCATCGCCAGGCTCGTCGCCGCTCGTTGCGACGCTGAGGTGCTTCTTGCGGCGCTTCGCCGCCTTGTCTGGATATTGCGCTAACACTTCCGCAATGAGCTTTTCATGCAAAACGCTGTCATTCTCGTAATCAAGGCTCATGGGCCCCTGCCCCTTTCAAGGTTCGGGTTAGGTCGTCGTCGACGAAGCGTCTTTCGTGGAAGGACGCGCTGGCTCAAGGGCCAGCGCGTCCTGTCGACAGCGGCAGTTATTGAGCCGCAGCCACCGCTGACTCCTTGGCCTGTAGTTCGGCCAGCATCTGCTCGTCGCTCTTCATGATGCCGAAGTCGAGCAGCATGTCTTCGAGCTCTTCCATGGTAATCGGGGTCGGAATGGTCCCTTGGCCCGAATTGGCATGGATCTTCTCGGCTAGCGCCCGATATTCCCCGGCCTGCTTGGAGTCCGGCGCGTACTGGATCACCGTCATCTTCCTGAGCTCGGCGTGCTGGACGATGTTGTCACGCGGCACAAAGTGGATGAGCTTGGAATTGAGCCTGGCAGCCAGCGCCTCGGAGAGGTCGAGCTCGCGGTCCGTCTGGCGCTCGTTACAGATCAGGCCGCCGAGCCGCACGCCGCCGGAATGGGCATATTTCAGGATGCCCTTGGCGATGTTGTTGGCGGCATAGAGCGCCATCATCTCGCCGGACATCACGATGTAGATCTCCTGGGCCTTGTTCTCACGGATCGGCATCGCGAAGCCACCGCACACCACATCGCCAAGCACGTCATAGGAGACGTAGTCGACATCGTCATAAGCGCCGTTCTCCTCGAGGAAATTGATCGAGGTGATGACGCCGCGCCCGGCGCAGCCGACGCCCGGTTCCGGACCGCCGGACTCCACGCACTTGATGCCTTTGTAGCCGGCCTTGAGCACGTCCTCGAGCTCAAGGTCTTCCACCGAACCTTCCTGGGCTGCCAGATGCAGAACCGTGTCCTGTGCTTTGGCGTTCAGGATCAGCCGGGTGGAGTCGGCTTTCGGGTCGCATCCGACGATCAGGATCTTCTGCCCGAGGTCGACAAGCGCTGCGAGCGTATTTTGGGAGGTGGTGGACTTGCCGATCCCCCCTTTGCCGTAAAATGCGATTTGACGCAAATCTGACATATCGCCTTCCTTCTTTCGTTCCATCCATCGCTGAGTAAAAGGCCGGCAGCTCGCGCCGCCTCCCAGGGCAGTCTTCAAAACCCGTGCCATGTGGGCCGATCGAGCCGAAGGAAAGATCTTTTTGTTGGGTTTCAGGAAGTTAGCCGGAGCCAGCACAGGAAACTGGCCAACCAACCCTAATGTCGCCGACAAGACAAAGCCGACAGACGGTGTCGTAAGGGCATCACTTGCACCGCTCGGTCGACCGCGCGGCAGGGAGACCGCGACTATCAGCAGGATCAAACGAAGCTCCGAAAACTGGAGACAATCGCACATCCCTGTAGCCAAGAGAGAAATGGCGTATCGCACGGGCGACGATGCGAGCGCCCAGGTGACAGAGCTTCGCCTTGTGGCTGAACAAGCCAACTTCGATCGCGCAGGCCCGCAGCGCCCGACAGCTGGCCAAAAACAGCGTCAGGAGCTGCGACTGGGGCCACGCACGTGAGTATGTCGAGGGCATGTGGCGCATGCTGCAGCAGGACAAGCCGGATGGCCACGTCTTGGCGACCGGCGAGACGACGAGTGTCCGCCAATTTCACGAGCGGGCTTTTGCCGATGTGGACATTGCTTTGGAATGGAAGGCGTCCGGCGTCGACGAAATGGCTACGACTCCGCGTCCGGTGCCTGCCTTGTGGAAGTCGATCCTCGATACCTCCGCCCGACGGAAGTCGATCTTCTGCCGGTGATCCGACCAAGGCCCGCCAGAAGCTGGGCTGGCAACACAAGAACCCGGTTCGGGAGCTCGTCGCCGAGAAGGTGCGCGAGGTGTCAAGCACTGGAAGGCCCTGAACAGCCGGGAAGAGCTCTAAGTGTACGACTTGTCCAACAAGAAGATCTGGGTTGTCGGCCATCGCAGTATGGTCGGCAGTGCGCTTGTACGCAGGCTCCGATGCCGTGCTCTGCGGCAGTGGCGTCAGTTAGCGGGTCGAACGAGGAGCGCGGATCGTGAACCCGCGAGCGCGCAAAAATACGGCATTAGCCGATAATGTTCATACTTCCTCCAGGTGCCCGGATTGCGGTACCGAGGCTTCGGGGCATATGTCCCTGATGGTCCTGCTTGTCTCGAATATCTCAAGCTTGACGTCTAAGCGTTCGCAGATCGAAAGGTGCGGGATGTGTCATCGTGTGAGTCGGTCCGTCATCGAGGGTTAAATAGACGCACCGATCACTGGGCCGCCACCGTCTCTCTTCGGATAACTTCAGCTATGGGACCATGCTCTTTCATAGCTCAGGGCCATTCCGCTCGATCAAGGTCCCCGATGGCCAATCACTCATTGAGCATCCTATTGGGAATACTACCAGAATTACGTTTTCACAGCGCGTCGGCGGGAGGTTGAGATAAACATCGGCAAGGGTGGATCGCACGCGTACCCCTTCCAAAACCGTCGCAAGACCATTTCGGCAGAGCCTGAGAACAAGGTTGCGCAACGCCTGCCGAACACCGCCGAACGCAAACCGAACGCCAAGTTGCTGCAGCACTGGGTAAACAATGCGCATCGAATTAATGCCGTACCCCTCAAGATCTGGACGCACGCCCCACAATCCAAGCTCGCATACGAGTAGATCGACCTCGCCAATCCGAACGAAACGACGCAACAACCCCATGTGAGCGGCCACACCGTGCGCATCATAGCCTATTACGCGAAGCTCGGGCCTAGCTCCTGACCAACTACGAGCACCTTCGAATGGAAGGGCGTTGTAAGCTCCAGTTGGCCCATAGGTCTTCCGAAAGAAATCTGCGAGCTCCGTGTGGTCAGAGAGCTCCAACTCGTTTTCCCAGCATACTTTCCACCGCACCTGAGGGCTCATACCTAAACCTCCACTTAATACTCTGTCCAGGCGTCGACAGAGCAACTACTTGATACGCACTCGTTGGGGCGCTTCTAATGGCACTGGTATAAGCTGGTGAAATCATTTGTTTGGATGGAACTCATCCGTCCAATGGATGCGTTCCAATCAATCGGCCTGCCATCGGCTGCCGACGCCAGATGAAGCGGCCGAGCTCCAACTTCTTCGTGAACATGCCGCCTTGTCCATCATGCTGGATCATCTTGATCAGGCATCCACGACATTGAACTGAAAAGTTGACCATGACTGAGGGGCTCGCTACTCAGGCAGAAGCAAGCCAAAGACGTTTTCGGCGATAATCAGGCAAATTGTCGAGATCACATTAGAACCCTCGGCGGGACCGGGCTGGTCTATCCCGGCGTCGAAAGTCGTCGAACGACCCGACCTGGCGGAGGGGTTTTTTCGGAATGTTCGGTTTGCGCCCGTCTGATTCCACACAAAATGGGACGCGGCGATAGGCAGCAGCATTCTCCTGTTGAATCTGAAAGGGGTTCCCCTTGCAAAACGCCCTGGTTCGCTTTGGCTATCGCAACCCATGGACCGGCACGCTGGGTATCGGCGAAGATTGCCAGAGGACATACTTGCCTGGCGATCCCGACCTCGGGAGAAGATGATGGGTACAGGAATGGATTCGCAGATCAGTGCGTTTCCGGTGCAAGCTTTTAGGACCCCGGACACAGCAAACGCCTCCCAGGACTGGCGAGGCGGCCGCGAGATCGCAATTTTCTCCTAGATAACGGTATGAGGTGATCGTCATACCCTGGTCACCGGATGCCGATCGTCACGCACATGGTCTGATACAGAGCCGGCGGCGCCGATGTGCCCCCGAGGAAATACTTAGTGACTGGCACGATTGTTGCGTCGTCTCACGAAAGACAGCCGTTAACGAGAGGTCACGATGATTGACGTATGCTCGATGGGGATGGTGTTGTGCGGTGGGTACCTTCTTGCTGCATCCGCAGGCAGACTCGGCGGCGCTGAGAATGTCTTATCTGACTCGCCATTGTCCGCGGCTGATGTATCGAGTTTCGAGACTTTCATAGTTCGCAGCCCACCGACATCACTCAATCTGGATCCATTTTATGCCAAATATGCTGACGCAGCGGGCATACCTATTATTTCGTCAAACAAGGTTCCAGACACGGCACTATTGATCTCACGTGACATTGTCCTCTACATGTTGTCAGAACGCCGTGATGTCCGCGATGCTTTAATCCAGGCTGGAGCGCGGGTGGGCGTCATGGCAATTGACGAGACGACGACTGATATTCCCGAGCAGCGGGATTGGAAGAAGCCTCTTCCCGATGATCCACGTCTCACCCCTGACGAGCGGCGGGATTACGCCAACACGATCGGCAAGATGACTGCCCGAGACTACTGGGCACAAAGGGCGCGCGGCATGGGCGGGCTCTACACGACGGGAGCTGTGGAGAATTTGATGGGCGTGCCGGGCACGCGGTATTACGGCGGGAACATTCTTGTTCACGAATTCTCACATAATATTTTCTACGCGCTGCGCACGGTAGATCCTGATCTCGTTGCACGAGTTGAACGTGCCTATTCGCACGCCTACGAGAAAGGCCTCTGGGCGTGTTCCTATATGGAGAACAACGTCGATGAGTATTGGGCCGAGGGCACGCGATTTTGGTTCAATACGAACTTGGCTTACAGCCGAGGCAATCTCACCATTGCCACATCAGAAGATTTCGAGGCTCACGATCCAAGCCTCTATAATATCATGGCCGAAGTCTACCGCCATGACCACCACATTCTGGCGGATGTCTATTACCGGCATTCGGCGAAGTCGCAGTAATGTCCTTTGGTATTGACTGCCGGCCTCATGCTGCAATCCCGCTGGAGACCCGAACTATCGCTGATCGTCCGTAATTTGTCAGAGCCAGCCATAAATTTGAGTTTCCGTTCAATTGAAGCGCCCATGTTGTTCCCACGGGTGCATACCAAGTACTTCGTGACCGCTGGAATTGGCTCCTTGTGCAACATCGAGACCAAAGGCGTAAACTTTGACGTCTGTCCCCTTGCTGGCGACACTCGGCCGCGGCGCAAAGGGCGATATCACCGGCTTGAACATGCCACGCCGAACCCATCCTGGTTTAGCGGTGCTGGAGATGATCAGTGTTGTTAAGCCGTTAAACGTTTCGTGGGCCTATTCTGGCGCATCTTCGAGGAGGCCGTCATAGACTTCCATGAGCGCGTTGTTGATAGCCTGTCCAAGAGCATTGCCTGCTTCCCGGACTGCGTCTTCGGTTCCATCACGTACGGCCTTGGCTAGATCAAAACCCTGTTCGCCGACAATCTGCTTGGCGACCTTGATCGCCCAGTTACCAAAGTCATCCCGATTGTCTATATTGATGCATTCTTCCATTGTTCGTCTCATCTATCTATGCGGAGCGCTTCCCGTGACCTGCCACTGAATTTTCATCCGGCGGCGATTAGAGCCTCGGCGTCAGTGAACCGCTCCCAAACGTTGGACCACCGCATGCTAGAGTTTTCCGGCTTTACTCAGGGAGGCGGGCTGGTTGCGCACCCTGAATTCACCAACGAGATCGGCACCTTGTTGCCGATCGCACCATGAGGTCTTTCCTCATTGTACAACACGACGACAGAACACCCACGGGACCGAGGTTCGCGAGCTTCTGTATCCGTGGCATCCCTGGTCCGGACGGCTTGTTCACGTGCATGAGGCGGTGTCTAAAGGGACGCATATTTTCCGCTGCAGCCTTTCTGGTTCTTCTTCTGGTCGACTTCTTGAGGTCCCGTCGTGGATGTTCGACCGATCAGTGAGTGGTTGTTGGCGCAGCCTGGCGGTCCCGCACGTCGATCTCGCAAGCCTGCATTCTTTGGCAAGATTGCTGAAGGACGCTGATGCCTCATCGCAATCTTCGGTAATGGGCGCAGCATTGGTCTCTCACGAAACGAGTCGGAGAGATGTTCATGCCTCGCCAGCCCATGACATGCCAGTTCGATCTGTTCTCGGCCCCGCAGCGGGGGAAGACGGCAGGGACGCCGCAATGGCCGGAGTTGCCGGAGGAGACCCGCCAAGCGTTGACGGTGCTCATCGTGCGGCTGTTCGTCGATCACGCAAAGTGCGGACATGCCTGCCAACAGAAGGAGGCCGGTCATGATGCATGAGAAGATCGCGCCGCATCATCTGGAGCGGAAGGCCATCCTCTATGTTCGGCAGTCCTCGGCTCACCAGGTTCTGCACAATCGAGAGAGCAGCGCCCTCCAGTACGCCATGCGCGACCGTCTGGCAGCGCTTGGATGGTCACATATAGAGACGGTGGATGACGACCTTGGTCGTTCGGCCGCCGGCGGCGTGACCCGCGCTGGATTTGATCGGATGGTGGCGGAAGTCTGCCTTGGCAAGGTAGGCGCCGTGGCCGCGCGTGAGGTATCGCGCTTCGCCCGGAACAGCCGCGATTGGCAGCAACTCATCGAGATGTGCCGCGTTGTCGATACCGTCCTGGTCGACCAGGAAGCAGTTTATGCGCCCCGCCAGGGCAACGACCGCCTGCTCTTGGGTTTGAAGGGCAGCCTCAACGAGTATGAACTCGATCTCTTGCGTCAGCGTTCCCTTTCCGCCCGCTATGAGAAGGCTCGCCGCGGTGAACTCGTCGTCACTGTTCCGGCCGGCTTCGTAAAGGCCGGTGACAGGATCGAGAAGGATCCCAATCGGCGCATCCAGGAAGCCATCGCACTCGTCTTCGACAAGGTCACCGAACTCGGGAGTGCCCGGCAGGCCTTGCTATGGTTCCTTGAGCAGGGATTGGACCTGCCCGTCAGGTGCGCCAACGGTGACGTCATCTGGCGCAGGCCAAATTATGCCACCATCCACCGGATGATTGCGAACCCGATCTACGGCGGCGCTTATGCTTATGGTAAGAGTCGTTCCGTACCAGGATACGATGGCCGATCTGGAATTCGCCGCAAGGCGCGTGATGAATGGCTGGCGCTGATCCCGGATGCGCACGAAGGTTACATCAGTTGGGAACGGGCGGAGGAGATCCGCAAGATGGTCAGCGACAATGTACCGGCCAGTCGCCATCATGGAGCGCCGAAGCATGGCGACGCTCTGCTTGCCGGCCTGTTCCGCTGCAAAAGGTGCGGCCGGAAGCTGACGGTTCGTTACACAGGAGCCAACCATAACATCCCGCGCTATTCCTGTTGGCGAGGGTTGCTCGACAACGGCGAACCACGTTGCATCGCCTTCGGCGGTCTGCGGGTCGATGACGCGATCGAAGAGGCACTTCTCGGCGTGGTCGAGCCAGGAGCCATTGCCGCCGCCGTCGAGGCGGAACGCAATATGGCCAACCAACGCGATCAGGTTCAGGATGCCCTGATGCGCGACCTCGAGGCAGCACGCTATGTAGCCGACCGGGCATTCCGGCAATATGACGCGGCCGATCCAGAGAATAGGCTGGTGACGTCGGAGCTGGAAGCACGCTGGAACAAGGCGCTGACTGGCGTCGGTGAGATCGAGGCCAAGATTGCCAAACATCGGACAGTTACGCCGCATCCGTTCCCCATGTCCGCATCACAGGTAACCGCACTTGCGGGAAACCTTCGCGCCGTCTGGACGGCGCCGACAACCGATGCAAGGCTGAAGAAGCGCATCGTGCGCACGCTCATCAATGAAGTGGTCGCCGATCTCGATGATGGAACCTCTGAGATCGTCCTCGTCATTCATTGGGTTGGAGGCGTCCACACCGAACTGCGCCTGCCGAAGCGACACCGTGGCCAAAGAAATGCGACCCCTGACGACATTGTCGACGCTGTGAAACAGCTCGTCTTGATCGCCAATGATGATGTGATTGCCGGTGTCCTCAATCGCAACGGACTGACGACCGGCAATGGCAATCGCTGGACACGGGAGCGGGTCACCGCGCTGAGGTCATATCGCAAGATTCCGGTCTTCCGTCCGCAGATCGACGGGGTTGAGCCATGGCTTAATCTGGGCGGTGCGGCGAAGTTACTCGGGATATCGCCAAAGACGCTGCGTCTGGCGGCCGAGGCTGGCGATATTAAGGGGGCTCATCCGCTACCCGATGGCCCATGGATCTTCAGCCGTTCCAAACTCGCGACCCCGCAAGCACGTCAGATTCTCGATCGTGCCCGGAAGAACCCTCGCCACCCCGCGGGATCGCCTCCAGATCAGGAAAATCTATTCCTTTCAATGACATAGAAAGATGGGTGTTATGAAACAGGATTGTAGTATCTACGCCAATCCTCCATCTTTTCGCGGGCATCCGCAAGGGTCAGGAACCAATGCTGGTTCAGGCATTCTGCACGGAAGCGGCCATTGAACGCTTCGATGAAAGCATTATCAGTTGGCTTGCCGGGGCGTGAGAAGTCCAACGTCACGCCCTTGGAATAGGCCCACAAGTCCAAGTCGCGCGACACGAACTCCGTCCCTTGGTCGACACGGATCGTTTTCGGATAGCCGGCTTTTTGGCACACCCGTTCAAGGGTTTGCACAACGTCTTCGCCTCTATAGCTATGACGTGGATCAAGCACCGGCACGTAGCGCGAGAAGGTGTCGACCACCGTCAGCACGCGCAGTTTCTTACCCGTTGCGAGTTGGTCGTGAACGAAGTCCATCGCCCAGACGTCGTTGGGGCCGACGGCCATGTGCCGATCCTCGCGAAGCTTGGCTTTTACCCTCCGCTTCGGTGTTTTGTTCCGCAACTGTAGCCCCAAGTCCCTGTAAATGCTTGTAAGTTCGCTTGATGTTGGTGCCCCAACCCTCGCGTTCCAACAGCACATGCACGCGGCGATAGCCGTACCGCACACGGATCTCGCAGATCTCGCGAATACGACGTTCCAGACCGGCCTGATCAGTACGGCGAGAGGTATAGTGGTGAGTTGATCGATCGAAGTTCAACGCTCCACAAGCACGCCGGATCGAGATCGCCCAATCGCGGCACATGCCTTTCACCATCTCCCGCTTCCGAGCAGGCCTCAGAGCTTTCGGCGGATGACATCCTGCAACATCTCGCGGTCCAGCGTTAGAGGCTGCCCCAAAAAGATTTGAGTGATTTCAGCCAGTTGTGATTCCTTCGGATTTGCGAAGATTCGATGGAGTGCACAATGGCCTGGACTGAAACCACCCGACGGCAATATGTCCGTCGGACGAGCCGATATGCAAGCGATGTTACCGATCGCGAATGGGAATTTATTGCGCCGTTCATGCCCGCGCCACGGCGTCTGGGCCGGCCACGCAAGACCGATCTGCGCGAGGTTTTAAACGCCCTTCTCTATATCGCTTCGACAGGCTGCCAGTGGCGGATGCTGCCGAAGGACTTTCGCCCTGTTCAACGGTGCAGCGGTATTTCTATGAATGGCGGGCAATGGGTCTTTGGCCACGGATCAACCATCACCTCGTCATGGAGGCGCGGGAGCTGGATGGGAAAGAAGCTTCACCGACGGCTGGCGCCATCGACAGCCAAAGCGTCAAGACGACTGAAAGCGGTGGTATTCGGGGCTTTGACGCTGGCAAGAAGATCAAGGGCCGCAAGCGCCACATCATTGTCGATACGCTCGGGCTGATGGTTGGTCTCGTGGTGCACAGCGCTGATATACAGGACCGCGACGGGGCTCCCGATCTTCTGAAGTCCATCCGCAACCGATGGCCGTGGCTCCTTCATGTCTTCGCCGATGGCGGCTATGCGGGCGACAAGCTGAAAAAGCGGCTGCAGAAAATAGGAAAATGGACACTCGAAATCATCAAGCGTACCGACAAGGCCAAGGGTTTCGAAATCCTGCCGCGCCGCTGGGTCGTCGAACGGACGTTTGCGTGGTTGGGTCGATGCCGCAGGCTGGCCAAGGACTTCGAGACATCCATCGCTTCAGCAGAAGCCTGGATAACCATCGCTCACATCCGAATGCTCACCAGGCGGCTGGCAAGATACGGATATCGTTGAAACCTTTTCGAGTCCGACTCTTAGATCCGCGACGATCTTCTTCAGGCGCGAATTCTCGTCCTCGAGCTGTTTCAGCCTCTTCATCTCCGGTGGCAGCATGCCCGCGTATTTTTTCTTCCAGTTGAAATAAGTCGCCTGGCTGATCCCCGCCTTCCTGCAGATTTCAGCAACCGACACGCCTTCATCACCTTGCTTCAGAATGAACGCCTTCTGAGCGTCCGAAAACTGCGATGCTTCCATCGTCTTCTGGTCCTTTCCCAGCCAGGAAAATGCACCGGAAAACTCTAACCAAAATTGGTCCAGTTTGAAGGGTTCAGATCAAATTCTCAGTGGCAGGTCAACGCCACCATATCTTGAACATGCTTCCAAATAGAAGGAGCCCGCCAGTCGATAGCCAGCGTACGGCAAAGCCTCTCCGGTATCGCGATATGATGAACCTACTTCCGCCCATTCCGTTCACTAGCGAATGTTATGTCGCTCGGTGACGCCGCTCCACATCGCCTATTGCTAAGGCGCCTTTCCATACTTAAATTAGACTATCTGCAACTATAACGTCTATCGTAACTATGCACGCTACTTAATAGATCATCGACGAACCTTCATTGGAGCTAGGCTGGAAGGTTCTGTACTGGAAAACTTGATTGTTTGGATATAAAATATCCGTTGTTTGGATGTGACTAAAGATGCGTTTCAAGGGCCTTGATCTAAACCTGCTCGTTGCACTGGACGCGCTCACGACCGAGCGCAACCTAACGGCTGCCGCACGTAGTATCAATCTAAGTCAGCCAGCCATGAGTGCCGCCATTGGCAGGCTGCGGGACTATTTCCGCGACGAATTGTTTACAATGAATGGTCGAGAACTTCGGCTGACGCCACGCGCCGAAGGACTTGCCTCGGCAGTGCGCGAAACTCTCTTGCAAGTACAATGCTCAATCATCTCTTGGGAGCCATTTAACCCGTCGAAGTCTGACAGATGCTTTAGAATAGTTCTGTCCGATTTCATGATGCTGATATACTTCAATAAAATCATTGAGCGCGTTGCTCGAGAAGCGCCCGGAGTCAGCTTCGAGTTGCTGCCTTTAGATAGTGATCCGTACGAAATGCTTAGCCGCGGTGACGTCGATTTCCTCATACTGCCTGAATTTTTTCTCTCGGGCGCACACCCGAGCGCAAAGCTGTTCACAGAGAAATTTGTATGCGTAGCCTGTTCGACAAATGTGGACCTACCTTCAGCGCTGACGATCGAGCAATATGTTTCCATGGGACACGTCGCTGCCGCGTTTGGGCGCTTTTTGAAGCCATCGGTCGAGGGCTGGTTCTTGCTCGAGAATGGGATTCAGAGGCGGGTGGAGGTCGTCGTGCAAGGGTTTAGCTTAATACCATCAGTCCTGCGTGGCACGAAACGCATAGCTAACCTACCGCTTCGCTTAGTCGAGCATTACGAAAGTACTTTTCCTTTGCGGATCATCAACCTTCCGTTACCGCTTCCCGTCTTCACCGAAGCTGTTCAATGGCCAGCGCTACATAATGCCGATCCAGGGAGCATCTGGTTTAGGGAGATATTGGTTGAGGAAGCTTCCCATATGATTTCCTCCAACGCACTTAAAATACATGGCTCGCTGCAATAATCCGGTTCCTGACGGAGGTTCCTGCTTGAGTACGATCTGCCGAATCCGAACAAGTTCAACTAACGCGGAGAATTCGCGGCCGACGCCGAAGTCATGATACTGCACCCACTAAACAGGCGTTTCAGAGCCCAAACGCATGAAAATTCACAGTGGGGCGCTCGCATTGGATCGCTGAGGAAGCCGCGGTTAGAAAGGCTGCTATCATAAACTAGTTTAGAATTCGGCGATCCAATCGCCTGTGAAGCGGTTAAACGCGAACATTGGCCACATTCCCGAGGCCTCCGTCCCTGCTTACGTAGGAGCAGCGTCCGAGCTTAGGAGATGCCACCAAAAACCAAGAACCATCAGAAACGAACAATACCAGCAATTGTGGTCCCCCAGCACCCTTCGCTTTGCCGCCGAAGGTGCTAGACCGCAGGTCGCGCAATCGTCGTAAGCGTCCGGCGAATGCATTTTTTGCGTCAACGAGGCACGGTTTAGGACTTGCGGATTAGCTCATCTGCCATGACGCGCTCGATCACCTCGGGATCGCATTGTTCATCGACGAGGAACTGGCGGATTCCACCATCCCACGTCCGTATGTCGGCCAGGAGATCTCGAAGGTCGTCAATTCCATTTTCGGTCAGGCCTTTTGTGCCATCTTCACTGCCATCGCGGACATATACCAATTCGCCCTCGGCGATATTGTCCGAGTTGGCGGTGACTTCCTCGAGTAGTTCAAGGTTCTCGCCGATCATGACGGCGACTTCTTTGAGCGTGTAGATGAACCTCGAGCGTGCCATCACGCAGCCTCGTATCGGTCTTTCGCCGGCACCCACTGCCACGGCAGCAGTTCCTGGAGCCGATCCTTGGGATGGCTCGGGATCCGGGTCAGGACGTCTGTGAGATAGACCTCCGGATTGTGGCCATGGAGTTTGGCAGTCTCGATGATAGTCAGAATGTTGGCGATGCGCTCACCGCCCTTGTCTGACCCGGCGAAGAGCCAATTTTTTCTTCCGATTCCAAGCGGACGCATGGCTCGCTCAGCTATGTTGTTATCGATTTCGACACGGCCATCGTCGATGTAAACGCTCAACGCTGCCCATCGCGAGAGGGCATATCGCATCGCTTCAGCCAGCTTCTGCTTCTGTGGTACCGCCTGCAGCTTTTCCTCGATCCAGCTCTTGAAGTCTGCCAGAAGGGGCCTGGCGTGTTGCTGGCGCAGTGTACGCCGCTCGTCAGCCGGCATGCCGCGGATACGATCCTCGATATCGTAGAGCGCACCGATGCGCGAGAGCGCTTCGTCAGCGATTGGAGATGGCTTCAGCTTGATCACATCGTGGAACTTGCGGCGCACATGGGCCATGCAGGCGGCCTCGACGATCTGGTTGCCGTAAAGCTTCTTATAGCCACCATAGCCATCCGCGTGCATCACGCCGCTGAAGTTTGCGAGATGGTCGGCTGGATGCGCGCCCTTGCGGTCGGGGCTATAGTAGTAGGCAATGGCTCTTGGAGTGGGATCTTGATAGCCGCTGCCATCGAAGACATAGACCCAGACCCGCCCGGTTTTTGTCTTTCCTCGCCCAGGGTCGAGAACATCGACCGGGGTATCGTCCGTATGTATTCGGTCGACCGCCGCGATATGGGCTCTGATCAGCAAGATGAGAGGAGCCAGCAGAACTGACACGCGGCCGACCCAGTCGGCCATCACGGATCGGGAGATATCTATCCCCAGCCGGTCGTACATCTCGGATAGACGGTAGAGCGGGATGTGATCGTCGAATTTGGCGACCATGATATGGGCCAGCAACCCCGGTCCGGGCTTGCCGCGCTCGATCGGCAGGGTCGGCATTTCGCCTGCCACCGTCGTATCGCAGTCCCTGCAGATCATGCGCTTTTCGACGTGGCGGACAATCTTGATGGACGCCGGCACGTGCTCCATCACCTGGATCACCCTGTCGGCGGCCTTCAGGAACGATGTGCCACCACAAGTCGGACAACTGCAGGGTGCTGCATAGACCAGTTCTTCGGTTGGAAGACCATCGGGCAATGGTTTACGCTTCGGCTTGTCCGGCGCGTCGTCCAACTCCGGCAAAGGAGCTTTCCCGGAGCGCATCTCAGCCTCGGCGCGGGCGGCTTCGATCTCCTCCAGCATCAGTTCGAATTGCTCGATCTTCCGGTCGATCTTTTCCGAAGAAGCGCCATGCTGCCGATGGCGGAGCAAATCCAACTGCGCGCGCAGGAGCCCGATAATGGAGTCTCGCTTGCTGACTTCGGCTTCTTGGCGCTCAAGTTTCGCCGCCTGTTCAGCGACGAGCGCGCGCAAAACAGATAGCTCCTCCTGACTGTCCAGCGGCGTTATTTCCATACCCGCATACGTAGCCGATTTGCGCCGGAAGCGCTAGCATTATGCTCCGGATGTCCTTGCAAAATATAGCTTTTAACCCGTTCGACCGGGAGCGGAAGTCCACGCAGGTCGGCGCCAGTCGATCCCCTCAACAAGCATCGACAACTGAGCTTGCGTCAGATGCGCAACCCCATCTTTCGCTGTCGGCCAGGGAAAGTATCCGCGTTCCAAAATTTTGTAAAACAGGCAGAACCCTTGGCCATCCCACCATAAAAGTTTGATCCGATCAGCGCGTTTTCCGCGGAAGCCGAAGATTGCGCCGGAGCCCGGCACCTCCTTGATAGCCGTCTCGACAAGCGCGGACAGTCCATCAATGCCACGCCGCATGTCGGTCACCCCGCAGGCCAGATAAACCCGCACATTCCCCGAAGGCCCGATCATGCCGCCTCCACACAAGCGACCAGTGACGATAGCACTTCGAGATCCATGTCCGCTGCAATTCTCAGTAAGCGGCCATTCCTCAGGACGATTTCAACGTCTTTGCATCTCGGCCGAGCACTGCTCCTCTTAGAGCCTTCACTCACGCACTCCGACGCTCCGATAAGCGATACCGGGATGAACGATGCGGTCTGGGGAGATTCGGGTGGCAAGAGCTTCTTTCGCCAGGCGTAAATCTGCTGCGGAAGAACGTCGTGCCGGCGCGCCACATCCGAAACGGTGCCATCCGCGCTGAACGCTTCTTGCAATATCGAAAGCTTCAGTTCCGTCGACCATCGACGTTGTCGCTCGGCACCCGTCAGGATCTCAACCTTGGCCATTCATACCCTGTTACGTCACAAATGAATCATCTGTGTCGTAACTTGCGCCAATCCCACACCTAACCAAAATCCGCTCACCGGACGCTCACCACCAATCGTCCGAAGGCCGGCCGACCGGCGACGGACGTGGCGCTCAGCTTCGTCGATAAAATGGCCTGCGGGTCAGTCACAGGTGGTGCCGTCTTCAGCTAATCGGGCACGTCGCGGGTCGATCGATTCCAATGCAACCCAGCTTCCTAGGTTTCAAGATGGTCACGGCAATCGCGCTGCCTCCTGAACCATTATATCTCGCATCCAGATATTTGCCGGATCTTTGTCGTGAAGTACCGGCCATTGGACCGCCTCGGTGAATGTCGGCAGCGTTATCGGGGGCGCAGTCATCCGCAACGGTATCTTGTCCTCAAAAAGCCCAACTAATCGTAACGGAATGGTTGCGATGCGATCAGTGCCCATCAGGGCGGCGGGGATCATGCTAAAGCTTGAAACAACGACTTCGACCCGCCTCTTGAGGCCATGCTCCTGCAAGAAGCAATCTTCTATGGTAGGCTGCTGCGTCCGACCGAACCTAACTACCGCGTGCCCCATTGATGAATACTCCTCTGCAGTAAGGGCTTCCTCAAGTTGTTTGTTATTACTGCAGCCGACGCAAGTCAGTCGTTCCTGAAATAGATCTATCTTAGGATGCGCGCTCGACATGAATAACGGTGGGCTAATAAGGAAGTCTACGTCGCCGCGTCGCAAGAGCTCGTCTGGATTGTCAGTAAGCGGCAGCAAGTCAAAGCTAATGCCGGGTGCCTCCCGCGCAAGACGCTCCAGTATCTTCTGAAAAAGAACAACTGTAACGAAATCGCACAAACTTACTCTGAAATGACGATCTGATTGATCAGGAGTAAATTTGTCCCAGGAAATGATATTGAGACGAATATGCTGTAAAGCCTCACGAATCGCAGGCGCGAGGTCTTCCGCACGCGGCGTTGGAACAAATTCACGACCACGCATCGTAAAAAGTTCATCGCGGAAATAGGAGCGGAGCCGGCGGACGGCTGCACTCATTGCGGGCTGGCTCAGATTAATGCTACGTGCCGCCGCAGTAAGGTTGCGCTCAATCATTAGTGCATCGAGCGCGACAAGGAGATTTAGATCGAGGCCCTTGAATCGCATATCTTTTAACTATCCAATAATGCAGCCCTTCCACAACGGTTGTTCCTACGGCGATGGCTGAATTCGCCTTGGCGCTCCTCAACCGATTTGAGGGCGCGGACACAGAGACTTAATCTCTGTGCTCGGAAAGCAACCTGAGGCCAGTCCAGATTAAGCCATAACTCCAGAGTGAACGCTCGTTGCAGTGTAATAGGAAGCCTCCAATGGCAAATCGCCAAACGCCAGCTGGCAAAGAAGATAATTAGCACCTGCTTCCTCGACATGATCGAGAAGATCTTGCCTAACTGACGCCGCAGTACCAACTACGCACAACTGACAGTCTACTGCTGCATCAAAATCTGGCGGGAGGTTCTGAGGAGTCTGTATCCCGTTTATCTCGTACAGAAACTTAAAGCTCCGAAGCCACCGTTGATAAGCCGGGGCCGCGAGCGAAATGGCATGCTTCGTCGTGCTGCCGGCCACCACCATTCGGACCAACCCAAGGAATGGCGCCCGTTTCCTGCCCCCGGCGGTATGTCTCTCGTGTGCTCGGTAGGCATCAGTGATCTGGCGAACAGTCGAAGCAGGGCCCCCGCAGGCAAGATTTGTATCGTTCTCAGCCGCCCAGCGCGCAACCTCAGGACGACTGGTTGTAATCCATGTCGGAGGCTGAGGACGTTGGTGTGGCCTCAACATCAACGGGACTTTGTCTAGTTCAAAGTGATCGCCTTTGTAGGAAAGAGCTTGAGCTCCTCCCTTCATCGCTTGGATGACGATCTCGCTGGCTTCGAGATAGCGCGATGTCGCCACCTCCTCCTCAATACCGAAAAAGCCCCATTCGATTGGTAAGGAGCCGCGTCCCATGCCCAACTCGAGCCTGCCACCACTCAGATGATCCAGCATGCAAATTTCTTCAAACGCACGTAGCGGATGATAAAGGTTCAACAGCATAACCAACGGACCGAGACGAAGATGCTGCGTGCGCTGAGCTACGCCTGCTAGAAATAGATTCGGCGAAGGTCCCCTACCATGGGGGGTACAGTGGTGCTCTGCGACGTGATATCCAAAAAAGCCAAGGCGATCGCAAACCTCTGCCAATTTCATCCGATCTTCATATTGGCGCGCAATCTCTCTGCCGTCTTCGTCCAAATGGTCGAAAATGCCAACCATCAGCTTTGCGGGAAGAGAGTTTGTCATCTGAATGTCTCCAAGTTTGGCGGCGAGTTTTCGGTGGCCAGAACCGGAGGGTGGCCCCGATGTCTTTCGCCAGGAATTATTCGCCCGTCTTAAGTTTGCACTGAATTATCTAATGGTTACGGCGGCGCCGGAAAATCTATCCGAAGCCCGTTGCGCTAGGTGGTTGGAGGGTCTGGCAGGATTGGAGGCCGCACATCCAGAGCCTATAAATGTTGGGGCTTCGAGTTTATTGAACCTGCTCAGCTTTCACCCCCTAGACTAGGACGCCACCCGCTTCATCTACCGCTGCGAGCATGCGATTGCTGGCGACGGCTCTCGCATCCACAATCGGGTGGCTGCTCCAAGAATGCAGTCTACAGTTTCATCAATGGATTTATCTGCGTAGCCGTACCGATACTCACGCATATGGAATGGCAAAGAGCTTCGTTCGGAAACATTTACCAGTATATATTTCTCCGTTCTAATTCCCTTTGCCAAAACCTTCCATTTTTACCCGCCCGGGCCCTGAAAAGTGCGAAGTTAATTTCGAAAGGGTGATCGAAAGCCCCGCTCCGAAAGCGCCAGGCTCACTACCTCACCCATACTTAACATCCTTGCGGTTCTCTTCGTAAAGCCGTTGGCTCTGAAACCGATGCTGACGCCGATGAGCTGAACATAATGCTCACGCTGAAATGATATTGGATCCTTCATATTCCCTGTATGACTTCGCGGCGAGTAACACCCCATCTCGCATACCCACAGCTCCGTTCACTTTTGAGAACCCAAGGATTGGGAAGTTCGATTAGTGGTTGTTCAGCTTTTGTGGCGACCCGAACGGGTTATGGCTGGTATTCGGTGTAATGCGACGAGGCTCTTGCAGTAGGCGAAGAAAGGACCCAGAGCTATGTCTCCGCACTTGATTGGCAGACGAGAGTGCGTTCTGCATTTCCACGTTGGCCATATTCGTCTCCATTTATCGGCCAGGTCTGTGACCTAGCCCTCGGCTGCTCTCCGGTGGAGCAACATCATGGTATCCCCAATTCATAGTCGAGGTGTTTAATAACATCCCACGGCTTCGTAAAATTAATTGTTTGTATGGCATTGATCCACCAGGTGAATAACCCGGGATCTCCACCTTCAAAGGGTTGCTCAAACGTCAACGCTTCTTGCCACGTCTGACCCAGGGCACAACAGCGCTCGCCCCGATGTTCAGAAGGCGTCTAAGCGTTCGATGCCATTTTGGATGTTCGGCCGAACCGTTGCTTTCCTTCGGTCGATCGAAGTGGCGTAAGGCCGACCCGGGCGAAATCACGGTCCCTTCTGAGGTGGAAGGATCAGGAGCCAGTGCGGTTGTATGTCCCTGCATTTCCAGATCTTAGCTTTATAGGATGAAAGGTGTTACGATTGGGAGATGAGGAGACGCCGCGTAGGGGCTGGCAGATCAGACTCTATAGATCGCTTCATGGACTTGATGCGCGGCCGTTTCTTCAATGTCATCGATCTGGTCAACCGGTTGGAACGACAAGCAAGGCGGATAGTCGACTTACCTCACACGCCTCGACTTCATCACCCTCGATGAGATCGGCTATCTGCCGTTCGCGAAGGACGGAGGCCCGCTCCTGTTCCATCTTATCCGCAGGCTTTACGAGCGCACCTCGATCCTCGTCACCGGCGAACATGGCCTTCGGTGAACGCCCCGTCGGCGTTCGGTGATGCCAAGATGACGACAGCACTGCTTGATTGGTTGACTCACCATTGTAGAAATTGGGAAAGAGTCCTGGCGCTTCGAAAACCGCTTCAAAGCTAAAGTCGGGATCCCTACACCCGCACTTGGCCCATAGCCATTAACTAATTCAGAACCAATTTGAAATGGAGAATGCGCACTGATTCAGCGCCAGTGATACGGGTGGAGAAGCTAGCGGTGGCCAAGTTGGCAAATGTAGTTAGGTACTGTCAGGCGGCGAGAAGAAGCAGTTCACGTCGTTTTCCGTCGGATGAAGGCAGATATGATACCGGCCATCTCCCGAAGGGATTTCGTCCCCATACGGAATGAAGAAAAGGTGCGGCTCTGTCGCGAGGTGGTGGTCGCCCGCATGCAGTAAGACGGAAAAACCGCGGGGCCCTTTACGAATGTTCTGAGTCGGAATGGACTGACAATCTCCACTCAAACCGTGGGCCTTGCAGCACGCCGGAGGATAGGTCCAGCCGCTCTTCGCTTGATGGGCGTCGGTTCGAACGATAGTGCAGACGGAGATCGCCCCAAGTGCGATCAGCAACCCTGTTGATGTGGCGAGTGTCATTGCATACCTCCTTAGAGGCAGCCCCTCGAAAAACGCCGGGAGGTTGCGCACTGATTGCCAAGAACGCGCGTCTTTTCGATACCTCGTCTTTTTTGTCACGGACACTTCCGGGTCAGAAACGCCTGCGCATCTAGGACCATCGCCATGGTACGTAGAGGCACATAGAGGCGAGTGAGCATCGGCGCCATTAGGATACTGCTCCGCTGCCGGGAAGTGAAGCCAATCTTCTGCCGCGCCGACCGCACGAATGGTACCTCCGGGCTGTCAATCAGCACCGAACATTGACCCCTTTTGCTTATCCAATTTTGACCCCCCTGTGCTGTAGATCAGCGCTTGGCCTGCCCGGCGCTGGCCGGGGTTGCAGAGGGTAGGCCAAGTGCGGGTGATGGGGCTCTTCGGCTTTAGCTTTGAGAGCGGTTCTTGAAGCGCCAGGATTCGTTTCCGGTCTCGACGATCTCACAATGGTGCGTCAGGCGGTCGAGAAGTGCCGTCGTCATCTTGGCATCGCCGAACACCGTCGGCCATTCACCGAACGCCAGGTTCGTGGTGACAATGATCGACGTGCGCTCGTAGAGCCTGCTGATCAGATGGAATAGGAGTTGGCCGCCGGCCAGGGCAAATGGCAGGTATCCGAGTTCGTCGAGGATGATGAAGTCGAGACGATTGAGATAGTCGGCCGTCCGCCCTTGCTTGCCGCTGCGCGTTTCCGTTTCCAGCCGATTGACCAGATCGACGACGTTGAAGAAGCGCCCGCGTGTTCCGTTGCGGATCAGTGCACGGGCAATCGCGATGGCGAGATGGCTCTTTCCGGTTCCCGTGCCGCCGACGAGGACGACGTTACGCTGATCGGCGACGAAGGTGCCGGTAGCCAGCTCCCGCACCAGGGATTCATTGACCGGCGTATCGGTGAAGTCGAAATCGTCGATGTCCTTAGCGAGGGGCAGCTTGGCGATGCTGAGTTGGTAGCGAATGGAGCGGGCCTGCTTCTCGGCGATCTCCGACTGCAAGAGATCACCGACAATGCGCGGCGGTTCGTGCTGCCGTTTGATGCCGTTGCCCATGACCTCGTCGTAGGCGCTGCGCATTCCATAGAGCTTCAGCGTGCTCATCAGTTCGAGAACCTGTGTGCGTTCCATCAGCTTGCCCTCCTGAGGCTGTCATAGCGTGCGCAGTCGGCGACCGGTTCATGGGTCAATCGAAGCGCATCCGGGGTTTGCAGGGTTGCGGCCGGAGCCGGGTCACGACTACGAGCCAGAATGTTGATGATCACCGAGGCCGAGCAGACGCCTTGGTCCAGCGCCTCCTGACAGGCCGCATCGACGGCCGTCAGACCATCGGTGGGAACGCATGCAAGGATTGTGACCATTTGCCGATCACCGTCGTGGACGCTCTTCAGGCGCTTGCGGACCTTCTCCATCGCCGCTGGCAACACCCAGTCCCTGAACGGCGCACCATTGCGCAAAGCGCCGGGTTTGCGAGCCAGAACGGGTACATAATGCCAGGGATCGTAGATCGTCTCGCCACGGCCAAAGCAACGCGGATGCTCACCGACGTTCACGCCGTCCTGCCTGATGACGATCTTCTCGGCATAGGCGTGAACCTCAACAGGGCGGCCGACCGCAGTCGAGAGGACGGAGTATTTGTTGTTGTCGAAACGGACCGTGCAGGTCTTCGACACCGAGGCCGGGACGCTGTGGAAACCATCGAACGGCCCGACGTAATGCACGAGGCTGCCGCGTTCCTCCTCGAACACCTGCCAGATCATTCGCTCGGTCTGTTCAGGATGACGGTGTGCCTTGGCGTAAGCGATGCACTTATCGAGCAGCCAGACGTTCAGCTCTTCCAGGCTTTTAACCCGAAGACGTGGTGTGAAGAAGCGTTCTCGAACCAGTCCGACCTGGTTCTCGACCTGTCCCTTCTCCCATCCGGATGCGGGCGTGCAGGCAACGGGATGGACCAGATAGTGGCTACACATCTGCAGGAAGCGGCGATTGTATTGTCGCTCCTTGCCGACGAACACCGCCTCGACCGCAGTCTTCATGTTATCGTAGATGCCGCGCGTACAGGTGCCACGGAAGAAGGCGAAGGCCTTGTCATGGGCATCGAACACCATCTCCTGGCTCTCACGCATATAGGCTCGGGCGAACATCATCCGGCTGTGGCAGAGCCGGACATGCGCGACCTTCACGGTCGTAGTCACCCCGTTGATCAGAATGATCTCGTGGCTCCAGTCGAACTGGTAGGCTTCGCCCGGCGCGTAATAGAGGGGCACATAGGCTTCCGCCGTCACGGCTCCCCGGTTCTTCGCCCAGGTCTTGGCATATCGCCGGATCGCGTCATAACTGCCGTCGTAGCCGAGTGCCCGAACCTCCTCGTAAATCCGGATCAGCGTCAGCCGTTCGCGCGATGCCTTGCCTTCGTTGGCAATGAGGAACCGTTCAATATCACCCTTCCAGGCTCCGATCCTGGGCAACGGTTGATGTTCTCGTTTGTAGACAAAATCAGTCGCATCAGAACGCAGGATTTTGCGAACCGTATTACGCGAAACATTCAGCTCTCTGGTGATCTTCTTCACCGACCAGCCCTGAACATGGAAGGCTCGTCGGACACGGGCAATCGTATCCACTCTCTTCAACTCCCCACCCCATCCACTGGCAAAAGCCGGATGGTCGGATGAAATCCAAGGGGGGTCAAAATTGGATAAGTATCACCCCGCCAGAGGGGTCAACATTCCATGCTTAAACACACTCCGGGCTCCGCCGCGGCGAAGGCATCCTGCTGAGCTCCATAGCACCCGATCGGGGTGAGTAGGAGTGGAGCTTCCGAAAAATTCGCGTTGCAAAGCGACGCTCTGAAGCGGTGGCGAAATGGGCTTCGATCAGTATGTCATCACTTGCGTACTTTCGCGGGCACTGGAGGAGGTCGAGGCCGGCGAGGCGACGGCTACGGAGGTGACCGGATTTCGCAGATTGAACTCCGAGATGCGCTATCCAACCACGCTTACTTTGTCATTTGCCGTTGAAAACGTGCGGGATGCAGAGGTTGGCGTCGAGTAAGGACTGTTGCATGGTCGTCTGTTGCTGAATTACGCCCGGCCGCACGAGCTCATCAGCAGCCTATTTGCCAAAGTTATTGCGCTTCGCGCTTGCGAGATGATCAACTATGGAAGGAGTTCGGCCTTCTCGACCCGGGCGAACGAACCAGATTGGTCGCCAATCATTTCCCCCAGCTCGCTGCTGAGAACACCCACAATATGAGTGGAAGAAAAACCTCTACCACCAAATCTGTCAATCTGCAGGTTTCATTCTGTGCTCCCCTCCGAATTACCAACAATGCGAGGAATTCCAGAGCTGCTTTCGTTCCGACGAGTATGACACGGAACCGACGTAGCTACATAAGGCATAAAAGCCATGCGTCGCGTCCCTCGGTCAAAATCCAATCAGCTATTGATGAAGTTATCTTACCTGACTCACTGCCGGGCATTGATCAGGAGAAACGACATAGAATTGTCTAAGCTGTCGAAGGAAGAGCGGTCAACAATGGAGTCGCACTTGCCGAAAAACCAGCCAGGTGCACGCGGGGTGGATGACCGTCGCGTGATTCGGGCATCATCCACGTTGAGAAGGTTGGTTGCCGCTGGTGTGATTGCCTGGCCGCTTATGACCCACCGACGACGGTCTATAATCGCTCAACCCGTTGATGGTCGCAACGAGGCTCCTGGCTGAAGTCGCTCATGCAGACTGGCGCAGTGACGAAGAGTACGGCGGACTGCGCCAATTGTGCACGACCCGCGGCGGCATTTGGTGGAAAGGGGGCGCAAGAACAAGCCATCGGCCGTTGTCGCGGTGGCCGGACCACCAGAATCTATGCGCTCACCATGTGATTCCCGCCCGCAATTTCACAGCAGGAGACGTCAGACAGTTAATGCGTACGCCAGGCTTGATCGCCCGCGCTGGCCCAATACGTTATCTGTTGGGAGCCAAAAAGTATTACGCTGGGCAAATTGCGCTGCTCGCTGCAAACGAAGAAATGCACACCGGTCATTCCTAGTCGGCGCAACCGAAAAAAGGTTGTCCGCTTTGATCAGCGACGATACCGAGCGCAGCATCTGATCGAGAGCGCGTTTAATGAACGAACTCAGGTTGGAAATGCATGCGCTAGCGCCGAGTCCGGCATGGCGCATGGTTCTACCACTTATGGGGAGCCGATGCGCAGACATAGTCCACTAGATATTCACGTTGAAACAACCAATCAGCGCGAACTCGTACGATCCGCACTTAGAAATTCCATGCGCCGGCGAGTCGATGCTCGAAGGTTTTTTCGCGTGTTCAGCTATCCTCAGGACGGCCCACGTGCCGTTACGTTTGAAGCTTGCGCTCGACTGATTGAGTTTCGGCCTTAGAGCGGGCGGCTCCGGACGGATTTCGTTATAGTGTGGACTGTGAGCCGGTTAACGCGGCATACGTATTGGAACCCTCATTATCTATCAAGACGCCGTTATGTCGACCCGCATTTCCTCTTCCGAAGAAATAACCTAACCTTGGTCACGGCCTCTCTTTGATAGGTGACGGAGTCGTTAGGTTTGGGTGGCCCGTGCACGCGTCTGCAACGGCTGCCCGATCTTCCAAAGCATGCTCGTGTCGATCTCAAGCTCGACTCCAAACTTGCCCGCACCTGTGACTACGGTAGGATAAGCAAAAAGGGCGGTGTCAATCAGTACGGCGATCTTCTGGAGACCGAATGGTGATACGCTTCCTGACGGGTAGCCGAAGAGATCCAGTACCTGTTCTTTCTGAGCCAGTTCGGCTCGTTTCCATCCATACGTGCCAGCAACCGCTTTCATGTCGATCTTTGCAGGTGATGGCAGCAAAACGGCACAAAGGTGGCGTCCAGGATCCAATCGGCGCATCACATCGTCTGCTTGCTGCTCCGCAACAATCATTGTCTTTGCAACGCGTCCGACGGGAAGGCCGATAGCAGAGGCTAAATCTGAAGGGGATGTAATAGGGGTGGCGAAATCACTATATCGCCACAATCGTACCGTCGACGCTCCGATCTGGTGCAGTTCAGCAAGTACGTTCGGATGAACATCCAACATAGTCGTTTCCTTCCGTTTCATATGGCAGGATGATCGAGCATGGCTGATTGCGACTGCGAGTACACCCCGGTTGCGAGTAGGTTTCAGCCGGTTCGCTCCAAAAGTTGCCTAATGCGGCGGCGACCCTCGTCACCAAAAATACTGAAGTAAGCCTCCAGGCACTTATCGCTGCCAAGCATGAAAGGAGCATCATATTTGGTGATATGCCGAATAGCCAAGGCTGGAACCGGCGTGTCGAGCGGTCGAAACATCCTATTGTGCAACCCAGGTTCCGGGCAACCTGGATAAAATTCACCGATCATGAAACCTTCCTGAATGAAGTCGGGCTTCAGCCGTTTCTGCAGTTGACCTATCATGTTGATCTCTCCTTCATCCTGAATTCCAGGAAGGGCAATAATAATCGCCTTATAGATCCAGTCGCCCGTTCGATCGTTGAAGGACATAACGGGTTTCATCTGGCTGAAGACGGCGAGCATACGCGCCATCTCATTTTCGATTTCGTCAACTGCAACAACTTGCGACGCGGCAATCCGTAAGAGTCCCTTCGTCAGAGCTTCGGGAACGAAAGGGCAAACGCTCCCGTCCCGACCCAAACGAGGATGTGGATTGGAGAGGAAGTCCGAGGCATACCGAGCAAATTTCTGAAGAGCTGCGTTTGTATACTCATCGTAGGCATTGTATCCGGCATCAATGTTCTTTTCCAGAATTTCGCCCACTGTCATCAATGGACCGATCGTCCCGAACGGTTGGCTGTAATCTGTCCAGATCTCTTTAGTCATTTCGGATCCCTCGCTCGAAAAGCCACACGTTCAAAACGGAAGGTCGGGCTCTTTCATGCCAGCTCGGGCGGCGGGCGAGCTGGGTCGGGGGCCAACTAAGAGACCGACCTTCCATCGGAAGCGAAGCTCCCGAATTTTTTGATAGCACTGGTAGTTACACTTGTGTAACTGTTTTTTTAAATGGATGTGAAAACAAGAGCGGGGGCTCGTGCACCCTGAAGGTCAGTCGCACGACCGCTAAAAACTCTATATTCGTCGTAGTTATAAAGACATACATATGATAAATGTCGCCGCGATGGGATCCGGTAACAGGCTTTGGGTGAAAACAGAACGACCCATTGCGCAGAGGCGTGGCCGTGGCGAAGACAACACGAAGAGTAATATATACGCCAGAACAGATCGACGTCGGCGTAAAGCATAAGCTTGAGAAAATTGACTCGTTTTTGTCAGATCTCTTTAGCGAAAATTCCGAAGAAAAACTTTTCCTGAGGAACATTCTTGGGTTGCTGCTTAAAGTATATCATATGCATGCTAATAACAGACCCATGACGAAAATGCAGGCGTGTCGCTATCTACCTTTTAAAAACCAGACTGTTTGCCAAAAGTATGTCGAGGCAGCGCATTTGCGTGGGTTCATCGACATCACTCGGGACAAAACGGACAAACGGCGTCTGATTGTTGTTCCAAAAGAGCCGTTGGTTGTCTATGTCAATGAATATATAGCTAACTTCCTTGATGACTGCCGTAGAGCGATTGACAGTGCCGCTCAAGTAGCTACGCTTCCTGAGGAAGGAATGGCAACGGCACGGTCTTCATCTATTAATAAATCGCCAGCGTCTTCTGGAGCACCTGTAAGTTCCTCTCAGAAGACAGCCGATCTAAAAGCCCAGGCAATTTTAGCGAGTTCTATTGTGGGGAAGCAAAAGTAAGAAGCCGTCTCGCGCGCGATTAGCCTTTTATCAATCAAATGTCCCCTCCGTACACAAGCTTCATCGAGCTAACCCACTTCGCCCAGCCGGCCAGGCGGCCGGTGCAGGCGCTGCTACGGGGGAGCGGCTGTATCGTCGTTTCTGCCAGGAAACCGCGCGGGAGGTTCGGCGGCGTCCTCAGGCGCATACCTTGGCATTTACGCTGTCTTTTTCCGCTAACGCGGTCGTCCATCTCTTGGTCGAGACAGTGCATGAGATGGTGGCGAGTGGGAACGCAGGGTCGTCGCCTCGATCGTAACCGGCCCGATTGCTACCGCGGAGATTTTGCTTTGATGCGAGCGACGAGCGGCACGTCGTCAACAAAGCTGTCGAGGAAGTCGTTCCATTCTTGGGATGACCGGCGGGCGTCTTTGAGCATCTGCTCCAATTCGTCCATGCCGTCGTCTGTCAGTGCGGTCACGGATTCGTCGTCGCCAGTGCACACGGAGATAATGCTGCCATAGCTCAGATTATCATCGTTGGAGACGATTGCCTGAAGAAGCTCCGGGTCCTCTTCGAGAATTTCGGCAACAAATTTGATCGTACGGACGTGGGTGACTGTCGCCATCAGGCTGCCTTTGCGTCGATTGTGGTGATCGCCGACCAGTTCCACGGAAGCAATTCGTCTAACCGATTGATCTTGTGATCGTGGATACGATCGAGCACGTCAGCCAGATATGCCTGCGGATCACGACCATTCATCTTTGCCGTCTCGATGATCGTCATGGCGCGTGCCAAGGTCTCCGCTCCCGTATCGGCTCCCGCGAAGAGCCAGTTCCCTCTTCCAACGCCAAAGCCCGTTCATTCTGCCCATGTCGGCGATGAAGTCGAGGTCTATTATCGCTGGCATCCGTATTTCGGCCAGAGGGTTTCCATTTGGCACGACGACGATGCGGTGCGTGACGTGGTGTTGACGATCCATTGGAAGGGCGGTCAGCTTCGGAGCTCAAGGTCCGTAAGCCTCAGACCGGTGAACACGGTTGTGCCACCACTGAGGATGCCCTGGCGGTGATGCGCAGCATGGCTGGTCGCTGCTCCGATGAACATATCGCCGCGTCGCTTAATCGAATGGGCATGCCAACGGGGCAAGGAAAAACCTGGACCGGGCATCGGATCGCTTCTGTAAGGCGGGTGCGTGCGATCCACGCGTACAAATCAGCCTAACTATCGCTGGCATCCATATTTTGGCCAGAGGGTTTCCATTCGACGCGTCGAAGAAAGAGCGACAGGTCGGTTTCTGAAGGTTTTGGGGTCGGCCTGTCAGGGTTATTCTGAACCGTACCCTCTAATGGCATCGCCTTGCGCGGTGGCGGCAAATAATAGGCCGTCGCTCGAAGCCGGAGTGCTCATGGATCGGTAACCCCGCCTGCGCCTCGACCACCCTGGCTAGCGCCGGTCGTAGGCTTCGCCTTCGACATGCCACTGTCGAATACGGATTAACAACCACAAGGTGTGGGTGTCTCTGTGGCATCGGCCATCATGCGCAGGTCAAAGTTAGTCCCTTCCGCGAGGATGACGTTCATCGCAGGGCGCTCCGCAGATGATTGAATGCTTCGCAGAAGCCAGTCGCAGCATCCACGTCGGGACATCGGTGATCCGCGTGGGCGAGATTTGCTTGTAGAGATCGAGTAACACGTCCTCAAAGCCGTCCGGTGCGGCAACTTTGAGCTTCTCTCTAATACAGGACGCCTTCGCAATCGAGCCGCCGGGAATCGTACCAGCCCGAGCGGGCGCGGCCAAGCTCGCGTAACCGGATGTCGAGGTGAGCTTGAGATTTCCAGCTATTCCTCCTGTCGCAACGGCACAGCGAGACGACCGCTGTCGGTCACAGCCTGGGCCGGAACAAGTGCAGGTCTGAGATCGCTATAGCGTCGGGACCCGGCCAGGCATTCCCCAATAGGTGTCTCGTTTCTTGTCGCATCCGGTGGATCTTTTACTTGACGCATGCGGCCATAGCATCTGTTAACAGGGACAAGGCCTGCGGCACCAGAAGCGGCGCATCCGCACCCACTATCGTGCGGAGGGCCACAGTCCGTTAACAATTCACAGGTTTCAGGGTGCATCAGCAACAACAAAAATCGACGGCAAGCTCGATGGGGGGCCACGCGGATTGGGGTGCTCACTGAGCGCCGAGGTTCTAGAGTCTGTCAGGTTTATTTTGAACCATACCCTGCATGTCTGAGGTAGTTAGAGCACTCTTGGGGACTGAACGTCTTCAAGAGTTCTCCAATGCGTCTCCATGTTGTTTCAACGGTTCGTTCGTCTGCCTTTCTGACGAGTGTCTTGAGCTTTGCGAACATCATCTCGATGGGATTGAGGTCGGGGCTGTAGGGCGGCAGGAAGAAGAGATGTGCACCGACATCTCGGATCGCATCGCGGGCCGGCTTTCCTTTGTGGCTTCCGAGATTGTCGAGGATGACGATGTCACCGGCTTTGAGTGTCGGGACCAGACATTGCCGAACCCATGCGGTGAAAGCGATGCCATTGATGGGACCATCGAGGACGAAGGGGGCAACGATGCTATCGCGGCGTAAGCCGGCCAGGAAGGTCAGTGTCTTCCAATGACCATGAGGGACTTTTGCAATGAGGGGCTCTCCCCGCTGACACCAGCCGCAGGTGCGCGTCATGTTGGTCTTGACCCAAGTCTCGTCGATGAAGACGAGACGGTCCGGATCAAGCCGGTGCTGATGGGTCTTCCACCGCATCCGGAACCGGGCCACCTTCGGGCGGTCTTGCTCGCTTGCCACCAGCGTTTTTTTTGAAGGTCTTGCCTTCGCTGCGCAGAAAGCGCCAGACGGTGTCGTGAGACACGTTGATCCCCGCAGCCTTCAGGTCCGCCGACAGTGCGCGCACCGTCCAGTCGGACTTGACTTGTAGCCGCTGACGCACGGCGTCGGCGGCCGCACCCCTCAGTGTCGGTTTGACATAGCCGCCGATCTTCGCCGGCGCCAGGCCTTTACCTGAACGATCGAGCTGTCCGATGCGTACCGCTGTCGCAGCCGATATGCCGAACCGCTCCGCTGCGGCGCGAACCGTCATGCCATCATTCAACGCTGTCGCAATGCGCGTTCGCAAATCCAGAGAAAGAGGTCGCACCATCATCGCTGGCCTCCACACCAGCAATGACCTTGAATCACAAAATCAAAGACAAGGGAATCTCCGCACGATTCCGATTAGCGCTGACAGACTCTAGGCCTCAACTGTACCGCCCCCACCGAACTTCGGAGCTGTCGATCCTGTTCAAGACGTTCATTCAGAACCCTACTCGGTTTGTCGTGCTTGCGACAGCGTGATGTGCGTTTTGGCATGTCTCGGCGCTCTAGGTGTGGAGCCTCAACAGGTTGTCCTTGATCAGGCCGAGTCTACTGACGGGCGGTTTGGATTGTAGGCTGCCGTGCGGGCGATGCCAATTGTAACGGTGGAGCCAGAGCGGCAGGTCGGCGGCGCGCTGCTGCGAGGTTTCGTAGGCCTTGGCATATGCCCATTCGCGCAGTGCGGTCTGGACGAGGCGTTCGGCCTTACCATTTGTCTTCGGCGTATAGGGTTTGGTGCGGATGTGTTTGATGCTGAGCCGCCGCAGCGCCTTGGCGTATCGATGGGAGCGGAAGCTTGTGCCGTTGTCGGTCATGACGCGCTGGACCTTGACGCCATGGGCTTTGAAGAAGCGCAAAGCATTGAAGAGAAAGCGCAGACAGGAGCGTCGCGTCTCGTCGGGTAATATTTCCAAATAGGCCAGGCGTGAGTGGTCGTCGATGGCCAGATGGACGTATTCCCAACCGATGCCGCGGCTGTTGCTCTGCCCCGTGCGATCGCCGGTGATGCGGTGGCCGGTTCGGTTGAATTTGCCGAGTTTCTTGATGTCGATATGGATGAGTTCGCCGGGCTGGTCGCGTTCGTAGCGCCGCACCGGCTCAGCCGGGGCCAAGGCCTTGAGCTTGTTCAGGCCAAGGCGCTTGAGAATGCGGCTGACTGTGGCTGGCGAGACACCCGTCTCCTTGGCGATGTGTTGGCCGGTCATGCGCAGGCGGCGTAACGTCTCGATCCGGGCGGCGGTGGCCTGCGAGGTCGGATGATACAGGCGGTGCGGTCGGGAACTGCGATCATTGAGACCGGCCTCGCCCTCCCGTCGATAGCGTCTTACCCACTTATAGACAGTCTTCACGCAGACGCCGAAAGCCGCAGCGACGGCCATCGGTCGCTGTCCTTCCATCAGCACGCGGTGCGCAATTACCGCTCGACTGAGCGGCGTGAGGCGGGCATTCATATGGATGTCCATTCGGTCCCCCGAGAATCACTGAAGCTTCGACAACCTCAGCTTTCCCGGTCCGGATCGAATGGACAACCTATTGGAAGCTCACATCTAGGGCAGCCATTGTATAACATGCAGAACAGTTTTCTGATGCTTTTCGCTCTTTCTGCATTGGCACGAATCTTGAACCTTTTTGTTGCGCGCCGCTAGGAGCTCCCAACGGGGCCTTGGCATCTTCTCAATCCAGCTCTGAACGGAGACACCAATGATGAACAACATGGCAGCCTATCGTGTAACTGAATTAACCCCTCAAGAAGCAGCTGAAACCTCCGGAGGTTGGTATTTTTGGGTTTACGTGTTTTTGCGACGTTACGGGCACTTGTTTGGTTGATACAAAGCGAGCTGGCTCTCGATGGCTCCTAGTGACTACAGACTAGCAGTTCCCCTTTCTGCTGAAACGGCCAGCTGCACCGCAGAAAGCATACTGTCGCGACGATCAGGACGATCCCTGAGCATTTATAGGGCGATCTTGCTCTTCGTCGTCGCGGCATTTGGCTCACTGCCACTCGTCACCATACCGGTCTCCATGCAGAGTGCCGGTACTATTCGCCCGATCGTGGAGAAGACGCCCCTGATAGCGCCCGTCTCCGGACGCATCTCCCGTGTCCTTGCCTTTGAGAACGATCTCGTTGCTAAGGGGAAGGAAATAATCGCCTTTGACGATCATGTAATCGAGGAAAAGCTCAGCGGCGTTTTAGCCGACATTCATGCCAAGAGCGATCTTGCCCATGACTTCCAAACGCTGATTTCTTCCGGCGCAAGGATCAGCGTCTCGTCCCCCCTACAAACCGAATCCGCGACGGCTGAAAGGGTGCATTTTCTCAACTTGCTGCGCGAGAACCAATATGCGCGCAGTAACGCCGCGGCGGAACTCGACCGCGCAAAGCGACTTGTCTCGGCTGCTGCGGCGCCGGCGAAGGCCGTTGACGAGAAGGCTTTCGCTCTCCAAAATATCGAGGTCCAAGGGGAGATCCTCGTGCGACGCAAAACCGCTGATTGGAACCAGAAGCTCCTTGATGCTAACCTGCGCTTAAAGGAACTCACGGCCACCTTGCATCAGCTCGAGCACGAACGGGACCTGCACCGCATCCGCGCCCCAGTATCGGGTGCTCTCGAGCAGTTCTCCGGCCTCGCGCACGGAAGCTACGTTCAGATCGGGCAAACCGTTGGTTGGATCTCGCCGAACGACGATCTGGTGGCGGAAATCTACGTCTCCCCCAACGACATTGGCTTTGTGCAGGCTGGTCAGCCGGTGCGGCTCCAAGTGGATGCCTTTAACTACAACCAATGGGGTGTCATCAAAGCAAGGGTGCTCGAGGTGGCGCAGGACTTCACTCTGCATGACGGGAACCCGGTCTTCAAGGTCCAGTGCGCGCTCTCTCGCAGCGATCTCGCGCTAAAGAGCGGGGCCATCGGCCACCTGAAGAAAGGAATGACCGTGCGGGCTCGCTTTCTGTTGGCCAATCGCACTCTCCTGCAACTGCTCTACGACGAGGCAGACGATTGGCTCAACCCGATGCTGGCGGGGCGCTAATATTGTCCCAACAGTCAGCGAGCCTCCATGTCGAGTAAGGCCATTAAGTTCAAGCAGCGTGACATCACGGATTGCGGCGCCGCCAGCCTTGCTTCTGTCGCAGCCTTCTACGGCTACAAGTTGCCATTGGCGCGCATCCGCCAGTATGCGTCGACCGACCGCTCCGGTACGAGCGTGCTGGGGCTCACGGAGGCGGCGCAGAAGCTGGGCTTCATCGCGAAAGGCGTCAAAGGTGGCTTCGACAGCTTGTACAAGATCCCTAAGCCCGCTATCGCGCACGTCGTCAAGGAGGGCCTGCACCATTTCGTAGTGGTCCATGCGATCGACGCCAAGTGGGTTATCGTCATGGACCCGGCCTTTGGCGAAATCTGCAAAGTGCCGCATCAGGAATTCATGGAGCAATGGACCGGCGTCCTGGTTCTGCTGGTTCCGGCAGACACATTCAATCGCCGAGACGAGACCACGTCGCCCCTCGCCCGCTTCGCCCGCCTACTCGCGCCACACCGCATGGTGATGGCGCAGGCTCTCGCCGGCGCGCTGGTGACGACCGTCCTCAGTCTCTCGACGGCGATCTACGTTCAGAAGATCGTTGATCACGTGATCCCAGCGGGAAACCGCAACCTGCTCAACTTGATGAGCATCGCAATGCTGCTGATCCTAGTGATACAGATCCTGATCAACCTCCTAAGAGGCCGACTCGTCCTGCAGACGGGGCAGAAGATCGACGTCTGCTTGATCCTCGGCTATTACAATCACATCCTGGCCCTGCCTCAGAAGTTCTTCGACAGCATGCGCATGGGAGAAATCGTGTCGCGCATGAACGACGCTGTGAAAATCAGGAGCTTCCTGAACGACGTTTCGATAAACATGTTTGTTGACGTTTTAATGATACTGTTCTCGTTCGGGATGATGTTCATCTATTCTTGGAATATTGCTTTGATCGTGGCGCTCGCCATTCCAATGTACATCCTGGCATATTGGGCCATTAATCGGATGAACAGAAATCTCCAACGTGTCATCATGGAAAATGACGCCAAACTCGAGGCGCAACTGGTAGAATCACTCGGAGCCGTCTCCACCATTAAGACTTCCGGCGTCGAGAGCTTCGCAAACTTCAAAATGGAGACCCGCTTCGTAAAGATGCTGCATTCCGTTTACAGCTCCGGGCTGATCTCAATCTGCGGCGACAACGCCTCGACGTTCCTGTCGGTCCTGTTCACCATCGTGCTGATGTGGTTTGGAACCACGCTTGCGCTCGAACAGGCCGTCACGCCCGGCGAATTGCTGTCCTGCTATACGTTGCTTGGCTATATCACCCGGCCGGTCACCCGCCTGATCCAGACCAACCGGATCGTTCAAGACGCGTTTATCGCGGCGGATAGACTTTTCGAGATCTTTGAACTGGAGTCGGCAAGCAGCAGCGGCATCGATGCCACGAAGACCGATCTCGGAGATATTCGCCTGGAGAACGTCACGTTCCGCTATGGCGCGCAGGCGGAGGTTTTCAGCGATCTAAGCGTCTCCTTTCGCCAAGGAGAGTTGACGGCCGTCGTGGGTGAGAGCGGCTCGGGCAAAAGCACCCTTGCGGCTCTGCTGCAGAATGTCTACCAGCTTGAGGATGGATGCATTCGGATCGGCCGATATGCCCTCCAGGACCTCTCGAGCGCATCACTGCACAAGGTCATGGCTGCAGTACCGCAATCGATAGACGTCTTCTCTGGTTCCGTGATCGAGAACATCGCCCTGGGCGAGTTCGAACCGGAGTTCGATAAGATCGTACGTATCTGTGATCGAATAGGACTGCGGGAGTGCATCGAGCGCTGGCCCGGGCGGTTCCAGGCCCATCTGGGCGAGAACGGGGTTCGCCTCTCCGGAGGTGAGAAGCAGCGCCTCGCATTGGCTCGGGCCCTGTACCGGGATCCCGACGTTCTAATCCTTGACGAAGCGACCTCCTCCCTGGACTCGGCAGCCGAAGAGTTTGTGCTGCGGGTTGTGGAGGATCTGTCTCGCGCTGGGAAGACCATCATAGTCATCACTCATCGGTTGAGGACCGTTCGTGGGGCGGACAATATTGTGGTCCTGGACAAGGGGCGGGTCATCGAGGAGGGAAAGCACGCTGACCTGCTGAAAACTGATGGTCCTTACGCTCGATTGTGGCGGGCGCAAAGGTCTTGATCCGTGTAGGCCATGTCGGCTCGAAGCTGGGATTTTGTCCAAGTTGAAAAACGGTTGCGAACGTCATGGTTTATCGGCGACTGTTCGTCCTGCTTCGGCGGGAGGGAGAGCCGCCTGGGGTCAACCGCATCTACCCTCTCTATTGCGAAGAAGGACTTTTCGTTCGCAACCGGAAAGCCAGGCGGCATGCTGTCGGCGCGCGCGCCCCGGTCCTGGTCGAAGCGAAAGCCGATGCCCGCTGGTAGCTGGATTTCGTTCACGACCAGTTCGCTTGCGGAAGGCGGTTTCGCGTGCTCAACCATCGTCGACGATGTGACGCGCGAATGCCTGGCGGCGATCCCGGACACCTTGATCTTGCGTCGCCGCGTCGCTCGAGAGCTGACGACCCTCATCGAACGACGCGGCAAACTCGCAATGATCTCTCGGACAAGACCTCGAATGCCACCCTTGCCCGGTCGAAAGATCAAAAGGTCGAGTGGCACGACATCACGCCGGGAAAGCAGATGCAAAACGCTTATGTCGAGAGCTTCAACGGCAGATGCGCGACGAGCTGGTCAACCAAAGCAGCCTGTTCCTCGCCCGCCAAATGCACGAAGCGCCATTGCCGAATGCGCTGAGCAGCCAATACACGTCGCTTGATCAGTGCTTGTAAGATACGCCGGAGCCAAGAGGAGCCGTAACGAGTAGTGAACGCACTGTCATGCGGGCTCCTCCATGTCGCCCCCCCGCGCCAAGAGCTGTAAGGTCCCCTTTGATCGGCTTTGATTGCTGGCCAGATTAGCGAAGAATTCCGCCCTATATGAGCCATTTCAACCGCACTCAAACGCGCGCTACATCTGAATAGGTCTTAATTGTTGTTAAGCCATTATCGACCAGGCCAGTTCCCGCCTCGGCAAGCTTTCGCAGGTTGTCGAAGCCAAATCGATGCACGTCGCGGAGCGTCTTCGACAGTACGACGAGCCGCCCAGCCGTAAGTAATATCCGACCGAATCCCTCATGGTTCACAGTCAACACCGGTGACGCGATCAGTCCGGACTGCTCCTCTATAGCAAGTGCCACAGCGGCATAGAAGATCTCAAGCCGCCACTGCACCTCCAGGTCAGGTCCCCCGATGAGAGGAATCGCCCTACGCTGCTGCCTCGTCACGATGAAATCACAGACCAAATCGGTGTCCGATTTTTCTTGCCACAATTCAAAGGTGTCTTGAGCACGCATCAGTCGCAAGAGACACTTAACGAAAGGCGTGCCGAGAGCGTCTTTCTCATCTAATCGAGCATTGTCGGGGACAGGGGTGACGTTTGACATCAGCTTAAAATCCTCCTGAGTGCTGGATGCGGTTTAACTACGGCCACACCCGCCTCCGATAACACCTTCCTTAAAATGGTGCGACAAATGGGACCTGTGGCGGGACGCAACTTGGCCCGGCGAAAGACATAGCCCCCTCGAAGCCGGGCGGCCGCAACAACACCGGCAAGCGGCTGGCATGCGCCGGCGGGGTTGACGAAAAGCGCTTCACAAGCGAGATTTCCGTCTCGATATTTCAGTGGCGGTATGTTTCTCCGCGAACTCCAGATCCTCAACCGGACCTATTCGCCGCCAGGTCTAACACCGTGTCCTGGGCTTTCGGATTTAGATTAGGCGGGTGGAATCAGCTTCTCGAGGTCGACAAGGGCAGTGGGAGTATTTTGAGAGGCAGTGAACTTGCCGATACCCCCCTTTCCGTAGAGTGCGAATTGACGCAGACCTGCCATGTATTTCCCTTTCAAGATTCAAAAGACTTCGACCGTACGCGACACGTTCCACCAGGGGGATTGCTCGCCGCCTAGTTCTGGGAGTTCAAGACTCATGCCAGTCTCCTCCGGTGAGTTTCGGAACACGGAATCTGTAATTTTTCCAGCCTCTTAGCTAGCCTATGAAGGATTAATCGAGGACAGCATTGTCGTGAACCGGACAAGATGCGGTGGGGATCGTAACGGAGATGTAACATTGAAGAAATGGCATACCGGTGCAGCGGCGGAAGCCCATCTCTCCGGCCACGTCAGCAACCAAATGCCACTTAGGCGCAATGTCCGGGCGCTTGCGAGGTGCAGCCGGCCGATCTTCGCTGCTTGGCGATTAAACGGCGCGTCCCAGTGCTCCCTGGATCCCTGGATCCCGGCTTTAGACATGATCTCCTTCGTGCGTGAGACGATGGGCTCCGAAACCCGCATGCATCACTGGCCGAAGCTCCACTCCTCGATAGTTGGCGCCGTCGTTGGAGGGGAATGCCGCGGGCATATGGAATGCGGCATTGGCCGCCGCGACGCCGACAACAGCTCACCAATGCTATGAATTCCCACAGTGAACGGCGCTTGTTAGACGTAGCCGGCAAAGGAGAAGCTCACGAAGGTCAGACGGCCTTTCTGGGCTGGGCCTGGTCCGATGCCGACCGGATCGACCGGCTGCAAGGTTTGTAAAGACCGTTTCAACAACCAGCCCCTCGGCGCTTCGGCAGCGTGTATCTGAAGCTGCTGGCGTGCATCGGCCGCGTTCACTCTCTATTCGCCAGAACACGGCACCTGGGGAATCATCGCATCCGGCACGACCTAGCTGGCCGGTTCCGCCGGCGCCGGCAAGAGGATGACTATGGCAGGGACCGTCATGGAACAGCGCCCGCTCGGCATGACCGCTGAGGCGATTTTCGCTGTTCCCGGTCATTTGCTTTGCACAGCCCGGAAGAGCGTTTTTGGTACCTTATGCGAACGTTCGCAACTTTATCAGGGACAAGCGGGACCTGGCGGCAAGCGGGACGCCGAACGATATCGACTCCACCATCTTTGACGTTGCCAAAGATACGGTTCACTTCCCGCTTGCTTGCTTGCTTGCTTGCTGATGAAGTTTAGGGTGAGAATTGGACACCGCTAGTTATTCGCAGGATTGCTCGGCAAACGAACCAGACGGGGTGGCGCTCGACGAAACAATCGGCTTTTCTACCTGACCATCCCTCTGGCAAAATTGTCATCTTCGTGCTACATATTGGGCTTATCTGCAGTGCGAAGGTGACAAATGCCTACACCTCATAACCCTCCGGCCGCTGTGCGGCGCGCGCTGCGCAAACTGGGCGCAGACATCCACGACGCACGTCGACGTCGCCGCCTGCCTATGGCGGTAGTAGCCGAACGTGCCTTCACCTCACGCTCAACGCTTCAAAAGATCGAGGCCGGCGACACCAATGTCAGCATCGGCATCTATGCAGGCGTCCTCCAGGCACTCGGCCTGCTAGTTGGGCTGAGCCAAGTCGCCGACATCAGTAACGACAGCGTCGGCCAATCTTTGGCCAGTGCGGAGTTGCCCAAGCACGCTCACCCAAAGCGATCGCCGGGATCGTCACGCGATGGCTGATTTTGAAGTTCATCTCGACCTTCACGGTCACACCCGTCCGATCGGACTGGCGCGAAGCAATCGCGTCCGTGGTGCCGAAACGATCGTGTTTGAGTATGACCGTGCCTGGCTAGAGGACCCCGGCCGCTTCTCGCTGGAGCCCGCTCTAGCTCTGAGCCGGGGAGCGTTCGCCCCACCCGCCGGCCTCGCAAACTTTGGCTCTATTGGTGACTCAGCACCCGATACGTGGGGCCGACGCCTCATGCAACGCTCGGAAAGGCGCATGGCTGAGCGCGATGGCCGGGCCGTTCGTACGCTGGCCGAAAGCGACTATCTGCTTGGGGTCGCCGACGAGACACGGCTCGGCGCCCTCCGGTTCCGCCGGGTTGGCGACGAGGAATTCCAGGCGCCGATCCGTGCCGGCGTTCCCGCCCTCATCGAGCTCGGCCGCCTACTGCAGATCACCGAACGTATTCTGCGCGATGAGGAAACCGACGAAGACGTCCAACTTATCTTCGCGCCTGGCTCCTCGCTTGGTGGAGCGCGTCCGAAGGCTTCTGTTATCGATCAACATGGCCATCTCTCGATCGCCAAGTTTCCTAAGGAAACCGACGACTACAGCATGGAGACATGGGAAGAGGTCGCTCTGCAACTGGCTGAACAAGCCGGCATTGTCACGCCCCTCCACGAGCTCATCGACGTCGCCGGCAAGAAGGTCATGCTCTCGCGTCGCTTCGACCGTGATGGTGCTGTCCGGATCCCCTTCCTGTCCGCGATGGCGATGATGGGCGCAAAGGACGGCGAGCGTGGAAGCTATCCGGAGATCGTAGACGCCTTGGCCGAACACGGCGCGCAGGGAAAGACCGATGCGCACGCGCTTTATCGCCGCGTCGCCTTCAATGTGCTGATTTCCAACGTCGATGACCACCTGAGAAATCACGGCTTTCTGTGGCTCGGCAAAGCCGGCTGGTCGTTGTCCCCTGCCTATGACCTCAATCCAGTGCCTACTGACGTCAGGGCGCGCGTCCTGACGACCAACATAGATCTTGATGAGGGCACCTGCTCCCTTGATCTGCTGGAAGAAACTGCCGGGTTCTTCGCGCTCACGCTCGCCCAGGCTCGCGCGATCATTAAGGAAGTCGCGACCTCCACAGCAAGGTGGCGCGAGACCGCAAAGGCGGTCGGTGCGCAGTCAGCCGAGATCAACCGTATGGCTAGTGCGTTCGAGCACGATGATTTGCAGCGAGCGCTAACTCTATGAAGAGAGCCTTACTCCAAAGTTTCGACCCGCCCTCGGCCAGCCCGATCACTGAACCAAATTGCGGCATCGTTGCGTTGCAAAGATCGGGTGTCCGATAGTAACCTTCCGATGGTGCCTCAGTCAGCGTCTGAACCAGCGAGCGGTGGTCGCGAGCCCCTGACGCATCCGCCTTTTGGTCCTCTTTATTGTTGCCTTTTCATTGTAGAGAGCCCAGGTGCGGCCTCTCAGTCACGGACCGCCAAGGCGCGGTCGCGGCCAGCCACTGTCGTGTGCGGGCTTCGGGATCGGGGTTGCGGGTGATATCGGTGACCACGGCAGCGGTATCGGCGCCGTTTTCCAGTACCAGCGGCGCGCGCTCGGCGGTGATCCCGCCGATGGCAACGAGCGGCATCGGCCCGACACGCCGCCGCCAGTTCGCAATGCGTTCGACGCCTTGTGGCGTCCATCTCATCTCTTTGAGCACCGTGGGCCAGACCGGTCCGAATGCCACGTAATCCGGACGGGCGGCCAGCGCCGTCTCTAGTTCCGCCATGTCGTGCGTGGAAAGGCCGAGCTTCAGGCCGGCGCGGCCGATTGCAGCCAGATCGGCTGCCGCCAGATCCTCCTGCCCGAGATGGATGAAATCGCATCCCTCATCGATCGCGAGCTTCCAGTAATCGTTGACGATCAATCGGCAGTCCGCTGCCGCGCAGGCGGCTTTCGCACGCCGGATCTCCTCGCGAAGCACCGGCTCTGGCTGGTCCTTGATGCGCAGCTGGACGAGTTTGACGCCGAGCGGCACGAGACGCTCGACCCAGTTGGCGCTGTCGACGATGAGATAGAAGGGATCGAGCTTCATGAAAAGACGGCCTTTCCGATGACGGGAGTGGAAGGAACGGCCATGTCGCGCGGCTCCAGCGGCACGGCGCCATGCGCGATGCGGCCGGCATTGATGGCAAACGCGAAGGCCTCGGCCATGGCGGCGGGATCACCCGCGCCGGCAACGGCGGTGTTCAGAAGAACGGCATCATAGCCGTATTCCATGACGGCGGCGGCATGAGATGGGCGGCCGATGCCGGCATCAACGATGAGCGGCACATCCGGAAAATGTGCTCGGAATGCCCGCAGCGCCATCGGGTTCACCGCTCCCATGGCAGAGCCGATCGGCGCGCACCAAGGCATCAGGACGCGGCAGCCGGCGTCCAGCAGCCTTTCGGCGACGACAAGATCGTCGGTCGTATAGGGGAAGACGTGAAAGCCCTCGCCGGTCAGGATGCGTGCCGCCTCGACGAGGCCGAAAACATCGGGCTGCAGCGTATCGTGATGGCCGATCACTTCGAGCTTGATCCAGTCGGTGCGGAAAACATCGCGCGCCATCTTCGCCGTCAGCACAGCCTCCTGCACGCTGTGGCATCCGGCCGTGTTGGGAAGCACGCGCACATCAAGCTCGCGGATCAGCTCAAAGAAGGCGCCGCCCGCCTTGCCGCCGACGGCCTCGCGCCGAAGCGAAACAGTTACAATTTCGGTCTTCGATCGTCTCACTGCTTCCGCAAGCACGGCCGGAGACGGGTAGCGGGCGGTGCCAAGCAGCAGCCGGGAATGGACCTCGACGCTGTAAAGTTTCAGCATCTTAGCCTCCTTGCATCGGTGAGAGAATTTCAATGCGGTCGCGCTCGCCAAGCATGAAATCGACGCGATCCTCGCGGTGTACCAGTTCGCCGTTCACCGCGGTTGCGAGCCACCCGCCTTCGTAGTCCAGAGCGAGAAGCAGATCTGCGAGCGTCGCGGCCGCGACCTGTTGTTCCTCGCCATTGATGATGAAGGTCATGGCGCCCTCCTTTCCGTTTGTTCTGTTAGAAGAAGCCGCGCCACCTCTCCGGCCATGGCCGGCGCCAGCAAAAAGCCATGGCGATAGAGGCCGTTGACATGGAGGGTGTGTTTCTCCTGCGTCACGCGCGGTAGATTATCGGGATAAGCGGGCCGCACGCCTGCGCCTGTTTCCGTGACGCGTGCCTCGCCGAAGGCGGGATGCATCGCATAGGCAGCATTCAGCAACTCCATCAGCGAACGCGCGGTAATCGGCCCCGCATCGTCACTTTCGATCATCGTCGCACCGACCATGAAGCAGTTCTTTTCGCGCGGCACGATATAGATCGGGTGGCGCGGATGCAGCAGGCGGACGGGGCGAGAAAGGCTGACCTCGCGCGTTTCGACGCAGAGCATCTCGCCTCGAACACCACGCAATTCGGGCAGTTGGCCAATCTGGGCGGCACCGGTGCAGTCGATCACCCGGTCATAATGGGCAACGTTCGCATTGCCCGTGACGCCGAACACGAGAAGCACGCGGGCGTTCTCCAGTCCTGCCGCAAGTCCCGAGAGCGCCTGCCGTGGATCGAGGTGCGCTTCCTGCCGGAAGAACAACGCCCTGCGGAAGCGGCCGGCGAGATCAGGCTCCAGAGCTGCGATCGCCGCCTCGTCCAGCCATTCCCATCCGCTTGTGCGGCGGGAAAAGCGGTCCAGCTCGGCGGTATCTCGCCCACCCGCGACCACCAGCGTTCCTCGGCGTTTGACGTGGCCGGGCAATGCTGCCTCCCACCAATCGGCGGCATTACGACCGAGCGTCAGCACCGGTTCCTCCGCACTTTCCCGTTCGCACCACGGGGCGAGCATGCCGCCGGCAAGGCCGGAGGCGCCGCCCCCGACCTTGTCGGCCAGCTCCGTAAGGGTGACGCGGAAGCCTTGGCGATAAAGCTGCCAGGCCACGGTGAGGCCGGCAACGCCGGCCCCCTTGACAAGAACGCGCATGGTCATCCTCCAATCGGTATTTTAGCGGCCTCTACGACCGACATGTAAAGTTCGCCGCCCTGTCGGTATTTCGCCGCCATCGCGTCCAGCCCCTCCTTCTGCGCCTCGGCGCGGATGTTGTGCGATATGCGCATCGAGCAGAAATGCGCCACCTTGTGCGCTTCCTTCGGCAAGGTCTCGTCACGGTAGCTGCGGGCGGTGTCGGGATGGGAGGAATCATAGACGACGAAAGGCGGCTCGCCGGCGGTCGGATGGACGCTGATTCCGCGCATCGGCACGCGGACATGACTGTGGATAACTCCCGGTATGGATCTTCCGCGACACTGGCAGCGGGCCGGTGGTGACGGTTGGGGTGAAGTTTTTTGCGGCAATGTCATAGTTTGAGGCTCCAAATTGAAAGTTGGAGACCCAGTCAGCCGGAATGATGAAAAGACGCCGGCATGGATTCCACGCGTGAATCCGAAGCCTTGGAGCGCTTGCACCGTCCCTACGCCAGTATGAACTGGATCAGGTTCAACGGGTCACTGCGCCACAACAAGCAACACCTTATTGTTCAGCAGTATCTCAGCCCCTTGCCGGGCCCCCCTGGTGAATGCCGCCATGAAAGACCGGAGCTGCCCTTCTGTCAAGCAAGGCCTAATGCATATTTTTCTTGCTCGTCAAGCATGACGGCTTCCCGTCTAAAATCGCCGTTGAAACCGGAAGTCTCCGTGCCTCCGCTAATTGCATTTCACAAGCGCGATATGCGCGCCGCAATAGGAACCTAACTGGCGGATATTCGCCACCTCCACCGAGGCGAGAAATGCCGGGCCCGCCCGTTCCTTAAGACAGGTTCCTTCGGCCCGCGAAGGTGCTTAGCTTTGTCGATTGCGCAGGCTCTCAGTGCGCGAGCGCTTCCGCCACCCGAATCCCACCGGCTGGATCCGAATCGACCCCACAAGCAGCGCGATCACGCCGTCCCCGACGATCCATTATGCGATCTTCGTCCAAAACGTGAGCTCCATAGCAACAAGCCGGAGCGCTGGCCTCGAAATCGCGCCGTGCCACGACGTAGGAACGTCCTGAGCGGAAGCGGATGTCGACTGTCCTCTAGAGCCAATATCGGTTTCTCGGGGGAAGCTTCATGCGGTCGAGGCCTCATTTTTTTGGATATGGTACGCGCGTTGTACTATCGTGGCGGGAAATCCGGAGAGGGGCATGCAATATGGCCAAAGGTTGGTGCTGTGAGCAGCACCTCGGCTGATCATCGGGGCTGCCGCAGTAGGCGCTTCGGGCGGTATAGCCATTGCAGACTTCGAAATTCCTGAACTGCTAATCGCCGCGCTGTTTGAGGGCGTTATCATTGGCATGGCCGTTGAGCAGTTCCTAGCTACGATGAGCAAACAGGCTTGGCGGGAGAAAAACAGATGGCGCTCGGAGGAAACGCGCTGGAATGAGCGTGCCGTACTCGGACCCTGGCTTAAGACACCAGCTGCGGAGCCATTACGGCCGGTCGACGCCGCGGATCAACTCCGTATCGTGATGCGCTCGAAGTTCACCATCCAGCCATTGCTGAACAAGAGGGGAGCCCGGGTAGGTTTCGCATTCGTAACGTGAGCACTAATTTCAAGCTGAGGCTGAACATCAATGATCAAGCGATGACGCGGAACGTTGCATCAGGACAGTGGTTACGCTGGTTCGCTGCCAAGGCGGTTGGTTCATCTGCTGGTTCTTAGCTCTCTACCGGTCGACTTTCTCCGCTGCTTCAAGCGAAAATTCGGCGCGCAATACCGCCTTCTGTGCTCGCGAAAAATCGGCGGCGGCTTGTTCTGCCCGCTCTTGCGCGGCGCACCGGGCGTCTTTGCGCTGCGCAAGCGATCGGCCGGCATCGGCTTCATGGCTGCGCAATACGGATTGTCGCATCAACGCGTCCTGAAGCTTGGCGGCGGAGATAACGCCGCTCTTGCGCAATTCGTCGACGATAGGATTGCCTGCGGCCCGGCTTGCTGCCATGTCGAGCGCTTCGGAGGCTTTCGCTTCCCGCTCCCGCGCGTTTTCGGCGTCCGCCCGCGCCTCGGAGAGGCTGCGGGAAAGATTGTCCGCCCGCAGGCTGCGGATCTCCAGTAACTGCCTGAGAGACTTCAGCGCCTTCATATCAGCCGCTCAGGCACCGTTGTTCGTCGTCAGGATTTCCAGCTGGCCGCCCTTGATGACCTTGATGCTGTCGGCTTCCTGCCGGCTCAGCACGTCTTCGACGGCCTTGGTGAAGACGGAGGGGCCGCGCACCAGCACCAAGCCGCTGGCGGGATCTTCACGCAGTGCATCGTCCGGCAGTAGCGGGAACAGCGCGCGAATGGCGTTTTGCTCGGTCTTCCAGCTGCGGTCGCCGCGATCGAGGACAACGGTGGAGACCTCCTGCTTAGGCGCGATGATGATGCGGCTGCCGTCATAGGCGACGAAGAGATTGCTGGCATCGCCAAGCTTGACGAAGGCCTTGGCTCCGCTTTCTCGGACGGACCAGTGCTCGACCTTGCCGCTCAGCGTCCCGACTGTCGTGACCGGGATGCCAGACATGAAGGACAGCGTCTGGACGACATCGCCAAGCGGCAGGGAGACGACATCCAGGCGCACCTCCCGCTCGCCGGCGCCGGCTGATGGAGGAAAGGAGACCAGCAGTCCGATAGCGGCCATGTAAACAAAACGCGCAAACATCTGAGTTTACCTCACGATCCGGATGCCGCCCGACAACTAATGAACGAAGGAAATCAGGGGGCTGCGAAATCCAGTCTGTTAATAATTATCTGATCTACTGTTGCAGATCATCGGTCCGCTGGGAACAGGACGGATATCCATTTCGCGCAATTGTTGTACATATCGCGAATTAATAACTTTTTAACATAAGCTGTTGAATTCGATCCGGAATTCTGCAAGATTTTGGCCGCCAAAACCATGCAAGGAGTTCAAGACATGGCTACCAGCACTAGTACTTCGACACTCGATGCGGGTATCGGCTCGGCGATTTCCGCCTTCAAGTCGGCCCAGAACGAAGCGACCGCGCAGAGCCTGCAGGTTGCAACTGAAATCACCAAGATCAACGGCGTCGCAAACGCCATCAAGAAGATCGGCCCAGGCTGATTGAAACAATGGCGCGACGGGTTCGCCCGTCTCGCTTCCCCGCTCTCGAAGACAATAAAAGCCGCTCGACGGACGGTTCGGGAACAAGATGGCTATGAATCTAGATCCCTCTTCGCCGACATTCAGAGGTAACGCCGGCAACGCTGCGTCAGGCCGCGGCGGACCGGTCTTGCGTATCACGCGCGCCGGGCGCAGCTCCATTCTGCCGTTGACGGCGGAGCGGCAGGTTGTCGGCGGCAGCGCCGATTGCGACCTGATCATCCTCGGCGCCAAACCGGAACCCGCCTTTGCCATCAGTCTGCAGCGCTCCCGCGGCTCCGACGCGGTGTCGTTTACCGCGCTGCGGGATGACGTGGTGATCGATGGTCATTCCATCCCGCGTGATCGAACGATGAGCCTTACAAAGAGGCAGACCATCTCCTTCGACGGCACGGCCTGCGAACTCGAAGGTCTCGGCGCCGGGCGCGGGCGGTTCGCGCCACGCCGGATTGCGGCTGCCGGCCTTCTCGGGCTGGCGGCGATGCTTTTGCTGGTCGGCCTTTACAACAGCGACGCGCCGGCTCACGAAGGCCCGCCCGTCAGGGTTTCCGCCGCACCCGAACCGGCGCCGTCATCGGCGGCGATCGCTGCCGAAATCCGCCAGGCCATTCGTATGGCTCAGATTCCCCAAGATCTTAGCATCGTCGCCACCGCCGACGAAATTCGCATCGGCGAAGGATCGCGACCTCTCGGCCTGCCTGACAAGACGAAGCTGCGTAGCATCATCGCCTCGATGAGCCGGCGCGGTGGTTCCGTTTCCATCGTCGATCTCACCGCCCTCTCTTCCGGTCTCGACGGCTTCGTCGCCGCCGCCGGCTATACGCCAGTCAGGTTCATCATCGGCTCCGACGGCCGCCGCTACGAGGAAGGCGATGTCGTTGCGAGCGGCTGGCGGATCAAGGAGATCGGCAACGACCAGATGATCGTTTCCCGCGACAGTGAGGACGATACGGTCAATTTCGCCTCCGCCGGCAGTGCCGAGCCGAAGCTCGCCGAAATTTCCAGCAGCGAACAAGAATAGGCGATGGCGTCGGAAGCCGGATCATGAAGGTAAGGTCATCCGCCATCGCCATGCTTGCGCGGCGCACCGATATGCTGCTTGCGGTGTTTTTCGCCTCCGTCGTGACGATGATGGTGCTGCCGCTTCCGACAATCGTTCTGGACGTGCTGATCGCCTTCAATCTCTCCTTCGCTTTCGTGGTGCTGATCACCACGACCTATCTGAAGAGCGTGCTTGAAATCTCGACCTTTCCCGCGGTCATTCTGATCGGCACGCTGTTCCGCCTGGCCTTGACGATTTCCTCGACGCGGCTCGTGCTGGCGGATGCCGATGCCGGCGAGATCATCATGGCCTTCGGCGATTTCGTCGTTGCGGGAAATGTCGTCGTCGGCCTGATCATTTTTCTGATCGTGGCGCTGGTGCAGTTCATCGTGGTGACGAAGGGCGCCGAGCGTATCGCAGAGGTCGGCGCGCGTTTCACGCTCGATGCCATGCCGGGCAAGCAGCTCGCCATCGACAGCGACCTGCGCAACGGCCATATCACCACGGAAGCTGCGCAAAAGCGCCGGTCGCGTCTCGAACAGGAGAGCCAGTTCTTCGGCGCGATGGACGGCGCCATGCGCTTCGTCAAGGGCGATGCGGTCGCAGGATTGGTGATCGTCGCCGTCAATCTCATAGGCGGCCTGGCGATCGGTATCTTCCAGAAGGGGCTGAGCTTCGCCGAGGCTGCCCATCTCTATACGCTGCTGTCGATCGGCGACGGTCTGGTGTCGCAGATTCCGTCGATTCTGATGGCAGTCTCGGCCGGTATCGTCGTGACCCGCGTGTCCGATGACGGCAACGGCAGTCTCGGCAGCGATATCGGCCGCGAACTCTTCCGGGAGCCCCGCGCATTGGCGATTGCGGCGGCGCTGACGATCTGCGCGGGCTTCGTCCCGGGATTTCCGACGAGCGTGCTCGCCGCGATCGGCCTGTGTCTGGCGGGCCTAGCCTTCATGATTCATCGCCGGCGCGCGGGCCCTGCCGCGGCCGGATCGGCGAATGCCGTGGAAAGCGCCAATTCCTATCCGCTCGACAGGGCGAAATATGGCGATCCCGTCATCGCCACCGTCGCGGTGGAAACGCTGGCGCGGCTTGAGGCGATGCGGCTCGGCGAAATGCTGGACGCGCGGATTCGCCTGGCGGCGCGCGCCGTCGGCGTCTCCGTGACGGTGCCGACGTTCAACGCCGATCCCCGCATGGCCGAGGATCTGATCCATCTTCAGGTGGAAAATGTGCCCGCCGGCCTCGTCAACTGCGGTCCTGAACGGACGGCCGAACAGATTGCCGACGACATCGTGCGCATCGTCCGCCGCCATATCGGCGCCCTGTTCAGCGTCGACGACGCGGCACAATGGCTGGGGAGCCTCGAACCGCGTCTCGGCAAACTGGCGATCGACGTCGCCACCCAGGTGCCGCTGATGCTGACGGTCGCGGTCGTCAGGCGCCTGCTGGATTCCGGCGTGACGCTTTCCCAGCCGCGCGGACTGCTGGAAGTGATGCTGCACGCCGGCACCGATCACGCACCGGATGCCGTGGCCGAAATGGCGCGCGCCGCGCTGGTCAAGCAGATCGCCTTCGGGCTTCTCGACCGGCGCGGATTGCTGCCGGCGCTGGTGCTTCCGGCCGAATGGGACCACTTCATCCGGTCCTATGATGCCGCTGGAGCGACCGAGAAGATCGAGATAGCCGAAAGACTGCGCCTGCTGGCCGAAAAAGCCAGGCAGGCTCTCGAGGACACCAACGAGCGGGGTTACGATCCCGTCATCATCGTGCCGGGCGAATGGCGCCTGCTCACCCAGACGCTGATGATCCACCACAACTGCCGCATTCCGGTGCTGGCGGCGGCGGAGATCGACAGGGATATAACGATCGAAACCGTCGGAGAGATCGGGCAAATCCGGAACGCTGCCGGCTCCAAACAGAGGCCAGGCTCATAGAGCAGGTGAAGTAGACGAGACCAACTGGGGTGAATGCAATGTGTGGCGTAGATGGACAAAGGCCCATCGACTTCGACAGAACGTCCCGTTTCGACCTTGAGTCCGGTTGCCTTGGCGGCAGCAATAGGGCCGACACGGATTTCACCGCCATCCGAACCCGCAAGGTTTCGCCCTTCGAAGATTTCTCCGGCAACCCGCCGTTGCTAACTTCCTATGTGCCGAAGTCGCGGGAAACGTCGGAAAACGGCACTGAGTCCGACCCCAAGGATGTGCTGCGCAAGCACATCAACTGGCAGTCAGACTCCAAGAAGGTGGATCCATCCGACGAAAAACAGGCCACGACGGAAAAGCCCGACCTCTCGAAAGAGGGCAGCGTCATCGTGGTCAATGAGCCGATCGTCGTAGATGGAGGCGTGTTCGACGGCAAGGGGGCGACCTATACGGCCTCGTCCAAGCTCGGCAATGGCGGCCAGTCCGAAACCCAATCGCCGCTGTTCATTTTCAAGAACGGCGCGACGCTCAAGAATGTCAATCTCGGCGAGAATGGCACCGACGGCATTCACGTCTATGGCGGCCCGACGCTCGAAAACGTCAATTGGCAGAATGTCGGCGAGGATGCGCTGACGGTAAAAAGCGCCGGCGACGTCACCATCGATGGCGGGGCGTTCTCCAACGGCAGCAACGTCTTCCGCACCGACAGCTCGCTTGCCGGCGCGACGTTCCTGTCCCAGATCACGCTGGACGATGTGAAGAATTGTACGCGTGTGGGTGACAATCAATCGGGCGTTTGAGACGCCCGACGACTGGAACCGCAAATTGAGACCAAGCGGGCGCCTTAGGCTCCCGCTTTTTCATTGCCGGCCAGGCCCTTGCCTGCGCGGCGAGCTGCTACGCATTTCCGCGCCGATCTGCCGGCGCGCCGATTTCAGCTTCGGGTCGCCCTGAGTATCCTTGTATTCGCGCCGCGCCTCCGTCCTGGTCATCCGGTGTTCGTGCCTGAACAGCGCGCGCGAAATGCGAATATCGAAAAACGCCGCCGCTACCATGATGCCGGCGGCAATGACGAGGATCGAGCCGAGGAGATGGGCTGCCGCGGAGAGCGTGCATGCTTCTCTGCAAAGAGGCGACCAGAAGATGCTGTTGAGAAAATAGAGGATCGCACCGCCGCCGGCCGCCGCGAGCAGGACAAACTTGACGAGCCCCTTGACGAACTCAGCGATGCTCGCGAGCGAAAAAAGCCTCTTGATGCCCTCGAACGGATTGAGCCGGTTAAAATCGAAGCTCATATGTTTGAACGATACGAGAAACCCCTGCCCGTCGAGGATCGCGACCAGGATGGTTGCGGCAAGACCCATGGCAAGCGGCAGCCAGATGAGATCGAGCAGCGCCACGCCGGTTTCGCTCAAGCCGACAGTGACGGCGTCGGAGGGGTCGGCCCGCGCGGCGGAGTGTAGGCCGGCATCGAAACTGCGGGTGAAATCCTCGAGGATATCAGGCAAGCCCCAGGTGACGTAGACGGCGATGGCAAGGACGGAGATCGCAACCGGGATTTCCTTCGAGCGGGGAACCTGGCCCTCGCGCCGAAGACGATCGAGCTTCACCCGGCTCGGCGGCAGGGTTTTTTCCTCGGTATCGTCATTTTTGGCCATCGGTCACCTCCAGCATGGCTTTCGCCTCGTTGAATCCATCGATCCAGAGATCGTGGAAATAGCTGGAGATGAAGGCCGTGTAGATCACGAGGATGACCATGACCGCGAAGTTCTTGATGGCCGGCAGGCTGTCGTTCAGCGGGAATTGTTTGGACGAGCGGCCGACGAAGGCGAGCGACAATTCAAACGCGCAGGTGACGATCATGAACGGGGCGGCGAGTAACCCGGCCGCTTTGAACAGCCGGCCGAAAACGCCTGATATCATGTCGAGCGGATCGTCGGGGATAGTGGGCATGAGGTTGAAGAGCGGCCAGAGCTCGAACGACTTATAGAAGATCGTGACCAGATCGATGATGCCGCCGGCACTGACGAAAATCACCAGGGCGATCGACATCATCAGCGAGCCGAGCGGCGCGGTTTCCAGCGCGTTGATCTGGTCGAAGAGATTGGCGGCATTGGCGCCGCGATAGACATCGGTCATATCGCCCGCCGTCTGGGCCGCCCAGAAGGGAATGCCGAGCCCCATGCCGATCAGCGCCCCGAAGCAAAGCTCCTTCATCGAAAGGGCGGCCAGATCGAACCAGGACGTATCTCCGAGAGCCAGCACCGAATAGGCGAAGGCGACGGAGGGCGCCGAAAGGCCGATTGCCAGGCCGAAACGCAGAATGCCGACGATGCTAAACAGCGAGAAGATCGGGAAGATCAGCAGGATCCCGAGCGCACGCGCGGCGCCGAGCATGGCTGCGGCCGGTGCCGCGACCTCAATGCCGACGAGCGGAAGATGATCCGGCCCCATCCGCCTCGCCTCACTGAACCATGGTCGGGAAGTCGTTGAGGATATGAACGGAATGTTCGATCAGCGGCGTTGCCAGCACCCGGCCGAACAGCAGCAGGGTGATGGAGATCACGAAAATCTTGACGATCTGCGCGATGGTCTGCTCCTGGATCTGCGTTGCCGCCTGGAAAATGGCGATGATCAGCCCGAGAAGCGCGGCCAGGCCCAGAATGGGGCCGGCCAAGGCGAAGGTCGCCATGACGGACATGCCGATTTCGGCTGCGACCTGGTCTTCACCCATGACGGCAAGCCTTTCGCGTGGCAGGCACGTGAACCGGGGTTTTCGGGAAGGGGCGATGCTCACTGCGCATAGGACAGCACCAGACCTTCCAGCAATCGCCGCCAGCCATCGATCGAGACGAACAGCAGCAGCTTCAGCGGTGTCGACACCACGGTCGGGGACATCATCTGCATGCCGAGCGCCACCAGAATGGCGGAAACGGCAAAGTCGATCATCAGAAAGGGCAGATAGATCAGAAATCCGATTTCGAAGGCCCGCGTCAGTTCCGAAACGAGGAAGCTCGGCGTCAGCACGGTGATGTCATCGGAGGCAATGGGGGTTGCCGGCGCGTTTGCCCAGATCTTCTGCGACGCCTGCACGAAAAATTCGCGCACCTCGGCGTCGGAAAATTTCAGCATGAAATCCTTCAGCGGTGCCGCCACCTTGATCATGCCGTCCACCATGCCACTGACCGTGCCGAAATCGCCGCTATGGGCGAGCAGCAATTGCCAGCTGTTTTGCAGCACCGGGTTCATCACGAAGGCCGAGAGCACGATGGCAATCGCAAAGACCAGGAGATTCGGCGGCGTCTGTTGGATGCCGATCGCATTACGCACGATCAGCAGGACGACCGAAATCTTGGTGAAGGAGGTCGCGATCACGGCAATAACCGGCAGCATCGAGATCGCCGCCATCGCCACGAGGCTCTGGGCAAGAGGAAAGCTCTGTTCCATCAGTCGTGCAGCGCCGTGACGCGAACGGCGCTCAATCCATCCACGGAGATGATTTCGCCCCGTCCGATAACGCGGCCTTGGGCGATGATATCGACGGCGTCCGACAATGGCCTGTCGAGGTTGAACACATAACCCTCGCCGATCATTTCGAGTGTGCGCAGCGGCAACTCCAGCCGTCCTGCATCGAAGACCAGCTTGATCGGGATGCTGTCGACAGGCGACGGACGCGGCTCGCCCTGCAATTCCTGATCGACGGTTTCATTTGTCATGAAATGCCTCATTGGTCCGGTTGGCGTCGACAGGAGTGGTTCGGTGAGGACCGCGCCTTTGTCCGATCGCATGCAGGTTGCAAGGTAACGTTCACCCGTGATCGCGACCACGGTCTCCGGTGCCCCGCCATCGATGACGATGCCGTCCCCCAACCGCAGGGATTTGATTTCACTGACCGACAGCAGGGCATAACCGCGCCGGATGCTGACCGCCGTCGTCAGGACATTGAGCGTGCGGCGCGGCAGGCGGCTTGCCCAGCCGACCAGGCCGGCAAGGGCGGTTTCATCGAAGCGGCCGCTCAAGGGCAGGCTCATGCCGTTCCAGCCGATGTCGAAGCCGAAATTGCCGCTGACATCCGGCTGCGTCTCGGCGCCGATCTGCAGCAGCGACAGGCTCATGCCGATCCTATTCTCGATTGCCTCGAAAGCCTCGGCGAACAGGTGTTCGACCACGGCCGCCTTTTCAGACGGCGACAGCTTTTCCCATAGGAGCAGCGGTTCCAGTCTTTCCGCCAGCAGCCGCAATGCGCCGGCCGACGCAATCAGCATCTGCTCACGTTTACCGACGTGGCAGAGAATGCCGACCGGATCGGTGGTCCGCGCGGCTGCGATATCGGGGGCCAGCGGGCGAACGGAAAGCGTCTGCTCCCGGACCGGAATTTGCCAGGCGGCGCGCATCATCGTGCCGGAACGGGAAAAGAAGTTCCCGGCCATCGATGCGTGGGGCCATGCGGGCGCGGCGACATTCATCGGACAAGCTCATCGAGGGCTTCGACGATCGCGCCGAACGGCTGCGGCTTGCCCTGGCCGTCAAACAGGAAGCGCTGGATGAGGCCGTGTTTGGCGACGGCCTCGTCGACAGCGGCATCGCGCCCCTGGCGATATTCGCCGACGCGGATAAGCAGTTCCACTTCGTCATAGAGGGCAAGCAGGGCGCGCAGCTTGTCGGCTGCCTGGCGATGGCTCTCGCTCACCACCGCGCTCATCGTCCGGCTTCGGCTGGCCAGAACATCGATCGCCGGAAAATTGCCCGCCCTGGCAATCTTGTCGGAGAGCACGATATGGCCGTCCAGCAGCGACCTGGTTTCTTCGGCAATCGGATCGTCCTGCTCTTCGCCTTCGACGAGGACCGTATAGAAAGCCGTCATCGTGCCGTTTGCGCTGTTGCCGGCGCGCTCGAAGATCTGCGGCAAGACGGCGAATACGGAAGGCGGAAAGCCGCGCCGCACCGGCGGTTCGCCGGCAGCAAGTCCGACTTCGCGCAAGGCGCGGGCCATGCGGGTGACGCTGTCGATGACGAGCAGCACATGTTTTCCCTGCTCGCGAAAATATTCGGCGATCGCCGTTGCTGTCATCACCGCCTTGAACCGCTCCAGCGCCGGGCGATCGGATGTGGCGACAACCAGCGCCACATTCGACGGAACGCCTTCCGGCATGTTGCCGGCAACGAATTCGCCGACCTCGCGTCCGCGTTCGCCCACCAGGGCGCAGACGATCACATCGGCCTTGCTGTTGGCGACGATCTGGGACACCAGCGTCGACTTGCCGGCGCCGGGCGCGCCGAAAATACCGATGCGTTGGCCCTGGCCGCAGGTCAGCAATCCGTCCAGGGCAGCAATTCCCGAGGTAAACGGCTGGCGGATGGGGCGGCGCGACAGAGGATCGACCGGCTGGCCATAGAGCGGCTGCAGGAAGCGCGCGTCCTCGCCGCCGGGATTGGCGGAGGGACGCAGGACATTACCGTGTGCGTCGACGATCGCGCCGATTAGGAAACTGCCGACAGAGACCGTCGGTTCCCGGCCGGTCGGGATGATTTCCGTGCGCTGGGAGATGCCGCGGGTTTCGCCGTGAAGCGAGAGAAGCGCCGTCTCGCCGTCGATGCCGACGACATCGGCAAGGCCGATGCGACCCCTGCCCGGCTCATGCAGTTCACAAAGCTCGCCGATCCTGACCGAGGGGATGAGCGCCCGCACCAGCAGGCCCGACACACTCTTTACGCGGCCGCTCTGCCGCCGCACGTCCGTTTGTTCGAGTGTCCGCTCCATCCGAAGCAACGCGTCAACCATGGACGAGGGCCTCGGTCACGGTGGCGAGCTGGTCTTTCAAGCCGATCTGGCTTCGTCCCGCCGACGTCTCCAGAATAATCTCGCCGGCAGACATCAGCGGATCCGTTTCGATGGTGATGCGGTGATCGATGTCCGCAATTGCCCGGGCGATCATGGCGGCATCGTCGGGGGCGACATGCAGGACGATCTCCTGCGCCTCAGCGGTCTGGGATATGGCGTGGCGGACCAATCGCCTCGTGCGTTCGTCGGCCTCCATCGATCCGAGGATCAGTCCGACCGATTTCAGAACCACCGCCTCGACCCAGCTGTCGAGATTGGCAATTTCCCGTTCGGCTTTTCCGAGCGAGGCGGCAAGCCGTGCGGCGGCATCGCGAACGCCCTGTTCGAATCCGTCGCGATAGCCGTTTTGGGCGGCTTGCTCGCTGGCGGCTGCAAGTGTGGCCTGAGATTGGGCGGCGTCCCGTTGGGCAGCCTCCAGAATTTGCGCCGCCTCTGTGATCTGGCCGAAACTCTCCGCCGGAATGATGCGGTCGTGGCGTGCAAATCCCGAGCTCATCGTCCGGCGCCTTCCTTTAAGGCGGCGACCTCGTCGACGGCTGCCGCCGCCAGGGCGAGCGCCGGGCCCTTTAAGAGGGAAGCCGAGCCGTTTTCAGCCATGTCGCGCCAGCCCGCCGACCGCCAAGCCGCGGAGATCCGGTATTCGTCTGCCAGAAGTGCCAGCATCGACCAGCCATCGGCCTCGACGACCTGCCTTGCCTGCTCGCTCAACAGATCGAGCGGCGGCGTTGCCGCGGAAAGATTGATGTGGCCGAGAGCGAATGCGACCGCTTCCTCGCCGTAGGCGGCCCTGAGCCTCGTAAGGGTCGGGCGATCGACCGCGGGGCAGAAGGCTGCGAGATGATAGGCGAGGCCCGCCCGGAGCGCGGCCGTTGCGCGTCCGTCCGTGGCCATGGAAGTCAGGCGGCGGGCGCCGTCGGCAAACGTGGCGGGATCGCCATGGGCTTCCGCTATCTCAGTGAAAAGCCGCCGATGCAGCCGCGGCGACAGGGTGGATCCGTCGGCAAGGAGCGGCGCGATCCCATCCCATCGGGCGGCCGTCAGCATATCCGCGGAAAGCAGCGCTGCCTTGCGGATCCTCGCCGCATTCGAGATCGCCTCGCCGTCCGCACGCGGCGTGCGCATGCTCAGCGCTCCTTCCGCTGCGGAAACAGCAGCAGCAGGCATGCCCCGATGGCGAGGATGATGGCGCCGATCACGGCAAGATTGGGGCCTTTGAAAGCCGAGAGAGCGCTTTGCACCATCGAGGATGGCGCTGTAGCGGGCGCCGGCGTCACGGTTGCCGCCGGGGCCGGTGCCGCCGCTACCGCCGCCGGCGCGCCGACCTCCGACCAGGGGCTGACCACCACCGAGACATCTTCGTAAGAGAGATCACGGATGCTGTTGACCAGAACGGACCGGCTCTTCATGTCGATCTCGTTGAGATTGGCGCCGGGGCGATATTGCAGCACGGCCGCTGCCCTCGCCTTCTCCTTGATGAGCCCGCGGCCGTTCTCCTCCGGCAGCACCACATGGACGCGCGCCGTCGCCACGCCGTCGAGCCCGGAAAGCGTTTCGGCAAGCTGCTGCTCGATGGCGTAGCTCATCCGGGCTTTCTGTTCGTAAGGTGTCACGAGGAAGCCGTTGCCGGCAAAGAGTTCGGCGACATTTCCAAACGACTGACGCGGCAGACCGGCGCCCGCCAGCAGCTCGATCGCCCGGGCATGATCGGTTGATTCAGCGGTGATCGCATAGGTCCCGCCCTTTTCGCTCTTCATGGTGACGGAAATGCCGGCGCGTTCGAGCAGCACCTGGGCATCCAGCGCATCGCGCTGATCGAGCCCCGTGAGCACGTCCTGGCTGCAGGCGGCGAGGAACAGGCAGAGGGCAAGCATTGCGGCCTTCGGAAGGACTTTGCGCGCGGGCGAAGAGATCGATGATCTCGAAAGGGCCGATGTGATCATGATGTTCACTGGCCCTGCGTCAGCCGTTTGGATGACGACATCACCGACTGGGTGAGCGACGACAGCAGCGTCGTGCCGGTTGCGAATTGCTGTGATTTCTCCAGCCGGTCGATTGATGTCGTGATGTCTTCGATCTTCGGGCCGCTCTGATCCTTGTCCGCGGTAAATCGCACCAGCGGCGTCTCCGGCTGGCCGATTCCGGCCACCGGCATGAAGAAAGCCGACAGCCGGTCGAGAATGCTGGAGGGCGTGGTATTGCCTTCCGGTGAATAGGAGGGCAGGACGGCGTCGGACTCAGGCGCGATCTTGCGGCCCTGGGTATTGGGAATGGAGGTGAGCTCGGTTGGCCGAATGCCAGCGAAATCCGCCGGCTGCAACCCGATCCGCTCCGCCACGATCTCCGAGGTCTTCAGGACATTGCCCGTCGATACGCCATCGAAGGGCGGCGTGAAGGCGCGGCCGGAAAGTACTTCTCCACTCATTGCAATTCCTCAACTCGGTACATGTCAACTGCAAACGATGAACAGGAACGCTACTCGTCGCTGCCTTCGTCGATCGCCTCCTTGGCGAAATTGAAAAGCGAATTGTTCAGCATCAGGGTGTTGGAAATCATGCCCGGCAGAAATGCGTCCACGGCAGCGGAGAGAACCTCGCTCTCGCTGTTCGGATCGACCTTTTTCGTCGTGCTGCCGGTGGTGCCTGTGGAACCCGTCTTATCAGTCGTCAGCTCCACCGAGACAGGGTCTGCAGGCGCCAAGTTCAGGTCGGAATTCACCGCATCTACGGCCATATGAGCACTTCCATCAAGGAATTTATCAAAATGAATGCATGATTTGATATGGATAAAAAAACGGCTGGTCAATTGTTTAAACTTAACCGATGGTTAATTTCCAGAACGTACAGTCGGCTATGATAAATTTAGCGATCTTTATATTAAAATGGAACGTTTTGTCCATAAAACGCAGCAGATATCCAGATTGCGCATGAAGTTTATACTTAAATTTGTTCGAATGTTCACAGGCCCGACCGCCTCTACGCCAACGGGCCTGTGAACACTCAGATATTTGGTGTTGCGAACGCGTCCCGGATCAGCCCACCGCCGTACCGCGGCGCTTCTCGACATCGGCGGTGATCGCGTCCCAGTTCTCAGGCGTAAGCTCGCGCTGTTCCGGGTCGCGGGGCGCGGGGGTGACGCCGCCCTTGGCGCCGACGATCGGGCCGGTCTTGGCGTAGATGCCGACCGTGTCGTTGACCGTGCGCTTGAGCATGTCGTTCATCATGTCGGTCTGCTTGTGGAAGGCCTTTTCCTGCTTGATGCTCTGGTAGATGGTAAAGCCTGACCAGGCCGCCCAGGACACCGCGCAAGCAACGGCAAAACCGAGCGAGAAGGCGCCGGAGACCAGGGCAACCGTTGCACCCGTGCGCCCGAGGAAGGTGGAGTTCACCAGCATGTTGGCAACGCCTGCAATGCCTTCGATCGCGCCGACCGTGTCCGCTACCGTTCCGATACCCATGAAAATGAGATCGACCGGGTCGCCCTTGCCGCTCGTGAGCCCTTGCAGGAACTGGTAATATTCCACCGGCAGCCAGGCGACCCCGGCAACGGCGCCGACCGTCGTCCCGGTATTCTTGAAAAAGGCGGAGAGCACGCTGCGTTGCGCCCGCGCCAGTTCGTCGGAGACGCCGACGAGCGAGCCGATCCCATCCAGCAGCGAAAAATTCGAGGCTTTGATCGCCGAGCCGAGCGCACTGCCCATATGCGCCAGCGCACCAAGGGCGTGCAGAACGACGATGCCGATGCTGTCCCAGGTCGGGCTCGTCATGTTGAGGCCGGCATAGATGGACCGGGAGGCGGTGAGCACCGACATCACGCCGGAAGAGAGCGCCGCCTTGTATTTGACCGGATCGACCCCCGCTGGCACTGCCGTCGCAGTCTTGTCGATCAGCTTGGCAAGGTCGGCCTTGATGGTTTCGACGCTGCCGCCCGGGCGCATCGTCGCCCAAAGCGCGGTGAAGATCGTCGTGAAATTGGTCTTGTATTGCGCCATGGCCTCGGCATTGCCCTTGAACAGTGTTTCCGCCAGCGCATCAAGGCTCGGAGCGATGATCTTCTTGATCGCCTCTTCGGCGGTCTTGCCGTCGACGATGATCGGATCGATCACATCCGTTCCGGGCATCAGCGTCTTCATCAGCCCCGACATGGAAAGTCCCATGTCCTTCAGGCTGGATGTCAGATATTCGCTGTCGATATAGGGCAGATCGAGATTCTGGATGGTCTTGCTCCAGCCGTTATCCTTGGTGGCGAACATGCGCTCGGCGATCCAGGCGTCGCCGCCGCTACCGGCGAAGAAGCGTCCGTCGCCTGAGCCGTTGGCGGCAATGCCCTTGCCGGCCAGCCCGGTGCCGATCATGATCGCCGCCATGACGTCGTTGAACGAATAGCTGGCGAGATTGCTGGAGGGCAGCGGCGAGACGCTCTTGTCCCACTCAGCATTGGCCGACATCTTCGAGACAAGGCTGGCGCCCATGACGAGCCCTTCGAGCGCGGTCTGCACCGCATGGCGGTAGCCCCAGACCTCCTTGCCACCGGGGGCGGCCAGCTGCGAGGTGATGCGCTCCAGATTGCCGGCAAGATCGCCGACTCCGATTTCTCCGGCCCCGATCTTGTCGAGCAGCGGGCCGAGAAGCGCCTTCACATCGGCCTTGAACTGATCGCGCACCTCGGGGCTGTCTCCCCCGTGAAACTGGTTGGCCATCGCCTGGATGGTCGGGTTGAACAGGTGGGTGATGTTGTTGGGCACGGTGCTGCCGAATTCGGAAGCGGCAACCTTCTTCAAACCGTCGAGGTCGATCTTGAGATCGGGGAACAGACTGCCGCCGAGCCCGAGCGACTGGTCGAAATCCACAACCGGCAGGATGGAGCCGAGCCCCTTCAGCTCCCGCTCGGTCTTGTTGCCGGCCAGTCCCATGCGGATCAGGCCATCGAGCGCCGTCGTCGGATCGGAGATCGTCGGCAGCACGTTCTTGTCGAAAAATTCGGCATAGGTCTTGTCGGCAATCGCCGAGCGCTGCTTTACGAAATCGTCGGGAAGCACCATGGAATAGAAGCCGAGGGCGGCATTATATTCCTTGAGAATGGTGGTGACGTCCTTGCCGGATTTCAGGCCGTCATTCAGCAGGCCGCCATTGACGATGTCGCGCTCAAAGGCATCCTCGACCTTCGTACGCAGGTCCTTCATCTTCTCGTCACGGGTGATCGTGTCGTTGATGATCTCGAAAGCGTCCTTGTTGGTATCGGCCGGCGCGACGCGATAACCGGAGAAGATCAGCTTGAGGGCCTTCAGCGCCTTCTCCGTCATCTGTGAGTTGACGTCGGCGTCCGAGCCCAGGATTGCAATCGACTTGTCGAGATCCTTCAGGATCTCCTGGTCGTTGTAGATGCCGCGCTGGTTGTCGCCGAGGCTGTCCTTGTATTTGCCGAAGGTCGCCTTAGTCTGAAGCAGATCGAGATACATGATCAGTTTCTGCTCGGCGGTGTAATTCTGAGGGTTTTTGACGACGTCGATGCTCTCGAAGGACTTGTCCTTGTCCTTCAGCCCTTCCATGAAGCCCTGATTGATCTCGCTCATGAAATCGGAATTGAACAGGAGATCGATGACCGGCTGGATCGGTGCGGTAGGGCTGGAATCGCCATTTGACGTCGCGGCCTGCGCAACGAACTTCGGGCTACTCGTCTGCGCCGATGTGGAGGAGAGAATCGTCAGGCCTGCCGTCGTCGTCCCGTCAGAGCTAAAAGGCGATGCCTTCTTGACCGTGCTCGCGGTCTTGTCCTGGCTTGTCGAATTTTCGGACTTCGGATCGGAATTGGCGTTTAGCCTGAGAAATGAAACCGTATCGATATCCGAAGATGCTGGTGCGATGGATGACATGCGTTCCCTTTGATTTTCTTGTCCGCTTTTCGCGGATGAGGTCGTTTACCTTACGTTAGGCATAAGATCGACCTTTGCGCGATAATTCAAGCCCGATCGCGACATCGCGGTTGCATAAATGCAGCGACCTCGCGCGGGGAGATCAAATCACATTTTTACCGAGGCTCGCAGGGCATTTCCCAGGCTTTTCCGGGGTGGCGGTCATCGTTGCCGCCGACTATGCCTTTACCAGATGAATGACGGATCCGGCCGGAATTCGAGATGCACGGACTCGCCGGTGTAGCGCTCAAGCTTCTCGTTCAGCTGCTTTTCCATCTTGTCGAGCTTCTTCACGCCATTGGCCATATCCCACAGGCCAAGTGCCAGCCCGACGGCCGAGGCAACGAGGCCGGTGACCAGTCCGGCCGCCGCAAGGCCGGCTTTGGCGGCGTTGCTGAAGATGGTCACCACTTCCGGCGCCACCGTTTCGAGTCCGGAAAAGGCGCGGGACATGACATTGGTCAGATAAAGCATCGCTTCGGAGAAACCGATAAGCGCGTTGCCGGTACCGGCAATGCCGCCGATGATTTCGAGCGCGCCCTTGGCGCGGTCGCCGGTCTTCATCGTCCGCGACGCCAGATAGAAGCCGAGGCCGGCCATGGCGAGGCCGCCGGCGGCACCGAGAATCTTGCCCGCCGCTTCCATCGTCTTCGGCGAGAAGCTCATGGAGATCCCCTTGCCCCAGCTGCCCGGCTGATTGCCGAAGGCGCTGAACGGCTTGCCGGCAACGTCGAGGTTCTTGCCGAGACCCTCCATCGTCATGCCAACGATCTGCGTCGCCGAGCCGACCGCAGCGGCGATATCGGCCGGCGTCCACTTGCCGCCCACACCGAGGCCGCGCGCCACCAGCACGCTCGACATGCTGAGCATCTGGACCGCATGGACGAGGCCGGCCTTGTACACTTCGGCATCGATGCCAGCAGGTGTGCGAGTCTGGCGCGGCAGGTCGAGCGAATCCTTGAAGGAGGCGACCGCGGCGTCGAGCTTCATGCCGCCGCGCACCATGCGCAGAACGCCGTCAACGTCGCGTGCTATGTCCTGCGCCAGATTCTGTTTCAGCGTTTCGCCGCCATCTGCCGGGCCGTTTTTGCTGATGAAATCCTCGGCGAAGGTGTTTGCCAACTGGCTGATGGCGTCATTCGTTGCGCCGGGCACAAATGTGTCATCCGGACCCGACAGCAACTGCTCGAGATCGACACCCTGGCCGTCGCCGATATAATGTTCCTTGATGATGTTTGAGAAGGTGACGTTCGCGGCGTCGAGATGCGCGTCGATATAATCCTGGGGCAGGAGATCGACGAGCGTGTTGAGTTCGGAATAATAATCCTTCAGGGCATCTTCGAAGCTCTTGCCGGCGCTCAGCGCCCGGTCGATCGCCTTGCCGCCGCCGATATCGATCAGATAGGCGTCTTCGATGTTGGTGAGCAGATCGGAATTCTCCGGTTGCTGCAGATATTCCTTCATGCCGCTTGCGAAGATATCTGAGAGATGCTGCTGCGTCGCGGGATCAGCCGTCAGCTTTTCGATCCGCGCGTCGAGGTCCTTGCCGACGCGCTCGCCATCGGGCACGCTGTCGCCATACTGGTTCATATAGCCGTTGAACTGCTGTTTGATCTCGATGAGATCGTAGAGCAGCGTTGCCTTCTGTTCCGGCGCCAGCTGGTCGAGGTGGTCCATATTGTGGGGCGCCACGAAATCCCGGTTCACGTCCTTCACGGCGTCGCCGAGAATGCCGTATTTGAGTTCGTCGAGCTTCTTCAGCGTCGGCTCATAGGCGGTCGACGGAGCGTAACCGCGCAGCACCTTGCTTTCCAGGATGTCTTTCTCGTCGATCGGGCGCTCCACGACCGGCTCGATGGCATCCGAACCCGACATGACAAGGTCCATCTTCTTGAGGCTGGATGTCAGATAGTCGCTGTCGATATAAGGCAGATCGAGACTTTGGATGGTCTTGCTCCAGCCATTATCCTTGGTGGCGAACATGCGCTCGGCGATCCAGGCGTCGCCGCCGCTGCCGGCGAAGAAGCGTCCGTCGCCTGAGCCGTTGGCGGCAATGCCCTTGCCGGCCAGCCCGGTGCCGATCATGATCGCCGCCATGACGTCGTTGAACGAATAGCTGGCGAGATTGCTGGAGGGCAGCGGCGAGAAAACCGTCGAGGTCGATCTTGAGATCGGTGCCCGGGTCGGTTTCGGGCGTGCTCACCTTTGCATCGACCAGGATCGCGGCGCCGCCGCGTTTGCTCGGCGTAAACCCGACGAAGCCCCGCGCAGCGGAGATGTCGAGTGCCTGCCCGTTGCCGCTCGGCGCGATCTTGCGTATTTCGCTGGCGTCGATGGTTTTTGCCGATGCAGAACGGCCGGTCACGTCTTTCTGGCCGAGGTCCACGACCAGGGTTTCGACCTCTTTCGATTCGCTGCCAACACGTTCCAACATGATTTCGTCACTCCTGATCGACGGCCGCACCCTGAGCGGAGGCCCGGAAAGCCTCGTTAGGTCAGAAGTTTTTCAGTGATGTGACAAATGGGACTATTCGGAGCGGCATACCCAACTCATCCCTCGCCTTGATGGGAATCGAACCGTTGAACCGTGATTTGGCAAAATGAGATCTTGATAGAACAGCTTGTGTCGAGATTATATGATTCTCTAGTTTCGACATGTGGGGTCGTCATCCAACCTTTGTTTCATCATGTCATAACAGCGGTGGCAATCACCTCAGTGAAAGCCGAAAGCTGGTCAGGGTTTCCCTTAGGTTTCTCGCGAAATGTATGCGTTATCTCGAGCTAATGCCATTCCGCTTTTCCCGCGATTTTAGATATTATTTGGGGCGGTGCCGGCGAGAGATTGGCCAGGCGCCTTTGCTTCGGCTGGAAATCTGGTCTTGATCAATTCGGAAACCCCTCGATCATCATCATCTACCAAATCGCCCAAGCACTTACTGTGAGGTACATCGAGCTCTTTGCTCCAGACGATCAACCCTAAGGGCGATGTCCACAGATTTGACAGGACCAATTGCTTTAGGCTAAGTGTCCTCAGTCCTAGGACAGAGGACACTATTATGAAGAGCCAAGATATCGTCGTCCTGCTGAAGCTGGTAAGCCTGCAAGATCAGGAACTCACCAAGGGCATCGATCGGTTGCGATCGGAATCCGTGGGGGGAGATCCATATTCCGTTCGGAACCTAGAAGCGCAACTCGGGATCAGCAAGACCGAAATAGCGCAGTCGATCAAGCGTAGTGTCGCATCAGGCATCGCGCGAAAAGACAACAGCAGGAACGAGCCTCGGCCAAGCCGAAGGAACCTGTTCGGCTTCATTACCACCGGGCTAAAGTTCGTCTTCCCCGCCCAAGTTGGACCGATGCAGCGCGGCATACCGACTGCCTTCGCCGCACCTATGCTCACGGAACTCCTGATCAGCGGCGGGACGTACAACTACGTTTGGCCCTATGCCAACGGAAGGGAGATGGGGCAGGCGGTGGAGCCGCTCTTCAAGACCGTGCCGGACGCAGTCCTGAAGGACGACGCACTCTACGAGTACCTCGCGTTGGTCGATGCGATCCGGCTCGGGAACCAGCGGGAAGTTGGTCTCGCGACCGACCACCTCAAGTCAAGGATCATGAGCAAATGACAGCGATCCGCGCTCAACTGCTGGAAATGATGAAAGCCGTTGCCTCGGCCCTTGGCGAAGACCCGCTCGCGCCTGGTCTTCGTTGGCGGATGCACGACCGCGCTATTCATCACTGATCCGGTCACGCTCGAGGATGTGCGTGCCACAGATGACATCGACCTGATCGTTGACCTGGCGGGCCTTCCTGCCTGGGCACAGCTCCAGGAAGAGCTTCGACAACTGGGCTTCATGGAGGCCGCTGACGAGGCGGTGATCTGCCGCATGCGTCTCGGCAAGCTCACGGTCGACGTCATGCCGGATGATCCGGCTATCCTCGGATTCGGAAATCGATGGTATGCGAGTGGAATCGAGACGGCACAGCATTACCAGCTCTCGGAAGACCTCACGATCCGGATCCTGACGCCGCCAATGTTTCTTGCGACGAAGCTCGAAGCCTATGCCGGAAGGGGAAACGGCGACTTGATCATGACCCGTGACGCTGAAGACATCCTCCTTATTGTCGACGGCAGGGAGGAGCTCCTTGCCGAGGTCACGGCGGCCGACAACGACGTTCAAAATTTCATCGCCGGACAGTTTCGTGCGCTCCTCGATCAAGCTGACTTCGACGATTTCCTCGATGGCAATATCCGCGGGCCCGCGATGCTCATTGTCTGTCTCCAAGATTTCCCGTTGCCACCCCGAAGGGCAAGCCCCCTCGGGCGAAGCCTCCCCGGTCTTTCCGGGGGAATGGCCTCTGACATTCCCCCGGACAGAAGGGGAGGGCGAAAGCCCGCCCCGCGGTGGCGAACGGGACTGTCAAGCGGCGTGGCGCGGAAGGCGGGAGATCTTCTCGGGTCCGCTCTGCGGACTGGCGCGGAAGATGGACCGGCTTCACGGGCCGCTTGACGGGCCTGGGCGGCGATGTCATGGGGCGAAACAGACGGAAGCGGCCCGGAACGGGCCTCGTCGCCAGGCGCGTCAGCGACCGCTGGACAAGCGATCGTCACCGGGATCGGCGGAGACGGCAGAAAGCCGGCTCCGTGCCATCGGCATAGAGCGCGATCCACTCGATAAGCGGATGGCCCCTTTTCACGTCGCAGCGATTACTCGTTCGGTTTCAACCTGAAGCACACGTTGAGCGCATTGACGTGGATCAAGGCAGACACGAAGCCGCGGGAGGCATTCTTCGCGCGTCGTCGTCTCTGAAGCCTTCCGACGAAGTGCGGCGTCAGGCTCGCCCGCATTGCAACCTTATTGAGGATCAAGGCGTACGGTTCGGTCTCGTCCTCGCGCGGCGTACCAAATTCTTCCCGCGCCGTCGCAAGGAGTCTTATGCAGCATTCCGTCAAGCTGGTATCCGTCGGTACCGCCGTTCCGCCACATGTCATCGACCAGCGTGACGCGGCGCGAGCCTCGCACGCCGCGTTCTCATCGCGATTTGGCGATTTCGAAAAGCTGGCAAGGGTGTTCGAAACCTCGGGAATTCGGCGCCGCTATGCCGTCCGGCCGATCGAGTGGTATCTCGAGACGTCGGGATGGCCCGAACGAAACCTCGCTCACATCGAGGGCGCGAGTGCAATGTTCGTCGCCGCCGCCAGCAAGGCTCTCGCGTCGGCGGGCCTTGCAGCAGGCGATGCCGACACGATCGTAACCGTCTCCTCGACTGGTATTGCGACACCTAGTCTGGAAGCGAGGGTAAGCGGCGAGCTGGGCTTCCGGGACGATGTCGAACGGGTTCCCGTGTTTGGCCTCGGCTGTGCCGGCGGAGTCTCTGCGCTTTCAATCGCGTCACGGCTGGCGGCATCCCGGCCAGGCTCAGTCGTTCTGGTGGTCGCCGCCGAGACCTGCACGTTGGCATATGGACAAGCTTACGAAGGCGAACATCGTGGCGACCGCCCTCTTCGGCGACGGGGCCGCCGCCTGCGTGGTGCGTGCCAGTGAGACCGGTCTGGCCGAGGTCGAACTTGCAGGCCAAGCATACGTGGCCCGACACGCTAGACATCATGGGATGGAGCGTCGATCCGGAGGGTCTGGGCGTGATCTTCGACCGTGCGATACCATCGTTCGCCGAAACTCATGTGCTGAAGGGCGTAACGTCCATACTCGCCCGATCAGATCTTACTCCTGCCGACGTTGACCGGTTTGCGTGCCACCCCGGAGCCTTGGAATCGGCGCTTAAACTAAGCCAGGGAACCCTCGACCAGGAACGTGAGGTGCTCTCGGACTATGGGAACATGTCCTCGCCAACCGCGCTGTTCGTACTCGAGAAGCTTCTTGCGCAAGGACTACCCAGGAGAACTGTCCTGACGGCGATGGGACCGGGCTTCACCCTTAGCTGCCTCTCGTTGACGGCTGCAGCATGATCCGGCGATCATTCTCTACGACGTTTTGGGATCGCATCGTCTGCAGAGCGAAAACGACTCGAAACAGGCTGAAGCTGACGCTGCAAAGGCTGCGCTTGCCGTTGGGACACCCCAAGTCGAGCGAGGTTGCCACCTCGCACTCGAATCCTCTCTCCTGCGTGCCAGCGTGGCTGCGGCAGTATGCGGTGGCAGTCGCTACCCAAATCCGGTCATCGGTGGCGCTAGGAGGAGCGTGCCCAGCGCCAATTCTGGATTTCCGGCATGTCTTCTCCACGCTCCCGCACGAACGCCCGGTGCTCGTCGAGCTTTGCATGCAGGTCTGCCACCACATCTGGCACCTTCTCGGCGAGATCGGGCACTCGCGCGATCGCCTCGAGAGCGAGATGATACCTGTCCAGCTCGTTCAATACGGTCATGTCGAACGGCGTCGTCGTAGTTCCCTCCTCCACGAACCCGCGCACGTGGATGTTGCCGTGATTGGTGCGCCGGTACGTCAACCGGTGGATGAGATAGGGATAGCCGTGGTAGGCGAAGATGACCGGCCTGTCCTGCGTAAAGATACTATCGAACCGTGCATCATCGAGGCCATGAGGATGCACCTTCGGACCTTGCAGCGCGAGTAGATCGACGACGTTGACCGTCCTTATCTTGAGATCTGGTACCGCCGCGTGCAGCAGCATGACGGCCGCGAGGTCTCCATAGTCGGCACGTCGCCCGCACATGCCATCACGACGTCCGGCGCGATTGTATTGTTTTCGAAGCTTGCCCAGTCCCAGACGCCAATGCCCTCTTCACAATGCTTCACCGCCTCGTCGATCGTAAGGTACTGGGACTCCGGCTGCTTGCCGGCAACGATCACGTTGACGCGGTCGTATGTCTTCAGGCAGTGATCGCCGACCCACAGGAGGGTATTGGCGTCCGGCGGTATGCTGCTAATCCTATCTCACTGCGGGCGTCGGTCACTGCTGGGCACAAAATGGATGACGAGTTTTCCCTGCCGTCCCGCCTCCGCCCATGCGCGGGGTGCAAGTTCCCGTTGCGGTGGTCCAAGATCTGATCGCCTGCGCCTCCCACGTGAACCACGGGGGTCATCCGTCAACGCCGAACCACAGCCGTGCAGTTCAGCACTCATCTAGATACATCCGGCATGCCAGCAGTAATTTTCCGATGGCTGCTAGATGCCTGTCCCGTTGCGGCAAATCGAAATGCTCCTGTATCGTCACGGGATAAGCCCAAGGTATATGGACAAACAGGGCCTTCGCGGTCGACGCCACTTCGTCTAAGCGTCTAAGTACGCGGTAATAGATATAGTTACAGACGTAGTAGCCCGCGTTGTTCGACACGCAATAGGGGATACCAGCCACCGCCAGCTGCGCTCCGACACGTTCAAGATTGACAGAGGTCCCGTATGCGCGGGGGCCGCCATCGACAATCGCGACTCCACTGCGAACCTCGCCGCGATTGTCCGCTACGCCACAATCGGCTACGTTGATGGCAAAGCGCTCAAGCTTAAGCCTATCTGTCGACACAGACAGGCCAAGCATTAGGATTAGATCTGCGTCCAGGGCGAGATCGAGGCTTCGCTCGAGCCAGTTGTCGACTCCCGCGTATGAAGTTGGAAGGACCGAAAACTCGATCAGATCGAACAGGTCGTTTGGGGGATGCCGTCTTAGGCTTTTCAAAATCTCTTCGGATGGGTTAAACGGAAGCCCGGCAAACGCGTCGAATCCGGTCACCAGCGCTTTCATTGCGGATCCCTCCGGAAACAATCTCTTCGCTCGACGGCTCGGTTCCCCCAATCCTTCGCCCACGTGGACCGTTGCAGCAGGCGGGCTCGCGCTCCCGCATCAAGGTCGAGTCGGGTGGCCTCGTGTTTCACACGGCTCAATCCGAGCCAGAAATCCCGCCGGAACTTAGGGCAGAGCATCAATGGTCTGACCGACCGGAAATAATCGTTCCAGCTCTTGATCCGCGCAGGTGCATAGATGCCCCTAACCTCCGCACGTGCAAAGGAGTTCCAACATCTCTATCTGCAACTCAGGCGCCTGTATATTAAAGATGGCGTCCTCGATCTCCACAAATCGCACACCGGAGGCTATTCCGTCTACCGCGAGGATATCCAGCCAAGCCTTGACCAAGGTAATTCGAATGCCGCAAAAGTGTTGCACGAAGTCGGCCTGCTCCCCCAAGGCGAGCCAAGCTGCCGCTTTGTCCGCGTTTCCGAGCAGCGCCCTATTCACGGCGATCGCATGCACCATTTCTGCGGTGCATGGCGCCGTCACCGCCCGTCACCATTCGCGGCAGAAGGTACTGGCTCTGGCGTGCCGTTGACCAAGACGGCTTCGTTCTGGACGTTCTCGTGCAAAGCCGCCGAAATGCAAAGGCGGCAAAGCGCCTGATGCGCAAGCTTTTGAAAGACCAGGGACAGCCGCCACGGGTGATGATTACCGACAAGCTTCGATCCTACGCCGCCGCGAAGCGAGATGTCATGCCTGGCATCGAGCACCGCTCGCATAAGGGCCTCAACAATCGGGCGGAGAATTCTCACCAGCCAACCCGGCGACGGGAGCGGACCATGAAACGCTTCAAGTCGCAGCGACAATTACAGCGTTTCGTCTCCATCCATGACCCGGTTGCCAACCTCTTTCATATCCCTCGCCACGACATTCCCTCCAGCCATCATCGCGAACTGCGAGATGCAGCGATGAACTTATGGTCGGAAATGGCTCGCGTCTGAGTGGAAACCCAGGCCATCGTGATAATCCGTCGCCAATCGCGATTAAGTTTACGATGCCGATCAAAGAGATCCGCGATCGCGAAGCGCAATATGTCGAACGCGCTGAAAGAGCCTACGAGCGGAAGGTGGCGGCTTGGAAAGAAAAGCCACTGCATGCAGCGAGAGAGTGAAGATTCACTCTTCTCGACACCATCCGTCGTCATGCAGGTTCTGCCGTCGTCGGCATAGCGGGCAAAGTCAGCCCAGCGCGACAGCATATAGTCGATCGGTCCGGCCACCGGCGATGAGCGCGATAGGCTGGCCCGCTCGGTGCGCAACCATTCCTCCATATCGCCCAGTAGCAGCTTGCTCTTCTCCTGCCGGACCGCAAGCCGCTCGGCCGCGCTCAGGCCGTTTATGTCGCGCTCGAGGGCTACCGGGGAGATCGGCTTGGCACCCTTTACCGCGCCGAGCGTTGCGAGCGACATCGGCCAGCTCGAAGAACTTCCGGCGCGCATGGGCAAAGCAGAACGCGGGCGTAGCCGGCATCTGCTTCCTCGTCCGGTCGAACAGCGGATTAAAGCCGTTGTAGCAATCAGCCTGAAGAATGCCGCTGAAGTCGGCCAGATGCCCTTGCGGGTGCTCGCCGCGCCGATCGCTGGAGGCGTAGGGCCGGCGAACGGCTGATGGTCACGCACGTAAACCCATATTCGCCCGGTGGTGCATTGGCCCTTGGCCAGGATCGGGATCGTCGTGTCGTCACCGTGAAGCCGCTCGGCCTGGAACACATGCGCCTTGATCAGGTCGAAGACCGGCTTGAGGGCGAAGGTGACGTGCCCGACCTGATCGGCCAGGGTCTGGGTCGACAGACCGATGCCTCACATTTGAACCGCGTGCTCTGGCGGTTCAGCGGGATGTGCTGCCCGAACTTGTCGAACACGATCGTCGCCAGCAACTGAGGGCCGATGAAGCCGCGCGGGCGTCGCATGGAACGGTGCGGGAGCCTGACTGATCGCCTCGCAATCGCGGCAGGTAAATTTCTCGCGCACCGTCTCGATCACCTTGAATCGGCGCGGGATCTCCTCCAGCGTTTCCGTCACGTCCTCGCCCAGCTTCGACACCCGCGAGCCGCCACAGCAGGCACATGCCGTCGGCGCTTCGATGACGATGCGTGCGCGCTCGACGTCTTCGGGCCACGGCTTGCGCACTGGACGCTTGCGGGCGAAGGCGCGCACGGACTGCGTTCTTGCCGCGGCCTCTTGGGCGCTCAGTTCGTCCTCGGCGGCCGACGCCACGAGCTCTTCGAGCTGCAATTCCAACTGATCGATCAGCCGCTGCGTGCGCTCGCGGCGCGGCCCGTGCTTCTCGCGCTCCAGCTTGCCGATCAGCAACTGCAAATGCACGTTCAGCGCCTCAATGCTCGACAGCCGCGCCTTCGCGTTGGCCGCTTGCCTCAGCTAGCTTGCAGCCGCGCAGCACGTTCGGCCAGCAGCGCCGCATGAGCGCTGGCAAGGTCCGATGGCAGGGTAAGCGGCGGCAATGTCATAACGACATTGAATTAGATTTCTCAACAATCTCAGTGCAAAAATGCAGTCAGACCCGGCTGGGGCGCCAGGTTTCCTGCGGTGCGCGTGAGTCAATTCCGGACAGCAGATAGGAAAGCTGCGCCGACGAGATTGCCACCGCCCCACCTTCGGCGGAAGGCCAGATAAACCTTCCTCGCTCCAGTTTTTTCGTGAACAGGCAGGCCCCCTGGCCATCGTGCCAAACGACCTTGATCAGATCGCCGCGTTTGCCCCTGAAGCAGAACAGATGACCGCCCAGCGGGTCGTGCTTCAGCACCTCCTGCACCCGTAGCGCCGGGACGGGAACCCACATCGCATATCCGCATTGCCCGTCGCCAACCAAACCCGGACGCCTGTCGGGATCGGGATCATCGCAGTGTCTCCAGCCCGCGCAGGATTCGCAGCAGCGCATCGACGTCGACGTCACGGTCGACAAGGACGCGCCGGCCGTTTGCGCTCCGCACCTCCATGCGACGGCTACCCACTACCGGAGTCGATGGAGCCGACACGGGCGTAGGCACGTCCGGTGTGATCAGCGCGGGCACAAAGCCCTCGATCCGATTGCTGCCAAGATTGCCGGCCTGCGCCAACTGCCGCCAGCGGTACAGTTGTGCGCGGGAAACCCCATGCTTCTGCGCCGTCGCGGAAACCTGGCGACCATCGCCGGAAAAGCCTTCCTCGAGAATTTTGAGCTTGGCCGCGGCGGTAAAGCGCCGCCGACGCCCTGGGTCGATGATTTCAAGCCGGCTCACCGGTGTCCGAAAACTGTCCATATGCCTGTCCATAGCGACAAAACGACAGATTCATCCTACGCGCTCAAGGCGGCGCATCCTCGGATGCTCACTTTTGTCCGGAAAGCTTGCCGTTTTGGCCGCATTGAACTCATCAAATAGGATTTGCGCCGCGCGGACGAGCACGCGGCGCTTTTATTCGGCAGGGAAAGCAGCTTCGTCTAAGCCTTTGGCCATATTCGATGAATTCTTGCTCCACAATCTCCGACGGGCCAGCGCCGGCAGGGCAGAGGAGTTTAGTCCTTCAAGAGGCTTTTGTTCTCAGTCGTCGGCACGTACTGGAAAGTGTCTTGTCCTTGCTCAATGGCCGGTCCGGAGCCGCCTTCGTAAGCGAGGTTCCAGCTCGTAACTATCTCAGTGTTGTTGCCGTTGACCTGTGCGTAGCCGGTCCATCCGGTTGCGGAATTGCAGTTCTCCGTCGAATTGTTCCAGCCGACCGAAAATGCGATGAACGTCCCGTTTACCCTTCCTGTTAGCGGATAGGGCGAGTTCTGGCATCCGGTGCCCTGGGCTCTGTTTACATATTGGCCGGAGACATTTCCGAACGAGTCGACTTGAATGATCATCGTCGAGCCGGACTGGTTCTGCCAACTGCTGGAAGCCGATGCGATGCTTGAAAAATCCTTGAAGTTGCTTGCATCGAAAGCAAGAGCTGAGGTTGCTACAGCAAACACAAGTGCTGCAACTGCAGTAGTACGGATCATGGTTTTTCCTCCTGATGTGCGCCGACCGTCGGCGATCGTACCGAAGGTTGCATATAATCTCGTAATAATCAATCAATCCGAGTAGCAATTTACCGGGTTGAGAAACCCGAAAGACGGGCCGCGCCTTGCGCGGCGCGGCCCGAGAACGAGCATCGGGAGTGAAGACTTACACCATGCAAATTACGAACGGGATAGCGCAACGCTAATATCTTGACCATCATTGAACGGACAAACTGCATGGCCGCAACCCCGAGAGCTACCTCACGGACGTCCTAACCCAGATCAAAGATTCACCGGTAGATAGGCTTGAAGACCTGTTGCCGTGGAATATGCTCCCGACGGTCTCCACTGCGCAAAAGGCCGCCTGATGGCTCGTTCGATGCATATCTGCACGATCGAAGACGTCGCCACCATGACCGGCGAGAACCTCCAACTGCTCAGAGAGATCGTATCCATCCGAGCAGGGCCGCGGGATTTTGGGCGCCGCGCGTGGTAACGTCGGTTCATGGAGATCGATGAGGACAAGATCGACGATGCCGTTCTGGCGCTGTTATGGCTGACGCTGCATAACGAGCGTTGTGCCTGGAAGGGCTTCGACTGGGCAACGACGGATCGGCTTCACAGGAAGAGCTTGATCGGCGACCCGGTCAACAAGTCGAAGGGCATTGTAAACTTAATCGCGATTGGCGACGGATTATCACGATGGCCTGGGTTTTCACTCAGACGCGAGCCATTTCCGACCATAAGTTCATCGCTGCATCTCGCAGTTCGCGATGATGGCTGGAGGGAATGTCGTGGCGAGGGATATGAAAGAGGTTGGCAACCGGGTCATGGATGGAGACGAAACGCTGTAATTGTCGCTGCGACTTGAAGCGTTTCATGGTCCGCTCCCGTCGCCGGGTTGGCTGGTGAGAATTCTCCGCCCGATTGTTGAGGCCCTTATGCGAGCGGTGCTCGATGCCAGGCATGACATCTCGCTTCGCGGCGGCGTAGGATCGAAGCTTGTCGGTAATCATCACCCGTGGCGGCTGTCCCTGGTCTTTCAAAAGCTTGCGCATCAGGCGCTTTGCCGCCTTTGCATTTCGGCGGCTTTGCACGAGAACGTCCAGAACGAAGCCGTCTTGGTCAACGGCACGCCAGAGCCAGTACCTTCTGCCGCGAATGGTGACGACCACCTCGTCCAGGTGCTATTTGTCACCAAGCGCTCCGACCGAACGACGGCGTATGTCGTTGGCGAAGGCTCGGCCGAACTTCTCCGCCCACGGTCGGATCGTTTGATGCGAGACAATGATCCCGCGGGCTGCCAGCATGTCCTCGACCATCCGTAGGCTGAGAGGAAAGCGGAAATACAGCCAAACGGCATGAGCGATCACCTCGGCGGGAAAGCGATGCGACGGTAAAGCGGATCACGGTGTGTGTCATAGCCCGTGATCGGACATCGAAATCCAATTTCCGTTAGTTTACGATGCCATCTCCTCACCTGACGGTTGGGTGTTGCCGCCCTCGAGTGGCGAAATCGCATTGCTTGACATTCCTATCAGGGCGTCTGACGTTCGCGTTGGCATGATGGGCGTTGGTGAAACCCCGCTGCGGCTCGAAGAGATCGAGGACATCATCGAGGGGACGGATGTGTCCGAGCCGGTTCTCGATATGGTGGCGGTTCGCCTAGCGCGAATTCTCACCCCCAACACCGATATCCATGCCTCTGCAGATTATCGTAGACATCTCTCCGGCGTCCTCGCCAAACGAGCCCTTCGCGCCGCCTGGAGCCGTGCGAACCACGAAAGGCTTCAAGCAAGATGAGTGATAAGACGATCACCGTCAGCGTCAACGGAGTGTGTACGACGCGCACGATTGAAGCACGAATGCTGCTGAGCGACTTCCTGCGCCAGGACCTTTGCCTGACCGGAACCCACGTCGGGTGCGAACATGGCGTTTGTGGTGCCTGCACGGTCATTCTCGATGGAAGGAGCGCACGCTCCTGTCTGACGCTTGCAGTGCAGGCGGACGGGAGCGAAATCGAAACCATCGAGGGCCAGGGAAGCGTCGATAAACTCGGGCGAATCCAAGAAGCGTTCCGCCAGCATCATGGCCTGCAATGCGGATTCTGTACGCCCGGTTTCATCATGGCGATCACCGACCTTCTTCGCCACCACCCGCTGGAAACCGATGAGGAGATCAGGGAAGCGCTGTCGGGGAACATCTGTCGCTGTACGGGATATGAAAACATCGTCAATGCCGTCCGCGAACTGGCTAGGGAGAGAGGACCTCTGAGATGAAGATGCATTTTCTTGAAGGCGGCCGGCTCCGTATGCGCCGGTCCATCTACGTCCCCGGGGCACCGAAGGAAGAAGCGATCGAGTTGCCGGTTCACGCCACCCTGGTGCGCCATCCCCAAGGCAACGCGCTGTTCGACAGCGGATGCAGTCCGGAGGCCGCCATCGATCCAGGCGCGCGATGGGGCGGGTTAAGCAAGGTTATGACCCCGATCTTTTCACCTGAGCAGACGGTCGTTCATCAGTTGAAGACTCTTGCTCTCGATCCGGAGGACATAGATGTGGTGATCTGTTCACATCTGCATCCCGATCATTGCGGCTGCAACTCGTACTTTCGGCGCGCGACGATCTTCTGCCACGAAGCGGAGGCGAAGGCAGCAACGGCAAACGGTGCAGAAAATCTAGGCTATCTTCGAGGAGAATGGGACCAGCCCCAGGGTTTCCAGACCTTCAACGCGGAGCATGACGTCTTTGGCGACGGGCGCATCGTCTTACTGCCCATGCCGGGTCATACCCCCGGGATGACCGTCGCCCGTGTCGAGCTGGAAAAGGATGGTTCTTTCATCCTCGCTTCAGATGCTGCGCCGCTCCAGGCGAACGTCGACACCGGTATCGCTCCAAGAAATACTTGGAACATCGAGCTGGCCGCAGAGGCACTCGCTCGCCTGAAAGCTCTTCGGGAGCGGGGAGCTACCATCATTTCCGGCCACGACGACGCGCAGTGGCAAGGGTTGCGAAAGGGTACGGAGTTCTACGAATGAGCCATCAGGACCACTCCGTCGAGCTGCGGCCCAAACTTGTCGGCAAGCGGGTCAAGCGCACCGAAGATCCACGTCTGCTGACGGGTGTTGGTCAGTATGTCGATGACATGGCGCCGGCCGGTATGTTGCATATCGCATTGCGGCGCTCCGACCAGCCACATGCCCGAATCCTGAACATCGATGTCGGCGATGCGTTCTCGATGCCCGGCGTCGTCGCGATCTATGACGCGAGCGACCTGGAAGGAGAGATCAAACCTGCCATACCGACCTCGCGTATGCCTGGTTATTACGCCACCCCCATATGGCCACTTGCACGCGGGAAGGTTCGATATGTAGGCGAGCCGGTCGTCGCCATTGTGGCGGAAAGCCGGTACGCGGCGGAAGGCGCGCTTGAACATATCAGTATCAAGTACGAGCCACTGCCCTTCGCTATCAATGCGGTCAAGGACGATGCACCCCTCCTGCATGAGGAGGCAGGCACCAACACGATCATCCGCCGCGAGTTCAAGCGTGGCGACGTCGACGCGGCGTTCCAAGGATGCAGCGGTCACCGTGAAAGGCAAGTTCCGGATGACGCGGAAGACCGCGGCTGCCATGGAGAACCGGTCCTATCTCGCCGAATGGGAGAGCCGGAAACAATCGCTCACGCTACACGTCCTCCAATATTCCGGGCGTGATCCGCGATGTGCTTTCGGCCTGCCTCGACCTCCCAGGAACACGCATGCGCGTCGTGGCCCCCGATGTGGGAGGCAGCTTCGGCGGCAAGGGGTCGCTCTACGGCGAAGAAATTCTTGTCTGCGCGCTGGCTCGAAAGCTGAAGCGGCCAATCAAGTACATCAGCGATCGGCTGGAAGATCTTTCCGCGACCAGTCAGGCCTTCGACGAACTGATCGAGGCTGAGCTGGCGGTATCGTCCATACCGAAGCAAATCTGCCGAATAATATCGGCGGCTTTCGCGGCATGGGCGAAGGCGGCACGATCGGCGCGCCGGCGGCGATCGCAAACGCCGTCTCGGACGCGCTTTCTCACCTCGGCGTGTCGGTAGAACGCTGCCAGTTACTCCAGAGCGCATTTTCCAGATGCTTCGCCATAAGAGACTGTTCCCCGATGCGCCGGATTGACCCCGAACATCGCGTTTTTGGAAATCCCTATGGGACAAGAGACCCTTCAAAGGTCAAATGGGTACCTCAGGATATAGTCGGTGTCCTTGGAGGAGATGGGCTTCTTGCACTCGGAGCAGACCAAAATGGCGGAAAAATCCTGCCCGCAGCCCTTATGCCGAAGCCGCATCGGTGGCTTGCCATCTGAGAGCCACCTGTCTCCCCAAGCCATCATGACGAGCATGGGCTTGTACAGATCGAGGCCGATTTCCGTAAAGCGATACTCGAAGCGTACGCCCGCATTATAGGGAACTTTGCGCAATACCCTGCCTGTACGAGCCGGGAGAGACGGTCCGCGAGAATGTTGGTCGCAATGCCGAGATTCTCCCGCATTTCCTCGAAGCGGCGAACACCGAACCAGCCTTCTCTCAGAATGAGGAAGCTCCAACGATCGCCAATGATCGCGAGCGTCCGCGCGACGGAGCACGGCCGCACTCTTTCCAAAAGTGTCGAATCTGAGCTTCTGCGAGATGTCGGGCGCGTCTCGACCGGAGCATACCCCGCGCCCGGTCCGTCGCGAGGCGCAACTTCTTTAGCCGTGAAAGGTTCGAGACACTCGCAGCAGACAGTGATGGGATGGCATTCACACCCACAACTTTTATGAATCAACTGTAGCGGGGCTTCGTTGCCCCCTGTCAACCACTTGTCGCCGAACTCCATGAGCGAAAGCATCGTCGGAAAAAGATCTTTACCTCGGAGGGTTAGAAAATACTGTTGCCCCGGCTCGTTGGGCCGCTTGCCGGTGCTGAGGATCTCATTTGCCACAGAGTCGGGACGAAAGCGTTTGCCGTGGAAATCCCAAACGCTCTTGAAATTTGTCGAACCGACGCACACCGAAATAGGCTTCTCGAAGAATCAAGAAGTTCCAGGTCTCGAAAACAATTTCCATGGTTCGACGAACCGATGATTGCCGCTGCATTAACAAGGGTTTTTCAACATCGGGTGAGGACGCAATGTTCATGGGCAGCTTTATAAAATTGTTCATCGGACGAGGCCGAATTGATGATGGTTCACACTATAGATAAGGCATCAGGTCTAATATTGAAAGCTTCGGACCCATAAGAAACGGCGATCCGATCGCAGGCGATAAGCCAGAAAGAAGGTCTGCAGGTACTCACACAATAATCTTGTCATCAGGTGCGGCGTGACCGCATAAACACCCCACGGCAACTGGCACTGACGCTCACGCCTTAGCCTCAAGGCGCCGGTGGGGCTCCGTCTGGGAAGACCTGCAGCACCGCTGGCGCTCGCGCTCTTGGGGAGGAAGGTCAACCAACCTAGACGTTGCATTAATCAGAGCGACGAACTCGCCGGTGACACCAAGTCCGTAGGTGGCGACATACGTGCGATCGGCGCAAGGAACGCTGGTCATGCTGGCCGACATGCCGTGGGTTTCAACAGCTGACATAAACTCGCTTATTGAGGCTTTCTTTGCTCATCGTTGTCGACCGATTATTGTCGCGACCTGCGGGAGCGTTCGCGGGAATCCAGTGATCCTTCCCAGGTCTCTCCTGGGCGAGGTCGCCAATCTTAAGGGCGACCTTGGAGCACGAAATATTATCCGAGGCTCCAATCTGCCGGTCGTAGAAGTCGATATCGGTCCCTCAGCATTGCACGATGTCGACACAATGGAAGCATTGGTCGCAGCTGGCGGTATCGTATCCTGATCCTCAGCAACAGCGAAAGTTGTTTGTCGCCACCCCTTCAGTTGCTTGTGCCGGAACTCACGTATTGAGAACGAGGAGCCGAGGGACATCACAATAGCGGCGACGGCCAGATCTACGGCGCTTTGTCTATGTCAGATCCACGGACAATTGCACATCATAACCGACTTCGGGGGTTGAACATATGGCTCGCCAGCGGACAGTTCCGCATTGCCCAAAGATCTACATCATTTGCTAGAGCATGTCCTGCGATTGATGAATCGATTGTGAGGTGACGGGGCCGGTCGAAGCTGATTCAACATCCACAGCGGAGAGGTGGATGATGGGACAGGCCCTGAGCGATGATCTCCGAATACGGGTTTTTTAGATGAGGCCACAAAAGCTCACAGACAGGGCAACAGGATTCAGTCACATTGTCGGTATATTAATGATTCAAAATCGAGAGCAATCCAATGTCCCGACCTCTTTCGCTTCCGCGCGACCGGATTTCCGTACTTCTGCTTGAAGGCATCAGTCAGAGCGCGGTGGACTATTTTTCGTCATCCGGCTACGTCAATCTCACGCATCTGCCGAAGGCTCTGGATGACAAGGATCTCAAAAGTCATATAGCCGAAGCACATTGTGGGAATTCGCTCACGCACACATCTGACAGAGGAAGTTTTCAGATCGGCTAAGAAGCTCATGGCCGTCGGCTGTTTTTCTGTGGGGACAAATCAGGTCGATCTGGATGCGGCCCGCCGACGTGGGATACCCGTGTTCAACGCACCCTATTCAAATACGCGCTCGGTGGCCGAGCTTGTGATCGGTGAGATCATCATGCTGACCAGGCGGATCTTCCCGCGTTCGGCCTCGGCTCATGAACGCGGATGGGAAAAATCTGCCGTCGGCAGTCGTGAGGTGCGCGGTAAAACGCTGGGAATCGTTGGCTATGGCAATATCGGCTCGCAGCTTGGCGTTCTTGCGGAAAGTATGGGCATGAACGTGCGCTATTTCGATCCCTCGGACAAGCTTCGGCACGGCAATACAGAATCGATGGAAACGCTCGGGGCACTGCTCGAAATCTCAGATTATGTGACGATGCACGTTCCAGAGACCGGTTCAACGCGAAACATGATCACTGAAGCGGAACTGCGCCGAATGAAGAAGGGAGCCGTTTTTATCAACAATTCCCGCGGGACCGTGGTCGATCTTGAGGCGCTTGCGACGGTTTTGAAAGAAGGGCATCTCGCAGGCGCCGCTGTGGACGTGTTCCCGAAAGAGCCGGCATCCAATGAAGAACTTTTCGAGACGCCGCTACAGGGTTTGGACAATGTAATTCTGACGCCACTTATTGGCGGCTCAACCGAAGAAGCCCAGGAGCGCATCGGAGGGGAAGTCTCAAGGAAGCTCGTCGAATATTCGGACGTCGGTTCGACGCTGGGCGCGGTCAATTTTCCCCAGGTTCAACTGCCTCCGCGACCGAACGGCACACGTTTCATCCATGTTCATGAAAATCGCCCTGGGATCTTGAACAGTTTGAATATGATTTTTTCGTCCCGCGGACTGAATATCGTCGGCGAATTCCTGCAGACCTTCGGCGAGATGGGTTATGTGGTGATTGAGGCCGAGAGCATTGGCCAGAGAGCGGATGACATCCTTGATGAAGTTCGCCAGATTCCGGGAACGATACGCGCTCGATTGCTTTACTGACCCGATGCATTGTGCGTCATTTCACTTTGGCCTGAACGTTTGTGAATTCACGCCTTAGAGCCCGATTTAAAAGAAGTTGAGCGAAACAGGCAGTTGTGATTCCCTATTGGTGCTAAATCAAATGGGGTTTCGATGAGCTGGACTGCTATCGCTCGCCGTGGGCATAACCGAGACGTGCTTCGTTTTCCAAGTGATTTGGAGGACCGGGGATGGGCGTTGATCAAACCGCTGATCCCGCCAGCGCGTCGTGGCGGGCGGCGTCGGACGACGAATATGCGCCCGGTCGTGGAGGCGATCCTCTATATCGCCTCGAGCGGCTGCCAATGGCGCATGCTGCCGGGCGATTTTCCGCCGGTTTCGACAGTGCGCGGTTATTTTTATGCTTGGCGCGCGATCGGACTGTGGCAGAGCATCAACCAGCTTCTGGTGATGGCGGCGCGGGAAATCGAGGGACGGGAGGCGCAACCGACGGCAGGGATTATCGACAGCCAAAGCGTCAAGACCACGGAAAGCGGCGGAATATCCGGCTATGATGCAGGCAAGAAGATTAAGGGCCGCAAGCGTCAGATTGTCACCTATACGCTTGGATTTCTGATCTTCGTGTTCATCCATGCTGCCGACATACAGGATCGCGACGGCGCACCCCATGTCCTCAAGGCGATCCGCCGCCGTTTTCCGTGGCTGCGCCACATCTTCGCCGATGGTGGCTACGCCGGAGCCAAGTTGAGGCGAGCAATGTGCGGCCATGGTGACTGGACGATCGAAATCGTCAAGCGTTCGGATCACGCCAAGGGCTTCGTCGTCCTGCCCAAGAGATGGGTGGTGGAAAGGACTTTCGCCTGGCTTGGACGCTGCCGCCGTCTCGCCAAGGATTGGGAGAAATCGATCAGATGGGGCCGATCGTCCGCAATACCGCGGACGGGAAGAAACAACTGGTCCATGCGCGCTGGGGACTGCCCTCCCCGCGCTTCGCGCTCGAGAAGACGGCCAAAGCCACGGACTTGCGGCCAAGGGCAAGCCATTCGATTTCGAAGAGCTGATCCGCATAGAGGCCGACCGCGGCACGACCAATGTGCGCAAGCTCAATTTTCCGCATAGGAAGCGATGGTTCGGCGTCGAAAATAGATGTCTCGTCCCGGTCACCAGTTTCGCGGAACCGGATCCGGCCAGCCAAGCGGAAGGTGGTAAGGTGCCAAATGCCTGGTTCGCCCGCGATGAGCAAAAGTCGCTGATGTTTTTCGCTGGCATCCATGTGCCGCAATGGCAGAGTGTCCGAAAAGTCAGGGATGGCCTGACAACCGACGACCTTTATGGGTTTTTGACCACGGATCCCAACAGACTGGTGGAGCCGATCCATGAGAAGGCCATGCCGGTCCTGCTGCTGACGAAGGAAGAGACCGACACCTGGATGCGGGCGCCTTGGGATGAGGCCAAGAATCTCGCACGGCCTCTACCGGACGACGCGCTAATTATTTCCTCACGCGAGCCGTATGGATCCACGATCGTCTCGACATCCGGAGAGCCGGTGGAACAGGGCGGTTTGCTTTAACGCCGGAACTCAGAGCTTGATTGTATCGGAAAACGAAAAAAGCCTGCCGCGGGAGGAGGTGCGGCAGGCTTTTCGAAAGAATTGAACAACGGCTGGGAGGAGGAGTGCCGCTATTCCGTCAGGCGCCCCTTGGGAGGAGGAATGGGTCGCCTGAAACACGAAGCTTTGCGGGAGGAGGTGCATCGCTTCGATGATCTGAAAATACCAGAGGCTGCCCCGACCGCCAGCGCTCAGATCGCAGTGCAGCCATGCGCATGTTGCAATGCAATATGAAATTCTGTGCGTTTTTCGGCATTGTGGTCGAGACGCAGTGTTCCCGTGCCGGGGTTGAAGCTGACGATATCGGTTCCGCTAAGCTCCTCGCATAGAGCCAGGTCCGTTTCCCCTCCTCCGAGCTTTTCGCAAGCGCGTCTTCGAACGTCGCCAGAATCGGTGGAGGTGTTTTGCCGCCGGCAGTCATGGTGCCAGACATTCGTCGCAGATCCCGCAGCCATAGAAATGAGTTGGGCGAGGGTGCCCAATGGACGCCTTGAAGGGATACGAACTGCCGACCCGCGATTATTGCCCCACCACGCCCCCCGGTACGACCTTTGGGATGAATTCAAGAGGCTGTTGAGTTTGTGCTTGCATAATCAGCAAGCGTCTCTATATTTGCTAGCATGAACAGCAAGCAGAGAAAGACTCTCGCGGCGGTCTTCACGGACCCGGTCTCGGGAACCATTGAATGGGCCGCTATAGAGAATCTGCTTGTGGCTGCCGGAGCCGACGTCATTGAGGGGAACGGTTCCCGCGTTAAGTTTGAAAAAGACGAGATCATTGCGAGCTTCCATCGACCTCATCCGGACAAGGAAGCAAAGCGTTATCAGGTGCGCGATGCTCGCGAGTTCCTGATGCAGATTGGAGTAACGCCATGAACATCATGACCTATAACGGATATCACGCTCGCATCGAATTCGACGCTGAGGACGATGTGTTTTTCGGCAGGATTGCAGGTATCTCCGATGTAATCGGCTTTCACGGTGACAGTGTCACTGAACTCAAGAAAGCCTTCCATGAGGCAGTCGATGACTACCTCGAGACCTGCAGGAAAATCGGCAAAGAGCCTCAGCGACCCTATTCTGGGAAGATGATGTTTCGTGTCGCTCCCGAAGTCCATCGCCGAGCAGCTCTTGCTGCTGAGCTTTCGGGAAAGAGTCTGAACCAGTGGGCAGAAGAGGTGCTGGAAGAGGCCGCCGACCATTATGCCGAGGCGCGCTTGCCGGCGTAGTTCCCTTCACAGTACCGCCCATCGGCGTGTCCGGTGAATTGGTGTTCCCGACGATCCATTATGCGATCCTCTTGGCCCAGACCGTGAACAGCATGGCAACAAGCTCTAGTCTCGAAAGCTCTGGCGGTGCCGGCGATGTGGGAACTAAACACTCAGCCGCTAGAACAAATATCGGTCCCTCGGGGTCAGGAACCGAGCGTCGGGAAGAAGTCTGACGCATGCGAGACCTCATTCTTTTGGATGACTTTCCGCGCATCGTACAGATCTCAGCGGGAAATCCGGAGCGGGGGGCATGCACTATCGCGAAAGGAAGGTGCTGTCGACAGCACCTTGGCTGGTCATCGAAGCTGCCGCAGTCGGTGTTTCGAGCGGTATAACCCGTTGCAGACTTCGAAAAGCTGGAACTGTTAGTCGCCGCACTATTGACCTTTGAACATCAGCGGCCTGTTCGCACCGCCCTGGCGATCCGGGCAGCAGACGCGCCTTGTTCCGTACGGATCGTGACAGAGCCAACAAATCTCGGGACCGCTGGCTTTCTTGATTGGCGACTCCGAAGCGGGCGGATCGACCGAGGCGAACTCCACCGCATCCTCGGGTGCAGGCAGGATCAACCTGCCCTGCCGCGCCATCGTTCGCCAAGTCGACAGTTGGTTCGGCTTCACGCCATGCCGCTGTGCGACCTCATTCACCATCACGTCGGCCGAAGGCTCTTGGAAACGATCTCTGCCTTTGACCTCGTCCCGTCGGTGCCCGTGACCTCACGTCCAGATTTCTTGGTTGTTAGAACCGCCAATGTACTCTTAATGGAGAAACTCCCGTCGCTCGTCCATGGAAGCCAATCACAGATTTGGGCAGTCAGGGCAACGCGGGAGCGGAACACCCGTTACGTGATTTTTCGGTGCACGACGTAATCCGTCTTTGATCACGTTTGGCGAGACTGTTGGAGAGGAACACAAACCGCCCTCTTAGCTCGATTGGCAGTCGTCCCAAACCAAATATTCGCGGGCGACCACGTATGACAAGGTCGAGGCCCACTTTTGCGCCTGCTTGTTCTTCTTACCTTGTCCATGATCGGCAACGCCTTTGATGACGACAGCACCCGGTTTAGGGCCAACTGTCGCATCGACCGCCGCATAGATCGAGTGGGCTTCCATCTCCAAGCCAATTGCTGACGGGAACCGGCTGCGGATTGTTGCAATCTGACGGACGCTATCGACGACACTCGATCCGGACAACATCAGACCGCAGTAGACGGTCGGATTGGCGGCGACCGGTTCGTCACACTTTGCAGCCGTTTTTTTGAAGGGCTTGCTCGCCGACAAGAGCGCACTATCGAGCGCCAATGCGTTCGTTTCAAAGTATGCTTTAAGATGGTTTCTAAAGCTATGTTCGGGCGTGCGAACGACGGACCGATTATAGAAAGGGTCATCGCGAACCAACTCCTCGGAGTATTTCCCTTCGTCCCAACAGGCCGTCTCGTCAGCCACTATGACGTCGCCGAGCATCGATTTGCGTGGCGAGCTCAAGTCGTTGAGACCGCAGCACATTCCGAGCATCAGCAGCGTTTTGGGCCTTAAGAAAGCAATCACGTTACCAACGAGGGCGGCACTCGTTGAAAGCCCCGTCTCTTGAATACAGATGAGGCCAACCCTCCGAGTTGTCGCGCCGTAGCTGACTTTGCCAAACACATTCATCCGTTTGCCGAGCCGCGCATCACTGGTCGGCGGGGCAAGCCACTCAATGGCCTCGTTAATTGGCGCGAATTCGTTTTCGTAGCGAGCCACAACGATCAACACATCAAGATCGTACGTTGAGTTATAGTACCGCATCAAGGCCGTCTTCGCCTTCGAGATATATCGCAGTTCCTCAATAAGGCGGTCGAGCCAACTGTCGTCCATCGCCTTATACTGCTGCACCGTGACCGTCGCGTCGGTTGCCTGCAGATCCGGAAGCTCGCTCTCCTCGAAGGACGTTAAGGCCAGAACCCGGAAAGGTTGGGCTGTCGGATTGCTGCGAAGGTAGTGAAGGAACGCTTTCGAGGCTTCGAAACTGGGCATATTGTCGTTGTCGACGAATGGTATTTTCAGATCAAGAACGATAATATCAAAATGCTTGTTCTCACCGAGTGCCAGCACCGCGCCGGTATGGCTCGCCGCGCGACAGATGGCCGGCTCTGGGAGACTTTCCTGGCGAAAGCGCTCGACGAGTTTCTTGCAAACGTCCTCGTATTTACTGTTCTGATCCTCAACAATGAGAATGCTAAGCTTATCCATTTAGGGGCCTCAAATGACTGATGAGGACTTCCCGCCAGTTGTTCGTTTCCGTCATGAAAACGTAACCGCGATATAGTCCAGGAAAGTTGGTTTTCAGGACGGTGTCCAACGTCTCGATATCCGGGATGACAGGGGTCCCTGGCTGCTGAAAACTGGAATGTTGGGTAACGACGATCGTGGGAGTTTGCAGCCCAGTGCGCCGCATGTACTGCATGACCTGAAGCCCCGCAAGCGCTTGCAGCGTTGCAGTTTGGCTCTTGTTTTCCAGGACCTCGAACGTCATGTCGAGCAGCACCAAATCATGGTGCAGCCGCAGATTGATTAGCGCCGATCGCTGATTCTTAGATCGAGTGACATTCTCGCTAGCAAAACCGCATGAAGTCAATACCTCCAGCAGGCGCCGATATTTGAGGTCGTTGTCCTCCACCACGAGTATCTTCATGACGATCGCTCCGGAACGGCATCGGGCGGCACCAGCTTGGCCGCAACGATCGGTAAATCCGCCTTGACGCAAAACCATCCATCCGACAGCAGATCTTCGCTGACCTCGATATTGAATCCTTTTTCAAAAGTCTCGCGGCATTCGTAAATCACCTTGATGAGCCCTCCTCCACCTTCGATCCGTCGGCTGGCGAGCAACTCGCCGCTGTTCATCAGATTGGCTTTGGTCAAAATCTGTTGCGCATGGGCAATGTTGCGCTTGATACGCGAGAGCTCGGATTTCCGAAAAGTGTTCGTGAAGCTCAGCTGAACCCGTGCAGAGCTGAAAGATACGATGATATTAATGAGAGTGCTGTGCCGCAAACCACTTTTGTCGATCGCGTTTTGTATGGCAATATCGGCCAGTGTCGTTAGGACCCCGACATATTTAGCGGGGATCAACACGTCGAAACCATGCCGGCGTCGGCCGTGAGCGTCACCATCATAAACTTCGAAGGTGATCCCGTTTTCGGGGGGATCATTGACCGCGATGGTACGCGCCTCGAATTCGATGAGCGATCTTAGCTGAACGTCGGATTGATGGTTGAGTTCACGGGAGTTGACACGGATCCAGCGCTCCGTCTCAGTAAACGCCGCGTCGAAATTTGCAAGCAGATGGTCTTGGACGACCGGCCGATCTTTTTCGTCCACTTCGCGCGCGCTGTCGTTACAGAGGACCAGCACATCTTCTTTATAATCAAATTTCCAACGCTGACGAGCGTGCTCAAGCATCGTATGAAGGTGAGCGATCAGATCTGTTGACAGCCGCGAAATTGCATTACCGCGGAGGGCTTCGCGACCATTCGGTAGCTCGCGACGAAACCAATCTGCAGTTGTTTTAGCGATCGCCTCGAAGTATCGGCTACTTTCTGACAGTGTCAGTTCTATCGAATTGAACCGTTTGACCACCGCGTCTACTTGATCGAGCAGATTTGCCCAATCGAGGATCGACGAGCGCACGCTGCTTTTAGCATCGAGCACGGCCCTTTCCAACCGCCGCTCCAACCAACCATGCCTCAAGCGGTTGCTGAGCACATAATCGAATGCAACGCGTGAGTTGAAGCAGATGTATCGGGTGACGAGCTGTGCTAACTGTTGCGATACAATTTCAAGAATAACATCTGCGCTTTCGTTAACGCCGTAGTAAATGCCTAGATATTCGTCGCCGCTGGTCGCAAGGAACCGCAGCAGCTCGTTCTCGACGTCGAGCGGATCAATGCGTATCATGCCGCCACTCTTATGGGTCGAATATTTTAGGAACCGCATGAACTTGCGGATATCTTCGCGACGTTGATGGACGAACTCAGGACTAAGAACGCGATGTGTCTCGACAAAATCCAAGATCGCAAGTTGGGCATGGAGAGACTTAAATTCGTCTGCACCTTCTGACAGGCCCAGACGCTTTGTGATCGGGGTCGTCAGGAGGCTCGCTAGCCGCTCGATGACTGTGGGAGAAAAGAGGTGTTTGAACGTCTTTGCCCTCGCCTTCGGTGGCAGGGTGGCAAGGCTAGTCAGGAAATCACCGAGGCCCGACTCTTTCGAGCGTCCCCGAACAAACATCGCATAGCTTTCTAGGTCCGCCGTCGCTCCACCGACCCAATAGCTATGAAAGAGGAAGGGATAGCGTGCGACAACGCGATCGGATGAAGCCAATGTTGACATGAACACGAGATGCGGCAGGTTGATGCCAGCGGTCTTGTCCAGGAGAGGCCCTAGCGACTGCCAGTTCAAGAAGTCGGGCAGTGCCTCATCTACCTCATAGGCTGCCGCAAGCCTTTTTAGAAAAGCGTGTTCCTCATCAGAGGCAAGCACGTAGACTATCGCTCCGATGAGTCTTGCCAGGGGCTGGGAATAGGATTGCACATCCTCAATGGCGATCGTCGCTCTTCGGCCAGAAAGGGTCTGACGAACCCAGACGATCAGCTTTCGAGGCAGGCGCGCGTCACCGTAGCGCGCTTGGTTCTGAATTAGATAGGCTTGTTCGGCGGCATGGCCGGATAGGGCGCGTACCATCAGCATCTGCGAGAAGAAAATTTCCAGTCCGCAAGCGTGACAGACCCGATGAGTCTCATCGAGTGACGCGAGCGACAGGCTGAGGTCGTGCTTGAACATTGCTCGCAATAAGCGAAAGGCGTCAGCGAAGAAATACGGCCAAACGCTCTGTTGGACCGCGCCGAGGAAGTTGCTGAGCTCCTCGAAATCGAATGGCTTTTTTCCTCTGACTTTGGCCACGCGGAAATTGAGGGTACGTAGATCTTCGATGTCGACAGGCAACGAAATACCCATGCTCGACAGACGTTGAGCGATCATGTTCCGTATGCGCATGGTCTCATTCAATGGCAGATGTGGCGGAGCTACCGCATGAAGATCGATTTCAGACTCGATCTTGAGGCCCAATGTTGCCGCAGCCTCGGTACCACAACAGAAAGCCACAATTTCGGGATAAAAACTCAGGACAGAGAAGCGCGACAGTATGCCGATGATCACATCATCAGGCTCATCATTTTGCAGGGCGATACCGAATCGGACGACGTTGCGGATCGTGATCCTTTCGCTTGTTAGATTTCCGCTGACACCCCGCAAGTACGCGTCAAGAGCCCCAATTGATCGCGTACCGACTACGAGCGAGCGCCGTGGGCGACGGAGCATATTAAATCGCCTGTCGATAGCATCCAGAGCGATAGCGAGCTGTTCACTCCCCACGTGAGCATTTTGATTTTCTTCTTGAAGCATTTCTATAGTGATTCCGAGACAAAGCAGACGACTTATACTTGCACATTTTCTTGCTTACGTTGCAAGGGCAATTTGAGTTGCGCAAAGCGAGGCCGGCATGAAATTTTGTGCCATTCACCGGGGTAATGATTTCGCAAAGTCGCACCGCTCAACCTGTTCGTTTCATTGCATCTGGCGGCGCGAGCGAAACGCCGATGAGGCAGCGGCAGTTCTTGACGGGATGTGAATCTGCGACCTGCCCGCCAGTTGACGCCTAATCGCGACCTCACCGCCTTGGCCGGCGTTTTCGGCCCTCGCTGAAGCCATGCGGTATCGAGGTCCGGTTTGCCACACCGTTAGCGCGCGCGTGCCATGCGAAATCGCTGTGGGAAAATACGGGTCGGCTTGACCGACATCGCCATGCTTGGCATACAAAACATGGCCCTACACGCGGGCCGGTGTGCCCGCCACGCAAAGCTATGTCAGCGTTTCATTCCTGAAGTGTCAATCCGTGCCAACAGGCATGGTCTGGCCATTAGCGGGCACATGGTCGGATCATTTCAGGATATCGATATGACCAAAGCAACAAAACTTAGCCTCAAGCTTCTTGCTAAACGATACGCGCGGGCCAAGAGAATCACGCTACACCAAGCTCTTGACTTGGTTGCGGGGAAACTGGGATTCGCCAACTGGACCAAACTCGCTTCCGCCAGCAAGAATGATTGGATACCCAGTTCCAAACAGATGGCGAGCATAGAAGCCTTCGTGGCACATGCTCTTCCGACGGAAGATTTTCAGACCGGACATCCCGAAGCAATGACCCGGCGGTTCGCAAACCTCGAACAGGCCGAACATGGCATGATTGGAGATCATGCATACCGTCTTCAGGTGATTTTCCACGACGTCGTTATGGCGGGAGCCGGATGGAGTATAAAGGTGCCTGAGAACCCTGGCGCGGCACCGATCATCCAGACATCTATCGAAAATGATGAGCGATGCCCGGTGTTTGACCCGGAATTCCTTCAAAAAGCACTTGATCTGGCGAGAGATCGGGCTGTCCAGGTTCGTGGAGAAATCTCCACCGACTGGCCCCGACGCTCCACAAAGCCTGACCTCGACGGGGTGGTTCGCCACCCACTTTGGGGCGGCGAGTCAGACATGTGGTTCTGCTTGCATTGCGGTAGAAAAATTATCGGTACTCAGATCGCTCAAAACCTCTGGCATTGCCCGGGGTGTGGGGCATCTCCTCTCGACATCTTTGACACGGCGTTCTGGTGTGATGATGGTGGTGAGTCTCTTCCGTCGGTAAGAACGGACGGGGCGGTGGACAGTGACAAGCCCGATTTCCGGGTTGTCGATGACAGACCCAAACTCGACCTGAATGAAGAGAAGATCACTCTTCTCATCCGATGCGCCTTGCTTGATGACGCCACCAACATCAGCGAAAAGCTAGGCGCACTTCAGGCTGAGATCAGTGTCGAAGACGAAAATGACGTCTGGATCGCACTTGAGGAGGATTTGTGGCCGCACGACAAGCGGCCCGTTCAGGCCTTTATTGTAGCGGCACAACTGGGAATCGAGGTTGAACTCGAATCGATGTGCTCCGCGATACCCTTCGCCTGGCCGAGATTGGGCGAGCTAACCTCCAGCACGAGCGAGTATACGCAAATGATGCTGGATGCGTACGCTCAGTATGAGCTGTTGGTTTCCACGCAGAACTGAGCCGGTTAGGCGCATAATTTCCATTGAGAATTGAGCCATGTGAACCTTCCCCCAACGCGGTGAGCGACGGGGGCAACGGAGTGATCCACATGGGACTTTTAAATATCATCCGTCGGATGGCGCTTCGGGAGAAGCAGTCGATCCGCGAGATCAGCCGACGAACCGGATTGTCGCGCAATACGATCGCGAAGTATTTGAGCGCCGGCACGATCGAGCCGAAGTTCACGGTACCGGAACGACCAAGCAAGCTTGATCCGTTCGCCGACAAACTCGCTGGCTGGCTGAAGACCGAGGCCGGGAGGTCACGCAAGCAGCGCCGAACGCTGAAGCAACTTCATGCCGATCTGATGGCTCTGGGCTTTACCGGGTCCTACGGCCGGGTCGCCGCCTTCGCCCGTGAGTGGCGGATTGAGCAGCAGATATCGGGCCGCGGCATATTCGTTCCGCTGTCTTTCCGCGCTGGCGAGGCATTCCAATTTGATTGGAGTGAGGACTATGCCGTGATCGGCGGCGAACGCACGAAGCTTCAGGTCGCCCACATCAAGCTATCGCACAGCCGAGCTTTTCTGATCAGGGCCTACCTGCTGCAAACCCACGAGATGCTCTTTGACGCTCATTGGCACGGCTTCCGCGTGTTCGGCGGTGTGCCTAGTCGCGGCATCTACGATAACATGAAGACTGCAGTCGACCGTGTTGGCCGCGGCAAGGAGCGACAGGTCAATATCCGTTTCCTGGCAATGACGAACCACTACGTCTTTGCGCCTGAGTTCTGCAATCCCGCCGCGGGTTGGGAGAAGGGTCAGGTCGAGAAAAACGTCCAGGATGCCCGACCGCGGCTGTGGCAACAGATGCCGGACTTCCCGGATTTATTGGCGTTGAACGCATGGCTGGAACAGCATTGCCAAGACCTGTGGCGCGAGACCCAGCACGGCACTTTGCCCGGCACGATTGCGGACATCTGGGTCGCCGAGCAGGCTGCTCTGATGGCATTACCTGCCGCTTTCGATGGCTTTGTCGAACAGAGCAAGCGCGTCTCGCCGACTTGCCTGATTACCTTCGAGCGGAACCGCTACAGCGTGCCCGCGTCGTTTGCTAACCGGCCCGTCAGCCTGCGGATTTATCCGGAGCGGCTGGTCGTTGCGGCCGAGGGCAATATCCTATGCGAGCATGCGCGGGTTATTGAGAGGAGTCACGACAAACCGCCGCGAACGATTTACGACTGGCGGCATTACCTTGCGGTCATCCAACGCAAACCTGGTGCCCTGCGCAATGGTGCGCCCTTCCTGGAATTGCCGTTGGCCTTTCGACGGCTGCAGGACCAGATGCTTCGCCGCCCTGGCGGTGATCGTGAGATGGTCGATATCCTTGCTCTCGTTCTTCATCACGACGAACAGGTCGTCGTCAGGGCTGTGGAACTGGCTCTGGATGCGGGCGTAGCGACGAAGACGCATGTGCTGAACCTGCTGCATCGGCTGATCGACGGCAAGACGACCGATGGCCCCGATATCGATACGCCACACGCGTTGACCTTGCTTCACGAACCCAAGGCCAATGTCGAGCGCTACGATGGTCTGCGCGTCCGGATCGGAGGTCGCCATGCGTCATGATCCTGCCAGCGCCGCAGTCGTCATCATGCTGCGTAGCCTGAAGATGTATGGCATGGCCCAGGCTGTCACTGACCTGATCGAGCAAGGAGCCCCGGCTTTCGATGCGGCCGTGCCGATCCTGTCCCAGTTGCTGAAGGCCGAGATGGCCGAGCGCGAGGTCCGTTCCATCGCCTATCACATGAAGGCTGCTCGCTTCCCAGCCTACAAGGACATCTCCGGGTTCGACTTCGCCGCCAGCGAGATCAACGAAGCGACGGTGCGCCAGTTGCACCGATGCGAGTTCATGGACGGAGCGCATAATATTGTGCTTGTCGGCGGACCGGGCACAGGAAAAACACATGTCGCGACCGCCCTCGCAGTCCAGGCGATTGAGCATCATCGCCGAAAAGTTCGCTTCTTCTCGACCATAGAATTGGTCAATGCGCTCGAGCAGGAGAAGGCCAAAGGCAAGGCGGGCCAGATCGCTGAGACGCTGGTTCGCCTCGATCTGCTGATCCTCGATGAACTCGGATACCTTCCGTTCAGTGCCTCAGGCGGAGCGCTGCTCTTCCATCTGCTGAGCAAGCTTTATGAACGCACCAGCGTCATCATTACCACCAACCTCAGCTTCAGCGAGTGGGCCACCGTCTTTGGGGACGCCAAGATGACGACCGCTCTGCTCGACCGCCTGACCCATCGTTGTCATATCCTGGAAACCGGCAACGACAGCTTCCGATTCAAAGCCAGCTCGGCTGCCGCAGCACAGAGGAAAGGAGAAAAAACCAATCCCTTGACCAAACCCTGATCAGAAAACCATACTCAGAGGTGGCTCACTTCTCGGTGGAAAAACCGGCTCAGTTCCGCGTGGAAACCAACAGTCGGCTTCGAGCAGTGGATTGCCACCACTGTAGGGCCGCAATCTCTGAACATCGGCGGGAGTACCAGAATGTGGTTGGAAAAAGAGTGCGTGCAGCGCTTCAAAGCTGGTCGACTTGCCAAACTCGTTGGCAGCGCAAAGGACGTTCACGCCATCGCCAATACCGTCAATGGCAACACCACGACCGGCAAACCGCTTCACATTGAACAAGCGTAGTGCCGAGATCTTCATGGTGTGATCGCCTGTGCGTAAGAATAAAGGCGCACCAGCGCCGCCCGTGCGATCTCACGTTCAGACGATGCGCGACTCTCGTCGTCCCCCTCGGCACGCAACGCATTCGCGGCCTCGCGAAGTGCGCCTCCGCGATCTATGTGGTCAAGGTCTTCGACCTCGTACTCCGTGACAATACCCATGTCATCCAACTCGAGGAATGCGAAATCCGGCAAAAGTCTCTCGGCCGCACCCGCCAACGCTGCTCGTGCCGCCAGACGACTGCGACCTGTCGCCGCCACGCGGGCGAGGGTCATCCTTCGATGCCTGGAATCCGGCAGGAGCGCTTCTAAGGCCGAGACGGGTTCGTCGCCTTCGAGAAGGTGAAGATCCAGCCTGCGCCATGTAAAGCTCTCCATCGGTAGCGGCGTTACCTCGGGCTGGGCGGAGGGGCCGGCAATGCTAACAAGCAACGCGGTGCCTGGACGTTGGTGTTTGAAACGGTCGGGTTCAGGGGTACCGCTGTAATGGGTTCGCTGATCGATCTCGACCGCGCCGTGCCAATCGCCAAGCGCAAGATAGTCAAGTCCGGCTCGCCGTGCCCGGTCCACCGCAATAACATCCGAGGCGATTGCCTCCTCGGAGAAACTCTGAATTGCGCCATGGGCAAGCCCGACGCGAAGCGTCCCCTCTGGCGTTGCTTCGCCATCCATCCATTCAGTCAAATCCCGGCCAGGACGGCGTGTGGTGCAAGGGGCAGGCAATAGAAAAACGTCCCTCGCCAATTCGACCGGCCGAGGCTCGACCGCGAGCACGACATTTTCCGGCACTTCTGCAATCAGCGTCGTCCAAAGCTGCGTTGCCTGTAGCGAATCGTGGTTGCCGGGCAGAATTACCCATCGGATCGGGGCGTGGTTCTGCATCTCCGTGAGAGCCTGTCTTCGCACATCCGGCGCAGGCGTTTCGGTGTCGAATGTGTCGCCCGCGAGCAGGATAGTGGTGGCGCCTTGTTCGCGGGCGTGCTGAGCGAGCCGCGCGATGACTGCGTGTCTTGCCTCGCGCAATCGACTGGGCAAGTCGCCCGAGAAATTGCCGAAGCGCTTGCCAAGATGGAGGTCGCTTGAATGGATAAATCGGAACATGGCTACTCGAATGAATGGGTGGTTGAAATATGCTGCTGCGCTCTCGCAATCGCTTCGTCAAGCCGTGAGCGGGAAACAGCGGCAAGGCGCTCGACACCAAGCAGCCGAGCCAGATCTCGGGCCGGATCTAATTGGTCTAGTAAGTCGGGATTATCGAGTACTACAAAAGCAAGTTCCGCAAGCGGGATATCGGCAATCGATCTGCGCGCATCCTCGCTGGCTGGCTTCCGGTATGCAACAATTTCGGAAACGGTTCCCACCTTCCAGACGAACTCGCCGCTCGATTCCTTGGTCGTTTGGAGACCGCGAAGATGAAGGTCGATCCTCTCTCGGATTCGTCCACCGGTACGCAACCAGCCGTGCGCCCGCGAAATGCGCTGGGCTAGTATGTCTGTGCGTACCGGGCTTTCGGTTTCGATGACCGCTTCGATCATACCTCGCAGGGTATCTCTATAGCCGAATTCGAAGAACTGATCGGGATCAGCTCGGAAGCTGGACAGATCGGTGACACGATATCGCTGTCCATCCGATGCTTCGTCGCCGACCGAAGCGGCAGGTGGTTGTGTTCCCACCGATCCCAACATGCTTGAAGAGGGCGGCGTCTCCGCAGAGACGAGTTCGGTCTCGACGATCGCTGGAGGCAAAATAGCCTGCTCGACAGGAGGGGCAGCTTCGTCGTCATGAATTTCGTCAATCCCCTCCACCTCGTGCCCCATGTTCCAACGGGTCGCGGTGTCCTCCGTTTCCGTAGCACGGCGCGCCCTGCTCTCCTCCAGGAGGGCTTCGAGGCTGGCATGGAGTCGCTCGGCGCAGCCTGCCGCATCGAACCACCAATCGGTCGACCAGACTCGCAATATGTTCCAGCCAAGACCTCTCAACACCTGTTCACGGACCTTGTCGCGGTCTCTGGCGGTGGCCGATCCGTGGTAGGTGGCGCCATCGCACTCCACGCCCGCCAGATAGCTACCAGCCAAATCGGGATGGCGGATACCGAAATCGATCCGAAATCCGGAAATCCCAACCTGCGGCACGACCCGCCAGCCGTGGCGCTCCAATTGCGCAGCGACGGCCTCCTCGAAGGGGGAGTCGAAACCGCCGACAGAACCGATATCCTGGGCCGGCAGGGCGATCGCGCCACGGTCGGCATAGTCGAGGAATGTCTTCAGATGTTGTACGGCGAGTGCCTTTGTGCGGGTCGGGTCGATCTGGTCAGCCGTGAAACCGGAGAAGACGATGAGTTCCTGCCGCGCACGTGTGACAGCAACATTGAGGCGGCGCTCGCCACCGTCCCGGTTGAGCGCGCCGAAATCCATCGTGAGCTTGCCAGCGGCGTCCTTCCAGAACGTGATCGAAAACAGGATGACGTCTCGCTCGTCGCCCTGCACGTTCTCCAGGTTCTTGACGATCGTGGGCTCGACCCGTTCCTCGACAAAGAACCACTCGAGCTCCGGATCGGCTCGGCGCGCGGAATCGAGGAGATCGAGGATCAGCGACTGCTGCTGCGCGTTGAAGGTGATTATCCCAAGCGTCGGGCGATCTTTTTCAGACAATTTCAGCCACGCCTTCATTCGGGAAACGGCTTCTTTTGCGACTGCCTCTGCTTCGATCCGGTTGGTTCTGCTCTTCCCACGGTCGTAAATGCCGTTAGGTACCTTGCGCAGATGTACCGCGCGGTCTTCAACGGCAGGCGACGGAAACGTTACCAGACGGTTCTGGTAGTAGTGATGGTTTGAGAAAGCGATCAGAGACTCGCTTCGACTGCGGTAGTGCCATCGTAAATCGCGGACCGGAATACCAGCGGCCTTCGCCTCGTCAAGAATGCTCTCCAGATCCTTCTCATGATCGGCGACTTCCTCCTCTTCCTCGTTGCGCCCGAAGAAGTTCGTCGGCGGCAACTGCTTCGGATCCCCGACAATAATAGTCTGGCGAGCCCGCGCGATGGCGCCAACAGCGTCCCAGGTTGTTATCTGCGACGCCTCATCGAAGATCACAACGTCAAACAACGCCTGGTTTGGCGGGAGATACTGAGCAATGGAGAGCGGCGACATGAGCATGCAGGGCGCAAGCTTTGAAAAGTTCTGCGGCATCTTGCCGATCATGTCTCGTATCGACTGGCTCGGCCGTTGCAACTCCATCTGGTAGCGCAAGAGGCCGAGTTCCGAATTCCGTGGAACGCTCTGAACGGGCGGCAATCCGTGGGCAATCACACTGACGACACGTGAGGTAGCGTGTGATCGAACGAGATCATCGATTTCACGAAATTCACGGATTGCGTTTTCGTGCTGGAAACGGCGGAAACTTCGCAGAACATGGTCTGCGTCCAGAACCTTCGGAAGCCACCACCTCGCGTAACCGAGGCGAAACGCAGCTCGCGCTTCATCGAGCCGGATCACCCCATTCTCAATCTGTTCGACCAGAGAGGACAGGTTCGCGTGCATTGCGCGGCTTCTGATCCGGCACCAGGCGGACCAATCGCGAAGCAGATGTCGTGCACCGATGAGAGCATCAAGCTTCTCCCTAAGCGTCGCAAGGTCGACCACGTCTTTCTCAACAGAGCGATCCCACCCCGCAATCGTGCTGAAGCGCTGTCGCGCTTCCTTAAAGCCTTCGACTGCGGCAAGAAGCCTGTCTCCCGCTTGCCGGACGCCATCGTTTTCAACCACTGCGTGGAGACATGGCGCGATGATGCGGACCGCCGACCGTATCTCCTCCTGATCACGTCCCGGAAGCGGCATGGTGGCACGAAACTCTCGCGCCAGTTCCAGAGTTTGGGCAACCACTCCGACATCTGTACCCAGGCCGTGTACCGGCAAGGGTTTTCCGTTCAACAGATTCTGGTCGATCGCCGCCAGGCAATCCTTCATGCGGCGCATTAGTGGGAGGTCCCGCTCCGGTTCCGCGGTACCTTTATCGGCATAGCTTTGCAGCAGCTTTTGAATCTTGCGCTTGGCAAGCATCGCGTTTGGCCAAAACGAAGCGTTCGCCTCTCGCCATTGGCGATCCAGCACGTCCGGATCAAGGTCTCGAATGGCGGAGGCTCCATAAGATGCTGCGAGTCCGCGCTCTGCTTCGCGATAGGCCTCGATAGAATTTCGAAGACTTTCCAGCGCCTCGGCACATCGCGCGAAGTCCCGATCGAATACGATCGTGATGTCGCGACCTCGGCATTTCTGCAGTGCTCGCGCTAGACTTTCCAATGCTTGGAGTTCGGCTTGTGACGACCGTTCCCGCGGCTTCAGGCCCATGCTCGCGAGATAGCCGTCGATTGAGCTGGCCAACAGATCGATCGCATTCTGCAGCGATTGTGCGGACGCTAACAACCCATCCTGCCAGGCGGAAGTCCATTCGCCAACCTTAACAAGGTCCAGTGCTGGCTGCCGCTCGACCGATGCGAAGACCAGACCGAGTTCGCCCGCAAGGTCTTCAAGCTCGCGTAACGTCTGCGCATCATGAGCGTCTCGTTCCAACCATGACAAGCCTGGTGCCGGAGCGTCCACAGCCTTGAGAGCGACGCCCAATGCCAGATAAGGCGTCCATCCGTTTGGATAACGATTGTGCAAAGCCTCGACGTAGGCATTGAGCTCGTCGCGGCGCAATCGAAGTCGCTCGTTGATCGCGACCCACTCCGACGCATCTGTCCGACCGCCATGCTCCCAGGCTGCCTTGAGCTGTCCAAGGAAATGTCGGCGATCAGCTTTGTGCGAGTGCAATTCGATGCAGTGGTCTCCGAGGCCGTGCGCGCGTAACCGACGGTAGACAACGTCCAGCGCAGCCGTTTTTTCAGCGACGAACAGGACCGTTTTTCCCACCGCGAGGCAGTTCGCGATCATGTTTGCGATAGTCTGGCTCTTGCCCGTACCGGGAGGACCGACAATGACGAAATCTCGGCCCTCAGCGGCCGCCAGGCTTGCCGCTGTCTGGGATGAATCTGACGGAAGAAGGCAAATGATGTCCGCTGGCGCGTAAGCAAGATCGAGCTCACGCTCGTCCCGGAACGCCGATTGCCCGCCGCCTTCTTGGAAGGCGTCCTCCGGCGTATCGATCAGATGGCGGACCACTCTGTTCTCGCGAAGCGCCTCGGTACGTTCCACGAGATCCTTCCACATGAGGAATTTCGCGAAGGAGAAGGTCGACAATGCTGTCTCGTCCACAACCTCCATACCAGGCACGTCACGGACCGCCTGCCGCATCATCGCCAGAAGACGTGGTACATCCACCCCATTGTCATCGAGCGGCAGATCGCCGCCGAACTGGGGAAGCGTCAGGTCGAAATCCCGCTCCAGGAATTGCAAGAGAGTAGCATTGAAGCGCGGCTCATCCTCATGAAAGCGGATCGTAAAGCGCGAACTGGCACTGCGGCGCTCAAGCTTTACCGGAACCAACAAAAGCGGCGCTCGATAGCTGCGCTCATCCTCCGGTTTCTTCTTCCACCGCAGGAAGCCGACGGCAAGAAAGAGGGTGTTTGCTCCGCCCTCGGCAAAATCATTACGGACCTGCCTGTACAGGTCGATCAACCGAGCATCGAGCTGTTGAGTATCCAGTGGCGACGGAAGTTCGTCTCTCAGCAGAGCTTCGGCAGCAAAATTGCGCTGAAGATCGCGGCCGTGCACGTCACGATAGAGCGCCGCGTCCCGTTCGCCGAGTGGGTTCTGTTCGGGCAATGAAATGATCCGTACTGCAGCGCCATTCGCGAGTCGGTCTTCGAGATAGGCAACGTCAGTACAAAGAAACGGAATCGTCTTCTTCGATTCGGGAAAGTTGAGGAGCCGGTTGCGAAGGGTGAGATCGAGCAGCTTCTTCTGCCATCGGTCGATACGGCCGGCGGCGGTGGGCGGTTTTATCTCAATGATATCAGCCGGTAACTCGCCAAAACTGAGGGCTGAGGGAAGGCGCAGATCCGCGACGGGTGACATTTCGTCATCGAGGACATTGCGCCGGATCGGCTCATGTGAGGCGAGTGGCATGACCCCGCCGCTTCTCGATCGCCTGACATCGATCGCCGCGACGAATGCGTGAGCTTCGCCTTCTCCGAGACGGCTGTCCAGGGCCCGCTGTGCACTTTCCAAGGTCATGGCGGGACGATGCGTCACGCCAGTCGTTTCAAACACTATCAACTCGCGCGATGCAAGGGCCTTTCGGACCTCCATATGATCTGTCTCGATCGCATGGGCGAAGGTTCTCTTAGACAGCCATACACCAACTGCCGCATGCCCATCGAACATCAAGACGACCGGATGCAATCCGGCGGCTTCCAGTCCAGCGGCAAAAAGAAGGGTAGTATCAAGGCAGGTCGCCAGCCGCTCCTCGGCAATTGTGCTGGGACGCCGAATCTTCTGGCCGCGACTTTCAAAACTTGCCGGCGGCTCTGCGTAGTGCAGCCCCATCCCGGCAACGGCTGAATAGATAGCTGCGGCGAGCATGTAGGCTCGCTGGGGATTCTGTGACTGGTAACCGTCCAATCCTCCCGGCTGACCGTGTGCAGCAAGCCTTTCTGCTGCCGTTCGCAGGATTTGGGCAACTCCCGGATCGTTCGGCATGACGAAGGCTGGCAGCAGTTGCACCATATCGGCAACGCCTCCCCATTCGTCTCGCGCAAGCAGTCTGACGGGAAGGCGCCGTTCGTCCAGAATCTCTCCACCCCTGGATAGACGTAGCGTGATCTCACCGCGCTCTGCCTCATTTAGGCCGGAGAGATAGGCGGCGTCGAATTCGACTTTTCGATCGACCAGCGGAAGCCGATCGCCCGGCATCAGGCGATCAACTATCCATGATTTCGGCCTTAGAAACGAAGGCGAAGACGTCAGATCGAGGCGGCAGTTTTCAATGTGCCTATCAGTATTATTCTCAATCAGGATCGAGCGGATGACCGGAATCGCATTTTGGTAAGATGCGTAGGTGAAGCTGGCCGCAACGTCGACAACAACGGCAGGATTGTTGGATCTATCGGCTTCTTTGCTTTCACTACCATAATTCTCAAAATCCTGCATTGCTGTCTCCCCCTTGGCGGAAAAGACTAGCCGTGTTTTTCAACTTTAAGAAGACCAGTCTTGGAGACAAATGAACTTTTGAGACGTTTTCTTTGAAAGCATGGGGCCGAGTTATAGTCCGGCTCATCGACCACGAGACTCGCCTTCAGAAGGCCATGCCCATTTTTGGTCCGGTGCCCCGCTCGACATCAACTTAAAGATGTTGGATTCTCGAAATGTGATTCGAATCGAATTTTGACGCGGAGCCGACAAAATGAACCCGCGGACCATTCCGCCGCTCAGCAAATATACGAGAATGACCGAGGTCGAGACCGAGCTTGCCGGACTTGAAACGCTTGGGTTCGACGAGCTTATTACGCGTTGCGAAATTTCCGACCGCTCGAACCCCGGCTATATACGCTCGGAATCGCTGGTCTACAGGATGCGGGCGACGCGGTCGGACAATAATGACGCAAGGTTCAACCGGTTGTTTGTGCTTTTTCTCCGGCGCATCGCCCGCGCCTTGCCGCGTGCCGAACGCACGGTCGACGGCAAGGTTCTGGTCGATGCGGCCACGAAAGACATCAACGATGCGGCACTCGACCGTATTCGCCTTCTCGTCAGCCTTGACCGCAGTGGCGGCGACCGTCTCGATTTCTACGAGGTCCATTTCGACGAGGCGGTCGCGAAGCTTCGCCTGAGCGCACGCAGGCGTGTCTCCGTTCGCGCCGAACGCGAGACCCCGATCGAAGTCGATGACGACAGCGGGGCTCTCGTCGCGTCGGCCCAGACGACCGGCGCGCATGCAAATGATGCGGATGATGCAATTCTTTCAGATCCTATTTTCCGGCCTCGGCTGTTGGCGGCGATTGATGCTTTGCCACAGGAACAAAAGGAGGTCATCACCATGACGCTTGCAAATATCCCGAGCCAGTCGAGCGATCCCGATATTGCTTCAATCAGCGGCCTCTTGCACTGCGATCCGCGCACCGTGCACAATCGCCGCAAGCGGGCTATTGCGGCATTGCGACAGGCGCTCGGCCTCGGAGAGGACAAATGAGCAAAGATCAGCCGACCCCTGAGACATTGCTGACAAGCTTCGCCGTCGATTTCCGCAAGGATCCCGTCTCGCTCGGCCGCTACTGTCAGCGCTATCCGCAGAATACGCACGACTTCGTCGCGCTCGCCCATGAACTGCTCTTGTTGCAGAGCGTTGAACAGGACACTCCCATCGACGCGGCCACCGATCGATGGATTGCCAACCTCACCCCTACCGGCCCGTCCCGGACCAGTCCCTTTGCGGGCCTTGATCGTTCGGCCTATGCCGCGCTCCGCGAGAGCCTCGGCGTTCCTGGCCCCGTCATCAACGCCTTTCGCGATCGATTGATAACGCTCGGGAGCGTGCCGTTGTCCTTCCTGGAAAAGTTCGCCGCCGGGCTGAATGTCGGCATCCAGGAACTTGCGGACTATCTTTCCGCTCCTCCGAGCCTGTCGCGCGGGGTCCAGTATAAGTCGGACGGCAAGCCTGGGGCGGCAAGCGACAAGCTGAGTTTCAAGGCAGTGCTGGAGGAGGCGAATGTCTCCCCGGAACACGTTGCAGAACTTCTTCTCGACGAGGACTAGGATGGATACGGTCGAACTCGGCCGTCAGGAGGCCGCAAGGATCCACGCCCGTCTGGTTGAACAAGGCATAGATCCCTGGGACCCGCTGGCGCTGGTGGAAGCGGCCGCCGATCGCTGCGGCATCGTCGACATAACCGGTTTGAAGCCGGGCGGCGCGCTTCTGGCCCAAGCACGTGCGAGCTACGACCCGCACAGCCATAGCATTCTGCATGAAGACACCGGCAATGCGTTCATGAACGCCTTCCTGATCGGCCACGAAATCGGCCATGCCACCCTCGGTGACGCGCGATTGCCCGACCAGGCGCGCGACCCAGATCCGGCTCGTTCGGTCGAGGCGGCCCCCGATGGCGAAGAGCGCGTCGCCGATTATAGCCGCAAGTCGCGTCGCGAGGTGCAGATGGACCTCTTTTCGCGCGAGCTGCTGATGCCGCGCGCATTCCTGCGTGAGCAACACCTGGCGGGCATGAGCGCGAACGCCATAGCGGCGAAGCTGGGCGCGCCCTTTGGCGCGGTTGCCCAGCAATTGCTGGACGCGCTACTCTTGCCGTCGGTCGAGCTCAGACAGGACGCCTGCGACACGTTGCCGCTGAACGATCGTCAGGCGCGCGCCGCAGCCCATCGCGGTGGTGCCTTTCTGCTCGAGGCGGGCCCGGGTACGGGCAAGACGAAGACCCTCGTCGGCCGCATCTGCGACCTCATCGACAAGGATGCGGTCGACCCGCGTACCATGGTCGTCCTGACCTATTCCAACAAAGCGGCCGGCGAATTGTCGGAGCGTATTGCAAAGCGTGCGCCGCAAGCGGCAGCGGCCATGTGGATCGGCACCTTCCACGCCTATGGCCTCAATCTGGTGCGCAGCTATCATAGGGAGCTCGGATTTGCTCGCGAACCACGGCTGCTCGATCGCACCGAAGCCATCGATCTTATGCTCGACAGGGTCGCCGGTCTCGATCTTGCCCACTACCGGGATCTCTCCGATCCGACTGACAAGCTGCGCGATCTCCTGTCTGCGATCTCCCGGGCGCAGGATGAGGTCGTGCTTGCGCCAGATTATGCCGCTCTCGTCGACAAGTTGGCCGCTTCGGACGGCGCGTCGGGCGGACGGGCGGACCGGGCCCGCGAAGTCGCGCGCGTCTATGAGAGCTACAGCGACCTGAAGAGGTCGCTCGACTGCGTCGATTTTGGCGATCTCGTCGCCTTGCCGACGCATTTGCTTGAGACGCGCCCCGAGATCGCGCGCGCCGTCGCCGCCGATATCGGCCATATCCTTGTCGACGAATATCAGGATGTGAACCGGGCAAGCGTGAGGCTCCTGCAGCAATTGAGCCCGGGTGGTCGCAACCTGTGGTGCGTCGGCGATGTCCGTCAGTCGATCTATCGCTTCCGGGGCGCATCATCCTTCAACCTTTCCCGTTTCGAGACGCAGGATTTCAAGGGCGGCAGTCGCGATCAGCTGGAGGTGAACTATCGCTCTGTGGGCGAGATCGTCGACAGCTACCAAGCCTTCGCGGCTGGCATGCAGATCGAAGGGGCCACGCCCATGGCACTGAAATCGAACCGCAGGGCCAGCGGCAATCCGGTCGAATTCCGCTCCGTCGACGGCGACACCGAAAGGGAAATCGACGCTCTCGCCGACGGCATCCTGGAAATGCGCAATGCCGGTCATGCCTTCCGCGACCAGGCGCTCTTGTGCAGCGGCAACGACCGGCTCGCCAAGATCGGCGCCGGCCTCGAGGCCAGGGGCATTCCCGTCCTCTATCTTGGCAGTCTGTTTGAGCGGCCGGAGGTGAAGGATCTTTTGGCATGGCTTTCGCTGTTGATCGACCGGCGCGCCATGGCGCTTGCGCGCGCGGTCGCCACACCGGGGCTGACGATACCGCTTGGCGATCTTGGTCGTTTCAATGAAGCGCTCAATAACGACACGGCCAGACCACTCGATTGGATAAAACACCCGCCTGCCGGCCTCAGCGAGCCAGCCGCGGCGGCCGTTGCCGCCTATTCCTCCTTGCTTGCCGGCTTCGACGCCAATTCTCCGCCCTGGGATACCCTCGCGCAATTGTTGCTCGACCGCAGCCGTATGGCGGCACAGATTGCCGGCGCCGGCAACATGCAGGCGCGCGCAAAAGGGATCGCCCTTTGGCAGTTAATGAATTTCGTGCGGACCCAGCCCGCAGGCCGCACCGGAGCCATTTCCGCCCTGCTCGAGAGGATCCGCCGGCTTGTACGCCTCTCCGACGACCGGGACCTGAGACATATTCCGCAGGCGGCAGGCGGCATCGACGCGATGCGGTTGATGACCATGCATGCCAGCAAGGGCCTTGAGTTTCGCGTCGTGCACATCCCCGGCATGGCGAAGGGTACCTTGCCGCGCAACGCCGCCGCGCCAGCCTGTCCGCCGCCCGACGGCATGATCGAAGGATCGGACCTTGACGGCGAACGTTTCAATGATCGCGAGCATATGCAGGAGCAGCAGTGTCTGTTTTATGTCGCCCTGTCGCGGGCGCGCGATCGGCTCCTCGTCTACGCGCCCGGCCGCACGAAAAAGTCCGAGCGGCAGCCCTCACCCTTCATCGCCCGGCTCGGATCCGGCCTGTCTCGGCTCGGCGTTACGCCGTCCAGCTTCGATCTGCCGCCCGACAACCCGTCGATCGCGATAATCTATCGCGGACAGCCCCTCTTCCGGCAGAGCGAGCTTGCCCTCTACGAGCGCTGTGCGCGCCGTTTCTTTTATACCCATATCCTCAAACTCGGCGGCCGGCGTACCACGACCGCCTATGAGGACATGCACGAGATCGTCCGGCAGGCGGTCCGCGAGCTGATCGCCACCGGCACCATCGCGGCGGAGGCGGCCGGTCCGGATGAGATCGTCGAACGTCTCTGGTCGGCCTCGCCTCTTGCTGCATTGCCGGCCGCGCCGGCCTATCGCCGCCTTGCCGGCGAACTCGTCCGGAATTTCGTCGCCATGAACGACGGCAGGCCCGTCGCCCCGCCGGACCGCCTGTCCTTTACGCTCGCCGGGGCAACGATCGAAATCGAGATCGACTATGCGCAGACGGATGCCGCCGGCGTCATGCGGGCATTGCGGCAGGTCCAGACGGGCCACAGGCGCACGACGGCGATGGAAGGCGCTGCCGTCATGGCGACGCTCCTTGCCGTCAACGATCAGGCACCTGGCTGCAGCGCCGAAATCTTGTTTCTTTCCGACGCAGGCCACGAACGGCTCAGCCTGCAGGATGGGCCGCTCGACACGCGGCGGCGCAAGCTCGAGGCCAATATCGCCGCCATACTGTCCGGCCAATTTCCGACCAAGGCATCGCCGCGCACCTGTCCGAAATGCCCGGCGTTTTTTATGTGCGGAACCGTGCCGGGCGGAACATTCGAAAAAAATTTCGCCTGACCTTTCCGGTTATCGTTCCTCGCAGGGATTGATCCAGTGCACGTCACAGCAGACCGCGGTGACAATCATGAGGATCAATTCCGATGCAAGATAACAGTACCAACAAGGGCCATCCCGCCGAACTCGCCGTCGACGGTATCGTCTTCAAGCCGATCGCGCTTTCCGACCCCGTGCCACTGGGCCGCCAGCTTCTGGGCGCCGGCAAGCTTGCGCCGCCCGAGGCCTATAGCCTCTATGCCATTCTTCAAACCGGTGACTTCGAGGATGTCCGTCTCGACGAAACCTTCGACCTGCGCGCCAAGAGCACCGAACGCTTCATCGCCTTTACCGGTGACCGTATCTTCCGCCTCTTTGCCAATAACCGGGAAATCAAATGGGGTCTCGAAACGATCGACGAGGCGGCGCTGCGCCTGTTCAGCGGTGCGTCGGACAATGAGGCGGTTTTTCTCGAGGTTCGCGGCGGCACCGACCGCCTGATCAAGCAAGGCGAAGCCATCGACCTCACGCGCGACGGCGTCGAGCGCTTCATCACCGCGCCGCGTCCGAAGACCTATCACTTCTTCGTCAATGGCCAGAAGTACGAAACCGACCAGCCGCAACTGACCGGTCTGCAGATCAAGGCACGCGTTTCGGGCTGGAACCCCGAACACGATCTTATGCTGGAAGGCCATGGCGACGATCCGGACCGCATCATCGCAGACGACGAGATCGTCGATCTCGATGTGACGCCTGCGCGCCGCTTCTCCTCTGTCCCGAAGGCGAATTTTGGCTGATGAGCACGATCCTCGAACGTCAATTTGACGAACTCCGGGCGCGCTTTTCAGCCGCCGAAAAACGCCTCTTGCCGAGCGGAACGACGCTCGTGAGCGTGCCGGCCGTCCTGCTGCCCGAAGGATGGTCGGCAAGGCAGACCACGATCCGTTTTCTGGTTCCGGTGGCCTACCCTTACGCCGCCCTGGACTGCTTCTGGGGTGACAATAGCCTCAGGCTTTCCTCGGGCAACCTGCCGCAGAATGCGGCCTCGGACAATGCGATCCCGGAAACCAGCGAAAGCGGGCTGTGGTTTTCATGGCATCTGACAACGCCATGGGACGCAAACCGCGACACGCTGTCGGGCTGGATGAACACCATCATCGACCGGCTACGGAGGATCCAATGAGCGGACTACGTACGCTGCAAGGGACCTGCAGGAGCCTGGCCGACGATCTGCTGGCGGCAACCGGCGCCGAGGCCTGCGCAATCGGCTACGCCCATTTCGACCAGATTACCAAAAGCTGGGTGCTTGCCGAAGCCTCGCCGGTCGACCAGTCGGCCTATGTGAGCCGGGGCCCGACCTCGGTCTGCCTCCACCCCGCCGTCCTGGTCGACATTGCCAATCGAGCGCGCATCGAGCGCCTCAGCCCCGTCATGATCCATACGCATCCGCACGCCGCCGGGAGGCCTGTCTTTTCGTCGATCGACGATGCCGGCGAAAAGGAGATGAAGGCCTTTTTCGACCGGCGTGCCCCGCAGGCAAGTCCATTGGCAATGGTGATCGGACCGCAAGGGCTGAGCGCCCGTCGTCTCGGCCTGCGGACGCCCGTTGACGTCTGGGAGGTCGGAACCGGGCTGACGCTGCTGAGCGACGCGGCGGCAGGCTTCCAGGAGGGCGATCTGCGCCACGATCGGCAGATCCGCGCCTTCGGCCGGGACGGCCAGCAGATGATCGCAAGGCTGAAAATCCTGGTTGTCGGCGCCGGCGGCACCGGATCGGCGACGGTGCAGCAGCTCGCCTATCTCGGAGCCGAAAACGTGACGATCGTCGATCCCGACAGCGTCGAGGCGACCAACCTCAATCGGCTGATCGGGGCGACGGCAGCAGATATCGGCACGCCGAAGGTCGATGTCGCCCGCCGGGCCATGCTTGCCGTCAATCCGAAGGCGGCTGTGCAGGGCATTGTCGGCGATATCGTCGACGGCCCGGTCGCAGGCCTGATCGGCGGCTTCGATTTCATCTTCCTGTGCACGGATTCGCATGCCAGCCGCGCCGTCGTCGGCCAGGCCGCCTACCAGTATCTCGTGCCGGCCATCGATGTCGGCGTCAGTGTGACGGTTGCCGACGGTCTGGTCTCGCACATGACCGGCCGGGTACAAATGCTGGCGCCCGGTCTGCCGTGCCTGACCTGCACCGGTGCCTTGAACGGCGAACAGATCCGCCGTGAGATGCTCACCCCGGCCCAACGCGCAGCCGATCCCTATGTGCTCGGCGCACATGTTCCCCAGCCCGCGGTCGTTTCCATCAATTCGACGGTCGCCTCGCTTGCGGTCACGATGTTCCTCGGAGCCGTCACGGCCATGCCCGCGCAAAGCCGCTTCCAATATTATGACGGCGTGCGCGGCACGGTGAGGCCAACGGCTGCCGCCCAGCGCTGCGGCTGCATCGTCTGTTCACCATCCGGCGCGCTCGGCCATGGCCCAAGCTGGCCGCTGCCCGTCCGCCCCGCAGGAGCACACCATGTTTGACGAACGCCGCAACGTGCTGTGGATCGGTGAAGCGCCCGGCGCACTGATGATGCGCGAGTTTGCCAATCGCCGTTGCATCATAGAACGATGTGATCCGACATCGCTGTTCCCGAATGCCGGCTTCGCACGTAGTGTCGTCGTGAACGTCAATGGGCGACAGGAAGACGAGCTCATCAAGGCGGTCGGACGCGACGCCCTGCAGCTTGTGGATCACGGTCTGCGCGTCGATGTGATTGCGCCCGACGATGCCGCGACGGGCCGTATCCAGGATCGTCTGGGAACGCTTGCCGGCCTACCTTCCGTCGGCCTGCATACCGCGCCTCAAGCGCCCGCCATCGCCGAGGTGATTGCCCGATACGATGCGGGCAAGGTGCCGCGCCTGGACCTCGACATCAACACGTCCGATGACCGCGAGCCACTACGCGAAGCCGACAAGATCCTGTTCAAACGGGCCTTTCCTCACTGCAGCAGGATCGCGCTTGTCGAACTGGGTGGCGGGCGCTCTGCGGCTCGCGTCTTTGCCGTCCATATGATCGTCGACCGTTCCAACATCGGTGCGTGGCCGCAACCGGCATTCGCAAAGCTCGACCGACGCGACAAGATCGCACAGGAACACGACAATTATCGGAATTTCGCGGAGCGCTTCATCCCGTTCGGACTGCGTCCCAATATCGATGAACTGATCCACGGCAGCCAGCGCAGTCTTCTCGTCGGCAGTTTCGTTGACCGCTCGGAATCGCTCTGGACGCTTGCCCGGCGCAATGTCGCAGGATCAGCCATCACCGCCCTCTTGGATGAAACGTTGGGTGGCTGGCGCGACCAGGGTTATGCGAGCGATCCGGTCAGAGGCGCTGTCGCGGTTGCCCTCAGGAACATTGGCGTGTGGAACCCGGATCGGATTGATCCCTGTTATGTCGAGCGTGCCGCCGAGGCCGGGATCTTTGAAACACCTGAGACGTTGTGGACCGCTCTTGCATCACTTGAGCAGACCTATCGACGGGCCCCGATTCATGGTGACCTGCATGGCGACAATGTGCGGGTGCGCGGATCTAGTGCCATCCTGATCGATCTGGCTTCGGTAACGCTCGGGCCTTTGACCGCCGATCTTGCCGCACTCGAAGCCTGGCTGGCATTCGAGTTGCCACCCGACGTCGACCAGCACCGTTATGACGATCCGGAATGGACCACGGTGATCGAACGACTTTATGCACCAACGGCCTTTCGCCATCCCCCCGGGCCTGCTCGCCCGGCAACACGCTTTGCCTGGATCGAAGCGGTTGTCCGCCAGATCCGCACGATGGGGATCGCCATTCAGACCTGCCCCGGCGAATACCAGACCGCCGTCGCCGTGCAGCTCCTGCGGCGCTGCCAATGGGCGGATGGTCCCGATGCCGACCGCGGGCGCCGCGCAAGGGGCTACCGGATCGCCGCCCGTCTTGTCGCCGATCTTTGCGGGGGCGCACCATGACGTCGCCAGCACGCAAGATCCGCTGGCGCGGAAGAGGCGAATATCGTGATGATACCGAAGCCTTGCTCGAACTGCCCGGCGATACCGCCGCCGTCATCCGCACCCGCCCCCGTTCGCTGTTGATAAGATGCCCAGACGGGTGCGGTGACACCCTGGTCATCAACCTTGATCCTCGAGCGGGAAAGGCATGGTCTCTGACGGTCCGGGGCGAGCGTTGCTCGCTTTATCCGTCGGTATGGCGCGAGGACGGCTGCCGCAGCCATTTCATCGTCTGGCGTGATCATATCGTATGGTGCGGGCGCTTCGAATACGGCAATGAAGAACCGTCCTACGACGGTCGCCTCGAAGCCAAGGTCATTGCCGCATTGGATGAAGCGACCTATCGCAGCGGCTCTGATATCGCCATCGATATCGATGAGATCCCGTGGGATGTTCTGAGGGTCTTGCGGCGACTAACCTGGGGCGGGACGGTCGAGGAAGGCGATAAGGACCGCCGAGGACATTTTCGGCTTGCGGGCGCTGACAGCAAGGGCAGCAGGTGATTTGACATCTCCAGCCCAGTGGTTTTGCCGCCATAACCATTCCTTTTGGATCAGGTGCCAGGCGCCCATGCACAGTGATCTCCGATGGATCACCTCTCGGAAGGCTGACGGAACCGATCGAGGTGGCGCCTTGGAGGAGATGTGATGTCGAATAGAAGGCCGCTTAACGCCAATAGGTTAGGTGAATATGGCGAGACAACATTCAGCACTCTACGCGCCAGGGCGGGCCTGATTGCAAACAAGCCTATGCGCGAACGTGCGGGGTAGACTTTTCAGATCGAGGTTCCGCACGCTGCTCTGAAGACGTCGTTTCCTGCCGACGAGCGCTCCATTCCCGATCCACTAGTTTTCAGACAGACGTTTGCCCCACGATAGCGGACACGACCGAAATTACAGGATCCGTCGCGCCGCCTGCGGCGTGACGTCGAGCTTGCCCCTTCCGCCCACGCCCGGGCGCCTGAGCCTCGGCAATAGCCGTGTTGGAACGGGCGAGTACCGCGTCGATCGCAGCTAACTCCGCCGCGGGGGGATCGGAAATCTTGGGCCTCTCCCGTCCCCCGGTCGGCCGTGTCGCGCGGCGGCCGGTAGACCGGTAGCGACTCCTGCGCCACCGAGCCCACCCACCTCTGGTGTAATGTCCCCGCCATGACCGCGGAGTATCCGCAGCCCTCTGGGGTCAGCGCCCAGACGGTAACTGGAGCAGATCTGGGCGCAGCCCTCTGGGGTCAGCGCCCAGACGGTAACTGGAGCAGATCTGGTGGCAGAAGGGATTCCTGTTTTTTGTGAATCATGATTCACTTCCTTTATGACGAAGCGCCGCCTCCCCATGGCCGAGCATGCCGACACGCTGTCGCTGAAGGCGCTGCGGGAGTTGGTGACTGGTCTGGTGGAGCGGGCTGATCGGGCAGAAATCCGGATCGAGAAGCTTGAGGCTGACAACCGAAAGCTTCGAGAAGACAACGACCTGCTCAGGGTAGAGAACACGCGGCTGAAGGTCGACAACCAGCTTCTGCGCGACGAGATTGCGCGGCTTAAAAACCTGCCGCCACGCCCACCCTTCAGGCCCTCGGGTATGGACCAGGCAACGAGCGACAAGGCGGTGGCCGGCAGCCGAAAGCCGGCGCGGCGTCGCGGGCCGAAGGGCGACACGGGGAGCGCCACGCGCGAAGAGGTACTGCCTGCCAGAGCCCCACCTGGATCGCGGTTTAAAGGCTACAAGGATTGCGTGGTCCGGGATCTGGTCGTGCGGGCCGAAGTGGTGCGCTATCGCCGCGAATGCTGGGTGACACCGGAAGGACGCACGATCATTGCGCCGCTGCCAGCAGGGATAAGGGGCGGCTACGGCGCCAGTCTGCGTCGCTTCTGCCTGATGCTTCATAGCCATGGGCAGGTCACAACGCAGCGATTGACGACCTTGCTCAACGATGTCGGTGTCGAGATTTCCAAACGCCAGGTCATCCGGTTTTTGACGCAGCGGCTGGACGGCTTTCATGCCGAGGATGCCGCCGTGCTGCATGCGGGCTTGGTCTCGGCTCCCTTTGTCACGGTCGACGACACTGGCGCCCGTCATGCCAACCGCAATTTCCATACGACACAGATCGGAGGCGAACATTTCACCGCCTTCCGCACTACGCCGTCGAAGTCGCGGCTGAACTTTCTGGCCCTGCTGCGCGGCAACTATCAGGACTATGTTCTCAACGATGCCGCCTTCACCTTTCTGGAAGACCGTCAGGTCGACCCCGCCCTTCTGGCGCGGTTGAACACACGCCAACCGCGGCGGTTTGCCAATCAGGTTCCGTTTCTCGAGTATCTGGCCGCCAATGGGGTCGACATCTTCGACAAAGAAATAATCCGCCCGTTTGCCGAGGCCGGCATCTGGGGCGCCATCCGCCATCATGGTCTGGTCGGCAATGCGGTGATTGTGTCCGATGATGCCGGACAGTTCCGCGTCGGCACCCATGCGCTGTGCTCCACGCCGAACGGTTGCTGCACAAACTGATGCCGGCGACACCCGGCCAAGTACGGCATGTCGAAACCCTGCGGGATCTCATCTGGCGCTTTTACAAGGCCCTGAAAGCCTATCAGCGAAGACCTGATCCGCGTGCAGCCCGGAGCCTTCAGGCCCGGTTCGATCGGATTTTCTCGCTGCGCACCGGTTATGGCGACCTCGACAAACTGCTGTTTCGACTGAGACGCCGCAAGGCAGAACTGCTGCGGGTTCTCGAGCGGCCTGAAACCCCGCTCCATACCAATGCGTCGGAAAGAGATCTGCGCGGATTTGTCATCAAGCGAAAGATTTCCGGCGGCACGGTCAGTCGCAACGGTCGGCAGGCGCGAGACAGCATGCTCGGCCTGATGAAGACCTGCCAAAAGCTCGGCCTGTCGTTCTGGCACTATCTCGGCGATCGGCTGGGGATCAATGACGAAGATCATCCTATTGCACCCCTCGCCTCGATGGTTGCAGCACGCGCCTGAACGCTCTCGGCCCTTCGAGCACCCTGCTCTGCGTCAGACATGCTGATTGTATTGGCATGGCCACCAAATCAGCCCCGCTTACCCCCCGCTTACTCAATATTTCGCCGTTTCCGTTTCATTAACCATATGAATTAATGCCGTTCTTTTCTGTCCTGGAAGCCAGGATGGCATTAACTTCCGTCATCGCTTGCGTCGTTTAGAGTTCGCCTCACTTCCGATAAGTAATGCTTATCGGACGTGATTGCTATAACACCGCAAATCGGCGATGTCGGTCGTCCTGGATGACCGGAAAGGCCCGGTTTTCGGCCTTCTAGGGCGATGTCGGCCGGATTAACCGGACTCGCCCAAGCAGAATTCGACCCGCGCCGTCGGGCCAAGTGATCTGGCGCCGATACCGAAACAGACTTCAATACCCCATGAGCGAGGTCTTAGTCGTTCCACTATCTTCGGAACCATTGGTTTTCCGGCATTTCCGTCACAGAAGCCCGCAGGCACGCGTTTGCCTATGTGGACGGCCCGTCGCTCGTCTTGGGCGACGATTTGAGTCTGGCGGCCCGCTATTCAGAGCTTAAAACACGCTTGCAACTGATCATTTTCTCACGCATTCCTTATCTGTACAAAGCACCTGAAATACCCGTGAGAAAACCATGGCAAAACGGCCAGGCGCCAATCCATCGTCAGCACCCAAACGGCTTATCGGCTATGCACGCGTCTCGACTGATGATCAGGTCCATGATGCGCAGATGGACGAGTTGCGCGCCGCCGGCTGTGAGCGGATTTTTCAGGAGCAAGCATCAGGTGCTTCACGGGCACGGCCCGTCCTAACGAGACTGCTCGGCGAGCTCGCCGCCGGCGACGTGCTTGTTGTTGTCCGGCTGGATCGCCTTGCTCGGTCGGTCAGCCATCTGTTGCAGGTGATCGAGGACCTTGAAGAACGCGGCGTCCATTTCCGGTCGATCCGCGATCCGATCGATACGTCCACACCACAGGGCATGTTTTCCCTTCAGGTCCTCGGCGCGGTCGCGCAGCTCGAGCGGGCGCTCATCGCCGAGCGCACCAAAGCCGGCATTAAGGCGGCGAAGGCGCGCGGCAAGCTTCCTGGAAATCCGGGTCTGCGAGAACGACGGCCGGAGGCGATCAAGGCAGTCACGCAAGCACGGCATAAGTTATATCTTGATGAACTTATTGCATCGGCGCAGACGTGGCTGCCAATGGTGCGGCAACTCCGGCCGCAGCACAGTTGGGACAATGTCGTGCGGGTGCTCAATCGCCGTGGCCACGACTGGACCGTCGAACGCCTTCGTCGCGCTGTTCATCGCATGGTCCGCGAAAAGCTGGCGGAGAAGGAACTCCTTGCTCGGTCCCCTCGCCGCGCTCCCGAAGACTACCTGATGAAGCTGGTGGCAGCGATTGCCATTGCCGATCCCAATCTGTCGCTGCGCGACATCGCCGCGCAACTGGACCAGATGGGAGAACGGCCTGTCCGCGGCGGCAAGAAGTGGCAACCGTCCTCGGTGCGGGTCCTGCTGGACGAAGCCCACCGGTTTGGCCTCATTCGCCGCTGAGGGCACGGTTCATCCGGCAACCGATGGCAGGGTGTTTCTTCTTGCCGCTATTCGACGGCATAGCTTGCAGGTCCGGCTTTGGGGATCTGCAGCGCCAGGACCGCTAGTCGCTATCGCTCCACAGTTTCGGCTCAGCGCCTACATCCTCGACCGCGGAGGCGGCTTCTTCCCCCTGCTCGCCCTCCCTCCCTCGGAACATGCTGCGGCTTCAGCCGCGGCGATTACGTTCCGTAGAGGCGCGCGGGCCATGACCCTCGACGGCGCCATTGAAAGCAGAGAACGGCCCCCTCCCCTCGCGGCCAATCCATCTCGGCCGCACGAAGAATTCGGGCGCGAGCTAGGACCCAGTCAGACAGTGTTTGTTTCATTCAAAATCCCATAAGCGTTTCGGCGTTCTTTCGAGGATGGTCGACAATTCGGTTGGGCCTTTGTCCACGCCGGCAGCTATGATTTCTACAAGAATGACTACGGCCAAAATCTGCGAACATATTGTTTCGCGACCAGCAAGTTCCGACTGTCCTCGGAGCCTGGGAGGTCATCGTCCTGAAGCATCTCGCGGAAGCGTTGCAAAGATTACAAGCTAATGTCTGCTTTCAGTCGTGACAAACATTGTCATTGGTCGCTTGATGGGGATAGGGGGAGCCTGTTGCCTCGGCTCCTCCCTCCCAGCCACCCGGCATCCGGATCCGCACCGGGCGGTTGGAGCAGTTGAAGTCGGCAGGATCGCAGTTCTCCCAGCCTGACGCGTGGCGTTGCTTATCCTGGTGCGGCGGATTTCATTTCTCGCTGCCGTGGCCCTTCGAGCTTCACCCTACCTGCCAGATCGGCGAGCTTCGCTGACGCGACCATCAGAGACCGTTCAAATCAGATAACCAGCGGTTCTCCCTTTCGCTCGTTCGGCCCTTCGTCCGCACTTCCGTGCTCACTACTAAGGCCTCTGCTTCTCGCTCAGGCTCGACACCGTCGCCCTTTGGCGTGAGGCGAGATCTCCCCAGGTAAGAGCGCACTCCTTCACTGCCCGACCGCCGGATCTACGCCACCGCCTCTTGGTCAAGAGAGCTTCGCCGTTCTTTGCCCGCTCGCCCTGGTCGGCACCGCCATATCCGATTCTTGTTCATCGGCCCTCAGTTTCGATCCACGCTTCCTCCTCACGGTTGGTCGCCCTTCCTCAGTTGCGCTTCGCTTCGCTCGCCATGACCAACTTACGTGGGGACTTCCACCCACAAGAGTGCGCCCATGCTGGGCGCACAACACGAAGCTGCTCGATCGGGTCCGTGCATCAACTGACCTTACTACACCAGCCGCATAGAAGGCTGGCGGCCATTCTACCCAGTCAACCGTGACCTTAGAATGTCATGAGATCTTTACGGTCATGACGATCAAAATTGCCCATCAAAACCTGCGAACCCATGGCGGCGACAGGACGGTACCTATCTCGATGGCTGACCTTGTGAAAGGTGGCCCCGAGGAGCTGCACCGTTCCAGAAGCGTCTGAAAAGTCGTTTCGTTTCAAAGTGTTGGAGCTGTGGTCAGCTGACCACTGGAAAACTAGCTGTTGGCGGGGCGTCTTACTCCAAAAAACTCCCTGCCAGTTGGCCCACGACAGCAGGTCGGGCGGAAAAACCTTGATCACTGGACCCGCTGGCTGGCGCTCAATCCTCATCCGGCGGCGATTAGACCGTATGTTCGTAGGGTGAAGGTGGCCCGCCCCCGCGGTAAGCTGAATTCGGGGGTTGCTCTGGATAGGCCGGAGCCGAGCCCCACGCTTAGCGAGGGCGAACCATGAAAGAAGATAGCGTAATTTTCGTCGGCTTGGATACGTCGAAATTGAAGATTTCGGTGGCCATTGCCGACGGAACCCGCAACGGCGAGGTGCGGTTTTTCGGCGACATCTCCTCGGAGCCGGCATCAGTGGCATCTATGGTCAACAAGCTTTCCAAGCGCGGAGCTAAGCTTCATTTTTGCTATGAGGCCGGTCCAACGGTTACGGTCTTTACCGGCATATTGTCGAACTGGGGCATGATTGCGTGGTCGTGGCGCCGTCACTGGTGCCCAAGCGTGCGGGCGACCGGGTGAAGACAAACCGCCGGGATGCCATGGGTCTAGCGCGCCTGCACCGGGCGGGCGAGCTGACCGCAGTCTGGGTCCCAGATGAAGGCCATGAGGCGATCCGCGACCTGGTGCGGGCGCGTGAGGCGGCCAGCGACGCGCTGAAACAGGCGCGTCAGCAACTTCAGTCCTTCTTGTTGCGTCATGGCCGGATCTATGCCGGACGCGAACCATGGACGCGTGCCCATACAAGATGGCTGACTGACATGCCAGGCCTTCGATCATCCCGCCCACCAAATCCTGCTGGCGGAATATTGCCAGGCAGTCGCGGATGCCTGCGTGCGCCTGGATCGGCTGACCAAGCTGGTCGTCGAGACCGCGGCATCCTGGTCAATGGCCCCGGTTGTGGCCGCCTACCAGGCGATCCGCGGCGTCGCGTTCATGACGGCGGTCACCTTTGTCGTCGAGATCGGCGACGTCAGGCGCTTCGATAATCCCCGTCAGTTGATGGCGTATCTCGGTCTCGTGCCGTCGGAAAGCTCAACCGGCGAACGGGTCAAGCGTGGTGGGATCACCAAGGCGGGCAATACAAGGGCTCGAAGGGTACTCATTGAAGGGGCTTGGACATATCGCTTCCCGGCTCGCGTGAGCCCGAAGATCCAGGCGCGACTGGACGACCTACCAAGAACGGTTCGCGAGATTGCTTGGAAAGCCCAGGTGAGGCTTTGCGCGCGCTATCGCAAGCTGATGGCGGCAGGCAAGCCGAAGGTCGTCGCGGTCACCGCCATTGCGCGAGAAATGGCAGCGTTCCTGTGGGCCATCGGGCAGGAGGTCGCTCCCATAGCAAAAGGCTAAAGGCGAATAACCAGCTTGAACAGAGACGCTTAACCCGCAAATTGAAATCATCTGCTGTTGGACAAAGATGGAGGCAGGGCTCCGGTGGGGAACCCTCGCAGGCTCTATGTGGCGGACAATTCCAAGCCCGAGATTAGACAGAGGCAGCCCCAGACGAACACACGGAAATGCGGTACCCAACCCGCGCATAAGAGTATGCCAGCCGTCGTCGAAATGCCCTGTCTCCTCCTTTGTTCAACAGCTACACGCATCGGCTTTCGTCCTCAAAACCGGAAAGAAAGACTCATGACTAAAGAGCTTGCAAACGAACATAAGAGAGCCCGGCGGTTTAGAGTAGGCCAAATGGCGCGGTTACGGCGGTTATTTCAGCATCATTTGTCGGGGTCTGGATCCGAGCGATGCGTGCGGCCGGAATTGGTTGTACAACACGACGACAGAACACCCACGGGACCGAGGTTCGCGAGCTTCTGTATCCGTGGCATCCCTGGTCCGGACGGCTTGTTCACGTGCATGAGGCGGTGTCTAAAGGGACGCATATTTTCCGCTGCAGCCTTTCTGGTTCTTCTTCTGGTCGACTTCTTGAGGTCCCGTCGTGGATGTTCGACCGATCAGTGAGTGGTTGTTGGCGCAGCCTGGCGGTCCCGCACGTCGATCTCGCAAGCCTGCATTCTTTGGCAAGATTGCTGAAGGACGCTGATGCCTCATCGCAATCTTCGGTAATGGGCGCAGCATTGGTCTCTCACGAAACGAGTCGGAGAGATGTTCATGCCTCGCCAGCCCATGACATGCCAGTTCGATCTGTTCTCGGCCCCGCAGCGGGGGAAGACGGCAGGGACGCCGCAATGGCCGGAGTTGCCGGAGGAGACCCGCCAAGCGTTGACGGTGCTCATCGTGCGGCTGTTCGTCGATCACGCAAAGTGCGGACATGCCTGCCAACAGAAGGAGGCCGGTCATGATGCATGAGAAGATCGCGCCGCATCATCTGGAGCGGAAGGCCATCCTCTATGTTCGGCAGTCCTCGGCTCACCAGGTTCTGCACAATCGAGAGAGCAGCGCCCTCCAGTACGCCATGCGCGACCGTCTGGCAGCGCTTGGATGGTCACATATAGAGACGGTGGATGACGACCTTGGTCGTTCGGCCGCCGGCGGCGTGACCCGCGCTGGATTTGATCGGATGGTGGCGGAAGTCTGCCTTGGCAAGGTAGGCGCCGTGGCCGCGCGTGAGGTATCGCGCTTCGCCCGGAACAGCCGCGATTGGCAGCAACTCATCGAGATGTGCCGCGTTGTCGATACCGTCCTGGTCGACCAGGAAGCAGTTTATGCGCCCCGCCAGGGCAACGACCGCCTGCTCTTGGGTTTGAAGGGCAGCCTCAACGAGTATGAACTCGATCTCTTGCGTCAGCGTTCCCTTTCCGCCCGCTATGAGAAGGCTCGCCGCGGTGAACTCGTCGTCACTGTTCCGGCCGGCTTCGTAAAGGCCGGTGACAGGATCGAGAAGGATCCCAATCGGCGCATCCAGGAAGCCATCGCACTCGTCTTCGACAAGGTCACCGAACTCGGGAGTGCCCGGCAGGCCTTGCTATGGTTCCTTGAGCAGGGATTGGACCTGCCCGTCAGGTGCGCCAACGGTGACGTCATCTGGCGCAGGCCAAATTATGCCACCATCCACCGGATGATTGCGAACCCGATCTACGGCGGCGCTTATGCTTATGGTAAGAGTCGTTCCGTACCAGGATACGATGGCCGATCTGGAATTCGCCGCAAGGCGCGTGATGAATGGCTGGCGCTGATCCCGGATGCGCACGAAGGTTACATCAGTTGGGAACGGGCGGAGGAGATCCGCAAGATGGTCAGCGACAATGTACCGGCCAGTCGCCATCATGGAGCGCCGAAGCATGGCGACGCTCTGCTTGCCGGCCTGTTCCGCTGCAAAAGGTGCGGCCGGAAGCTGACGGTTCGTTACACAGGAGCCAACCATAACATCCCGCGCTATTCCTGTTGGCGAGGGTTGCTCGACAACGGCGAACCACGTTGCATCGCCTTCGGCGGTCTGCGGGTCGATGACGCGATCGAAGAGGCACTTCTCGGCGTGGTCGAGCCAGGAGCCATTGCCGCCGCCGTCGAGGCGGAACGCAATATGGCCAACCAACGCGATCAGGTTCAGGATGCCCTGATGCGCGACCTCGAGGCAGCACGCTATGTAGCCGACCGGGCATTCCGGCAATATGACGCGGCCGATCCAGAGAATAGGCTGGTGACGTCGGAGCTGGAAGCACGCTGGAACAAGGCGCTGACTGGCGTCGGTGAGATCGAGGCCAAGATTGCCAAACATCGGACAGTTACGCCGCATCCGTTCCCCATGTCCGCATCACAGGTAACCGCACTTGCGGGAAACCTTCGCGCCGTCTGGACGGCGCCGACAACCGATGCAAGGCTGAAGAAGCGCATCGTGCGCACGCTCATCAATGAAGTGGTCGCCGATCTCGATGATGGAACCTCTGAGATCGTCCTCGTCATTCATTGGGTTGGAGGCGTCCACACCGAACTGCGCCTGCCGAAGCGACACCGTGGCCAAAGAAATGCGACCCCTGACGACATTGTCGACGCTGTGAAACAGCTCGTCTTGATCGCCAATGATGATGTGATTGCCGGTGTCCTCAATCGCAACGGACTGACGACCGGCAATGGCAATCGCTGGACACGGGAGCGGGTCACCGCGCTGAGGTCATATCGCAAGATTCCGGTCTTCCGTCCGCAGATCGACGGGGTTGAGCCATGGCTTAATCTGGGCGGTGCGGCGAAGTTACTCGGGATATCGCCAAAGACGCTGCGTCTGGCGGCCGAGGCTGGCGATATTAAGGGGGCTCATCCGCTACCCGATGGCCCATGGATCTTCAGCCGTTCCAAACTCGCGACCCCGCAAGCACGTCAGATTCTCGATCGTGCCCGGAAGAACCCTCGCCACCCCGCGGGATCGCCTCCAGATCAGGAAAATCTATTCCTTTCAATGACATAGAAAGATGGGTGTTATGAAACAGGATTGTAATCGTCGGCCCATTCGGCAATGGCACTTCGGGCATGATCGAGGCCGAAGAAGAGGCTTTCGTTGAGCAGCTCGTCGCGCATGCAGCCGTTGGAGCTCTCGACATAGCCATTCTGCATCTCCTTTCCCGGCGCGATGTAGTGCCGCTCGACCTCATGATCTTTCGACCGGACAAGGATGGCATTTGAGGTGAGTTCGGTGCCTGTCGGAAACGACCATTCCAGGTTTGCCGCGCATAGGATGAGGGTCGTCAGCTCTCGAGCGACGCGACGACGCAAGATCGAGGTGTCCGGGATCGCCGCCAGGCATTCGCGCGTCACATCGTCGACGATGTTGAGCACGCGAAACCGCCTTCCGCAAGTGAACTGGTCGTGAACGAAATCCAGCTACCAGCGGGCATCGGCTTTCGCTTCGACCAGGATCGGGGCCTCTGCGGATAGCAGCAGGTATTTGTTCCTATTGTTTGCGTCCTATTCCTTCGGCGCCATCGCGCATTCGCGATTAGCCGGCGCAGCAGACCACCTTGCGATTTGCTCGCCGCGACGGTTCCAATGAATTACTGAATCGTGCGAAGACTTCGCTCCTGGCTTGTTTGTGCTCGACTTTGGAGCGACTTCGTATTGAGGTCACGGTCTACTGTTCCCCTAAGAGGCGTCATTTGGCTCAGGGCCTGACGGTAACCTACACACAGTCCCTCCAACCAGTCTCCTTCGAAAATCAGCGTCTTCCAAGGGGTTAGCTCTGTGGTCAGCTGACCACAACCGAAATCCTCAGCGGCAGGATAACGATCAGCCGCACCTACCCAGCCCTCAAACCACCTTGTCCGTTGGCCTTCAACAACGCCATTAACATCGGGCCAAGCGAGAATTCACCGCGCTCACTCCGACGCGTTAGATCCCGCAGATAGCCTCCAGGGGAGTTGATAAAATTAGCCCTTTCCAGGATGCACGCAATTGCCGCCGCCGCGTTCTCCGGTCCTAGCGCCTCGCAGGCATCCTGGTAGGCGGAAGGGCTTACCCCCAGCATAGATCGAACCACCACGGCGGCAGACATCAGATCTCGCCAGTTCCCCACGCCGCGTGGCGCATAGTCGCTGATCATCGGGCACGCCTTGAGCACCAATTCCAATGGGAATGCCCTTTGCGATTTATTCTTCGGCTGATGGCTCAAGCCAGCCTTTGCCCCCTGCTCCTTTTCGGAGCGAGGTTCATATTCATTGATGGATTCGGGTTTTGAATTCTGTATGTGCTGCTCAATACGAGCAGCATTGGTGCTAATTTCTTCATTATTCTCAAGGTTTTCCAATCGATTGAGCACTTCCTCACGGAGCATCAACATTTCATCGAGAACGCTAGTGACCCCTTCAAGGGTCGGAACACGCGGAATTCTGCTCACGAGCGCAACGTAGATATCTTCGGTCGTCTGCCAATCGCCGTCTGCGCCCTCGACCATTGCAGCCGTGATAAGTTTGCGAACATCCCGCCGGCAAATGGTAAGGCTCTCTTTGGCCTTCCTGAGAGAGGCTCTCTCGGCCGCCACTCTTTGCGCCAACATCGCCAACTCTTCCGATCGCGCCAGCAGGGGCGACAGGTCGAAGCCGAAAGCGTTCTCGATCCGGCCATCGTCGCCCTTACGGGCGAAGCGCTTGCCATTTGCGCTATCCTTACGGACGATTAACCCCGACTCCACCAGGATAGCTATATGCCGCCGCAACGTTGCGCCCGCCATTGCATGCGCCCGAAGCGCCAGTTGAGCATTCGACGGGAAGACAATCAATTGTGCGTCCTGACGCAACTCATTGTCAGGATAAAAGCTCAAAAGTGCGTCAAGAACGGCCAGGCTGTTCGACTGGATCCCGAGCAGTCCCATCGCGGCGGAAGCGTCTCTCAACACTTTCCACTTATCGGCAATCTTTCCATGCTTGATCTCTATTGCCGCCTGGCGCCGCACGAGCGCAAGCGTCATCGGCCGCCGCCCGAACGGCGTCGTCACATTCCCCGAGTGCATTGTCTCTCACCTTTCACCAGGCAAACGAAATTCGCTCACCAAAACGGCGCCAAAGACTCTTGACGAGGATTCGAGGAAATGCGATTCTGTTCTTGCTACAGAGACAGAAGGGCTTCCACGACGGCGACGTTGAGGGAGCTCTTTTCTTTTGCGGGTTACACTCCCTGTTTCCGTTGATGCGTTGCGCGATGCTCCTGGTAGAGCGCCGGCAAATGCTCGAGTACGAAAGCCGCGAAATCCGGCGTGGCTTTCCTGTCAATGGTAATTTCGACCTTGCTCTTGCTCTGCGTGACCTGCGCAAGCCTGTCGCCATCGGGGGTCGACATGACGTCTGGCAACCCGCGCGCAATCCGACGCGGTTTCAAATGGTCGATCACCGCCTTGAACCGGTCTGACGACGGCAGCGCCTGCACCTCTTCCGAGGCCGCATATTTCGCCGCGCCTCCCGGAGACGATGCTTTCTCAACCAGCTCTGCCAATTGCTGCCAACTTGGGCGTCCAACGCCTGGAGCGGCGCCAATGGCATCGATCAATTCAGAGGGGAGGGCGTCGACAAGCAGGAGCATCTTCGACAAGTTGCTTTTGTCGATTGACATTGCCGCGATGACGATTTCTCGTGGAAACTGCTTGTTTAGCTTGTGTGCGAAACGTGCCTTTTCGATGAAGGTGAGGTCTTCGCGCTCATTGTTTTCCTGACCCTGTGCGATAACCAACTGCTCGTCCGTCAAGTCCCGAACAACCGCCTTGACCGGCAGTCCTAGCTCCGAAACGGCGCGCAGCCGGCGGTGTCCAAAGGCAACCTGGTAGCGCGCGGGTTTAACGGGATGAGGTCTCACAAGGATTGGGACCTGCTGTCCTTGCTCGCGGACGGATGCAAGAAGTCCTTCGATATCACCTTGCATACGATCCTGAACGAAGGACGACTCGATTGACGACGTGTCCAGTTCAACCACGGCCTGACCTTCGGCTAGACGCCGCTCGATCTCGTCGGCACGACCAAGACGATCATTTTGCTCGCGCAACGCGTTACCGATGTTTGCAGTCAGCTTCGTCGCTGGATCTCGTTCTTTTCTGGTCACGCCGAGAAGCGGCATGGAGCGAGTCTTTGCCGCTCTGTGTTCAGCAGCTGATGAGCTGTCGGGGGCGTCCGTGGAGACGTCAAGGAGGTGCTTCCGACTCATGTGGTTCTACCCCATGCTTTTTTGATCAGAGTTTCGATCTCGTCGTTGACGGCGTTCATCGCCTCTAAGGCCCGATCATAGGTTGAGCGCGTGAACTGTCCGCGCTCAACCTCAAAGAGGGTTTGATTTGTCAGACCAGCGTCCGAAACGGCCGTCGTCTTGAGCATCGGAAAATTGAGGACATTTTCGCCGAAGATCGAACGCAGATAGCCCACCATCTGGTTCTGCGGGCCATCGCTCGGTTCAAAACGAGTGACGAGGTAGCGCATCCAATTGAACTTGAACTGGGCGCCTGCATTCTCGATTTCCCGAAGGAGATTCGAGGTCATCGCCAGAAACTGGTTCATCGACATTACATCCAACATCTGCGGATGGACGGTGACGAGGATCGAGGTTGCGGCAGTCAGAGCCGAAAGAGTGAGGTAGCCAAGTTGAGGAGGGCAATCGATAACGACGACATCGTAGTTGTCCGCGATGTCTTCGATGACCTGACTGATCCGACCGTAAAAAAGCGTGTCGCCTTCCTTCCGGTTCATAAGCGCGCGGGGGGTGTCGTGCTCGAACTCCATCAGTTCAAGATTGCCGGGAATTAGATGAAGATCCGGGATGTACGTTCCTCGGACAACCTGCTCGATTGGGACCTGCTCGTCATCATACCGGATGGCGCCATAGAGTGTTTCGTTCGGACCAACGTCAGTTTCTGGCTGACTGCCGAAGAGTGCGGAAAGGCTTGCTTGGGGATCAAGATCAATCGCCAGAATTCGGTAGCCACGCATTGCCAAGTACTGTGCCAGATGCGCGGCCGTCGTCGTCTTGCCCGAGCCGCCTTTGAAATTCATCACCGAGATGACTTGAAGCTGCTCTCCCGTGCGACGATGGGGCAGGTGGCGCCGGTTCCCGCGGCCAATCAGGTCCAGGTGCTTACGGATTGAATGAATATCTTCGATCGTAAACGTGCGTCGACCGCCAGGACTCATGCTAACGTGCAATTCAGGCATTTCCGAAGCAGTTTGCCTAAGATAAGACTCACCGATGCCAAGCAATTTTGAGGCTTCTGACGGTGCAAAGGATCGAATGCCCTTTTCGGACGTCGGCGGGAAGACCTTGAGATGATGGGCTTGAAGTTGGCTGGAGAGAGCGTCGGCATGACGCTCCATCAATGCGGTCAACCCTTCGACGACTGGCGCTGTTTTTGCTGCGGTCTTCGCCAT
>NZ_JBPWPT010000004.1:0-566971 GCF_051811205.1 Rhizobium sp. 862_C5_N1_2 | reverse complement strand
TTTCACCTCGCGACGGTTTTTCACCGATGATCGCGCATTTTCCGTCGCAAAGGTTGCAGGTATCGCGTGAGTCGTCAAACCTTCTTTGGTTAACGAAAATTTAATAAACAACTTGCTGCCGACACCGTCATCCGGCGCTCCACCATATTTTTCAACGACTTGAAGGCGCGGAGCGTCGCTGAGCGGTTGTTTTCATACCCGCAGTTTTGCGGGTGGCGGTCCTATGTGCACGGGCCGCCCTGGTATGGACAAGGCACCACCTCCAGCGGCAGCGACGAGCGACTCGCAGATTTGCGACTGGAATCAAACCGCTTCTTTGCGCAAATCACGATCCGCGCACCAGCACAATTGCGGAGCGGGATCATGAAGCTGATAGCAATCCAGGCGCCGACGTCGAGCAAGGACGCAGCGATTCTCGGTCAAATCTACCACCTCCAGGCGCGCGTCGTCGCGGACCAGCTCGCCTGGAACGTCTCCAGATCCAATGGTCGGGAGCGCGATCAATTCGACGAAATCGAACCGACTTATATTCTTGCCTTAGCGGATAGGGGATATTGACGTGGTGATCGGTTGCGCACGGCTGCTGCCCGCCATTGGCCCTACCATGCTGGAACACGTCTTCCCGCAGCTCCTTTCGCCAGGGCGGCTCGACGCACATCCGTCATCTACGTCGATACTGCGTGTCCTCGTGAAGCCGGGGAGGGGGCCTTGCGCCACGTCACGTTCGGTATGTTTGCAGATATCCTACGGCCACTCGCCCAAGTACCATCCTTCACGGAAATGAATCAGTTGCATGTGATTGATTCAAATGTGTCGTTGGACGTCGCCGTCCCGTTTGACGATGATGCCAACATGACTGTGCAGCCCTACCACCTCTATATCGAACGAGCGGATCCGGAGAAGAACATGGCGCGCTACTACGCCATAGAGATTGGGCAGACGCTGTTTGGAGAGCCCTGCCTGACGCGGCGATGGGGACGGATCGGCAAGCATGGGCAGGAAAAGCACCATGTCTTCGAACGGGAGGAGGAAGCAGTTCGACTGTTCCTCGACCTGGTGAAACAAAAACGTGCTCGCGGCTACCGACCGAAAACAACTATCCGATATTTGCGGGGCTGACCTCGTTCTTCTTCTTTCCTTCACAGCCGAAGCGAGGGTGCCCCGCAGCCTCCCGAATGGATGTCTGTGTCAGCAGTTCGGCCCCGCCTGAGCGGCGGGGGCCTTAGCGGGCTCTTAGTCGCGGTTGGGGCGGGACCAGATCAGCTGGTAGCCGTCCTCGCCTTCGATCTCGGAGAGCGTTGCGTAGATCGGAGCTGGGAAGCTTGGATCGTCCAGCTTGACCGAGAGATAGTCGCGGTCGCTCTCGCTGAAGCGCCCTTCACGGCCTCGATGGCTGTCACAAGGATCGGTGACGGTCGGACGGCACCTGAAGAGGCCGCAAAGTAGCAAGGGTGGCAAGTCGCAGATTTGTTAGTCGAAGAGAACCCTCAGACCACGCCCTTCTTAAGGATGAAGTTCCCATAGGCGCGCGATTCCGCCGTCTGGATGACTGCAAACGATCGCATCGCGATGGGATAGTACGCAGACCTCTCGACCGGTTGGCTCGCTATCGAACGGCCCTCTGCTTCACTGCAAACGGCGAGGACGTCTTTGTGTACTTCCAGCAACTCGCCTGGCGCGTCGACGGCCTCCATGTGCATCAGAGGCGTCTCACTAAACGTGTCCAAGGGCATCATCTGAAGGATCCCGCGGACTGCAGTCGGTGCATCGACACCCTCTAAGATGAGAAGCTTTCCGCTCGTGGTTTGGGTCGCTACACGAAAACCGGAGAAGTTTCGATCCACGATTGCCAGTTCGTCGCCGTGACCCATGGAGGCCATGACCCACAACAGGTCGGCCGTAATGAACGGCGGCACACCCTTCAGCATGGCGTCTCCCTCCCAAGAGATTAGCAGCGACAAGAACGATGAACGATTAGCAGAAAAAAACGATTGCGCAAACGTTTCGATGGCGCTAGCGTTATTACATAGCGGATCCTGGGAGAGCCTCTGGAGGTTGGAATTTCGCTTGGGAGGATAGTTTGAAAAACCTGTTTGTTGCGCTGCTAGCGAGAGCTGGAGTGCGCTCATGACGACTATTTCCGAGGTGGCAAAGGCGGCCGGGGTCTCAGTCTCCACGGTTTCGCACGTTCTCAATAAGACGCGCTACGTCTCACCCGAGAAGGTCAAGCTCGTCCTCGAGTCCGTGGAGGCGATCGGATATATCCCCAATACAGTCGCTCGCTCGCTCAAATTGTCATCGACAGGTACCGTCGGCCTCGCGATTTCCGCAATTTCGAACCCTTATTTCAGTGACATCATCTGTGCGATTGAAACCGAGTGTTCCAAACGGGGCTTGATCGTGTTCCTCTGTGACACGCAAGATGACCCGGTCCGGGAGCTGGAACTGGTCCAGCATCTGCATCAACGCCGAGTCGACGGGATTATACTTGCGCCTTCGGGCGATCCTAAAAAAGCGCTGGACTATCTCATCCGGTCCGACCTTCCCTGTGTGCTTGTTGACAGGCTGTCGGACAACCGTTTCGACCAGGTCGGGACGGATAACGTCGCCGCAATACAAACGCTCGTCGATCATCTCGTGACGCTGCATCATCGACGGGTTGGGATCATTCTCGGTCAACCCGGCTTTGCGACGACTGTGGAGCGCGCAAAGGCCTTCCGCGCAGCGATGATCGAGAAGGGAATAGAGGTAGAGGACAATTTAATCAGCGACGGCAATCGCAGCACCGCCGACGCCACGGCTTCGACGCACCGTTTGCTGGAGCTGAAGGAGCCGCCGACAGCGATTCTTGCTTCGAACAATCTGGCGATGATCGGGGCTATGAGGGCTATCCGGGAGCGGAAGCTGCGTGTTCCCGCGGACATTTCTGTGCTTGGAATCGATGATTTCGAATGGGCAGATTATTTCGAACCGCGCCTGACGCTGATGGCCCAGCCTTGCGATGAGATTGGCAGGAAGGCGGCGGACTTGCTGATCGAGCGGATAGGCAACAAGCTCCGCCCCCGCGAGACCATTCGACTGTCGCCAGTTTTGCGGGTGCGTGAATCGTGTGGAGAGGCAGCATGAGCCACGTTGTTCTTTCAGCGAAAGGTGTGGTCAAGCGCTTCGGCGGCGTTCAGGCGCTTCGTGGCGTGGATTTCGAACTAAAGGTTGGCGAAATCCATGCGCTGCTTGGTGAAAATGGTGCCGGAAAGTCGACGTTGATGAACCTGTTGTCCGGTGTGAATACCCCGTACGAGGGAGAGATATTCATCGACGGCAAACCCGCGCGATTTCACAGCCCGCGTGATGCACAAGCAGCGGGAATCGCAACGATCTTCCAGGAGCTGGACCTCGTTCCGAGCCTGACAGTGGCCGCCAATCTCTTTCTCGGGCGCGAGCTTGTCCATCGGCATGGCACGCTCGATGGCAAGGCGATGCTGCAAGAGGCGCGCAAAAGACTGGAAGCGATCGACCGATCGATCGATCCCACCCAGTTCGTCAGTGAGCTTTCGATCGGCCAGCGACAGGTCGTCGCCATCGTCAAGGCGCTTTCCTACGCATCGAAAGCCCTCATTATGGATGAGCCGACGGCTGCCTTGACCGTTGGCGAAGTAGATCGATTGTTCGACATCATGCGTGGCCTGGCGTCCTCGGGCGTTGGCATCGTCTATATCTCGCATCGTCTTGAGGAAGTGCCGCAGATCGCTCACCGCGTAACGGTCATGCGCGACGGCAAGGTGGCTGGCGTCACCAAACCAGATGCTCCGCAGGCCGAACTGGTGCAGCTTCTCGTCGGACGTCCTTTGAACGAGCTTTATCCGCGCCGCGCCCATAGTGTTGGTGACGTGCTCCTGCGGATGCGGCAGGCTTCCTTCCGCCCACATCGCGCGTCTCCCGGGTGGCAAGCGCCCATCAAAGTCGATCTCGATGTTCGTAGCGGCGAAATCGTCGGGCTCGCGGGCGTTATGGGGGCGGGTCGAACCGAGCTCTTGAGCGCACTCTACGGAACAGGCGTGCCGGGCCAATGGCATGGGGACATTACGATTGGTGGCAGACCGACCAGGCTTAAATCGATCGCGGCTGCTCGCAGGGCAGGACTGGCATTCGTAACCGATGACCGGCGTGGAGCCGGTCTCATGTTGCGTATGTCTGTAGGTCTCAATCTGGTGATGTCGATCATCCGCTGGATATCACCAAGAGGCTTTATGTCTGCGCGACGCCAAGAGGACGCGATCAAAAGTTCTTTCGGCCAATTCGACATCCGTCCCAAGAATCCCGGGATCGCGGTCGGGGCACTTTCGGGGGGGAATCAACAGAAGGTCGTCCTCGCAAAGGAAGTGCTGGGAAATCCGCGCTTGTTGCTTCTCGACGAGCCGACGCGTGGCGTCGACGTCGGCGCAAAGGGGGAAATCTACGCCCGCCTGCGCAAACTTGCTTCAGAGGGATTGGGCATTCTTGTCGCTTCGAGCGAGATGCCCGAGCTGATCGGCCTGTGCGATCGAATAGTGGTTTTGCGCAACGGCAGCAGCGTTGCTGAGTTTTCTGGCGGCGTCGACGAACACGAAGTCCTGGCGGCCGCCAACGGGAGGGAGGCCTGATGTCCGAACAGCAAATTACATCCAATCCAGCCATTCAGCCCGCCAAGCGGATGGATCCGCTTGCGGTGTTGGTCCGCTTCCAAAGCTTGATCGGCCTTATACTCGTTTTCGCCGGGGGCATCATTTTCTCACCGCGTCGGCACGGTGTCATCCTGTTCATTCAACCCGACAACATCGCCAACATCGTCCGTGCGGTGTCTGAGACTGGCATCATCGCGATCGGAATGACGTTCGTGATCATCACGGCCGGAATTGATCTCTCGGTTGGGGCGACACTTGGTCTTGCGAGCGTGGTAACAGCAACATTGATGGTCTCAGGCGGTTTTGGGCTGATCACGACGGTGCTGGCAGTGCTGCTGATGGGCATTTGCTTCGGGTTGGTCCAGGGAGCGATCTCAAGCAAGTTTCGACTTGAAGCGTTTATCGTGACTCTCGCCGGTCTACAGGCAGCTCGCGGGCTTGCACTCGTTGTGTCGGACAATCAGTACATCAATATCTCTTATGGTGATGGTCCTGGGCTCGCTCCGCCCATCTTTGCCATTCTGGGCGGTCGACTATTCGGCAACGTCGTTCCCGTGGCTACGATCGTCTTCTTGATCTTTGCCTGCATCGCCACGCTGGTGCTGAACACGACCAGATTCGGCCGTTACGTCTATGCCGTCGGCGGAAATGAGCGCGCCGCCCGCATCTCAGGTGTTCCGGTCTCGGCAATCAAGATCGCCGTTTACGCCATTACCGGCTTTGCATCCGCGCTTGCTGGCATCGTCCATGCCGGGCAATTCAATTTTGGGAGTGCCAATGATGGGACCGGATATGAATTGACGGCCATCGCGGCTGTCGTCATCGGAGGAACCAGCCTGTTTGGCGGGTCAGGTTCAATGGTCGGAACAATCGCCGGTACGATCATGCTCGGCGCTTTGGCCAATATATTGCAGCTGAACAACATCACGCCAGCGATGCAGTTGCTTGCCACAGCGGCAATTATCGTTCTGGCGGCAGTCCTTCAATCCCTCGTTCGTCGCCGCGAAGGATTGGGCAGGTAGTGTGGCGGCATCACCCGGAGGGTGGATCCGGGATCAATGTGGAGGAGAAAGTAATGACACAGAATGCACTTCGACTGTCGCATGCCGGGCGCATGGCACTCCTGGCCGGGTCATGCCTTGCTATTGCCGGCGTGGCTCACGCTGCCGATCCGCTGGTGAAGGCTTGTGCCAAGGATGGCGAGTTCGTCATCGGCTTCTCGCAGGCCAACAATGCGGAGCCCTATCGCCAGCACGTCAACGATGAACTAGAGGCAGCCGCCAAGGCAGTCCCGCAGTTCACGCTGCAGATCGCTGACGGCGCGGGAAACGTCAACACCCAGACATCGCAGGTCGACAATTTCATCACCCAAAAGGTTGACCTTCTGTTGATCTCGCCTTTCGAGGCGGCTCCGCTTACGCCCGCCGTCAAGCGGGCAATGGACGCGGGTATCCCGGTCATCGAACTTGACCGCAAGACAAACGGTGAGGCTGGCAAGGACTACACAGCTTTCATCGGAGGAGATAACTACAAAATCGCGTTGGCCGCCGGCGAATATACGAGCAAGACGCTTCTGCCGGATGGCGGCGAGGCGGCCGTGCTGCAGGGGCTGCCGAGCTCGACACCAGCCGTCGAACGGCTCAACGGCTTCAAAGATGGCGTGAAGGCAAACCCCAAGATCCAGATCGTGGCGGAACAAGCGGCTGACTGGTTGCCGGATAAAGCGCAGACCGCCTTCGCGGCAATGCTGCAGGCTCATCCCGATATCAAGATGGTCTATGCCAGCAACGACATGATGGCGGCGGGTGCGCTACTTGCTGCGAAAGGTGCCGGTAAGAGCGTGAAGATCATCGGCACCGACGGCTTGCCGGGTCCAGCAGGCGGGATCGAGGCAGTCGCAAAGGGCGACTGGTCAGCGACCTTCACTTATCCGACAGGAGGCAAAGAGGCGGTCGACATGGCTAAGTCGATATTGCTGGACTGCGCATCGTCGGTGCCGGCGACAGTAACGGTCGATACCACCGCCATTACGCCCGAAAACGCGAAGCAGATGATGGGTAAGTAAAGCTCCAGACTCAACCCGGCCGGACGCGTCCGTTCAGCCGGGTTGAACCATATCCACCGGTTGGCGCGTCTGACCGAGTCGTCGCGTCATTCGACCAGTTGGTCGAAAATTTCGGCAGCAGCCGGCCTAAGTCTTCTTACGGTGCCGCGGGGCTGGTTAGGCGCCAGCCGTGACAGAATGTCAGGTCCGAGTTGGGCCAAGATCGCGAAACTGAAAAGCCAAACCCGAAAACGTCACCGAACATTGATGACCCAAAGCGATGGAATGCCGCTAGCCTGATCGTTATGTGGCAGAAGGCGTCTGGACTGGTCATCACAGACGATGTTACCGACCAAGTATTGGTTGGCGAGGTCAAAAGAGGTAAGTCTAGCAACTCGTCGACTCGCGTCTGCGCGTCTCGGTCTCCTGCCATGTCGGCAGCTTCGCGGACTGATCGGATCATTGGCCATTCGCGGCTAGAACACTCCATGAAAGGACTTTGCAATGGCACGGCTTGTTGTCGTTTCCAATCGAGTGCCGATTCCCGATAAAGACGGCGTGGCACCGGCAGGCGGTCTTGCCGTCGCCTTGCAGGCCGCTCTCCAGGAACGAGGGGGTATCTGGATGGGGTGGTCGGGCAAGTCGAGCGGGAGCCGAGAACCGGAGAGGCTCTCGCGGCGGCAGCAGGGTAACATCACCTATGCCGTGACCGACCTGACCGATACCGACGTCGAGGAATATTATCACGGCTTTGCCAACCGCGTTCTCTGGCCGGTTTGCCACTATCGGCTCGATCTTGCAGAGTATGGCCGCAAGGAAATGGCCGGCTATTTCCGCGTCAACCGCTTCTTCGCACAGAGGCTGGCGCCGCTGATCGAGCCGGACGACGTCATCTGGGTGCATGATTATCATCTCATTCCGCTGGCGGCGGAACTGCGCCGGATAGGGCTGAAAAACCGAATCGGTTTCTTCCTGCACATCCCTTGGCCATCAGCCGACGTGCTCGTCACGATGCCGGTGCATGAGGAAATCATGCGTGGATTGTCGCACTACGACCTTCTCGGCTTCCAGACCGACCATGATCTTCAGAATTTCGCCGGTTATCTCACGCGGGAGGGCATCGGGGACGACCTCGGCGACGGCTTATTTGATTCACACGGACGGACGTTCAAGGCAGCTGCCTACCCAATTGGGATCGAGACCGCGGCTTTCGCTGAACTCGCAGGCAAAGCTTCGGCAAATAACATGGTCCGCAAGGCCCGGCAGAGCGTCGAGGGACGCGACTTGATCATCGGCGTCGACAGGCTCGACTATTCGAAGGGCATTACCCAGCGTCTGGACGCTTTCGAACGTTTCATCACCAGCAATCCAGCCTATCAAAACAAGGTGACATACTTGCAGATCACGCCCAAATCGCGATCCGAAGTGCCTGAATATGAACAGATGCAGCGAATGGTGGCTGAACAGGCGGGCCGGGTAAATGGCGCGATCGGAACCGTGGATTGGGTGCCGATCCGCTACATAAATCGGTCCAGCAGCAGAAATGTGCTCGCTGGCCTCTACCGTCTTGCGACAATCGGATTCGTAACGCCGTTGCGCGATGGGATGAACCTGGTCGCGAAGGAATATGTCGCGGCGCAAGACCCCGATCGCCCGGGCGTCCTCGTTCTTTCCCGCTTTGCCGGCGCGGCCCGCGAATTGAAAGGTGCACTGCTGGTTAATCCCTATGATGTCGAAGGCACCGCCAATGCCCTTGCCAAGGCACTCACGATGTCAATCGAGGAACGCCGCGAACGCTGGCGGGGAATGATGGATCATCTGCTAGAACACGACGTCTCTCGCTGGTGCAATGACTTTCTGAGAGATTTGATCGCGAAGACGCCTGCCGCCAATTAGGTTTTCCACGCAAACCGGACGATCGAACCGCGCCGGATCGCCGGCGCCAAAACTCACGACTGAGAGGGTTGCGTTCTGATTTGCGGCCCCTCCCAATGCACCGCGTCTCAGCTTCACACGGAGCCCGGTGTCCCGGCTGAGTGTCATGCGAGAAGGCGGCCAGACTTTCTCGCTCGAGCCAGTGCTCAGATCCTGAAGATGGGCATCACGCCTTGCCCTTGCGGACGACGTCCGCAATCGTCACCTCTTTGGGAATGAGCTTCAGTTTGAAAAAGGTGTCGGCGATGCTCTGCTGCTGCGCGACGACCGTGTCATCCAGACTCTTGATCCCGTAGGACTGACGTTCGAGCGCCTTGACGAGGACAGGTTCGGGGATGCCGACCGACGGTGATAGCTCCGCAGCCGCAGCCGCGGTGTCGGACTTGGTCCATTCGTCGATCTCGGAAATGGCGTCGATCAAGACATCGATCGCCTGGGCATGGCCGTCAACCAGCGAAGTCGTGCCGAGATAGAACTGGTGGTTGGGAACGATGCCCTCGCCGTTTCTGAGCTCTCGCGCTTCGATCGCCACTTCCGCAGCTGCCTGGAAGGGATCCCAGATGACCCATGCATCCACCGCGCCCTTTTCGAAAGCCGCGCGGCCATCGGCTGGGGCGAGAAAGGATGGCTCCACGTCCTCGTAGGTCAAACCGGCTTCTTCGAGCGCCTTAACGAGCAGGTAGTGCACGTTCGAGCCTTTGGTAAAGGCGATCTTCTTGCCCTTCAGGTCGGCAACGGACTTGATGGGACTATCCTTCGGGACAAGTATGGCTTCACCGCGCGGGGCAGGCGGCTCGTGTGCGATATAGACAAGCGGAGCGTTCGCCGCCTGGGCGAAGATCGGCGGCGTTTCCCCGGTCGATCCGAAATCGACCGCACCAGCGTTCAGGGCTTCGAGGAGCTGGGGACCGCCCGGAAATTCGGTCCATTCAACGGTGTAGTCGATGGATTTGAGTTTCTTCTCCAGCAACCCTTTGCCCTTGAGAAGCACCAGAGTTCCATATTTCTGGTAGCCGATGCGCACCACCTTGTCAGTCGCACCAGCCAGTCGAACCTGCATCAAAGGTGTTGCGATGGCACCTGCCACCACCGCAGTGAAAGCGCGTCTTGTGATCTTCATCATACCCTCCGGAATAGACGACGCTAAAATAAAGTATGTCTACATTTTTCCTAGAGTATACATGCTCCCGCGTCCCCTTCTTCCGGATTCGCTTTTTTGTTCTGCCGCAGTAACGAGCAAAAAGAACCGCGCCTGTTGCTGGCCCGATTTCGAGCGCCGATCGGAGCGTCGAGGCGTTGCTAAAAGAGCGGGTGGCTGCCGTCTTTACCGATGACGGTTTCCTTGATGAGGAATATGGCCATGAGGAAGGACAACCCGGCTGTATCTGGGTCGTCGATGTCAAGTCGAATGTGTAGTGGCGCCAACCTACACCAAATTCTTGCATCGTGTTTATGAGCCCCAGACCACTGACTGCTCATGCCGCTTGATCAGGTGCTTGAGGTTATCGAAGCCCGTGCGGATGTGGCGGGCGAAGTGATCTACGGCGGGCGTGCGAGGTGCGTCCGAACGCTTCAACAGACCGAGCGCGCGTTCCGGATGGGGGATGGGGACGGGCAGGGCTGTGATGGATTTTTCGTTACGCAATGCGAAGACGACGCTGTGCGGCATGATGGTCAGTGCATCAGCCGCCTTCATGTAGTGGACGACGCTCATGAGGGAGCCGCCCGAATAGCGAATCTTGACTTCGGTTGCGCCGAAAGACAGGAGCATGCTGCGCAGATCGGTGAGCAGCGGGCTGCCTGGCGGTGGTGCCACCCAGGGAAAATCGAGCAGGTGTGCCGGTTGAGGCCGCCGCTTCAACAGCAATGGATGGGTGACCCGGCAGGCGATGACGTTGCGGCCGGGCAGGATTTGCTGGAATTCAAGGCCGGAGCCCTCGTCGAGAATATCGATTGGACAGATGGCAAGGTCGATCTGGTCGGCATTGAGCGCGGCCCGGAGGTCTGGGAAATAACCATAGGTCTGGTCGATGCGCACGTCTGGATGCAGGTTTTGGAACTCGGCGACCATCCCGGCGATCAATGCGTCCATGAAAAAAGGCGTGCCGCCGACACGCACCACGCCGCTCCTGCCGACCCGAAAGCTTTCGACGACATCGGAGGCCTTGCGTGATGCCGACAACATGGTCTGACCGTGATCGGCCAGCGCTCGTCCCAATGGTGTTGGCTGCAGCGGCCGTCGCCCCTTGACGAACAGCGGTTCGCCGATGCGGGCTTCGAGCATCGAGAGCGTGCGCGAGACGGCCGGCTGCGATAGGCCGAGCAGGGCTGCTCCCTCGGTGACCCCGCCGGTTTTAACGACTGCGGCAAGCTGGACAAGGTGGCGTTCATCTATCTTCATAACGATATGATATATTAAACTGGAATAAAATCATCATGGGCAAAGTGATCTCGCGCTAATTTATCTCTACCAGCCATTGCTTTGGAGGAGACGCATGACGCCGGGTCCGATGGCGCTGAATTTCAGCGAGGCCAACTCGCATGACATGTTCGCGCAACGACTTCCGCCATCAAAGGAGCACAGCCTGCCGCAGGTTCTCGCGGCGGCGGTGACGCATCTTCATACCTTGATCCGCGAAGTGCGACCCACCCAGGCGGAATGGCGCCAGGTCATCGAATTCTTGACCGATGTCGGCCACGCCAGCGACGAGCGGCGCCAGGAGTGGGTGCTGCTGTCGGATCTGCTCGGCGCTTCGGCACTGGTCGAGGAGATCAATTCGCGCCGTCCGAAGACGGCCACCCCCAACACCGTGCGCGGACCTTTCTTCCGCGCCGACGTTCCGCAACTGCCGCTCGGCGGCAATATTTCGCTCGATGGAATCGGCGAGACACTGGAGGTTTCCGGCCGCGTGCAGGATCTCGATGGCGAGCCTATCGCAAATGCCGAAATCATCACCTGGCAGGCCAATGCTCAAGGGCTCTACGAAAACCAGCAGCCGGACCAGCAGCCGGAATTCAATCTGCGCGGCAGCTTCCGCACGGATGCGGACGGACGTTTCCACTATCGGACCATCAAGCCATGTGGCTATGGCGTGCCCGACGATGGTCCGGTGGGAAAGCTTCTGCGGGAGGCGGGCTATCCACTGCGCCGCCCGGCGCATCTTCATTTCATCATCAAGGCGCCGGGCTTCGAGACGATCACCACGCATATCTATGACGGCAGCGATCCGCATCTGGCCGAAGACGCGATCTTCGCCGTCAAGCCGGAGCTGGTGCGAACCTTCGAGCAGCAGGGCGAGGAATGGTTGTTGAAACTGATTTTCATCATGGTCCGCGCCAGACAGAGAGGCGACACATGAGCCGCGATTTCATCTATCGCGGCAGCCCCGCCCATATCGTCTTCGGCGAAGGCAAGAGCGCTGCCGCCGGCGAATGGGTGGAAAAGCTCGGATGCGCCAAGGCGTTCGTCCTCTCGACGCCGCAACAGAGGGCCGACGCTGAAGCGTTGGCCGCGCGGCTGGGCTCTCTCGCCGTCGGCGTCTTTGCCGGCGCCGTCATGCACACGCCAGTCGATGTCACCGAAGAGGCGATGGAAGTGGTTCTCCGAACGCAGGCCGATTGCGTCGTTTCGCTCGGCGGCGGATCGACCACCGGGCTTGGCAAGGCAATCGCCTATCGCACGGATCTGCATCAGATCGTCATTCCGACGACCTATGCCGGATCGGAAGTCACGCCTATCCTCGGCCAGACGGAGGGCGGGCGCAAGACCACCGTGCGCCATGCGAGCATCCTGCCTGAGGTTGTGATCTACGACCCCGCCCTGACGCTCGGCCTGCCGGTTGGCATGAGCGCCACCTCGGGCCTGAATGCCATGGCCCATGCGGTCGAGGCGCTCTACGCGCAGGATCGCAACCCGATATCGACACTGATGGCGGCGGAGGGGCTGCGGGCCTTCAAGACCAGTCTGCCCGACATCGTCGCTGTGCCGCGGGATGCCGATGTCCGCGCCGATGCGCTCTACGGCGCCTGGCTCTGCGGCACCGTGCTCGGCACGGTCGGTATGGCCCTGCACCACAAGATCTGCCACACGCTGGGCGGCACTTTCGATACGCCGCACGCCGACACGCATGCGATCATGCTGCCCCACACCGCCGCCTACAATGCCGCTGCCGTGCCGGAACTTCTGGCGCCTGTCGCCGATATCTTTGGCGGTTCGGTCGGCGGCGGGCTTTGGGATTTCGCCAGTCAGATCGGTTCACCGCAGGCGCTGAAGGATCTTGGCCTCAGCGAAACCGATCTCGATCGCGCAGCCGAGATCGCCACCGAAAATCCCTACTGGAATCCGAGGCCGATCGACCGGCAATCCATTCGTGCCCTGCTACAGGATGCCTGGCAGGGCAAACGGCCGGCATGAGTTGACGACAGACATCACGCTCTCTGGGAGGAGAGAAAAATGGGAGGAGGAAACATGTTTACGAGACGCGATTTTCTGAAGACGACGGCCGCCACCGGGGCACTGGTGGCGACATCCGGGCTTGCCGCCCCCGCAATCGCACAGGATGCTACGATCAAGCTCGGTTATGTCAGCCCGCAGACGGGGCCGCTTGCCGCCTTCGGCGAGGCCGACAAATTCGTCATCGACAGCTTTCTGACGACCACCAAGTCGATGGGTCTCAACTATGAGGTCGTCGTCAAGGACAGCCAGTCCAATCCGAACCGGGCGGCGGAGGTCGCCAAGGAACTGATCGTCACCGATGAGGTGAACCTGATCCTCGTCGCCTCGACGCCGGAGACCACCAATCCGGTGGCGACCACCTGCGAGGCCGAGGAAATGCCCTGTATTTCGACGGTGGCGCCCTGGCAACCCTGGTTCATCGGCCAGCAGGGCAATCCCGGCGACCCCACCTCGTGGAAACCATTCAACTATGCCTATCACTTCTTCTGGGGTCTCGAGGACGTCATCTCCGTCTTCACCAATATGTGGGCGCAGATCGAGACCAATAAGAAGGTCGGAGGCTTGTTCCCCAATGATGGCGATGGCAATGCCTGGGGCGATAAGGTCGTCGGCTTCCCGCCGGTGCTGGAAAAGATGGGCTATGGCCTGATCGACCCCGGCCGCTACCAGAATATGACCGACGATTTTTCGGCGCAGATCAACGCCTTCAAATCGGGCCAGTGCGAGATCATCACCGGCGTGGTGATCCCGCCTGACTTCACCACCTTCTGGAACCAGGCCAAGCAACAGGGTTTCGCCCCGAAAATCGCCTCGATCGGCAAGGCGCTACTCTTCCCGCAGACCGTAGAGGCGCTTGGCAATGCCGGGCATAATCTGTCGTCGGAAGTCTGGTGGACGCCGAGCCATCCGTTCAAGTCGTCCTTGACGGGGGAAAGTGCGACACAGGTGGCAGCCGCCTTCACCAAGGCGACTAACAGGCCCTGGACACAGCCGATCGGTTTTGCCCATGCGCTGTTCGAGCTGGCGGTGGATGCGATGAAGCGGGCCGGAGACCCCAAGGATGGGGATGCCGTCGCGCAGGCGATTGCGGCGACCAAGCTCGATACGCTGGTCGGGCCAATCGCCTGGGACGGCAAGGGCCTGCCGCCGTTTGCCGCCAAGAACATTGCCAAGACGCCGCTCGTCGGCGGCCAGTGGCGGCTCAAAGACGGCGGCGGCTACGATCTCGTCATCACCGACAATAAAACGGCGCCGAACATTCCGGTCGGCGGCAAGATGGAAGCTATCGCCTGATTTTGGGCGCGGGGCCCGCTAGAGGCCCCGCCTGTTCTGGGAGGAATGGGTTTGGCAATTCTCGAACTCGATGGTGTCTCGAAGAAATTCGGAGCGTTGACCGTGGCCGAGCAGATTTCCTTTGCCGTCGGCGAAGGCGAGGCGCTGGGGATTATCGGGCCGAACGGCGCCGGCAAGTCGACGCTCTTCAATCTGATCACCGGCAATATCGCCGCCGATAGCGGCAGCATCCGCTTTCTCGGCAGCGATGTGACGCGCACGCCGCCGATGGCGCGCTGCCTGTCGGGAATGGGCCGCACCTTCCAGATCCCGCAGCCGTTCGAGAAGCTGACGGTCTTTGAAAACCTCCTGGTCGCCGGCGCTTTCGGCTCGCGGCGGCGCGAGGCCGAGGTGTCGGACCGTTGCGCCGAAATCCTGGTGGATACAGGGCTGATCGACAAGGCGAATGTGCTGGCCGGAGGCCTGTCGCTGCTACAGCGCAAGCGGCTGGAACTGGCGCGCGCGCTGGCGACGGAACCGAAGCTGCTGCTGCTCGATGAAATCGCCGGCGGACTGACCGAGGGCGAATGCCGGTCGTTGGTTGCCACGATCCGCGCCATTCATGCGCGCGGCGTTGCGGTCATCTGGATCGAGCATGTGCTGCACGCGCTGAATTCCGTCGTCGAGCGGCTGCTGGTGCTGCACTTCGGCAGGGTCATCGGCATCGGCAAGCCGCAGGACATCATGGCCTCGCGCGATGTGCGCGAAATCTATCTGGGGATCGAGGTCTGATGGCGCTGCTCGAAACCAGAGGCTTGACTGCCTCCTACGGTGATTTCCAGGCGCTGTTCGGTGTCGATATTACGGTCGGCGCCGGCGAAACCATCGCCATCATCGGCGCCAACGGCGCCGGCAAGACGACGCTGATGCGCTCGATCTCGGGCGTGCTCGCCAATGCGGCTTCGTCGATCCTTTACCGCGACGAGCCGATCGGCGCGCTGCCGGCGCCTGACATTCTGGCGCGCGGCATTGCCATGGTGCCGGAAGGGCGAAAGCTCTTTCCATCGCTGAGTGTCGAGGAGAACCTGCTGATCGGCAATTATGGCCGCAAGGTCGATGGGCCGTGGACGCTCGAAAGCGTCTTTTCGCTGTTCCCGGTCCTCAAGGAGCGGCGCGACAATCCGGCCACAGCACTTTCCGGCGGGCAGCAGCAGATGGTGGCGATCGGCCGCGGGCTGATGTCCAATCCGGCGGTGCTGCTCTGCGACGAGATCAGCCTCGGTCTGGCGCCTGTCGTGGTCCGCGATATCTACGCCGCCTTTCCACGAATCCGCGAGACCGGCGCTTCGATCGTCATCGTCGAGCAGGACATCGCCCAGGCGCTGAAGGTGGCCGACCGCGTCTACTGCATGATGGAAGGGCGGGTGACGCTCTTCGGCCGCGCCGCCGATCTTAGCCGCAACGACATCCACAAGGCCTATTTCGGGACGGATCACCATGAACTGGCTTGATACCATTCTCCAGGGCGTGCTGCTCGGCGGGCTCTATGGGCTGTTTGCAGCGGGGCTCAGTCTCGTCTTCGGCATTATGCGGCTGGTCAACCTCGCCCACGGCGACCTGATCGTGCTTGCCGCCTTCCTGATCCTGGTGCTGGTGACGACACTCGGGCTCGACCCGTTTGTTGCCGCCCTGATAGCGATGCCGCTGATGTTCGCCATCGGTTGGGGCCTGCAATATTTCCTGCTCAACCGCACGCTCGGCAAGGATATCCTGCCGCCGCTGCTCGTCACCTTCGGCCTGTCGATCGTCATCCAGAACGGCTTGCTCGAAGGTTTTTCCGCCGATAGCCGCCGCGTCTTTGCCGGCAGCCTCGAAAGCGCCTCCGTGAATTTGGGCCCCGTCACCGCCGGCATCATGCCGCTGATGACCTTCTTTTCGGCAGTCGCCGTCATCGTCTGTCTCAACCAGCTGATCTATCGCACGTCCGTCGGCCGCGCCTTCCGGGCAACCTCGGACGATCCGGTGACAGCAGGGCTGATGGGCATCCGGCCGCAACGTATCTTCGCCATGGCGACGGGACTTGCCATGGTCGTGGTGACGATCGCGGCTCTCTACCTCGGGACGCGAGCAAATTTCGATCCGACATCAGGACCGGCGCGGCTGATCTATGCCTTCGAGGCGGTGATCATCGGCGGGCTTGGCTCGCTCTGGGGCACGCTCGCCGGCGGCATCATTCTCGGCGTTGCCCAGACGCTGGGCGCTGCGATCAATCCGGAATGGCAGATCCTTGCCGGCCATCTGGCATTCCTCGCCATTCTCCTGTTCAAGCCGCGCGGCCTTTTCCCGCGCGCGGTGGATTGAGGTGCATCAATGACCATGGCCATTCCCTCCTTCACCGTCGAGACGCGCACCAGGGCATCGACATTGTCCGCCGCGGCGATCATTGCCCTTTTGCTGCTTGCCTTCGCCGCACCCTTCATCGTCTCGCGCGGCGCCATCCAGGACTTGTTCTTCATCCTCACCATGCTGGTCTTGGCGCAGAACTGGAACCTGCTTGCCGGTTATGCCGGGCTGATCTCGGTCGGCCAGCAGGTCTTCGTCGGCTTCGGCGCCTATACGATGTTCGGCTGCGTCATCCTGTTCGGCATCGATCCGGTCGTTGCAATCCTGATTGCCGGGCTGTTCTCGGTCGCCCTTGCCATTCCCACAGCCTTCTTCACCTTTCGGCTTTACGGTCCCTATTTCGCCATAGGCACCTGGGTGGTGGCCGAGGTCGTGCGGTTGCTGCTGGCCCAGTGGAAAGCGCTCGGCGGCGGCACGGGCACCTCGTTGCCGCGGGATGCGACCCGCGACATGATGGGCGTCGGCGCAATGCGCGATGTCTTCGGCATGAAGGCCTCGCAGGCAGGCGATGCACTGACTTACTGGCTGGCGCTGATCCTCGTCGTCGCGACCATCGGCTTCATCTATGGGCTGCTGCGCAGCAAGCAGGGCCTTGGTCTCGCCGCCGTGCGCGACAACGAGCAGGCGGCCCGCGCCGTCGGCGTCGATGCGCGGCGGATGAAGACGCTGGTCTATCTCGCCACCGCCTTCATGACAGGCATTGCCGGGGCGCTGATCTATGTGCAGAAGGCGCGGATTTCGCCGGATGCGGCCTTCTCGGTCACCGACTGGACCGCCTATGTCATCTTCATCGTCGTGATCGGCGGCATCGGCACGATCGAGGGACCGATCCTCGGCGTCATCATCTTTTTTCTGCTGCAGAACCTCCTGGCCGATTACGGCTCCTGGTACCTGCTGATGCTGGGTCTTCTCGGCATCGCCATCATGCTGTTTGCGCCGCGCGGCCTTTGGGGACTGTTCTCAGAACGCACCGGCATCCAGCTTTTCCCCGTTCGCCGCGTCCTGAAGGGCGGGCCGCTCAATCTCACGCATAGGGGAGGGCCTCATGGCTGACATTACCACCGACGTACTCATCATCGGCACCGGCCCAGCAGGCTCCGCCAGCGCTGCCCTGCTCTCGTCCTACGGGGTCGAGAACCTGGTGATCAACCGCTACCGCTGGCTCGCCAGCACGCCGCGCGCCCACATCACCAACCAGCGCACCATGGAGGTGCTGCGCGATCTCGGCCGCGACGTGGAGGATGAGGCCTATATGTTCGCGGCCGAGCAGGACCTGATGGGTGAGAACGTCTTCTGCACCTCGCTCACCGGCGAGGAGATCGGCCGGATGAAGAGCTGGGGCAAACATCCGCTGTCACGCGCCGAGCACCAGCTGTCGTCGCCGACCCTTATGAATGACCTGCCGCAGACCTTCATGGAGCCGCTCCTCTACAAGACGGCCTGTTCGCGCGGCAGCCAATCGCGCATGTCGACGGAATATCTAAGCAATGTACAGGATGAAGACGGGGTTACGACGACCTGTCTCGACCGGCTGACCGGCAAGGAGTTCACCGTCCGCTCGAAATATCTGGTTGGCGCCGATGGCGGCAATTCCAGGGTTGCGGAACATGCGGGCCTGACATTCGAAGGCAAGATGGGCGTCGCCGGTTCGATGAACATTCTGTTTGAGGCCGATCTGTCGCGACTGGTCGCCCATCGACCCTCGGTGCTTTACTGGGTGCTGCAGCCGGGCGCCGATGTCGGCGGCATCGGCATGGGTCTGGTGCGCATGGTAAGGCCGTGGAACGAGTGGCTGATCGTCTGGGGTTACGACATCAATCAGCCGGCCCCTTCGGTGGATGAAGCGCATGCGAAGAAAGTCGTGCGCGACCTGGTCGGCGATCCCGATCTCGATATGACGATCAAGTCGGTCTCGACCTGGACCGTCAACAACATGTATGCCACGTCAATGTCGAACGGCCGCGTCTTCTGCATGGGCGACGCCACCCATCGCCATCCGCCGTCAAACGGGCTCGGCTCGAACACCTCGATCCAGGATGCATTCAACCTGGCATGGAAGCTGGCTTTCGTCCTCAAGGGCGCCGCTGACCAGAAACTTCTCGATAGCTATCAGGACGAGCGAGCGCCTGTCGCCAAGCAGATCGTCACCCGCGCCAACAAGTCGATCGAAGAATTCGGGCCGATCTTCAAGGCGCTCGGCCTGCTTGATTCGATCGATCCGGTTAAGATGCAGCAGAACATGGATGCTCGCTGCAACAACACGGTTGCTGCTGAAGAACAGCGCGCCGCCATCCGCAAGGCGATCGCCGACAAAGTCTATGAGTTCGATTGCCACGGCGTCGAGATGAACCAGCGCTATCGATCCCGGGCGATCGTAACGGATGGGCAGGCGGAGCCGGCGTTCGCCAGAGACCCGGAGCTGCACTGCCAGCAGACGAGTTGGCCGGGTGCAAGGCTTCCACATGCCTGGGTTTATTCCGCGACAGGTGAAAAGCTGTCGACGCTCGACCTTGCCGGACACGGCAAGTTCACGGTGCTCACCGGCATCGGCGGGCAGGGCTGGATCGAGGCCGCCCGAACCCTGGGGAAGGAACGGGGCATCGATATAGCCGCACACCTGATCGGTCCGCGTCAGCCCTGGCAGGACTTTACCGGCGACTGGGCGAATATGCGCGAAATCCGCGACAGCGGCGTCCTGCTCGTGCGTCCCGACCATCATATCGCCTGGCGAAGCGAGGCGATCGTCGACGATCCGTCAGCCGAACTGCGGCGCGTGCTGACCACCGTTTTAGGGAAATGAGGCCATGATTGACGCACATGAAAAGGGTTTCTTCACAGAGGAGAACTCAGTTGAGGTGGTGACGAGCCGGAACGCCACCGCCACAGACCAGCGCCTGAAGCGTGTGATGGAGGTCGTAACACGTAAGCTGCACGAGGCGGTAAAGGAGCTTGAGCCGACGCAGGAGGAATGGATGGAGGCAATCCTTTTTCTCACCCGCACAGGGCACACATGCAACGAATGGCGACAGGAATTTATCCTGCTGTCGGACGTGCTCGGCGTGTCGATGCTGGTCGACGCCATCAATAACCGCAAGCCCTCAGGGGCTTCCGAAAGCACTGTTCTTGGCCCGTTTCACGTTGCCGACGCGCCGGAACTGCCGATGGGCGCCAACATCTGCCTCGATCAGAAGGGCGAGGACATGGTCATCGGCGGCCACATCCTCGGCACTGATGGCAGGCCGATTGCCAACGCTGTGATCGACGTCTGGCAGGCCAACGACGAAGGCTTCTACGACGTGCAGCAGAAGGGGATCCAACCAGACTTCAACCTCCGCGGCGTCTTTCGCACCGGCGCGGACGGCCGTTACTGGTTTCGCGCGGTCAAGCCTAAGTATTACCCGATCCCGGACGATGGACCGGTTGGCAAGCTGCTCGGTGCGCTCGGTCGCCACCCCTACAGGCCTGCTCACCTGCACTACATCATCAAGGCCCACGGCTTCGAGACGCTCACGACACACATCTTTGATCCGGACGACCCGTATATCCATTCTGACGCCGTCTTCGGTGTGAAGGAGAGCTTGCTTGCCAAGTTCCAGCAGGTTGAGGATCCGGTACGCGCCAACGAGCTCGGTTTCCTGGGTGAGTTCTGGCAGGTAGAGCACGATTTCGTGCTGGCTCGGCCGGAGGAGTAGGATCTTTTGGCGCAAGTCGGCCCCGTCCAAACCGGCGACCAGTTCCACTCGCGGTGAGGTCCGGACGGGCATCTTCGGCCAACCACCCATGTCCGCAGCGTTGGTCGCGCGCGGGGTGGGAGGGTGCTCCTCGAAAGGTCGCCCCCTCGTTTCCCTCACGAGATAGGTTGCTGGTAAGAACGCGGATGCTGGGAGCTACCTGCTCTGAAGTGGCGCCGGAAGCAACTCAGGTGGAAAGTCCTGGTAGGAAACCGGTCGCAAAAACCGATAGATTGCCAGCGTGCCGACTGAAGTCGACCGACCGTCGGACGTTGCCGGGTACGGCCCGCCGTGCACCATCGCCGGAGAAACCTCGACGCCGGTGCCGAACCCGTTCACGAGGAGACGACCGGCCAGGAGCTCCAACTGGGAAAGCATTTCCGCAGCATTCGACAAGTCGTCTTGGTGGACGTGCAGGGCAATCGTCAATTGACCTTCCAAAGCGTTCACGACCTGGCGCAGATCTGCTTCATCCCGGCAACGCACGATCAATCCTGCTGCGCCGAATATCTCCTCCTGAAGCTCGGGCTCTGACAGGAAGGATGCCGAGGTCGTTTCAAAGAGGGCTGCCACTGCCTGTTGCGGCGTTCCCTGCTTTCCCGTCGCCAACTGCGATACGGAAGACGACGCCGACAGTCTGGCGACACCCTTCCGATAGGCCTCGCATATCCCCCCGGTCAGCATCGTTTGAGCCGGAGATTCCTGAAGAGCTGCGGAGGCAGCGTTTATGAACGCGTCGAGGCCGGGGCCATCGATTGCGATGATGAGGCCTGGATTGGTGCAGAACTGACCGGCTCCCAAGGTCAAGGAGGACGCGAACGATTTCCCGATCGCTTCCGCGTTGTTCTGCAGGGCGTTCGGGAAAAGGATGACGGGATTGATGCTGCTCATTTCGGCGTAGACCGGAATTGGCTGCTTCCGCTCCGACGCAATCTTCATCAGTGCGGTTCCGCCGCGCCAGGAGCCCGTAAAGCCCACTGCACGTATCCGATGATCGGCGACAAGCATCTGTCCAACCTCAAAACCAGCGTCGAACAGTAAGGCGAAAGTTCCTGCCGGCAGGCCGCTTGCTGCGACCGCCTGCTGGACGGCGCTGCCGACAAGCGCCGACGTTCCGGGGTGGGCGGAATGAGCCTTCACGATGACCGGACAACCGGCCGCAAGAGCGGAGGCCGTATCGCCTCCTGCGACGGAGAAAGCAAGAGGGAAATTCGAAGCGCCAAACACCGCCACAGGCCCGAGAGCCACGTTGCGAAGACGAAGATCAGGCTTGGGTGCAGGCTTCCGATCGGGATCGGCCGGATCGAACCGGAGTTCTTGGAATGCACCTTCGCGTACCTCTTTGGCGAACAGGCGAAGCTGGCCGACGGTTCTCGTTCGTTCGCCTTCGAGACGCCCGCGCGGCAGGCCGGTTTCGTCCATCGCTCTCAGGATCAGATCGTCACCGAGTTCGAAAATGTTCTCTGCAATCGCCTCCAGGAAAAGCGCGCGCTTCTCCAGCGGTGTCTCCCGATAAATGGGAAAAGCATCCCAGGCGATAGCCGTGGCTTGCGCCACCTGATCTTTTGTCGCTCCCGCAAAGCTCGGCTCCATAGGTGAGCCGCTGGCGGGATTGGTGGCGGAAAAGCTGGCTGCGCCGCCCCGCAGAACCGCGCCGCCGATGAGAAGATCGCCGGAGACTTTCATGATACATCCTTTCGAAAACCTATTCTGGACCACTGTTCAGGTCCGCGTTAAAAGATCGCTTGCGGACGTTTCAACGATGATGGCTGGATGTAGTTAGTCTCAGAGCGCCGCAAAACCAAGTCACGGGGTCAAAAAGTAATACTTTTTTCAGCCTCCGATATTGTCCTTCAAGATCGCTCAGCGATCGAGAGTTTCACCGCCTCGTCGAAAACCCACCGGCGCCAAAGATCGGCGAGGAAGAACTGAACGCCCTGCTTCAGGAAAGAGTGGCCACGCGCTTCGAACGCGGTGCGGCCAAGCCTGCCGACTTTACTGCAGCGATTGTCGTTCGACAGCCAGCCGAAGGTAATCTCGCGGAGCCATCCGACTGGACTATCCGTGCAAGAGCGCGACAAGCGGTATCGGCATCTCGACCGGGAAAAAATCCATCGCCGCCCTGATAATCATCGCCCACACGGTTATTAGGAAAATTAACGCTGCAATCCTAATTTCTACTGGTTGCATTATTTGCTCCCCCCAGCATGTGCGTCCCCCCCGAGACAAAACCTTATTATTCCTCGCGCAAATTCGCTGTGCGCGAGGGATGATGTGCGACTGTAGAGAGAGTGGGCGCGTGCAGCGCCGAAGTTTTGGCTCTCTCAAACCTGATGCCGCTTTGACCGATCAAGTCGCCGGACATAGCCTGTTGCTGCGTTCGAGATAATGCCCATCAAGGAAGGAGCGGTAAGCGTCCGCGATACCCTCCTTCAGACCGATCTTAGGAGACCAGCCGAGCGTGCGAAGCTTGTCGACGCTCAAGAGTTTACGTGGCGTGCCATCTGGCTTGGTCAGGTCGCGCGTGATCTTGCCTTCGAAACCAACGACCTTGGAGACGAGGTATCCCAAATCCAGGATGGTAATGTCTTCGCCCGAACCTACGTTCACATGACTTTCGGCGGAATAGGTCTTCATGAGATGCAGGCAGGCGTCGGCGCAATCGTCAACATGCAGGAATTCGCGCCGCGGCGTGCCAGTACCCCAGATGCATATCTCTTGCTGCTGGTTGATCTTGGCCTCATGCGCCTTGCGTATCAACGCCGGCATGACATGGCTTGACCCGAGGTCAAAATTATCCCCTGGACCGTAAAGATTGGTAGGCATGGCCGAGATGAAATCTCTACCGTGCTGTTTGCGATAAGCTTCGCAGAGCTTTAATCCGGCAATCTTGGCAACCGCATACCATTCATTCGTGGGTTCAAGCGATCCAGTCAGGAGTGAGTCCTCAACGATCGGCTGATCGGCGAATTTCGGATAGATGCAGGACGAGCCCAGAAACATCAGTTTTTCGACGTGAGCTCTATGGGCTGCGTGGATGACGTTCGCTTGGAGAATCAAGTTGTCGTAAAGGAAGTCGGCCGGATAGGTAGCGTTCGCCAGAATACCGCCGACCCTCGCAGCAGCCAGGAAGACAGCGTCCGGACGATTCTCGTTCATCCAGGCCTCAACCTGGTCCTGCCGTCTGAGATCGACCTCGGCGCGGGTGGCCGTCAAAATCTCGCAGCCCTCGGAAGCGAGACGCCGCACGATCGCAGAGCCCACCATGCCGCGGTGGCCCGCGACATAGACCCTTTTTCCGCCAAGGCTATAGATCACCTCAGGCATAGGCAAAACCTTTGGTTACGCCTACCGACGGCACGTTTCGTGCCATGACCTTCAGATCCTCGCGAACCATCTCCGTAACCAGTTGATCAAGACTGGTCTCATGTTTCCAGCCAAGCTTCGTGTGCGCCTTCGTCGGATCGCCAATCAGAAGATCAACTTCGGTCGGACGGAAGTAAGCTGGATCGATCTCCACCACACACTGACCGGATGTCTTATCGTATCCCTTTTCCTCAACCCCGTTCCCACGCCAATCAATCGGCATGCCCACCTTGGCAAAGGCCTTGTCGACAAAGGAACGAACCGAGTGCGTTTCGCCGGTCGCAAGGACATAGTCCTCCGGTTCGTCCTGTTGCAGCATCAGCCACATGCCGCGGACATATTCTCGTGCATGTCCCCAGTCGCGCTTGGCATCCAAATTGCCGAGATAGAGCCTTTCCTGCAGCCCAAGATGGATCGCCGCCGCAGCCCGGGTGATTTTACGCGTCACGAAGGTTTCGCCGCGGATCGGGCTTTCATGATTGAACAAAATGCCGTTCGAGGCGTGCATGCCATATGCCTCGCGATAATTGACCACTATCCAATAGGCATAAAGCTTGGCCACCGCGTAGGGTGATCGAGGGTAGAACGGGGTCGTTTCGCTCTGCGGGACTTCCTGGACTTTGCCGTAGAGCTCGGAGGTGGACGCTTGATAGAAGCGGGTCTTCCTGGTCAGCCCAAGGAGGCGAATTGCTTCAAGCAGCCGAAGGGTCCCGGTTCCATCTGCGTTAGCAGTATATTCCGGTGTCTCGAAAGAGACTTGAACGTGGCTCTGTGCGGCAAGATTATAGACCTCGTCCGGCTGCGTTTCCTGAACGACACGGATGAGATTCGTCGAATCAGTCATGTCCCCGAAATGCAAAATAAAGCGAGGATTCTCGACATGGGGATCCTCATATAGATGCTCGATGCGACTGGTGTTGAAGGATGATGAGCGTCGCTTGAGGCCGTGAACAATATAGCCCTTCTCCAGGAGCAATTCGGCCAAATACGCACCGTCCTGACCTGTTATACCCGTAATCAGCGCGACTTTTCGGTTCTTTGTCATTCCCGTATCCATGATTGCCCTCCAACTCGAATACCAATGCAGAAGCGGATGATGCTGTATATTTCGTACAATATCACACAAATGAGAGTTTAGTGCTTTATATTTTAAGTATTAGCTCCCTTTAAGCTGTAGTATTTCATCAGTGATTTCGAAAACAATTCCGAGTCACTGAAATTATACAACGCATGCCTTGCGGGATTTACATTGTTGATCGCGACAACGATTTCAGAATTTCTCGAGATTTTCATTTGCTGCAGGCTGAACTCGACCGCGCGGCGGCTCGTCTTTCCCCATCTAACGACCGCCAGTGTTCTTTCCGCCAGGGCAGTCAAATGCACGGTATCTGCCGAGGCGAGCACAGGCGCGCTGTCGAAGATGACAATCTGGCCAGCCGCGCCCGCCATCTCGATGATTTCCGCCAGGCCGTTCGAACGGATGCGCCGCTGGAGACTAAATCTTCCAGATGGAATGAAGTCGATACCGCATGGATGGCGGTAGATGATGTCGCGGAGATCGGCCTGACCATTCAGGAATTCGTTCAGTCCGTATTTTAACCCCGACCTGAAAAACGAATCGAGTTTTCCCCGCCGAAGGTCGCCATCGACCAGCAGCACCGGAATTGCGGCGGCGGCAAGTTCGATAGCCAGCGATCTCGCGACAAGCGACTTGCCTTCCCCGCTGTGGGCCGAGGTAACGACGATACTGCTCGGCGACTTGCCGCCATTGGACTGCTTGAGTGAAAGCACCACGGTACGGATTGCTTCGTCAAACATCGGGACCGGCATATGTTCGAACATCGTTTTCGAATTTTCCCACCGCGCCAGACGCGGGATAAGTCCAGCCGGTATCGTGCGCGCCATTGCAGTTACTTGGTCGAAACTCCGGACCGTCCGATCCGACATTTCGATCACGAAAGCAGCCGTTACGGCACCCGAGATTGCAGCCAGGAGGGCACCCACCAGATAGAAAAGCCGTCCACGTCCCTGCGGCGCGAGCGGCACTGTAGCCGGTGATAAAACTTCCAATTCCGCCCCCGGCAGCATGGCCTTCGCGGCGAGGTCACGGCGCTGGTTCTCAAGCTTGTCGAGTGCCGTTTGTTCCTTTTCGGCGATTTTCTGCAGTCGCGACAACTCCGTCTGCACCAGCGCATCGCGTATGCGTTTTTCTTGAGCAACAACCAACCGGGATTGTACTCCTTCAGCTTCATGATCAAGTGCGGTGAGCTTCGCGCGCATTGTCTGGAGATATTGCTTGGTCGCAAGGTCGAGATCGGCACGGGATTTTTCGATCTCGCCACGTAAATCCACCACGGCCTCGGCATTGCCGTCATATGTCTCAAGAAGACGGGCGAGATCCTGCTCCTGTCCGCGAAGATCGCGTTGCTTTATGGCAATGCTATCGGGGACGACGATATTCTGTGCGACGACCGAAGCTTTATCCGCTGCTTCCAGCGCCGATATCACCCCCTCTACCTCAACGCGGCTTTCTTCGATTTTCCCTTCCCGGCCAGTGAGCTCTAGAAATGACTTGATCCGTTCCTCCTGAGCGTCCTCTTTCGAGACGACGTCCATCGATTCTTGGTAGTTGCGGGCAGCGTCGCGAGAAATGTCCGCGCGAGCCTGCTGTTCGGTGATGCGCTGTCGGATCCATTCTCCCGCTGTCTCCAGGCGGGCATCGACACTGCCCTTCCGTTCATCGAGGTAAATGCTGATGATCCGGTTCGGAACCGCGGCTGCGAGTAGAGGATCAGTCGAATTGAAGCTGATCTGGACAACGTCACTCTTATCTTCATGCCACACGCCGAGCGCCCTAAAATATTCCGGGATGATGGCGTTGATGTTGTCCCGATCAGGCGGAGTGGTTTTTTTTGTGTCGAACAGGCCGCGCAACGTGGCCCGGACCCTTTCAATGAACGAGATCTCCCGCAGCGCAGGATTGAATTCCTCCCGCACTTCAAGATGCAGCTCGCGGACAACACGCTCTGCGATGCTTCTGGATCGAAGCCGTTCAGTCTCCGATTTCGCGTCAAGCAGATCACTGTGGCTGGCATCGTCCGCATCAAGTGATGTTGCGAGGGGCTGGTGGACAATTAACCGGGCCCAGCCCTGGTAGGTGGGCTCCAACCCAAAGATCATAATCGCCGCGGGCGCCATGAACAGAACGGTTATCGCGATGATCATGATCATTCTTCGCCGGACGAGACGGAAGACGGATGCCAGGTCGAAGTTGTCCGCCTTGGTCTCCACCTGAAAGCGAGGATCGTAGCGCATCTGTGAGATCGGAAGGTTGCGGTCCGGCGGAACAGTGGAAATCGTCATCGTGCGCCAACCATTGCTTGAGGTTTCGCGGAAACGGTTTCGTAAAGTTTCTCGAGCGACCGCATATAGGCCCACATGCTGAAATGGTTGAGATAATGTGCGCGCCCCTGGACCGAGAGGCGGATGCAGATTTCTGGATCGGACACCAGCTTCGCCAGGGCTGCAGCCAGGGCATCCTGGTCTCCGACTGGGACGAAGATGCCGGTTTCACCGTCGGTAAGGACTTCGTCATGCGCCCCAACACGCGTGGTAACGACGGCGAGGCCGTGGGACAGCCCTTCGAGCACAGCCATTGCCAGACCTTCGGCGTGCGAAGGCAAGACCAGGATATCTGCTCGTGCACACAGGGCCCGCGCCTCACTGGCGTCAAGCCAGCCGGGCATCTCTACCTGATTTGAAAGCGCCATGGCGTCAGCCTGACGGCGATAATCCTCGACAGGTCCGTCGCCGGCCAGCACAGCCCGCCACTGGAGTTCTTTCATGACCGGGTGGCTCAGGGCCAACAGAAGCTCCGTGACCCCCTTGCGTTCGCTCAACCGGCCAAGGAATACGATCAACGGTGTCTGACCGACGCGAATATTGTGCGCCCCGGGATCGGGGACGCAATTATGGGCAACGACCGTGCGGCGCTCGTCAACGCCCAAAAGTGTCGTCAGCGTCATGCGATCGCGCCGGCCGAGCGCCACAACGCAATCGGCATTCTGAAACATCCGACGTATGAGCCGTTGTCGGCGCGGCGAGCGTTTCTCAAAGTCGCCGGCGTAGTCGTAGTCGTGCAGGTGTAATATGTGGCAGCACCCGAACAAACGGGCAGCCTCGGTCAGGATCAGTTTTCGGGAGGTGCTGCCGCGGCCAGCGATATGGAAATGGTGAATGCGGGCTGGCGCAACAATCCGGTCCTTTGCCATCATCAGGATGGCGCTGAGCATGCGTGCGGGTGACGTCACCTTGGACCACCGAGCCCCTCTGGTATCGGTGACGAAGTGTTTCGCGCCGGTCTCTTTCGCTGTCTCTGTTATATAGCCGACCAGCCTGCCAATGCCGCCGCCGTTCTCGCGGCCGCCCGCAACATAGTGGCGGACGCTAGCCGCGCTCCGTGCTGCCATTCGACTCCTGTCCGTGAGGGCCTCCATCAGCATGACCCGACCACCTCCCGATAAACGGCCGCGGCCTGGGCGCCGACCCGTTCAGGCGAATTCGGTCCTTGTGCCCATTCGAGCGCATTGGCACCGAAATTGTTTCTAAGCTCGCTATTGTCTGCCAATGTCCTGATAGCTGCGGCGAGCTCTTTGGCATCTCCGGGAGGGACCACCATTCCCAACCCATTGGGCTGAACGGTGCCCCGCAACTCGCCGACATCCGTCACGATGACCGGTTTGCCAAATGCAGCGGCAAGGTTGAGCACACCGCTTTGGGATGCTTCCGTATAGGGAAGCACGACGATGTCGGTGTCCAGGAAAAGCTGGGCGACCTCTGTATCCTCGATAAAACGATTGCGAATATCGTAGCGGCCGGCATCCCCCATCAGCGGCTTGAAGATCATCGGATTGTCGCCACGGCCTGCGACCGTGATGCGCAGGTTGGGAAGTACGTCCTTGAGCATCGCCTCGGCCCGGACCAGATGTTCCAGGCCCTTGTAGGCAAAAATCCGTCCGAAGAGCAGGACGCGTATCGTTCCATCCGCTTCGCGCGGCGCCATCTTCTGTCGCCGGGCGAGCTCCGCATAGCGAAGGATGGAGGGATGCGACAGAACATGGACACAGTCCGGCGATTTTGAATATCGATCGAGGACCAGCCGCTTCAGTCCCTCGCCGTGGACGACAAGATGTCCGGATTGTTTCACCATCAATTCGGGGGCCCAGCCGGGCAGTGTGCGCGTATCGGAATCGCCGGGATGGATTTCCACGTCGTGAACGGTCGTCACCAGCGGGATCGGGTGCCAGAACGGCACGGCGAGGTTCAGCCAAAGTGTAGAATTGCTGAGGAGATGAATGAGGTTCGGCCGTTCCCGCCGGATCAGACGTGTAAGCTGGTACAGAAACCAGGGATTGGAGGGAGAACGGTGTCTCGGCCAGTCCAGAAGGTGCAGATCGACAGCCGGATCGATGGAAGAGGCGAGATGTGCATACCGCCGGCGCGGTACGGCAAGCACAACGTTTAGGTGTTGGGCAACGCCGCTGGCAAACGAGATGGTATAGTCTTCGAGTTCGGAAACCAATAGCAGCGCCTTCATTTCGCTGCCTCCGACAAGCCGACGTCCAGACCGAGCCGTGACAGGCCGCGCGCCGAGCGCAAACTATCGCGCGTCCGCCTGAGCAGGTTCGGTTCGCCGGCAAAGAAGAGGCCTTCGACGGCAAGCTTGAACCGGGTGCGTGCATCGGCTCCCTGCAGCTTTGCCGACGCGATGCGATAGGGATAGTGATCCGTCAGATGTAGTCTTGCCGGCAGTTCATGGGCTGAGAGAAACAGGTTCGTCGCTTCAACAGTATGCTGCCAGTGCGTCATCCGCCTCCTTAGCGTGGTCGCATCCTCGGTCGCGCGATACCAGTTGTTATTGTGGATGCGGTAGAATCCAAGCGAATCCGGCATGGCAATAACGTCCCCCAGAAACGGATAGATCCCCACGAGCCAGGCGTCGGCTGATATGCGGAATTGCTCGGGAATGCTGCCCGCAGCATTCCATGCGCTACGTCGTACCGCGATGGCTGACGTCATCGGAAAAGGCCACCAACCAGCCGATCTCGTGAGCAGCGACGACAAAGCGCCCGAACACAGGCTTCGAGGGATCGGCTTGGAAGTCGGCGTGCCATCGACAAGCGTTGGCTGCAGTCGGTGATAGACGAGCGATGCTTGAGGGTTGGCGCGGAACGCTGCAGCCGCCGCCGACAGCTTGCTCGGCGCCCACCAGTCGTCGGCATCCAGAAAACAGAGGATCTCGCCCGTGCTTGATCCCACAGCGGTATTGATCGCAGCGGCCTGTCCTGCGTTCTCCTGAAAGATCAGCTTCACTCGGGTGCCATACGCTTCCAGGACGGACCGCGACTGGTCGGTGGAGCCGTCATCGACGACGATTATCTCGACGTTGCGCGCGTCTTGGCTCAACACGCTGTCTATCGCCCGCCCAACGAAGCGAGCGTAGTTGTAATTATTGATAAGGACACTGAGGGCCGGCCGCTCCATGACGCGCTCTCAGGCGGGTCGCGGCGATGCACCGCCATACAGCAGCGCAAAGTTGCTTAAGAGGTCGACCTTTATGCAGCCATCAAGGTTTGGAGCCTCGGCGATGGTGATATCCAAAATATCTTGTCGGCCGAACAGCATCTCGCGCAGAGCCGGTGAGATCGCCACGACGAGTAGAGCGCCCATCGTGTCGCATAGAGAACTAGGATCATGACGCAGAAACATAGTAATCCTAAACCTTTCAGGCTTCGACTGCAGAGAGAGCCTCAGTCAGAATTGTTGCCCCATTCCAGTGGAGCCGCGGCTTACCCCCCACGCTTCACAAGACATTCATTGCCACGGTACCGGTGAACGGACATGCGCAACATCTGCTCTTAAGGGCTATGCGCGGATATGAAGACCCGTCTTTTGGGCAAAGGCCGGCTGAAGGCTTACGCACAACACAGTCTTTGGGTGGAGCGAAGGTGCATTAGGCGTAGCCCGCCCTTCACTAGGACAGGTTGACTGCGGATGTGGCTGAATGATTGCTTGAGAGCAGCGAAGGCCGACAGTTTTTTATTGCCGCGCAGCCGCTTCTGTTCAAGTCAGTCGGGACGGACAATGAGAGTAGATAGCCTCAGAACCGCCAGCGGACCAGCCATCAGTTGGCGGGTCATCGAATGCTGGGGCGCCGGCATATCCATTTTTCTTCAGGCAGGCGCCTTTCTGCCACTCATCCTGTCAGATGCGGACGGAACGCTCAGCGAATCTGCCAAATCTATACTGCGTCTTCCTTGCTTTCCTGTGTATGCATTTACAATCGTGATCCTGATACGCAATTTTCCGCAATTTTTAACGGCGCTCAGGCGAAATCTGATTGTTCCCCTGATCCTTGTCCTGCCGTTTTTGTCTACCCTGTGGTCGATAGCACCTCCAACGACCTTGAGGCGCGCAATCGCCCTTTTGTTTTGCGTACTTCTTTCCTACGTTCTAGCGATACGGTTCACGCCAAGGCAGCTGCTGTTCCTGTTATTTGTGACCCTGGGAACTTGTAGCGTCCTCAGTGTGGTTGTCTCCGTGGTGTCGCCAAGGCTCGCCAGTATGCCGGATGGTGCTATGCGGGGCGTCTTCATTCACAAGAACGTCCTGGGCTGGTACGCGGCTCTGACGATCCTGGTCGCGACGGCTGTGCTGATAGACGGGACGCTCGGCCTGCGGCGAACCGCGTTCATCGTATTGGCCGCGGGTGTGATCTGCCTTGCAAGCTCCGGATCGATGACCGCGATCATTGCAACGTCAGTGGCCTATTGCCTGATCGGCTTTTATTCCCTCCTGCAAAGAAGCAGCAGCATTGGCCGCGTCGTCATCGTCCTGTTTTTCATTCAGCTGTCTCTCGGCATTCTGATTTCGCTTCACGAATTCCTGGTTCCGGCCCTTGAAGCGCTCGGCAAGGACGCGACTTTGACGGGTCGGGTGCCATTGTGGGAACTGGTTGATCGCGAAATATCCGATCGATGGTTTCTTGGTTATGGCTACCAGGCTTTCTGGACAACCGCGAACCCGGAAGCGACGCACATGTGGTTCAAGCTCGGATGGCCGGCGCCCCACGCGCATAATGGATACCGCGATATCTTGTTAAGCTTTGGAATAACGGGAATGATTCCGTTTGTTCTGATGCTTCCCCAGGCAATCCGCCGGGGCGCGGTCCTTCACTGTCACGATACGCAGTACGGGTGGCTCTGGCTCAACGTCCTAACAATCATGATTCTGGTGATGAATCTGACCGAGAGTATTTTTTTCGTTCAGAATGACGCCATCTTCATCCTGTTTACCGCAGCCATCATCATGTTTTCGCTGTACGCGCCCGTCGTTTCGCTCAACCGTTCGCCACCTTGGCAGACGCCTTCGCGTGGCGTTGCGAGCGGGTTGCAGATATCATGAGGCGGCGTTTTGGACTGATCCTGAGCATTTTGCCTGTCATGCTCTATCCGCAGTCCGGCAATCCGGCTCCGGTCGGGACAGAGATAGATGCGCCCGAGCGCTTGCAGATGCTCGTCAGGGAGGCCACTTGCGCGGAAGCTTCCGCGACTTTGTCGCCCGAGTTGAATGGGATTTCTTTAAGCGACGTATTGACCGGCAGCACCGGGCCGCGGACGATATTTTACGTTTCTCCCGATGGCAAAGACACCTGGAGCGGCCTCCTTCCGACGGCAAATCAGCAGGGTGACGATGGCCCTTTCGCCAGCATTGAAAGAGCCCGTGATGCTGCCCGCGCGAAGGGCGGCACCAACGCAATCGCGCTCGGTAAAGGCGATTACTACCTCACTCAGCCGATCGTCTTTGACGCCCGCGATATGGGCTTGATCCTCACGGCAAGATGCAAAGATGTGCCGATTTTGCATGGCGGACGACGCGTGCGCAACTGGGCGCAGCAGGCCGATGGTCGCTGGACGGCGCCACTGAAATTGCCACCGGATGAAGCGGTCGGTGACCTTTTCGTCAATGGGATGCGCCAAACTCGGGCTCGATTCCCTAACGCTCCCGCTGATGGTGATCCACGCAAGGGATGGTTGTTTGCCGCAAAGTGCAATCCTGCCATCGACATGTGGGAAGGAAACACGCGCTTTTGTTTCCATGCCGGCGATCTTCCGGCAGTGGATGATACAAGTGGATTGGTCGTGGACATCGTTGGGGGCTATCAACCCGGAAGCCAGTGGGGCAATGATACGCTCCCAGTCGTATCCATCGATGGCGCAGGCCGGACTGTCCATACGAAAGGCACCGGCTATTTCTTTACCGCAGAAGGCAGCCGCTATTTCCTGACCGGAGCCAAGGCCTTGCTCGATGCTCCCGGAGAGTGGTGGTACGACCTTGCCGCGGGCCAGCTCCATTACGTCCCTGTCGATCAGTCGTTACCCGATTCCGTAGTCGTCGCCGGCATTCTGCCGACATTCTTCAAATTGGATGGGGCCAATGGGATGGTCGTATCAGGGCTCGAGTTTAGAGATGGAGCTCCTGACGGCAGCGGTAAGTTCTATACGGAGACCAGAGGATTTGGCGCGATACGGATCGAACATGCTGATGGCGTCAAGATTGTCGGCAACAGTATCGACAATGTCGGCGTCGGGGTCCATGTGACTGAAAGCAAGGATGCGTTGATTGCCGCCAATGTGATCGCGAATGTGGCTGGCAACGGGATATACGTCGGCACAAATTATGGCACATTCGGCAAGTCGAACGGCGCCAGGATCCTTTCAAACCATATCCATGACATCGGAAAGGTTTACATTGAAACCGCCGGGATATGGTTCCAGGCGGCCGACAATGTCAGGATCGCCAACAACCTGATCGAAAACACGGCGCAGTTCGGAATCGCCGGCGGTTCGCTGTGGGGTTCCAACGACGCTGTCTATAACGCTGTCATCGAGCACAACGTGATCCATAACGCCAATCAGCAGACGGCAGATGGCGGTGCCATCAAGATGATGGGCGAGCAGGCCGACCCTCTGAACAGCACCATCCGCTCCAATCTGGTGACCGGGACCGGTCATCTCATGAACAGGGCCGATGGGACCTTCTGGCCTCCCGGATATGAGAATACCAGTGAATGGCCGTCTCCTATCAGCTGGGCGATCTATACGGATGGGAAGGCGAGCGGACTGCGTATCGAGGGGAATACGCTCTCGGGGAACGTCGCGGCGATCGGTATCAACGGCGGTTGGAGCAACCTGGTGGCGGGAAACGTCATCACACACGGATCGGGCGCGGCTTTTCGCGTTGATGACGGTACCGGCAGGGGTTGGCGTCCGCCATGGGCACGCCCTAATCGCATTGAGGAGAACGTTGTATCGGTTGACGGTGACAGCGGCGTTGTAGCGTATATCAACGCTCCCGATCTTGGGCTTGGATTTGTGCAATTCGCGCGCAACCGCTACAGCGGCAACCTGAACGACAAGAGCTTCAGGGTACATCCGCAGATCATGCGTTGGGGAGAATTTGGCAGTCTAGGAGATCTTCAGAAGGCTGGGAAGGACACGGGAAGCGTAGTCGCGCCGCGCGAGTAACAAAAGGCGCCGCGACGAGGGGTGTTCTGCTGCGATAAAGTCCGCAGCTATGGCGACTTATAACTCCTGCGCGAGGCTCGCAGGCATAGTCCATACAGGCATGTGCATCAAAATCAGGACCTAGAGATCTGGTAGGTGGGGCAGGTTTCCCGATAATGGGCGGGGCATTATTGGCAGCGAGCTATATCAGCACTTCTGCACTGAGCGTTCTGCGAACTTCAAGATGGCGATTGCAGCCTTCCTCGGCATAGGAATGGGTCCACGCATCAGACGGACCAAAGGTCACGAAAACTGCGACGCGGTGGGGAGCCTGCCGAGCCGTCGAATGCTCGATCGCGTCTAGATCTTTCCGCAGCTGGTTGGTTCTGTCGGACATCTCTGAACGCTCGCCAGCCGGGGGCCTTCATCTCGCCTATTGGGTTGACCATGTCTCTCTCCCCGGCTTTGTTCGCGCTCAAACCTCACCAGCTTTGATCGCACCAGAGTGAATAGCTTCTGCGACTCTGCGCGGGTCGAAACGCTATTTCGGGCCAACGGTCATCAAAAAGAGCAAAATGGTAAGCCGTGGGGTACGTAGACTTACTTCGAATATTGTACGTCATCGCGGCATAAGACGTAAATATGAAATCTCTTCTACGTCCAATAGCTGGAGCGGCAAGTATGGAGGCAATCGGCCTGCCGGGATATTCTGATGACAGTTTCGATCGCGAAAGCGTAGGTCATGGGAAAGCAAACAGCAGGCGGCAGCCAAACTTCAGTTCTTCATTCAAAGGGTCCCTTAGAATGGACGAATGTCCTTGGTGTTCGCATTTCAGCAGTCAATCTCAAAAGCGCGACCGGATTTATTCAAAAAGCGATCGAAGACGGCAGGAAGGAATATGTGTGCGTTCGCGACGCACACGGCATCGTCCGCTGTCAAGATGATCCCGAGCTCCGGTCGATACATAACCGGGCGTTCCTCGTAACTCCCGACGGCATGCCGCTTGTTTGGGCGCTGAGACATGCTGGCCATGTGGAAAGCGACAGGGTCTATGGACCGGATCTCATGCTATCCGTTTTCGATGCCGGCAGCTCCAAGGGCCTGCGCCACTTCCTTTATGGCGCAACGGCCGAAACGCTCGAACAACTGCAGGCGCGCCTTCTGGCAAAATTTCCGCAAGCACGGATCGTCGGCTCCTATGCGCCGCCTTTTCGCAAACTGTCGACGCGGGAGGAAACGGATATTGCTGACCGGCTCAATCGGTCGGGCGCCGATATCATCTGGGTCGGGCTGAGCAGTCCCAAGCAGGAACTCTGGATGGCGCGCATGCGCGATAGTCTGGAAGCATCGATGCTCATCGGTGTCGGAGCCGCATTCGATTTCCACGCCGGCCTCAAGCGGCAGGCTCCAAGGTTCATTCAAAGAAGCGGCTTCGAATGGGCGTTTCGTCTTTTGTGCGAGCCGCGACGGCTATGGCGGCGCTATGCGCTTGTCGTGCCGACCTTCATCTCACTGACGGCAGTCCAGAGACTGGGGCTTCGGAAGTTTCCGATCGAAGACAAGGTTTTTGGATCAAGCGCGCCAAAAGAAGCAGCTGCAAAGGTGTAAAGCCATCATGTCCCTATTTGCGTCGCCAGCAATGACACCGGGTCCGTCGAAGGCATCCACATCAAATGACGTGACGTCGCGGACGATTCCGGCAGGTTCCGTGCCGCCCATAGCAGCTAAGACCGCCGATCCCTTTGCACAGGCAGCGCTGAATATGCCCGTCGCACTACGGCGTCGGCTTGCTCGGCTTGCAACGTCGTCCTTCCTGGTCGCCGGCGACATTGCAAGCTATTTGATTGCCTATTTTGTTGTCCTGTCGGTTCTCCCCAGTGGTTCGGAGGGCACGATGGTGGAGCGTACGTTCACGATCGCAGCATTCGCTGCGATTATTCTCTACGCATCGGCCGGCCTCTATCCTGGATATCGGTTGCATGAGCACGAACATCTGCGGCGACGCACCATAGCTGCCGTCAAGGTGGCTGTCCTTGCGGCATTCGGAGCAATTATCCTGCCGGAGGGGGAACGACTGCTGCTTGCCGTTATTGGGTTCCTCGCTCTCGGGCTGATTGTTCAGCCACTTGTGCATTGGCTTGCACGAGGCCTGTGCTGGAAACTTGGAATCTGGGGGGAGCGCGCGGTTGTCATAGGGGGGTACAACCTTACTCCCGCTCTCGTGGCCCATTTCAAGAACCACTGGCAGCATGGCATCAGGCCGGAGCCCTTTTCCTCTGATACTTTGGAGGCATTGCCAGATGGCGGGCCATCCATTGCCATGATTGCGGGCGACACAGGCTCACTTGGACCCGACTTGGCGGCGATGCGTCGGAAGTTCGCCGAAGTCATTTTGCTGTCCGACACGCCGAGCCTCAAGGTAAGCGGATTGCGACCTGCGGATGTCGGCGGAGAGATCGGCATTCGCCTCACCACCGGTGGGAGGTCGGTCAACTCGGATCTGGTTCGCCGGATCCTCGATCTCGCCATCGCCATCCCTGCAATGATCGTGGTCGCCCCATTCATCGCGTTTGCGGCGGCTGCAATCTATGCCATCGATCCGGGCCCCGTCTTCTTCCGGCATACCAGGGAAGGACGGTCCGGCAAGCCGGTGCACGTCCTGAAATTGAGGACGATGTACCAAGATGCAGAACAGCGCCTTGAAGCACTATTCCGAGACAACCCTACCATGCGTGCCGAGTGGTTGAGCCACTTCAAGCTCAAGGACGATCCGCGCATCCTTCCGGTTATAGGACATATGCTGCGCGCTTCGAGCATCGACGAGCTCCCGCAATTGGCAAACATCATTGCCGGCCAGATGGCCATCGTCGGGCCGCGTCCGTTTCCGGAATATCACCTCCTGGCTATGGACGGCGAATTTCGAAACAAGCGCCGTTCCGTCACGCCGGGGCTCACGGGCCTTTGGCAAATATCCGAACGAAGCAATGCGGATATCGAGCTGCAGCAGCAACTCGACGAGTTCTACATCGACAACCGGTCCCTCTGGTTGGACTGCCAAATTCTTCTCAGCACAATCCCTGCGGTCTTCAAGCGCAGGGGAGCCTACTGACCATCCTCGTTTTCGCGAGGCAACCGTCAACAACGGAGCACACCAATGTACGGACAAAAGCGAATTATGGTAACCGGCGGCACCGGGTTTCTGGGATCATTCCTGTGCGAAAGACTTTTGCGAGAGGGCAATGACGTCCTCTGTGTGGACAATTACTACACCGGTTCGCGCGACAATGTGCTGCATCTTCTGGACGATCCTCGCTTTGAGGTGCTCCGCCATGACATTACCTTCCCGCTCTATGTGGAGGTCGACGAGATCTACAACCTCGCCTGTCCGGCATCTCCGGTCCACTATCAGCATGACCCCGTGCAGACCGTGAAGACCAATGTGCACGGGGCCATCAATATGCTCGGCTTGGCAAAACGCACCAGAGCGAAGATCTTCCAGGCATCCACGAGCGAAGTTTATGGCGATCCGGCAGTCCACCCTCAGCCCGAGGAGTATCGAGGCAGCGTCAATCCCATAGGGCCGCGGGCATGTTATGACGAAGGCAAGCGGTGTGCCGAAACATTGTTCTTCGATTACCATCGCCAATATGGTGTGGAAATCCGCGTGGCGCGGATCTTCAATACTTACGGGCCGCGCATGCAGACCAATGACGGCCGCGTCGTCTCCAATTTCATCGTTCAGGCGCTTCAAAACGAGCCGATCACCATCTTCGGCAATGGCACGCAAACGCGCTCCTTCTGCTATGTAGACGATCTGATTGAGGGCTTCATCCGCCTGATGGGCACGCCGGCCGGCGTTACGGGTCCGATCAATCTCGGTAACCCGGGAGAATTCCAGGTCCGGGAACTGGCCGAAATGGTCATCGAGATGACGGGATCGAAATCAAGCATCGTTTACAAGCCTCTGCCGATTGACGATCCGACACAGCGCAAGCCTGACATCAGCCGCGCAAAGCAGGAGCTGGGCTGGCAGCCGACAGTGAACCTGCGACAGGGGCTTGAGAAAACGATCGCGTATTTCGAGTGGAAGCTTTCTGGCGGAGCCAAGAGCACGCCTGGTGTCCAGTCCTCGCGAACGGCCTACACCCATCTGCCTACCCCGGCCGTCGGCCTTCCCGTTCAGGAAGCCGTATCAATCGGGCCGTGAACAGCAACGTCGATCATTGCAAGGCGAAGCTCGTGTTCTTTCGATGGGATGGTGCCGGAAACATGAATGTGCATAGCATACGAACAGGAGCCGCGCCTGCGGGAGCAAAACAGCGGTTGGGGCCCATCGTCTTTGCGGTCGATGCGGCCTACGCTGTTCCCTTGGCGACCGCCCTTAGATCGATCGCCGAGAATAACCGAAGCGCATGGCCCTTGAATATCCATGTCATTCATGAGGGAATAGGCGAAGAAATAAAGCGACTGATCTTTGAATCTCTGCCCGCAAATTCTGCAGTCATTCACTGGCATCCCATCGCCACATTGTCCTTCGCAAGCGGATTTTCCACTCGCCCTGGCGTTTCGAGGATGACCTTCGCAAGGATCCTTCTGCCGCAGTTCCTTCCGCAGACCTGCAGCCGGGCTCTGTATCTGGATGGCGACATCCTGGTCCTGACTGAGCTTGAACAGTTGTGGAATATCGATCTCGGCGAGGCAGTGATCGGCGCCGTACCGGATTACTGGCTGGACAATGGTGTGAGCAACGGACCAGGTGCGACAGGCAGCCCTCGGGTCGAACGTTATTTTAACGCCGGCATGCTTCTTATCGACCTTGCAAAATGGCGAAACGAGCGAATAACGGAACGATCGCTGGACTATCTCGACCGCTTTCCGGCGACGGAATATTCGGATCAAGACGCCCTTAACGCTGCCTGCGACGGAAAGTGGAAGATCTTGGACCGCGCCTGGAATTTTCAGTTCGAGCCAACGCAGGCGATCGCCCGCATCGCGCTCGAGCAGAAGCTCGGCATCGTTCATTTCGTGACCAACGTGAAGCCCTGGAAATCGGGAAGCTTGAGCCCGAACGTCGCCTTCTACGATACGTTTCGGTCCCGGACCCGTTTTGCGCTTACCCGGTGGGAGCGCGTTCAGAGTGGCCTGAAGCGCGCAGGCTCTCGGCTGCTTGCCCGATCCGTCTTGTTGAGAGCGGCATGGTCCTGCACGAAATCGGCTATGCGGGCGCACGCATTAACGTCGCGCCGATGAATCGGGGAGCGAAGAACGCGTAAGAGCGAAACGAAGCCGAGTTCGGGTTGCATGAAATGCTCCGAACGAAACGATTGCCTGCGGAGGAACGAGTTTGCAACGCGTTGATGTCGTCATTCCCTGCTACAACTACGCTCATTTCCTTGAGGAATGTGTTGGAAGTGTTCTTTCACAAGCAGGCGTCGATGTGCGCGTGCTTATTCTGGATGACTGCTCGCCAGACAATACGCCGGAAGTCGGAAAGGCTCTGGCATCCCGCGACAAACGGGTCACCTATCGGCGGCACACGGCAAACAAGGGCCATATCGCAACCTATAATGGGGGAATCGAGTGGGCGGGCGGCGACTTGTTCCTGCTTCTCTCTGCGGATGATTATCTCTTGCCAGGCGCGCTGGGTCGCGCTTCGGAGCTGATGCACAATCATCCGCATGTGGGGTTTACGTTCGGGAACGCCCTCATAGCTGAGCCGAGTGGCGTCAGTAAGCGCGTCGATCCTCTCGGCGACAATGGTGTGCCTCCCATGCAAGTCTTGTCCGGTCCGCAATTCATACGGTTGAGTGGAGCAAACAATCTGGTTCCGACACCGACAGCCGTCGTGAGAACGACGCTGCAAAAACAGGTCGGCGGCTATAATAAGGAACTGCCGCATGCCGGTGATATGGAGATGTGGCTGCGGCTCGCATCACATGCTGGAGTGGGCTACATTAACCAAGACCAAGCAGTATACCGCAGACATGCTTCGAACATGTCGCTACAATACTATGGACAAAGTATCCTTCCTGACCTCCGGCAAAGAAAACAGGCTTTCGATATTCTATTTCGCCAAGGCGCGGAAAGCCTCAGGAAAGATGAGAAACTAAGACGTTTCCTTGCCAAGGATCTTGGGAAAGAGGCGCTTCGGCTGGCCGGCAGGGCATTCAATAATTTCGATGTTGCCACAGCCGTGGCTATTCAACGCTTTGCTCTCGAGGTTTCTCCCGAAGTGCGAAATTCATTGCCCTGGATCAAGTTGGTCTGCAAGCAAACAATCGGGCCAAAGTGCTGGTACGCCTTGAATTCTATCGGGCGACGAGTTGCCGGATAAATAGGCAGGACCGGGCCGGGTTAGTTCATCGGCAAGTACGCAAACAACAGTCGGGTGGTTGAGCGCTCGATCGCTATTCATGCCAAAATCGCGGGCCAAGATCGTGGGGGACGTGATGGAGGCGCCCCGGAATCAAAAGACCCGGTGACGCATTCGCGCCACCGGGGTGATTTGAGCAAGACCGTGGTCCCAAGATACGAAAAGATTTGCCCCAACGGTTGATCAGCACAACGCCTTATTCACGCTCACGCCGAAATACTGGTTTGGCACAAGTCGTTGAGCTTGAATACGACTTCCGTCCTATTCGTAGCCTTGACCTTTTTCATAATATTGCGAACGTGCACCTTTACGGTGCTTTCTCGAAGATTGAGCTCATAAGCGATAATTTTATTCGCCTTTCCGCGTCGCAGCGCCTCCACGACTTCGACCTGACGATCCGTGAATATGCCGGCTAGCGGGCGTGCGGTCGAATTGCTCGAGTCCAGCAAGTGACGCATGGCGAACAGGGCGCTTGCAGGCACAAAAATTCCGCCTGCCACGGACAGCGCGATCAGCTCCATACACACACTGACGCTGACTGAGGCGGGTATGAACCCTTTGGCTCCGTACTCAAGCGCCCTGACGATCTGGCCGAAATCGTCGCTATCAGCCAATACGATGAGTGGCGTTGATGCAAATTCCGACGCAAGCTTCCGGATTTGCTCCGAAACGGCCGGTTCATCGATCTTTTTGCCGCCGACGTTCAGGAGGATCGCGGAAAGCGGAGGATATTCGTCGCGCCTCTGCTTCCACTCCTCAATTGATCCAAATGCCAGGATTTGCAAATCCGCCTTCTGGGCAGCCATGCATTGCGCCAGGCATTGCCGATCAAGTTCACGATTGTCGAGAATGACAAGCGAATGCGTCTGTCTTGCCGACACGACAGGTATGTTCGAATTGTTCTCCATCTTAAGGGGAAAGGCTACGTTTTCCTGCCTTAGGTCCAAATTCGGTATAAGCGCTGAATTCACAGCTTCACCCTCCCCCTAAACACGTTACGCCACACTACGGCCCGAGTACCAACCCCTCTCATTACGGGGGTTTAGGAAACTCTAAAGTAGGAATCGAATACCACAATTCGCGGAACGTTACAGTAGCTAATATAGGCTAAGTGGCGCACAACTTCTATCGTAAGGCCGAAATATAAAGGAAGATCTGAGGTAGACTTATATAATACTATATGGCCGGCAGGATAGTCTGCGTCGTTACACGGCACTCCGGGTGAGGTCAATTAAACGCATGGAAACAATCGGTGTCTCGGGCGTAGGTCCGGCAAGGGGTGCGGAATATGACCCCGCCACTAATGTCGGTAGATGCATGAACTAGGGCGTAAGTCGTCATAAGTAGATACGCCTTTAGGTGAATAACCTTAAACGTTTTGTTTCTTTACTCGGATGACGAAAACAATTCTCCTTGAAGTGCAGAGAAATATTAGTCCTGTCGGTGTGAAAACTTGGGCGCAACCAAGCGATTGTTCGTTTCAACCGAAAGTCTGGGCTTGTTCAGGAGTAGGGGTTTTGCAGGGATGATTGCATCAAACGTTAAGCTGGATGACGGCTGCGTCATCCACCATCGAGATCTTGTGAATCTATACGGCTGCACGATCGGCGCGGGAACGCGCATCGGCACCTTCGTCGAGATTCAGAAGAACGTCATCGTCGGAAAAGACTGCAAGATCTCCAGCCATTCCTTCCTCTGTGAGGGCGTGACGCTGGAAGACGGCGTGTTCATAGGCCACGGGGTCATGTTTACGAACGACACATACCCGCGCGCCGTCAATCTCGATGGCAGCCTGCAGACCGAAGCCGACTGGGCCGTCATCCCTATTCTGGTCAAGCGCCACGCGTCGATTGGCAGCAACGCCACCATTCTGCCTGGCGTCATCATCGGAGAAGCCGCACAGGTCGGCGCCGGCGCGGTTGTAACCAAGGATGTGCCCGACGGCGCCATTGTTGTCGGCGTTCCGGCCAGGATCATCGGTCGCGTTCATGACCGATCAGTCAACATGCAAGCGCTGGGAGAAGTGCAATGATTGGTATCGCCGTTGTTGGATATGGGTACTGGGGTCCGAATCTGGTTCGTAACATCTCGGAAGCGGCCGGCGCGCAGCTCATTTCAGTCTGTGATCTCAATGTCGAACGGTTAGCGGCTGTCAAAAGCCGCTACCCCGCAGTGACGATCACCGATGATTTCGAGGAAGTCCTGCGCGATCCGAGAGTGGATGCCATCGCTATCGCGACGCCGGTCTTCACCCATTTCAAACTCGCGATGCAGGCGATGATGGCCGGAAAGCATGTCTTCGTCGAAAAACCGATGGCTTCGACGACGGACGAAGCCTCGCGGATGGTCGAGGAGGCCGCGCGTAGACGCCTCGTGCTGGCCGTGGATCATACTTTCGTGCATACCGGCGCCGTCCGCAAGATGCGCGAACTAGTCGAAAGCGGCCTCGGCGACATGTATTACTACGACTCGGTTCGGGTCAATCTGGGGCTCTTCCAGCACGATGTCAGCGTCATCTGGGACCTCGCGGTGCATGATCTCTCCATCCTCGACCATGTTGTGCACGAAAGGCCGGTAGCCGTTTCCGCGACGGGCATGAGTCATGTGCTCGGCGAGCCGGAGAACATCGCCTATCTGACGCTTTTCTTCGAGAGCAAGCTCATCGCACATATCCACGTCAATTGGCTGGCCCCGGTCAAGGTCCGCCGCACGCTGATCGGCGGCAGCAGCAAGATGATCGTCTATGACGATCTGGAGCCCAGCGAAAAGATCAAGGTCTATGACAAGGGCATCACCATGTGCCCCAATTCCGATGCATATGGCGAGAAGGTGCATCAGATGATGGTCGGCTACCGCAGCGGCGACATGTGGGCGCCCAAGCTCGATATGACCGAGGCGTTGAAACGCGAACTGGATCAGTTCGTCGATTGCATTGAGCAAAATTCGCGGCCCATCACGGATGGCCAGGCCGGACTGCGGGTCGTTCGCATCCTTGAAGCCGCAAGCCGGTCGCTCGCCCAGCGCGGCCGTATCATCGAGCTTGAAGAGGCGAGGCTCATCGCATGATCCCGTTCCTGGACCTCAAGGCACAATATCAGTCCATCAAGAGCGAAATCGACGCCGCCGTGCTCGGTGTCCTGGCCTCGGGGCAATACATACTGGGCGAGGAGGTCGCTCGCCTCGAGCAGGAATTCGCGGACTATTGCGACGTCAAACATGCGATAGCCGTGAACACCGGCACGAGTGCCCTGCACCTGTCGCTTCTCGCGGCAGGCGTCGGCCCCGGCGATGAAGTCATCACCGTGCCATTTACCTTCGTCGCGACCGTATCGGCGATCTGCTACGCAGGTGCACGACCGGTATTCGTCGATGTCGAACCCGTGACGCTGACAATGGATCCGGCTCAACTCGAGGCTAAGATTACAGCCCAAACTAAGGCCATTATTCCCGTCCATCTCTACGGTCAGATGGCCGATATGGACGCGATCAAAGCGATTGCCGACCACTACCGGATCCCGGTCATCGAGGACGCCTGCCAGGCCCACGGAGCGCAATACAAAGGCGCGCGCGCCGGCAGTATCGGCACATCCGGCTGCTTCAGCTTCTATCCCGGCAAAAATCTCGGCGCCTGCGGCGAGGGGGGTATCGTCGTCACGAACAGCGACGATCAGGCCAAGGCCATGCGCATGCTGCGCGACTGGGGTCAGGAACAGCGCTATCACCATCTGCTGAAGGGCTTCAACTACCGCATGGATGCCATTCAAGGTGCGATCCTGCGCATCAAGCTCCGGCATCTCGAAGCCTGGACCGAAGCGCGGCGCGCCCATGGACGCCGCTACTCGTTGCTGCTTGGCGGTTCGGCGAATTTAAGGACGCCTGTCGAAATCACCGACCGGCGCCACGTCTATCACGTCTATGCTATCAGAAGCCGCGATCGCGACCAGCTTCAGCGCGTATTGACCGCGGAGGGCATTCAGTCCGGGCTGCACTATCCGATCCCAGTGCATCTGCAGAAGGCCCATGCCGACCTTGGTTACAAGGCCGGCGATTTCCCAATCTCGGAAGCCGCCGCACGGGAGGTTCTCTCGCTGCCGATCTATCCCGAGATGCCGGCGTGGCACGTCGACCAGGTGGCCGCCGCGCTGGAGAACGCCTATGTCAGCTGATCGTGCGGGCGAGGCCCGGATCGTGCAGGCGGTCCATGGAAGTCATGAAAGGCCGGCGGACCCTGCCTACCAGGCCGGACTGGCTGAAGAACTCAGGCAGTCATACGGGCGCGCTGGCCTGATTGAGCTCTACGGTCGTTTCGCGGCAGGTGACGGTGTCATCGATACTCTGATGCGAAAAGCCATCTGGCAAGCCATCGTGCGGAGCTGTGGAACAGGATTGCAGGTTGCAGGCGGTGCCGGTTTCAAACATCCCGAGACGTTCGAGATCGGCAATGGGGTCTTCATCGGCGCCCAGGCCTATATCCAGGGTCGCTTCGACGGCCGATGCAAGATCGGCGACAATGTCTGGATCGGGCCGATGGCCTATTTCGACGCTCGCGATTTGGTGATCGAGGATTCCGTCGGGTGGGGACCTGGTGCCAAGGTGCTTGGCTCGACCCACACGGCACTGCCCTTGGATGTGCCGATCATTCGCACGGATCTTGAAATCAGGCCGGTACGCATCTGTGCAGAGGCCGATATCGGAACGAACGCGACCATTCTTCCCGGTGTGACCATCGGGAAGGGGGCGATCGTTGGAGCGGGAGCAGTTGTCGTTTCCGACGTCGAGCCGTTCTCAGTCGCAGCAGGTGTACCTGCGAAATTCATACGTTGGCGTTCGGATAATGATCCGATGACGAACATGTCGCGTGAGGGAAGATCATGAGAGACAAACGGGTGCTCATTACAGGCGGTGCCGGTTTGATCGGATCGCATATTGCCGATCTTGTCGCATTGGAAAAACCTCGTGAGATCATCGTCCTCGACAATTTCGTGCGCGGGCGCCGGGACAATCTCAGCTCGGCAATAGTCAGCGCGCCTGTTAAAATCATCGACGGAGATATCCGCGACAGAGCGCTTCTGGCAAAAGTCTTCGAAGGCGTCGACATCGTCTTTCATCAGGCCGCCATCCGCATCACGCAATGTGCCGAAGAGCCACGGCTGGCTTTCGATGTCCTCGCGGAGGGCACGTTCAACGTTCTCGAAACCGCCGTCAAGGCGGGTGTATCGAAGGTAGTTGCTGCCTCTTCCGCCTCCGTTCTGGGGCTTGCCGAGAATTTTCCAACGACCGAAGAGCATCATCCGTACAATAACCGGACGATCTACGGCGCGGCGAAAACATTCAACGAAGGGCTGATGCGCAGTTTTGCGGAGATGTACGGCCTGCGCTATGTCGCGCTCCGCTATTTCAACGTCTATGGGCCGCGCATGGACGTTTACGGCGCCTATACGGAAGTTCTGATCCGTTGGATGGAACGCCTGGTGGCCGGGATGCCGCCCCTCATCTATGGAGATGGTAGCCAGACCATGGACTTCGTCGATGCACGCGACATCGCCCGCGCAAACATTCTGGCCGCCAAAAGCGATGTCACGGACGAAGTGTTCAACGTCGCGAGCGGCAAGGAAATAAGCCTGCTGGAACTCGCGAAGATGCTGAGCGACATTATGGGTTCCTCACTCGAACCGCAGCACAAAGAGGCCCGCACGGTCAACGGCGTGACCCGTCGTCTTGCCGATATCAGCAAGGCCGAACGGCTCCTCGGCTTCAAGGCGGAGATCTCTATGGAGCAAGGGCTTCGTGATCTCGTTGCCTGGTGGCAAACGCAGACCGACGCAGGGGGGCAGGCAGCATGAGCTCATCTCAATTCACAATTCCGGTCGCCAAACCCGTCCTCGGGGAGGAAGAGGCTGAGGCTGCGCGCCGCGTTATTCTATCGGGATGGGTGACGCAGGGGCCGGAAGTCGCGGCTTTCGAGCGTGAATTCGCTGCCTTTGTGGGCGCCGCGCACGCTTGCGCCATGTCCAATTGCACGACCGCGTTGCATCTGGCCCTGAAGGCGGTCGGTGTATCCGCCGGTGATGAAGTCGTCACGGTCAGCCATTCTTTCGTCGCGACCGCAAACGCGGTTCGGTACTGCAATGCGGTGCCCGTTTTCGTCGATATCGAAGAAGATGGTTACAACATCGAAGCCAGTCTGATCGAAAAGGCAATCACGCCTCGCACCAGGGCAATTCTCTGCGTGCATCAACTCGGCATGCCTTGCGATCTCCGCGCCATCGTGGAGATCGGCAAGCGCCATCAGATACCGGTCATCGAGGATGCAGCCTGTGCAACGGGAAGCGAAATCCTGTGGGACGGCCGTTGGGAAAAGATCGGCAAAGCGCATGGCGACATTGCCTGCTTCTCTTTCCACCCCAGGAAGGTCGTCACGACAGGCGACGGCGGCATGTTGACGACGGCCAATCCCGAATATGACCGGAAGTTCCGGCTCTGGCGCCAGCATGGCATGAGCGTCACCGATGCCGTTCGTCACGGCTCGAAACAGGTCATCTTCGAAGACTATGACGAGTTGGGTTACAATTACCGGATGACCGATCTTCAGGCGGCCGTCGGACGTGAGCAGTTGCGGCGGCTGCCGGAGCTGGTTGCCCAGCGCAGACGTCTTGCCGAGCAATATTGCGAACGTCTGTCGACAATTGCCGGACTTTCTCTGCCGGTCGAGCCGCGCTGGGCTCGCAGCAACTGGCAGAGCTTCTGCGTGAGATTGCCCGATACGGTCGACCAGCGGGCCGTCATGCAGACCCTGCTCGATCAGGGTATTTCGACCCGGCGTGGTGTGATGAACATTCATCTGGAGGGAGCCTATTCCGGTGAAAGCTCCCACCGCGCTGCCACGAGCCTGATGCGAAGCGTATCTGCGCAGCAGCAAACGATAATACTGCCGCTTTATGCCCAGATGACGGTGTCTGACATGGACCGGGTTGTTGAGGCACTTCGCGCAGCCCTTGCGGAAGCGACCGTCGGAGCCGCCAGCGTGCAACATGCCATGGATATCGCTGTCGCCTGAACCCGCATTTGCCCGACGTAACAATCAGCATAACGAAGAATGCGCGTATCTCCGGATGCGCGCATTCTTCGTGCGCATTCTTCGTTATGCTGATTTCGTGATCCATCCGCGGATGGTTACTGGCACGGACTCCGGTGGAAGCAGGTCGATCAGCATGCGCAGGGAATAGAGCCCGCAGAGAGCGACGGCGGCGAAGCCAATCATCGTCGCCGCCCATAGCGGCAAAATCGAGAACATCAGGAATACCAGTCCCGATGCGGGCAAGAAAAGCAGCCCGTGTCTGCGATTGGCGGCGGACCAGCGAAAACCGGTCAGCTTCCGCACGATCACATAGATCAGGATGCTGTGCCAGACATAGAGGCCAAAAAACGCCATACCGGCTCCTTGCGTACCGAGCAGCGATACGAAGAGCCAGGCAAGCCCCACATGCACGACTGCCGCCGCAACCTCCGTCCAGAAGAAAATCGCCTGGGTACGCTTCGCCACGACGATGAAACCCATCGGCCAGGAAATAATCCTCAGCATCATTCCAAGGCAGATCCAGCGCAGAAGATCGACTGCCCCATGAAATTCCGCCGAATAGAACAGGCTCATCATGAGCGGCGCAAGCGTCAGGGTGCCGAGCAGGCCGGGACCAGCGAGCAGCATGCTGATTTCCGCCTGTTCATTGACCAGGCGATTGCATTCGGCATTGTTCTCGGCTGCCGCAGTCAGGCGCGGATAAAAATCCGTTCCCATCGCCTGCAGGATGAAGCCGGCATAGAGACCGCCAAGGCCCCAGGCCGCCTGGTACAATCCAGCCGCCATGACGCCACCCTCCTTCAGCACGATGAGCCGGATGGCATAAGCTGCGCCGAAGGTCAGAAGCCCGCTTGCCATGAAGACGAAGCCGAGCCTGAGCAGTGCCGACACTTCCCGACCGAACTGGCGCGTGGGCATTGGCGAGGGATGCGGGCAGATCCGCCGGCTGTACCACCAGGTCGGGAGGATTGATGCAGCCGCAATCACAACGAGGGACGGTGCGATCGCCTGCAGGCCGAACAGATAGATCAGCGGGATGCTGACAGCTGTGCCGATAAGCCCGGCAAGCACGTTGATACGAGCAAGATCGGCAATGCCGCGCAGGCCCTGGATCAATGCAGTCTGCCCTGCAGAGACCAGGCGAAAGAAGATTGCCAGCGACAGCAATGCAATGCCACCGGCATGCTGGTAGTCGCCGAAAGTGAAATTTGAGATCGGGAATGCCAACGCGGCGAGAAGGAGCGCACCAAGCAATCCGAGCACTATCGATATGCGTCTCAGCACTGTTGCTGATCGTGCGATCATTTCTGCGTCGTCGGTGCCCGCAGCTTCGGCAATCTGGCGCACGCCACTGCTGCCCACGCCAAGCCCGGCAATCGCCTGCGCGATATCGAGGATCGACCCGTAAAGGCCCATCAGTCCCACGCCTTCCGGCCCGAGCAGAACAGCCATGGCTTTGTTTCTGACAATGCTGAGTGCGACGTTGACGAGCGAAGACCCGCCCATCAACATCGTCGATTTGAGGATCTGGGTGTAGGTCTGGCTGCTGGGTGGGGTCATGCGCAAAGTCATCGGATGCCCCTAGCCGTTTATTCCGTGCTGGCGTTCAATCGCCCGCCGCAGGGTCGATGGCAGCACATGCATTTTGCGGATCACCGGCTTACCTGACTGACATGCGCCTCTGTCTGAACAGGCACCGCAGCGGCGTCTTCGGACGACGCATCCGTGAGACGGGGCTGGGTTACCCTGACCACGTCGCCCGGCGCCAGTTCCGTCGTTTCGGAGGCCTGGAATTGATCGACTTGTCCCTTGTCCCGCCGGCTCACGCTGAAGGTCAGCGGGAGTTCTTCATCGCGGTTATTCACGTTAGGGCCGGTCGACAGTTCTCCGAGAAGCAGTTGTTGCGTGGTGTCGCGCTTCAATTTGAGCTGATCGAGATTGGCCTTTTCCACCTGCACTTCGGAAGCGATCTCGCTCCGGCGGGTGTCGGAAAGTCCCTCGAGATTGCGCGTCGTCTCGTTGATCGCCTGGCGGCCCCGCATGATGGCCGTCACGAGGTCGAGCCGGTCGGAGCGATAGGTGGTGAGCAATCGTTCCAGATCCATCTGGCGTGAAGTGATCGTGAGGCCCTTCTGGACCAGCGTCTTCACGCTCGTCAGTTGCTCTTCGACCGACCGGATATTGTCATCCGAGCCTTTCAACTTTTCTTCCAGTGTATCGATTTCCGCCGTCAAGAGATTGCGCAATTCGGCGAGAGCCACCGACTGCTTGTCCAGCGCGTTTGCACGAGCCTGAAAAATGACCCGCTCCTCCTGGTAGAGACTCTCGGCATATTGCCGATCGGCAGCCGGCGGCTGATCGAAGACGATCTCCTTCGCGCCGGCCATTTCCGTTTGCAGACGCGCGAGCTTTGCCGAGCTGCGCAGCAGCGAATGGTCGATTTCCCGCAAGTTGCCGACAAGAGTGATCGTCTGCGATCGCTGCTGCGCCGGCGCCCGCAACGGGCCGCCGCTCATGGCCAGGGATTGCAGGACGCTGAGACCGGAGTGAAACTTATATTCTCCCGGCGCCATCACATCTCCGACGACGTAAATAGACGGATAGTCGATAATGTCGATGGTCACCGCAGGTGTCTGGGCCAAACCCATCTTTGCCTGAAGGCGCTTGCCAATCTCGTTGGTGAGGCTGGCATTGTCCAGACTTCCAACCGACAGCGACCCCAGAAAGGGCAGGGAGACTTCACCTGCATCTGAAACCGTATATTCGCCGCCAATCGCATCCCATCGCTCAAACTGGCCCTTGGCCGGCATCCATTGGACGACCGTCAGGCGGATTTTTGTTTGCGGAGCCAAAGGGGCGCTATCGGCGAGAACCGGCGACACGGCTCCGGCAAGAAAGACGAGTGCGCTGATGACAAACGTGGCGCGAAGGAACGGGTGAGGGGCACGGTGCGATAGATTCATTACATGTCTCGCCTTCAAAACATCCTTCAACGGACGCTGGTCCAATGCCTTAAGCGCTGTTCGAACGCCGGACGCCAAGCCCGAAACCAGATCGCTAGTGTGCAGCCTGGCGAAGCCTTGAGGAAGGTGGAGGTCGTTTACTTTGCCTAATCACAATTGATGAGGTGGGGAGAGTGCTTAAGCCTCAATCGAGCAGAACACATATCTTCGGCGCTACACAGGGCGTCGCCTCGGGTGCGCTAGCCTCGAAGAACCGCAATCCCCCGCGGCAGAGCCTTTATGCTCGCATCGCCAAATTTTGCCGGACGACGATATTGACCGGCGGCGTCGCCTTTCGTTCGACAACTCGAAGCAGCGCCAGCGGTGCGGCACAAGGCCGTTCTCGTGCCAGATCTTGACGACCGAATAAGCCGCCATCTCAGCCGCCTATGCGGCTTCAAGCCTTGCACAGCATGTGGCGAATCTTCGCGCGTCTTATCCATCACGTGGGCGTGCAACAAGGCCGGTTGCCCAAAGGATGCCGCCTGTAGAGCGAAAGGCGTAGCATATACTCTCTCATTTTTCGACTACAATTCAGGGCCGCGTATCGAGCGGTCCTCATAGATTCGATCCTGATAATCTCGCGGGAGGTGCCTGCCATGTATCGCAACGCTCGTCGGTGGACCTCGCGCTCACTCCTAGTGGATTCGTTGATTCCCGGATGGCTGACCATCGGCGGCAAGGGAAGGCCGCGCAAGCCTGCCGAAAGGCACGAGGACAGTGCTCAACTTGCGGCATCCGTGCAGACCGCGGATGGAATCAAATACGGTACCCTTGTCGACAATCCCCCCAACAACGCGGCGCTCAACGAACATGACGCTGGACATAGAGTGGGCGTGATCGGTGAACCGGACCCTTGGGCCGATATCACTCGCGTACCGCCGCCCTTGCCCGACGCTTTCGCAACAAATCGCGAGATGGGGGGGCGAAGCCGTGAGACTGCCGCGTCTGTGTTGCCCGCCCACACGCCTGGTTTTGCAGGTCTCGGGCGGAACGCGAACGGAGTTGCATTCGGTGCTCAATCGTCCCTTTATCGCACCTACGCTGGAATGAGCCTCATAGGTGATGATCCTCTAGCTGCGTATCTGCCGCAAAGCCCTGCAACGACAGTTTCGGGGCAGGGTTCTGCTGCGGTGACGGGCGAGCTTGCGCACTCAGGCAAGGTCGTCATTCTCGAATCGAGCCCGTCAGCGCAGGCGACTACGCACCAGGCTGGCGCTAATTCGCTGGCGTTTGGCATGCCCTTTGGTGTGTGCGGATGCGGCTACTTTACCTCCCCCACGCGGATTCTCGATTGGGCGCATGGCGGCGCCTTGCTTCAACAGGACGGTCAATTGTCGGGAACCAAGCTGACCGAGGGCCCGGATTATGTGGAGACGATCAAACGGGCCATCGGCGCCTCGGTCAGCGATCCGCTTCTCGACCGTGATTTGTCCCCGCTCTCGGGCTGGCGCGGGACCGCAACGTGGACGGATTCGACGATCTTGAACGGATCGTTGCCCGGTGGCGGAGAAATCGGAACGGGCACGTCCACATCCAAGGGTATCGGCATCCTTTCCGGCTCGGTGACAACGCCACCTTCTACACAGCGGTCGTTGGCAACGCAAAATCTGGCGGCCGCGGCGGCGGCGGCCAGCAACGCGATCGTGCTGGAAAACCAGAAGCAGGGTAACCCGGAGAGCGAGTGGGGCATCGACGGTGCCGGTAGCTCCAACATCGAGGGGTTTGCGACCGACATCAGCGTCGACAACGGCAAGACGGTCAGCTTCAAGATCAATACAAATTCCACTAACTACCGGATCGACATCTATCGGCTCGGCTATTATGGCGGCATGGGCGCGCGCAAGGTCGCGACCATGCAGCATACCGGTTTGCAGACGCAGCCCAATCCGTTGCGCAACGCCTCGACCGGCACGGTGGATGCCGGCAACTGGGCAGTCTCGGCGTCGTGGACCGTACCCGATGATGCCGTCTCGGGCGTCTACATCGCCAAGCTCGTGCGACAGGATGGCACCTCTGGCGAAAATCAAATCCCGTTCATCGTGCGGGATGACGACAGCCACAGCGACATCGTCTTCCAGACTGCAGACGAGACATGGCAAGCTTATAACGGCTGGGGTGGCGCTAACTTCTATGGCGGCAATGGTCCGGCGACAGGCCAGGGGGCGGGTCGTGCCTATGCGGTCAGCTACAACAGGCCGATTGCGACCCGCGGCGGGGTCGGCACCTATGCCGGTCCGCAGGACTATCTGTTCGGCGCCGAATATGCAGGCATCTACTGGCTGGAACAGAACGGCTATGACGTCTCCTACCTGTCGGGTGTCGACGTCGACCGTTATGGCAGCCTGTTGCTCAATCACAAAACCTATGTTGATGCCGGGCACGACGAATACTGGTCTGGACAGCAGCGAACCAATGTCGAAGCCGCGCGCGATGCGGGCGTCAACCTGATGTTCTGGAGCGGCAACGAGGTTTATTGGCGCACCCGTTGGGGCAATGCCTACAGCGCCGACGGCACGCCCTATCGCACACTGATCTCCTATAAGGAGACCTGGTCGCCCACCGCCAGCATCGACCCTTCCAACGAATGGACGGGCACATTCCGGGATCCGCGTCTCAGCCCACCTGCTATCGGCGGCGGAAACCCGGAAAACTCGCTGACCGGACAGTTGTTCAAGGTCGACGATGTCGGCAGCAATCTCCAGGCGATCGCTATTCCCTATGACGACGCCAATCTGCGTTTCTGGCGCAATACCAGCGTCGCCAATCTTCAGCCTGGCCAGACGGCGACGCTCACCAAGAACTATCTTGGTTACGAATGGGACGAAGCTGTAGACAACGGCTTTGATCCGGCCGGCCTCGTGAAGCTGTCGTCGACGACGCTTCCGGTCAGCACTTACTTGCTCGATTACGGCAACACGACCGGCAATGCGACCTCGACCCACAATCTGACGCTCTATCGCGCGCCCAGCGGTGCATTGGTGTTCGGCGCCGGCACGGTCTACTGGACATGGGGCCTGAGCGACAACCACGATCTCACGGCGACGCCGACGGACCCGCGCGTGCAGCAGGCAATGGTCAACTTGCTTGCCGATATGGGCATTCAGCCCGGGACGCTGCAATCCGGGCTCGTCGCGGCAACCGCTTCGTCGGACCATGTTGCACCGACCTCCGTCATCACGGTACCCGCGACAGCGGCCGTTGGATCCACCGTGACGATTACGGGCACCGCTGCCGATACGGGCGGCGGCGTCATCGCCGGCGTCGAGGTTTCCACGGACAACGGGGCAAGCTGGCATCCGGCGACGGGCGATGAGAACTGGACTTATACCTGGTCGCCGCAGACAGCGGGCACATACACCATCCGATCTCGCGCCGTCGACGATAACATCAATCTGGAAACACCCTCGGCGGGACGCACGGTCACCGTCAGCGGGCCGAGTTACACCTCTCTCTTCGGCGCGGCGACGCCGGCGGTCGTCAACACCAACGATAGCTCAGCCGTTGAACTCGGCGTCAAATTCCAGACCTCCGTGGCAGGCACCGTCACCGGCATTCGTTTCTACAAGGGCGACCTGGATACTGGCACGCATACCGGTTCATTATGGTCGAGCACCGGCACGCGGCTTGCGACCCTCACCTTCACGAATGAGTCAGCCAGCGGTTGGCAGACTGCCTATTTCACCAGTCCGGTGTCCCTGACAGTCGGACAAACCTATACGGCGTCTTATCACACGAATAGCGGTCATTATTCCACGACCACCGGCTACTTCACCTCGAACGTAACGAGCGGGTCGCTCACGGCGCCGGCCAGCGGCAACGGCGTCTACCGCTATGGCAGCAACAGCCTATTCCCCACGAGCACGTTCCAGTCGACGAACTATTGGGTCGATGTGATGTTTACCACGCCGAGCTCGAACACGCCGCCGACGGCAGTTGCCGATGCGGGTGATGCGACCGAGAAGGGCGGGGTCGCCAACGGTTCGGGTGGCGTGGTTGCCAGCGGCAATGTGCTGACCAACGACACCGATGCGAATGCCGGTGACACCAAGACGGTCACCGCAGTCGTCTTTGGTGCGACATCAGGCACGCTCGGCACGGCGCTGAACGGCACCTATGGCAGTCTCGTGCTCAATGCATCGGGCACTTACAGCTATGCCGTCAACGAGACCAATGCGGCCGTCCAGGCCCTGCGGCAGTCCACCAACACGCTGAGCGATGTCTTCAGCTATACGATGCGCGACACTGGCGGTGCCACCGCCACAGCAAACCTGACCATCACCATCCATGGCGCCAACGATGCGCCGGTGCTGGCCGTCCAGACGGCCGCCCAGAACGCCACCGTCGGCTCTGCCTTCTCTTTCGCCGTTCCGACGACGACCTTCACCGATGTCGACAGCACCGAGACGCTGGCCTATTCGGCAACCGCTGCCGACGGCACGGCGCTGCCCGCCTGGCTCGCCTTCAACGCCTCGACGCGGACCTTCTCCGGTACGCCGACGACAGCAGGCACCTACGGCGTCAGGGTGACGGCGACCGATCTCGGCGGCCTTGCTGCCAACGAGACCTTCAACATCGCCGTGTCGACGCCTGGCAATACGCCGCCGACGGCGGTTGCCGATGCGGGTGATGCGACCGAGAAGGGCGGGGTCGCCAACGGTTCGGGTGGCGTGGTGGCGAGCGGCAACGTGCTGACCAACGACACCGATGCGGATGCCGGTGACACCAAGACGGTCACCGCGGTCGTCTTTGGTGCGACATCAGGCACGCTCGGCACGGCGCTGAACGGCACCTATGGCAGTCTCGTGCTCAATGCATCGGGCACTTACAGCTATGCCGTCAACGAGACCAATGCGGCCGTCCAGGCCCTGCGGCAGTCCACCAACACGCTGAGCGATGTCTTCAGCTATACGATGCGCGACACTGGCGGTGCCACCGCCACGGCAAACCTGACCATCACCATCCATGGTGCCAACGATGCGCCGGTGCTGGCCGTCCAGACGGCCGCCCAGAACGCCACCGTCGGCTCTGCCTTCTCTTTCGCCGTTCCGACGACGACCTTCACCGATGTCGACAGCACCGAGACGCTGGCCTATTCGGCAACCGCTGCCGATGGCACGGCGCTGCCCGCCTGGCTCGCCTTCAACGCCTCGACGCGGACCTTCTCCGGTACGCCGACGACAGCCGGCACCTACGGTGTCAGGGTGACGGCGACAGACCTCGGCGGCCTCGCCGCCAACGAGACGTTCAACATCGCCGCATCGGCGGCGCCAACGACCTACAGCCTGTTCTCCGCCTCCAGCACGCCGACCCAGACCAACCTCAACGATGGTCAGCAGCTCGAGCTCGGCGTCAAGTTCCAGTCGAACGTTACCGGTGATGTCACCGGCATCAGGTTCTACCGCAGCGCCAACGACAACGGCCAGAACGTCGTCGACCTGTGGACCACGACCGGCACCAAGCTCGCCACCGCCACCTTCGCCAACACCACAGCGAGCGGCTGGCAGACGGTGAACTTCACAGCTCCGGTCACGATTGCCGCCAATACAACCTATGTCGCCTCCTACCACACGACTGGTGCCTACGTCGCGACCGACAATTTCTTTACCGCCACAGTGACCAGCGGCCCGCTGACCGCGTCAGCCAGCGGCAACGGCGTATACACCTATGGCGGCTCCGCTACCGCAGGCATTTTCCCGAATGCCACCTACAACGCCGCCAATTACTATGCCGATGTGGTCTTCCGTCCGGCATCGACAACACCGAACACGACGCCGACGGCGGTTGCCGATGCGGGTGATGCGACGGAGAAGGGCGGGGTCGCCAATGGTTCGGGCGGTGTGGTTGCGAGCGGCAACGTGCTGACCAACGACACCGATGCGGATACCGGTGACACCAAGACGGTCACCGCAGTCGTCTTTGGTGCGACATCAGGCACGCTCGGCACGGCGCTGAACGGCACCTATGGCAGTCTCGTGCTCAATGCATCGGGCACTTACAGCTATGCCGTCAACGAGACCAATGCGGCCGTCCAGGCCCTGCGGCAGTCCACCAACACCCTGAGCGATGTCTTCAGCTACACCATGCGCGATACCGCCGGCGCCACCGCCACAGCAAACCTGACCATCACCATCCATGGCGCCAACGATGCGCCGGTGCTGGCCGTCCAGACGGCCGCCCAGAACGCCACCGTCGGCTCTGCCTTCTCTTTCGCCGTTCCGACGACGACCTTCACCGATGTCGACAGCACCGAGACGCTGGCCTATTCGGCAACCGCTGCCGACGGCACGGCGCTGCCCGCCTGGCTCGCCTTCAACGCCTCGACGCGGACCTTCTCCGGTACGCCGACGACAGCCGGCACCTACGGTGTCAGGGTGACGGCGACCGATCTCGGCGGCCTTGCTGCCAACGAGACCTTCAACATCGCCGTGTCGACGCCTGGCAATACGCCGCCGACGGCGGTTGCCGATGCGGGTGATGCGACCGAGAAGGGCGGGGTCGCCAATGGTTCGGGCGGTGTGGTTGCGAGCGGCAACGTGCTGACCAACGACACCGATGCGGATACCGGTGACACCAAGACGGTCACCGCAGTCGTCTTTGGTGCGACATCAGGCACGCTCGGCACGGCGCTGAACGGCACCTATGGCAGTCTCGTGCTCAATGCATCGGGCACTTACAGCTATGCCGTCAACGAGACCAATGCGGCCGTCCAGGCCCTGCGGCAGTCCACCAACACCCTGAGCGATGTCTTCAGCTACACCATGCGCGATACCGCCGGCGCCACCGCCACAGCAAACCTGACCATCACCATCCATGGCGCCAACGATGCGCCGGTGCTGGCCGTCCAGACGGCCGCCCAGAACGCCACCGTCGGCTCTGCCTTCTCTTTCGCCGTTCCGACGACGACCTTCACCGATGTCGACAGCACCGAGACGCTGGCCTATTCGGCAACCGCTGCCGACGGCACGGCGCTGCCCGCCTGGCTCGCCTTCAACGCCTCGACGCGGACCTTCTCCGGTACGCCGACGACAGCCGGCACCTACGGTGTCAGGGTGACGGCGACAGACCTCGGCGGCCTCGCCGCCAACGAGACGTTCAACATCGCCGCATCGGCGGCGCCAACGACCTACAGCCTGTTCTCCGCCTCCAGCACGCCGACCCAGACCAACCTCAACGATGGTCAGCAGCTCGAGCTCGGCGTCAAGTTCCAGTCGAACGTTACCGGTGATGTCACCGGCATCAGGTTCTACCGCAGTGCCAACGACAACGGCCAGAACGTCGTCGACCTGTGGACCACGACCGGCACCAAGCTCGCCACCGCCACCTTCGCCAACACCACAGCGAGCGGCTGGCAGACGGTGAACTTCACAGCTCCGGTCACGATTGCCGCCAATACAACCTATGTCGCCTCCTATCACACCACCGGCGCTTACGTGGCAACTGATGGCTTCTTCGCTAATGCCGTCACCAACGGTCCGTTGACGGCCCAATCAAGTGCCGTCGCCGGCGGCAACGGTGTCTATGCGTATGGCGGATCCGCCACCACCGGTCTCTTCCCGACCAACTCCTTCGATTCAGCGAATTACTATGCCGACGTTGTCTTCCGGCCGCAGCTCGTCGGGTGAAGCAAAGGACAAGGTTACGGACCAGTTTCGAATGAGGCTCATAAGACGCAAATGCTGGTCGCGGCGAGGGGCGCTCCGACCACCCACATTCAAGGAATGCCGATGAACAGGATCGAGCGGCTCCCGGTAACCGTGCTTGCCGGTTTTCTCGGCGCCGGCAAGACGACGCTCCTCAGCCACGTCCTGAATAACCGTCAGGGCCTGCGGGTCGCTGTCATTGTCAACGATATGAGTGAAGTGAACATAGACGCCAGTCTCATTCGAGACGGCGGGTGTAATCTGTCGCATACGACGGAGACGTTGATCGAGCTCAGCAATGGCTGCATATGCTGTACCCTGCGCAACGACCTCCTGACGGAAGTACGACGACTGGCAGAGGAGCGGCGATACGACTATCTGTTGATCGAAGGCACCGGCATTGCCGAGCCATGCCCTATCGCGGCAACCTTTTCCTTCCGCGACGAGAACGGCGTTTCGCTCGCCGATTTTGCCAGCCTCGACACAATGGTGACCGTGGTCGACGCCGCAAACCTGTTAGCTGACTACAGCAGTGCCGATCTGCTTGCCGACCGCGGCCTGCAACGCGACGGTGAGGACCGGCGCACACTCATCGACCTGCTGGTGGATCAGATCGAGTTTGCCGATATTGTCGTGATCAACAAGATCTCGGAGGCGAGCGAAGAGATCCGTGCGGAAGTCCGCAAGATAGTTACCGCGCTCAACCCGGATGCGCGCCAGGTGGAGACGGATTTCGGCGAGGTTTCTCTGGCAACTGTTCTCAATACGGGCCTCTTCGATGAAGCAAAGGCCGCCGCCCATCCGTTGTGGCACAAGGAACTGTACAACCCGGGCGACCATGTCCCAGAGACGGAAGAATACGGGGTATCGAGCTTTGTCTATCGCACGCGGCGTCCCTTCGACCCCAGGCGGTTTCGAGCATTCCTGGACGAGCCTTGGCCGGGGGTAATCCGCGCCAAAGGCCATTTCTGGCTTGCCACGCGCCCGCGTCATGTGGGTCTGATGTCGGCTGCCGGGGTGCAGCGGCGCTGCGAACCCATGGGCCTCTGGTGGGCAGCCGTGCCCCGGCAGGACTGGCCGAGCCATCAGCAGTTTCGTCAGCACATCGAGAGCCGGTGGGACCGCGCTTGGGGCGACCGTCGGCAGGAATTGGTTTTTATCGGCGTTGATATGGACGAGACAGGTGTGCGGACCGCACTGGACGGATGCCTCGCCAGCGCCGATCCACGCGACTGGGCGACCCTCGAAGATCCGTTTCCTGCCTGGTAGCACGGGCGGCGCAGGACAACGTAACCGGCTCGAGCAGCCGATCCGGCCCGGAATTTTTTCAACCAGCGTCAGCTACCTAGGACAGGACCCTTGCCCATTGTCACGGCTTGGTTCGGCAGCCATTTGCCAGGCGAGATATCTGGTCTCGCGCCCCCGTAAGTTCAAAGCCGGTGCTGTAATCTATCACACCGGCCTTGATGGCGAACATAGTGGCGAAATCAGCGCCAGATGTGAGGGCGGAAAGCAGCTTCGGATGCTTTGAGAGAACAATCGTTCGCCGATCGGGACTGTTCCCGTCGAGGCGGATAGTCTCTTTGTACCTCCCAATCTCGAAGCGCGCCAATCGCAGACCGTTCCCACCAACAGTGGCATCGCCAATCTCGAAGATGAGACCGTTCTTGGCGTCGCACCGGACCATGTAACAAGCCTCGATGTCGCTCGCATCAATCATTGAGCATGTTCCGACCGCTCCCGCATGCGAACCGGTGAGCTTAACCCATGGAGCGGGCGGCTCGACTTCCTGTGTGAGCGCAGGCGATGCCGCAAGGCACGCGCCAAACACACACGCTGTCACGCCAATCACGCCTGCGACTGCCGGTCTGCTGAACCTCATCCTATCCTCGTTTTTCTACGACGTTGCGAGCCCAATAGCGTCTCGACTTGGACGTGCTTGTCAAGGTCGATTGAGAGGAGACGCAGAGCTTCGCCAACGCGAAACGGTGCGACCGGTGGGCCGGGCAGCTCTAGCCCGGAAAGGCTCTACCAGTAGCCGCAGGCAGCTCTGGGACTTTGTCGGCCGGCCTACGTTGAGGATCATCATATCGGCGTAGGGGATACCTCCCTCATACCCCAGATTGCTGTCGTACATTCCCTTAGCAAAGGTGCCAGAATACACGCCTTGCTATAGCGGTCGAAGGGCCGGCCGATGCGGGAGGGGACGCCGCTGATGCGGAGAATTCATGTCAGTAATCGTGAGTATTTGAGTACATTTGGTGGAGCGTTGAGTATCTGTCGTGCACCCTCAGCGTGGAGCGCAGTGCTGGGAACCGCGACGGTTGTATCTTCCACGAGTACCGATGGTTCCCAAAGCTTTGCCAGTAAGGGCAGCTTCGCCAATCTCGACGGCGCCGCCCTCCCGTCCTCCTACACAGGCAATATGATGCTGCCCGCCGCGTTGATCTCAGCAGGCGGCGTGCAGACGGCCTCGATTCCACCAACGGCGATGCCTGCGCCTGCAGGCGACGGCAGCGCACAGGACACGTCCGCCAAGACGGCGTCGGTTGCGACGGTGTTGCAGACGACGACTACGTCATCCGAGCGCACCGTGCTCGGCCCGGACCCGTACGAGGAGGCTGCGACGCTGCCTGCCGCGCCCGTGCTGACGGGTGTTACCAGCGATGCCGGCACGGGAGGCGCTACCACGCCGCCGGCCGATCCTGCCGCCGGTTCCGGCACGACGTCATTGCGCCTTCAAACCTCGATAGCCTCCATCTCGCTAGGGCCAAGCCAGGACGCTTCCGCCAATACGACCGCGGCCCCGACTGCGCTTGCAGCACCGGTGGCGGCGGCTGCAGCTGCTGCAACTGCTGCGACGCCCAACAAGATCGCGCTCGAGAACATGAAGCAAGGCAATCCGATCAGCGAGTGGGGTCTGGAGGGCGACGGCGGCGGCACCATCCAGGGCTTCGCCACCGAAATCAGCACGAATATCGGCCAGACGGTCGATTTCAAGATCGCCACCGATTCCACCCATTACCGCATCGATATCTACCGCATGGGCTATTATGGCGGGGACGGGGCGCGCAAGGTCGACTCCATCGAGCAATCGCTGACAACGGCGCAGATCCAGCCGCATCCGATCGTCGATATGTCGCTCGGCCTGATCGACTGCGGCAACTGGTCGGTCTCGGCGAGCTGGCAGATTCCGACGGACGCGGTCTCCGGCGTCTATTTCGCCAAGCTGGTGCGCGAGGACGGCGTTGAAGACGCCAGCATCATTCCTTTCGTCGTGCGCGACGACGCCTCCACCAGCAATATCGTCTTCCAGACGTCCGACACGACATGGCAGGCCTATAATGCCTGGGGCGGCGCCAGCCTCTATTATGGTCAAGTGCCCGTCGATCCGGCAGACATGATCGGTTACCTGCCGCCGAACTGCAGCTGCGGCCTGCAGGCCATCGGTCGGGCCTCGGCGGTCAGCTATAACAGGCCGATCATTACCAATACGAGCCCGATCGGCGGCTCGCACGACTACATTTTCGGCGTCGAATCCTCCGCCATTTCGTGGCTGGAACAGAACGGCTACGACGTTTCCTATATTTCCGGCGTCGATGCGACGCGCAACGGCGCGCTGCTGCTCAACCACGATGCCTATCTCTCCGTCGGGCATGACGAATATTGGTCTGCCGAACAGCGCGCCAATGTTGAGGCGGCGCGCGATGCCGGCGTCAACCTCGCCTTCTGGAGCGGCAACGAGTGCTACTGGAAGGTCCGCTGGGAAAGCAGCATCGACGGCAGTGGCCAGGCCTACCGCACTATGGTCTGCTACAAGGAAACCTGGGGCACGAGCACGGATCCGAGCAATGTCGGCACCGGCACCTGGCGCGATCCGCGCTATGCCGATCCGGGGCAGCAGCCGGAGAATGCGCTGACGGGCACGATGTTCCAGGTGGACAGCTACCGCCAGGATACGATCTCCATCCCCTACGACTATTCGAACCTGCGCTTCTGGCGCAATACCGACGTTTCGGAGCTGCAGGACGGCGAGACCTACAATCTCGTGCAGAACCTGCTCGGCTATGAATGGGATTCCGATGTCGAGAACGGATTCCGTCCGGCTGGACTGATCAATCTGTCGCTCTCCTCGGTCTCGGTGAGCACGTATCTGCGCGATTACGGCACCACGGTCGGCGATGCAGTGGCGACCCACAGCCTGACCATGTACCGGGCAGCAAGCGGCGCGCTGGTCTTCGGCGCCGGCACCGTCTTCTGGTCCTGGGGGCTGAGTGACAACCACCAGGGCCCGGCCACGTCAACCGATCGCAACGTGCAGCAGGCGATGGTCAACATGTTCGCGGACATGGGCATTCAGCCGACCACTTTGGACGCGAGCCTGATCCTTGCGACACAATCGACCGACATGCTGAAGCCCACCTCGTCGGTCACCTCGCCGATCGTCGGCGCAAGCTTCCTCGAAGGGCAGCATGTGACGATCACGGGCACGGCGCAGGATTTCGGCGGCGGCATCATTGCCGGCGTCGAAGTCTCGACCGATGGCGGCCAGCACTGGTTGAAGGCCACCGGCCGCGAGAGCTGGAGCTATAACTGGGTCGTCCAGGCGAGCGGAACCTACACGGTCATGTCACGGGCCGTTGACGACAGCGTCAATATGGAGGCGCCGTCGGCGGGCAAGCAGGTCACCGTCACGCTGCCGGGCACACAGGGTCTGTGGACACTTGCGGAGAAGCCGGCGACCGAAGTGGCGATCGATCGCGATTCCGTCGAGCTCGGCCTGCGCTTCCAGGCGACGACGGCGGGCTCCGTTGAGGGCATCCGCTTCTACAAGGGCTTCTACAATATCGGCGACCATGTCGTCAGCCTCTGGAGCGCCAACGGAACGCTGCTGGCGACTGGCGTCTCCGCCGGCGAGTCGCTCTCCGGCTGGCAGACGGCGATGTTCTCCAGCCCGATCCAGATTGCCGCCGGCACGACCTATGTGGCCTCCTATCACAGCGGCGGCTTCTACTCCGTCACCGAGAATTATTTCGCCAGCCCCTATGCCAGCGGCGCGCTGAAGGCCGTCGATGGCGGCGGCGTCTATGCCTATGGCGACAATGCCGGCACATTTCCCGGCCAGAGCCCCGGTACCGGCACCAACTACTGGGTCGACGTGGTCTTCGATGCCGGGCCCAACAGCGCGCCGGTTGCGACCGACGATATGGGGCTGACCATCACCCGCAACGACAGCGTCGTAATCTCGATCGCCTCGCTCATCGGAAACGATACGGATCCCAATGGCGATGCGATGACGATTTCGGCCGTCGGCAATGCCGTCAACGGCACGGTGACGCTCAACAAGCAGAACGGCACCGTCATCTTCACGCCGACCAACAATTATTCGGGGCCGGCAAGCTTCACCTATACGCTGTCGGACGGGCGCGGCGGCACGGATCAGGGCAGCGTCAGCCTCACCGTGAACCCGGGCCCTGCCGGAGAAACGCTGTTTACCTCAAGCGAAGGGCCGACGGGCGCAAGCTTCAACGACGGCCAGTCGCTGCAACTCGGCATGAAGTTCGTCGCTTCGACCCGCGGCATGATTACCGGCATCCGCTACTACAAGGCGGCCGGCGATACCGGGGGCCATACCGGCTCCCTGTGGACGGCAGACGGAACGCTGGTTGCGACCGCCACTTTCGCCGACAGCGGATCGGTGAGCGGTTGGCAGACCGCGACATTCACCAACCCGGTGCATATCGCGGCCGGCACGACCTATATCGCCTCCTACAGCACGACAGGCTCCTATGTGGCGACGGCAAATTATTTCACGTCAGCCCATACCCATGGCTCGCTGACGGCGCTCGCCGGCAGCAACGGCGTCTACGCGGTCGGGGGCTCGGCATTCCCGTCCTCCAGCTACCAGTCGTCGAACTACTGGGTCGATGTCGTCTACAACCAGGCGACGGGCAACGCGGTGCCGGTCGCCGCCAATGACAATGGCTACACGACCTATTCCGACACGGCGCTGTCGATTGCCGCAGCCAGCCTGCTTGCAAACGACACCGATGCCGATGGCGATCCGCTCAACATCACCGGCGTCAACGGCGCGGTCAACGGAACGGTGACCTTCAACAGCCAGACCAAGTCCGTCATTTTCACCCCGACGGCGGGTTATACGGGTGCGGCAAGCTTCTCCTATTCGATCGCGGATGGATATGGCGGCACAGCGTCGGCCACGGTCAGCCTCACTGTCGGCACGACGCCCGCGGGAGGCACGACGTCAAGCCTGTTCACCGGCGCCGACACGTCGGGTGTTACCGCCGCCAATGACGCCAACTCGGTCGAACTCGGCGTCAAGTTCATCGCTTCCGCAAATGGCCAGATCACCGGGCTCACCTATTACAGGAGCGCCCAGGATACCGGCACGCATGTCGGCTCGCTCTGGACGGCGAGCGGCCAGGTTCTGGCCCAGGCGACCTTCATCAACGAGACGGCGAGCGGCTGGCAGACGGTTTCCTTCAGCCAGCCGATCAATGTCACGGCCGGCGCCACCTATGTGGCGAGCTACCATTCGAACGGCTTCTATTCCGCAACGGCGAACTACTTCACGACGGACCATACGAGTGGCGCGCTGACGGCACCGTCGAGTGCTGCGAGCGGTGGCAACGGCCTTTATGCCTATGGCTCGGGCAGCCTGTTCCCGACCGCCTCCTACAATGCCACGAATTACTGGGTGGATGTCCTCTACCATCAGGGCGGCGCGCAGAACGCGGTTCCGGTCGCCGCCAATGACAGCGGCTTGTCGACCAATACCGGCACGCCGATCACCATCCAGGCCTCAGTGCTCCTGGCAAACGACACCGATGCCGATGGCGATCCGCTTGCCATCACCGGCGTCAGTGGCGCGGTCAATGGCTCGGTCGCATACGACGCCCAGGCCCAGACGGTGACATTCACGCCGACGGCAGGCTATTCGGGACCGGCGAGCTTCAGCTACGCAATTGCAGACGGCAAGGGCGGCACGGCGTCGGCGCAGGTTGCGCTCACCATCAACGGCGGCCAGACGGAAGGGCCGGAGCAGAACCTCTTTGCCGCCGATGCGACGCCTTCAATCGTCTCTGTCAACGACAACCAGCCGGTTAATCTCGGCATGAAATTCCAGGCCGATACGGCAGGCTGGGTCACCGGCATCCGCTTCTACAAAGGGGCAGACAATACAGGCCCGCACAACGGCTATCTGTGGACCGCCTCGGGCACATTGCTCGGCAGCGTCAGCTTCAGCAACGAAACGGCAAGCGGCTGGCAGACCGCGACGCTGACCCAGCAGGTCGAGGTCGCCGCGGATACGACCTATGTCGTTTCCTACAGCACCAACGGCAATTATTCGGCGACTGGCAATTACTTCAGCGCCGATGTGACGAACGGCGACTTGAGGGCGCTCAGCGGCAACAACGGCGTCTATGCCTACGGCTCGGGCGGCTTGTTCCCAAGTGCCAGCTATAACAGCACAAACTACTATGTGGACGTAGCATTCAGACCGCAGCTCGCGGCGTAGAAGAAGCGAGCGGGGAGTATCGATGACGAGTGCAGACAACAGACTTCCGGTCACGGTCCTTGCCGGCTTTCTCGGCGCCGGCAAGACGACGATCCTCAACCATGTCCTGCGCAATCGCGAGGGGCGTCGGGTCGCCGTCATCGTCAACGACATGAGCGAGGTGAATATCGATGCCGATCTCGTGCGCGACGGGGGAGCGAATCTGTCGCGGACGGACGAGACGCTGGTGGAGCTCACCAATGGCTGCATCTGCTGCACATTGCGCGACGATCTCCTGAGCGAAGTGCGCCGCCTCGCCGCCGCCGGCCGTTTCGACTATCTGCTGATCGAGGGCACCGGCATTGCCGAACCGTTGCCGGTCGCAGCGACCTTCTCCTTCCGCGACGAGAGCGGAGCAGCCCTCTGCGACGTCGCGCGGCTCGACACGATGGTTTCCGTCGTCGATGCGGTCAATCTTCTGGCCGATTATGCGAGCGCGGAGTTCCTGAGGGATCGCGGCGAGAGCCGGGACGGAGACGACGAGCGCAAGCTGGTGGAACTGCTCGTCGAGCAGATCGAATTTGCCGATGTCGTGGTCATCAACAAGGCGCGGGATGTGACGCCTGCAGCGCTTGCCGAGGTTCGCCGCGTCGTTGCCGCGCTCAACCCCGATGCCCGCGTCATCGAGACCGGCTTCGGCCAGCTGAAGCTCGACGCCATCCTGAATACCGGCCTTTTCAGCGAAGCGAGAGCTGCCCGTCATCCGCTGTGGCACAAGGAACTCTTCGGTTGGGGCGACCATGTGCCGGAGACGGAGGAATACGGTATTTCGAGCTTCGTCTATCGCAGCCGCCGGCCGTTCGATCCCTCCAGGCTGCGGGATTTTCTCGACAGGAAATGGCCGGGCCTCATCCGCGCGAAGGGCCATTTCTGGCTGGCGACAAGGCCCGACGAGATCGGCCTGCTATCGATTGCCGGCACGCAGTGCCGCATCGACAGCAAGGGCTTCTGGTGGGCGTCCGTGCCGAAGGCGCAATGGCCGCATTATCCGCAGTTCCGCCAGCTCATCGAACGGCATTGGGACGAGGTCTGGGGCGACCGCCGCCAGGAACTCGTTTTCATCGGCGCCGGCTTCGACGAAGACGCAATCCGCACCGCACTCGACGACTGCCTGACCGGTGAGGACACGGGCTTCGATCCGCAGACCGCTGCCGGGCTTCGGGACCCGTTTCCGGCCTGGCAGCACGCACAATCACATCGGTAGAGCATCCTAATGGACGTAAGACGCCCAAGCTGAAGACGTTTTGATTATCAACCAGAGGAGAGAACAATGAGCAACGAACTCTATGCAGATGGCATCGGCGAAATCACCATCACGGGTACGATCGTGCGCATCGACCTGATGTCGCTCTCGGCCACCGATCGTGATGCCAACAACAATCCGAAGCCAGTATTCCGCCAGCGCATCATCATGCCGGTCGATGCCTTCGCCAATGCGGTCGATCTCATGCAGAAGGCGCTTGGCGGGTTGGTCGAGGCGGGCGCGGTCCGTCGTATCGGTGATACGTCAACTGCGGCGGCTGCCGATATCCAGTCGGTGCAGGCAGGCGCTTCGAACGCCTCGCCGAACTTCAACTGATAAAACAAATATTGCCTCAGTCTCGTATTGTTTCGGGTGGGCCATGAGTGGTTTTCTGCATACCAACCTGCACTGTCTTGCATTGGTCGCGCGTCATCACGGCGTCGATCTTGCTCCTGAACGATTGCAGCACGATTATGCCGTCGGCAACGATCCTGTTGCCTTGCGGCAGCTGCTGCGCATGGCCAAGGATGCTGGCCTCAGGGCAAAGCATCTGACGCTCGACTGGCGATCCCTGTTCCAACTTGGCGAGGCATTCCCGGTGCTCGCTGAGCTGACGAACGGCAACTGGGTGGTCATCGCCGGCGCTGTCGGGAGCGGGGAGGATGAGAGAATCCGCGTTCTCGACCCGCTGGCATCACGCGCCGAAGTGATGATGCTCAGCGAAGAGCAGTTCGCCAAGGCCTGGCTCGGATCGGTGATCCTGGTGAAGCGCAACTATCGCATGTCCGATGAGGATCGACCCTTCGGCTTCCGCTGGTTCGTACCCGAGATCATCAAGCAGCGCAGCTTCTTCCGCGATGTCGCGCTCGCCGCCTTCGTGCTCTACGGGCTTGGGCTGACGACGCCGATCTTCTTTCAGCTCGTTATCGACAAGGTGCTGGTGCATCAGAGCTATGCGACGCTGACGGTTCTCACGGCGGGCATTGCGATCGCGCTCGTCTTCGACGCGACCTTTACTTTCCTGCGCCGCTATCTGCTGCTCTATGCGACGAACAGGATCGACATCCGCGTCGCGACCCGCACCTTCGGCCATCTGCTCAACCTGCCGATCGCGCTCTTCGAACAGGCCTCGGCCGGCGTTCTCGTTAAGCATATGCAGCAGACAGGGCGCATCCGTGAATTCCTGACCGGCCGGCTGTTTCTCACACTGTTGGACGGCGTTTCGCTCCTGGTCTTCGTGCCGATCCTGCTTCTCTATAGTGTCAAATTGACGCTTGTAGTGCTCGGTTTCGCAGCCCTCGTGGGCCTCGTGGTGATGATGCTCGTCGGGCCGTTCCAGCGCCGGTTGCAGGCGCTCTACCAGGCCGAAGGCGACCGGCAGGCATTGCTGGTGGAAACCGTACACGGCATGCGCACCGTCAAATCGCTGGCGCTGGAGCCGCGCCAGCGCAAGGTGTGGGACGATTATTCGGCCCAGTCGATCTCCGTGCGTTTCCGGGTCGACAAGATCTCGACCATCGCCCAGGCGATGACCGGACTGCTGGAGAAACTGATGAGCGTCGCGATCATCGGCCTCGGCGCGCTCGATGTCTTCAGCGGCGCGATGACGATTGGCGCGCTGGTCGCTTTCAACATGCTTGCCGGCAGGGTCTCGGGACCACTGGTACAGATCGTCACCATGGTGCACGAATATCAGGAAGTCGCGCTCTCCGTGCGCATGCTCGGCGAGATCATGAACCAGCGGCCGGAGCAGGCGGGCCGCGGGCGAGGTGTACGGCCGCATCTGCAGGGCCGTATCGAATTCGACAGGGTCACCTTCCGCTACGGCCCGGACAGCGCGCCGGCGCTCGACAATGTCTCCTTCGCCATTCCGGCGGGCTGCTTGTTCGGGGTGGTCGGCAAGAGCGGCTCGGGCAAGACGACGATCACAAGGCTCATCCAGGGCCTCTATCAGAGCCAGGAAGGCCTCGTGCGCATGGATGGCTATGACAGCCGCGAGATCGACCTCGTGCATCTGAGAACGAGCATCGGCGTCGTGCTGCAGGATAGTTTCCTGTTTCGCGGCTCGGTGCGCGAGAATATTGCCGCCGCCAAGCCTGATGCCAGCATCGAGGAGATCATGGAAGTCGCCCGCATCGCCGGCGCCGAGGAGTTCATCGAGCGCCTGCCGCGCGGCTTTGACACGATGCTGGAGGAAAACGCCTCCAACCTTTCAGGCGGCCAGAAGCAGCGGCTTGCCATTGCCCGCGCGCTTATCACCGATCCGAAGCTGTTGATCTTCGACGAGGCGACGAGCGCGCTTGACCCCGACAGTGAGGCGATCATCCGCGAGAATCTGAGCCGCATCGCCGCCGGCCGCACCGTCGTCATCGTCTCGCACCGGCTTTCGACGCTCGTCGATGCCGATGCCATTCTCGTCATCGACCGTGGCAAGGTCGCCGATATCGGCCGGCACGATCAGCTTGTATCGCGCTGCATGACCTATCGCCACCTGTGGTCCCAGCAGATGAGGCAGGTCGCATGAACGCGCACACCAGAAAACCCAGCGAGAACCTGCCGGTCCCTTCAGACAAGGCTCCCTCAGACAAGGCGCCCACGGGCAAGGGAAGGGAACTGACCGCCCGCCCGCCGCTGCCGCCGGCAATTGCCGAATTCCAATCCGATGCCGTCGAGCTCGAGGAACGTGCGCCGCCCAGAGTTGCGCGCATGACGCTCTATTGCGTAACCGCGCTGATTGCTTCGGCGATCACCTGGGCCTCGGTCTCCTCGATCGACGAGGTGGTGATCGCGCCCGGCAAGCTCGTCACCACCCAGCCGACCATCGTCGTCCAGCCGCTCGAAACCTCGATCATCCGCACGATCGAGGTGAAGGCCGGCGAGGTCGTGCATACCGGTCAGACGCTCGCGACCCTCGACGCCACCTTCAGCCAGGCCGATGTCGACCAGCAGCAGGCGAAATTCTCCGCGCTCGACGCCCAGGTGAGGCGCATCGAGGCCGAGCTTGCCGGCGACGACTATACGAAGATGGCGGGAGATACGCCCGACCAGATGCTGCAGGCGCAGCTCTTCGGCCAGCGACGCGCCTTCTACGTGGCGCAGCTGCAGAATTTCGATCAGCAGATCGCCGGCCAATCGGCCGCTCTTGTGGCGAGCAAAAACCAGGAGGCGGTGCTCAATGACCGACGTGATGGGCTCTCACAGATCGAAGCAGCGCGCGAGAGGCTCTATGACAACCAGAGCGGTTCGCTAATCACGCTGCTCGGTTCGCGCGACGCCCGCCTCGACGTCGAATCCGATCTGACAGCCGTCCGCGGCCGGGCCGACGAGGCCGCACACTCCTATGCCAAGCTGACGGCGGACCGGCAGGCCTTCATCGAGGATTTCCGCCGGGCGGCGATGGAGCAATTAGTGGAGCTGCGCGGCCAGCGTGACATGGCGGACGAGGAACTAAAGAAGATGGCACTGCGCCGCAACATGGTCGTGCTGACGGCTCCGGCCGATTCCGTCGTGCTCGACCTGGCGCAGCGCTCGGTCGGTTCGGTGGTGCGGGAGGCGGAGCCGGTGGTCACACTCGTGCCCATTAACGTGCCGCTGGAAGCGGAAGTCTCGATCAACACGCGCGATATCGGCCGGGTGGCCGTCGGCAAGGAAGCCCGTATCAAGCTCGACGCCTATCCGTTCCAGAAATACGGAACCGCGACAGGCGAGGTGAGGACCATCAGCCAGGACACCTTCCTAACCGGCCAACAGGAGCAGACCGCCACCTCCGGCCAGCCGGCCGCCCCCTTTTTCAAGGCGCGGATCCTGCTTGCCGATACCCGGCTGAATGCCACAGATGTGCCGGTGCGACTGCTTCCCGGCATGACTGTGACCACCGAAATCAAGGTCGGCAACCGCACGGTGATCTCCTATTTCCTTTATCCGCTGCTGCGTGGCCTCGACAACGCAATACGCGAACCTTAGGACGTGATGGATCAGTCCCCGGACTGGGATCTCGAGTAAGATTCAAGGCAGAAATTTCGCGTCTCAAAGCCGCGGCCTGTCGCGCCCGCATGTTCGTGAAGTCGGATCTGCCCGGCTTCCGGCGTTAACTTCGATCGATTGGGAATGAGTGTCGCAATGATTTACGACGTCTGCATTATAGGCGGCGGCATAGTTGGTCTTGCCACCGCCATGGCCGTTCTGGAAAAGCGGCCCGGTGCAAGTGTAGTTCTCCTTGAAAAAGAGCCTGGCTTGGCCGTCCACCAGACAGGGCACAACAGCGGCGTCATCCACGCGGGAATCTACTATGCGCCAGGCAGCTTGAAAGCGCGCCTTTGTCGGGAGGGGGCCGATGCCATCAAGGCGTTCTGCAGGGAGAAGAGTGTACCTTATGAACAATGCGGAAAACTGGTGGTTGCCACCAACGAGCTCGAACACCGCCGCCTGAAGGACCTGGCCGAACGGGCAAAGATCAACAACATCGATATCGAATGGCTCGATCGGAATACGCTGAAACAACGCGAGCCCATGGTCGAAGGCGTCGCGGCAATTTTCGTTCGGGCGACGGGTATCGTCGACTACAAGGCTGTGTGCGTCGCCATGGGCGCTCATCTGACCGCTCAGGGCGTGGAAATCGAATTGAATACGCAGGTTTCCGCGATCCGAGAAACCTCGGATCTCGTCGAGATTGCAGCGGGTGAGCGTCAATGGCGGGCCAGACAGCTGATCGCCTGCGCCGGTCTGCAGTCCGACCGCATCGCCAAACTTGCGGGCCTCAAGATCGATCATCAGATCATACCGTTCAGGGGCGAATATTTCCGCCTGCCGCCGTCGCGGAATGGACTGGTCAGGCACCTGATCTATCCGGTGCCCGATCCGTCGCTTCCATTCCTTGGCATTCATGTCACCAAGATGATCGACGGCAGCCTTACCGTCGGACCCAATGCGGTTCTGGGAATGGCGCGCGAGGGGTATCCGAAATTCAGCATAAACATCTGGGATCTCCGCGAGTGTCTCTCGTTTCCGGGCCTATGGCGACTTCTCTGGAAAAACGCAGGCGCCTCCGTGCGCGAGTTCAGGGACTCGCTGTGGCGGACAAACTATCTGGAAGCGTGCCGCAAATACTGCCCGTCGCTGACACTCGAAGACCTTCAGCCGATGGAAGCGGGCATCAGGGCCCAGGCCGTGATGCGGGACGGGCGTCTGGAGCATGATTTTCTGTTCCTAAAGACGGGTCGCATGCTGCACGTCTGCAATGCGCCGTCGCCGGCAGCCACGTCGTCGATCCCGATCGGCCGGGATATCGCCGACAGGTGCTTTTCCGCCGGCTGAAGAAACCGTGAGGGAAACCGGATGACGTTCAAGACAAGATTTCTCGACATCGGGATGAACGATGCCGGTCGCTCCGACCGCGGAGCCAGCAGGAGGACGAACTCGTTCCAGGTCAGGACTGGATAGGGGGATCTTGCATTAGCTTCGATGCGACCGGCGCCATGCCGCTTGTCCGGCTCCGGGTGGCAGCCTCTTTCGTTTCTTCATTCTGCCGCCGGCGAAAGGGGCTGGTCCGGTTCGATGAAGTCGTTCTGCCAAGCCTTATGTCCTCGCCAGACGTTTGTCAGTTCTGCTCGATTGCCCGAGCGGTAGGGCATCCCTGCCTGTTGTCCCGATTCAGTAGGCTGGTACCCACGCCAGTGACAACAACTATTCTCGCTTCCTTCCCTCGATGGCGTTCCCTACAATCTGCCTGTTCTCCCGCCCTGGAAATGAGGTTTTCATGAGCACGCTTACCCGCTTCTCCGTTCAGCCGCTCTCGACCATGACCCGCCGTCTTGCCGATGTCGCCTCCGCTCGTCGCGAACCCGATCTGGTCATCCAGGGCGCGCGCGTCTTGTCCACCTATTCGGAGCGCTTTCTCGAAGGACGGGAAGTCTGGATTTCGGGTGGCCGCATTGCTGCCGTGAAGCCGGCTGGTAGCTACAGGGGCGGGAGCGCTAAGCTCTACGACGCCAAGGGCGGCATCATCGCCCCCGGCCTGGTCGATCCGCATATCCATATCGAATCCTCGATGGTAACGGCCTGCGCCTATGCCGAAGCGGCCCTCCTCAACGGCACGACGACGATCTTTTGCGACAGCCACGAGATCGGAAACGTCATGGACGTCGCCGGCGTCGAGGCAATGCTCGAGGATGCACGGCAGGCGCCGCTGTCGATCTTCCTGACCGTGCCGAGCACGGTGCCGGCGACGACGCCGGATCTGGAAACAGCCGGCGGCGACCTGACGCCGGATAAGATCGCCGCCCTGTTCGACAAATGGCCAGAAGCAGTGGCTCTTGGTGAGAAAATGGATTTCGTCCCGGTCGCGATGGGCGACGAGCGCAGCCATGCTATCCTGGCTGCGGCACTCGAGCGCGGCAGGCCGGTGTCGGGTCATGTCTACGGGCGAGAGTTCGTTGCCGCCTATGCGGCATCCGGTGTCACCGACACGCATGAAGCCATCGACCGCGACATTGCCGACGACCTCCTGGAAGCCGGCGTGTGGATCTTCCTGCGCGGCGGCCCGCCGACGACACCCTGGCATTCGCTACCGCAGGCGATCAAGACGATCACCGAGCTCGGCGCTTCCCACAAGCGCGTCGCCGTCTGCACCGACGATCGTGATGCGGAAGATCTGCTCGCCTTCGGCCTGGACTGGGTAACGCGCGAAGCGGTGAAATACGGCATGAGGCCGGAAGAGGCCTGGGCGATGGGTTCGCTGCACGGCGCAACGCGGTTCGGCATGGAAGGCGAAATCGGCGGTCTGGGCGGCGGGCGGCGCGCCGACCTGGTGCTTCTCAACGACGACCTTACGCCGGTCAGCACCTGGTATGGTGGCGAGCTCGTCGTCGACGGCAAGAAGATCACGCCGATCCTCGACGAGGCCCTGTCGAAACCATACCGCTATCCGGATGCCGCCTACCACACGGTCAAGCTGCCAAAAAATCTCAAGCTGACACCGGACCTGCCGACGGAGACGGTCGTCGCTCATACGATCAAGACGGAGCTGCCTGGCATTACGCTGGGCCATGTCACCGTCACGCTGGAACCGGCCAATGACTGGCAGGCGCATTTCGACAGGCACGACCTCTGCTTCGTGACGGTGGTGGAGCGTCACGGCAAGTCTGCCGGCAATATCGCCCACGGACTGCTCAACGGCTTCGGGCTCAGACAAGGCGCGGTCGCATCCTCGGTCGGCCACGACAGCCACAACATCATCGTCGCCGGCACCAATGCAGCGGACATGCAGGTGGCGCTCGACGCGATCGAAGAAAAGCAGGGTGGCGTCTGCGTCGTGATGGACGGCAAGGTGACGGCCATGGTGCCACTGCCGATCGCCGGGCTTTTGTCCGACAAGCGCGTGCACGAGGTCGCGGACGAGGTAAAGGCCTTGAAGCTCGAATGGGAAAAGGCAGGCTGCACCATCGCCTATATGGGCTTCAACCTCATCCCGCTGTCGGTCATCCCGGAAATCCGGATAACCGATAAGGGTCTGGTGCTGGTGCCGGAAATGGTGATCTCGCCGCTCTTCGAAAAGACCTGAACGCCGACAATCCGATGGTGAAAGAGGTGCGGATCCTTCACCGCGACGGGGCAAGAAAACCTAGCTCGTCGCTAGCAAACCATTATCAGTAACGTTACGTATCGAGCGCACGTTGTTTGGCAGTCGAGATCAACTCCTTGAAGTGCGCAGCAATCCTACCTTCGCGGCTAGCGTCCTCCGCTTCCCAACCGAACTTCCACGCGTCGTGACGCGCAAGCCAATCCCCGAGGGCACTGGTATCACCAGTAGGCATCCTATCGGCGGCGAGGTATGGGTTTTCGTGAGCCTTCAGGCCGAGCACCCGCGCCCTTGAGCCTGCTTCCTGTAGATCGATCAGCTCTTCAATCGTCATACGCGATCCCCCCACGATGTCGGCGAGGGTAACATCGCAGTCCGCGCATGCAAGAGAATGCTAATTAATGGGTTAATTTGGGACAGTTGCCAGCTCGCGGCTGCGCCAGCACGTGGGCATCCGTGTAGGCAATGCCCATGCTGAAAATGCCATGTCGGTCAATCATTGTCATGACTTCGTCGTGGCGACGATCGCTCCGCGCTGAGCGGCAAGGAAATCCGCCGGAGCGGATCAAGCGACACGAGCGCATCCTGAAGAACAAAGCCGATCTTTTCGCCACGCAGGCGTCGCCAGTCCCTTTCGCCAAAATTGCCGCTACAGCCCTCCGACAACCTTTTATGGGACGCAACTCAGCGTGCGGAGTGGTCGTTCCAGTGGGCCACGGGCAGCAGCCAGAATGAGGTGTCCTGCTGGACGAATGTCAGGGGCCACATCAGCATATTAAGCAGAATGGCACCCGGGACGACGAGCGGTGTCGGTCCGTATCGGCCAAACAAGCTGCCAACCGCGGGGGTGCATAAGACCCATGATCAGCCTCCCGGGGGAAGCAGCCGACCGGTTTGCAGCGTGGTGGAACCCAGACGGGCATGGCGGGAGGGGGCCAACAGGTCGATGATCGATCGAGCATGCCTATAGATAAAACACCATGTCCTCCAGTTGACGCGAAACGCTTTTTGACGATACGGCAGGCGATAGCGTGAACGGCGGATGGTCGGTCGATGGCGCGGAGCTGCGGAGCATGGGTTTGAAACGGGCGGTGGATTTTTTGCTGGCTTTGATTGCGTCGGTGATCCTGCTCCTTCCAATCCTCATCGTCGCTCTTTGTGTTCGCCTTACCTCGCCGGGACCAATCCTTTATTGGTCAAAACGTGTCGGCCGTTTCAATCAGATCTTTCTGATGCCAAAGTTTCGCAGCATGCGCGTCGACACGCCGACGGTGGCCACGCATCTGCTTGAAAACCCGGATCGGTTTCTGACGCCTATCGGCTCGTTTCTACGCAAATCCAGCCTCGATGAACTGCCGCAGCTCTGGTGCATTCTCGAGGGGAAGATGAGTTTCGTCGGCCCACGGCCGGCACTCTACAATCAATACGACCTAATAGAATTGCGGACGGCCCATGGCGTCGACAAGCTCTTGCCCGGATTGACGGGATGGGCGCAGATCAACGGACGTGACGAATTGCCGATTCCGGAGAAGGTTAAATTCGATATCGAATATCTCGAACGTCGCTCGCTCGGCCTCGACATAAGCATCCTGTTTATGACGGCCGAGAAGGTAATCCGCCGTAAGGGAATAAGGCATTAAGCTACCTACTTCTGATAGATAAGCAGTGCGGAAGACCTTGGTTTCCGATTATTTCAGTTGCGCTCGTTGCAGAAAATGACAAGAAGGTGGTGTCGATCGATCTGCGAAACGCTGGTAAGCAATGCCTGAAAATACCCCCGCTGAGACATCGCGCTCAGGATGGTTCTTAAAGCCGATGCAAGCGCTCGTCGCCCCTCTGTTGGCGATGCCGCGGGTTGCCAAACGTGCTCTGGCTTTGCTGGTGGATTCCAGCTTTTGCGTTCTAACCATCTGGCTGGCCTATTGCTTCCGCCTCAACGAATGGACGGTACTAACCGGCGTCCAGTGGTTGCCGGTCTTCGTTTCCTTGTGCATGGCACTTCCCATTTTCATCGTCATGGGCATGTATCGGGCGATCTTTCGTTATGCCAATATGGCTGCTTTCATTACTGTTCTGAAGGCGATTGCGATCTACGGCTTTGCCTTCATGACGATCTTTACCGCCCTCAGTGTGCCGGGCGTTCCGAGAACCGTCGGCATCCTCCAGCCCTTCCTGCTGTTGATTGCGATCGGGCTGTCGAGGCTGGGTATCCGCTACTGGCTCGGGGATGCCTACCAGCGCATCCTCCACAAGAATATGCTCGCCAAGGTGTTGATCTATGGGGCGGGGAAGGCCGGGCGGCAACTGGCGGCTGCCTTGATGAACAGCGCCGAACTCAATGTCGTCGGCTATCTGGATGATGATCCGCGTCTCAAGGGCGGCGTCATGGGTGGTTTGCCGATCTATGACCCCTCGGATCTTCCGGTGCTTGCCGAAGCTCTTGGCGTCCACAATGTACTTCTTGCTCTTCCATCCGCATCGCGACAGCGTCGCAACGAAATCCTGGAGCACATCCGCAAAGCCAGGGTCAATGTTCGTACATTGCCCGATCTCACGGCCCTGGCTCAGGGACGCATCGCCGTCTCCGACATCCGTGAGCTGGAGATCGAAGATCTGCTGGGGAGAGAAGCGGTCGCGCCACGGCAGGAGTTGCTTGACAAGGCGATGCGTAAAAAGGTGGTTATGGTCACGGGTGCTGGTGGCTCGATCGGCGGCGAGTTGTGCCGCCAGATTCTACGCAACGAGCCTTCCACCCTGATCCTCCTCGATCAGAACGAGTTTGCGCTTTATAATATCCATGCCGAATTGCAGAAGCTGGCCGAGCTGTACAGACAAGAAGATCTGCAGATCGTCCCAATTCTTTGTTCCGTTCGCGACCAGGATCGCATGGAACATATCATGCAGAGCTGGCGACCACACACGCTCTATCATGCAGCCGCTTACAAGCATGTGCCCCTTGTCGAACATAATGCCGTGGAAGGCATCAAGAACAATGTCATGGGTACGCTGGTCACGGCGCGCGCGGCCAATAAATGCGGCGTTTCGAATTTCGTGCTGATCAGTACAGACAAGGCCGTACGCCCCACGAACGTGATGGGGGCCAGCAAGAGACTGGCGGAGATGGTTCTGCAGGCGCTCGCAGCGGAGTCTACGACCGACAGAATGCGAACCAATTTTTCCATGGTCCGCTTTGGGAATGTACTCGGTTCGTCCGGATCCGTCGTGCCGCTTTTCAGGCAGCAGATCAAGGAAGGCGGCCCCGTTACCCTGACACATCCTGAGATAACCCGCTACTTCATGACCATTTCGGAAGCCTCGCAACTCGTCATCCAGGCTGGCGCGATGGCCGAGGGTGGAGATGTTTTCCTGCTCGACATGGGAGAACCCGTGCGCATCGCCGATCTCGCCCGCAAGATGGTAGAGCTTTCCGGGCTGACCCTCCGCGACGATGACAATCCTGAAGGGGATATCGAGCTTTCCGTTACCGGCCTCAGGCCCGGCGAGAAGCTCTACGAAGAACTTTTGATCGGCGACAACCCTGAAACAACCGAACATCCTCGCATTATGAAGGCGCGCGAGGATTTCCTCTTCTGGCCGGAGCTTTCGAAAAAGCTCAACTCGCTCAATGCGGTATTGGATCGGAACGATATGGTCGCGGCACGCGCGATGTTGGCGGAGCTCGTCTCCGGCTATTCCTCAACCGGTGAAGTCTCGGATCTGGCCTTCACCGGCGCCGAAACCAATACGGCGGCCTGAGACGTCAAGTGCCAGCAGACGTTACCTCCGAACGACAGGCGCAAACCGTGTGCTGCCGCGGTCCACACAAATAAGGGCGACCAAATAGGCGAAGATCGGATCCAGAGCCTTCTGATTGAACATGATGCCAAAGCTGCCGGTTATGACGTAGCTGCTGACGAGCAGAAGAGCGAGCGCAATGGCGAGATCCCGGCCCGGTCCGGGTTCTTTTCTCCACGCGCCTATCACGGGCGTCAGGAGCATCAGCGAAAGCGCCGCAATGCCGAAAACGCCGGCGTCGATTCCCGCAGTCAGAAAACCGTTGTGGACATGCGAGAAGGGCAGCTGTGGCCTTATACTATCGGGCAGCTCTGCCAAAACCGAAGTCATCCGGTTTTGCGGGCCATAACCAGTCAAGGGGTCCTTGCGGATTGCTGATAGTGCACCTTTGTACAAAGCGAACCGCGCACTGAGCGACGTGATCTCGCCGTCACTGCGTTCGAGCGTTGTCAGATCTCCTTGGAGCGCTTCAATGCGATCGAGGATCTGGCCGCTACCCAGAGTGATAAGTCCCGCTAACAGCAAGGAGCCGGTAATGGCGAGGCTGCGCAAACTCAAATGGAAGCTGTGTTTGCGAAAATACCAGAAAAAAATGACGATATGGACGGGAATGACCAGCCAGGCCGAGCGCGTTCCGGAAAGCAGAACGCAGCCTAGACCGGCGGCATATCCCAATATCGCAATTCTTTGCTCCACGCTTCTCGGAGATTGAACGTTGAGAAGCGCAATGCCGCCGAAAAGAACGCCTATGATCCCCAGCAGTGCAGCGTTCGAAGTTCCAGCTTCTGCCCTGGACATCAGAAACATGATCTGCAGGAGACTGAAGACAAAGGTGACGATCATGCCGATGCCTGCGCCGAGGATAAAGAGCGGCAAGAGACGGCCATCGGGAGATTGGCGCATCCGCGGCAATATCAGCCAGACCGAAAAGAAAGGCAGGAGCCGGAATATCCAGTCCAGTTCTTCGGAGTAAGGCGGATTGATGAATATGCTGGCGATCATCACCAGCGGGTAGATCGACATGCTAATGGCAACCAGCCGGTCGGATCGCGACAGGTTCAAGGCCAGGCGGCCCGTGACCAGACCGTAGAGGCCCCACACCATCGACGCGAGGAGGATGAAGGAGTTAAAGTTCGGCGAAAGTCCTGGAAGGATTGCAAAGGCAAAGACCGCAATGCGGTTGTTTCGGTCGAGCGCGCCTCCCGCCCCATTTCCGGGATCGAGAACCGCCATCTTGAGTTGTTTAAAATAATTCACTATGCCGGCCCTGACCGTGTCGATACTGCCTCGCTAAGGATCGTGAAGACGGCTGTCAAGTCGCGATGAGGGCGCAATCCATGGCTTTATTCAACGTGGTATTCAGGCAACAGGCCGTTCTGGACAGACATGGTTCTATTCGATGATCGCGGCAAACGGATACGGCGGGAAAGCCGGCTTCAACGGAAAACACGTTTGAGGTGCGGCTTGATTTGAGGGTTTGATCGTGATCATCCGACGAGCGTACTGCGGGAAGAGAAGGCGGCAACATCGGGATCAGGAGAGCCAATCGAAGAACCGATGCTGCGTTTCGTTGACGTGAAGTGTCTGCCGCTATCGCCAATACACCCTTGTGGAGCTTTCCGCCGATGATCGACCGAGGAGATAGCCGAGCCCGAATGCCAGAATGCCGGTGGTGAGCAACAGTGCGCTTGCTGTGTACGGGTGCTCTCTAGCGCCGGAGGCGACGGCATAGGCCTCGCGCTTCATCTCTTTGGCTGCCGACTTCGCGACCTTGGTCAATCCCTCCGGCTGCTCGGTGGGCGTTCCGGTGAATCCAGCGTTCAAGTTCTGTTTGTCGACCATTTCGGGGACCTTTCTGAGATTGGCGCGAGGCGGAAAGTTCAATCCTGCTCGCGTGTGCCGGGGGAGGCTTCGCGTTGATCCGCGTCTTCGAGATCCGTCTTGACGAGGAATGCATCGGTATGTTCGCGCGAGGCCTCTCGCAGGGCTGCGAGATTTGGAGGATTGTCGGCCTCGCCCTGCTGGGCGTCGAGTTCATGTTCGGCCAGGGTCCAGTGATGCCGGTGCTTGCCTTCCGGCCTCCCCTCCTTCTCCCACAGCGAATATGCCCTTCTTCGGATCTCCTCCTCGCGGGTGGCTGCTGGCAACCCGCCGCTCTTCCTGTCGATTTGGTTTGCGGCTCGCCGAGCCATCTTCTGTCCGCGTGCGTCCGCAACGGGTGGAGCTTTCGGCCGCCCGTCGTCGGTCGTACTTTCGCTTATCTTGCGTCGTGCTGGGTTTTTCATGACCATCTCCTTGGGGATTTCAACCAACTCGACGGATCTAAGTTCCAAACAAAGAGTGTCACGGCACAAAGATCGGGCTTCTGATTTCGCAAGGCTCATGCCGTTCACCAGCGCTTTTGAAGCGCAATCATTGCTCGATCCCCGGGCCCAGACTGAAATGCTCAATTCGCGAAGCGCTGAATCACGAGATGTGGCGCTATACCCTCACTCACCCGCAGCACGTCTTGGCAAGGCCATATAACTGATATACTAGTATGCCAACAAGCATCGACGCCCGGTATCGTTATGTCGCAAGCATCAGAAACCGAAGTCTTGGTAGTCCCGACGTCGCAGGAGGTTGGCGGCAGGCTGCGCCGCATCACCACGGCCGGCGCCATCTACGATCGTCTCTACGCCGACATCGTGTCGCTACGAATGCCGCCTGGCATGCTGCTGCAGGAAAAGCGGATTGCCGATGATTTCGGCGTCAGCCGCACACCGGTGCGTGAGGCGCTGCTCAGGCTTTCCGAAGGTGGACTGGTCGATATCTATCCGCAATCGGGCACGGTCGTCTCGCGGGTGCCGGTCTCGGCGATCCCCGAGGCGGTCGTTGTGCGCAAGGCGCTCGAAGGCACGACCGTCGAGACTGCGGCCCTGACCGCGACTGCCGCAGACATCGCCCGTCTCGATACCATCATCGCCCGGCAGCGGTCGCACGCCGCGACCAACAATGCCTCGAGCTTCCATGAGGAGGATGAGGCCTTCCACGAGGCGATCGCGCAGATATCAGGTTATCCCGGCATCTGGGCAATCTTGAAAACGGTCAAGGTGCAGATCGATCGGGCGCGGCGGCTGACGCTGCCGGTGCTTGGGCGCATGGACAACGTGGTGCACGAACACATCATTATCCGCGATGCGCTCGCCGCTCACGATGCGGCGGCTGCACGCAGCGCAATGATCCATCACTTAAGCGCCGTCATTCCCGATGTCGACGAACTGCGCGCGCGTTACCCCGATTATTTCTGCTGACGGCAGGCCAACACGAAACGAAAGACCAGGGAAGGAAGAAGGATGCGACAAGGTTGGAGATGGTTCGGACCGGAAGCGCCGGTGACGCTGGATGACGTCCGTCAGACGGGCGCCACCAATATCGTCTCTTCGCTGCATCAGGTGCCGATCGGCAGGGCCTGGACCGAGAAGGAAGTGCGCGAACGCCAGTCTCTGATCGAGACGACGCCGGGCGACCGTGCGCCGCTCGTCTGGTCGGTCGTTGAGAGCATCCCGATCCCCGACGCGGTCAAGCGCAAGGGCGGGGAGGCGAAGGCGGAAATCGAGGCGTGGATCGCCAGCCTCGAAGCGGTCGCCGCCTGCGGCATTCCGATTGTCTGCTATAATTTCATGCCGGTGGTGGACTGGACCCGCACCGAACTCGATTTCGTGACACCGACGGGCGCCACCGCCATGCGTTTCGATCACGAGCGTTTCGCAGCCTTCGATCTCTTCATTCTGGAACGGCCAGATGCGGCGCAGCACTATTCCGCGGAAGACCGGGAAAGGGCGCGTATCGTCTTCGAGGCGATGACGGACGACGAGGTCGCCGACATCACCCGCATCATCACCTCGGCTCTACCGGGGTCGACCACCGAACCTCTGACCATACCGGCCTTCCGGGAAAAGCTGGTCGCTTATAGCGGTATCGATGCAGCAAGATTGCGTCGGCACCTGATCGAATTCCTGGAGGCTGTAACGCCGGCTGCCGAAGCGCGCGGCGTCAAGCTGACGCTGCATCCCGATGACCCGCCGCGCTCGCTGTTCGGCCTGCCGCGCATCGCCTCGACGGCCGATGATTATGCCGCGCTCTTCGATGCGGTGCCATCGGCGGCAAACGGCATGTGTTATTGCACCGGCAGTCTCGGCGTGCGCGCCGAGAACGACCTGCCGGCGATCGCACGGCGCTTCGCCTCGCGCATCCACTTTGCCCATCTGCGCGCCACGACGCGCGAGGGCGACGGCCGAACGTTCCATGAAAGCGCGCATCTGGAAGGCGACGTCGACATGGTCGCGGTGCTTCGGGAACTGGTCGCGGAAGACCGCCACCGCGGCACACAAGACACCATCGTCTTCCGCTCGGATCATGGCCACCGCATGCTTGACGATCTCGACAAGGTCGTCACCCCAGGCTACCCCGCCATCGGCCGCATGCGCGGCCTCGCCGAACTGCGCGGTATCCTGCATGCTCTGGGCGCGCCGCCGACCTGAGGGTGTCCTCGAACGGCATCGACTGACCTTGGCGAATTGGGCTGCTGCGGGGCAAGCTTCTTCCCGCGCCCGCACCGGCTCGCTCGTAAGAAAAAATCATCGCGCTCTGAAGCCCGAGCGATGCTTCAGAGCGCGCAACCCTTCAGGAAAAGATCGGCGCACATCTTCGCCCGCGCCTGTATTGCTTCGATCGTCGGCGGTGGCTCCTGACGCAGGATCGCCGCGCGCTGCGGTTCCATGGCCATCATCCCGCGCAGCATGCCGCAGGCTAAATGCGGATCCTCGAGCGCAATGAGGCCGCGGTCGACCTGCCGGCGCAGCCAGTCCTCCATCAGCGCATTGGTGCGTAGGATCGCCTGTTCGTAGAAGGACGTGGCGATTTCAGGGAAGCGGTCCGACTCGCCGATGACGAGGCGCATGATGGTGACCGTATCTTCAGAAAGCGACAGCATGCCGTAAGCCATCAGCATACGTTCCAGCCCATCTCTCAGATCGGCATTGGCGAGCATCGGGGGATCGAGCGCGAGCAGGAAACCGACGATACGCTCTGAGATCATGCTGGCAAAGAGATCGGCCTTGGTCGGAAACAGCCGATAGAGGGTCTTTGTGGAAACACCAGCCTCCTGGGCGATCGTGGCGATGCTTGCCGCCGCGTATCCATTCTCGTGAAACTGGGTATTTGCCGCCTTGATGATCAGGCCCCTGGTGTCGTCGTCACAGCGCAACTGCGGCCTTCCGCGCGGCCTTCTCTCAATTTGTTGATTTTGGACCATGATGATTTTCCAAATTCCTATTGACATCCATTTTATAGTGCATATTTTGGAAAATATCAAGTTTCCTAAATAGGATTTCACTTGAATTCAGAGGCCGCAGCCCAAGAGACGGCGACCCGTCATCCGGAGAAAGACAATGACTACCAAGAAGCTGCGTGCCTTGAACAACAATAACGCCGTCGAAACCGTTGCCGAAGCCGCTCCCGCGAGCCTGGACGCCGGCAAGCCACCGCTCATCGCTGAGGCCGCTGCCCCCATTGCCGAGGAAAAGCCCGCCCGCAAGCGTGGCGGCCGCTCCTTGCTTCTCGGTGCCACCGCCCTCGTGCTGATCGCCGCCGGCGCCTATTACGGCCATGATTACTGGACAGTCGGGCGTTTCCATATCTCGACCGACGACGCCTATGTGAAAGCCGACAGCAGCACCATCGCCCCCAAGGTTTCGGGCTATCTCGCCGAGGTCCTCGTCATGGACAACGAGACCGTCAAGGCCGGCCAGCCGCTCGCCCGCATCGATGACCGCGACTTCAAGGCAGCCCTTGATCAGGCAAAGGCCGATGTCGCAGCCGGGGAAGCCACCGTCAACGCCAAGCAGGCTTCGCTCGATATCCAGCAGTCCACGATTGCCGCCGCCCGCGCGACCGTCGACGTCGACCGCGCCAACGAGACCTTTGCCGAGCAGAACAACAAGCGCTATTCGAACCTTGCCACCAGCGGTTACGCCCCGGTCCAGACGGCACAGCAGGCCGCCTCGCAGATCGCTGCCGCCCAGGCCTCGATCGTCCGCGACACCGCCTCGCTCGATGCCGCCGTCAAGCAGGTCGATCTTCTCAACGCCGAACTGGCCCAGGCAAAGGCGGCTCTTGCGCGCAGCCAGGCCGTCCAGCACCAGGCCGAGCTCAACCTCTCCTATGCGACGATCACAGCGCCCGTCGACGGCACCGTCGGCAACCGGACGCTGCGCATCGGCCAATATGTCCAGGCTGGCACCCAGCTGATGTCGGTCGTGCCGACGACGGCTGCCTATGTCATCGCCAACTACAAGGAAACCCAACTCACCGACGTGAAGGCCGGCCAGCCAGTCGATATCGAGGTCGATATGTTCCCCGGCCGCACCTATCACGGCCATGTCGACAGCCTCGCACCGGCAAGCGGCCAGGAATTCGCCCTGCTGCCGCCCGATAACGCCACCGGCAACTTCACCAAGGTCGTCCAGCGCATTCCGGTCAGGATCGTGCTCGACGGCGACGCCGCCGCCAACGGCGACCTGCGACCCGGCATGTCCGTCCAGCCGAGCATCGACACCAAGAACGACCGCAGCTAGGCCGGGGGTCGAGGAGTTTGTGTCATGTCCACCATCGCAGCAACATCAATCGCCGCTCCGCAGCCGAAAACCGGCGCCAGCACCAGGGAATGGATCGCCGTTCTCGCCGGCATGATCGGCGCCTTCATGGCGATCCTCAACATCCAGATCACCAATGCCTCGCTGCTCGACATCGAGGGCGGCATCGGAACGGGCGTCGACAACGGCGCCTGGATCTCCACCTCATACCTCATCGGCGAGATCGTCGTCATTCCGCTGACGGCCTATTTCAGCAACGTCTTCTCATTCCGGCGCTTTATCCTCGTCAACTCCGTCCTCTTTCCACTGTTTTCGATCGCCTGTGCCTTCGCCCATGATCTCGGCACGATGATCGTGCTGCGCGGCCTGCAGGGCTTTGCCGGCGGCGTGCTCATCCCCATGGCCTTCACCATGGTGCTGACCAAGCTGCCGAAATCGCAGCAGCCGCTCGGCCTGGCGATCTTCGCGCTCTCGGTTACCTTCGCACCGGCGATCGGCCCGACCATCGGCGGTTACCTCACCGAAAACTATGGCTGGCAGACGATCTTCTTCATCAACGCCATCCCGAGCGCCATCATGGCGGTCGCCCTTGCCCTGACGCTCGACAAGCAGCCGATGCAGCTTGGCCTACTCAGGGAGGGCGACTGGGCTGGCATCTTCACCATGGCGATCGGTCTTTCGGCGCTGCAGACGGTGCTTGAAGAGGGCAACAAGGAAGACTGGTTCTCCTCGCCCTTCATCGTCAAGCTCAGCATCGTCGCCTTCGTCTTCCTCGTCGCCTTCATCTGGATCGAGCTGACGGTGGAGAAGCCCCTGGTCAAGCTGCGGCTGCTCAAGCAGCGCAATTTCGGCATCGGCGTTGCCGTCAACGTGCTGGTCGGTGTGGCTCTCTTCGGCACCGTCTATATCCTGCCGCAATATCTCGGCCAGGTGCAGCGTTATAATGCCGAGCAGATCGGCAATGTCCTGGCCTGGACCGGCCTGCCGCAGCTGCTTTTGATCCCGCTCGTGCCGATGATGATGAAGCGCTTCGATGCGCGTTACATCGGCTTCCTCGGCATCTCGATCTTCGCGATCAGCTGCTTCATGAACATCACGCTTTCGGCCGATACCGCCGGCGACCAGTTCTGGATTCCGAATATCGTCCGCGCCATCGGCCAGGCCCTGGTGCTGACACCGATCACCGCCATCACCACTGCCGGCATCGCTCCATCAGATGCGGCCGCCGCCTCGGGCCTGACCAACATGCTGCGCAATCTCGGCGGCGCCGTCGGCACGGCGACACTCGGCACGGTGCTGACCAAACGCGAGCAGTTCCACTCTAATATCATCGGCCAGTCGGTGACGCTCGGCCGCGACGAAGTCCGCAACCGTCTCGACCAGATGACTGGCTACTTCCTGCAGCATGGTGTTTCCGATCATGCCGTCGCAGCCCAGAAAGCCATCGTGGCGCTTGGCCAGATTGTCAGGCGCCAGGCCCTCATCCTGGGTTTTGCCGATACCTTCGCCGTCATCGGCGTTGTTCTTGCCATTGCAGCCGTTGCCCTGCTGCTCACCCAGAAACCGCGGGCCGGCGGTGGCGCCGGCGCTCACTGAACGAAATACCGGCGCTCGCCGGGCTTCCTGGCGAGCGCTTTCTATTGCGGGATTTCGACCGTAAAGGCGAAGCGGGCGACAGCACCCGGTTCCAGGATCGTGGTCGAAGGCCTCTTCGATAGCTCGCTCGAACCTCCCGCTTCCGCGGCCGTTCCATGCCAGGGCTCGACACAGAGGAAGGGCGCCCCCGGCTTGGTCCACAGCGCAAGATTGGGCAGGTTTTCGAAATGGAAATGCATGGCCGGCCCGCCTTCTGCGCCATAGCGCAGCCCTTCGCCCGCACCGCTCGGGAAAATCATCGCATCCTGCTCGAACATGGCATGATCGAGCACCAGCCGGCCGGCATCGAACGGCGAGGGCAAGGCCGCAGGGTTGATGAGGCCGCCTTCCAGCCGCACGAGCGCCGGCTCGCCTTCATTGTCTAGGGTGACGATATGGTCGCGCCCGGAAGCACCGGGTAATGGCCAGGCGAAGGCCGAATGGAAGCCGAGACCGAAGGGCATCGGCTTCTGGTCGCGATTGCTGACCTCCGCCGTGACAGTCAACGCCCGGCCCTCGACCGCATGCACCACGGCCAGCTGAAACTCGAAGGGATAGACCGCCCGCGTCGCCTCCGAGGCGGTCAGTTCGAACCGGCACATCGTCTCGGTGGATGCCGCAAGCGCGAATTCGCTGCGGCGGGCAAAACCATGCTGGGCCATCGGATAGACCGTGCCGTCGATCGTGATCTTGTCGTCAGGTGTCTTGCCGACGATCGGAAACAGGATCGGCGAACGCCCGGTCCAGAAGGCCGCGTCGCCCGTCCACAACCATGAACGCCCATCGCTTGACGTGAGCGCCTGCATCTCGGCGCCGAGGGTGGAGACATCGACGGTGAGATCCTGATTGCCGATCCGGATGGAGGTTGGCATCGCGTTTCCCTTTCGCATTGGTTGGGCACCAAGCCATACCTTTCCGCACCGGGGATTTCCACCCAATAGAGAGAGGCAGGACGGCAGCCACGGTGACAATAGCAGAGCCGTCGCAGTGCGCTACTTCCGCACCGCGCCCAATCTGGCGATCACTTCGTTCGGAATGCCGTAGCGCTGGACGGCGTCGCGGTTGTTCCGCAACCCGCAGATCTCACGCTGGATGAAGAACGCCCAGACGGCGTCGGAGGCTTCATTGAGAAGCCTCTCGCGTTCCTCAGTGCGGCAAGTGCCGCCTCCGCTTTCAGTCCGTGACGTCCAAGCGAATCCGCGCGTTCCGACATCAGCTCGTATTCGAGGACGTTGAAGCCGTTTTTATTCTGCTCGGATGGTCTGAAGGACTGCGGCGGACGAACGCTCATTGGCACAGGTCTCCGTTGGCGTGAGCCGCGATAATATCCAATCCGGTTCCAAATTAAAGAAGGCGAGCATGTTCGCCCGAAAACCGCTCACACCTTTCGGCATCATACTCTTGAGATCAAGACGGTCGGAAACAGGGCTATCCTGCGATTTCCCCGCATGGCATAAGCGCGCCAAAATCTCCTTCTCCAGGCTCCCGCGCAAATCATGATCCGTATTGAAAATATCAGCAAGCAGCTCAGTCACCGCATCCTCTTCATCGAGGCGTCCGCGGCTCTTAACAGAGGCGAGAAGATCGGCCTCGTCGGCCCGAACGGCGCCGGTAAGACGACCGTCTTCCGGATGATCAACGGCGAGGAGCAGCCCGACGAGGGGCAGGTCTCCGTCGAAAGGGGCGTCACCATCGGCTATTTCAATCAGGATGTCGGCGAGATGGCGGGCCACAGCGCCGTCGCCGAGGTGATGAACGGTGCCGGCCCGGTCAGCATCGTTGCCGGCGAATTGCGCGATCTCGAGGCCGCCATGGCCGATCCCGAGCAAGCCGATAGCATGGAAGAGATCATCGAGCGTTACGGAGAGGTGCAGGCGCGCTACGAGGAGTTGGACGGTTACGCGCTCGAGGGCCGCGCACGCGAAGTGCTCGCGGGGCTCAGCTTCAGCCAGGAGATGATGGACGGCGATGTTGGCGCGTTGTCGGGCGGTTGGAAGATGCGCGTAGCGCTTGCTCGCATTCTCCTCATGCGCCCCGATGTCATGCTGCTCGACGAGCCGAGCAACCATCTGGATCTCGAAAGCTTGATCTGGCTAGAGGAATTCCTGAAAGGTTACGAGGGCGCGCTGCTGATGACCTCGCATGATCGCGAGTTCATGAACCGCATCGTCACCAAGATCATCGAGATCGATGCGGGCACGCTGACGGCCTATTCCGGCGACTACGAATTCTACGAGCAGCAGCGGGCGCAGAACGAGAAGCAGCAACAGGCCCAGTTCGAGCGCCAGCAGGCCATGCTTGCCAAGGAAATCAAGTTCATCGAGCGGTTCAAGGCGCGCGCCTCGCATGCCTCGCAGGTGCAGAGCCGGGTGAAGAAGCTGGAGAAGATCGACCGGGTGGAACCGCCCAAGCGCCGCCAGATCGTTTCCTTCGAGTTCCAGCCGGCGCCGCGCTCCGGCGAGGACGTGGTCAACCTGAAGAACGTTCATAAGAAATACGGCAGCCGCAGCATCTACGAGGGACTCGACTTCGTCGTGCGCCGCCGGGAGCGCTGGTGCATCATGGGCATCAACGGTGCCGGCAAGTCGACGCTGCTGAAGCTGGTGACCGGCTCCACCGCGCCTGATCAGGGCAGCGTCGCCCTCGGCGCCAGCGTCAAGATGGGCTATTTCGCCCAGCACGCCATGGATATATTGGATGGCGAGCGCACTGTCTTCCAGATGCTGGAAGACCAGTTCCCGCAGGCAGGGCAGGGGCCGTTGCGCGCGCTGGCCGGCTGCTTCGGTTTCTCCGGCGACGATGTCGAGAAGCGGTGCCGGGTACTATCAGGCGGCGAGAAGGCCCGGTTGGTCATGGCGATCATGCTGTTCGACCCGCCGAACCTGCTCGTGCTCGACGAGCCGACGAACCATCTCGACCTCGACACCAAGGAAATGCTGATCAAGGCACTGTCGCAATATGAGGGCACCATGCTGTTTGTTTCGCACGATCGGCATTTTCTCGCCGCACTCTCCAACCGGGTGCTGGAACTGACGCCCGAGGGCGTCCACCAATATGGCGGCGGCTACACCGAATATGTGGCGCGCACCGGCCAGGAGGCGCCCGGCCTGCGAAGCTGACGGATTTTTTCGCGGGGCATGTCGAAATTGCCAGGCTCGAGGCGACCAGCAGACAGCCGGCCAGCGATATCGGCTGAGCGGTCGAAGCAACGGAGGAAGATATGTCCATGCTGTTAGACAGGATCGAGGTCGTCACCCTGTTCGTCGATGATATCGACGAGGCCAAAGCGTTCTACCAGAAGGTCTTTGCACCCGAGATCGTCTATGAGGACGCAGTATCCTCGGTGCTGAAATTCTCTGGGACGATGATCAACCTGCTGAAAGTGACGGAAGCGCCTCAACTGGTCGAGCCGTCGGCGGTGGCAGCACCGGGTTCCGGCGCGCGCGTCCTGCTGACGATCAAGGTCGATGCCGTCGATGCGGTTTGCGCGGAACTGCGCAAGCTCGGGGTCACGCTGCTCAATGGTCCGATCGATCGTCCATGGGGCCGCCGTACCGCGGCCTTTGCGGATCCGTCGGGCCATGTCTGGGAGGTTGCGCAGGAATTGCGCTAAATTGGTGTCGCCGAGTTCTGAGGTCGCCTTCAGATTTTGCGACCGTGACGCGCCTCGGTAATGCCAGTTCGTCCACGCGAAGAGCGGATTCCACGGCTATCGCCACGATGATGACCAAATTCCGTGGTGTTCGAAGGCCTCTTCATGCAATCGGGGACGGGCACAACGGCATGGACTGGATCAATCGCTATATCGATCAGCCGCTACTGCACGGCGCGGCGGGTTTGCTGCGGAGTTGGCATCTCCGCACGCGGCAACCGCCGGAATTGTTGGAGCCGACATGGAATCTCGTCGTGCTCTCCTTTCTGCTGATCGCGAGCGGGCAGGTCATGGCCGGCGAGACTTTCACGCTCAGCGTTGCCGCGCTGATCATGCTGGCGCTGCCGTCCGCGCGAAAACTGCTTTCGGCTGTGAAGGCAGGGGGAGGCGGTTACGGCGCTCGGGAATATAAATCGCTGAGAGCGCGGGCCATCGCCAAACGTGAGGCGGAGTGGTCGGTGCGGATCATCGTGTTGTTCGCATCCGCCTGCCTTCCGTTCATCGCCCGCATCGACGATCCGGTGGGAGCCTGTTTCATGCTCGGAGCCAGCATCTGGTTCGTGCTGACCGGGCCGCTCAAGGCCTATCTCGATGCGGCCGAACCTCCCGAGCCGAATGAAGGCGACCGGAGGTACAGCGGCGTTTTTCATTTCGGCTGAACAAGCCGATGCGCCGACCGTGACACGGACGGGAACCAAATGGGGCGGCCTCCGTTATCTCCGCAGCAACGTAAAAGGAGATTGCGATGCTTTACTACGCTCTGGTGTTTCTCGTTGTGGCCTTGATTGCCGGCGTCCTCGGATTTGGCGGCATCGCAGGTGCTTCAGCTTCCATTGCCCAGGTTCTGTTCTTCATTTTCCTGGTTCTGTTCGTCGTGTCGCTCGTCATGAGACTAATGCGAAAAGTATAGTGCGGACAGATCGAGTATAAAAACCCGGCGAACACATCGCCGGGTTTTTCTTTATTGCCACACTCGGTTTGACCTCTACGTCACTGAAGGTTTCCATCCCGGTCGTGGTCGGCGGTCGCGAAATCCGCCATCACCCGCTGCATGAATTCGCTTCGGCTGATGCGGCCGTTGTGGTTCGCGTCGGTCAAAGTGAATTGCTCGACCGTCAGGATCTGCACCGTCTCGTCGGACTGCAGGCTGCCGTCCTTGTTCTTGTCGAGACTTCCGAAAGCCGTGCCCATGAAGGTCTCGTATTCCGAACGGTCGACGGCCTTGCTGGCATTGCCGTCGAGCCGGTCCATCTGGCCCTGATACATCGATCCGGGCTGTTGCTGCTGTTGCGCCACTGCCCCAACACATTGGCACAGGATGAGTGTCGTCGCGAAAGCCAAGGTTTTCATCGCTTGATATCCCTCCCCAATTATCGGCAAGCCAGGCGGTTGCCTACGAAACCGCCACCGCCTATGCCGGCGCCGACAGCAAGCACCTGCCCGGTTCCGGCGCCGATCGTACTGCCGATCAAGCCACCGACAATCGCGCCGCCGACGGTTCCCGCGATGCAGCCGAATTCGGAATTACGATCCGAGACGGCCTGTGACGTCGGCCCGGACTGGCAGGCGGAGACGGCAAGGCATCCCGCCAGTATGATGTTTGTCCTGCGTATGCGCATCTTTCCCTCCCGATAAATTACCCGCTATCTCCAATAGAGATGAGCGGGCGTACGATTGTCCGGCCCCCGCGAAAATATCGCCTGATTATATCTCTCAAATTCAGACTTAGTTTCCGTTCGAACGGAAGCATAATTCCGGAAAACAAGCGGAAATTCTGCGGCAATGCCAAGCAATCATGCCGATTCCTCTCCAGTTACAGCGCTGCATGGAGAGTATTTTCAAATAGTACAGCTATCTATACGGCATGGCAACCTGCGCGATCATCGATCGCCTATCCAAATGGGGCGCCTGCAATTTGCATGATACCGCTCGTTAAGAGTTGACGGCGATCAGGATCGTGCCTTTCCGGCAACCATCGCTGACAACATCGTAAAATAACCGGATGACGCGAAATGATGCCTTCGAAATGTCCCAATGGGGGCTGAACCGTAGCCGTGTTTGTCGGTTGCGCCCTCCCATGCGCTTTGACATGCGATGCGTAAATGATGCCGGGTCGGGATCGTTTTGCGGTTCCGTCCGTTATCTGTTGCCGAATCTGGTGGCGAGTAGCCGGGTATGCTCCCGTCACGATTTGAGAAGGAGAGACTTATGAATAAAACTTTTGCGACGGCGTTTGCCGCGGTATCGTTGACGCTGGTCGGCGCTGGGGCGGTTAATGCCGCCGACCTCGTCACCAGGACGTATGAAGAGCCGGACCTGCGCAATGGCGTGAAGATCGGCTACCTCACCTGCGATATCGGCGGCGGCACGGGTTACGTGCTCGGCTCCTCCAAAGAGGCCGACTGCATCTTCCAGTCGACCGTCGGCAACGAACTTTCGGATCGTTATACGGGCGAAGTGAGAAAGCTCGGCATCGACCTTGGCTTCACCACGCGCAGCCGCCTGATCTGGGCCGTGTTCGCGCCGACGGCCGGCTATCACCGCGGTTCGCTCGCCGGCCTCTATGTCGGCGCTAGCGCTGAAGCGACGCTCGGTGCCGGTGTCGGCGCCAATCTCCTGGTTGGCGGCACGTCCGGCTCGATCCATCTGCAGACGGTCAGCCTGACCGGTCAGCTCGGCCTCAACGTTGCGGCCGGCAGCGCCTCGATGACGCTCACGGCAGCGAATTGATGTAGCCTTTTGGCGTCCCCTGCCGCATCGCGGCAGGGGACGCCACCTCGTCTGAGGAGCGATTTCGCGCCCTCATATGCCCAAGCCGGATCACGACACGATGGATATTCGAATGGCAAAGCCCAGCGAGGACGAGATCCTGGTTGGGCACTATCTGAAGATCTGGGACAGCTACGGCACACCACCGGAACACTACAGGTCTGATGCGGCGGCGCGGATTTTGTCCTTTATCAGAAGCGGTCGCGAAGAGCGCCGCCTGACCTCGTTCCTTGCGGTCGTCGACGGTGACATCGCCGGTTCTGCATCCTGCCAGCTGCACCAATCGCCGTTTCCGGAGGTCATCCGGCCGGAACAGCGGCTGCACGGTTACATCTGGTCCGTCTATGTCGCCGACGCCTTCCGCCGGCGCGGCATCGCATCGGCGCTGACCGACAAGGCTGTCGACTATCTGAAATCGATCGGCTGCACGACGGCCGTCATCCATGCTTCAGATGCCGGCGAGCCCGTCTATCGAGCCGCTGGTTTCGAGCTGGCGAAGGAAATGCGCCTGAAGCTTCTGGCAGAGTAACGGCCCGGGCGAAGCCTTCATCGAAGCGCGCGACCTCTCCCGCATCGAAACCGAGGGTAAAGACCTCATGCCCGGCCGCTTGAAGGCCGCCGGTGTCGCTTCTTCCACTTACGTTTTCGCTCGGCCGGGCGCGATAAAAGTGGCAATCGTCGCCTCGTCGTGGCCGGCCTCGCGCAGGAAGCGGCTGGCGAATTCGATGGCAGGGCTTCTAAGCGCATCGTCCGGCCGGATCAGGTGAAAGGCCACATGATAATCGAGCGTCCGCTCCGATACGGCGACGACGCGTCCGGCCGCCAGCGCGGCATCCGATAGCGGCGGCCGCGCGAGTGCGATCCCGAGCCCCTGCGCACAGGCATCGATCACCAGATTGTAGTCCTCGAAGCGCCGGTCGTGGCCGCGCGGTATATAGTCGACACCCTCGCGGGAGAGCCAGCGGCGCCAGCCTTCGATGTTCGAATCATGCAGAATCGGCAGATCGAGCAGCGAAAGGGCATCGGAATGCTGCCCGAGCCGGTCCGCCAGCGCCGGGGCGGCGATCGGGAACGATTTCTCCTGCCAGAGCGGCAGGGCGCGTACGCCGGCCCACGGCCCCTTGCCGCAGCGAATGGCCAGATCGGTGCCTTCGCCGAAATCCGCCAGCCGGTGTTCGAGCGTGAGCTCGACATGCAGCTCGTTTCCTTCGAGCTTCGGCAGGCGTTGAAACAGCCATAGGGAGGCGACAGAGGGCGTCACCGAAAGGCGCACTACCGCCTTGTTACGGCGAGGCAGCCAGCGTTCGCCGCTATTGCCGAGCAGCGCAAGTGCTTCCTCCGCCCGCGCGAAAAACCGCATACCTTCCGGCGTCAGGCGCACGCCGCGGGCTTCGCGCGCAAACAGGCGCACGCCCATCCAGCGCTCCAGGCGCGAGACCTGCCGCGACACCGCGCCATGGGTGATGCCGCTTTCCTCGGCTGCGGCCGAAAACGATCCGAGCCGGGCTGCACGGGCAAAGGTCTCGAGCGTATCGAGTGGCGGAAGCACTGGTGAGCTGTGAACCATACGCACATTTGATCATCGATTGCGATGCTTTTCAAGCACGCATCGAAGGCCTAATCCATTGTCCGCAGGAACATATGGAGGCGAAAATGAGCATGGCGGCAAGCGCATCGATGTCGACGAAACAGCAAGGCGGGTTCGATCTGGTGGCCTTTGCGGCGATCCTCGTCACCATCCTCTTCTGGGCTTCCTCTTTCGTGGTGATCCGCATCTGCCTCGGACCGCTGACGCCGATCGAACTGGCGACGGCGCGTTATGTGGCAGCCGGCGTCATTGCTCTCGTCTATCTCGTCATCTACCGGCCGATGCCGGAAAAACGCGATTTCGTCCGCCTCTCCGTTGCCGCCGTGCTTTTTATCGCCGCCTATGCGGTGCTGCTGAACACTGGCGAGCAGACCGTTACGGCAGGACCGGCGAGTTTCATCATCAACACCATGCCCGTCTTCACCGCCCTGATCGCCACATTTGCGCTTGGCGAGCGTTTCGGCCGCTGGGGCTGGGCGGGGACCGCGGTTTCCTTCGGGGGCGTGGCGCTGATTGCGGTCGCCTCCAATGACGGTTTCAAGCTCGATCCGAATGCCATCCTCATCCTGGGCGCAGCGCTTTGCTCGGCGATCGCCAGCGTGCTGCAGAAGCCGCTGCTCGGACGGCTGCCGGCGCTTGCCGTCACCGCCTGGATCCTGCTCATCGGTTCCGTGCCGCTGGTTCCGGCCGTTCCGGCGACGATCCAGGCGCTTGCCGCCGCACCGGCGGAGGTGAACTGGGGCGTTGCCTATCTCGTCATCTTCCCCACAGCGATCGGCTACCTCACCTGGGCGATCGCGCTGAAGCGGCTGACGGCCGCCCGCGCCTCGAATTTTCTTTACGGCGTTCCGCCGGTCGCCACGCTGATCGGTTTTGTCTGGCTGGGCGAAATTCCGACCGCGCTCGGCGCAATCGGTGGCATCATGGCAATTCTCGGCGTGCTGGTCGTCAACGTGATGCGGAAGCGGTAGCGTCAAATTCGGGCCGCGAAGGCGGCCTGGTAACAGTTAGGCATTGCGCCGCCATTCGCTTTCTTTAAAACGAAAGCAGATCGAAAGGCGTCCCATGTTCTTGACCGACCGACAAACTGAAATCGTCGCGATTGCGAAATCGAGCGGCAGGGTTCTGGTCGAGGAGCTCGCTTCCCGCTTTTCGGTGACGCCACAGACGATCCGCAAGGACCTGAACGATCTCTGCGATGCGCAGGTACTGACACGCATCCATGGCGGCGCAACATTTCCGAGCGGGACAGAGAACGTCAAATACGAGGCGCGCCGGCAGATCGCCGCTTCCGAGAAACAGGCAATCGGCATTGCGGCGGTCGAGCTCATCCCAAGCGGTGCCTCGCTGTTCATCAATATCGGAACGACGACCGAGGCGGTGGGCGAGGCGCTCGCCAACCATCACGAGCTGATGGTGATCACAAATAATATAAACGTTGCCAATAGGTTACGTCTTTTTCCGGCAATCGAGGTCGTCATTGCCGGCGGCGTCGTACGCGGTTCGGATGGCGGGATCGTCGGGGAGGCGGCCGTCGATTTCATCCGCCAGTTCAAAGTCGATTACGCCGTGATCGGTGCTTCGGCGATCGACATCGACGGCGCGCTTCTCGATTACGATTTTCGCGAAGTGAAGGTTGCTCAAGCAATTATCGCCAATGCCCGACATGTCATTCTCGTTGCCGATTCGACGAAGTTCGAACGCACCGCACCGGTCAGGATCGGCCAGCTTTCCCAGGTTCATACCTTCATCACCGACCACTGTCCGGTGCCGTCGATCCGCAATCTCTGCCTGGAAAACAATGTGAAACTGATCGAAACGAATGGCAGATCCCGTTAGATGGGGATCTGCGGAAACATTCGTTTGACATTCGGATCTCTTTCGTTTTAACTGGTGTTACTTTCGCAATTGCGCAAATTTTGTGCGATGCGAAATCGACAGCGGGCTCGGAGGGGGAATTGGGCCGAAATATTCACGACATATTCGTCATCGGGGGCGGCATCAACGGCTGCGGCATCGCGCGCGACGCTGTTGGGCGTGGCTATTCGGTGGCGCTGGCGGAGATGAACGATTTCGCCTCGGGTACCTCGTCGGGCGCCACCAAGCTGATCCATGGCGGCCTGCGTTACCTTGAGCATTACGAGTTTCGTCTGGTGCGTGAATCGCTGATGGAGCGCGAGATCCTCTGGGCGATGGCGCCGCACATCATCTGGCCGCTGCGTTTCGTGTTGCCCTACCACAAGGGCGGGATCCGTCCGGCCTGGCTGATCCGGCTCGGCCTGTTCCTCTACGACCATCTCGGCGGCCGCAAGCTGCTACCGCCGACATCCGTACTCGACATGCGCAGCGATCCGGCCGGCAAACCGCTGAAAGCGCTTTTTGCCAAGGCCTTCGAATATTCCGACGGCTGGGTCGACGATGCCCGCATGGTGGTACTGAACGCCCGCGACGCCGCCGACAAAGGGGCAACCATCATGCCGCGCACCAAAGTGGTGTCGGCGAGGCGCGAGAATGGCCTGTGGCATATCGAAACCACCGATACCGTCACCGGCCGCAATGACAGCCATCAGGCCAGGATGCTGGTCAATGCCGCCGGTCCCTGGGTCGATCATGTCATTCGTTCCGCCTTCGGCCAGAACGAAGCCCATCATGTCCGCCTCGTCCAGGGCAGCCATATCGTCGTGAAGAAGAAATTCGACGATGCGAGAGCCTATTTCTTCCAGAATCCCGATAACCGCATCATCTTCGCCATCCCCTACGAGGGCGACTTCACGCTGATCGGCACCACGGATCGCGATTATACCGCCGATCCGCGGGATGTCCGGATCTCCGAGGAGGAGACCGTCTACCTCTGCAATGCGGCGTCGGAATATTTCAAGGAGCCCGTCAGGCCGGAGGATATCGTCTGGACCTATTCAGCGGTCAGGCCGCTTTATGACGACGGCGCCTCGAAGGCACAGGAGGCGACGCGCGACTATGTACTGAAGCTGGAAGGCGAAGGTGCCGCCGCGCCGCTACTCAACGTCTTCGGCGGTAAACTCACCACTTATCGCCGGCTTTCCGAACACGCGCTGGAGAAGATCGGCGCTGCGATCGGCGTCAAGGGTGCCCCATGGACGGGCAAAAGCCATCTGCCGGGCGGCGACTTCCCGGTTCGGGGCTATGAGGCACAAGTTGACAAGCTGAAGCGGCGTTATCAGTTCCTCGCCGATCAGCATGCCCGCCGCCTGGTGCGCCGCTATGGCACCAGGGCCGAGGCGCTGCTCGGCGATGCCCGCGGCATCGACGATCTCGGACGGCTGTTCGGCGGCGATCTCTACGAGGCCGAGGTTACCTATCTCGTTGAACATGAATGGGCCCGGCACGCCGAAGACGTGCTGTGGAGGAGAACAAAGGATGGTCTGCGCCTTTCGAAGGAGCAGGCCCAGTCACTGGAGGAGTACATGGCTGCCATACCGGCGATGGTCGGATAAGGGCAACGTGTGGTCCCCGCTGCGTGGAGGCACGGGAATCGGAATGCTGGAACTGCGAAACGCCGCCAAGATGGTGGGCGCGGACTATCATATCTACCCGACCGATCTGGTTCTCGAGCGGGGCACGCTGAACGTCCTGCTCGGGCCGACGCTCGCGGGTAAAACGTCGCTGATGCGGCTGATGGCGGGCCTTGATCGTCCCACAGGCGGCTCCATCCATTTCGACGGTGCTGATGTCACTGGCATGCCGGTGCAGAAGCGCAACGTCGCCATGGTCTACCAGCAGTTCATCAACTATCCGGCGCTGACTGTCTACGACAACATCGCCTCGCCGATGCGCATATCGGGCAAGGATGCCGCCACGATCGACCGTGAGGTGCGCAAGGCGGCCGAGCTGCTGAAGCTCACGCCCTATCTCGACCGCACCCCGCTCAATCTGTCCGGCGGCCAGCAGCAGCGCACGGCGCTTGCGCGCGCTCTGGTCAAGAATGCCAGCCTCGTGCTGATGGACGAGCCGCTCGCCAATCTCGATTACAAGCTGCGCGAGGAACTGCGCGAGGAACTGCCGAAGATCTTCGCCCAATCCGGCGCGATCTTCGTCTATGCCACAACCGAGCCTTCCGAGGCGCTCCTGCTTGGCGGCAATACGGCAACGCTGAACCAGGGCCGGGTGACCCAGTTCGGGCCGACGATCGAGGTTTATCGCCGACCCGTCAATCTCGCCACCGCCGGCATTTTCGCCGATCCGCCGCTGAACACCCTCGACGTCACGAAATCCGGCAATGTGTTCACGCGTCCGAGCGGGGTCACGATCTCAGTTCCCTCGCATCTGGCCGTCGTGCCGGATGGTCCCGTCACCGTCGCTTTCCACCCGCATCATCTCGGCCTTGCGCCGCAGACCGGCGATGCGGCCCGCCTGCAGGCGCGCACGCTGGTTTCCGAGATCACCGGCTCGGAGAGCTTCGTCCACCTGGAATATGACGGTGTGCGCTGGGTGATGCTGGCGCATGGCATTCACGACATCGATCCCGACGTGGAGGTCGAAGCTTTTCTCGACACCCGCCACCTGATGGCCTTCGGCAGCGACGGCCGCGCCATCGCTGCGGCCGGAAAGGCATAGGAGAGCACAATGGCACGCATCACGCTCGACCATATCCGCCACGCCTACGGCGCCAATCCGAAATCCGACAAGGATTATTCGCTTAAGGAAGTCGACCACGAATGGAATGATGGCGGTGCTTATGCGCTGCTCGGCCCCTCCGGCTGCGGCAAGACCACGCTGCTCAACATCATCTCCGGCCTGCTGCAGCCCTCGCACGGCCGCATCCTGTTCGACGGCAAGGATGTTACGAACCTTTCGACCCAGAGCCGAAACATCGCACAGGTCTTCCAGTTTCCGGTCATCTACGACACGATGACGGTCTACGACAATCTTGCCTTTCCCCTGCGCAACCGCGGTGTGGCCGAGGCGGATGTCGACCGGCGTGTCCGCGACATCCTCGAAATGATCGACCTTGCCAGCTGGGCCAGGCGCAAGGCGCAGGGCCTGACCGCCGACCAGAAGCAGAAGATCTCGCTCGGCCGCGGGCTGGTGCGCAACGACGTCAACGCCATCCTGTTCGACGAGCCGCTGACCGTCATCGATCCGCATATGAAATGGGTGCTGCGTTCGCAGCTGAAGCGGCTGCATAAGCAGTTCGGCTTCACCATGGTCTATGTTACCCACGACCAGACAGAAGCTCTGACCTTCGCCGAAAAGGTCGTCGTCATGTATGACGGCCAGATCGTCCAGATCGGCACGCCGGCCGAGCTGTTCGAGCGGCCGAGCCACACCTTCGTCGGCTATTTCATCGGTTCGCCGGGCATGAATTTCATGCCGGCCAGGATCGAGGGCAGCGCCGTCAAGGTCGGAGGCGAGACGCTGACGCTCGATTACGCACCGAAGACATCAGGTACCGCCAAGACCGAACTCGGCATCCGCCCCGAATTCATTCGCCTCGGACGGGAGGGCATGCAGGTCACGATCAGCAAGGTCGAGGATATCGGCCGGCAGAAGATCGTGCGCGCCCGCTTTGCCGGCCAGCCGATCGCAATCGTCGTGCCGGAGGATGCCGACATTCCCGCGGATGCCCGCGTCACCTTCGATCCGTCCGCCATCAGCATCTACGCCGACAGTTGGCGTGTCGGCAGGGAGGCCTGAGCCATGCAGAAGACGTGGAATAACAAAGCCTGGTTTCTGGTCCTGCCGGTGTTGCTGCTTGTGGCGTTTTCGGCCGTCATCCCGCTGATGACCGTCGTCAACTATTCGGTGCAGGATACGTTCGGCAACAACGAGTTCTTCTGGGCCGGTACCGACTGGTTCGTCCAGACGCTGCATTCCGATCGTTTCTGGGAATCGCTTGAGCGCAATCTGCTGTTCTCGTTCATCATCCTGGCGCTGGAGATTCCGCTTGGCATCTTCATCGCGCTCAACATGCCGAAATCAGGCCCGGGTGTTCCCGTCTGCCTGGTATTGATGGCGCTGCCGCTGCTCATCCCGTGGAACGTCGTCGGCACCATCTGGCAGGTTTTCGGACGCGTCGATATCGGCCTGCTCGGCCACACTCTCGAAGCGATCGGCCTCGACTACAACTATGTCCGCGATCCTGTCGACGCCTGGGTCACCGTCATCGTCATGGACGTCTGGCATTGGACAAGCCTCGTCGTGCTGCTTTGCTATGCCGGCCTGGTCTCGATCCCGGATGCCTATTATCAAGCTGCCAAGATCGACGGCGCCTCGCGCTGGTCCGTCTTCCGTTACATTCAGCTGCCGAAGATGAAGCGGGTGCTGCTGATCGCCGTGCTCCTACGCTTCATGGACAGTTTCATGATCTATACCGAGCCTTTCGTCGTCACCGGCGGCGGGCCCGGCAACTCGACGACCTTCCTCTCCATCGACCTCGTGAAGATGGCCGTCGGCCAGTTCGATCTTGGCCCGGCGGCGGCAATGTCGATCATCTACTTCCTCATTATCCTGCTGCTCTCATGGGTATTCTACACCGTGATGACCAGCAGCGACGCGAGCTAAAGGGAGGGCGAGATATGACCAACAAATACAAACCTGCAGGCAGCCTCTCCTGGCTCGTTCCGACGATCTACATCCTGTTCCTGATCCTGCCGATCTATTGGCTGGTCAATATGAGCTTCAAGGAGAATTCGGAGATCACCGGCGCCTTCTCGCTCTGGCCGACGAACCCGACGCTGCGCAACTACGCGGTCATCTTTACCGACCCGTCCTGGTACAACGGCTATATCAACTCGATCATCTACGTGGTGATGAACACGGTGATCTCGGTCGCTGCGGCGCTGCCGGCGGCCTACGCCTTCTCGCGCTACCGTTTCCTCGGTGATAAGCACCTGTTCTTCTGGCTGCTGACCAACCGCATGGCGCCACCGGCGGTCTTCGCGCTGCCGTTCTTCCAGCTCTATTCGGCCTTCGGCCTGATCGACACGCACATCGCCGTGGCGCTTGCCCACTGCCTGTTCAACGTGCCGCTCGCCGTCTGGATCCTAGAAGGCTTCATGTCGGGTGTGCCGAAAGAGATCGACGAAACCGCCTATATCGACGGTTATTCCTTCCCGCGCTTCTTCATCAGGATCTTCATTCCGCTGATCGCCAGCGGCGTCGGTGTCGCGGGCTTCTTCTGCTTCATGTTCTCGTGGGTCGAGCTGCTGCTGGCCCGCACGCTGACGACGACGGCGGCAAAGCCGATCTCGGCGATCATGACGCGAACGGTGTCCGCCTCGGGCATGGACTGGGGCGTGCTGGCTGCGGCCGGCGTGCTCACCATCATTCCGGGCGCACTCGTCATCTATTTCGTCCGCAACTACATCGCCAAGGGCTTCGCGCTCGGGCGCGTTTGAGGAGGAGACGGTCATGAATTTTTCCTGGATGGCCTGGACGTTGCCGACGACGCTGTTCTTCCTGACGATCCTGGCGCTTCTGATCGCCATGAGCGTCTGGGAATATCTTTCGCCGGGCGGCTCACCGCGCACGGGCGTGCTGCGTTTCGAGACGACGCGCGGCGACCGCCTCTTCATTTCGCTGCTGGGCAGCGCTTTCATTCATCTTGCATGGCTTGGGCTCGGTGGGCCCAACCTGTGGTGGGCTCTTGCCATCTCCGTGGTCTACGCCATCGGCGTCTTCCGCTACGTGTGACGGCAAGGAGAAGACAGATGGCCGGGGGTACTGGCCGCCTGAGACGTGACTGCAATCGCAAACCCTGGGAGGATATTATGCGAAGGCACTTATTGACGACGACAGCAGGCTTGCTGCTGGCAATGACAGCATCGGCCTATGCCGGCATGGACGAGGCCAAGACGTTCCTCGACAAGGAGGTCGGCGATCTCTCGACGCTTCCGCGCGCCGACCAGGAAAAGGAAATGCAGTGGTTCGTTGATGCTGCAAAGCCTTTCGCCGGCATGGACATCAAGGTCGTGTCCGAAACGATCACGACCCATGAATACGAATCGAAGGTGCTGGCGCCCGCCTTCACGGCGATCACCGGCATCAAAATCACCCACGACCTCATCGGCGAAGGCGACGTGGTCGAGAAGCTGCAGACGCAGATGCAGTCGGGCGAAAACATCTACGACGCCTATATCAACGATAGCGACCTGATCGGCACCCATTGGCGCTATCAGCAGGCTCGCTCGCTGACCGACTGGATGGCCAACGAAGGCAAGGATGTCACCAATCCGGGCCTCGACATCGACGACTTCATCGGCAAGTCCTTCACCACGGCGCCTGACGGCAAGCTCTATCAGTTGCCAGACCAGCAGTTCGCGAACCTCTACTGGTTCCGTTACGACTGGTTCAACGACGAGAAGAACAAGGCGGACTTCAAGGCGAAGTATGGCTACGATCTCGGCGTGCCGGTCAACTGGTCGGCCTATGAGGATATTGCCGAGTTCTTCACCGGTCGCGAGATCGATGGCAAAAAAGTCTTCGGCCATATGGACTACGGCAAGAAGGACCCATCGCTCGGCTGGCGCTTCACCGATGCCTGGCTGTCGATGGCCGGCAATGGCGATAAGGGCATCCCGAACGGCAAACCTGTCGATGAATGGGGTATCAAGGTCGACGAGAACTCGCGTCCGGTCGGCTCCTGCGTGGCGCGTGGCGGCGATACCAACGGCCCTGCTGCGGTCTATTCCATCCAGAAATATCTGGACTGGATGAAGGCCTATGCACCGGCTGCCGCCCAAGGCATGACCTTCTCCGAATCCGGCCCCGTCCCCTCGCAGGGCGAAGTCGCTCAGCAGATGTTCACCTACACGGCCTTCACCGCCGACTTCGTCAAGGAGGGCCTGCCCGTCGTCAACGCGGACGGCACGCCGAAATGGCGTTTCGCGCCGAGCCCGCATGGCGTCTACTGGAAGGACGGCATGAAGCTCGGCTATCAGGATGCCGGTTCGTGGACGCTGATGAAGTCCACGCCTGACGATCGCGCCAAGGCGGCCTGGCTCTATGCCCAGTTCGTCACCTCCAAGACTGTCGACGTGAAGAAGAGCCACATGGGCCTGACCTTCATCCGCCAGTCGACGCTGGACCACAAGTCCTTCACCGATCGCGCGCCGAAGCTCGGCGGCCTGATCGAATTCTATCGTTCGCCGGCCCGTCTGCAGTGGTCGCCGACCGGTACGAACGTTCCTGACTATCCGAAGCTGGCTCAGCTTTGGTGGCAGGCGATTGGTGATGCCTCTTCCGGCGCCAAGACGGCGCAGGAAGCGATGGACTCGCTTTGCTCCGAACAGGAGAAGGTACTGCAGCGCCTGGAACGCGCCAAGGTCCAGGGCGACATCGGCCCGAAGCTCGCCGAGGAGCATGATCTCGCCTATTGGAACGCGGATGCGGTGAAGAACGGCAACCTTGCCCCGCAGCTGAAGATCGAGAACGAGAAGGATAAGCCGGTCACTGTCAACTACGACGATCTCGTCAAGAGCTGGCAGAAGAAGTAAGGCGGACCCGGCCGGAAGCGACGAGGCTTCCGGCCATCCCTTCCTGCCACCGGCAGCAAGCCGGTGGCACCCACAATCTTTCTCTCATGAAACGTCCGCGTCCTGCTGTCCTCTGCAGGCGGAGCGGTTTCGTGCGAGCCGGAGACGGATATGAGCGGCTATATTCTTTCAATCGACCAGGGCACGACATCGTCGCGCGCGATCATCTTCGATGGCGACATGAAAATGGCCGGCTCGGCGCAGGCGGAGATCACCCAATATTATCCGCAGCCCGGATGGGTGGAGCACGACGCCGCCGAAATCTGGCGATCGGTCGTCGATACTGTGCGCAAGGCGATCGTCGATGCCGGTATTGATGCCGCCGACATTGCCGCGATCGGCATTACTAATCAGCGCGAGACCGCGGTCGTCTGGGATCACAGGTCCGGGACACCGCTTCACCGCGCGATCGTCTGGCAGGACAGGCGCACGGCCGAAATGTGCGAGAGCCTGAAGGCCGATGGCTATGAGAAGCTGTTCAGCGCCAAGACCGGCCTGCTGCTCGACCCCTATTTCTCCGGAACGAAGCTGCGCTGGCTGCTCGACAATGTCGACGGCCTGCGTGAGAAGGCCGAGGCGGGCGACGTTTGCTTCGGCACGATCGACAGCTGGCTAATCTACAATCTGACGGGTGGCCGCGTGCATGCCACCGATGCGACCAATGCATCGAGGACGCTGCTCTATAATATCGACGACGGTGCCTGGGACGAGGAGCTTCTCGGCATTCTCCGCATTCCGGCCGCCATGCTTCCTGAAGTCAGGGAATGTGCCGATGATTTCGGCCGCGTCGACAAGACGCTGTTCGGCGCGGAACTTCCGATCCTCGGGGTCGCCGGCGACCAGCAGGCGGCGGCGATGGGCAATGCCTGCTTCGAGCCCGGCATGATGAAATCCACCTACGGCACCGGCTGCTTTGCCCTGTTGAACACCGGCCGGGATCGTGTTTCCTCCTCCAACCGGATGCTGACGACGATCGCCTACCGGCTCGACGGCGAGACGACCTATGCGCTCGAAGGCTCGATCTTCATCGCCGGTGCCGCCGTGCAATGGCTACGCGACGGCCTCGGCGTCATCGGTCAGGCATCCGAGGCAGGGGTGCTTGCGGCCAAGGCCGATCCCGGACAGCAGGTCTATATCGTCCCAGCCTTCACCGGCCTCGGCGCGCCCTATTGGGATCCGGCTGCGCGCGGCGCGATCTTCGGTCTGACGCGAAACAGCGGGCCAGCGGAATTCGCCCGCGCCGTGCTTGAATCCGTCGCCTACCAGACGCTCGACCTGCTGGTGGCGATGAAGAAGGACTGGGGCGTCAACCAGCTGGAAACGGTGCTGCGCGTCGATGGCGGCATGGCGGCTTCGGATTGGACGATGCAGTGCCTGGCCGATATGACCGGAAACCCCGTCGACCGCTCGGCGATCCGCGAGACGACGGCGCTGGGCGCAGCCTGGCTTGCCGGCTCGAAAGCCGGCATCTGGCCAGGCATGCGGGATTTTGCGCAGGCTTGGGCCTGCGACCGCCGCTTCAGCCCTTCGATGGATGAGACCGAGCGGCAGACCAAGATCATCGGCTGGAAGAATGCCGTATCGCGAATGATTTCCGACGCCTCAGTGGGGTAGAACAGCTTCCCCAAATACGACCGCAGTGGCGGCTTCTCTTAAGCGCCGTCGGCAGCTTTTCTGTTGATAAAGCTCAGGGCGAGCACGGCGAAGATCAGCGTTCCCGTGCCGACCTGCTGCCAATAGAAGTTCAGATCCGTCAGCAGCAGCCCATTGGCGACGATGCTGAGCAGCAGCGCGCCGAGAACGGTCCCGCCGACATTCGGCCGCCCGAGTGGGCTGAGTGTCGTGCCGATGAAGGTCGCGCCGATCGCATTCAGCAGGAAGGCATTGCCCGAGGAGGGGATATAGGTGGTGACGGTTGCGGTCAGGATCAGGCCGACGATTGCCGCGATCAACCCGACCAGGATGAAAGTGACCGCGACATGGGCCGGCGCGGCGATGCCGGAATAGCGCACGACGCCCGGCTGGATGCCGATCGACAGGATGACGCGGCCGAACCGCGTGCGGGCAAAAACGACCGCAGCGGCCGCGATCACGGCAATGGCAACCGCAAGCGGCACCGGGAAGCCGGCGATCGTGCCGTGGCCGAGGAAACGGAAGGCTTCCGGCACGCCGTTCGGCGGCAGATAGACCGGATTGCCGCCATTGGTCAGCAGCTGCTGAACGCTGCGGCCGATAAACAGCGTGCCGAGCGTGGCGAGGAATGGCGACACGCCGATCCCGGAAATCAGCAGCGCGTTGAACGCACCGACGAACGCTCCGGCGGCCAGTCCCGCGAGTGCGGCGACTGCCACCGGCTGCCCGGCGAGGACGAGCGAAACGAAGGCGAAGCTGGCAAAATCCATCGCCGTTCCCACCGAAAGATCGATGCCGCCCGACGCGACGGCGAAGGTCATGGCGATGGAGACGATGGCAAGCAGCGTGAAATTGTTGACGAGGATGCTCTGCAGGTTCGCAGGCGTCAGGAACGTCGGCGTTGCCACGGAAAAGGCGGCAAATACCGCAACCAGGGCGAGGATCAAGCCATAGCGCACCAAGCCGCCGACGATAAGACGCGGCAAGCCGATGGTGGCGAGGGGAGGGGTCTGGAGCGACATGTCAGGCCTCCTGTCGGCGCAGCAGCGTGGTCGCGGAAACGACGATGAGAATGAGCACACCCTGGACGCCGCTGACCAGCGTGCTCGAAATGTTCAGCAGCTGGAAACCATTGACCAGGAAGCCGACCAAAAGGGCCGAAAGCAGCGTTCCGGTGACCGTTGGAACCAGCCGGCGCGAAAAGACCGAGCCGAGCAGGGCCGTCACGACGACGGGCAACAGCATCTCACCGGCACCGGTCGTGCTGCCGCTCAGATAGGAAACCGACAGGATACCAGCGATGCCGCCGGAGACGCCGCTGGCGACGAAGGCGCCAGCCAGCAGCCGGCGAAGCGGCAGACCGGCGGCACGCGCCGCATCCGGGAACTCACCAACGGCGTAGAGACGCAGGCCGAGCGGCGTATATTGCACGATCGCCGTGGTGACGGCCGTGAAGCCGAGAAGCACATAGGCAAGAACCGGGATGCCGAAAGGATCCGAGGCGGAAAGCGCCGATAGGAAAGGTGTCGAGGCCGGCAGGACGGTATTGCCGGTCAGTACCAACTCCAGACCGGCGACGACGTTCATGACGGCAAGCGTGGCCAGCAGCGGCACGATGCCGGCATAGACGACGGCAATGGCATTGACCGTGCCGATCAGGGCGCCGGTCAAGATTGTCGCGGCAATCGCCGTCGCATCGCCGTAGCCGAGTTGCGTCAGGCTCGCATAGACGGCGGCGCTGAGACCCATATTGGCAGCGAGCGACAGGTCGATGCCACCGGTGACGACATTGGAGCCGCCGGCGATCAGCACGATCGTCAACCCAATGGCCAGCACACCGGAGATGGCCGATTGGCCAAGCACGTTGCCGATATTGCCGATGCTGAGGAAATAAGGTGCGGTCAGCGAGAAGATAATCAGGATGGCGGCGAAAGCGATCAGCGATCCGAAGCGCAATGCCGCAGCCGCAATATTGCCGGCCGGGCGGGGAGGCGGTTCAGCAGCGGAAAAACCGGAAGGCGCGAATTCCACTTCAGCCGACATGGCGATGTCCCTCGGATGATCCGGTCGATTGAGCCAGCACCGCATCCGTCGTGGTCTCCGACGATATGAATTCCCGCACCACGCGGCCGCGGAAGAGCACCAGGATGCGATCGGTGATGCCGATGAGTTCGGGCAGATCCGAAGACAGCACGATGACCCCGGCGCCGCGCGACGCGAGTTCGCCGATCAGCGTATAGATCTCGACCTTGGAGCCGATATCGACGCCAACCGTCGGCTCATCGAGGAGATAGACCTCGGAACGGCGGCTCAGCCACTTGGCGATGGCGATCTTCTGCTGGTTGCCGCCCGAAAGCGTGCGCAGCAGGGCATCACGCCCGTTGGTCTTCACCTGCAGCCGCGTAATCAGAGCGTCCACTTCTCTCTGTTCGCGTCTGCGATCGAGAAAGCCAAAACGCGTAAAGCGGCCAAGGCTCGAAAGGCTGATATTTTCCGCGACGCTGAGGTCGAGCGCGACGCCGTGGCGACGCCGGTCTTCCGGCACCAGTGCGATCTCGCGACCGGCTGCCTGGGTGGGATTGGTGAAACGGGTGGTCTTGCCGCTGATCTCGATATGGCCGGAAGCCGGGGTCTCCAGACCGAAGAGAGTGCGGACCAATTCCTTTGCGCCGGAGCCGAGCAGGCCTGTGAGGCCGAGCACCTCGCCGCGGCGAAGCGTAAAACTCACGTCGCTATATTTCCCTGGCGCCGACAGCTGCTCGAGCTTGAGGATTTCCTCGCCCGGCGTCACCTGCGGCTTCGGGAACATCTCCTTGATGTCGCGCTCGACCATCAGCCGGGCAATTGCACCGGCCGAAGTGTCGCCGATCGGCAGGGAGGCGACGTCGAGGCCATTGCGCAGCACGGTGACGTGGTCGCAGAGCTCTTCGATTTCGTTCAGGTAATGCGAGATATAGATGATGGTGACGCCTTCGTCGCGCAGACGGCGGATCAACCGGAAGAGGATATCGGCCTCGCGGCGCACCAAGGCGGCCGTCGGCTCATCGAAGACGAGCACTTTCGGCTGATTGAGGAGGGCGCGGGTGATTTGCACGATCTGTTTTTCGGCAGTCGACAATTCGCTGATCAAGGCGGCGTTCGGCAAGCGGATACCGAAATAGTCGTTGAGAATATCAGACGCGCGGCGCTGCATCAGTCGGCGGTCGAGGAACGGCGTGCCTGATATCCGCGGCTCCCGGCCGAGGAACAGGGCTTCGCCGACGGTGAAGGTCGGCACCAGCAGTCGATCCTGGTGAATGAAGTGGATGCCAAGCTCTTCGGCAAGATGTGGTGTCAGCCTGTCGAATGTTTGCCCTTCGATCTCGATCCGGCCGCCATCGGGCTGATGGAGACCGGCCAGCAGCTTGATCAGCGTCGACTTGCCGGCTCCGTTCTGACCGACGAGACCGTGGATGGTGCCGCGCCTGACGATCAGCGACGCACCGGCAAGCGCCTGCGCGCCGCCAAAATGCTTGACGATGCCTTCAAAGCGGATGATGTCGTCGCGTGCCGTCACCGGCTGCTTCAATGAAATGGCCGTCATGTCGATCTCTCCCGGCGGGCAGATTCCGAGCGATCTGGCGACGACCGGATCGCTCGGGTTCAATGTCAGCCGATGCCGAGCTTCTTGGTGACTTCGCCGACATTGGTCTTGTTGGCGAGCAGTGCTGGAACATAGGTCTCGCGCGGCAGCGTCTGGCCGGCGAGCAGCTTGGCGACGTTGCGGATGGCGGTGCGGCCGATTTCTGCCGGCTGCTGGGCGACATCGGCGCCGGCCGGGGAATTCGGATCGGCGATGAGCTGGAGTACCTCAGGGCTGCCGTCAACGCCGTAGGTGCGGATCTCGGTGCGCCCGGCAGCCGCCAAAGCCTGGGTCGCGCCAAGCTGCGGAATGTCCCAGGCTGACCAGATCGCCTTGATCGAGCCCTTTTCCGGATATTTGTTGAGGATTGCCGTGATCTGAGTGAAGGCGTCCTGCACGGTGTTCGGGATGACGTCGCGCAATTCCGGCTGGAGGATTTTCACCTTCGGGAAATATTTGACGACGTTGACCAACTGGTCGTAGCGGATCGCGCAGGGGGTTACGCCGTAGAAGCCGTTGAAGACGACGATGTTGCCTTCGCCGCCGATATCGGAGACGAGCTGCAGCGCCAGGTCCTTGCCGATGCCCCAGTTATCGGAGGTGGTGTTGTTGATCGAATTGGTCGAGCCGACGTCGACGGTCAGAACCGGGATCCCGGCATCGCGCGCCTTCTTCAGCCACGGATCGATGACGCTGAGCGTGCCGAGGATTTGAACGATCGCATCCGGCTTCTGGGCAATCAGCGTCTGCAACTGCGAGACCAGCTTGCCGTCATTGCGTCCGGCATCGACGGCGATCGGCTCGCCACCGAGTCGCTTCACCTCTTCGATCTGGGCATTATAGGCTTGCAGGTCGAAGAAGTGATCGGTGCCGGTCGCGCTGATGGCGATGCGTTTGCCTTTCAGCGACTGCTCTTCGGCTGCAAGAACCGGCTTCCGCCCGACCAGCGAAGCACCGGCGACGGCAACCCCGGCCGCGGCAGACAGTTTCAACAGATCTCGTCTTCCGAGACCGCTTCCGGACTTTTCGATGCTCATTACCATTCTCTCCAATTCAGTTATGTCTATAAATTAAGTAGACTAATGAGAATAGGGAGAAAGGAATTTCCAAAATGACGCTCTCCGATGAAAAGAGTGGACGGAGCGAACGCTCATTTCCGGCCGCGGTTTCCCGCGAGCGGGCCGATCAAGAAGAAACATGCACTGCATAATTCTTGCGCATGCGACCAAATTTGCCGAGGGTGAACTCCTGCGAGGCCGTGGTGCCGTGTGGGCGACGGCAGGCGGAAAATCAGGATTTAACGGGCACCGTCGGGTTTTATGCTGCGACGTTGATATCCAGCGCGAAGCTTGGCTCCACTTGGCGCGCAACTTGCCTCTCCCCTGCTAGGGAGAATGAAACAATGCCCGACATCGACCCGCAGATTTTCTCAATAAGCCGGCCATCCCTCGGAGGCTACAAGGCCTTCGTTCAACGCGACATGATCGTCGAGACCTATCGCAGCGCCGCGGGGCAAATGATTTCGAGGGGCTCCCTTCATAGAATTTCGATCAACCGCACGGCGCACGGCAAATATGCCTATCGGCTTGGAAGCGGGGCATTCCGCAAAGTTGAGAGGCCGCCGTTCACCCTGGGATTTCAACCGGCCGCCACCGTCCTTGAAGTCGATGGCGATGCGGCGGACTATATCTCGATCTTCCAGTCACCTGCGCTCTACAGCAGCATCGGCGGCTCTCGCTTCGATCCCGAGCATTGGGATAGTGATGCGCTGAGCGCGACGACTGATCCGACAACGCTGCAGGTCGCGCTCTCCCTTGCGTTTGCCGCCGAGAAGACCGGGCGCGACGACCCGCTTTTGATGCAGCATCTGGGGATGGCGCTCGCCTGCTGCGTTGTAAAGCTGCTAGGCGCCAAACCCGAAGTCGGCGATCGTCCGCTGACATCGGACAATCTCCGGCGTGTGATTGATTACATCGAGAACCTGCTTGGCAAATCCGATCTGAGTGTGGAGGAGCTGGCCGGGGTGGCCCATATGAGCCCCTTTCACTTCAGCAGGGAATTCAAACGGGCGGCCGGCATGGCACCGCATCGCTTCGTTCTCGAACGCAGGATCGAGCGGGCGCGACTTTACCTCGCCGATGGCAAGGAGACGCTCGCAAACATCGCTTATGCCACAGGCTTTTCCAGCCAGGCGCATTTCTCCAGCGTCTTTCGCCGCCTGATGGGGGCGACTCCGAAGGAATACCAGCGTTCGGTCCGTCTTTGAGCTAGCACCCGCCGATGGCAAATCAGCAATTTTGCGAAAGATAACCGCACGAATTTGAAATCTCTTGAGGCTGCGGTCTGCGAGGCTTTTCCGATCAGGAGGCCCCATATGACCGCTTTTGCGCAAACCAATCCGATTACCGACATCTGCTTTTTGGTCGAGGATATCGACAAAGCATCGTCCTTCTATGTCGACCGGCTTGGCTTCAAACCTCGCCGCCGGGCTCCGGGCTTTGCCGATTTCAAAGGAGCGGGCGTGACGCTGGCGCTGTGGGAGATCGAACATATCGCCGAGAATACCGGCGTCTCAAGCCGCCGCGCCCCTCCAGGTGCGCACAAGGCCTGCGCGGCCATTGAGCTCGCCTCGCCAGAGCAGGTCGATGCCGCCTATGCGGAGCTGAAAGCTGCGGGCGTGCTCTTCCACGCACCGCCGCAGGACTATGTCTGGAACGCGCGATGCGTCTATTTCGCCGATCCTGACGACAATCTCTGGGAAATTTATGCGTGGTCCGCAGGCGGCCCGATCGGTGACATCGACCCGCAATAGCAAGCGCAATCGGCCGGTCGTCCAACAATCCAACAAGGGGAAGGCAAGCAATATGAACGGGGATGACAAACAATTCGTGGTCGGCAGGCGTACCGTCCTGAAGGGCGGAGCCTTTGCCCTTGCTGCAGCAACGGCAGGGATCAGCGTGTTCGTGCCGCGTCAATCGAATGCCGCCGCATCCAAGGTCGTCATCAAATATGACTGGCTGATGAGCAACGGACAGATAGGCGATATCGTCGCAGTCAAGCAAGGCCTGTTCGAGGCCGAGGGTCTCGACGTCGAGTTTTCCCCTGGCGGTCCCAATTCGGCAACGGTGCCGCCTGTGATCACGGGTGATGCGCAGCTCGGTCAATTCTCGGATTCGGCGCAGCTCCTTCTTGCCCGGTCATCCGGCGTGCCGATCAAGATCTTCGCCTGCGGTTTCCGCATGGCGCCTTTCGCCTTCTATTCGCTGCCCAAGGCGCCGATCCGCACCGTCAAGGATATGGTCGGCAAGCGCATCGGCATCCAGCCGACGGCCCGTTATGTCCTTGATGCCATTCTGCTGAAGAACGATATCGATCCCTCGAGCCTGACCATCACCAATATCGGCTTCGACATGACGCCGCTGATGACCGGCCAGGTCGATGCCGTGACCGGATGGATCACCAACACGCAGGCCCTTTCCATCATCGGCCCCGACCGCATCGATCTGATGATGAAGGACACGGGCCTGCCGTCCTATGCCAACGTCTATTTCGCCACCGACGATGCCATAACCGGCCATGCCGAGACACTGGCAAAGGTGCTGCGTGCCGTCGCCAAGGGCTGGGCCTGGACGCATGAACATCCTGAAGAGGCAGTCAAATTGACGGTGGAGGCCTATCCGCAACTCGATCTTGCCGTGGAGCTGCAGACGGTGCCGCGTATATTGTCGCTGAGCTTCGATGCGACAACAGGCAAGGATGGCTGGGGCAGCTTCGATCCGGCCGCTCTTGCCGAGCAGATTTCCGTCTACGACAAGATCGGCCAATTCAAGAGCGGCGCGCCGAAGCTGGAGGATTGCTATACGACTGCGATACTCGACATGACGGCGGGCGACCGTCCGAAGATTGCGTGAGAGCGGATTTGCCTGAAGCAGCGGCCATCGAAACCAGGGATTTGGCTGTCGGTTATGCCGGCGCTGTCGAGACGACCCGCATTCTGTCCGGCGTCGACCTCAGCGTCGGCAAGGGTGAGTTTCTGACCATTCTCGGTCCTTCCGGCTGCGGCAAGTCGACCTTGCTGCGTGCGGTGGCGGATCTTCTTCCGCCGCTTGACGGGCAGTTGTCGGTGCTCGGCAGGACAGCGTCGGAGGCGCGCCGGAGGCGCGAGGTCGCCTTCGTCTTTCAGGATGCAACGCTGTTGCCCTGGCGGACCGTGAGGGAGAATGTCGCGCTGCCGCTGCAGGTGGGGAAGAAGAGCGTCCCGCGATCGGTCGAGCCGCGGCCCGACCATTGGATCGAACTGGTCGGCCTGTCGCATCTGGCCGACCGCTATCCGCATCAATTGTCCGGGGGCCAGCGCCAGCGCGTCGCCATAGCGCGCGCGCTTCAATGCGAGCCGGATATCCTGCTCATGGATGAGCCTTTCGGTGCGCTCGACGAGATCACCCGCGAACGACTGAACGACGAGCTTCTAGACGTCTGGCGCCGGACCGGCACGACCATCCTGTTCGTGACCCACAGCGTCATCGAGGCGATCTATCTCGGCGGACGCGTGCTGGTCCTGGCGGCCAATCCAGGCCGTGTCCAGGCGCTGATCGATCTTACGCCGCTGAAAGACGAGCGTGGCCTCTGTCGGCGCGAGAGCCTCGATGTCCAGGAGACCGCAGCCCATCTGCGCCAATTGCTGCAGCGGGGGAGTTCGGCTGCATGAGGCACCGTCCGTTGTCATTCACCGAGGCGATCGGCCTTCCTGTTATCGGCGCCCTTTCGCTGCTCCTTGCCTGGCAATGGCTGGTGCCGGCGCTCGGTATTCCCGGTTATATCGTTCCAACGCCGCTGGCGATCCTGCGCACGCTTGGCATCGAATGGCGCTTCCTTTTGTCGAATGCGATCCCGACATGGGGCGAGGCGGGCCTCGGCTTCCTCCTGGGCAATAGTCTCGCCGTGATCCTGGCGGTTGCCTTTGTCTATAATCCGCGGTTCCAGGCCGCCTATTTTCCCGTTGTCCTGCTCTTCAACACCATCCCGGTGCTGGCGCTCGCACCGATCATCATCCTGATCTTCGGCCTCGGCATGCTGCCAAAGGTCATCATCGCCGCTCTCATCTGCTTCTTCCCAACCCTGGTGAATACCGCCCGGGGCCTCAATCTGGCGACTGCGAGCGAGCTTGACCTGATGCACGTGCTTTCGGCGAACGGGTGGGAGACCTTCTGGCGCTTGCGCGCCCCACGGTCTGCCCCCTTACTCTTTGCGTCGCTGCGCATTTCGGCGACCACCTGTGTGATCGGCGCGATTGTCGGGGAGTGGATCGGTTCGAACCAGGGGCTGGGTGCCGTCATCATCCAGTCGACATTCAACTATCAGGCGGAAAGGCTTTTTGCCGCCGTCGTGCTCGCCTCTTTCTCCGGCATCGTCTTTTATGCCGCTGTTGCCCAGATCGAGCGGATTTTCCGTCGGCTGCATCAGGGGCAAGGCTGAAACCTCGGCGCGAACGAACGCCGCCTGGGCAAACTGGAGGCGGCCGAAACGCTGACGCTTTCCAGGATATGGCAAGGCCTCCCGCTGTTCTCTGCGGGAGGCCTTGCGCCTTGCTACTCGTCCGCGGTCTCCCGGATGTCGGAGAGATCGATGCCGTGAGTGTCGAACCACCAGTCGGGACTCATCTCTGGATGCCGGTCACGCAGACGCAGATATTTGGCGCGCAGCCGCTTCTGGCGCTCGACCTCTTCTGTGAAGAAGGGATGATCGAGCGTGCCGCCCATCTTGTGGATGCGACGGAGCAGTTTTCGCAAGACGTATCCCTGCTCCTTGTTGCCCGGCCGGTAGCCGCTTTCCACGATTGTCATGACCGTCTCGCACAGCTCTCCGAGCGCATCGTCTTGCGGCGTGCCGTTGACGATCATGTCGAGACGCTCGAGGCCGAAGCCGACGTCGATGCAGCTTCCAAGCGGATTGACGATGTTTCCGATCTCGACGCCGTCCTTATAGAACTCGGTGCAGTATCCGCTGATGCTGCCATCGCCCCACATGCATTCCGGATCCGGCACGATGGGCACACGCCCGCCATAGAGCGGCGTCCATTCCACCAGACGATCCGGATGGATCGTCACATGATCCGGCACGAGCCCGAGCGTTCCCAGAAACTCGAGCCAGAAATCGATGGCGCTGCCGACGGTCATTTCCCTGAACGAGAAAAGGCCGAGCATGGTGAAATGGAGAAGATGAGTTCCGTCGCCGATCTCGTCGAGGTCGCCCATGCGCAGGCAGGCCTGGCTGTTTGCGACGGTTCCACTATGGGAGGGATCGGAGAAGAGGGGCTTGTACTGCTGCATTCCAGCGCTGCAGAAGAGCGTGGTATCGTCATGCGGCCGTACGGATTCGATGCGTATGAAATCAATGCCCTTGGAAAGGCAGAAGTCTTGATATTGCTGGATCAGGCGTCCCGCGGTGACATAGGCAACCTCCTTCGTTGTTCGTGCCTTCGGAAAATATAGAGGTCTCCGGCGCGCAGGGCAATCCGCTGCTATCGGAGATAAGCCGGATCGGCGCTATTGATCATTGTCTCACTTGAGACTAAATATAACATCAAGTGAAAAGGACCATGACCATGATGGGATTTGCAGTCATCGCCGATGTTCTCGGATTGCCCGCCAGGGAGCCGGCGTCGCGTTCGGCCTTCGGCCTGCTCTCCAGCATCGAGGAAGGTTTGCCGGTCAAGGCGCTTGATCGCATGGCGCTCCTCCTGGCGCCTGATGATACCCAGTTCAAATACCGGCTCGTTCCAAAGGCCACCTATGAGCGGCGCAAATCCAAGCATCGGCTCTCTTCCGACGAGGGCATAAAGCTCGCGCGTCTGGCGCGCGTCTGGGGATCGGCGCTCGATGTCTGGCAGACCGAGACCGAGGCACGTGATTTCCTGTTTCGTCCGCATGCGATGCTGGAGGACAGGCGGCCGATCGACGTGGTCATCCAGAGCGAGATCGGCGGCGAACTCGTGCTCGATATCCTCGGAAGCCTGAAATACGGCAGTGCTGCGTGAACGCACAGCATCTCGACCGCACGCTGACATCCGTCCGCATCGGAGATCCCAGTGGAACCTATCCGATCTTCGACGCCACCGGCTCGACCATCGCGCCAGGGCGGTGGAACACTTCGGGCAGCCCGATCATCTACACGAGTGAACACTATTCGACAGCGCTGCTGGAAAAGCTCGTCCATGGCAGCGGGCGGCTGCCGCCCAACCAGCACTATGTCACAATCACCCTGCCGCGTGGGCTAAGCTACGAGGTCTTCTCCGAGCCCGCGCTGCCCGGCTGGGACAGCATGCCGGCCGCCGTCAGCAAGGCTTTTGGCGAACGCTGGTGCCAGGAAAAACGCAGCGCCATCTTGCTGGTCCCAAGCGTCGTCGCCCGCGTCGACCGCAACATATTGATCAATCCCGCCCACCCGGAATTCCTCTCAATCACGACAAGCCTCCACCAACCCGTCTTCTGGGATCGCCGTTTGTTCGGTATGTGATGGGTTCGGGGCAGGCTAACGTTCTTGCATCGCTTCCGAAGCAACTTCAGCCAGCGGCGAGTAGAGATATTCGAGAATGCGCCGGCTGCCGGTCTTGACCTCAACGGTGACGGACATGCCCGGTGAGAGCGCAACGCGCGTTCTGTCGATGTCGATGCTTGCGACATCCATCGGAAAGACCAGGTTCTGGACGCGTTGTGCATTGCCGATCGGGATCACGCTCTGCAGCTCCTTTGCCGGCTGGCTTTCCACCTGCTGCGCATCCGGTTGAGGAACGGCATCAGTCGCGACCCGTCTATCACACCTCCCAATCCAAAATGTCAGCCATTTAATTCCTCGAGAATTCGTTACGTGATTATTTCTGCGTTTGCATTTTTGAGATGACCAGGAATAAAACTAAAATAATTCCCAACAATATCAAAGACCCAATTAAATTTACAAAGTACAATACAGAAAATTTATAAGCCTTCCCGCCAAACAGCAACTCAAGTACGTAACATTTAGCAATCGAGCAAGCGTTAAAAATAGGAGCGTTAAATGTAATCAGACAATAAATAAAGTAGATAATGGCGAATAAATAAAGGGTAAAAAATAGATGTTTAATAGTAATTTCTCCGGATGGCATTAATGTCGAATCACCACGAAGATTCTTCTCAAGGAGATATGTTGATACGAAGCATATGGTTATGAGGAACTGCCCCGCAATTAACACGATTCGTAGATCGTAACTTGACAAAAACAGCATAGAACTTGCGGAAATGATTCCTAATGGAAATAAAAAAGCAGTGACAAAACGCTCTCCAGTCATTTCTCTTCGATGTACTAGAGCTGCGGTGGTCACATAGGCCGACCATATCGTGGCTACGATTGGAACCGGTCCGATGACCCAAGGCAGACTAAAAGAAGGCATAAATTCCCCAAATATACCTATCAATATCTTGATCGACCTAAGGCTTATGGGGCCATAAGGGGATTTTATTAACGCATGGCGTGCAATTCGTTCGCCGGCGATTTTTACGAATGCCTAACTCTAGTAGAGTGTCAATGCCCGCTGATGTATCAAAATAGTTATCGCGCTGGATTTCCTGTGTGTAAGGGGCGCGACGCGGCAAAGCTCTAAATTTTGGTGGATTATAGAATAGCGGCTCTGCTGCGTCCGCACTCCTCGGAGGTTCCAATCACGCTTCTCGCCGCGGCGAGCGGGCCATCAGCCTGGCATAGGCGATGGCCGAGAGCATGTTGACGTGGTTGGCCTTGCCGGTGCCGGCAATGTCGAAGGCGGTGCCGTGGTCGACCGAGACGCGGTCGATCGGCAGGCCGAGCGAGACGTTGACCGCGGTGTCGAAGGCGACGAGCTTGATCGGGATATGGCCCTGGTCGTGATACTGGGCGATGACAAGATCGAAGGCGCCGTTATAGGCGCGGGCGAACACCGTATCGGCCGAGATCGGCCCGACGACGTCGACGCCTTTTGCCTGCGCCTGCTCAACGGCGGGCGCCAGGAATTCCATGTCCTCGGTGCCGAACAGGCCGTTTTCGCCGCAATGCGGATTGAGGCCGGCGACGGCGATGCGCGCCTTGCGACCGAGCCGCAGGAAGTGCTTGTGGCCAGCTTCGATGGTGGCGAGCACCCGCTCGGTCTTGGCGCGCTCGATCGCACCCTTCAGCGAGATATGGGTGGAGACGTGGATGGTGTTCAGCCGCTCGGAGGCAAGCAGCATGAAGGAGCTCTTCGAGCCGGTGAGATGAGCGAGAAGCCCGGTGTGGCCGTCATGGTGATGGCCGGCGAGGTTCATCGCCTCCTTGTTGATCGGCGCGGTGACGATGACATCCGCTTGCCCCGACATGGCGAGATCGACGGCGCGGGTGATATAGCGCACCGAGGCATCGCCGGCGACGGGGCTGACCTTGCCGATCTCGGGTAGGGCCGCGCCGAGCGCGACCTCGTCGACGGCGATCCTGTCGTCACTGGGTGCATCGGCGGGCCCGAACCGCAGCCCGGCGCCGGTGACGCGGTCGGCGCGCTCCAGCGCTTCGACATTGCCGACGATCACGAAATCACGGCGCTCTTCCCTCGGAAGGGCTGCCAAGGCCTTGACGATCACCTCGGGGCCGACGCCGGCCGGATCGCCGAGCGTCACGGCGACTTTCGCATTCCTGTCCATCGATCGAGTCCCTTCTAAAAAACCTTACCGCTTAAAAGGCAGCCGCGTAAATCGCGCGAATGTCGGCGCGAGAGAGATCTCGCGGATTGTTATCGAGCAGACGGCGAATGGCAAAGGCGTCGTCGGCCATGGCGTCGAGATCGGTTTCCGGCACGCCGAGGCCGGAAAGCTTCATCTCGATGCCGAGTTCGGCGCAGAAGGCGTAAGCCGCATCGAAGACGGAGGTGATGTTCCCGGAGATTTCACGCCCAAGCGCTTCCATCACCGCCTTGGTTTTCTGAGGCGCGGACGGTGTATTGAAGGCGAGAACATGCGGAAAAATCAGCGCATTGGCCGCGCCATGGGCCACATGCCAGCGCGTGCCGAGGGGATAGGCAAGCGCATGGCCGCCGGCGGTATTGACCGGGCCGAGGCAGAAACCGCCGTAGAGGGAGGCGAGCGAGAGGCCGGCGCGTGCTTCGGCGTCGTTGCCGTCCTTGACGGCGCGGGCGAGATATTTGCCGACGAGGCGCGTTCCCTCGATCGCATAGATGTCGACCATCGGATGGGCCTTGCGGTTGGTGAAGGCCTCGACGCAATGGGCCATGGCATCGACGCCGGTTGCCGCCGTCGTGCGGGCAGGGACGCTGAAGGTCAGTGCCGGATCGATGACGGCGATGTCTGCCAACATATGCAGGCTTTCCACCGCAAGCTTTGCCATCGTCGCGGGGTCGGTGACGAGCGCGCGAATGCCGGCCTCGCTGCCGGTGCCCGATGTCGTTGGCACCTGGGCGAGCGCCACCTTGCGCGGCCCGTGCACCTTGTTCGGACCGACGACCTCGTGCAGCGTCTGGGTGGAGCCGGCAAGCACTGCCGCAAGTTTTGCCAGATCCATGGCGCTGCCACCGCCGAAGCCGACGATCAGTTCGGCCTCGGCGGCGTTTGCCGCCGCCAGGACTTTTTCGAGATTGGCTGTATCCGGTTCGGGCGTCACGTCGGCAAAGACCGTAACCTCGCCCTTCAGCTCCAGCACGTCGATGCGCGAAGCGTTGAAGGCATCGGAGATAACGAGCGTGCGCCGATAGCCCTTTTCATCAGCCCATTTGCCCAGCTTTCCCGCCGTGCCGACGCCGAATTCGATCAGATGCGGCCGAACTATCGTGATTGGCGAATCCAAGCTGGCCATGAACCAGTCCTCCCTGCAAGATCTTGCGGCAATATCCTCGCCCTCTTTAATGTAAAGTTGTAAGATCAATGTCAAGCCAGCATTCCAAAGGGCGGAATTTTTTATCTTTCGATGCGCGATCTTGTCGCGCTTCAGGCTAGCGTAGACATGCAACTATCGATAAGAATATCAATGTGTTATAAGAACTGTATCGATGAAAACGGCATTTCAGGCACGGCTGGCCATCATCTTGCGACGGCGGCGAATAATCCGATCTTGTTGTCAATTTCTGCCGCCAGTCAACCCTCAGCCGTTGCCATCCTGCATCTTGCCGCATGCGGTCGGACGCAGGTTTACAATTTTCCGGCTGCCGTATTGCTCAGGGCAGGGATTGCGTGGCGAGGCTGATATATTTGATGGCGCGCCGGTAATAGGTGTAGGCGATATGGAGCGTGCCGTCGCCGCCCTGGACTATCGAGGGGTAGGAGAATTCGCGGTTCAGCGAATCCTTCGAATTGTTGCTCAGGCAGAGCCCGTCGCCGGTATCGAGATCCACGCGATGCGGAAAGCTCTTGCCCCCATCCCTTGATATCGCAAGGCTCAGCGGCGCACGCGGAACACCCCAGACGGCCTTGCGGAGGTTGCCCGCAACAACAGCGGTCACTTCAGCTTCGCCGCCCTCGATTTCGTCATAGAGGGACTGGCGCCGCGCATCCGACATGGCGGCATTCGAATGGTTGTAAACCATTGCGATTGCTCCGTCATTTAGGATTGCGGCCTGGATCGAGGAGTTGTTGTTCGGCAGGTCAGCGGCCTCGGGTGCGCTCCAGGTCTCGCCGCCGTCGGATGATCGGCTGGACAGGATGTTTTCGGCGAAACGATTGCGGTAGAAGGCGATCATCTCGTCGCCGCCAAGCGGCAGGATGTTCATGTGCACGGCGCCGAGACTGTCCGGAATATCCCGCATCTGCCAGCTCGCGCCGCTATCACGCGACATCAGCACGGCTGCCGTATCGGCATCGCCGCTCCAGCGCTGGCCGTTCAGGCCGACGCAGCGGAAGACCGGAAGCAGCCAGTCGCCCCGACCGTTCACGACGATCTGCTGGCGAACGAAGGTGCCAGGGCTGTCGCAGAGGATTTGGACCGGGCCGAAGGTCTGGCCGCCATCGCTTGAAATCCGGCATTTGACAACAGAACCGTCCTGATTTCCGGAAGTCTGCGAGGTATAGAGCAACCATACTTTTCCGTCCGGAGCGTTGAAAATCAACGGGTTCTGTTCGGATTTCTCCGGGTCGTCGCTCATCTTTTCAGGTTCCGACCAGCGCTCGGAGCCAAGTGTCAGCCGCGACATGTAAATCGAAATGTCGCCCATGCCCTCCATCGTGCCGCCGAACCAGACGCAGGTCAGCGTGCCGTCGGGCAGAAAGGCGAGATTTGCGGCATGGTTCTGGATGCAGGGGGAGGGCAGATAGGCCTCCGCGCGACCCTCGACAATGGGGTGCGGGGTGATGGCCCCGGTCATCAGGGCCGGAACGGCTTCCGGAGGCAGGCCGGTGAAGTTCATGGCGGATCTCCTCAAGGCAGCTTGGCATAGCTTTCGGCGAGCGCGGCATAGTCAGCATCGCCGAGCGGCATCAACGGCGCGCGCGTGCGCTTCCACGCGGGATTGCCGGTCTTCAGCCCCACCATCGCCTTGATGGTCGGGATCTGGACGTAGGAATTGGAAAGCGTGCGATAGGCATTGATGCGGGCCTGTGCCGTCTCGACGTCGGCGGCGCGCGCCTCGTCATGGACGTGGTCGTAGACGGTGCGCAACGAATTCGCCACGAGATTGGAGGTTGCGGTGATGCAGCCGGCGCCGCCCGCTTTCAGCAGCGGCAGCAACAGCGGGTCGGCGCCCGCCAGCACCGAAAAACCGGGATAGGCGCCGATGATCGCCTGCATGTTGTTGAAATCGCCGGCAGATTCCTTGATGCCGACGACCGTTTCCGGGAACGCCGCAATCAGCCGTCCGATCAGCGGAATGGACAGCGGCACGCCTGAGACCTGCGGAATATGATAGAGGATGACCTGCAGCCGCGTGTCGGCCACCTTATCCAGCACCTGCGAATAGGCGGCGAAGAGACCGTCGTCAGAGACGCCCTTGTAGTAGAAGGGCGGCAGCATCACCACCTTGGTGACGCCAAGCGACAGCGCGTGCCGGGTCAGTTCCACGGTCTCGGGAATGGCGACGACGCCCGTGCCTGGCAGAAGCCTGTCAGCAGGAATGCCGGCCTCAAGTGCTGCTTCCAGAATGGCGCGGCGCTCGGCTCCGGAGAAGGAATTGGCCTCGCCCGTGGTTCCGAGCAGCGCCACGCCGTGGCATCCCTCGGCCAGCAACTGCCGGCAGTGATCGGTGAATAGTGCGAAATCCGGCCTGTTGTCCGCCGTCAGTGGCGTTGCGGAGGCGCTGAAAACGCCTGTAATCCTGTGATGGCTCATTTCGCCCTCCTCGGCGCGTCCTGTCTGGGGATCCGTGTTCGAACCGGCCGGCTGCGCATTCCAATTGTCATTCGTCTGTCGCGATGGAGTGCAAAGAACTTTTCCATCGCCGCGCTTTTGTCAAGAAGACAAAATGCTGTGATGCAGCTTCGAAAAGTTATCTATCTGTTATAACTTATATATTTTTAGAGGAAAATTTTGTTGGGATCGAAATTGCGATTTTTTGTTGACATATTTACAATAACGAGAGAACGATACGGAACGGATTGTGCTGCGCCTGGCAGGTGCAGGGAGAGCGCTGCCGAATTCACTCTGGGAGGAATGCCATGTCTGATCAATCGGATAAAACCAATATATCACGTCGTAACGCGCTGAAGCTCGGCCTTGCAGCCGGCGTCGGCCTCACCGTATTCGGGATGAATGCCCGCATCGTTATGGCCGATGAAGGCCAGGTCCTGAAGGTCGCAAATCCGGCCTTCGACCAGGACTGGTCGCCGCTGCGCGGCGGCGGCAGGACGTTCCGCTGGAATTCGATCTGGTGGGCATCGCCGATGTATTTCGACAGCCAAGGCAATATCAAGCCCTACGTCTTCACCAGCTGGGAATCGGCCGACAACACTGTCTGGACCTTCAAGCTCGACCCGAAGGCTGTCTTCTCCGACGGCAGCAAGATCACCTCGGCCGATGTCAAGGGGTCGTGGGAAGTCTCCTCGATGCCGAACACCAAGAACCAGCGCGCCGACCAGGTGCTGAGCAGGGTCAAGGGTTACGCCGAAATGGCCGCCGGCTCCGGCAACGAGCTCACAGGTGTCGCGACACCCGACGAGGGAACGGTCGTCGTGACGCTCGCTGCTGCAGACCCGATCTTCTTCATGCGCCTTGCAAACCACATCGCGCCGATCACCAAGGCGTCCCAGTCGCGCGGCAGCGACGGCGAGGAGATCATCGACTGGTACAAGCCTGACAGTAAGCCGGTCTTCTCCGGACCCTTCAAGTTGACGAGCCTCGATATCGATGCCGGCAAGCTTTCTTTCGAGCCGAATGAGAACTTCTTCGGACCGAAGCCAAAGCTTGCCCGTATTGATATCACCTCGATCGAGGACAATGTCACCGCGACCTCGCTCATCAAGTCGGGCGAGTTCAACGCCCATACCGAACTGATCACCTCGACCATCATTCAGGATCTCGGCCCGGAATTTTCCGCCGGCCCGCTGATCCCGACCAGCCAGCACTTCTGGTTCAATATCTCTCGTGCGCCGATGGACGATCCGAAGGTTCGCCAGGCACTGATCATGGCCGTCGATCGCGATGGCCTGTTCAAGGCTTCCTATCCCGACGGGCCGCATAAGAAGGCGGACCAGATCCTCAACTCGGTTCCGGGTGCGGACAATTCCGGCTTCGAGCCTTATCCCTATGATCCGGCGGCTGCCAAGAAACTGCTTGCGGAATCGACCTACGGCGGTCCGGAGCGTCTGCCGAAGATCCTCTTCGTCGGCATCTCGGGGCCAGCCATTCAGGCTGCCGCCCAGTTCATTGCCGAGCAGTGGCGCCAGAATCTCGGCATCACTGCCGTCGACATGAAGCCGCAGCAGGACTCCTATGCCGGTCCGGATCAGAACTCGGTCCAGATCTTCCGCGACGACGTCGGCACACGCGTGCCGGATGCCGTCTCCTATCTGGCAGGCAGCATCGCCTCGACCTCGTCGAACGCGCAGAACAAACTCGGCGGATACAAGAACGACAAGGTCGACAGTGCCCTTGCCGAAGCGACGACCAAGGCTGCGGATGATCCGCAGCGCATTGCTCTCGCACAGGAAGCTCAGAAGGCGTTCCGTGAGGATTGGGCCTTCATTCCATGGTATTCTCAGGCGATGTCGCGCTGGGCCACCAAGGACGTCAAGGGCCTGGAAAAGAACCTTGACTGGCAGGTCGTCGAACCCTGGAACATTTCCATCGGTTGATCGGCGGAAACCGTCCCTGTCGGCAATAAACCGCGCGAAGGCCGCAAGGCCTTCGCGCAAGTTTCAAGAAAAAGAGATGCGATCGCAGCCAAAAGCGGGAACGCATCGAACAACAGGTGGGAGGTGGCCTTGCTGCGCTACGTGCTAACCCGATTTGCCATCTGGATTCCGTCCGTTCTCGTGGTGATGCTGGCGGTTTACGCGCTGGCCTTCTATGGCGCCGGCGATCCGATCAAGCTGATCTTCCTGCGCGCGCCGGGCGACGTTGCCTATAATCCGCAGCGCATCGAAGCCATTCGCGAAAGTGCCGGCCTCAACAAACCCTTCATCGTCCAGTTCGGCCTTTACATCTGGAACCTGCTACACGGCCAATTCGGCAACTCGCTGACATCGGGCCGTTCCGTCTGGGCGATGGTCTCGGCCGCCGCACCCGTCTCCTTCCAGCTTGCCCTCTGTTCCATCATCCTGACCGCCGTCGTCGCGATCCCGCTCGGCATGATCGCCGCGCTGAACCAGAATTCGCGCATCGACTATGCGATTTTAGGCTCCGCACTCTTCCTCTGGGCGATCCCGGCCTATGTCGCCGGTCCGCTGCTGATGGTCGGCCTCATCGTGCTGCTGCCGGGTGCGAGCGTGCCCTACGGCTGGGGCGGCATCCTCGATGTCCGTATCCTGCTGCCGCTGCTCGTTCTTTCCTTCCAGCCGATCGCGTTGATCGTTCGCCAGACGCGTGCCGCCGTCATCGAGGTGCTGTCGGAGGATTTCGTCCGGACCGCCCGCGCCAAGGGCGTGCCCGAGATCATCGTGGCGTTACGCCATATCCTGCGGCCGGTGCTGACGCCTGTCGTCACGCAACTCGGCCTGATCATGATCACCATCGTCAACGGCGCAATCTTCGTCGAACTCGTCTTCGGCCTGCCGGGCCTCGGCCGGTTGACGGTGCAGGCGCTGATCAATTCCGATTATCCCGTCATTCTGGCGATCACGCTGATCGGATCGTTCCTGGTGATGGTCTCGAACCTCCTGGTGGATGTGCTCTATCCGCTGCTCGATCCACGCGCCAATGATTCAAGAAGGAGCCGCTGACCATGTCCGCCATCCCTCTTTCCACCATCGAAACCGTCGAAGAGCCGGTCAGCCTGTGGCGCGACGCCTGGTATCGGTTGAAGCGCAACCGGCTCGCCATCTTCGGCCTTGTCGTCGTCGTGATCCTCGCCTTCACGGCGATCTTCGGGCCTTACCTCACTCCCTATGATTATCTGAGCCAGGATCTCAACGCCCGAAACGTCCTGCCGTCGATGAGCCACCTCTTCGGAACCGACGATCTCGGCCGCGACGTCTTCAGCCGTGTGGTCTTCGGCACGCGCACCGCTTTCCTCGTCGCCGTCATCGTCACCGTCTTTGCCGTGCTGATCGGTCTCGTGCTCGGTGCCGTCGCCGGTTTCTTCGGCAATCCGTTCGATCGCGCCATCATGTGGCTAACCGACGTAACGATGTCGGTTCCCAACCTGCTGCTCGTCGTCGTCATCAACGCGTCGTTGAAGTCACCAATCAGCAAATGGATGGAGGCGCGTTACCTCGCGACCCTCAATCCCTTCTACCGCGAAACTATGTGGGTGGATTTCATTCTCGTCTTCGGGTCGATGGCGCTGATCTCCTGGCCGCCTTACGCCCGTCTCGTCCGCGCCCAGGTGCTGTCGATCCGCAGCCGGCCCTATATCACCGCGGCCCAGGCGCTCGGCCTATCGAACTGGATCATCATTAAGCGTTATGTCATTCCGAACGCGCTGGGGCCCTTGATCGTCTCGGTCAGCGCCGGTCTCGGTACGGCGATGGTGCTGGAAAGTGCTTTCAGCTTCCTTGGCGTCGGGGTCAATCCGCCGACGCCGAGCTGGGGCAACATGATCTCAGACGGCCTGCGTGTTTGGCAACATTATCCCCACCTTCTCGCCGCTCCGGCGGCCGTGCTCGGCCTTGCCTCGGTTGCCTTCAGCTTCCTTGGCGACGGTCTCAACGACGCGCTCAATCCGCGGGGCAGCAAATGATGGACACGAAAAACACCAACCGCCTGCTCGATGTCAGGGGCCTCACAGTCGAAATCGATGGCCGCAACGGCCCCGCCATCGTCGTCGACGGCATCGATCTCCATGTCGACAGGGGCGAGACCCTTGGCGTCGTCGGTGAGTCCGGCTGCGGCAAGAGCCTGACGATGCTCAGCCTGATGCGGCTCCTGCCAAACAAGATCAATGTCACCAAGGGATCGGCCACATTCGACGGCCGCGACCTGCAGACGATGTCGAATAGAGAGCTGCGCAAGGTGCGCGGCGGCGAGATCGGCTTCGTCTTCCAGGATCCGATGACCTCGCTCAATCCGGTGATGCGCGTCGGTGACCAAATCTGCGAGCCGCTGATCTATCACCGCGGAATGAAAAGGGCGGAGGCCCGCAGACGTGCGGTTGAGCTTCTGCGCCTTGTCGGTATTCCTGGCCCGGAAGAGCGCCTGCAGGCCTATCCACACGAACTTTCCGGCGGCATGCGCCAGCGCGTGATGATCGCAATCGGCCTTGCCTGCAATCCGAAGCTTTTGATTGCCGACGAACCGACGACGGCGCTCGACGTCACCATTCAGGCCCAGATCGTCGATCTGGTGAAGGATCTCAGGACCAAGCTCGGCATGTCGGTCGTCTGGATCACCCATGACCTGGCGCTGATCGCCGGCCTCGTCGATCGCGTCGCCGTGCTTTATGCCGGCACGGTGGTCGAAGATGCGCCGGTCGACGAGCTCTATGCCCGCCCGAGCCATCCCTATACGCGCGGCCTGCTGTCATCGATCCCGAAGCTCTCGGACCCGCCGGCAAGCCGGCTGAGCTCGATCGGCGGTACGCCGCCGGAGCCTGGCCGCCGGCCGAAGGGCTGTCCGTTTGCGCCGCGTTGTCCGCTTGCCGAAAACATCTGCCACGAAAAGGTGCCGCAGCTCGAACCGCTGAGCGGCAGCAGCAATCACCGCGCTGCCTGTTTCGTCGTCCAGAGAATGCAGGAGGCCGCATGATGGGTGCTCAACCGCTGCTCAAGGTCGAAAACCTGGTCAAGCATTTCCACGTCAAGCTCGGCGCCTTTGGTGAGCGTTCGGCGACCGTCTATGCGCTCGACAATGTCAATCTCGACATCATGGAAGGCGAGACGCTGAGCCTGGTCGGCGAATCCGGCTGCGGCAAGTCGACGACCGGTTTTACCATTCTCAACCTCTACAAGGCGACCAGCGGCAAGGTCGTCTACAAGGGCCAGGATCTCGCGACGCTCGATGAAAAACAGATGCGGCCCTTCCGCCGTGACCTCCAAATCGTCTTCCAGGACCCGTATTCGACACTCAATCCGCGCATGACGGTGGGCGAGGCGATCGGCGAGCCGATCCTCTTCCACAAGCTTTGCACCAAGGCGGAACTGAAGGAGAGGGTGGCAACGCTGCTCACCGATGTCGGCCTGTCCACGCGGTTTGCCCAGCGTTACCCGCACGAGCTTTCCGGCGGACAGCGCCAGCGCGTCGTCATTGCCCGCGCGCTCGCCTGCCAGCCGAAATTCATCGTCTGCGACGAGGCGATTTCGGCGCTCGACGTGTCGATCCAGGCACAGATCATCAACTTGCTGCTCGATCTGCAGGAAAAATACGGGCTGACCTATCTCTTCATCGCCCATGATCTCGCCGTCGTGCGCCATATCAGCACCCGTGTCGGCGTCATGTATCTCGGGCGGCTCGCTGAACTTGCCACCCGCGAGGAACTCTTCGACAATCCGCTGCATCCCTATACCAGGGCGCTGCTGTCGGCCGTTCCGGAGACCGATCCCGAGCATGAGCGCACACGTCAGCGCCAGATCCTGCAGGGTGACGTGCCGAGCCCGCTGAACCCGCCGTCGGGCTGCCGTTTCCACACGCGCTGCCCAATCGCCATGGATGTCTGCAGCAAGGTCATTCCCGCGTGGAAGGAGGCGAAGCCCGGCCATCTCGTCGCCTGTCACGCCGTCAACACCGGACAGACCGCATGACGCTGAAGGCCGTTATCGTCGCCGATGATCTGACGGGTGCGCTCGATACCGGAACGCCCTTCGTCGAAGCCGGCCTTTCGGTTGCGGTCGCCGTCGATGTCGAGGCCGCAGAGGATGCGATCGCCACTGGCTGTGACGTTGTTGTTATCAATACCGCCTCTCGCGCGCTCGGCGAACCGGAAGCTGCCGAGAGGGTCCGCTTCGCGACCGCGGCACTTCATGGCGTGAAGCCCGCGGTCGTGATGAAGAAGATCGACTCGCGGCTGAAGGGCAATGTCGCGGCGGAAAGCCTAGCGCTGGCCGATGCGCTCGGCCTGGAGACTATCCTCGTGGCGCCCGCTATTCCCGATCAGGAGCGTGTGACCTGTAGAGGCTGCGTCGTCGGCCGCGGCGTCGACAAGCCACTGCCGATCGCCGATCTGTTCGAGGGCCGTGCGGGCAATGTTGCCGTTGCCGATGCGGAGGACGATAGTGATCTCGACCAGATCGTTGCCGATCATGACTGGCGGCTGACGCTTGCGGTCGGCGCACGGGGTCTGGGTTCCGCACTTGCCCGTCAACTCGGCGAGACGGGGCGGCAATCGGTGCCGGAGTTTGCGGCGACCCGGCGTACCCTGTTCGCCTTTGGCTCGCGCGACCCGATTACCGCTACCCAAATGGACCGGCTCGAAGCCTCGGGCGTTCTGCGTATGGTGGTTGACGCGCCGATGGGGCAGGTCGAAGGCGGGGAGGGCATGGCGCTGCCGGCGTTGCTGCGCTGCACCGGCGATATGGCAACCGATGCAACACTTGTCGCCCGCCATTTTGCGGCTGGCGTCAAAACGGCCATCGACGATACGAGGCCTGACATGCTGATGGTCGGAGGCGGCGATACGGCGCTTGCCGTTTTCCAGGCGCTTGATGTCAGGGTGCTGGTGCCGAAGGGCGAAATCGAAGCTGGCGTGCCGTGGTTCGAAGTCACGGCAGCCGACGGGCGGCATTTTCGGTGCGCCGTGAAGTCGGGGGGCTTCGGCAATCCCGATAGTTTGCTAAGACTGGTTCTTTGGAATCGGGCGGCATAGTAAGATACCGCCGGGGAGAATGACGTGGCTGAAGTGAATGGCGAATCTTTGAACGCGGAAGCCGGCCCACCGGGCAAGCCCGAACGCGGCAAGGCCGTCAAGCTGGTCGATCGCGTCTTCGACCAGTTGCTCGAGCGTATCCGCGGCGGAAATTATCCGCCGGATTCCCGCCTTCCCGGCGAGCATGAGCTTGCCTCCATGCTGGGTGTGTCGCGGCCGATCGTCCGCGATGCGCTGGCGCGCCTGCGCGATCAGGGCATGGTCTATGCCCGGCAGGGCGCCGGCACCTTCGTCAGTGCGCATGGATCGCCGACGACGCAGCTTGCCTATTCACCGGTCAAGACGATCGCCGACATCCAGCGCTGCTACGAGTTCCGCCTGACGATCGAGCCGGCGGCGGCCTATTTTGCCGCCAAACGCCGCAATGAGCAGGCCATTCAGAAGATCGCCAGCGCGCTTGCGGATCTGCGTGAGGCGACCAGCCACCAGCTTCATCGCACCGACGCCGATTTTCTCTTCCACCGCGCGGTGACGGAGGCTGCCAACAATCATTATTACACGGCCTCGATCGATGCGCTGAAGGCCCATATCGCCGTTGGAATGCATCTCCACGGCCTCTCTTTGCTCGGCCCTCGCCAAGGGTTGGAACAGGTCTATGAAGAGCACAACGCCATCTACAAGGCGATCGCCGATGGCCGGCCTGACGATGCACAAAGACTGATGAAGGCGCATCTCGAAGGCTCCCGGGACCGTCTGTTCGAGGGCAGGGTGCTCGACCTATCCTTCTGACACGCATTCCAAGCGGCTATCAACTCAAAAATGGTAGAGAGTTCATGCCCTTAACTCGGGATGTCTCCTTCGTCGTCAATTGTCAGCCGGATTTCTGCTTCTTGATGATGCTGATGTTGCCGCTCACTTCGAGGATCGCAAATTTTATCTCCGTCACGCTCTCGATGCCTTCCTGGCTTCGAGCCGCTTGCATGACATCTTCCTTCTGCAGCCGGGCGCCTTTGAGCGCGCCTTCATCGTAGACGCCATCCGTCACCAGAATGGTTGGAACACCATCGATGATATGAGCTGCGCGAGGCCACCAACTCTTCACGTAAGACAGGCCGATGTCGGTCGTAAACAGCGTGAGGATCAAGATGACGGCGTTGGTGATCGAGAAGTCATCGCCTAGCATCGCCTGCTGGGTGGTTTCGGAGATCACCAGCACGATCACCAGATCGAACGGTGTCATCTGGGCCAATGTCCGTCTTCCCGACAAGCGGATGATCACGAGCAGGGTGAAATAGATTGCCAGTCCGCGTAATACCGCATCCACCGTGCCGTCCTCATGGAAAGATGAAAGTGGATTGGGTGCGGGTCTCCCCGCCCATACCAATGGTGGCGCGAAGAGGGCCGGGGAGTTGTGTTTGCAGACGGAAAACGATCTGTGTCGGCCCGGCCGGGTCGGCGGGGAACACATAGCCTATCCGGCCCGCGCGCGCGAAGGTCGCCTTTTGGGGCGGATCGATGCCTTGGACCGAAAAGGTTTGAAGAAAGGTCGCATCGATCGTGAATACCCTGTCTTCGGATGACGGCGTGAAGTTCACGGTCATTTCCTCGGGAGCATTCCATCGGGAGATGACGGGAAAATCCACGGATCCTTCGGGCAGTATGAGTGTTTGCCGCGAAAGCGGACCGCCTCTTCCAAGCAGACCCAGCAAGCAGGTCAGCAGAAGAAGCGTGAACACGATCCAGGAAATACGTTGAACAGCCCAGAACCGTTGCTGAAATTCGCTATGATCGAGCACGCCTTCCGGCAGCGCGGGCAATGCGTCTATCTTTCCGATTCCCCCTCCCTGTACGTCTTGCGGAGAGCTTGGCTCGGGGGCAACCGTTCCCGGCAATGAGGGGGCCGTCGCCGTATACATCGGATGGGAAGCGGTCCAGGCGTCTTCGCCGATCAAGGGAACGAAGAGTACCCCGCCGAGATCTTCTTCCTCGAATGCGGTGGCGCCGGTGCGCGTGAGGCGTTTCAGGCGCTGCCCATCACCGCGGCCGACCGGAATGATGAGCCGCCCTCCGAGCCCCAGTTGTTCCCTCAAGGCGGATGGCACCTCTGGTGCGCTCGCAGAAACAATAATGGCGTCGAAGGGGGCGGCTTCCGCCCAGCCCCTGCTGCCATCGCCCACGCGAACGTCAATGTTGCGGTATCCCAGTTTCTCGAACCGTTCCTTGGCCTCGAGCGCCAGTATTTCATGGCGCTCGATGGAGTAGACATGCCTGGCTATCCGGCTCAGAAGGGCTGAAGCGTAGCCGGAACCTGTTCCGACCTCGAGCACCGTGTCGCCGGCATCCAGTTTGGCCTTTTCGAGCATCAAAGCCACGATAAACGGCTGCGAGATTGTCTGGCCTTCGCCGATCGACAGGGGCGCATCCTCATAGGCGAATTCCTCGGAGCCCGGAGGAACGAATTTTTCGCGCGGCACCGTGCGCATCGCTTCGGTCACACTTGGATCGCGAATGCCACGACGCGTAACGTGGTGCTCCACCATGCGATCTCGGATGCGCGTCATGTCCATGGATCAGTTCCACTGTCGCCGACTGCACCTTGGAAAACTTCCGGGTGGTGCAGAATGTAAAACAAATGGGCGACCGGGGAGTTCCTGAGAGGCGCAGGTTTTCAGCAAAGACGTCCTCCACGAGTTAATGACCTTCAATGCCGGAATAAGCGGCGCTTTATTGGACTTCTCCCGGCATCAAGAATAACATTAGCGGAAACAAATATTGAAGCGATGTCACCGTAGATGGCTGAATTGCCCGTCCAACGCCGACTTGCCGCCATCGCTGTCGCCGATGTCGTCGGATACTCGCGGCTGATGGGTGCCGACGAGAATGGAACGCTGGCGGCACTGAGGCAGCTTCGGACTGAGATTCTCAACCCCACGGTGCGTGAACATGGCGGGCGCATCGTCAAGGTGATGGGCGACGGGGTGCTCGTGGAGTTCGCCAGTGCGGTGAACGCCGTCACCGCGGCGATCGAACTGCAGAACAAGATGGCGCAGGCCAACGAGCCGATGCCCGAGAACCGCCGCATCGTGCTGCGCATCGGCATCAATCTGGGCGACGTCATCGGGGATGGCAGCGATATCTATGGCGACGGCGTCAACATCGCCACGCGGCTGGAAGCACTGGCCGAGCCAGGCGGAGTTTGCATCTCGGGCAAGGTGTTCGACGACGTGCGGGACCGGGTGACCGTGCGGTTTCGCGACTTGGGAGAGAAAACACTCAAGAACATCGCTCGGCCGGTGCGCGCTTATGCTCTGAACACTGCGCCCGCGCCAACGATCCCACCTGTCGCCCACGGGATGTTTCCGTCGCTCGCCGTCCTGCCGTTTGAAAACATGAGCGGTGACCCCGAACAGGAATACTTCGTCGACGGTATCGTCGAGGACATCATCACGGCCCTCAGCCGTTTCAAGTCGTTCGCGGTGATCGCCCGCAATTCGAGCTTCGTATACAAAGGCCATGCCGTCGACGTGCGACAGATAGCCAAGGAACTGGGCGTTCGCTACGTCCTTGAAGGAAGCGGCCGGCGAGCCGGCAACCGGCTGCGCATCAGCGCACAATTGGTGGATGGAATTTCAGGAGCGCATATATGGGCGGACAAGTTCGACGGGGCCTTCGAGGACGTGTTCGACGTACAGGATCGGATCACGGAAAGCGTGGTCGCGGTGGTCGAACCAAAAATCCAGCGAGCCGAAATCGATCGCTCACGCCGTGAGCGGCCCGAGAGCCTTGATGCATACGATCTCTATCTACAGGCATTACCGGATGTGTTTGTCTCGCGGCCCGACGCCAATGCGCGGGCGATCGTGCTGCTGGAGCGGTCGATTGCCCTCGATCCGGGATTCGCACCCGCCCTGGCGATGACCGGTCAAGCCTATCTGTTGCGGGTAGCCATGCAGTTTCCCGGAGCGTCGAACGCCGATGCGGAACGTGCGCTAGCGGTGGCCCGGGCGGCACTGGCGATTGCCCGCGACGACGCGATGGTGCTAAGCTATGGCGCCTTCGTGCTGATCCACATGGGGGGCGACTATCACACTGGGATTGCCTTGCTGCGGCGGGCGATCTCGGAAAATCCCAACAACGCGATGGTCCTGCAACAAGCGGGCGTCGGAGCGCTGTTGGGTGGCGATCTCGGCGAGGCCGCTGACTATCTGCAACGGGCGCTGCGGCTCAACCCGAATGAACTCGGGACGCATTGGCAGTTGACCGGCATGGCGCATGTCCGTATGGCCGAGGGGCGCTACGAGGAGGCACTGGATTGGGCGATGCGCTCGCAAGCGGTCAATTCAGGGTACGACGCCAATCATTGGATGCTGATCGCCGCCAATGCTTACCTCGGACACATGGATGAAGCGCGCAAGCACCTTGCTGCGCTTGAGAGCATTTCGCCCGGCGTCAACCTCGCACGCATCCGTCGTGGCCAACATGCCATCGACCCGCACAGAATCGAAGTGCTAATCGAGGGCATGCGCATGGCCGGGATGCGCAAGTCTGGCGATTGAAGTCTGCTCTCCGAAAAATTGACCTCGAGAGAGAAGTATTGCTTACGGTTGAAAATGGAGCCTGCCCCGGCGAAGCAACGAAGTGGCGTAAATGCATGTTACGGAACATAATATATCTATGTTATTACAACAACTTAGGTTCCACACTATCTTGTAGCCGCAAAGTCGAAATGTCCTGTTTCTGCAAAGTTGGAATATCGCACCCCGCGTTGAATGTCGCGGCCGGCCATCGAACAGCGGGACCGTCGCGCGATAGCCTCGGGTCTTCAAATCATGCCTGGAACTAGGTTAGATCAGCCTGTGTAAACGTGAACCGTGATCGCCATGATGCGCTTTCGTGAAAGTCAGGATATCAGCAAGAGTTGCACCGACCTGGAAAGCTCTGAAACCCGCCCATGAACCACACCGACATCAGTTTCCCTTCCCTATCCCTTTCTTCAAACATCAGAAAACATGCTCATGACTAATCCTACCAGCGTCTATTCGATGCCCGGAACGTGTTTTTTCGATCTGGCTCCTGCCGCGGGCGGCGAGCCCTATCGCATATTCCTTTCCATTCCGGCAGAGAGCCCGCCGGCGAAAGGATGGCCGCTTCTCGTTATGACCGACGGCAACGCCACTTTCCCCTTCGCGGTTGCCAGCTTGGTCACGCAGGCACCTTATCCCACGGGAACGAATGTCGGCTGGGGGGTGATCGCGGCGATCGGCTACCCGTGCGACGAGCCCTATGATCCGCTCCGCCGGTCTTGGGACCTGGGGCCTCCGCCGGTCAAATCCTATCCGCCCTTCGTTGAGGGCGGTCCGCCGGTTGTCATTGGAGGGACCGGTAAGCTGCTCGATTTCATCGAGAACGAGCTTATACCGCGCATTGCAGAGATGGTGATCCTGGATCCGATGCGCCGATCGCTTTTCGGACATTCCTTCGGTGGCCTCTTTACTCTCTATGGCCTGTTCGAGCGTCCAGGTCTGTTTGCCAATTGGATTGCGGCCAGCCCGACCATCTATTGGGAGAACAGCGAAATCCTCAAGAATGAGGCGCGCCGTCAAGTCATACCGGGAAATGCACCCTTCCTGCATTTGTCTGCCGGAGAATACGAAGGCGATGAGCTGGCACCCTTCCAGTACCGGAACGAGGATGCGGCGGCACGTCTGGAGAAGAGGAAGATCGAGCGGACTGTCCTCCTGGCGCGGGAGATGGCGGAGCGACTAGACGGGGCCGCCGACGGATTGCGTACCGAATTCGAGCTTTATGCCGGCGAGACCCACATGTCCGTTCTTGCGGCGGTCGTGAATCGCGCGGTGAGCATTGCGTTCGCCGTCCAGAGTTTGACCGACAGGGAAGCGAAAACGGAGAATTCGCGATCGGCTTGATGCTGATGGCGCTTCTGCGGCCAAATGCGCCGGCCGGACGGAAGGTTGGACAGTGTTCAGCCTCCGTGTGAGCAGCGTGTGGCTAAGCGCGGATGAGCCTTCGCTCCAGAAAACTCTGCATGTCGCGCCGTCCATCTACCACGCAGTAGACGACGACATCAGTGCCCATGATGCGATAGATCATGCACCACGGCTTATGGTGCAGTTCCCGATATTCGGAAATTCCGATCCCCGCCAACTCCTTCGGAATATTTCCGCGGGCAGGGAATTCTTCAAGCTCGGCACACGCGCGCTCGATGTCCGTCAGAATGCGCTCTGCCGTCTCGGCGCCGTCGCGACCGGCGATAAAGCGATAGAGATCTTCGATGTCGCGTTCCGCATCCTCGGCGAAAAGAACACGATATGGCATCAGGATTGGCTGTCCGCCAGACGTTTGCGGATGCGCGCAAAGGATTCCGCAGCAGGGCGCAGTTTACCCTCCTCGACTTGCCGGTTGGTGAGCGCCAGTACCTTCAGGAGCGCCAGTGTCTCCTGGGTTTCTTCATATTGGCCGACGTCCTGAAGGATGGCTTTCGCTTCTCCGTGAAGCGTAATGACGACCGGCTGCGGGTTATCCTTCAATGTCCGGATGATCTCCGGCGCATGCGCCTTGAGATAGCTGATCGGCTTGACCTGTTCTGACAGCTTCATGCGGCTACTCCCTTTCGACCAGAATATAGACCATCAAGTGGTCGATTGAAAGAAGCCTTTCGGTGGCGGCGAGACACATTCCCAGCATCCGATTTTCCATCTTGGGTGCGGCCGCTTTTTTCACTCAACGCGTTCGAAAGAGAATGTCATTTCTTATAATGAAGATTGTCTACTGATTTTATAGACTAAACTTTGCAACCAGGGATCGGATCGTGGTGCCATGACCTACCTCCTCAGTCTTCTCGACAAAAGCCCCATCGAACAGGGGCTGACGGCCGCGGATGCGCTGCGGGCGACGGTAAAGATTGCCACTCGGGCCGAGGAGCTCGGTTATCACCGTTTCTGGGTCGCCGAGCATCATAACATGTCCAATCTGGCAAGCTCGGCGCCGGAGGCGCTGATCGCCTATCTTCTCGCCAGGACATCGAGGATCCGCATCGGTTCCGGCGGCGTCATGCTGCAGCACTACAGCGCCTATAAGGTTGCCGAGACCTTCAATCTTCTGGCATCGCTTGCGCCCGGCCGCGTCGATCTCGGTGTCGGCAAGGCGCCGGGCGGTTTTCCTCTCTCGACGCGCGCCCTGCAGCTTGCCGTCGATCCGGCCAGGAAGCCGGATTTCGCGAGCCAGCTTTCCGATCTCAACACATATCTCGCTGCGGACCCGAATTACGACGGCGCGCAGGCAACGCCTTTCCCGCCGACTGCGCCTGAGCGTTTCCTGCTCGGCGCCACCGTCGAAAGCGCCGAACTCGCTGCCGAGAAGGGCTGGGAACTCGTTTTCGCCGGTCACCTGAACGGCGATCCTGACAATCTGCGCAGGACCTTCGAGGCCTATGAGCGGGCATCCGGCGGCAAGCGCCCGATCCTGGCACTCGCCGCCTTTGCCGCCGAAAGCGAGGACTATGCCCGCGAGCGCGTCGGCAATCTGCGCATCGTCAAGGTGTTCCTGCCGAACGGCCAGACCGTCAATGTCGGCAGCGAGGAGCAGGCGGCCGAATTCGCCCGCCAGGCCGGCGTCACCGATTACCGCATCGAGGAGAAGGTGCCTAGCGTGCTGCATGGCACGGCGGAGCAGATCCGCAAGGAGCTGGACGAACTTCACCGCCGCTATGGGGTCAAGGAGTTCGTGCTGGACACGCCGGCGCTTTCGGTTGCCGAGCGCCTGGCTTCCATCGAGCTTCTCGCCAAAGAGCGGCTTTCCCTCGTCGCCTGATCGTTTCCAAGGAGGACTGATCCCATGGCTCAAAAACACGTCACGTTCGGCATCATGCTGCAAGGTCCCGGCGGTCACATGAATGCCTGGAAACATCCAAGCGGACCGGCCGATGCCAGCGTCAATTTCGAGTTCTTCGTCAAGACCGCGCGCAAGGCGGAGGCGGCCGGCATCGCTTTCGCTTTCGTCGCCGACGGGCTCTACATCAACGAGCAGTCCATCCCGCATTTCCTCAACCGGTTTGAGCCGATCGCCATTCTCTCGGCGCTCGCCGCCTCGACCTCGAAGATCGGCCTCGTCGGCACAGTTTCGACCTCCTACAGCGATCCCTTCACCATCGCCCGCCAGTTCGCCTCGATCGATCTCATTAGCGGCGGCCGGGCAGGGTGGAATGCGGTAACCTCGCCGCTCGAGGGATCCGGCCGCAATTACAGCCGCGAACATCCCGAGCACGAACTGCGCTACGAGATCGCCGAGGATTATATCGATGCGATCAAGGGCCTGTGGGATTCCTGGGACGACGACGCCTTCCTCCGCAACCGTGAGACCGGCGTCTTTGTCGACAAGACGAAGATGCATCGCCTCAACCACAAGGGCCGTTTCTTCCGGGTCGAGGGGCCGCTCAACATCGGCCGTTCCAAGCAGGGCCAACCTGTCGTTTTCCAGGCCGGCGCCTCGGATTCCGGCATCAGGCTCGCCGGCAAGCATGCCGACGCGGTTTTCACCAATGGTGGGCCGTTCGAGGATGCGCAGGCCTTCTACCGTCAGCTCAAGGACAGCGTGATTGCCCATGGCCGCAGCGCCGCGGAAGTCGGCATCTATCCTGGTATCGGGCCGATCGTCGGTGCGACGCAGGACGAGGCGGAAGCCAAGTATCAGGCGATTCGCAACCTCGTCACGACAGAGGAGGCAGTGCTCTATCTCGGCCGCTTCTTCGATCATCATGATTTCAGTGTCTATCCGCTCGACGCGCCATTCCCCGAACTCGGCGATATCGGCAGGAACAATTTCCGCGCCACCACCGACCGCATCAAGAAGACGGCGCGGGAGAAAGGCCTGACGCTCCGCCAGGTCGCGCTCGATTCGGCAACGCCGCGCACGGCTTTCATCGGCACGGCCGATCATATTGCCGACGAAATCATCCGCTGGGTGGACCATGGCGCTGCCGATGGCTTCATCCTCGGTTTCCCTGTCATCGCCGAGGGCTTCGACGATTTCTCGAGATATGTTCTGCCGATCCTCACGGAGCGCGGCTATTTCGATCCCGTCCTGAAGGGCGAGACGCTGCGCGACCATCTGGGCCTGCCCTTCCGTGAAAGCCGCTACACGGCGGGCGCAGATCAGGTCGAGCGCGGAAAGGCTGTCGGCGCCTGAGGCGCCGACGAACCGTCATGAACATCATCGCTCAGAACCCAAGCAGCAACGATCCTGTCGACAAGGGCATCGCCACCTATCTCGACGAGATCATCGCGCTTCGCCACGATCTGCATCAATATCCGGAGCTTGCGTTCCAGGAGCTCAGGACCAGCAAGCTTGTGGCATCCCGCCTTTCCTCCTGGGGCTATGAGGTGGCGACGGGCATTGCCGGAACCGGCATCGTCGCCACCCTCAGGCGCGGCGAGGGTAAAAAGCGGATCGGCATCCGCGCCGACATGGACGCGCTGCCGATCGAGGAGGCAACTGGTCTTGCCTATGCCAGCAGCAACCCCGGCGTCATGCATGCCTGCGGCCATGACGGGCATACGTCGATCCTGCTCGCTGCCGCGCGTTATCTCGCCGAAAGCGGCAATTTCAGCGGCACGTTGCGGCTGATTTTCCAGCCCGCTGAGGAAATCGGCGCCGGCGCCCGCAAGATGATCTCGGAAGGCCTGTTCGAACGGTTTCCTGTCGATGCGGTCTTCGGGCTGCACAACTGGCCGGGTGTTCCCGCGGGACAATTCGGCTTCGTTAGCGGCCCCGCCATGGCCTCGGTCGATCAGGCGGTGATCAAGATCATCGGCAAGGGCGGCCACGGCGCCGAACCGCACCGCGCCGTCGATCCGGTGCTCGCCTCGGCCTCCTTTATCACCGCCCTGCAGAGCGTCGTCTCGCGCAATGTCGACCCGCAGGATATGGCGGTCGCGACCGTCGGCTCGATCCATGCCGGCTCCGCCTCAAACGTCATCCCCGAAAGTGTGGAGATGAAGCTCACCATGCGGGCCTTCAGCGAGACGGTCCGCCAGCTGTTGCGAGAGCGCATTCCGGCACTTGCACGCGCCCAAGCCGAAAGCTTCGGCGCCGAGGCGGATGTGAATTACCGCCTCGGCTTTCCGGCGCTGATCAACCATGCTGCGGAGACGGCCTTTGCCCGCGACGTCGCCTACGACGCACTCGGCCCCGCGGCGGTCGAGAAGGATTTCCGGCCGAGAACCGCAAGCGAGGATTTTGCCTTCATGCTGCAGGCAAATCCCGGCAGCTATCTCTTCGTCGGGAATGGCGACAGCGCTCCTCTCCACAGCGCCCACTACAATTTCAACGACGCGATCATCGCGCCCGCCGCCCGCTACTGGGTGCGGCTCGCCGAAACCTTCCTCACTGATGACAACGGGTGATGAACGATATGAGCGATACGTTTCTGTATACTAGCCCTCTCGACCCGCGCGCCAAGCCGCTGATCGATGAATTGATCTACGAATACGACAGCCGTTACGGCAACTATTTCAATGCCGAAGGTGCTGCGGCCGAGCTCAACCGTTATCCTCCTGAGGCTTTTGCGCCGCCTCAGGGCAATTTTCTCCTGTTGATCCGTGATGGTGAAACCATCGGCGGTGGTGCCTTCAAGAACTATGACGACCGCACGGCCGAGTTCAAACGCATCTGGACGCGCTCCGATCTGCGCCGTCAGGGCCTTGCCCGCAAGGTGCTGGTGGAGCTGGAGGCCCAGGCCGCTCGCCAGGGCTATTCCCGCATCTATCTGACGACCGGCTTTCGCCAGCCCGAGGCCGTCGGCCTCTATCTGAACTACGGCTACACCGCTCTCTTCGACACATCCGCCGATCCCGAGATCTACAAGAGCCTGCCCTTCGAGAAGGACATCACTCATCTCGCTGAACCTGCTCACGAAGATGCCGAACCGCGCCTGCGCGTGGCCGGTGCAAATTTCTGAAAACGGCAAAGACCGACAATCATAAAAGGGAAGCACAATGGCACTGACGACGGATTTCGCCGGCATCGACGCCGGCAGCAGGACGGCAGAATCGAAGGATCATTCCCGTTACCGCATCGTGCCGGCGCGCCATCCGGGCCGCCTGGCAGGCACGATCTTTGCTGCCATCGTCATCGTCGTCGTGCTCTATTCCATCTTCACCAATCCGCGCTGGGGTTGGGGCGTCTTTGCTGAATGGTTCTTTGCCGAACCAGTCCTCGTCGGTCTCGGCAGGACGCTGCTTTTGACCGTGCTTGCCGCCATATCCGGCTCCATCCTCGGAACGGCCCTGGCGCTTGCCCGCGTTTCCAAGTCGCCGCTGCTCTCCGGTCTCTCCTGGGGCTATATCTGGCTGCTGCGCTCAATCCCGGTCATCGTGCTGCTGCTGATCCTGAACAATCTCGGCTACCTCTATGAGACGATCCAGATCGGCATTCCCTTCACCGATACCGTCTTCCTCGACTATCCCACAGTGCAGTTGCTGACGCCCTTTGCAGCCGCCTTTCTCGGCCTGACGCTCAACCAGTCGGCCTTCTTCGCCGAGATCGTGCGCGGCGGTATTCTCTCGGTGGATCACGGACAGTTGGAGGCCGCCGCAGCACTCGGCCTGCCGCGCCGCCGCCAGGCCTTCCGAATCGTGCTGCCGCAGGCCATGCGTTCGATTCTGCCGACCGGCTTTAACGAACTCATCGGACTGGCGAAGAGCACCTCCATGGTCTACGTGCTGGCGCTGCCGGAGCTCTTCTATACGGTCCAGGTGATCTACCGCCGCAATCTCGAAGTCATTCCGCTGCTGATGGTCGCGACCGTCTGGTATCTGATCATCATGACGGTGCTGTCGATCGCTCAGCGCTATATCGAACGCTACTTCTCCAAAGGCGCCGTGCGCAATCCGACGCCGTTGCCCTTCCAGGCATTTTTCGAGCGTTTCCGCCGTCCGCTGCCTGTCCTCGATACGGCGACCGACACCGTGCGCAAGATCGGTTTCCGGGATGCGGCGACGCTGCGGGCCGCAGGCGGCGCGGTGCGCATTCACGGCATTTCCAAAAGCTTCGGCTCGCTGAAAGTGCTCGATGATGTCGAGCTCAGCCTTCCCGCCGGCAGCGTGACCGCCATCCTCGGTCCGTCCGGTTCGGGCAAGTCGACGCTTCTGCGCGCCATCAACCACCTGGAGCGTGTCGATGAGGGGTTTATCTCGGTGGACGGCGATTTCGTTGGCTACAGCAGGAAGGGCGATACGCTCTACGAGCTCAAGGAGAAGGATATCCTCAAACGCCGCGCCGATATCGGCATGGTCTTCCAAAGCTTCAATCTCTTCCCGCATCTGACCGTGCTCGAAAACCTCATCGAGGCACCGATCCAGGTTCGCGGCATCGGCCGTGAGGACTCCGTGCAGCTGGCGCAGGAGCTGCTGGCACGTATCGGCCTCAGCGACAAGGTCAACGCCTATCCGCGCCAGCTTTCCGGCGGCCAGCAGCAGCGTGTGGCGATCGCCCGCGCACTGGCGCTCCGCCCGAAGGTGCTGCTCTTCGACGAGCCGACCTCGGCGCTCGATCCGGAGCTCGTCGGCGAAGTGCTCGACGTCATCCAGGAACTTGCCCGCACCGGCACGACGCTTGTCATCGTCACCCATGAGGTCGGTTTTGCCCGCGAAGTCGCCGACACGGTCGTCTTCATGGAAAGCGGCCGCATCCTGGAGGCTGGCCCGCCGGCCCGCATCTTCGCACAAGCGGAACATCCCCGTACGCGGGAATTCCTCGCCAAGGTTCTCTAGCGCCTGATAGCGCTGGCGAAATGCCGGGCCGCGACGGGCTGCTCCGGCCGAATAACAATAACCACAACCTAAAGATGAAATGGAGAAGGGGCATGACATTTACAGATAGGGCAAGGCTTCTGATAGCGGGAGCCGTCACCATTGCCGCGATCGGTTTCGGTTCCGCTCAGGCGCAGCAGAAGTTCGATCTCAGCCCCGAGCAGCCCAACCGGCTGCGGGTGGAAAAGAACGAGAAGCGCATTGCCGAAGTCAAGGACTTCAAGTTCGTCGAAAGTGGCGTCTTCACCGTCGGCATCAGCTCGAGCGGCAATCTTCCGCTGCATGATTATGCCTCCGATTCCAAGACGGTTATCGGTTACGACGTCGATCTGGCGCAGGCGATTGCCGACAGCCTGGGCCTGAAGCTCGAACTCGTTTCCGTCGCCTGGGCCGATTGGCCGTTGGGGCTGACCTCCGGAAAGTTCGACGCGGTGATCTCGAACGTGACGGTCACGGAAGAGCGCAAGGAGAAATTCGATTTCTCGACCTATCGCAAGGACGAGCTTGGCTTCTACGTCAAGTCCGACAGCTCGATCACCTCGATCAAGCAGCCGAAAGATATTGCCGGTCTGAAGGTCATCACCGATGCCGGCACGAACCAGGAGAAGATCCTGCTGGAATGGGATCGTGAGAATGTCGCCGCCGGCCTGAAGCCGATCGAGGTGCAATATTATGACGACGATGCGGTCAAGGATCTTGCCGTCCAGTCGGGCAGAGCAGACACCGTCTTCAGCGTGAACGCGACGCAGGCCTATTCGGCGGGGATCAACGGCAAGACCAAGCTCGTCGGCACCGTCAGCGGCGGTTGGCCGATCACCGCAGAAATTGCCGTCACCACGCGCAAGGGCAGCGGCCTGGCCGCGCCCTTGACCGGTGTCGTTAACGACCTGATCGCCAGCGGTGCTTACCGGAAGATCCTCGATACGTGGAACCTCGGTCCGGAGGCGATCGACAAGGCCCAGACCAACCCACCGGGCCTGCCGAAGAGCGGCTCCTGATCGATCCCTATTGGGCCGGCGGCAATGCTGCCGGCCATTCCTGCCTGACAATTTGGAGATTGAAGACGATGATTGCCTTTCCGGCATTCCGGACCCTGCTGATCGCCGCCATGGCGTCGGCCCTTTTCTTCGGCGCAGCTCATGCAGCCGAGGATTTCGACCTCAGCCCAGAGCAGCCAGGCCGGCTTCACGCCGCCAGGAACGATGCGGCGATTGCCGCAATCCCCAGGGAATTCAAGTTCGTCACACCTGGCAAGTTCACCATCGCCGTCAGCCCCGGCGGCCCGCCGCTTGCGACCTATGCCACGGACGCCAAGACCGTGGTCGGGGCAGATCCCGATTATGCCTATTCCATCGCCGACAGCCTTGGCCTGACACTGGAGATCGTGCCGGTCGCCTGGATCGACTGGCCGCTCGGCCTCGCCTCGGGCAAGTATGATGCCGTCATCTCCAATGTTGGGGTCACCGAGCAGCGCAAGGAAAAATTCGATTTTTCCACCTACCGCCAGGGCCTGCATGGTTTCTTCGTAAAATCCGACAGTCCTATCACCTCGATCAAGGAGCCCAAGGATGCGGCGGGCCTCAGGATCGTTGTCGGGGCCGGCACCAACCAGGAGCGTATCCTGGTGAAATGGAGCGAGGAAGATGTCGCAGCGGGCCTGAAACCGATCGAGCTGCAATATTACGACGACGAGGCGGCAAGCCTTCTCGCGCTGCGTTCCGGCCGGGCCGATGTCATCGTCCAGCCGCATGCACAGCTCGTCTTCATCGCCGCGCGCGACAAGAACATCAAACGCGTCGGCACGCTGAGCGCCGGCTGGCCGGATCGCTCGGACGTCGCGATCACCACTCGCAAAGGAAGCGGACTGGCCGATGCGCTCACCATTGCCACCAACGGTCTGATCAAGGACGGCACCTACGCGAAGATACTCGACCACTGGCATCTCTCCGAGGAAGCCCTGCCGGCATCCGAGACCAACCCGCCCGGCCTGCCGAAATACTGATCATCGGATGGCACGCGTGGGCAACATACCCATCAGCCATATCGGCTTCCTCACACCCGGCAATTATCCCGACGGCGATCCTTTGTCGGGCTTGGAGCAGACGCTTGAGCAGCTGCAATATGGCGAAGATCTGGGCTTCGACAGTGTCTGGGTCCGGCAGCGGCACCTGGAGCCTGGAATCTCTTCCGCGAGCGCCTTCCTGGCGGCGGCGACGCAGCGAACCAGCCGGATCGAGCTTGGAACCGCGGTCATCCCGATCGGTTACGAGAGCCCTTACCGGCTGGCCGAAGATCTCGCCACCGTCGATGTTCTGTCGCGCGGGCGGCTGAATATCGGCGTCAGCGCCGGCCGGCCGCTGCACGCCGAGCTGATCGCTCCGCTTGCCTTCGACGGCGACTGGACGGGTTACGATTTCTCGCATGATCGCGTGCTGCGCTTTGCCGACAATCTGCGTGGCACTTATCTGGGCGACGAGCAGACCTTGATCAAGACGCCCTTCGGTCCGCAGCGGCCACGGCTGCAGCCCTATGCCAAGGGCCTGATCGACCGGATCTGGTATGGCGGCGGGTCGCAGCGCTCGGCCGAATGGGCCGGCCGCAATGGCTTCAACCTGTTGACCGGCAATGTGATAACGGGCGACGGGACCGATGATTTCTTCACCGCGCAATCGCGGCTGATCCAAACCTATCGCGCCGCCGGGACGCAGCGCCGGGTCGCGCTGGGCCGCGTCATCGTGCCTTTCGATAGCGCCGATGCCGCAACGCGGCGCCGGTATCGAGACTATGCCGATGGCCGTCATGAGCGAACCCTTTCACCGCAGGGCGAGCGGCGCACCCTGTTCGCCCGTGATGTCGTCGGCACCTCGGACGAGATATTGGCGCAGCTTTTTGCCGATCCGATCTTGCCTGAGGTCGGCGAGTTGAGGCTGGAGCTCCCTTACGAGTTCGAGCACGAGGAGTATCGACAGATTCTCCACGACTTCGTGACGCTGATCGCACCGGAACTCGGATGGAAAGCCCAATCCGAAGTTAGATCCGCTTCCTGAAAATGCCGTCGACCATTCGATGCCAGAACAATCACCTCGCAGGGAACATGCATCAGTGACCAAATCAGTAGAGTACTTCTTTTCTATCGGCTCGCCCTGGTCCTACATCGGCTTCGACGTCTTCGCCGAACTTGCGGCAAAGAACGACGTCGTCATCACGCCCTATTTGACGACGGTGGTCGAGGAAAATGGCGGTATCTTTTCGCGCAATCGCCCGGAGATCCGGCGCGCTTACTGGACGCGGGACCTCAAGCGCTGGGCGCGCGTGCGCGGCAAGGAACTGCGGCTCGAACATCGCCCGGATTTGAGCGATCCGACGCCGGCATCCCTCTTCGTGATTGCGGCCTATCTCGACGGACAGGATTGGATCGGCGTTGCCCGCGCCCTGCAGCATGCCTTCTGGAGCGAGGCGAGGGATATCGGCAAGCCCGACGTGCGCGAGGCGATCGTGACATCAGCGGGTTTCGACGGCGCAACACTCCTCCGGCGACAAGCCGACGATGATGTCCAGAACAAATGGTCGGCAGACCGCGTGCATGCGCGCGACAGCGGCGTCTTCGGCTTTCCCACGTATGTCTATGATGGCGAGATCTATTGGGGACAGGACAATTTGCCCTTCCTTGAACGCCATCTTCGTGGTGACAAGCCTTAGACTCGAGCGAGCAATCCGATCGGATTGAGACGGATTTTTTCAAATAAGCCTATAAAATAGATAGGCTTTATTCTCTATCGCTGATGCCCTGCGATAGATTGGTGTGGTTGATGGGGAAAAATCACACGCATGCTCGACAGGACTTCGCAAGCCATTATTCCGTCGCGTTCGACGCAATGGCCGACCGTCATTCTCGCACTCGTCATCCATGGCGGATTTCTTGCGCTCACCTGGTGGTGGCAATCATTGCCGCTGATCATGGCCGTGATCGCCGGAGGCTGGTTGATTGCCTGGCATGGATCCCTTCAGCACGAAGTCATTCACGGCCATCCGACGGGAAACCAAGGCATAAACGACGCGATCGGGTCGATACCGCTGTCGCTGTGGCTGCCTTATCCGATCTATAGGGAAAGCCATCTGGAGCATCATCGCGACGAATATCTGACCGATCCGATCGAAGATCCGGAATCCTCCTATTTTACCAAGGCCACCTGGGACCAGCTCGGCGCGACCGGCAGGTTGCTGGCACGGTGGAACACCACCCTGTTCGGCCGTTTGACCATCGGCCCTGCGGTGATGCTTTTGAGTTTCCTTGGGCAGGAAGGGCAGCTGGTACGGGCGAACGAACCGGGACGACGGCGGATATGGGGTGTGCACGGCATCGCCGTTGCCGCCGTTCTTTTCTGGGCGACCGTCATCTGCGGCATGCCGCTTTGGCTTTATCTTGCTTTCGTCTATACGGGTGCTGCGATGACGCGGCTCAGATCCTATGCCGAGCACAGATATGCCGACAGCCATGAGGAACGCACCGCCATCGTCGAAAACAGCCATCTCTTCGGCTTGTTGTTTCTCTACAACAACCTGCACGTTCTCCATCATCGCCGGCCGGGCATCTCCTGGTATCGCCTTCCGGCGGTCTATCGCAAAAACCGCGATACGCTCGTCCGTTCGAATGGCGGGCTTGTCTATGATGGCTATTGGGACATCGCGCGTCGGTTTTTCCTGAAGCCGCACGACGATCCGACGCATCCTCATCATTCCTAAAATTTCTACCTGAGCCGGACCCGGCACTATAATGTTTGAAAAGCCGGGATTTGGGGGCTGCTCAGTCGCCCTGTCTTGCGGCTTCCTGTTGCCCATTTCACAGCTCTGCAATTTGTACTTTCAGCGGATGTCCAGTGTGATCAGCTACGGCTGGCGGCGATCAGGGCGTGCGCTGCATCGCGGAGCAAACCGGTGGCCTCGCCGGGCTCAAAGAGCTGCATGCTGACAAAGGCGCCGTTGATCAGAACCGCGAGTTGACCGGCGAGCCGATCGGGCGCGGCAACCGCAAGCCCCTCGGCGATGGTCTTCAGACGCCGCCGCATCTCGCGCATGTGGGCTTCGGCGACCTTGCGGGCAGGGTGATCCGCTTCGGGAAATTCGGCTGCGGTGTTGATCTGCGGACAGCCTCGGTAGTTTTCCCGCCCGACCCGTTCGCCGATCCACTCAAAATGTGCATCGAGCATGGCCTCGGCATCGTCCGAATGCTGTTCCGTCACGCGATCCCAGGTGCTCCAGAAGTCCAGGTCCTCGCGCTTGAGGAAGGCCGCGATGAGGTCGTCCTTCGTGCCGAAATGGCGGTAGAGGCTGGTTTTGGCGACGCCGGATTTTTCGACCACAAGATCGACACCGACAGCACGCACGCCGCGCCGGTAAAAGAGTTCCGACGCCGTCTCGAGAATCCTATCCCGCACCTCGTTGCCGCCAGAGGCACGGGAGTTCGTTGCGCTTTTCGACATTCGTGTACCTCCAATGTCGCCAGCATAACAGCAAACGGATTGACACGCTACAGACCTGTATGTTTTATTGGGTACAGACAGGTCTGTAGCGATGGAGAAAACAATGACCATTTACGAAGCCGACATCACGGAGACGTCCCAATCTATCGCGGTCTTGGGAGCGAACGGCCATACCGGTCGTTTTGTCGTAGCCGAACTGTTGCGGCGCGGTCTCAAGCCCATCGCGGTTGGACGGAATGCCGAGCGGCTGGCGGCTGCGGGCTTTGCGGAGCGCGGCATCGAATGCCGCGAAGCAGCGGTCGAGGATGACGGGGAACTGGACAGGGCGCTAGCCGGCGCGGCGGCGGTCATCAACTGCGCCGGCCCGTTCATGGACACCGCCGACGCAGTGGTGCGTGCCGCGTTGCGAGCGGGGATTCATTATCTCGACGTGACGGCCGAGCAACCGAGTGTGCAGGCCACGTTCGAGAGGCATGAGGTTGCGGCCCGGGAAGCGGGCACAGCCGTCATCCCGGCCATGGGTTTCTATGGCGGCTTGGCCGACCTGCTCGTGGCAGCTGTCATGGACGAGTGGGAGCACGCCGACGACATCGAAATTCGAGTTGCGCTCGACAGCTGGCTCCCGACGAGAGGCACACGCGTTACCGGAGAAAGAAACACTGCACGGCGCCTGGCCGTCAGCGGTGGGCAGCTGGAGCCGGTGCCTCAACCGCCTGCTGAAAGGGTGTCGACTTTACCGGCCCCGTTCGGTCGGCAGACTTTCGTCGAGCTTCCCTTTTCGGAAGTGCCGCTGATCGCCCGGCACGTCCGGACGAAGGAACTGCACACCTTCTTGAGCACAGTCGCTCTGCGGGATGTCCGCGACTCGTCGACGCCTCCGCCGCAGGCAGTCGACGAATCCGGGCGTTCGGCGCAGCGCTTTGCCGTAGAAGTGATCGTCACGCAGGGTGACGTGCGCCGTCAGATTGTCGCACAGGGACAAGACATCTACGCCGTCACGGCGCCGATCATCTGTGAAGCGGTCCAGCGTATCCTCTCGGGGCGCATCCGCGATATCGGCGCAAAGGCGCCGGCAGCCGTTTTCGATGCCGCTAGCTTCCTGCAGGCGCTCGGCCCGGATCTGTCGGTCGAGATATCGGAAACCTAGTTCGGAAACGCCAGACTTTCAGAAAGTCCCTCACAATGGCGTGGGGGACTTAATTCTCCTGGCGTATTCAGGGAGACTGTTCAGAACGATCGTCCCGCTCGGGCGATGATAGCGGATGGAATTCCGTTATCTTGGCAAGATTGCACATTCCCATCGAAACCGCTCCATTCTATTGGAGGAAAAGATTTGGGAAGATTTTTTTACATTGTTTGCTGCAATTGGTTCTTTTATCTCCCGTTTCATCGAAACACGAAACGCCACGATATTGATCGGAGAGAGATAATGAACCCCGCCATGAACATGATGCCGATGATGAACAACATGATGCCCGCCATGATGAACCCGATGATGGGTGGAATGATGCCGATGATGTCAGGCATGCCCATGATGAACGGCGCGATGATGCCGATGATGGCCTCCATGCCGATGATGATGATGATGGGCACTATGAAATGCACCATGACTGCCGAGGGCATGGTCTGCGAAATGAAGCCGATGGAAGGCATGGACAAGGACATGTTCATGGAATGCTGCAAGCGTATGATGTCCAGCGGCATGCCGATGATGATGAACTGCGGCGGCATGATGATGTGCTGCATGATGGCCGCCTGAGCCATCCGCCTCTCAAGGAAACGACCAAGAGCCTCCGGAGACGGGGCTCTTTTTGTGTCAGACGCGAACGTCTTCGAGATAGGTCGTGACTAGGTAGAGGATTGCTTCCGTTCCCGTCATGTTGCGGTAGATGTGCGGCACGTCTGCATCGAAGATGATGGCATCGCCTTCACCCAGAATATGGGGTGCCTGCTTGCCGGCGATGATTTCGACGGTGCCCTGAGCAACGACCAGATTTTCGACCGTTCCATGCTGATGGGCATCGGCACTTTCGGTATGGTGCGGAGCGATCCTGAGCTCGTAGAATTCCACCTTTCTTTCGCCTTCGAAGGGGAAAAGAGCCCGTGTCCGGAAGCGCCCTTCCGAAGAGGCGAGGATCTTCGATCTTGCCCGCGGTACTGTAATGATCGAGGTGTCGCCGCGTTCGGCGATCAGAGCGGCGCAGGGAATACCGAGAGCAAGTGCAATCTTCGAGAGAATGCTCAATGTCGGGCTGCTTTTGCCCGTCTCGATTTGCCCGAGCATGGCGCGGCTGACGCCGGCGATCTTTGCCAGCCGGTCCAGGGAGTAGCCGCGGCGGGTGCGAATGCGCCGCAAATTCTGTCCTGTCTGAACCGTGATCTCTTCGGCGGCATCTCTCGCTTCGCCGTCGGGAAGAAGCGCTTGATCAGACGCCATATCCCGCAATGCCCATTGCCATGACCGGGACAAAGCCCCAATAGGGCACCCACATCAGAACCGGCTGCATCGCAAAGGATACGGGCGGCGCGGCCGCCTTCAGCGCATCGGGCGCATCTTTGCTGCGAGATTGCCGGTAGGCCTGGAAATCGATGACATCAGCCGTCTGCACTGGCATGAAAAGCTCCCGCTAAAATCTATAAGAAGCGTATATTTTCCGCAGAGGAAAAGGCAGGGCTTGTCATCCAATCGTTCCGCTGAACCGGAAATCTTATACCAATTATATTCGACCTTGCGGCAAAGCCATTTATGGCGAGCAATTTGTACGAGTTTCTCGCCAGGCTCGCGACATCACGATGCCGCCCACACCAGCGTCTCCAAAAGAAGCCGAACAATTTCCCCTTCCTGCCGTCTTCCCGCTCGCGAGGTCGAAGCGGTCGCTGGACCGGCGATCCCTTGTGACGATCGCCATGCAGCTTATGCGTGCCGGAGCGGCGGCGAACGTTTTTTTCAACCAGGCGAAGAAGGAGAGACGCACGTTCCTTTAATCTATCAATTTTGTAGACAATAGTTGAGGCAACGCAAAGAGAGGAAAAACCATGTCAGGTTTCAAACTCGTCGGCATCGCTGGCAGCTTCAACCGTCCATCGAAGACATTGGCACTTGTGCGGCACGTCGCCGAACGTGCAAGCATTCGCTACGGATTTACGAGCAAGAGCTATGATCTGCATGATGTCGGTCCGTCGCTGGGCAGCGCCTTGTGGCGCAAGGATCTCGACGCGCAGGCCAGGCATGTCGTCGACGAGATCGTGCGGGCCGATGCCCTGATCATCGGCTCGCCAACCTACAAGGGCTCTTATCCCGGCCATTTCAAACACCTCATCGACCTGATCGACCCGCACGAACTTCGGGGCAAGCCGATCATCATCACGGCGACCGGCGGCGGTGACCGGCATGCGTTGATGGTCGAGCATCAACTGCGGCCGCTGTTTGGGTTTTTTATGGCCCATACCTTGCCGACCGCCGTCTATGCGTCCGACCGCGATTTCACAGACTATGCAGTTTCATCCGACGCGCTTTTGGCCCGCATTAACGACGTGATCGGCGAATTGGCGGCTTTCTTTCCGGGCGCAAACCCGGCCTTGGCGGCAGCCGAGTAAGGATCGTCACCATGGCTCGATCTCAGGAAGCAACGATCACCGATGAGGAAAGGCCGGGGCCAAGCGAGCAATTGTGGAGCGTCTTCGAATTCGCCCGACGATATCGTCTCGCCAAACGCGAGGAGAACCGCCTGCTGATGCTCTACGGACCGACGGCATCGCTTCACGTTCTTCTCGCCAATGCACAACGTCATTCGCTGATTTCGTAGAGCAATTCCAACAAAAGTGCACAGCGGTTTTGCGTCCGGAATTGCATGAAAACAAAGAGATAGAGCACTTCCGTGATTCGAACGGAAATGCTCTAGCCGAAGAATACCGGTTCCTGACAGGAGGTTCGCATGAAGCTTGATTTTCAGTTCTGGCTGAAGCTTTCGATCGGCCGGATCCTCGGCCTGAAGCCGCCCGCTGCACGGGAGCCTGTAAACGGATTGTTCATGCCGGACGACGAGCGCGACCGGTCCGCCCGCGAATACGAACTCCATTATTGGGGCACCATGCCCGGCCTTTGGTATTGAGGAGAACGGCGTGATGGCGATTGTCGTTGAGACCGACCTGCGTCGGCACGGTGCGAGAAGAGCGGAAGGCAGCGTCATGTCGCATTTCAGGCATGCGGCCGGAATCTGCACGATCGTCAGCTCCTTCACATTCCTGTTCGCCCTGGTGATCGGGCTGGTCTGATGAGTGAGGTCAGATGTTTGCCCCGATCGGGAAAAGGACCGACGCGCAGCTTCAGAGAGGATGCCGTCAGATGATCGATGTACTTATTCTTCCCGGGCTTTTCGGCTCGGGAGAAGGGCATTGGCAACAGCACTGGCTGCAGGATCAGCCGGGCAGTCGTTGCGTCGCCCAGCAGGACTGGGATCATCCGAACCTTGACAGTTGGCTGCTGCGATTGGAAGGCGCACTTGAAGAGGCCGGCGAGGCCTATCTGGTCGCCCATAGTCTCGGATGCCTGCTTGCCGCCCGCTTGGCCGGGCGAAGTGCGGCGCGGCGCGTCAAAGGGGCATTGCTCGTTGCTCCATGCGATCTGCCGGCCACGGAAAACCTGCATCCGGGGCTTATCTCGTTTGGCGCCATGCCGACGGCGCCTTTGCCTTTTCCAAGCATCGTCGTCGGCAGCATGAACGATGCCTACATGACGGTCGATCGGTTGACCCTGTTCGGCCGCCTGTGGAACGCCGAGACCAGGAATATCGGCCTTGCCGGACACATCAATGTCTCCAGCGGCTTTGGCCGCTGGCGCAACGGCTACCGATTGCTGGAGGGCTTGAAGACGCAAACGCGCGGTCGAAGGCATGTCGTTTCCATGCCCCCGGCCTTTGCAATGTGATTGGAATCGCAATGTCCGACATTGTCGCCGACCTGCTGCGCCTTAGCGAAGATCCGAATGCCGACCCGAGGACCAGGCGCCGCCAAACCATGGAGCGGCTGGTGCAGGCGCTGCTCGCCATGGCCGATGCCGAAATAGGATCGGGAGATGCGCAGCATCGCCATTCCATCATTCATTTGACGACGACCATCCGCGAGATGACGGGAAGGATCGCAGAGGCCGATGATGCGACGTTTTCGGCAATCGTCAGGGAGGCCGCGATGCTGATACGCAGCCTGCAGCGGCGCCAGGCCGATGCGGCCAGATTTACGGTGCACTGACGCATGACGGATATGCGGGAGCATAAGCTGGTGACGGTCCGGGGAAGCAAACTTTTGATGACCGGATCAAGAATGGCTCTAACGGACGAGCTCGTATCGCTGAGCCTTCGCCCTGCGGTCGATGTAGGCCCCGAGCCACACCGAACACCGCTGACCGAAGCAGAGGTGGAGATGCTCGCCAACCGGCTTCTCGATGAGTCTATCGGCGCGCCGCTTTGGATCTTCGCCTATGGATCATTGATATGGAAGCCGGACTTCGATGCCGTCGAATCGCAGCATGGCGCAACAAGAGGGTGGCATCGCTCCTTCTGTCTGCAGATGACCCGCTGGCGGGGAACGCGAGCACAGCCGGGCCTGATGATGGCACTTGACCGCGGTGGACGTTGCAACGGCATTGTCTTCAGGCTTGCCGATGATGATCGCCTTGGCCAGATTAGGCGGTTGATCCGCCGTGAGGTCGGCACGATCGAAGACGCTGCGACGGTTCGCTGGATCCCGGTCGCGACCGCGCATGGGCTGGTGCGTGCGCTGGTCTTTTGGGCTGGTCCGAAGGGCGAGCGGGTTTCCCGCAAATTGCCGCTGGAGACGGTGGCGCAGGTGCTTGCGAGAGCCTGCGGACACATGGGCTCCTGCGCCGAATATCTGTATCTGACGGTGAAGCATCTGGAGGAACGCGGCATCAGGGACCGCAATTTATGGCGGCTTCAGAAGCTGGTCGCAGCCGAGCTTGTCGCTATACACGGGCTGAACGCGGCGGCAGGAAGCCATTGAATAGGCATCCCTGCCGCCACTTGGTCAGAGCTTGCCCTTCCAGGGCACGAGGAACGCCTCGAGAAAACGAATGGCGGCCGAGAAGGTGAATGCGCAGATCGCGATGATGCCGATGCCGACGAAGACGACGTCGGTCGCCAGGAACTGTGAAGCCGACATGATCATGAAACCGATCCCACGCGTGGATGCGATCAATTCAGCCGCGACCAGCGTGCCCCAGCCGACACCGAGCGCAATTCGGATACCGGTGAGGATCTCGGGAAGGGCCGACGGCAGGACGATATCAAGGAAGAGCTGCAGCCGGCTCGCGCCCAGCGAACGTGCGGCATTGACGCGCTCGATCGGCAGCGAACGAACGCCGGCCTGGGCCGAGAGGCAGATCGGCGCGAACATCGCAAGCACCAGCAGCGTGATCTTCGACGTCTCCCCAATGCCGAGCCAGATGATCATCAGCGGCAGGTAGGAGAGTGGCGGAAGCGGCCAGTAGAATTCGATCGGCGCGTCGAGCACCCCTTTTGCCCAGCGATTCAGGCCCATGAGCAACCCGAGCGGGATGCCGGCGGAAACGGCGATGAGAGCGGCGACCACGATGCGGAACAAGCTCGCAAAAACATGCTCGGACAGTGACGCTCCGGCGTAACCGTCGCGATAAATGGCGCCGATTTGTGTCAGCACCTCGTCTGGACGCGGCAGGAACAGGTGTGGGACGACACCGAGCGCCGATACCAGCCACCACAGCAGAAGGATGGCGAGTGCCGTGGCAATGCTGATGGCCACCGTCGATTTCTCGCCGGCTCCGAAGCTTGCCATTTTTACCAGCTTGACCGGGCGGTCCTCTCTGCCCGCCGCAATCGGCGGGGCCTGCACTATGTCGCTCATGCGGCGCTCCTGAGGTCTTCGGTGCTGTGGAGAATGGCGCGGATCTCCTCGCGCAGCTCGGCAAATTGCGGCGACGCCTTGATCGACCGGGCGTCGCCGGTTTCGGCGAAGCGGCGAACGAAATCGAGATCGAAGCGTGCCACGACGCGGCCCGGTCGCGGTGACATGACCAGCACCTGCGTGCCCAGAAACAAGGCCTCTTCGATCGAGTGCGTGATGAAGAAAATCTTCTTTGCCGTTTTATCCCAGATGGAAACCAGCAGTTCCTGCATCTGCTCGCGCGTCAGGCTGTCGAGCGCGCCGAACGGCTCGTCCATGAGCAGGATGTCGGGATTTGTCGCCAGAGCCCGTGCGATACCGACACGCTGGCGCATGCCGCCCGACAATTCGTAGGGAAAAGCGCCGGCGAATTCATCGAGGCCGACGAGCCGGAGAAGCTCCAGCGCGCGGGTTTCGCGCTCCTTGCGCTTGACCCCGGCGAATTTCAAACCGAGCGCGACATTGTCGACAACCGATTTCCAAGGTAGCAGCGAGTCCTTTTGAAAGACGACGCCACGGTCCGCGCCGGGTTTTTCGACCGCGCGGCCATCGAGGGTGATCCGGCCATCCGAAAGCGGGAGGAAACCGGCGATAGCATTGAGAAGTGTTGACTTGCCGCATCCCGACGCTCCGAGCGCAACGACGAAGCCCCGTTCGGGAATATCGAAGGAAACGCGATCGAGTGCGTGAACGGTCCGCCCGTCGCGGGCTGCGAAGAAAACGCTGGCGTGATCGACTTTAAGCATGTTGCCGCTCGCAGGTTCGACGCCGGCGCGGCAAGCCGCGCCGGCGTTGGGGAGGATCAGTTGCTGACGCCGGCGAGGGCGTCTGCGGTGACGAAGGCGCCGTAATTCGCCAGCACATCGGAAACCTTGCCCTGTTCCTTCAGAAACGATGCGGTGTCCTTGAGGATCTTGCCGGCACCGGCCTTTTCGCCGCCGCCAAGCCAGGCATCCGATGCCTGGACATCAGGTGTCAGTAGCGTCAGGTTCTTCAGGGCCGATGCCTGCTGGTCGGCTGTGCCGCCGAGAAGCTTGGCGAGTGACTTGGCGTTGTCGCTGTCGGGACCCCAGGCGGATTTGTCCGAGGCGAAAGACGCGTAGTATTTGTTGATGACCGAAGCGAAACCCTTCAAAAATTGCGGGTTGTCGGCGGCAAACGTCGAGGTCGCGACCCAGGCCGAGAATGTCGGCGCGCCCTTATCTGCCACCTCCTTGGAGGTCACCAGAACCTTGCCGTTCTTCTTCAGTTCGGTGAGCGCCGGATCCCAGACGAAGCCGCCATCGATATCGCCGCGGTTATAGCTGGCGACGATCTCAGGCTGAGGGATTGCGAAGACCTGAACGTCTTTTTCGGTCAGGCCCAGCGATTTGATCAGCGCCAGAAGCTGATAGTGGTCCGTCGACACCGGCGCAGCAGCAAGCTTCTTGCCCTTCAGATCATTCAGGCTTTCGATCCCGGAGCCGTTACGGACGACGAGAGCCTCGTCGATGCCCGAGATGGAGGCGAGGTAAAAGGCCTTGACCTCGAGCCCGCGTGATACCGCAGCCGCAAACGGGCTCGAGCCGACATAGCCGACCTGGACGTCACCGGAAGCAATCGCCGCAAAGATTTCGGCGCCGGAGTTAAACCTGCGGAAGTCGATGTCGTATCCCGTTTCCTTGGCGAATTCGCCATTGGCGATCGCCACGGAAGACGGCAAGGCGTCGGTTTGATAGGCGACGACGACCTTCTTGTCCGCCGCTTCAGCGACAACAGCCGTTGCAAGAGTGCCGACGCCGACGGCGATTGCGGCAACCAAATTCCTGAAATTCATCTTGAGCCCCTTTGTTCAGAGCCGCTCGGCTCTTGATCTCACCCTCAAAAGGGTAATGGTCGGGAAGGGGCTAGCGGGAGAAATAACAAACTATATTTATAGACTATAGAGATAATTGTTTTCGTGATTCTGCCGCTCGTGCGATCAGCAGGGACCGGTGAGCGACACGGGGCTTGAATGACGACATGTCTCGATGACGTTCTGAGCTTCAGGGAGAATGCATTTGACATATGATGTTATCGTCGTCGGTTCCGGTTTTTCAGCGATCGCGGTTACCTGCAATCTCATCGAACAGCTTCCCGCTTCGGCGAAGGTCGCCGTCGTCGGCGACGATCCCGGTTTCGGCCGCGGGACGGCGTACCGGACGGAGCTCTATCTCCATCGCCTCAATGTTCCCGCCGGCCGCATGAGCCTGCTACCGCATCAACCCGACGACTTTGTCGACTGGCTGAAAAGCCATGGCCGCCTGACGCAGGCAGGCGATTTCGCCTCGCGCAGCGATTACGGTCTTTATGTCCGCGACACGCTTGCACGGCTGCTTCGAAAGCGGGACGGCCGTTGCCGGGTCGATTTCATCAAAGCCAAGGCGGCGGGATACGTGGAACGCTACAGCAGCACACTGGCCTTCCATCTCGGCAATGGTGACGAGATTGCCGGGAAGAACGTGGTGCTCTGCCTCGGCGTCGGTAACGCGAGCCTTCCGGTCGCTCCGGATGACGTCCCGCCATCGCTGCGATCGCGGATCATCGAGAACCCATGGCGGCTTTCGTGGCTGAGGCGCGTCGCACCATCCGATGCGGTGTGTATCCTCGGATCCGGCTTGACGATGATCGATCAGGTTCTCGCACTTCGCGCCCATGGCCACAGCGGCAAGATTGATGTGCTTTCGCGGCGCGGGCTCGCACCGCTCGGACACGCGTGGAAGCCGCCGGTGCCTCTGCCGATCGACGTCGAGAGGCTTCCGGAGACGATCAGCGGCATATTGAAGACCCTGCGGGGGAAGAGCAGGACGGTTACCGACTGGCGAGCCGTGATGGACGGCCTGAGGCCTGCAACGCAGGCTCTCTGGCAACGGCTTTCGAACAAGGAGCGGGCACGCTTCCTCAGGCATGCGCTTCCCTGGTGGAACATCCACCGTCACCGGGTCGCGCCTGACGTGTTCGACAGGTTTGAGAAGCTGGTCTTAGACGGAACCGTTCGCTTCCACGCGGGCTTCCTGAAATCGCTCGGAGCCGAGGAGGGGCGGCTTGCTGCCAGCTACAGGGTCAGATCGACGCGCGAGATCGCCGAGATCAGGGCGGACTGGCTCGTCAACTGCACGGGAATGGAGCGGGCCGGGATCAGTCATTCACCGCTTTTGAAGGAAATGAGCCGCTTTGAGTTGATCGTCCCCGATCCTCTTGGCCTTGGAATCCAGGTGGATGCCGCTTCCGAGGTGATAGCCTCGTCCCGGATCTCGCCTGCCCGACTATTCGCGGTCGGCGCCCTGACGGCGGGGCAATTCTGGGAGATCACGGCCGTTCCGGATATCCGGGTGCAGGCCAAGGCCGTGGTCGAGGAGATTGTTTCAAGAGGCTAGCTCGCGACTTCTAGAGCAGCAGATCTAAGTGCTACAGCATCCTTTGCACGTCTGAAAGACGCGCGGCCCTATAGGTCGGCACGGCGCTTGTTGAATTGCCGGCCGCCGACAGCTACAGTATCTGGTACGCCATAATACGATTCTTGCATTCGGCTGCCGCGGCGGAAGTTGAGCGTGCAAAGTCCAACACTGAGGTACAGAATGAGCGGTGCTCTGAAGGACGCAATCAGAGTTGAGCGTCCTGCAAAGACCTTGCGGGAATTGGCGCTCGACAAGGTCCGCGAGGCGATCGTCAACGGATATTTCCGTCCCGGAGATCGCCTTGTCGAGCGTGACCTCTGCGCCCAGCTCGGCGTCAGCCGAACAGTCGTGCGCGAGGTTCTGAGGCATTTGGAATCGGAAGGGCTTGTCGCCAATCTGCCGAACAAGGGGCCGATCGTCGCGCAGCTCGACATCGAGGAAGCCAAGCAGATCTATGAGATCCGTGGCGCGCTGGAAGGCATGGCGGCGCGGCTGTGCGCGGAGCGCCGCAGCCCCGAGATCGTCGCTGCGCTGGAGGAATCGCTGGCCGGGATACGCAACAGTTACCGCGATAACGACATGTCGGCTGTGCTGACGAACACCTCTTCCTTCTATCATACGCTGTTCACGATGGTTGACAGGAACGTTGCCTGGGGTGTCGTCAATCTCCTCACCGTGCGCATAAACCACCTGCGCTCGATGACGATCAAGACGGAGAGGCGCGGCATCGAAGGGCCGCTGCAGATGTCGAAGATCGTGGACGCCATCCGCCGCGGTGACGGCGAGGGGGCTTACCGGGCGGCGATGGATCACGTCGCCGCCGCGAGCGCGATTGCCGAAGCGGTGCTGTCGGCGAAGAAGCCTGCCGACTAGGCGCGGCGGACTCGCTGTGGCCTTCGTCGCAGGCGGATGGCAAAGCGCCTGCACCGAACATCTGTCGATGTCACTCCAGTAAGCGCAATCATATTCCTAGGAATTTAGCAGACTCCGCACTCCAAGCTTGACACCCAACTTTGCTCAATGAGATGGTATGCCATAATAAATAATACATAAGGCGGCATCATATGAACTGGGACAATCGTGACCTCCGGACTTGTCGTGCGCCTTCGGCGCTGCCGTCGCGGGGTCTGTGGCTGCCGACCATAAGCTGAAAGAAGAGGCGCTTTCGAAGCGTGAGAGCGCACGCGTGCCAAATTGAAAATCTCCGCCTCGGCCTGAACTGCATCCATGCAGGAGCCAACTTGACACTCATATAGTATGGTATACCATAATACGAAGTTGAGAGATGAGGTGTTCGATGGCCATTCAAATTCGCAAGACGGGACTGCAGATCGAAACGACATTGATCGAAGGCGGCAAGGCCGCGGCGGTTCCGCTGAAGCTGTTTACCGCCTTTGCGGTCGTGAAGAATCCCTGGGCAGGGCGCGGCTTTGTCGACGACCTCAAGCCCGAAATTCACGCAGGCGCTCCAGTGCTCGGCGAGTTGCTGACCAAGATGATCATCGATGCGGTCGGGTCCGGCGAGGCTGTCGAAGGATATGGAAAGTCCGCTGTCGTCGGCCTGGACGGCGAGATCGAACACGGGTCGGCGCTCATCCACACGCTGCGCTTCGGCAATTTTTATCGCCAGGCCGTCGGCGCCAAGTCCTATCTCGCCTTCTGCAACACACGCGGTCCTGCCAACGCGCCGATCATGATCCCGCTGATGGACAAGAACGATGAGGGCCGCCGTTCGCACTACCTGACCATCCAGACGTCGATCCCCGACGCGCCTGCCGCCGACGAGATCGTCGTGGCTCTCGGGGCTTCGATAGGCGGGCGCCCGCATCACCGCATCGGCGACCGCTACCAGGATCTGAAAGACCTGGGGCAGGACGTTGCCAATCCTGCGGGCGTTTGAGGGAGCGGCTCTGAGATGCTGACGGCCGGATCGACCACACGCACCGCTGCAGCAACAAACGCCGCCGGTGCCTTGCCCCGAAAGACGACGGCAAGCGGAACGGCCTATCATGAGGCCGGCAGCGGCGAGCCGCTGGTTCTCATTCACGGCGTCGGCATGCGGCTTGAGGCCTGGGCTCCGCAGATCGCATTCCTGTCTGCAGGCCATCGCGTCATCGCTGTCGATATGCCGGGACATGGGGAAAGCGCAAAGCTGCCGGTGGGCAGTCGGCTCGAGGAGTTCGTCGCCTGGTTCGGACGCTTTCTCGACGAGATGGCAATCGGCCCGGCAAATGTTGCCGGGCACTCGATGGGCGCACTGGTTTCGGGAGGGGCAGCCGCGACCTTTGGCGAGCGTATCAGCCGCGTCGCTTACCTCAACGGTGTCTACAGGCGTGACCCCGAGGCAAAGGCCGCCGTGCTTTCGCGCGCCGCGGCCATTCCGGTATCGGGCGTCGACAAGGAAGGCCCTCTGGCCCGCTGGTTCGGCGAGGATGCGGACAGCGTCACTGCGCGTGAATTGACACGAAAATGGCTGAACCTCGTCGATCCCCAGGGATATGCCGTTGCCTACGCTGCCTTCGCGGGCGGAGACGAGACCTATGCTGACGGCTGGAAAGACGTGGCTGGTCCGGCCCTGTTTCTGACCGGGTCCGATGATCCGAACTCGACGCCCTTGATGGCAACGCAAATGGCAGGGCTTGCGCCGCGGGGCTATGCCCGCATCGTCGAAGGCCATCGTCATATGGTGAACCTGACCGCGCCTGATATCGTAAATTCGCTGCTCGCTGAGTGGCTGTCGTTCGGGGAGGATGAACGATGACAATCCAGACTGTCGACCCAAGAGCGCTGCGAGATGCATTCGGGGCTTTTCCGACCGGGGTGACTGTCGTCACCGCCTGCGACGGGGACGGAAATCCGATCGGCTTCACGGCGAACTCCTTCACCTCGGTCTCGCTCAATCCACCGCTTCTCCTCGTCTGCCTTGCCAAGACGTCACGCAATTTCGCCATCATGACCGGAGCGCAGCATTTTGCGATCAACGTGCTTTCGGAAACGCAGAAAGACGTGTCGAACACCTTTGCGCGACCGGTCGAGGATAGATTTGCGGCGGTCGAGTGGGCGAGGGGATCGGCAGGCTGCCCGATATTCTCGAGCGTGGCGGCCTGGTTCGAATGTGCCATGGAGCAGGTCATCGAGGCTGGCGACCACGTCATCTTGATGGGGCGCATCGAAGCTTTCGACAATAGCGGCCGCAACGGTCTCGGCTATGCGCGTGGCGGTTATTTCACGCCGACGCTCGCAAGCAAGGCAGTGTCCGCGGCAAGCGAAGGCAATATGGAACTTGCGGCCGTTGTCGAGCGGCGCGGTGAAGTTCTGCTGCTCGGCGAGGATGTGCTCTCCTTGCCAAGCGTCGACGCCCATGACGGCAGCCCGACCGAGGCACTGCAAAAATACCTGGAGACATCAACCGGGCTGAAGGTCAGCATCGGCTTTCTCTATTCGGTTTATGAGGGCAAGAGCGACGGCAAGCAGCACATTGTCTATCACGCCGTTGCCGGAGAGGGCGAGCCTGCCGGCGGCAGGTTCCTGAAGCCTGACGCATTGGTTGCGGCAAAGTTCAAGACCAGTTCGACTGCCGATATCGTCAACCGTTTTGCGATGGAAAGCTCGATCGGCAATTTCGGAGTCTATTTCGGCGACGAGACCGGCGGCACTGTACACCCAATTCCAGCCAAGGACGCAAAAGCATGAAATTCTCCCTCTTCGTCCATATGGAACGGCTCGACGCCAGCCAAAGCCACAAGAGCCTCTATGAGGAATTCGTCGCGCTCTGCGAGATCGCCGACAAAGGCGGCATGCACGCGATCTGGACGGGTGAGCACCATGGCATGGATTTCACCATTGCGCCCAACCCTTTCGTGACCATTGCCGATCTGGCGCGCCGCACATCGCGGGCACGGCTTGGGACGGGAACAGTAATTGCCCCCTTCTGGCATCCGATCAAACTCGCCGGTGAGGCGGCCATGGCCGATATCATCTGCGATGGACGACTCGACATCGGCATAGCTCGCGGGGCCTATTCCTTCGAATACGAGCGTCTGCTGCCCGGTCTCGATGCCTGGGGTGCTGGCCAGCGCATGCGCGAACTCATCCCGGCGGTCAAAGGCATATGGGCCGGCGACTACGCGCATGACGGGGAATTCTTCAAGTTTCCGTCGACCACGTCGGCGCCGAAACCACTGCAGAAGCCGAACCCGCCCATATGGGTGGCAGCGCGCGATCCGAACTCGCACGAATTTGCGGTCGCCAACGGCTGCAACGTTCAGGTGACGCCGCTCTGGCAGGGCGACGACGAGGTTCAGTCGTTGATGGAGCGCTTCAACGATGCCTGCGCGAAGAATCCCGAGATCGAGCGGCCCAAGATCATGTTGCTGCGTCACACCTATGTCGGCTCGTCAGAGGACGATGTCGCGCAAGCCGCCCATGAACTCAGCGTCTACTACAATTATTTCTTCGCCTGGTTCAAGAATGAGAAGCCGGTTACCCAGGGTCTGATTGAACGGATCCCGGACGAACAGGTCAGGGCAAACGCGATGCTGTCGGATCAGGTCATGCGCACCAACAATGTCGTTGGCGACGCTGAGACCGTCATCGACCGGCTCAAGGCCTATGAAGCGCTCGGTTATGACGAATATTCCTTCTGGATCGACACCGGCATGAGCTTCGAGCGCAAGAAGGCGTCGCTCGAGCGCTTCATCACCGAGGTCATGCCAGCATTTCAGGAGTAAGACCATGCGGCGTTTCCAGCACTACATCGACGGCGAATTCTCGGATGGCGAGGCCAGCTATCCGAGCATCGATCCAGCCTCCGGCGCGGTCTGGGCTGATATGCCCGAAGCGCGCGAAGGGGATGTCGATCGGGCTGTCAACGCGGCCGACAGGGCGCTTTGCGAAGGCGCCTGGCCGAAACTGACGGCCACGCAACGCGGCAAGCTGCTCTACAAGCTGGCCGACCTGGTTGCCGCCAACGCGCAGATCCTCGCAGAACTGGAGACACGCGACACCGGCAAGATCATCCGCGAGACATCGGCGCAGATCGCTTATGTCGCCGAATACTATCGCTACTATGCCGGTATCGCCGACAAGATCGAAGGCGCCTACCTGCCGATCGACAAGCCCGACATGGATGTCTGGCTTCGCCGCGAGCCGATCGGCGTCGTTGCGATGGTCGTGCCGTGGAACAGCCAGCTCTTCCTGTCGGCTGTGAAGATCGGCCCGGCGCTTGCGGCCGGCTGCACGATGGTGGTCAAGGCCTCGGAAGATGGGCCGGCGCCGCTTCTCGAATTTGCGCGGCTCGTGCACGAGGCAGGCTTTCCCGCCGGCGTCGTCAACATCATCACGGGTTTCGGCGCCTCCTGCGGCGCCGCCCTCGGCCGCCATCCGAAGGTCGCGCACGTCGCTTTTACCGGCGGTCCAGAAACCGCCCGGCACGTCGTTCGCAACTCGGCCGAAAACCTCGCCTCCACCTCGCTTGAACTTGGCGGCAAGTCGCCATTCATCGTCTTTGCCGACGCGGATCTCGAGAGCGCTGCCAATGCTCAGGTCGCGGGCATCTTCGCCGCGACAGGGCAGAGCTGCGTTGCCGGATCGCGGCTGATCGTCGAACGCAGCATCAAGGACAAGTTCGTCGCCATGCTGCGTGAGAAGGCGGAGGCGATCCGGATCGGTGCTCCGCTCGATATGGCGACAGAAGTCGGCCCGCTTGCCACCAAGCGCCAGCAGGACAATATCGGCGCCCTCGTCGCCAAGTCGATTGAAAGCGGCGCCCGCCTCGTCACGGGCGGAAGCAAGATCGACGGCGACGGCTATTATTTCCCGCCGACGATTCTCGATTGCGACGATGTCGCCTCGCCGTCCCTGATCGAGGAATTCTTCGGACCGGTCCTGTCCGTCGTGTCGTTCGAGACGGAGGCCGAGGCGCTGCGGCTCGCCAACGATACCCGTTATGGCCTGGCTTCCGGCGTCTTCACCCAGAACCTCACCCGGGCGCACCGGCTGATGAAGGGGCTCCGTGCCGGGATCGTCTGGGTCAACACCTACCGCGTGGTATCACCGATGGCGCCGTTCGGCGGTTTCGGCCTGTCTGGCCATGGCAGGGAAGGCGGCATGGCCGCGGCGCTCGACTATACCCGCACCAAGACGATCTGGCTCAGGACATCGGACGATCCGATCCCCGATCCCTTCGTGATGAGGTAACGCCGATGTTTTACGAGATCCGCACCTATCGACTGAAGAACGGCACGATCCCGCAATATCTCAAGGTCGTCGAGGAAGAGGGGATCGAGATCCAGAAGAGCCATCTCGGCACGCTCGTCGGTTACTTCTTTTCGGAGATCGGGACGATCAACGAAATCGTCCACATCTGGGCCTTTGCGAGCCTGGACGACCGGGAAGCGAGGCGCCAGAGGCTTTTGGCCGATCCCCGGTGGCAGGCCTTCCTGCCCAAGATCCGCGATCTCATCGAGGTGGCGGAAAACAAGATTATGAAGCCAGCTAACTTTTCTCCCAGGAGCGAGGCGCACTGACGGCATAAGGCATACAGGACAAACCAGAACAAGGATAAGGGAACATGAAAACAACATTTGCTTTCGCGGCGGTTGCCGCATTCGTGGCTGTGTCCGGACCGGCGCACGCCGACAACATGGTCTTCTCGAGCTGGGGAGGAACGACCCAGGACGCGCAGAAGGCTGCATGGGCCAGCCCATTCACCGAGAAGACCGGCATCACCGTCGTACAGGACGGGCCGACGGATTACGGCAAGCTCAAGGCGATGGTCGAGGCTGGCCAGGTCACCTGGGACGTTGTCGACGTCGAAGGCGACTATGCCGCTCAGGCCGGCAAGAATGGCCAGCTCGAGAAACTCGATTTCTCCGTCATCGATAAATCCAAGCTCGATCCGCGCTTCGTAACCGATTATTCGGTCGGCAGCTTCTATTATTCCTTCGTGATCGGCTGCAATGCCGATGCCGTCAGCGCCTGCCCAAAGACATGGGCGGACCTGTTTGACACGGCAAAGTTTCCGGGAAAGCGCACATTTTACAAATGGTCGGCTCCCGGCGTGATCGAAGCGGCGCTGCTTGCCGACGGCGTGGCTGCCGACAAGCTCTATCCGCTTGATCTCGACCGCGCCTTCAAGAAGCTCGATACGATCAAATCGGATATCGTCTGGTGGTCGGGCGGCGCACAGTCGCAGCAGCTTCTGGCATCCGCCGAGGCTCCCTTCGGCAGTGTCTGGAATGGCCGCATGACCGCGCTTGCGGCGAGCGGTATCAAGACCGAGACCTCATGGGAACAGAACATCACCGCTGCGGATTCGCTCGTCGTGCCGAAGGGTTCGCCGAACGCGGAAGCCGCGATGAAGTTCATTGCAATGGCGACCTCGGCCGAACCGCAGGCCGCCCTTGCAAAGGCCACCGGATATGCACCAATCAATGTTGACTCGGCCAAGCTGATGGATCCGGAGACGGCCAAGACCCTGCCGGATCAGCAGACGGCAAGCCAGGTGAATGCCGACATGAACTATTGGGCTGATAATCGCGATGCCATCGGCGAGAAATGGTACGCATGGCAGGCAAAATAGCCTGAAACTTGAGATGATCAGGCACGGCGAATGTTCGCCGTGCCTCCCGCAGCGTCGGTGCCCGTTTGTTGGACCTCGGCGCCTGTGGAAATTGGCGGGTGGGAAGGACTGTCATGTCGACGTATAGCGATGCCTCCGGCGCAATTGCGCCCCTGCCAAAGGCGCGCAGGGCAACGGGTTTTGGCGGAGTCGTTCCGGCTCTCGCCTTCGTGGCGATCTTTTTCATCGCGCCGGTGGCGGTGCTCTTGTTGCGCAGCGTGCTGGAACCGGTTCCGGGCTTTGGAAACTATGCCCAGCTGATCGGGTCCGTGACCTATCTCAAGATTTTCGCCAACACCTTCATCGTCTCCGGTCTCGTCACGGTGATTTCGCTGCTGATCGGATTTCCCGTCGCCTGGGCACTGGCGATCATGCCCGGCCGCCTGACGTCGGTGATCTTTGCGATCCTGCTCCTGTCGATGTGGACCAACCTGCTTGCCCGCACCTATGCCTGGATGGTGCTTTTGCAGCGGACGGGGCTGATCAACAAGATGCTGATCGGAATGGGGCTGATCGACAAGCCCTTGGCGCTCGTCAACAACCTGACCGGGGTGACGATCGGCATGACCTATATCATGCTGCCCTTCATCATCCTGCCGCTCTACGGCGTGATCAAGAAGATCGACCCGTCGACCCTGCAGGCGGCAGCACTTTGCGGCGCCAACCGGTGGCAGTGCCTGACCCGTGTCCTGCTGCCCTTGGCCATGCCTGGCATGGCGGCCGGTGCCCTCATGGTCTTCGTCATGTCGCTTGGTTATTTCGTCACGCCGTCACTTCTTGGCGGCACCGCGAACATGATGCTCGCAGAGCTGATCGCGCAATTCGTGCAGTCGTTGGTCAACTGGGGCATGGGAGGTGCTGCGGCGCTGGTTCTCCTCGTGGTGACCCTGTCGCTCTATGCCGTGCAGCTGCGCTTCGTCGGCAACCAGAACCCGGGAGGGCGTTGATATGTTGCTCAATTTCGACCGCCTCGGCTGGTGGAAATACATGCTGCTGACGATAACGCTTCTGACTGCGGCCTTTCTGCTGCTGCCGATCGTCTTTATCGCCGCCCTGTCCTTCGGCTCCTCGCAGTGGCTGATCTTTCCGCCGCCCGGCTGGACGTTTCAATGGTACAGCGAGCTCTTTGCCGATCCGCGCTGGCTGGAATCGGCCTGGACGAGCTTCAAGATCGCGGTCATCGTGACGATCCTGTCGGTGCTGCTCGGGCTCGTGACCTCCTTCGGGCTGGTGCGCGGTTCGTTCTTGTTCCGCGATGCGCTGAAAGCGCTGTTCCTGACGCCGATGATCCTTCCCGTCGTGGTTCTTGCAGTCGCCCTTTATGCCTTCTTTCTAAGGATCGGCCTTGGCGGCACGTTGGTAGGCTTTGTCATCTCGCACCTCGTTCTGGCGCTGCCCTTCTCGATCCTGTCCATCTCAAGTGCGCTGGAGGGCTTCGACAAGTCGATCGAGGACGCGGCGGTTCTGTGCGGCGCCTCGCCTCTGGAAGCAAAGATCAGGGTGACCCTGCCTGCGATCAGCCATGGGCTGTTTTCGGCGGCCGTCTTCTCGTTCCTGACATCCTGGGACGAGGTGGTGGTGGCGATCTTCATGTCCAGCCCGACCCTGCAGACGCTGCCGGTAAAGGTATGGGCGACGCTGCGGCAAGACCTGACGCCGGTTGTCGCTGCGGCGTCGACCCTTCTCATCCTTTTGACGATCATCTTGATGGCGCTGGTTGCCGTCGTGCGTAAGGTACTGAAACAATGAAAGAACCATTCCTTCAGATCCGCGGAATACGCAAGGAATACGGCCCGGTGGTTGCCGTCCACGACGTCAATCTCGACGTTCGGCGCGGGGAGTTCCTGACCTTTCTCGGACCGTCCGGATCCGGGAAAAGCACGACCCTCTACATCCTGGCCGGTTTTGAAACTCCGACGAAAGGCGACATCACGCTGGAGGGCAAGACCCTGCTCGCCACGCCGTCGCACAAGCGCAACATCGGCATGGTGTTCCAGCGCTACACCCTGTTTCCGCACCTGACGGTAGGCGAAAACATCGCATTCCCGCTGAAGGTCCGGCGCAAGTCCAAGGCCGAGGTCGCTAGCAAGGTGAAGGAGATGCTGCGCCTCGTCAGGCTCGAAGGCTTCGAGGATCGCAAGCCGGCGCAAATGTCCGGCGGCCAGCAGCAGCGCGTCGCCCTTGCCAGAGCCCTTGCCTATGATCCGCCGGTGCTTCTGATGGACGAGCCGCTGTCGGCGCTCGACAAGAAGCTGCGCGAGGAAATCCAGCATGAGATACGTCGGATCCACCAGCAGACCGAAGTGACGATCCTCTATGTCACGCACGACCAGGAGGAGGCGTTGCGGCTCTCCGACCGCATCGCCGTCTTTTCCAAAGGCGTCATCGACCAGATCGGCACGGGGCCGGAACTCTACGCCAATCCGCGGACCCGCTTCGTTGCCGAATTCATCGGCGACAGCGACTTCATTGCATGCGACCTGCTGTCATCCTCCGATGGGCAGGCCACCATTTCGCTTGGCGGCGGGAGCGTCTTCAATCATATTCCGGTGCATGGAAAAGGAACCTCCGGGACGAGGGCAGCCCTGATGCTGAGGCCTGAACGCATTCGATTGTCGCGCGCCCAAGCGGCGGGAGCGGGCCTTGCCGCAACAGTCAGCGACATTACCTTTCTCGGCAACAATATTCATGTCTCCACCGAGACGGCAACAGGCGAGGCGCTGGCGGTTCGCCTGCCGTTCGGTCATGAGGCTATCGCGGGGCTCAGCCGCGGAGATATAGTCCATCTGGATTTCGATCCCGGTGCCGCTCACGTGTTCTGTTGAAAGTTGTCATATGAAGCTCAATGATCCCTCGCTGTTCCGTCAGGCATGCCCCATTGCCGATCGCTGGATCGAAGCGGAAGGCCGCAAGGCGGCGACGATCCGCAATCCGGCGACAGGCGAACCGCTGGGGGTGGTCCCTGATCTCGGTGCCGCGGAAACGGAGGACGCCATCCGCGCCGCCGTCATTGCCCAGAAGCTTTGGGCGAAGAAGACCGCCGGGGAGCGCGCCGCCGTTCTGAAGGCTTGGCATCGGCTGATGATCGAAAACCGCGACGATCTGGCGATGATCCTGACGCTGGAACAGGGAAAACCCCTGGCCGAGGCCAAGGGGGAGATCACCTATGGTGCGAGCTTCATCGAATGGTTCGCCGAAGAGGCGAGACGCATCAACGGCGAGACCATCCCGGGACATCAGGCCGACAAGCGGATCCTCGTCCTGCGCCAGCCGGCAGGCGTAGTGGCGGCGATCACGCCCTGGAATTTTCCGAACGCGATGATCACCCGCAAGATTGGCCCTGCGCTTGCCGCCGGCTGTGCCGTCGTTCTCAAGCCGGCGCTGCAGACGCCATTCTCCGCCATCGCCATCGCCGTTCTCGGTGAGCGTGCCGGCCTGCCGCCGGGGCTTCTCAACATCGTTACGGGTGACGCAGCGGCAATTGGCGGGGCGCTGACGGCAAGCCGTGACGTTCGGGTTCTGACATTCACGGGCTCCACCCGGACGGGCGAGCTGCTTTACCGGCAATGTGCGCCGACAATCAAAAAGCTCGGCCTCGAGCTTGGCGGCAATGCACCCTTCATCGTGTTCGACGATGCCGATCTCGACGCTGCCGTCGAAGGCGCGCTCATCGCCAAGTTCCGCAACAACGGCCAGACCTGCGTCTGCGCCAACCGGCTTTATGTCCAGGACGGCGTCTACGAGGCGTTTGCCGCCAAGCTCGCCGCGGCGGTTTCGGGCTTGAAGGTCGGCAACGGTCTCGACCGCGACGTCGTGCTTGGCCCGCTGATCGATGACAACGCCGTCGCCAAGGTCGAAAGCCATATCAGCGATGCCGTTGCAAAGGGGGCCGGGATCGTCTTAGGCGGCAAGCGCCACGCGCTTGGCGGCCATTTCTTCGAGCCGACAATCCTGCGCGATGTCGCTGCCGGCATGCAGGTCGCGCGCGAGGAAACCTTCGGGCCGCTTGCCCCGCTTTTTCGTTTCCGCGACGAGCAGGACGTCATCGAACAGGCAAACGACACCGAGTTCGGCCTTGCTTCGTATTTTTACGCCCGCGATCTGTCGCGAGTGTTTCGCGTCGCCGAAGCGCTCGAATATGGGATGGTCGGCGTCAATACCGGTCTTGTCTCCACGGCCGAGGCTCCGTTCGGCGGCGTGAAAATGTCGGGTCTCGGTCGCGAAGGGTCGAGGCACGGATTGGACGAATACACCGAGCTTAAATATGTATGCCTCGGCGGCATTGCCTGACTTGGTCGATGCTTGCGCTTCGCCGCAAAGGACCAGAATGTCTCTCGTCAGCATCGCCATGTATGTCACATCGGAGCCGCTCGCGGATGCGACAGCCGAGCTCTGGTCGTTCCTCCGGCATTATCTCTTGGATGCCGGCCTCAAGGGCTTGCCTGAAAAGCTCGATCAGGCGGTTCCCTATGATGAAGCCTGGCTGAGGCCGGATCTTCTTCTCTCGCAGGCATGCGGCTATCCCTTTGCCAGGAGCCTGCGTGGCAGGGCCCGCCTGGTGGCGACGCCGATTTATGGTCATCCCGGCTGCGACGGCCCGCTGATGCGCAGCTTCATTGTCGTCCGCAAGGATTCTCCCGTTTGCTCGCTGGCGGATTTGCGTGGCACCACGGCTGCGATCAATAGTCCTGACAGCAATTCCGGCAGCAATTTCTTTCGCGCGGCGGTCGCTCCGCTTGCCGACAGCGGCCGCTTCTTCGGTCGGATTATCGAAACCGGCAGCCACCGCGGCAGCATCGCCGCCGTTGCCGAGGGCAGGGCGGAGAGTGCCTCCATCGATTGCGTCACTTATGCGAATATTCGCCGCTTCGATCCCGGCCATCTCCAAGCGGTCCGCATCATCGCCGAAACGCCCAAGGGCCCCGGCCTGCCATTCATCACCTCAGGCGATGCATCGGACGACAGAATCCTTCTCCTGCGAAATGCGCTTGACGCCGCGATCAAGGAGCCATCGCTCTCCGCCATGCGCGCCACACTCGGCCTCGTTGATTTTTCAGTGCTTTCCGAAGCCGACTACGAACCGCTCTTATCGCTTGCCGGCGATGCATTACCGCAATTGAGAGCTTGAGCGGCAGACGAATTTTTCCCGACTTTTTCTTCGGTTGGGAGTGAGCCACACGAACTAGGCAGGTGAAGGCAAGTCCGTATCACTCGAACCTTGAATGTAAGGAAAAATTCCATTACTTTTGTATGGGTTTAAAGTTCGGAGATTTTCCATGGCTTCCCTTGCGGTCACAATGAAAGGGCAAATCACGCTGAGACGGGATTTGCTGACGCATCTTGGGGTCAAACCGGGGGAGCGGATCGAATTCGACAAGCTGCCTGGGGGCGAGCTGCGGGTAAGGGCTGCTCGTCCAGCGGGGACAATCGACGATTTTATCGGTCGGCATGCTGGCAAGATGAAAAAGCCGTTGACCATCGAAGAGATGAACGAAATCGCGGCTTCGGGCTGGGCCGGCGAGGAATGAAAGTTTCAGTCGATACCAACATTCTTGCTCGAGCCGTCTTGCAGGATGACGCCGAGCAGGGAAGGGCAGCGGCAAAGCTCCTCAGGGAAGCATCACTGATCGCGGTTTCCCTGCCGAGCTTATGTGAACTGGTCTGGATACTGCGTCGAGGAGCCAGGCTATCAAAGGAAGATGTTTCACAGACGATCCACGACCTGCTCAACGCGGGCAATGTAGCAATGAACCGTCCTGCGGTCGAAGCAGGACTGGCCATGCTGGAGGCGGGTGGCGATTTTGCAGATGGCGTGATCGCCCATGAAGGAGCATGGCTTGGCGGCGAGAGCTTCGTATCTTTCGACAAGCAGGCGGTCGAGCTGGTAATCCGCCAAGGCCAACCCGCGCGTCTTCTCGCCTGAAATTCCGCAGGCTCATGAGCGAGACGGCGGGCAGGCGTTAGCCTCAGAACCGATGTTCCGCTCCTTCGACCGGATTTGCCCAGACTGTCATTCCAGGCGCAAATGGCGTCTCGCCTTCGGCGCGCACCACCATCTCACCGAGTTCGGGGACGTCGAGGTAGAGGATCGCGTCCGCGCCAAGCCGCTCGAGATGCCGGATCCTGCCCTTCCACTGCCCGGCACCTTCCGAAAGCCTGATATGTTCCGGGCGAATGCCGTAGGTTGCGCAGTTCATTCGCCGCGCGGTCTCGCCGCCATAGAGGTTCATCTTCGGGCTGCCGATGAAGCCGGCGACGAAGGGTGTCGCGGGATTGCGGTAGAGTTCCATCGGACTGCCGATCTGCTCGACCGCACCGCCGTTCAGGACGACGATCTTGTCTGCCATCGTCATGGCTTCGACCTGGTCGTGGGTAACGTAGATCATCGTCGATTTCAGGCGGGCGTGCAGATCGGCGATCTCAAGACGCATCTGGGCTCTGAGCGAAGCGTCGAGATTGGAGAGCGGCTCGTCGAACAGGAAGACCTTGGGATCGCGGATAATCGCGCGGCCGATGGCAACGCGCTGCCTCTGGCCGCCGGAGAGTGCTTTCGGCTTTCTCTCCAGCAGCTGGGTGAGCTGCAGCGTTTCGGCCGTCGCCGCGACCTTGGCGGCGATTTCGGCCTTTGGGCGGCGGGCGAGTGAAAGGCCGAAGCCGATATTCTCGGCCACGGTCATATGCGGGTAGAGCGCGTAGCTCTGGAACACCATGGCAATACCGCGCTCGGAGGGTTCGGCATAGGTCACCTCCTTGCCGCCGATGGTCAGCGTGCCTGATGTCGTTTCCTCCAAGCCGGCGATGATCCGCAGCAGCGTCGACTTTCCGCATCCCGACGGGCCGACGAAAACGACGAACTCGCCGGAGGCAACCTCCAGATCGATTCCCTTGATGACTTCAAGGGCGCCAAAGCTCTTGCGAACTTGCTTGAGAGTGAGCTCAGCCATTCGGTTACCCTTTTACTGCGCCGGCCGTCATGCCGGCGACGATCTGCCGGTTGAAGAAGATGAAGACGATCAGCGGCGGGATCGTCACGAGGAGGATATTCATGAAGAGGAGATTGTACTGGCTCGTATACATGCTCTGGAAATTATAGAGCGTCAGCTGCACGGTTACGTTCTCCTTGCCGGGAAGGTAGTAGAGCGGGTTGGTAAAATCGTTGAAGATCGCGATCGACTGGACGACGACGTTGGTGACGGTCACCGGCTTCAGCAACGGCAGGATTACTCTGAAGAAAATCTGTCGGGGCTTGGCGCCATCGATCAGCGCCGCCTCGTCGAGGTCACGCGGTATGGTCGAAATGAATGACCGGTAGAGCAATGTCGAGAACGAGAGATTATAGGCGACCTGGATCAGAATCATCCCGGTCATGGTCTTGAAGAGACCGATCTCCTGCAAGAGGCCGATGGTGGGCACGACAGCCGGCGGCATCATCAGACCCATGAACAGGGCAATGGAGGCCACCTTGTTCCAGACGGTCTTGCGGCGCTGCATCACATATCCGACCATTGCCGACAGCAGGATCAGGATCGTGACGGAGACCACGGTGATCAGCGTGGAGTTGAAATAGGCGAGCGCGAGCTGGTAGTCGCGCGCCTTGAACACGGCGGCCAGATTATCCCAGAACAGCCAATGTTCGGGCAATTCGAAATCGAGGCGAGAGGCTTCGGATTTCGATTTGACCGCCTGGAGAGCGACGAAAACGAAGGGCATCACGAAGATGACGGCCGTCACCGCAAGGGCTATCGCGCCGGTCACGTAAGGGCGGACGCTTCTCATTCCTCGACCTCGCGCCGGTTGAACCACAGGGTGAATGGCAGGATGATTATGGCGATCAGCGCGAACAGGATGACGTTTCCGGCCGTCGACAGGCCGTAGAAACCCGCCTGGTACTGCTTATAGATGACCGAGGCGATCACATCGGAGGAGAAACCGGGCCCGCCGCGGGTCATGGCCCATATCAGATCGAAGGATCGAAGCCCGCCGATCAACGACAATGTCACCACGATGACGGTGGCGGGACGCACGAGCGGTAGGGTGATCCGGAAAAATTGCTGGAGACGCGTGGCGCCGTCGATCCTCGCGGCCTCATAATAATCGGGGCTGATCGCGGCAAGCCCGGCGATGAAGATCAGGGTTGCAAGGCCGACACCCTTCCAGACATCGACCAAAGCCACCGAAAAAAGCGCCAGCGCCGGATTGGTGAGCCATCCTGGGCCGGGAATGCCGAGCGTCTCGAGCGTGACATTGATGATGCCCTTGGTCGGATGCATCATCACGGTGAAGGTGATGCCGATGCCGATCGTCGAGACCAGGACGGGAAAGAAGACCAGCGTGCGCAGGAAGCCGCGGGCGAAGATATTGCTGGTCAGCAGCACGGCAAGCAGCAACCCGCAGACCGTCTTCAGGCCGCATGTCGTCACGGCATAGATCAGCGTGTTGACCAGTCCCTTGACCAGGAATGGTTCGGAAAAGAACTGCTGAAAGTTTTCGAGCCCGATGAATTCGGCGGTCGAAAGATCCCAGCGTGTGAGGCTGAACCAGAGAGAGGATACCGTGGGAACCAGAAACAGCACGCCGTAGATGATTGCGGCCGGAATGAAAAACCACAGCGGGTAGGGCGATTTGCGCGAGCGGGGGCGTGTCTCGGTCATGACTACCTCTTCGATCGGGTGGAGCCTCGCCCCTTTAGGAGCGAGGTTAATTGACCCGAAAGACCGCTACCAGTTGGGAAGACCGAGCTGCTTGGCCTGCTTGCGCACATCATCGTCATAGAGCTTTGCCGCGTCGGCCGGCTGGCGAATGCCGGAGCCGACTTCGACGGTGATCTGCTCAAGAGCCGGTCCCTTGATCGGCGACACGAATTCCAGCGCCGGGGTCGTTTTGTCCTTGGCCTCGAAATAGGGGAGCATGTCCTTTATCGCAGGCGGTACGCTAGCTGGCAGGTCGCAGCCGTTGATCAGGGAAGGTCCCTGAACGGCATTGGTTTCCACCATGATCTTGCAGGCCTCGACGCTTCCGGCGAAATCGACGAATTTCCGCGCTTCCTCGGCGTGCTGGCTGGTCACGGGAATGTAGAGGGCTGGCGGCATCCAGACCGTCAAGCCGTTGGTTGCGGCGTCGTCGCTTGGCTGCGCGAAAAAGCCGACATCGTTGAGGTTTTCGGGATAATTCTGTTTGAGCGCGCCGACCGCGAAGCTCAGCATCGGATAATGCGCTGCCTCGCCGGTTGCCACCATTCTCAGGCCATCATCGTAGCTTGCCGCGCCAAAATCTTCGTTCATCAGACCGGCGTCGTGAACGTCCTTCAGCCGTTCGAAGCCCTTCAGGGCTGCAGGCGTCTCTGCGTATTTTGCCTTGTTGGCGGTATAGTCTGCGGCGAAGTTCGGCACGGCCGCGTGCAGATTGTAATAGTCAGCCAGAACGAACAGCTGCGAGGTCCAGGTATCGCGATAGGTCTGCGCCACGGCGACTTTTCCTGATGCTTTGACCTTCGCGTTGTTCGCCATGAAGTCCGCCCATGTCTTCGGGACGGAGAGGCCGAGGTCCTGGTAGATTTTCCTGTTGTAGAGGATCCCTCCCGCCATCGCCGTGCCGAAGGGAACGCCATAGATCTTGCCATCGGCACGGACGACCGATTTGAAACTTTCGTCGACTTTCGCTTGCGACGACAGTCCGCTCAGATCGACAAGCGTCTGTGTCGGCTTCAGCGCCTGTAGCAGCGAGCCGGAATTGTAGAGAAACACATCGGACATCTCCCCCGTCGCCAGGCGCGTCTTGATGATGTTGTCGCCTTCGCCGCCACCGGCTCGCGGCTCGATTTCGATCGTCACGTCGGGTGCCTTTGCCTGATAGGCGGCAACGAGTGCCTCGGCTGCCGCGACGGTGTCCGGGTTGTTGTCGATCAGGAATGACAGCGTGGTGTCTGCATGCGACGGGCCAGCCGCGACCAGTGCCAAAAGCGCGGACGCGCCCGCAAGAATGAGTTTTATCCGATGTGTCATGACGTTCCTCCTCTGAACGGTGTGACGTGTATGCTCCTCAAGAATTGGGTAGGGAAAAGACCAGCTGGTGCGTCCCGGAGGGAAGAATGGCTTCCTCGACGACAGGCTCTCCGTCGAGCGACGGGTTTTGATGCCGTTTTCCGGGCCGGAACCGGCCGATGCAGCCCTCCGGAAGGGTCAGCACATAGGTGACCTTGTTGCCGTCGCACTGCCAGCCGGCCTCGATGCGTCCCTGGCTGATATCATGATAGGCCGAAACCGGCGAAAGGGACGGAATCGGCGCCGGATCGACAATCACCTCGGCAAATCCGGGGGCGCTTGGGCTCGGCGAAATTCCGGCGACGCTCTCGAACAGCCACTGGCAGACCGCGCCATAGGCATAGTGGTTGTAGCTGTTCATATCAGGTTCGTAGATGGTGCCGTCAGGCGCCATGGAATCCCAGCGCTCCCAGATCGTCGTCGCCCCTTTTGACACCTGGTAGAGCCAGCCCGGCACATCCTCCTGCAGGAAGACCTTTTCGGCCAGATCGTCCATGCCGAGCTTCGTCAGCGCCGGCAGCAGGGCGGGCGTGCCGATGAAACCGGTGCCGATCTTGTAGTCTGCATCGATGATCACCTGCCGGAAATGCTGCTGTGCGGCTTGCGTGTGCTCCGCCGGTATCAGGTCGTGGAGGAAGGCCAGGGCATAGGACGTCTGGTCGTTGTGTGCGAGCCGTCCTGCCGGCGTGATGAACTCGTTGGCGAATGTCCGCCGGATCTCGTTTGCGCGCTGGTTCATCTTCTCTTCAAGCGCATGCTCGCCGAGGGTGGCTGCGATCTTTGCCAGAAGGTCGGTCGAGATGAAGTGGTAAAGCGTGGCCGCGCAGTCGTCAGCAATCGTCGGGCGAGGTTTTCGATTGTCGCCGACCGGCTGCAGCCAGTCGCCGAAGGTGAAGCCGCGGTCGCCCCAACGCGAGGGCGGACGCACAAGCGGACCATCCGAGATCGACCAGACGAAATCGACCCAGCGCACCATGGAATCCAGGCACTCCGACAGGACGGCCCGGTCGCCGTAATGGGTGTAGAGTACCCAGGGGATGACGATGATCGCGTCGCCCCAGCCGGTCGAGCCGGCATAGCCCGGGAAATTGGCCGGATGCAAGCGGGTCGGATCCGGTGAAAAGTGCGAGACGGCGCCATCCTCGCGCTGATCAGCCATCACATCGCGCAGATACTTCCTGAGAAACGATTGGCTGTCGCTCAGCCAGCATGCGGTTGCGGCAAATACCTGGGCGTCGCCCGTCCAGCCCAAGCGTTCATCGCGCTGCGGGCAATCGGTTGGTACTTCGACGAAATTTGCACGCTGCGACCAGATGGTATTCTCGACGAGGCGATTGACCAGCGCATTGCCGGAGGTGAAACCGGCGGCGGGCTCAGGCACCGACGAGATCGGGATGGACGCGATTGCGAGGATCTTCGCATCGCCCTTGATCGTCACCCGGGCATAACGGAAGCCGTGGAAGGTGAAATGCGGTGCGAAGGTCTCATCGCCGTCTCCCCGCAGCGTGTAGACGGTATGTGCCTCGGCCGTGCGATAGTTGCGATTGTCAAAATGACGATCGGGGCCGAGTACCTCCGAATGCTCCACCCGGACTTCGGCGCCGGCAGCGCCGCGCACCTTGTATCTGACATAGCCGCCGGCATTCTGGCCGAAATCGTAGACGGTCCTGTCCTCATCGTCGGTCCAGCTTTCGACAGCGGCAAGTGGCGGCAACTCGCGCACCGCAGCCGTTTCGTGCGCGACAAGCAGCGCCCTGTCGAAGGGCAATCTCTCGGTGCCATGGCTCTCCAAGTAGTTTTCCTGGCGGGCATCGTAGATTTCGCCGAAGTAGATTCCGGATTTCAGGATCGGCAGAAGGCCGCTTCGCCATGAGGTGTCGGTGGAAAGAACAGTGCCATCCGGTCCGATCAGATCCGCAATAGCGCCGATCCTGTCGCCCCAGCAATTCGGGATCGCCTGGGCGCCCCACATCAAAGGCGACCGATACCATCCGTCGGCAAGCCAGATCTCGATCCGGTTGAGACCCGGCTTGAGCAGGTTGGAGACGTCGTATCGCTGATAGGCAAGGCGATCGTCGTAGTTCGTCCAACCTGGGGTCAACAGGTCGTCACCGACGCGAACGCCGTTGATGAAGCAGCGGTAGAGGCCAAGTGCTGATATAAAGAGCTCGACGGGAAGCTTGGCGCCATCATGTTCGAAAGTCTTGGAGACGAAGCTTGCGGCCGTTCCCTGACCGCCATCCGATAGTGGCGCGATCATATCCCCGGACCAGGCACGCGAAACGAGGTTGCCGCTGATGGCTGCCGGCTGAAAGTTCATCAAGTCCTCCCGACGAGTTGTAGAACGTTCTCCATATAACGTTCTACATTTTCTTCGGAAGCGCAATAGAATTTTCGTTGCCAGTCTGCCATGGTGGTTCTGCGGGCGATGTCGACGATCCGCAGCAAGCCAGAGATTTCATGTCAATCGAAGAAAAACAAAAGCTGCAACGAAACGATCGCGTGACGATCCGGACGGTGGCAACTCACGCAGGCGTATCGGTCGCAGCGGTTTCCAAGGTGATGCGAAATGCCTACGGCGTCAGTGATGCGCTGCGCGCAAGGGTGACTGATGCCATCGAGGCACTCGCATATCGCCCCTCGCGGGCAGCTAGAGGGCTGCGTGGCCGGAGTTTCACCATCGGAGTGCTCCTGATCGATATCCGCAATCCTTTCCTTCCGGAGGTGATTGCCGGCGTGAACGGGGTGCTGGCGCCTTCGCATTACCAGGCGATGATCGGCGTCAGCGATGCGCGCGTGCAGCTGGAGACGTCGCTGATCGAATCGATGATCGACTACAAGATGGACGGCCTTATCCTCGTTGCGCCGCGTCTGCCCTCGGAGATCCTCGCAAAGTTCGCAGTCCAGATACCGATCGTCGCGGTCGGTTACCATGATGCCAGCGCTACGGCCTTCGATACCGTCAATGCCGACGATCAGCGCGGAGCGGAGATCGCCGTCGAAGCGCTTCTTGCCTGCGGCTATCGCGACATCGAAATGCTGAGCCTTGGCGAGCGCCAGGGGCACGCGGTCTCCGTCGTACGCCAGCGTGAGATCGGGTTTCGCCGGGCGATGCAGCGTGGCGGGCTCGGCTCCTCGCCAGCGATCGGCAAAATTCCCATTGCTTCGCCGAAGCGGGAAGAGACGATGCGAAAATTCCTGTCGAGGAAGGACAGGCCGCGCGCCGTATTCTGCTGGAGCGATCTCGACGCGATCACCCTTCTGAGCCTGGCTATGGAGATGGGCGTGCGCGTGCCCGAAGATCTGGCCGTCATCGGATACGACAATTCCCCGACCGCAGCACTCGGCCTCGTCAATCTCGCAAGCATCGATCAGTCGGGCAGGGAACTCGGTCAGGTCGCAACCCGGGCCCTCATTTCCAGAATAGAAGGCCGCACCGCTTCCGAGCATATTTTCCAGATACCGTCGCTGGTCAGCCGCAACAGCCTGACCCGTTCCGGCAATTCCACGGATAGATAATAGCGACGGCGCCGCGGTGTCTCTGTTCGTTGCCGTCGTTTTCAGTCGGATTGAAGGGGGCTGCCGCAAGACTGCCGCACGACCAGACGGCACGGCAATCTGGTGATGCCGGCAGGGACCGGTTCACCCTTGGAGAGGCCGAGGATTGCCAGGCCGGCGCGATGGCCCAGTTCCTTCAACTCCATGTCGATGGTGGTCAGCGGCGGTCGCGTCTGCCGTGCGACGACCTCCCAATTGTCGAAGCCGACCACGGCGACATCCGTGGGAATCTCCACATTAAGGTCGCGCAGCGCGTCGATGACCCCGCGGGCGATCTCGTCGCTGCCGCAGAAGATGGCGTCGGGCTTTGCGCCGGGCCGGGCAAACACCGTCTGAACGGCTTCGTGACCCCATTCCTCCGACCAGTCGCCGAACATCGCTTCGGCACCGTCGCCGCAGGCGTCGAGATAGGATTGGGCACGGATGCGAGCGGCCAGATAATCCCGCGGCCCGGTGATGTGGAGGATCCGCGATCGACCGAGCTCTTTCAGGTGATCGACGGCGAGGCGGGCGCCCTGTTCGTCATCCGGAAAGAAGGTGACGCTGTCAGCCGGCCCCTCGGCAAAGACGTAGACGACGGGTATCGGCAGGCGGGACAACTGGACTGGCGGCGTGAGGTCGAGGCGCGTCGCGGTGAATATGATGCCGTCGACCTGCCGGTCGAGAAGCGCCTCCAGGTGCAACTGGGCGAGCCGTGGATCATTGTTGGTGGCGCAGAGGAAGACGGAGACGCCGTGATCGACCAGTACCTCCGATACCCCTGCCGCCATCGGCAGCGTCAGTCGCCCATAGGTGTCGTTCGTCAGCATGCCGATCGCATGGCTTCGCTTGCTCAGCAACCCACGAGCGAGTGCATTAGGCCGAAATCCGATCTCCTCCGCCACGCGCCGAACCCGCTCGCGCGTCTCGGCATTCGTCCGGCCGGTGCCGTTCAGTGCGTTTGACGCCGTCGAAATGCTGACGCCCGCAGCCTTTGCCACGTCATAAATCGTCCGTCTGCGATCGCCCGTATTCTTCAAGATCTGCCTCGTGTTCGATCCATGATAAAAGCTTTTAGCAGAAAAGAATGAGCTGTTAAAAGGTTTTATCAACCGCACATCAGATTTATGCACACAGACTGTCGACATCAAAAAATTTCTGATCTAACGTTCATTTCGTCCGATGGCCTTGGGCCTGAACGAGAAAAAGGGGAACAAGCATGCTTCGACTGAAAACGACGATCACCGCTCTTGCACTGCTGGCAAGCTCTTCTCTCGCCAGCGCCGAAGAAATCACCCTATGGGTGCGCACGTCGTCCGGCGCCGTCCTTCAGGGGTTGGCCGACAAATACAACGCCTCGCACTCCGACAAGGTCAATGTCACCCAGATCACGGCCGAGCAGATGGTGCCGAAACTGGGTGCGGCGATTGCCGGCAGCGCGGCTCCTGACGGTGCCGTGCTCGACCTGATATATCTCCCGACCTTTGCCGCCGCGGACGGTCTCGAGGATATCTCCGACTTCGTGAAGGGCCTGCCGTATTCCGCGGCCATGAGCCCGTCGCACATCCGTCTTGCCACCTATGACGGCAAGATCTACGGCGTGCCGGCCCTGCCGGATGCCTCGATCATTGCTTATAATACCGATCTGTTCACCAAGGCCGGCCTTGATCCGAACAAGGCGCCGGCATCGATGGAGGAGATTGCCGCCGACGCTAAGAAGATCGCCGCGCTCGGCAACGAGACCTATGGCTTCTATTTCGTCGCCAATTCGGGAAGCTGGCTGATCTACGACTTCCTGCCGCATCTGTGGGCCGCCAATGCCGATGTGCTGAGCGATGACGGCCGCAGCGCCACGGTCGATACGCCGGCGCTGCGTGAGACCATCGCTGCCTATCGCGATATGTGGAAGGCCGGTGCGATCCATCCGACCTCGCGTTCCGGCAACGGCAACAATGCCGTCGAGGCCTTCGCCTCGGGCAAGGTCGGCATCCTGATGACCGGCTCCTACATCGTCAATCTGCTGACCAGCAAATATCCCGACGTGAAATTCGCCGTCGCACCGATCCCCGGGCCGAAGGGCGGTGAATCGAGCTTTGCCGGCGGTGATACGCTTTCCCTGATCAAGGGCATCAGCGAAGAGAAGAAGAAAGTCGCGCTCGACTTCGTCAATTTCTACATGCAGCCCGAGCAGCAGGTCTACATCACCCAGGAATCGGGGATGCCGTCGCGCACCGACCTCGCAGCGGAAGCCTATGCGAAGTTCGACCAGCGCAATCTCGTCGCCTACAATATCCTCGCCAAGGCGCGCACGCCCTACACATTTTCGTCCGACGAACTCTTCGTCAGCCGCACCGGGCCCTTCCTCAATCTGATCCAGGGCACGATCTTCGGTGACGACGTCGACGGAACGATCGCCAAGACGCAGGCCGACTTCACCCGTATCCTCGAACGCACCAATCCGAACTAAGCTGACACGTTTCGGCAGGGTGTCCGCGGATGCCCTGCGGTCCCTTTCACATCTCGACTTTCAAGCGGAAGGAGGAGTTGCGGTGATATCCTCGACACTTCGCAGCCGGAGGCGCGCAGTCGCGACCGGAGAACCGGAGCCAAAGGGTTGGCTTGGCCTTGCCTTCATCCTGCCGGGCCTGCTGTTCATCGTCGTGCTTTTCCTCGTGCCGCTTGTCATGACGGTCTGGATGAGCTTCTACAACTGGCCGCTTCTCGGCCGGACCAAATTCATCGGCCTTTCCAACTATGCCGAGCTGATCGGCGATACCCAGCTCTGGCATTCCCTGGGTTTCACGCTGCTCTACACGGTGCTGGTCACGGCTGCGATCTTCCTGGTGGCCTTTCCTCTGGCGCTGCTCGTCGACCGGCCGCTGCGGATCGCCGGCTTTTTCCGCACGATCTATTTCATGCCCGTCGTCATCGGCTTCGGGGCGGCCTCGACATTGTGGATGTGGCTGCTCAATCCCGATAGCGGTGTCTTTGCGCAGCTGCTGCGCGGAGCGGGCATCATCGACAGCGCGCCGAGGCCGCTCGAAAGTTTCTGGCCGGCACTCGGCGTCGTCATCCTGATGGTCGTCTGGAAAACAGCGGGCTTCACGATGATCATCCTTCTGACCGGCCTTCAGGGCATCTCGAACGATGTCATCGAAGCGGCCAGGATCGACGGCGCCAGCGTCTGGAGCCGGTTTCGCCGCATCACGCTGCCTTTGATGAGGAATTCGGTCGTCCTGGCGCTTGTCCTCAACGTCACCTCATCGATGCTGGCCTTCGACCAGTTCTTCATCATCACCCAGGGCGGCCCCGAGAACAGCACGATCTCCGCGGTCTTCTCGATCTATCTCGCCTCGTTCTCATCCTACCGTCTCGGTTATGGCTCGGCGATCTCCTTTGCCCTGCTCGTCGTGCTGGTGGCGATCAGTGCGATACAGTTCGTCCTGCTGCGCCAGCGGCCGGAGGAGGGTTGATGGAACGGCTCAACCACAAGCTCGCAGCGAAGCCGGCGAGCGAGCGGCTCGGTTATCTCGCCTTCGTTCTGACGGCATGCGTCTTTGCCGTCTTCTTCGTGATGCCGATCGTCTGGTCCTTTGCCAATTCCTTCAAGCCCGCGGCCGCAGCACTTGCCGATCCGGCAGCGCTCTTCTCGAAAGCCTTCTCGCTCGAAAACTACCGCCGTCTCGAACATGTCGGCGCCGGCTGGTACGTCTATGCCGGCAATTCGGTGCTGATCGCTGCCGGAACGGTGATCCTGACGGTGCTCGTCTCGGTGCCGGCGGGATACGGCTTTTCGAAATTCCGTTTTCCCGGTCAGTCACTGCTCTTCGTGCTGATCATGGCGACGATGATGATCCCGTTCCAGTCGATCCTGACGCCGCTTTTCCTGATCCTGAAAGTCTTCCGGCTGCAAAATAGCCTTTTCGGCCTGGTGCTGATCTATGTGACCTTCCAGCTTCCCTTTTCCGTTTTCATGATGCGCAACGCCTTCGATGCGGTGCCGAAGGCGCTGATTGAAGCGGCGCGGATAGATGGCGCGTCGCAGGCGACGATCCTGCGCCGGATCATGCTGCCGATCGCGCTTCCCGGTGTTGCCACCGTTGCGATGTTCGCCTTCCTGAATTCCTGGAACGAATTCCTCGCCGCCCTCATCTTTCTGTCCGACCAGAACAAGTTCACGCTGCCGATCATGCTGGTGAATGTTTCGTCGGGCATCTACGGCATTATCGACTGGGGCGCACTTCAGGCCGGCATAGCCGTGACCATGGTCCCGTGCATCCTGCTTTTCCTTCTCTTGCAACGATATTACGTGCGCGGCCTAACGGCCGGCGCCGTGAAGTAACGGCGCTCGTTCCGCTCAGGAGTCCTCATGACCAGCTCACCTCGTTTTCAACCGGCACGCGCTGCGGGACGGCAGCGATACAGGCCCGCCGACCATTCCAGCGTCGTATTCCATGGCGGTTTCTGGCAGAGCTGGACGGAGACGGTCCGCAACGTCACCATCCCGACGCAGCACAAGCGGCTGGAAGAAGAGGGCTTCCTCGAGGTGCTCGATTTTGACAAGCCGGCCGGGCCGCTGGTGCGCCCGATCCAGCCGAGCGGACTGTCGATGCAGCATTTCTTCGATTCCGATTTCGGTAAATGGATCGAGGCCGCAAGTTACACGCTGAAGGCTCACCCGAATGCTGCGCTCGAAACGAAGATCGATGATATCGTCGCAAAGCTCGAAAAAGGGCAGATGGCGGATGGCTACCTCAACAGCTGGTTCATTCGCCGCGCGCCGGACAGGCGCTGGACCAACCTGCGCGACCTGCACGAGATGTATTCGATGGGCCACCTGCTGGAAGGCGCTGTCGCCTACTACGAGGCGACGGGAAAGCGTCGTTTCCTCGATGTAATGATCCGCGCCGTCGACCATATCATCGCCACCTTCGGCGCGGAGCCCGGAAAGCTCAGAGGTTACGATGCCCATGAGGAAATCGAGCTGGCGCTGGTCAAGCTCTATCGCGTGACGCGCGATCCGCGGCATCTGAAGCTTGCGACCTACTTCGTCGACGAACGTGGCCGGATGCCCTCATATTACGACGAGGAGGCTCGCAAGCGCGGCGAGAGCCCTGATGATTACGTCTACAAGACATATGCCTATAGCCAGGCCCATATGCCGGTGCGCGACCAGCACCAGGTCGTCGGCCATGCGGTCCGCGCCATGTACCTGTTTTCTGCGATGGCGGATCTCTCCCATGAAAATGACGATCCGACATTGAAGGAAGCCTGCGACCGGCTTTTCGACAATCTGGTCAGCCGCCAGCTCTACGTGACCGGCGGCCTTGGCCCGTCGGCATCCAATGAAGGGTTTACCCGGGAATTCGACCTGCCGAACGAGACAGCCTATGCCGAGACATGCGCAGCCGTCGCGCTCGGCTTCTGGAGCCATCGCATGGCGCAGGTCGATCTCGATAGCAAGTTCACCGACAGGCTGGAAACGGTGCTCTACAACGGCGCGCTTTCCGGCATCTCGCGCGACGGCGAGCATTATTTCTATGAGAACGTCCTTGAAAGCCACGGGCAGCACCGCCGGTGGAAATGGCATTACTGCCCCTGCTGCCCGACCAACATTGCCCGTTTCATCACGTCGCTCGGCCAATATTTCTATTCCACGGGTGATCATGAGCTCGCCGTCCATCTCTACGGCACCAATTCCGCCGAGCTGACAGTCGGCGACAGCTTCGTGCGCCTGATCCAGGAGACGCAATATCCCTGGGATGGCGACATCAGCCTGCGGTTGGCCGTCGAGCGGCCAAGCCGGTTTCAGCTTCGTCTTCGCATCCCCGGATGGTGCAGGCAGGCGCAGGTCTCGGTCAACGGTGCTGCCGTCGATCTCGATCAATGCGTGACGAAGGGTTATGCCGCAATATCAAGGGAATGGCGCAATGGTGACGAGGTCCGCATCGGCTTCTCGATGCCGGTCGAGCGCATCTACGCGCATCCTGCCGTCTCCGAAGACGGCGGACGCGTCGCACTGCGGCGCGGGCCTGTCGTCTATTGCATCGAGGAGACGGACCTCGGCGGCGAGCCGCAGCGGCTCCGCCTGCCGGCATCTGAGGAAATTTCTGCCCGTTACGATGCCGCGCTTCTCGGCGGAGCGACCGTCCTCGAAGGCACTGCGCTCGAAGCCGATATAGCCGATTGGCAGAATGCGCTCTATCGCACCGCGCCTCCCTCGCTAAAGGAGCGGCCCTTCACGGCGATCCCCTATCACCTCTGGGCCAATCGCGAGTCCGGAGCGATGGCGATCTGGTTGCAGGAGGTCTAGGAGAAAACCATGGCACGGCTGGAACTCAGGAGCATCGTCAAGTCCTATGGCATCTACGAGGCCGTGCGCGGCATCAGCCTTGACATCGAAGACAATGAATTCGTCGTTTTCGTAGGTCCGTCGGGATGCGGAAAATCGACGACATTGCGCATGATCGCGGGTCTCGAACACATTACCGGCGGTGAGATCGTGATCGGCGACCAGGTCGTCAACCGGCTTGGCCCGGGCAAACGCGATATCGCCATGGTCTTTCAGAACTACGCGCTCTATCCGCACATGACGGTGCGGGAGAATATTTCGTTCTGCCTGGAGCAGCAGAAGCTTGCCAAGAGCGAGATCGACGCCCGTATCATCAGGGCGGCGGAAACCTTGCATATCAGCGAGCTGCTCGGCCGGCGTCCAGGCCAGCTTTCGGGCGGCCAGCGTCAGCGCGTCGCGATGGGGCGCGCCATCGTGCGGAATCCGAAAGTCTTTCTCTTCGACGAGCCATTGTCCAACCTTGATGCCAAGCTTCGCGTGCAGATGCGCACGGAGATCAAGCGGTTGCACCAGCTGTTGCCGACGACGACCGTCTACGTCACGCACGACCAGGTCGAGGCGATGACCATGGCGGATCGTGTCGTGGTGATGAATGGCGGCATCATCGAACAGGCGGGACCGCCGCAAGCACTCTATCATCGGCCGGTCAGCCAGTTCGTCGCCGGCTTCATCGGCTCACCGTCGATGAACTTCCTGTCCGCGACGCTGCTATCAGGAGAGAAGGGCCTCGTCGTCAAACTGACTGACGGCAGCGAGCTTGCAGTGCCGGAAACGCGCGCCGGCGACTATGCCAGCCATGCCGGTAAATCAGTCGTGTTCGGGATCAGGCCGGAATCGATCACCGACCGCCAGGCCCGTCCTGGTTATGCCGACATCGAAGCGAAGATCGATCTTGTGGAACCACTCGGGCCGGAGACCATGGTTTATTTCGGCATCGGCGAGGCAAGCCTATGCGCCTGCATCGATCCCGAGAGCGGGCCCAGGCCGATGTCGACGATGCCGCTCTCGTTCAACATGAACCAGATGCATCTGTTCGATCCGGCGAGCGGCCGGTCGCTGGCGCTCGCCTGAACTGCAAACACGGAAAGGCCGGCAACCGCGGGGTCGCCGGCCTCGTTGATCAGGCGGCCTGCCGGATCTTCGAGGGACGCGTGGCGGCAGCCTTCTCGACCATGGCGGTGACTTCGGCGCGGCGGGCGCCCGAAAGCGGCAGGCGCGGCATGCGAACGCGTTCTGAGCCGCGGCCCATGATTTGCTCGGCGAGCTTTATCGACTGCACGAGATCGTGTTCGGCATCGAGGTGCAGAAGCGGCATGAACCAGCGATAGATCTTGCGGGCCTCTTCCCAGTCACCGCGTTCGGCGGCGGCAACGAGCTGCACGGATTCCTCCGGGAAGGCGCTGGTCAGGCCGGAGACCCAGCCCTTGGCGCCGAGCATCAGGCCTTCAAGCGCTACGTCGTCGAGACCTGCGAAGATATCGAAACGATCGCCGAATTCATTGATGAGATCGGTGAAGCGGCGTGGATCCGGCGCGCTTTCCTTGACCGCCTTGATGTTCGGCACGTCGGCAAGCACCTTCAGCACATCGGCGCCGATATTGACGCGGTACGCCGGCGGGTTGTTGTACAGCATGGTCGGCAGCGAGGTCGCTTCGGCGACGGTGCGGAAATGTGCAATCAACTCTTCGGGCTTCGGCACATAAACCATGGCCGGCAGCAGCATCAGGCCGTCGGCGCCGAGTTTTTCGGCGTCGCGAGCATAGGCGACGGCACGGCGCGTGTCGAATTCGGACACGCCCGTCACCACGGGAACGCGGCCGTTGACGACCTCGACGGCAGCTTTCAAGATCGTGCGCTTCTCCTCGGGATCCAGCGAGTTGTTCTCGCCACATGTGCCCATGACAATCAGTCCATTGACGCCATCGTTTACAAGCGCGTCCTGGACGCGCTGAGTCGAGGGCAGATCAACGGAAAGATCTTCATTGAACTGTGTCGTTACGGCGGGAAATACGCCCTTCCATCCTGTGGTCATTGATCGAGCCTCGTTGAAATTAGTTGCCTTATATACAAACTGTCGACAAGATTCAATGATGTGAGCTTACAAATTTGAGGCCACCGAAGACCGACATTGCGGGAATCGGCCGAAACGAAATACAAGGCTCTAACGAAAGAGGGCGGACGAATGCGGAACGACGCGGAAAATGTGCGGGTGCGCGGCTCTGGCACGCAGAGCGTCTATGTGACGCTCAGACGGGAAATCCTGTCGATGGCGCTGGAACCCGGCAGTCCGCTCGACGAGGTGCGCCTGTCGGAACGTTTCCGGATGTCGCGGACTCCCATTCGCGAGGCGCTGTTGCGGCTCGCCGCCGACGGGCTCGTCACGACGCTGCCGAACAGGAACACGATCGTTGCGACAATCGATTTCGCAAGCCTGCCCACCTATTTCGAAGCGTTGACGCTGATGTACCGGGTGACGACCCGCGGCGCGGCGCAACGGCGAAACGGCGAGATCATGAAGACTGTTCGCCGGCATCAGAAGGACTTCGCCGATGCCGTTGCCGCGCGCGATGCCTATGCGATGATCGAGGCGAACCGCGAATTTCACGTCGCGATTGCCGAACTTGCCGGCAATTCCTATTACACCGCCTTCTTCGCCAGGCTGCTCGACGAGGGCCGCCGCATCCTGCGCCTTTACTACTCGACATTCGACGACCGTCTGCCGCGCCAGTATGTCGACGAACACGAGGAGATCATCGCCGCGATCGAGGCCGGTGACGTCGAGCGGGCCGACCGTCTGGCGATCGCCCACGCCGGGCAGATCGTTCGCCAGATCCAGGAATATATCGCCCGCGATCTGGACCGGCCGGTGGCGATCAGCATGTCCTAATGCGACGAGAGCAATGAACCGTTCGAGCCTCAGGAGGCGAGGGGGCCGCTCTGCTCCCTGACCAAGGTCATCAGCCTGCGCAGGACAGCCGCCGATTGGCGGACACCGTCGTGCTCGAATTCGTTGGTCACCCATGCCTGCACGTTGGCGACGTGGCGCGCCGTTTCGAGCGAAAGCCCGGCATCGACATACATGTCATCATGATAGATGACGGCGGCGACCGGCACCTCATTTGCCGCGAGACGTGCCGGGGCATAGAGCGGCACGTAGCGCTCATGCGTGGCCAGCGCCTCGACACTCGCCCTGAAGGCCCTGAGCGAGCGAATTTCCTCGAACATCCAGGGATACATCATCTCCCCCGTCAACAGCAGCGGCCGCCGGTCGCCGGCAAAGGCCGGATGCTCGGCGCGGATGCGTTCGGCCGCCCAGGCAGTCGGCGTCCCGGCCTGGCCATAGATGCTTTCCTGCAGAACGGCGAAGAGCGGATTGTCGTCATAGGAGGTCAGCGACATCACCGACGCGAGGAAGCGATCAGAGAGACGGTCTTCATTGGGACCGGAGAAAGCCTCGTCGACCAGCCAATGGATGTTCTCGTAACCCGGCGCCATGCCGAAATCGATGCCGATAGTCTGAAAGCGGCGAACGGAGAGGCGATCGCCATCGGGCAGCCGCACCTCGTTGGCCTCGATATAGTCGGCGATCCGGCCGATGCGCTCGGCATCCCCGGGGTAGCGGCGGTAATAGGCGGCGTTCTTTTCGGCGACGCGCGGTTAGGTGCGCCGATAGACATCATCGGCCGTCGCCCCAAGGCCGGCAAGGCCGCCGGTGACATAACAGGCGGAAAGTCCCTCCGGCGCCTTCGAGAGATAGGTAAGCGTCAGGAAGCCGCCATAGCTCTGGCCGAGCGTCTGCCAGCGTCCGCCGCCGAAGACGGTTTTCCTCAGATGTTCACAATCGGCAACGATGCTGTCGGCACGAAAGAGGGTGAGATAGTCGGCTGCGGCCCTGCCGTCGGCAAAGTGCTCCATCGTCGCACTTTCGATCCGGCTGCTGCGCCCGGTGCCGCGCTGGTCGATCAGGATAACGCGGTGCGTCTTCAGGGCTTCGGCAAGCCATGGCGGCCCGCCATTGCTCGGCCGCGGCGATTTTCCGCCAGGGCCGCCTTGCAGGAAAGCCAGCAACGGCAATGTTTCACGACGGCGGGCGGGATCGCATACTTCGCGTGCGAAAACCCGGATCGTCTCCCCCTCCGGCTTCGACCAATCCAGGGGAACGTCGACCATATGATCGCGTATCAGCATGCCCGGTATGGTGTATTCGACCGCCATCGCCATCTCCTCATTTTTCATGTCGACATATTGCCTACAGCGGCATTAGTGTCGGTTCAAGATCCCCGCTGCAAGGCGAGGGCTTCATCGATCTGGAAGCGCAGGAAAAGCAGGAAGACAACATGTCATGGCAGCATACGGTACCCCGCATAACTGAGGACGAACGGCAGAACCGCCTCGCCAGGCTTCGCAAAATGATCGAAGCCGAAGGATTGGCTGCCGTGCTTCTTGGACCGACCGAAAGCCTGCGTTACTTCACGGGGCTGGTCTGGCATCCGAGCGAGAGGTTCCTCGGCGCGCTCGTCACGCAAGCGACCATTTCCTACATCGTGCCGGGGTTCGAGCGCAGCCGTGTCGAAACGCTGCCGCATCTGCCGGGGGAAATCCTGGTCTGGGAAGAGGAGGAGAGCAGCGCCGCTCTCATCGCCCGCCTTGTTGCCCAAGGCGGCAGACTTGCCCTCGACGATGGTTTGCCGCTTTTCTTCTATCATGCATTGGCAGCGGAGATGGGCGCGGCGAGGCTTGCCGATGGCGGGCGGCTGATCCGCGACCTGCGTTGCATCAAATCGGCCGCGGAGATTGCCCTCATTCAGTATGCGATGGACCTGACGCTTGACGTCCACAGGCAAGTGCATGGGCTTTTGAAGCCGGGCATCAAATCGTCCGAGGTGGTGGATTTCATCGACCGGCAGCATCGCCAGGCCGGCGCCGATGCCGGCTCGACATTCTGCATCGTCTCCTTCGGCGCGGCGACCTCGCTTCCGCATGGCGCCGACGGCGATCAGGTCCTTGGTCGCGACGACGTCATTCTCATCGATACCGGCTGCCGGATCGACGGTTATCATTCCGATATCACCAGGACCTATATGCTGGAGGGCGGCGAAAGCGCGTTCGAACGGGCCTGGTGGATCGAGCGCGAGGCGCAACAGGCCGTCTTCGACGCAGCCCGGATCGGTGCCGCCTGCTCGAGCCTCGACGATGCGGCCCGCAAGGTGCTTGCCAAACACTCCCTCGGCCCCGACTATCGCCTGCCAGGTTTGCCGCATCGCGCCGGTCATGGCCTCGGGCTCGAGATCCACGAGGAACCCTACATCGTTCGCGGCAACGACGCGCCGCTTGCCGCCGGCATGTGTTTTTCCAACGAACCGATGATCGTCTTCCCCGGGAAATTCGGGATCCGGCTGGAAGACCATATGTACATGACCGACGAGGGACCGTGCTGGCTCACCAATCCAGCGGCGGGACCGACCGAGCCATTCTCCTGAGCGGGCACCATCTCCTGCCCGCTCTCGTCGGGCAGATCCAGCAATATATTGCCCGCGATCTCGACCGACCGCTGGCGATCAGCCTATCCTGAAGCGACAGGATTCAAGAGGCGGAGGCTATCCCAGCCTGAACGTTGGCGATATGGCGGTTGGTTCTCGCGGCATCGGACATATCGACGGGACCCAGGGCTGCCTGCAATTCGATCGATAAAGTATTTCTTCGCAAACGTTACTTGCTTTCTGACGTAGCACAAGGTTGACTGCGGTTAAACCTGCAGTGTCGAGGATAGGATGATGGACTTGTTCAGAAAGGATGAGGATGACTCCGCGCAATTGCAGAAAATGACACTGAATGGTAGATATAGAAATATAGCAGCGATGCTTTCGGTAGCAGTCGTTGTCTTTTCTGTATTCTTGATATCGCTTGGCGCTTTAATCGAATTTTTTCAACCTGAGTTTTTTCCAAACGTCATTCTCGATGACGTCCCTTTGCACTACATCGCCTGGTTCATGATTACCTTCGGGATAACTATCGTTGTCATCAACGTGATTTTGGCAGCAAGACGGGAGATCGATCAAGAGAGAGCAGAAAAGATGCTTCCATCGGATATGGTCGAGATCAAAAGGCAGGCTTTGCGTGACCTGCGGACGCATCGAAACTGGTATGCGCGATCCTCCAGGGTGAATCAGTATCTCTGGAATTTTCTCACATTGGGGATCATCGTTCTGAGCGGCCTCTCTTCATTATTTTCGGCTTATGGCACGATTATCCCCCAATGGCTCCCAATGGCGACCTCCGCGCTCGTGGCGCTTTTCGGCACGATCATTGTTCAATTCCGCATCCGGGACGTCTGGCAATTGAGAGAGCAGGGAAGGGTCGAAGCGGAGATGCTCGTCGCCGAGGCTCATCTCATTGACATAACGGATGAACTAGCGACGCTCAAACAGGCCGTCGCTCTTAGAAAGCGCGCTCATGCGCTGGAGATGAAGCAACTCAACCAGTTCTTTGTAGGGACCACCGCAGCCAATCCCTGAGCCCTTGTCGGCATTCGGAGGCGGGATCGACCGAGCCGTTCTCCTGAGCGGGCGCCATCTTGCCCGCTCAGGTAAGCCAGCTCACCCGCGCTAGAGCCTTTCCGGGTTAGATTGAAGCATTCTGCCGGAGCAGGTTTTCGTCAGGGCAGAGGCGATTGGCGACGGGCATACCTCCCGGTACGTCCGAGCCGATCGCCTTTGATCCTGGCGGAAAGATGCCCGGCCCTTCGGGTTGGCTGAAACGGGCCAGCTGATCGACCGGCCGGCTTGGCCGTAGAGCTGGGCTACGACGCGCGCCGGCCGGTCGACCATCCGACTCCGTTTGAGCCAACAGAATGTTTCAATCTAACCCGGAAAGGCTCTAGTCCTGAATGCCAGCCGCGCTCCCTGGCTTGAGCTTGACCTCGATGACCGGGACCACGATCTGAGGTCGACGCACCGGCAGGACGAATGTCAGTTGATCTTCGCCGACGGGGAACTGCGTGTTCGCCCACAGCGTATTGGCGGATGGGCGCAACCAGGTGACCTCGCTGCCATCATGCAGGAATTGCGCATATTCGATCTTGCCTGCCAGCGCATCGAAATGCAGATGGCGATAGGGCCAGTTGAAGAGGTGGATGTAGAGACGATCGCCATTCTGGGTCAGGCGGCAGTCGGCCGGAGCGGTGAAGTCGGACTGGGTGCAGCCGACGATGCTGCGCTGGTGCAGTGCCATCCACTCCTCATAAGCGGCAAGGGCTGCAATCGCGCGGTGGTCGAGCGTGCCGCGCGCCGTCGGCCCGACATTCATCAGCAGATTGCCGCCCATGGCAACGGTGCCGACCAGCATCTGCACCAATTGTTCCGTGCTCTTCCAGGTGTCCTCGTCGCGGTGATAGCCCCAGGAACCGCTGAGCGTGTGGCAGGCTTCCCAGACAACGCGCCTGCCATCGCGGAGCGGACGGGCGCGCGGCATATATTGCTCCGGCGTGACGATGTCGGGCTGCAGGCCGGCGAGATCGAGCCGGTTGTTGATGATGATGTCGGGGGCGAGTTCGCGCACCAGACGCACGAGTTTCTCGCTTTCCCAATCCTGATGGCCCTTTCCGACCAGCTCCCCGAGCTTCCATTGCGGATAGCTGAAATCGAACCACATGATGTCGATCTGGCCGAACTCGGTCAGCAACTCGCGGACCTGCTCGCGCATGAAGGCGGCATAGCGCTGCATGTCCCGGCCTTCGTTGATTTTCAGCGCATCGGGATGGTTGCGCTGCGGATGGCGCGGATCGACGGTGAAGTCGGGATGATGCCAGTCGATCAACGAATAGTAGAATCCGATCCTCAGGCCCTCTGCGCGGAAGGCGTCGACGAACGGACCCAGCAGATCTCGTCCATAAGGCGTGTTGGTCACTTTGAAGTCGGTCGCCTTGGTATCCCAGAGGCAGAAACCTTCATGGTGCTTGGTGGTCAGCACGACATATTTCATGCCGGCAGCCTTTGCGCGTCTGGCCCATTCACTGGGGTCGTAGAGATCGGGATCGAAATGGTCGAAATATTTCTGGTAGTCGGCGTCGTTCAGTTCTTCGCGGCTCTTGACCCATTCATGGCGTGCCGGCAGGGCATAAAGCCCCCAGTGCACGAACATGCCGAACCGGTCGTGAACGAACCAGGCCTTCTTCTCCTCAGGCAGGGCCAGTGACTGCAGATTGTTGATATCCATCGGATATTCCTCCTGTTCCAAACTTTGAGAGTTGGAGCACGATGTCGTCCGAAAACCGCTCACACTTTTCGGCATCATGCTCCGGGGAGTTCAGGTTGTTTCGCGGATGATGAGCTCGGGCACGATGACGATGCCGTGCTGACGGTTTCTGGTGGCGATGCGGCTGAGCAGCAGACGCACGGCTTCCTCCCCCATTTCGCGTTTTTGCACCCGCAAGGTGGTGAGCGCCGGCGACAGCAGTTCGGCAGTCGGAATATCGTCGAAACCGATCAGCGCGATCTGCCCGGGAATCGAAATGCCGGCGGCCCGGCAGGCCTTCATGGCGCCGATCGCATTGAGGTCGTTGTAGCAGACAAGGGCATCGACGCCGGGCGCCTCCGCCAGCAATTGCGCGGCCGCCGTTTGGCCGCCCGCTGCGGTCGGATCGCAATAAACGATGCCTTGCGCCTTGAGCCCGTGGGCCGCCAGGGTCTTGCGAAAGCCGACAAGACGGCTCTTGCCGCCAAACGAACTGCGCGGCCCGGCGATAATCGCGATCCTGCGGCGCCCGCGCTCGACGAGATGGTCGATGGCACGCGACGCTCCCGTCTCGTAGTCGGTGACAATCGTCCCGGCGACCTCGTTGGGCGCCTCGCGATTGATGAGCACCACCGCGCGGTGGGGCGCAAGCGCCTTATGCAGCGCGGCATCCGGCAGCCGTGGGCTGCAGACGATGATTCCGTCGACCCGGTGCCGCAGCAGCGTTTCGATGAGTTCTTCCTCTCGCTTGCTGTTCTCGACGACATTGGACAGAAGCAGGTTGTAGCCGGCAGCGCTTGCCGCATCCTCGGCTCCCCTGATGACTTCGGGAAAGAACGGATTGGTGATGTCGGGAACGAGAAGGCCGATGGCCTTCGATCGATCGGACCGCAATCCGCGCGCAAAGGGATTGGGCCGGTAATTGAGTTCGCTCGCCGCTAAAATAATCCGTTGACTTGTCTCCGCACTGGCTCCGCCCCGATCATTGAGCACGCGCGATACCGTCATCGGCGACACCCCTGCGGCGCGGGCGACATCGGCGATGGTAATTTTGGGTTCTGGCTCTTTAGGGCGGCTCAACTGGATTGTCTCTTCAGAAGGGGCAGGAATTTACGATAACGATAACTAACATAATTTCCGGGAAAGCCAAGGCTGCTCTGACAAAGTATAAGGCGTCGAGAATCTCTTTGACAAGATTTAACGGTAACGATAACGTTCGAGAAAGAGGAGAATACGTTAACGATAACCTAGAGCAGAATATTGGGAGGAAAGAATGCAACACGTCAGAATCTTAAGACGGCAGGTTGTCTCGACCGTTGCCGCGGCGATCCTCATGGGTGCCGGCTGGGCCGGTGCCGCATTCGGCTTTGAGGAGTCGCCGGAACTGAAGGCGCTGGTCGATGCCGGCAAGCTGCCGCCGGTCGAAAAGCGCTTGCCCAAGGAGCCGCTGGTGCTCACTCCGCTTGAATCGGTCGGTACCTATGGCGGCACCTGGCGCACGGCCACCTTTGGCGGTGGCGACAGCGAGATCGAGCGTTCGATCGGCTATACGAGACTGGTCCGCTGGAATCCGGAATGGACCGAGGTGATCCCCGATATCGCCAAGAGCGTCGAGGTCAATGACAATGCCACCGAATATACGTTCACCTTGCGTGAAGGCACGCGCTGGTCGGACGGGGAGCCCTTTACCGCGGACGATCTGGTGTGGTGGAACGAGAACGTGCTGCGCAACACCAAGATCACGCCTGCAGCACCCGACTGGCTGACCGCCGGCGGAGAGACCGTCAAGGTCGAAAAGCTTGCCGACGACAAGGTCGTCTTCAAATTTGCCGCACCGAACGGCCTGTTCCTGATGAACATGGCGACCGTGCGCGGCTCCGATATTCTGGCGGCCGCACCGGCCCACTACCTCAAGCAATTCCACAAGGATTTCAATCCCGATGGCGTTGACGCCCTGGTGAAGGCAGCCGGCGCAACCGACTGGGTCCAGCTCTTCAACAACAAGATCGGGTTTCCCGGCCGCTGGCGCGATCTCGGCCGTCCAACGCTCGATGCCTGGGTGTTGACCGCCCCCTATAATGGCACCACCCAGGTCGTCGCCGAACGCAATCCTTACTATGCCAAGGTGGATACCGCAGGAAACCAGCTGCCTTACTTCGATCGGATCACCATCGATGTGATGCAGGATACCCAGGCGATCATCCTGAAGGCGATCAGCGGCGAAATCGACATGCAGAACCGCTTCATCGAGACGACGGACGCCCGTACGGTGATCGTGCAGAACCAGGAGAAAGGCGGCTACGGCCTGTTCATCGCCCGGCCGGCATGGTCGAACGCCCTGCTGATCACCCTCAACCAGACCCACAAGAATCCGGCCTTGCGCGCTGTCTTTTCCAACAAGGATTTCCGCATCGGCCTCAGCTACGCCATCAACCGCGAAGAGCTCAACCAGCTGATCTATGCCGGACAGGCCAAGCCTTATCAGGCAGCACCGCGTGAAGGCACCGCGCTCTACGACGAGAAGATGGCGACCCAGTATCTGGAGTATAATGTCGATCTCGCCAATCAGTATCTCGACAAGGCCGGCCTTACCAAACATGACGCCGAAGGCTATCGCCTCGGCCAGGACGGCAAGCGGATTACCTTTGCGATCGACGCCTTGACCGGAAGCCCGATCCAGGTGGACGCCCTCGAGATGATTCAGCACTACTGGCGGGCCGTCGGCATCGACATGCAACCCCGCCCGGCCGAACGTTCGCTGATCTTCTCCCGCCTGCAAAACAATGAGAATGACGGCCTTGGATGGGTTGGCGGCGGTGGCTACGACTTCCTCGGCCTGCTCGATCCCAAATGGTATTTCCCGCACGAATATGAATCGAGCTTCGCGACGGCCTGGGGCCTCTATTACCAGAACCCCAAGGATCCGAACGCGCAAGAACCGAGCCCCGCTGCCAAGAAGCAGATGGATCTGTACCGGCAGGTGCAAGAAGCGCCGACGCTCGAAAAGCAGTTGGCCGCGATGAAGGAGCTGCTGGCGATTACCCGTGACGAATTCTACGTCATCGGCACCAACCTGGAGCCGGACCGCGTCGGCATCGTCAAGACCAATATGCGCAATGTCCCGAAGGTCATTCCCAGCACATCGTTCTACATGACACCGGGACCGGCCAAACCGGAGACCTTCTACTACCAACAGTAACGGCACGCGACCGACAGGGATGGCGTCCGCGGGCGCCACCCCATCAACACCAGCCCAGTCCCAATCATCCAATCCGATCGGCGGTTGCCGATTGAAGGAGCTTGACATGGCCGGCTTCATCATCAGACGTCTGCTTTACATGATCCCGATGATGTTCGCGATCTCCGTCGTGACCTTCATCATCATCCAGCTGCCGCCCGGCGACTTCCTGACCGCGATGACCGCGCGCCTGGCCTCCCAGAACGAAACGATCGATCCCGGCGTCATTGCCGGCCTGCGTGAACGCTACGGCCTCGATCAGCCCTGGGCGGTCCAATACTGGAAATGGATCAGCGGCATCCTGCTGCGCGGCGATTTCGGCCAGTCCCTCGATTGGAACAAGCCGGTCAGCGAACTGATCTGGGCTCGCATGGGCCTGACGATGGTGGTCTCGGTCACCACGCTACTCTTCGTCTGGGCGGTGGCCTTTCCGATCGGCATCTATTCGGCCGTACGGCAATATTCGGTGGGAGATTACTTCGCCACCTTCTTCGGCTTTCTCGGCCTTGCCATCCCGAACTTCCTGCTGGCGCTGGTGCTGATGTATGTTTCGGCACAATATTTCGGCCAAAGTACCGGCGGGCTGTTTTCGCCCGCCTATATCAATGCTGTCTGGAGCTGGGCCAAGCTCGGCGATCTCATTTCGCATATGTGGATCCCGGTCGTCGTTCTCGGCACCGGCGCCACGGCAGCGCTGATCCGAATCATGCGCGCCAACCTGCTCGACGAGCTCAACAAGCCCTATGTCGACATGGCCCGCGCCCGGGGCTTGAGCGAAATCCGGCTGCTGTTGAAATATCCGGTGCGGGTGGCGCTCAACCCCTTTGTCTCGACCGTCGGCTGGGTGCTGCCGCACCTCGTCTCCGGCTCGGTGGTGGTCTCCATCGTTCTCAGCCTGCCGATCACCGGGCCACTGCTGCTCAACGCCCTCTTTGCCCAGGACATGTATCTGGCCGGCACATTCATCCTGCTGATGAGCATGCTGACGCTGATCGGCACACTGATTTCGGATCTGCTGCTTGCCTGGCTTGATCCACGCATTCGCAACGGCTGAAGGACGATAGATATGACCGATCAAGCCATCGCGCTACAGCCTGAACTGATCCGGAATTCCGACGCGGTCGCCGGCCAGTGGAAGCTTATCTGGCGGCGCTTCCGTCGCCATCGCCTGGCGCTGGCGGCAGGCGTCGTCATCTTTTTGATCTACCTGGTCGCCCTGTTTGCCGAGGTTCTCGCCCCGGTTTCATCGCAGACCTACGATTCCCGCTACACCTATGCGCCGCCGCAGCAGATCAAGTTCGCCGGCTACGACGCGGCCGGGCAGTTTCATCCGCTCTACGTCAACGGTTATTCGATGAAGGTTGACCCGATCGCGCTCAGCCGCAATTACGTGCCCGATCCGGCCGTTGTCATCCCCCTCGGCTTCTTCGTCAAGGGAGAACCCTACCGGCTCTGGGGGCTGTTCGATTTCGACCGGCACCTGATCGGCCCGATCGAGATGGGCAAACCATTCTACCTGTTCGGCGCCGACCGGCTGGGTCGCGACGTCTTCAGCCGGACGGTCCACGGCACGCGCGTGTCGATGTCCGTCGGACTGATCGGGGTGGCAATCAGCCTCATCCTCGGCATCATCCTGGGCGGCATCTCGGGGCTCTACGGCGGCTGGGTGGACGACGTGATCCAGCGCTCCATCGAACTCATCAACTCTATCCCGACCATCCCGCTGTGGATGGGCCTTGCGGCTGCCGTTCCGATCAGCGCCGATCCGATCCTGGTCTATCTCTGGATCACCATCATCCTGTCGCTGATCGGCTGGACCGACCTGGCGCGGGTGGTGCGCGGGCGCTTCCTGTCGCTCAAGACGGAAGACTTCGTCATCGCCGCCCGTCTCGATGGCTGCTCGCAGATGCGCATCATCTGGCGGCACATGGTTCCGTCCTTCATGAGCCACATCATTGCCTCGGTGACGCTCGCCATCCCGACGATGATCCTCGCAGAAACCGCGCTCTCCTTCCTCGGCATCGGCCTGCGCCCGCCGGTGGTGAGCTGGGGCGTGCTGCTTCAGGAGGCACAGAACATTCTCGCCGTCTCGAGCGCACCCTGGCTCTTTCTTCCCGGTCTCGCGGTGATCGTCACCGTGCTCGCCCTCAATTTCCTCGGTGATGGATTACGCGATGCTGCAGATCCCTATGAATACTGATCCCAATTTTGCCGCAGCCGGAGGCCGGCACGGGGATCGTGACCCGCTGATCGAGGTCGTTGATCTCAGGACCCATTTCTTCGGTGGTGCGGGCACGATCAAGGCGGTCGACGGCGTCTCCTTTTCCATCCCGCGCGGCAAGACGGTCTGCGTCGTCGGCGAATCCGGTTCGGGCAAGAGCATCACCGGCCGCTCGATCCTCAACCAGGTTCCGCGGGGAGGGCGGATCGTCTCGGGCGCAATCCGCTACCGACCGGATCCCGCAGCACCCTCGGTCGACCTGGCGGCGCTCGATCCGCGCGGCCACGACATGCGGGCGATCCGCGGCGCCCAGATCGGCCTGATCAGCCAGGAGCCGATGGCCGCCCTTTCCCCCGTTCATACGATCGGCAACCAGATGGTGGAAGTGATCCGCCTGCATCTGAAGATGGGAAAGAAGGAGGCGCGCGAACATGCCATCGAGACATTGGCTCTGGTCGGCATTCCGCGGCCGGCCGAGCGCATGGAAAGTTATGCCTTCCAGTTTTCCGGCGGCATGCGCCAGCGCGTCTGCATCGCCTTGGCGCTTGCCTGCCGTCCCAGACTGCTGATCGCCGACGAGCCGACCACGGCACTCGATGTGACCACCCAGGCCAATATCCTCGATCTCCTGGCCTCGCTGCAGGCCGAATTCGGGCTCTCGGTCCTGTTCGTGACCCATGATCTCGGCGTGGTGGCCGAGATCGCCGACGAGGTCGTCGTCATGTATGTCGGCCGGGTCGTGGAGGCAGGCAATGTCGACACGATCTTCCACGCACCGGCGCATCCCTACACCAAGGCGCTGCTGCAATCGGTGCCACGCATGCATGGGCAACCCACCGAACGGCTCGCGATCATCGATGGCATGGTGCCCTCGCGTTTCAACCGGCCCCAGGGCTGCAGCTTTCATCCCCGATGCAAAGAGGCGAGGGCGGGCCTGTGCAACCAAAAGGATCCGCAGCCCATCGCCATCGGTGACGGGCATGTCGCCAGCTGTCTGCTTTACGAAGGAAGACAATGATGGCCGATCTCATGAAGCAACCAAGCCCGCTGCTCGAACTGAACGATCTCAGGATGCATTTCCCCATTCGCAAGGGCGCATTCCGGCGTGTGGTCGGACACGTCAAGGCGGTCGATGGCGTTTCGCTTCGCGTCCAGGATGGCGAAACACTCGGTATTGTCGGGGAGTCCGGCTGCGGCAAGTCCACGCTTGCCCGCACGGTCTTGCGCATCTATCAGCCGACGAGCGGCGAAATCCGCTATCGCAGCCGCAATGGCGGCACGGTCGATCTCGCGGCATTGTCGGGTTCTGCCCTCGACGAAATCCATCGCGACCTGCGCATCGTGTTTCAGGACCCGCAATCTTCGCTCAATCCGCGCCTTCCTGTCATCGACATCATCGGCGAGGTGCTTGGTGTCAACGGCATCGCCAAGGGCCGGGAGCTCGAGCACCGGGTCGCCGACCTCATGCAGAGCGTCGGCCTGCGGCCCGAATACATGCACCGCTATCCGCACGCGTTTTCTGGCGGCGAGCGTCAGCGCATCGGCATCGCCCGGGCGCTGGCCTCCAATCCGCGGCTGGTGATCGCCGATGAGGCCGTTTCGGCGCTCGATGTCAGTGTGCAGGCACAAACCATCAACCTCCTGCAGGACCTGCAGGAGCAGTTCGGTCTGACCTATCTCTTCGTGGCCCACGACCTCTCGGTCGTCCGGCACATCTCGGATAACATTGCCGTCATGTATGTCGGTCGGGTGGTCGAAAAGGCGCCGACGGAGCAGATCTTTTCGCGCCCGCTCCACCCCTATACCGAAGCGCTGCTCTCGGCCGTGCCGATCGCCGATCCGAGGATGCGCCGCCATGGCCAGCGCATTCGGCTGGCTGGCGAGGTCGCCGATCCTGCCCATCCGCCTCCCGGCTGTGCATTTCATCCTCGCTGCCGCTACGCCACCGAGCTTTGCAAGCAGGAGGTGCCGGCGCTGCGTACCGTCACAGCCGATGGGCACGCAGTGGCCTGTCACTACGCCGAATCCTTGTCGCTTAATCCCTTCGCCGACCGTACCGTTCCGGAGTTCAATTGATGCCCGAATTCATTCCACGCTCCGAGCAGCGTCCCATTGTGGATACCTCCTCCACGACGCTCGATCTCATCTACTTCGACCTCGTCACGCTTCCGGCCAACGGCCAGGACACGCGGCGGCTGCCCATGCACGAAAGCCTCTACGTCGTGCTGTCGGGGCAGGTGGATATCGAGGTCGATGACATCATGTTCGAAGCGGTGGGCCGGCGAGCCGATATCTGGGGAGGCGATGCGGACTCGGTTTACGCGCCCGTCGGCGCCAATGTCCGGATATCGGCTCGTGGCGCGGCGGCGGAAGTCGCCATTGCCGGCGGCCTCTGCGACACGCGTTACGCCGCATTTCGCATCACGCCGGATGAGGTCGACGCGGTCAATGTCGGCTCGTCGGACACGCACAGCCAGCGGCGGATCGTCCACCTGCTCGGACAAAGACAGAACGGACGCTGCGGCAACCTGCTGGTGAGTGAACTCTATGCCAGCGAGGGCTGCTGGTCCGGCTATCCCCCCCACAAGCACGATACCGAAGACGGTGACGTCGAGACCCGGCACGAAGAACTCTATCACTACCGCTTCCAGCCAGAGACCGGCTTCGGCAGCCAGATCACCTATGACGAAGACGGTCCGGTCAAGATCCTCATGACCCGCAACGGCGACACAGTCCTGGTTGACCGGGGTTACCACCCGACGGTCACCTCGCCGGGGCACCGGGGCTATATCTTTACCATTCTCGTCGGCAAGCATCGCCGGGGGCTGATCCAGCGCTTCGATCCCGCCCATCAGCATCTGACCAAAACCATCCCCGGCATCGATGCGATGCGCGACAAGTTCAAATAATCCGGCTCGTGGCCTCGTGTGCCGGCATTGCGGCGCACCGCCAACTTCCGCCCAAGGAGAGACGACCCATGCGTGAACGTACGCGAATAAACGTTGATGCCAGCGAAGCGGTACGCCCGTTCAACCGGTTCTGGCGCGGCACCGGCTTTTCGCCCGCCGAGCTGCTTCTCGAACCTGAGATGCGCCAGATGCTTGCCTATATCGGCGGCCTGCCGAATGAGGGCATCAAGTTCCTGCGGGTGCACTATCTCTACAATCTGCTGAGCGCGAAGGGCGGGGCCGGTTATGACTGGTCCCTGCTCGATCGCGCGCTGGACGTGATGATCGAACACCGGCTGAAGCCGTTCTTCGAGCTGATGGGCAACCCATCCGGCCTGTTCACCGACTATGAAGACATGGATCAGGTCAGGCGCTGGCGGGATCTCGTGACGGCAACAGTCGACCGTTATGGCGCGCGTTACGGCATGGACGAATTGCGCACATGGTATTTCGAAACGACGAACGAGGCCGATTCCGGCTGGTGGACCTACGGGATCAAGGGTTACACCAACTATTACGACGCCTGCGTCGCGGGGCTCGATGCCATCGATCCCAACCTGCCGATGGGCGGGCCTGGCACCGCCCGCACGCTGTCGCCGATCTTTCGCGCCCTCATGGCCCATTGCGACAGCGGCATGAGCTGCCTGACCGGCGGTGGTCCGCCGCGCATCGACTACATCTCGATCCATGAAAAGGGCGTCAACGGCAGCAAGGAAGACCTGACTCCGAAAACCAACGGTATCGTCGACCGCACCTTGCTCGTCGTCGACTATCTCAAGGAGCACCACCCGCGCCTGGCGGGCCTGCCCATCATCAACGACGAATGCGATCCGCAGCTTGGGTGGAGCGATCACCATAGCTGGCATGGCAAGGCCTATTACGCCGGCATCATCGCCCGCATCATCGAACAGCACGACCGGCGCATCATCGCCCCGAAAGCGGCGAATTTCACCTTCCTCAGCAATGACCACGCCTTTATCGGCGGCTGGAGCCAGCGCACGATCTTTGCCTATTTCGGTTCGCGCAATTTCACCAAGGCGCAGTGGGAGCACAAGACCAATCTGGATATGCTGGTCACGGACGTCGACAGGGCGCCGCCCTTCGACATCATCAAGAAGCCCGGCCTCACATCGATGGAACTGCTGGCAACGCTGGGCGATAGCGTTTGCAAGGTGAGGGCCGAACCGCCGCTTGCGCCCGACCAGGATGGCCTGGCGATCCTGCCGACACGGCTGCCGGGCGGCGGTGTTTCCATCAGCCTCATCCATAGCGTCGACGCCATCAACCGTTCGGGCCGGACCGCCGTCCGCCTCGAGGTGAGCGGTTTGGTTCCCGGCCGCCACGCGCTTTGCCTGCTGCGCATCGATGAGGAATTCACCAATCCGATGGAGGTCTGGCAGGCCCAGCGCGACGAAAGCAATCCGCGCGGCCCCTTCGAGCCGGTCGGCGCACCGCCCGCACCGACCGAGGCGCAGTTTGCCGAACTGCGCCGGGCGCAGGAGCCCGCCTTGCTGCATCCGATCAGCATCGTCGACTGCGATGACGGCCGGATCAGCGTCGACCTCGATGTGCCATTGCCGTCGCTGACGCAGGTGCTTGTCGTTCCCGATGTCGGCGCGCCTCCGGCGGCACCGACCGGCCTTGTCGTCGAACGTTACCTTGGTCTTGGCGGTCGGGAAGAGCGCATGCTCTTCTGGGCTTCCGGCGATATCCGGCCTGCCATCTTCTACGATGTCTTGGTCAGCACCAATGGCGGGACTTTTGAAAAAGTCAGTCCCGCGCCGCTGATCTCGACGGCATTCCTGCACATGTCGCCGCCCGAGGGCGTGCGTTATGCGGTCTGCGCCCGCGATGCATTTGGCCGCCGCAGCGAGCTTTGTGTTTCCCGCTCATGAACAATGCCTTTCTGCCTGGGATCTGATCGATGGATATCGCTTATTTCACCAAGACCCTGGAGGGTCTGCCGCTCGAGGAGGCGGCCGGGATCACCGCCGGTTTGGGATTCGACTGTGCCGATCTTCTCATTCGCGATGGCCACGCCGTTTCCCCTGACAGGCCGGAGGAAATCGTCAAGGCCGTAAAGCTCTTTGCCGCGGCCGGCCTGCGCACCCCGATGGCGACCATCGGTTCCACCCGGCCCGACGATGCCGTATCCCGGCTTCTCGGCTGTTGCGGCGAGGCTGGCATCGGGCAGGTCCGGCTTGGCTTCTGGCGCTACGACCCGTCGCGGCGCTGGCAGGCCCAGCTTGATGAGGCGCGGCGCGATCTCGACGGCTTCGAGCGCCTGGCCGAACGCTTCGCCGTCAAGCTGACAATCCAGCTTCACGGCGGCACCCTGCACAGCTCGGGCGCTCTGGCGGTGCAATTGCTGGCCGGGCGTGATCCCGTCAGGATCGGCGCCTATCCCGATCCTGCCAATCAGATCATTCGGGAGGGAAGCGAGGACTGGCGTCTGACCCTCGATATTCTCGAACCGTGGTTCTGCTGCATGGGCGTCAAGAACAGCGGTTGGTTCCCCGGCGCATACGGAGCTCACGGCCAGCGCGCATGGCATTCGGATTGGTACGGGCTCGACGAAGGCATGGTGCCCTGGAACGAAATCGTCCCGCATCTGGTGGCCACTGGATTTGCCGGGGTGCTCTCGATGCATTCCCAATACCGCGTCTCTCGAGAGCAGGCGCTCGACAAGGTCCGCGCCGATCTTACCCATCTCAGGCGCCTGGTCGCCGCAGCGAAAGAGTAGAACCATGAACGAACAGGCTCCCGTTATCGCCGTACTGCTGACCGAAAAAACTCGCCGGATGATGCTGGACGACGCAGCGATTGCCCAGTTGAACGCCCTTGGCGAGGTGCGTTGGCCGACCGGCGCCACCATCGACGCCACCGATGTCGACCACCTGCTGCAAGGCGCCACGGCATGTCTCACCGGATGGGGCACGCCGCCCTTCGATCCTGCCGCGCGCCAGCGCCATCCGCAACTCGCTCTTGTTGCCCATTCGGCAGGCAGCGTCCGCACATTGGTCCCGGCGCGTCTGTTCGACGATGGCATTCGCGTCACCCATGCCGCCTCGAAAATTGCCGCCTCGGTTGCCGAGTTCGTCGTCGCCGAAGCGCTGCTCGCCATGCGCGGCATTCATCGGCTGCATCATCAATTGCGCAACGGCGGTGAATGGCTCGACGTCCGCGCAGCCGTGCCACAGAGATTGCTGGGCGCCAGAACGGTCGGCATCGTCGGCGCTGGATATGTCGGCCGGGCGGTCATGCGGCTGCTCGTTCCCTTCGGCTGCCGCGTGCTGGTTGTCGATCCCTTTCTCCACGATAGCGTGGCTGCTGCGCTCGGCGTTTTCAGCGCTGAATTGAACGATATGCTGGCTCAGAGCGACGTGATCTCGCTGCATGCGCCTGTCCTGCCCGAAACGCACCGCATGATCGGCGCCCCCGAACTGGCGCTGCTACACCCCGGCGCGCTGTTCATCAACACGGCGCGCTCGCAGCTGGTCGACGAGGCGGCTCTGCTCGCCGAGATCCGCTCCGGCCGCATCGAGGCGGCTCTCGATGTCTTTGACGACGAGCCGTTGCCTCCGGATAGTCCCTTCCGCGATCCCGCATTGGCCAATGTCACCATTTCGCCGCACGCCGCCGGTCACACCGAAGAGGCGCATCTCGCCCAAGGACAGGCCATGGTGGATGAGATCGGCCGGCTGCTTCGCCGCGAACCGCTCCATCATGAAGTCTCGCGCGCCATGCTCGACCGCATGGCATGACCATGGACAGAAGCATTGGAGGTTCCGTGACCGCGCCGCGTATCAGAATCATCGAGATCGACGCCTTCGAGCGCGATATCAAGCTGCGCCTGCCGTTCCGCTTTGGCGCGGCAACTCTCGAAAAGGCGCCGCAAGCCTTTCTCAGGGTCCGTATCGAGGATGAAGAGGGGCGAACCGCCCTTGGCGCCGCCGCCGAGATGATGGTGCCGAAATGGTTCGACAAGAACCCGGCGCTGACGCCGGCGCAGAATGTCGATCAGTTGCGCACTTCGATCCGCACTGCTGCTGCCGCTTCGCTCGAGCCGTCGGCGCCGACGACATTGTTTGCCGCCGCCCGCCTGAACGAGATGGAAACCGTGCGGCGTTTGCCTGGAAATCCGTTGGCCGCCGGTTTCGGCCCTTCGCTCATCGCCCGCGCCGCGCTCGATGCCTACTGCCGCCTTGCCGGCATTTCCTTCTTCGAGGCGGTGCAGGGCAATCTCGTCGGCATCGGCGGCCCCATGCTGCCCGACGATATCGACGCGGATGCAGCGCTGGTGGTGCTTTCCGATCTTCGTCCTGCTGGCTCGATCTCGGCCCGGCATACGATCGGGCTTCTCGATCCGATCAGCGAGGGCGATGTCGTCTATCCCGTCGGTGACGGCCTGCCGGAAAGCCTCGAGTCGGTGATAACGCGCTATGGCAACCGCTGGTTCAAGATTAAGCTTTCGGGCGCGATCGATGTCGATATCGACCGCCTGATGCGGATCGCCGCCGTGCTGGACCGCATGCCCGACTATCGGGTGACGGTTGACGGCAACGAACAGTTTGGCGCCGCCGAACAGCTCGCCGCCCTGCTGGCGCAAATCGAGGCGATGCCGCAGCTGGCGAGGTTGCGCACGGCCATTGCCTTTGTCGAACAGCCGTTCTCGCGCGCAATCACCATGGACACGTCGCTGGGAGATCTGGCGGCGCAATTGCCCTTCCTGATCGATGAGAGCGACGACGGCGATGGCGCCTTCGCCTCCGCCAGACGGCTCGGCTATACCGGCGTCTCCTCGAAAACCTGCAAGGGCATTTACCGTTCGTTACTGAAGGCGATCCGCATCAGAACCGGAACGGTGCCGGGACTGTTCCTCTCGGGCGAGGATCTGACCTGCCAAGCCGGGCTCGCCGTGCAGCAGGATCTGGCGCTGGTCTCGCTGCTCGGCCTCTCCCATGTCGAACGCAACGGTCATCACTATGTGGCCGGCATGCAGGGAGCGTCGCAGGCGGAGAAGGCGCGCTTTGCTGCGGCCCATCCCGATCTCTACGAGCAGGGAGCCGACGGACCGCTGCTGTCGATCCGCGACGGCCGGATCACTATCACTTCACTCGAGGCGGTCGGCTACGCCAGCGGCGCCTTGCCAGATTTCGAAGCGATGACGCCATTGTCATGACGCCCGGCAATATTCAGCATGAGATAGGGCGTGCTGCCCTGTTGAGCTGTTCGATCTGTCCAGCAAACGCGTGCTGATCACCCGGAGCATCAATCACCCCGTTCCTCCAATTGAAATGTCTTCCAGTAGAGCATCACGCTCTATTCGAACGTTTTCTGCTCGGCCTGATTGGATCCAGGGACTTAAGAAAGCAGAAATTGAGATATAATTCTTTGAATTAAGCTTCAGCAACCACGGCCAAATCTCGGCAAGTATGATTTTCCGCTCCGCGAGGCGGCAACGCAGAATATTTCGATGTGCCTTGGACACACGACACTCCGGATTGAGCTGAGGTCGAACTCTAATAGCTGTGCGGATGTTAAGCGCGGTTAAGGAAGTGTAAAGTTTGGTAAAGGTTCTTTCTGTGACACAGCGAGGTACGCTGTTGGCAGGGAAGATGCAGGACGCGCAGGCGGCGCGAGGCCGCCTGCGGGGGAACACGTCCCGCGGTCTCGTTCCGGGGGAGGGAATTCGACCGAAGAGGTTGCCATGAAGGTCGCCGGGCGTCGCCGGTATCGGGCGCTGGACCATCTTGCGAATAGCTTGCCAAAAGCAGTCATCTCTGACCTTGCCCTCGCTTCGAAAGCTCGGGCTTGAAGGTGATCGCCGCGCGATCGTTGGATGCCTGCGGTTCCGAGTCGGCGGTATCAGGCCCGGTCCGGCGCACAAGGCGCTTGAGCGCCTCGTTGAGGTCGTCGACGAAGGTGAAGATGACGGGGATGACGATGAGGCTGAGCAGCGTCGACATCATGACCCCGCCGATCACCACGATCGCCATCGGCTGCCGGAAGCTGGAATCGCCGCCTGTCAGGCTGAGAGCGACCGGAAGCATGCCGAATGCCATGGCGATGGTGGTCATGATGATCGGTCGCGCGCGCTTGTGGCAGGCATCCACAAGGGCATCGAACCGCGACATGCCCTGGCGACGCGACATGATCGCGTATTCGATGAGAAGGATGGAGTTCTTCGTCACCACGCCCATGAGCATGAGCAACCCGATGACCGCCGACATCGAGAAGCTGGTTCCGGTCACCACCAGCGGCACCAGCGCACCGCCGAGCGAGAGCGGCAGAGCCATCAGAAGGGTGAGTGGCTGCAGGAAGTCGTGGAAGAGCAGGACGAGGACTGCGTAGATGCAGAACACGCCGATCGCCATTGCAAGGCCAAAGCTCTGGAACAGCTCCGAACTGCGCTGAAGTTCGCCCTGTTCGACAAGGGTGACCCCCGGCGGCAGGCGCCTGAGTGCCGGCAGAGCCTGCGCCTCGCGGTTGACATCGCCCAGGATGCGGCCGTTGAGCTCGACGGAAAGGGTGACATTGCGCATCCGATCGATGCGGTCGATCTCCGACGGGCTGCCGCCGATCCGGATATCGGCAATCGATCCGAGATCGACATTGCCGTTCGTTCCGGCTACCCGCATGTTCTTGATATCGTCGAGCTTGGTGCGTGTCTCGGGGCTGAAGCGGACGACGATGGGAACCTGGCGCTGTGGCAGGTTGAGCTTCGGCAGATCGGCGGAATATTCCCCATTCGTCGCCACGCGCACCGCCTCGGCGATGGCGCTCGAGGTCACCCCGAGCGCTGCAGCGCGCGCAAAGTCGGGCGTGATCTGGATCTCGGGCGCTTGCCTGGCCGCTGTTGATGTCACCGCGCCGATGCCCTGCAGCGTGCGGAGCTGTTCCTCGAGCGCCGTGCTTGCACTGTCAAGCGCGTTGGCATCGTCACTGGCAAGGGTGATCTCCAGCTTCGTGCCGTTGCCACCGCCGCCGACCGCGACCCGCACACCGGGAAGCACCGAGAGAGCCTGCCGGATGTCGTTTTCGATTTCCGACTGTTTGCGATCGCGCTCGCCGATGGGCGACAGTACAGCGACGATCGTCGCGGATCCGACGCTGCTGGTGGTGCTCGAGTCGGGGCCACCGCCCGAGGATGCGGAACCGACCGAGGAAAAGACATGTGTCACGTCCTGGAGCTTGCCGACGATATCGGCGGCCTTCGTGGTGGTGGCGTCCGTCTGCTCGATAGTGGCACCCGGCTGCATGGTGAGCGTGATCTGGGCTCGTGCGTCGTCGGAAGCGGGCAGGAAGCCGGATTTCAGGAGTGGGATGGTGGCAAGCGAAAGCGCGACGACGACGGCAGTCACTGCCACCGTGGTCTTCCTGCGGTTCATGGCGGCTTTCACGATTGCCAGATAGGCGCGCATGACGCGGCCATCCTTTTCCTCCGTCGGATGGGCCTTCATGAAATAGGCGGCCATCATCGGCGTCAGCAGGCGTGCGACGACGAGCGAGACGAGGACCGCCACCGCGGCGGTGATACCGAACTGGCGGAATATAAGTCCCGGTATGCCGCTCATGAAGGCCGTCGGCAGGAAGACCGCGACCAGCGTGAAGGTGGTTGCAATGACGGCGAGCCCGATCTCGTTGGCCGCTTCCATGGCGGCGTCGATCGGTCGCTTGCCCATTTGCAGGTGGCGGGCGATGTTCTCGACCTCGACGATGGCATCATCGACGAGGATGCCGACCACGAGCGACAGCGCCAGCAAGGTGACGATATTCAGGCTGAAGCCGGCCAGGTACATCACAAGGAAGGTCGGTATGACCGATAATGGCAGCGCCACGGCCGACAGGATGGTCGCACGCCAGTCCCGAAGGAAGAGCCAGACGACGATGATCGCCAGGATCGCCCCTTCGTACAGCATGTGCATCGAACCATCGTAGTTGTCGATGATCGGCCCGATCGTGCTGTAGGCCTCCTCGATCTGCACGTTGGAATGTTTGGCTGCGAACTGTTTCATAGCCTTGTCGACATCGTCCGCGACACCGCTGTCCGAAAACCCGTTCGAGCGCTTGATCTCGACCGCGACCACCGGTTTACCGTCGAGATAGGCCATCGAAGAACGCTCCGCGAAGCTGTCCGTGACGGATGCGACGTCATCGAGGCGAACCTGCTGCCCGTTGGCCAGGGGAATTCTAAGCTCCTTCAGAGCGTCGACCGATGCCACGGCGCCGAGCGTGCGCAATGTCTGACGGGTGCCGCCAATCTCCCCAAGGCCACCCGAAGTATCGGCCTGAACCGACTTCAATTGCGCCGACACAGTGGTCGCGGTGACGCCGAATGCAGCCATCGTTGTCGGATCGAGGTCGACGTGAACCTCGCGGTCGACACCGCCGATGCGGTTGACCTGTCCGACGCCCGGTACCGACAGGAGCGCCTTGGTCAGATCGTTGTCGATGAACCAGGAGAGCTCGGTTTCATTGAGGGCCGTAGACCGGATGGCATAGGTGACCAGCGCCGAACTCTGCACGGTGACTTTGGTGACGCTTGGTGTCTGCATCTGCGCCGGCAGATCGGCTTGTGCGCTGTCGACGGCGTTGCGAACCTCATTCAGGGCCGTTTCGCTGTCCTTCTCCAGTTTGAAGGAGACACTGATCGACACCGTGCCGTCGGTGATCGTCGTGGTGACGTGGTCGAGATAGCTCAGCGAGGCAAGATTGTCCTCGATCGTGCGGGCGACCTCCGTCTCGAGCTGCGCCGGCGCGGCGCCATCGAGCGTCGCGGTAATTTTGATGGTCGGGAGGTCCATATCGGGGAAATTCTGGACCGGCAGATGCTTGAAGGCCAGCAAACCGCCGACGGCAAGCATCGCAAAGAGCAGGATTGCCGGTACGGGATTGCGGATTGAAAATGCGGAAAAGTTCATCAACCTTCTCCCGCAATCTTCACGAGATCGTTGTCCGACAGAAACGCTCCGCCCGACGTCACCACTCTCGCCGACTTATCTATGCCGGAGACGATCTCGACTTCGCCGTCGGTGCGACGGCCGGTCTCCACCCGCACCCGCCTTACCCGCTTGTTCTCGCCGGCGGCAAAGACGTAGTTTATGCCGTCACGGAAAACGATCGCGGTCTCCGGAACCGTCAGCGCCGGCGTGGTCCTCAGTTCGATAGTGCCCGTGACATAAAGACCGGTGCGCGGCTGAACGTCCTGGGGAAGCGCGACATAGACGATCGCCCGGCTTGTATTGGTGTCGATCGAAGGTCCGACGAGCCTTACCTTGCCCTGAAGGGGACGTCCGTCCGGCCCGTCGATGTCGACGCTCAATCCTTCCGAGATGCGTGAGAGGTAACGGGCCGAAACCTCGGCCTGCCATTCGACCCGCTGCTGACGGACGAGGCGAAACAGTTCGGTGCCCGACGAGACGACCGCGCCGAGTTCGGCCGATCGCGAGGTTATAAGGCCGTCGTCGACGGCCGTGACGGTTGTCTGGTCGAGCTTGATCTTCTGGCTGTCGAGCGCCGCCTCTTCAGACGCAAGACTTGCCGTCGCGGTCTGTTCGTCGGCGAAATATTCGACAATCTTCTCATCCGAAAGGGCGCCCGAAGAGCGTAGCTGCCGAGCCCGATCGGCATTGGCCTTCGCCTTTGTCAGGTTTGCCTTAGCGGTCACGACAGCCGCTTCCTGCTTGCGAAGGTCGGCCTGCACGCTGTCCTGCGACAGCCGCACGAGGGTCTGCCCCTTCTTAACCACGGAACCGACGTCGGCCAGAATTTCGGTTACGCGCAGACCGCTCGTCTCGGAAGCGATGATGGCTTCCTGCCAAGGCTTCAGCCAACCGCTTGCGGGAACGGTTTCCGGCCAGTCCCGCTCAGCCGGCGTCACCAGCGAGACGGTAAGGGCGGGTGCGGCGGATTGATCCGCCATGGTATTGCGCAGGGGAAGCAGGAGCGCTGCCGCAACAAGAGCAGCAGCGAATATTCTGGGCGGTTTTCTCAACGATGCACTCCTTGTGGTCAAAGGCATGGGTGCCTTTTCCCGATCCGTGCCAACTCGATGAAGGATTGCGGCTCATGTTGAGGCAACCCGATCCTGGCTCGCGGTGATGTCATGGAAGGATAAGTAACGGGGTGAACGTTAAGTGCGGTCAAGTTAGTGTTAAGTTAGGTAAAACTCGCTCATGCGACTGTGTTTGTGCTGTATGGCTTACCCGGATCAATGACGGACGAAGTGAATGAACAAGGTTCTCCTCATCGACGACGATGCCGAGCTGACGACGCTTCTGCAGGAATATCTGGTCGAAGAAGGATATGAGGTGGTCACGGATACGGACGGTCGCGCCGCGATTGCCGCTGCTGCGGGCAACACGGTCGATATTATCGTGCTCGACATCATGATGCCTCGGATGAACGGGATCGAGGTTCTGCAGAGGATCAGGAAGCTCAGCCAGGTCCCGGTCCTGATGCTGACCGCAAGGGGCGATGACGTCGACAGGATATCGGGTCTCAATCTCGGCGCGGACGACTATGTGCCGAAGCCATGCTCGCCGGGCGAACTTGCGGCGAGGTTGCGCGCCATCCTCCGTCGGGCAGGTCAGCCTGCGGCCGGCGCGACGACCGACACGATCAGGGCGGGAAAACTCGTGATTCATCCGAGCAGCAGGATCGCCGAATGGCGTGGAGAAACCTTGGATCTGACCGGCACCGAGTTCAGCCTAATCGAGGTGCTTGCCCGCAGCGCCGGCCAGCTCGTGTCGAAGCAGGAAATTTCGAAGCGGGCCTTCGGCAAGCCGCTGACCCCGTTCGATCGCCGCATCGACGTCCATATCAGCAGCGTTCGTCAGAAGCTCGGACTGAGGGAGGACGGACAATCCTGGATCCAGTCCGTTCGCGGCCAGGGCTATCAACTACTTGTGGACTGACCATGCCCCGGCTTTTCTGGAAATTTTTCGCGACGATCTGGTTGACGCTTGCAACGACGCTCACGGTCATCATCGTGATCGTCAACCTCTTTCAGATCCCGCCGCCTGGCCGCGATCGGGAATACCAGGAGCGAGCGATCATTCTGAAGCTGACGGCGAACGTGCTCGCAAGGGATGGGGAGGACGCCGCAGCGCGCTTCATCCGCACAAGTGAATATACGGTGCCACTGGGCCTGACGCTTTCGAAAACCATGGAGTCGCCTGCGTGCGGAGACGAGGGCAGGGCAGAGACGAAGTCCATTCTGAAGGACGGAATTTGCTACCGGATCTCCGTGGTGCCAGAAGCGAACTTCCTTCTCAACGTTGCGGACAACCTGGCGCTGCTGGTTCCTTGGCTTTCGATTTTCGTTTCGAGTACGGTCGCTGCCGCCGCACTCGCCCGCTATCTCATTCGACCCGTCGTACATCTGCGCGACGGCCTGAGCGCGCTCGCCCATGGCCGCTTCGACTTCCGTATCGGCAACCAGATGGCCGGCCGAAAGGATGAAGTCACCGCACTGGCGCACGACTTCGATTCCACTGCCGCGCGGCTTCAGGAGCTTCAGGATGCGCAGCAGAGGCTATTTCATGACGTCTCCCATGAATTGCGTTCGCCCCTGTCCCGTCTGCAGGCCGCCGTCGGCGTCCTTCGGCAAAGCCCGGCCAAACTCGGCGCCATGCTGGATCGGATGGACCGGGAGGTCGAACGGCTCGACGCGCTGGTCGGCGAAGTTCTGACGCTTGCCAGGCTGACCGCGGGCTCCGGCCTGCCGCTGAAGACCCAGGCCCTGGATGTCATCGAGCTCCTCAACGAAATCCTCGGCGACGCGGCATTCGAAGCCCAGGCACGGGAGGTCTCGATCACAACCAGTGTCGAGGGCACCTTCCGCGCCGAGGTCGAAGGTGAGCTGATCTACAGGGCGCTCGAAAACGTTGTCCGCAACGCCGTCAAATACACGGCCGAGCATTCGCACATATCAGTGGCTTGCGAGGCGACGACCGGCCGCCTCAAAATCTGCGTCACGGATCAGGGGCCGGGTGTCCGCCGAGACGAACTCGAACGGATTTTCCAGCCGTTCTCACGTGGTAAAGAGGCTGTGCCAAGAGGCGGATACGGCCTGGGTCTGGCCATCACCCGGCAGGCGATCGAACGCCACGGCGGGCGTGTACATGCGTCATTGCCGGATGCCGGAGGCCTGGCGGTCACCCTGGAGCTTCCCAGGAAGCCGGTACCCTATGGCTTGGCGGACGAACACACCTGAGGACCAATCGACGAAGCTCGAGGCGGTGGTGGATGAGGCCCCGCAACCCAGACTTTACCTAACTTTACAGTGTCTTTACCGCCATTAACGTTGGCGCCGCTAAGCCTGAACCTACGATCCCGGTTCAGAAAGCTCGCCAGTGAGTCCGTCGCTCTGCACAAGAATATCATCCCTCCGCTACGCCACATCGGCACTCACGCTTTTGGTGGCAGGCTGCGTCAGCGGCCCGGATCACGCTCCCCCACAGATGCCGCTTCCTGCTAAATTCCAAGAGGGCGGGACCAAGAGCAACGGCGATGTCGTGACGGCACAGTGGTGGACGGCCTATCGCGACAAGCGGCTCGACGGCATGGTGGCCCATGGCCTCAGCGAGAACCTCGATGTGCTGCAGGCGCTCGAGAGCATCAACTCGGCTTCCGCCAATGTCACGGTTGCCGGCGCCGGCGGCCTGCCGAGCCTAAGTGTCGACGCATCGCACACGGTATCCGGCGAGAGGGGGCGGCTCCGCACGACGGTCGGCACCGAGAATACCACAGGCGGCCAGGCCAGCCTTTCCTGGCTGCTCGACTTCTTCGGCCAATACCGTCGCTCGAAGGAGAGTGCCATCGCCTCGCTGGGGGCCGCCTATGCAACGGCCGACAACACAAAGCTCACTTTCCTGAAAGACCTGATCGAGAGCTATATCGACGCCCGTTATTACCAGGAGCGAATCGCGCTTTCACAGGCGAGCTTGAAATCCCGCCAACAGACTTACGAACTGACACAGCTGCAGCTCAAGGCAGGTGCGGCCTCCCGCCTCGACGTCGTTCAGGCCGAGGGCCTGGTACAGTCGACAAAGTCCGACATTCCCGGCCTCGAACAGAGCTTCACCGAGTCAGCCCATCACATTGCCACTCTGCTCGGGATGCCGGCGGCCTCGCTAATGAACGAGCTGCAGAAAAGCGCCGGCCAGCCGGTTTTCCGCGGCGACATTCGCGCCGGCATTCCGGCCGATCTCATCCGCAACCGTCCCGATATCCGCAAGGCTGAACGCGATCTGGCTGCAGCCGTTGCCGACATCGGCGCTGCCGAAGCCCAGCTCTACCCGTCGATCTCGCTCTCCGGTTCGATCTCGCCGAGCTGGGTCAAATCATCCGGTGCCAGCGGCGGAACCCTGACCAGCTGGTCTTTCGGACCGACGCTCAACCTGCCGATCTTCGATGGCGGCAAATTGCGTGCGAATGTCGATATCGAAAAATCCGATGCCAAGACCCAGTATCTCGCCTGGAAAGAGGCGGTGCTGAACGGGGTCCAAGAGGTGGAAAACGCCCTGTCTGCAGTCCGCCGCGACAGGCAGACGTTGGGACCGCTGCGCAGGCAGGTGGAAACGGCCCAGGAATCGCTCGCACTTTCGACCACGAGCTACAAGGATGGAGCTTCATCTCTGCTCGATGTGCTGGACGCGCAACGTTCGGTCTCCGATGCCCAGGCAAGCCTTGCAGCCACCGTACAGCAGGTTGCCAAGGACTATGTGGACCTCTACGTCGCCATTGGCGCCGGCTACCTGACGCAACAAGCGCAGAACGCTCCCGAGCGAACGGCGAAGTCAGACTAATTGGCGGAGCATTTGCTCTATCGCCCAGCCACATCGAGAATGCGGATCGCGAGCTTGAGATGCGGCAGGTCCAGCATGCGTCCGTCGAGCTGAATGACGCCTGCGTCGGGCCTGGCGGCAAAGGCGGCGGCGACTTTCTCCGCCCAGGCGATTTCGGATGCATCCGGCGTGAAGGCGTGATTGATCACTTCGACCTGGCTTGGATGGATGGCCATCATACCGGAAAAGCCGTCGCGCCGGGCGCGGCCGACATAGGCCCTGAGACCGTTGAGATCGCGGAAATCGGGATAGACGGTGTCGATTGCCTGGACGGCGGCGGCATGGGCGCCGAAAAGTGTGAGCGAGCGGGCAAGCTCGAAAGGTGGCGTATAGCGGCCATCCGTCCTCCGCGCGGTCGTAGCCCCCATCACGGCGGGCAAATCCTCAGCGCCCCATGTCAGGCCGCAGAGGCTGGTCGAGACATCCCGGTAGCTGCCGATCTCGAAGATCGCCGATGGCGTTTCGGTTGCGATCGGCAAGATGGGAATTGCAGATGCAAGAGAGCCTGCGAGCTTCAGCACCGAAGCGGCACCCTCGGCCTTCGGCAGCACGATTGCGAAAGGATGAAGGCCGCTCAAAGCGGTCAGGTCGTCTTCGAATTCTGGCGAGGCGAGGGGATTGATCCGAATCAGGAGATTGGTCTCGCCGGCATGATGCAGGACGAACTCGTGCACGCTCTCGCGCGCTTTCGGCTTGTTCAAGGGCGCAACCGAATCTTCCAGGTCGAGAATGACGGCATCGGCGCCTGAGGCGAGCGCCTTTTCGAAACGCTCCGGCCGGTCACCGGGCGCAAAGAGCAGCGAGCGCAGCCTCATGACGGCTTCACCTTCAGCATTGCCGTGCGCAGGCATTGGCAGACGGTTTCGCCGCGCTGGTTCAGAGTGATATGCCGGAAGGTGACGATGCCGGCATCGGGGCGGGAGTTCGAGCGACGCAGTTCCATCACCTCGGTTTCCACCCGCAGCGTATCGCCAATGAAAACCGGCTTTGGCATCGTCACCTTGTCATAGCCGAGATTGGCGACGAGCGTGCCGAGCGTGGTGTCGCCGACCGAAAGGCCGACGGTGAGCGCAAAGGTGAAGGTGCCGTTGACGACGATCCGGCCGAATTCGGTGCCGGCCGCATAATCGGCATCGAGATGCAGCGGCTGCGGATTATGGGAGAGCGTCGTGAACAGCAGATTGTCGGTCTCGGTGACAGTGCGACGGATGTCGTGGGCGATGCGGTCGCCGACCGTCCACTCGTCGAAATAACGGCCGGCCATCAATCCTGCTCCTTCACAACGCTGACGACGAGTTGGTTTTCCGAGACCCTGATACCCGAGGAAACCTGCAGTTTTTCGACGATGCCATCGAAGGGTGCGCGCAGCGAATGCTCCATTTTCATCGCTTCAACCGTCAGCAGGCGGTCCCCCTTGGCGACACGATCGCCTTCGGCGACATCCACCGAAATGACGAGGCCGGGCATGGGTGAAAGGATCGCGCCATCGCCGGCGCCCTGACTTGCCTCGACTTCGCTGGCAACGGGCAGGCGGATCGGCCAGGCATTGCCGGCGTCGAAAAGCACCGTCGTTTCACCGATCGTGACGGTCTTTGCTTCAAGCTCCCGACGCGATTGCCCCCAATGGAGGTGATCGCCGATACGGATACGCACCCTCCTGTCATCCGCGCCGGCGATGCGGAACCCGGCGAGCACGGACCAGGGATCACTATCCGTATTTTTTGAAAGCAGCACGGTGGCTGCGGTGTCGATCGCGATCTCGCTCGGCTCCGTCGCCACAAGGCTATCGCCATGCCGGTCGAGAAAGCCGGTATCGATCCGAGCTGCGCAAAAATCCGGATCGACGGCGATGCGAGCAAGCAGGCCGGCATTGGATTTGACCGGCCAGACCTCGATACCTGCGCAGGCGGCTGCGAGCTTCGAAAGTGCTGCCTCGCGGTTCGGTCCATGGGCAATGATCTTGGCGATCATCGGGTCATAGAAGGCGGTGATCTCATCCCCTTGCTCGACACCGCTATCGACACGGACGGACTCCGGCAGGCTGAGATGTTCAAGTCGGCCGGTCGAGGGCAGATAGCCGGCGGCAGGATTTTCGGCATAGAGCCGGGCTTCGAACGCCCAGCCGTTCATGGCGATCTCGTCCTGCATTTTCGGCAAGGGCTCGCCGCTAGCGACCGTCAACTGCCAGAGCACCAGATCCTCGCCAGTAATTGCCTCGGTGACGGGATGCTCTACCTGCAGGCGGGTGTTCATCTCCATGAACCAGATGCGATCTTCGCGAAGGCCCTCCGAGGCATCGGCGATGAATTCGATGGTGCCGGCGCCTACATAATTCACCGCTCTTGCGGCCTTTACCGCCGCATCGCAGATCACTGCCCGGGTAGCGGTGTCGAGGCCGGGAGCAGGGGCCTCCTCAATGACTTTCTGGTGACGGCGCTGCAGCGAGCAGTCACGTTCGAACAGATGAACGCAATTGCCGAACATGTCGGCGAAAACCTGAACCTCGATATGGCGCGGATTGGCGATATAACGTTCGATCAGCACGCGGTCGTCGCCGAAGGAGGCGGCCGCCTCCCGGCGGCAGGAGGCGAGAAGTTCTGCGAAATCTTGCGCGCGCTCGACGCGGCGCATGCCCTTGCCGCCGCCGCCGGCGACGGCCTTGATGAGCACGGGATAACCGATGGTGTCCGCCTCAGCCGCCAGCCTCTCTTCGCTCTGGTCCGGCCCGAGATAACCAGGGGTCACAGGCACGCCGGCCGCCTGCATCAATTCTTTCGCGGCATCCTTGAGTCCCATCGCACGGATGGCGGCAGGCGGCGCGCCGACCCAGATGATCCCGGCCTTTTCCACCGCTTCGGCAAACTCGGCATTTTCCGAAAGGAAACCGTAGCCGGGATGGATCGCCGCAGCGCCTGTTTGCCGGGCGGCCTCCAGGATGCGTTCCTGCGAGAGATAGCTTTCCCGGGCAGGCGAGGGGCCGATGGCGATCGCCTCGTCCGCCTCCCTTACGAAGGGCAGGCCGGCATCGGCCTCGGAATAGACGGCGATGGTGCGGATGCCGAGCATCTTGGCCGTGCGGATGATGCGGCGGGCGATTTCGCCCCTGTTGGCAATGAGAAGGCTTTCCATCATCGGCGCCTCACATCCTGAACAGGCCGAAGCGCGGCCCTTTCGGGATCGGCGCATTCAGGCAGGCGGAAAAGGCAAGGCCCAGCACATCCCGCGTCTGGCGTGGATCGATGATGCCGTCGTCCCAGAGGCGGGCGGTGGCATAATAGGGATTTCCCTCGGCCTCGTAGCCGGCGCGGATCGGCGCCTTGAAGGCATCCTCCTCTTCAATAGGCCAATTCTCACCGCGCGCCTCCATGGAGTCTCGGCGTATGGTGGCAAGCACAGAGGCCGCCTGTTCGCCGCCCATCACACTGATGCGGCTGTTCGGCCAGGTGAAGAGGAAACGCGGGCGATAGGCGCGGCCGCACATGCCGTAATTGCCGGCGCCGAAGCTGCCACCGATGATGACGGTCACTTTCGGCACGGTTGATGTCGCGACCGCCGTCACCAGCTTGGCCCCATCCTTGGCGATGCCGCCAGCCTCATAGCGGCCGCCGACCATGAAGCCGGAAATATTCTGCAGAAACAGCAAGGGTATGCGGCGCTGGCAGGCGAGCTCGATGAAGTGGGCGCCCTTCAGCGCGCTTTCGGAAAACAGCACGCCATTATTGGCGATGACGGCGACGGGCATGCCCCAGATGCGGGCAAAGCCGCAGACCAGCGTGGTGCCGTAGAGCGACTTGAATTCATGCAGTTCCGAGCCATCGACGATCCGGCCGATGACCTCGCGCACATCATAGGGCGAGCGCACATCATCCGGGATGAGGCCGCAGAGATCCTCGGCATCGAGTTTCGGCGGCTGTGGCTGCTTGAGGTCGATATCGACTGATTTCACACTGTTGAGTGTGCCTGCGATATCACGAACGAGCAGCAGCGCATGTTCATCGTTCTCGGCGACATGATCGACGACGCCGGAGCGCCGCCCATGGGTCTCGGCGCCGCCAAGCTCTTCGGCCGAGATGATCTCGCCGGTCGCGGCTTTCACCAACGGCGGGCCGGCCAGGAAGATCGTGCCCTGATTGCGCACGATGACCGTTTCGTCGGACATGGCGGGCACATAGGCGCCGCCGGCGGTGCAGCTTCCCAAGACGCAGGCGATCTGCGGAATGCCTTCGGCCGACATCTGGGCCTGGTTGTAGAAGATCGCGCCGAAATGGTCGCGGTCGGGAAAGACTTCGGCCTGATGCGGAAGATTGGCACCGCCGCTATCGACCAGATAGAGGCAGGGCAGCCGGTTCTGCATGGCGATCTCCTGCGCCCGCAGATGTTTCTTCACCGTCAGGGGGTAATAGGCGCCGCCCTTCACCGTCGCGTCATTGGCGACGATCATCACCTCGCGGCCGGAAACGCGGCCGATGCCGGTAATGATGCCGGCGCCGGGCGCCTCGTCATCATACATGCCGTTGGCCGCCAGCGTGCCGATCTCCAGGAACGGGCTGCCGGCATCGAGCAAGAGCTGGATGCGGTCGCGCGGCAGCAGCTTGCCCTTGCCGGTGTGGCGCTCGCGTGCTGTCTGCGATCCACCCTCGCGCGCTTTCGCCGAACGGTCGTAGAGTTCGTCGATAAGCGCCTTGTTCTTGCTGGCATTGGCCTTGAAGCTGTCACTGTCGCGGTCGATCGCAGTCGAAATCACCGTCATGATGCGATGAGCTCCCGGCCGATGAGGTAACGGCGGATCTCGTTGGTACCGGCGCCGATATCGTAAAGCTTGGCGTCGCGCAAAAAGCGTTCGACCGGCCATTCCTTGGTATAGCCGGCGCCGCCGAGCGCCTGGATCGCTTCCAGCGAGACCTTCACAGCATTCTCGCTGGCAAAGAGGATCGCAGCAGCTGCATCCGTGCGCGTCGCGCGGCCGGCATCGCAGGCGCGAGCGACGGAATAGACATAGGCGCGCGCCGAATTCAGCGCCACATACATATCGGCGATCTTGCCCTGCATCAGCTGGAAATCGCCGATCGCTTTACCGAACTGTTTGCGATCGCGCACATAGGGCAGCACGACGTCGAGGCAGGCCTGCATGATGCCGAGCGGTCCGGCGGCAAGCACGGCGCGCTCGTAATCGAGGCCGGACATCAGGATCTTCACGCCTTCTCCCTCCCGGCCCATCAGGGTCTCGGCCGGCACCGCGCAATCCTCGAAGACCAGTTCGGCCGTGTCGCTGCCGCGCATGCCGAGCTTGGAGAGCTTCTTGGAGACGCTGAAACCGGGCAGGCCCTTTTCGATGATGAAGGCGGAAATGCCTTTCGGGCCGGCTGCGGGATCGGTCTTGGCATAGACAACAAGCACATCAGCATGCGGCGCGTTGGTGATCCAGAACTTGGTGCCGTTCAGAATATAGCGGTCGCCCTTTTTCTCAGCACGCAACCGCATGGAGACGACATCGGAACCGGCGCCGACCTCCGACATGGCGAGCGAACCGACATGTTCGCCGGAGATCAGCTTCGGCAGGTGGCGGCGCTTTTGTTCCGGCGAGGCCCAGCGGCGGATCTGGTTGACGCAGAGATTGGAATGGGCGCCGTAACTGAGCCCCACGGAGGCCGAGGCGCGCGAAACCTCTTCCATGGCGACGACATGATCGAGATAACCAAGACCGGCGCCGCCGAATTCTTCTTCGACGGTGATTCCATGCAGGCCGAGCGCGCCCATCTCAGGCCAAAGCTGGCGTGGAAATGTGTTGCTTTCGTCGATCTCCGCAGCCAGCGGAGCAATATGATCGGCGGCAAAGCGCGCCGTCGTTTCACGGATCGCGTCCGCGGTTTCGCCGAGCGAAAAATCAAACATGGCACTCCTCCCGCTGAAATATGTAGCGCGGGTTGCGGCCGGGTCAAAGTGTCCTTGATTGCAATGGCTCAACCAATTGCGAGAGAGCGTCCTCCCGGCGAAAGACCTCGGGGCTCTTGCCCATCCATTTCCGGAAGGCCCGGAAGAAGGCGCTCGGCTCGGAATAGCCGAGCTGCACGGCAATCTCACCGATGGACATCGACGTGTTCAGCAGCAGTTCGACGGCGAGATCCCGGCGGATGTCGTCCTTGATGGCGGCATAGCTTTGTCCCTCGTCGTGCAGACGGTGGCGGAGCGTGGAGGGCGGCATTCGCATATCGGCGGCAAGCTCGGTAAAGCGCGACCAGGCAGCCGGCGTGGCCAGATTCAGGCGCCGGCGGACGGCGGCGGCGATACCGGCATCATAGCGATAGCGCACCAGAATATTGGCGGGCGCGCCGCGCAGGAACTGTTTGAGCGCCTGTTCGCTGCGCGCCACCGGCAGGTCGAGCAAGGCGCTGTCGAAGCCGAGCCGGCTGATGGTTTGCGAGAAACGCACTGGCGCGCCGAAGAAGAGCCGATAGTCGGCGCCTTGTTTGGGCTCCGCGCAGCGGAAATCGACGAGCCGGATCGGAATGCGCCGGCCGACCAGCCAGCAGGTGATGCCGTGCAGGATGATCCAATAGGTGCGATAGGCGAAGGCTGAACGCGGGCCGCCGGCATCCGTGAGCTCGACCTCGGCCAGGCCGTCGCGGATGACGAGCCGTCCCCTGGGATCGTCGAGCACGACATCGAGGAAACGCAGCGCTCGGCGCAGGGCGTGGCCTAGCGTTGGCGCATGCAGCACAGAGTGGCAGAGCAGCGTGAAGCTGCCGCCGCGCATCGGTCGGCCGCCCATACCGAAGAATTCGTCGTCGAGCTCGGCGGCGATTGCCAGCCAGAGCGCGCCATAGGTCTCGGCCGACACCGGTTGATCGACCAGCGGCGGCAGTCCCACACGCGCAAGAATAGGCTCTGTCGGCTTGTCCAGCCGCCGCAGGCTGTCGAGAGCCTCCTCGACAAAGGCCGGTGCAATCATGCGTCGCTCGATTTCGGCCATCGCGCCCTCTCTATGGCAAAACTGTCCGAAATAATGGAGCAGTTCTGTCATCGCTTGCAATAGGCCGACGGAATAGAATCCTGTCATTCGGCTGAGCCTGGAGGAGGCGCGGCCGGCAGGAGGAACAGGTCCATGCTGATCCGAGGTGCAAGTTTCATCGTGACCGGCGGCGGCTCCGGCCTCGGCGCGGCAACAGTGCGCATGCTTGTGGAGGCGGGTGGACGGGTGACAATCGCCGATCTCAACGCGGAAGCCGGTCAGGAAATCGCCCGGGAATTCGGAAGCGATGCCCGTTTCGTCAAGGTCGACGTGACCGATGGCGAGGAAGGGGCGGTGGCGGTTGCCGCTGCCGTCGAAGCCTTCGGCGACTTGCGCGGATTGGTGAATTGCGCAGGCGTCGCACCGGCCGAAAAGGTGATCGGCCGCGACGGACCGCATCGGCTGGAGAGTTTTGCCCGCACGGTGAGCATCAATCTCATCGGCACATTCAACATGATCCGGCTGGCAGCCGCAGCGATCCAGACTACCGAGCCGGATGCTGAAGGCGAACGCGGCGTCATCGTCAATACGGCCTCGGTCGCCGCTTTCGACGGCCAGATCGGTCAGGCAGCTTACGCCGCCTCCAAGGGCGGGGTGGCGGCGATGACCTTGCCGATCGCCCGCGAACTTGCTCGTCACGGCATTCGCGTGGTGTCGATCGCACCCGGCATCTTCGAGACACCGATGATGGCTGATATGCCGGCCGAGGTTCAGGCGGCGCTCGGCAAGAGCGTGCCCTTTCCACCGCGGCTCGGTCGGCCGGCGGAATTTGCCGGGCTGGTACGCCATATCTTGGAAAACAACATGCTGAACGGCGAGGTCATCCGCCTCGACGGCGCATTGCGGATGGGCGCGCGGTGAGCGCTACGCCCGAAGGAGGAAAGATGGTTTTGCAGGATCCCATCGTCATCGTTGGTGCGGCGCGCACCCCGATCGGCAGCTTTCAGGGAGAGCTGAAGGAGGCGACAGCGCCGGAACTGGGAGCAACGGCGATCCGCGCGGCGCTGCAGCGCAGCCGCGTTGAGGCCGATGCGATCGAGGAGGTCGTCTTCGGCTGCGTGCTGCCGGCCGGGCAGGGGCAGGCGCCGGCGCGCCAGGCGGCGATCCATGCCGGTCTGCCGTTTGCGACTGCGGCGAGCACCGTCAACAAGATGTGCGGCTCAGGCATGAAGGCGGTGATGATGGCGCATGACCTGATTGCCGCCGGCAGCGCCTCAGTGGCGATTGCAGGCGGCATGGAAAGCATGACGAATGCGCCCTATCTCCTTGACAAGGCCCGTGGCGGCTACAGGCTCGGCCATGGGCGTGTCGTGGATCACATGTTCCTCGACGGGCTGGAGGATGCTTATGACAAGGGGCGCTTGATGGGCAGCTTCGCGGAGGATTGCGCCGAGGCCTATCAGTTCACACGTGAGGCGCAGGATAATTACGCCATCGCCTCGCTGACGCGGGCGCAGAAGGCGATTGCGGAAGGCTGTTTCGAAAGCGAAATCGTGCCGGTCACGGTAAAATCGGGTAAAGCCGAGCAGGTGGCGAGCCGGGACGAACAGCCCGGCAAGGCGAAGCTCGACAAGATCCCGACGCTGAAGCCCGCCTTCCGCGACGGCGGCACGGTGACGGCCGCCAATTCCAGCTCGATCTCCGATGGCGCGGCAGCCCTGGTGCTGATGCGTCGCTCCGAGGCGGAGCGTCGTGGCCTCAAGCCGCTCGCCACTATTCTTGGCCATGCCACGCATTCGCAGGCGCCCAATCTTTTTGCCACTGCACCGATCGGCGCACTGCAGAAACTGTCCGATCGCACCGGCTTGCCGCTGTCGGAGGTCGATCTGTTCGAAATCAACGAGGCTTTCGCCGTCGTCGCCATGGCGGCGATGCGCGATCTCAACCTGCCGCATGAAAAAGTGAATGTGCATGGCGGTGCCTGCGCGCTCGGCCATCCGATCGGCGCCTCGGGAGCCCGGATTCTGGTGACGCTGCTTGCAGCACTGGAGCGCTACGCCCTGAAGCGCGGCATGGCCGCGCTCTGCATCGGCGGCGGCGAGGCGACCGCCGTTGCCATCGAACGGCAATAGGAGAGGGAGAGAACAGATGATCCTTTCCGACCTCCAGCAGCAGATCTCAGATCTCGCCCGCGACTTTGCCCGCGACCGGCTGGCGCCGGGGGCGGCCAAACGCGACCGGGAGCATCTCTTCCCGCGCGAGGAACTGAAGGAGATGGGTGAACTCGGGCTGCTCGGCATGCTGGTGCCGGAAGCCTATGGGGGATCGGATACCGGCGTGGTCGCCTATGCCGCGGCGCTGGAGGAAATTGCCGCGGGTGACGGGACGTGTTCGACGATCATGAGCGTGCATAGCTCCGTCGGCTGTGTGCCGATCCTGAAATTCGGTACCGAGGAGCAGCGGCAGCGCTTCCTGCCGAAACTGGCAAGCGGAGAATGGATTGGCGGCTTTGCGCTGACCGAGCCGCAGGCCGGTTCCGATGCCTCGAACCTGAAGACCCGGGCGCGGCGTAACGGCGACCACTACGTGATCGACGGCTCCAAGCAATTCATCACCTCGGGCAAGAACGGCGATGTCATTATCGTCTTTGCCGTTACCGATCCCGATGTCGGCAAGAAGGGCATCACCGCCTTCATCGTGCCGACGGATACGCCGGGCTACGAGGTGATCCGCGTCGAGGAAAAACTTGGACTGCATTCCTCCGATACCTGCCAGATCGCCTTCAACAGCATGCGCATTCCGGCAGAACTCAGGCTTGGCGCGGAAGGCGAGGGCTATCGCATCGCACTCGCCAATCTCGAGGGGGGACGGATCGGCATCGCGGCGCAGGCTGTCGGCATGGCGCGGGCGGCCTTTGAGGCCGCGCGCGACTATGCCAAAGAGCGCACGGCCTTCGGCAAGCCGATCGTCGAGCATCAGGCCGTTGCTTTCCGCCTTGCCGATATGGCGGTGCGGATCGAGGCGGCCCGGCAACTTGTTTTTCATGCCGCCTCGCTCAGGGAGGCCGGGCTGCCCTGCATGTCGGAAGCCTCGATGGCGAAGCTCTTTGCCTCCGAGATGGCCGAGCGCGTCTGCTCCGATGCGATCCAGATCCATGGCGGTTATGGCTACATGGCTGACTATCCGGTTGAGCGCATCTACCGCGATGTGCGCATCTGCCAGATCTATGAAGGAACGAGCGACGTGCAGCGCATGGTGATCGCCCGCAACCTATAAGAACCACATCCGGCCCTGCTTCTGGAGGAGAGGAGCAAGGCCGGCAAAGGGAGGAAAGAAAAAGCATGGTGGATTCCGCTCGGTTGAGCCTGCATGTTCCCGAACCCGCCGTTCGCCCCGGCGGTCAGCCCGATTTTTCCAACGTCAAGATTGCCAAGGCCGGTTCGGTGCCACGGCCGGAGGTGGATGTCGCATCCGAAGATATCCGCGACCTCGCCTATTCCATCATCCGTGTATTGAATCGCGAAGGCGAGGCGGTCGGTCCCTGGGCAGGGTCGCTCTCCAATGAGCAGTTGCTGACCGGGCTTCGCAACATGATGAAGCTGCGCGCCTTCGACGCCCGCATGCTGATGGCGCAGCGGCAGGGCAAGACCTCCTTCTATATGCAGCATCTCGGCGAAGAGGCCGTCAGCTGCGCCTTTCGCAAGGCGCTCGAGAAGGGAGACATGAATTTTCCGACCTATCGCCAGGCAGGCCTGCTGATTGCCGACGACTATCCGATGGTCGAGATGATGAACCAGATCTACTCGAACGAGAGCGATCCCCTGCGCGGCCGGCAATTGCCGATCATGTATTCCTCCAAGGAACATGGCTTCTTCACCATCTCGGGCAATCTCGCCACCCAATATGTGCAGGCCGTCGGCTGGGCGATGGCCTCGGCGATCAAGAATGACAGCCGCATTGCCGCGGCCTGGATCGGCGACGGATCGACGGCGGAATCGGATTTCCACTCGGCGCTCGTTTTCGCCTCGACCTACAAGGCGCCGGTCATTCTCAACATCGTCAACAATCAATGGGCGATCTCCACTTTTCAGGGCATCGCCCGCGGCGGCTCCGGCACCTTCGCTGCCCGCGGCCTTGGCTTCGGCATTCCGGCGCTGCGTGTCGACGGAAACGACTATCTCGCCGTCCATGCCGTCGCCCGCTGGGCGGCGGATCGCGCGCGGCGCAATCTCGGCCCGACGCTGATCGAATATGTGACCTATCGCGTCGGCGCCCATTCGACCTCCGACGATCCGAGCGCCTATCGGCCCAAGACGGAATCGGAGGCATGGCCGCTCGGCGATCCCGTGCTGCGGCTGAAGAAACATCTGATCGTCAAGGGTGCATGGTCGGAGGAGCGGCATGTGCAGGCCGAAGCCGAAATCATGGACGAGGTAATCGAGGCGCAGCGCCAGGCAGAGGCGCATGGCACGCTGCATGCCGGCGGCAGGCCTTCGGTGCGCGACATTTTCGAGGGCGTCTATGCCGAGATGCCGCCGCATATCCGCCGCCAGCGGCAGAAGGCGGGGTACTGACATGTCAAGAATGACGATGATCGAGGCCGTGCGCAGCGCCATGGACGTCTCAATGGCGAAGGACGACAATGTCGTCGTTTTCGGCGAGGATGTCGGCTATTTCGGCGGCGTCTTTCGTAGCACGCAGGGCCTGCAGGCAAAATACGGCAGAACGCGCTGCTTCGATACGCCGATCAGCGAATCCGGAATCGTCGGCACGGCGATTGGCATGGCCGCCTACGGGCTGAAGCCCTGTGTCGAAATCCAGTTCGCCGATTACATGTATCCGGCCTATGACCAGCTGACGCAGGAGGCGGCTCGCATCCGCTACCGGTCCAACGGCGATTTCACCTGCCCGATCGTGGTGCGCATGCCGACCGGCGGCGGAATCTTCGGCGGCCAGACGCACAGCCAGAGTCCGGAGGCGCTTTTTACCCATGTCTGCGGGCTGAAGGTGATCGTGCCGTCCAATCCCTATGACGCCAAAGGCCTGCTGATCGCGGCGATCGAGGATCCCGATCCTGTCATGTTCCTGGAGCCGAAGCGCCTCTATAACGGCCCCTTCGATGGCCATCACGAGCGGCCGGTGACGCCCTGGTCGAAACACGACCTCGGAGAGGTGCCTGACGGCCACTACACCATCCCGATCGGCAAGGCCGAGGTGCGTCGCGTGGGATCGGCGGTGACCGTGGTTGCCTACGGCACCATGGTGCATGTGGCGCTTGCCGCAGCCGAGGATGCCGGCATCGATGCCGAGGTGATCGATCTTAGAAGCCTGCTGCCGCTCGATCTCGACACGATCGTCAACTCAGTCTCGAAGACGGGTCGCTGTGTCGTCGTGCATGAGGCAACCCTGACGTCCGGCTTCGGCGCCGAAGTCGCGGCGCTGGTGCAGGAGCATTGCTTCTATCATCTCGAAGCGCCGGTCGTGCGCGTTGCCGGCTGGGACACGCCCTATCCGCATGCGCAGGAGTGGGACTATTTCCCCGGTCCCGGCCGTGTCGGGCGGGCGCTTGCCGAAGTCATGGAGGCTTGAGCCGTGGGCGAATTCATCATCAAGATGCCCGATGTCGGGGAGGGGGTCGCCGAGGCCGAGATTGTGGAGTGGCACGTGAGGACAGGAGATCCCGTCCGCGAGGACATGGTGATCGCCGCCGTCATGACCGACAAGGCCACCGTGGAAATTCCGTCTCCCGTCAATGGCATCGTCATATGGCTTGCCGGCGAGGTTGGAGACCGCATCGCGGTCAAGGCCCCGCTGGTGCGGATCGAGACGGCGGGAGATGTCGGCGAGGCTCAGCCTATGCAGATCTCGCAGACGCCGATTGCCGAAACGCCCAGAGCCGAGATGGCAAGACCTGCTCCGGCAGCGCCAGCGCCTGCGGCGGTACCAGTGCCGGCGGCGACGCCGGCGGAAAAGCCGCTTGCCGCTCCCTCCGTGCGGCTCTTCGCCAGGGAAAGCGGTGTCGATCTCAGGCAGGTGCAGGGGACAGGACCGGCGGGGCGTATCCTGCGCGAGGATATCGAGCAATTCCTGACTCCTGGAACCGCTCCTGCTGCGGTCAAGAACGGCTTTGCCAAGAAGACGGCGACCGAGGAGATCAAGCTGACCGGCCTGCGCCGCCGCATCGCCGAAAAGATGATGCTTTCCGCCTCGCGCATCCCCCACATTACCTATGTGGAGGAAGTGGATATGTCCGCGCTTGAGGAGTTGCGCGCCACCATGAACGGCGATCGCAAGCCTGATCATCCGAAGCTGACGGTTCTGCCCTTCCTGATGCGGGCGCTGGTCAAGGCCATTTCCGAACAGCCCGACGTCAACGCCACTTTCGACGACGATGCCGGCATCATCACGCGCTATGGTGCCGTGCACATCGGCATCGCCACGCAGACGCCCGCCGGTCTGACCGTGCCGGTGGTCCGGCATGCGGAAGCCCGCGGCATCTGGGATTGCGCCACGGAGATGAACCGGCTGGCGGAAGCGGCGCGCTCGGGCACCGCGACACGCGATGAGCTTTCCGGCTCCACCATCACCATCAGCTCGCTCGGCGCGCTCGGCGGCATCGTCTCGACACCGATCATCAATCATCCCGAAGTGGCGATCGTCGGCGTCAACAAGATCGCCACACGACCGGTCTGGGACGGCACGCAATTCGTGCCGCGCAAGATGATGAACCTCTCCTCCAGCTTTGATCATCGCATCATCGACGGCTGGGATGCGGCAAACTTCGTGCAGCGCATCCGCACGCTGCTCGAAACGCCGGCGCTCATTTTTATCGAAAGCTGAGATCCATGAAAGAGATCGTCTGCAAGCTCCTCGTCATCGGCGCCGGTCCGGGCGGTTATGTCTGCGCCATTCGCGCCGGGCAGCTCGGCATCGATACTGTTATCGTCGAGGCCGGCAAACCGGGCGGCACCTGCCTGACCGTCGGCTGCATTCCCTCCAAGGCGTTGATCCATGCGGCGGAGGAATTCGATGCGACGCAAAGGATGCTTGCCGGCAAGAACCCGATGGGCATCCGCGTCGAGGGCGCCTCGATCGATCTCGGCAGGACGATTGCCTGGAAGGACGGGATCGTCGGCCGGCTCACAGGTGGTGTTTCGGGGCTGCTGCAGAAGGCTCGCGTCAAGATCGTCCACGGCCGCGCCCACTTCCGCGACGGCAAGACGGTGGAGGTGGAGACGGAAATAGGCCAACAGATCATCCGCGCCGAGACGGTGGTGATCGCCACCGGTTCGGATCCGGTGGAGCTTGCGAACCTGCCTTTCGGCGGCCGCGTCATTTCCTCGACAGAGGCGCTGTCGCTGACGGAGCTGCCGAAAAAGCTCGCCGTGGTCGGCGGCGGTTACATCGGACTGGAGCTCGGGACGGCTTTTTCCAAGATGGGGTCTGATGTGACGATCGTCGAGGCGACGCCACAGGTGCTGCCGCAATATGATGCCGAGCTGGTGCGGCCCGTCATGCGCAAGCTGACCGAAGGCGGTATCCGGGTGTTGACAGGTGCCAAGGCGATCGGCCTTGCCGACAATGGCGAGGCGTTGATCGTCGAAACGGCCGATGGCCGCCAACAGTCCCTGCCGGCGGACCGCATCCTCGTCACCGTCGGCCGCCGCCCAAGAACCGCAGGATCCGGTCTCGAAGAGCTCGATCTCGACCGTGCCGGCCCTTATTTGAGGATCGACGACCGCTGCCGTACGTCGATGCGCGGCATCTATGCGATCGGCGATGTGACCGGCGAGCCGATGCTTGCCCATCGGGCCATGGCGCAAGGGGAGATGGTGGCGGAAATCATCGCCGGGAAGAAGCGGGCCTGGGACAAACGATGCATCCCAGCCATCTGCTTCACCGATCCGGAGATCGTCAGCGCCGGCCTGTCGCCGGCGGAAGCGAAGGCGCAAGGTTATGAGATTCGCACCGGCCAGTTTCCGTTCAGCGCCAACGGGCGGGCGATGACAATGCTATCCGAAGAGGGCTTCGTGCGCGTCGTGGCCCGCGCCGACACCAATCTCGTGCTCGGCCTGCAGGCGGTGGGAGCCGGGGTCTCCGAGCTCTCGGCAGCTTTTGCGCTGGCCATCGAGATGGGTGCGCGCCTGGAAGACATCGCCGGTACCATCCACGCGCATCCGACCCGCGGCGAAGCGGTCATGGAGGCGGCGCTGAAAGCTTTGGGAACCGCCCTGCATATCTGAGTTACGCCTGGGTCCGGGCACTGAAGATCCGGGAAGGCGCCGTGCTTGGGCGGAGGATCTTGTGGGATTCATCCACGTCGACCAGGCGGTAAGGCGCTTCTTTACTATAGGTTGCTTAAAATATAAAATGCTAGTTATACATGCAAATCTGGCATAATCAACATTATGGAACTGCGACTTTTGCGGCAACCCTTTTGCGGCAACGTTTGGCAGTTCGATTGAAGTCCTGTGCGCATCAACGGTCAGAAATGTGGAGAGCGGTTGATCAGGACGGATATGTGCTCGATGAGATCGTCCAGACGCGAAGTTACACCAAGGCGGCCAAGTGCCTGCTGACGCGACTTCTGAACAAGCAAGCCACGCCGCCAAAGCGTGTGATCACCGACAAATTGCGCTCCAACGGGGCGGCTAAACGCCAGCTCATGCCGGACGTGGAACACCGCTCGCATAAAGGCTTGAACAACCGGGCGGAGAATTCTCACCTGCCGTTCAGAAAACGGCAGCGAACGCGACAGGGTTTATGGTCGGTTGGCTCATTGCAACATTTCGTGTTGATCTTCTCCGCCGTCCGAAACCTCTTCGTCCCATCTTCCCTCTCGATCACTGACCGCAATCTCACTTATATCTACAATCGTCTGAAAGCCACGCCACGCGGCCGACCAGCGACGAAATTAGCCTTCGTGCACGAAAAGCCGAGGGCGCGGTCGCAGGAAGCTCCGGCGGCCTTTTTTCCAACCGATGAGCGCGGGCGCGATGGTCGCAACGGCATCGGCAGCCGACCGAGCGTCGAAGAGGACGACATCTGCCCCGCTACCGATCGCAATGCCGTAGCCCTTTATTCCCAGGAGGGTGGCTGCCTGCGCCGTGATCATGGCGAAGACGCCGTCGAGGCCATCGGTGGTGCCGATCTGGGCAATGTTCGCGTAGAGATTGGCCATGCGCATCAGGTTGACGTCGCCGAAGGGCGTGAACGGATTGAGGACATTATTGGTGGAGATGGTCGTCACGACACCGAGTGCTGCCAGGCGATGAGCGGGTGTCACGCCGCGAGGGATGAGAAAGGTCGAATTGCGGCCGGTCAAGAAGAGATCGGTGGCCGGCAGGACGGTCAGCGCGATGCCGCTCTCGGCGAGACGGCGGCCGATCGGCTCCAGCTCTTCCAGCGGCAGGGCCGAGAGCTTGGTGACGTGGCCGACCGAGACGCGCCCCTGGTATCGGCGCGCGACGGTCTCGACGATAATGGTCGGAAGATCAGAGCCTGCGGGGTCGAGATCGAAATCGAGGTGGAAATCAACGGCGACGTCATGGCGCATGGCGATGTCAAAGATGCGACGGATGTGTTCGGTCGGCTCGGGATCGGTGTAGGGGCAGCCTCCCACCAGATCGGCGCCCGCCTTCAACGCTTGTTCCAGCATCTCTTCCGTATCGGGATCGTTCGTCAGGCCCTCCTGGGCAAAGGCGCAGATTTCGATGTCGACGAGGCTGGCATAATCCGCCTTCAGACGCCTGATCGCCTCGAAGGAGCGGAACCCGGCGCGTGGGTCGATCTCGACGAAGGTGCGCAGGCGGATGGTGCCGTTGAGGATCGCCTTTTCGACGACCGCGGCAGCTCGGGCATAGACGTCTTCCTCGGTGAAGGCCGCCTTGGCCCGGGAGGTTTCGCTGATGGCTTCCGCGAGTGTCCCGGTGCAGAGATTGCAGCGACTGATGATCCCGGCCTTGTCGAGGTGGATATGGGTTTCGATGAGACCTGCACAGGCAAATTTTTCCCCGGCATCATAATGCGGGGCATCGCAGACGAAACCAGGCGCGATCGCCGCGATGCGGCCCGCCTCGAAGGCGATGTCGGTCGGGTCAGTCAAGCCTGCCAGTCGGGCGTTGCGGATGACAAAGTCGATCGCCATGGAGCCTCCTCAGACTGACAGAAGAAAATTGCGGGCGACGCGATTGTGATCGGCTATCAGCGCCTCGATGTCGACACCCGCAGGCATTCCGTCGGCGACGCGCCATTCGCCTGCGATCATGACACGGTCGGCCGTGGTGGCGCCGCAGAGCACCAGGGCGGCCAGCGGATCGCCGGCACCAGAGAAACGCAAGTCGTCGAGCCTGTAAAAGGCCAGATCCGCCTGACGGCCCAGCGTGATGCTGCCGATATCATCGCGGCCAAGCAGCTTTGCCGAGCCAGCGGTTCCCCAGCGAAGCGCGTCGATATGGGTGACGGCTTCAGCGCCGTAGCTGAGGCGGTTCAGCATCAGTGCATGGCGCACGCTTTCCATCAGGTTGGAATTATCGTTGGAGGCCGAACCGTCGACGCCGAGACCGACCGGCGCGCCTGCTGCTTCCAGCTCGCATGTGCGGCACATACCAGAAGCAAGCACCATGTTCGAGGTCGGGCAATGACAGATGCCGACGCCGTGCCGGCCAAGCTCGGCGATCTCGGCATCATCGAAATGGATGCCGTGGGCAAGCCAGGTGCGGGCATTCAGCCAGTTGCAACGGTCGAGATATTCCACCGGTGTGCAAGCAAATTTGCTGCGGCAATATTCTGCTTCCGTCTTGGTCTCGACCAGATGGGTGTGGAGCCGGCAATCATAGCGTTCAGCCAGTGCTGCTGTTTCGCGCATCAGCTCCAGCGTGACGTCGAAGGGCGCGCAGGGTGCCAGCGCCACCTGCACCATCGCCCCTTCGAAGCGGTCGTGATAACGCCGAAGCACACGCTCGCTGTCGGCGAGGATCACGTCGTCGTCCTGCACGACATTGGCGGGCGAAATGACACCCTGCTGGTCTTTGATGTTGAGACTGCCTCGCGTCAGCGTGATGCGCATGCCGAGGCGAGCTGCCTCCTCGGCCTCGACATCCATCGCGTCTTCGAGGCCGGCGGCGTAGAGATAGTGGTGGTCGGAGGTGGTGGTGCAGCCGGAAAGCAGGAGCTCGGTCAATGCGAGACGGACGGCAAGACGGAAGGCTTCGGGCGTCATGTGTTTTGCCCAGATCGGATAGAGCGTGCGGATCCATGGCCACAGCGACTTGTTGATCGCAGCCGGATGGGCGCGCGTCAGGGTCTGGAACATATGATGATGGGCGTTGACGAGACCCGGAATGACGACGTGCCGGCCGGCGTCGAAGCGCGCATCGACGGAGTCTGCGGGCTGCCGTCCAGCCGTGACCAGTTCAACGATACGGCCATTCTCGACGACGATGCCGCCCCCAGCGCCCTCGGCCATGATGGCGAGCGGTGATTGAATCCAGAGACGACCCTTCATCGGTGGTTCTCCCATGCGCACTGCATTGACGGAAAAAATCAGACGATCAGCCGGCCACCACGGGCGATGATGGCGCCCCCGCGGAAGACGGTACGATCGAGAGGACGGGCAGCGACGGCCTCTGCCAGCGACGCGGCAGGCAAGATGTTAAAATCGGCGGGCGAGCCGGCCTGAAAGGAGCCGACGGGGCGGCCGAGGATCTCGGCCGGCGCCTGGGTTGCCAGGCGGAAGGCCGCTGCCAGATCCTCATCCGAACGAAGATCCTGGCGATCGCAGAGAATGCCGACACGCTCCAGCATATCGCCATTGCCGAAGGGCGACCAAGCGTCGCGGATATTGTCGTTGGCACAGAAGCACCGGACGCCGGCGGCGGCAAGCCGCTTGACTGGCGGCATGGGCACGGGTCCTGGGGCGCTGGTCATGATCGCTACGCCCGACCTGGCGAGTACTGCGGCGGTGCGGCCGAAATCGGCATCCCCCAACTCGCCGAGGCAGAAGGCGTGGCTGACGACCACTTTTCCTTCGAGACCGAGCGCTACTGTGCGGTCGGCGATCTGGCGCAGCTCGAAAGCGCCCAGCGCGCCGCCGTCATGTAGATGGATATCAAGCCCGACGCCGTATTTGCCGGCGACGGCGAAGATCGCATCGAGATGGCCGGTCACGTCGTTATCGATGCCGGCAGGATCAAGGCCGCCGACGAGATCAGCGCCGGCGGCGATCGCCGCATCGAGCAGCCCTGCGGTGCCGGGATCGCGGAGCACGCCGGATTGCGGGAACGCAACGGTCTGGATATCGACGAGATGACCATGGCTCTGCTTCAGCGAGAGCACGGCCTCCAGACCCTTCAGGCCAACTTCGGTATCGATATCGACGTGGCTGCGCACGGAGAGCGTTCCATAGGCTGCGAGCCTCTCCAGCAGGGCGCCGCCGCGGGCTTCGACCGATAAAGACACCGTGCGCCGCAGGGATTTTTCCGCCTCGATGCGCTTGGCGACGGTATCGCCGGGGATATGCGGGATGAAAGGCAGTCCGATCAGGGTCTTGTCGAGATGAATATGACCGTCAACGAAAGGATGGCAAAGCAGGCCGCCGGCAGCATCAAACCGCGGCACCGCGGGGTCGATGCCGGCCGCCGCATTCGGACCGATCGCGGCGATCCGGTCATTGGCCAGAATGAGCGAGACGATCGCGCCGGCTTCGGTCCTGGCATTTTCGATTACGAGGCTCGGCGTCATCAATCCTTCCATCATCCGCTATGCGATCAGCCCAACCCTGCACGCCGCAACGACGCGATAGAGGGGATCCTTCCAAACCTCTTCCTCCTGCAAGGCGGAAAAAACCAGGCTGACATCGTGTTCGTCGTCCGAAGCGATCGCTGCGCGTTTGATCTCTGCCCAGACGGGCGCCTCTCGACTGCGCATTTCTTCCAGCGCCTCGGCGGTGGGAAGTTCTGGAAAGCCGATCTTCGGCACCAGCGAGGCAATCACCTGCCAGAAAGCGCGGTAAAAGGGCTCGGCATTTTCCAGGTGCAGAGAGACGAGGCGCAGCCAATGCAGGCCAGTGACGGAATGGAGTGCGGAGAAATCCATGGTTCCGGCGAAGAGCGCAAGCGAAGTCGCGGCCATTCGGCGCGGCGTAGCTGCGCCGAAAGCCAGGCGATCGATAACAGGACGGAAGCCCGGAAGGGCAGCGACAGCGCGGATATTATGCCAGAGCAGATCCGTTTCCGGCGCATAATCGCGGATGCCTTCGATATTGCTGACATCGGCAAGCACCCTTCCAGGATCGTCCGTATCGGGAGCGGTGCCGGTCGCGGGAGGAAGCGGCAGATAACAGGCCGCCCAATAGCCAAGCGCGTTGCCGACCTCCTCGTTGTCCTTTTTGAGGACACCATAAGCAAGACGCATCAGCGGATGCATGGCGCTGCCGGCAAGGCCGTTCACCATGGCAGGCAGGTAGGTTCGGATAACGGCATCAATGCCGAGCCGGTGGGTTTCGCCGATGAAGAAGGCGCGGTAATCCGTCTCGCGGGTGCGGTCGCCAAGCGCCTCGGCCCAGGCTGCCCTGATAATCGGAGCAACCGGCGGCGGCATCGGCTGAAGCTTGTGGCTGTCGCGATACTGCTCGTACCACTGATCCAGCCGTTCCGGCGAGGCACCGAGGCGATCAAGCGCGATCAGCACCATTGGAACATGGTTGGCGAGGAGGTAAGGAAATTCGACACTGTCCTCGCGCGCGCGCGAAAGGATGGTCTCCAGTCCGGAAAATTGAACGGCGGCGGCCTGTCTCATGCCAAAACCTCTCTTGATGTCGTGACGTCATCGTCTATGCCAGGATCGAAATGCGGTTCGTCATAGGCGGCCAATGCTTCAAGATACCGGTTGGAGTCCTCGATGAACAGCGCTTTCACCAGGGCACCGACGATGCGCGGCACGCCGTATTTGAGACCAGTGACGCCATTGCTGATGGGGCCGAGGCTCGCCAGCGCGCCGGCATTGAACATATGGATGCGCGAGACCCAGCCGGCTTCAGCGTGTCTCGGCATAAGTTCGAAACCAGGACCGAGATAGGGATGGTCGGCAAGCATGGTATTCTCTTCTCCCTGCGGCGGCTGGAAACGGTCCTTCCAAAGTGCTGCGGCCTCGGTAAGGCTGGCAAGCTCGGGCCTGAGCGCGAAATTAATCTCGTAACCGGTGCCCAGCAGAAGGTGATCGGCGTGGAAGATGTCATTTGCGGTCGTCAGCCTGATCTTGCCGCCGTCCATCGAGAGTTCGCCGACGCCACAGCCGAGTTGCAAGGTAAAGCCAGGGTGGCGGCAGGCTCGGTCATACTGCTCCTGCGTCGGCGGCACCTTGAAATTGAAGTAGAGGTGGGCGAAGCGCCAGCGCTCCAGATCAGGCAGGTCGGCGAAATGGCCGAGGAAGCCGGGGAAGTTTGTCCAGGCGAGAACCTCCGTGCGCGGCAGATCGGCGCTCCGCGCAAACATGGTCACCTTTCTGGCTCCTGTCTCCAGGGCCGCCACCGCCCAGTCGAAGCTCGACGTGCCGCCGCCAAGGATTGCGACATCCCTACCCTCGAGGAAATCGATCGGGATCGGCTCATTGCTATGCGTCCAGGTGGATTTCGGCAGCGTCTTGACCATCGCGGGTATGCGCGGACCGCCGCAGCCGTCGATGCCGGTCGCCATCACCAGATGGCGGCAGGTGATCATACGGCTGGTGCCGTCACCCTTTGTCAGCGTGAGAGCAAGTTCGCCCCCCGCCGGATTTATCGAGGAAAGCATCGTGCCGTTTTCGACGTCGATACCGACAGTCCTTCGAAACCAGACGAGATAGTTCATCCAGTCCTGGCGGCTGATCTTGTCGAGCGCCTCCCAGGCCTCCGTGCCGTTCAGCGCTTCATACCAGGAACGCAACGTCAGGCTGGGGATGCCGAGATCCGGGCCTGAGAGATATTTCGGCGACCGCAGCGTCTGCATGCGGGCGCAGGTCACCCACGGACCTTCGCGACCTTCCTCGCTCTGATCGATAAGATGCACCGAGCGGATGCCGCGCCGCTTCAAAGCAAAAGCAATCGACAGCCCGGAGAAGCCGGCACCGCAGATGACGATGGAATGGAAATCGTCTCTGTCCTCGTCGGCGAGCGCCGGCCAGTCTGCGCCGAGCGCTTCGATGCGCGCCATTTCATCATGTGCGCGGCATTCCAGCTCTTTCAGTCGCTCGTCCGGCGTAGTCGTCATCGATGGGCAGCTCGTGCGCAGTGGATAGGACAGTAAAGCAATCGTCACTCCCTGCTATTTTTTAAGCAACGCGCATAAAATATGGACATTCATGCGCGAATATGTTTTATTTTGTGATTTTTAATGTTTACAATTTTTTGTCAAGTGCGCTTGAGTGCGATTTTGTTTGATGTATAGTGCCCCGGCCAATCAAAATAAGGGGAGCAAAAATGAAATCGCTCAGCAGTCTCACACAGAAATTGGCGATCGTAGGCCTCGTCTCGGTCGTTTTTGCCGGCTCAGCCATCGGTGCCGACAAGAAGTATGGCGGCATCACCCTCACGCTTGCTTCGCAGAACGACCAGTTTGCCGCGGTCCTGGCGGCCCTTGCTCCGAAATTCACCGAGGAGACGGGCGCGACCGTCAAGGTCGACATTCTCGACTATGGCTCGCTGCTCACCAAGACGACGACCGATTTCGTCGGCGGCACCGGCGGCTACGATCTCGTTACCATGGATATCGTCTGGTCCGGCCAGTATGCCGAGAACAACTATACGGTCGACCTCACCGACTGGATGAAGCGCGATGCTGCCGAACTGCAGCTCGACGACATCTACCCGACGCTTCTCAATGCGCTCGGCCATTGGGGCGACAAGCAAGTCGCTTTCCCCTTCGCCGGTTATGCCAACGTGCTCGCCTATCGCAAGGATCTGTTTGACGCCGCCGGCCTGAAGGCGCCGACGACGATGGAAGAGTTGGTCGAGGCCGCCTACAAGCTGACCGATCCGGCCAAGAAGACCTACGGCTTCGTCGCCAACGGCCAGAAGGGCCCGGCGGTCGCGCAGGACTGGATGCAGTACAATACCGAAATGGGCGGATCGATCCTCGGCTCGGATGGCAAGCCGGCGCTGAATTCCGAAGCCAATATCAAGAGCCTGACCGTCTACAAGGACCTCTTTATGAAGGCTGCACCTCCCGGCGCCGTTGATTACGACTGGGGCGGACGCGAGGAAAGCTTCCGCCAGGGCATTGCCGCGACCATGCAGACATGGTCGGTCGGCGCGCCCGGCTACTATGATCCGTCGATTTCCAAGATCGTCGACAAGGTAGCGATCACGACGGCGCCGCGCGGCGCCGGCCTGCCGAAGCTCTACGGCATAGGCGGTTGGGGCATGGCGATCAACGCCGGCATCAAGGACACGCAGAAGGAAGCCGCCTGGGCTTTCATCAAGTGGCTGGTCAGCCCGCCGGTGCACAAGGAATTCAACATGATGGGCGCCGGCAGCTTCCTGCGCAAGAGCGAGATGACCGATCCTGATCTTCTGAATAAGTTCCCCTTCCTGCCCGTCATCGCCGAAACCTTCGAGCATGGCGACGGCGAATATCGTCCGCGCATCCCGCAATATCCGGAGATTCAGGATCTGCTCGGCACCGCCGTCAACGACGTGCTCGTCGGCAATGCCGATCCTAAGAAGGCGCTCGATGCCGCTCAGGAAGCCGCCGCAAAGCTCTTCTGAGAACAAAACGGTTTCCTCCCCGGGGCCGCAACCTACGTCGCGGCCCCGCCATTTCCAGACCATTGATCCGATGCGCCTCAGGCTTCATGATCGGGTGAGCCCCGGGCTTGATCCCGGTAGCGCGCATCGAACCAGGAACCTGATGGACATGACGTGACCCTATCCCTTACTTCCGCGCTGAAGCCCACCCCGGCCTTCAGCGTTTCCTATCTGGAGCGCAGGCGGCTGTTCTTCATCCTGATGACACTGCCGGCCGTCATCTACGTGCTCGTCATCGGCGTCTGGCCGCTGGCGCAGGGTATCTGGTTCAGCCTCTACGAATATAATTTGCTCAAGCCGGCGCGGACGCATTTCGTCGGCCTCGGCAATTATATCGATCTTCTCTCCGACACGGTGACGCGCGGGGCCTTCGTCAACACTGTCATCTTCACGGTCGGCGCTGTGACTGTCGAATTGCTGCTCGGCTTTGCCATAGCGCTGGCGCTCTGGCGCGATGATCGCTTCAACCGGATCTGTCTGGCGCTGATCCTCATTCCAGTAACGATCACGCCGCTTGTGGTCGGACTGATCTTCCGGGCGCTGTTGCTCGCCGACTACGGGCTTGTCGGCTACTATCTTGCTGAGTTCGGGATTTCCAATCCGCGTGGGCTTTTCGCCAATGCGAACTCGGCGCTAGCAACCCTTATCTTCGTCGACATCTGGGAATGGACGCCACTCGTGGCGCTGATCCTGCTCGCCGGCCTGAAGGCATTGCCGGGCGATATTCTCGAGGCATCGGAAGTGGATGGAGCGACAGCGTTGCAGCGTCTGAGGATCATCGTCATTCCGCTCATGCTGCCTTCGATCCTGCTGGCGCTGACGCTGCGCACCATCGATGCCTTCCGCATCTTCGACAGCGTCTACGTGACGACAGGCGGCGGGCCGGGCAATGCAACCAACACGCTGATGCTGCATGCGGTAAAGCAGGGGCTTGAATTCTTCAATATCGGCCGCGCCTCGGCGATATCAAATCTGACGCTGATCTGCATCGCCGTGATCGCTGCAGGCTTCATCCTGTTGATCCGCAAGGCGGACAGAAAGGCGAACGGGCGATGAGCGCACGTACTCTCAGCCGCATCGGCGAGCGCAGCTTCATCCTTGTCATGCTCGCCTTTTTCCTGCTGCCCTTCCTGTGGCTGGCATCGACCGCTTACAAACCATCGCGCGACATCTTCTCGATCCCGCCGAAACTGACCTTCACACCAACCTTCGAACAGTTCGCGACAGTTTTCCGCCTGTTCGATGTCTGGAGCCTCGTTTCGTCGAGCCTGCTGATTGCCGGCGGTTCCGTCATCCTGTCGCTGCTTCTCGGCGTGCCGGCAGGCTATGCGCTGGCACGCTCGACCAGCCGCTATGCCATTGCAGTTGCCTATTTCTTCATGGCGATCCGCATGGTGCCGGCCGTGGCGGCGCTGATCCCCTTCTATCTGATGATGCGCGATATCGGGCTGCTCGGCAGCTGGATTGCCGTCGTTCTCATCAACGCAATGCTGAATTCGGCCTTCGTCACCTGGATGATGTTTTCCTATTTCCGCAGCCTGCCGAAGGAGCTGGAAGAGGCGGCATTGACAGATGGATGTACGCTCTTCGGCGCCTTCTGGCGCGTGGCGCTGCCGGCGGTGCGCTCAGGCGTCGTCGCCTCTACACTGTTTTGCCTGATGTTTTCCTGGAACGACTTCCTCTATCCGATGTTTCTCACCCGGCTCGATTCCAAGCCGATCTCGGTGGCGCTGCTTTCAGCCTATGGAACGAAGGACATCACCTGGGGCACGCTCGGCGCGCTGGCGCATTTTTCGACGATCCCGATCGTGCTGATCGTGCTCTTCCTCAATCGTTATTTCGTGCAGGGCCTGACAAAAGGCATTCACTAAAGAGACGCTGCGCTCAAGCGCGGATCGCCGCTTCGGTCGCGGCATCGAAGACGTGGATCCGGGCGGGATCGGCGGCAAGCGACAGGCGCTCGCCGATCTTCACCCGGTTGGTGCCGTCAACGATGACGCGCAGCTGCGGGGCAGAGAGTGTCACGTCGTCCTCTTCGGCCGAGAGCGACTTCAACCGGTCGGCGGCTTCGACATCGACGTGGACGAGCAGGTTGGCGCCGAGATCCTCAATGAAGGCGACGGACCCGGCCAATCCACCTGCATCGACCGGCCGGAAGGCTTCCGGGCGGATACCGAGCACGACGGCACGTCCGGCGGCGGAGGCGATGCGCGGCCGCTCGGCAAGCACCTCGCCCGAGAAAAGGATGGATGCCTGGCCGAAGCGGGCCTCGGGGCCGTTTTCCGTCACGAAGAGATCGGCCGCCAGCAGGTTCATCGCCGGCGAGCCCATGAAGCTTGCGACGAAGAGATTGGCCGGCTGATCATAGAGGCTGCGCGGCGTACCGAGCTGCTGAAGGACGCCGCTCCTCATGACGGCGACACGATCACCCATGGTCATCGCTTCGACCTGGTCGTGGGTGACATAGACCGTCGTTATACCCGACATCTTCTGCATGCGGGCGATTTCTGCGCGCATTTGGCCGCGCAGGCGGGCATCGAGATTGGAAAGCGGCTCATCCATCAGGAAGGCCTGGGGGCTGCGGGCCAACGCCCGGCCCATGGCGACGCGCTGGCGTTGGCCGCCGGAGAGTTGGGCGGGCTTGCGGGCGAGATAGTCCTCGAGCTCCAGGAGCTTCGCCGTCTCCTGCACCTTGCGGGCGATGTCGGCCTTATCGAGGCCGCGAACGCGAAGGCCGAAGCCGATATTCTCGGCCACCGTCAGATGCGGGTAAAGCGCGTAGGATTGGAAGACCATGGCAATATCGCGGTCGCGCGGGGCAAGATCGTTGACGACGGCGCCGTTGATCGTCAGGCGGCCATCGGTGATCTCCTCGAGGCCCGCGATCATGCGCAGCGCCGTCGACTTGCCGCAGCCGGAGGGGCCAACCAGGACCAGGAATTCGCCGTCGCGGATGGTCATGTTCAGGTTGCGGATCGCCGCATAACCATCGCCATAGCTCTTGCTGATCTGGTCGAAGACGATTTCAGCCATGCTCTTTCCTTGCTGAACGGGAGGCCTGTTGCAGCTCCTGGACGGGTCAGGTCGTGTAGACGCCGCCGGTGACGTTGACGCCCTGCCCGGTCATGAAGCGGGCCGAATTCGAGCAGAGGAAAACGACAACATCGGCCACATCTTCAGGCGTTTCCAGCCGGCCGAGCGGCGTCTGGGCGATATAATCTGCCACGACGCGTTCGGGCGTTACGCCGCGCAGGGTCGCCTCCCAGGCGATCTCGCGCTCCTGCATGCCAGTCTTGACGAAACCGGGGCAGACGGCATTGACGCGGATGCCCGAAGCCGCCAGCTCGCGGGCGAGCGCCTGCGTCCAGCCGAGCACGGCGAACTTGCTGGCGGAATAATGGGCCAGCAGCGGCGCGCCGATTTTTGCGGCGAGCGAGGCGGTGTTGACGATGACGCCGGTACCGATGCTCGTAAAGCGGCGCGCGGCAACCTGGTTGGTCAGGAAGATGCCGCGAATGTTGACGTCGAAATTATAGTCCCATTCCTCGTCGGTCAGTTCCAGCGCATGCTGCATCGTGGAGACACCGGCATTAGCGCAGAGGATCTCGTAACCGCCGGTCCTCTCGACAACCTCGGAAAAGGTCGCCTCGACTGAGGCTCGCTTGCGAACGTCGATCGCATAGGCAGTGGCGCCGTTGCCGATCTCGGCCGCCGTCTGTTCGGCGGCAGCCAGGTTGATGTCGCAGATCGCCACCTGGATCGACTGGCGGGAGAGCGCGGTCGCGATCGCGCGCCCTATCCCTGTCGCTCCGCCGGTTACAATCGCACGCTTGCCGGATAGTTCTGGAAAGCTCGGTGACTGCATGCCCGCCCTCATCGAATGGAAACATCCCCGATCATATATCAACAAAATCATACACAACAAGAGAAATTTATGTTTGAATTTGTTCGACTCATTCGATACATAGAGGGCAACAATCAGTTCGTAGCCACGGGTTGCGACGGCGGGAGGATCAGAACGGTATCATGGACGCGGAACAGCAGATGGTCGCCGCAGCGGAAAAACCGAAGGTTCTGGCCCAGGTGCGGCATGCGCGCATCCTGGAGACACTGGCGCGCAAAGGCGCGGTCTCCGTCAGCGACGTCGCCTCCCAGCTTGCCGTTTCCGAAATGACCGTCCGCCGCGACCTGATCGAGCTCGAGAAGGACGGCAGGCTGGTGCGCACCCATGGCGGCGCAGTGCGCAGCGGCAAGGCCTTCGAGCCGATCGCCAACGAGGCTGTCGACCGCGAAGAACCGACTTTCGAATCCCGACTGACGCGCAATGCCGCCTCGAAGCGAACCATCGCGATGGCAGCCGCAGGCGTTGCTGCCGGCGCGCGAACCCTGGCGCTCGACGTCGGCACCACGACCTATCTGCTTTCCGGCCTGCTGCTCAACCAGCCGCATACGAAGATCTTCACCAACAGCGTGCGCAACGCGATGCAGCTCGGCGCCGGCTCTGGCGAGGTCTACCTGCCGGGCGGGCGCATGCGTGGCGAGGAAATGGCGATCAGCAGCCAGTCCGCCGTCTTGCAATTCGAGGAACTCTGGTTCGACATCGCCTTCGTCGGCGTGTCCGGGATCACGGCGCAGGGAATTTACGACTATTCCTTCGAAGACACCGACATGAAACGGGTCTATCTGCGCCGCGCGACACAGAAGGTGGTGCTTTGCGATTCCAGCAAATTCAGGCGCATGTCGCTGGTGCATATCGCGCCGCTGCAGCAATTCGACATGCTGATCACCGATGCCATGCCGCCGTCCGACCTTGCCGATGCGCTCGCCACTGCCGGCGTCGAGGTGCGCATCGCGCCCGAGGAGCAGCCACTGCTTTGATTGCCCTTTCGCATCCGATCTTCCAGCGGATGCCGTCCACTCGATTGCGCTTCAGGGAGTTTTCGCATGGTCTTCGACTTTTTCGGCGTCAAGAAGAAAGTGGTCATCGCCATGGCGCATATCGGCGCCCTGCCCGGCTCGCCCGCCTATGACGTCGCCGGCGGGCTGAATAAGCTCGTCGACGACGTGCTTTCCGATGTCGAGAAACTGCAAGCGGGCGGTGTCGACGCCATCATGTTTGGCAACGAGAACGACCGGCCCTACGTCTTCCAGGCGCCGCCGGAAGGACTGGCGGCGATGACCTCGATCGTCGAGCGGGTAAAGCCGCACCTGAGCGTACCGTTCGGCGTCAACTATCTCTGGGATCCCTCGGCAAGCGTTGCGATCGGCGCGGTGACTGGCGCGAGCTTCGTTCGCGAGATCTTCACCGGCGTCTTTGCCTCCGACATGGGGATCTGGCAGCCCGATTGCGCCAAGGCGGCGCGGCTGCGGCGCAGTCTCGGCCGCGACGACATGAAGATGCTCTTCAACATCAACGCCGAATTTGCCCATTCGCTGGACCAGCGGCCGATTGAACTCAGAGCGAAGAGCGCAGTATTCTCGTCGCTCGCCGATGCCATCTTGGTTTCCGGGCCGCTGACTGGACAGGCAGTCGATCAATCAGACCTGAGACGTGTCTGCGAGACCGTCAGGGATGTCCCAGTCTTTGCCAATACCGGCGTGAACAAGGACAATGTGCGCGACATATTGAGCGTTGCCAGCGGTGTCATCATCGGCACACATTTCAAGGTGGACGGCAATACGTGGAACCCGGTCGACAGCGACCGTGTAAAGCGCTTCATGGAGACTGTCGAGACGCTGCGTTGAACAACGGAACCGCCATGTCCATCACGCTCGGCCTCGATATCGGCACCACCTCCACCATCGGCATCTTGATCGAGTTGCCGAACCGCGTGCTCGGGCTCACCTCACGGCCTTCGACGCTTCATTCACCGCAGCATGGCTGGGCCGAGGAAGACCCGGCGGAATGGTGGGCGAATGTCTGTGAGGTTACCAGGGAACTGATTGTAACGAGTGGGATTGAGGCCGGACAAATCTCGGCCGTTGGCGTGACGGGCATGCTGCCGGCCGTCGTGCTGCTTGACGACGCCGGCCAAGTGCTGAGGGCCAGCATCCAGCAGAGCGACGGGCGTTGCGGCGAAGAAGTCGAGGAACTTAAGGGAGAGTGGGATGAGACGGATTTTCTCCGCCGGGCGGGAAACGGCATCAACCAGCAACTGGTGACGGCAAAACTGCGCTGGATCGCCCGGCACGAGCCGATGGTCTTCGAGCGCATTGCCACCGTTATGGGGTCCTATGATTTCATCAACTGGAAGCTGACCGGCGTGCAGGCAATCGAACAGAACTGGGCGCTGGAAGCGGGCTTCGTCGATATTAATACCGGCAATCTCGACGACGAACTCATCGGGCTTGCCAGAATTCTGCGGGAGGCCATTCCTGGGAAGGCGGTATCGCATGAGGTGCTTGGCCATGTGACCGACGAAGCCGCCAAGGCGACGGGGCTTGCAGTTGGAACGCCTGTCATCGGCGGGGCAGCCGACATGATCGCGTCGGCTTTCGGCGCGGGGATCAATAAGGCCGGCGACGTGCTGCTGAAATTCGGGGGTGCAGTGGATATTCTGACGGCGACCGATGTCGTGCGGCCCGATCCCCGTATGTTTCTCGATTATCATCTGGTTCCAGGGCTCTATATGCCGAACGGCTGCATGTCGACCGGCGGCTCGGGGCTCAACTGGTTTATCGGCACCTTCGCCAAATACGAGGAGATCGCGGCAAAGGCGGAGGGAATATCCGTGCACCGCTATCTCGACCGGTTGGCCGCGCAATGCGCGCCCGGCGCGGACGGGCTGACAATCCTGCCTTACTTCCTCGGCGAGAAGACACCGATTCACGACGCCGGCGCGCGCGGACTGATCGAGGGACTGACGCTGTCGCATCATATCGGCCATCTCTGGCGGGCGATGCTGGAAGCCTATGCCTATGCGCTGCGTCATCATATCGACGTACTGAACGACATCGGTCACCCGACGACACGTTTCATCGTCTCCGACGGGGGATCGCAGAGCCGGATCTGGATGCAGATCGTTTCCGATGTGCTGCAGCAGCCACTACAAGGTCTGACCGGCCATCCCGGCTCCTGCCTCGGCGTCGCCTGGGCAGCGGCGATCGGCGCCGGACTGACCGAGGACTGGTCCGGTGTAACCGCCTTTGTCAGCCAGGGTGAAAGTATCGTGCCCAATCCCGACAATGCGGCGGTTTATAACGAGGGCTATCGGACCTATCGTGCGCTTTACAGACCATAGACTCAGCGGAATTCGAGCGCGATGACAGGGATAGACCGGGATCCGACGATGCAGGCAACTGGACGTGGCGGCATGGTGACGAGTCCGCATGCGCTGGCGAGCGAGGCGGGCGCGGCAATCCTGCGGGCCGGCGGCAACGCGCTGGAAGCTGCGATCGCCATCGGCAGCACGATCGCTGTCGTCTATCCGCATTTCTGCGGGCTTGGCGGCGATTCCGTCTGGATTGTTGCCGATCGCAGCGGGCGGAAGACATGTTTTCTCGGCATCGGCCAGGCGGCGCAGAAATTGCCGGATTTCGACGGAAAAATTCCGCTACGCGGACCGCTTTCGGCGTTGACCTCGGCCTGCGCGGTTGATGCGTGGCGGCACGCGTATGACTATTCCGCGCGGCACTGGGGCGGTAAGATCGACTTTCCTGTCTTGCTTGTTGATGCGATCCGCCACGCGGGAAAGGGGTTTCCCATCACGCGCTCGCAGAGCTTCTGGCTTGCCTTCCGGCGGGCGGAAGCGGCCGGCTGGCCGGGTTTTGCGGCGCTTTTCATGGCGGATGGCGCGGCGCCGGAAACAGGCAGCCTGTTCCAGCAGGCGAATTTGGCGCGGTCGCTTTCGCTGATTGCCCGCGATGGGCCACGTTCATTCTACGAGGGCGAACTGGCCGCAAAGATCGCGGCAGGGCTGCAGGCTGTAGGCTCTCCACTGACCAGTGACGATCTTGAGGCGACCCGAACGCGCGAGGTCGCGCCCGTCAGTCTTTCCTATCGGGGATTTGAGCTGCTTGCGCCGCCGCCGCCGACACAGGGTCTCACGACACTGGCGATTATGGGGATTCTCGCCCATTTTGACATTGCCGCCCATAAGGCCGGCAGCGCAGACCATCTGCATCTCTGCGTCGAAGCTGTCAAACGCGCCTTTCTCGATCGCCACAGCATTGCCGATCCCGATGTCGCATCGCAGCCGGTAGAGGAATGGCTAAGCACGCAGCACCTTGCGCAGGCGGCGGCCTCCATCGATCCCGTGCGGGCGCTTGAATGGCCGGCGCCCTTTCGCAGCAGCGACACCGTGTTCTTTGCCGTAACGGATGCCGTGGGCGGCAGCGTCAGCGTCTTGCAGAGTACTTATTTCGACTGGGGCAGCGGCGTGGTTGTCGGCGATACGGGTATTCTCTGGCAGAACCGCGGGGCGGCCTTTTCGCCCGATCCCAAGCATGTCAATGGCATCGCCCCCGGCAAGCGTCCTTTCTACACGTTGAACCCCGGCCTCGGCCTGCGCAACAGCAGGCCGGCCCTGCTTTATGGCACGCAAGGCGCCGACGGCCAGCCGCAGACACTGGCGATGCTGCTGACCCGGCTGATCGACTTTGACGAGGAACCGGCAGCAGCGCTGGCCGGTCCGCGCTTTCTTCTCGGCAAGACATTTTCCGATAGCCGCGACAGCCTGAAGCTGGAAAGCGACGTGGGTGAAACAGTGCTTGCGGAACTGGCCGCTCGAGGCCACGTCCTATCTCCGATCGAAGCGCGGAGCCCGCTCGCGGGACAGGCTGGCGTGATTGCCATCGATGAGAGCGGAATGGCGACCGGCGCGCATGATCCACGTGGCGAGGGCTTGGCGATCGGAATCTCTTCCGTCGCCGACCGAAGCCGGCTCCAGTGTGAGTGAGCGCTGCAAGACGTGTGTCGCGATGGCGATGCCGGCGACGATCAACGGGGATTGATTTCAGGCCAGACGCTCCAGGCGGCTGCGAACCAGCCAACTTCGCGGGCGGAAAGTCACGGCTTTTGTCACAATGCTGACTGGCAGGCGGTGAAGTGACGGGCAACAGCCTCGGCGTGAGCATCGAAGCGCCGGCACAGCGCGATGTTGTGGGGCGTCGAGGCCGGCAGTCCGCGCGGGAGCCACAACTCGACGCGCGCGGCTAGGCTGCGCCATGGGTGCAACCCCTGCAGTATTACCTCCACCGTGTTGCGTCGCCGGCGGTGCAGCCGCGGGGTGGCGAGGAATCGGCAAAGGTGTTTACGAGCCTGGCGCAGCCCCAGCTGCTGTTCGGCCAGGCATGGAATTGTTGAGCGCGATGCCAATCTCATCATCGGGGCTGTCGGTGGTGGAAACAGCGATACCAGCGGAAGCCGGTCAGAACGACGGCCGCAATCGTTTCCGTAAGCAGCCAGCGAACCAGCTTTTTCACGATATTCGTTTAAATACAAACTTCGCGGTTTCACAAGTCGAAGCTGTCAGGCCTACCGCCGAGGACTTTTGCAAAAGAAACCCCGACGCCATATCCTCGCCATGACGATGCCCCTCGCCAAGGTCATTCAGGCGCTAAGGTGTAGCAGAGCAAGGACGGGGATCCTTATGACGGGACAAGATACAACTCACTTCCAGGAGCGGATGACGATTGTCGGTGATCTCAAGGCTGCTTCCTTTGTCCCCTGGATCCGGCGCCATGCCGCCAAGCTTGGCCTCTCGCACACCATATCTCATACGAGTTCCATGCGGATCGAACTTGAGGTTGCTGGGCCGGAGGAGCTGATCGACATGATGGAGATGGGATGCTCTCTCGGGCCCATCGACGTATGGGTCGAGAGGATAGATCGCACGGCGATCAGCGGCGAAAGGACCTAGTATCGGGCTGTGGCGTATTTCCCTCGTGCATATTATTTACTCAATGTTGCCAATGCGAAATAATTATGCAAACCTGATAAGGTTGAGTGGAATTGCCTCGATGCCGAGGTGGAGCGTGCTCGACAAGCATATGATTTTGTTTGGGAACTCTAGTCATGCCATCCGCTACGACCGGCTTTTGGACGCCAGTCGCCCTTTCCCGGGATTTGCCGGCCGGAACCGTAGTGCCGGCACGGACGGCAGCCGGATCGATTGCCCTGTGGCGCAGCGCTTCGGGGCACATATCGGCATCGGCGGATCGCTGTCCGCATCGTGGCATGCGCTTGTCTCACGGCTTCGTGCGCGGCGAGACGCTCTCCTGCATCTATCACGGCTGGAGCTACGGCCAGGCCGGAAACTGTCTCCGCATTCCCGCCCATCCGGGGCTGACGCCACCGGAAACCATTCGCGTCGCCACCCATGACGTCGAGGAAACAGACAGCGTGATCTGGGTGGCTGTGGGTACGCCCGCTTCGAAGCCACCGAGGTTTGATGGCCTCACCCCCTTGCGTTCGCTGACGGCGTTCGCCGGCCTCGCGGCGATCGAGGCGGCGGCCGGTGCGAAGGCGAGCCCCGAAGGTTTTGTCGAGTTCGATGCATCCACCGGGGCCGTCTGTCTGTTATTATCCGCTTGGGAAGACGGACAGACGCTGATCCATGTGCTGCTGAAGGCTGACGCCGGCCCCGCAGCGGGCATCCGCGCTTCACGCGCCGCCGAGAGCCTGCGCCGCCGAGCTGAGGGTCTTCAGAGGGAGATCGCGCAATGACCATGCAGGCGATGATTAACGAATGGTATCCAGTCGGGCTTTTCAGCCAGCTCGACAGCGCCGGTCGCACGACGGCGCTGATGGGCGAGTCGATCGAAGTGGCGCGCGATGCCGATGGCAATGCGAAGGTGACGGGCGGCGATGGCCGCGTTCTGCCGGTGCGTGTGCGTTACGGTCATGTCTGGTCCTCCCTCGGCGAGCCCAAGAAGGAACTTTTCCCCATTCCCGAGGCCGATCAGCCCGGTCGCCGCTTCGTCGATGTCGGCGTGGTGCGCGTGCGCTGCTCGCCCCTGCGTGCGGTCGAGAACTTTCTCGACATCGCCCATTTCCCCTTCGTCCACACCGACATTCTCGGCGCAGAGCCGCACACCGAGGTCCAGAACTACAAGGTCGAGATCCGCGAGGAAGAAGACGAGGTCTGGGCAACGCAGGTGAAATTTTACCAGCCGCAGGCCGCCAAATCGGCAAGCGGCGGGATCACGACGGAATATATGTACCGCGTGCCGGCGCCCACCTGCTCCGTGCTTTACAAGACCTGCCCGCCGCGTCCGAGCGAATGGGATGTCATCACGCTCTTCGTGCAGCCGCTGGCTGAGGACCTCTGCGACGTCTGGCCATGGATGGCGCTTTTCGACGACGAGACCGCGATGACCGATCTCATCCATTTCCAGCAGACGATCTTTCTGCAGGACCGGTCGATCCTCGAAAACCAGATCCCGCGGCTGTTGCCGCTCGACCCGGGCATGGAAATCCCGACACGTGCCGATCTGACATCGATCGCCTATAGGCGCTGGCTGAAGCGCCACAATTATACCTACGGCGCACAGCTGGTGGCGCAATGAAGCTCTACGACTACATACTCTCGCCCAGTTGCTACAAGGTGCGCCTGATGGCGGCGCTGACCGGCGTGAAGCTTGACCTGCGCCCGGTGGATTTCCATCCCGGCGCCGAGCATCGCGGCCCCGAGCTGCTTGCGCTCAACCCGGCAGGCTCCATTCCGATCCTGGAGGATGGCGACCTGATCCTGACGGAATCGTCGGCGATCCTCGTCTATCTCGCCGCCAAGGCAGCACCCGAATGGCTCGGCAGCGGTAAGGCCGAGGAAGCGGCGCGGGTGCAGCAATGGCTGTCCTTTTCCGGCCGGCTGACGGCAAGCCTCGGTGGCGCGCGGCTCCATGAAATGCTGCTGCGGCCGGGCGATATCGGCGCGCTGCAGGCCCAGGGCATCGCCGCCCTTCGCGAGCTTGAAGCCGGGCTTGTCGAGCAGGGCCTTCGCGGCATGCGCTTCCTCGCCGCCGACCGGCCGACAATTGCCGACATCGCCTGCTTTCCCTATGTGGCGCTGGCGCCCGATGGCGGCGTCACGCTGGACGCTTATCCTGCCATCCGGCTCTGGTCCCGCGCGCTGCGCGCCCTCGACAGGTTTATCGAGATGCCAGGTATTCACCGGCTGCACGAGCTGAAGCCCGAACCTCATCTCGAACCGGGCGAGGCGTGACATGGCTGGATATCTCCTGAAGAACTGCGCAGCCGTGATTGTCGACGAGGGCAAGGGACCGGTCGTCCAACGCAATGTCGATCTCCTGACCAGCGGTCCGGCGATCGTGGCGATCGGCGAAAATCTGGGAAGGGATGCGCTGCCCGCCGGCACGACTGTTCAGGATGCCGCCGGCTGGTTTGTCTATCCAGGTCTCGTCAACACCCATCATCACTTCTTCCAGTGCTTCGTGCGCAACCGCGCCGATCTCGACTGGACGAAGCTCTCGGTGATCGAGTGGCTGGACCGCATCTACCCGATCTTTTCACAGCTCGACGAGGAGTGCTTTTACCACTCCTCGGTCACGGCGATGGCCGAGATGATCAAGCATGGCTGCACTACGGCCTTCGATCACCAGTACAATTTCCCCCGGCATGCCGGTAAGCGGCTGATCGACCGCCAGTTTGAAGCAGCCGAGCTGCTCGGCATGCGCTTCCATGCCGGTCGCGGCGGCAATACCCTGCCGAAGTCGGAAGGCTCGACCATTCCCGACGAAATGCTGGAAACGACCGACGAATTCATCGCTGACTGCGCCCGGCTGATCGAGACCTACCACGATACCAGCCCCTTCAGCATGCGTCAGGTCGTGGTCGCGCCCTGCCAGCCGGTGAACTGCTATCGCGAGACCTTTGTGGAATCGGTGGCATTGGCGCGCGATCGCGGCGTCATGATGCATACCCATGTCGGGGAAGGCGAGAGCCCGGTCATTCAGGCTCGCCACGGCATGCGCACGGTCGACTATCTGGAAGAACTCGGCTTTGCCGGGCCCGACGCCTTCTATGCCCATTGCTGGGAACTGACCCACGACGAACTCAGGAAGATGGCGGCCAGCGGCACCGGTGTGGCGCACTGCCCGGAACCGGTCTATCTGGTCGGCGCGGAGGTTACCGACATTCCCGCCATGGCCGCCTTCGGCCTGCGCATAGGCCTCGGCTGCGACGGTGCGGCCTCCAACGACAATTCCAACCTGATGCACTGCCTGCACTCCGCCTATATGCTGCAGTGCCTCGTCTCCTCCGGCCGTGCCCATCCCGTGCCGCCGCCGGTCGATTTCCTCGGCTACGGCACGACAGGGGGTGCCAGCCTGCTCGGCCGGCGCGATATCGGCCGGCTGGCGCCCGGCATGGCCGCTGACCTGTTTGCGATCGACACCCGCCGCATGGATTATGTCGGCACGCGGCACGATCCGCTGAGCCTGATTGCCCGCGTCGGCATCGGCATGGCGACCGATATGACCATGACCAATGGCCGCATCGTCTGGCAGAAGGGCGAATTCCCCGGTCTCGACGAGGCCAAGCTGTCAGCCGATGCCGAGGCCGCACTATCCGCCGTGGAATTTTAAAAAACCAAAAGAGGGAACTGAGAACATGACCAAACTGACCCGCAGAAACCTGATGACGGCCGCTGCCGCCACCGGCCTTGCCGGCGTGCTCGGCAGCCGTCTTGCTTTGGCGGCCGACGAGCCGCTCGGCATCACGCTCGTCGTCCCGTCGCCGATCGGCGACGTCGGCTGGGGGCATGCACTTGCGGCCGGTCTCGAGCCGATCAAGGCCGCTTACGGTGACAAGGTGAAGGTCACCGTGCTCGAGAATATCGCCGAAGGCCCGGACGCCGACCGCATCATGAACAAGACCGTCGCCGACGGAAACAAATTCCTGGTTGCCGGCTCTTTCGGTTATCAGAACGGCGCCCTGCAGATCGCCCGCCGCGACCCGAGTGTTACGGTCCTGCATGCTTCCGGCTTCCAGGTCGCTCCGAACTTCTCGCCGTTCGCCGCCAAATATTTCCAGGGCACCTATCTGCTCGGCATGGCCGCAGCAGCGCTTTCCAAGACCGGCAAGCTCGGCTCCGTGTCCGCCTTCGCCATTCCCGAACTCATCACTTCGATCAACGCCTTCACCCTCGGCGCCCAGGCCGTCAAGCCCGATATCGAGGTCTCGGTGGTGTGGGTCAATTCCTGGTTCGACCCGGCCAAGGAGCAGGAAGCCGCCAAAGCCTTGATCGCGCAGAAGTGCGACGTGATCTTCTCCAACGCCCAGGACACGCCGTCCGTCATCTCGGCCTGCGAGGAAGCCGGCGTCTACGCCTTCAACCTCAACTCCTCGATGAAGAAATACGCACCGAAAACCTATCTCGGATGCATCTCGACGGACTGGTCGCCGTTCTTCAAGGCATCGGTCGACGCCCATCTCGCCGGCACGTTCAAGGGCGCCAATGCGTTCCTCGGCGTCGCCGACAAGGTCGTCGAAGTGGTCGATTGGAATCCGGATGTTCCGGCAGACGTGATGGCCAAGATCAAGGAGATCGAGGCAAAGATCGCCGACGGCAGCTTCTCGCCCTTCACCGGGCCGATCACCAAGGCCGACGGCAGCGAGGGTGTCGCATCCGGCGCAACCATGGCCGACCCCGAGATCATCGCCATGAACTGGCACGTCAAGGGCGTGTCCACGCCGTTGCCGAAATAAGTCATGACGACCCCGCTCCTGTCGCTGCGCGGCATTTCGAAGAGCTACGGCCAGATCCACGCCAATCAGGCAATCGATCTGGACGTGGCTCCGCAATCGATCCATGCGATCCTCGGAGAAAACGGAGCGGGAAAATCGACGCTGATGAAGCTGATCTACGGCGTCGAGCAACCGGACGACGGCGACGTCGTCTGGGAAGGAGAACCCTTGCGCCTCTCCTCCCCCGCCGAGGCGAGGCGCCACGGCATCGGCATGGTCTTCCAGCATTTTTCGCTGTTCGAGACCCTGACCGTCCTTGAGAATATTCGGCTGGTCGTGCCGGGTCGCAAGGCTGAGCTCAAGCAACGCATTCGGACGCTTGGACGGGAATTCGGCCTTGAGGTCGACCCGCTCGCCCATGTGCATGCGCTGTCGGTCGGCGAGCGGCAACGGGTGGAGATCATCCGAAGCCTGATGACCGATCCGAAGCTGCTGATCCTCGACGAGCCCACCTCCGTCCTGCCGCCGCAATTGGTGGAGAAGCTCTTCGACACGCTGCGCCGGCTGCGCGACGGCGGCGTCTCCATCCTGTTGATCTCCCACAAGCTGGAAGAAATCCGGGCGATCTGTGACCGGGCGACGATCCTGCGCGGCGGACGGGTGACCGGGGATGTCGACCCGCGCGAATATGATGCCCATGACCTTGCCCGTATGATGATCGGTCGCGAGATGCCCGCCCCCATCTCGGCGCTGCCGCTGTCTGGCGGGGAAAAGCGACTGGAGATCATCGGGTTGGATTATCAGCCCGACGATCCCTTCGCGGTGCCGCTCTCCGGCATCAGCCTCGAAGTGCGTGCCGGCCAAATCCTCGGGATCGCCGGTATTTCGGGCAACGGCCAAAGCGAGCTTGCTGCATTGATTTCAGGTGAGACGGTACTGGGGCGCGACCAACGCGACCGGATCTACATGATGGGGATCGATGTCGGCAGGCTCGATGCGGCCGCGCGGCGGAGGCTCGGATTTGCCTTCGTTCCGGAAGACCGGCTCGGACGCGGCGCCGTACCTGAAATGTCGCTCGCCCTCAACAGCCTGCTGACCGCCCATCCGCTCAAGCTTTTGCGGCACGGTCTCGTCGACAGGGCGCGGGCGATGGCGTTCACCAAGGATTGCATCCGTCAGTATGATGTGCGCACGCCAGGCCCGGATGCGGAAGCCGGCACCCTGTCCGGCGGCAATCTGCAGAAGTTCATCGTTGGCCGGGAAATCATGCTGTCTCCCCAATTGCTTTTCGTGGCGCAGCCGACCTGGGGCGTCGATATCGGCGCTGCATCCGCCATCCGCAGCCGCCTGGTCGCATTGCGCAATCAGGGCATGGCGATCCTCGTCATTTCCGAGGAGCTGGAAGAACTGTTCGAGCTCTGCGATTCCATCCAGGTGCTGCATCACGGCCGGCTCAGCCCGCCGCTCGCAACGCGGGACACGAAGCCCGAGGAGATCGGCCGATACATGACCGGGGCTCAAGCCTCGCCCGAGAAAGTCCATCTATGAGTGCTTGGTCCCCTGCTTTCGTTCCCACCCTGGTCCGCCGGGAGCGCGCCTCGCTTGCTGCGACCTTGCTGGCGCCCGTCATAGCACTTGTCATAGCAATCGCGCTCAACCTCGGCCTTTACATCTTGATGGGCCGTGACCCTGTCGCGGTCGTTTATGCGATGCTTTTCGAGCCTTTCCTCTCCTGGGCGTCATTTTCGGAAGTGCTTTTAAAGGCAGGCCCGCTCCTTCTGATCGCACAGGGACTGGCGATCGGCTTTCGCGCCAAGGTCTTCAACATCGGCGCCGAAGGCCAGTTCATTCTCGGTGCGATCTTCGCCTCTGCCATTCCGGTCTGGTTTCCCCAGGCAACGGGCCAGTGGATCTGGCCGGCAATGCTGCTGCTCGGCGCCATCGGCGGCGCACTATGGGCTTCTCTCACCGCTTTCTGGCGCGTGCGCCTCAACGCCAACGAGATCCTCGTTTCACTGATGCTGAGCCTCGTTGCGGCGCAACTGCTGAACTACCTGCTGCTCGGCCCCTGGAAGGATCCGAACGGCTTCAACTTCCCCCAGTCGGTGATGTTCCAGTATGATGCGATGGTGCCTACCCTAATCGCCGGTACCCGCCTCAATGTCTCATTCCTCATCACGCTCGCCTTGTCGGTTGCGGCCTGGGTTTTCATGCAGAGGAGCTTCATCGGCTACAAGCTGCAGGTCGGCGGTCTGGCGCCGCGGGCTGCCGGCTATGCTGGCTTTAAGGAAGGTTGGGCGATCTGGCTTTCGCTGCTGATCGGCGGTTTTGCGGCCGGTCTTGCCGGTGCCGCCGAAGTCGCAGGCCCGCTCGGGCAGTTGCAGCGTTCGGTCGCGAGCGGCTATGGTTATGCGGCCATCATCGTCGCCTATCTCGGCGGCCTGCATCCGATCGGCATCGTGGTCTCGGCGCTGGTCGTGGCGGTCATCTATATCGGTGGCGACAATGCCATGGTCTCGGCCAACCTGCCGATCGCCGCCGTCCGTGTCTTCCAGGGTAGCCTGCTGCTCGCTTACCTGATCGCAGTCGCCTTCGTGCGCTATCGCCTTGAATGGCGACGCGCCGTCCATCGGAGCCCATCATGAACGCCATCGAGTTCATTCTTGCCGGCATGCTTGCGGCTGCGACACCGTTTCTTCTGGCAGCCCTCGGCGAACTGGTGGCCGAGCGCGCCGGCGTCCTCAACCTCGGGGTCGAGGGATTGATGGCCTTCGGTGCCGTGCTCGCCTTCATTATCGTCTACCAGGGCGGCGGACATCTCCTGGGCTTCGTCGTCGCGGGGCTCGGCAGCGCTGTCCTTTCCCTGCTCTTCGCCTTGGTCACACTGGGATTCCGGGCAAACCAAGTGGCAGCGGGCCTTGCCATCGGCATTCTCGGCCAGGGCCTCTCCGCGCTTTTCGGCAAGACCTATGAAAGCCTCACGGTCAGGGGACTTCCGAAGCTTGCCCTTCCCGGGCTTTCGGAATTGCCGATTGTCGGCGGCCTTTTCGTCCAGGACATCGTCGTGTGGATTTCACTCGCCGCGACCCTCGCTCTCTGGGCCATATTTGCCTACACCAAGCTTGGGCTCATCGTCCGCGCCGTTGGCGAGAACCCGAAGGCCGCTCACGCGATCGGCTATTCGGTAATATCAGTCCGCGTTCTCGCTATCGCCTTCGGCGGTGCGATGGCCGGCTTCGCCGGTGCCTATGCGTCGGTGGTCTATACCCCACTCTGGGCCGACGGGATGATCGCCGGGCGCGGCTGGATCGCCATCGCCCTCGTCGTTTTCGGGACTTGGCTCACCGGCCGGATCTTCCTCGGGGCCTGCCTGTTCGGGGCGGTCTCGCTGATGGGGCTTGCAGCCCAGGCAACCGGACTGGACGTTCCCTCGCAATTGCTCTCGAGCCTGCCATATCTCGTCACGATCATCGTGCTCGGCATCATCTCCGCCGACCGTCGTCTGCTGAAACTGAACGGCGTCGCTTCACTCGGCGAACCATTCGAGCGATAGGGGTGCGGAAGGCGGGTTTCGGGATCAAACACCTACTGCATAATTCCTTAAAAAGACGCGCGGCGCTGTAACGTGTCGCCGAAAAAGCCCGTGGTCAGCCGCGATCGCGTTTCTTGCCACCGCGCGCGTCAAATTGGACGAGCAGCGACTTGAGTTCGATCTCGCGAACGCGTCTTGCCGCTTCATCCGGGCTGACCCATTCGAGAATACGCTGACCCCGCTCCTTGAAATCGCCGCTGACCTCCGTGACTTCAATCTGAAACATGTCGACGATACAGGGCGCCACATCGCCATTGTCGAGTTCTTTCAGATAGGTATAGCGGCCGACCGGCTTCTTCTTCACCACCCCGCGTACGCCTGCCTCCTCCCAGGCCTCGATTGCTGCTGCTTCGAAAGGCTTTTTCCCCTTCATCGGCCATCCTTTCGGGATGACCCAGCGCGCGCTCTCGCGAGACGTGATCACCAGGATTTCGACCTCGGATCCGGCATTGCCGTGACGGAAGCAAATAGCACCATATTGTTGACGGAATGCACCGGCGAACAGCACTTCAGGAACAGCAGCGAGCTGTCGCAGCAGTGGTTGGGACTTGTCCGGTCGAGGCTTCCTGGCTTTTTTGCTAGGTGTCATATTGATTGAATTACCGAATTTGCATGTTGCTTCAATTGCCTGAGCGTGTTTATGACACTTTTATGACAATCGGCCGCACGAGGAAGGTTCGCAGGCATGATGAGCATTTTTCGCAAGCTGATGCCACGGGAAGACAGATTCTTTGAAATGTTTTCCAAGCACTCGAAGACCGTCGTTGCTGCGGCGCACGCCCTCGATCAACTTCTGAAGGGCAATGACGTTCAGGAAAACTGCGATCGAATCGTCGCATTGGAAAACGAGGCGGACGACGTCACGCGTGACGTTCTTCTTGCCGTTCGACGAAGCTTCATCACGCCCTTCGACCGGGGAGACATCAAAGACCTCATTCAGTCGATGGATGATGCGATCGACATGATGCACAAGACAGTCAAGACGATCCGCTTGTTCGAGCAATCCAGCTTCGATCCGCTCATGCAGGAGATGGGCAGTGAAATCGTCAAGGCGGCAAACCTTGTCGCGGAAGCGATACCCCTCCTCGACAGATTGGGAGCCAATGCGCAGCGCCTCGCGGCCATCGCGGAGGAGGTCACCCGCGTGGAGGGACGTTCCGATGAGCTCCACGACCAGGGTTTGAAGGATCTGTTTCTGCGACATGGCGCCAGCGGCAATGCGATGGCCTACATGATCGGAAGCGAAATTTACGGAGAGCTGGAGAAAGTCGTCGACCGCTTCGAGGATGTCGCCAACGAAATCAGCGGCATTCTCATCGAGAACGTCTGATGGAAGCCTCCCTCGCTCTGCCGCTGCTTGTCGGCTTGGTCGTCGTCGCCCTGTTCTTCGATTTTCTCAACGGTCTGCATGACGCGGCCAATTCGATTGCCACGATCGTCTCGACCCGCGTCCTGCGGCCGCAATATGCGGTCGCCTGGGCAGCATTCTTCAACTTCATCGCATTCCTGTTCTTCGGCCTGCACGTGGCCGAAACACTGGGGACCGGCATCATCGATCCTGCGATCGTTTCGCCTCAAGTGATTTTCGCCGCACTCATGGGCGCCATCGTTTGGAATATTCTTACCTGGATTTTCGGGATTCCGTCGAGCTCGTCGCATGCGCTTGTCGGTGGGCTGGTGGGGGCCGGTCTGGCAAAGGTGGGCTTCAGCTCGATCGTCTGGAACGGCCTCCTAAAGACCGTCGGTGCCATTTTCCTTTCGCCAGCCATCGGCTTCCTGCTTGCCCTCGTGCTGGTGCTCGCCGTCTCCTGGTTATTCATCCGGCAAACGCCGTTTGCGGTGGATCGCACATTTCGCGTCATGCAGTTTGTGTCTGCTTCGCTTTATTCGCTTGGCCACGGCGGGAATGATGCGCAGAAGACGATGGGCATCATCGCGGTGCTCTTGTTCAGCCAGGGATATCTCGGCCCGACATTCTACGTGCCTTTCTGGGTGGTCATTTCCTGCCAGTCGGCAATGGCTCTCGGGACGCTCTTTGGCGGATGGCGGATCGTTCATACCATGGGGTCGAAGATCACCCGGCTCAATCCCATGCAAGGTTTCTGCGCAGAGACGGGCGGAGCGTTGACACTCTTCGGAGCGACGTGGCTCGGTATTCCCGTTTCGACGACGCATACCATCACCGGAGCAATCGTTGGAGTGGGCGCAGCTCGTCGTGTCTCGGCCGTGCGCTGGGGATTGGCCGGCAACATCGTGATAGCCTGGATCGTTACGATGCCAGCGGCTGCAGCAATATCCGCAGCGTTCTACGGCCTCGTATCCTTGCTGCAATGAAATGAGGTGATGGCGAGGCAATCGCCACGCCTGCGCTTCCCTCTTGAGCTTTGCTGCTGGCAAATACCGACGAATAAAGCGAGCAGAACCCATTCTGCCGCCTGCGTCGTGTAGCTTCGATATTGCGTGCACTGCACAAATAGAGCGCTCCCATGACCGCCACTACGCTAGCAATCGCACAAAACGGAAGCAGAAAATAGAAAGCCTAAGAAATAAGCATTCGTCAATTCTTACCATTTCTCCTTTTGCTTCATGCTGTTACCAATTCCTCTCGAAATTGGCACGCTGCTTGCAGGTTCTGAGACGCATCGGTCAACGGCGACCGGTGCAGATAGGCGCGGCATAAGCGCCTACAACAGACACCGACGTCGCAAGGTCTTTGCAATCCGGGATTCTCTCATCCCCTGGACGCAAATTCCGGCGGCGTTTTTTTGTGTCCAAATTCAGCCAGCAGAGGGAACCTGCGCATGACAAAGAATTTGCAGACTGGGATTTCGACAACCGGCATTACCCGCCGCAGCATGCTCAAGACGACCGCAGCGGCTGCCCTCATCGGCGCCGTCAAGGCTGCCTTTCCGTCCGGCGCCTTCGCAGCCGGAGCAGGCCCTGAGGTGACAGGTGTCAAGCTCGGCTTTATCGCTCTCACCGATTCCGCACCGCTGATCATCGCCAAGGAAAAGGGCTTTTTCGACAAGCATGGCCTTCCGGAAACGGATGTGGCCAAACAGGCATCCTGGGGTGCGACCCGCGACAATCTCGTGCTGGGCGGCGCAGCAAACGGCATCGACGGTGCCCATATCCTCTCGCCGCTCCCCTATCTCATGCATACCGGCAAGGTGACGCAGAACAATAAGCCGGTGCCGATGGCGATCCTCGCCCGGCTCAACCTCGACAGCCAGGGCATTTCCGTCGCCAAGGAATATGCCGAAACCGGCGTGCAGCTCGATTCCTCCAAGCTGAAGGCGGCATTCGAGAAAAAGAAGGCGGAGGGCAAGGAGATCAAGGCCGCCATGACCTTCCCGGGCGGCACTCATGACCTCTGGATCCGCTACTGGCTCGCCGCCGGCGGCATCGATCCGAACAAGGACGTTTCGACCATCGTCGTGCCGCCGCCGCAGATGGTTGCCAACATGAAGGTCGGCAACATGGACGTCTTCTGTGTGGGCGAACCGTGGAATGAGCAGCTCGTCAACCAGGGCATCGGGTTTACCGCAGCCACCACCGGCGAGCTCTGGAAGGGCCATCCCGAAAAAGCGCTCGGACTGCGCGCCGACTGGATCGAAAAGAATCCCAATGCTGCCAAGGCCCTGCTGATGGCTGTCATGGAGGCTCAGCAGTGGTGCGAAAGCATGGACAACAAGGCGGAGATGGCTGACATTCTCGGCAAGCGCCAATGGTTCAACGTTCCGACGAAGGACGTACTCGGCCGCCTCAAGGGCGACATCAATTATGGCAATGGCCGCGAGGTCAAGGCCACCGACCTCTATATGAAGTTCTGGAAGGACGGCGCCTCCTACCCGTTCAAGAGCCACGATACCTGGTTCATGACGGAGAACATCCGCTGGGGAAATCTGCCGGCGAGCACCGACATCAAGGCGTTGGTCAACCAGGTGAACCGCGAAGATATCTGGCGCGAGGCCGCCAAGGATCTCGGCGTCGCGGCGGCCGATATTCCCGCATCGTCTTCTCGTGGCAAGGAGACTTTCTTCGACGGCAAGGTCTTCGACCCCGAAAATCCTTCCGCCTATCTCGACAGCCTTTCGATCAAGGCTGCCTCCTGACCCCCGCCTCCGGCGCGCGACGGGCGCGCCGGCCTTTCATTCACGTGAGGAGCGCGTTGATGTCCGCCCTGGCAAATAAAGAAAATCCCTCCATGGCCGCCTCTGCCAAGCCGGCAGCAAAGGTTGTGCCATTTTCCGGCAAACACGGATCGCGGATCGATTTTCGGCGAGCGGTACTGACCGCACTTCGCAATGTCGTCCCGCCGGTCGTCGTGCTGGCACTTATCCTGCTCGTCTGGCAGGTGCTCTGTTCATCGGCCGATGCGTCTTTGCCTTCGCCGCATCGGGTCTGGCAGGATAGCTTTGACCTGATCGCCTTTCCGTTTTTCAACTACGGCTCCCAGGATATCGGGCTCGGCTGGCGCGTGCTCGTTTCGCTGCAGCGCGTCGTTTATGGCTTTGGCCTTGCCGCGGTCGCTGGCGTCATCGTCGGTGCGATCATCGGCCAGTCGGTCTGGGCGATGCGTGGCCTCGATCCGATCTTCCAGGTACTGCGGACGGTTCCGCCGCTCGCCTGGTTGCCGCTGTCGCTCGCGGCATTCCAGGATTCCAACCCTTCGGCGATCTTCGTTATCTTCATCACTTCGATCTGGCCGGTGATCATCAACACCGCCGTCGGCGTCCGCAATATCCCGCAGGATTACCGCAATGTCGCCGAGGTGCTGCGCCTCAATCAGTTCGAATTTTTCTGGAAGATCATGCTGCCATCGGCAGCGCCCTACATCTTCACCGGCCTCAGGATCGGCGTCGGCCTCTCCTGGCTCGCCATCGTCGCGGCCGAAATGCTGACGGGCGGCGTCGGCATCGGCTTCTTCATCTGGGACGCGTGGAACTCGTCGCGCCTTTCGGACATCATCGTCGCGCTCGTCTATATCGGCATCGTCGGCTTCGCTCTCGACAAACTGGTGGCTGCGCTCGGCAAACTCATCACCCGCGGCGCCATGGCCAACTGAGGGAGGTATTTATGAACGCCTATCTTAAGCTCGATCATATCGACAAACATTTCGATCGGGGCGGCGTCCGCGCCGAGGTCCTGAAGGATATCAACCTGACGATATCCGCAGGCGAATTCGTCTCGATCATCGGCCATTCGGGTTGCGGCAAGTCCACTCTCCTCAACCTTATCGCCGGCCTGACGCCGGTTTCGGCGGGCGCCGTGCTGCTTGAAAACCGAGAGGTCAACGGACCGGGACCGGAGCGCGCCGTCGTCTTCCAGAACCACTCGCTGCTGCCCTGGCTGACGGTCTATGAGAACGTCAATCTCGCCGTCTCCAAACTCTTCAGCAGAACGAAGACCAAGGCCGAGCGGCATGACTGGGTCATGGCCAACCTCGACCTTGTGCAAATGGCGCATGCGAGGGATAAGCGGCCTTCGGAAATTTCCGGGGGCATGAAACAGCGCGTCGGCATTGCCCGCGCGCTTGCGATGGAGCCGAAGATCCTGCTGCTCGACGAGCCCTTCGGCGCACTCGATGCGCTGACCCGCGCCCATCTTCAGGACGCGGTGATGGAAATCCACGCACGGCTTGGCAATACGATGGTGATGATTACCCATGACGTCGATGAAGCGGTGCTGCTGTCCGATCGCATCGTCATGATGACCAACGGCCCGGCGGCCCGTATCGGCGAAGTGCTCGATGTGACCATGCCCCGCCCCCGCCATCGCATCGAGCTCGCCTCCGATCGGACATATCTCAAATGCCGTGAAGCCGTGCTGAAATTCCTCTATGAACGCCACCGCTTCATCGAAGCGGCGGAGTAGAAACCGGGAAATAACCTCGGCGCTTGCCGGCCTTGATTTTTTCGTCTTCGTGGCGGGTCCGGCAGCGCCTGATTTTAGGCGTTGCCCCCCTTTACTCCCCGGGCGTTGCAAAGACCGCGCTGGCATCGCTGACAATTTCCACATGGGAATATGCCGCCTGCCCCGCGGCGGCTGCGTCCGCGCGCATGATCGCGGTGACGATCCGGCCGTGCTCCTCATAGGATTTTGCCAGACGCCCAGGCAGACGGAACTGCGCCCGCCGAAAAGGCGCAAGCCGCGCCCGCGTCTGCGTCACCATCTCGAAGACATGATCATTATGCGCGCCACGATAAAGCCGGGTGTGAAATTCGGTATTGTGAGCCGAATATTCTTCCTCCGCGCCGGCATGCACGAGCCTCACCGATCCCCGATGCTCCAGCTCCAGCGCGCGCCGCTCGTCGACCGTCATACGCTCGGCCGAGAGCCTGGCGCAGATCGCTTCGAGTTCGGCCATCGCTTCGAACATCGAATGCAGATAAGCCTCGGTGACATTGGTAACGACGGCACTGCGGTTTGGCTCACGCGCAATCAATCCCATGGCGCCCAGCTCACGCAGAGCCTCGCGTACCGGCGTGCGCGAAACGTCGAAACGAACCGCGAGCGACACCTCGTCCAACTTCGCGCCCGGCAGGATTTCACCCGTGACGATCATGTCGGCAATCGCTCGCACCATCTGTTCGACGGTGGTCCCGGTACGGATCACTTCTCTGCGCCTAGTCTGCTTCACAATACGAATCTGCTCACGTCAACATTCTGCATACAGATGCGGTTCGAGACTCGATAAGTCAAATCTAGTGGAGAAGATATTGTTAAATTTTCGCTTTCTGATGCACGAGCACCTCAGGCAATCCGACTTTATGCCAACCGCGCAGTAACAACGAACAAGAAATATCTATTGATTACTTTTTGCGCAAAGATTCGATCAATCTGCATGCACTTTGCAATGCGCAGATCTTGTCGTTTCAGATAATCTATAAAAAACAATAGATTAATTTCTGGCACATGCATTGCATGCACTTTTCTGTACCCGTTCACAACCGGCCCAGCGCCGCAAGGAGCATTCCGATGACCAAACTCCTTTCCATGAACCGCCGCAATTTCCTCCAGGCTTCCGCTGCCGGTGCGCTCGCCGGCGCCATGCCCGGCCTGATCGGCTCCTCCGCCGCAGCCCAAACCGCGCTGACCGTCGGCTTCATCTATGTCGGCCCCAAGGACGACTACGGGTATAACCAGGCGCATGCGGAGGGTGCGGCCGTTATCAAGGCGCTACCGGGCGTGACGCTGGTCGAAGAAGAGAATGTGCCGGAAACCGTCGACGTCCAGAAGACGATGGAATCCATGATCAACCTGGACGGCGCGACCCTGCTCTTTCCGACCTCCTTCGGCTACTTCGACCCACACATGCTGGCCGTGGCCGCTAAACATCCCGACATCCAGTTCCGGCATTGCGGCGGTCTCTGGCAGGAAGGCAAGAACCCGGCCAATACGGGCTCCTATTTCGGCTATATCTTCCAGGGCCAGTATCTGAACGGCATCGCCGCCGGCCATGCGACGAAGAGCAAGAAGATCGGCTTCGTCGCCGCCAAGCCGATTCCACAGGTTCTGCAGAATATTAACGCCTTCCTGCTCGGCGCACGCACGGTCGATCCTGGTATCACCTGCCAGGTGATCTTCACCGGCGAATGGTCGCTTGCCGTCAAGGAGGCCGAAGCCACCAATGCGCTGGTTGACCAGGGCGCTGACGTCATCACCTGCCACGTCGACAGCCCCAAAGTGGTTGTCGAGACTGCTGCCGGCCGCGGCGCCTTCGTCTGCGGCTATCACGCCAACCAGAGCCCGCTTGCTCCCGAAAAGTACCTCACCGGCGCCGAGTGGGCCTGGGGTAACGTCTACAGCGACTTCGTCAAGAAGGCGCAGGCCGGCGAAAAGCTCGGCAACTTCGTGCGCGGTGGCCTGAAGGACGGCTTCGTGAAGATGAGCGCGCTCGGCCCCGGCGTGTCCGCGGAGGGCCGCAAGGCCTTCGAAGCCACGCAGGCGGAGATGATGAAGGGCGGCTTCTCGGTCTTCAAGGGACCCTTGAAGGACAATAAGGGCGACACCGTCGTGGCTGCCGACAAGAGCTATGCCGAAGACGCGATCGAGCTCGAAAGCATGAATTACCTGGTCGAGGGCGTTGTCGGGTCCACGGCGTAAGCCGCGAAGGGAGAAGCGCCATGACCATCGAGGCCAATGATCCCGCAATAGCCATCGTGGAAAAACCGGCTTCGCTACGCCCCGTCCTCGAATGGGTCGCGCGGCGAGCCGAGCCTGTTGTCATCGGCCTTGCGGCCATCCTGATCGGTCTTGCGCTCTTCTCCCTCTTCATCCTGGCGGTCGGCAAGTCGCCGGCCACCCTCTTTCAACTGATGTATACCGGCGGCTTCGGCAGCTGGTTTTCGGTGCAGAACAGTTTAAGTCGTGCCGCACCCCTTCTCCTGACGGCACTCTGCGTCGCCCTGCCCGCCCGTCTCGGCCTCGTCATCATCGGCGGGGAAGGAGCGGTCGTGCTGGGCGGCGTTGCCGCCGCAGCCATGGCTCTGCCGCTCGCCGGCACCGCGCCTGTTTTCCTCACCCTCATTCTGATGGCAATCGCTGCCATGGTGGTCGGCGGCATCTGGATCGGCCTTGCCGGTTTCCTGCGCCATTACCGCGGCGTCAACGAAACCATCTCCTCGCTGCTGCTCTCCTATATCGCCATTGCCCTGATGAACCAGTTCGTCGAAGGGCTGCTGCGCGATCCTGCAAGCCTCAACAAGCCGTCGACCAGGCCGCTGCCGGCGGAATACATGCTCGGCAATATTCCCGGCATGGACGTGCATTGGGGTCTCGTGATCGGCATCCTCGCCTGCATGCTCTCCTGGATCGTGATCGAGGCGACGAGCTACGGGTTTGCCGCCCGCATCGCCGGCGGCAACGTGCGCGCCGCGCAGATCCAGGGACTGCCGGTCGGCAAGCTGATTGCCGGATTTACCGCGCTTGCCGGCAGCTTTGCCGGCCTGGCGGGCATGATCGAAGTGGCGGCGGTGCAGGGAAGTGCCAATGCCTCGCTTGCCGCCGGCTACGGCTATACCGGTATCCTCGTCGCCTTCCTCGCCAGGCACAATCCGCTGGCGATCATTCCGGTCGCGATCCTGCTCGGCGGCATCGACGCCTCGGGCGGCCTCATCCAGCGGCGCATGGGCCTGCCGGATGCGACGGTTCTGGTGCTGCAGGGGGCGCTCTTCATCGTCATTCTCTTCTGCGAAACCTTCTACGGCCGCTTCAAGATCTTCAATCCCGACCTCTGGAAAAGGAGCCTCTGATGGAGGAGACAGGCATCGGCATCTGGGGCGTGCCGCTGGCGATCTTCGCCGGCGCCATTCGCGTTTCCACCCCGTTCATCTTCGTCAGCCTCGGCGAGACGATCACCGAACGCTCCGGCCGCATCAATCTCGGCCTCGAAGGCACGCTGGTTTTCGGCGCCATGACGGCCTATGCGGTGGCCGTCATGACCGGCTCGCCGACCCTTGGCGTGCTGGCCGCAATGATGGCGGGCGCGATCTTCGGCCTCATCCACGGCTGGATCTGCAAGTTCCCCAAGGTCAACGACATCGCCATCGGCATCGCCATGATGCAGTTCGGTCTCGGCATGGCGTTCTTCCTCGGCAAATCCTTCATCCAGCCGGTCGCGCCGAAACTGCCCTCGATTGCGCTCGGCGGCTGGTCGAGCATTCCGCAGGTGCAGGCGGCGCTCAATATCAACGTACTGTTCTTCATCGGCGCGGCACTTGCCCTCTTCCTGTTCTGGGCCTTCAAGAACACCCGCATCGGCCTGATCCTGCGCGTCGTCGGCGACAGCACCGACGCGGCCCGGGCCATGGGCATCGACCCGGACCGAGTTCGCCTGCTGGCGACGGCAGTGGGCGGTTCGCTGGCGGCAATCGGCGGCGCCTACCTCTCGCTCTACTATCCGGGCTCATGGAACGAAGGCATCTCGTCAGGCCAGGGCCTGATGGCCGTGGCCCTCGTCATCTTCGCCCGCTGGAACCCGATCGGCTGCTTTCTCGCTGCCCTGCTTTTCGGCGGTGCCGGCGCGCTCGGCCCGGCGCTGCAATCGGTCGGCGTCACACAAGGCTACTACCTTTTTTACGCCGCGCCTTACGTGCTCACCCTCGTCATCCTGATCGCCACCTCCTCGCCCACCCGCTCGCTCGCCGGTGCGCCGGGTGCGCTGTCGCTCACGAAATAACGGAGCATCCCGATGAACGGACTTGGCGGTCTCAACAAATCCGAACACGGCATCGGTATCGGCCTGGTGCAGCTCCAACTGCCGGTGACCGTCACCAAAGTGGATCTGGCAAAACAGACGCAGGTGATCGTCGATCTGGTGGCCAAAGCGCGGCGCAACCAACCGGGCATGGACCTCGTGGTCTTTCCCGAATACGCGCTGCATGGCCTTTCCATGGACATCAATCCGGAGATCATGTGCACGCTCGACGGGCCGGAGGTCGCGGCCTTCAAGCAGGCCTGCAGGGACAACCGGATCTGGGGCTGCTTCTCGATCATGGAGCTGAACCCTGGCGGCATGCCCTACAACTCCGGCATCGTCATCGACGATCAGGGCGAGTTGAAGCTCTATTACCGCAAGATGCATCCCTGGATCCCCGTCGAGCCCTGGGAGCCCGGCGATCTTGGCATCCCTGTCATCGAGGGCCCGCGGGGCGCCAAGCTCGCGCTGATTGTCTGCCATGACGGCATGTTCCCGGAGATGGCGCGCGAATGCGCCTATAAGGGCGCCGAAATCATGATCCGCACCGCCGGCTACACGGCGCCGATCCGCGATGCCTGGCGCTTCACCAACCAGGCGAACGCCTTCTGCAATCTGATGATCACCGCGAATGTCTGCATGTGCGGCTCGGACGGCACGTTCGATTCCATGGGTGAAGGCATGATCTGCAATTTCGACGGCACGATCATCGCCCACGGCACCTCCGGCCGGCCCAACGAGATCATCACCGCCGAGGTGCGTCCCGACCTGGTGCGCGAGGCCCGGCTCGGCTGGGGCGTGGAGAACAATATCTACCAGTTCGGCCATCGCGGCTATGTCGCCGTCGCCGGCGGCGCCCAGGATGCGCCCTACACCTACATGCACGACCTGATCGCCGGCAAATACCGCCTGCCGTGGGAAGACGAGATAAAGGTCAAGGACGGCACGTCCTGCGGATTTGACAAGCCGATGCGCCGCTACGGCGAACCCCTCAAACCTGCCGCGGAATAGGAGAGAGAATGATGGACGCGATGGTCGAAACCAAAGGGCATTTTATCGACGCCGATCCGTATCCGTGGCCCTATAACGGCGCTCTGAGGCCTGATAATACCGCCCTCATCATCATCGACATGCAGACGGATTTCTGCGGCAAGGGCGGCTATGTCGACCACATGGGCTACGACCTGTCGCTGGTGCAGGCGCCGATCGAACCCATCAAACGTGTGCTTGCCGCCATGCGAGCCAAGGGTTACCACATCATCCATACCCGCGAGGGCCATCGCCCCGACCTCGCCGATCTGCCGGCCAACAAACGCTGGCGCTCGCAGCGGATCGGCGCCGGCATCGGTGATCCCGGCCCCTGCGGCCGCATCCTGACGCGTGGCGAACCCGGCTGGGACATCATCCCCGAACTCTACCCGATCGAAGGCGAGACGATCATCGACAAGCCGGGCAAGGGTTCGTTCTGCGCCACCGACCTCGAACTCATCCTCAACCAGAAGCGCATCGAGAACATTATCCTCACCGGAATCACCACCGATGTCTGCGTCTCGACGACGATGCGCGAGGCAAATGACCGCGGCTACGAATGCCTGCTGCTGGAAGACTGCTGTGGTGCGACCGACCACGGAAACCACCTCGCCGCGATCAAGATGGTGAAGATGCAGGGCGGCGTCTTCGGCTCGGTCTCCAATTCCGCGGCTCTAGTCGAGGCGCTGCCCTGATGCCGTCATTGCGTGCCCATGTCTTTCGCGTGCCAGCCGACGGGCCCGATGACGTCGCCGGCGTCGAGGCGCTCTTTGCCAGCGGCCTTCAGGCGAACAACGTCGTCGCCGTTCTCGGCAAGACGGAAGGCAACGGCTGCGTCAATGATTTTACCCGCGGTTATGCCACCCGCAGCTTCGAGACATTGTTCAGCAGATATGGCGTCGACGGCGTCTCGATCATCATGTCCGGCGGCACCGAGGGTGCGCTCTCGCCGCATTGGACGGTTTTTGCGCGTGAAACCTTAGAAAACCCGGGCGAACGGGCGCTGGCCATTGGTGTGTCGCGTACCCCCGCGCTGCCCCCCGAACATCTCGGGCGCCGGGAACAGATCCTGCTCGTTGCCGCAGGCGTGAAGTCCGCGATGAGGGATGCCGGCATCGATGATCCCGCCGATGTCCATTTCGTGCAGATCAAGTGTCCGCTGCTCACCTCGCGCCGGATTGCCGAGGCCGAGGCAGCAGGCAGGACGGTCGCAACCCACGACACGCTGAAATCCATGGGCCTCTCGCGCGGCGCTTCGGCTCTCGGCGTCGCCGTGGCACTCGGCGAGATAGATGCGACATCGATCGGCGATGCCGACATCTGCACACGTTTCGATCTCTTTTCCCGCTGCGCCTCAACCTCGTCCGGGGTCGAACTCACCGATCACGAAATCATCGTCCTCGGCATGAGCGCAAAATGGTCCGGTCCGCTGTCGATCGACCACGCGGTCATGCGGGATGCGATCGACGCGCATTCCGTCAGGAAAGCCCGCGAACGCCTGCCGGAAAACAGCCGGCTGGCGGCGGTTCTCGCCAAGGCCGAGCCGGACCCGTCCGGCAGGATCGGCGGCAGGCGCCACACGATGCTCGATGACTCGGATATTGCAGGCACCCGCCATGCCCGTGCCTTCGTCGGCGGCGTTCTCGCCGGCATCTTCGGGATTACCGATCTCTATGTGTCCGGCGGCGCCGAACACCAGGGTCCGCCCGGCGGCGGTCCCGTCGCCATCATCGTCGAAAAGGAGCAATGAAGTGAGCACAGTCCGCGACACGCCCCTTCCGCAAGCCGGCAAGGCCGTCGGCATCGAGACGCTCGATATGACCATGCGTTTCGGCAGCTTCACCGCGCTCGACAACGTCTCGATCGTCGTTCCGGCCGGGTCTTTTCACGCGCTTCTCGGCGAAAACGGCGCCGGCAAGTCGACACTCGTCAAATGCATCATGGGCTTCTATCACGCAACCTCAGGCTCGCTGTCGGTCGACGGTCGCGAGGTGGCGGTTGCCTCACCCAAGGATGCCGCGGCCTATGGGCTCGGCATGGTCTACCAGCATTTCACACTGGTTCCCTCCCTGACCGGTGCGGAAAACCTGGTCATCAGCCGCACCGAAGTGCCCGCGGTGATCAACTGGGCCAGGGAACGCAAGGATCTGGCGGATTTCATGGAGCGCATGCCGTTCAAGATCCCGCTCGACAGGCCGGTGAGCGAGCTTGCCGCCGGCGAAAAGCAGAAGCTCGAAATCGTCAAGCAGCTCTATCTCGGCCGCTCCTTCCTCGTCCTCGACGAGCCGACCTCGGTGCTGACGCCCGCCGAAGCCGATGAGATGCTCGGCATCGTGCGCGGGATGACCGAGCGCGGCGAGCTCACCGTGCTGATGATTTCCCACAAGTTCCACGAGGTGACGAAGTTCGCTGATGCCGTTTCGATCCTGCGGCGCGGCAAGCTGGTCGGCACCGGTAAGGTCGGCGAGCTCTCCACCGCCGAGATGGCGGCGATGATGATCGGCGACGTCAAGCTCGCCGAGCTCGACAGCCGTCTGCCGGTGGCGGAAGCGGCCAAATCCGTGCTCACTGTCAGCCAAGTGAAAGCTCCGGATCGCTCCGGCCTGAAGACGATCGAGATCGACGCGCTTACGGTCCGCTCCGGCGAGATCGTCGGCATTGCCGGCATATCGGGCAACGGCCAGAAGGAGCTGACGGAAATTCTGGCCGGCCAGCGCCCGACCGATAGCGGCCAGGTCATGGTCAATGGCGAGGCTTACGGCGCCACCCGCGACGAGACCCGCAAGAACAGGGTGCGTTTCATCCCCGAAGAGCCGTTGCAGAATGCCTGTGCGCCGAAGATGACCGTGAGCGAGAACCTTGCGTTTCGCACCTTCGACTTGAAATCGGACGGCAAGGACGCGATCTGGCTGAATAAGGGCAGCATGAAGAAGCGTGCCTCGGCGCTGATCTCCGACTTCAAGGTCAAGACGGCCTCTTCCGCCTCGCCGATCGCAGCGCTTTCGGGCGGCAACGTGCAGCGTGCCGTGCTCGCCCGCGAACTGACCGGCGATGTCGATCTGTTGATCGTCTCGAACCCCTGTTTCGGTCTCGATTTCTCGGCCGTCGCCGAAATCCGCGCCCGCATCATGAAGGCACGCAATTTGGGCGCTGCCGTGCTGCTGCTTTCCGAAGACCTCGACGAACTGCTCGAGATGTCCGACCGCATCATGGTCATTTCGGAAGGCAAGCTGGTCTACGAGACACCGGCGCGCTCGGCCGATATTGGCGTGATCGGCGCCCACATGGCGGGGCATCATTGATGGCGAAGATCAAAGCTGAACCTTTCGCCTTTCCGGTGAAGCACGATGAACTCGCCCTCATCGTCATCGACATGCAGCGTGATTTCGCCGAGCACGGCGGCTTCGGTGCAAGCCTCGGCAATGATGTCAGCCGTATCACCAGGATCGTGCCTGATGTCAAACGCCTCATTCTGGGCTTCCGCAATGCCGGCCTGCCTGTGATCCATACGATGGAGTGCCACCGGCCGGACCTTTCGGACCTGCCACCGGCCAAACGGGATCGCGGCAATCCGTCGCTCAGGATCGGCGACGAAGGCCCGATGGGCCGTATCCTGATCTCGGGCGAACCCGGCACGGCAATCCTGCCGGAGCTCGCTCCTGTGAAGGGCGAAGTCGTCATCGAAAAACCCGGCAAGGGCGCTTTCTACGCCACCGAACTTGGCACCGTGCTACAAGAGAAGGGCATTCGTCAGCTGGTCTTTGCCGGTGTCACCACCGAAGTCTGCGTGCAGACGACGATGCGCGAAGCAAACGACCGCGGCTATGAATGCCTTCTCGCCGAGGAGGCGACGGAAAGCTACTTCCCAGAATTCAAAGCCGCAGCCATCGCCATGATCCGCGCCCAAGGCGCGATCGTCGGCTGGACCGCGCATGTCGACGACATTCTGGAAAGTATCGCCCATGCCTGAAACGACCCGCGAACGCCTGACGTCAGGCGGCTGGAAGGAGCTGGAATTCGGCCCCTTCCGCGATGCTGTCACCATTCACTGGATCCGCCCCTTCGAGGGTGATCAGCCGGGCGTGGCGCTGCTGAAATATGAGCCCGGCGCCTCCGTTCCCCGCCATCGCCACGAAGGGCTCGAGACCATCCTGGTGCTCGACGGCGTTCAATCCGACGAGACGGGCGATTACAACAGCGGCAGTTATATCGTCAATGCGCCGGGCAGCGAACACTCGGTAAGGAGTGATACCGGCTGTATTGTACTCATCCAATGGGACCGGCCCGTGAAAATACTCGAAGACGAAATTGCCTGAACCCGCGCCGGCCTTGGAGGTCTGCCCGACGATCCGGAAGGACATGAATTTCACAGCAGCATCGAGGCTCCACGATCGATATAGGTGTCCAGGAATTGTTCGAGGCGGGGGTTTCTCGGTCGTTTGAAGACGTCCTGCGGCGGTCCGGTGAACAGCACCTTGCCGTGGTCGAGAAAGATGATCTGCTGGCCGACCGTCGCGGCAAATCCGATCTCGTGGGAGACGACGACCATCGTCATGCCCTCGGCGGCGAGATCGCGCATGACGTTGAGCACTTCGCCGGTCAGCTCGGGATCGAGTGACGAGGTCGGCTCGTCAAACAGCATGATCTTCGGGTTGAGGGCAAGCGCCCGGGCGATAGCGACACGCTGTTGTTGCCCTCCCGAGAGCTGCGATGGATAGTGCCCCGCCCTGCCCTCCAGGCCGACCTTGACGAGCTGGGCCATGGCCCGTTCCTCCGCATCCCTGCGGCTCATCTTGTGAACCGTCTTCAGCGCCTCGCTGACATTGCCGAGCGCCGTCATATGCGGCCAGAGATTGAACTGCTGAAAAACCATCCCGATCTGCGATCGAATCTGCCGGTTCACAGCAGTCGGCACCCGCTCACGGACACCCTTGGCGTTTTCCACAAAGCCAAGCACCTCGCCGTTGACGGCAATCGTCCCCTTCGTCGATTCCTCCAGAAACGCCATGCAGCGCAGCAGCGTACTCTTGCCGGATCCCGACGGGCCGATGACGCAAGAAACTTGTCCTTGCTCGATTTCGAGGTCGATGCCGTGCAGCACGGTGGAGCCGCCGAACGTCTTGACGAGATTTTTGACTGCGATCGCAGGAACGCTCATATGTTGAAAAACCTGAATCTGGTGAGTTTCGTTTCGGCGAGATGGCCGAGCCAGCCGGTGATTTCGACCAGTACCCAATAAAATAGCGCAAGGACGAAGAGCGCCTCGACGAAAGCATATTGCTGCGAGCCGATGGCGCTGAGTGTCGCCGTCAACTCCGGCACGGTGATAATGGACAGAACGGCCGTCTCCTTCATGAGGATGATCGTCATGTTGACTGAAGGTGGCAACACCAGCATGGTCATCTCCGGCAGCAATATGCGCCGGATGATCTGCCCTTGTGTCAGGCCAACGCACAGGCCGGCCTCGATATGTCCCTTCGGGACGGCGGCAAAGCCCGAGCGGAATATCTCACTGAAATAAGCCGCGCCGTAGATGGAAAGGCCGACAATGCCGGCCGGGATCGGATCGAGCGACAATCCGACGAAGGGGCCGCCATAGTAGACGAGGAAGATCTGAATCAGAAAGGGCGTGCCGCGCAGCACTGCGATGACAAGGCTGAACGCTCTGTCCAACAGCACGCCGCCAAAACCTCGCGCGACAGCGACTAGGAAACCCAGTACGGCAGCGGCAAGAGTGGTAACGATCCAGATGAGGATGGTGACCCACGCACCGTGGAGAATCTCCGGCAAGTTGCTGAAAATCACATTGGTATCAAAGGTCATCGCGGCACTCCTGGCAGGGAGCGTTCGATCAGCCCGCCCGCAAGGGCAACGATCCAATTGATGACGAGATAGATCAGGCCTGCGGAAGCAAAAATCTCAAGCGGCAGGAAGGTGCTGCCGGCAAGGTCCTGAGCCATGCGTGTAAGCTCGACGATTCCGACGACGGAGACGAGCGAAGACGCCTTCAGAATAAGGATCGCTTCATTGACGAGCGCCGGGAAAGTCAGGCGCAGGGCGATCGGCGCCTTGATGCGGCGGAAGATCTGAATGGGAGTCATGCCGACCATTTCGGCAGATTCGACCAGGCCCACGGGAACGCTGGAAAAACCACCGCGCAGATTTTCAGCCTGATAGGCCGCAGTACACAAGGATAGGCCAACGACGGCCGCAACGATGCTCGGCACGTTGATGCCGATCACCGGCAACAGATTGTAGATCAGCAACAGCTGGACCAGTAGCGGTGCACCACGAAAGAAACTAATGAAAATCTGCGCCGGCAACACCAAAAGCCGTTGCCGTGAGAGCAGCATGGCCGAAATGACGATCGCGATCGCAAAGCCGATCAGGATGGAGACCACGCTGATCGTCACCGTGTAGATCGAGGCTTGCAGAAGCAGTTCGAATAGCTTGATGGACATGGGCGGTGCTTGCCTGGGCGCTGCGGCCGTGAACTTTGATCCCACGGCGGATTGCGCCCCGACTGATGGCGGGGCGCGTTCGTTTCACCGGCGGCTAATCAGAATGCCGGATCCTTGACAGCATCAGGCGTATCGAAAGACGCACCAAACCACTTCTTTTGCAGCTCTGCCATACGTCCGTCTGCCTTGATCTTGAGCATCGCGGCATCGATCGCATCCATCAGGGGCGCATGATCGGCATCCTTGAGACCGATGAAGCCGAAATAGGACTTCTTGCCGAATGGCGGCAGGACGACTTCGAACGTGCCTTTTCGCTGGCTAGCGACGAAGGCGATATTCGGCAGCGAGTTGGCAACGCCGGCAATGCGGCCGGCGGCGAGATCGGCGTAGGATTCGGTAAAGGCTGGATATTCGCGCACGTCGACTTTGGTCGGCAGCGTGCCGGAGAATTCCTTCAGCTGGTCGAGCTGGGCAGTTGCTTTGCCGACACCGATCGTCTTGCCGGCAATATCTTCCGGCTTGCTGATCGTCGTGTCGCCAGCCTTCTTCAGAATGGCGATCGTCGCTTCGGCGATCGGCGGCGTGAAGCGATAGCGCTCCATGCGCTTCTTGGTGATCGTTGCAGGACCTGCGACGACATCGAACTTGCCGGCCTCGAGCGCGGGGAAGACGCCGTCCCAAGGAAGCGCTATCCACTCGATCTTGACGCCGAGTTCCTTGCCGATCTCGGCAAAGAGATCGACGTTCAAGCCGGTATGTTCACCGGCATCGATATAGTCGAACGGTGCGAAAGCTGTTTCGGTGCCAACCTTGAGGGTGCCGGCTGCCTTGACGGCGGCCAGCGTGTCGGCTGCATGGGCGGAAACGGCTGCTCCGAACAGGAACGCAGCGCCGACCAGACCCTTCAGCAGTGAATTTGCCTTCATGATCATCTCTCCAGTTTTATTCCCCCGGCGGAGGAGTGTTGGTTCCCGACTTCGATTTCCTCTGCGCGGATTTCTATGCTCCGCTTTTGACTATACAAATAGATATAGGCTGGCCTAGAGTGTCAATGTAAAAGACGAGGAACGCAAAATTTGTGCCGGGTGGCGTCGATCTCGCTGGCATGACCGTTCCGGAATTTATGATCGTTGACGCCGGATGAGGTGCGGGCTTGGTGTCGATTTATCAGCGTATTTTCACCGATGTCGAGACGAAGATCATCAGCGGTGATTGGCGGCCCGGTGACCGTATTCCCGTCGAACACGAACTCGCGGCGAAATATCGGTGCTCGCGGATGACCGTCAGCAAGGCGCTGTCGGCGCTCGCCGAGCGCGGCATGATCGTCAGACGGCGCAAGACAGGTTCGTTTGTCGCATCGCCCCAGATCGACCGCACGGTGATGGATATCCAGGATATCAGCACCGAAGCGGAACTGGCCGGGCACGAACACCGCTTCGAAATCCTCGCCCGCAAGATCGAGCGCCTTGGAGAGGCGGAGGCACAGCAGCTGTCCGAGCCCGCCGATGCAGAAGTCCTCAGGCTTCAGTGCCTGCATATCGTCGACGGCAGACCGAATGCCATCGAGCGGCGGATCATCATGCTCGATGCTGTCCCACGGGCGAGGGAGGAGAGTTTTGCTTCAATTCCGCCCGGCAAATGGCTGCTTGACGAGGTTCCCTGGTCCAAGGCCAAACATGTCATTCGCGCCGTCTCGGCCGACACCACGACAGCGCGGATCCTGCAGACGGAACGTGGCGAGGCCTGCCTTAGCCTCATTCGCCAGACCTGGCAGAACGGACGCACGGTGACCTATGTCGAGTTTACCCATCCGGGCGACCGGTTCCAGTTTGCGGGGACGTTTCATCCGGCAGCAAATTGAGTTCGACGCAAATCACGAGAGGTTCTGCAAGTGACCGATGAGCGCCTCAAGGCGATACCGCTGAAAAGTTTGCAGGCGTTCGAGGCGGTGGGGCGCTGCGGCGGCGTGACGGCCGCGGCACTGGAGCTGAGGGTTTCGCCGGGGGCCATCAGCCAGCAGATTCGCAAGATCGAAAGCTTTCTTGGAATTTCGCTTCTGGAGCGCAGCGGGCGAACCGTCGAGCTGACCGCCTGGGGCCGGCTCTACCATCAGGAGATATCGAAGGGGTTCGAGCAATTTGCGCTCGCTCAGCAACTGTTGGAAAAGGCGCGCAACGAGACGGCACTGGTGCTCAGTGCGCTTTCCTCCGTCGTCAACAAATGGATCGGCAGGCGCATCTTCGACTGGCAGGCGCTTCATCCCGAAGTTCCAGTGAGGATTATCGGACGCGACAAAGAGCCCCGGATCGGTTTCGACGATGTCGATTTCCGCGTCAGCTACGGATCGGACGTCCTCCAGCACGAACATTATACCGAACTGTTCCGCGATTGGGTCGTTCCGGCCTGCTCGCCGGCGCTGATGCAGGATCGCGCACATACGGCGCGCGATCTTTTCGAACAACCCCTCCTCCATGTCGAGTGGGAACGACACTTCACCCCCTACCCCAGCTGGGCGGAGTTTGCCGCCAAGGCCGGCGTCGCGTTCGATGTGTCGACGCCCGGCCTTTCCTTCACTTTGTCGAGCAGTGCAATTGACGCAGCCGTCAACAAGCGCGGCGTCGTGCTCGCACAAATGTCGATGATATCAGATGAGCTTGAGGCGCAAACGCTCGTCATTCCGGTCGACATGCGCATTGCACTGCGTGAAAGCTATTTTCTCGCCTGGGATCGTGCTGCCTTGCAGAAGCCCCATGGGCGCGAATTCCGCGATTGGCTCATTGCTATTTCCCGTCAGCAGGCTTCGGCATCGGCTCCTGCTGCATAATTTCTCAAATCGGAATCGATTTGAGAAATTATGCATCGATTCAAAAATGTTACAGCGTCCTTTGCGCGTCAGAAAAGACGCGCGGCGCTGTAAGTCAACACTTTAGAAAAACTAAAACGGAACTCAGCTACGCGATATTGATGAAAATTTGCGCCTGGCGATAATTTGCACAGTCGCCTTCAAGGGGACGGCGTGGCGGACAATGACAGGAGAGCCCAATGGCGCGGACCGACAAGATGAAACTCGGGACTTTCGTCTATACGTTCGGCTTTCATCCGGCCTCCTGGCTGCATCCGGCAAGCGACGTCAATGGCGCCAACGACTTCGCTCATCTGCTCGATGTCGCCAAGCGATCCGAGGCGGCCAAATTCGATTTTATGTTCATGGCGGATTCTCCTGCCGCCGCCGTCGGCGATCCGAATGCGCTTGCCCGAATTCCGACCAAGATGAACCGCTTCGAACCCCTCTCGCTGCTCTCGGCTCTGGCGGTCACCACCAACGATCTCGGTCTCGTGGCGACGGTCTCAACGAGTTATTACGAGCCATACAATGTCGCGCGTCTGTTCGCCTCGATCGACCATCTGAGCAAGGGGCGCGTCTGCTGGAACGTCGTCACCTCCGATCACGACGAAACCGGCTACAACTTCAACCGCGAGGGGCTCGACCCGCATGCGCTGCGCTACGAGCGCGGCAACGAATTCGTCGATGTCGTGTTCGGCCTCTGGGACAGCTTCGAGGATGGCGCACTGCTTCTCGACCGTGAAAACGGTGTCTACTATGACAAAGACAAGCACCATACGCTCAACCACAAAGGCACGCACTTCCAGGTTCGCGGCCCCCTCAACATCGCGCGAACGCCCCAGGGTCGCCCCGTCATCGCCCAGGCGGGTGGTTCGGAACCCGGAATGGACATGGCGGCACGCACGGCGGAGATCGTCTTCAGCCTCGCATCGAATATCGACCGAAACCGTGCCTTCTACGACAACGTCAAGCGCCGGATGCCGGCCCATGGGCGCGATCCGGACGACCTGAAAATCATGCCGGGTATCGTGATCAACGTCGGTGAAACTGAAGCCGAGGCAAAGGCGAAGGTCGACTATCTGATCGACAAGATGCATCCGGATGTCGGCCGGCTGATGCTTTCCGAATTTCTGGAAGCGGACCTGCGCGACGTGGCGCTCGACAAGCCTTTCCCCATGGATCGGCTGCCGGCGGCGCCAAAGGGATCACGCGCTCTGTTCGACGAACTGGTCGATTTCGTGAAAAGCGGCCACACCGTCGGCGAACTCATCCGGCACTATGCCGAGAAGCATACCGGAAATGGCATCACAGGCACGCCAGCCCAGATTGCCGACTTCATGGAGGAATGGTTTGAGACGCGCGCCGCCGACGGCTTCATCCTGATGTTCCCCACCTTGCCGTCCAGTCTCGACGACTTCGTGCGGCTGGTCCTGCCCGAGCTTCGGCGCCGAGGGCTGTTCCGTGAGGAGTACGAGGGCAAGACCTTGCGAGAAAACCTCGGTCTTTCAAGGCCTGTAAACCGCTTTGCCAAAACGAAAGAGCCAGCCCGATGAGTGCCGAGCCTTTGATCAGCGAGGCGGACTTCAAGTTTTCGATGCGTCATCTGGCGGGTGCGGTCAGTGTGATTACGGTCGGCGACGGTAAAGACCGCACCGGCTTCACCGCAACGTCGGTCTCCTCGCTTTCGGCGGAGTTGCCTTCCGTCATCGTCAGTGTCAACCGAGCGTCTTCCTCATGGCCGGCGCTGCAGCAATACGGCTGCTTTTGTGTCAACGTGCTCGCTGCCGACCAGCAGCAGGTGGCGCAATCCTTTGCCGGTCTTGACGGGCGAAAGGGCGCCGAACGCTACGGCAACGCGGGATGGTATCGCCTCAAGACCGGTGCGGCGGTCCTTGAAAATGCCCTGACGGTCCTGGACTGCAAGCTCGAAACCGCATTCCACTACAATTCCCATGCCATTTTGGTCGGACATGTCTGCGCGATTGAAATTCGGCTGGGCATAGGACCGTTGCTTTACTGGCGCGGTGGTTATCACCAACTTCCGGCGGAGGTTGATCGCAGCGGCCTAGCGAAGGCGCTCGGACAATAGCTTTATCGAGGCGACATCCGCGTTGGCAAAGGCAAGTCTGAGGTAGCGCTCCTGCCCTTCCCCGAAATAGGCTCCGGGCAAACAAACAATGCCGGATTGCTTGGCGAGTTTTTCGGCAACCTCTGAAGACGATCGATCAGCGTAGGGATGGTGGACAAAGGCGAAATAGGCGCCGATCGCGGCGATTTCCCAATCCGGCAGCCCGGAAAAGACCAGCCTCAACGCATCCGCACGGCGAGTGATCTCCAGCTGGTTACCGGCTCGCCACTCGGCGAGTGCCGGGATCGCCGATGCAACGGCGATCTGAGCCGAACGCGGCGCGCAGATCTGCATATTGTCCATCACCTTGGCGATCTCGGCGATGAGTTTGGGGCCTGCCGTGATTGCACCCAGTCTGTGACCGGGAATGCAGAAGGATTTCGAGAAGCTGTAGAGAAGAACGAGCGTGTCCTCCCAACCCGGCTCGGACAGAAGAGAGTGCGGCGGCCCGTAATCCTCGCCAAGAAAATCCCGATAGGTTTCATCGAGGATCAGCCAGGCGCCGTATTTCCGGCAGAGCACAAAAAGCTTGTGAAGCAGGCTGGGTGGGTACACGGCTCCTGTGGGATTGTTGGGTGTCACGACGGCAAGTATCTTCGCGCCGGCCGCAAGTGCAGCCTCGGCCGAACTCAGATCGGGAAGAAAGCCGGCGGCGGCGTCGCAATCGACCAATCGACGCCCTATCCCCAGCATCGACAGCGTCGTATCGTGATTGAAATAGAAGGGATTGGTCAGTGCTACGGTATCGCCGGCGCCCGCAAGCGCGATCGCTGCGCACATGAACGCCTGATTGCAGCCGGCGGTAATGTGGATATTACCGGCGGAAAGGTCGGCGCCATAAAGCTCGGCAACGTGAGCCGCGTAGGTCTTGCGCAACAGAGGTTCGCCCTCGATCGGCCCGTATCCCGTCATCGCCTGTTGTCCGGCCGCCTCGGCAAGAAGCCGAAGCATCTCCGGATGCGCGGGATAGCCCGGCACGGCTTGCGACAAATCGATGAGCGGCCCTTTTTCTCCTTTGTATTCGCGGCTCCAGGCGACGACGGAAGGAATGGGCGGGGCAGCGAGGCGGGCAACGAGCGAGTTGGGTTTTGCAGCGATCATATCGATTTCTCTTTGATACCGATTGCTACAACGATACCAATTGTTTTCTCAACCTCTTTGTCTGACGAGACGGACCTGAAGCGGAGATGCATGCGCATGGTGTGGGACAAAACGCGGCTAGAACAGCTGCGCGCAGAATTTGCAGACGCCAATGGCGGCGAGATATTCGATGAGAAGTTTCGCAAAGTGGCGGAGAAGATCATCTCCAAGAGCGGCACGAGACTGGCGCCATACGCCGGAGTGCCGACCTTCCTCAGCGCACCCTACATGCAGGTCGCGGCCGATGATCCGGATTTCGGCAATCTCCAGGTTGCAATCACCGGGATCCCCATGGACCTTGGCGTCACCAATCGTCCAGGCTCGCGTTTCGGACCGAGGGCACTTCGCGCCATCGAAAGGATCGGCCCCTACAATCACGTCCTTGCCACGGCGCCGGTCTTCGATCTTCGGGTCGCCGACATCGGCGACGTATCGTTCCAAAGCCGTTACCGGCTGGAGCTCAGCCACGACGACATCGAAAGGCGCATCGGCCAGATCGTCGATGCCGGCGTTGCCCCGCTTTCCGTCGGAGGCGATCATTCCATCAGCCACCCGATTTTGAAGGCCATCGGTCGGCAGCAACCAGTCGGCCTCATTCATATTGATGCCCATTGCGATACAAGCGGCGCTTTCGATCAGACGAAGTTTCACCACGGTGGGCCGTTCCGCAATGCGGTGCTGGACGGCGTGCTCGATCCGACACGGACTATCCAGATTGGCATCCGTGGTTCGGCGGAATATTTGTGGGAATTCTCCTATGCGTCGGGGATGACCGTGATCCACGCAGAGGACATCAGCGGAATGGGGATTGCGGCTGTCGTTGCCAAGGCAAAATCCATCGTCGGCGACGGCCCGACCTATCTTTCCTTCGATGTCGACAGCCTCGATCCGAGCTTTGCGCCCGGCACGGGCACGCCCGAGGTCGGTGGATTGACCACGCGTGAAGTCCTTGAACTGATACGGGGGCTGAAAGGGATAAACCTGGTGGGCGGTGACGTCGTCGAAGTTGCCCCGCAATATGACGCGACGACCAACACAGCGCACGCCGCAGCACAGGTGCTCTTTGAGATTCTGAGCCTCATGGTGTTTAGTCCGTCGATCGGCAAACGCTAAGGCCGACCCATCGGTCATCTCCATGTCATTGGTGGCGATGCAGTATTGCTGTGAAGGCTGTATCGCCACACCAGGCTCTAGCCAAACTCGCTCAAAAATTCTTCGGTCTTCATGAGTTCGAGCTGCACGGAGAACCGATCATGCAGAAGTTCCAGTGACGCGTCATGCGTATCGTCGGCGCCGCTGCAGACGGCGTCCTTCAGCACGATGACACGATAGGCGAGATCGATTGCGCCGAGCGTCGTGGCCAGCACGCATACATCCGTTTCACCACCCGTTATAATAAGGGTATCGACCCGCTCCGATTGAAGGATCGGATGCAGGCGGCCGTCAATCCAGGGGGAATAGGTGCGCTTGTCGAAGTGCCTTGCCGGTGGAACCAACGACGCCAGCGATGGGGCGAGATCGATGAATCCGCGCGGAAGATGCTCACCCGTCATCATCCACCATTTCTGGTAATAATCCCGCCATTTCCCCGGCATGTCGTCGGCATGCTCGGGTGGCAGGAAGCGGGTAAAGATCGTTCGCGACGAGTGCCGCCCGGCCAGCTCTTCGATCTGGGGAGAGATCCGTGCCATCCAGGGAACGTGCCACGGCGTGTCTTCGGCAAACATCCGCTGCATATCGACGCAAAGGTGCCGCCACTCCCCGACCTCGCCCATCACATCCTCCACTCGGTCTTCGGGCGTCAACCGCCGCGCGCGGCGAAAGTTCCTGGCGGAAGATCAAAAGCCTCTCAGGCGACAGCACTCTCAGCTGTCCGGAAACTATCAAGGTCGCAAAGAGGAACCGGTTTGGAGAAGAAGTAGCCTTGGAGGTCGGTGCAGCCGAGGGCGGCCAGAAAGTCGCGTTGATATTCGGTTTCGACCCCTTCAGCAGTCGTCGAGATACCGAGGTTGCGGCTAAGCGCGACGATGGCGCCAATGATGGCCGCCCCGTTGGCTTTCGTGCCGAGCTGTGAGACGAACGAACGATCAATCTTGATGCGGTCGATATCGAAGCGTAGCAGATGGCTGAGACATGAAAAGCCGGTTCCGAAATCATCGAGCGAAATCTGAACACCTTGGCTGCGCAGCGACTTCAGCACCGTATAGACGTCCGAGTTATCCTCGATGAGCGAGGACTCGGTGAGCTCGAGCTCGAGCCGGGACGGCGGCAGGCCGCTCTCCTGGAGCACGGCGAATACTTCCTCGGCAAAATTTGGTCTTCTCAACTGGGCGGGAGACACGTTGACCGCAACAAATGTGTTTTCAGGCCATTTGCAGGCGGCTCTACAGGCTTCGCGCAATACCCAGAAACCGAGAGCGTCGATGAGGCCGCCCTCCTCGGCGACAGGGATGAAGCTGGCAGGCGTCAATAGTCCGCGCTGACTGTGACGCCAACGCACGAGAGCCTCCGCGCCCGACGCCGAGTATCCGCCGCCCTCGGCGCGATGTACCGTTTGGTAGTAGACTTCGAGCGATCCGAAGTCCGGCTTGTTCGCAATCGGGTCGGATTGTGGACCGTCAGCGGATGAGGCCGTGCCTTTGGCCAAAACTTCCCGCAATTCGTTCTTGAGTATGTCGCGCGCATTCCTGCCGCCGTCCATGGACGGTGAATAGACGCGCCATTGGCCTCTGCCGCCCATCTTTGCTTCGTACAGCGCGACGTCGGCGTAGCGCATGATGTCATCGGCATTCCGTCCGGCGTCCGGCACGACGGTCACGCCGATCGAGCCGCCGACCCGTGCGACCGCCTCGCCCCTCAGAAGCGGGAAGGGCTTGCCAAGTTCGGCAACGATCGCGTCGCATATTACAGGCAAAACCTGATCATGATCTTTGATGTCCCGAAGAAGCAGGGCGAATTCGTCCCCTCCGAGCCGGGCAAGCGTGTCGCCCGGACGAAGCAGGGAGTGGATCCGCTCCGCAGCCATCCTGATGAGTTCATCGCCGGCGGCATGGCCGAACGTGTCGTTCACGGCCTTGAAGCGGTCGAGATCGAGAAGCGCGACTGCCGAGCGCTCGGCCGAATTCTTCGTCTCGGCCAGGCACTCGTCGAACCTCATCGCGAACAAAGCGCGGTTGGGAAGGCTCGTGAGCACGTCATGCAAGGCAAGCTGTCTTGCATGCAGCTCGCTTTTTCTCAACTCGCCGAGGCTGCTTCGCAGGCGCACCAGCAAAACGGAGAACAGGATCGCGATCACCAGGGCGGCAATCGAAAGCGCCGGCATCAATCGGCCGATCACTCTCGAGCCTGGAAGATCGGGCCGCCATACGATGAAGCCGATCGGTTCGCCATTTGCCGTGGCGTCGATCTGGAAGGCAACCTCGTTTTCGTCTGCATCGGCTGTGCGCGCGAAGCGCGCGCCGTTGAGGCCCTGTTGCCGGCTCAATTCGTCCAGCGCCGCACCATCGATAAACCGCACGACGATCAGGAATTGCCGCATCGTCTGCCGTTGCCCCTCTTCGGGATCGTTGATGGCGACGACGCCGACGATCGTCGGCCGACCTTCCAGCCGCATCAGATTGGCCAACGCAGTGTTGGAGCGTCCTGGGCTCGCAAGGCGGCTTTCCATCGAGGACGGCGTTCTTTCGTTGGAAACCGCGCCTGGTCTCACCCCGAGGCGGGCATCCTGAAGCAGAGGCAAAAAGAGAGGCTTCATCCAGCGATAACGCTTTTCCGTTTGGGCGTCCGCCAGCATCAGCAGTTGAGCCTTCTCGTCGACGACAAAGGCCTGATCGTAGCCGAAGGCGGACATTGCGGTCTGGCTGATCGCACTCCCGGCGGCCGCTGTCAGAACGGCATCGAGGCTGGAGGAACCTCCGCTTGACCGGGCAGCCGGATAAACACGTGTGAGGTAGCCGTTGCCGAACTGGCCGATGACATGGGCGACTTGATCGACCTGTTCCCGCAGGCGGGCATTCACAAGCTGGCGCTGTCGATCAAGGGCGGCAGCATCGCTTTCGGTTCCTGCCCAGAGCGCCGAGAGTACAACAAGTCCGATCGCTCCAAGTCCGCTGACGGCAATCAGAAACAGAATTCTTCCCGAGGCAATCCAGGATTGCTGAAACGTCTTGGAGCTGGAAGGAAGAACGATCTGCAAGCCTAGACCCCTGAACACCACCACACGGGCGCATTGGCCGACGCTAACAAAGAAGCGTTCACGTAGAATTAAAGGCTGCGGCGCACTATGGGGCGAGATCGACTATTCCCCGAGGAGCTCCCGACGATGTTGCGCATATCCATTCAGACTATACTGCGCGGAGCGCTGATGGCGGGCGGGATGGGTATTTTTTTGGCCGCGACCTCGCCGCTTGAGGTGGCCGCGCAAGATCGCATGCCAATGAGAATTGCCGTCGAAGGTGCATTTCCGCCCTTCAACTATCTCGATGCAAATAACAAACTTCAGGGCTTCGACATCGATATTGCCAATGCGCTGTGCGAGGTTGGCAAGTTCGAATGCCAATTTATCATCGAGAAGTGGGACGACATTATCCCCGATCTCGTTGCCGACAAATACGACGCGATCATCTCATCCATGTCGATGAGCCTTGAGCGGCGTCAAAAGGTTGCCTTCACTGAAAAATACTACAACAGCCCGTCTGTGTTCATCGCCCGGAAGGATTCGTCGATCAGCGATGTCAGCCCCGCCGCCCTCAACGATAAAATTCTTGGGGTGACATCGTCGACAGCGCAGGAATCCTATGCCAACCATCTTTATCCGGAAATGAAAAAGAAGGTGTTTCGGTCTTCGCCCGAATTGTACAAGGGTCTGGCGGACGGGAGCGTCGACATTATCCTCGAGGATAAACTCGCCATCTACGACTGGATTGCCAACACCAAGGCAGGAAGCTGCTGCGAGTTCAAAGGACCGGATCTGGTCGACATCACATACTTCGGTGAGGGTGCCGGCATCGCGCTGCGCCTCGATGACAAGGAGCGTCTTGCGCGCCTGAACGAAGCGTTGAAGAGCATCAAGGCGGACGGGACCTACGACATGATCAACGCAAAATATTTCCCGTTCAGCATCCAGTAGTTCGTCAATCAAATCGTTGTGCGATGCAGAATGGCCGGCTTTCCGCCGGCCATTCCTATCAGGTAAAGTCCTCAGTCGTAGTCGCTAGAGCATTTCCGTTTTTCTTCGAATCACGGAAATGCTCTATCCCTTTGTTTTCTCGCAATTCCGGACGCAAAACCGCTACGCGCTTTTGCTGGAATTGCTCTAGGCGGCTTTCGCGACCTCTCCGTGCGGATCGAGGACATATTTCGTCGCCGCTCCCTGGTCGAAGCTCTCATATCCATTGGCGGCATCGTCGAGCGGAATGACCTTGGCGTTGACGATATCGGCAATTGGCAGCCGGTCGTGGAGGATCGCCTGCATGAGCTGACGATTATATTTGATCACCGGAGTCTGGCCGGTGTGGAAGGACTGCGCCTTGGCCCATCCGAGGCCGAAGCGGAGCGACAGATTGCCGTGTTTGGCGGCGTTGTCGACGGCGCCCGGATCCTCGGTAACGTAGAGGCCGGGGATGCCGATCGAACCCGCGGCACGGGTAATCTCCATCATCTGATTGAGCACGATCGCCGGCTGTTCGCCGCCCGAGTGGCCGCGTGCCTCGAAGCCGACCGCATCGATGGCGCTGTCCACCTCATTGGTGCCGACGACCTGCGCGATCATGTCGCCGAGACGGTCGCTCTTCGACAGGTCGATCGGTTCGAAACCGACCTTCGCCGCATGCGCCAGACGGTCCTTGTTGAAATCACCGATCATCACGACAGCAGCGCCGAGAATGCGAGCCGAAGCCGCAGCCGCAAGGCCGACAGGGCCGGCACCGGCGACATAGACGGTCGAGCCGACCCCAACACCTGCACGCACTGCGCCATGGAAGCCGGTGGGCAGAATGTCGGAGAGCATGGTGAGATCACGGATCTTCGCCATTGCCCTATCCCGATCGGGGATTTTCAGCAGGTTGAAATCTGCGTAGGGAATGGTGACATAGCGCGCCTGTCCGCCGATCCAGCCGCCCATGTCGACATAACCGTAAGCACCGCCGGCGCGGGCCGGGTTTACCGTCAGGCAGACACCGGTATCCTGAGACTTGCAGCAGCGGCATCGGCCGCAGGCGACATTGAAAGGCACCGAGACGATATCGCCGATTTCGAGCATCTCGACGTCGATGCCTTTCTCGATGATCTCGCCGGTGATTTCATGGCCGAGGACCAGGCCCGGCATCGCCGTCGTGCGGCCGCGGACCATGTGCTGATCGGAGCCGCAGATATTGGTCGAGATCACCTTCAAAATCACGCCGTGTTCAATGCGGCGGCCGTCAGGCGCTTCCAGCTTCGGGTCGTCGATGTCGCGAACTTCAACCTTGCCCGGCCGGAGATAGACGACGCCTCTATTTTTGCTCATGAATTCCTCCCACTTGTTTGAATGCCTCGATCTGCAACCGATGCAGTCGATGGCAACCTTCCCTCCGGCCTGCCTCCTCTGCAGCCCGGTCCACAACACGAGGATACCGCCGCATCGGGCGATATTCAGATTTGCAAAAGGGACAGATTGGATGGAGAAGAGGAGTGAACGCCATGGTTTTCGCCTGTCGTTCCGCTCGTGATCGTCTGCCGCAATCCGTCGATTTGCTGTGCCAAGAGCTGGTTTCCGGCTCCAGAATCTCCTTTCGATCCATCTCGATATCTTTCCGGATGTCTATCCGGCGATTTCCTTGAGGATTTCAGTTCTTCTACCGCTGCGGGGCGGCGCCGGCGTCAGGCCAGCGTCCCAATGGTCCATTTCGCCAGTTTGCGAGATAGCGCCTTGAACACCACAAGCAAACCATGCCTGACGTAAAACAGCGATCAAGAAAACGACATGGGCGCAACTCAAAGACGACAGTCGGCAAAGTCGCAATAGCGCTGCGTAGCAGAAATAATTGATCCCGCGAATACGGCGGTTTTCCGGATCGTCCCGGAAGATTTGATCGCCGCCTAAAGGCTTTAGGCGCGATGCGGTCGCCGGCTGCGGCTGACGTCGATTGCCGTGTGCCAGAACACGGCGCCGAGGATGATCGCGCCGCCGAAAAAGGTGGCGACGGGCGGCTCTTCGGAAAACAACAGCCAGACCCAGAAGGGCGTGAGCACGATTTCCATCGTGCCGATCAGCGCCGCCTCCGCCGGCGGCATCCGCTTCGCCCCGGCAAGGAAGAGCACCAGCGCCAGGGAGAAATTGGTCGCGCCGAAGGCGGCGAGGACGATCCAGTTGTGCAGGTCGAGCGAGCCGACCGAACCGAACGGAGCGAAGAGTGCAAGTGTCAGGAAAGCGCTGACCACGGTCGGCGGCAGGCTCGGCACGTCGGGACTGATGCGCGGAATGATGATGACGAGCGCGAAGGACGCCGTCATGCCGAGCGCCAGCAGGTCGCCCCAACCGGTCCCGCCGCCGATCGACGAGGCGACGATGACCGCAACGCCGAAGAGCGAGATGCCGCCGGCAATCAGCGTCCGCCTGGAGACCCTCTCCCTGAGGATGACCCACCCGAGCAGTGCCGCGATGAAGGGCGCGGTCGCATAGATCATCGTCACATTGGCGACGGTGGTCATGTAAAGCGCCCCGATGAAGCATACCTGACTGAAGGTCTGGCATGCGATCATCGCAAGACCTGACGGATGGAAGACGGATCGCCATTGCTGCCGTGAGATGCCCCCTTCGAGGAAAAGGCAGGGGATCAGCAGAAACAGGCCGCCGAACAACGACCGCCAGGCGATCGCCGTCCATACGTCGGTCGTCAGGAGCCGCGAATAGACGCCGCTCGCGCTCCAGGCAAGCGTCGCGGCAATGATGAGAAGCACACCCTTCTCGTGCTCGCTGCCTGCGAGGCGTCTGGCCGGATTTTCAATGGTCACGCAGATATTCTCAAAGAAGGAAGTCGAACGCGGTTCTTTTCTGCGCCAAGAATTGACATTAGACAAACGAATAGTAGAGATAGCTACCATCGATTTTTTCTATGGCTATTCCTATGCACGAGCCGATTGAGAGCGACCTGCTCAGAACCTTCCTGGTCGTTGCCGAGACTTCCAATTTCTCCGCGGCTGCCCAGCGCATCGGGCGGACGCAGTCGGCGGTCAGCACTCAGATCAAGCGGCTTGAGCAGACGATCGGCGAAGCTCTGTTCGAGCGGGGCGCCCGCGGCGTGCTGCTGACGCGCCAGGGCATACAGCTCGTCCCCTACGCCCGCAGGATAATCGACCTCCTGAACGAGGCCGCCGCGACGATCCGGAGCAAACCGCTGGACGGACCGGTGCGCATCGGAATTCCGGAGGAATACAGCCAGACGGTGCTGCCGGCAGCCCTTGCTGCTTTCGCCGTACGCCACCCGGCCGTCGAGGTCACCGTGTCCTGCGACTACACAGTTCGCAACCTGGCCGCCCTCGAGCGGGATGAGCTCGATCTGGCCGTCGTTTTCGACTGGAGCGATGAGACGAAAGGCGAGGTCATCTGTATCGATCCCACAGTCTGGGTCACATCGATGGTCCACAGGCTGCACGACATCGATCCCCTGCCGATAGCGACCTATCGCAACTCCACCTGGTCACGCGATTTTGCGCTCCGGTCGCTGGAGCAGATCGGCCGCAACTATCGAATCGCTTTCATCGCCGATACTGGCTCGGGGCTGAAGAATGCCGTGACCGCAGGCCTTGCCGTCACCACGCTTTCCCGCAGCAGCATTCCGCCCGGCTGCCGGGAACTCACCGCCGAAGACGGTTTCCCGCCGGTCGATTCCTCCAAGGTCGTGCTCCGCCGGAGCACTTACCGTTCCAGCGAGGCCGTTCGGGAACTTGCCGAAATGATACGGGACGCATTCCAGCCTATGCCCGCACCTCCGATGACGTGATGCGGCGCCGCAAGCGGCGCCGGGTCTCCGACGGGCTTTCGGAAAAACTCGCCCGGTAGCTTCTCGCAAAGGCTGAGGCCGAGTTGAAGCCGGTTGCCGCCGCGATGTCGGCGAAGGAGGCCGTCGTCTCGATCACCTTGCGGCGGGCCGCATTCAAGCGCAGGGCGAGATAATGCACATGCGGCGGCGCGCCGATACTCTGCTGGAAAAGATCCTGCAGATGTCGGGCGCTGATGCCCACCCTGCGGGCGAGCCGCGTAAGAATCAGAGGCTGCTCGATATGCTCCTCCATCAGCCGCACCGCTTGCGCGACACGGGGATCGTGCATGCGCAACCCAGCCGAGGCTGCGGAAAGTGACTCATCGGCATGGAAGGACGGCTGCTCATAGCGGAACAGCCGGCTGACCTCGAGCGCCAGCGAATAACCCTGCCGCTGCCTGATCACTTCCAGCATCAGGTCGACGGTTGGAAGCGAACCGGAGGTCGTCAGCCGCTTGCCGTCGATGACGAAACGATCCTTGACGGCCCGCACCTCAGGATAGGCCAGCGCAAAATCCTCGTAGTCCTCCCAGTGGACGGTCGCCGGCAGTCCGTCGAGCAGGCTTGCTTCCGCCAGCAGCCATGTGCCGGACTCGATGCCGGCAATCACCGTGCGATAGCGGGCAGCCTGGGAGAGCTGCATCTTGAGGGCCGGCGTCGCGCTGTGGCGCCAGTTGTAACTGGCAAGCACGAATAGCGGCGTATCCTCGGTCGTCGCCTTGAAAGCGCCTTGTGCGGGCACGGCGATATTGCTGGTGGTCGGGACCGGTGCTCCGTCCGGCGTGAGCAGCCGCCAGCGATAGAGTTCGCTGCCGGAAATGCGGTTGGCACCGCGCAGCGGCTCGATGACCGAGGCGATCAGGATCAGGTTCGCGTCCGGCAGGACGAGAAGGTCGATATCGAGCCGTTCCGTCGATCGCTGCAGCAAGGCCACCTCCCTCGAGTTCTGATAATGTATCAACTGCTTCCGAAAATGCAACGCATCGCCATCCATCCTGTCGCGTAATGCGGACAAGACGAGGGAGAACAAAAGCATGCCTCTTGCGATGAACCGCGATGTCTTCATCACCTGTGCCGTCACCGGCGCCGGCGATACGGTTTCCAAATCCAGCCACGTGCCGATCACTCCCAAGCAGATCGCCGATTCCGCCATCGATGCGGCAAAGGCCGGTGCTGCGGTCGTTCACTGCCATGTCCGCGATCCAGAAACGGGTGCTGCCAGCCGCCGCAACGATCTCTACAGGGAAGTCACCGACCGCATCCGTTCGGCCGATGTCGACGTCGTCCTCAATCTCACCGCCGGCATGGGCGGGGACCTGATCTTCGGGGACGTCGAAAGCCCCCTTCCCCTCAATCCTAAGGGCACGGATATGGCCGGCGCCACCGAGCGCGTCAGCCACGTCGCCGAGTGCCTGCCTGAGATCTGCACGCTCGACTGCGGCACTATGAATTTCAATCTCGGCGATTATGTCATGACCAACACGCCGGCCATGCTGCGGGCCATGGCAAAGAAGATGACGGATCTCGGCGTGCGGCCCGAAATCGAGGCCTTCGACACCGGTCATCTCTGGTTTGCCAAGCAGCTTGCCGAGGAAGGCCTGATCGAAGACCCGGTGCTGATCCAGCTCTGCATGGGCATTCCCTGGGGTGCGCCCGACGATCTCAATACCTTCATGGCGATGGTCAACAACGTGCCTCAGAGCTGGACCTTCTCGGCCTTTTCGATCGGCCGCAACGCCATGGCCTATCCGGCAGCCGCCGTTCTCGCCGGCGGTAATGTGCGCGTCGGCCTTGAGGACAACCTCTTCGTCGGCAAGGGCCAGCTCGCCACCAATGCCCAGCTCGTCGAAAAGGCCGTGCAGGTGGTCGAGGGCATGGGTGCCCGGATCATCGGTCCGGAAGACGTTCGCAAGAAACTCAAACTGACAAAGCGCTGAGGACAGCATGACAGGGATCACCAAAGCGGCTTGTATCGGCGGCGGCGTCATCGGCGGCGGATGGATCGCGCGATTTCTGCTAGCCGGCATCGACGTGAACGTGTTCGATCCGCATCCGGAAGCGAGCCGCATCGTCGGCGAAGTGCTTGCCAACGCCGAAAAAGCCTATGCCATGCTGACCGGAGCACCGCTGCCGCCGCGCGGCAGGCTGACCTTCTGCAAGACGCTCGAGGAAGCCGTCGCCGGCGCCGACTGGATTCAGGAAAGCGTGCCGGAAAGGCTCGACCTCAAGCGCGGCGTCCTGACGGAGATCGATGCTGTGGCGCGCCCGGACGCCCTGATCGGCTCTTCCACCTCAGGCCTGCTGCCGACCGATCTGCAGCGCGACATGAAGCATCCCGAACGCCTCTTCGTCGCCCACCCCTATAATCCCGTCTATCTGCTGCCGCTCGTCGAAATCGTCGGTGGCGAAAAAACCTCGGCGGCGACCATCCGGGCGGCGATGGAAAGACTGGTGCCGATCGGCATGAAGGGCGTCCACATCGCCAAGGAGATCGAGGCCTTTGTCGGCGACCGGCTGCTCGAAGCGCTCTGGCGCGAGGCCTTGTGGCTGATCCACGACGATATCTGCACCGTCGAGACGCTTGATGACGTCATCCGCTACTCTTTCGGCCTGCGCTGGGCGCAGATGGGCCTGTTCCAGACCTACCGCATTGCCGGCGGCGAGGCTGGCATGCGCCACTTCCTTGCCCAATTCGGTCCATGCCTCGCCTGGCCGTGGACCAAGCTCACCGATGTCGTCGATCTCGACGATGCACTGATCGAAAAGATCGGCCGGCAATCCGATGAACAGGCGGCTGGACTGTCGATCCGCGAGCTCGAACGCATCCGCGACGAAAACCTCGTCGGCATCCTGCAGGCCCTGAAGGGCGGTCACGACGGCGAGGGCTGGGGCGCCGGCAAGCTGCTGAAAGACTTCGAGCAATCGCTGTGGGCAGAAGCCGGCAGGGCAAATACGTCTTTCGACCCGTTGAAGCCGCTGCGGCTAGTCGAGACGAAAGTCGGCCCCGCCTGGGTCGACTATAACGGCCATATGACCGAACACCGTTATCTGCAGGTTTTCGGGGATACCTCGGATGCATTGCTGCGCCTCATCGGCGTTGATCTCGCCTATGTCGAGGCGGGGCGGAGCTATTACACGGTGGAAACCCACATCCGCCATCTCGGCGAGGCGAAGCTCGGCCAGGCGATCCATTCGACCTGCCAGATCCTCTCCGTCGACGAGAAGCGGCTGCATGTCTTCCACACCCTCCACGACACAGTGACGGGCGAAGCTCTGGCAACCGCCGAGCACATGTTGCTGCATGTCGACAGCAAGGCCGGCAAGGCGACACCGGCGCCGGCCGTCATTCTCGACAAAGTCAAGTCGATTGCCGAAGCGCATGCGAATTTGGTCTCGCCTGAAGGTGTTGGCCGTCACGTCGGCCAGAAACGGTAGGAGGATCGGCATGAATTTCGGACTGAGCGAAGAACAGGTAATGATCGTCGAGACGGTCCGCGCCTTCGTCGAGACCGAAATCTATCCGCACGAGAACCAGGTCGAGCGCAGCGGTGTCGTCCCGCCGGAGCTCGGAGACGAGATCCGGCGCAAATGCATCGATCTTGGCTTCTATGCCTGCAATTTCCCGGAAGAAGTCGGCGGCGCCGGCCTCGACCATCTCACCTTCACGCTGGTCGAGCGGGAGCTCGGGCGCGGTTCCCTGGGGCTGACGGTTTTCTTCGGCCGGCCCTCCGGCATCCTGATGGCCTGCGAGGGCGAGCAGCGAGAGCGCTACCTCCTGCCCGCAGTGCGCGGTGAGAAGATCGACGCGCTCGCCATCACCGAGCCGGACGCCGGATCTGACATGCGCGGCATGAAATGCGCCGCCCGCCGCGACGGTGGCGATTTCGTCCTCAACGGCACGAAACATTTCATCTCCCATGCCGATGTCGCCGATTTCGTCATCGTCTTTGCCGCGACGGGCGAGGAAGAGACGCCGAAAGGCATCAAGAAGAAGATCACCGCCTTCCTGGTGGATCGCGGCACGCGGGGCTTCGAAATCCTCAAAGGCTACGATTCCGTTTCGCATCGCGGCTACCACAACTCAACGCTCAGCTTCGAAGATTGCCGGATTCCGGCGAGCCAGGTACTTGGCGAGGTGCATCGCGGCTTCGATATCGCCAATCAATGGCTCTACGGCACACGGTTGACGGTTGCCGCCACCTGCGTCGGCCGGGCACGGCGCGTCTTCGACATGACGCTGCCCTACGCCGCCGAGCGCAAACAGTTCGGCAAGCCGATCGGCGCCAATCAGGGCGTGTCGTTCAAGCTCGCCGATATGATAACCGAGATCGACGCGGCCGACTGGCTGACGCTCGCCGCCGCCTGGCGGCTCGATGCCGGGCTCTCCGCAGACCGGCAGATCGCCTCGGCCAAGCTTTACTCCTCCGAAATGTTGGCCCGCGTCACCGATGAGGCGATCCAGATCTTCGGCGGCATGGGCCTGATGGACGACCTGCCGCTCGCCCGCTTCTGGCGCGATGCGCGCGTCGAGCGCATCTGGGACGGCACCTCTGAAATCCAGCGGCATATCATCAGCCGCGACCTGCTTAGACCCTTGGGAGCGTGAGCCGATGACGCCTCGCCCGCTCGACCGCCTGCTCAGACCGCAAACGATCGCCGTCTTTGGCGGCCGCGAGGCGCGCAGGGTGATCGAGCAGTGCGACCGCATGGGTTTTGCCGGCGAGATCTGGCCTGTCCATCCGAAGCTCGAAGAGGTGCTCGGGCGGCCCTGTTATCGCTCCGTATCCGATCTGCCTTCGGCGCCTGACGCCGCCTTCGTCGGCGTCAACAGGACGCTGACCGTCGAGATTGTCCGCAGCCTTTCTGAGGCCGGTGCCGGCGGGGCGGTCTGTTATGCATCGGGTTTCAGCGAGGCGACGGCGGAACTCAGCGACGGCGCCGAACTGCAGCAGGCCCTGCTGGAGGCGGCTGGCGACATGCCGATCCTCGGGCCGAACTGCTACGGGCTGATCAACGGTCTCGACGGTGCGCTGCTCTGGCCCGATCAGCATGGCATGCAGCGTATCGAACGTGGCGTCGCGATCCTTACGCAGTCCTCCAATATCGCTATCAACCTGACCATGCAGACCCGCGGCGTGCCGATCGCCTATGTGGTCACGGCCGGCAACCAGGCGCAGACATCGCTTGCCGATGTCGCCTGCGCACTGATCGATGACCCGCGCGTCACGGCGGTCGGCCTTCATGTCGAAGGCTTCGGCGATCTCTCTGCACTCGAACGCCTGGCCGCCATTGCCCGGCGGTCGAGGAAGCCCGTCGTCGTGCTGAAGGTCGGCAGATCCGAGCAGGCAAAACGCTCGGCGGTGTCGCATACCGCCTCGCTCGCCGGCAGCGATGCCGTCGCAGACGCCGTGCTCGCCCGCCTCGGTCTTGGCCGTGTCCAGACCTTGCCGGCGCTGCTCGAAACCCTGAAGCTGCTGCATGTCGCCGGATCGCTCGCAAGCCATTCGATCTCGTCGATGAGCTGTTCCGGTGGCGAAGCCTCGCTGATGGCGGATGCCGCCGTCGGTCGCAACGTGGAGTTCCCCGCGCTGCAGCCACAACAGTTACCCCGTCTGCGGCGGGTCCTCGGCGAGATGGTGACACTTTCCAATCCGCTCGATTACCACACCTTCGTGTGGGGGGATCTTGCACGCCAGACCGAAGCCTTCAGCGCCATGTTCGAGGGCGGCTATGCCCTCAATCTCGTCGTCCTCGACTTCCCCCGCGGTGACCGCTGCGATGCGTCCGAATGGGCGATGACGGCAGACGCGGTCATGACAGCCGCTGCAGCAACCGGTGCGCTGGCCGGCCTTCTGGCAACCCTTCCGGAAAACATGCCGGAGCCTATCGCCGATCGGCTGATGGCAAATGGCATCATCGCCTTCTGCGGTATCGACGAGACCATCACGGCAGCGGAAGTCGCCGCCGGTATCGGCCAGGCCTGGGATCGCCCGCCTCCCCTGCCGCTGCTCGATGTGTCCTTTATGGATGGCGAGATCGAGACGTTGACGGAAGCCGATGCGAAGGCAGAGCTTGCCGCCTTCGGCCTTCCGATTCCCCAGGGCCTGTTGGCCTCCTCTCCCGGTCAAGCGGCCGAGCAGGCTGAGCGGCTCGGCTTTCCCGTCGTGCTGAAAGCGCTCGGCATTGCACACAAGACCGAGGCCGGAGCCGTCGCACTCAACCTAAAGGATACTAAGGCGGTGTCGAATGCGGCGGCGGCAATGCCGCCGAATGCCGGTTATCTCGTTGAGAAAATGATCGATCCACCGGTCGCCGAGCTCATTGTCGGCGCCATCCGCGACCCTGTCTTCGGATTGTCGCTCACGCTTGGAGCGGGAGGTATCTTCGTTGAATTGCTTGAAGATTCCATCATCCTGCCGCTTCCGGCGACGAAAACCGACATTCACGCGGCGATTTCGCGTCTCAAACTTGCAAAATTGATTTATGGCTATCGCGGACGACCAAAAGGCGACCTCGAAGCCGCTGTCGGCGCTGTCTCAGCAACGGCAGATTATGTCGTAAAGAACGCGGCATCCCTGGAGGAACTGGACATTAATCCATTGATGGTTCTTCCCGAAGGGCGTGGCGTTGCCGTAGTCGATGCTCTGATACGGCGGAGGAGGTAGCATAGGTTGAGCGACCACATTCGCACACGACAGGACGGTGGAGTACTCGAAGTCGTCATCGACCGGCCGAAGGCGAATGCCATCGACCTTGCGACCAGCCGTGCCCTGGGGTTGATCTTCCGAGATTTCCGCGACGATCCGGCGTTGCGTGTCGCCATCGTGTCGGGCGCTGGCGAGAAGTTTTTCTGTGCCGGCTGGGATCTCAAGGCGGCGGCATCAGGTGATGCGGTCGACGGAGATTACGGTGTGGGCGGCTTCGGCGGGCTGCAGGAACTGCGCGATCTCAACAAGCCGGTCATCTCAGCGGTCAACGGTATCTGTTGCGGCGGCGGTCTGGAGATCGCGCTGTCGACCGACCTGATCATCGCCGCCGAGCACGCGACCTTCGCCCTGCCGGAAATCCGTTCGGGCACGGTTGCCGATGCGGCCTCGATCAAGCTGCCGAAGCGCATTCCCTACCACATCGCCATGGACATGCTTTTGACCGGTCGTTGGCTCGACGTTCAAGAGGCGCATCGCTGGGGTTTCGTCAACGAGGTCCTGCCTGCCGACAGGCTGATGGAGAGAGCCTGGGAGCTTGCCCGCCTGCTCGAGAGCGGGCCGCCGCTCGTCTATGCGGCCATCAAGGAAATCGTGCGCGAAGCGGAGGGTTCGACGTTCCAGACTGCCATGAACAAGATCACCAAGCGGCAGTTTGCGACCGTCGACAGGCTCTATTCGAGCGAAGACCAATTGGAAGGCGCACGGGCCTTCGCCGAGAAGCGAAGCCCCATTTGGAAAGGAAAATAACCAGGCGGCAGCAACCGCATTATTTTCCCGCATGATGCGGGCACCGGAGGTGGAGAGGAAACCGCCTGCGGACTTGCCCGGAAGTTCTGTCAACGCACCATAAAGAAGGAACTGGGGAATGAACGACTACACGAAATATCTCGCAAGCCGTGTCACCGCCGGCGGGCTTAGCCGCCGCGAATTCATGGGACGCGCCATGGCGGCGGGCATCACACTTGCCGTCGCCGACAAGCTCTTTACCGAAAGTGCGCAAGCCGCCGAACCGAAGCGCGGCGGCCACCTGAAGCTCGGCCTCGAAGGTGGTGCGGCCACCGATTCCAACGATCCGGCAAAATTCCTGTCGCAGGTGATGTTCTGCATCGGCCGCTGCTGGGGGGACATGCTGGTCGAGTCTGATCCGCTGACGGGTGCTGCCGTGCCGGCGCTCGCCGAATCCTGGGAGCCGTCGAAGGACGCGGCGACCTGGACCTTCAAGATCCGCAAGGGCGTCAAGTTCCACAATGGCAAGGAACTGACGATCGACGACGTCGTTGCGACGCTGAAGCGTCATACCGATGCGAAGTCGGAATCCGGCGCGCTCGGTGTTCTCGGCTCGATCAAGGAGATCAAGGCCGACGGCGGCAATCTCGTGCTGACGCTCAGCGAAGGCAATGCCGACATGCCACTGCTGCTGTCGGACTACCACCTGGTCATCCAGCCGAATGGCGGCGTCGACGATCCGCTGGCCTCGATCGGCACCGGCCCCTACAAGATGACGAGCTTCGAGCCCGGCGTCCGCGCCACCTTCGAAAAGAACAAGGACGACTGGCGCTCCGACCGGGGTTATGTCGATTCGATCGAAATCATCGGCATGAACGACGCCACCGCTCGCATCGCGGCATTGTCGTCCGGCCAGGTGCACTACATCAACCGCGTCGACCCGAAGACCGTCAATTTGCTGAAGCGTGCCCCCAATGTCGAGATCCTCTCGACCGCCGGCCGCGGTCATTACGTTTTCATCATGCATTGCGACAAGGCGCCGTTCGACAACAACGACCTGCGCCTGGCCCTCAAATACGCCATGGATCGCGAGACCATGGTGCAGAAGATCCTCGGCGGTTACGGCAAGGTCGGCAACGACTTCCCGATCAACAGCACCTATGCGCTGTTCCCCGAGGGCATCGAGCAGCGCGCCTACGATCCCGACAAGGCGGCCTTTCACTACAAGAAGTCGGGCCATAGCGGCTCGGTCCTCCTGCGAACCTCCGAAGTCGCCTTCCCCGGTGCCGTCGATGCGGCCGTCCTTTATCAGGAAAGCTGCAAGAAGGCCGGCATCGAGATCGAGGTCAAGCGCGAGCCGGGCGACGGCTACTGGACCAACGTCTGGAATGTCCAGCCCTTCTCGACCTCCTACTGGGGCGGCCGTCCGACGCAGGACCAGATGTATTCCACCGCCTATCTCTCGACGGCGGACTGGAACGACACCAAGTTCAAGCGTCCTGATTTCGACAAGCTGCTGCTGCAGGCCCGCTCCGAACTGGATGAAGCCAAGCGCAAGGACATGTATCGCACCATGGCGATGACGGTGCGTGACGAGGGCGGGGTGATCCTGCCGATGTTCAACGACTTCGTGAACGCCTCCACCAAGCAGGTGAAGGGTTATGTCCACGACATCGGCAACGACATGTCGAACGGCTACGTCGCGACCCGCGTCTGGCTGGACGCCTGATGGCAAGGGGCGTATGCCCCTCCGATCTCTAACGAAGCCGGGACCGTGGGATGAAAACCCGCGGTCCTCCCGACGTTTTAGCGCGAGGTCCTCGCTATGACCAATCCTGCCCCAAGCATCTTGCCCGGCCTCAGGTTCCGGCAGCGTTTTCCGCTGCTTGCCCTCATCCTCGAGCGCTTCGTGCTCAGCCTCGTCCTGCTTTTTGCCGTCTCCATCCTGATCTTCGGCGGCCTGGAAGCTTTGCCCGGCGATTTTGCCACCACCTATCTCGGCCAGTCGGCGACGCCGCAGGCCGTCGCCAATATTCGAGAGGATCTCGGACTGAACCGCCCGATAACCACGCGCTACGTCGAGTGGCTCGGCAACGCCGTCCAGGGTGACTTCGGCACTTCCTGGGCCAGCAAGAATTCGGTGAGCGAACAGATCGGCAAGCGCCTCGGCAACTCGCTGTTCCTGGCGGGTTTCGCAGCGGTGATATCCGTCCCGCTCGCGGTCGGCCTCGGCATGCTGTCGGTGCATTTCCGTAATCGCCTGCCGGATAAGATCATCAACGTGATTTCGCTTGCGGCGATCTCGCTGCCGGAATTCTTCATCGGCTACCTGTTGATCCTGTTCTTCGCGGTGAACCTTGGCATGGCCACCTTTCCGGCGACCGTCTATGACAGTATGAGTTTCGTCGAGCGGTTGAAGGCGATCGCGCTGCCGACGGCGACCCTCGTGCTCGTCGTGCTCGCGCATATGATGCGCATGACGCGGGCGGCAATCCTCTCCGTCATGTCCTCCGCTTACATGGAGACGGCAGAGCTGAAGGGCCTCAGCGCCTTCCGCGCGATCGTCAAGCATGCCGCCCCCAATGCGCTCGCGCCGATCATCAATGTCATCGCGCTGAACCTTGCCTATCTCGTGGTCGGCGTCGTCGTTGTCGAAGTGGTCTTCGTCTATCCCGGCATGGGGCAATATATGGTCGATGCGGTCACCGTGCGCGACATGCCGGTCGTGCAGGCCTGCGGCCTGATCTTCGCCGCCGTCTACATCTTCCTCAATATGACGGCCGATATCCTCGCGATTATCGCCAATCCCCGGCTGAGGCATCCGCGATGAGATTGAGAGACATCCCCATCACCGCCTGGATCGGCATGGCCGGTATCGCCATCGCCTTCATCTTCGCAATCTTCGCACCCTGGCTCGCCCCCTATGGCGAGACGCAGGTCGTCGGCGACGTCTGGCAGCTGCCGGATAATCAATATATCTTCGGTCTCGACAATCTCGGTCGCGATATCTTCTCGCGCCTGATCTACGGCGCGCGCACGACGCTGACGGTCGCATCCGCCGCCACCATCATCTCCTTCTCGCTCGGCATCATCCTCAGCTTCACCGCCGCTGTCTCGCGCGGCCTCATCGACACCGTCCTGTCACGCTTCAATGATCTGATGATGTCGATCCCGACGCTGATCTTCGCGCTCGTCGTTCTTGCGGTGCTGCCGCAAAACATCGTCGTGCTGATCCTTGTCATGGCGATCCTCGACTCCACTCGCGTCTATCGTCTCGGCCGTGCGGTGGCACTCGATGTCGCCGTGATGGAATTCGTCGAGGCGGCGACGCTGCGCGGCGAAGGCAAGCTCTGGATCATCTTCCGCGAGATCCTGCCGAACACGCTGTCGCCGCTGCTGGCAGAGTTCGGGCTGCGCTTCGCCTTCTCGATCCTGTTCCTGTCGACGCTCTCCTTCCTGGGCCTCGGCATTCAGCCGCCGGCGGCCGATTGGGGTGGCATGGTCAAGGACAACAAGGACGGCATCATCTTCGGCATTTCGGCAGCGCTGGTGCCGGGCACGGCGATTGCCGTGCTGGCCGTCTGCGTCAACCTCGTCGTCGACTGGCTTCTGAAACGCACATCCAGCCTCAAGGGAGGGCGCGGCGATGCCTGAGCTTCTTTCCGTTCGCAATCTGAAGATCGAAGCAACCAGCTATCCGCCGGGCGAACCGCCCAAGCGGGTGACGATCGTCGACGGCGTTTCCTTCGACCTCAAGAAGGGCAAGGTCCTCGGCCTGATCGGGGAATCGGGCGCCGGCAAATCGACGATCGGTCTCTCCGCACTCGCCTATGGCCGGGGCGGCGCCGAAATCACCGGCGGCGAGGTCTTGCTCGACGGCGACAATATCCTCGCGCTCGGCAAGAACGGCATCCGCCAGATCCGCGGCGCGCGGGTCTGCTACGTCGCGCAGTCGGCAGCCGCTGCCTTCAATCCGGCGCATCGGCTCGGCGATCAGGTGATCGAGGCTTCAGTCAAACATGGATTGATGACCAAGGACAAGGCGCGTGAGCGAGCGCTTTATCTGTTCGGGGTTCTCGGCCTGCCCAATCCCGAAACCTTCGGCGAACGTTTTCCCCACCAGGTCTCCGGTGGCCAGCTGCAGCGGGCGATGACGGCGATGGCGCTCTGCTCCAACCCCGAACTCATCGTTTTCGACGAGCCGACAACGGCGCTCGACGTCACCACGCAGATCGACGTGCTGGCGGCGATCAAGCATGCCATCGAGGAAACGCACACGGCCGCCCTCTACATCACCCACGACCTTGCCGTCGTCGCCCAGATCTCGGACGACATCATGGTCCTGCGTTATGGCAAACAGGTCGAATATGGCAGCGTCCAGCAGATCATCGAGGCGCCGCGGGAGGATTATACCCGCGCCCTCGTCAATGTCAGGCAGGCCTATCGTGAGGAGGCGGCCGACCAGTCCGCAGCACTTCTCAAGGTCGAAAATGTCAGCGCCGAATATTCCAACGGTTTCAAGGTGCTGCACGATGTCACGCTGCACGTGCCGAGGGGGCAGACGCTTGCGGTCGTCGGTGAATCCGGTTCAGGCAAATCGACCCTGGCGCGCGTAATTACCGGCCTGTTGCCGCCGAGCAGCGGGCGCGTCGTCTTTGACGGCAAACCGCTGATGCCGGGTCTCAAGAGCCGACCGAACGACGATCTGAGGCGTATCCAGCTGATCTACCAGATGGCCGACACGGCGATGAACCCGCGCCAGACGGTTCGAGACATCATCGGCCGCCCGCTGACCTTCTATTATGGCCTCAGAGGTGCCGAGAAGACCGCCCGGGTGAAGGAGTTGCTCGACCAGATCGAAATGGGCAAGGGTTTCGTCGACCGCTACCCGGCCGAACTATCAGGTGGCCAGAAGCAGCGCGTCGCGATCGCCAGAGCGCTTGCCGCCAAGCCCGAACTCATCCTCTGCGACGAGCCGACTTCGGCGCTCGATCCGCTGGTGGCGGAGGGTATCCTCAAGCTTCTCCTGCGCCTGCAGGAAGAAGAACAGCTGTCCTACGTCTTCATCACCCACGACATCGCGATCGTCAGGGCGATTGCCGACAGCGTGGCGGTGATGCATCGTGGCAAGCTGGTGCGGTTCGGTCCGAAATCGACGGCGCTCTCCCCGCCCTTTGACGACTACACCGATCTGCTGTTGAAATCCGTACCGGAAATGGAAATCGGCTGGCTGGAACGGGTGCTTGCCACGCGTCGCATGGAGAGCGCCGGTAACTGACTCGACGAGGGCAGAGCCCTCGTCTCACGGAAAGTGCATCAAGGAATGAGCATGACCTCGCGCGGCTTCGCCACCATCGAGAATGAATGGATTACCCTGAAGGATGGGACGCGGCTTGCCGCGCGCATCTGGATGCCGGATGGTGCTGAGGAAGATCCGGTTCCTGCCGTCTTCGAATTCCTGCCCTATCGCAAACGGGACGGAACCTGCCTCAGGGATGAGTCGACCTATCCGGTGTTCGCGGCCGCAGGCATTGCCGGTGTGCGCGTCGATATCCGCGGATCCGGAGAATCCGGCGGCGTCATCGACGGCGAATATACCGAAAGCGAGCTTGCCAATGCCTGCGAGCTGATCGCCTGGATTGCCGCGCAGCCATGGTCGAACGGCTCGGTCGGCATGATGGGCATCTCCTGGGGCGGCTTCAACAGCCTGCAGGTCGCAGCATTGCGACCGCCGGCGCTGAAGGCCGTCATATCGATCGCCTCGACCGTCGATCGTTACAATGACGACATCCACTACAAGAACGGCTGCCATCTCTCCGCCCAGCTCTCATGGGCGGCAACGATGCTCGGCTACCAGTCGCGCCCGCCCGATCCCGCACTTGTCGGCGAACGCTGGAAGGAGATGTGGCTGGAACGCCTGGCCGGCGAACCCTTCTTCATGGAGGAGTGGCTGACCCATCAGCGGCGCGACGATTTCTGGCGTCACGGCTCGATCTCAGAGGATTTTTCGAGCGTGGAGATTCCCGCGCTTGTCATCGCGGGCTGGGCGGACGGCTACCGCAATACGCCTCTGATGGCGGCCGAAGGCCTGAGCCACAAAGCGAAGGCACTGATCGGTCCCTGGGTCCACAAATATCCGCACTTTGCCTGGCCGAAGCCGCGCACGGATTTCCATGGCGAAGCGATCGCCTGGTGGAACAAATGGCTGCGTGGCGAGGATAACGGCATCGACACCTTGCCGCAGGCCCGCGCCTATATTCTCGATGCCATCCGCCCTGCCCCGCGACGCGACAGCGACCCGGGTTTCTGGGTCGCCAAGGACGTCTGGTCGCCGCCGCAGATGCAGTGTTTCTATGTCGAGCAGTTCGGCAAGCTGACGGAAGGCATGCCGATTCCGCACGCGCCCGAGCATCCCGTCTATCTCCGCTCTCCGCTCGACACCGGGACGGCATCCGGTGAGTATTTTACGCTGAAGCCCGATGCCGAAATGGCGATCGATCAACGCTCGGACGATGCCGGCTCGCTGATCTTCGATACGATGCCGCTTGCTGGCGATTACGACTATCTCGGCCGGCCTGTGCTCACGCTTGCGCTGCGCTCTCGGACGGCGGGCGGAAATCTCTGCGCCCGGCTCGTCGATGTCCATCCGGATGGCACGGCAACGCGTGTCGCCTTCGGCGTCGTCAATCTCACTCACCGCGACGGCAATGCAGATCCCAAGCCGCTGATACCAGGCGAGAAGGTGTCGATCCGGCTGGTGCTCGATGCCTGCGGTTATCGCTTCCGCAAGGGGCATCGCATCCGCCTTTCGCTTTCCACCGCATATTGGCCGATGATCCTGCCGCCGCCTGATGACGAAGGCATCGAGGTCGATATCGCGGCACTCGGCCTGGGGCTGCCGATGCTCGGCGAGCACCAGCGGATCGACATCAAGGAACCGGCCAATCCCGATCCGCTGCCGAAATACATCGAGCACGCGGCCGTCGCGACGAAGCGGCAGGTCGTCCGCGATCTCTCGGCCGCCCGAACGGAGTATCACATCCACGAGGATACCGGGCTCACCGAACACCCTGAGACCGGCCTCTCGACCCGGCAATTGCGGGAGGAAGTCTGGTCGATTGCGCCCGATAATCCGTTGTCGATGACCGGGACGTCGACCTGGACCTGCGACATGCGCCGCCCCGGCTGGTTCGTCCGCACAGTCGCGACCGCGCGCATTGCCTGCACCCAGACCGACTGGATCATCAGCGCTGTCGTCACCGCTTTCGAGGACGATGTGCAGATCTTCGAAAAGGTCTTTGCGGAAAAGCGGATCGCGCGTGACCTGATGTGATCGTTAGAGCCTTTCCGGGTTAGATTGCAGCATTCTGTTGGCTCAAACGGAGTCGGATGGTCGACCGGTCGGCGCGCGTCGTAGCCCGGCTCTACGGCCAAGTCGGCCGGTCGATCAGCCGGCCCGTTTCAGCCAACCCGAAGGGCCGGGCATCTTTCCGCCAGGATCAAAGGCGATCGGCTCGGACGTACCAAGGGGTATGCCCGTCGCCAATCGCCTCTGCCCTGACGAAAACCTGCTCCGGCAGAATGCTGCAATCTAACCCGGAAAGGCTCTAGGCCACTGCCAAACGCCTTATGGCCTCGCACACGGCACGGAAGCCGTCCCGCGCGCCATCGCTCATGTGGCGGGCGCGCAGCCACGCGTGCACCATCTGCGGCTCCTCCCGGAACCAGACTTCGACGCCCTCCGCGGTGAGCCGGGCGGCATAGTGCCGGCCGTCGTCCCGGAGCGGATCGAAATGCGCGACCGTGATGAAGGCCGGCGGCAGCCCGGCAAGCGAAGCTGCCTGCAGTGGTTCGGCAATCTCGTTGCCTGCTGGCGCCCGCAAGATCTCGCGATAATAGGCGACATCCGCCGTCGTCAATCCGGGGGCCGCGGCCATTTCGACATAGGAGCCTGCAGTAAGGTCACCGCCGAGCGCCGGATAGATCAGGACTTGGCCGACGACGCCTGACAGGCCCGCGTCGCGCGCGCGCAACGCAAGGCCCGCCGCAAGATTGGCCCCAGCGCTGTCGCCGATCAGCACGACCTTGCTGTTGGCGGAAAGCAGATGTTTCAACACGGTAAAGCCGTCATCCGTCTGTGCCGGCCAGCGATATTCAGGGGCTAGCCGGTAATCGACCGAAACAAGTTCCGCGCCGGCAAAATCAGCAATCTCGGCGCAGATGGCATGATGGCTCTCGAGCGAACCGACAACGAAGCCACCGCCATGAAGATAGAGCAGAATGGTGCGCGTGCTGATTTTCCGCGGACGGTAACGCCGGATCGGTATGCGCTGGAGCATGCCGTCCGCAAAGATCATCTCCGGGGGCAGCGGGCGATCGAAGCGTGCGCAGAGAGCGTCGTACCAATGTCGCTGCTGTTCGATCGATGCTTGAACGGCGTCTGGCGGATAGAAGGCATCGCAAATCGCGAGAAACTGCAGGATGCCCTTTTCGGTGGGGGCAGGTGGTTGAGCGGACATGGAGGTCCTTTCGCGATTTGGGACGTGACAGGTCATGTCCCTGGCCGACTCTGTCCTCATCATGCGCCTACGTGGCGTGAACAACCTGTCTGGTCGCGACCCGTGAATGTCGCGCCAACTCAAAATTCCCGATAATTTTTTGGCCATCGACCCAAGGAAAGCCATCCGAGAAACGTCTCAATCTGGAAATAGCATCTTGCTTGGCAGCATGGGGTAGGTGCGGAATTGGACGCGGAGCTCATAGAACGAGCGCAGGGCGGCGACCGGGAGGCCTTCGGGCAACTGGTCTCGCGCCATTATGATTTCGTCCATGCGACGGCGTGGCGTTGGTCGGGCAGTTCCACGGACGCCGACGACATTGCCCAGGAGGTCTGCGTCAAGCTCGGCGCGGCCATCCGCAGCTTTCGCGGCGCCAGCCGCTTCAGGACATGGCTCTACACTCTGACGCTCAACGCCGCCCGCGACCATAGACGCAAGCTTGCACGAGAGGAGCAGACATTCCGCGCTTACGCAGCCGAACCACCGCAGGATGCGCCGGGCGGAAATGACGACGAGATATCGAGCGAATTGTGGGCGGCCGTGCGCGCCTTGCCGGAGAGGCAATGCGACGCCGTGCTGCTCGTTTACGGCGAAGGTCTCAGCCATTCGGCTGCTGCCGATATCATGGGCTGCTCGGAGGCGACCGTGTCCTGGCAGGTCCATGAGGCGCGCAAGAGGCTGAAGGCCGTGCTTGGGAAGGAAGAGGTATGACCGTGGACAAGGAACTCGAAAAGCTCTCCCACTCCACACCGCCGGCAGCGACGCCGGAGGCGCGCGCGCGCGCGCTTGCCGCGGCGATGCAGGCCTTCGACACCGCCGGAAATAATGCGCTGGCGCCCCAAGGAAATGCGAAAGGCTGGCGTCAAAGCTCCATCATCAACTGGATATGGAGCCCTGCCATGAACAAGAAATTCCTCGCCGGTTCAGCCCTTGCGACGCTGCTCGTCATTCCGGCCGCCGGTTATCTCGCGATCGAGCTGACCCGCAACGGATTGCCGATCGTCGACCAGACTGAGATCGCCGGCGACCTTTCGCAAGGCGGAGCGTCGAAACAACCGGTCGCAACGGCGGATCAATCGGTCAAGGCCGCGCCGCAACTTCCGCCGCAAGCACCGGCCGAGAACGGCAGCTTGGCTGAGCAATCTGTCGCTGACGCGCAAGCGCTGCAGGACAAGGAGACACCGGCCCTCGCGAAACCCGGCGCGCGGATATCCGAATTCGACGCCAATGACATCGCCACCCTCACGAACAAATCGGAGGGTTCCGCCACGGCACTCGGGGCGGCCAAACGCTCTGCGCCGGCCGCTCCCGGCATCGCCCCCCAGCAGCAATTGGCCGAACCGATGGCCGCCATCGCCCCCTCGCCTGCTCCGCCTGCGGAGGGGCGCGTGCAGATGCAGCTCAATCCCAATCGCGAGCGGTTTGCCAATGCCGCGGCCAATCCGATCAAGAGCGTCTCGACGGATCCGGTCTCGACCTTTTCCGCCGATGTCGACAGCGCGTCCTATGCCTTCGTCCGCCGCTCGTTGACCGGCGGGGCGATGCCCGATCCGCAATCGGTTCGCGTTGAGGAGATGATCAATTATTTCCCCTATGACTGGCCGGGTCCTGAAAATGCCGCCCAGCCTTTCAAGGCGACGGCGACTGTGATGCCGACCCCGTGGAACCACGACACGGAATTGATGCATGTGGCGATCAAGGGCTATGACATCGCGCCGGCGACCACGCCGCATGCCAATCTGGTCTTCCTGATCGACGTGTCGGGTTCGATGGACGAGCCGGACAAGCTGCCGCTGCTGAAGAGCGCCTTCCGGCTCCTCGTCAACAGGCTGAAGGCCGACGATACCGTCTCGATCGTCACCTATGCCGGCAATGCCGGCACCGTGCTGTCCCCGACACGCGTGGCGGAGAAATCGAAGATCCTGTCGGCGATCGACAAGCTGGAGCCGGGCGGCTCGACCGGCGGCGCCGAAGGCATCGAGGCGGCCTACGATCTTGCCAAACAGGCCTTCGTCAAGGACGGCGTCAACCGCGTAATGCTGGCGACGGACGGCGACTTCAATGTCGGCCCGTCGAGCGACGAGGATTTGAAGCGGATCATCGAAGAGAGACGCAGGGACGGCATCTTCCTCACCGTTCTCGGCTTTGGGCGGGGCAATCTCAACGATTCCCTGATGCAGACGCTGGCGCAGAACGGCAACGGCAGTGCTGCCTATATCGACACCCTGGCGGAGGCGCAAAAGACGCTGGTCGAAGAAGCCGGATCGACGCTGTTTCCGATCGCCAGCGACGTCAAGTTCCAGGTTGAGTTCAACCCGGAACGGATCGCCGAGTACCGGTTGATCGGCTACGAGACGCGGGCGCTGAAGCGCGAGGATTTCAACAACGATCGTGTCGATGCCGGCGATATCGGCTCCGGCCACAGCGTCACGGCGATTTACGAAATTACGCCGAAGGGAAGCCCCGCGGTCATGAATGACGACCTGCGTTATGGCGCGGCCAACAATGCGCCGGCCGAGAACGCCGATACCGCGCGTCAAGGCGAGCTTGCCTTCGTCAAGATGCGTTACAAACGGCCGGGCGAGGATAAGAGTGCTCTCGTCACCACGCCCGTCAATGACAGCAACGCCGTCGCCGCCGTCGATGCCGCGCCGCAGGATGTCCGTTTCTCGGTGGCCGTCGCCGCCTTCGGCCAGAAACTGAGCCGGATTGCCGCCGTCGATTCCTATTCTTACCAGGCAATCGCCGATCTCGCCGCGGCATCGCGGGGAGCGGACACTTTCGGCTACAGGTCGGATTTCCTCAGCCTCGTTCGTTTGGCGGACGGCCTCAGTCAACGGTGAGGCATGAGGAAAAACTGCACCAAACGAGAGGCCGTCCCGGAAGGCGGCCTTTTTCTCCGTTATCCCAGTCTCGACCCGTTGGCCGTGAGATAAACGGCGTAGAGAGACGTGCTCGCGGTGATAAAGAGACGGTTCAATTTCTCTCCACCGAACGTAACGTTGGAGACGCCCTCGGGAATATGGATCTTGCCGAGCAGCGTTCCATCCGGATCATAGGCGTGGACACCATCGCCGGCGCTCGTCCATATCCTGCCTTTGCGATCCACGCGAAAACCATCAAACAGACCTGAGGTGCATTCTGCGAAAACGCCGAGATCGGTCAGCCTGCCCTCATTCGAGACTGCGAGCCTTCTGATATGGCGCGGACCGCCGGGCAGGTGCGTTGCGCCGGTATCTGCAACATAGAGCACCGTCTCATCCGGGGAAAAAGCCAGCCCGTTCGGCTTGACGAAATCGGCCGTCACCTGATCGGTCGTGCCCGTTGCCGGATCATGCCGGTAGACGTGGCATCCGCCGATTTCCTCCTCGCCGTAGTCGCCCTCATAGTCGTGGAGGATGCCGTAGCTCGGATCGGTGAACCAGACGGTCCCATCGGACCTGACGGCGACGTCATTTGGAGAATTGAGCCGCTCGCCTGCAATTCGATCGGCCAGAACGGTGATCCTGCCGTCGAATTCGGTTCGCGTGACACGGCGCGTCAGATGCTCGCAGGTGATGAGCCGTCCCTGATTGTCGACAGTGTTGCCATTCGAGTTGTTGCTGGGAGAGCGGAATACCGATGTGTGTCCGCTGGTATCGTCGTAGCGCATCATCCGGTTGTTGGGGATGTCCGAGAAAACCAGATAGCGCCCGGCGGCAAACCAGGCCGGCCCCTCCAGCCAGCGGCCACCCGTCCAAAGCCGCTCGACGCGAGCGTGACCGACGAAGCAGCTTTCAAAGCGCGGGTCGAGAACCTCAAAACCCGTACCGTCAATTTGCCCGAACATGATGCTCCTCCGTTTCCTTCAAATTGTTATCGATATCATCCTGTCGTGTTTTGAGGGCTTCGTATAGACATCTGTCCGCCGACCTCTGCGAAAAGCTGCCAAGAAACTTGGTTTTCAGACTTTGGAACGGTGCATTTCTGCAATAATATCGATTGTGCGATGATAGCGATAACTTTATCGTGTCTAGAATTGCCCAACTCGGAAGCTTTGTGAAAGCGGAGACCAGTGAAAAACGAGGATGAGCCGAAAGACAAGCGTCTCAAGCCGGGAGACGCTCAAAAGCTGACGATGGCGGAGGTCGCCAAATATGTCGGCGTCTCCGCCATGACCGTCTCGCGTGCCTTTCGCCAGGATGCGAGCGTTTCCGAGGAGACCCGCAAGCGTATCATGGAAGCCGTCGACGCGCTCGGTTATGTGCTCGATCTGTCGGCCGGCAGTCTTTCGTCGCGGCGGAGCGGTTTCATCGCCGCCCTGGTGCCCTCGATCAACAATTCGAATTTTTCCGACACGGCGCGGGGCATTACCGATGCGCTGCAGAATACCGGCCTTCAACTCCTTCTCGGCTATACCGACTATTCGGCGGAGAAAGAGGAAGAACTGATCGAGGCGATGCTGCGCCGCCGCCCTGAAGGCATCATCCTGACCGGTGGTTCGCACACGGCACGCGCGCGGCGCATGCTTGCAAAAGCCGGCATTCCCGTTGTCGAAACCTGGGAACTTCCGGAAAATCCGATCAATCAGGTCGTCGGCTTTTCCAACGGCGAGGCGATGGCCTTGCTGGTGCGGACGCTTGCCGGCCAGGGATATCGGAAGTTCGGCTATATCGGCGGAACGACGGCGCGCGATACGCGCGGCAGCCAGCGGCGAAGCGGTTTCCAGAAAACTGTCGAAGAACTCGGCCTCGGACCGGGACGGATGATTTCCTTCGGCGTCCCGCCCATCACCATGGAACAAGGCGGCCAGGCGATCGTCAGTCTGCTGGAGCGCTGGCCGGACACGGAAGTGGTTCTCTGCGTCTCCGACCTTTCCGCCTTCGGCGCCATCATGGAATGCACGCGCCGGGGAATGAAGGTTCCGCGGGACATCGCCATTGCCGGTTTCGGCGATTACGAGATCTCGTCCATCTGTCATCCGCGCATCACCACCATCAATGTCGATTGTTATGGCATCGGCCGTCAGGCGGCCGCCCGCCTGCTGGATGCCCTCCATACCGGCAACTCGACCGGCGATGAGATCACATTGACCGGCTACAAGGTTGTCTTGCGCGAAAGCACGGATCGTAACGGCGCGCCGTCCGCTTGAGTACTGCAGCGCCGCGCGTCTTTTCACATGCGCGGCGCCGTAACACTTTGAAGGCAATTTTATCCCTACATCGATTCCGATCTAAGGAGTTATGCAGCCGGTCAAAAGGCGATCTGGACTTTCATGGATTTGCTGCGATCGCCCGCCAGTTCGAAGGCGGCGACGGCCTCTTCGATCCCGAAAACACCTGTGAGCAGTGGATTTAGATCGACGCGGCGCGCGTTGATCAGCTCGACGGCGAGCGCAAATTCCTCGTGAAAACGGAATGTGCCGCGCATCTCGATTTCCTTCGCAACGATCATGTTCTGCGGGATAGAGACATCGCCGCCAAGGCCGAGCTGGACGAGAACGGCGCGGGGCTTAAGCGTCTCCAGGCCCGCACGCACCGCCCGCTCATTGCCTGACGCCTCGAACATGACATCGAAGTATCCCTTGTCAGCGCTGTAAGCCGCAAGGTCGGAAGCATGCGTGGCAACATTGATCGTTCGATCCGCGCCGCTGGTGCGGGCAATTGCCAGAACGCTGTCTGTCACGTCGGTCGCAACGATCTCGCGGGCGCCGAGAACGCGCGCCGCGACGATCGCCAACATCCCGATCGGGCCGCAACCCGTAACAAGGACCCGTTTGCCGAGCAGCGATCCGGCGCGGTTTGCCGCATGCAACGTCACCGCAAAGGGTTCGGCAAAGGCGGCCTCGTGAATGGAGATGCCATCGGCGACCTTGTGGCATTGCCAGCGCTCCGCCACCAGCCGCTGGCGAAAGCCACCCTGAATATGCGGCATCGGCATGGCACTGCCGTAAAACCGCATGTTGAGGCAGTGGTTTTGCTGCCCCTTCAGGCAATATTGGCAATGGTTGCACGGCCGGCTCGGGGAAACCGCGACACGGTCTCCCACGGCAAGATCGGTGACGCCGGAGCCCAGCGCCTTGACCGTGCCGGCGATCTCATGGCCGAGGATCATCGGTTCGCGCAGGCGAACGGTGCCGAAACCGCCGTGATTGTAATAATGCAGGTCGGAACCGCAGATGCCGCCGGCTTCGATGGCAATCTCCACCTGCCCGGCGCCCGCAACCTCCGGCTCGCGCTCTTCGATCCTCAGATCCTTGGCGGCATGAATGACGATGGCTTTCATATCGGGACCCTCACACGACGGGAGTTGGAAGCGGGCTGCCTGCAAAATGCGCAGCGAGATTGTCTCTGACCAGTTGGCCCATGGCCTTGCGGGTCTCGACAGTGCCAGAGCCGTGATGGGGCTGCAACACGACGTTTTGGAGGGTCAGGAAACGGGCATCGATCCTCGGTTCGTTCAGGAAGACATCAAGGCCAGCAGCCTGGATGGTGCGGTCTTGAAGGGCCGCGATCAGCGCCTCTTCGTCGACGGTCGTCCCGCGCGAAACATTGATCAAGATGCCGTTCGGACCGAGCGCTTTAAGCACCTCAGCATTGATGATTTTCATGGTCGCCTCCCCACCGGGGACGATGACGATCAGAAAGTCGGCCCAATCCGCAAGCGCGATCAGGTCGGGTTCATAGGCGTAAGCTACATCCGTGTGGTCATGGCGGGCGAAATAGGAGATGTCGCAGCCGAAAGCGACAGCCCTCTTGGCGATCGCCTTGCCGATCCGCCCCATGCCGGCGATCCCCACTTTCTTGCCCGAGACGCGCGTCACCAGCGGCATGGCGACACTGCCCCACTGGCCGGAGCGGACCAAAACATCGGCCTGCGGGACCTGCCTCGCCGTGGCAAGCAGCAGTCCGACGGCGATATCGGCGACATCTTCGGTCAGCACATCAGGGGTATTCGTGACGCGAATGCCGTTGGCGCGGGCATAGGACAAGTCGATTGCGTCGGTGCCGACGCCGTAACAGGAGACGATTTCCAGTTTCGGCAATTGCGCCATCAGTTCTGCAGACGCTCCGAGTTCGCCTCGGGTCGCTATGGCGCGAATATCCTTGCCGACCCTGGAAATCAGCTCGTCCCGGTCTGCCGCTTCCCACAGGCGATGGACGCGGTAGTTCGCCTCCAGATCCACCATGTCCCATTCCGGATAAGCTCCAGCCATCAAGATTTCTACCTCAGGCATTCCGTTTCCATCCCGCATTTTGACAGTTGATTATGTTATCGATAACATATAATTCGGAAAAGGGATGTCAAGTGAGTTTCACCGTCAGCGGCAGTTGAAGCCGTCGCCTGCGGCGAGACCGGAGGAGTGATTTACATGAAGAACTTGTTTGATCTTACCGGACGGCGTGCCCTGATCACCGGCTCGAGCCAGGGGATCGGCTATGCCCTGGCCGAAGGCCTGGCGCAGCATGGCGCCGAGGTGATCATCAATGGCCGCACGCCCGAAAGCGTCAAACGTGCGGTCGAGAGCCTCAAGGATCAAGGCCTGTCTGCCCATGCGGCGATCTTCGACGTAACCAGCAAGAATGCTGCCAAAGAAGGCATAGACGCGATCGAAGCCGATATCGGGCCGCTCGACATCCTGATCAACAATGCCGGCATGCAGTTTCGCACGCCGCTGGAAGATTTTCCGGCGGACAAATGGGAACTGCTGCTGACCACCAACATTTCGAGCGTGTTCTACGTCGGCCAGGCAGCGGCCAAGCCCATGATCGCCCGCGGCCAGGGCAAGATCATCAACATCGCCTCCGTTCAAAGCGAACTGGCGCGCCCCGGCATTGCTCCCTACACTGCGACCAAGGGCGCGGTACGCAATCTGACCCGCGGCATGTGCGCCGACTGGGCCAAGTACGGCCTGCAAATCAACGCGATTGCGCCGGGCTATTTCAAGACGCCGCTCAATCAGGCGCTCGTCGACAATCCGGAGTTCTCGTCCTGGCTCGAAAAGCGGACGCCAGCCGGACGCTGGGGCAATGTCGAGGAACTGGTGGGTGCCGCTGTTTTCCTGTCAGGCCGCGGTTCGTCTTTCATCAACGGGCACACGCTGTATGTCGACGGCGGCATTACGACCTGCCTCTGATAGAGACGAGATGATGGATTTCGAGAAGAAGGCACGGCCTCTTGCTGTCGTCGTCATGGGCGTCAGCGGCTGCGGCAAATCCTCGGTCGGAGAACGCGTCGCTGCTCAAAACGGCATGGAGTTTGTGGAGGGAGACCAACTCCATCCCGCTGGAAATGTCGAGAAGATGGCGCAGGGCATACCGCTTACTGACGACGACCGCCTGCCCTGGCTCGACCGGATCGGCGAGGAAATAAAGACCGCGCAAAGAGCATCGCAAGGGCTGGTGATTTCCTGTTCGGCGCTGAAGAGAAGCTATCGGGACAGGTTGAGGCAGGCGGCGGACGGGCATCTCGCCTTTGTTTTCCTCGAAGGGTCCCGCAATCTGCTGCTGTCGCGCATGCAGGCTCGTCAGGGCCATTTCATGCCCGCGACTTTGCTCGACAGCCAGTTGCAGACACTGGAGCCGCCGACCGGTGAAGCTGGTGTGGTGACGGTGGCGATCGACAATGCCTTGGATGATATTGTGGCACTGGCTTGCAAGGGACTGAGCGGCATGGCCGTCAAGGGAGGAGATTAACATGCAGGATAACTACAGAGCAGATGTCGCCGTCATCGGTGCCGGTATCATGGGAACGGCGATCGTCACCCGATTGATCGAAACCGGGCATAAGGTCTCCGTCTTCGACCTGGATACCGAAAAAGTCGCGGTTTTAGAGGCCAAGGGCGCACGCGCGGCCGGCTCTGTGGAGGAAGCGGTCTCACGGTCGGCGTTTTGTGTGCTGAGCCTCAATCACGCAAATATTGTTCGCGCTGTCGTCTTCGGCGAAAAGGGTGTTGCGGCGGCTGCAAATGCCGACAAGCTGCTGATCGACATGTCGTCGATCGACCCCGCCGACACGGCTGAGATGGCGATGCGGCTGCGTCGGGAAACCGGCATGGCATGGGTGGATTGCCCGCTCTCCGGCGGCGTGCCAGGTGCGCTGAGCGGACGCCTGACGATTATGGCCGGCGGCAGCGCTGAGGATTTCGAACGGGCACGCGTGGTGATGCGGCATCTTGCCGCCAATTACACGCTGATGGGTGCATCCGGCGCCGGGCAGACGACGAAGCTGATCAATCAGCTGTTTTGCGCCGTGCTGTTTCAGGCCGTCGCCGAGGCGGTGAAGCTCGCTGAAGCCGGCGGCGTCGATCCGGCCGCAATTCCAACAGCCCTTGCCGGCGGCAGGGCTGATAACCGGATAATGCAGGAATTCATGGCAAAATTCGCCGCCCGGGATTTCTCGCCGACAGGCCGAATCGACAACATGTTGAAGGACCTGGATTCACTTCAGGCCTTCGCGCTGAAGACCAAGACGCCATTGCCGATGACCGGCTCCGTGGTCGAAATTCACCGCCTGCTCTGCGCTGCCGGCCTCGGGCCGAAGGACTCCGCCGAGATGATGCGTCTTCTCGACGGATTTCAGGCCGGCTGACGTCAATCTCGCTGAGAAATTCGAGATCGTCATCTTTCCGCTTGACCATCCATAAATGTTATCGATAACATACGACCAATGACAACCGCAGCTTTGGGAGGAGCCACAGTGGAAGCCAAGAGACTGCTGGAGTTCCAGTCGATCACCAAGAGCTTCGGCGGCACGCAAGCGCTGCGGGACGTCTCGATCGATCTGCGCGAGGGCGAAATCCTCGCGCTGCTGGGGGAAAACGGCGCCGGCAAATCGACGCTCATCAAGACGCTTGCGGGTATCTACAAGCCCGATGCCGGCGACATCCTGTTTCGCGGCCAGAGCTACCATCATCGCCCCCCGAGGCCGAACGAGCGGCAGCCGGTTGCCTTCATCCACCAGGATCTCGGCTTGATCGAGTGGATGACCGTCGGCGAGAACATGGGCCTGTCGCAGGGTTTCTCGATGCGTCGCGGCCTGATCGATTGGAACAGGACGCAGGCGCGTGCCAAGGAAGCCTTGAAACTGGTCGGCTGCGACTTTGATCCCACCACGCGGGTTTCGGCGCTGTCGCGCACCGAAAAATCGCTTGTCGCCATTGCCCGTGCGCTTGCCGTTGAAGCCGACGTCCTGGTGCTCGACGAGCCGACGGCGAGCCTTCCCGCCGATGAAGTCGATCGGCTGTTCAACGCGATCCGCCCCTTAAAGGATCGCGGCGTCGGGATGATCTACGTCTCCCACAGGCTGGACGAGATTTTCCGGATTGCCGATCGGGTCGCCGTTCTGCGCGACGGCTGCATGGTGGGACAGAAGCCGGTCAGCGAGACGACCCCCGACGAGCTGGTGACGATGATCATCGGCCGCAGCGGTGACAGCCTGTTTTCCAAGACCCAGATCACGCCCGGCAAGGCGATCGTCAAGGTTCGCGATCTCGTTTGCGCCGGCACGGGCGCGATATCGTTCGATATCCGCGAGGGCGAGCTTTTGGGATTGGCTGGATTGCGTGGCGCCGGTCAGGAACGGATCGGCCGCGCGCTGTTCGGTTGCGAGCCCTTCAACGGCTCGGTTCTGCTGCATGACGAGGCCCCCGACCTTTCCAGCCCGCGGCGCGCTATGGCGTCGGGCATCGGCTTGATTGCCCGTGACCGGACGGAGGAATCCGTGGCGCTCTCGCTTTCCATTCGGGAAAATACCTACCTCAATCCGGGAGCCGTCGGACGCGGGCTTTTGTCCTTCCTGTCGCCGCGCGGCGAAGCCGATCTTGCCCATAAGATCGGCCATTCCGTCGGCCTGCGGCCGAACGACCCGGATCTGCCGGTAGAGGCCCTGTCGGGCGGCAATCAGCAAAAAGTGGTCGTCGGCCGTTGGCTGGCGACCGGCCGCAAGCTGCTGGTCGCAGAAGATCCGACTGCCGGCGTCGATATCGGAGCGCGTGCGGAGATCTACCGTCTGATCACCCAGGCGCTCGAGGCCGGCCTCGCGGTTGTCGTGGTGTCGACGGACTTTGAGGAAATCGCCCATATCTGCCACCGCGCGCTGGTTTTCTCGCGCGGCAAAATCGTCAGCGAACTGACTGGAAGCGGCCTGACGACGGAGGCGGTCATCACGGCCGCATCCGCGTCGGAAGCTGCTTGAGCCATCGGGAGAACAGCCATGCAATCCATTGAATCCACGGCGCTGGAGCCGACCAAGAGCGAAATGGCCGGTCTGTCCACCGGACAGAAGATCGGACGCCTGATCCCGGTTTACGGGCTGGTGATCTTGACCGTCGGCCTGATCGTGATCTTCTCGATCCTTCTACCTGATACGTTCCCGACCGTGTTGAACGTCCGTTCGATTGTATCAGACAAGGCAATCATTGCGCTTCTGTCGCTGGCTGCGATGATCCCGATGGCATCCGGCCGCATAGACCTGACCGTCGGCTATGGCATCGTGCTCTGGCACATCCTCGCCATCAGCCTGCAAACGGCCTACGGCCTGCCCTGGCCGGTCGCGGTTGTCATCGTCCTCGCGCTCGGCGTCCTGACCGGCTTTATCAACGGGCTGCTGGTCGAAGTCGCAAAGATCGACAGCTTCATCGCAACACTCGGCACCGGAACGGTTCTCTACGCGCTTGCCCTCTGGCACACCGGCGGGCGGCAGGTGGTCGGCGTCCTGCCTGAGGGTTTCTATGCGCTGAACGGCACCATGTTGTTCGGCCTGCCGATCACCGGCTTCTACGTGCTGCTGATTGCGATCTGCATGTGGATCGTGCTCGAATACCTGCCGATCGGCCGCTATCTCTACGCCATCGGCGCCAATCCGAAGGCGGCCGCACTCAATGGTATTCCAGTCCGCAAATTCGTGATCGGCGCATTCGTCACCTCGGGGCTGCTGGCGGCTCTGACCGGGGTGCTTCTCGCCTCGAAGCTGCGCATCGGCCAGGCGAGCGTCGGCCTCGAATATCTCCTGCCGGCGCTTGTCGGCGCGTTCCTCGGATCGACGACGATCAAGCCGGGTCGGGTGAACGTCTGGGGCACCTTGATCGGTGTCATCATCCTGGCGGTCGGAATATCAGGAATTCAGCAATTCGGCGGGTCGTTCTTCGTCGAACCGCTGTTCAACGGCGTGACCCTGCTGATTGCCATCGGCATAGCAGGTTACGCCCAGCGCAAGCGCGGAGCTGTGAGGAGGATCACACCCGCATCCAAATGAGGATGCCGGCTCAACCCGGCATTTCATAACAAACAAAATGGAGGAGTGAACATGAAGCGCAGAACGTTATTGCAGGCAACGGTCGCAACCGTCGCCGTTATGCTCAGCATGCCGGCACTGGCCGATTCAATGGCTGACGCCAGGGCCGTGGTCGAAAAGTATGCTTCCAAGGTGAGCGCCTGGGATGGCCCGACGAGCGGCCCCAAGGGTGCTGCCGGAAAGAACATCGTCATTCTTGCCGGTGATATGAAGAACGGCGGCATCCTCGGCGTGGTCAATGGCGTGCAGGAAGCGGCTGGCGCGCTCGGCTGGACGGTCAAGGCGCTTGACGGCGCCGGTTCAATCGGCGGGCGCACCGCGGCGTTCGGCCAGGCTATGGCGCTGAAGCCGGATGGCATCATCATCAATGGCTTTGACGCGGTCGAACAGAAGCCGGCGATGGAAGCAGCCAAGGCTGCCGGCATTCCGATGGTTTCCTGGCACGCCGCCTCGGCGGTTGGTCCGGTTCCCGAGGTCGGTGTCTTCGCAAACGTCACCACCGATGCGATGGAAGTGTCGAAGTCCGCGGCGGATTGGGCCTTTGCCGATGCCGGCGGCAAGCCGGGTGTCATCATCTTCACCGACTCCACCTATGCGATCGCGATCGCCAAGGCCGATCGCATGAAGAAGGAGATCGAGGATCTCGGCGGCACGGTGCTCGAATATGTCGACACGCCGATTGCCGAAACCTCTCAGCGCATGCCGCAGCTCACCACCTCGCTTCTGCAGAAATATGGCGCGAAGTGGACGCATTCGCTGGCGATCAACGACCTCTATTACGACTTCATGGGACCTTCGCTTGCCTCGGCCGGCATTGCAGGTGATGGAAAGCCGGTGAACGTCGCAGCCGGCGACGGTTCGGAGAGCGCCTATCAGCGTATCCGCGCCAAGCAGTTCCAGGCCGTCACGGTCGCCGAGCCGCTCAACCTCCAGGGCTGGCAGCTCGTTGACGAATTGAATCGCGCCTTTGCGGGCGCTCCATGGTCGGGCTACGTATCGCCGCTGCATGTGGTGACCAGCCAAAACGTCGAGTTTGACGGTGGACCGAAGAACAGCTTCGATCCCGATAACGGCTATCGCGATCAATACAAGAAAATCTGGGGTAAATAACCCTTCCAGTCAGGGCGTATCGACCGATACGCCCTGATGTTCCGACAACACACCACCATCGATCCAGCTCCGGCGAGTTTTGGAAAAGAGAACCTATGATCATTCGTTATGCTTTGTTTGAAGGCGAAATCCATTCCGGTCGGGAAGAAGAATTCCGCCAATTCGTGCGGCAGCGGCTCGTCCCTCTCTGGACGAAATTTCCGGGCGCCGAGGAAATACGAGTGCTGGACGGGATGGAGCGCGACGAGGGCGCCCCGGTCTACGCCATGGCCTTGGCCATTCGCTACCCCGATATGGATGCGGTGAAGGCGGCACTTCTCTCCGATGTGCGGTCGCAGAGCCGCGAAGTCACCGGCGAACTCCTGCAACTCTTCACCGGCAAGGTGCATCACCACGTATTCTCGGCCAATGAATACGCACCCCATATTGCCTGACATCAGGCGAGCCTGACGTTCCGACGGTTCGGGCGCCTGAAAGGTGGTTGAACAAAGACCCGTAAAGCGCCCGCGGACGACGGTCCCAGGCGCTTTTTTCACGCCTGCTAACGCCGATCATCCTGCGAAGGCGCCGGATGCGATCGTTCCGGTTGCTCGACTTTTGGGGACAATTTTCCACCAGCGGCGCTTTTATTAAACTAAATAGTCTATCGATTTAGTAGATTATCCGCCATCTTACCGTGCATCGTTCCTGCAAACAACAATCCGAAACGGGAAGATCGACGATGACATTGGCAAAGACATTCAAAATTGCGTTGTTCAGTCTGCTTGGTCTCAGTGCCATTCATGGTCTGGCGTCAGCCCAGGCAGACGCCCCCCTGCTTTCCAAAGTGCCGCCAGGCACGGTGCTGACGATCGGCGATCCGGTCACTCAGAAAGCTCTCGAAGTGTCCGGCCTCGATAAAGAGCTCAGTTTTGAAGTCAAATGGGCCAATATCAGCGGCGGGCCGCAGACGTCGGAAGCTTTCCGCGCCCATGCGCTCGATGTCGGATCGGTGGCCGAGATCCCCTCGATCTTCGCCAACTGGAACAACCTCCCCGTCCGCAACATCGCCTATCGCGAACGCCGTGACCCGATCGCCAATCCCATCTATCGCTTCGGCATCGCACCAGGCGTAGCCGTCAAGACGCTGGCGGATTTCCGCGGCAAACGCATCGCCTTCAGCCCGGGGCAGGCTCAGGGCACGCTCGTTCTGCGTGCCCTCCATGCCGCAGGCTTGAAGAGCGGCGACGTCACTCTGGTGGAACTGCCAAGCACCAGCGACGTCTATCCGAAGGCATTGGCGAGCAAGCAAGTCGACATCGCACCGCTCGGCGGCGTCTATATCAGGCGCTATATCACCCAATACGGATCGGACGGAGCGACCCTCGTGGAGCATGGCCTGCGGGATGATCCGAGCCATCTTTATGCGCCGCAATGGGTTCTGGACGACCCCGCCAAGGCGGCCGCTCTCGCCGAATATGTCGGTCTATGGGCACGCGCCACCGAATGGGTGAACCGGAACCCGGACCTCTGGATCAAGGAATACTACGTCGGTCAGCAGGGCCTTAGCCAGGAGGACGGGGAGTTTCTCGTCAAGCTGACCGGCGAACAGATCGTTCCCGCCGATTGGAGCGAAGTGAAGAAGCGCCACCAGGAAACCATCAACCTGCTGGCGGACGAGCTCGGCTACAAGTCTTTCAATGTCGAACAGATTTTCGACAACCGCTTCGAAAAGCTCGGCGCCGCGGCTTTGGCCAAGAGCCAGTAACGTTCGACACCCTTCGGAGAGGAGATCTGAAACATGGCAACCACTTGGGATGCAGATGAGGCGAAACTATCCCTGACAACAAGCGGGAGAGTTCATGGAGGCTCGCGCGCGACAAAGCCGGCCGGTCCGGCTAGCTCTGCTGGCCCCCGCGCCCGGCGCAGGCTGGGTCCCGGACCCGCGATCCCTTTCGGGTTGCAGATCGGGCCGGTATTGCTTGTCCTGACCTGGGTCGTCGGTTCGGCATTGGGATGGATCGACCCACGCATCCTGTCGGCGCCGTGGACTGTCATCGAGGCTTTCGTAAGGCTGATAGAGCAGGGTCGCCTGCAGGACAATTTCGTGACGTCGGCGACCCGCGCCCTGCTCGGCCTTAGCATCGGATTGCTGATCGGCACGATCCTGGCGGTTATCGCCGGCCTGTCCCGGATCGGTGAAGCCCTGATCGACGGGCCGGTCCAGATCAAGCGTGCGATACCGACGCTGGCCCTGATCCCCTTGCTGATCCTGTGGTTCGGCATCGGTGAGAGCATGAAGGTTACGACCATCGCGCTTGCCGTGATCGTGCCGATTTACATCCACACCCATAATGCGCTCCGCAGCATCGACAGCCGCTATGTCGAACTCGCCGAGACGCTGCGCATGAGCCAGAAGGACTTCATCCTTCAGGTGGTGCTGCCCGGCGCCCTGCCGGGTTTCCTTCTGGGCCTGCGGTTTGCCGTCACCCTCTGCTGGGTTTCTCTTGTTGTGGTCGAGCAGATCAACGCCACCAGCGGGCTCGGTTACATGATCGATCTTGCCCGCAATTACGGGCAGACCGACGTCATTCTCGTCGGTCTGGTGGTCTATGTGCTGCTCGGTCTCGTCTCGGACGGTCTCGTCCGCCTGCTTGAACGGAGGGTCCTCTCATGGCGCCGCACCCTGGCAAACTGAAGTCCGCAACCAAAGCCGTCCACGTGCGAAACCTCGATCGGCGATTTGCGACGAAGACGATCCTCGACGGCGTCGATCTCGACATCGAGGAGGGCGAGTTCGTTGCTCTGCTCGGCCGCAGTGGCTCCGGCAAAAGCACGTTCCTCAGGGCTCTTGCCGGTCTCGATCATGGTGTCGAGGGAACCGGCACCCTCGAGACGCCGGAGAGCCTCTCGGTGGTTTTCCAGGACGCCCGCCTGCTGCCGTGGCGCAGCGTCATCCAGAACGTCACGCTCGGCTTGACCGGCGCCTCCGGCCAGGAAGCCGGACGGAAGGCTTTGGCGGAGGTAGGACTTGCGGGTCGGGAAACGGCGTGGCCGAACCAGCTTTCGGGTGGCGAGCAGCAGAGGGTCGCTCTTGCCCGTTCGCTGGTGCGCGAACCGGCCCTGCTTCTCGCCGATGAGCCGTTTGGCGCGCTTGATGCGCTGACTCGGCTGAAAATGCACGATCTGCTCAGGGAGTTGTGTGCAAGACACCGTCCTGCCGTGCTGCTCGTCACCCACGACGTCGACGAGGCGATTTCGCTGGCCGACCGGATACTGGTTCTCGACGAAGGCCGCCTCATCGAGGATCTCAAGATCGATCTGCCGACGCCGCGCGACCACGGCGATCCGCGCTTTGCGCAATTCCGAATCCACCTTCTGAGCCGGCTCGGGGTCGAGCTTCCGGGCCGTAAGGCCGCCTGACATCAGCAACAGTTCAGTTTGATCTGGAGATAAGCCAATGAGCACATCAAAAAGGCAAATGCGGCTTGGCGCGTTCATCATGGCGACCGGCCATCATATTGCCGCCTGGCGTCATCCGGAGGCGCAGGCCGATGCCGGCCTCAATATCGATCACTACCGCGAGCTTGCGCAGACCGCCGAACGCGGCAAATTCGATCTCGTCTTCGTCGCAGACAGTCCGGCTGGATGGGACCGCGCCAAGGACCCGGAAGCGCTTCGCCGCACCGCCCAGGGCGCGCATTTCGAGCCTCTGACCCTCTGGGCTGCCCTCTCGCAGGTGACCAAACATATCGGCTTCGTCGCCACGGCATCGACGACCTACGAGGACCCTTACCTCCTCGCCCGCAGATTTGCGTCGCTGGACTATATCTCCAAGGGTCGTGCGGCATGGAATGTCGTCACGACGGGAGCGGATGTTTCGAAGAATTTTTCAATCGCAGGCCATCCCGCCCATGCCGATCGTTATGAGCGGGCCGAGGAATTCGTCGACCTGGTTAAGGGCCTGTGGGATTCTTATGAGGACGATGCCTTCATCCGCGACAAGGAAAGCGGGGTCTATCTCGATCCTGACAAGGTGCATCTCGTCGATCACAAGGGCAAATTCTTCTCGGTGGCCGGTCCGCTCAACGTCGGCCGTCCGGTTCAGGGCTATCCTGTTATCGTGCAGGCCGGGGCATCCGAACCGGGGCGCGAACTTGCCGCCCGCACGGCCGAGATGATCTTTACCGCCAACCAGACCTTCGAGGATGCGCAGGAATTCTATTCCGACGTCAAAGGGCGGCTGGCCCGCTATGGACGCCGGCCGGACGAACTGCTGATCAGTCCCGGCATATTCCCTGTTCTCGGCGGGACGGAAGCGGAAGCCCAGGCGAGCTACGACCATATCCAATCGCTCGTTCATCCCTCCATCGCCTGGAATATCCTTGCCCGCCACTACAAGGGAGTCGACCTTTCCGGCTACTCGCTGGACGATCCCGCCCCTCCCCTGCCTGAAAATACCGAACTCAACAAAAGCCGCCTCAAGCTGGTTTCCGATCTGGTCTCGCGCAACAATCTGACGCTGCGCCAGTTCTATCTGGCGGTCGCCACCGCTCGTGGCCATCGGACGGTTGTGGGAACGCCCGAGCAGATCGCCGATGCGATGCAGAGCTGGTTTGAGAATGGTGCGGCCGACGCCTTCAATATCATGCCGCCGATCCTGCCCACCGCTCTGACCGATTTCGTCGATCAGGTCGTGCCGATCCTGCGCAAGCGCGGTCTGTTCCGGCACGAATATGAAGGCACGACGCTGCGGGAGAACTTGGGCCTTCAGCGCCCGCCGAATGGCTTTGTGGTTCAGGCGGGGCAGCAGCAAAAGGTGCAGGCGGCCGTATGATTTCCCAGGGGGCCTCCCCCTGGTTTCCTTGTTCCAATCACACAGAACTGCAGCATGCATGAGCAATAATTCCGAATTTCTCTGGTATATTCCCAACGACGTCAAAGCCGGTCATCGCGGCGATTCCGCTGTCGAGAACCACAACAGCCTGGATACGCTGACCAGCCACGCAAGGGCGCTGGAGGAACATGGCTGGAAGGGCGCGCTCATCGGCACCGGTTGGGGCCGTCCCGACACGTTCACCGTCGCGGCCTCACTTGCCGCCCGGACCACCACCTTCGAGCCGCTGATTGCGATCCGCCCGGGCTATTGGCGACCGGCAAACTTCGCGTCTGCGGCGGCGACGCTGGACCACCTGACGGGCGGCCGGGTGCGGATCAACATCGTGTCGGGCAAGGACAATCTGGCCGCCTACGGCGACAGCGAGGGCGATCAGGCGCATCGCTACGGCCGCACCAAGGAGTTCATGCGGCTGGTCCGCAGACTGTGGACCGAGGACAATGTCACTTCGGCGGGTGAGCACTTCCGGGTTGCCGACTCTACCGTGGTGCCGCGCATCCAGGTCCGCGGCGACCGTCGGCACCCGAAATTCTATTTTGGCGGTGCCTCGGAAGCGGCAGAGCGGGTGGCCGCCACCGAGGCCGATGTCCAGCTCTTCTGGGGCGAGCCGCTCGACGGTGTCCGCGAACGGATCGCGCGGCTCAAGGCGCTGAGCAGGGAGCTGGACCGCGACCTCCCGCCGCTGGAATTCGGACTGCGGATCACGACGCTGGTCCGGGACACCACCGAACAGGCCTGGGCCGATGCCGAGGCGAAGGTCGCCGAGATGGCCAGAAGCAAGGGCAGCGGCTGGCACGATCACCAGCGCGCGCTCGCCGTCGGCCAGCAGCGGCTGCTCGATCTGCATGAGCGCGGCGACGTCCTCGACGACAACCTCTATACCGCCCCGGGCAAATTCGGCGGCGGCGGCGCCGGCACCACCTGGCTGGTCGGCTCGGCGGAAGACGTCGCCCGCTCGCTGCGCAAATACCAGGATCTCGGCATCACCCATTTCGTGCTGTCCGACACGCCGTATCTCTCCGAAATCAAGCGGCAGGGCGATCAGCTACTTCCGCTGCTACGCAGCTAAAGCCGGAGGCGCCGACGCTCCGGCACCGCAGCTGCAATTCATGCCGTTGCCGAGACCTTTCAGCAAATCACCACCCGATGCCAGGACGGCGTCGCGTAGTCGCAGGTAAGCCGCAGAGCCTTGTTGGGCAGGGGAGTCCGCGGATTTCGCAACCACCGGGAGAGCGCTCCTCAAATAGTCCGTCCGAAAAGCGCAAATGCTATCCAGATATGGCGATATAGCATGCTCCGTCGGCTCCGTTTACACTCTCTAAAATATATTCCTCTAACTTTTTTTAGACATCGGGGCGACGTTCTTTAGGCTCGTCACCTCCGCCATGATGGCGGGTGAGGCACCCGAACTTCGCATGAAATCGGCTTTTATTGCTTTGACGGATGTTCCGTATCTCAAGCGCGATTCCGGGCACAGGGGTGCCTGTCGGAATGCACTCGGAGACATACCGAGGCTCGGCATTCGAACGAGATATGACAAGCAATCCTGGCTGCGAGACATCCTTCCAACAAACCTCACCGCGAGGGGAGAGTGCATATGAAGAATATCATGAGTTTCGGGGTTGTGGCGCGCCTGGCGCTTGGCTTCAGCGTTCTCCTTTTGCTGATGGTCGGCTTGACCATCTATTCGACGGAAAAAGTTGCGCAGATCAACGATAAGCTTGGAACCATCAACGACGTCAACAGCGTGAAGCAGCGGTTTGCTATCAACTATCGCGGCAGCGTGCATGATCGGGCAATCGCCATTCGCGACGTCACCCTGGTGACGTCTGCCGATGAACGGAAGGCCGCCGAGGCATTGATCGAAAAGCTGGCGGCCTCCTACGCCGAAAATGAAAAGCGCATGGCGGATATGGTTGCATCTCCGGCCGGTGCGACGGAACAGGAAAAGACCATTCTCGGTGAGATCGCGGACATCCAGGCGAAGACCAATCCATTGGTCGCCCAGATCATTGCACTGCAGGAGAAGGGCGACGGCGAGGCTGCCCGCAAGATCCTGCTCGAACAGGCTCGACCGGCCTTCGTTGCCTGGCTTGGCGCCATCAACAAATTCATCGACTATCAGGAAGCGCTGAACAAATCGATTGGCGGCGAGGTTCGCAGCACGGCAAGCGGCTTCAAGCCATTGGCGCTGACCGCGCTCGGCATTGCGGCTGTTCTTTCACTGGTTGCCGCCGCCGTCACCGCACGCACGATCGTCGGCCCGCTGGCAAAACTTCAGCTTTCGCTGAAAGCAATGGCCGAGGGCAATCTTGATGGCGATCGTCGCCTCGAAGCGCGGGGCGACGAGATCGGCAAGCTTGCACGGGCGGTGGCAGGGCTGCGCGACGCAATTTCAGCAAAGGCCGAACGGGAAGCTGACGCCGAGGCGAAGAGAGCCGTGTCGGAGCGGCATCGCCTCGAACAGGATGCCGATGAACGCCGCACCCTTGCCGAGCAGACGGACAAGGCTGTCGGCCAGCTTGGCGATGCATTGCAGGCGCTGGCGGACGGCGACCTCACACAGCAGATCGGCACTCCGTTCATTCCCTCTCTCGAAAAGCTCAGAGCCGACTTCAATTCTGCAGTCGAAAAGCTCCGTGCCGCCATGCAGAAGGTTGCCCAGAACGCCAGCGCCATCGCGGCCGGTGCACAGGAAATCCGCTCCGCCTCCGACGATCTCGCCAAGCGGACCGAACAGCAGGCAGCCTCCGTCGAGGAAACCGCCGCTGCCCTGGAAGAGATCACGACCACCGTTGCCGACTCGAGCAACAAGGCTCAGGAAGCCGGCCAACTCGTTCGCAAGACGAAGGACAGTGCGGAGCGCTCGGGCAGCGTCGTTCGGGATGCGGTCGATGCCATGGGCAAAATCGAATCCTCCGCCACCGAAATCGGCAGCATCATCGGCGTCATCGATGAAATCGCGTTCCAGACCAATCTGCTGGCGCTCAATGCCGGCGTCGAAGCCGCCCGCGCCGGTGAGGCAGGCAAGGGTTTTGCCGTCGTCGCTCAGGAAGTGCGCGAGCTGGCGCAACGTTCCGCCAAGGCGGCAAAAGAAATCAAGGAACTCATCAACGCTTCGAACGGCCACGTGAAAAGCGGCGTTGCCCTGGTTGGCGAGACCGGAAAGGCGCTGAAAGAGATTGCGGAGCAGGTACAGCAGGTCGACGGCAATGTGGGGGCCATCGTCGGCGCTTCGCAAGAGCAGGCGACGGGGCTGAAAGAGATCAATACCGCTGTCAACAAGATGGATCAGGGCACGCAGCAGAACGCCGCCATGGTGGAAGAAGCCACAGCGGCCGCCCACAACCTGGCCAAGGAAGCCGACGCGCTGTTCCAGCTGCTGGGCCAGTTCAACATTGGCGGAGCGGTGGCACCGAAGCGCGTAGCGCAGCCCGCTGCCGCGGCGCCACATGCTCAACCGGCGCCCTCGCCTGCGCGCCAGATGGTTGCCAAAGTGAGTAAGTCGTTCCAGACGAATGGGAATGCGGCATTGGCCGGCGATTGGGAAGAGTTTTAAGTCGCCCTGATTTCCCTCCAGTCTATGCTGGAACGCCAAAGCGGCATGATTTTACGAAGGGCAGTGTTTGCTGCCCTTCGCATTTGAATCTTATGCCCGAGCCGGAGCCTTGGCCGGAAGCAGGGCATTGACCACGAGGGCAACGCCTATGTTTGCCGCAAGCGCCAGCAGTCCCGTGTAGACGGTGAAGGGTTCGCCGCCGAGGCTGATCAGATGCAAAGGCTTCCAACCGGCATCCCAGACGAGGAAAGTACCGCCGCCGAAGCCGACGAACCAGCCGGCAAGCAGACCGGGTGCGCGGAACCAATTGGTATAGAGGCCAAAGACCAGCGCCGGAAGCGTCTGCAGGATCCAGATGCCGCCGAGCAGCTGCAGGTCGAGTGCGAACTGCGTCGGCAGGAAGATGATGACGAGAAGCGCACCGATCTTCACCACGAGCGAGGTGATCTTTGCAACCTTGGCCTCACCCGCATCGCTGACGCCGGGGTCGACATAGGCTTTCCAGAAATTGCGGGTGAAGAGATTGGCGGCACCGATGCTCATCACCGCTGCCGGCACCAGCGCGCCGATAGCGATCGCCGCAAAGGCGAAGCCGGAGAACCAGCCTGAAAACAGCGTCTTGAACAGCGTGGGAACAACGTCATTGGCGCTGTCGAGCTTCAGGTTGGCGGCATGCCCCATATAGCCGAGCAGCGCCAGAAGGCCGAGCAGTAGCGTATAGGCGGGCAGCATGATCGCATTCTTGCGGATCGTCTTGCCGCTGTTGGAGGCAAAGATGCCCGTCAGCGTATGCGGATACATGAAGGCCGCGAGCGCCGAACCCAAAGCGAGCGTGGCATAGGCGACATACTGATTGCCGCCGAGCAGCAGGTTGCCGGAACCCTTGGCCTGGAAGGCCGCATCGGCCGAGGCGAAGACGTTGGCGTAGCCTCCGAGTTTCGACGGGATCAGTGCGACGGCCGCGATCACGACGATATAGATCATGATGTCCTTGACGAAGGCGATCAGCGCCGGTGCGCGCAAACCCGCGGAGTAGGTGTAGAGCGCCAGCACGATGAAGGCGATTGCCAGCGGCAACTCGCCATGCAGCCCGAGCGCCTTCAGGACCGCCGTCATGCCGACGAGCTGGAGGGCAATATACGGCATGGTGGCGATGACGCCCGTTGCCGCCACGGCGAGTTCGAGACTGCGCGATCCGTATTGACCGTGAACGACGTCGGCAGCCGTTACATAGCCGAAATCCTTGGCGCGTTTCCACAGCACCGGCATGACCATGAAGACGAAGGGGTAAACGACGATGGTGTATGGCAGCGCAAAGAAGCCGTAGGCTCCGACAGTATAGACCAGCGCCGGGACGGCGATCACGGTGTAGGCGGTATAAAAATCGCCGCCGACCAGGAACCAGGTGATCCAGGTGCCGAAGTTGCGTCCGCCGAGGCCCCATTCATCGATATGGGCCAGCGTTTCGGGCTTGCGCCAGCGGCTGGCGACGAAGCCCATGACCGTGACGAGCGCGAAAAAGAAGATGAAGACGGCAAGCGCCGTGCCGTTGATGTCAGTCGTCATGGCGGGTGCTCCGATAGGCGATCCAGGTCAGCGTCGCAGTGATCGGCACCCAGAGAAGCTGATACCAGTAAAAGAACGGAAAGCCGAAAAGCGACGGCTCGCGGACATTGTAGAAGGGCGGCCAGAGCAGACCTATGTACGGAATGATGAGCAGCCACAGCGCTGCCTTGCTACGTGGTTTTTCCATGTCGGAATACCTTTCAGGCGCCGCGACGGCGGTCGCCATGTTCCAGTTGTCGGCGTGGAAGGCAGGTCTGTCAGCCGGCGGCCGCGGCAGCCCGGGTTCGGGTCGCTCGAGGTTTTTCGACCGATCGAAAGCTGATGTAATACATGTGAATTCCTCCCAACGGCTCGCACTTGGCCAGCCGTGGATGGAGTCCTATGGCGTTGATTTTGTCCTCACAAGATGGGCGCGCCGCCGAAATGCCGGAGCCTACCCAGAAGTGGGTAGGCTAGATTTACCCGACTTTCGAGACGATGCCATGATCGAGCGCGTAGCGGATAAGGCCTGCCGTGGTCGTGATGCCGAGCTTCCTCTTGAGGTTCTTGCGATGGGTTTCCGTCGTGGCGGAGGTTATCCCGAGCACGTCGGCGATCTCCTTGTTGCTCCTGCCGGCAACGATCAGCCCGAGAATGTCGCGTTCGCGCGGCGTCAGGGGATCGCTCCCCTCCTCGGCGCGTTCGCCCATCAGCGCGTCGAACACGCCCGACGAGAAATATGTCCCACCACTTGCCACGGTCTCGATGGCCGAGACGATCTCGTCGGTCGAAACGTCCTTCAGGACGTAACCGGCAGCGCCATGCATGACCGAGGAGGAAATATACTCGCGGCTGTCATGCATGGAGAGCATCACGACCCGCGCCTGGGGAAGTTCGTTCCTGAACAATTCGATCGCATCGATGCCGCTCAGCTTCGGCATGTTGATGTCCATCAGCACGACCTGCGGCAGGACCTGCCGGCCGATCTCGAGCCCTGCTTGCGCGAGCCCGGCCGTACCGGCAACTTCGATATGGTCGAATGTTTCGAGCACGGCCTTCAATCCGTCCAGCACCAGCGGATGATTGTCGATCAAGAGCACCCTGATTTTCGGGCGTTCCGTCATGCGGCTTCCGCCTGCTGGTCGGCGGGACGATTGGCCGATTTCGGCATCATCGCCGTCAGCGTCGTCCCGGTCTCGCTGCTGTTGATCAACAGCAGGCCGCGGAAGTGAGCCATCCGCTCCTGCATGTTGCGCAGGCCGAGACCTGATCTGCCGGAGACCCCGTCCTTGATGCCGTCGAAGCCGGTACCGTTGTCGGTGACGGTCATGCGGGCCCGGCCGCCGTCGCTCCAGAGCTTGACCGCAAGCCGGGAGGCGCCCGAGTGCCGCTCGACATTGTTGAACGCTTCCTGTGCGACGCGATAAAGCGCGGTATTGGCTTCGGCCTTGAGCGTGTCAGTGAAGCCCGAAGCGTCGATTTTCGTCTCGACCCCCGTCCGCTCGGCAAAATGATAACACAGCGCCTCGAGAGCAGCCGTCAGGCCGAGGTCGTCCAGCACGCGCGGGCGCAGATCGTGCGAGAGCCGCCTGATTTCCTTGATGGCGCTGTTCAGCGCTTCGACACCGCGGTCGATGGTGACAGCCGCATCGTCGACATTGGTTCTGACTTTACGGACGGCAAGATCCATCGCATAGCGCACGCCGACGAGATTTTGGGAGATGCCGTCGTGCAACTCGCGCGCCAGCCGTGCGCGCTCTTCTTCCTGCGTATCGATGACCCGCTGTGTCAGCGCCTTGAGCCGGCTGTCGGCCATGCGGCGCTCGTGGAACGTCAGCAGCATGCAGGTCGTGAAAACGACGAGCACCGAAGGCACGGCGATCAGCGCGACGATGACGAAGGTCCGTCTTATGTTGGCGCGCATCCCGGCGTTGGCGGCGGCACTTTGGGCAAAGACGTCATCCAGGTAAACGCCGGTGCCGACGACCCAGTGCCATTTGTCGAGACTGACGACGAAGGAGAGCTTGTCGGCGATCTGTCCGGTCGATGGCTTCTGCCATTTGTACTGATGCAGACCGCCGCCCGCTCTTGCCGTGGCGATCAGTTCGGCAATGACCTTGTCGCCATCCGGGTCGGTGAGGTCGAGCCAATTGTGCCCATGGCGGAAACTCTGGCGCGGATGGACGATGTTGTTGCCGTCGTAATCGTAGACAAAGAAATATCCGTCCTTGCCGTAATCGAGCGAGGTCAGAATCGCCGCCACCTGCTGCTTGGCGGCTTCGTCATCAGAACCGGCATTGTCATAGATCGTCTGGATGGCGGACAGGGCAAGATTGGTCAGGTTGAGGATCTCGGCTTCCTTGGTCTTCAGCATGTTCTGCTCGAACGTGTCGATGCTGTTCTTGGCGAGGTTTGCCGATTGCCATGTGATGAAGGTGGTGATCCCAAGGATCGAAATGACGAGCGGAACGATCGCCAATGCGATGATCTGGTGTCGTAACGTCAACGATCATTCCTCCCGAGAATTTGCGCCGGGAATTATGCCCTTTGTCAAATGCGAGTCCAGCGGCTTGTCGGAACCAATGCCGGCGGAGCCATCGCGTCTGCGCTATTCCAGCGGGACGAAGAGGCCGAGTTTGACGTCGCGCAGAACGACATTCGTGTGCATGCGGCGGATCTGCGGATTGTCAGCCATGATCAAGGCAGCGATGTCGTCGTAATGCTCGACGTCGCGGGCGGTGACGATCGCAATCAGATCGACCGCGCCTGTGACATAATAGACCTGCTGGATGTGATCCTGCTTCTCCGCCCAGAGGCGGAACTTGGCCAGCGCGTCGTAATTGTCCCGCTCGATCTCCATCCCGACGATGAACACCATCGCTGTGCCCGTCGCCTTGCGGTCGACGACGGCCACCTCCGCCTTGATGATCCCTTCTTCGCGCAGCCGCTTCAGCCGCCTCTGCACGGCCGAGACTGACAGTCCGATCCGTTCGGCGATCGTTTCGGCTTTCAGCTGGCAGTCGCGCTGAACGATATCGAGAATGTCGCGGTCAAAACGATCGAGTTGTTCCATTGTCCAGTCCTAGTCTCGCCGCAACAATTCGCGCATTCTGCCGTAATTGCCGCACGAGGAAGATTATTTTGCATAAAATATGCAGAATAGATGAAAACTGCGCGAAAAAACCGCGTTATTTTATCATTATCCTTCGCAAATTCAATTCAGCCGGAACCATGCATGCCAGATCAACCCTTTCCTGCTCTTCGCGTCGAAGATCTCCATAAAAGCTTCGGCTCGCAAGAGGTTCTCAAGGGTATCTCGACGCAGGCCGCAAAGTCCGATGTGATTTCGATCATCGGCTCGTCGGGCTCCGGCAAAAGCACCTTTCTCAGATGCATCAATTTCCTGGAAACGCCTGATCGTGGCCGCATTGCCGTAAACGGCGAGGAAATCGCGCTCAAAATGGGGCGAGGCGGCCGGCTGCAGCCGCGCAGCTGGCGGCAGATCGAGCGGATACGGACCGGATTGGGGATGGTCTTTCAGAGTTTCAATCTCTGGGCCCATCGTACGGTGCTGGAAAACGTCATTGAGGCGCCGGTACACGTCATGGGCATTTCGCGGCGCGAGGCTATCGAAAAGGCTGAGGCCCTGCTCCACAAGGTCGGGCTCTTCGATAAACGCGACGCCTATCCCGCTTTCCTCTCCGGCGGTCAGCAGCAGCGTGCTGCGATTGCCAGAGCGCTCTGCGTGGATCCTGATGTCATGCTGTTCGACGAGCCGACATCGGCGCTTGATCCGGAACTGGTCGGCGAGGTGCTGAAGGTCATCCGCGATCTGGCGGAAGAAGGCCGGACCATGCTGATCGTCACGCATGAAATGCGCTTTGCCCGGGATGTCTCCAGCCGTGTTCTCTTCCTGCATCAGGGACGGATCGAGGAGGAAGGCTCCCCGGAGCAGATATTCGGGGCGCCGGTCAGCGCCCGCTGCCGGGAATTCACCGGCCTCAGCGCCCACTGATGCGCATCGATCTATCATCGACAACACAAACCAGGAGAATCCTGCGAATGAAACTGCTCCCCACACTGTTCGCCGGTGTAGCGCTAGCGCTTTCCGCCGTCACCGCACAGGCCGAAGTCCGCTTCGGCGTCATGAACGAATCCTATCCACCCTTCTTCGCCAAGGACGCCTCCGGCCAATGGCAGGGATGGGAGATCGACCTTATGAATGCCGTATGCGAAGAGATGAAGGAGAAATGCTCGATCGTCGAGATTTCCTGGGATGGTCTCATTCCGGCGCTCCAGAGCAAGAAGTTCGACGTGATTTGGTCGTCGATGTCGAACACCGCGGAACGCTCGAAGGTGATCGACTTCACCGACAAATATTACAACACCCCGAGCACCTTGATCGGTCCTAAGGATCAGAAACCGGGCGCCACTGCCGAGGACGTGAAGGGCAAGACCATCGGTATCCAGGTGTCGACGATCCAGTCGGAATATTACAAGAAATATTTTGCCGAGGCTGCCGAGGAAAAGACCTATCAGACGCTCGATGAGGCTTTTCAGGACCTCGCCTCCGGTCGTATCGACTATGTTTTTGGCGATTCACTGGCACTTGACGCGTTCCTCAAAAGCGATGGCGGCAAGGATTGCTGCGCCAAGATGGGCGACGTCGCCGACGACAAGGAGATTCTCGGAGCTGGCGTTTCGGGCGGCCTGCGCAAGGAAGACACGGAACTGAAAGCCAAGCTGAACACAGCCATTGCCGCTGTCCGTGCAAGTGGCCAATACGACACCATCAACAAGAAGTACTTCGATTTCGACATCTACGGCGCGAAGTAAGCAGCCCAACGATGGCGACCACGCAACAAGGTATTCTGGACCTGCTGTCTCCCTATCCTCCGGGATGGGGCGGCGTTCTTCTGGCAGGTGCAGTTTCCACGGTCGCCATCTCGGCTTGCGCCTTCGCGATCGGCCTGCTGCTCGGCACGGGCGGCGCGCTTGGAAAGCTTTCGGGCAATCGCATGCTTCGTCTCCTGCTCGATCTCTACACCACGCTGATCCGTGCCGTTCCCGAGCTGATCCTGATCGTCGGGCTCTATTATGCGGGCACCGATGGTCTCAACCGGCTGCTCGCCGCGTTGGACCTGCCACCGGTCAATGTGAACGGCTTCGTCGCGGCCGTCGCCGTGCTGGGCTTCGTCCAGGGTGCCTACATGACGGAGGTGCTGCGCGGCGCGATCCTCGCCATTCCCGTCGGCCAGATCGAGGCCGCCAAGGCCTTCGGCATGGGGCCGGTGTTGAGGTTCCGACGGATCCTGCTGCCAGCGCTCCTGCCGAACGCGCTGCCGGGCCTTGCCAATCTCTGGATGTCGGTCACCAAGGACAGCGCGCTGGTCGCGGTCGTCGGCTACCAGGAACTGGCGCTCGCCACCCGTCTTGCCGGGGCAAGCACCAAGCATTACTTCGTCTTTTTCCTTGCTTCGGCCCTTCTCTATCTCGCCATCACTCTTGTTTCCAACGTCGTCTTCAAACTGATCGAGGGACGGGTACGGCGGGGGCAGCCGCGTCTTGCCTGAAGAAAGCGCCCCATGAATTTCACCTGGATCTCTTCCTACTGGCCGCTTCTTCTGACCGGCGCCTGGCAGACTGTTTGCCTGCTGGTAATCTCGGTGGTGTTCGGCTTCGTCATCGCCATAGGCCTCGCCTTCGCGCAGGTCAGCGGCGGCAGACTGACGCGGCTGCTCGCCCGCGGCTACTGCACCTTCTTTCGCGGCACGCCGCTGCTGATACAGCTGTGGCTTCTCTACTATGGGGTTGGCTCGCTGCTGCCGATGGTCCCCGGCATCCGCCAGAGCCTGTTCTGGCCGATCCTGCGCGAGGGCTTCTTCTTCGCGGCCGTCAGTTTTACCCTGAACTACGCAGCCTATGAGGCAGAGGTGTTGCGCGGCGCGCTGCTTGCCGTTCCCAAGGGCGAACTCGAAGCGGGCCGGGCCTTTGGCCTGTCGCCCTGGATGCTGACCCGCCGCATCTGGCTGCCGCGCGCCATTCGCATCGCCCTGCCGACGATTGCGGGAGAGATCGTCATGCAGCTCAAGGCGACGCCGCTCGCCTTTACGGTGACGGTGATGGATCTCTACGCCGTGGCAAACAAGGTTCGGCAGGACACGCTGCTCGTCTATGAACCGCTGCTGGTCGTCACCCTCTTCTATCTCGCGCTGACCGCAGTGATCGCCCGCGTCTTTCGAGGTCTCGAAGCGCAGGTGCCGGTTCGCCGCTAGGCCGACGGAACAGGACTGGCCCATGAACTCCCTGGCGCACGAACCACGCGCACCTCGCCCACTTTGTTATGAAAAGCCCGCCGCCGATGACGGCGCGACAGACTGAATGGAGACTGCTTCATGAGCACGACGCGAATTCTCGATGGCGGCATGAGCCGCGAGCTGCTGCGGCTGGGTGCCGAACTGAAACAACCGGAATGGTCGGCATTGGCGCTGATCAATGCGCCGGATATCGTCCGTAGGGTACACCAGGAATTTATCGCCGCCGGTTCTGAGGTCGTTACGACGAACAGCTATGCGCTCGTGCCCTTTCACATCGGCGAGGATCGGTTCCGGAAGGAAGGGCCGGCGCTGATCCGTCTCGCCGGTCGCCTGGCGCGCGAGGCGGCGGATGCCGTTACCGATCGGAAGGTGCTGGTTGCCGGGTCGCTACCGCCGATCTTCGGTTCATATGAGCCGCAGAATTTTCAGCCTTCGCGGGTGCAGGATTATCTCCAGGTGCTTGTCGAGAACCTCGGCCCCTTCGTCGATATATGGCTCGGCGAGACGTTGAGCCTGATCGCCGAGGCAGAGGCCGTCCGCAAGGCGGTGGCGACATCAGGCAAGCCGTTCTGGATTTCCTTCACATTGGCGGATGACGAGGCAGCCATCAGTGGCGGCGAACCGAAGCTTCGCTCCGGAGAAAAGGTCGAGGATGCGGCATCCTGGGCGGTTTCATCGGGCGCTGAAGCTCTACTGTTCAATTGCAGCAAGCCCGAAGTCATGCAGGCGGCTGTGGAGACGGCAGCCCGGGTCTTCCGAAAGATGGATGCTCACATCGAAATCGGCGTCTATGCCAATGCCTTCGAAGGGGAAACAGGCGACGCAGCCGCCAATGAGGGCCTGCACGATACCCGCGCCGATCTGAATGACGACGCCTATTCGCGTTATGCCTGCTCCTGGGCCGAAGCCGGCGCGACCATCATCGGCGGCTGTTGCGGCATTGGCGCCGCCCATATCCATCGCTTGAGGAAGACGCTTTTGGGTTAAAGCGGCACGTCGGGAACTCGGCTATGTCGCAATTTGACGCCGTGTTCGTCAGCACGCTCGTTCCGCTCCTCGCCGCAACGGTGGTGGCCTATGCCGTCACCATCCTTCTGCTGCGTCGCTCGACCCTCACCGAGAAGATCGCGCGCCGCGGTCAGCACATCACACGCGGATATGGCGTCGACCCGTTCGAACTGTCCCGGGCAAATACTTTGCTCTTTGCGAAGGCTGGCGTCTGTAGACGTCAGTGCAGTCCGAACAGGTTCAGCAGCTCTTCGCGGTGTCGAACGAATTCCGGCGCGCTGCGGTCGCGAGGGCGGGGCAGATCGATTTCGATCAGACGCGGCTCGCCGCCCTTCTCCCGCGGCAGGATCAGGATCCGGTCGGCCAGGTAGATCGCCTCCTCGAGATCGTGAGTGACGAGGATGGTCGTCACATCCTCATCGCGCCAGATCCGTGCGAGTTCCTGCTGCATGCCGATCTTGGTCATTGCGTCGAGCGCGCCGAGCGGTTCGTCGAGCAGCAGGATCTCGGGCTGGACGGCCAGAGCCCGGGCGATGCCGACGCGCTGGGCCATGCCGCCGGAGAGCTGCCGGGGATAGGCCGCCTCGAACTGCTGCAGGCCGACGAGCTTGACATAATGGCGCGCCCGTCCCCTCGCCTGCTCACGCGACAGGCCCCTTGTTTTCAGCCCGAAGGCGACATTGTCGACCACGGTCAGCCAGGGCAGAAGGCGCGGTTCCTGAAAGATGACGGCGCGCTCTGCGCCGACGCCTCGCACCGCCTTGCCATCGACGAGAACCTCACCCGTGTCGGAATCCTCAAGACCGGCCAGAACCCTGAGCAGGGTTGTCTTGCCCGAGCCGCTGGCGCCGACGATGGCGAGGCTTTCGCCGGAGCGGACGTGGAGGTTGACATCCCTGAGAACCTGTAGAGGTGCCCCGTTCAACCTGTAGGATTTGGAGAGGTGACGGATCGTCACTTCTCCGCGGCGCGTGTCCTCAGCGATGCTCATCACCATTCCTCAGTTGCTTGCCGGCTTGGCATCGGCGGTAAAGAGGATGTCTTTGGCCGCCAGTTGGCCCTGCTTCAGCTTGCCTTCGCGAACCAGCACGTCGATCCAGAACTGGATGTCGCGCTCGACCGGCAGGCCGCCGGCGCGCACGCCATAGCCTCGGAAGTATTGCGCGATATCAGCGTTCTCGCCGCGCTCGCTGAGGGCCTTGGCCAGGATCTTCTTGGTTTCCTCAGGATGTTCGCGGGCATAGTCGAGGGCGCGGGCCGACTGCTCGACGAAAATCTTCGAGACCTCCGGATGCTGGCGAATGAAATCGCGGCGCAGTACCACGAAGCCCCCGGCAATGTCTCCAAGCACGTCGGTATCGTCAAAAATCGGGCGCAGGCCGCCATTCTTCAGCGCTGCCCCCTCGAAGGTCGTCTGCCAATAGCCGAAGGCGGCAATATCCACCTGCTTGGAGCGCAGCACCTGTTCAAGCTGCGGCCCGGGAACGACGATCTGATTGGCTGCGTCCGTCGGCAGGTCGACGGAATGCAAGGCCTCACGGATGGTATAGTCGAGATGCGCGCCGAGCGTATTGACCGCGATGCTCTTGCCGGCGATGTCCTTGATACCCTTGATCGGGCTGTCTTCCAGCACGTAGAAGGTCGACTGCACCTCATCATTGATGCCGTTCGAGGGATAGGCGGCGACGAAATCATTGCCGCCGATGATCGAATTCAGGACGGCGGAGGTTGCTGCGCTGCCGATCTCGACATCACCGGATGCGAGAGCGATGAGAGAAGCCGGACCACCCTGGGCATAGCCGACATTTTCCAGCGTGATGCCCGTTCCGTCGAAATAACCGAGTTCGGCGGCGAGTTCATGGGCGGCAAGACCGCCCTGGCTGGCGAGGTAGCGCAGCTTCACCGTATCGGTGGCTGCGGCCGGCGTGGCAAGACCGAGAGCGATCACAGCCGGCAGAAGGAGGTTGCGGGGATGGAATGTCATGTGGTGGTCCTTTTCGGAGGAGGAAAATCGGTGAAAGCAGGTCAGCGGCTCGGCTGAGACCAGCGGCAGAGGCGGCGCTGCAGCAAAACGAGCAAGGCATTGGCGGCAAGCCCGAGGAAGGCGAGCAGAAGGATCGCCGCAAACATCAGCGGGATCTGGAAATTGTACTGGGCGTTCATCACCTGGAAGCCAATGCCCTTGTTGGCGCCGATCATCTCGGCGGCAATCAGCAGGAGAAGCGCAGTTGTCGCCGAAAGACGCAGGCCGACGAAGATCGCAGGGACCGACGCCGGCAGGATGACGCGGTGGAAGATGGTCAGCGATCCGGCGCCATAGGTCCGCGCCATCTCGATGAGCTTCTTGTCCACCTCCTTGACGCCGCTGATCGTGGCGAGCAGGACCGGAAACAGCGTCGCCCAGAAGATCACGAAGATCTTGGATGTCTCGCCGAGGCCGAGCAGCAGGATGAAGACCGGATAGAGCGCCAGCGCCGAGGTCTGGCGGAAGAGCTGCAGGATCGGATCGAGCGCCTGTTCGACAGCACGAACCTGGCCCATGAACAGGCCGAGCGGAATGCCGATCACGACGGCAAAGACGAAGGCGGTTCCGGATCGCTGCAGACTGATGGCGATGTCATCCAGCAGTGCGCCGTTGGCAAGGTTGGTCCAAAGAGCGGACAGGATCACGTTCAAGGGCGGGAAGACCGCGGGATTGACCCAGCCCCTGGTGCTCGACACCTGCCAGAGCACGAGGAAGCCGATGAGAAGGCCATAACGCGGCAAAAGCGATGCGAGCATTCCGCGCACATGCGAGGCGAGAGGGGAAATATTACTTTCGTTGCTCTTCAGGCGGCCGAAGCTTCTCGGAAGAGTCTGGTTGATCTCATAAGACATGGACCGCTCCTCACTCTGCTGCCTGGAGAGCGGCACGTCCTGCAGCCCATCGATTGGTCGGGAAAGGCAGGCCGAGGTTTTCGCGAAGCGTCTTGCGCTCATAAGCGGTCCGGAACAGGCCGCGGCGCTGCAGTTCCGGGATGACCAGATCGACGAAATCGTCGAGCGCTGTCGGCAGCCAGGGCGGAAGAATGTTGAAGCCGTCGGCAGCTTCGTTCTCGAACCATTTCTGCAGCGTATCGGCGATCTGTTCGGGCGTTCCGACGATGGTGTAGTGACCGCGAGCGGAGGCGATCCACTGATAGAGCTGGCGAATGGTAAAGTTGTTTTCATCGGCGATCTGGCGGATGAGGGCCTGGCGGCTCTTCATGCCTTCCGTCGGCGGCGCGGGCGGCAGAGGCCCGTCGAGGTCATAACCGTGCAGGTCGAGCGTGCCGCCGGTCAGCCCATTGAGGAGGCCGATCCCGTCTTCTTCGACGATGAGCGAGGTCAGACGGTCGTATTTCTCGCGCGCCTCCGCCTCGGTCCTGCCGACGAAAGCGGATACACCGGGCATGACGAGGATGTGATCGGGGTTTCGGCCGAGACCACGGGCGCGTGCCTTGATGTCCCGGTAAAACTCCTGGGCGGTTTCGATATGCTGATGGGCGGTGAAGATGACCTCGGCCGTCGCTGCGGCGAGCCCGCGTCCGTCTTCGGATTGACCGGCCTGGACGATGACGGGATGACCCTGCGGCGATCGCGAGACGTTGAGCGGACCGCGCACGCTGAAGTGCTCGCCGCGATGGTCAGTGTCGTGCAGCTTCGACGGGTCGAAGAACACGCCGGAGTCCTTGTCGCGGATGAATGCGTCGTCTTCGAAGCTTTCCCAGAGTTTGCGGACAACGTCGACATGCTCGGCAGCGCGGCGATATCGGTCGGCATGCGGAAGCTGGGTGTCGCGGTTGAAGTTCTGCGCCGTCAGGTCGCCCGTGGTGGTCACGACGTTCCAGCCGGCGCGGCCCTCCGAGATCAGATCCAGCGAGGCGAACTTGCGGGCGGTCGTGTAAGGCTCCTCGTAGGTGGTCGAGGACGTGGCGATGAAGCCGAGATGGGTGGTGAAAGGCGCAAGGGCGGAGAATAGCGTCACAGGTTCGAAGCCGGCGACGCGGGCGTTGCCGCCTTCGCGCGCACCGCCAAAACCGACAGCCAGCCCGTCGGCCAGGAAATAGGCATCGAAGAGCCCGCGCTCAGCTGTCAAAGCGAGACGTTTGTGAAACTCGAAACTGGTCGCGCCGTCGGCCGGCTGGTCGGGATGCCGCCATGAAGCAACATGCTGTCCGCCACCGGGAAGAAATGCCCCAAGCCTGATTTTCCGTGTCATTTCGTGTCCTCTCCGTTTGCCGTCAACAGCTCGGCCTTCCCCAAGGCCAAGTATAAAACTGGCTGTTGGACTGCTAAAATACGTTCTCTATTAATTTTATAGAGAAACTTAATTTCATAGTTTCGGAGGAAGAGTGAATAGATTTCCCGGATTGGCGGGAAATCGGAAATCAACGATCGGGGCGGCTACTCCGGGGTATGCGAGCGCGGGCCGGCAGGCGGGATCTGCCGGCGTGGCGAAGAGCCCGGCTGAGACGACAACAATAGGGATAGTTCTTCTTAGCGTCCTGTGCCCGCTGCAGCGCCGCCGGAGCGAACATGATCCGATTTGACGAGCATGGAATTGTATGCCGGCTTAAGCACGAGCATCCGTGCCACCTGACATCGATGCCTTGATATACTCAGGCATCAGCCTCATTTCGGCCGGGTCGGGGCATGGTCGAGGCCGGCGGCGGCCTTCTTCAGGCAGTCGAGGTAGCGGTCGCGGTTGGCAATGCCATCGTCGCGCGGCGTGACGAGGCAGAGCGTTGCGGCGGCATGACCTTCCTCGCCGCGCACCGGTACGGCAAAACAGTGGGTGAAACTGTCGACGATGCTGTTGAAGGTGAAGAGACCTTCACGCTCGGCTTGGCGCACCTCGGCGATGAAGGTTTGCGGCTCGAGCCATTCGCCGTTCGGCAGGCGAAAATCCTGCGGCGGAATGAAGGTCAGGATCTCCTGATCCGACAGATGCGCGACGAGCAGGCGGCCCGAGGCCGTCCACGGGATCGGCACCGACTGCCCGACATCCGTCGAAATGCGGAAGGGGCGTGCGCCTTCGCGCATGCGAACGACCGTGTATCTGTTTCCATCCAGCATGCAGAACTGCGCCGTCTCCCGCGTCTCGTCGGCAAGCTGTTCCAGCGCCGCCTCGCATTCGCGGGTGAAGTCGAAATGGTTCTCATAGGCTGCGCCGAGGAAATACAGCTTGCGGCCGAGATAGACACGCCCCTCGCCGCCGGTGAATTCCAGAATGCCGTTCTGCAGTAGCAGGTTGACGAGCTCGTAAACCGACGAGCGCGGTGCGCCGATCTGTGCGGCGATTTCGTTCGGCTTCAAGGCCTGCCGCTTCTGGCGCAGGAAATCGAGGATCTCGAAGGCGCGGTCGAGCCCTCGGGCGCGCTTGCCGGCTGCTTCGTCCTGAACTGCATCCATTGCTGTCGATCCTTTTTTGTCCGGCCAAGCTTTTCAAGCCGTCTGCCGCATCTGTCAATCGATCCGTCATTCATCGCGAATGAAATTTTTGCACCCCTCTTGCGAGGTAAAAAAATCGGCATAAGATCGCCTCGTCCGGTATATAGATCACATGTACATTATATTGGACATGGATGGCAAGCCGTCAACGCTGCCGCACACAAAAAAGGGGATCAACATGAAGAATCTTGAAAACGGCATTTCCGCTTCGCTGCGCCGCCGCCTTCTTGCGGGTGCCGCCGCCGCTGCGGCACTCCTCGTCTTTTCGGCCGGCACGGCCTCAGCCGCCGCCAATTGCATCAAGGGTGACAGGAAGGCGCCCTATACGATCGGCTGGGCGAACATCTATTCGGTGCCGACCTGGATGAAGCAGACCGAAGGCACCATCACGGCTGAAGTGGAGGAGCTGAAGAAGGCGGGCCTTGTGAAGGACCTGATGATCACGGACGCGCAGGGCAACGCCCAGACGCAGATCCAGCATATCCAGTCGATGATCGACGCCAATGTCGATGCCATCGTCGTGATCGCCGGTTCCTCCAACGCGCTCGACCGTGTCATATCAGACGCCTGCGACAAGGGCATCGCCGTCGTGAATTTCGACAGCCTTGTTAACACCGACAAGGTGACGGCGAAGATCAATACCGATTCCAACGAATGGGGCGCGACCGCCGCCAAGTGGATGGTCGGCCAGCTCGGCGGCAAGGGCAAGATCATCATCATGAACGGCCCGGCCGGCATTTCGGTGAGCGACGACCGCCGCAAGGGCGCCCAGCCGGTCCTCGATGCCAATCCCGGTCTCCAGGTGATCACCGAGACGAACACGGAATATAACGTCGCCCCGGCACAGGAAGCGATGACCAGCCTGCTTTTCGCCAATCCAGAAATCGACGGCGTGCTGTCGCTCGGCGGCGCCCTGTCGGCCGGCTCGGTGCTCGCCTTCGAGCGCCAGGGCCGCGACCAGGTGCCGACGACAGGCGAAAACGCAAGGCAGTTCCTGGAACTCTGGAAGGAGAAGGGACTGAAGGGGTGGGCGACCATGCAGCCCAACTGGCTCGGCGCGCTTTCCGTTTACACCGCCGTGCAGGCGCTGGAAGGCAAGGACGTTCCAGCCTTCGTCAAGGTGCCGCTGCCTGTCATCGACGACAGCACGATCGGCAGCTACCTCGCACGGGCCGACAAGTTCCCGGCTGACGGCTATATCTACTCGGACTACGACAAGGCGCTCTTCGACAAGCTGCTTGCCACCAAGTAATCCCGAGTTGAGGAAAGCCGTCATGACGGAAGAAAGACCCCTGCTGGAAGCCCGGCAGGTGTTCAGGGGATTTTTCGGCAATCCCGTTTTGAAGGGCGTCGATATCGCCCTTCTGCCGGGCAGGGTTCACGCCCTGCTCGGCGAAAACGGCGCCGGCAAATCCACGCTGATCAACCTCCTGTCCGGTGCCCTCCAGCCGGACGGTGGTTCCATCCTCGTCGACGGCAAGCCCGTCGGGCGCTTCAGCCCGGCGGTTGCGCGCGCGGCCGGTATTGCTGTCGTTCAGCAGGAGCTGAGCCTCACGGCCAGTCTGTCGATTGCCGAAAACATCGGGCTCGGCGCCTTTCCGCGGCGGTTCGGTTTCATCGACTACAGAGCGCTTCATCGCGGCGTGTCAGATGTCTGCGACATGGTGGGGCTCACCGAGCCGCTCGACATGCCGGTCGCCGATCTGGCGCTTGGCCGCCGCCAGATGGTGGAAATCGCCAAGGCGCTATTCCGCAAGCCGCGTGTGCTGATCCTGGACGAGCCGACGTCGTCGCTTTCCGCACACGAAGCCGGCATCCTTGCCCGCCTTATCGAGACGCTCAAGGACCGTGGCACGGCACTTCTCTATATTTCCCACCGCCTCAATGAAGTGCAGGCGCTCTGCTCGCATGTCACAGTGCTGAAGGATGGCCTGGTCACCGCCGACCAGTCGCTGTCCGGCATCGACGGTGAAGGCCTGGTGCGCCTCATGGTCGGCCGCGAGACCGGCGACTTGTTCCCACCGCGCTCCGTCACAGCACCCGGCGCGATGCGCATCAACGTCGAAGGTTTTTCCGCCGGCATGGTGCGAGACATCGGCTTCTCCGCCCGTGCCGGCGAGATCGTCGGCATCGGCGGGCTCGTGGGGCAAGGGCAGGAAGACCTGCTACTTGGCCTCTACGGCGCGATTCCGGCAGCGGCTTCCAGAGCGGAGGTTTCCGGCAAACCCGCCCTGCCCACCCATGTCGGCGAGGCGAATGCCGCCGGCATCGTCTATGTCCCGGCCGACCGCAAGCATGAGGGGCTGGTGCTGCCCCACTCCATCGCATCCAATCTCTTCTTGCCCTCGCTTGGACGGCTCGCCAGCAAGGGCCTGCGGGACCGGCCGGCGGAAAACGGCCTGGTCGCCGATCTCGCGCGGCGGCTGACGATCAAGGGCGACACGGCCCGCCCGGTGCAGGCGCTTTCCGGCGGCAACCAGCAGAAGGTGGCGCTCGCCAAATGGCTGCCGCTCGATCCCTCCATTCTGCTCCTCAACGATCCGACGCGCGGCGTCGACATCGAGACCAAGCGGGAAATCTACCTCATACTCCGTGCCTTCGCCGCCGAGGGGCGGCTCGTCATTCTGGCTAGCTCCGATACGCCTGAGCTCGTGCATCTCTGCGACCGTGTCGTGGTTCTGCGCGAGGGGCGCGTCGCAGCGGCGCTGTCGCAAGATGAAATCAGCGAAGGAGCGATTGTTGGCGCAGCCATGGGTATTACGGCCGCGACGCAGGGAGAGGCGGCATGAGCACAAGTTCGTCATCCCGGCTCTACGGCTCGATCCAGCTCCGCCGCAACCGCGGCCTTGCCGGACTCTATCTGGTTGTCGCAGCCTTTCTCGTCATCTACGCGCTGCTATTTCCCGGCATCCTTTCGATCGGTGGCTTCTCCAAGTTCACGCAGAACTGGTTCCCGCTCGCGCTCGTCACCATGGCGCAGGCGCTGCTCATGCTGAACGGCGGCATTACGCTGGCGATCGGCCCGCTCGTCAGTCTTGGAGCGGTGATCGCCGCGACGACGATGGAAGGCGCGCTCGGCGTGCCGGGCGGCATTCTTGCGGTCTCCCTCGCCGGCCTTTCGATCGGCGCAGTCATCGGCGCCATCGTTACCTATCTCAGGCTTCCTGCAATCATCGTCACGCTGGCCGGCTCATTCATCATCGGCGGGGTCGCACTCATCCTGCTGCCGCGGCCGGGTGGGTTCATTCCCGATTGGCTGTCGACGGTGCTGGCCGGCCACACGCCCGTCGCCTTCCTGTTGCTCGTCGTGATCCTGGCGCTCTGGAAGGCCTTTCTGGCAACGCCGCTCGGCCTCGGCATCTACGCGGCCGGCGACAATCCGGTCGGCGCGTTCCGCTCCGGCGTCCCGGTCGAACGGGTGAAGGTCGCAGCCTTCGCACTGTCCGGTCTTCTGGCAGCCCTGACCGGTCTCTTCGTCGCTGCGCAGACCGGGTCGGGTGATCCAGTTATCGGCACGCCCTTCACGCTGAACTCGATCGCCGCCGCCGTGCTCGGCGGCGTGGGTTTCCTCGGCGGCAAGGGCACGATGCGCGGCGCGATCTGCGGCAGCCTGCTGCTCTCGGTGATGATCAACGTCATGTTCTTCCTGGGCTTCCCGCCGGTCGCGCAATATGTCGCTCAAGGCCTGATCATCGTCGGCGCGGTCGCCGTGCCGGAACTTCTCGGGCAATGGAGGGCAAGACGATGAACATCATCAGGTCCGCGTTCCGCAATCCGCCGCTGCTGACCTTCCTTCTGGTCGCGCTCGTCTGGATCGTCGCAAGTGTCTCGCTGCGCGGTTTCGGCGCCTATGGCCACCTGCGCTACCTGCTCGAACTCGCTGCTGTGATCGGCATTGCCGCCGCCGGTCAGACGCTCGTCATCCTGATGGGCGGCATCGATCTCTCCGTCGGCGCGGTCATCACCGTTACGGCGATCCTGCTGCCGCTGATCTCGCCGGCGTGGGATCCAACCGGCCTCGCCGGCATCGCGGCGGCCCTTGCCATCGCCACCGGCATCGGCCTGATGAACGGCGCCGGTGCTGCTTATCTTCGCGTGCCGCCGATCATCATGACGCTTGCGATGGCGACCTTCCTGCAGGGCTTGCTCGTCATCGTCGCCGGCGGCAGCGCGGTCACCGTCAGCAATCCGGCGGTCATTCTGCTCGGGCAGGCGCGGCCGCTCGGCATTCCCTCAGGCATCATTCTGTGGCTCGTCGTCTCGATCGTCGTCCTGCTGCTCGTCCACCGCATGCCGATCGGCGCGCGTTTCCTTGCGCTTGGGGCGAACCCGCTGGCGGCCCGGCTTTCCGGCGTCAGCGTCACCCGCAACACGCTGATCGTCCACACTCTGTCGGGCTTTTTCGCAGGGCTTGCCGGCATTCTCGTACTCGGCATGAACCGGCAAGGTTATGTCGGCATCGGCGACCCCTACCTGTTGACCTCGATCGCCGCCGTCGTGCTCGGTGGCACCTCCATCCTGGGCGGCCGCGGCACCTATGCAGGGACCATTCCGGGGGCGATCCTGCTCGTCACGACGACGGCGCTGATCACTGTCGTCAATGCCTCGCCCGGCTGGCGATCGATTATGTTCGGCACCTTGATCCTTGCCCTTCTGCTCGTTTCCGGCCGTGAGGCGCGCAGATGACTGATCTCTACGACGGGCCGGTGATCGACCCGCATCACCACCTCTGGGACCTCGGCCTGCAACGCCATCCCTGGCTTCAGCAGGCGCGCGCATCAGGCGAGGAGATGGTTTTCGGCAGTTTAACTCCGATCCTGCGCGACTATGGCATCGACGATTATCGCGCCGATGCTGCTTGTCAGAACGTGATTGCAACCGTGCATGTGGAGGCCGGCTGGTCCGTTGCATACCCGCTAGAAGAGAGCCGCTGGCTGGATGGCCTCGACCGCAGCTCCGGCGTGGCGCGCCGCTATATCGCGCGCGTGCCCCTCGACGGGCCGGACGCCTTGCGCCTGCTCGAGGCGGAAGCGGCAAATCCCAACGTCGTCGGTATCCGCGATATTCTGAGCTGGCATCCCGATGTGACGAAGAGTTTTGCTTCGCGCGCGAACCGCATGGGCGATCCCGCCTGGCGGGTGGGGTTAGCGCACGCCACGCGGCTCGGGCTGGTCTTCGATCTGATGCTCTATCCCTGGCAGATGAATGAGGCGCTCGAACTGGTGCGCGCTTTTCCGCAAACGCTTTTCGTACTCAACCACGGCGGCAGCCCGGCTGACCGGACGGAGGACGGCATGGCGCTCTGGCGCCGTGGTCTGCGGGCGCTCGGCAGCGAGCCGAATCTGCGCCTGAAGATTTCCGACCTCGTCGCCTACGACAATAAGTGGACGCTCGAAAGCCTGCGGCCGGTGATCGAGCATTGCCTCGATTGTTTCGGTCCGGCGCGCGCCATGTTCGCGAGCGACTTTCCGGTCGCGGGCTTGCACGCTTCTTTCGACGAGGTTTACCAGGTTTTCCGAGCGGTCGCCTCAAAGCTCTCTTACGACGAACAGCGGGCCCTGTTCTTTGCCACCGCCAATGACACCTATCGGCTCGGCATCGCCGATCCCGCGGAGATCAGGAGGGGCTACCATGTCTGACCTTCATATCGCGACGGAAAACGTGCTGATCGACGAGCGGGTGCGCGGCTTTCCGCCGGGCAATCCGCCGCTCCCGCTGGATACAATCGGCAAGCAGGGATGGAAGCCCTATGACGGCAGGATGGCCCTGCCGCTGATCTCGCTCGACCGGCAGGCCTTCTCCCGCAATGTCGAACTGATGATGGCCTATGTGAAGAGCCTCGGCGCCGAAATCGCCCCGCACGCCAAGACACCGATGTCGACGGCGCTGTCGGAGGCACTTCTGGCGGCAGGCGCCTGGGGCACGACGGTCGCCGACATCCGCCAGGCCGCCGTCCTGCTCAAGGCGGGACAGCGCCGGCTGATCCTCGCCAACGAGATCGGCGGGGCCGCCGCCGCCCGCCGGCTTGCGGCCCTGCTTGGCCACTATCCCGATGCGGAACTCCATATCTTCGTGGATTCCGCAGCGCTGGTCGAGGCTCTTCGCTCCGCATGGCAGGAGCGCGCCGATCTACCGCCCCTCGGCCTGCTGGTGGAATTCGGTGCGGGCCGCGCCGGTGCTCGCAGCGTCGACGCCGCCGAGGCAATTTTCCAGGCGATCCTTGCCTTGGAGACGCCGGCCTTTAGGTTGACCGGCATCGCCGCCTATGAGGGCGCGGCGGCGACCGCCGATGCGGAAGAGACGATGCTTCGCATCGACGCGCTGATGGCGGTGACATCGGATTTCCTGCCGAAGCTGCGCGCCCGCATAGGCAACGAGCGGCCGCTCCTGGTCACGGCCGGCGGCTCGGTGTTTTTCGACCTTGTGATTGCCAGGCTTTCAGCCGCTGTTGCGGCCGATCCCGGCTGCCGGCTGGTGCTGCGCAGCGGCGCGATCTTCTTCCACGACCACGGCATCTACGAGCGCGGCCTTGCCGGCCTCGATGCACGCGGCGGTTTCCGCATCGGCGGCGAGACGGTTTCGGCGGCTGCAGCTTTCCGTCCGGCGCTGCGGGTCTGGGCCGAGGTCCTCTCCCGGCCGGAACCGCTGCTGGCGATCTGCGGCATGGGCATGCGCGACGTGGCGATGGATCAGGGTCTGCCGCGGCCGCTGGCGCTCTATCGCAATGGGGCGTATCTCGCCGATCTCGTAGGCGCCGACGTGTTTCGCCTCAACGATCAGCACGCCTTCGTGGCCCTTGCCAACGGCAGCGACGTCGCGGTCGGCGACGTCATCGAGTACGGCATCTCTCATCCCTGCACCTGCCTTGACCGGCATGCCATCCTCTACGGCCTCGACCCCGACCATTCGGTGACGACAGCCTATCTGACCAGCTTCGGCTGAACTCTCCCTCCAAAAGCAAGAAAAGGAAAACCCGCAATGATCCAGCGTTATCAGAAAGGTTCGCGTATGAGCCAAGCCGTCAGCTACGGCGGTCTCGTCTATATTGCCGGCCAGGTCGCGGAAAATCGCAAGGCTGATATCAAGGACCAGACCCGCGACGTGCTCGGCAAGATCGACGCCCTTTTGAAAGAAGCTGGCATCGACCGCTCGCGCCTCATCGCCGTCAATGTCTTCCTGCCGGCGATCGTCGATTTCGAGGCGATGAACAGCGTCTATGATGACTGGATCGACATCGAAAACCCGCCGGCCCGCGCCTGCACCGAAGCTCGTCTCGCCGATCCCGATCTGCGCGTCGAAATGACCGCGATCGCCGCGCTCTAGCGCATCGGCCCGAAAATCGGAATCGATTTTCGGAAAGCACGATGCGTAAGTTGAAAGTGTTACAGCGTCCTTTGCGCGGCTCAAAAAGACGCGCGGCGCTGTAACGGCATCGCAACCGCCCGCACTGGAGACATCATGCACAGCGGTCTCGTCAATCCGATCGACTTTTTGCGCGAGGGCCGGCAGGCCGGCCACCTCGCCATTCCCTATTCGATCGATCGGTCGCCCTATTATCAGATCCGCATTCCGATCCTTCGCCTGAAAAATGGCGAGGGGCCGTCTTTGCTGCTGATGGCCGGCAACCATGGCGACGAATATGAGGGCGAACTCCAGCTCGGCCGGTTGATGCGGCTGCTTGATGTCGCTGAAATCCGCGGCGCCGTCACCATCCTGCCGATGGCGAACCTCCCGGCGGTGATGGCGGCCAAGCGCTGCTCGCCCTTCGACGGGGGCAACCTCAATCGAGCGTTTCCCGGCGATCCCACCGGCTCGCCGACAGCGCGGATGGCGCATTTCCTCGAACACGAACTTTTTCCGCGCCATGACGTCGTGCTCGACCTGCATTCGGGCGGCACGTCCATGGCGCACCTGCCCTGCACGCTGATTGAGCGGCAGGCCGATGCCGCCCGCTTCGAACGGTCCGTTTCGCTGATGCGCGCCATGGGTGCGGCGCATGCCTTCATCGCCGACAACGGGCCGACCGCGCCGACATCGATGGGGGCTGCGGCAAGGGCCGGGACCGTAGGGCTTTCCGGCGAGTTCGGCGGCGGCGGCACCGTGACGCCTGAGACAATGGCCTTCACGGCGGCGGCAATCGACCGGCTGCTGGTGACACTCGGCATCGTCGAGCGTCCGGTGCTGTCGCGCGCGCCGCTCACCGAGCCCGGGCCGTTGCAGCTGCTTTCGCTATCCCGCCATAGCCAGGGCATCTATGCGAACCACAGAGGCTGGTTCGAGCCGGCCGTGGCACTCGGGGCCACCGTTTCCGCCGGCGACCTTGCCGGATGGTACCATGACCTCGAACGCCTGGATCAGCCGGAGGAAGAGCTGCGCTTTGCCGAGAGCGGCATTGTCATTTCCCACAGGCTGCACTGCGACAGCCAGGCCGGCGACTGCCTGATCCAGGTCGCCGAACCCATCGCATCCTGAGGAGCGCTGATCTGCTTACGTGATTGCGCCGACCGACGTCTTGACCCAGTCGAGGCGCTTAGCCGGTATCAGGCCGTAATTGTAGAAGTTCACGCCGTCAGCGCCGGCATCGACGGCGGCCTTGGCGCGTGCGGCGAGCACCGCCGGCCCGCTGACCTCAGGATAGAAGACGCGCAGGCCCACCCCAAGGAACTTGCCCGGTCCGATTGCCGCCCTGCCGGTCCGGATGACATCGCCGACGGCATCCGGCTCCATGTCGTAGCAGCAGAGGATGGCCCCGTCGCAGAGCTTGCCGGCGGCTGCGAGATCGACGCCGCCGAGCCAGCCGTCCTTCAGGTCGATGAGCACGATGCGTGTCGCCGGATCGGCTGCCGCCTTGATCTCGCCGATCAGGCTGGTCACCGGTTCGCTGCGCCAAGTGAGATAGGCATGCAGATCAGGATGGTCGCGAAAGGCGTCGATGCCGGCCGCCGGGAAGTCAGGGAACTGCCGTTCCGGGACAGCTCGTTCGCAGAGTTCGGCGATGAAGCGCCCGACCGACCGGCGCGCACCTTCCACCGGCACGCCGGCCTTTTCGGCGCGCACCGTGCAATGGTCGCAGAAGCAGAGCGACAGCAGGAAATCGTCTTCGGCGTTCAGGCCGACGCCGTCTTTCTCGTGATGATATTCATGCGCGAATCCCATGAAGTTCGGGCTCTCGAGTTCCACCATATCGGGCTGGTAGTTGGTCGTAATGTCGCGAACAAGAGTGACGGCATAGGCCCGCGCCGCCGGGCTGGAGGGGCAAAGATTGTAATAGTTGGGATTGCCGAAGGCATTCCGCGTCACGTGATCGGGATGCAGCATGCCGAGACGGGTATTGTGGAGGCAGACCGTCCAGCAGGAGACCTTGAGACACGTCGTCTCGCGTCCTTGGACGAGGGCTTCCAGCATGTCGCCGCGCTCGGTGACATGCCCAGCCATCAGCGGCCGGATCAGCTTATCCCGCCATAGGCTCTCATCCGGCCGGAAGTAGACCGTCCCGTCTTCGGGGAAATAGGCCTTCTGCTGCGGGCTGCGCGGCTGCAGGAACCGGCCGGCATGATAGGAGGTCGCCAGGCTGACCGTGTTCAGGCCCGCGCGGCCGCGAAGGTCGGCGGCGAGTGCTGCAAGCCCCTGGTCCTGGATGTCCCAGGGATAAGTCCACATGGAAAGATGCATGGCGTGCTCCCGTCGAATCTGTCCATTTTATAGAACATGTGTCCATAATAGTGTCCAGACTGATCTTTGAGGCGGGCGCCTGCTAGTAGCGTTTATGCATAGGGCGGCTGGCCGAAAAGGCCAGCCGCCCTATAAAGTGGCAGGGCTGATCGCTATTGCGCTGTCGCGTCAGATGTCGACGACGAGGCCCTTGGCTTTCAGCACCGTTTCGAGATTGCTGACCTCGATGACCGATTTGCCCTGCTTATATGCCGCGATATAGCCGGCCTCGGCATCTTCGCGGGCCTGTGACAGCCTGGCGACTTCCTGCGCTTCCTGGCGACGCACGACCACCAAGCCGTCGGCATCACCGGCGATGATGTCGCCGGGATGGATGATTTCGCCGCCGACGATGATCGTGTCGTTCACCGCCGCAATAGTTTCTTTCACCGTCCCCTTGATGCAGACGCTGAGCGAGAAGACGGGAAAGCCAAGTTCCCTGAGCTGAAGGGTGTCGCGCACGCCGGTGTCGGTCACGAGACCGCCGATGCCCTTTGCCAGGCAGGCGTTGGCGAGGACATCGCCGAAGGATCCGGCCTCTTCGTATTCGCCGGCCGATACGACGATGATATCGCCCGGCTTTGCGTAGTTGATGGCAAGCTGCAGCATGATGTTGTCACGTGGCGCGCATTTCACCGTAAAGGCCGGGCCGCATAGTTTCATGCGGTAGTCGACGGGCTTGAGGCGGGAGGAAAGGGCTCCGCGGCGCCCTTGGGCTTCGTGGATCGTCGCGGGTGAAAATTTGGAAACGGCGTCGATATCGGCTTTGCTTGGCCGTTCGGCAATATCTTTAATATGGATCACGGATGCCTCCCATCGTTGGCCGACGGCGGGCATGCCCCGCCGTCTGATTTCGTTTGGACATTATTATCGGATGACACCGAGGTCCTAGGGGATCGGGTCGAACTTCAGCTCCGAGAGAGATACGACCTTGTCGGTGCGCGTCATCTTGTATTCGGTATCCGGGCCGAGCCACTTGTCCCAGATCTTGTTGATCTCGCCTGATGTGTCGAGCTTGCGAAGGATCTCGTTGATCTTGGCGGTCAGCGCCGGCTGATCCTTGGCCATGCCGATGCCGATCGGCTGATACAGCATCGGCTCCTCGATCATCCGCATTGGCTTGCCCTTGCTCTTCGATTCATTGACGAACTTGGTCGTCGTCATGGTGTTGGCCACCATGCCGCGGGCCTTGCCCTGTTGGACGGCGAGATAGGCCGAGGCGGTATCCTGGAAGGTCAGCGGATCGGATTTGTTGAGCTTGATCGACATCTCAGACGTCGAACCCTTGGTCGAAGCAATGCGCTGGCCTGCGAAATCGGCCTTCGTCTTGCCGGCATCGTCCGCCGGCACGATCAGCATTTCCTTGGCGAGATAATAGGGGTCGCTGAACTGGATCTGCTCGGCGCGGCTCAGAGTATAGGCAAGGTTGGCGACTGTGATGTCGACGCGGCCGAGCTTGACCTCGGGCACACGCGCTTCGACCGAAACCGGCTTTATTTCGGCCTTGACGCCCAATTCCTTGGCGATGGCGCCGCAGAGATCGACGTCGAAACCGGCCATTTCGCGGGTCTTCGGATCGGGTGAGGCGAAGGGAGGAACGTCGGCGAACGTCGCGCAGCGCAGGGTTTTCGCCGAGATGATGTTATCGAGCTGATCGGCTTTTGCGGGCACGGCCGCAGCCATGCCGGCAAATGCGACGGTGAGGGTTAGGCATTTCCAGTTCATTGCTGTTCTCCTTTGTTTTTGGTGGTTGGTATCAATGCCTGAGATCAGCGAGGAATCGCTGCGCACGGGGATGGCTTGGATTGTTGAAGAAGTCCTCGGGGGTCGCCATTTCGAGGATCTGGCCCGCATCGATGAACCAGACCCGATCCGCGACGTCGCGCGCGAAGCCCATTTCATGAGTGACGCAGAGCATGGTCATGCCTTCCGACGCCAGGCTCTTCATGACAGCCAGCACTTCGCCGACCATTTCAGGATCGAGCGCGCTGGTCGGCTCGTCGAACAGCATCACCGGCGGTTCCATGGCAAGGGCGCGGGCGATTGCCACCCGCTGCTGCTGGCCGCCTGAGAGTTGACCGGGATAGGCCCGGGCCTTGTCGGCAAGGCCGACCCGATCGAGAAGCTTGAGGGCCTTGTCCTTTGCAACATCCGGCGCCACGCCTTTCACGCGGATCGGCGACATCGACACGTTTTCGACCACCGAAAGGTGCGGAAACAGGTTGAAGTTCTGAAATACGAAGCCGATCCGGCTGCGCAGTGCATTGAGTTCCTTCGCCCGCATGGCGGCGTGAATGTTTTGCCCGTCGAGCGTAATCGATCCGCTGTTGATCTCCTCGAGGCGATTGATCGTGCGGATCAGCGTCGATTTTCCCGAACCGGACGGCCCGCAGATGACCACGACTTCGCCGCGTGTCACCTGCGCATCGATGTCCTTCAGGACCGGGTAGTCGCCGTAGCTCTTGCAGACCTGCGAAAGCCGGATCGTCTGCAATTCCTGTGCTGAAACTGACATGGTCATAGCTGCTCCGATATGATTTTCGATGGCGCGACCAAGGCGGCAGAGGGAAGGTTGGAAAGTCCCGCACGCCGCCGCGTGATGCTCCGCTCGAGGCGATTTGCGAAGTAGGTGAGCGTCCAGCAGATGGCGAAGTAGACGATCGCCAGAATGAGGAAGACCTGGAAAGGCTGGGTCAGGAGCTGGTTGTTGACCTGGCTTGCGGCAAAGGTCAGGTCCGGCACGTTGATCACGTAGCCGAGCGTCGTGTCCTTGATCGTCGAGACGAAGGTGGAGATGATGCTGGGGATCATGTTGTAGAGCGCCTGCGGCAGGATGATGAAGCGCATCGCACCGAGATAGCCATGGCCAAGCGCACGCCCCGCATCCATCTGGCCCGGTCCGAGCGCGACGATGCCGGCACGGACGACTTCGCTCAGGAATGCGCTCTGATAGACCACGAGTGTCGTCAGCATCGTCACGAAGCTCGGCACATCGGCGCCGGTCAGCAGCGGAACGAGGAAATAGCTCCACAGGATGAGCATCAGCAGCGGCACGCCCCTGGTGAAATAGACCAGCGCGGTGACCGGCCAGCGCAGCAGCGGCGACTTGGAGAGCCGCGCCAGTGCGAACAGGATGCTGACCGGAAAGGCGAGAGCGATGCTGAGCGCCGAAAGGATCAGCGTGTTGGCGAGCCCGCCAAGCGGCCCGTTCGGATATTGGCCGATCAGCAGCAGCAGCCAGTAGTCTTGGACGATGGCGATCATGTCGTGGATCATGCGCGCGCGCTCCTGGCAGGATCGGTGCGCATCGACAGATAGGCGCCGATGCTCATGATCACGAGCGAGAAGAAAAGATAGAGAACCGTGCCCACCAGGTAGATCTCGAAGGTCCGGAAGCTGAGGTTCTCGATTTCCTTCACGGCATGGGTCAGCTCCGAGGCTCCGATGACAACCGCGAGACTGCTGTTCTTGAACAGGGAAACGCTGTGATTGATGAGCGGCGGCAGCGCGTTGCGCACGCCTTGCGGCATGATGACGAAACGCATCGCGGAGACATAGCCGTGGCCAAGCGCACGCGCTGCCTGCATTTGGCCGGGACTGACTGAGCGCACGCCTGACCGAAGATCTTCGCTGAAATAAGCCGCCTGGCAGAGCCCGAGCCCGATCACCGCGAAGATGGCTTCCGCATTATGGACTGCCAGCCATTCGGCTACCCCGCTCGGCATCAGGGTGAAAATCCCGAAGTACCATAGCATGAGCTGAACCAGGGTGGGGACGTTCCGGTGGTAGGAGACGTAAGCGGCGACTAACGGATCGCCGAAGCGAAAGGGCGACAAACGCAAAGCCAGCAGCAGAAGCGCCAGCGCCATCGCCATCGACCAGGAGCCGGCATAGATGATGAAGGTCATCTCGATGCCATGCAGCAGCATGGCGGTGTATTCCGGATTTCCAAGGATTGCCGAAAGGTCGAAACCGCTCACGGGTTTGGCTCCCCGGGTTGATCCGTCTTCGCCGCAGCGGATTGATCTGGCTTCGCCGAAGGCTGGGGCTTTGCCGTCTGCAGGCCGCCCATGACCTGCAGCGTCGGCGTGATCTCCATGTGCCCTATGTTGACGGCGACGGGGGCTGCTATGGCGAAGGCAATCGCGTCGGCAATATCGGCCGCCTGCGGCAGTTCGAAGCCGTCGATGAACCGTTCGCGGATGCTGGGGTCATCACCGTGGACGTGATTGAAGATATCAGTGGCAACCCGACCGGGGCAGATTTCTGTGACCCGTACCCGCTTGCCGAAAGCGTCGATGCGTAGCTGGTTGGACAGCATGCTCACCCCTGCCTTGGTGGCGTGATAGGATGAGTTGCCGCCGAAATTGTAAGCGCCGGCGATCGACGAGATGTTGATGACATGCCCGCGGTCGCGCGCCACCATACCGGGCACGACCAGCCGGCAGATGTGCAGGACCGCCCGGAGATTGACGTCGACGATGAGATCGATATCGCCCTCGTCGGCTTCCAGGAACTTCTTCGGCCGGTCGACACCGGCATTGTTGACGAGAATATCGAACTCCACCCGACGGGTGAGCTCGGCCATGGCCTGACGGTCGGTCACGTCGATGACGTGGGCGACGCAGCCCGTCCGCGCAGCCAGCTGCTGCAGCGCTTCGGCACTGCGGGCAACGGCATGGACCTCGATGTTCTCGCGGCCGAGCCGCTCAACGACGGCTGCGCCGATACCGGAGGATGCGCCGGTCACCAGTGCGGTCTTGTAGTCGGAGAATGGCATTGTCGTTCCCTTGTTGTTGATTGAGACAGTAGCGAAGCTTTAACCCCTTGCCTAAGACCGATTATCTCTGGAGCAATAAGCAACGGTTATGGAGCCGGGAGGGCTGCTGGAAGCAGAGAAAGAGGTGGTCTCAGCATCACCTCGCAGTATCTCTGCCTCGGGCTGCCAGCGACCGCGTCGCGTTGCAAAAGCAATGCGCGTCTGCAAACATGTAAGCAGCGCAGATCAGAACGGTACCCCGATCCTCATGGACATCAGACGCCTCAAATCTTTCATCGTGATCGTCGACAGCGGCAGCATCACGCGAGCGGCGGACCTTCTGCACATCGCCCAGCCGGCTCTCAGTCAGCAGCTTGCGGCACTGGAGGAGCATTTCGGCCACAAGCTGCTGATCCGCAGCCAGCAGGGTGTCAGCATGACCGATGCGGGACACGCGGTGTATCGCCATGCGCAGATTATCCTTCGGCAGATGGAGCAGGCGCAAGCGGATGCATCGGCAGCCGGCAATTCGCTTGCCGGCCGTGTGTCCGTCGGTCTGGTGCCGTTTAGCAGTGCGGCCACGCTGTCGGTCGACCTCCTGGCGGAGACCCGCAAACGACATCCCGGTATTCTGCTGCACCTGACCGAAAGCGTCGGCCAGACCTATAGCCAGATGATCATGAACGGCCGGTTGGAGATGGCGCTTCTCCATGGAACCGGACCGATCAAGGGCGTCCGGTTCGAGCCGATCCTAAGCGAAGAGTTTTTCCTTGTCGCGCATCGGGACTTTGCGATCGAAGCGGATGCGAAACCCGTTCCGCTCAATGCTCTCGACGGAATACCACTGCTGTTGCCGCCGGCCTACAATTTCGTCCGCCGCGCGGTCGATACCGCATTCACGCGCACCCGAACCAATTTGAAGGTCGTGGCGGAAGTCGAAATCGTCCGCACTCTGGCCCGCGCGGTGGGCAGCGGTCTCGGCGCGACGATCATGCCGAAAGCCATCGCCGACCGTATCGTATCGGAATCGAGTGAGCCGCTGATCTGCCGGCTCGTCTCGCCGCGGATCGAAGAAACACTGTCGCTGTGCGTTTCCGACCAGAATCCCTTGTCGGAACCGGCCCTCGCCGTCAGAGACATCCTTCTCGAGTTGACGGCGCGGCTGAAAAGCTAAACCAGAGGCGCGACGCCGATCAGCGCATATCCTTGCAGAATTGAGCTATGCGGGCGCATCCTTCGCCGAGCTTCTCCATACTCGTGGCGTAGGAAATCCGGAAAAAGGGGCTCATTCCGTAAGCCGCCCCTTGCACGGTCGCGACATGATGCTCGTCGACGAGCGCCATGACGAAATCGACGTCGGTCTCGATCTTTCGCCCGCCCTTGCTGGTCTTGCCGATCAGCCCAGAGATATTGGGGTAGATGTAGAAGGCGCCTTCGGGCCTATGGCAGCGCAGCCCTTCCACCTCCGACAATCTGTCGAGGACGAAGTCGCGTCTTTCCTTGTAGATCGCGGCACGCTCCTTCAAGAGATCCTGCGGCCCGTCCAAGGCGGCGGTCGCCGCAGCCTGGGTCAGCGTCGCAATGCCGCCGCCATTCTGGCCGTTGACGTTGCTGACGGCGGAGATCAGGTCTTTCGGCCCGGCGCAAAAGCCGAGCCGCCAGCCTGTCATTGCGTAAGCCTTGGAGACGCCGTTCATCGTCAGGACGCGATCATAGAGCCTGGGCTCGACTTCGGCGATCGTGCAGAACTGGAAGTCGTCATAGACCAGGTGTTCGTAGATATCGTCGGTCATGATCCAGACATTGGGATGTCGCAGCATGACCTCGGCGATGGCGGCCATCTCCGCCCTGGAGCAGGCGGCTCCGGTCGGATTGTTCGGGAAATTCAGGAAGAGCCATTTGGTGCGCGGCGTGATCGCTGCCTCCAGATCCTCCGGACGCAGCTTGAAGCCGCCCTGCTCGTGACAGGAAACAGCGACCGGGACGCCGCCGGCGAATTTGACGATATCGGCATAGCTGACCCAGGAGGGTGTGGGGATGACGACCTCGTCGCCCGGATTGCAGGTTGCCAGCATGGCGTTGAAGATCACCTGCTTGCCGCCGCCCGAGACGACGATCTGGCTGGCATCGTAGTCGAGATTATTGTCCCGTTTGAACTTCCTGATGATGGCGGCCTTCAGCGCCGGCGTCCCGTCCATCGGCGGATATTTCGTATCGCCGGCAAGAGCTGCCGCATGAGCCGCCTCAATCGCGTGGGCCGGAGTGGGGAAATCCGGCTCGCCGGACGAGAGGCTGACAACCTTGATTCCCTTGGCGGCGAGTTCCCTGGCGCGCTGGGTCATGGCGGCGGATGCGGATATGGAGACGTTTTTCAGGCGGTCAGCGATGACGGACATCGACTTGGTCCTTCGATGAGAGATGGGAACGGGAGACCGCCCGCGGGCGATCGGCATTGCGTCAGTCGGCGAGTTCAGCGGCAGGCGCGAGCGCGGCACCCGTGGCTTCGATCTCGCCGCGCACGATGCCGGCAAGCTCGAGGGCGCCGGGTGTGTCGCTGTGGACGAGAATGGAGCGGGCCGGCATCGCGATCACGGCTCCATCGATCGTCTCGACCGTGCCTTCGAGGAGGAATTGCCGCACACGTGCACGCACTGCGGGTTCGTCCTTGATAACGGCGCCCGGCAGCCCGCGCACGACGAGTTTCCCGCCGGCGTCATAGGCCCGGTCGGCAAGGAAAAGCGCCAACGTCTTCAAACGCGCGCGTTTGGCCGCCTGCTGAATCTCGCTGCCATGGGTGACGAAGACGACGAGACCGGCATCGACCGTGGCGATCGCATCCATCATCAGATCGGCGAGCAGGGTATCGCGATTGACCATATTGCCCATCGCCGCGTGGAAGCTGATATGGGAGACAGTGACACCCTCGGCTTTGGCGATCGCTATCAGTGCGCCGAGCTGATAGAGCATCTGCTGGCGAAGCTCGTCTGCCTGGAATGGTATTTCGCGCCGGCCGAAGCCGAGCCGATCAGGCAAACCGGGATGCGCGCCGATGCCGACGCCGTTCAGCTTCGCAAGCCGGACCATTCGCCCCATCGTATCCGGGTCGCCGCCATGGAAACCGCAGGCGATGTTGGCCGACGAGACGAGTTTCATCATCGCTTCGTCATCGCACAGCCGGTAGGGACCAAATCCTTCGCCCATGTCGGAATTCAGATCGATCTTCATCAGTTCCTCCTTTTTACGGCCTTTTGGGCGACACGCATCAGGCCATCGCCTTCAAGGCGCGCTTGACCATTCGGGATGTCTGCCTGACGTCTTCGACATAGCGGGCGACAGCCTGTTCCACCGTGCGCGCCTCCGCATGCGTCGAGCGAACGAAATTCAGGCGGGCGCCGATGCGGGCTTGCCCGAGCCGCCAGAGATCGCATTCGATCACTCCGGCGATCTTCGGATATCCGCCGGCGGTGTTGGCATCGCTCATCTGCACGATAGGTTCGCCGCCGGGCGGAACCTGGATCACGCCGGGCACGACGCCGTGGGAGCGCATCTCGATGGATGCTGTCGGCGTGATCGGCTCGCCTGATAAGCGGTAGCCCGTCCGGTCGCTTCGGGAGGAAATCCTCCAGGTCTGGCTCCAGAAGGCTTCGCCATCTCCGGCGAAAAGATCATGCTCGCCGGCCGGCAGGGCGCGGATCGGCAAAGCGCCGTCGACAGTGGCCGGGAAGACATCGCGCAGCGCCACGGCCGGTTCGACGACGGCGAGACCAGAGGCCGGCAACATGACCATCTCTGCGTCCTCGCCGACCGCGATCCGATCGCCCTTCGCCAGGGGCCGGCCGGCATTGCCACCAAAGCCACCGCGGAGCGATGTGCTTTGCGAGCCCATGACAACTGGGATATCCAGCCCGCCTCCGAGCGCAACATAGGAGCGTGCAAGCCGCGGGGGCTGTTTCAGTCCGAGAACCTGTCCGGGCTCCGCGAGATAGGCGCACCAGGGAAGCAGTTCCGATCCATCCAAATCGGGATTGCCGTCGGCACCGGTAACGGCAAAGACGACGCGCCGCTCGAAACGCAGGCTGAACGGGAACGTCTGCACCTCTATCGCGGCGGCATCTTCGTCATTGCCGACGAGAATGTTGCCGATCCGGACCGCAAGCGGATCCATCGCGCCGCTCGCCGATACGCCGATGTCGCGATAGCCGGGGCGGCCAAGATCCTGCACTGTATTGAACGGGCCGCTTTCCAAGATCTCGATCATAGCTCAATCCCTGCTGGCAGGAACCGCACCGTATCTCCCGGCGCCATCATCGCGGGGGTCGGTGACGTGGGGTCGAACATCTCAAGCGTCGCGAAGCCAATGGAGTTCCAGCCATTCGGACCTGTGAGCATGGCGACGCCGGTCTGCATGCCGCCGATGGTCACGCAGCCCTTCGGCATTTTCAGCGAGGGCACGGTCTTTCGCGGCATGTAGATGCGCGGATCGAGACCATGCAGATAACCGAAACCGGGAGCGCTGCCCAAGGCGAACACACGGTAGGTCGCTTCATGATGGATGCGGACGACCTCGCGGTCGCTCAAGCCTGAGAGATCGCAAAGGGCTGGAAGATCCGTCGCATGTTCGCCGCCATATTGGACGGGGATCTCGATGGTCTTGCCCTTGAGATCGATGCTACGGGCATTCTCCCATGCCTCCAGCAGCCGGGCGACCACCGCATCGGGATCTTCGGGGGTCTCCTTGAAGATCACCAGCAGATTGGTCATGCCCGGGATGTTTTCCGCAAGGTCCGTCCAACCTTTCACAGTCTGGGACAGAGCCCAGATCCGCCGCTGCGCGATAAGGTCGAAGTCGCCTGGCGCCTCGAGCAGGAAGGATCTGGCGCCGATCGAGGAAACCCGCGCCAGGTTTTTGGTGGCCGGAACGATCTCGCGTTGCGATGCATGTCTGTTCGTCGTGACGATCATGACTGGAGCTCGATTTCGAACAGAGGATCACCGAAGCCGACCGGTGCGCCGCGTTCTGCGAGCAGCCTGGTCAAAACACCGGAACGGCTGGCGCGAAGGGGAAGCAGGATGTGCCCTACCCCGACAAAGCCGACGATATCCGCTTCGGATACGGAGCGCGGCAGATTTTGCGGCGCGGCGGAGGCGGGATGCTCGACATGGAAGCGGCCGGCCATCGGCGCCTTCACAACGACCGATGCGGAGCCGGGAGCCAAACCGGGAGCATGGGGCGTCGCTTCGGGCGGGCTGATCCGGGCACCGTCTTTTCCAGCGACGACGATGCGAAGCTGTCCGTCCGGCCGGGAGATTTCAAGACCGTCCACGCCGGCGGCCATCAGCGCCTCGGTGAGCAATGCGATGGTCGCCGGATCGCTGAAATCGATCGCGCTCATGCCGCCCTCCGCAGCTTCAGCCATTGTTCGAGATAGTGAATGTCCGTCTCGCCGCGCGCGAATGCGCCGTCCTCGAACAGGGCGCGCAGGAAGGGGATATTGGTGGAAATCCCCTCGACCTCAGTACCGGCAAGCGCTTCGCGCATTCTTGCCATTGCTTCCGTCCGCGTCGGCGCATGCACGATCAGCTTGGCGATCAGCGAATCGTAATAGGGCGAGATCTTGTAGCCGGCATGAATATGCGTATCGACGCGGATGCCCGGCCCGACGGGCAAAGCCAGATGGGTGACGACACCCGCCGATGGCAGGAAGGTTTCCGGATCCTCGGCGTTGATGCGGCATTCGAAGGAATGGCCTTCGCATGTTACATCGCTTTGGTTGAGATCCAGAACGTGACCCTGGGCTGCCCTTATCTGCGCCTGGACGATATCGACGCCGCTCGTCATTTCGGTGACGGGATGTTCGACCTGAAGTCGCGTGTTCATCTCGATGAAATAGAAAGCGCCGTCCTCATAAAGGAACTCGAAGGTTCCGACGCCCCGGTAGCCGATCTGAAGGCAGGCTTGCACGCAAGCCAGGCCGACCGGCTGGATGATGTCGGACGCGATCCCCGGCGCCGGCGCCTCCTCCACCACTTTCTGATGGCGGCGCTGCATCGAGCAATCCCGGTGTCCTAGCCACACGGCATTGCCGTGATCGTCGCAAAGAACCTGGATCTCGATGTGGCGCGGATGCTGGAGGAATTTCTCCATGTACAGCGAGGGAGAACCGAAGGCCTTGCGAGCCTCTTCCCGCGTAAGAGCGATTGCTTCATGCAACACATCAGCCTTTGGCACGACGCGCATGCCGCGTCCGCCGCCACCGCCGGCCGCCTTGATGATGACAGGATATCCGATTTCCAGCGCTATGCGCTCGATCGTGGCGGGATCGTCGTGCAGCGCGGTGTCCGGACCGGGAACGCAGGGCACGCCGGCCGCCATCATCGCGCGCTTTGCCGAGATCTTGTCGCCCATGGTCGCAATCGAGGACGAGGTCGGACCAATGAAGGTCAGCCCCGCCTTTTCGACGGCGTCGGCGAAGGCGGCATTCTCCGACAGAAAACCGTAACCCGGATGAATGGCGCCCGCACCGGCGAGACGTGCTGCCAGAAGGATGGCATCCTGATTGAGATAGCTCTTGGCGGCACTCGACGGGCCGATGCAGAGAAAGCTGTCGGCGGTGCTGCCGTAAGGCGCTTCCCTGTCGGCCTCGGAGCAGATGGCGATCGTCTTCAGGCCGAGCTCGCGGCAGGCGCGCTGGATCCGGACTGCGATCTCGCCACGATTGGCGATCAGAACGGTATCGAAGCGGCCGGCCGCGGATTGTTCAGGCGTTTCCGGCATCAGGCAATCTCCGCCAGCAGGTCGCCGGTCTCGACCTCGCCGTCGTCGATTTCGGTGAGGTGCGTGATGCGCCCCGACCGCGGCGCGGCGATTGTGTTGAAGACCTTCATTGCCTCGACGATGAAAAGGGTCTGCCCCTCCTCCACCTCGTCCCCGATCGCGACGAATGGCGGCTCCCCGGGCGCCGGGGTCCGGTGCAGAACGCCGAAGACGGGCGCCTTCACCGCATAGGAGGTTTTCTCGACGCTCGAAGACGCATGGGAGACGGCATCATGGGCAAAGTTCGTCGTCGATCCTGCCTTTTGCGTGGGCTGGGCAGCAGCCTCCTGACCCTGCGACGTACGGAAAATCCGAACCGTCACGTCCTTATCGGTCACGGTCAGCTCGGTAATGTTCGATCGTCCGACAAAGTCGATCAGCGTCTTGATCTTCGAGAGGTCCATATGCGTGCTCGGAATTTCAGAATTCCACCGCGCGGACCTGAAGTTTCAGATCGCCCGGCGTTGTGATTTTCGTAGCACGACGCGCCGACTGATGGGGTCAGACGAAGTTTTGATGGAGCGCAATACGCGCCTGGCGGGGGACATTTCGCCGAACGTTTGCAAAGTCCGTCGACGGCGGCCGGCGGCTGCTGGAATCCTCGGCGAGAACAGATCGTTTGGCGAGATCCGCTCTTGATGGGATTCGAACCCGAGACCACACTCGTTTCTCACGCGGACGCTTCCGCATCACTCATAATTTTTACCGGCGAGACGAAATAGAATCCAAGGAACAGCAGAGCGCTTTTGAAAGCGCCGCGTCCGTCCGGGATGATCTACACTTTACCGCAGCGCGGCTCCGTCGAAGATCTGTCGGTTGGTCGCGCCGTCCGACGCGACCAAGGGCAGCGGACTGGGTACGCATCGAGATACCGCCTCAGGAGGGTGGCTGGCGAAGTCGTAGACCGTCAGCCCGCTATCGACGTGATCGTTCGAAAATCAGACGACTTTGAATCCTTTTTTGGCGTCTTGAAACGTACCGTTCAGTTTTATGGCAACCCACAATAATTTCTTCATTGGAGCACCAAGCTCGGCCTTGGCAGTTACCTTTAAAAACTCATCTATACCTGTCGAATGTCCATCAATAGATACTTTAATTTTTGAAACTTCATCACGGCCGTCCTCATCATTGGATATATATACATCGATCTCTTTTTTGCTGAATCCACGGCCTATGAGTTTAAAATTCTTGTTAACAAATAACGATGCCTCCACGGGATCCGGGTCCAAATAGTCAATTTTGACCTCAACTTCAGGTTTGTCGTCGGACATGCTAGCCTCCCTGGTCCGTCTCTGTCTGTAGATCAATCGTTATCGCCCGATCTGCGAGGTATGAATCCGCCTGATCTTGACATCACGCCGCCGGAGCGGGACAGGGCGCCGCCCGATCTGGACATTCCGCCACTCGCCATTCCTCTGGGATCAGCTGAGACCTCGGCCGAGAGCAGGATTTGCTCAAGGGTTCCCGTTTCGGCATCGAGTCTCATCGAGAGATCGCCCTTATCATAGATCCAAACCCTCATCTCATTAGCGAGAGCGCCAATTTGGGAACCGAGACCCGTTCGGGCACTCGAACCAGGAGACCGAGACAATCTGTCGTACGCGAGAGCATTCGGAGGAGGATCGGCGGGATCCGCGCCGGAGCCGTGGACAACGAAGATTGCTGGCCGGCTGAGTTCAATGAAAGCACCCTCGAAAGAGAAGGCATAGATTCGCGCCAGAGTCGCATCGCCCGCGCCAAGCTGGCGCCTCAGAAAATTGTTCTTTCCTGTTTTAGCTATGTTCAGAGACCCATAAACGCTGCCCCTAAGAATCAGATCACTAAGCTCACGACCGAACAGATATACCGCTGATACGCCGAGTAAGGTTTCATCGTCTGCCACGTCTGCCTCCATCTACCTGATTATTGACCGATGCTTGATCTCGACAGCAAAATTTTCTCGCGATAGTTCATCTTCGGAAACTCCAGATAATCTATCGGCAACAACGTGCGCGCAGAGAGGACATGACTGTGATCCTCGCCGCCTTTAATGTGCGCGCCGGCGTGCAGCTCGCCGATCGCCCGTCGCCTGAAGTTTCTGCTGATGATCCGTGCGAATTGGCCGCCACTTTCATCCCGATCAATCGCAAGCATCGTCCTCGCAACGTCGCCGTAGTCCAGAAAGTCGGGAGCGAGAGCCCACAAGGTTTCCGCCAGATACGTCCCGACGATATCGCGTGCATCGAGCAGTGCTTCGACAAATCCATCCGAGTTTCGCGCGAAAGCGCGGTCGAAAGCATGCTGCACGGGTGCCTCGGCAGCCGGATCGAACTCGGCAATATCTGCGAGGTCTTCGACGGCACGCGAGATTAACCCGCGCACCACCAGGCTCTCATGGAAGATATCGACGAGGATGTCGAATATCGCGCCGGTGAGCGGTTGCGAGAGCTCATGCTCGTCCTTCCACCCATGTGCGAAGTCGGCCATCGTCCGTTTGTTGTTTGCCGACCGTATCTGGCGATGCGGCGAAAATTCCGAGAAGCGCGCCAGGCGATTTGCCCGGTAAAGGTTACCGCGCGTCTCCGCGAGAACATTGTCGATCACGGACGGAAAATGCATGGCCGCGATCAGCGACACGCAGTCGGAGAAGGCCTCCTGGAAGCCAAGATATTCGGGGTACTCGGTTCCCGGGCGCGGCACACCCAGTACGCTGAAGATGATCGCGTGCCCCACCTCATGAGCGATGACGTCGAAATCCAGGCTGAAGGGAAGGACGCGCCCGTCGTTTTCGAACTGGCTCCCAATTTCGAGGAAACCATAGCCGTATTGAGCGTTGTCCCATCGCGGCAGGATCGAGATTTCCAGACGGTCATAATGATCGCGAAAATGCCAGGTGAGCGGCTGGCCGAGATAGCGCTCCCACACATCCAGTGTGAATCGCACGCAACCAAAAACATGCGCGGCTTCGAAGCCAGCCATCGAAGATCGGAGATAGTCGAAATTGCCGCACTCGTCGGGGGTGGCCGGCTGAAGGATTTTCCCGGTCCAGGGCGGCAGATACATGTACGGTGTTCCGAGCGGCCCGCGGTTCACACCGTAAGGACTCGTCTTGCCTACCGGCTCCACAACGAACATGCGATCGTCGGCCGGACCAGCCGTCAGGCTACCCAGCGGAGACGACACTTCGACAATCTCGGGACTGGACCGAGCATCTTCAAATGGAGGCTGTACAAAAAGTCTGAACCGGGTGCTCATCCGCTTCCCCTCAAAAGACTTTTATGGTGCAAGTTTAAGTTGACCTTCGGCGCTCGCGAGAATTTTAGCAAGTAATGAAATAGTATTAGCGCCAGCCTGCCAAATGTACGAGGCGTTATTCAGAAAGTTCAACCAATCTCGAATAGCGCGGGTGACTGCGAATGGAATCGAGGTCGGAATCGTTCTTGAACCACAGCCGCATCTCGGCGCCGACCTGAGGCATCCAGGCTTCCAGCACCTCGATCGCTCGGTCAATCTCGCCAAGCAGCGCATAAGTGCAGGCGGCGTTGTACTGAATGTTTATGTCGTTGGGATCAGTCGCCAGTGAGCGGGCCAGCCACTCCAGTGCCCGATCGCGGACACCGAGAAAGGCGAGCACGGTTGCTCCAAGACAGGCAACATTGGCATTCTCCGGATGTAGCCGCAATTCTTCCTCCGCCTTTTTCAACGCGATCCAAGCATAACTATTGGCCTGGTCTGTTTGCCCGAGTGAACGAAAGACGTGCACAAGCATGGTCGGCGCACCATAATCGGCAGGCTTGATTTCCATTGCACGCTGAAAGTAGGTGGCCGCCAGCTCGAACTGACCGTCGGTGACGCAAAATTCGGCATAATACCGGTTCGCCTCGTGGCAATCGCCGTCGAGCGATAAAGCCTGCTCGAATGCGGAAACGGCCTCAGCGCGATTGCCGGCCACCGCCAACGCAAACCCCTTGGCCGCGTGTGCCTCCGCCAGATTGGGATCGATAGCGAGCGCCCTCGCGGTGTTCGCAAGAATGTCCTCCACCGGGATCTGCACACCGAACTGGGACCGCAGACGCGCATCGCAAACTGCGACGCCCGCATAAGCGCGGGCATAGTCCGGATCCAATTCGATAGCTCTCGCGAAGCTCTGTCTGGCCATGAGATGGTTTGAGCGCGAGGCAATGTGATAGTATTCGCGGCCCCTGAGGAAGTGCGTATAAGCTTCAACGCTCGCTGTCGGCGCCAGCTCGATTGCCTTCTTTTCCTCCGGGAGTAGCTTGACCTTCAGTTGCTCGACGATCGCCTTCGTGATCTCGTCCTGCACTTCGAAGATGTCGGTGAGGTCGCGGTCGTAACGCGCCGCCCACACGTGGCCATCGCTGGCTGCGTCGATCAATTCAGCATTGATCCTCACTTGGTTGCCGGCCTTGCGGACGCTGCCCTCTACGACATAGGCAACCCCGAGTTCCCCGGCGATGCGCTGCAGGTTCTCGCTCCGGCCTTTGCATGTGAAGACAGTGTTGCGGCTCAGTACGAATAGGCCTGAAACATTCGATAGGTCAGTGATGATGTCCTCTGTGATGCCGTCGCTGAAAAACTCCTGGGCGGGATCGTCGCTGATGTTGGCAAATGGCAGGATTGCAACCGATGGCTTGTTGACGGGTGCGCGCGTGTGCCCGCTTGCGGCAAGCGGCACCTCCTCACCGGAGGCGACATTGCCCCAATCGGCAAAATAGACATGGACCGGGCGGGAAATGTTTTTGACGGTCTTGGCGCCCTGGTCCGCGAAATCGAGGCCGAGCTTGTTTCCGACTTCGTGGCGCACAGCCGCCGAACAGGCAATGCCGCCAGGATCTGCAAGGGCTTGTAGCCGGACCGCCACATTAATGCCGTCCCCATGAAAGTCATCCGCATCGAAGACGATGTCGCCCAGATTCAAGCCTATTCGAAACGCAAAGTGCCTGTCCGCTGGAATCCCCATGTTGCGCTCCAGCATGCCGCGCTGGATTTCGACTGCGCATCGTGCAGCACTGAGCACGCTGCCGAACTCGACCAGGAAACCGTCGCCCATCACCTTGATTATACGCCCGCCGTGGGTCGCGACAGCGGGATCGAAGAGCTCGCGGCGATGCTGACGAAGAGCGTTAAGCGTCTCCTCTTCGTTGGCTTCCAGGAGACGGCTGTAGCCTACCACATCGGCGGCCAGGATAGCCGCCAATCGGCGCTCGACAAGCTCTGCACACATGCCCGTCTCCCCAACGTGCTGGTGGCAATATTACTCAATTCTAGAAGTTAGCCGATCATGTTGCCGGATGATTGTATTACTGACAACTAAAATATCCCTCTGTCGCCAAACCAACGGTTTACGCTGAACACTGTAGGGCTGTAATGGCGTCGACCGACAAGAGATCGAAGTACCGAGGATCAAGCGGCGGGTTTTGATTGATGTCGAGGGTAATCCCCTCGCCGCGGCCGGCTCCGTCAGTTCTTCGGAGCAGCGATGCTCTCCCGCAAGATCAGGCTGCTGCGGATGACGGTACGAACCGTCGCCGTATTCTGCCTCTGGCCAATGGCGTCGAAGAGGAGATCCACCGCGGCGCGCCCCATCTCTTCGACCGGCTGCTTGATCGTCGAGAGTGGCGGAGAGCAAAATTCGCAGACGGGGGAGCCGTCGAAGGAGACGACGGACACATCACCGGGAATGCGCAAGCCCGCGCCCTGGATACGGCTGACAAAAGAAATGGCCATGTCATCGCTGGTCGCGATGACGGCTGTTGGTTTCTCGGTCAACTCGGCGAAATCATCCGCCGCCTGGACACCAATGTCGAAGCCGTGCTGATAATCGAGATGACCACCCGAGCGATGCACCGAATCCTCGGACAATCCTGCCGCCTCGAGCGCCTCGAGCACGCCGCCGTAACGCTCGACATCGTGATAATTGCCTTCAGGCCCTGCAAGATAGAAGAACCGTCGATGACCCAGTCGGATCAGTTCGGCCGTGACGTCGCGCACGGCTTCGCGGTCGTTCGTAACGACGCTCTGCAGGCCGGCATCGCTCATGTCGAGCAGCATCGACACGATCGGCAGGCCGGAGTTGGCCAGCGAGCGTCCGTCAACCTCCGGAAGCTTCGACGACAGGATGATGGCTCCGCGCACGCTGCCGCCGAAGGCGAGGTCGAGAATGTGCCGTTCGGAAATCTCGTCGCGGTCGAGGTTGGCGATCATCAGGTTGTAGCCGCCCTGGATCAGCGATTTATTGATACTCTGCAGCACCTGCGGAATGACCTGGGAAGCGCCATAGTAGAGCGATCCCGGCAGAATGATCATGATGATATTGGATTTGCCGACCCTGAGACCGCGCGCCATCGCGTTCGGGGTGTAGCCCAGTTGCCTGGCTGCGGCATTGATCTTGGCGCGCGTCTTTTCGTTGACCCGTCCGGGATTGGCGAGCGCCCGGCTCACTGTCGATATCGCAACGCCGGCGAGCCGCGCGACATCGGCCATCAACGCGCCTGATTGATCCTCCCCGACTACATCCTTGTTTTTGTTCACGGTTCTTTCTTTCTCCGGGATGCTTTTGATTGCAACTCTAAGACAAGTGGCAGCTTATAGCAAACGTTTGCCAAAAACCGCTTGCGTAAAAAAACAGCTTCGCTATTATCTAATCATGGCAAACGATTGCCATTCGCTAATGCATTGAAAATTCTACGACTTATGAATGCGGAACGGCCCTTCCGCAAACGGATAGGTCATGCCTTGAAAAGGGAGTGATTATGGCTGCTGACGACAGGCTGCGCTTTGGCGTCGATCTCGTGACATTCTTCCATCCCGGCTTTTGGGACGTCGACAGCCATGACGCGATCGTCGACTATGCACGCGCCGCGCCGCGCGCCTTCTGGGACAAGATCCTCGACGGCGTCCAGGCCTCCGGCGTTACCGGCGTCGAATTGACCTTCTCTCCCTTCAACTGGCAGGACGCCATCAAGACCTACGGTTCCGTCGACGCCTTCGCGGCCGAACTGGCAAGACGCGGCCTGACGCTGTGCAGCGGCTTCTTCGCGGAACTTGAGGCGGCCGGCGACTTCGCCGAGCCCGAGGCCCAGCGCGCGCTGATCGACAAGGCGGAACGATATGCCGACTTCCTGAAAGCCTGCGGCAGCGACATCATGGTGATCGGCGCGCCCTTACGCCAGACGCTCGGCGCCCAGCCGGTGCAGTTCCATGATTTCGATCGCGCCAAGGTGATTGCCGATTTTCTGAACCGGCTCGGCGCGACCCTCTATGCCAGGGGCGTACGGCTGGCGCTGCACACCGAGGCGCACTCGATCTTTGCCGCCGCGCGCGACGTCGATCTGATGATGCTTCTCACCGACCCGGCCTATGTGCACATGTGCCCGGATACCGCCCACATCATCGTGGCCGGCTCCGATCCCGTCCAACTCGTCGATCGCCATCACGAGCGCATGATCATCGCCCACTGGAAGGATGCGCGCGGCCCGATGCCCGCCGACACGCCGATCGACAAGCACATCCATGAACGCCACCAGCCCTATTTCTGCAGCTTCGGCCTCGGACGGGTCGACTGGCCGGCCTGGATCCGGCTGCTGCGCGACCGGGCCTATGAAGGCTGGGCGATCCTCGAACTCGATGCCGCGCCGGATCCCGTCCGCGACATCGCCAACGGGCTCACCCTCGTCCGGCAGGGGCTCCTGCCGATCTATCGCTGACAGTCATCCCTAAAACAACGAACGCCCCGCAAAGAGGGCATTTTCAAGAGGTGGAACAATGAAGACCATGATGAAGCTTTTTCTTGCCGGCGTGGTATTCGCCGGCCTGTCTGCCTCGGCCCATGCCGAGGACAAGCCGACGATCGAGATCATGTCGTCCTGGACGTCGGGCGGCGAAGCAGCCGCGCTCAACGTCATCAAGACCGAGTTCGAAAAGCGCGGCGGCGTCTGGAAGGATTCCTCGATCGCCGGCTTCGGTGCGGCCGATGCCGCCTTCCAGAACCGTATCGTCGCGGGTGACGCGCCCGGGGCCAAGCAGGGCGTCATCGGCCTCGCTGCCGCTGATTTCATCAACCAGGGCCTGTTCAATCCGATCGACGACGTCGCCACCGCCGGCAAATGGGCTGACGCCCTGCCGAAATCGATCCACGATCTCATCTCCTATGACGGCAAGGTCTATCTTGCGCCGACCGGCGCCCATGGTGAAAGCTGGATCTTCTATTCGAAGGAAGCCTTTGAGAAGGCCGGCATCGCGCAGGAGCCCAAGACCTGGGACGAGCTCTTTGCCGATCTCGACAAGCTGAAGGCTGCCGGCCGGGTTCCGGTCGCCTGGGGTGGCCAGCCCTGGCAGCAAACCAAGGTCTTCAACATGATCCTGCTCTCGCAGGTCGGGATCGACGGCTTCCTGAAGATCTATGTCGATAAGGACAAGAGCCCGGCATCCGTCGAAGGCGTGAAGAAGTCCCTTGAAATCCTCGGTAAGCTGCGCGGCTATGTCGATGCCGGTGCAGCCGGCCGTAACTGGAACGACGCGACAGCCATGCTGATCACCGCCAAGGCCGGCGTGCAGTTCATGGGCGACTGGGCCAAGGGCGAATTCACCGTTGCCGGCAAGGAGCCGGGCAAGGATTATGGCTGCATGATCGTGCCGGAGTCGAAGGGCATGGTCTACATCGCCGACTCCCTCTGGTTCCCCAAGACCGGCAAGGCCGAGACTGACAAGGCGCAGAAACTTCTCGCCGAAGTCGTCATGGATCCGGCCGTTCAGGTCGAATTTGCCCTGAAGAAGGGCTCGGTGCCGATGCGCGCCGACGTCGACAAGTCGAAGCTGGACGCCTGCGCGCAGAAGGGTGTCGAGCTGATGAGCGCCGGCGCAATCGTGCCGGACCAGGCGATCGTGCTCACGCCCCAGCAGGTCGGCGCGCTCGACGACCTCGTCGACGAATACTGGAGCGGCGGCTCGAACGAAGCAGATGCCGCGGCCGAGAATTTCTTCGCCATCTTCGAGTAGGATAGTACCCGTGGCGTCGGCCTGATCCGACGCCACGGCTGCCGGCTGCCCCCTCACGCGGCGGCCCGAGCCCTGCTTTCCACTCCGTCAACGAGCTGGCCGATGTCCATCAAACGCAAGCCCAATCTTTCCGCGACCATCGCCCTGCTGCCGACATGGTTCGTCGCGGTCGTGGTCTTCATCGGCACCATGGCTTGGTCGATCCGCCTGTCCTTCACCAATTCGACGCTTTTTCCGTCCTCGACCTATGTCGGCTTGGCGCAGTATTCGAAGCTCTTCTCTTCCGCCAAATGGCTGGCCTCGCTGCAAAACGTGTTGATCTTCGGCGTCCTATACGTCGCAGGCTGTTTGCTGCTGGGCTTCCTGCTGGCTGCGGCGCTGGATCGTAAGATCCGCTTCGAAAGCGCCTTCAGGACCATATTCCTCTATCCCTACGCCATGTCCTTCGTGGTGACCGGGCTTATCTGGCAATGGATGCTCAATCCGACGCTCGGCATCCAGGCGAGCGTGCGTTCGCTCGGCTGGGAAAGCTTCGTCCTCGACTGGGTGGTCAATCGCGACATGGCGATCTATGCGCTGGTGCTTGCCGGCGTATGGCAGGGCGCGGGGCTCGTCATGGTCATTGCGCTCGCCGGCATGCGCGGCATCGAGGCCGAGCAATGGAAGGCGGCGCGGATCGACGGCATTCCCGTCTGGCGGATCTATGTCTCGATCATCCTGCCGCAGCTCGGGCCGGCGCTGGCCGCGGCCGGCATGCTGCTCGCCATGGGCGTGATCAAGACCTATGACATCGTCGTCGCCATGACCAATGGCGGCCCCGGCAATGCGACGGAGGTGCCGGCGAAATTTATCATGGACAATCTGTTTGGGCGCCAGAATCTCGGCCTCGCCACAGCAGGCGCGACAGTGCTTGTCCTCGGCGTGATCATCGCAGTCGCTCCGTTTCGCTACATCATGCACATGCGCGACAAAGCAAAGGGGGCTGCGTGATGGCCCGTCCTCATCCAAACGGCCCGAAGCCGGCACAGATCACCGCCGGGCGCATCGGCCTCTATGCCTTCCTTGTCGTCGCCGCGCTTTTCTTCCTTTTGCCGCTCTACACCATGGTCGTCACCTCGCTGAAGTCCATGGACGAAATCCGGCTCGGGCAGATCTTTGCCCTGCCGGCCACGCTCGATTTCTCTGCCTGGGCTACCGCCTGGTCGGGCGCCTGCATGGGAACCGTCTGCGTCGGCATTCGCAGCGGCTTCTGGAATTCGGTGGCGATCACCCTTCCCTCGGTCGCGCTCTCGGTCTTCATCGGCGCCGTCAATGGCTATGCGCTGTCGCTTTGGCGGCCGCGCGGGGCAAACCTGCTCTTCGGCCTGCTGATGGCCGGTGGCCTGATCCCCTACCAGATCTTCCTCTATCCGATGGTCCGGGCGATGGCGAATATCGATCTCTACAATTCGCTGGCCGGCATCATTCTCGTGCATGTCATCTTCGGCCTGCCGCTGGTGACGCTGCTCTTCCGCAACTATTTCGTCAGCGTGCCGGAGGAGCTCTGCAAGGCGGCACGCGTCGACGGCGCGGGCTTCTGGCGCGTCTTTTTCGAGATCATGCTGCCGATTGCCGTGCCGATGGTCGTCGTGGTCTCCATGCTGCAATTCACCGGCATCTGGAACGACTTCCTGCTCGGGCTCGTCTTTGCCGGGCGCGACAACCTGCCAATGACCGTGCAGCTCAACAATATCGTCAACACCACGATGGGCGAGCGAACCTACAACGTGAACATGGCGGCGACGATCCTCACCGCCATCGTTCCGCTCGCCATTTATTTCCTGTCCGGCCGCTGGTTCGTGCGCGGCATCGCGGCCGGCGCAGTCAAGGGGTAACGCTTCCATGCAATCTGCCGTCTCCGTGAAGGACCTGAAGATCGCCTATGGCGACCATACGGTGATCGAGAAGATGTCGATCGATATCGCGCCGCGAGAGTTCCTGGTGCTGCTCGGCCCTTCCGGCTGCGGCAAGTCTACGCTTTTGAACGCCATTGCCGGTCTCCAGGACATTACATCAGGCGAGGTCTGGATCTCGGGCAAGAATGTCAGCTGGGAGGAGCCGAAGGACCGCGGCATCGGCATGGTCTTCCAGTCCTACGCGCTCTATCCCCGCATGTCGGTCCGCAAGAACCTCTCCTTTGGACTTCGCGTCGCCCGTCTGCCGGAGGCCGAGATCGAGGCCCGTGTCGCTCGCACCGCCGCCCTTCTCCAGCTCGACAAGCTGCTCGACCGGCGCCCTGCCGAGCTATCGGGCGGCCAGCGCCAGCGCGTCGCCATCGGCCGGGCGCTGGTGCGCGAAGTCGATGTCTTCCTGTTCGACGAACCGCTGTCGAACCTCGATGCCAAACTGCGCAACGAATTGCGCGTCGAGATCAAGAAGCTGCACCAGCGCCTCGGCAATACGATGATCTACGTGACCCACGACCAAGTCGAGGCCCTGACGCTTGCCGACCGCATCGCCATCATGCGCGACGGTGTGATCCAGCAGCTCGCCTCGCCGGCCGAGATCTACCGCCGCCCGGCCAATCTCTTCGTTGCCGGTTTCATTGGCGCTCCGGCCATGAATTTCATCGAGGGCCGGATCGAGCGCGGCGACGGGGCGCCCATCTTTCTGGGCAACGGGCTGACCATCGATCTCTCCGGCTATTCCTTTGGTGCGGCCGCGGCGGAAGGACCTGCTACACTCGGCTTTCGCCCGGAACACCTTGTGCTCGATGGGGCGGCGAGCGGCCTGCCCACCATTCCCGGCCGCGTTGCCGTCGTCGAGCCGATGGGTTCGGACGCCGTTGTCTGGTTCGACTGGGCGGACCAAAGCCTCTCGCTCCGGCTGATGGGCGACGTCACCCTTGAGCCCGGTGACGCCATGGCTCCCGGGCTCGATATCGCCAAGGCCTCCCTCTTCGGCGCTGACGGATCGCGGCTGTGACGCACCATCCCTTTGTTTTCCCGCAATTCCGGGCGCGTTTCGCGCCGTTTTGAGGATTGCTCCAGGACAGGATTTGAAACGACATGTCTGAGATCGTCTATGATGCGCTGGTGATCGGCTCCGGCGCGGCGGGTTCATTTGCGGTAAAAGAACTGACGGCACAGGGGCTGTCGGTGCTGTTGCTCGAGGCCGGTCCCGCCGTCGGGCCGAAGGATTTCGATCCCGTGCGCAAGAAGGCGCCGGCAAGCAGCATCAATATCTGGGAGCGCGCGCGGGCCACCTTGAAGGGCCAGCCGATCCAGGCCCGCGCGGCCTTCTTTACCGAGCGTTTCAGCCACTTCTTCGTCAACGACCGCAAGAATCCTTATACGACGCCGAAGGGCGAGCCCTTCCTCTGGATCCGCGGCCGCCAGGGCGGCGGGCGTCTCCACAGTTTCGGCCGGGTGCTGCTGCGCTGGACTGACGATGATTTCAAGATCCGCTCTCGCGCCGGAAAGGGTGTGGACTGGCCGGTCTCCTATGAAGAACTGGTGCCTTTCTACGACGAGGTCGAGGCTTATCTCGGCCTCTACGGCAATAGGGATAACGTGCCGAGCTTGCCGGACGGCATCTATGCGAAGCCGGCAAGCCTGACGCCCGCCGAACAGATCTTCAAGCAGGCGGTCGAAAACCGCTGGCCGGACAGGCACGTCGTCTCCTGGCGTTACATTGCGCCGGACGCCGACCGCATGCCGCGACCGCTGCGAGACGCTCAGGCCACCGGTCAACTGACCGTCCGCTACGACGCCGTCGTTCGCCGCATCACCACGGACGAGAAGACCGGCCGCGCCACCGGGGCGGAGTTCATCGATCGCAATACGGGCGAAGTATCGACCGCGCGCGCCGCGACGGTGGTGCTTTCGGCCTCGCCGATAGAGAGCGTACGGCTGCTGTTGAATTCGGCGTCGGCGAATCATCCTGATGGGCTCGGCAACAGCTCGGGCGCTCTCGGCCGCTATTTCATGGACCAGCTTCCGTGCCTCGCCTTTGGGTCCTTTTCGAAGGCGAAGGGTTGGGCGGTCGACGAGTCCGCGCCGACCGACCCGTTCTACAATCCGTCGGGCGGGATCTTCATTCCCCGCTTCGGCGAGGGCGATGCCGCCCGCGGCGATTTCGACTACCAGGGAAGTGTCGGCCGTGCGCCGATCTCCGCAGACGCAGATGCACGTCTCGCCTTCTTCGGTTTCGGCCGCATGCTGCCCTATGCAGACAATCGCATCACGCTCGACGCCAGGCGTAGGGATGCCTGGAACATTCCTGTGCCGCATATCCGCTGCGTCATGCGACAGGAGGAACAGGCGCTGCTCAGAAGGCAGGAGGAAACGCTGATCGCGATGATCAAGGAGGTCGGCGGCGACCTCGAATTCATCGGCTCGCCCACCGGCCTCAAGGAGATGAGCAAGGGCGCCTTTCCCGAAGCCGATGCCTTCAGCCGCTTCATGTTCCGCAAATGGTTCCGCAAGACCATGTGCATGGGCGCGGCAATCCATGAGACGGGCGGCGCGCGCATGGGCGAAACCCCGGAGGCTTCGGTGCTCAACCCCTACAACCAGGTCTGGGATGTCCCGAACCTCATCGTCACCGACGCCAGCGCCTTCCCCGGCAGCGGCATCGCCGGCACGACGCTCACCGTCATGGCATTGACGATCCGCGCCTGCCGGAATCTTGTCGACCAGTACCGGACGGGACAGCTATAGGCGCGCCTCGGCGGCTGAAGCGCATTCGACGCCGCAATCATCGGCTTAAGAGATCGGGACGTTGCTGTTCCGGCTTTGGCTTAGCCGAACCGTCACACAAACTTCGCAGTGACATGCTCCTGTCAGAAAACGCAGGAAGGAAAAGCCCATGTCTCAAACACATCAGGACCAGCTCAGCCGTATTAAGGCCGAGATCGCCGACAGCTTTGATGAAGAGCTGGAAATGCAGATGGAGGAAGACCGGCTGGACGATCTCGTCGCCGAAGGAATGTCGGAGCCGGCGGAGCAGACGCTCGAGCGAAAGACCTATTTCCGCGAGCTCTTCCGGCTGCAGCACGAACTGGTGCGGTTGCAGGATTGGGTTCAGCATAAGAAGCTGAAGGTGGTGGTGCTGTTCGAAGGCCGGGATTCAGCCGGCAAGGGGGGCGCGATCAAGCGCGTAACCCAGCGGCTCAATCCGCGCGTCTGCCGGACGGTCGCGCTGCCCGCGCCCACCGAGCGGGAACGTCATCAATGGTATTTCCAGCGTTATGTCCCGCATCTTCCGACCGCCGGCGAAATGGTGCTCTTCGACCGAAGCTGGTACAATCGCGCCGGTGTCGAGCGCGTCATGGGGTTCTGCACCGATGAAGAACTCGAGGAGTTCTTCCGCTCGGTGCCTGAATTCGAGCGGATGCTGGTCCGTTCCGGCATCGTGTTGATCAAATACTGGTTCTCGATCACCGACGAGGAGCAGGAATTCCGCTTCAAGATGCGTATCCACGATCCGCTGAAGCAATGGAAGCTCTCACCGATGGATATGGAAAGCCGTGTGCATTGGGAGGAATACACCAAAGCCAAGGAAGAGATGCTGGCGCGTACGCACAGCCCCGATGCGCCTTGGTGGGTGGTTCAGGCCGTGGACAAGAAAAGGGCGCGGTTGAACTGCATTGCCCATCTTCTCGAGCAGATCCCTTACGAGGATGTTCCGAAACCGGAGATCCAGTTGCCAGACCGCATCCGTCACGCCGATTACAACAGGGCGCCGGTTCCGCCTGAAATGCTTGTGCCGGAGCGCTATTGAAAGCATCGCCGCGTTGGGCGGCGGGCTACCGCATAATTCTTCAATTCGGAATCGTTTGAGGGATTGCTCCGCTACGCCGTGCAAGACGTGGCGTAGCGTCGGATCGCCGGCGACCGTCAGGCGGCGATATCAGCCATGCGGTTCAATTTCGAGACGGCGTCATCCGGCAGCAAGAGCGCGGCGGCGGCGAGATTTTCCCTGAGATGGCTGACGGACGAGGTGCCGGGGATCAGCAGGATGTTTTCCGCACGACGCAGCAGCCAGGCGAGCGCCACCTGCATAGGCGTGGCATCAAGGCGTGCGGCGACCTCAGAGAGGGTGGAAGACTGCAGTGGGGTGAACCCGCCGAGCGGAAAGAACGGCACATAGGCGGTGCCTTCGTGCGCGAGATCGTCAATCAGCCTGTCGTCGGCCCGATGCGCCAGATTGTACTGGTTCTGCACGCAGACGATCTCGGTGATCCCACGCCCCTCAGTGATCTGTTTGGATGTGACGTTGCTCAGCCCGACGTGACGCACCAGGCCTTGCCGTTGGAGATCGGCGAGGACCGTCAGCGGCGCTTCGATCGACCCTTCGGCCGGGCCGCGCACGTCGAACATGATCCTGAGATTGACGACGTCAAGCACATCAAGGCCGAGATTGCGGAGATTGTCGTGCACTGCCGCGGTCAGTTCTTCACGCGAGAAGGCCGGCATCCACGATCCGTCCGTGCCGCGCCGGGCGCCGATCTTGGTGACGATGGTGAGATCGTCGCGATAGGGATGCAGCGCTTCACGAATGATCTGGTTGGTGACGTGGGGGCCATAGAAGTCGCTGGTGTCGATGTGGTTTACGCCGCTCGCGACCGCCTCGCGCAGTACTGCCAGGGCCGCGCCATGATCTTTGGGCGGGCCAAACACGCCAGGACCAGCGAGCTGCATGGCACCATAGCCAAGCCGCTTCACGCTGCGGCCGCCGAGGTTGAACGTGCCGGATTGATCGATAGTGGACATGGTCTAACTCCTTTCAAGAGATGACACCAAGATAGGCGTTGGCGGCACGTGTGAAAATTGGCTATAATCCGCACGGGCTGTGCGGGGTAGCGAACAGTGAAAGCAGATCTGGGTGATCTCAATGCCTTTGTTGCCGTGGCGCGCGCCGGGGGTTTTCGTGAAGGGGCTCGCGTAAACGGCAGCAGCGCCTCTTTCCTCAGCGAAGCGGTGCGTCGCCTGGAGGCCCAACTCGGCGTCAGGCTGCTCAACCGCACGACACGCAGCGTCGTCCCGACCGAAGCGGGCAAGGGCTTGCTGGAGCGGCTCGGTCCTGCTTTGAGCGAGGTAGAGTCTGCCCTCGACGTCGTCAACGGTTTTCGCGACAGGCCGGCGGGTGCATTGCGCCTCAATGTGCCGGTCAGCGCGGCGCGGCTGGTGCTGCCCGCCATCGTCCCAGCGTTCCTCGCCGCCTATCCCGATATTCGGCTGGAAGTGGTAACCGATGAGAGTTTTGTCGACGTGCTCGCGGCCGGCTGCGACGCCGGCATCCGCTATGACGAGCGGTTGGAGCAGGATATGATCGCAATACCGATCGGGCCACGCGTCCAGCGCTTTGCCATCGCCGCCTCCCCCGACTACCTGGATCGCCGCGGCCGGCTGCAACACCCGAGCCAGCTGCTCGGCCATGCCTGCATATTGGGCCGCTTCGATAGCGGTGCGATGACGGCGCCGTGGGAATTCGAGCGTGATGGCGAGATCGTGCGGGTCGATCCAACGGGGCCGCTGATCGTGCGGGTCGGCGGAGCGACCGACCTGGCCGTCGATGCAGCGATATCAGGAACAGGGATCGTCTGCCTCTTCGAGGACTGGCTGCGCCCGCATTTCGACAGCGGTGCGCTCGAGCCCATCCTCGAACCGTGGTGGCAGCGCTTCTCCGGGCCATTCCTCTATTATCCCGGACGGCGTCTGGTGCCTGCGCCGCTCCGGGCGTTCATCGATTTCGTCAAGGCATCAGCCAATCAGGCTTGATGTTTGTCGGCCAGAGACGTGCCTCCCGATCTTCGTTGAGTGCTTCCATGCGTTAGAGCTCGACCTCGGCACTGTCGCCCATATCAGGTTTCTGTTCGCGGCGGCGGCCATCTTGATATAACTGATGATCGTGCCTGGGCTGTCCCAACCACGCAGTCGATCAATGAACGCTTGGGGTTTTCATGACCATTGCGAAGTCTTCGGCAACCAGTTCACTGACGGCGATGAGAACTTCCTCCCGGGAAAAACCCGATGTCAGAGCGCGTTGGATCAGATCCTGCAGATCCGGCTCCACGACATCGCGGCAATCCTCGAGGCGTTCTTCGGAAACGGTGAGGCTATTGAGTTCGTCCATTGTCTGTCCTTTCACGGAATGTAGCAGCCGAAGCTCGGGGCTAGTTGGGAATGGCTGCTAACGGGTGGTCGCCACCCGCTTGGATCCGGCGAGCAGGCCTTCACGCTGCATCTTCTTGCGTGCGGCCTTGCGATGCCGACTGATCGCCTGCGCCTTTTCTCTGACGCGCCGTTCGGACGGCTTTTCATAGGCGCGCCGTTCCTTCATTTCACGGAACAGTCCTTCGCGCTGCATTTTCTTTTTCAAGACCCTGAGCGCTTGATCGACATTATTGTCTCTGACGAGTACCTGCATTTCAAGTTCTCCTTGTTTGGGTGGTGCGACGATCGCAGGCTCAGCCAAGCTGCTCGGCGATCAGAGCCCGCAATTCGCGGCGGGTGAGAAGGCAGGGGAACGGCTTCCAGCTCCCAGCAATGCGGCGGACAGTCTCGTCATCCTCACGCGGTTTCGCCACCGCAACCGCGGTGGCTGTATTAATGTGGTTCAAAAAGAAATCCTTTGCCGATCTCGGCCGGCGTCATCGATTGTTTGTGGGGTTGCCCGTCACGCAGCCATAACGGCGCGCTCGGATGTACAAGCGCTTCAATCATGAGCCAGCAACAGCTTAGATTTCCGCTTGATCGGGTATTCCCGCAACATAGGTATCGGCGGGCACAATTGCAACGGATGGCCCGGATGGCATGGCACGGGCATCGCCAATCGCCTTCAGATATACTCAGCGCCATTTTATTCAAGTTATCCGGGTATAGTTTCCGCCGAATTTTCTTCAATTTGGCTTGAAAGTGACATTATTCCGCCGGAATGGAAGCAACGCGGAGGTTGGCATCGAAATTAACCTTCTGTTAAATAGACCATTGACTTGTAGTATTAATAGGTTGTTAAAGGAGCCGCTCGCTGAGGTCGAAATTGACCCGCCAATAAACAATTTTAGGAGAGAGCTATGGCTTCGCCGATACATGCAACTGATGATAGTGCAACATTTAAAGAAACCGACGTTATTTCTGGAAATCTGCTTTCCAACGATTCATCCGACAACGGCCACCTGTTCCTGCGCGCCTTCGATGGCGCGAGCGTTGGCGCCAAGGCCGGCAACAGCCAGGTCACCGAGATCCAGGGCGACTACGGCACCTTCTTCGTCAAGCCCGATGGCAGCTACACCTATGTCCTGAGCGACGCTGCCAAGATCGGCTTCGCCAACGGTGAATCGTACCAGGAGAAGGTTTCCTACAAGATCTCCGACGGCAGCGGTCATACCGATGTCGGCCTGTTCACCCTGAACATCCAGGGCGTAACCCAGGTCAAGCCGATCGCGGTCGACGACCACTACAGCTTCAACGAAGGCGACGCCATCGGCGGCAACGTTCTGGACAACGACATTGCCGGCGACAACGGCAAGCTCTTCCTGCGTCAGTTCGACGGCACGAACGTCAGCGCCAAGAGCGGCCTCGACGCTGTTACCGACATCGTCGGCGACCATGGCGTCTTCCACGTCAAGCCGAATGGCGAATTCACCTACACGCTGACGGAAGACCTGGCTGCCGGCCAGAACGTCACGGAAACCGTCCAGTACTACAAGATCTCCGATGGCGAAGGCCACACGGATGCTGGCGTTCTGACGCTCAACATCACGGGCACCGACGCTCATCTTGCTTGATCAGCAGCAATAAATCATTGAGACACAACGCCCGCCGCGCAATCGGCGGGCGTCTTCATATGTCCGCTTGTTTTGACGCGCGGTGCCGGCGGGGTTCAATCATGTGCGGTTGAAGGTCTGAAAAGCGGGTATAATACTTTTTAGCTAGTTCTTATAAATGCCGGGGTGGCGTAGTCTTCATGTTCGGAGGACACGCCGTTGACCGAACACATCGAACCCAGGCAAATCGAAACAGACGATCTGACGAAAGTCTGGTCCGTGACGGAGTTCTGCGCGCGTCACCGCATAGATACCGAGGAACAAGCGCTGCTGCTCAAGCTTTTCGGGCCGTTCGCGACCGCCTCCGAATTGCTTCACAATGCCAAGCGCGCGCCAAGGTTCAGATAAAAGGTCCTTCACCTCGTTGCCTGGACGGATGTGCCGATGAGGCCCCCTCTCTCGCTCTTCAACGATCTTGCCATAATGCCCGGCAGGTCCTTCAGTGAACGAGACTGCGCAAGATATCACCCGATCGGGCGACGCTCGCTGTTCTTGCCTCTCCATAGACATTTATGCAGTAATCGAAATGGTGCGATCGTTGCAATTGGCGGAACCATCATCGTGAAAACGAGCGGCGCTAGTATGGATCATGTCGATATCATTGATGCTGTCTATCAGGCTGCGGTCCGTTCAGAATTATGGCCGGATACCCTATGCTCGATCGTTGACTACGTCGGCGCCATCGCCGGAAATATTGTCTACCAGGCGCCCGATGGTCGCGGCAGCTTTTTGATCCCCGGCCGCATGCGTGAAGATTTGAATGCGCTCTATCTTCAGCATTATACGGGAAACCCCTATGCCCGCGCATTCGAGAAGGTAAAGCCGGGTGAGATTGCAGTCGGCAATACGTTGATCGATGCAGAGGCCGTCCGGCATTCGGCGTTTTATGCCGATATCTGCGCGCCTCAGCACATCTTCAATCAGCTCTTCCTGCCGCATGCCAGCCTGCACGAGCGTGGAGGTATCGGCGGTGTCGCTCTTTTCCTGTCTCGTCAGCAAGACGAACACGCCGTCGAAGCGGCTGAAAGGCTGAAGCTGCTGAGCCCGCATATGGCGCGGGCAATCGATCTTTCCTTTCAGGTAAACCAGATCGCCCGTGCACCCGAATTGCCGCAACGGCTGATCGATGCAATGGCTGATGCGGCCGTGCTGATCGATAGTCGCGGTGCAGTCCTTCTGTTGAATGCGGCGGCCGAAGCACTGCTCAAGCAGGCCGACGGCATTTTCCTCAGCAGATCCGAGAGGCCCTCGCTTGCTGCCCATATTCCAGAGACATCCACCCGGCTATTGAACGCCATTCGCCAGGCGTTGCTGATAGCCGATGGCGAGGACACGCCGTTCGGAGGAGCTTTGGCGATCTCTCGGCCATCGGGTTTGCCACCTTATTTGGTGATGATCACGCCGCTTGCACCGACAGCGGTTTCCATATGGGATGCGGTTGACAGCGGAGCGCGCGTCCTCATTCATATCGTCGATCCGGAAGCAAAGACGCGACGGCAAGCGCAACAACTGCAACACATCTTTGGCCTGACCGAAGCCGAAACCCGGGTCGCTGCCCTGATCGGCAGCGGAATGAATTTGCCCGAGATTGCCGAGGTTCTTGGAATTTCGTCCAACACGGCAAAAACACACACTAGCCGATGCTTTGGCAAAACGGGAACTCGATCCCAGGCGGCTCTCGCCAGGTTGATTGCGTCGATCCCGATCGCGGGAAACAGGACGGCGGCGCCGTCCCGTGCGAAGGGGAAGAGCCTTCCGCGGCAATCGTAAATTCCCAAGCCATCTTCACATTCAGTATGCTTTGAAGAGGCCGCTGCGTGACCTTCATAGGTCAGGGCGATTTTCCTGAATTGCTGCTCACTCTCTGCACAGAATCTGCAATCCGGCGCGGCATCCTTCGGCCATGAGCAAGAATGACATCCCGCTCCGCTTCACTCCGCCCGCTTTGCCGGATCGCCTCCGCAATGACGGATGGTGGCTGACGGAGACAGACGGGCCTCAGGCTGCCGAGAAGGTTTCCGTGATCATGCTCGTCGTGATCGAAAAGCGCCATTTAGAGGAGCAACTATGGACGCAACCGAGACATTGACGCCACCAATCCCTCTCAGGCGCGGCAGCGGCCGAATTGCCGCGCTGCTTGGGCTCGTGGCTCTGGCGGATTTTCTAATCTTCGGCCAGCAGCCCGGGATAAATCTTTTCCTGTTTGCGCTCGCCGTCTGCGCCGGCATTCTACTTTCGGCCGGGAAGATCCGGGCGCCGTCAATGGCTGCTCTCCTGTTTGGTTTTTCGGTTCTGGCGTCGGCGCCTCTGCTGGAAGCGCCCTCATTAGCCGGCACCAGCCTTTGCTTCAGCGCGCTGATAGCGGTTGCTCTCGTCGGCGCCAGGCTTATGCCTCGCAGTCTCACCGGTCTGCCGCTAGTGTTTCTCCGTTTTGCTCTCGTCATCCCCTTGCGGCTTGCCGACGATATTAGGAAATATCTTAAGACGCCGGCCAAACGTTTCTCCTTCACCGTCGTTCGGCAGGGCGTCGGCCTCTGGATCATGCCGCTCGTTCTCGCCGCAGTCTTCGTGTTCCTCTTTGCGGCTGCGAACCCGCTTATCGAGATCGCGCTACGCAGTATTGATTTTGCCGTTCTGCTGCAGTTTCTCGATCTTTGGCGGATCGGTTTCTGGATGATGATCGCCATCATGGTCTGGGCGCTGTTGCGGCCACGCCTGAAGCGTCGCGCTGTGAGGTCGCAAGCCGGCAGGGCCCTCATGATCGTGCCCACCAGAAATGCGCCGCTCGGCCATGCCTCGCTGTTGCGGTCGCTGCTCCTGTTCAACGCGCTGTTTGCCGTGCAGACGCTTCTCGATCTCGTCTATCTCTGGGGCGGCGCAGATCTGCCCGATCACATGAGCCATGCTGAATATGCTCATCGCGGCGCCTATCCGCTGATTGCGACGGCACTTCTGGCCGCCGGTTTCGTCCTCGTTGCCATGCGGCGCGGTGGCCCCGGTGATCATAGTTCGCTCATCCGCGGCCTCGTTCACGCCTGGATCGGCCAGAACATCCTTCTCTGCCTGTCGTCCATGCTGCGGCTCGGGCTTTACGTCGAGGTCTATTCGTTGACGGAATTGCGTGTCGCTGCCGGTCTCTGGATGGGACTCGTCGCTATCGGCCTTGTCTTGATCCTGCTGCGCATTCTGCTCAACCGATCCAACGAGTGGCTGATCGCCGCCAACCTCGCCTCCCTGATTGCGATGCTCTATATCAGCGCCTTCATCGATTTCCCGGCTGTGATCGCCCGTTTCAATGTCGTCCATAGCCAGGAAATCAGCCAGGAAGGCCCACCGCTCGACCTCGATTATCTCTCCTCGCTCGGTCCTTCCGTCATTCCGGCGCTCGATCTCTATCTCCAGATGTTGCCGGGCTACCTGGTCGACAAGCGGAATCAAGCGCTGGCATTTCGGTACTACCTCGTCAGGGATTTCGAACGGCGCCCGCGTGACTGGCGGAACTGGACCTTCCGGGCGGCGCGGCTGGAGACCCATCTTCTATCTCCTGCTGCCATTGCAAGATAGAAAGAGAACGATGACAACAGGTACGAAAAACAACGCAGGACTGGTGGATGGCGCCCCGAATTCTCGTCGTCGATGACGAACCTCACATCCGCGACGTGATTTGCTTTGCGCTTGAGCGCGCCGGCCTGGCATCGATGGCCGCCCGCAACGGCACCGAAGCGATGGCGGCCTTCCGCCGAGGCAACATCGATCTCATCATTCTCGATATCGGCATGCCAGATATGGATGGCCTGGAGGTCTGCCGCCAGATCCGCAAGACGTCGGGATTGCCGATCCTGTTTCTTTCGGCGCGTGACGAGGAGATCGACAGGGTACTGGGTCTCGAAATTGGCGGAGACGATTATGTCACCAAACCTTTCAGCCCGCGAGAACTCGTGGCTAGGATCAAGGCAATTTTGAAGCGCAGCAGCAATGGGGCAGGACCTGAGAGACGCCACGCCACACTTGTTGCTGGCGCGCTCAGCCTGGATCGTCGCGGCAGGACAGTCACCTTCTGCGATGGTGAGATCGCAATGACGGCGCTCGAATTCGCAATTCTGGATGCTTTGCTGTCACGCCCCGATATGGTTTTCAGTCGCGAACAATTGATGGAAGCGGCCTATGGCGCCGGTACCTATGTCGCTGACCGGACGATCGACAGCCATATCCGCAACATCCGGGCCAAGTTCCTGGCGGCCGGCGGCCAGGGGGTCATTGCAACGGTTCACGGCATCGGCTTCAAACTCGGCAGTGAAATCGGGAGGAAGGCCTGATGCTGGCGCCCAAGGTCAAGACAAAATGGCGGCCGACGCTGGCGCTGATCGTCTATGTCGTGCTTCTTGCGGTCATGGCGCTGCCGATCCTCATCGTCATCTGGTTTCGCACCGTGGAGATGAGTTCGAACCGGATGGCACCTGCGGAAATCGGCGCCCTCGCCGTCGTATTCATGCTGACGCTCGGCGTTGCCTATGTGCTGACGCGCACCATCACCGGCCCTATCGACGCCTTGATTGCCCGCGCGGACGAGATCGCCCGTGGCGGCAAGGCGGCGATCCGACCGCTTGAAAGCTACGGAACATGCGAGATCGCTTTGCTGTCGCAAAGCTTCCTCGATCTCGCCGGAAAACTGGTCGATCGCACCGAATATATCAGCTCCTTTGCCGCCCATGTCTCCCACGAACTGAAATCGCCGCTGACGGCCATCCGCGGTGCCGCCGAACTTTTACGCGACGATGATGCGGAAAGGCCGATGACGAAGGCGCAGCGTTTGCACTTTCTCGATAACATCGTCGCCGACGCAGTCCGGCTCGATGCGTTGCTGCAGCGGCTGAGGGAACTTGCGCAGGCGGAAACCCTTGTCGCCGAGGGCAGAAGCAGCGTCACCGACATCATATCCTCACTGCGCGGGCGATTTCCCGCCCTGGATATTTCCGGCTTAGGCGATACGGAAATATCGGTTGCTCTTCCTCAGGAAGCAGCCGGCATCGTCTTTGCCAACCTTGCCGAAAACGCTCTTCAGCACGGCGCCACGCTGTTGGAACTCAGAGTATCGGCCGACGCCCGAACAGCCGTCATTCTTGTTCGTGACGACGGCAGCGGTATTTCCGAGGCAAATCGCCAACGCATCTTTCAGCCGTTCTTCTCCACCCGCCGCGAACAGGGCGGCACCGGCATGGGCCTCGGTATCGTCCGCGCCATGCTGAGCTCGCATGGCGGGACGATCCGCCTGCTGCAGACGACCGGCGCCGGCACCGAGTTCGAAATCACCATCCCGGGACCGAACTGGCGCTCCAGAGACTGATAGGGGCATTGCGCGGAAGGGCGATCCCGGCACTGCCCCGTCCTGAGCAAGGCAATGTCATCAAGCGAGTGGATCAGTTTCCAGGTTCTATCGCCGTCAATGCCGCCTGCGCGATGACATCTGCAATGCGTTTGGACAGCGCCGGGTCGGAAGCAGCGCGGGCGAGGGTTACACCGCCACTGAGCATGGCGAGTAGCAAGATCGCCTGATCTTCCCGGCGTGTTTCGGATTGACCTGGTATCTCACCCTCCGGCAAGCCGACCGCAACTTCCTCGATGAGACGTTTGAGTTCTGCCGTATAGGCGCTTCGTGTTTCATCGTCTGCGCGCATGACGTCGGGGGAGAGGCTCGGCAGAGCGCAGCTCTCGCCCAGATCGCAAGTTCTTTTAAAGCCGAGATAGTAGCCGACGAATGTCGTCAGCCAGTCTTTCGGTTGCCTGGCCTTCAGCGCCGCAATTCCTTGCCGCAGCTCTTCCAGGCCCGTCAGCACGGCGGTGCGAAAGGCTTCACCCTTGGACTTGAAGTGTCCGTAGAAGGCACCGTTGGTCACCCCTGCGGCCTTGGTCAATGCATCGATGCCAGCACCGCCATAGCCTTCCTTTCTGAAAACCTGTCCAGCCGCCGCGATGACGCGCGTTCGGGTCTCCTGCTTATGTTCGGCACTATATCGCATCTATGTCCCTTTCGGAGTGATCACTCTTTATGTCTTGCTAAGAGAGTGATCGATGTGTATTCATAAAGAGTGATCGGTATATATCAGAAGCGGTCACGGTTCAAACAGGGAGATATACGATGCCTATCACACTCACCGTGCCCGAAGGCCTACTTTCGCAGCAGGCACAGGCGCAAGCCTTTGCCGGATTGACGGACGCGGTGCTCGATGCCGCCGGCTTGACCGGCAATGACTTCATGACAGCCAATATCATCGGCACGATCAATGTGCTGCCGCAGGAGCATGTGCTTGCGGCGGGAGAGCCGATCGCTGCAGCCTTCGTCGAGCTCAAGCTGCCCGAGATCGCGCTGGTGAGCGCTGAAGCAAAACAGGCTTTCTTCGAAAAGGCGGCCGATGTCATCGAACAGGCCGCCGAAGGCCGGCTGAAGCGCGAACATATATGGTCGAACATCGTCTACGCGCCTGAAGGGGCCTGGGGTATCGCCGGCCGCAGCTACAACAATGCCGATCTCGTCGGTGCCATCCAGGGTGCGGTTGCCGCCTCGTAACGATCGCGGCGTACGCTCGGAAATCTCAGACTTGCAATGCCGGGCCGGCGACACCAAGGCGTCGCGGTCCGGCGCCTTGACGGAGCCAAGCCATGCAGCTTGCTAACTATCTGTTCTTTTCCACAGGTTGCGAAGAGGCGCTCGCCTTCTATGCCGAATGCGGGCTTGGCCGGATCACGCAATTGAAGCGCCACGGCATGGACGGGATGCCCGTTGCCAGCAAAGCCATGCGGGGCAAGGTGATGCACGCTCGTTTCGAAGGACCTGATGTTCTGTTCTTCGCCTCGGACAATCATGATGCGGAGCCGATGCGAGGCTCCGCCCACATGCTGATCATGGACGACCGCGACAGTACCGACAGCCTATTCGCACGGCTGGCCGAGGGCGGAGAGATCACGACACCACTCGCCGTCCAGCCATGGGGAAGCTACTATGGCAAGTTCACGGATCGCTTCGGTGTCCAGTGGATGCTCGATTGCCTGGCGTGAGCATGTGCTCTATGCGCGAGTGTGAGCCGATAACACCCCGATACCCGCTAAGTGTCGGCGTCTGTGTCGTAATCATTCAGAATATCGCGCGCAGAGGACAATCGGCAGGATCGCAGGGGAGACACTCGCCCCCGATCAAGCGGCTGCGAACGCCCTACCCTACCCGGTGCCCGCGTCTTACCGCGTCGTATAGCCGCCGTCGATAACCAGCACTTCGCCGGTGACATAACTTGCCGCCGCGGAGCAGAGGAACAATGCGGCACCCGCCACCTCCTCCGGCTGCCCGACGCGTCCCATCGGGGTCATGCTGCGCCAGGTCGGGAACCAGTCGGGATTGTCGATGCCGCCACGCGACAGATCGGTCTCAATATAGCCGGGGGCGATGGCGTTGACGCGGATATTCTCGGCGGCAACCTCGCTGGCGAGGCTCTTCGTCATCATGTGGACCGCCGCCTTGGAGGCGTTATAGGCGACCTGGTTCTGCGGAATGTTGGAAACGATGCCCGAAATCGAGCCGATATTGAGGATGGCGCCGCCGCCCTGACGCCGCATGGGTGCGAGTGCCGCCCGGCAGGCACGGAAGACGGTGTCGACATTGACGGTCATGATCTCGCGCCAGATGGCATCGGAGAACTCGCCGCTGTCGCCATGAATGGCGATGCCGGCATTGTTGACAAGGATGTCGAGCCGTCCTGTTCGTGAAAGGGTCTCAGCGACGAGTTCGTCGGCAGCGCTTTCCTTCATCAGGTCGGCAACAATGAAATCGCAATCGACGCCGGCCTTGGAGAGCCGGTCTTCTGCCGCTGCATTGCGGCTTCGGCCCGTGATGATGACTTTGGCGCCCGCCTCGCCGAGCGCCTCGGCGATCGCAAGCCCGATGCCGCGCGTGCCGCCGGTCACCAGCGCCACCTGTCCGTTCAGGCGAAATCTGTCGAAGATCATGTCCGTTTCCTCTCGGCGATTGTTGAAGGCGATCGCGCTTTCGTCAGATGTCGGCGCTCTGCGGCAGGATAACGAGATCGCGAATCGTAATGTTGCGTGGGCGAGTCAGCATGAAAAGCACGGCCTCGGCCACTTCGTTCGCCTCCATCAGGCCGCCCGCGGCGAGCGCCTCATCCAGCTTCTCCTGCGGCCAATCGCTGAGAAGGGCGGTGACGACCGGACCGGGAGCGATGGCGCCGACGCGCAAGCCATGCTTGGCCACCTGCCGCCTCAGCGTATGGACGAATGCCTGGACTGCATGTTTCGAGGCGGTGTAGATCGGTTCCCAGACGACCGGGATCATGCCGGCAACGGAACTCGTCAGGATGATATCGCCGGTCTTGCGCTCGACCATATGCGGCAGAACGGCATGCACCGAGCGGAATGCGGCGTTGATGTTCAGATTGAGCATGCGGTCCCAGGCATCAGGGTCGCCACCCAATACCTCACCGCCGATGTAAGAGCCGGCATTGGCGTGGAAGATATCCAGCTGGCCCGCTCTTTCCAGGATCTGCGGCATCATCCCTTCAACGCTTTTCGGATCGGTGAGATCGATGACCAACGGAATGGCGTTTGCGTCGAGTTTCGAGCAGATTTCCTTCAAGGCTTCTTCATTGCGGTCAACCAGCACGACCCGAGCGCCCGCGGCAAGCAAAGCCTTGGCGCATTCAAGGCCGATACCCGACGCCGCTCCGGTGACGGCCGCGACTTTTCCAGACAGATCCTGACCCATTTTCTTCCTCTGGTTTCCTGGTTGCTTAGAGCATCTCCGTTTTCTTCGAATCACGGAAGTGCTCTATCTCTTTGTTTTCACGCAATTCCGGACGCAAAACCGCTGCGCACTTTTGCTGAAATTGCTCTAAGCCCGGCCGTGCGAGATCCGCGATCGGCGTGCCAGCGAGTCGACGATGACGGCGACGGCAAGGACGGCGCCCGTGATCATGTATCGAAGCGACGATGACAGATCGAGAAGCGTCAGCCCGCTGGCGATCGACTGAATGACGATGATGCCGAGAAGGGCTGAATAGGCACTGCCACGCCCGCCGAACAGGCTCGTGCCGCCGATGACCGCCGCAGCGATGGCGTTGAGATTGACGTCGCCGGTGCCGGCCTGCTGACTTGCCGTCGCCAGCCGGGCGGCAGAGAGAACGCCGCCGGTTGCCGCAAGCAGGGCGCACATGACGAAGGCGCTCGTGTAGATCCGCGAGACGTTGATGCCGGAACGACGGGCCGCTTCCCTGTTGCCGCCGACGGCGTGCATGGAGCGTCCCCATTTGGTGCGCGTCAGTGCATAGTTCATGGCGACGGCGAGCCCGACGAAAAGACCGAACATCCACGGAATGCCGCGCGACTGGTTGAGATAGAACGCGACTGCTTCCAGGGCGAGTGTGATGATGACAGCGCGGATAAGCAGTCCGCGGGCCGATTTTGCCGACAAGCCGGCCGCCCGCCGGCGCGCCGACGTGCGGTAGCTGGAGAAGAAGAACGCAATGCCGGCAAGTGCTACCAGCAGATAGGCGATCGGGTCCGGCATGACCATGATCTGGCCGAAACTCACGAGCCAGGAGCCATAGGGAAGATTGATCGAACCCGTCGCTCCGAGGATATAGAGCTGCAGGCCGAGAACCGCGAGCAGTCCGGACAGGGTGGACACGAAACTCGGCATGCCGAAGCGGTTGAAGACAAACGCGTAGAGCGAGCCGATCAGGGCGCCGACGATCATCGCGGCGAGGACTGCAAGGACCACCGGCCAACCCTGGTTGACCCAGAAGACGCCGACCAGCGCCGAGGCGAAGCCGCTGACTGACCCGACGGAAAGGTCGATCTCACCCACCATCAGGATACAGACGATACCCAGCGAGATGACGCCGACCGTCGAGCAGTCGAACAGCATGTTGACGAGGTTGCTGCTGGAGAGAAACACCGGATTGAGCGCCTGAAACACCGTCCAGATGATCGCCAGGCCGACAATGACCGGCAGTGAGCCGAGATCGCCGGAGCGGATGCGATCCCAAAAGGCCTGGATCGAGCCGCCGAAACTGTCGTCATGGCGCACTCTCTCATCACGCCGGTCGAGCAACGCCGGTGCTACCGGATCATTGTCGATGGTCTTCATCATGGCCTGCCCTCCTCGTTCGGTTGGCTTTGCGCCTGGCGGCGCGACGCGCGGCGGGAGACGGAATTGTTGGATGCACCGGTGATGGCGCTGACGAGCTGCTCGTTGGACGCGTCGGGCAGCATGGTGCCGTTGTTGCGACCGAGGCGAAGGACGACGATGCGATCGGCGACGGCGCGCACATCCTCCATGTTGTGGCTGATCATGATGACAGCGAGGCCGCGTTCCCGCACGCGCTCGATGAGGTCAAGCACTTCAGCGGTCTGGGCAACGCCGAGCGCTGCTGTGGGTTCATCGAGCATGATCAGTTTCGGCTCGAGCAGCAGCGATCGGGCAATCGCTACCGTCTGGCGCTGTCCGCCGGAAAGTGAGGCGACGGGCTCGCGCACACTTGGAATGCGGGCCGAAAGCTCATTCAAGAGTTGCCAGGCGCGGATCTCCATGGCGACCTCATCGAGCTGATAGGGGCTGAGCTCCTTGCCGAGGAAGATGTTGGCGACGACGTCGAGATTTTCGCAAAGTGCCAAATCCTGGAAGACTGTTGCAATGCCGAGGCCGAGAGCAGCACTTGGGCTCGGCAGGTTTACCGGCTTGCCTTCGAACAGGATCGTGCCCGAGCTTGGCTGATGCACGCCGGCAAGGATCTTGACCAGCGTCGATTTGCCGGCGCCGTTGTCGCCCACCAGCGCCACGACCTCGCCGGCATACACATCCAATTCGATATCGCTGAGCGCCGACACCGCCCCGAAGTTCTTCGATATTCCGCGCAGACTGAGGACAGGCTGACGGGAAGGGTCAAGATTGTGAGAGGTTTCAGACATCGCCTGGCCTTTCGGAAAAAGCAAAACGGAAAGCGCGACCGGCGGCCGGTCGCGCTTTCCTTGCGGATTACTTCGTGATGCCAAGCTTCTTGCAGCCGTCGGCATAGCGGCCGGTGCACAGCTCCTCGGCGGTGTTGATCTTCTTGTCGATGATCTCGGCCTTGAGGTTTTCGGCAGTGACGACGGCAGGGACGAAAAGCTGCGCCGGCGTGTCGTAGAGCGTCATTTCGGCCTTCGGCGTTTCTCCGGCCAAGAGCTTTACGGCGACATCGGCAGCGGCGGCGGCGACGATTTCGCTCGGCTTGGAGATCGTATTGTACTGATCCCCCGCGATGATCAGCTGGAGTGCCGCGATCGTCGCATCATTGCCGGTCACCGGCGGCACGGGGTCGACACCCGCCGCCTTGAAGGCTGCGATGGCGCCGCCACCAGTGCCGTCATTGGCAGCGACCACACCGACGATCTGTTTGCCGAAGCGGGTGATTTGGCCGCCGGCCCATTGCTGGGCATTCGAGGGCTGCCAATTGGGTGTGTCGAATTCAGCAAGCGTCTTGTATCCGCCACTCGCCAGACCCTCATGAATGCCGTCCTTGATCAGCCCGGCAGCCGCATCGGTCGGCGAACCGTTGATCTGCAGGATGCCGCCTCCATCGGTCGGCACATTCTCAGCCTTCAGATGCTGGACGAGCGATTCCGCAATTGCCTTGCCGATCGCCTTGTTATCGAAGGAGACGTAGAAATCGGCCTTGCCTTTCGGAATCGGACGGTCATAGGCAATGACCTTCACACCCTGGCTCTGTGCGAGCTGGACGAGCGATGCCGCCGCCGCCGAATCCACCGGGTCCAGCACGATGACTTTGGCGCCCTGGGTGATCGCCGAATTAAACTGCTGCTGCTGTTTTGCGATATCGGCATCGGCGTTCTGATAGAGAACCTTGCACGACGCGCAAAGCTTCTTCATTTCCGCGACGAAGCCCGGGTGATCGTGCTCTTCGTAGCGGGTAGAGCCCTGATCGGGCATGAGGAATGCCACTGTCGCATCCGAAACGGCCGTTTGCGCAAAGGCGGAAGTACCGCCCAGCAAGGACAGGACAAATACCGCGGCGCCTGCCGCCTGTGTTGAGAATTTCATCATTTCCATCTCCTCCCATTGGTAAAAATTGTGTAGGTTCGTGATTGCACTGCCTGCTGTGGCCGTTCGGCTGAATGAACGGTCGCGCCTGTCCCGGCGTTTGATGTTTTTGAGGACAAGCATCTCCGATCGCGAGCCGCTCATCGCACGCCCACGTTCAAAGTCAGTGTCAGTTTTCGCTCCTCCTCCTTGTCCTCCCTCGTCCCTTGGACCGTGCTCGTTCGGCTCCTCCAGAGCATTTCCGTTTTTCTCCGAGTCACGGAAATGCTCTGTCTTTTGTTTTACGCAATTCCGGACGCGACACCGCTGCGCACTTTTGCTGGAATTGCTCTAGGCCGCCTTTGCCACATTGATATTGTCACCCAACAACCGCCGGAAACGCGAAGGCGTCATGCCTTTTTCCGCGAGAAACTGCCGGTTGAAGTTGGACAGGTTGTTGAAGCCGACCTCGAAGCAGATATCGGTGATCGATGCATGGTCATCGCTCATCAGGATCTGGCAGGCGAGATTGATGCGCAGGCGTTTCACATATTGTACCAGCGACATGCCGGTATGGCGGCGGAAGCCTCGCGAAAAGGCGCCGGTCGACTGTTCGGCGATCGCCGCGAGATCAGCTTCGTCGAAGGATTTCGTGAGGTTCTCTCTGATATAGGCGAGCGCCTTGTTGATGCCGGCCGACATGTAGCCCGATGGATCGGGCAAATAGCTCGGGCTGGCGAGAAGCTGGGAATCCTGCGCCCGGCTGAGCAGGCCGACGATCATCATGAACAGCTCGATGCGACGCACACCATGCGCCTGCTGCACCTCGTTCATCAGGGGAGCAACCTGCCGGCTGGTATCGGCGCCGAAGAGCACGCCGCGGCGGGAGGCTTCAAGAACCGGATCGAACGGGCCGAGCTCGGCCAGCACCTTCATCGTGTCACTGATGAAGCCCTCGCTGAACTGGATGAGCTGGCATCGAAGCGGAATGCTCGAGCCCTTCGGGACATCGCTGATCCAGTTGTGGGGGAGATTGGGACCAGCAAGAACGAGATTACCAGGCTCGAATTCGCCGATGAAGTCGCCGACGAAATACCGTCCCGTTGTCGCCACGACGAGATGAAGTTCGTATTCCGGGTGAAAATGCCAGCGAACAGTATGGTAGGGATAGCCATGCGCCTTCGTTGCGAAAGATTCGCCGGGCCGGATCTGAATGACTTCCAAGTCAGGTTCCATTGTCTCCTCCTCCGAGGACGGTTCCAGGCCCGCCAGCCAAATTCTTTTTGGCTTTTATTGTTGAAGGGGAGTGTAATGGGCTCATGTCCCGCCCGCCACCACGATTCCCGGTCAAAACCGATACTTTTTTGACAATTGACGCTGCGCAGCCGGCGTAAAGACGACAGCAATCCGCATTTCAGATCGTCTAAGGGCCGGCCTCAGGCGGCCAGGGCTGCAATGACGTTTCTGACCAGCGCAGAAGAGGACAGCCGGCTTGTGGCACAGCTAGGGGCGCCGATCGCACCGACACGCACGGAAACGCCGCCGCGCGCATTGGCGATCGCAAACATCGACTCGTCGGTCAGATCATCGCCGATGGTAATCGGGCAGCGGTTCTTGAACGGGTCGGACTGGAAAAACCGTTCCAGCGCATCGCCCTTGCTCGACCGTGCCGGACGCAGCTCGAATACCATCTTGCCGAGCTGCAATGCCCAGTTCGGCCCGGCGAGCTCAGCATAGTGGTGCATGCGGTCTGCGAGCACCTTTTCATATTCGGGCGCGAGCCGGTAATGGGCGGCAACGGCCGCACCCTTATCCTCGATCAAGACTCCAGGATAGTGCTCGGCTTCCTCCGTCAGCGCATGCTTCAGCGCCTGAAACTCAGCTGTCGCCTCGACCGTCTGCATGCCCGCGGCGTTCCTGATTTCCGCGCCGTGCAGGCCTGCTGTCGGAAATGCAAAGGGTTTGAACAGCGCGTCTGCATAGGCAAGCGATCGGCCGGTGACCAGTGCCAAGGCACCGCCAAGCTTGTTCGACAGGCGATGAAGTTGTCCGGGGAGCGCCTCTGGGACCTCGATCGCATCCGGCGTGGGCGCGAGATTGAGCAGCGTCCCATCGATATCGAGAAACATCGCCCAGTGGTCGGGCTCTTCCAAGACCAGTGAAAGCATTTCCTGAGTAGCGTCGTCGTCCTGCACGGCATTCTCCAAACTCTGCAATCATTGAAGCTAGGTCGCCGGCCAACAAGGACAAGGTGGCTTTTCAGACTCCGGAACATCCTAAGGCTAGTCCGCGTTGTGTCTCGCCGCCCGTTCGAGCACTCGCGCCCTAGAAGGTACATTGATGGCCAAAAGCAGTTCAGATCCCCGTGATGAGGTCAATGCCCCGCTGGCACATGGCGCTTTAAACCTGCCATTGGTGGTGATCGACGATTACAACAACGAACTGCGTGACAAGAATGGTTTCGTTGGCGACAACGCAAACAAGAAGACTTTCCAACAGAAGCTTGATGATTGGAGAAAACGCATCCGCAAGGTCGGAGACGACCCGATCGGCAAGATTGAGACCGACAAGCTCTCCAAGAAAAAAATCGACGCTATTTTGAAGGGCGATGATTTGGCGGCGGCGGCGTTGATCATGGGGGCTGTGGAGGATTTTGCCCAGGACTTTGCCGATGTGATAGGCAAGTTTCTGAAGGACAAACGCTGGGGAAAGACGGAACGCATCGTCGTTGGCGGCGGCTTCCGACGGAGCCACTTTGGCGAACTGGCGATCGCCAGGACGATGGTTATTCTCAAGGCGGCCGGCATCGCCGTCGAGGTCGTGCCGATCGTTCACCACCCCGATGAGGCCGGACTGATCGGCGCGGTCCACCTGATGCCCCGCTGGATGTTCAAAGGCCACGAGGCCATCCTCGCCGTCGATATCGGCGGCACCAATGTTCGCGCCGGCGTCGTCAAATTCGGAAAGGACGACGTGCCGAATTTTGCGGATGCAAGCGTCTGGGATTCGGCCATCTGGCGTCATGCCGACGACGAGCCGAGCCGAACTGCGACCATCGAGAAGTTGGCCGCGATGTTGCGGGATCTGATCGGTAAGGCCGAAAAGGCCAATCTCAAGCCGGCGCCCATCATCGGGATCGCATGCCCCGGCATCATCAAAGCCGATGGCTCCATCGAACGCGGCGGACAGAACCTGCCCGGCGGAAACTGGGAGAGCGACAGCTTCAACCTTCCTGCCGCACTGATGAAGGCCATTCCTGAGATCGGCGACGATAGCACATTCGTGATGATGCACAACGATGCCGTCGTGCAGGGATTGTCGCAGATCCCTTTTATGAACGACGTGTCGAGATGGGCAGTGCTGACCATCGGCACGGGGTTGGGCAACGCGCATTTTACCAATCGCGAAGGAACGAAGGCGCGGTAGGCTCAGCAATTCGAGACGTCCGGCGCTGCCCCATGACGCATTTCGGGGTGCGCTTCAAGATGAGAGCCCTCCCCTTTCCTGCCCACGTTGGAATACATGGTGATAACTCCGACAGACGGTTCTCGGCAGGTTTAAATTGCGCTTATCTCTGCAACTCCACGCAATCGATCCGCAGACGAAAGATGGACTATGAACTTCAAGGGAATAAGCGCCCCGCTTAATGCCGGCCGTCTCGAACAGATGCTCGGCCTTGCCCCGTCACGCCGCGATGCCGAAACCGAGGACGCTAGTGACAAGCCCTCCAGCAACGAACCCGCCCGCGGGCTGGAGGCTGAAAGCTCATGCCGTTCGTCTGCCTATAAATGAGAACCGATTGTCTGATTCGGACCGTGCTCAGCTCGGCCGCTAGCCGGTGGGTCGGCAATGGCGTTCAGCCGTATCGAAAATGGGCTGTAACGAAAGGATGGGGGCGATGGATGCGGACACGGCCGCCATTGTCAGCTGACAATTGAGCTAAGAATTTCCCGTGACTTCCGAAAGAGACGCGGGCGCTCTGGTCGCGTGGCATTCTTCTCTCGCTAGGAAACTCTGGGATTTTCGACAAGACCAACGCTTTGCTATCGCCACGGCCACAACGGCGCTCGCTCTCTCTGACGGGTCCTTCATTGCATTCGCCGTCGTCGAGAAGCCCACATAAACACGACGGTCTTGTTTGCGCTTGGAGCAGATCGGCAAGGTCGGCGTGCGCGGCATCGAGCTGGAAGGCAAAGCCGCCATCAACGACCGGGTCAATCTCACACTTGCCTATTCTTATTGGGATGCCGAAATCCGCGAGGACGGAACCGGCGGCAATATCGGCAACTGGCCCTCGCGCGTGCCGCGGCATCTGGCATCGGCCTGGCTCGACTACACGGTCCCTGGAGACGGAAAGCGCGGCGACCTGACGCTCGGCGGCGGTGTGCGTTATATCGGCCAGACCCATGGGGACGAGGCGAACACCGTATCGGTCGCAGCCTATACGCTCGTCGACGCAGCCGTCAGCTACAAGGTGACGCCTGACGTGACGCTTGCCGTCAACGCGACGAATCTGTTCGATCGCAAATATGTCGCCAGCAGCTACTTCGGCACAGAATATTACGGCGATCGGCGCAAGGTCGTCGGCACCCTGAAGTATTCCTGGTAAAGGTTGGCGGACGCCGCCTTGTCCAATCAAGGCGGCGCTCGCAATCTGCGCCAAGGGATCACCCTCTCGGCAATGTGGACTGCATTTGGTCCATTCCGGAAATGATAACCCCACGACGAGGCTTTGATTGACGCAAGAGGGAGCCGCCTCTACCTAAGAGCGAGTTTTCATTTCGAACGTGCTCCAATTTGGCAGGTTGAACATGTCCGAGAGTTCCCCGAGCTCAGTCCCGAAAATTTGGACGTCCCCGAATCGGCCCGGCTTCCGCAAAACTTTCGCTTTAGAACTCGACGACCATCTTGATATCCAGCATGCATCGCGGCAGCTTCTGCCAACCGGTCCAACCGTGGGGGCAGCGGGAATCGTTGCGCTGTTCGTCGCGCTGATTACCAATTTCGACAAATGGCAGGCCGGTGACGTCGGGACATTCGCTATCTATGTCCTCGCAACAATCGTTGCTGGCGCGCTCGGGGTCTTTCTGTTGCTCGGGCCGATCCGGCGATTCCTGCGTTCCATGTATCGCCGACGACTGGTGAAGGCGGAAGCGATCGGCAGGCCCGTCGAGTCTACCGTGGACCAGAGCGGCATCAGCTACACGGTCCTGGGTCAGACGGTCACATGTACCTGGGATTCGCTCTATGCGCTCGAAGAGGATGCCGGAACCTTCCACTTTTGGATGTCCAAGATGGTCTCTCATCCGTGGCCGGCGAGATTGTTTGCCTCCGAGGAGGAGCGACAGGTCTTTCGCGAAAGCGTATTGAAGTGGTCCGGCCGGTCGTTCTCCCCGCCCGTACTGGCCCGCCTCGGAGCAAGAGGCAGGGCCAACTTGCCGGCGAATGAGACGACGCCAAGGTGAGATCATTGATGGTGTTGCGTGGGCACCCCCTCAGCCGACAACGCGCTTCCGCATCAACAGCATCAAGAACGGTGCGCCGATGAGTGCGGAAACAAGACCGGCAGGAATCTGGTAGGGCGATACGATCGTGCGGCCGACGAAATCGGCAGCAACCATAAGCCCCCCTCCGATCAGAGCGGCACCAAGCATTTGCGGCAGCGCGCGTGCCAATCCCGCCTCCCGCGCAAGGTGAGGTCCCATGAGGCCAATGAATGACAATGGGCCAACCGTCAGCGTCGCGGCAGCCGTCAACAATCCTGCGAGGCCAAAAAGCGCAAATCGCGATTTCGCCAATGGTACACCGACCGCCGCCGAAGGAGACGGCCCAAGGGGAAGTATGTCAAGCCAGCGGCGGACGGCGAGCGAGACGGCAATCAGCACGGCGCCGAGCGCCACCTCCGTTGCGGCGGTCGATCCCTCGATAAGATAGGTGGACCCGCTCATCCACCGCATCAGCAGAACAGCTCTCGGATCTCCCGTCGAGCTCAACACGCCGACGACGGCATCGACCATCGCGCTTAAGGCAATGCCCGCAAGCACGACTCGCTCGGGAGCGAACGCCGATCGCCGGGAGCTGGCGAAGATGACGACAAGCACACTGATCGCACCGGCCACGGCAAAGGCAAATTGACCGGAAAACCCTGGAGCGACGGCAAAGAGGGCAATCGCAACTCCGAAGGTCGCTCCGGCACTGATTCCCAGAACTTCGGGACTTGCCATTTCGTTGCCGGTCAGCCGCTGAAGAATAGAGCCCGCGACCGCAAGCATCGCGCCCGATGTCAGGGCGGCGAGGATTTTAGGTATCCTGATGGAAAGGACATCGTACGAGAACTCGCCGGAAGCGAGAGCCCAGCCGCCATTGACGTCACGTCCGAGAAAAACGCTGACCGTCAATAGCACAAGCAGGCCGGCAGCCGCGATGATGACCGGTGCCGTTCCATCCCACCGGCGGGACCGTTTGAACGCCGGCGATTGCTGCAGTCTATGACGGATCTTCAGACGCGGCAGCAGCGCGAGAAGCAGCGGCGAACCGAAGATGGCTGTTACCGCCCCCGTCGGCAAAAAATCGCCAAGCCCCCCTGCGGCCAGTTGCAGAACAGAGTCGGCGAAGAGAAGCAGCCCGGCGCCGATCAGGGGGGACCAGAAGATGAGCTGCGCGGGACGCCGTGCTCCGGACAATCGCGCAATCGTCGGCGCGACCAGTCCAATGAAACCAATGACCCCAACGGCGCTCGTGACAAATGCAGCAAGCGCGACAGCAAGCGCCACGACAATGAAGCGCAGGCGGACCAATCGGACGCCCAGCGCCGTGGAACTGCTCTCGCCAAGATCGAGCAGCGAAAGCGGTCTCATCACGAAAGCGCAGACGATGGCGATGGCGCCGAACTTCCAAAGAAGCGACAAGGGAATGACCCAGCTTTGCTGTGCCAGCGAGCCGGCGCCCCAGATGAACAGGCTCGAGAGATAGCGCTGGTTCAAATAGGTCAGGATGGCAGAGAGGCCACCACACCATAGACTGAGAACCAGCCCCGACAGAACAAGCGAATAAGGCGAAAAACCGCGGCGCGCGCCCAGGCTGACGACGATCACGGCAGCGGTCGCACTGCCGATCAGAGCGACAAGATCACGGCCGGCGCCAAGCAAGTCGGGGAGAAACAGCGATGTTACCACCAGCGCCAGGTTTGCTCCGGCCGACACGCCGAGGGTGGTCGGATCGGCGAGCGGGTTTCGCAAAACTTGCTGAAACAGCGCCCCCGACAAGGCAAGCGCGGCTCCGGCAATCAGCGCCGTCGCAAGACGGGGAAGCGTCGAATAGGTGAACACCATTCGCGTGACATCGTAATCCGGTCGACCCATTTCTGACAGCGCTGGAACGGCAAGAAACCACGATGCCACGCCTCCACCGCCAATCAGGAGGAGGAAGACAATTGCTGGCCCGATATTGTCGCGGCGGGATACCATCATGCTTCTTTTTCCAGAAGATCTGTCAAAAGGCCCGCGAAGCGCATGGCCTCGTTCACCATGCCAAACATCAGGGCCGGCGGCAGAATCGACAGATGGCCCGGACGCGCAAACGCCAGCCTGTTCCACAGCGGGCTCTGAGCGAGTTTCGGAAGAACGTCCGGAGGAACGGGATCAAAGGCGATCAGACGCGCGTCCGGATCGGTGATCTTGGAGAGATCTTCAATACCGATCGTTTCAAAACCCCAGTAGTTCGACTCTCTGGTCCAGGCGTTGCGGACACCGATGCGCTCGAGCACATTGTGGAACAGCCCAGGACTCGAGTAGATGCGGACATGGCGGGCATCCATGAAATTCACGAGGGCGACTGGCGGCAGGTTCTTGCCCGCCAGCCGACTGCGGCATCGCTCGAAGAAGGCGTCGGCGCGCGCGAGGAACTGCTCTGCTTCATTCTCGCGGCCAAGCTCACCAGCCAATTTACGCGTCGCCGCGATGGCAGCGGGAAGAATAGATCCAATGCCCGGCGTAAAGACTTCCAGCCGAACGACTTTCGCCACCGACTGTAGCTTGGGCAACAGCTCATCCAGGTAAGGTGTGGTCAAGACAATGTCGGGCTTCAGCGTGACGAGAATTTCAAAATTGACCTCGAACGAACTGCCAATATCGACGACGGATTTTGGCATCGGCGGCTCGACAACCCATCTGTCCCAATCGGCGAGGTCCGAAATCCCGACCGGAGGCAATCCGAGGGATAAGAGAGTGGACGCAAGGCCATAGTCGAGGCTGACGATCCTTGGGCCTATCGACTGCGCAAACAGCGGAGCTGGAACGACCGAGGCCGCCGCGAACTGCAAAAGGGAGCGCCGCGTAACACCCATTGCACGCCTAGCCTCAACAAACATAGGCGAGCGGATAAGGCAGGTTGGGCGCGGAGATCACATCCATGTCGATCCCATAGATCTCTTGCAGCGTGTTTGGAGCAAGGATCGCGCTCGGCGTTCCGCTCGCAACAACGCGACCGCGTTTCAATGCATGGATCCGATCGCAGAAGCGAGCGGCCATGTTGATGTCGTGGAGAACGATGACGACACTGCTTCCAAGCTCGTGCGCCAAGCGTCGCACAAGGGAGAGCACCTCAATCTGATGCGCAACATCGAGTGCCGCAGTCGGTTCGTCGAGCAACAGGCAGCGAGCATCCTGAGCGATCAGCATCGCGATCCAGGCACGTTGCCGCTCACCGCCTGACAATGTTCCGACGATACGGTCGGCGAACTTCTCGATATACGTTGCTCGGAGGGCTTCCTCGACTTTCACTTCATCGTTCTTGGTGAAGCGGCCAAGCGCCCCGTGCCACGGATAGCGACCGCATCCCACAAGCTCGCGGACTGTCATTTCCGATCCGGTCGTGACATCCTGGGGCAGATATGCGACCGAACGAGCGAAGACGCGTTCACCATACGTCCTAAGATCCCGGTTGCCGTAAGAGATCGATCCAGCGCTCGGCACAAGCTGGCGAGCCAACATCTTGAGAAGACTGGATTTACCGGAGCCGTTGTGGCCGACCAGTGCCACAACTTCTCCTGCCGGAAATTTGAGACTTACATCGCGGAGAATCTCGTTCCCCTCTATCAAAAGACCTATATTTTCGGCGACAAAAGTTTCAGCCGTTCGAGGCGGATCTTGCGTCGGGGGGAGCATAGCCACGTGACATCCTTTAACCGGGTGATAGCTCGGTACTAAAGATGAGACTAGCAATCAACTATTTTCGTTGTTCCAATATCTCTGCCTAGCGCCTCGTCATCCTCACGCGGGCGGCAGGCCTTTCGGCCACCTGGTCAGGTTGACTTTCCCAAGTGCGATGCGCCGTCTCAAGGACGCCCAAGGTCGCAACATATCTCAACAATAAAGTGCAAACCGCAACACCGAACCGCAGCATAATGAATCGGTCCCAGCCGACTTGCCGGTTTGCTGAAGCCTTCTCCAATCATCGAAATGACGAGGCACTTTAATGTACACAAAGATAATCGCGCTGGCCGCTGTGGCTTTCTCGGCGGTGCCGGCCTTTGCCGCCGATGCCGTGGTTCAGGATCCTGCTTACGTTCAACAGGGACAGACCCAGTCGGCCTTCGACTGGTCGGGATTTTATCTCGGGCTTCAAGGCGGATACACCTCGACACATGCGAGCTACCTCGACGGTTCCGAGCAGGATCTTGATGGAGGTTCGACGGGTATCTACGGCGGATATAATTTCCAGCACGGTCCTTTCGTCTTCGGTATCGAGAATGACTTCAACTACAACTGGAAGGATGGGAGCGACGTTTCCCTCAAATGGGATGGCTCGGCGCGTGGACGTGTGGGATATGCCTTGGACCGTACGCTGATCTATGGAACCGGGGGTTTGGCGGCCGCGGGCGGAGAAGTCGACGTGCCTGGAATTGGCAAGAAGGACGACATTCTGATTGGCTGGACCGCCGGTGGCGGTGTAGAACGCGCCCTGACCGACAATATTATGATGCGCGCTGAATATCGCTATGACGATTTCGGACGCAAGGATTTCGGCTCGGCGCTCGGCGATTTCGAGGTTAATCAGCAAAAGGTGACGGTCGGCACGAGCTTCAAATTCTGAATGTCTGATCTCCTGTTGGGATGAGAAATCCGCGGCGAATACTGCCCGGTGCTTGGAGATAGGCTGATTTGACAACCTGCTATCGGCCGCCGGCATTGCGGCCGAACTGCATTTTCGGGCGATGCTGCGGATATTGGCATTGCAGGCAATCTCTGATCTAGTCTCGAACTCTCTCCGCCGGGCAGTTCAGCCGCAGGCTCATGATATTTGAAACGAGCGAGAGCCATATTCTCATGACCACTCACCGCTTCATTCCGACGATCTTTCACAATGTCATCGGCTCTCTTCCGCCGGCCCTGCGTATCGCCGACGGCGACACCGTGGTCACTGAGACGCTCGACGCCGTCGGGTATGACAAGGACGGCGTCAAGCAGACATTCGGCCCCAATCCGATGAACGGCCCGATCTTCGTGGAAGGTGCTGTGCCCGGAGATGCGCTGAAGGTCGAGATCATCAGCATGATCCCGACCAGGGCCACGGGGTTTACCCGCAGCGTCGTCGCCGCCAATGTCGTCGATCCCGAGACGGTTCGCGACCTGCCGGCGCGCGATATGGCCATCTGGGTCATCGACCGCGAGGCATTGACCGTTCGGCTTTCCGAGCCGGTCGCCGGCCTCGAAAACCTCGTTCTGCCTCTCACCCCGATGATCGGCTGTTTCGGCGTGGCGCCCAGCCTCGGCCAGGCAATATCGACCGCAACCAGCGGCGAATATGGCGGCAATATGGATTATCGGCTGTTCGGCCCCGGCACCACGGTCCGCTTCCCGGTAGCCGCTCCCGGCGCCCTGTTCTTCCTCGGCGACTGCCATGCCGTGCAGGGGGATGGCGAGATCGTCGGAACCGGCGTCGAGACGACGTTCGAAGTCACGGTGCGGCTGACGGTGGAAAAGAAGGCCGGACTGGTCTGGCCGCGTGGGGAAACCGCCGAAGACATCTTCACTATCGGCAACGCCCGGCCCCTCGATCAGGCGCTCCAGCATGCGACCAGCGAAATGTTGAATTGGCTGGCATCAGATTATGACCTGGACAGGACGGCGGCCAGCCATCTGCTCGGTCAGGTGGTGCGTTACGATGTCGGCAACGTCTTCGATCCCGCCTATACGATGGCTTGCCGTGTTGCCAAGAAATGGCTGGTTCGTCGATAGAGGGTTCTCGGGAGCTGCCGTCCCCGACAGGACTCTGGACCAGCCCAGACGGTGAAATGATGCGCGACGATCACCAGGTCTGCCATGGAGCGCGCCTCGTCGACGGAACGAAGGTCGCGTTTATGGCAACGGCTGATGACTTCGCAGCGGTCACCCCGAAAAATGGAGGGAAGATAGGAAGCGCCCGTCGTCTATCGATTAGGGCACCATGGGGAAAAGGGGTTCGACTCCCCTAGGGCGTGTCATTCCAGCTCTATGTCAATGCATCTTCGATCTGTGCAATTCTTGCATTAAGCTGCGGGAATGAATTTTGCCAATAGCGGTAGGTATTCACCAGGTTGCGATATGACGCAGGTAAATCGCTTGCTGGCAAATAGCCTTTTTCAAAGGCAAAATTAAGCACATCCTCATAATAGGTGATCGCATAGATGAACTTGCAGTTGATCTGCGGGTTCGACGTGGCGTTCTCATGACGCCTAAAGTACGAGAGCGGCTTGGGATGTATAACGAAATCGCCGAGTTGAGCCAATTCAACCCACGCCGACAGGTCAATCAAGCCTCGGAAGAGATCACCTTCCATGCGATACAACCGGAATTGTCCATCGCCGTCAAATGCGTCCGCCTTGCGAAATAAGGCTGTTGTGTACTCCCCAACAAGATTCACATGATTGAGGGCCGTCAACCTTAGGAAATCACGGCCGGAAACCATTTTTAAGCCGTCTCCGGAAGCGTTGAAATGGTTGATGAAACCAGTCGTATGATTTCGGTCATCGATCAGATGGCGTGGAGAAAACGCAAGGCGCGTATTTCTATCCCTTGTCGCATCGAGTGCCTCCAACAGGAATTGTACGCAAAAAGGATGAAGAACGTCATCATCGAACAGGAATTTTATGTATTCGCCGTTCGCAATCTGAACCAGTCGACGCACGTTGCTCTCGGGCCCGGGATTCGGATTACGGCTATATTGAACAAACCGAACATATTTATCACATATTACCTTGATTGCATCGGTCGGACAGTCGTCAGACACAAGAATTTCAGCATCGACAAAGCTCTGGGCCAGTGCACTTCGAAGGCACAGCTCGAAATAATCGGGATTATATGCAGGAATACAGATCGATACACGCGGCATCGATACCCTCCGGACTTAAGAAAGATTGGAATTGGACGCAATTACCGCGTCCCGCCAGCTTCGCACATAAGGAAAATACTGGCGCAAAGATCGGGATAGATTTGCCCCAGGTGATAGCATCCCTCGAGATATTCGCTGGAGATAATATCGGTCTCCAACAGCCGATCCCACTGAAAATTGGCCAACGCTTTGAAGAAGATGCCTGAGCGATGCACCACATTTAGCCCCGCTAATTTAGCATCACGCTCCAAGGTGTCCAACGAGTATGTGATCCGATGACCGTGTTCCAACTCCGCCGGCGTTACTGCCGAATTGTGACGTATCAAACCCATTTTGACCGCGATCTGACGTGAGGGAGCGTTCGCATTTGGGCAAACCAAGAAGAGCCTACCGCCTTCCGACAACCATTCCTCGTTGACACGTCTAAGCACTCCCACAGGATCATCCAGATGCTCGAGAACGTGCGTCAGCAGAATATTGTCATAGCGCTTGGGCAACGTCACGCCTTCGAAGACGTCGTTGATAAATATCAGCCCTTCGCCTAGATCGCGCTTCGCTATGGCTATCGCCTCGTCGGATGCTTCGACGCAGGTGATGTCGTCAAAATACGGCATCACTCGTTTGGTGAAATCGCCTCGAAAACTTCCAAGCTCAAGTAAACTCCCCCGACGAAAGAATGGAATAAAGGACTTCAGCATATAATGATGCATGACATCGAAATCGAAATTGTAAGCATAACGATGATCACTGGTGTCTTTTATTTCATTGTTATAATCACGCTTGTCGGTCACTTTTTGGCCCCCAAATCCAGCTTCATAATGAGCGTTGACTGCCCGCCACCCAACGGCACAAACCCAAATTTTCCGTAGACCGCGACTGCCGCCATATTCCCAGCCTCTACTTCAAGCTGTATTGTGCCGAAGCCTTTTTCGTCTGCGTGAGTGATGCATTGCTCAAGCAACGTCCCCGCTATTCCACGGCCTCGCCAATCCTCAAGCACACTCACGTTCGTAATGAATGCCGACTTCAGCTTGTCGTCGTTGCAATACATAGCCAAGAATCCGACTAACATGCCGTTCGACCATGCCTCGAAGCGCTCGGCATTTAGAAGAATTTTCTGCGCATAGATCCCAATGTCGATTCTTGCACTGAGCTCGGTTGCAAAACTCTCACCACACTCGTTTAAGTGTCGGGCTATTTCGTCTACCGAAGCGAAGTTGCGGCTCCAATTTGGGGTCAAGCGGTCCGCTCCAATATCGCAGCGCCGAATCCATACCGGCCGAAGTGGTTTCCGTTGTACAAAAGGTAAATAGCACCGTCTGACTCAAATACATGCGGATAGCAAAGCATGTCAGAATCCCACTCGCCACTTGTTCCTTCGATTGCTAGTTCGACGTCATCGCGCGACCAGTTAATCAGGTCGTCCGAACAGGCGTGGCCGATTTGATAGCCACGGCTTTTATTCGTGCGAAAATCTGACGATTGCCGGTAGCAAAAGAACATATGATGACGCCCCTCGATCTCGATGACCGTAGGTAAAGCCTGGCTTTCATCTGGACCAAGCCGATCAGCGATAATCTGTCGGGCTTCTTCCTTCTGCCAATTGATGCCATCCCGGGATGTTGCGTGACCGATTTTATAGGTGCGGTCTGGCGCGGTTTCGGAGGAATATACTTTCCATCCAGTTCCGAAAATGTACCACATGTGGAAGGTGCCGTTGATGAACCGTACGAAGCCATCGCCGACCAAGCAAGGCTCGCCGAGCGACGCAGACAAAACTGGCCCATCGCCGATCCTCTTGAACGACAACCCGTCGTCGTCACTGACGGTGAGGCCGATTGCAGTATCAACCGATACCGCAACCCTTCGATTCCAACCGCATGAGTAGCCGTAGATCTTTCCTTCATGTCGTATCACGTTCATCGGGAAGATACCGTGCTCGTCGAAACAGCCTAGTTTCCCAAGCTCTATAACGGGCCGGTCGGAAACTCGAACAATCCGATCCATTGTCTTATCCATATCAACGAAAGCGATATGGCTGAGATACTTGCCATTCGTGTCAACGGCGCGAGTTGAGAAGTATATTCGGATAAAGTCGTCGAAAACGAGTGCTTGAGGTGACTGCGCGTATTCGACACATCCTGCCGGCAGCTGATGGCGAGTGGGATCGAAGATCTTACCTAACTTCTTCCAGCGCATCTTCGTCATACATCACCCAACTTTCCGTCGAGGATAGCAAGACCGAAGCCATTGCGACCGACCTGATTGCCGAGATAAGCCATGTAGGTCTTGCCATCGATCTCAAAGACGTGCGGATAGCTGACCATCTCGTCGTCCCATCCCGTATCCGATACAGTTAGGCCAGCCTTGGAATCGTCGCGATGCCAGTTGATCAGATCAACGCTCGATGCATAGCCGATTCGATAGCCTTTTTCTTTACCTCTATAATTCGTGCTATACCGGTAACAGAAGAACATGTGGTATTTCCCCCCGGCAAAAATCACATCGGGGCTGGCCTGTGCTTCGTCATCTTCGACAATGCTGTTGATCAGGTTTCTATTTAGCTTTGTCCAACGGATGCCGTCTTCCGAGGTAGCGAGCCTTATTTTGTAGACAGGCTCAGCGCGCCCGTCGGCCATCTTCCACTTGGAGCCAGCGATGTAAAAGAGGTACCAGGTATTGTTAAAGCGCCGGATTTTGGGACCGCTCAAAACAAACGGCTCATCGGGCGAATATGGTAGCACCGGTCCACGACCTGCCTTCACGAACGTTCGACCTTCATCGGTACTTAGTGCCAAGCCGATACCGACGTTGAAAGGCACGGACTCGCAACGAGTCCAGCCGGCATAGTAAGCCCGAACGATATCGCCATCTCTTGCTACGGAAATCGGATAGGTACCAAATTGGTCAAATTCACCAAGGCTACCCAATTCCAGAACGGGACGTTCGCTGATGTGCCTGACTTTGAACAAATCAGCTCTGTCCACGTCGATATAAGCGGAATGCGACACATATTGCCCGGATTCGTCTGCCGGTGGTCGGCAGGAAAAATATACGCGCACAAAATCATCGAAAATCAGGGTTGCTGGCGCCTGAGCAAACTCCTTGAGCCACGGGCGATTCGTCACATCTTGCGGCGTGAACACCTTGCCCAGCTTTTGCCATTTAAACATCTACGTCACCGACTGGATTTCTTGATGGAGTCCGGACTGCCGAGTGCGGCAGCGACTACGGTTAAATAAGCTCATATTCGTTGAGTATCTTCGCCTGGATGCTCTCGGCGGAGTTGAACATGATCACGTCGATGATCGATAACCAAGGCAGGAATTCCGCTCCAAACTGGGGATATTCTAAAGGCTTCGATTTGATGAATTTCAGGTCGATGTCACGCGCATTGAACGTTTCGCGCGAATAGAGATCCACTCCCCCGATTGCGTTTATATATACGCTTGCACCGGCCTCTTCACAAAGAGCCAAAACCTTTGTCTCTGCCTTAAGACCGTGATCTATTTTCATTTTGGACGAGACGATGAATTCTGTCTTGATGCCGAGATAATCGCAAATTTTCGTGATTGAATTGAATATATAGGAATAGAGGTTGCTGTCTTGGAAGCGGATTGCCTGTTCTATCACTGGAAAAGCATTTGAAAAAAATGGTGCACGTCGATAGGCGCCTTGAATTTGATTAACTAGCTTATTGCGGTCGAACTCTGTCGACAGTGTGCGGTCGCATATATCTAGGCTGTCCGACGCGGCCTTAATCGGCAGAGAAAATGTATAATCTTCACCATTCCGCAGTATGCGGTTTCGATTAATCCAACCCTTTTTTGTATATTTTATGTTGTCGTAGACAACAAATTTATCGACCGCGTGGATCAGCTGAAAGTAACCAATATAGGGGAAGAAATATGGCTGCATGATAGCCAGTTTCATCTCATATATCCCTACTTGCGGTGAAAGCACCTGTGCTCAATGAAGCAATGAGCGCGCAGACCTTGTCGACGATCTCCATCTCCATGTCCGGATAGATGGGAAGGCAGAGCACCTGTTGTGCGGCCTCGGTTGCGACCGGCAGATTCGAGGGCTGCGAGGAAGGCAGGCTGCGGTACATCGAGAAGCTTGAAATCAGCGGATAGAAATAGCGGCGCGGATGAATGCTGTTTTCCTTCAGCCGTTCATAGAGCCCATCGCGTGAAATGGGATAGTCAGGGCGTACGAGGATCGGGAAATAAGAGAAGTTGGAGACGGTCTCGCCGGAACGGTCCAGGCATTCTATGCCGGCCACACCGAGGAGCCGCTCACGGTATGCACTGTCGATCAAACCACGCCTTTCGAGCGCGAGCTTGATGTATTTCAGCTGCAACAGGCCGAGCGCAGCGTTGAACTCGCTCATCTTGCCGTTCGTGCCTGGCGCCACCACGGTCACTTCGTCGACGTAACCGAAGTTCTTCAGCTGGTCGATGCGGGTCTTCGTCTTGACATCCGGGCAGATGATGGCCCCGCCTTCGAATGTGTTGAAAACCTTCGTCGCATGGAAGCTCAGGATGGAAAGGTCGCCGTGATTGAGAATGCTTCCCCGCTCGTCTTCCACGCCGAAGGAATGGGCGGCGTCATAGATGACCTTCAGATTGTAGAGATCGGCGATCTTCTGGATAGCATCGACGTCACAAGGGTGGCCGTAGCAATGCACCGGCATGATCGCCGTCGTCTGCTGCGTGATCGCCGCCTCGATCTTCGCTGGATCGACATTGAGCGTCACCGGATCGATGTCGACGAAGACGGGCTTTAAGCCGTTCCAGAGAAGCGAATGCGAAGTGGCGACGAAGGAATAAGGCGTGGTGATGACTTCGCCCGTGACGCGGAGCGCCTGAAGCGCCGTCAGCAGCGCGAGCGTGGCGTTGGAAAAAAGGCTGATGTGCTTCACGCCGAGATGGTTGCAGAGCTCCTGCTCCAGCTGCTGGTGGAATGGCCCGCCATTGGTCAGGACGCGATTGTTCCAGATTGCTTCCAGCGACGGAATGAATTCTTCGAGCGGCGGCAGGCTGGGCTTCGTTACATAGATCTTTTCGTTTTTCATGACGCCGTCGAGGAGTTGGGCATTATCGCGCAATGGGCCTGGTCCGAACATCACGGCTTAACCTGTTCCCAGGCTGACCAGAACATGATGCCGAAAAGTGTGAGCGGTTTTCGGACGACATCATGCTCTAATTATATGCGGCACGATTGCCTCCACGGGATCGCGGCCGAGGTCGATCGCAGCCCGATGGAAACGATCCTTGCTGATCTTCAGCCGCAGGATCATGCATTCGTGGTCGTCCTCCCAGACGCCATCAAGGCCGGCCGGCACCACGTCGATATCGCCATGCTTCTGCAGTCGGCGGTGCTCCCGCCCGTCACAGCGGCATTGCGCCCGCACCAGCCGGCCGAATTGATTCCGAGGCGATGATGGCGTGCCTGAAATATGCGTGCGGCCGCGCGGAATGCGCAGAAGCTCGCCTCCAGACCGCGCCAGGTACGGCCCCTGCTAGTTCGCGCTTTCTGTTTGCGGTTGATCGTTCATCGGTCCGTTCCTTTCACTTTTGAATGGTGTAGCCGGCGAACGCGCTTCCTCAATCGTGCCGTGCCAGGAAACCGGAAACGGTCGCCAGGCAAAGCTGCTTTTCCTCGACATGCGGCATGTGGCTGGAATTTTCGAAGAGCACCCATTCGCAGCCGGGAACGCGTTCGAGATAGGGCCTTACCACCAGGGGCGTCGCCTCGTCGTATTTTCCCGAAATCAGCAGCGTCGGGGCCTCGATTCGGTCGAGCCTGTTCTCGATCGTCCAGTCCTTCATCGTGCCGATGACGTGAAATTCGGTCGGGCCATTCATGTTGCGGTAGACGGTGTTGTCTTCGTCCATGATCGCAAAGGTCCGCGCCACTTCAGGCGGCCACGGCACCACCCTGCAGACATGGCGGTCATAGAAGACGCGCGAGGCGGCGATATATTCCGGATCGGTGAGGCTTCCCGCCAGTTCATGCTTCAGCAGCGTGTCCTGCACCTCTTTCGGCAGTTCCTGCCTCAGCCGGTTCGCCTCCGAAACCCAGGTGTGCATGTTGGCCGGCGAGTTGGCGATGACGAGCGCCTTCAGGCCTTGTGGCCGGCGCACCGCATGTTCGGCACCGAGCATGCCGCCCCAGGACTGACCGAGGAAGGCATAACGATGCTGAATGCCGAGATGGGAAAGCAGCGCGTCCAACTCTTCGAGAAACAGACCGACCGTCCAGAAATCCGGGCCCTTTTCCGGAAGTCGGGTGGAGTTGCCATTGCCGAGCTGGTCGTAATGGATGACCGGACGGCCGTCGAGGGCGGCGATATCCTTGAAGGAATCGACATAATCATGGGTGCAGCCGGGCCCGCCGTGGGCGACGACAAGAGGTAGCTTGCCGCTCTCCAGCGAACCGGTGACGCGATACCAGGTGTGATAGTCGCGAAAGGGCAGATAGGCTTCTTTGGTCGTGACTTCGCCCACTGGCGTCTCCATCTCTTAGCAATGAGAAAAAGCATAACGCGGCGACGACGGTGAAGGCAGCTATCACAAGTTATAGGGTGGCCAATTATGGGTCGGCCGGTCTTCGAGCAGGCGGTAATGGGTGGCGCGAACCACGGCCTGGGTGCGGTTGCGGGCCCCGAGTTTCTTTGTCGCGGCGTTCAGATGCATCACGACGGTCGGTACGGAACGGTCGATGATGCGGGAAATTTCCTTGGCGGAGTAACCTTCCGCCGAATGGCGCAGGCATTCACGTTCCCGCTCGGTCAGGCGGATCGTGCCAACGCTCTTCGCCCGCGTGTCGAAAAGCGAATAGGCGGTCTCATGGAAAACATGGGCAAGCAGGTTAAAGTCGGCGATATAGCGCAGTGCGTGCCGTTCGAAATCTTTGTTCCGGCCGAAGCGGATGCCGGTGACGGTTGCATAGTCGCCGCGTGGCATGTGAACCGGGACGGTGACGCCGGTCGACATATCGCGTTCGCTTAAATAACGCGTCACCGGCGCGGTGTCGTCGTTCATGAAACGGTTGATCAGCGTGTCGGCATCCGGGTCGTAGTTCCAGAAGAAGGGTGCGGAGGTGCGCAGCGCCACCTGCTGCACCGGATCGATACGGAAATAGCCGCGATTGAACCAGTAGTCGTGCATGTCGTCGGAGATATTCCGCAGCTTCAGCAGCGATGGTATCATGATCGCGCCGTCGAGATCGTAAGGCACCGGCGTATAGTCGTAGATCAGCGCCTCGAAGCCGATCTGCTTCATCGCCTCGAAGGCCTGGTCGATCCGGCCGTCCAGCGTCTCATGCGCTGTGAACTGCCGTCTGATCGTTCCAATGTCGTCAAGAATGGGGTCGTCAAGCATGGGCGGCTCCCGGGTTCGGCATTTCGGCCCACCCTATCACTTCTTATAGCTGGCACAGAATGCGGATTAAGGTAAAAATTTAGCCGTGCCCAAATATTGAGCAAGCGAAATCTTCTGCCGGAGCGATCAATGTGGCGTGAAATACGGCCAGACGAGCGATTCGAGATCGATGTCGATGGCTATCGCGTCGTTGCCTATAGTTTCGGGACCGGCAGCGAGACAGTTTTCTGCCTGAACGGCGGGCCGGGTCTGCCCTGCGATTACCTGCGCGAGGCGCACTCCTGTCTCACCGACAAGGGCTATCGTGTCGTCGCCTTCGACCAACTCGGCACCGGCGCTTCCGACCGGCCGGACGATCTCTCGCTCTGGACGATCGGCCGTTATGTCGAGGAGACCGAGACGGTGCGTAAAGCGCTGGGGCTCGGCAAGATCCATATGCTCGGCCATTCCTGGGGCGGCTGGCTGGCGATCGATTACGCCCTGACCTATCCCGAGAACCTCAAGACACTGATCCTCGAAGATACCGTCGCCGACATGCCGCATCTGATCTTGGAACTGGAACGGCTGCGCGCAGCGCTCGGCCCCGAAACGGTCTCGATGATGCAGAAGCACGAGGCGCAGGGCACCTACAATCATCCGGAATATCTCGCTGCCGTCACCATCCTCAACTATCGCCACGTCTGCCGTCTGCCGGAATGGCCGGCGCCGGTGCGCCGCTCGCTCGACGATTGGAACATGGCGCCCTATGAGACGATGCAGGGGCCGAACGAGTTCCTCTATATCGGCAACCTCAAGGACTGGAACCGCATCCCCGATCTGCCGCGGCTGACGCTGCCGGTGCTCATCACGACGGGAGAGCATGACGAGCTGACGCCGGCCTGTGCGCTCAGGATGAAGCTTGCGCTGCCGAATGCCGAGCTCAAGGTATTTGCCAATGCCAGCCATATGCCGTTCTATGAGAACCCGCAGGATTATTATCCGGCGCTTCTCGATTTTCTCGACCGGCACGAGGCAGGCTGATGCAAGAGGGAGCGGACCGAACCCGACGAAGACAAGGGGGCGATCGCCGTCATGCATCGCTATAAATTCGTTCTGACGCGACCGCTGCAGTTCCTGCCCGTCATCTTCGGTATCAGCGTCATCACTTTCATTCTGGTCCGGCTGATCCCCGGCGATCCGGCGCGCAATATCCTCGGGACGCGCGCGACGCCGGCAGCGCTTGCCAGCATTCGCGCCCAGTACGGCCTCGACCAGCCGATGTGGCTGCAATATGTCTATTTCCTCAAGAACCTCGCCAACGGCGAGATGGGCAAGTCGATCCTCTACAAGATCGACGTGCTGAAGCTGATCGTCACCCGTATCGAGCCGACACTCGCGCTCGTCGTCTCCAGCGTCGTGCTTTCGGTCCTGATCGCGGTGCCGATGGCCGCAATCGCCGCACGTAATGCCGGCCGGGCGCCGGATCATGCGGTGCGCATCGTCTCGACCTTCGGCATCGGTTTCCCCCCCTTCTGGCTGGGGCTGATGCTGATCATCCTCTTCAGCGTCGAACTCGGTGTGCTGCCGGTCTCGGGCTATGGTGCGACGATCGGCGAGAAGCTGTCGCATCTGGTGCTGCCGAGCCTGACGGTGGCGCTGTCGCTTTCGACCGTGCTGACGCGCAGCCTGAGGGCGGCGATGATCGACCAGCTGAAATCGGATGTTGCGACGGCGGCGCGCGCCCGCGGCATGCCCGAAGGTATCGTCTTCTGGCGGCATGTACTGCCGAATTCGCTGGTGCCGACGATCAACCTGCTCGCCGTCAACATCGGCTGGCTGATCGGCGGTACGGTGGTGGTCGAGAGCGTCTTTGCGCTGCCCGGCATGGGGCAGCTGCTGGTCCGGGCGATATTCTCGCGTGACTACATGGTGGTCCAGGGCGTCGCCATGGTCTTTGCCTGCGCCACCGTGCTTATCAACTTCATCGCCGACATCGTCACCGTCGCAGTCGATCCGAGGGTGAAGCTATGAGCATCGAGGCGATCGCCCCCGCATCTCTCGGCTGGCGCCGGTTCTTCGGCCGGCGGCTGATGCTTGCCGTCGGTGCCGGCTTGCTGCTGTTCTTCGTCCTGCTGGCGATCGGTGCGCCCATCATCGCGCCCTACGACCCGATCATGCAGAATGCCGAGGTGCGCCTGCAGGCGCCTTCACTGTTGCACCCCTTCGGCACTGACAATTTCGGCCGCGATATTCTCTCCCGCGTTATCTGGGGCGCGCGCCTCGACCTGCAGATGGCGCTGATCGGCGTCATCTTCCCCTTCGTGATCGGCACGACAGTCGGCACGATCGCCGGCTTTTTCGGTGGGATCGTCGATGCGCTGTTCATGCGCCTCGTCGATATCATCCTCGCCTTCCCCTTCCTCGTGCTGATGCTGTCGATCATTGCGATCCTCGGCCCAGGCCTCGGCAGTTTCTATATCGCCATGGCGCTGGTCGGCTGGGTCTCCTATGCGCGGCTGATCCGGGCACAGATGCTGGTGCTGAAGGGCAGCGACTATGCCGTTGCTGCCGTCAGCCTCGGCTTCAGCCGCCCACGGATCATGTTCCGCCACCTGCTGCCGAACGCGATCGCCGGCTCGATTGTCTTTTCGATGTCGGACGCGACGCTGGTACTGCTCAGCGGCGCTGCTGTCAGCTATCTCGGCCTCGGCGTCCAGCCGCCGATCGCCGAATGGGGTGTCATGGTCGCGGAAGGACAGAGCTTCATCACCACCGCATGGTGGATCACGCTGTTTCCCGGTCTCTCCATCGTCTGCCTCGCCTTCGGCTTCAGCATGCTGGGCGACGCGCTCGGCGAACTGCTGGGGGTGCACGAATGAGCGGCTCCGTGCTGTCCGTCCGTGATCTCACAGTCAGGGCGCATGTCGATTCCGGCCCGCGCACGCTGCTCGATGCGGTCTCGCTCGACCTCGGCAAGGGCGAGATCCTCGGTCTCGTCGGTGAGAGCGGCTCGGGCAAGAGCCTGTTCTGCCGTTCCCTGGTGCGCCTGCTGCCCTCCTCGCTGCTGAAGATCGAAAGCGGTAGCGTGCTGCTCGAAGGGCGCGACCTCATGCGGGTCGACGATGGCGAGATGCTGAAAGTGCGCGGCGGCGAGATCGGCATGATCTTCCAGAACCCGACCAGCCATCTCGACCCGGTGATGCGGATCGGCGATCAGATCGCCGAGGGCATCCGCTATCACCAGGGCCTCAACATCCGGGAGGCCCGCGTCGCGGCGACGGAAATCCTGGCGCAAGTCGGCTTCCCCGATCCGAAGCGCCAATATGATAGCTATCCGCACGAATTTTCCGGCGGCATGCGGCAGCGGGCGATGATCGGCGTGGCGCTGTCCTGCAATCCGAAGATCCTGATCGCCGACGAGCCGACCACGGCACTCGACGTGACCATTCAGGCGCAGATCCTGCGGCTGTTGATTGACATTCGGGACCGGCGCGGCCTGTCGATCATTCTGATCACCCACGATCTCGGTATCGTCGCCCAGACCTGCGACCGCATCGCCGTGCTGCGCGGTGGCAAACTGCTCGAAGAGGGGCCGAAGCGGACGATCCTGGCGCGGCCGCAGCATCCCTATACGATCAACCTGATCAACAGCCACCCTTCCCTGCCGAGCGCGATATCAGCGCCGTTACCCGAGCTTGCCGAAGCCAGCAACCCGGCGAGACCGTTGCTCGAAATCGACGATCTCCATGTGCGCTTCAGAGCGGGCGGTGCGCTGCTCAGGGGCGGTGCCAAGATGGTCAGCGCCGTTGCCGGCGTCAGCCTGCAGATCATGCCGGGCGAGACGGTCGGCATCGTCGGCGAGTCCGGCAGCGGCAAGAGCACGCTTGCCCGCGCCGTGCTCGGCCTCACGCCACTTTCCTCGGGCCACGTCACTTTCGACGGTATCGATCTGGCGCTGCAGAAAAGCGCGGGCCTGGCAAAGCTCAGGCGCGAGACGGCGATGGTCTTCCAGGACCCCTACAATGCACTTAATCCGCGGCTGACGATCGGGCAGATGCTGGCCGAAGTGCTGAAGGTGCAGGGCAAGGTCGCCAAGGCCGATATCCCGGCGCGGATCGGCGAACTGCTCGATCTCGTCGGCCTCGAACGCGAATTCGCCGGCCGCAAACCGCGCAGCATGAGCGGCGGCCAGTGCCAGCGCGCCGGCATCGCCCGGGCCCTCGCCGTCGATCCGAAGATGATCATCGCCGACGAATGCGTGGCCGCCCTCGACGTCACCATCCAGGCCCAGATCATCGAGCTCTTCCGCGAGCTCACGGCGAAGATGAATCTCACGCTGATCTTCATCGCCCATGATCTCGCGATCGTCCGCAATCTCTGCGAACGGGTCGTCGTGATGTATCGCGGCGAGATCGTCGAGGAAGGTCGCTCCGAAGAGGTCTTCGCGCGGCCGAAGCATCCCTATACGGCGGCGCTGATCGCCGCCATTCCCGACATCGATCCTGACAAGCGGCTGCTTCAAGACGCCGACGGCAAGGACGATCCGCATTCGATGCCGATCCAGCCCATCAAACGCATGCCATAACAACGAAGGGAACGAACTCATGACAAACAGGTGGAAATCAATCGGGCTTGCAGCCTTGTTCGCCGGCCTGACGCTCAGTGCAAGCTATGCGGAGGCCGCCGGTGTACTCACCATCGGCCGCCGCGAGGATTCGACGACATTCGATCCGATCAAGACTGCGCAGAACATCGACAACTGGGTGTTCTCCAACGTCTACGACGTGCTGATCCGCGTCGACAAGACAGGCACGAAACTGGAGCCAGGCCTTGCCGAAAGCTGGACCACCTCGGATGACGGGCTGACCTACACGTTCAAGATCCGCGACGCGAAATTTTCCGACGGTTCGCCGCTGACGGCGGAAGACGCGGCCTACAGCCTGCTGCGCATCCGCGATGACGCGGCCTCGCTCTGGAGCGATTCCTACAAAGTGATCGACACGGCGGTCGCAACCGACGCGCACACGCTGACGATCAAGCTCAAGAACCCGTCCGCGCCGTTCCTTTCGACGCTGGCACTGCCGAATGCCTCCGTCATCTCCAAGAAGGGCATGGAAGCGCTTGGTCCCGATGCCTATGGCGAAAAGCCGATCGCATCCGGCGCCTTCGTGGTCGAGGAATGGCGGCGCGGCGACCGCGTCATTCTCAAGAAGAACCCGAACTTCTGGCAGGCGGACCGGGTGAAGCTCGACGGCGTCGAGTGGATCTCGGTGCCTGACGACAATACCCGCATGCTGAACGTCCAGGCCGGTGAGCTGGATACGGCGATCTTCGTGCCCTTCTCCCGCGTCGAGGAGTTGAAGAAGGACCCGAACCTCAACGTCGATATCGACGCTTCGACCCGCGAGGACCATCTGCTGATCAACCATGCGCATGGCGCGCTCGGCAAGAAGGAAGTCCGCCAGGCGCTCGACCTGGCGATCGACAAGAAGGCGATCGTCGATACCGTCACCTTCGGCCAGGGCACGGTCGCCAACTCCTACATTCCGAAGGGCGCCCTCTATTATTATGCCGACAATCTGCAGCGGCCTTATGATCCCGCAAAAGCAAAGGAGCTGCTGGCAGCCGCCGGCGCCTCTGACCTGACGCTGAATTATCTGGTGCGCGCCGGCGACGAAGTCGACGAACAGACGGCGGTGCTGGTCCAGCAGCAGTTGCAGAAGGCCGGCATCACCGCCAATCTGCAGAAGGTCGACCCAAGCCAGGAATGGGACATGATCGTCGCCGGCGACTACGACGTCTCGGTCAACTACTGGACCAATGACATTCTCGATCCGGACCAGAAGACCACCTTCGTGCTCGGCCACGATTCCAACAACAACTACTCGACCAATTACAAGAGCGAGGCGGTGAAGGAACTGGTTGCCAAAGCGCGCCTCGAGCTCGACCCGAAGAAGCGCGAACAGATGTATGTCGATCTGCAGAAGATGGCCAAGGACGACGTCAACTGGATCGACCTCTATTACAGCCCCTATATCAACGTCTCACGCAAGAATATCGAGAACTTCTACCAGAACCCGCTCGGCCGGTTCTTCCTGGAAGATACGGTCAAGAACTGAGTTCTGACAGCATGCAGATGCTCCGCCGCTCCAGGCGGCGGAGCATCATTTGGTGCTGCGACAAGTGGCTGGGGCCGCTTGCTTACTCGGCGGCAGCGAGCTTGTCCTGCGTCCTGGTGTCGAAGTCGCTGGCGTCGTGGCGCTCGTGCAATTGGCTCGAGGGCTCGCCGGAGAGGCGGTTGACCATCCGGCCGCGTTGCACGGCCGGCCGGCTGTGGATGGTGTCGGCCCAGCGCAGCACGTTCGTATAGTCCTCGACCTGCAGAAACTCGGCTGCACCGTAGGTCCAGCCTTTCACCAACCCACCATACCAGGGCCAGACGGCAATATCGGCGATCGTATAATCGCTGCCTGCCAGATACTCGCTTTCGGCAAGGCGACGATCGAGCACGTCGAGCTGACGCTTCACCTCCATGGCAAATCGGTCGATCGCATATTCGATCTTCGTCGGCGCATAGGCGTAGAAATGGCCGAAGCCGCCGCCGAGATAGGGGGCGCTACCCATCTGCCAGAACAGCCATGACAGGCATTCGGCGCGGGCGGCCGGTTCAGTCGGCAGGAAGGCGCCAAACTTTTCAGCGAGATAGGTCAGGATGGCGCCGGATTCGAAGACACGGATCGGCTTTGGCCCGCTGCGGTCCATCAGCGCCGGTATCTTGGAATTGGGATTGACCGCGACGAAGCCGCTGCCGAACTGGTCCCCATCGCCGATCTTGATCAGCCAGGCGTCATATTCGGCACCGCTATGGCCAAGGGCCAGCAACTCCTCGAGCATGATAGTGACTTTCTGGCCGTTCGGGGTGCCGAGCGAATAGAGCTGCAGCGGATGGCGGCCGACCGGAAGCTCCTTGTCATGCGTCGGCCCTGATATCGGGCGGTTGATACTGGCGAATTGGCCGCCATTCGCCTTGTTCCAGGTCCAGACCTTCGGGGGTGTATAATCGGGAGAACCGCTCATCTTTCAAACTCCTGGGATTGATCGGACAGAGCGCGACGCCGGTTGGGGCCGCCGCATTTTTCCTGACATAGCAGAGGCGATGAGGTTTTGTCAGAGGTGTCGGAGAAGGTTCACACAATCGTCAGAGTGTTGGAAAGCCCATGGCTCCATCTCTCATATTCGGTTGCTGCGACGATTGCTTGACCATTGCGATCAGTTTTCGGTTCCCGAGGAAGCGATGATCTCGTCCAGCTGTCCGACGAGCACGCGGCTGCCCTCCACGTCGCCAGCCATCCTGGCAAAGAGGTCCGCCATGCCGCGGAAGATGGTCCCCGCCGGATCATCGTCTCCAAGGAAATCGGCAATCTCCTGCATTTCGGCGACCCATCGATAGGCCTTCGGGTACATGTCGGGAATGGATCTCGACAGCTTGCGATCGACGTCCGGAAGGCTTTCGGAGAGTTCGGCTTTCAGGCTTTCGGCAGCACCCGAACGCGATGCGGCAAGCAGCATGGCGGTGCCGAGGCCGGTAAATCCCTTGTTGATGCCGGCATAACACATCTTCAGGGCCGAGGCGGCGCCGAGCGGTCCGTCGAGCCTGCGGATCCGCAGGCCGCAATCCTCGAGCAGCCGGCTCCGCTCCGCGGTATCGCCGCTGATATAGATGGTCGGACCTGATTTGCCGGGGACCGGCGGCCCGCCGATGATCGCACCGTCAAGCACTTCGACGCCGCTGCTTTCGAAGCGTGCCGCCAACGCCTGCATCGTTTTCGGCGCAATTGCGTTAAGGTCGACGAAGGGCGGCGGGGCCGGCATCCCCGACGATATGTCCGCGACGAGGTCGGCGACCTTGATCGCCTCCGATGGCGGAACGATCGACAGGATCAGCTCGGCCTTCGTCAGCTCCTGGCGGCCGACCGGCACCATGCCGGCTGCCTTTGCCCGCGCAATCGTCTGCTCGCTCCTGCCCTCGAGGTAAGTCAGCACCGTGGCGCCGTGGTCGATCAGCCGTTTGGCGGCAGCACTTCCCATCGCACCCGAGCCGATAATCGCAAAATTCGGCATATGAACCTCAATCAGTGACGACATCGGGTTAGAAATGTTGCTGATGGCCATGCCGTCAACTGCGACGATTCAGCCGGAGGTTCGTTCACAAGCAGCTGGCCGTTTCATGCGCGCTGCCGTTGCGGCGCTTTTTCTTGATATTCGTCAATGCCGGGATGGACGACACCGGTATGATCGGTGTTATCATTCGCATTCGAGGATATGGATTTCAATGTATCGAACGATCATCTGCGGCATCGGCATGGGCTCCCGGGAAACGGCAAGCCGCCTTTTGCGTCGGGCTGCTGCGCTGGTGGATGAAGGCGGAAGCCTCGTCGTCATGCACGTCATCGAGAGTATCCCCCACCGTCACCTGACGGAGCTTCCCGAAGAATTCGAAACGACCGCGATCGTCGACGCCGAAAAGAAACTTGCATCGCTTTGTAAAGAGATGGGAGTTCCGGCAACGATCGAGGTTCGTATCGGCGTTGCCGCCTCCGTGCTCGTCTCCGTCGCAAGGCAGAAATCGGCCGATCTCATCCTGCTTTCATCCCATGTGACGGATATCACCGACTACGTCTTCTCCTCGATCGTCGACAAGGTCGTGCGCCACGCCGGGTGCTCGGTTCTCATCGACCGGCGACCCGATCCCGCGCATGAAGGCTCGGCGCCTCAAGTGGAAGACGCGGCGTTGTTTTAGTTCCGCTGCGGATTGATGAAGTCGATCAGAGCGACCGGACTCCCCTCCCCGGCGGCGGCCCGACAACCTATATCATCCCCAAGCCAACCAGCAGTATTCGCTGCCTGACCGGAGATATGCATGAGCCAGGATCCATATGAGCTTCTGGGCGTAAAGCGGGATGCGACGCAAAAGGATATTCAAAGCGCGTTCCGCAAGCTCGCCAAGAAACTTCACCCCGACCTCAACCCCGGCGACAAAAAGGCCGAGGAACGGTTCAAGGAAATTTCAACCGCCTACGAGATCTTGAGCGACGAGGAAAAACGCGGACGCTTCGATCGCGGCGAGATCGACATAACAGGCGCCGAGCGGGCGCAGCGCAATTATTACCGCGACTATGCTTCAAAGAGCGGCCCTGGCGATCCCTATCACAACAGTGCCGGCTTTGCCGATTTCGGCGATGCCGACGATATCTTTGCCAACTTCTTTTCGCGCCGGGCGGGAGGCGGCCAGAACCATGGTCGTGGCCGGGACCGCCAGTTCTCCATGGAGGTCGATTTTCTCGAGGCCGCCAACGGCACCAGGACGGAAGTCAAGCTGCCGAATGGTCCGGCGCTTGACGTGCAGATCCCGCCGGGGACGCGCGACGGCCAGACCTTGCGGCTGCGCGGCAAGGGCGAACCTGGCATCGGAGGCGGACCGGCGGGCGATGCCCTGATCGAAATCCGTGTCCGCCCGCACCGTTTCTTCACGCGAGACGGTGACGATATCCGCCTGGAACTGCCGATCTCCCTCAGCGAGGCCGTGCTCGGTGGCAAGGTTCGTGTGCCGACGCCGTCCGGAGCAGTCAATCTGACGCTGCCGCCTCATTCGAACAGCGGCAAGGTGTTGCGTCTCAAGGGCAAGGGTGTTGCAAAACGCGGCGGCGAACATGGTGACGTCTACATTTCGCTGAAGATTGTGCTGCCCGACGCCCCGGATGAACGGCTGACGGCCTTCATGAAGGAATGGGCAACAGCAAACTCCTACGATCCGAGAAAGAACATGGAGGCTTGATCATGGATGATCTCGAATTCCGTCTTTACTTGAAAATCGACATCGTCCAGCTTGACCTCTGGGTCGAAGAGGGTTGGCTGATCCCGGAGACGTCAGGCGGCCAACGGCAATTTCGCGACGCCGATGTCGCACGCGCCCGGCTCATCCTGGACCTCATGGGAAACATGGGTGTCAACGAAGCCGGCGTCGATATCGTCATGGAGCTGGTCGACGAGTTGCACGGCCTGCGGGGAACGATGGGCAAGCTGATGACCGCCATCAGCAAGCAGGAGCGGGATGTTCAGCACCGGCTGTTCGAGAGCCTCGAGGAGATCGACCGGCTTTAGCCAAAACCAGCTTCTACGTGGTGAACCAATAGCGGACGATGTGGAAGAACAGCGGCGCTGCGAAGGTGATGGAATCCAAGCGGTCGAGCACGCCGCCATGGCCCTCGATCACATAGCCCCAGTCCTTGGCATTGAGATCGCGCTTGATGGCCGAGAGCACGAAGCCGCCGAAGAAGCCGGCGACGACGATGACCGTGCTGATGGCTGCGGCCTGCAGCGGAGAGAACGGCGTCAGCCGATAAAGCAGTGTTCCCACAAGGATGGCCGAGGCGCCGCCTCCGACCAGCCCTTCGATCGTCTTCGACGGGCTGATATTCGGCGAGAAACGGTGCTTTCCGAGGAGCTTGCCCCAGACATACTGGAAGACGTCGCTGAGCTGCACGACCACGACCAGATAGACGAGAAGGAGCGCCGCCGGCGTGCCGGTCTCCAGCATGAGAAGTGCGGGAGCATGGCTGATCGAATAGACCGTCAGCATCAATCCCCATTGCACCCTGGCGCTGCGGGCGAGGAATTCGTTGACGTCACCCGTCAAGGTCGCCACCGCCGGCAGGATCAGGAAGGCATAGACCGGGATGAAGATCGCAAAGAGGCCGTACCACTCCGTTCCGAGCAGCACGTAATGCAGCGGCAAGACGACGAAGAAGGACAGGAAAAGCGCCAGATGATCGCCGCGCCGCGATGGTGTCAGGGTCCAGAATTCGCGAAGCGCCATAAAGGATAGGAATGCGAACAGGATGACGGTCGCCGTGTCGCCGAGCAGGATTGCGCCGCCGAACACTGCGACCATGATCCACCAGGAGCGGATACGGGCGTTGAGATTTTGGACGGTGGCGACGGAGCCGGGCTCGGTTGCGCGCCGCTGCAGAATGAAACCGACCGCGGAGGCGACGGCAAGCAGGCCGAGGATGGCGGCCAGTACGATGGAGAAAATGCTGGTCATGCAATGCGCCCCCCGTCCGCGAGCTCAATGACCGCGGCACGGGCGCGGGCCAGGAATTCGGTCTTTTCCTCGCCCGGTTCGACGCGGAGCGGCTTGCCGAAGCGCGCCGTGCAGGTGATCGGGACGATCAGCATGCTTCCCTTCGGCAGGATGCGCTGAAGATTATCGAGATGGATCGGCACGAGATCGACATCCGGAAAACGGCAGGCGAGGCGATAGATGCCGCTGCGGAACGGGGCGACCTCATCGGTGGCGCTTCTCGTTCCCTCAGGAAAAATCAGGATCGAACGGCCTTCCTCGAGCAGGCGCTCGAGAGGTTCCAGCGGATTGCTGTCGGGCAGAGGTTTGCGGTCTATCAGGACGGCGCGCAGGCACTTCTCCGCTATGAACCGGCGAAAGGCATTGGTTCCCCAATAATCTCGTGCGGCGACCGGATGGGTCAGCCGGCGCACAGGCCACGGCAGGGCAGCCATGACGGCGACGGTATCGACATGGCTGTTGTGATTGGCGAAATAGATGCGGCGGCGGGGATCGGGCGTGCAGCCTCGCCATTCGCTTCGGGCGCCGACCAGAATACGGACGAACAGCACGAGAAGGCGACGGACGAGCGCGATCATGGTCTCTCCAGCGAACGGGCAAGCGTTATCGTGCGTGTGATGCAGGTGATGAGGCTTCCGGCCGCGATGATCGCCGACGCGAGGATCAGCGACCAATTGCTGGCGGATATCAGCGTCTCGATACTCTGGGCAACGAGACCCGCGGTCAGTACCGCCATGCGGCGCTGTTTGGCCATGATGCCGCTGAAGTCTTGGGGAAGACCGACCGCTCCTCCGAAGACCCTGATATAGGCGGTGAGTGCAGCAAGCAGCGCAGCTAACCAGCCGAGCCAGGCAAAGCCGCAGGCATAGCCGGCCGCGACAAGAAGCAGACTGTCGGCGATCCGATCGGGAAATTCATTATAGATCGGTCCGCTCTTGGTTTTCTTGCCGCCTTCGATCGCGACCATCCCGTCGAGCAGATTACAGACGAGCCGCAACTGCACCGAGATCGCCGCACAGACCATCGCAATCGGATGTGATGTAAGCAGGATAAGCGCTGCGCCGATACCGGCAAATAGGATCGACAGTAGAGAAATGCCGTTCGGCGTGACGCCGGTGCGCGCCAGCCATGCGCTAGTGCCGATCGCCCAGGACGACGATCGGCTCGCGATCGGTCGCCGCGAAGCGTCCTCATCTTCCCCCATTTTCATTTCCCCAACCCCTATCCTCCTTGCATATCCTGCCAATGTCGTCGCGCCAAGCCGCGACGACACACAGGTTCGGAAAATTTGGCTGCAAACACAAGGCGCAACAGATTGAACAGCCTGATTTTTAAGCCCATTCGCTGCTTGACACATTTTTAGGCGCTACTATGATTTTTGAACCAAATGGTAAAAAAGGGGAACAATCAATGACCAAAGATATCCTGATTTCACGCCGGGCAGTGATCGCGTCCGGCATTGCGCTTGGGGTCAGCGGCTTTGCCCCGCTGGCAAGAGCCGCCGCGCCGCTGAAGGTTGCCGGCATTCATGCGTCGCCGGTTGAAAATGCCTGGAACTCCTGTCTGCACAAGGCGCTGCAGGACGCGGCCAAGGAAGGCGTCATCGAATATGTCTTCTCCGAAGGCGTCTCCGGCACCGATTATCCCCGCGCCATGCGTGAATATGCCGAACAGGGCAACAAGCTGATTATCGGCGAGGCCTATGCGGTGGAGAAAGAGGCCCGGCAGGTCGCGGCCGACTACCCCGATACCGCTTTTGTCCTGGGTTCGAGCGGCGAGCAGGCCGGCGACAATTTCGGCGTCTTCGGTACCTGGAACCATGACGGCGCCTATCTTGCCGGCATGCTGGCGGGCAAGATGACCAAGTCGAATGTCGTCGGTTCGGTCGGCGCCATTCCGATCCCCGAGGTCAACATGCTGATCAATGCCTTCGCGGCCGGCGTCAAGGCGGTCAATCCGGACGCGAAGCACCTCGTCTCGTTCATCGGCACCTTCTTCGATCCGCCGAAGGCTCGCGAAGCCGGTCTTGCCCAGATCGACGCCGGCGCCGACATCCTGTTCGGCGAGCGCATCGGCACCGCCGACGCCGCCAAGGAGCGCGGCATCAAGTCGGTCGGCTCGCTGATCGACTATACGCCACGTTATCCGGATACGGTGTTTGCCAACGCCATGTGGTATTTCCGGCCGATCCTGGACGCTGCGATCGCCGATGTCGCTGCCGGAAAGCCGGTCGGCAGGAACTACACGTCCTATGGCCTGATGAAGGAAGGCGGCAGCGATATCGTTTTCGTCAAGGGCGTGGCACCCGCCGATGCGGAGGCTGCGATGGAAGCCAAGCGGGCTGAGATCAAGGCCGGCACCTTCGAAGTTCCGAAGATGATGGACGAGCCGAAGTAATTCGGCTCATGAAGGACGATGCGACGGATCTGGCGGCAGCGATCAGAAATGGCAATCTGAGCGCTGCAGAGGCGATGCAGGCTTCTCTTGCCGCAGCTCAGCGGCAGGAGCCGCTCGGCGCCATCGCCTATCTCGATGCCGCCATGGGTCTCGCCTCGGCCGACGGCCGCGACCGGGAAAATCGGAGCGAGCCCGAACGCTTTTCCAACAGGCCGTTTGCCGGCGTGCCGATCTTGGCGAAGGATCTTGGCGGCCCCTTCGCCGGGCTGCCGGTCACGGCCGGCTCCCGTCTCTTCGAAAGAAAAGGCGGCGAAGCGGACTCCGATCTGGCTGCCCGTTTCCGCGAGGCCGGCTTCTGCCTGTTCGGCCTGACGACCAGCCCGGAATTCGGCCTTTCGCTTGCCAGCGAACCGGCAATCGGGCCGATCTGCCGCAATCCGCTTGATCCGGCCCGGACCGCGGGTGGTTCCTCCGGCGGTGCGGCGGCAGCGGTTGCCGCCGGGATCGTCGCGATTGCGCATGCCACCGATGCCGGCGGTTCGATCCGTGTGCCGGCTGCCTGCTGCGGCCTTGTTGGAATGAAGCCGACGCGCGGCGCCATCCCGGGCGGGCCATCTTTCGGCAATCACCTCGCCGGCATTGCGAGCGAACTCGCGGTTTGCCGTTCGGTGCGGGATACGGCGCTGATTTTCGACGAGCTGAGCGGCAATTCACGAGGTCCTTTTGCGGATCCCTCCCCTCTCGATATCGACAACGAGCGTTTGCGGATCGGCCTGTTGACCAATACCGGAGCGGCCTATCCGACCGAGGGTGATCGGCTTGCAACTGTCGAGGCTGCGGCTCGTGCCCTTGAGAGCGATGGGCACGTCATCGTTCCGCTGAGCTGGACCGAGTTCGAATGGAGCGTCGCTTCAAGCGGCCGCGCCTTCGCCGATATCGTCTCCGTCAACCTTGCGGCGCTCATCGAGGCGGCGGCGCTTGATGAAAGCAGAGCCGAGCGACTGACGCAGGCTTTCGCGGCGCGCGGACGGGCGCTGCCGGCGACATCGCTCTGGAACACGCTGAACGATGCCGTCCTGGTGAGCCATAAGCTCTGGGCGCTATTCGACAGGGTCGATTGCATCCTCATGCCGATGCTTTCGTCTGCACCTCTTGCGATCGGCTCCTTTCCGTCCGATCATGCCGACACGGATCTGCATCTCGAGCGGATGACGGCATTTGCGCCGCTTGCCTGCCTCGCCAATATTTCGGGTTTTCCTGCTTTGACACTGCCTTTCGGACAGGATGAGCACGCCATGCCGCTGCCGGTGCAGATCATGGCGCCGATGGGCCAAGAGCCGCGGCTCCTGTCACTTGCCGCACGTCTGGAGACCGACGGGCGGTGGCACCACCGTTTTCCCGTTGCGGGGCTGCCGTCATGACCGGGCCCGTGCTGGAGATTATCGGCGTCAGCAAGCGCTTCGGCGCCAATCTTGCCAATGACGATATTTCCATGACGCTTGCCGGGGGTGAGGTCGTCGCCCTTCTCGGCGAGAACGGTGCGGGCAAGACCACGCTGATGAGCATCCTTTTCGGCCACTACATGCCGGATGCCGGCCGAATCCTGATCGAGGGCACGGAGGTGCCGCAGGGCAAGCCGCGCGCGGCGATCCGCGCCGGCGTCGGCATGGTCCATCAGCATTTCTCGCTGGCGCCCAATCTGACCGTTCTCGAAAATGTCATGACCGGCACCGAAAGATTGTGGTCCTGGCGCTCGGGAACATCGGCGGCGCGGAACAAGCTTTTGGCAATTTCCGAACGCTTCGGCCTCAAGGTCGATCCGGATGCCCGCCTTGGTGACCTCTCGGTCGGCGAACAGCAGCGCGTCGAGATCCTCAAGGCGCTCTATAATGATGCCCGGATCCTCATCCTCGATGAGCCGACGGCAGTGTTGACCAATATCGAGGCCGAACGGCTGTTCACGACACTGAAGGAAATGGCCCGCCAGGGCCTGTCGCTGATCTTCATCTCCCACAAGCTCGACGAGGTCATGGCGGCCGCCGATCGTATCGTCGTCCTGCGCGGCGGCAAGATGGTCGCCGAACGCAAGGCGTCGGAAACCAGCAAGGCGGAACTCGCTGAACTGATGGTCGGGCACCGTGTGACGCGGCCCGTGCGCGAGCCGTCGACACCGGGTGCCGTTGCCCTCGAAGCGGCCGATGTGACGGTGCGCATCGGCGGCGTCGATCGGCTGAAATCGATCAGCTTCCGGCTGCACCAGGGCGAGATCCTCGGCATTATCGGCGTTTCCGGCAGTGGCCAGGCGGCATTAGCGCATCTTCTCTCCGGCACGCTCTCGCGCAGTAGCGGCGACCTTCTGCTATTCGGGGAAGCCATCGGCAATCTCGGCGTTGCCGATGTCGTCGAAGCCGGCATCGGCCGCATTCCCGAGGATCGCAACGAGGAGGGCGTGATCGGCGAAATGGCGATCTGGGAAAACACCGTGCTGGAGCGCATCACCTCACCGGCCTTTTCTCGCCGTGGCCTCGTCAACCACAAGGCGGGCATGGCGTTCGCGAAGGAGATCATCGACGGCTTCGATGTCCGCGGCGGCGGCCCGGCCATCCGTACCCGGCTGCTCTCAGGCGGCAATATGCAAAAACTCATTCTCGGCCGCAACCTGCATCGGCGGCCGCGCATCCTGATCGCGGCGCAGCCCGCGCGCGGTCTCGACGAAGGGGCCGTGGCCGCCGTGCACGCCCGCCTGCTCGAAGCCCGCCGGCAGGGTACCGCCGTGCTGTTGATCTCGGAAGATCTCGACGAGGTGATCGCGCTTGCCGATCGCATACAGGCAATCGTCGGCGGCCGCCTGTCACCGCCAGTCGAAGCCGACGGTGCCGATGCCCGCAGGCTGGGACTGATGATGGCTGGCGAATGGCAGGAAAGCCCAGAGGCCGATCATGCGATTTGAGCGCCGCGAACACCGCCCGCTTTACCTGCTGATCGTCACGCCTGTCGTCGCGGTCATCGCAGCGCTGGCGCTGGCGGGTATCCTGATATCAATTGCCGGCGCGCCTGTTATCGATGCCTATTGGCGCATCCTGATCGGCGCTTTCGGCTCCCGGCTGTCGGCGACCGAAACGCTGACGCGGGCAACGCCGCTGATGCTGACGGGGCTCGCCGCCGCCGTCGCCTTCCGGGCGCGGCTCTGGAATATCGGCGCCGAGGGCCAGTTTTATCTCGGCGCCATCGCCGTTGCCGCGGCGAGCTCGAAGCTACTCGGCAATCTTCCCGCCCCCATTCTCATTCCGCTGCTGCTGCTGATCGGCGCAATCGCCGGCATGGTGTTGATCCTGATCCCCCTCTGGCTCAGGTTGCGCTTCTCGGTCGATGAAGTCGTCACCAGCCTGCTCCTGAACTTTATCGCCGTGCTCTTCGTCTCGATGCTGATCGACGGCATCCTCAAGGATCCGCTCGCCTTCGGCTGGCCGCAGTCGCAATCCGTCAGCGATCACGCCATGCTGCCGAAGCTGATCGCCCGCTCACGCCTGCATATAGGCTTTGCGCTCGCGATCGCCTTGGCCATCGTCGTCCATTTCGTCCAGTCGCGCACCGTGTTCGGCATGCAGTCGCGCGCCGCTGGCCTCAATCCCGGCGGCGCGGTCTTCGCCGGCGTCCCCCTCGGCAGAACGCTGGTGAAGGTCGCCTGCCTTTCGGGCGGGCTTGCAGGGTTGGCGGGGGCGATCGAGGTGATGGGCGTCAAGGGTTATGTGACGACCGATCTGTCGCCCGGCTTCGGCTATGCGGGTATTGTTGTCGCCATGCTCGCCAACCTCAATCCACTCGGCGTCGTCTTCGCGGCCATTTTCACCGCCACCATGTTCGTGGGCGCGGATGGCATGAGCCGGGGCCTCGGCATACCCACCTATATCGCCGATGTCACGGTGGCGCTGTCGCTGCTGACGATGCTGATTGCCTTGTTCTTCACCCAATACAGGATCCGGCGATGATGCAGCTCTTCGACATCATCGCTTCCGCTGGACTCTGGGCGGCAATTCTGCGGATCGCCACGCCGCTGATTTTCGGCACGCTCGGCGCATTACTCTGCGAACGGGCGGGTGTGCTCAATCTTGGCATCGAAGGCATCATGACCTTCGGTGCGATGATCGGCTGGCTTTCCGTCTATCATGGGGCCGATCTCTGGACCGGCCTGCTGATTGCGGCGGTGGCCGGCGGCGTCTTCGGCCTGTTGCATGCGGGCCTGACGGTGACGCTCGGCCTCTCCCAGCATGTCTCCGGTCTCGGCGTCACATTGTTTGCCTCGAGCTTCAGCTATTATGTCTTCCGGCTGATCGTGCCACTTGCCAATACCCCGCCCACCATCGTGCCGTTCCAACCGATCGCGATACCTGGTCTTTCGACGCTGCCTTTCATCGGGCCGGCCTTCTTCACGCAGACGGCGCCGACCTATCTTGCCATCCTTATCGCCCTGCTGATGGCTTACATCATCTTCCGCACGCCCGTCGGCCTTGCGATCCGCATGACCGGCGAGAACCCGCATGCGGCGGAAGCTCAGGGCGTCAATCCGATGAAGGTGCGCTACGGCGCGGTGATTGCTGGAAGCGCGCTGATGGGAATGGGCGGCGCTTTCCTGACTTTGTCGGCGTTCAACAGCTTCTTTCCGACCATGGTGCAGGGGCGCGGCTGGATCTGCATCGCGCTCGTCGTCTTCGCCTCCTGGCGGCCCGGCCGCGCGCTGTTCGGCGCCCTGCTCTTTGCCTTCTTCGACGCCTTTCAGCTTCGGCTGCAAACCGCACTCAGCGGGCTCGTGCCCTATCAGCTCTTTCTGATGACGCCCTATATCCTTTCCATTGCCGCCCTTGCCGTCATGGCCCGCCGCGCCCGCGTTCCGCAGGCACTGATGCAGCCCTATCGGCGCGGCGAACGCTGAACCACTTCTGTCCAATGAGGCTCCGATGTTCGATCTGATCGTCAGAAATGCAAGTCTCCCCAATGGCCGAAACGGGATCGATATCGGTATCCAGGGCGGCAAGATCATCGCTGTCGAGCCTAATCTCCAGGCGCAGGCAGGAGAAGAGATCGACGCGACCGGCCGGCTCGCCACCCCGCCCTTCGTCGATCCGCATTTCCATATGGACGCTACGCTGTCGCTCGGCCTGCCGCGTATGAACGTGTCCGGCACGCTGCTCGAGGGCATCGCGCTCTGGGGGGAATTGCGGCCGATCGTGACGAAGGAGGAACTGGTCGATCGCGCGCTGCGTTATTGCGATCTCGCGGTCACGCAGGGCCTGCTCTTCATCCGCAGCCATGTCGATACCAGTGACCCCAGACTGGTGACCGTCGAGGCGATGATCGAGGTTCGCGAGAAGGTCGCGCCCTATATCGATCTGCAGCTGGTCGCCTTTCCCCAGGACGGTTATTACCGCTCGCCGGGCGCAATCGATGCGCTCAACCGCGCTCTCGACATGGGCGTCGATATCGTTGGCGGCATTCCACATTTCGAACGGACGATGGGTGAAGGTACGGCCTCGGTCGAGGCGCTCTGCCGCATTGCCGCCGATCGCGGCCTGCCGGTCGACATGCATTGCGACGAAACCGACGATCCACTCTCGCGCCATATCGAGACGCTGGCTGCGGAAACCATCCGCTTCGGCCTGCAGGGGCGCGTCGCCGGCTCGCATCTGACCTCGATGCATTCGATGGACAATTATTACGTCTCCAAGCTCATTCCGCTGATGGCGGAGGCCGAGATCAACGTCATCCCCAATCCACTGATCAACATCATGCTGCAGGGCCGGCACGACACCTATCCGAAACGCCGCGGCATGACTCGCGTGCGGGAGCTGATGGATGCTGGGCTCAATGTTTCCTTCGGGCACGACTGCGTCATGGACCCCTGGTATTCGATGGGGTCGGGCGACATGCTGGAGGTCGGCCATATGGCAATCCATGTCGCGCAGATGGCCGGCATCGACGACAAGAAGAAGATCTTCGACGCGCTGACCGTCAATTCGGCGAAGACGATGGGGATTGCAGATTACGGCCTGGAAAAGGGATGCAACGCCGACCTTGTCATCCTTCAGGCCAGCGACACGCTGGAAGCGCTGCGGCTGAAGCCGAACCGGCTGGCGGTGATCCGCCGCGGCAGGGTCATCTCCCGCTCGGCGCCACGCATCGGTGAGCTTTTTCTGGACGGGCGCCCGGCCCGGATCGACGGCGGCCTGGATTACGCACCTCGCTATTGAGATGGGGCGAAAGCAAAAGGGCCGCGAAGCCGCGGCCCTCCTCAATCCGCCTGGCCTGGAGCCTATTTCTTCGAGGCCTCGTAGAGCGCCTTGGTTTCGGCGTTCATCGGGTAGAGGCCGGGCAGCGGCGTGCCTTCATCGATCCTGGTCATGATCCAGGCTTCCATGCGCTCCTGTTCCGGGGCTTCCGCCAGTACGGTGTCGAGTAGATCGGCCGGGATCAGCACCGCGCCGTCCTGGTCGACGACGATGATGTCATCGGGGAAAACAGCCACGCCGCCGCAGCCGATCGGCTGCTGCCAGGCGACGAAGGTGAGGCCGGCGACCGATGGGGGTGCTGCGACGCCACGGCACCAGACCGGCAGGTTGGTATCGAGCACGCCGGCAAGGTCGCGTACGACGCCGTCGGTGACGAGTGCGGCAACGCCTCGCTTCTGCATGCGGGCGCAGAGGATATCGCCGAAGATGCCGGCATCGGTGACGCCCATCGCATCGACGACGGCGACACAACCTTCCGGCATCGCCTCGATCGCGGCGCGGGTCGAGATCGGCGAGGCCCAGGATGCCGGCGTTGCCAGATCTTCACGGGCCGGAACAAAGCGCAGGGTGAAGGCCGGGCCGACGATGCGCGGCTGGCCGGGCTTCAGGGGAACGGCGCCGCGGATCCAGACGTTGCGCAGGCCCTTCTTCAGAAGAACGGTCGTCAGGGTCGCCGTCGAGACGGTCTTGAGGGTTGCTATCGCTTCAGCGCTGAGGGCCATCGGGAATCGGTTCCAATTCGGTTTCTGTCAGATGCTCTGGATCATGCCGCCATCGACGCGGATCACCGATCCGGTGAGATAGGAGGCAGGCTCGCTCGCCAGGAAGGTGACGACATTGCCATATTCTTCCGGCCGGCCATAGCGGCCGAGCGGAATGCTGCCGGTGCTTTCTGCGACGACGTCATCGATGGAGCGGTTTTCGCGTTTGGCCTTCTGCTCGTCGAGGAAGGTGATGCGGCCGGTGGCGATCCGGCCCGGCAGGACGATGTTGACGGTGATGCCGTCGCGCCCGACTTCGCGCGCCAACGTTTTCGACCAGCCGACCAATGACAGGCGCAGCGCATTCGAGATGCCGAGATTGGGGATCGGCGCGACCACGCCCGACGAGGTCGAGGTGACGATGCGACCCCATTTGCGCCCTCGCATCTCAGGCAGCATCCGATCGGTAATGGCGATGACGGAGAGCACCATGCTCTGGAAATACTGGTTCCAGAGCATCGGATCCTGGCCGGAGACGGTGGTTGGCGGTGGGCCGCCGGTATTGTTGACGAGGATATCGACCGGTCCGAACTGCTGTTCGATTGCAGCGACATGCGCATCGATCGAACCGAGATCGGAAAGATCCCATTGCAGAGCCAGTGCCTTGCCGCCTTCGGATTCGATCGCCGCCGTGGTCTTCTCAGCGGCGGCGAGGTCGATATCCGCCGCGGCAATTCTGGCGCCTTCGCGCGCAAGCTTGGCGGCAATCGCGCTGCCCAATCCGCCGCCGGCACCAAGCACCAGGGCCGTCTTGTCCTTCAGGCCGAAATCCATTCCATCCGTCTCCTCAATGATCGGCCATCTTTCGGAGCAACGGACTATAAATAAAATATGGCTTCTGCTTCGTTCAAGAGATAGAAAAACTATCGATGGACACACGTTTTCTCGAAACCTTCATTGTCGTTGCCGAGCGGCACTCGCTGGCAGAGGCCGCGCAGCGGCTGAACCTCACGCCTGCGGCCGTCGCCCAGCGCATCCGCGCATTGCAGGCCGAGCTCGGCGTGCGGCTGCTGGTGCGTTCCGGCCGCGTCATGCGGCCGACGGAGGCGGGTTTTGCCATTCTCGATCGCTGCAGGGATCTGGTGCGCGATACACGCGACCTGAAGGCGATGGCCGGCACCGCGACGATTTCGGGCGAGATGCGGATCGGGGCGATCAATACGGCGCTGACCGGCCTCGTTCCCGACATTCTCCACCGTCTCGCCCAGGACTATCCGCTGATCGAAATCTTCCTCAAGCCGGGCGCGTCGATGGACCTCTATGCCGAGGTTTTGAACGGCGCGCTGGATGCGGCCTTCATCATCGAACCTCGATTTCCGATGCAGAAGACACTGACCTTCAACAAGCTGCGCCAGGAACCCCTGGTGCTGATCGCTCCGCGGGACTGTGAGGGGGCGGATCCGCTCGAACTGTTGAAGACCCTGCCCTTCATTCGCTACGACCGCAACCAGTGGGGTGGTCACATCGCCGATGAATATTTGCGCGAGATCGGCATCCATCCGGTCGAGCGCTATGAGCTCGACGCGCTGGAGGCGATCGCGGTGATGGTAGACCGCGGTCTCGGAATCTCGATCGTGCCGGATTGGGCGCCGCCCTGGCCGGCTGGCCTTGATATCCTCAAGCTGCCCCTGCCCCGCTCGTCCGCCGTGCGCACCGTCGGCATCGTGGTGACGCGATCCTCGCCGAGGACGAATCTCGTCGCCGCGCTTCTGGAAACCAGCCGCGCGGCGATGGGAACCTGATCAATTTCAAGCGATCTTCTGGCGGACCGGCAGTTTCCAGCCGGGCCGGACGAAGTGGCAGGTATAGCCGTTCGGAATTCGCTCCAGATAATCCTGGTGCTCGGGTTCTGCCTCCCAGAAATCGCTAACCGGCACGACTTCGGTGACGACCTTGCCGGGCCACAGGCCTGATGCGTCGACATCGGCGATCGTATCCTTGGCGACGCGCTCCTGCTCAGGGGTGACGTAGAAGATTGCCGAGCGGTAGCTCAAGCCAACATCGTTGCCCTGGCGGTTGCGCGTGCTCGGGTCGTGGATCTGGAAGAAGAATTCGAGGATTTCCCGATAGCTGATCCTTGAGGGGTCGAAGATGATCTCGATCGCCTCGGCATGGGTTCCGTGGTTGCGGTAGGTGGCATTCGGCACATCGCCGCCGGTATAGCCGACGCGGGTCGAAATCACGCCCTTGTATCGGCGGATGAGGTCCTGCATGCCCCAGAAGCAACCGCCGGCGAGGACTGCACGTTCTTCGGTCATTGGATATCTCCTTTTCCGCAACAGATAGTATCTCCTGCCGCCAATTTCCACACGGTGCAAAGAGCACAGCTGTGCAATTTCCCTCAGATACGCCCGATCTGTCATGTCGATGTTACGCGCCGGCGCTAGCAAGGCCTCGGACAATCCTGCGGAGGCTGAGCCTCGACACCTGATGGAGACGGGTTATGAATAGACGCGAATTTCTGATCACATCGTCAGCTGCAGCCGGTCTGCTGGCTCTTCCGCGTTTCGCATCGGCCGCAGCCGGCACGATCGATCTCTACAGCGGTTCGGATGCCAATGTCGTCGACCTCTGGAACAACGTCATCCGCCCGGCCTTCGAAAAGGCGCATCCCGGCGTCGCCCTGAAGGTGACCGATGCCGGCGACAATAATGGCTTGCGCGCCATCGCCGACCGTGCGCTTGCCGCGCTGAAGACGAAGACCGATCCGCAAGCCGACCTCTTCGAGCAATTCGATCCGCGTCTGCCATCCGGCGGCATCGATGCCGGCCTCTGGGTGAAGTTCTCCGCCGAGAACATCGAGGGCTACGACCATATCAACCCGCTTGCCTTCGATACCCCCTACTCCCTTCCCTATCGCGGTTCGCAGGTCCTTCTCGCCTATGACACGACCAAGCTCGATCCGAAGGATGCGCCGAAGAGCTGGGATCAGCTCACCGCCTGGATCAAGGCCAATCCGGGCCAGTTCATCTACAACCGTCCCGACAAGGGCGGTTCGGGCGGAAACTTCGTCCGCCGCGCGATCCATGAGGCCAATGGCCGCGATCCGAAGAAGTTCAAGGTCGACAATTTCACCGCCGACTTCGCCACTGAGACGCTGACACCGGCCTGGAAGATCCTCAACGACCTCGCCCCGGCGCTTTACGACAAGGGCGCCTATACGGCCGGCAACACCCAGTCGATCCAGTTGCTCGCCCAGGGCGTCGTCACCATGGTGCCGGTCTGGTCGGACCAGGTGCTGCAGGCGATCTCCCAGGGTGTGCTGCCTGATACGACCGGCCTCGTGCAGCTTACCGATCTCGCCCTCTGCGGCGGTTTCTCCAGCATCACCGTCTTCTCCAACGGCGCCAACAAGGATGCGGCGCTGAAGCTTGCCGCATTCATGCTGACGAAGGAAATGCAGGAAGCGATCATCACCGAGATCGGCGGCTTCCCCGCCATCTCGTGGGATCACATCTCCGACGATCTTCGCAAGAAATATGCCGACGTTATTCCCTCAACCATTCCGACCTTCCCGGGTGGCGATTGGGAAAAGGCGATCGCCGACGGCTGGTACCGCAACGTCGCTCCGGGCATCAGCCGCACCTGATGTCCACTGACACTGCGCCGGCGGTTCTGCGCCGTCACCGGTCCATGAGAAGGGGGAGCTCTATCGGGCTCCTCCTCGTTGCTCTGCCGGTCTTCCTGGTTGCATGGCTGGTCGTCTTTCCGATCCTTTCGGCGGTCGTCGGCACAATCTTTGTTCGAGGCCCTAACGGAGCGACGGAATTCTCGCTTGCCTCCTACCGCTTCTTCTTCACCGACGGCTACAGCCTCGGCAATCTGTGGCTGACGCTCTGGACCACCGCCGTCTGCGGTATCCTGCTTCTGGCGATCGGCCTTCCGATCGCTCTTTACCTTCGGTTCTCGCAGGGGCGATTTGCCGCCTATGTGCAGGGCATGGCGATCTTTCCAATGTTCGTCCCATCGATCATCCTCGCTTATGCGCTGATCAGGACGATCGGCCCGAACGGCACCGTCGACCTGTTGCTGAATTCCGTCGGCCTACCCAAGCTGCGCACGCCCTATCTGACACCGTGGGGACCGGTCATCGGTCTCGTCTGGGACAATCTTCCGCTCACGGTGCTGATGCTGACATCAGGGCTTTCCTCCATTTCGAACAGTGCGATCGAAGCCGCGCGCGATGTCGGCGCAAGGCCGCTTCGGGTCTTCGTCTCGATCATCCTGCCGCGCATGGGTAACTCGCTGCTGGTGACTGCATCCTTTGCGGTGCTTGGCATCTTCTCCGCCTTCACCCTACCCTATGTGCTCGGCTCGGCATCACCGGAGATGATGGGGCCGTTCATGCAGCGCACTTTCGCCGATATGAACGACCCGCTGAACGCCATGACCCAGGCCGTCATCACATTCGGCTTCTGCCTGATCTTCGGCATCCTCTACATCAGGTCGATCGCCCGCAACCGCGAGGCCCAGCCATGAATGCCGGCAGATCGAGCTTCGGCCTGCGCTTCGACTGGATCGGCCTGCTCTTCGCGTGCCTGCTGACGCTGTTCATCGCGCTGCCGCTTATCGTCGTCGGCACATGGGCCTTCACCGAGATCTGGCGTTACCCCTCGGTGATCCCGCAGCAGTTCGGCCTGCGCTTCTGGGGCCAGACGCTGGCGCGCGGGGATGTCTGGGACGCACTCTTCCTCAGCCTGCGGCTGACGACGACGGTCACCATTCTTTCGGCCGTCATCTGCCTTCCTGCCGCTTACGCCTTCGCGCGTATGCGCTTTCCCGGCAGGAACATCCTGTTCCTGTCGTTTCTGGCATCGCATGCCTTTCCGAAATTCGGCCTGCTCGTCGCCATTGCCGGCATCTTCCTGCAGCTCGGCCTGATCAGCACCTTCTGGGGCGTCGTGCTGATCCAGCTCGTCGGCACGCTGATGCTGATGATCTGGATTCCCGTGGCAGCCTTCCAGAATGTCGACCGGCGCATGGAAGAGGCAGCACGCGATGCCGGTGCAACGCCGCTGCGCGTCTTCTGGTCGATCACGCTGCCGCAGGCGGCGCCGACGATATCAGCCGCGCTGCTCTTGACCTTCGTCGGCACTTTCTACGAGACCGAAGGCGCCTGGCTGATCGGCGCGCCCGAGATTCGTACCATGCCGGTGCTGATGATCAGCTTCATCAACAACCAGATCGTCGTGCAATACGGCGCCGTGCTCTCCGTCATGCTGTGGGTGCCGTCCTTCATCGCGCTGATGTTTGCACGCCGCGTGATCGGCACCGGCGCCTTTGCGAGAGGCTTCGGCGCGTGAAGCTTTGCGCGTCAGTTCAGGGAAGGGTTTGAGAATGGCACATCTGGCGATCGAAGGCGTTTCGAAGCTGTTCGGGACCACTTTTGCTGTTCGCGACTTCTCGCTCGAAGTCGGCGACGGCGAGCTCGTTTGTCTGCTCGGGCCATCTGGTTCCGGCAAGTCGACGCTTCTTAGAATGATCGGCGGCTTCGAGCGACCGAGCGGCGGAACCATTCGCATCGACGCGAAGGAGGTGACGACGCTGCCGCCCGAGCGGCGCCCGACCGGTATGGTGTTCCAGAGCCATGCGCTCTGGACGCACATGGACGTCTTCAACAATATCGCTTTTGGCCTGAAGCTCCGCCGGCTGCCGAAAGCGGAAATCCGTGAGCGTGTCGAGGCTGCACTGGCGCTTGTCGGTCTTGCCGATTACGGCCGCCGGATGACGACGCAACTGTCGGGCGGCCAGCAGCAGCGTGTCGCCCTTGCCCGCTCGCTCGTGCTCGAGCCGAAGATCCTTCTGCTCGACGAGCCCTTCGCCAGCCTCGACCAGCATCTGCGCGAGAGGCTGCGGGAGGAGGTGCGCGATATCCAGCAGCGCCTCGGCATCACCACGCTCTTCGTCACGCACGGTCAGGACGAGGCCTTAGCGCTGGCCGACCGCATCGTCGTCATGCGCGACGGACGCACCGAACAGATCGCGCCACCAAGCACCATCTACCGACAGCCGCAGACGGCCTTCGTCGCCGGTTTCATCGGCTCGATGAATTTTGTCCAGAGCCGCGTTAGAAACGGTGTCTGCGAGCATCCGCTCTTTCCGCTTGCCGTTCCCGTCGAGGACGGGCCGGTGACGCTGGCCGCCCGCCCGGAAGCGCTGACGATCCGTCCCTCGGATCGGGCGGATGCCGCGACAGTCCATCGCGCCGTCGATTTCGGCACCCACAAGATGGTCGATGTCGATCTTGCCGACGGCAGCCGTCTGAAGGCGATGGTGGCGCCCGACGATCGCGTCCGGGCCGGGATGAGGGTCGAGCCGAGCTTCGCCGGCTTTTTCGTCTTCCGCGACAACGAACTCGTCCATCAGTCGATGCCGGCAAAGGGCGATGTGGAGATCGAAGAGCTCCTGCGGGTTTAGACGCTCCGAATGCGCCGATTCACGCCTTGCTCTCGAAGCCTTCCAGCAGCCAGGGATGCAGCGCCTTGCTGGCGGCAAGGATATCGCCCCGCCCGTCGACTTCGGCCCCAGAAAACCGGGTGACGATGCCGCCCGCCTCTTCGACCAGCAGCGCCGAGGCGCCGAAATCATGGATCGCGAGCCCGTCCTCGAAGAATCCGTCCAGCCGGCCGCAGGCGACATAGGCGATCGACAGTGCCGCCGAGCCGAGCCGGCGCACACCCGCCGTATTGGCCATCAGCCGTCTGACGGCTTCGAAATATGTCTCTTCCGCAACCGCCTTGACCTGGCCGGGGATCGGCAGGCCGGCGCCGACAAGCACATTCTCGATGTCATCCACATCGGCGCAGCGGATGCGTTCGCCGTTGAGATAGGCGCCGCCGCCGATCTCGGCGCTGAACAGCTCATCCTGCATCGCGTCATAGACGACGCCCATGACGAGCCTGCCGCTTTCGACGATCGAGATGGTCATGCCGAAATGCGGAATGCCCCAGGCGTAATTGGTCGTGCCATCGATCGGGTCGATGTAGATAACAGGCGTTTCCGGCGCGGCCGTGCGGTTGCCGACGGCCTCCTCGCCCTGGATGGCATAGTCCGGGAAGGCCTTCGTCATCTCGTCGACGATGATCCGCTCGACGGCGACATCGATTTCGGTCTGATAATCGCGCGGCGCCTTGGCGAGCATTTCTGCCGACGTTCGTCGCCGCAGCGAGCCACGGGCGGTTTCGCCCGCCTTCAATACCGTTTCTGCAAGCACGACGAGGCGGGACGAGGCGGTCGGGGAAAGACGCGCGGAAATCGAGGGTGATGTCATGAGGAAAGTCCGGATGTAACGGAGGGAATCGCGAGAAGCCCATCCCTTCGCAGAGGCTGATGATGGTTTTATGAAACGCCCGTCACACCGAGCCGGTTATGTCAGGATCGCTTCAAGCTCGGAAATGGTCGGAAACGCCTTTCTGGTTCCATGTCTTGAGACGGTGATAGCCGCGGCCGCGACTGCGTGTTCGATGGCTAGCCGGTCCAGCCGCTGCCGGCGCAGCGCGCAGGATGCCAGTGCTGCGGCCATGAAGGTATCGCCTGCGCCCGTTGTATCCACAACATCGCAGACCTGGGCGGGCACTTCGATGCTGTCGTGCCGGTTCACGAGCGTCGCGCCATCGCCGCCCAGCGTCAGGACGACGTCTCGCAGGCCCCGGCTGAGCAGATATTCGGCAGCCTCCCTGCCCGTCGTTCCCGTCAGGGTCTGCGCCTCGCCCTTGTTGAGGAAGGCGATGTCGATCAACCCCCAAAGATCAGAGAAATAGGAGCGCACCGGCGAGGGATTGAAGGCGGTGACCATGCCGATCGCTCTTGCATGCTCCAGGATCTCGCGGGTCGTCTGGTCGGACAGATTGCCCTGCAGCATCATGAGATCGCCGGTGCCGGCCGTCGAGAGGATCCGCCTGACATCGGAGAGGGACAGGCTCTGCGCCGATTCCGTCGTCGTGACGATGGCATTTTCGCCGCCCGGCAGTCGGAAGATGATCGAGACATCGCTCGATGCATTTTCCATTTCGATCAGTTCGCTCCGAAGCGGTTCGTCCGCGAGGTAATGGCGAATGGTATCGGCCCTCGCATCCCTGCCGACAGGCGCTACCAGCGTTGTCGGAACGCCGCAGCGGGCCATGACGACCGCCTGGTTCGTGCCCTTGCCGCCGAGATCGCTGCCACCGGCATTGCCGAGGATGGAGGCGCCGATGACGGGAAGTTCGGAAACGGCGATGGTTTCGTCGATGGCGACGTTACCGACTATATAGGCGCGCATGCATCTGCTTTCGCAAGGCTGAAGCTAAAGGTAAGGCGCATCGTGAAAATCGATCTCGAGCTGCATCGCCCGGCCGAAGATCGCGCTGAGCCGCGCTTTTTCATCCTCTTCCAGCGTTTCTCCTGCCATGTCGAGTTCATTCTTCAGCCATTGCGCCTGGGCGGCGAAATTCGGATCGACATGCAGGTCGACCCATTCCTTCAACAGGGGATCGCTGATCGGGCGGTTAGCCGCTTCCTTCGACCAGGTCCAGTACATCCACTCGGCCGCAAACATCGCCGCAACCGTGTCGAGGAAGCCGCCCTGGCGGGCGATCTCCAACATACCGGCGCGAAAGGCCTCGACCTCGGCGATGCCGGTATCGAAGGACGAGGGATCGATGCGGCGGCTGGCGAAGGTGCGCTCGAAATAGGTGATCTGCTCGTTGGCAAGCGCGTCGAGAACCGCGATCAGCCAGCGCTTCTGCGTCATCGTCCTGGCGGTCGCCGCCGCATAGGCAAAGATCGAAATGGCGCTGTCGACGAAGGCGCCTTCATAGACGAGATAACGCTCGAAGGCCGCCTTGCTCAACGTGTCGTTTTTCACATCTTCGACGAAGCGGTGGTTCAGCATCGCGCCAAGGACAGCGTCGTTCTCGCGCAGGATGCGGGCCGAAAGGCTCTCTGCCGCCATACTCAGCCCTCCAGTCCCGGTTCGGCCGCCGCCCGGAAGGTGCGCACGCGCTCGACGTCGACGGGGTTCCACCAGACGCCGCCGTGCTTCAGCGAGGAAGCGACGATGACGCCATTGGTGCGGCTCAGAATATCGACGATATTGTCCTTGTTGACGCCGGAGCCGACGAGCAGCGGCAGGTGTGTCGCCGCGCCGATTTCCTCGATCTCCTCCATCGTTGCCGAATTGCCGGTCCGCTGGCCGGTGGCGATGACGCCATCGGCATCGAAGAAGGCGAGATCACGCGTCAGCTCCTGGATCGAGCGGTCGGCGACGATGGCGTGGCTGCCATGCTTGACGTGGCTGTCGGCGAAGACCTTGATGTGCTCGGCCCTGAGCAGCGAGCGGTAGCGCATGGCTTCGGCCGCCCTGCCCTCCATGAAGCCTTCATTGGCGACATAGGCATTGGCCCATTGATTGACGCGGATGAATTTGGCGCCACCGGCCGTGGCGATGGCGAAGGCCGGGATCGGCGCGTTGGCCAGCACGTTGACGCCGAGCGGAATGCCGGCCGCGCGCGCGATCCGGTCGGTGACAACAGACATGAAGCCAGTCGTCTCGGGGCCGATATCCTCGGGCTTCGAGAACGGTACATCGCCATGATTTTCGATGATCAGCCCATGCAGGCCGCCTTCCACGCAGGCTTCGGCGTCGCGCATGCACGCGTCGTAAATCGCATCCATCGCAGCACCCCGGTAGCGCGGCGCGCCCGGAAAGGCCGGGCAATGGATCATGCCGATCAGGACCTTGTCCCTGCCGAAGATGTCCCTGATGGCGTTGGACGGCCTGTCCGAAATTTCCTGCATGTCATTCCCTTTCCAATTCCCGCCGCGTGCTGAAATCACGCCTGCTTTTCCGTGAGCCAGCCGAGGATGTTCTTCCAGAGCCGGCCATAACCTTCCCATTCGCAGAAAGCGGGCGACAGCCAGTGCGGGCCGATATCCGACGTCCAGGCCGCCGTCCGCCCAGTGCCATGCGTGCCGACGACGAGCAGCGGATGGCCGCCCTGATCCTCAGGCAGGCGCGCGACGATCTCGACATCGGCACGGTCTCGCACTTCGACCTCGTTGACGCCGAGAAGCACCGGCCAGGCGCCTTCAAGGCCCTGCATTGTCGGATGCTCCGGCTTCACCACTTCGGCAACAGTTCCCTCGGGAATTTCGACGCGGTCGTCATAGGGCAGGCACGTGACGGGCAGCGTGTCTTCGACGGGGGTGCGCCGCCAGCGGGCCTTGCCGTCGATGCCCTGGAAGGAGAAGTAGCCACCGACCATCAGCAGGCCGCCGCCCTTCTCCACCCACGCCTTCAGAAGCTTCAGCCGGTTCGGCACGGTGCGCGAATGCAGCCACACATCCGGGGGCAGCAGCAGCGAATTGGCGCCGATATCGGAGAGAATGATGGCGTCGTAGGCGTCGAGCCCGGTCATCTCAAAGGGGAATTTCTCCACCGCCTCGTGCGCCGGCATATAGGTGAGCTCGAAGGCGCTGCCGGCGAGCGCCTTCACCAACGGTTCGGCGCCAAGATGGAAGGTGACGCTGCCGAACTGGTCGAAGCCTTTGTAATGCGTGGCGGAGCTGACCCAGCTCTCGCCGACAAGGAGGATTTTTTTTGTCATGGTCTGCCGTACCTGTGATCGATTGAATGGATGGAGCTAGGCTCCGGCATGAAAGACGCGGCGCGGATTGCTGCGCATCATTTCGTCGAGAACCGTCTTGTCGAGGCCGTGCCGCTGAAGACGGGGAAGGAAGTGGCGAAGGATATAGGCGTAGCCATTGCCGCCGTAACGCGTCAGCATCATCTTCAGGAACACGTCGTGCGACAGAAGAATTCGGTCGAGATAACCGACCTCGACGAGACGCACGATCGCACGTGCCGCCTCCTCGTCGCTCGGGCACTGCACCTGCTGGTCGGCATAGAAGAAATCCATGCCGATCATGTCGTATTCGATGAAGGCGCCGCGCGCGGCCAGCTCGCTCTGATAGGCGATGTCATCATGCGACGGGTTCATGTGGCAAAGCACGGTGTGGCGGAGATCGGCCCCCTCTTCGGCGACCACGTCGAGCACGCGGTGGCCGAGACGGAACCAGCCTGGCAGATGCACCATCAGTGGAAGTCCGGTCAGCACCTGCGCGCGTGCGGCACCGCGCAGCGATTTCTCCTCGTCGGCGGTGAAATCCGAGGAGACACCGATCTCGCCGATCAGGCCGATCCTGACGCCGGTGCCGTCGACGCCTTCCCTTGCCTCGCGGACGATCTCCAGTGCGATGTCATCGACGCTCATCGCGGCGACGCCTTCCGGATGCGAGGAGCCGAGGTAATAACCCGCCCCCATCACGATGTTGAGGCCGGATGCTTTCGAGATGCGCTGGAGCGCCAGCGGATTACGGCCGATGCCCTTGCAGGTCGGCTCCACCACTGTGCGGCCGCCTTCTGCTACGAAGTCCTTGAGCTCGGCGATTGCCAGCTGTTCGTCGTCGAGCGTGATATTATGCTTGTTGACGAAGGGATCCTGCCTGAGCTCGCCGAGGATTTCCATGCAGACGAAGCTTTCGGCTAGATATTGCCGTTCCGGCGTCTTCGGCGCATGCCACCAGCAGCGGCAGTCGTTGAGGATATGCTCGTGCATCAGCGTCACGCCGAGCGCATCCGCCGAAATCGGACCGGTGACGGTCATCACCTTGCCGGATCGGACATGCGCTTCGGACAGGCTTTCTGCTGTCTGCTCGCTCATCGCTTCATCCTTTCCTGCCGAGCCGGAAGTGGAAATTGGCCGTGAAGATGCGCGTGTTCAGCCAGATGGCGACGAGGATGATGGCGCCGGTGACGATCTGGGTGAAGAAAGGCGATATGTGCATCAGGATCAGGCCGTTGCCGATGACGGCGATGGTCAGCGTGCCGAGCACGGTGCCGAGGATGGTGCCGCGTCCGCCCATAAGCGACGTTCCGCCGAGCACGACGGCGGCGATTACCTGCAGCTCGAAGCCGACGGCGGCATTGGACGAACCGGAGCCGAGGCGAGCGGCGATCAGCAGGCCGGCGACCGCACAGGCCATGCCGGAGATGATATAGACCGAGGCGATGATCCATTTGGCGGGCATGCCGACACGCCGAGCCGCCTCCATGTTGGATCCAACAGCCACGACCTGCCGGCCATATTTCGTCGCGGTGATGACGACATAGCCGAGAATGGCGATGATGACGGCGATGATCGCCGGGATTGGGAAGCTCAGGATTTCGCCCCGGCCGAGCGCAAAGAAGCCCGGCGCATCCTTGATCGGAATGGAATAGCCCTGGGTCAGATAGAGCGCCAGACCGCGCAGGATCGAGAGGCCGGCAAGCGTCACGATGAAGGCCGGGATGCCCTGATAGGCGGTGAACCAGCCCTGGACCAGCCCCATGAAGCCGCCGAGCACGATCATGCCGATGACGACGGATGGCCAGGGAACACCCATCGCCATGACGATCGCCGCGACGGCATTGACGAGCGCGACCTGCGAGCCGACCGAGAGATCGATGCCGCCGGTGATGATGACGAAGGTCATGGCGATGGCAACGATCAGGATGGGAGCAGCCTGCCGCACGATGTTCAGGATATTGCCGAGCGTGAAGAAGGTTTCGTTGCCGATCGAGAAGAAGATCATGCAGGCCAGGAAGAAGATGGCGATCGACAGGACCTGTGCGTGTTCGCCGAAGAAATCGGCGACGCGCGAGCCGCGGCCGCGTTCCGTATAAGCCGTCATTGTCTGGCTCCTTCACCGACGATCAGCCTGACGAGGTCTTCGAGGTTTGTGCTGCCGATCTGCCGTTCGGCCACTTTTGTGCCCTCGTACATCACCGCAATGCGGTCGCAGACCCGGAAGAGATCCTGCAGCCGGTGGGTAATGAGGATCACCGAGACCCCGTTCGCCTTGACGCGGTTGATCAGGGCCAGAACCGCCTCGACCTCGGCGACGGCAAGTGCCGACGTCGGCTCGTCCATGATCAGCACCTTGGGCTTGAAGGAAGCGGCGCGTGCAATGGCGATCGCCTGGCGCTGCCCGCCGGAGAGCTGGGCGACCTTGCAGGTCAGCCTCGGGATGCGGATCTCCAGCGAATCCAGCATCTTGCGGGCTTCGGACAGCATCGTCCTGGTGTCGAGAAACGGCCCGCGGCTGAGTTCGCGGCCCAGGAAGAGATTGCCGACAACATCGATATGGTCGCAGAGGCTGAGATCCTGGAACACCATTTCGATGTTTCTGCCACGCGCATCCGCGGGGCCGGAGAAGCGAACCTCTTCGCCTTCCATGGTGATGGTGCCGGCATCGGGAATGTAGGTTCCCGAGATGATTTTCGTCAGCGTCGATTTGCCGGCGGCGTTATCGCCGACAAGGCCCAGGCATTCGCCGGGGAAGATGTCGAGATCGACGCCGCGCAGGGCCTGGTGCGAGCCGAACGACTTGCGGATACCGCGCAGCGAGATGCGCGGGTCGGATCGGGTGCCGCCGGATGTTCCGGTTCCGGAGGGTGCGACCCCTCCGGAACCGGCGGCAGCGATGTCACGCTGTCCGCTTTCGATCATTTGAAGACGGCCCGGTACGGCTCGACATTCTCCTTGGTGACGATGGTGATCGGCACCGAGATCGTCTTGGTGACGGTTTCGCCGGCCGAGGCCTTGACGAGCGCGTCGACGGCGGCACCGCCCATTGCAGCCGGATCCTGCTGGACGACGGCGACGACGAAGCCGGCATCGATGCCGGCAATGGCTTCGGCAGTCAGATCCCAGCCGAACACCTTGATCTTATCCTGCTTGCCTTGGCTCTGGACAGCGGCGATCGCCCCCATCAGGGCTGGCTCGCCGGTGGCGTAGATCGCGGTCAGATCAGGATTGGCGGTGATCAGGTTTTCAGCCGCCGCAAGAGCGTTGTCCTGGATGTTCTGGCCATCGACGACGCCGGCTATTTCAATGCCGTCGACGCCTTTCAGGGTCTTCTCGAAGCCCTCCTGGCGGATGTTCTGGATGAACGAATTCAGCGCGCCGACGACGCCAAGCTTGGCCTTGCCGCCCATGTTCGCCTTGACGTAGTCGAGGAAGTATTTGCCCATATCGGCTCCGGCCGCGGCATTGTCCACGCCGATCTGCGCCTTCTGTGGGCCATCAGGCAGGATGGCGTCGATGGCGACGACAGGAATGCCGGCATCGGCCGCCTGCTTGACCGCCGGCATGATGCCGTTGACGTCGATCGCCACGACGGCAAGACCGGAGACCTTTTCCTGGACGTAGGTTTCGATCGCGCTGTTCTGCGCGGTCGTCTCGTTGTTAGCGTTGAAGATCACCAGTTTGACGCCGGCTGCATCGGCCGTCTTCTGGGCGCCCTCATTCATCTGATTGAAGAAAAGCGCCTGCTGGTTGATCTGGACTAGCGCGACAGTCTTCTTTTCCTGCGCCGCGGCGCCGGACAGGCCGATGAAGGTCAATGCCGTAAAGCCGGCGGCGGCGATCATCGTTCGTCTTGTCAAATTCAGTGTCATGTTCTCATCCTCTTTTGGTTTTTTGACGTTGCTGATTATTATTTCGCAGGCGGCGCAACGGAGTTCCGCACCACGATTTCGACCGGCACGAGCTCTTCCGAAGCGGATGGTTTCCACTCGTGCCAATTGGTTTCCAGAAGCAACTCCAGCGACCGCCGGCCGATCTGGCGCACTGGCTGGCGGATGGCCGTCAGCGGCGGTGCAAAAAGATGAAGCGGACCGACATCGTCGAAGCCGATGACCGAGATGTCATCGGGGATCGACACGCCTCGGCTTCTGAAGACCTCGACCAGCCCGATGGCGATCTCGTCGGAGCTGGCGAAGATCGCCGTCGCCTTTCGGTCGCCGGAGAGATAGTCGAGCGCAGCCGCACGGCCGTATTCGATCGTATATTCGCCGGCATAGCGGTCGGCCCGGGCCTCGTCGCCATGCCGTTCGCTGAGCGCCTTCAGCAGGCCGTCATAGCGCCTGCGGGCGCTGATCATGCGCTCGTCACCGCCGATGAAGAGCACATGGCGATGGCCTTGCTCGGCCAGATGCTGGCCGGCGAGATAACCACCCTGCTCGTTGTCGCAGAACAGCTTCGGCGCCTTCGAATCAGGAATGTCCTCGTCGACGATGATGACCTTGCCGCTGCCGTTGATCAGCGCGGCAAGCGCGCCATCGTCGGGGTGGTTGGTGACGAAGATCAGGCCGTCGACGTGATTGCGTTCGATCAACTGCAGATATTCGATCTCGCGCCCTGGCCGGTTGAGGGTGGCGTGCAAGGAGACCGCGAGCTTTTTTTCATCGGCCGCCTGCTCCACGGCGGCGACGAGGGTCGCGAAGAAGGGATTGGCGATATCGGGCACGACGAGACCGATCGTATCCGAACGCCCCCTGCTTAACCGACGCGCATGCGGGTTCGGCCGGTAGTTCAGCGTCTTGATCGCATCCTCGATGCGCTTCTTGGTCTGAAAGGGAAGATCGAGACTGCCGTTGACGAAACGCGACACGGTGGTGACCGACACGCCAGCGGCCGCCGCAACATCCTTCAAGCTTGGTGTCGTTCCCTTGGCCATTGGCTGGACCTAATGTAAAGCGGTTTAGTAAAGCGCTTTACAAGACAATATCGATTGCTCGCCGTTGTCAACAGCGTTGATCGTGCGGGATTTGTTTTTCTTGCGATCCGATCGAAGCTCGACCGGACAGGCCCTCAGGCGATCGTTGGGCCGAGCTTGTCGCGCCAGTCGCCGGTCGTGCTTTCGAGATCTGGCTCGACGGCGTCACCCGGTTCGATTTTATGACACTTCCAAGCCGACAGGCTGCTGCCTTTATATGACGTGATCCGTCGAAGTGTCGAAGAGATGGATCTGGTCCGGATCGACCGAAAGTCCGATCATGTCTCCTGCCTTGACCCTGTCGCGGCGCGTCTCGACGATCGTTAGCTCCGGCTGGGTCTCCGCGACGATGAAGGTCGAGGAGCCGGTCGATTCGACGAAGGCGATCGGCACATCGAAGCTGCCATGTCCGGGCTCGACGACGCCGATATGTTCCGGCCGGATGCCGGCGATGAGCTTACGTCCGGGCTCGATGGCGCGTGATATCGCAAGCGTCTGCTTCACCGCGCCGAAATCCAGGATCAGGCTCTTGCCGCCTTCCGCGGCAATCGCGGGAATGAAATTCATCGCCGGCGAGCCAATGAAACCAGCAACAAACCGGTTCGCCGGCCGGTCGTAGAGGTCGAGCGGCGCGCCCTGCTGTTCGATGATGCCGTCGCGCATCACCACCACGTGATCGGCCATCGTCATGGCTTCAATCTGGTCATGGGTAACATACACCGAGGTGGCGCCCAGCCGGTCGTGCAGGGCGCGGATTTCCTTGCGCATCGAGACACGTAGCGCTGCATCAAGGTTGGAAAGCGGCTCGTCGAACAAGAAGGCCTGGGGGTTGCGGATAATGGCGCGGCCCATGGCTACACGCTGCCGTTGGCCTCCCGAAAGCTGGCGCGGATAACGGTCGAGCAGCCGGGAAAGACCGGTGATGACAGCGACTTCCTCGGCTTTCTGTTTTGCCTCAGCCTTGGGGACGCCGTGCATTTTCAGCGAATAGGTCAGGTTCTGTTCCACCGTCATATGCGGATACAGGGCGTAACTCTGAAAAACCATGGCGATATTGCGCGCCCGCGGCGGCACGTCGTTCATCACCTCGCCGGCAATCTTCAGCGTGCCGCCGGTAATTTTTTCCAGCCCGGCAAGCGAGCGGAGCAACGTGGACTTGCCGCATCCGGACGGACCGACCAGCGCCACAAACGTGCCCTTGGGAATTGAAAGGTTGACATTCTTAAGCGCGTGAAAGGCGCCGTAGTGCTTCTCGATGCCCAAGAGTTCGATCTGGATGTTCTGGCTCATGCCGAAAACCTTGCTGGTCCCCAACCGGGACCGATTGGATGGCCAAGGGTTAAAATCATCATTTGACTGCCCCGGCGGCGATACCGCGCGTTAGCGTGCGTTGGAAGATCAAGAAGAAGATCACGGTCGGTATTATACCCAGGAAAGCCGCCGAGGCCTGCAGCACAGGGTCCGACATATTCTGACCGCGGGTGAGGCCCATGGCGACCGAGACCGTCTGGTTGTTGTTGGACACCAGCATGACGAGCGGGATCAAGAATTCGTTCCAAGTCCAGATGAAAAAGAAGGTTCCCAGGACCATGAGTGTCGGCCGCAGTACTGGGACGACAACGAACCACAGCGTTTTCCAGTGGGTCGAACCATCCATCTCGGCCGCTTCGAGGATTTCCTTGGGAAAGGTACTCAGCACGGTCGAGAGCAGGTAAGTCCCGAAAGCGCTTTGCAGGACCGCGAAAATGATGATCACGGAAAGCTGCGTATCGTAGAGACCGCTCGCTTTCGCCATGTAGTATAGTGGGTAAATGATTGACTCCTGCGGCACCATAATGCCCAGAAGAAAGACCACCAAAATCACGCGCGAACCCGGCACCTTGCCGACCCCAATCGCATAGGCGTTGAACAGGCTTATCAGTACCCCCAACACCGACACAGCGAGACTGATCACCACGCTGTTGAGCAGCTTGCGGCTGAAATCAGACACCGTCCAAAATTTCTCGATCGCCGTGAGATCGATCGACCGGGGAATCGATAGCGGTCCGCCGATCGCGTATTCGGCACTCGCCTTGACGGCGTTGAGCAGAGCAAGGAAAAAGGGAAAGAGCGTAAAGGCGAGGAGTAGAATAAGGATAGCCAGCACCACCCACCGCATCGGATCGCGTCGCGCGCGATCGGCTGCCGCCGTCGCCTTTGCCTTGGTCGTACCATCGCTGAGAACTGAGTAAGCCATGATCTACTCCTTCGACTGCTGCTGGCTCTGGAAGCGTAGGAAAATGACAGCCAAAGCGATCGTCAGAGTCGTTTGCACGACCGCGATGGCTGCGGCATAGCCGACGCGCTGTGTGGTGAAGAAGTGGTAGTAAGTCAGATAGGATGGTACAAGCGTGGCATTGTCGGGGCCGCCGGCGGTGATGACAAAGATTGGCGCAAAGACTTTAAGCGCCGCGATCAGCGTGGTCAGCACAACGACGAAAATCTCCGGCGCCAGGAGTGGAATGGTGATCGTCACCAGCCGGCTCCACCAGTTTGCCCCATCGAGCTCGGCAGCCTCGTAGAGAGAAGGGTCGATGCGCGAAAGACCGGCCATGAAAACCACCAGACAGTAGCCGACCTGTATCCAGACAATGACGAGCGAGACGGCAGCAAGCGCGTATGTCGCATCACCGATCCAGTTCTGTGCGAGATTTTCAAGGCCGATGGCCTTTAGCGTGATGTTGATGACACCTACGGGATTGAGAATCCAGCCCCAGAGGACGCCCGCGACCGTTACGGGAAGAATCTGCGGTAAGTAAAAACCGGCCCTGAAAAAGCTCGAGACCCATTCCCCGAATTCGTCCCTGACATAGTCGAACAGCAGAGCGGCCAGCACTAGGCCGATGCACACCGGTATCACGGTCATCGAAACGATGAACAGCAGCGTGTGATACATCGATCCCCAGAATTGATCATCCGTCAGCAGGCGATGATAGTTCTGCAGGCCGACCGGTCGTGGCGTGCCGACGCCTTTCCATGCCGTGAAGCTCAGCCCGAGATTAGCAAGCTGCGGAATGAGTACGATTAGAATGAAGCCGATCGTCCCCGGAATGAGATAGAGGCTATAGCCTCGTGAACTGTCGCTCGATCGCTGGCTGGATATGGCCATATCATTCTTCCTTCAGCCTCCCATGCTGGGCTGCGCCTTCGGCGCAGCCCATCGTTCAAGGTCGCGCTACTGATTTTCCTGCGTGTCGTCGTAAACCTGCTTGATCTGTTCGACGAACTGCTCCGCAGTAAGACTGCCCTGGAAAAGACCGGTGTCTTTCTGGTTGAGCACGTCGTAGTAGCCGGGAACCGGCCAGTCAGGATAGAAACCGAGGCCGCTTTTGTCAGAGATCTGCTTGAAAACCGCTGCGGCGTTCTTACCAATGGGGTTGGTGATGACGGAAAGATCAGCGGCGATCGGCACGCCGCCGGCATTGCCGAGTTCAGCTTGGTATTTCGGCGACAAGGTCAGGCTGATCCACTCGGCGGCGAGATCGGGATTCTTGCTACCCTTGGGAACGACCCAGAGATTGCCTGTCGAGCCGACCGAATATTTCGGCGTCGGAATGACGAACTGACCCCACTTGAAGTCCTTGATGGTCGAGGCGAAGGTACCGAGATTCCAAGTGCCCGAGACGTACATCGGCGCCTTGCCGGAGGTGAAGAGCAGAGCCGCATCCGGGTCCTTCATGCCCGTGGAGTCCTTGTTGATATAGCCCTTTGTGACCCAGTCGAGCAATGTCTGCGCCGCATAGAGGTAGGGCGCGCCGTCGAGGGGAGCCTTCAAACCCTGATAATTCTGGACCCAGGCGTCATCGGCCTTGGTATAGGCGAGAGAGGCTAGCAAGTGCTGGCCACTGGTGTCGATGGCGCCGAGCGCGAGGGGCGTGAGACCCTTCTGCTTGAATGCTTCCATGTCAGCGACCCACTCTTCGAGCGTCGTCGGCGGCTTGAGGCCTGCCTTTTCGAACATGTCAATATTGTAGAAGCACGAAACATATTCGCCGAAGACCGATACGCCCCAAACAGGGCCGGAGCCATAGATGCCCTTTTCGTCATAACGGCTAAGGACAAAATCGCCTTCGTTAAGGATCTTGTCCCAACCTTCCTTCTTCACATAGTCATCCAGATTGGTCAGTAATCCCTGGCTTGCAACCAAGCCAGCGGTCGCATTGCCCTTGTTGTACTCGAGCACGTCGGGGGCCTGGTCGGAATTGAGGATCATGCCGCCTGAGGCCTGCAACTGCTGAAAGGTCTTCTGCTCGAAGCTGACGTTGATGTCCGGATGTTTCGCCTTGAACTCCTCGAGCGCTTTCTTCCAGACAATGCCCTGAGCCGTGGTCGGCTCCTCGAACCACCAGATCTTGAAGGTCTTCTGTTCGGCATGGCCGACCGATGTCATCAGCATCGCCGTGCCGAGTGCTAGCGCAAGTCTTGCAATTCTTTTCATGCTTTCCTCCCAAAAAAGCGGCTGCGCCGCGAAAAGACCACGTTAGTCAGTCATGGCGCCCCCCGGGCCTCCCAGCCCGGCGGCGCCCACCTTAGGCGGTTGATCAGGGATCAACAATGAAATCTCCGCCCCGGCATTTCCTTAGATAGTTGAGCCCGTGGGCCTGGCCAGTCATTTCGAGTTCGTCGCGATAGACCGGGTCGTGCCAGCCTTCGATGTCGATCGAGCCGGACCAGCCGGCAAGGCGCAGCTCGGAAATGATGTCGGTCCAGTTGCTGTCGCCGAAGCCCGGCGTGCGCATGAAGACGAACTTCTCCTTGCCGAAGATGCCGTGTTCCTTGATGACCTCCCAGCGAATGGTCGCGTCCTTGCCGTGGACATGGAAGAACTTGTGCGCCCATTTGCGGATCTGCGGCAAAGGGTCGATCAGATAGACCATCTGATGGCACGGTTCCCACTCCAGCCCGATATTGTCATCCGGCGTCTCGTTGAAGATCAGTTCCCAGGCATCGGGATTATGGGCGATATTCCAGTCGCCGGTCGCCCAGTTGCCGTCCATGGCGCAATTCTCGAAAGCGATTTTGACGCCCTTGTCGGCGGCGCGCTTGGCAAGCTCGCTCCAGATCTGCTTGTAGCGAGGCAGGCTGTCGGTCAGCGGCTTGCCGCGGATGCGCCCGGTGAAGCCGGCAACGCAGGTGGCGCCGAAGTGATGAGCATTGTCGATGCAGTGCTTCCAGCCTTGCAGCGTCTCAAGGTCGATTGCGGTCTCTTCAAGCGGATTGCCGAACATGCCGAGCGTCGAGATGGTGATGTCGCGGTCGCCGATCGCATCGAGGCAGCGCTTGCCGAGTTCGGCAAGATCCTGGCCTTTGGTCGTCTGCCAGAAGAAGGGTTCGAAGCTTTCGAAGCCCATGTCGGCGATCTCGCCGATGCGGGTTGCGGCATCGCCCTTGTTGCCGCTGACCATGGTACCGATACGAATGGATTTTGCAGGGTTGCTCACGTCACTTCATCCTATGCTGAAATTTCGACGCGCCTGCCCGTCTTGGCGCTTTCGATTGCGCCGAAGACCATGGCAAGGCTTCTGATATTGTCGGAATTGACCGTCTCGGGCTGTTTGCCGGTGCCGATCGCAGCGATGAAGTCGGCGATGACGCTGGCGTGGCCATGGGTTTCCTCGTCATGTTCCGGACCGGGAACGTTTACGGCGACAGAGCCGTGCAAAAGGCCGGGCTCTTCGCCGGCAACAGTCGCCTTGAAACTCTCTTCGCCATCCCAGGTGAGCATTCCCTTCGAACCGACGAGACGCCACTGGCTCTCCCAGCTGGTGCGCTCGCCCTCGGCGCACCAGGAGCCGCGATAGGTGAACACGATGTCGTCGGAAAATTCGAAAATGGCGTTGGCCGAGGCGCCGTGCCGGTACCACGAACCCTTTGGATTGCGCTCGACACAATAGACGGCGAGCGGCTTCCTGTCGGCAACGTAGCGCGCCGCATCGAAGGTGTGGATCGCCATGTCGAGAAGCAGGACGTTGTCCATCTCTTCGCGGAAGCCGCCGAAATGCGGTGCCAGGAAGAAGTCGCAATGGATGCCTGTGAGGTCGCCGATCGCGCCGCTGTCGACGAAACGACGCAGGCGCCTGACGCCTGATATGAAGCGACGGTTCTGGATGACGGCGTGGATGCGGCCGGTCTCGGCGGCAAGATTGACCAGCGCAGCGCCCTCGGCAAGCGAGGCGGCCATCGGCTTTTCGCTGAGCACATGGCAGCCGGCCTTGAGTGCCGTCGAAACGACGTCGTAGCGCGCAGCCGGAATGACGATGTCGAAGACCAGGTCGGCCTTCGTGGCCGTGATGACGTCGGACAGGTCCGAACCGATGACGGCGCCATCAAGGCCGAACTCCGCGGCAAGCTTTTCCGCCGTCTCCCGGTTCAGGTCGACAAGGCCGACGATGGTGATGGAGTCGGCCAGCAGAGGGTTGGAAGCGATGGCTCGCAACCAACCTTTGGACATAGCTCCGCACCCGCACAGAATGGCACTGAATTTCACGATTTCCTCCGAGGGAATGGCGCCAACTCCTGATGACACGCACTCCGTAAACGTTTACGACTGTAAACGGAAACATTTTACCGTGTCAATAGAGGCGAAATGCGAAATTGCAGACTGAAAGAAAAACGCGGCCGATGAAGGGGATTCGCCAGCTTGCCGAATACCTGGATATCTCGATCGGCACGGTGTCCCGTGCGCTGAACGGCAAGCCCGATGTCAATGAGGAAACCCGCCGGCGGGTGCTGGCGGCGGCCGACGAACTCGGCTACGTCGCCAACCAGTCTGGGCGGAGCCTGAGGCAGGGGGAGACGAAGGTCATCGGGCTGATGATCGAATCCAGCAAGGAAACGGTCGAGAACGCCGACAACTTCTTCCTCGGCGTCACCAGCGGCCTGCAGAGCGTCCTTGCCCGCCACAAGCTCGACCTCATCATGTTGCCCTGCCCGAGCGACGAGGACCCGCACGAATATCTGAAGCGGATGGTGGCGCGGCGCATCGTCGATGCGATGATCATCTCGGACACGCAGCGCGTCGATCGGCGCATCGACTTTCTGTCGCGGGCGAAGATCCCCTTCGTCGCGCTCGGCCGCAGCCTTTCGGCCAGCAATTTTCCCTGGATCGATCTCGATTTCGAGGGCGTGGCCGACCATGCCGTCGAGCGGTTGATCGCGCTGGGACATCGCCGGATCGCAATCACTGCGCCGTCGAGCGAGGCCAACCTCGGCTATCTCTTTATCGAAAGCTATCGCCGCGCGCTCGAGCGGCACGATATTCCCTTCGACCCCTCGCTCGTCATCCGCGTCAAGTCGAGTGAACAGGGCGGCTATCAGGCGGCTCACGAGCTGCTGCTCCTCGAAGAACGGCCGACGGCGGTGATCCTGATCTACGAGCTGATGGCGATCGGCCTTTATCGCTGCCTGATGGAATCGGGCGTCATGCCCGGCCGCGACCTTGCGGTGATCGGCTTCCGCGACGCTCCGCGCGCACGGTTCCTGCAGCCCTCGCTCAGCTGCTTTCGCATGTCGCTCTACGATCTCGGCGTCGAACTCGGCCGGATGCTTCTCGCCAACATGCCGGTCTATCGAGAGTTTTATCCAGGCGACGGGCGCAACATTATCTGGCCGCTCGAACTGATGGCGGGCGAAAGCGACGCGTTTCGGGTTGGGGTCATGGCCTGAGCGCGATCGGCTTGCTTCCGGAAAGCAGAAAGCGAGGCCGTCCATTTCGGCGATCTTGTAAATCGAGCCGGATGTAGTATATTTCTTAACAAATGTAGTATGGATGATTTCGATGAAAATGTCCTTCATGACCAGTGCCGCCTTCAATCAGAATCCGAGCAAAGCGAAGAAGGAGGCGAGCGAGCAGCCACTCGTGATCACCGATCACGGTGAGGCAGCCTACGTGCTTGTCAGCTATGCCGAATTCCAGGCGAACTGGAAGGCGCCCAAGACCCTTTTTGCGGCCCTGCGCGATCCGGGGGCCGATGAAAGAGAGTTCGAACCTGAGCGGCTGAACTTCGACAACAGGACCGTCGAGTTCTAATGGCATTTCTGCTCGACACGAATGTCATCTCTGCTGCGCGAAGGGTCGAACGGCAGGCGGCGGAATTCCAGAACTTCATGAAGGAGTTTTCGGTCGCCGATGCCTATCTCTCGGCGATCACCATTATGGAAATCCAGTTCGGCATCCAGCGCGAGCGGGCAAAGGATCCTGGTTTCGCCGAGGATCTCCGCCGCTGGATGGATGAGATCGTGCTTGCCGAATTCGCCGAACGCATCCTGCCCTTCGATGCCGCAACGGCAAGCCGGGCCGGCCTGCTGCCGACCCCGGACAAGCGCCCCTCCGCCGATGCGATGATCGCCGCCACCGCGCTGGAGCACGAGCTGAAACTGGTTACGCGCAATGTCGCGCATTTCATCCCGCTCGGGATCGAATGCATCGATCCCTGGCGCTTTGCCGGCCTGCAAACCTAAGCACCAGCAGCAAAGAACCGGTTCTCCGGCCGCGGCAATCCGAGATGCTCGCGCAGTGTCGTGCCTTCGTATTCGCTGCGGAACAGGCCGCGGCGCTGAAGCTCGGGAACCAACCGTTCGGTGACGTCGAGGAGACCCTGCGGCAGATAGGGAAAGACGACGTTGAATCCGTCCGAGCCTTCCTCGTCCAGCCAGCGCTCCATGTCGTCGGCGATACTTGCCGGCGTGCCTACGAAGGCAAGGCCGGCATAGCCGCCATAACGCTGCGCCAGCTGCCGCACCGTCAGATTTTCTTCCGCGGCAAGTTTCAGCACCTGGGCGCGGCCGGTCTTGCTGGCATTGGTGTCGGGAATATCTGATGGTAGCGGTGCGTCGGGATCGAAGCCCGAAGCGTCATGGCCGAGCGCGATCGAAAGCGAGGCGATAGCGCTGTCGTAATGCACCAGGCTGTCGAGCGTGGCGCGTTTGGCGCGGGCCTCCTCGATGCTGTCGCCGACGATGACGAAGGCGGCGGGCAGGATCTTCAGATGGTCGCGGTTGCGGCCGATGGCTTCCATGCGGCCTTTGATATCGGCATAAAGCGCCTTGCCGGCGGCCAGATCGCGCGGCGAACAGAAGACCATCTCGGCGGTCTCAGCGGCAAGCTGGCGACCGGGGTCCGACTGGCCGGCCTGGACGATGACGGGCCAACCCTGCGGCGGCCGGGCGATATTGAGCGGCCCACGCACGCTGAGTTCGTCACCCTTGTGGTTCAGCACATGCATCTTCGCCGGATCGAAGAACAGACCGCTTTCCCGGTCGCGCATGAAGGCATCGTCGGCGAAGCTGTCCCAGAGCCCGGTGACGACATCGTAGAATTCCCGGGCGCGATGATACCGCTCGCCATGCTCCACATGTTCGTCGAGGCCGAAATTGAGAGCGGCGTCGGGGTTCGAGGTCGTGACGATGTTCCACCCGGCGCGGCCGCCGCTGATATGGTCGAGCGAGGCGAACCGCCGGGCGATGTGATAGGGCTCGTCGAAGGTGGTGGAGGCCGTGGCGACAAGGCCGATGCGCTCAGTCACCCCTGCCAGCGCTGATAGCAATGTGAAGGGCTCGAAGGAGGTAACGGTGTGGCTGCGCCTGAGCGCCTCGACCGGCATGTTGAGCACGGCAAGATGATCGGCCATGAAGAAGGCGTCGAATTTCGCCCGTTCCAGCGCCTGCGCGAAGGATTTCAGATGGGCGAAATTAAAATTGGCGTCGGGATAAGAACCGGGATAGCGCCAGGCGCCGGTATGCAGGCTGACGGGACGCATGAAGGCGCCGAGGCGCAACTGCCGTGAACGGGTCATGATTTTCCTCATGGATCGGGCAAGGCGGTCGCCCTGCCCCGCATTGGGCGTTCTTTCTGCAACCGGCGCGGTGACGCACCTGACATCGGTTACGTAGGAGGTCGCCGTCGTCAAAACGAGACCGGGAGCGCCAGTTCTGGGCAGGAATTTCATCGCTTCCCAGGCGACTTCGTCGGACGAGTGCCGGACCGCGACACTAATCGCGGCGGTCTAAGCCTGATAAGCAAACACTTTTCATTTTCCATCGCATCTATAGAATTTGTGCTCTTATCTCGACGCTTAATTTCTTTCACCGATAGGCTCGTCAGAATTGGAGACATCGATGAACACCGTGCTGAGGCAAGCAGATCAGATCCGGCCCGTGGCCGACCGTATCGGCAGCGATGACGAGGCGATCGCCACCGCCCGCAGACTGGCGGCGCAATTTGCCGCACGCGCAGCCGAGCGCGACGCCGACCGGATCCTGCCGTTTTCCGAACTCGATCTTCTCGCCCAGTCCGGCCTTCTGGCGATCACCGTGCCTGCGCAATATGGCGGGCTCGACGTCTCCAACGCCGTGCTTGCCGAGATCACCGCGATCCTGTCCGAGGCGGATGGTTCGATCGGCCAGATCCCGCAGAACCATTTCTATATTCTCGAGGCGCTCAGAACCGACGGTGGCGAGGAGCAGCAGCGTTATTTCTTCGGCCGGGTGCTGGCCGGCGATCGTTTCGGCAATGCGCTTTCCGAGCGCGGCACGAAGACGGTCGGCCACTACAATACGCGCATCACCCGCGACGGGCCGGGTTACCGGATCAATGGCCGCAAATTCTATTCGACCGGCGTCCTTTTCGCCGACTGGATCACCATCTTTGCGCTCGATCCGGAGGATCGGCTGACCATGGCCTTCGTGCCGAAGGGCACCGACGGCGTCGAGATCGTCGACGACTGGGACGGCTTCGGCCAGCGCACCACCGGCAGCGGCACGACCATCCTCGACAATGTCTATGTCAGCGCCGATTCCGTGGTCTTCCACCACAAAGGTTTTGAACGGCCGACGACGATTGGCTCCGTCGGTCAGATCATCCATGCCGGCGTCGATCTCGGTATCGCACGGGCAGCCTTTGCCGAAACGCTTGATTTCATCAGGACGAAATCGCGCCCGTGGATGGATAGCGGCCTTGACCGCGCCTCAGACGATCCGCTGACGATCGCCAAGGTCGGCCAGATCGCCATCCGCCTGGAAGCCGCAACGGCTCTTGTCGAGCGCGCAGGCCACAAGGTCGATGCCGCGCAGGTCGAGACGACGGAGGAAAAGGTGGTCGCGGCGACGCTTGCGGTTGCCGCCGCCAAGGTGCTGACCACCGAAGTGGCGATCGAGGCCTCAAACACGCTCTTCGAGCTTGCCGGAACCTCGTCGGTGCAGGCCGGCCTCAACCTCGACCGCCACTGGCGCAATGCCCGCACCCATACGCTGCACGATCCCGTGCGCTGGAAATATCACGTCGTCGGCAACTACCATCTGAACGGCGTTACGCCGCCGAAAAACGGCGCGCTCTGAAATTTTCGTTGCTGCTAAACGAAAACCCCACCGCCGGTGCCGGCAGTGGGGTTTTTCACTTTCGATCACAGCGCGGCCGCCTCAGCTATAGAGGCTGACTTCCGGTATCCTGTCGTTCAGCACGAATTCGCCAACTTCCTTCGCCTTGTAGAAAACGGGATCGTGCAGCGTGTGGGTACGGACATTGCGCCAGAAGCGGTCGAAGCGGTATTTGTCGGCCGTCGAGCGCGCGCCTGTCAGCTCGAAGACGCGCGAGGTAATGTCGAGCGAGACATGGGTGGCGTGGACCTTGGCGGTATAGGCTTCCGCCGCCGCCTCGCCGCGCTCGCGCGCGGTGACGTCGCGGCCGCGGGCAAGGCCCGCCTGCACGGCTGATGCCGCGCTGTCGGCAAGGGCCGCCGAGGCCTTCAGCGCGGCGGTGAATTCGCCGACGCGTTCGAGGATATATGGATCATCCGCCGCCCGCTCGACACCTGACGTGATCCACGGCCGGGTGGTGGTTCTGACGTAATCGACGGCCGCCTGCAGAGCGCCTTCGGCGGTACCGAGATAGAAATTGACGAAGACCAGCTGGATGAACGGCGTGTTGAAGGTCGACAATACAGGCGGCGCCACATCAGGTGCGGCCGGCGCGCCGACGAAATCCTCCTCGTAGACGGGGAAGTCGCGGAACTCGACGCTGCCGCTGTCGGAGAGGCGCTGGCCGATATTGTCCCAGTCGTCATTGGCGACGTAGCCGGGGCGATTGGTCGGCACGGCGAAGCCGGCGATCTTGTCGTCGAGCGTCGCATTGGCATTGATATAGTCGGAGACCCGCGCCGCGGTGGAGAAGGACTTGCGCCCGTTCAGCACATAGCCGTTGCCGCGGCGGGTGAGCACCAGCCCGGTATCGCGCGGATTGACGGCCGCACCCCAATAGAGGTTCCTGGCGACCGTATCGCTGCCCAGCGCATGGGCGCGTGCGGCATCGAGGGCCTAATAGATATACTGGCTGTTGACATAGTGGTAGCCGAGCAGCTGGCCAATCGAGCTCTCGCCACGGGCGAGGATGCGCACCAGCCTCAGCCCGTCGACCCAATCGAGGCCACCGCCGCCGATTTGCGTGGGATGCAGCGCATTGAGCAGCCCGGCATTTTTCAGCTTGATGATCTCGGCAAGCGGCGGGCGGCCTTCGCGGTCGAGGTCTGCGGCGCGCCCGGAAAGATCGGCAGAGATCTCCTCGGCACGGGCAAAGAGGTCTTCTCGCGTCGGATTGCGGCTCACCGCGAAGACGACATTGGACTGGCTCATGCGCGAAACTCCAATTCTCCAAAAGGGGATCCGGCGGGAGCTTGACGCTCCCACCGGAAGGATGAGGGTGACCTCCTCAGAAAAGCTTGTCCGGGATCCAGCTCGCGGTCGCCGCATCGCTCGTGCTGAAGGCGGGGATCTTCGCAGCCAGTTCCTCGATCGTCTTGACGCCGGCCGCGCGCAGGCTCTCCTGCGTCAGAAGCGTCGGCTTCACGGTAATCTGACGGGGAACCGTCTGGCCGGCGATCTCCAGGGCGGCGGCACGTATGGAAACGGCGCCGACGACGGCGGGGTTGGTGGCGACGGTCGCAACCCAGGGGCTGCCCTCCTCGGTGATTTCCTGGATATCGGCCGTCGAGACGTCGGCCGAATAGATCTTCAGCTTCTTTGCTATGCCGAGGTCGTTGGCCGCGAGCTTCACACCGCGGGCGAATTCGTCATAGGGGGCAAAAACAACCGATATATTGGGATTGGCGGTGAGCGCGGCCTTCGCCTGGTCGGCGGTCGAGGTCGCCGTCGTGTCGCTGACATTGCCGAAACGGGCCTTTTCGACCACGCCCTTATTCTCCGACTTGAACTTGTCCCAGACCTCGTTGCGGCGGTCGAGCGGCGCAAAGCCCGCGACATAGACATAACCGGCGTTGAAGTCTTTGCCGTTGTCCTTCACCACCTGTTCGAGCGCAAGAGAGGCGAGCTCGTGATCGCTCTGCTCCACCTGCGGGATCTTGGGGTTGTTGAGGTTGACGTCGAAGGCCACGACCTTGATGCCCTTGTCGAGCGCCTGCTGCACGACGTCGCCGAGCGATTCCGGCAGGCCGTGGTCTATGACGATGCCGGAGACGCCGAGATTGATCGCCTGCAGGATCTGCTCGCGCTGCTCGGCGGCGTCCTGCCGTCCGGGGAAGACGCGCAGGTCGATATCCAGCGCCTTGGCCTGGGCTTCCGCACCGGCCTGGTAGGCCTGGAAGAAATCGCCGGCCGAGATGTAGCTGATCAGAGCCACCTTGACGCCGCCCTTATCGAAGGGGGCCGGAGCGCCGGACAGGCCGTCGGCTTTGGCGGCTTGAATGAAAATGAACGGAATGACGGCGGCAGACAGTGCGAGCCGTGCGAGGGATTTCATCGTCGCGTTCCTTCTAGCAAACGAAAGCGTCGTCTGACAGGTCTGACAGCCCTCGCGACGCGTCGGATTATTTAGATATAATCTCTATGTTTTTAGTAGAGTAAATGATCCGATTTTACGGGCTGCGGGAGACTCTTTGTTTCCCGAGGACAGTTTGTGAGGGAAAGGCGTGCCTGGAGTTCGACCGCCCGGACAGGGCACACTCCGGCTTCGAATGCAGCCCCGGACACTATTGATGCCGCTTCTTCACATTGAAAACATCACCCGCAGTTTCGGGTCGACGCGGGCGCTTGCCGGTGCTGATCTGTCGATGGAGCGCGGTGAGATCGTGGCGCTGATGGGTGCAAACGGCGCGGGCAAATCGACGCTGGTGAAGATTCTTTCCGGCGTGCTTCCGGCCGATGGCGGCACGGTCAGTCTCGACGGTCGCCCCTTTGCGCCGCGCAGCCCGGCCGAAGCGGCGAAGGCTGGCGTCGTGACGGTGCATCAGTCGACAGACCTGGTCGGCGCCGCCGGCCTGACGGTTGCCGATGCGCTGCTGCTCAACCGGTTCGCCGATCGCAGCACGCCCTTCTTCGTCTCGCGCGCCGGCATCCGTCGCGCCGCGCAGACAATGCTCGATGCCGCCGGCTTCAGCCTGCCGCTGGAGCGTGATTTCGGCGAGCTCACCAGCGCCGACCGGCAACTGGTGGCGATCGCCCGGGCGCTTGCCAACCGTGCAGATCTCCTCATCCTCGACGAGCCGACGGCGAGCCTTTCCGGAGAAGAAAGCCGCCGCCTCTTCGATATTCTGCTGAAGCTTCGCAAGCGGGGCCTGGCAATCCTCTATATCTCGCACCGTACCGCCGATCTCGAAGCCATCGCCGACCGCGCGCTGGTCATGCGCGGCGGCCGCGTCGTCGGCACTTTCTCGCGGCCGATCGATTTTTCGACCGCCATCGAGACGATGATCGGCCGCAGACTGGATGCGGCCCGGCCGGATGCGCGGCCTGCGACCGGTGCGGCGATTTTGGAGATGCGTGATATCAGCCTGCTCCCTGAAGCCGCTTCCTTCGATCTTTCATTGTATGAGGGCGAGGTGGTGGCGGTAACAGGCGTGCTCGGCGCCGGCAAGAGCCGGTTGCTCCAGGCGATCTTCGGCGTGACGGCGCTTGCCGGTGGGACAATGTTCCTCGGTGGCCGGCCCTATCGGCCGAAAAGCCCGGCCGAGGCGATCGCCGCAGGCGTGGCGATGGCGGCCGAAGACCGTCATCGTTCCTCGCTGATGCCACCGGCATGGCCCGGCCATTCGCTGTCGGCAACCATCAGTCTGCCGCATCTTGGCAAATGGTATCCGCACGGTTTCCTGGTCGGCGGCCGTGAACGACGCGAGGCCGAACAGGCAATCGCCCGTCTCGGGATCAAGGCTGCGGGTCCACTCGCCTCGGTCTGGTCGCTGTCCGGCGGCAACCAGCAGAAGGCGGTGATCGCCCGCTGGGAGGCGGAACCGAGCCGGCTGCTGCTGCTCGACGAGCCCTTCCAGGGCGTCGACGTCGGCGCCCGCCACGACATCATCCGGGCAATTCGCGCCCGCACCGACAGGGCGACGCTGATCGCGACCTCCGATCCGGAGGAGGCCTATGAGGTGGCCGACCGCATCCTCGTCATCGACCGCCACGTGTTGAGGCCTGCGGCAGACGGGGCCCCTCTTGCCTCCGCCATCCAAGGAATATCCGTATGACGACGATCGACGACGACACTCTTCCACAGGCAAGCGCCCGGCCGAAGGCATCGCCGCAAGCTGATAGCGGTCGTCTCGCAGCCCTCGGGGCCTTCCTCCGGGCGGGCGCGGTGTTCATCCTGCTGGCACTGCTCGTCGTCGGCTTCACCATCGCCCAACCCGCCTTCATCAATATCGCCAATCTGATGAGCATCCTGCAGGCGGTGTCCGTCGTCGCCATTCTCGGCGCCGGCGTCACCGTCACGTTGGCCGTCGGCGGTTTCGACCTGTCGATCGGCGCGGTCGCCGCATCGAGCGTGATGGCAGCGAGTTACGCGATGATCGTCTGGCACCTTGATGCCTATTCGACGGTGCCGCTGGTGCTCGCCTTTGGCGCCCTGATCGGCCTCGTCAACGCCTTCCTCATCGTGCGCCTGAAGGTGCCTGATCTCTTGGCGACGCTGGCGATGATGTTTCTGCTTTCCGGCCTGCAGCTGATCCCGACCGCCGGCCGATCGATTTCGGCCGGCCTTACCCTGCCTGACGGCTCGAAGGCGACCGGCGCCTACGACCCGGCCTTTCTGCTGATCGGCCGCTACAGCATCCTCGGCACCCTGCCCGTTTCCGTGGTGCTGATGGCGGTGGTCGCCGTCGCACTCTTCATTCTCACTGAACGCACCCGCATCGGCCGATTGCTGTTTGCGACCGGCGGCAACGAGGTCGCGACCCGGCTTGCCGGCGCGTCGACAGTCCGGCTGAAGACGCTCGCCTATGTCATTTCTGGCACGCTGGCGGCGCTGGGCGGCATCGTCATCGCCGCCCGCGTCGGGCGTGGCGATGTCTCCTCCGGAGGTTCGCTGCTGATGGATTCGGTCGCCGCCGCGCTGATCGGTTTCGCCGTCTTCAACCTGCGGCGTCCAAACGTGCTCGGCACCATTGCCGGCGCCGTCTTCGTCGGCGTGCTGCTGAACGGTCTCACCATGCTGAATGCTCCCTATTACACCCAGGATTTCGTCAAGGGCGCCGTGCTCGTCGGAGCCTTAGCGCTGACCTACGGCCTCGGCCGCAGCAATCCCTAATTCCAAGGAAGAAAGACATGACCCGCGAAATCAGGCTGAACGCCTTCGACATGAATTGCGTTGGACACCAGTCGCCGGGGCTCTGGCGCCATCCGCGCGACAAGTCCTGGACCTACAAGGATCTCGATTATTGGGTGCATCTGGCAAAGACGTTGGAGCGCGGCAAGTTCGATGGGCTGTTTATCGCCGACGTGCTTGGGGTCTACGATGTGCTGCACGGCAATGTCGACGCCGCACTTCGCCATTCGGCGCAGGTGCCGGTCAATGATCCGCTGCAGCTCATCCCCACCATGGCCTATGAGACCGAACACCTTGGATTCGGCCTGACGGCGTCGCTCTCCTTCGAGCATCCCTATACCTTCGCCCGCCGCATCTCGACGCTCGACCATCTGACCAAAGGCCGTGTCGGCTGGAATATCGTCACCTCTTACCTCAACAGCGGCGCGCTCAATATCGGCCAGCCGGCGCAGACGAAGCACGATGACCGCTACGACCTCGCCGAGGAATATCTCGAGGTCTGCTACAAGCTCTGGGAGGGAAGCTGGGAGGACGGCGCCGTCGTTCGCGACCGCGAAAGCGGCATCTTCACCCATCCGGAAAAAGTCCATCCGATCCGCCATTCCGGCAAGCATTTCAACGTGCCCGGCATTCACTTGAGCGAACCCTCGCCGCAACGTACACCGGTGCTCTACCAGGCCGGCGCCTCCAGCCGCGGCAAGGATTTCGCCGGCGCCCATGCCGAATGCATTTTTGTCGCGTCCCCGTCGAAAGCCGTGCTGAAGCGTTACGTCGCCAATGTCCGCGAGGCGGCGGAACGGGTCGGCCGCAACCCGCGCGAAATCCTCGCCTTCAACCTGCAAACCGTGATCCTCGGCGAAACGGATGCGGAAGCACAGCGGAAGTTCAACGAATACCGCAAATACGCTTCCTTCGAAGGCGCGCTGACACTGATCTCCGGCTGGACCGGCATCGATTTCGGCCAGTTCGGGCCGGACGAGGTGCTGCGGCACCGTCATACCAATGCGGTGCAATCGGCCGTCGAAACCTTCACCACAATCGATCCCACCAAGGAATGGACGGTGCGCGAAATGGCCGACTGGGTCGGCATCGGCGGTTTCGGCCCGGTTTTCGTCGGCTCGCCGCAGACGGTCGCCGATCTGATGCAGGAATGGATCGAAGACACCGATGTCGACGGCTTCAACCTTGCCTATGCCGTGACGCCCGAAAGTTTCGAGGACGCGGTCGATCTGCTGGTGCCGGAACTGCAAAAGCGCGGCGTCTACAAGACCGAATACGCCAAGGGAACGCTGCGCGAAAAGCTCGGGGGAGCGGGGCCGCGGCTCGTCGCGCCACATCCGGGCGCCGCTTATCGCAATCTCTTCGACGCGCCCGCACGTGTCGCCGCCAACGGCTGAGCGAATAATGGCTGGGTGACAAAAAATATCTCGCCCAGCCCGACCATTCGAATCTAACCTCTATGACAATTTGCATTTCGCCCTGAATATGGGCACCCGAATTTCACCGATCAGGAGGGGTCATGACCGTATCATCTATCTCGCGGCGCACGCTGATGAAGGGCACCGCCCTGCTCCTTGCCTCGACGGCGCTCGCCCGGCAGGCGCTCGCGCAGACCGCGCCCGCCGGCGGCCGGCTGATCGTTGCAGCCGATTCCGAACCGAAGAACCTCAATCCTGCCATCGTCGCCTCGAACGGCGTATTTTTCGTCGCAAGCAAGGTGATCGAGCCGCTCGCCGAAGCGTCGTTCGACGGCAAGGATGGGCTTTCGCCGCGCCTCGCCACCTCCTGGGAAGGCTCGGCCGATGGCCTCTCCGTCACCTTCAAGCTCCGCGACGGCGTCACCTGGCACGATGGCAAGCCGTTTACCTCGGTCGATGTAGCCTTCTCGGCGCTCAACGTCTGGAAGCCGCTGCAGAATCTCGGCCGCCTGGTCTTTGCCAATCTTCAAGCCGTCGATACGCCCGACGATTACACCGCCATCTTCCGCTTCTCCAAGCCGACGCCGTTCCAGCTGATCCGCAACGCGCTCCCTGTCGTCACCAGCGTCGTCGCCAAGCACATCTTCGACGGCACCGATATCGCCACCAATCCGGCGAACAACACGCTGATCGGCACCGGTCCCTTCAAGTTCGCCGAACACAAGCCCGGCGAATATTACCGGCTGACGCGCAACGAGAATTATTGGGACAAGGACCAGCCGAAACTCGACGAGATCGTCTTCCGCGTGCTGCCCGATCGCGAAGCGGCAGGTTCGGCGCTCGAAGCAGACGAAATCCAGCTTGCCGCCTTCTCCGCGGTGCCGCTCGCCGATCTCGACCGCATTTCGAAGGTCGGCGGCATCAAGGTGATCTCAAAGGGTTACGAGGCTTTGACCTATCAGCTCGTCGTCGAGATCAATCATCGCCGCAAGGAACTGGCCGATCTCAGAGTCCGTCAGGCGATCGCGCAGGCGATCGACAAGAAATTCGTGGTCGACACGATCTTCCTCGGTTACGCCGCCGCCTCGACCGGTCCGGTGCCGAAGAATGCGCCGGAGTTCTATACATCAGATGTCGCGGCCTATGATTTCAACCCCGCAGCGGCGAACGATATCCTCGATAAAGCAGGATACAAACAGGGGGCAGACGGCAACCGCTTTACGCTGAAGCTCCGCCCCGCGCCCTATTTTAACGAGACCCGCCAGTTCGGCGATTACCTTCGCCAGGCGCTTGCCGTGATCGGTATCGATGCCGAGATCGTCAATGCCGATGCGGCCGCACATCAGAAGGCAGTCTATACCGACCACGACTTCGACCTCGCCGTCGGTCCGCCGGTCTTCCGTGGCGATCCGGCGATCTCCACCACCATTCTCGTCCAGTCCGGCACCCCTGATGGTGTGCCCTTCTCCAACCAGGGCGGCTACGTCAATCCGGAGCTCGACAAGATCATCAAGCAGGCCTCCGAGACGGTCGACACTGCGGCGCGCACCGATCTCTACCGCAAGTTCCAGCAGCTCGTCGTCGGCGATCTGCCGCTGATCAACGTTGCGGAATGGGGGTTCATCACCGTCGCGCGCGACACCGTGCTCAACGTCGCAGACAATCCGCGCTGGGCGGTCTCGAACTGGGGCGATACCACGCTGCAATCGTGATAGAATCGGCGGCAATTCTCTTCCAGAGGCCCTGTCCGGCGTGAAACGAGCCATCATCCTCCTGAGGCGCAGGGCGATCAGCAGCATTCCGGTGCTGCTGATCGTGGTGATCTTCACCTTTTTCCTGCTCGAAACCGCCTCGGGCGATGCCGTCGACGCCTATCTCGGCTCGATCGGCGGCGGCGATGCCGCACTTAAGCAGTCGCTGCGCGAGAGCTATGACCTCGACCAATCGATGCTCGCGCGCCTTTGGCTCTATCTTTCCTCGCTCGCACGCTTCGATCTCGGCTGGTCGGTCGCCTTCAACAGGCCGGTCGTTGCGCTCATCGCTGAACGGTTGCCCAATACGCTGCTGCTGATGGGCAGTGCGACGGCGCTTTCCTTCGGTCTCGGCTCGGCGCTCGGCATCCTTGCCGGGGCGCGGCCGGGTGGCCTACGGGACCGGCTGCTGTCGATCGGCTCGCTGATTGTTTACGCCATTCCGAGTTTCTGGCTCGGTCTGGTTCTGAGCATCGCTTTCTCGGTGAAGCTGCGCTGGTTTCCGATCGCTGGCGTCGAGACGATCGCTTCCGGCAAGACGGGTTTTTCGCGCGCGCTCGATATCTCAGATCATCTGGTTCTGCCGGTGAGCGCACTGGCCCTGATCTATCTCGCCTTGTTCCTGCGGGTGATGCGCAGCGGTATGGCCGAGGCGTGGAAGCTGGATTTCGTGCTCTTCGCCCGGGCCAAGGGCCTGTCGCGCAGCCGCATCGTGCTGCGTCACGTGGCGCGTAATGCGCTGCTGCCGCTCGTCACCATGCTCGGGCTGCAGTCGGCGGCCATGCTCGGCGGCAGCGTGGTGATCGAGAGCGTCTTTGCGATCCCGGGTTTCGGCCGGCTGGCGCAGGAGGCGGTCAACGGCCGCGACGCGCCGCTGCTGATGGGCATCGTCGTCACCAGCGCCGTCCTCGTCATCTCGGTCAATTTCCTCGTCGATCTCGTCTATGCCGCGCTCGACCCGCGCATCGGGGCATCGGAGGGCGGCGTATGAGCTGGCTGCGGCGCCTGCTGCGCACGCCGGAGGGTGTGGCCGGATTTGCGATCCTTTTCGTCCTGCTTTCGGCCGGACTGCTCGCTCCCGTCATTTCGCCGGGCGATCCGCTGAAAATTGCCGGCCGCGCCCTGCTGGCGCCGTTCGCCGATCCGGCTTTTCCGCTCGGCACCGACCGTCTCGGCCGCGACGTCCTGGCGGGGTTGCTCTACGGCGCGCGAACCTCGCTTGCCGTCGGTGTGGCGGCAGCGTTTTCGGCCATGGTGCTGGGGCTCTGCGTCGGCCTGGCTGCCGGTTTTGCCGGCGGGCTCATTGACGAGGCGCTGATGCGGGTGGTCGACGCCTTCCAGATCGTACCGGCTTTCTTGCTCGCTCTTGCTTTCGTCAGCACCATCGGGGTGTCGACGCCCGTTGTCGTCCTTGCCATCGCACTCGGTACCTGGGCCGATCCGGCGCGGCTGACGAGGGCGCAGGTGCTTGCAATCCGCGAGCAGGATTACGTCGCCTCGGCAAGGGTGATCGGCATGCATCCGGCCGAGATCGCCTTCCGGGAAATCCTGCCAAACGCGTTGCCGCCGGTGCTGGCGCTCTCCGCCACCATCGTCGCCGGTGCGATCCTCACCGAGGCGGCGCTGGCCTTCCTTGGCCTTGGCAATCCCAATATCGCCACTTGGGGTTCGATGATCGCCGAAGGTCGCAGCGTGCTGCGTTCGGCATCCTATCTCTCAGTCATACCGGGCGCTGCGCTCGCCACGACCGTGCTCGGCGTCCATCTCTTCAGCGAGGGGCTCGGCAAGGTGCTTGGCGATGACGGTGTGAGGGCGACATGAGCGGCATTTTCTGCAGCCTGCGACAGCTTTCGGTCACCTATGGGCGCGACAGGAATAGCGCGGCCGCGCTCGATGGCGTTGATCTCGATATCGTCGCCGGCGAAAGGCTGGCGATCATCGGCGAAAGCGGCTCCGGCAAGAGCACGCTTGCCCGCGCGCTTGCCGGCCTGCTGCCGGAGGGAGCGAAGGTCGGCGGCGAGATGCTCTGGCCCGGACTTGGTCGTCCGCCGCGCCCAGGCCGCGACTTCGGCTTGGTTTTCCAGGATCCAGGCTCCAGCCTCAATCCCGTCCTGACGGTCGGCGAGCAGGTTGCCGAAGGCGCCAGGCGCCATCTCGGCCTCAGCTGGAAGCAGGCCTATGTCAGGGCATGGGAATTACTCGGGCGGGTGCGAATACCGCAGCCTGACAAGGCCATGCGGGCCTTTCCGCATCAGCTTTCCGGCGGCCAGCGCCAGCGTGTGGCGATCGCGGCGGCCATCGCTGCGCAACCTGCCCTACTGATCGCCGACGAGGCGACCAATGCGCTCGACGTCGTCGTTCAGGCCGAGATCGTCCGCCTGCTCGACGGGCTGGTACGCGAGGACGGTATGACGCTGCTCTTCATCACCCACGACATCGCGCTTGCCTCCGGATTCGTCGATCGCATCGCCGTTTTCCGCAATGCCAAGCTGGTCGAGGCGGGCCCCGTCCGTTCAGTGCTTTCGGCGCCGAAAAGCGACTATACCGCCGCCCTCATCGCCAGCCATCGCGACCTCGCAACGCCGCCGCTGATCGCGGAGGTGCCGGCATGAACGATACCTTGCTTTCCGTCGAAAACCTGTCGAAAGGTTTTTCTTCTGCGGGCCGCCAGGTTGCCGCTCTCGACAATGTGTCGCTGACGATCGCGCCTGGGGAAACGCTCGGTCTCGTCGGCGCCTCCGGCAGCGGGAAATCGACGCTGTCGCGCATTCTGCTGCGGCTTCTCAGCGCCGATGCCGGCTCGATCCGCTTCGAGGGAGAGGATTGGTTCGCTCTGAACGGCGCGTCTTTGCGCCGCCGGCGGGCGCGCATGCAGATGGTGTTTCAGGATCCGCTTGCGGCCTTCAATCCGTTGGCGACCGTCGGCACGGTGCTCGACGATCCGCTTCGCATCCACGGCATCGCGGCGAAAGACCGACGCCCGGGCGAGATCGTCATGCTTCTCGAACGTGTCGGCCTGCCTGTCGATTATGCCGACAGGCCAGTTCGCGCACTCTCCGGTGGCCAGCGGCAGCGTGTGGCAATCGCGAGGGCGATTGCGACACGGCCCTCGCTGCTGGTGCTCGACGAGGCGGTCTCGGCTCTCGATGTGACCGTCCGCGGCCGGATCCTCGAGCTCCTGGTCGATCTGCAGAAAGAACAGGGCATTGCCTGTCTGTTCATTTCGCACGATCTTGCCGTGGTCCGGGCCGTCTCCCACCGCATCGCCGTCATGGATGGCGGGCGGATCGTCGAGACCGGTCCGGCAGCGGCGGTCGTTGCGGCGCCGCAATCCGAGGCTGCCCGTGCGCTCGTTGCCGCCGTCCCCCGTCTCGTGACCGATCCCTGCTGAAGGAAGTATCCATGTCCGATCTTGGTTGGAATCCCCTGCATGGCGTGCCCTCCTATCCCGCGGAGCGCTACGCCGTCCTTGCCGACAGAATCGGCGGCATCTTGCGCAGCCGCAACGATATATTGCTGGTGCAGGCCGAGGCGGTGGTGGCGCTGGAGGCGGCTGCCGTCAGCCTTGCGCGCCCGGGCCTCACAGCACTCAACATCGTCACCAGCCTCTATGGCGGCTGGTTCGGGCAATGGCTGCGGCGGGGCGGTGCGACGGTCGCCGATATCGTCGCCGAACCGGGCCTGCCGATCGAGATCGAAGCAGTCGCCAAAGCGCTCGACGCCGGTCCTCGCATCGATGTGCTCGCTCTTGTGCACGCGGAATCTGCAAGCGGCATCCTCAACCCCCTGCCCGAGATACTGGCGCTTGCCCGGGCCCGCGGCATCGTCACCATCGTCGATGCAGTGGCCTCGGTCGGCGGTCATGGTTTCGAAGTCGACGATCTCGGCATCGACATTGCGGTTGTCGGCCCGCAAAAGGCGCTCGGCGGGCCTGCCGGCGTGTCCGCACTCTCGGTCAGCCACCGCGCCTGGGATCTGATCCTGACGGATGGCGCACCGTGCGATTCGATCTTGTCGTTGGCCGATCTGAAGACCTGGGTCGACAGCGGCCGACGCGGCCTGCCGGGAACGCCGGCGCCGCTGGAATTCTTCGCGCTGGAAACGGCGCTCGACCGCGTCGAGGCCGAAGGCCTGGAGAATATCGTCGCCCGCCATGCGCTGGCGGCATCGGCGACACGGGCGGGGCTTGCCGCGCTCGGCGCCCCGGACTGGGTACCGGCAGCAAAGGCTTCGAACCTGGTGACGGCGGTGCCGGTGCCGGAGGCACTGGCGCCTGCCGCGCTGATCGCAGCCGCCGGGCAGTTGGGAGTCGAGCTGACCGAAGGCGTCGGAACTGGGCCGGCCCGTCTCTTGCGGCTGAACCACACTGGTCCGCGCGCCGCATTCCAGACGGTGCTCTCGAACGTCGTGGCGTATGGCGCGGCCCTCAGGCAGACCGGCCATCCCTCGGATATATCAGCCGCTGCGGAGGCAATATCCGCAGCCTACAGCCGATGAAAGCCGTATTCGGCCCTTGATAATCATGGCTCATCAAGGCAGGAGAGTGGTATCGCGGAGACTTGGTGCAGATGACGAAATTGCTGGATGCGCAGGGCCTGGAGATTTCACATGAGGGGCATCGCACCCGCCTGAAATGGCACCGATTGCGCAAGCGGTTTGCCGATCCGTTGTTCTCAGCCGAAGTGATGGCGGAGGGATTTGCGTCAGGCGCCTCGATGGAGCTCGATCTGCGCGTGCGCGCCGATGGCGGTTTCGTCGTGCTGCACGACGAGGACCTCGAAGGTGAAACGACCGGGCATGGACCGATCACCGAAAAGAGCATCGGTGACCTCGGCGATATCAGAATGCAGGAGGGCGACCGGCCGCTGATCCTCAGTGAGGATCTCGCCGCCATGATGCAATCGACGAATCCGGCCGCGCTGCTGCAATTCGATATGAAGGACGATTACGAGGCGATCGGCGCCAGGGGCATTGAGCATCTTGCCGAGCATTTCCGCGATATCGCGGCCTCGGTGATCGTCAGCGGCGACAGTCTCGATCTCATCGTCGCGGTCAAGGAGAAGCTCCCGCATCTGCTGCGTGGGATCGACCCCACCGACAAGCTCTACGATATCAGCAAGGCTCGCGGCTGGAAGGCGGTCGAGGCGGAATTGCGCGCCGACCTGCTCGGCCCGACGGAACCGGACACGATCTATCTCAATTGGCGGCTGATCCTTAATGCCGCCAATGAAGGTCTCGACATGATCGCGCTCTGCCAGGAGCAAGGCAAACGCGTCGATGCCTGGACCTTCACCCTGAAGGATCCAGAGGCCGGCTTCAGTGAAGAGGAATGGCTGAGCTTTTCGGCGCTGATGGCCCTGAAGCCGGATCAGATCACCACCGACGAGGCGCCGGCGACCGAACGCGCCTGGGAACGCCGCATAGCGGATTAACCGGCGGGCGTCGGCGCATGGTGTCGAAAGATATGAGAGATTTTCGATAGCCTATTTCCGGGCTTGTCGCGTACTTTTTGCAATTTGCATCATTTTAAACTTCTGATGCTATCCATATCAGCAGACAAATGTTGGTGTTCGAGATGCAAGTTGTTGATACTGAAGCAGTTACTCAGCAGGCAAATCCCAACTTACAAGAAGCGTGGCATCTTGGATGTACAGGCCATTCGCTTGAGGCACTCGCACTGGCCGGCGAAATCCTTGCTGATGCCAAGGCGCGGGGCGACGATCGGCTCGCCGCGCAATGCGACACCGACATTGCCTGGTACTGTTTTCAAATCGGCAAGGCCGAACTTGGGCTGACGCATATCCGGCGGGCGGTAGACTTCTGGAAATTGAACGGGGAGCGCAAACAGGAAGCCTGCGCCCGGGCGTATTTCGGATGGCTGCTCTTGGAATTGGGCTTGCCGGAGGAAGCGATCGAAGAAGCGACCCGCGCCTTGGATCTGGCCGACAAGACAGCAGACCCGAAAGCGCAAAGCCTGGCGACCAACGTCGTTGGAATCATCTTCTGGTACAACAAGCAGCCCGACCGGGCCATCTTGATGAGCGAGAGGTCCGTCGAACTCGCCAGGTTGATTGGCGACAGAACCTATGAATGCTGGTGGCTGATCAATCTCGGCGGCGCTCATTCGGAAGGCGGATATATCGCGGAGGCGCTCGGTCGGCCGGAGGAAGGACACCAGATGCTGGTCAGAGCACTGGAACTGACCGAACAGGCGCTCGACATCGCAACCGAGATCGGCGACAGCTGGGCTGCTCGTATCTGCCTCGGCAACAAAGCCGAGTTCCACAGCCATCTGGGCGAGCATGACAAGGCGCTGCAATGCATGGAGCGCTACCGGCTGTTTCAAGAGAACAGCTATGTCCGGGACAGGCAGCAATATCTCTACACCCTGGGCCAGATCTACAACAATTCCGGAAAATTCACGGAAGCCCTGTCGCCGCTGCTCGAGGCGCTGGAGCTGATCGACGCCGGCGGCAGTTTCGATTCCTATGTTCAGATCTATCTTTATCTGTCGCAGGCCTATGAGGGGCTGGGGCAGTTCGATCAGGCGCTGGAGGCACATAAGAAATACCACCAGGCCTATTTGCGCAATAGCGCCGAGAGTACCCAGCGGCGCGCACGTCTCGCCGAAATCTACTATGAAACCAAACGGTTCAAGGAAGTTGCCGAAACGGAGTCGAAGCGCGCAGAAACGCTGGAGGCCTCCTATCAGAAATTGCAGGAGCAAACCGATATCCTTGCCAATGCCGTCTATCTGGACGCACTGACCGGGCTCTATAATCGCAAATATCTCGACAGCCGGTTTAAAGCGCTGACATCTGAGAAACGTCCATATTCGATCGCGATGCTGGATGTCGATCACTTCAAGTCGATCAACGATAACTTCTCTCACATGATCGGCGACCGGGTCCTGAGTGCCATTGGAACTATACTGCGCGGCCAGCTGCGCATTACCGATCAGGCAATTCGCTTTGGCGGCGAGGAATTCGTCGTCTTGCTCGCCGGCACTCCCCGAGGCGCTACCGATATCTGCGAGAAGTTGCGTTCGGCCATTGAGCGGTGGGACTGGTCCGAGGTCTGCAACGGGCTGCATGTGACGATCAGCATCGGTGTCGCCGGTAGTACTCTATCCACCAATTCTCCGAACGAGATTTTGGCGATCGCAGATCAGAATCTCTATGCGGCGAAAAAGAGCGGCCGCAATCGCGTTGTTGCGTAACGGGCGTTCCGTAACTTTCGGGCGAAGTTCGCAGTCTCACAAATCGGGCGGATCGCGTCTGTGGGAGAGGTGTATCTATAGCCCCTCGATGTCGAGAATGAACGCGAATTCGCCGGCAAGCCCCGGCGAGTAGGCGATGATGGGTCCGCCCTGTGCAAGCAGCCTATCGACCGGCGGCATCGCCACCACAGCGCCGGCCTCTTCGGCGATCAGCGCGCCGGCGAGCATGTCCCAGGCATTGAGGTGGCGTTCGTAATAGAGATCGGCAGCACCCTCGGCGACACGAACGAGGTCGATCGCGGCCGCGCCCATGCGGCGATAATCCATGCCGCGTTCGTGGAGCCGCCGCGAGAGCGCGAGATGGTCGTCGAAGCTCGTCTTGCGGGAATGGCCGAGAATGACAAGCGCATTGGCTGGATCGGCGGTCGCCGCCGCATGGACCGGAATCTCGTCCTTGAAGGCGCCACCGCCGCGGACGGCGTGAAAGACTTTGTCTCCGGCGGCGTCGTAGACCACGCCGACCTCCACCTTTCCGCCGACGACAAAGGCGATCGAGACACCCCAGTGCCGGAAGCCCCTGATATAGTTGGTCGTGCCGTCGATCGGATCGACGACCCAGGTGCCGTCCTTACCCGATCGTCCGCCGCTCTCTTCACCCATGAAACTATCACCCGGAAAGCGCGAGAGCAGCCCGTTGTGGATCGCCTGCTCGGCCCTCCTGTCGGCGATGGTGACGAAATCCTGCAATCCCTTGTTCTCGACGGCGAGGGTTCCGGGGTCAGAGTCGCGCCGAAACCGGGCCGTCTCCCGTCCGACCTCGAGGGCAACGGTGATGGCGACCTCCGCCCGTGCGCGGATGGCAGCGGCGTCGAATGCGGAATTCATCAGGCAGTCCTTCTTCTGATCAGTGTCACCGGCGTGAATTCGACTCGCGCCGTCAGGTCCGGCTCGGCCATCCGGCTCATCAGCAGGTCGACCGTCTTTTCGGCCTGGACGTCGCAGGGTTGGCGGATGGTCGTCAGATTGTAGGCGGTCCAGCTCGCCTGAGGAATGTCGTCATGGCCGATGATGCGCAGCGGCGGCGCATCATCACGGCCGCGGCCCTGCAAGACGCGGTCGATCACGCCGCAGGCCATGTAATCGTTGGCGCAGAACAGCCCGTCGATGCCGGATGCGGCAAGTTCGGCTGCCGCATCATAGCCGCTCCGGTAATCATTGATCCTGATCTGCAGGAACTGCGCCTCGACGCCGAGCTGCTTGCAGCGTGCGATGAAGGCCTCGCTGCGCCGCCGCGCCGTATAGGATATGGCGGGGGCGGCCATTACAGCGGGCTTTCGCACGCCGCTGTCGATCAGGTGGGTGGCGGCGAGATGGCCGGCCATGCGGTCGTCCGAGATGATGCGGTCGACGAAGGGGATGTCGTTGCCCTTGTTGATCAGCACGATCGGCACGCCTTCGGCCGCGCATTGCTCGCAGATCTCGGTCGGCGGGGCGTCCGAGGTGACGATGACGCCCGACACGGCGTAATGGAGCAGCTGGCCGATGACGGTCGAGGTGTCCGCCTCTTGCGAGGTCGGCAGCAGGATGGGACGGAAATTGCGGGCGATCAGCACTCTCGCCAGATTCTCGATCTGCAACGTGCGAAACGGATTGTCGAGGCCGGCGGCGACGACGCCGACGAGATCGGAGCGTTTGTTGGTCAGGCTTCGGGCAAGATAGTTGACCCGGTAGCCAAGTTCCTTGGCGGCCTGATAGACCTTCTCGCGCGTCTTCGGCGAGACGCTGGCATCCGGGGTGAAGGCGCGCGAGACGGCAGCGCGCGAGACGCCGGCCACACGCGCCACGTCGAAGGAGGTTGCCTTGCGTGGTCCCTTATCCCTGTCTGCCAACTGCATTTTCCTTAACCGCAGGCGGCCGCATCAGATCGGGCAGATCCGTGCAGATGCCGAGAACCGGAAGCTTCATGATGTCATCGAGAATGGCCCGCCGCTCCTCGTGCCAGAGCACGATCTCGCGGCCGGCCTCGAAAGCGCGGCGCATCAGCGCGTCGGTCACCAGATCCTGCGGACGCTCGCCTGCCCTCTCCCAGCAGAGGTGCAGGATATCGGCGCCGGCCTCGTCGCCGAGCGCATGCGGATCGTGGCCGACACGGATCAGCACCGAGAGCGGAAAATCGCAGGCGGCGTCGCTGAGTTCGCGCACCTGCGCCGTGTCGAAGGAGCCGAGGCAGGCGAAACGCTGGTTCATCTCGACAAGGTGCCGCCAGCAGCGCATGCCGGTTCCAGGCGCCTTCAGCTCGACATAGAGACCGGTCCCGGTCTCGCGGCCGAGTGCGGCGACCTGCGAAAAACTCGGCACGTCGACGCCGTCAAGTGCGCCAAGCTCCGCCGCCGTCATTTCGGAAATGCGGCGGTCGATGCCGAAGACACGCTCGAGATGGTCGTCATGCGAGACGACGACCACGCCGTCCTTGGTCAGTTGCGTGTCGAGCTCCCACATCTCAGCGCCGAGTTCGGCAGCGCGGCGGAAGGCGGCAAGGGTGTTCTCGCGTTCATGGCCGCTTGCGCCACGATGGCCGATGCAAAAGGGAAGCCGACCCTTGCCTGACGGCCAGCCGTAACGCTGGAAAAATGCTGAGAAATCTCGGGTCATCAGAGCCTCCTGCCATTTTCGTCGAAGACGAATATGCCGCGGCTGTCGATCGCCCACCGGACGTCGTCGCCGACGTGAACATCGCTGCGCACCGGCTGGATGGAGCGCAGCAGCGGTCCGCCGGCAAGAGCCACGTCGTAGAGGTTCTCGCGACCTTGCGTTTCGGCGAAGGTGATCTTGCCGGGCACGGTGATGTCGCCTGCCGGCGTAAAATGTTCCGGCCGGACACCGAGCATCAGCTTCGTGCCCTCGGCGGCTCCGACGGTATCGGGCAGCGGCACGCGGATCTCGCTTTGCGGGATTGTGAAGGCGCCATTGTCCACAACGCCGCGCAGGAAGGTGATCGGCGGATTACCAAGGAAGCCGGCAACGAAGGCGGTCTTCGGATCATTGTACATCTCGGCCGGCGTAGCGATCTGGACGATCTCGCCTTCCTTCATGATGGCGATGCGGTCACACATGCTCATCGCCTCCACCTGGTCATGGGTGACGAGAATGGCGGTGATGCCGGTCTCGCGCTGCAGGCGGCGGATTTCCGATCGCATTTCGAGGCGCAGCTTGGCGTCGAGATTGGCGAGCGGTTCATCGAGCAGCAGCACATCTGGCTTGCGGATCAGCGCGCGCGCCAGCGCCACGCGCTGCTGCTGGCCACCGGAAAGCTCGGCCGGCCTGCGGCCCATCAGGTTGCCGATCTGCACGAGGGCGGCGATACGGTCGACCTCCTTGCGGATCTCGGCGGCGGGCATGCCCTTCACCTTCAGCGGAAAACCGATGTTCTCGGTAACCGTCATGTGCGGATAGAGCGCATAGGACTGGAAAACGACGCCGACATTGCGAGCCTGGCTCGGCAGGTCGGTGACGTCGCGGTCGCCGAAGAGGATGCGTCCGCCGCTCGGCCGGTGGATGCCGCAGACGGAAAAGAGCGTCGTCGATTTGCCGCAACCGGAAGGGCCGAGCAGCGCCAGCATCTCGCCGCTGCCGACTTCGAGCCGCATGTTCTCGATGACCTTGGTGGAGCCGAAGCTCTTCGAAAAATTGTCGAGGAGGATGCGCATCAGCCTTTGCTCCCGCCGCCGTAGATGTTCATGAGATATTTGTTGAAGAGCGCATAAACGATCAGCACCGGAACGAGGTAGAAGACGCCGACCGCCTTGAACATGTTGAAATCATAGTTGTTGTCGTCGGCGAGGAAGGCCGCGAGATAGACCGAAAGCACCTGCACCTGATTACCAGGTGCCAGCACCTGCGGCAGGATGAACTCGCCCCAGCCGGAGAGGAAAGAGAACAGGCCGAGCGCCATGATGCCGGGCTTGACCTGCGGCAGCACGAGGCTGCGCCAGACCCGGAAGCGCGAGGCGCCGTCGACGACGCCGGCCATTTCGATTTCCCACGGCACGGTGTCGTAGAAGCCCTTCATCAGCCAGATGCCGAGCGGCAGGTCAATCGCCGCCTTCACCAGGATGACCCCGATCAGCGAATTGTAGAGACCGATCATCTGCAGCACGATGAAGATGGCGATGATCAGCGTCACCGACGGGAAGGCATGCAGCACCATGACGCCGGCAAGGAAGAAGCCGCGCGCCGGCACGTTCAGCCGCGATAGCACATAGCCCGCCATCGATGAGACGATGAGCACGAGGCTGGTGGTGCAGGCCGAAAAGAGCAATGTATTCAGCGTCACCTGCCAGATGTTTGCCTTGCCTTCCGTCGTATGCCAGAGGAATCGCCAGTGACTAAGCGTCAAGCCGGAGGGCAGCAGAGCGTCCGCCTGCTTGACGGTCACCGTGTCTAGGAAGAGATAGACATACATCAGGAGCAGCGGCAGGCTGACGATGGTCAGCGCCGATATGACAGGCCAGCTGCGATAATTTGCCGAGGGCTGCGATCGTTCGGCCATGGTCAATCCTCGATCAAGGGCTTGGCGACAAGCGTGCCGTAGTTGAAGACGCGCAGATAAAGGAGCGACAGCATGACGCCGATGACGACGAGCACCAGCGCCATGGCGGCACCCAACCCGTATTCGAGATTGCCGGCATAGTTTCTGAGCGCAGTGTGATAGGCGGAGAGCGCCCAGACCTCGGTCGCGTTGCCCGGTCCGCCATTGGTGGCAAGCAGGATTTCATTGAAGGAGGCAAGGAGCGACAAGGTTTGGTAGCAGGTAACGAAGAGGATCGGCCAACGCATCTGCGGCAGGATGATGTAGCGGATCTGCTGCCAGCGCGAAGCGCCGTCGACCTCGCTCGCATAGAACTGGCTCTTCGGAATGGCCTTCATCGCCGAGGAGAAAACCAACATGCCCATCGAGGCGCCGATGAAGCCGTTGATCAGCACGACGAAGAACCATGCGTTATAGGCGTTGTCGAGAAGGTAGTTCTTCGGCGGATAGCCGAACTTGCCCATCAGGATCGAAATGAAGCCGGTATCCCAGGCAAGCCACTTCCATAGCATGACGTAGATGACGACGGGGGTAATGCGCGGCAGGAGCCAGATGCCGCGGAAGATCGAGGCTGGCATCGGCGGCATGTAATGCGTCCAGATGGCAAGCAGCAGCGCATAGCCGACATTGAACAGCATCAGCACCAGCGCGACGTAGAGCACGGTATTCAAGAGCACGCGCGCCATGTCGGGTGAGGTGGTCATGCGCGAGAAATTGTCGGTCGTCCAAACCCAGCCGGTATAAGTGGCCTTGGCGACCGTTTCCTTCTGCTCAGGTGTCAGTTTGAAACCCAGACCATCCAGCGCCGAAAAGAGTTGTTCCTTGCTGTCGAAGCGGGTGTTGAGGACGGAGCGGTTGAACTGTTCGGAAATCTGCTTGACGTCGCGCGTCGAAGGCCGGTCGGCGAGATCCTTGAGCATGCGCTCGACGTCGCGGCGTGCCGTGAACACCTCACCTGCATGTTTGGCGCGCAATTCCCCAGCAATCCCCGGCGCAAGCCCGAGACCTTCAACGGCCTTGAGGCCCGCCTCGTCGATCGCGTAGCGCGGTTCGGCCATCTCGGCGGCAATGTCTGGTACCGCCGATTTCAGCGCGATCAGGGAATTCGGTGCGATCTGGTAGACACCGCCGGATATGCCGGTCGCCGTCGTCATGCTGGTCATCGAGAAGACCGCCGTCAGAACGACCGGCATCAGGAAGAAGAGGATGATCATGATCGCGGCAGGCGCGATCATCACCAGTCCGAGCGTTCTGGACGATTTCATGGAAGCCCCCTCGTCGCGGACCGACCGGGCGGCGCTGCCGCCGCCCGGAAGAGTGCTTCAATCTTAACGGATGACGATCTTGGCGCCGAGCGTGCTCTTCAGCTCGCTCTCTGCATCACTGACCGCGGCGTCTACGGTCTTGGCGCCGGTCCAGGATGCTTCGAGGTTCTTCCACATGATGTTCCAATATTTGCCGAAATCGGAATTGTTCGGCATGGCATTGGCATGCGGCAGCAGGCGCTCGGTGGCTTCGCGGGTCCAGCGGTCAGCCGAGTAGAAGTCGACCGTCGATTCCGACTTGGAGATGCCGAGATGGGCTGATTTGACCGCATGCAGCGCGTTGGTGCGCGGCTCGGAGGCGATCTTGACCAGCTGGGCGGCGATCTCGGTGTCTTCCTTGTCGTGGCCTGCGGTCAGAAGGTAGACGAGTGGATGGGTCAGCGTGTTGGCCTTACCGCCTTCGCCGGCGGGGATCAGCGTGAAGATCACGTTGCCGAAGAAGTCCTTCAGGCCTTCCTGGTTGACGAGGCGGGCATAGTGCCAAGTGCCACCATCCCAGATGCCGGCCTTGCCGGTGGCGACTTCCTTCCACCACTGGTCGCCCGGCATGCCGATGTGGTTCTTCTTGGTAACACCGGCCTTCACGGCATCGGCGAAGAACTGATAGGTGCGGGTCATCGCGGCCTTGTCGAAAACGAGCTTGCCGCCTTCTTCCATCGTGCCGCCGAAGCTGGTGTAGAACTGCCAGTAATCAGGGCCGTTGCTGGTGCGCGGATAAAATCCGTAGCCGGCCTGGACGAGGCCCTTGTCCTGCATCTTCTTGGCGTCTTCGAGCAGGTTCTTCATGGTGTACTTGCCGTCCTGGACGCTCTGCGGCAGCGCGTCCAGATCGGCATCGCTGTAACCGATCGCCTTCATGTAAGGCTTCCAGAAGAACATCGGGCGGGATTCAGCGTCCTGCGGGATACCATAGACGGTGCCGTTGTAGGACGCGATCTTCAACAGGTTTTCATAGATGTCGCTGAGCGGCCATGAATCGAGATCGACATAATCCTCGATCGGAACGATCAGTCCGGCCTGCGACCAGGGTGCGATGTCTTCATGGCCGCTGACGACGATATTCGGGGCGGTCTTGGCTTCGGCGGCAAGGGTCAGCGCCTGCTTGAAGTCCTCCCAGGCCGAATAGGGCTTCTTCTCGACGGTGATCTTCAGATCTTCGCCCTTGAGGGCGGCTTCACGCTGCAGCTGCTGGGCTGCGATCTCGATGGCGTCGAGGCGATAGACGTCGTTCGGGCCGGTGCCGCCGGCCCAGACGCTGATGTGAACGTCCTTGGCGAGTGCAATTGCAGAGGTCGACGCCAGGATGGCGGCTGCGACGGCAAAGGATTTCAGTGTCGGCAAAATGGTCATCTTCTTCGTCTCCCTAGAAGAGCAGTGTGAGGCCTCTTGACGGGTCAGCACTGCTGATGATGACCGCTCCGAAACCCCACGAAAACGTGGCGTATCCCGCTCTAGGGGTTGAACGTAACGGCCGAATGACAAAATTGAGCACGTGTGCAAAATTATTATGACGATGTCTGCACGACTTGCAAGCGGCGGTTTTCGACGGGCGTCTTTTACGCTTCAAATTGCGCTTTTCCTGGTCTAGCATTGCGCCATGAGCCTTGAATCTGTCCGCGCCTTTCTCAGTGCCCACGCACCCGATATCGAAATCATCGAAACCGCCGAGAGTTCCTCGACGGTGGCACTTGCCGCCGAAGCCCATGGCGTCGAGCCGGCCCAGATCGCCAAGACGATCTGCCTGCGTGTCGGCGAGCAGATGATGCTGGTCGTTGCCGGTGGCACGGCGCGGCTCGACAATCGCAAGTTCAAGGACACGTTCGGAGCCAAGGGGCGCATGCTCGATGCCGAAGAGGTCGTAGCGGTCACCAGCCATCCGGTCGGCGGCGTCTGCCCCTTCGGCCTGCCATCGCCGTTGCCCATCTATTGCGATATCTCATTGAAACGCTTCGATGAAGTCGTGCCGGCGGCCGGCTCGACGAACTCGGCCGTGCGCATCGAAACCGGACGGCTGGCTGAGCTGACTGGCGCCAGCTGGGTCGACGTCTGCCAGTAACGGAGCTGAAGAGCTTCACACGGAGGAAAGACTACCTATATTAGGTCTCAACATGCCGTGATTGCGCATGACAGGAGATCAGGAATGCCAAGTGCCGTTTCGCGTTTTGCCAAGATCGCGGCAATTGCCGCTCTGACGAGCGCTACCGTTTTTGCTTCCCTTGACGATGCCGAGGCGCGCCGCGCCGGAAGCGGCGGTTTCGGAAGCCGCGGCACGCGCACCTTCCAGGCACCGCCTGTCACCAGCACCGCGCCTGGAACCGCAGCACCGATCGAAAGGTCGATGACGCCACGTCCGCAGACCACCGCGCCTGCTACCGCGCAACAGCCCCTCGGCGCTCAGCGCCCCGGTTTCTTCGGCGGATTCGGCCGTTCGATGATCGGCGGCCTGATTGCCGGCGGCCTTCTCGGCATGCTGCTCGGTCACGGTTTCGGCGGCGGCTTCGGTTTTCTCGGCATGCTGCTGCAGATCGTCTTGATCGGCGGCGCCGTCATGCTCGCCATGCGTTATTTCGCCAACCGCCGCCAGCCTTCCTACGGCGTCGGCGGCCAGAGCCAGTCCTATAACATGTCGCCCACGAACAATTCGTCCTTCCAGATCCCGACGATCGGTTCGGGCGCCGGTTCCGGCCAGCCGTCGCGCGGCAATCGACCGAGCGACGAGATCGGGCTGGCGCAGGCCGATCTCGATCAGTTCGAGGAATTGCTGACCCAAGTGCAGACCGCTTACGGCGCCGAGGATTACGGCACCTTGCGCCGGCTGACGACGCCCGAGGCGATGTCCTATCTTGCCGAGGAACTCGGCGAAAATGCTACCAACGGCGTGCGCAACCGCGTCTCCGACGTCAAGCTGCTGCAGGGCGATATCGCCGAGGCCTGGCGCGAAGACGGCCAGGAATATGCGACGCTCGCCATGCGTTATTCCTCGATCGACGCCATGGTCGAACGCGACAGCGGCCGCGTGGTTTCCGGCGACGACCGCCACCCGAGCGAAAGCACGGAGGTTTGGACCTTCGTGCGCAGGTCTGGCGCCGATTGGAAGCTTGCGGCGATCCAGGGTGCCGAACAGCGCGCCGCCTAACGCGACGCGCCAAATCAGCATTTTGCTCTAAAGCGCGTCGCAATCTTTCAGATCCGCTCCTCGCGCTTTAGATTCTAATCTTCACGCATGTCGTTATCGCAAAACCGCCGCACACTTTTGCGCGACATGCTTTAATTCACCGCGACCGGTTTGGAACGCATGCGTGAGACTGTTTCGCGTTCCGCCCGCTTGCACCGCATCGGCGGCAGGCCGCGATCCATCAGGTCCATGTCTTCGAGCACCATGTCGCCCATCTTCTTGAAGGCGCTGTCGAGTGCTCCGGCCCGATGCGCCGAGCGGATGAAACCCTTCAGGCTTCGCACCGGATGATCGGGCGGCAGCGGCTCTTGCGGGTAGACGTCGCTCGCCGCGACGATGTGGCCCGAGGAAACGGCCGCCATCAGCGCATCGAAATCGACGACATCGGCGCGGCTGAGGAGGATGAAGGCCGCGCCTTTGCGCATGCTGGCAAAGGCCTCCGTGCTGAGAAATCCCTTGTTTTCGCTGGTGACGGCGGCGACGACGAAGACGAAATCGCTCTTCGTCAGGACGTCCTCCAGGCTCGCCGGCTCGACGCCGTTTTCCTCGAGGATCGAGCGCGGCAGCCAGGGATCGAACACTCTGATACGGGCCCTGAAGCCGGACAGTAACCGGCGCAGCGCCTTGCCAAGATCGCCGAAGCCAACGATGCCGATCTCGGAACCGGCGAGCAGCCGCGCACTCGAATTGCCCTCGCCGCCCCAGAGTTCGGTGCCCTGACGGAAGGCGACGTCCGCATCGACGATGCCGCGCGCCAAGGCCAGTGCGAAGCCGAGGCCGATTTCGGCGACCGGCTCGGCAAAGACCTGGCCTGTCGTCACGACATGGATGCCGCGCTGGAAGAGCACCTCATAGGGCATGTTGTTGAGAAGATTGCTTTCGACATTCAGGATCGAGCGCAAGGCCGGCATACGTCCCAGCGTGTCGGCCGAAAGCGGCGGCTGCCCGATGATGTAGCGCGCCTTGCCGAGGATCTCGTCGCCGAGACCGGCGATGTTCTCGGGATCGGCCTCGACGATCTCATATTTCGCATGCAGTTCGGCGCGCGCGCTGTCGCTGAAGATCAGATCGAGCGTGCGCGGCTCGGGCGCGCTGATCGCCAGCGCCCGTTTGGTATTCGTCATGGCGTCTCCTCCATCACGGCGGTCTGCGCCGTCTCTGCCGGACGATTGATAGCCTCTGTGGGGGACCGTTTCCAGTTCGATCTTGAGTCGCTGGGCGTTGGACGGAGCTATCGAAAGCGGCATCTGCCTATCAGATAAGCACTTGAATTGGCTTGTATTTCATGGAGTTTTCGTTGACGGCGAGAATTCTTTGAACTAGCGTAATGCGCGCGACTTGGAACCATGCCGGTGTTCGGCCGCCGCAGGATATTCGAAAACTCACGAGGGAATCGAGCAATGAAATCAGCAATCAAGAGCGGCCTGCTTGCCTTGGCTGCCGCAGCGCTTCCAGCCGTCGCCTCCGCCCATCCCGCCATCGGCGAAGCTGCCGGCTTCAGCCATGGCTTTGCCCATCCGATGTCTGGCCTCGATCATGTCCTCGCCATGGTGATGGTCGGTGTTTTCGCATTTCAGCTCGGCGGCCGCGCCACCTGGCTCGTGCCGACGACCTTCGTTCTGGTTATGGCACTCGGTGGTGCTCTCGGCGTTGCCGGCATTGCTGTTCCCTTCGTTGAAACGGGCATCGCGCTTTCCGTCGTCGTCCTCGGCGCCGTCGTTGCGCTCAACGTCAAGGCGCCGCTGGCCGCAGCACTCGGCATCATCGGCCTCTTCGCCATCTTCCACGGTCATGCACATGGCGCCGAAATGCCGGAAAATGCCGCTGGTGTCGCCTATGCTGCCGGCTTCATGGCCGCGACGGCGCTGCTGCATGTCGCCGGTCTCGCCATTGGTTACATCATCGGCCGCGCCGGTGAACGCCAGGGCGTCTTCGTGACGCGCACGGCAGGTGGCATTGCCGCCATTGCCGGCGTCGGCATCCTGGCCGGCTTGATCTGAGCCTGACGGCATTAACTAGGCCGCGGCCTAGACATCGCGATCCGACAGAACGCCCGGCATGCGTAACGCACCGCCGGGCGTTTCTGTGTCATCGCTGCAAAGTGCTGTGGACTTGACCCAAGTCAAATCCAGCCACGTCGCACCCGGCTATATCTAGCCAACGATCGACGAAGGGATATCCAAATTGACGCAGGCCTGCCTTGCCGATTGCCGGCGAGACGCGAAAGTCAGTATAGTGATTTCAGAAATTTCTGAAATCACAGACGCAACGGAAATGACCATGAACCTTCCGCCTCTCGTCCAGTCCTTCGTTCTCCATTTCGGCGAAATGGGATCGCGCTGGGGAATCAACCGCACGGTCGGCCAGATCTATGCCCTGCTCTTCGTTTCGCCCGCGCCGGTCTGCGCGGAGGAGATCGCCGAGTCGCTCGGCATCTCGCGCTCCAATGTTTCGATGAGCCTGCGCGAACTGCAGGCCTGGAACCTCGTCATCCTGAAACACAGGCCGGACGATCGTCGCGATTTCTTCACCACGCCGGATGATGTCTGGCACATATTGAGGACGCTTGCCGAAGAGAGAAAGAAGCGTGAAGTCGATCCGACGCTGTCGGTTCTACGTGAGATCCTGATGCAACGGCCGGCCAGCGAAGCCGAGCGGCATGCGCAGCAACGCATGAGCGAGATGCACACGCTGATCGAGCAGCTGACGCATTGGTATGAGGACGTAAAACAACTTGAAACAGAAAGGCTTGCAACACTACTCTCGCTGGGCGCGAAAGTGACCAAGCTTCTGGAGGCCAAGGACCGGGTCGTTTCGCTCGGCCGCAGCCGCCGGCCGAATCCTGCGAACAAGAGTTAGCGCCATGGGCACTGCTTTCTTCGACGCGAAGGACAGACAAGCGGCCGAGCCGTTGCCGGACGGCGATGCAGTCTCGCCCATCACCGGTCCAGATGATGCGAAAGGCGGGCTGCGCAGAGCGGCAATGCTGCAGGCGCTGGCCGCTGCCGTCTGGATCCCGCAGGCGGGGTTGTTGGCCGTCTCGGTTGGCCGCATCGCCGATGGCGGCGGATTGCATGACGTCCTCTGGCCAGCCCTCGGCATCCTTGTCCTCGGATTTGCAAGAAGCTGTCTCGACGCAGCTGGCGGCCGCCTGGCCTTTCAAGCCGCCCGCGGCGAGCTCAGCCGCAGGCGGCAGATTGCCGCCGCGGCACTTTCCATGTCGTCGCCCATCGATCGCGGCCGGCCTGCCTCGGGCAAAGCCGCGAGCGTGCTTGGCGAACAGGCCGAACTGATCGTGCCCTATCTTGCCCGTTTCCAGCCGGCGCGCATGAAGGCGAGCCTTGTGCCGCTCGTCATCCTTGCCTTCATCCTTCCAGTCTCCTGGATCGCCGCGCTGGTTTTGCTGTTCGCCGCGCCGCTGATCCCCATCTTCATGGCGCTGATCGGCTGGCGTGCTCAGGCGGCCAGCGAAAAACAGCTCGTCGCCACCGGCGGCCTCAACGGCTTCTTGCTCGATCGACTGCGCGGACTGGCGACCATCCGTGCGCTCGACGCAGTCGATGCAACGGCACTGCGCCTGCGGTCGGAGGCGGAGTCGCTGCGTGTGCGCACCATGGCGGTGCTGAAGATCGCCTTTCTGTCCTCGGCGGTGCTCGAGCTTTTCGCCGCACTCGGCGTGGCGATGATTGCCGTATATGTCGGTTTCAGCCTGCTCGGCGAGATCCGCTTCGGCACTTGGGTGGGCCGGCTCGACCTGACCGAGGGACTGTTCATCCTGCTGCTGGCACCGGCCTTCTTCGAGCCCCTGCGCGAACTCTCGGCTGTCTGGCACGATCGGGCGGCCGGCGAAGCGGCGCTGAAAGCCCTGGACGCCCTCGCTGCCGGCGGCCTGTCCATCCAAGGAACAGCCGAAGTCGCGCCAGCAGCATCTGCCGTCGTCGAAGCGCCGGCCATCCGTCTTGAGAATGTTGATTTCCGTTACAACGCCGCCGAGCCGTTGATCCTTGACGGTTTCAACCTCGATATCGCGACCGGCGAACATCTGGCGCTTCTCGGCGCAAGCGGTTCCGGCAAGTCGACGCTTCTTTCGCTCATATCAGGGCTGACGCCCTGTACCGGCGGACGCATCGTCATCGGCGGCATGGAACTTGCGGATGACACCGCTGCCGCCTTGCGGGCCAGCATGGCATGGATCGGCCAGAGACCGCATATTTTCGCAGGCACCATCGCCGGCAATATCGCGCTCGGCAGGCCCGGTATCTCAAGCGGCGACGTGACGGATGCGCTCGGCGCCGCCAGGCTCGGAAAGGTCGCCGCCGCCTATGGCAACCGGCCGCTTGGCGAAGGCGGGATCGGGCTTTCCGGCGGCGAGGCGCTACGGCTTGCGATCGCGCGGGCCGCCTGCAACCCGCGTCTCCGGATCATCCTGGCCGACGAGCCGACGGCGCATCTCGACGCCGCCACAGCCGCCGAGGTTGCCGAGAGCCTGCTTTCGCTCTCCAGGGGCCGTACTTTGATCGTTGCGACTCACGATCCGCTGCTTGCCGCCCGCATGCATCGCGCCATGCGCGTCGATGCAGACATCGTCATGAGGGAGGCCGCCGAATGAGCGGATTTGCTGCAGACCTCAAGCCGATCCTGCGTCTGTTCCTTGCCGAGCGCCGGCGTGCGCTGCTGCTCGGCGCAGCCCTTTCGGCGGCGACGATGACAGCTGGCATCGCCCTGCTCGGCCTGTCCGGCTGGTTCATCACCGCCACCTCGCTCGCCGGCCTTTCGGCCGCTGTCGCCATCACCTTCGACGTCTTTGCGCCGTCAGCCGGCATCCGCCTTCTCGCCATTGTCCGCACAGTCGCACGCTACGGCGAAAGGCTTGCGACCCATGATGCAACGCTCGGCGTGCTCGCCGCCCTGCGCGAAAGGCTGTTTCGCGGCTTTGCCGAACCGAGTGCTGCCCGCGCGCTAGCACACCGTCCCGCACGGCTGCTCTTCCGTCTGACGGCCGATATCGATGCGCTCGATTCCCTCTACCTGCGCATCCTCGTGCCGGCTGCTGTCGCGATCGGTGCAGCACTGGCGGCAAGCCTCGTGCTGGGGCTGATCCATCCCTTGTTCGGCCTGTGCTTCGGCCTTTTTCTCGCCGGTGCCGGCCTTGGCCTGCCGTTGATTGCCGGCCGGGCGGCGCGCAAACATGCCCGCCAACGCGCCCATGGCATCGAGGCGCTGCGGTCTCGAACGATCGATCTTGTCGCTGGCCAGACCGATCTGCTGATGGCCGGCCGCCTTACGGCGCAGAGGAAGGCGATTACCGCGGCCGATCGTTACGCCGCTCGCGCCGACGACCGGTTGAACCGCGTCGAGACCCTCCTGACATTCGGCTTCGGCCTTGTCTCCACCGTGCTGCTCACAGCATCGCTGCTTGCCGTTGCGGTACTTGCGGAAACGAAGGTGATTACCGCTCCTGTCGCCGCACTCGGCCTGCTTGTCGCCTTTGCGGCAGTCGAACCCTTCGCTGCGCTGCGCCGCGGTGCCCTGGAACTCGGCAGGACGCTGCTTGCGGCAAGGCGTATCGCGCCGCGGCTTGCCGTCGCGGCGGCACCTGGAGCATTGGCGGCGCCGTTGCCGGGATGCGCTTTTTCGCTGGCGAACGTATCAGCCTTCCATGAAAACTCCGCCGTGCCGGCGCTCCAGGGCATCGAGCTCGCGCTTCAACAAGGCGAACACCTGGCCATCATCGGCAGCAGCGGCGCCGGCAAGTCGAGCCTGCTTGCCCTCCTTGCCGGCGAATTGCCGGCAAAGACGGGAAGTGTTGCCGTGATGGCGACGACCTTGCTGACGCAACGGACGGAGCTCTTCGAAGACAGCCTGCGCGGCAACCTCTGTCTCGCTAACCCCAATGCGAGTGAGGCCTGCCTTCGCGAAGCGCTCGCTGCTGCCGGCCTGCTTGCCGATATTGAGGCCATGCCGGGGGGGATCGATACGCCGCTCGGCGAAGGCGGGATCGGCCTTTCCGGTGGCCAGTCGCGCCGGCTGGCGCTTGCCCGGCTCTTCCTGCGCGACACGCCACTCTGGCTGCTCGATGAGCCGACGGAGGGCCTTGACGGCGTCACCGCCCGCGACGTGCTCCGCCGTCTCTCGGCAATGGCGGCGGGCCGCTCGCTGCTGATCGCCACGCATATCCGCCGCGAGGCTGCGATCGCAGACCGCATCGCGGTCATCGAAGGCGGTCGCATCACAGAAATTTCGCGCCGCGGAGAGGCGGCGTTCGAAAAGGCGCTCGACCGGCTTCGGCCGGACTGAGCAAGATTGCATGCCCTCACGCGCCGTCGGCGCTGAGGAACGCCCTGTACCGCGTGGGACCGTGGGAGAAAGACAATGGAACTAGATATCGTAGCACTTTCGCGCTTCCAATTTGCGCTGACGGCGCTTTACCACTTCCTGTTCGTGCCCTTGACGCTCGGCCTGTCCGTGCTCCTGGCGATCATGGAAACCGTCTATGTCATGACCGGCCGCCAGATCTGGCGACAGATGACGAAATTCTGGGGCACGTTGTTCGGCATCAATTTCGTGATCGGCGTCGCCACCGGCATCGTCATGGAGTTCCAGTTCGGCATGAACTGGAGCTATTACAGCTATTATGTCGGCGACATCTTCGGTGCGCCGCTGGCGATCGAAGGCCTAATGGCCTTCTTCCTCGAGGCGACCTTCGTCGGGCTGTTCTTCTTCGGCTGGGACAAACTGTCGAAGGTCGGCCATCTGGTCGCCACCTGGGCTGTGGCGCTCGGCTCGAACTTCTCGGCGCTGTGGATCCTGATTGCCAATGGCTGGATGCAGAACCCGGTGGGATCGGCGCTCAATCCGCAAACGATGCGCATGGAGATCACAAGCTTCTTCGATGTGGTCTTCAACCCGGTGGCCCAGGCGAAATTCGTCCATACGGTATCGGCAGGTTACGTCTGCGCTTCGATCTTCGTGCTCGGCGTCTCGGCCTGGTATATAATCAAGGGCCGGCATATCGAGCTTGCCAAGCGTTCGATGACGGTCGCCGCCTCCTTCGGCCTCGCTTCGGCGCTTTCGGTCGTCGTCCTTGGCGATGAGAGCGGTTATCTCGCGACCGAGAACCAGAAGATGAAGCTCGCGGCAATCGAGGGCATGTGGAAGACGGAACCGGCGCCGGCCGCCTTCACCGCCTTCGGCTTCCCCGACCAGGAAGCCCGCGAAACGCATTTTGCCGTGCACATTCCCTGGGTCATGGGCCTGATCGGCACGCGGTCGCTGACGACCGAAATCCCCGGCATCGACAAGCTCGAACAGCAGGCCGAAACCCGGATCCGGGACGGTATCAAGGCTTACGACGCGTTGATGCAGATCCGTTCGGCACCGGCACAGGACCAGGTTGCGCAGGAAGTGCGCGGCTCCTTCGAGGATCTCGGCCACGATCTTGGTTATGCTCTTCTACTGAAGCGCTACGTCGACGATCCGCGCCGGGCGACCGAGGAGCAGATCGTTCAGGCCGCGCGCGATACCATCCCGCACGTGCCGACGCTCTTCTGGTCCTTCCGCATCATGGTCGGCCTCGGTATCTTCTTCATCCTGCTGACCGCCACCTTCTTCTGGCTGTCAGCGCGCCGCCACCTCGACAAATATCCGTTGCTTCTGAAGATTGCCGTGCTGGCGATCCCCCTGCCCTGGGTTGCCATTGAACTCGGCTGGGTCGTCGCCGAATTCGGCCGCCAGCCCTGGGTGATCGAAGGCGTGTTGCCGACGGCCGCCGCCGTCTCCAGCCTTGGCGCCGACACCGTGCTTCTGACCATCATCGGTTTTGCGGCGCTCTACACGACGCTGATCGTCATCGAGATGGGCCTGATGATCAAGGCAATCAAGCAAGGACCGGAGCCGGACGACGAGCCGGAAGCGGTTCTGATTTCCGAAACCCTCATCCCCGCCGCGGAGTGACCTGCCATGATCCTTCACGAACTCATTGACTATGAAACCCTGCGTCTCATCTGGTGGCTGCTGCTCGGCGTGCTGCTGATCGCCTTTGCGACAACAGGCGGTTTCGATCTCGGCGTCGGCACCCTTCTGCCTTTCGTTGCCCGGACCGATACGGAACGGCGCGTGGCGATCAACACCATCGGCGCCACCTGGGAGGGCAATCAGGTCTGGCTGATCCTCGGCGGCGGCGCCATCTTTGCTGCCTGGCCGCCGCTTTATGCGGTGTCCTTCTCGGGCTTCTATCTGGCGATGTTCGCGATCCTCTTCGCGCTCATCCTGCGCCCAGTCGGCTTCAAATATCGTTCGAAGCGGGAAAGCGCCAGCTGGCGGAGCGGCTGGGACTGGGCGCTGTTCGTCGGCGGTTTCGTGCCGTCGCTGATCTTCGGCGTTGCCGTCGGCAACGTGCTACAGGGCGTGCCTTTTCGCTTTGCCGACGATATGCGGATCTTCTACGAGGGCTCGTTCTTCGCCCTGCTCAACCCCTATGCTCTGCTCTGCGGCCTGCTTTCGCTAGCCATGCTGACGATGCATGGTGCGGCCTGGCTGGTGTTGAAGTCGAGTGGCCCGGTCGCCGTGCGTGCCAGAACCTATGGCAGCATCGCCGCCCTTGCCGTTATCATGCTTTTCGCACTCGGCGGCCTCTTCCTGTGGATCGGCGTCGGTGGCTATCGCATCACCAGCGATATCAGCCCGATCGGTCCCTCCAATCCGCTGCTGAAGACCGTGGCGCTTGAGAAAGGCGCGTGGCTGACCAACTACGCCGCTCATTCCTGGATGATCATCGCGCCCGTCCTCGGCTTCGTCGGCGCGGCGCTGGCGTTCATCGCCATGCGGGCAAGGCGCGAGGTCATGACGCTGCTGTTCAGCAAGGTGGCGATCTTTGGCATCATCTCGACGGTCGGCTTGTCGATGTTCCCGTTCATCCTGCCCTCCTCGCTTGATCCGCGATCGAGCCTGACGGTCTGGGATGCGTCCTCCAGCCACATGACGCTGTTCATCATGCTGGTCGTGACGGTGATCTTCCTGCCGATCATCTTCGCCTACACAGCCTGGGTCTACAAGGTTCTGTGGGGCAAGGTCGATGAGAAGTCGATCACCGACAAGAACAGTCACGCTTACTAGAGCGATTCAGGAGAACCGCTCTAACCTTTTGTTTTTACGCAATTCCGGACGGAAAACCGCTTCGCACTTTTCCTGGAATTGCTCTGAGGGAGACCAAACGATGTGGTATTTTGCATGGATCCTCGGCCTGCCGCTGGCCGCGGCTTTCGCCGTCCTCAACGCCATGTGGTATGAGCTGATGGACGACGCGGCCAGGAAGAAAGCTTCCGAGCCGCGCAAGTAGAAAAGCAAAGGGCGCGGTTCAAACCGCGCCCTTGGCTGTTGCATCAGCCTTCCAGCCACTTCACCTGATCGGGCGTCAGCTTGATGTCGAGTGCCGAGAGACTGTCTTCCAATTCGGCGACGGTGCGCGGCCCGATCAGTGGAATGACCGGGAAAGGCTGGGCGATCACATAGGCAAGCGCGATGTGGATCGGATTGCGGCCGAGTTTGTTGGCAAGCTCGATGGCGCGGTCGCGACGTCCGAAGTTGCGCTCGGAATACCAGACCCGGACGATTTCCTCATCATCCCGCTTGTCGCGGCCGGCACGATCGGTAAAGAAGCCGCGACCCTGGCTCGACCAGGCGAAGTTCGGGATCTGCTTGTCGTTCAGCCACTTTTTCCAGTCGTCATCGGAAGCGGCAACGCAGCCGGCCCAGATCGGGTCGAGCATCTCGGCGAGCGAGAAGTTGTTGGACAGCGCTGCCGGCGCCGTCTTGCCGGTCTTTTCGGCATAGGCGATCGCTTCGTCGAAGCGCGCCCGCGTCCAGTTCGAACCACCGAATATGCCGCGGATGCGTCCGCGCTTGACCTCGGCATCCATGGCATCGACGAACTCGCCGACGGGCACGTCGGTGTTGTCGCGATGCATGAAATAGATGTCGACATAGTCGGTCTTCAGCCGGGAAAGCGACTGGTCGAGCTGCTTTGCGATTATATCGGGATAGCAGAGCGGCGAATGGGCGCCCTTGCCGATCAGCACGATCTCCTCGCGCGGCACCTTGCGGCTCGTGTGCCAGTCGCCGAAGATCGCTTCCGTCTTGCCACCGCCATAGACATAGGCCGTGTCAAAGGCATTGCCGCCGGCCTCGTAGAAGGCGTCGAGCGTCAGCGAGGCAGAGGCGAAGTTCGGAAAGAACTCGAAGCCGAGGGTCACGACCGAGGCCGGCTTGGAAATGCCGGGAATTTCACGCTGCGGAACGCTGTTGCCGCGCGCGATCGCGCCGCCGGCAATGTTTGCTGTGCGTTTGCTGGCTTTTTCCACGCCGTATTCGAGGCCGACCGAGGCACGCCACTGGTCGAGCACTCGCAGGTTTCCGATCGAATCTGCCCAGCTCATGCCTGGAGAGCTGAATTCGGTCTTGCCGGCGCGGATGGCATCGCCTGCCGCGTCCGCCTCAAAGGAATAGAGCCAGCGATCCTCCCTGAGTTCGACGGTTTCTCGGCTGCCGCCCTTGAAGATCTCGATCTTGCCGACGCCGCCCTTGTGGCCGGAGGCAAACCAGAAGTCCTGGACCTCGATCCGGCCCTCGGAGCCGATGATGCGCAACACATTGTCCTGCTGGGCCATGATCGAGCAGGAGACTTCGGCGATGATCTCGTTCGGGAACTTGAGCACGGCAGATGCCCATTCATCGACGCCGCTCTCTCCGAGATGGGCGACGCCCGAGACCTTCTCCGGTTCGAGGAAGGCCTTGCCCTCTGCGGCGCCGGCAATCAGTCTGGCCATCGAGACCGGATAACCGCCGACATCGAGAATGCCGCCGCCGGCGGTGTCATTGGCGAAAAGCCGGTGTTCCGGCTTGTAGCTGCCCATGTTGAAGCCGAAGCTCGAGCGGATGATGCGAACGGTGCCGATGACGCCGCTTTTGACGAGTTCGACCAGTTTCTCCGTCTGCGGATGCACGCGGTACATGAAGGCTTCCCCGGCAAAGACGCCGGCTTTTTTCGCCTCGTAATAAACCGCTTCGGCATCGTAGGCCGAGAGTGCGATCGGCTTTTCCACCAGGATGTGCTTGCCGGCACGTGCCGCCTTGATCGCCCATTCGGCGTGGCCGGTATGGGGCACGGAGATATAGACAGCATCAACCTCGGGGTCGGAAAGCAGCGCCTCGTAGCCATTGACGATGCGGGCGCCGGGGAAGTTTTCGGCAAGGCCTGGCTTTGCCGGATTGCGGGTAGCGATCGCCACCAGCTTCCCCGTGCGAGAATGGGCGACGCCATCGGCAAAGGTGCGGGCGATGGTGCCGGGGCCGATGATGCCCCACCGGATCGGTTGATCTGAAGTCATGGAAAATCCTCTTTCGTCTTTCTGTCCTGGGATTTGGTTCAGCGAAGCCGTTTACCGGCGCCGTCGAAAAGGAATGTGCGATTGGCGGGAAGGCCGACTGTCAGCGTCTCGCGGTTGCCGGCGACGCGCGATTCCGGCCGCTCGATGATCAGTTGCTCGGGACCTATGGTGGCGTAGATGTAGCTGGTATTGCCGAGGTGTTCGGCGACGTCGATGGTGACGGTGATGTCGGCATCGCCCATCCCCGCATCGACGAAATGTTCGGGACGGATCCCGAGCGTCACCTTTGCGCCGGCTTCGATCGGAACGGCGACAGGCAGCGGCAGGCGCGTATTGGCGTCGCTTTCCAGGGCAATCACCACCCGACCCGGCTGCGTGTCAACCACCACGGCCTTCAGGAAATTCATCTTCGGCGAACCGACGAAACCGGCGACGAACTGGTTTGCGGGGTCGTCGTAAAGGTCGAGCGGCGCGCCGATCTGTTCGATATTGCCGGCGCGCAGCACGACGATCCTGTCGGCGAGTGTCATCGCTTCCGTCTGGTCGTGGGTGACGTAGATCATCGTCGTGCCGAGCTGCTTGTGCAGTCTTGATATTTCGACGCGCATCTGCACGCGCAGTTCCGCATCGAGGTTCGACAAAGGTTCGTCGAACAGGAAGACTTGGGGTTCGCGGACGATGGCTCGGCCAATTGCGACGCGCTGGCGCTGGCCGCCGGAAAGCTGCTTCGGTCGCCGCTTCATCAACTCGGTGATCTGCAGGATCTCGGCGACATGGCGCACGCGCCGCTCGGTATCGGCCTTCGGATTGCCGTTCATGCGCAGGCCGAAGCTCAAATTTTCCTCGACGGTCAGGTGCGGATAGAGCGCATAGGACTGGAAGACCATGGCGATGCCGCGATCAGCCGGCTCGACGTCGTTGACCACCCTGCCGCCGATCTGAAGTTCGCCTGATGTAATGTCCTCGAGGCCGGCGATCATCCTGAGCAGCGTGGACTTGCCGCAGCCGGAGGGGCCGACGAAGACGACGAATTCGCCGTCCTTCACCTCCAGATTGGCGCCGTGGATGATCTCAAAGCCGCCGAAGCGCTTGACGATATTGCTGAGTGAAAGCTCTGCCATGCGGCCTCCCTATTGTTCGATTATTTGATTGCGCCGGCCGCGATGCCGGCGATGAAATGGCGCTGGAGAGCCACGAAGACGACAAGGATCGGCGCCGTCAGCAGCACCGCGCCGGCCATGATGCCGCCCCATGACACCTTGGTGAGGCCGATCAGCGTTCCCAGTGCCACCGGCGCCGTCATCATTCCCGGTTTGGAATTGATCAGCAGCGGCCAGAGATAGTTGTTCCACGAGGCCAGGAACAGGATGATCGCCAGTGCCGCCATGGTCGGACGCGCCAGCGGCAGGGCGATGCGCAGGAAGATCTGCCATTCCTTGACGCCCTCGACCCGGGCGGCATCAAAGAGCTCGCCTGGCATCATCGAGAAGGATTGCCGCATGAACAGCACCCCGAGCGAATTGAACAGCGGTGGCACGATCAGCGCCACCCAGGTGTTTGCCAGCTTGAATTCGCGTGCCACCATGATGAATTGCGGGATCACCACCACCGAAAACGGCAGCGTGATCGTACCGAGGATGATGGCGATGACGATGGAGCGGCCGACGAAACGGTACCGCGCCAGCGCCCAGCCCGCCATCGAGGTCAGCAGTACCGACAGGACCGTATAGATGAGCGCGACGCCGACGGAGATCACCATGGCGCCGATGAAATCGGTATCGGCCTGCAGGTTCTTGAAATTCTCGACGAAGTTGGTCGATGGCCAGAGCACGATGTCAGGGCTGAAGATGCCGTTGTCGGGCATCGTCGAGAAGACGAACATCATCCAGAGCGGAAACAGCCAGATTATCGCAAGCGGCGCCAGTGCGGCATGCAGCGCGATCTGACGCAGCAGAAGGGATTGCGATTTGGATCTCATTTCGGATCCCTCCCGACCCAGAGATTGAGAAGCGAGATCGCCACGGCAAGGGCAGCCATCGTATAGGCGATCGCCGAGGCGTAGCCGAAGTTCAGCGAGGTGAAGCCCTGGCGATAAAGTAGCAGGCCGAGCGTCTCGGTGCCGCCGCCGGGACCGCCGCGATTGGTGATCAGGAAGGGCTCGGTGAAGAGCTGCATGGTGCCGATCACCGAAAGAACCACGCAGAAGAGGATGATCGGTTTCAGAAGCGGCAGGGTGATATGAAAGAATTGCTGTACCTTGCTCACCCGGTCGAGTGTCGCTGCCTCGTAGACATCGTCGGGGATCGACTGCAGGCCGGCGAGGATGATGATGGCGTTGTAGCCAGCCCAGCGCCATGTGACGGCGAGAATGATCAGCGCCATGGCGGCATTCGCATTGTCGAACCAGGAGACCGGGCTGAGACCGACGGCTGAAATCAGCTTGTTGATGATACCGAAATCGAGGCTGAACATCAGCCGGAAGACGGCAGCATAGGCGACCTCGCCGACGACGACAGGCGCAAAGAAGGCGAAGCGGAAGAGCGGCCGCGCTTTCAGCAGCGGCGAATTGAGCATTACCGCCATGACCGTCGCGAGTGCGATCATCACCGGCACCTGAATCAGCAGGATGATCAGCGTATTGTAAAGAGCATTGTAGAAAGCCGGGTCATAGAAGAGCCGGCCCCAATTGGCCTGGAAACTGAATTTCCACGGATTGATTCGGGTGTTCTGAAACGAAATCAGGAACGAATTGATGATCGGCCAGACCCAGAAGGTGGCAAAGACCAGCAGATAGGGGGCGAGGAACGCATAGGCGCTCCGGGTTCTGAACGGCATCAAGCCTCCTCCTCACGAGCGAATGACCGGCCGCTTTGCAAACCGGGGGAAAGCCGGGCGCCTGAAGCGCCCGGCATCGTCATTCATTGCGCGATAGGGAGGCCGGTCGCCGAAGCGATCTGCTTGGCGGCGTCGTCGAGAGCCGCCTTCGCATCGGGATAGCCGCCAGCGAAGAACTTCGTCTGCGTCGCCTTGAAGATGGCTTCCGCATCACTTTGGAAGGCTGTGCCGCGGCTCGGTACGATCTTCGGCAGTGTCGCCAGAATATCCGCCCAGACCTTCTGGCCGCCCCAATAGGGCTGCGGCTCATTGACGAAGGGATCCTTCTCAGCCGAAAGCAGCGACGGAACCAGACCGAACTCCTTCAGCATGGTGATCTGACCCTCATCCGTGCCGAGGGCGTAATTGACGAATTTCCAGGCGGCTTCCTTATTCGCGGATGTCGCCGAAATGGCGAGCGACGAACCGCCAAGATTGGCCGCATGCGGGCCATCGGCGGTCAGGCTCGGCATTCTGTAGACGCCCCACTTGCCCTTGAGATCGGGAGAGGTCGAGCGCACGGTGCCCTCATACCAGCCGCCATATAGCTGGCTTGCGGCCTTGCCGGCGGTATTGGCCTGGATCTTTTCGTCCCAGTTGGCCGACGTCAGCGTCCCGGCATCCTTCATCTCCTTCACCTTTTGCAGCGAGGCGACGCAGGCCGGCTGGTTGATGGTGATGTTCTGACCGTCGGTCGAGTAATAGCCGCAGCCCTGTTCGTTGGCGATCATGCGAAACCATTCGCTGTCGCCGTTGAAGTCGGCCTGCGCCATGACGACGCCGGGGTTGGCGGCGGAAATCTTTTTGCCGGCAGCGATGAAATCGTCCCAGGTGCTGATCGTGCTCGGATCGACGCCCGCCTTTTCGTACAGATCGCGGCGGTAGAAGACGGCGACAGGACCGGAATCCCACGGCATGGCATAGGCGACATCGCCGACTTCAAGCTCGGTGCGCTTGAAATCAGGGAATTTCGCCTGGATATCGGCCGTGTAGCCGAGCTCCTTCAGATTGGCGAAGCAATCCGGGAAACGGCTCCAGAAGATTTCAGCCTCGAAATTCTCGATGCTGACAATGTCGGGCAAGCCGTCGCCACCGGCAGCGCAGGCAGCGAGCGTCTTGTCGAAGACCTGGCTGTTGCCGAGGTCCTCGACGGTGATCTTGATATCGGGAAACTGCTTGTTGAAGCCTGGAAGCGTGGACTTCAATGCCGATGCAGCGACATTCCAGCTCCAGATGGTGAGATTGGCCGACTGCGCGAATGCGGAGCCGGAAGCAAGCACTGCGACAGCTGCGGTCGCAGCGAGAAGTTTGAAGCGCATTGAAAATCCTCCCTTTTCAATTGCCGATCTTTCACGAACGCGGTTAGACTATCTGTAAGGGAGCGGGTGTCTCCTAAAAAGGGAACATGAATTTGGCGGAAAGTAAGGTCGGCACACGTGCAATCTATCAGCCCGGCGCGAGCAGCATCGAGGGTTTGCCGACAGCGCTGCAGATGTTTCATGCCCATCCGCCTGTTATGGCCATGCCGCACTGGCACGCACAGGTCGAGGTCAACTACGTGATGCGCGGTACCGTGCACTACCGGATGAGCGACCACGAATTCCGGCTGAACGCCGGCGAAATGTGCCTCTTTTGGGGTGGTCAGCCGCATCAGATGGACGAATCCTCGGATGATTCGCTCTATGCCGGCGCCCATCTGCCGCTCGTCTATTTCTTCCGGCTGCGCCTGCCGATCAGCGTTTCCAGCCGGCTGATGAAGGGCGAGACGCTGCTGACCTCGGCAACGGATGCCGCCGACAGGGAGAACTTCACCCGCTGGTTCCGCTATGCCAACTCAGGCGATCCCGCCAAGGCCCAGCACGCCGTCGACGAGCTGCTACTGCGCATCGAACGGATCGCGCTCGAACCCTATTCGATGACGTCGCAGGCGACCATCAATCTCGACGGCGATCACCCGTATCCGCATTCCTCGCGCAGCGTCGCCCGCATGTGCGATTTCATCGCCGCCAATTTCCTGCACGATATCGATTCGGTCGATATCGCCCGCGCCGCCGACCTGCATCCGAAATATGCGATGAACCTGTTCAAACGATCGACCGGCATGACGCTCAGCAAATATGTGACGCTGCTGCGGCTGTCGCGCGCTCAGGCAATGCTGATGAGCGAGGGCGCCAACGTGCTGCAGGTGGCGATGGACAGCGGCTTCGGCTCGATCAGCGCCTTCAACAAATCCTTCCGCCACATCGCCGGCATGTCACCATCGGACTTCCGCCGTGATATCCGGCTGGTGACGACGGTTCCGGCCGGCTCTTTCCGGAACTAGCTCGGGGCAGCCGCAATTCGGCGTTCTGTGCGTCTGCCTGCGACTTGTCTTTCACTGGGCAAAAAAGAACCAACGCCTAAGGTGACGGCAGAATACGCACATTTTCTGTGCAAGTGCATGCACTATTGCATTTGCCAGGGAATTGGTGCCATCGCACTCTCAATAAAATCAATGATTTATAAATTGGCACACACTTTGCTTCGATAGTTGCAGAGTTGGTGGCTAGGGTTCCGGCGTCGCAAGGCGTGGCTGGTCCGAGAGCTACCACCGGCAGGGGAGACATCCCGCCGGGTGCACGGCGGGACAAAAGCCCGGGAGACCTCGTAAGCCAAGGGATTGGCGGCACGATGGTCATTGCCGATCCCTTTTGAAGAAAAGCAAAAGGGGAATTTCAATGCAGACTTTTTCGAAGATTCTATCAATTGCCGCGCTGACGGCGTCCCTGGCGCTGGGACTCGGCTCCATCGCGAAGGCCGAACAGAAGACCGACTTCAAGGTCGCCTGGTCGATCTATGTCGGCTGGATGCCCTGGGGCTACGCCGCCGATCACGGTATCGTCAAGAAATGGGCCGACAAATACGGCATCAAGATCGAGGTGACCCAGTTCAACGACTACGTCGAATCGATGAACCAGTATACCGCCGGCGCCTTCGATGCCGTGACGCTGACCAATATGGACGGCCTGTCGATCCCGGCTGCCGGCGGCGTCGATACCACAGCCGTGATTGTCGGCGACTTCTCGAACGGCAATGATGCCGTCATCCTCAAGGACAAAGCGAGCCTTGCCGACATCAAGGCACAGAACGTCAATCTCGTCGAATTTTCCGTCTCGCACTACCTGCTCGCCCGCGCGCTCGAAAGCATCAAGCTGACCGAGCGCGATGTGAAAGTGGTCAACACCTCCGACGCCGATATGGTCGCCGCCTACAAGACGGCTGACGTGACCGCGGTCGTCACCTGGAACCCGCTGGTCTCGACCATCCTCGAGGATCCCACGGCCAAGAAGGTCTTCGACAGCTCGCAAGTGCCGGGCGAGATTATCGACCTGATGGTCGCCAATTCAGGCGTGCTGAAGGACAATCCGAATTTCGGCAAGGCGCTCGCCGGCATCTGGTATGAAACCGCAGCATTGCTGACTGCCGACAGTGCCGACGGCAAGGCTGCACGCGAGGCGATGGGCCAGGCATCGGGTACCGATCTCAAGGGCTTCGAATCCCAGCTTGCCGCCACCAAGCTGTTTGCCAAGCCGGCCGATGCCGTTGCCTTCACTGCCTCGGGCAGCCTGCCGAAGACAATGGATCTCGTCCGCAACTTCCTGTTCGAAAAAGGCCTGCTCGGCAATGGCGCGCCGTCCGCCGACGTCATTGGCATCGAAATGCCGGACGGCAAGATCCTCGGCGATAGCGGCAACGTCAAGCTGCGCTTCACCGAGACCTACATGAAGGCCGCCGCCGACGGTTCGCTCTGAGCGATCTAAAAGCCGCGGCGCGGCGTTGACCGCGCCGCCCGACCTTCATCAGCGGAGCTTTCCTCATGCGCTGGATCAACACAAGGCCGAGCCGGGGCGCGCAGCTTGCCTTGACGCTGCTGCCCTTCGTGCTGCTGATCGTTGCCTACACTTTCGGCTCGGTGGCACGATTGGCGGAAAATGCCAATGACAAGCTACTGCCCGGTCTTGCCGGTTTTGCCGATGCGATCGATCGCCTGGCCTTCATCGCCGATCCGCGCACCGGCGAATACCTGCTCTGGTCCGATACCGGAGCGAGCCTGGTGCGCCTGTTTGCCGGCCTTGGCATCTCCACGATCACCGCGCTCGTCATCGGCATGCTGATCGGCATGCTGCCTTATATGAGGGCTCTGCTCTCCCCTTTCGTCGCCGTTATCTCAATGGTGCCGCCGCTGGCGCTGCTGCCGATCCTGTTCATCGCCATGGGGCTTGGCGAAGCCTCGAAGATCGCGCTCATCGTCATCGGCGTTGCGCCGACGATGATCCGCGACCTTGCGCTGAAGGCGCTGGAGCTGCCGCGCGAGCAGATCGTCAAGGCCGAAACGCTCGGCGGCTCCTCCTGGCAGATCGGCCTTCGTGTCGTGCTGCCGCAGATCTTGCCGCGGCTGATCACCTGCCTCAGGCTTCAACTCGGTCCTGCCTGGCTGTTCCTGATCGCCGCCGAAGCGATTTCGTCGGATTCCGGTCTCGGCTACCGCATCTTCCTCGTCCGCCGCTATCTCTCGATGGACGTCATCTTTCCCTATGTCGTCTGGATCACGCTGCTCGCCGTGATCATGAATTATATCCTCGATCGCATCCGCATCGCCGTCTTCCCCTGGTCGGAGCTGGAGAAGCAGGCATGAGCGAACTGGTGGTCGAAAAGGTCTGGAAGGAATATGGCGACCAGATCGTCCTCGAAGATGTGTCGCTGACCGTCGCCTCGCGCGCCTTCGTCGCGCTCGTCGGACCGTCCGGCTGCGGCAAGTCGACGTTCCTGCGCATGCTGCTCGGCCAGGAGCGGCCAACAAGAGGGACCATCCTGCTGGACGGCGAAGCTCTGCCGCAGGAGCCAGGTCCGGATCGCGGTGTCGTCTTCCAGCGCTACTCCGTGTTCCCGCATCTGACCGTGCTCGGCAATGTGCTGCTTGGGCGCGAACTCTCAGGGTCTCGCTATAAAGCCAAGCTTTTCGGCGCTGCCCGTCGCAACGCCGTCGATGAAGCCCGGCGGCTGATTGCCGAAGTCGGTCTTTCCGGCGCCGAGGACAAATATCCGGCGCAACTGTCAGGCGGCATGCAGCAGCGCCTGGCACTGGCGCAGGCGCTGATCATGAAGCCGAAGGTGCTGCTGCTCGATGAGCCCTTCGGCGCGCTCGACCCTGGCATCCGCGCCGAAATCCACACATTGATGAAGCGGCTCTGGCACGAAACGCAGATGACCGTCGTCATGGTGACGCACGACATGCGCGAGGCCTTCACGCTGGCGACGCGCGTTGTCGCCTTCGAGCGTCGGCGTGACCGCCCGGAGGAAAAGGAGCGCTACGGCGCGACGATCACCAAGGACATTTCCATCTGGCCGCCCAGGCTTGCCGGCGCGCCCTCCGTCTTCAGCCCCGACCGGGACGGCCCGGTCATTTCTCTGGGCCTTCGCCGGGACGACCCGGCTTCCAGTCCGTCAGGAGAAAAGCCATGATGCATGTCAGACGTTCGCCCGAAGAGATCGCCGCCAACCGGCAGCGTTATGAGGAACATCAGAAGAAGGGGCTGGAATTTGCGCCGAAGGCCTTGCCGGCGCCGAGCCCCCTTCCCGCCACCGCCATCGATGCGGCTGCGATCATCCATCAGGAAACCATCCCCGGCGGCTGGTACTGGTCGACCGCGCTGAAGCGCGGCGAGGCGCTCCGCATTGATCAGGGCGAAGGCGGATCGACTGTGGCGCTCGTCGCCTGGAACGCCGCTGACACGAGCGAACGGCTCAATCTCGTCGATACGGTCAAGGTGCAGTGGACGACCGCCCTCGGCAAGGGCCGCGTCATCTTCTCAGACATGGGCCGGGTGATGTTTTCGCTGATCGAGGATAGCTCCGGCGCCCACGACTGCCTGATGGGCGGCTCGACGTCAGCTTCGAATGCCGCAAAGTATCCGGGCGTCAAGACCCGCAACACCCGCGACAATCTCGTGCTCGTCGCCGGCAAGCTTGGTCTTGCCAGGCGCGATATTCCTGCGATCCTCAATCTCTTCGCCCCGGTCCGCGTCGACGATGACGGCGGCTTCCACTGGCGCGGCAAACTCTCCAACAGCGGCGATTATGCCGAGCTGCGCGCCGAAATGGACATGATCGTCGGCCTTTCCAATTGCCCGCATCCGCTCGATCCCGACCCGGTCTATGCACCGAAGCCGATCATCGTCACGCGCTTTCGCGCGCCCGCACCCGCAGTCGACGATCTCGCGCGCACGGCAACCGCCGAAGCCCTTCGCGGCTTCGAGAACAACGCCTCGATGCTGGCCTGAGGGAGGATGACGATGACCGATTTCATCAAGACTTCAGCTTCGCGCAGCCTCGAAAACGCCGTGCAGGAACATTTCATCCCGGCCGAAGCGCCGTGGTCCGGCATCGTGCGCATGGGTCAGACCATCCGCATCGAGGACAGCTACGGCCAACAGGCAATCGATACACTGTTTTATCGCGCCGATGACTTTGCCGAGCGTTATTCCAACCAGGATACGATGCGGGCGCAAGGTGGCGCCTATATCGGCACCGGCACGAAGATCATCTCGAACGAGGGCAACGTCATGCTGGTCATGACGGCCGATAGCTGCGGCCGGCACGATACATCAGCCGGCGCCTGCTCCTGCGAGAGCAACACGGTGCGTTTTGGCCACGGAACCAAATACCTCCATGCCTGCCGCGACAATTTCGTGATCGAGGTGACCAAACACGGCATGAGCAAGCGCGACATCGTGCCGAACATCAATTTCTTCATGAACGTGCCGATCAAGCCGAACGGCGAGATGACCATCGTCGACGGCATTTCCGCGCCTGGCGACTATGTCGAACTGGTGGCGGAGATGGACGTGCTCTGCGTCATCTCCAATTGCCCGCAGATCAACAATCCCTGCAACGGTTTCGATCCGACGCCGATCCGGGTGCTGATCTGGGACGGCGAGGACTGATCGATGTTCACCAAGGTTCTTATCGCCAATCGCGGCGAAATCGCCGTCCGCGTCATCCGCACATTGAAGAGGATGGGCATTGCCTCAGTCGCCGTCTATTCCGATGCCGATCGATTCTCGAAGCCGGCGCTGACCGCTGATGAGGCCGTCCGCCTCGGCCCGGCGCCTGCTGCCGAAAGCTATCTTGACGTCGATGCCGTCATTGCCGCCTGCAAGGCGACGGGCGCTGAGGCCGTGCACCCAGGCTACGGCTTCCTCTCGGAGAATATCGGCTTTGCCGAGCGGCTCGCCGCTGAAGGCATCGCCTTCATCGGCCCGCGCCCAGAGCATCTGTCGGCCTTCGGCCTGAAGCATACGGCGCGCGAATTGGCGAAAGCGAGCGGCGTGCCGCTACTGCCCGGCACCGATCTCTTGCAGAGCGTCGACGAGGCGCTTTCGGCTGCCGAGACCGTCGGTTATCCCGTCATGTTGAAAAGCACGGCCGGCGGCGGCGGCATCGGCATGCAGCTCTGCGCCGATGCGGCCGGCCTCAAGGCCTCCTTCGAAAGCGTGCAGCGGACCGCGCGCGCCAGCTTCGGCGATGCGCGCGTTTACATCGAGCGTTTCGTTGCCGAAGCGCGCCATGTCGAGGTACAGATCTTCGGCGACGGCAAGGGCGGCGTGATTGCGCTCGGCGAACGCGACTGCTCGCTGCAGCGGCGGAACCAGAAGGTCGTCGAGGAGACGCCTGCGCCTGGCCTTACCGCGGAGACAAGGGCGCGGCTGCACAAAGCGGCGGTCGATTTGGGAAGCTCGGTCTCCTATGAATCGGCCGGCACCGTCGAGTTCATCTACGATCCCCAGCGCCAGGAATTCTATTTCCTCGAGGTCAATACCCGCCTCCAGGTCGAGCATCCCGTCACGGAAGCTGTCTTCGGCATCGACCTCGTCGAATGGATGATCCGTCAGGCGGCCGGCGAGGATGTGCTCTCGGGTGCTGGGGGTCTGACGCCGAAGGGTGCGGCGATCGAGATGCGGATCTATGCCGAGATGCCGCATGCCGATTTCCGCCCGAGTGCCGGCCTTTTGACCGAAGTCATTTTTCCGGAAAGCACCCGCGTCGACGGCTGGATCGAGACGGGAACCGAGGTCACGCCCTTCTACGACCCGATGCTTGCCAAGCTGATCGTGGCGGCGGCAGACCGGCCGGCGGCGATCGAGAAGCTTAAGGCGGCACTCGCCGAAACATCGATATCGGGCATCGAGACCAATCTCGCTTATCTCAGGGCGATCGCCGCTTCCGAATTGCTTGCCAGCGCCAAAGTTAAGACGACGGCGCTACGCGACTTCGCCTTCGTTCCCGATGTCGTCGAGGTTCTCGCGCCCGGGGCGCAGTCAAGCATCCAGGAACTGCCGGGCCGGCTCGGCCTCTGGCATGTCGGCGTACCGCCGAGCGGGCCGATGGACGAGCGCTCCTTCCGTCATGCCAACCGGCTGGTCGACAATGCCGATTTGACGGCTGCGCTGGAGTTGACCGTTTCCGGTCCGACCTTGCGGTTTTATGCCGACCAGACGATCGCGCTTGCCGGCGCGCGGATGCCAATGACATGCGACGGCGTAAAATTGCCGCATGACGCCCCGGTGACAATCCGCGCCGGTCAGACTTTATCTATCGGTTCAATCGAAGGACCGGGACAACGCGCCTATCTCGCCGTCGCCGGTGGTTTTGCCGCTCCCGTTGTGCTCGGCTCGCGCGCGACCTTCGGCCTTGGCCAATTCGGCGGTAACGCCACCGGCACCCTGAAGACAGGGCATGTGCTGCATTTTGCCCGGCAGGTGCCGGCCGAACCGGTGAGACCGGCGACGGAGGCGGCGGCCTTGACGCGCGAATGGGATGTCGGCGTCGTCTATGGCCCGCACGGGGCTCCCGATTTCTTTCAGGACAGCGATATCGAGACGCTGTTTTCGACGGCTTATGAGGTGCATTTCAACAGCGCCCGCACCGGGGTGCGCCTGATCGGCCCAGCCCCGCAATGGGCACGAAGCGACGGCGGTGAGGCGGGGCTGCACCCCTCCAACCTGCACGACAACGCCTATGCGATCGGGGCGATCGATTTCACCGGCGATATGCCGATCATCCTCGGGCCCGATGGTCCAAGCCTTGGCGGCTTCGTTTGCCCGGCGGTGATCGCCCGCGAAGAGCAGTGGAAGATGGGCCAGTTCAAGCCCGGCGACCGTATCCGTTTTCATGCGCTGGCGCGGCCGGAAGACCCGATCGCCGGCCCGGCGGTGCGGCGGCCCTCGGAAGAAACAGGTTCGCCGATCCTCGGTATCAGCGAGGATGGCCCGGTTTCTGTCGTTTATCGCCGCCAGGGCGACGACAATCTGCTCGTCGAATATGGGCCGATGACGCTCGATATCGCGCTGCGGCTGCGGGTGCACCTGCTGATGCAGGCGGTCGTCGAGGCCCGCCTCCCTGGCGTCGTCGACCTCACCCCCGGTATCCGCTCGCTGCAGATCCATTATGACGGCACGCAGCTCACGCGCCGGCGCCTGCTCGGGCTGCTCTCCGAGATCGAGGCCACCCTTCCGGCAGCCCAGGACGTCACGGTGCCGAGCCGCATCGTGCATCTGCCGCTCTCCTGGAACGATCCGGATGCGGAACTTGCGATGCGCAAATATCAGGAGCTCGTGCGCCCGAACGCGCCCTGGTGCCCGTCGAACATCGAGTTCATCCGCCGCATCAACGGTCTTTCCGACGAACAGGCCGTCCGCGATATCGTCTTTGATGCCAGCTACCTGGTGCTCGGTCTCGGCGACGTCTATCTCGGTGCGCCGGTTGCGACCCCGACTGATCCACGCCACCGCCTCGTGACGACGAAGTATAATCCCGCCCGTACCTGGACGCCGGAAAATGCCGTCGGCATCGGCGGCGCCTATATGTGCATCTACGGCATGGAAGGACCGGGCGGCTACCAGCTCTTCGGCCGCACCATCCAGGTCTGGAACACCTGGCGGGAGACGCCGGCCTTTGCCAGGGGCAAGCCCTGGCTGCTGAATTTCTTCGACCAGATCCGTTTCTTCCCGGTCAGCAATCAGGAATTGACGGAGGCGCGTGCCGCCTTCCCGCATGGCGGTTATCCGATCAGGATCGAGGAGACGGAATTCTCCTATGCCGCCTATGAGAGGGAATTGCAGGCTAACGCGGCGTCGATCGGCCGTTTCAAGGCAACGCAGCAGGCCGCCTTCGATGCCGAACGCCAGCGCTGGAAGGACGCCGGGCTCGACAGCTTCGTCACCGATGAAGGCACCGGCGAAAGCCCGGATGGGGATATTCCCGACGGCTGCTTCGGTGTTGCCAGCGCCGTGCCCGGCAATATCTGGAAATTGCTGGTCGAGCCGGGCGCCCCGGTTGCGGCTGGCGATACACTTGCCATCATCGAATCGATGAAGATGGAAATCAACGTCACCGCCCATGCGGCAGGCCGCGTCCGCGATCTGCGCGCCGGGCCGGGAAGAAACGTCAAAGCCGGCGATATCATCGTCGTTCTGGAGGAATGCTGACATGCTGCCGACCATCCTCGATCTCTCAAGCCTTCGCGCCGCCTATCAATCCGGTCTGACGCCGCTCGATGCCATCGAAGAGGTGATCTCCCGCCGCGCCGCCGCGAAAGATCCGGCAATCTTCATCACCCCGGTGCCGGATGAGGAGCTGCGCGCTGCCGCCAAAGCCTTGATGGCACGCGCGCCTGAGGCAAACAGCCTGCCGCTCTGGGGCGTTCCCTTTGCCGTGAAAGACAATATCGATGCCGCCGGCCTGCCGACAACTGCCGCCTGCCCGGCCTATGAATATCGGCCGGAGGCGGACTCGACCGTCGTTGCCCGGTTGAAGGCGGCCGGTGCCATCATCATCGGCAAGACCAATCTCGACCAGTTCGCGACCGGCCTCAACGGCACGCGCTCTCCCTATGGCGCGCCGCGTTCGGTCTTCGATGCGGCCTATATCTCAGGCGGTTCGAGTTCCGGATCGGCGGTCACGGTGGCCTCCGGCCTTGCGGCCTTTGCGCTCGGCACCGATACGGCCGGCTCCGGCCGGGTGCCGGCTGCCTTCAACAATCTAGTCGGCATCAAGCCGACGCCGGGCCTCCTGCCGAATACCGGCGCTATACCGGCCTGCAAGAGCGTCGACTGCATCACCATCTTTGCTGCGACCGTCGGCGACGGTGTTGCGATCCGCAAGGTCGCCGAAGGCTTCGATGCCGCCGATGCTTTCTCGCGTCGCGCCGAACCGGCGAACCTGCCTGTGTCGGGCTTGCGCATCGGCGTCCTGACCGACGCCGAGCGGGAGTTCTTCGGCGACAAGGAGGTGGAGGCGCTCTACGATCAGGCGATCGAGCGGGCCAGAGCGCTCGGCGCGACCATCGTGCCTTTCGATTACGCGCCATTCCGCGAGGCCGCCGCCCTTCTCTATGACGGGCCGTGGGTCGCCGAACGTCTGGCGGCGGTCGAGACCTTCCTCGCCACGAACGCGGCCGATTTCGACCCGACGGTGCGGGGGATTATCGAAGGCGCCAAGGGCAAGACCGCGGTCGAGGCTTTCAACGGCCGATACCGGCTGGAAGAATTGCGTCGCAAGACCGAGGCCGAATGGGAAAAGGCCGACGTGCTTCTGCTGCCGACCGCACCGACCACCTACACCGTGGCGGACATGCTGGCCAATCCCGTCGTGCTCAACGGCCGCCTCGGTCGCTTCACCAATTTCGTCAACCTGCTCGATTGCGCAGCGATCGCCGTTCCGGCCGGCTTCGGCAAAGGTGGGCTGCCGGGCGGCGTTACCGTCATTGCACCTGCCTTCACCGACGATGCGCTGGCGCCGCTTGCCGATGCGCTGCACCGCGCAGCAAGCTCCGGCATGGGCATCGACCGGCAGGCAGCGATCCCCGAAGCAAGCCGTGTTGTGCCTGGCGATGACGGTTTCATCGAAATCGCGGTTGTCGGTGCGCATCTGACCGGCATGCCGCTCAATCACGAACTGGCAGGCGCCGGCGGGCGTCTGGTCAAGACCTGCCGCACGGCCGGCGACTATCGCCTCTTCGTTCTGCCTAATACCACGCCAGCGAAACCAGGGCTGCTGCGCGAACCCGGCCATAAGGGTCAGGGGCTGGAGGTCGAGGTCTGGGCACTGCCGGCCGATGCTTTCGGCAGGTTCGTCCAGAAGATTCCGGCACCCCTCGGCATCGGTAAGCTGACGCTCGAAGACGGTTCCAGCGTCTCCGGCTTCGTCTGCGAGGCCCATGCGGTGAAAGGTGCCGAGGAAATCACCGCACTTGGCGGCTGGCGCAACTACATCAGTGCCAAGCTGGCGAGCTGAGGAGAGCCTTGCATGGCAGCAAAACTTGTCCGGCGCCTGATCGATCTGCTGCGGGACGGTCTGACCGCCCGCAGCGAAGCGATCGGCAGCACCTGTGTCAGCCCTGGCGGCTCTGAGAGCGTTCGGCAAGCTCGACAATGATGCCGTCGGGATCGCGAACGAAGGCGATCTTGTTCAGCATCTCGGAGTGGACGGCGAAGCGCGGCCGCTCCTTGATCTCGACGCCCGCCTGTTCAAGGCGGGCAAAGACCTCGTCGACACTGTCGAAATGAAAGGTGAGGTGGCGGACGCCGGCCGTATCTTCAGCCACGTCGACCGCCCTCGACGCGCCGCCGGGCGGCGCAAAGACCTCCAGCATGCCGCCGCCTGCATCGAGGAACGCTACCTGCATGCCATTCGCCATCGTCTTGCGCGGCACGAGGCTGAGGCCGAGCAGGCCACAGTAGAAATCGACGGTGCGGTCCATGTCGCTGACCGTCATGCCGACATGCTCGAAGGATTTCAGCATGGGAAAGCCCTTCCCGGTTCAGACGGTGGCCGCAACACGCCATTCCCCGGCCGGAAGCCAGGAGCGATAGAGCGGATGATCGGCGGCGATCGGCATCGGCGTCGGTTGTCCGGTTCGCTGCGAGAAATAAGCGGCCGTTACCAGTTCCAGCGAATTGCGGGCGTCCTGCAGCGTCACCGGTGGGTCGGTATCCTCGACGATCGCCTTGTGGAAGAGCTCGAACTGACGGGTGTAGCCATCCTCGCCAGGCACATAGGCGGCGAGCACTTCGTCGATCCGCGCCTGATGTTCCTCTGTCCCGGCGACGAAAGTCCACGGGTCACGGCCCATCGTATAGGGTTCGATGATGCTTTCGGCGACGAGGTCGTTGAAGCAGAAGCGCAACCGCGAGATCTCCTTGCGCGAACCCAGCGTCATCGACAGCGTCGCCAGCGAGCCATTCTGCATCTTCACCGAAAGGGCTGCCGTATCCTCGACCTCGATCGGATTGACCAGCGTCGCCCCATAGGAAAACACCTCGGCGCAGGGGCCATGTACATAGTTCAGCATGTCATGAGCGTGGATGGCGTGGCCGAGAAGGCCGCCGCCCAGTTCGCTCGCCCATTTGCCACGCCACGGCACGGCATAATAATCCGGACCGCGCCACCAATGGGTTTCGATCGTTGTCAGGAACGGCTTACCGGCCAGGCCGCGCTCGATCAGCAGCTTCAACTTCTGCAGGCCGGAGCCGTAGCGATACTGGAAGATCGGCATCAGCTTCCTGCCGGGGTAACGATCGAGGATGCGCCCCATCTCGTCGACCTCGGCGATCGAGCCGAAGAGCGGCTTCTCGCAGATCACATGCTTGCCGGATTCGATGCCCTTGCGGCAAAGTTCGAAATGCGAGCTCGGCGGCGTCGAAATGTCGATGATGTCGAGATCGTCGCGGGCAAACAGCGCATCCGCATCCTGCGTGTATTCGCCAATGCCGTATTCCTCGCACAGCGCCTTGCCGCGTTCCTCGTCGAGCGAGCAGAGCACAGGAACCTCGAAAAGCTCCTTGTTCCAGCCGAAGCCGGCCAGATGCCGCGCAGCGATGCCTGCGCCGATGACGCCGACGCGCAATTTCCTGGTCATGATATCCTCCTCAGCGAGCGCCGATGCGCGCGGCTTTCGCCTGGGCTTCGAGCGAAAGACGGCAGACTTCAAAAACGTGATCCTGGGTCATCGCCGTCTGCGTGCGGTTGCCAACGTCGGCGGTGAAAGCGTCGAAATAATCGAGCTTTTCGCCGCTGCAATCGATATGGGTCATTTCCTTGCCGTTGACCAGGAAGAGGTGATCCTTGCCCGGCCGGCCGGCAATATCGATATACTTGCGCAGCTCGATGTAGCCTTCGGTGCCGAGAATGGTCAGGCGCCCGTCACCCCAGGTCGGCAGCGCCTCCGGCGTGAACCAGTCGACACGGACATAACCCGCCGCCTTGTCGGAGCGCAGAAGGACCTCGCCGAAATCCTCGAAGGCGGGCTTGTCAGGCATGCCGAAATTGCCGATCGAGCTTGCGATAACCTCGCCTGTGGTCGAGCCGGTATAGAACAGGAACTGGTCGACCTGGTGTGAAGCTATATCGACGATGATGCCGCCAAAGGCCTCGGGATCGAAGAACCAGTCCGGCCGGGTCGGCAGTTGCAGCCGGTGAGGACCGACGCCGAGCGTCTGGATCACTTTGCCGATCGCGCCTTCGGCGACGAGCTTGCCGGCCTTGACGGCGGAGCGCACGCAGTGGCGCTCGGAAAAGCAGATCGAGAAGATCTTGCCTGTCTCGGCAACGGTGCGCCTGACATCCTCGAGTTGGGCGAAGGTCGTCACGCCGGGCTTGTCAGTCATCACGTCTTTGCCCGATCTCATCGCGCGAATGGCAAGTCCGGCACGATCGCGGGGGATTGCGGAAATGCAGATGACGTCGATCGACGGATCGTCGAACAGCTTTTCCCGGTCAATCTGCGGCGCGTCAGGATAGGTCTTCTCAAAGGCCTCGCGCAGTGCCGGCACCGAGGTCTGCGGGCAATAGCCGACGAATTCGCCGCCTGAAGCAAGCAATCCCTTCACGTGATCGAACGTATGCCCATGGTCGATTCCGACGACGGCAAATCTCAACATCGCTACAATATCCTCCTGGGATTTTCGTGTGGCCGGCTGACGCCAGCCTCCTCCATGTTGGGCAAAACAGATAACGAAAGCCGGCTCCTGTCAAGGCGAGATAGAGGGCAAAATCGTCACAGCCTGTATTTAAATATTTGAAATATAACAGTTATTTTGTATCTAAATAGTTATTTTGTGGCCTTTTGCAATTGGATTCCCGAGGAAGCCCGCCGCTTGAGCCGAACAGGCAAATGTCTTTTTCCCCCGCGCATCTTGCCCCGTCTTCATGAATGTGATCGATTTTGGTCGTCGCCGGGTCGGAGGGCGGCAACACCCCGCAATTTTTAAAAGAGCTCTTCTCGCTCGCCTTGATGGAAGATCACCATGTCTCAAGCTCTTCTCGATGTCGCCGCTTCGGGTGGTCTTTTTGTCGGTCGAATCTGGAATCCCGAAGTAGAGGGACCGAGCATTGTGACGTTACGCGAGGGCATGCTGCTCGACATCACGTCGCGGGAGGCGCCGACGCTGAGCGCTCTGCTCGAGCGGCAGGATGCCGCCGCCTTCGTCCGTGCAGCAAGTGGCAAGGCGGTTGGCTCGCTGGCGGACATCGCCGCCAATAGTACCGGAGCTCCGGATCAAACGCGCCCTTATCTCCTTGCGCCCGTCGACCTGCAGGCAGTCAAGGCCTGCGGCGTTACCTTTGCGCAGTCGATGATCGAGCGCGTCATCGAGGAGAAGGCGGCCGGCAATCCGGAGCGTGCCGCCTCGATCCGAGAGCGTGTCAGCACGCTGATCGGCGGCAGCCTCACCAATCTCAAAGCCGGCTCGCCGGAGGCTGTCAAGGTCAAGCAGGCGCTGATCGACGAGGGCATGTGGTCGCAATATCTCGAGGTCGGCATCGGGCCGGATGCCGAAGTCTTCACCAAGTCGCCGGTGCTTTCCTCCGTTGGTTGGGGTGCGGATGTCGGCCTGCATCCGATCTCGACCTGGAACAACCCCGAGCCGGAAATCGTGCTCGCGGTCAACAGCCGCGGCGAGATCAAGGGGGCGGCCCTCGGCAACGACGTCAACCTGCGCGACGTCGAAGGCCGCTCGGCACTGCTGCTCGGCAAGGCCAAGGACAACAACGCCTCCTGCTCGATCGGTCCTTTCATCCGCCTGTTCGATGCCGGTTACAGCCTGGATGACGTACGCAAGGCCGAACTCGACCTGAAAGTCACCGGCCAGGACGGTTTCGTGCTGCACGGCAAGAGTTCGATGTCAAAGATCAGCCGCGACCCGACCGATCTCGTCAAGCAGACGGTCGGCGCCCATCATCAGTATCCCGATGGTTTCATGCTTTTCCTCGGCACGCTGTTTGCGCCGACGCAGGACCGCGACGCGCCAAAGCAAGGCTTCACCCACAAGATCGGCGATGTCGTCGAGATTTCCTCGGCAGGCCTCGGTGCGCTCGTCAACACCGTGCGCCTTTCCACCGAATGCCCGCCCTGGACCTTCGGCATTTCGGCACTGATGAGCAACCTCGCAAAGCGCGGGCTGCTCTAATTCTTTGATTTTGCGCATTTCCGGGCGGAAAATCGCGTCGCACTTTTCCTGGAAATGCTTCAGCTACTGGTTTCTTCGCCTGCCCTGCAGCAGATCGAGGACGGAGTTTGCCGCCTCGAGAACATTTGTCCCCGGGCCGAACACGGCTGCGACGCCGTGTTCGTGCAGGAACTCATAGTCCTGACGCGGGATGACGCCGCCGCAGACGACGATGATATCGCCACCGCCCTGTTCCCTCAGCCTGTCGATCAGCTGTGGTAGCAGCGTCCTGTGACCGGCCGCCAGCGACGAGACGCCGATTACATTGACCTTTTCGCTGAGTGCGACGCCGGCAGCTTCCTCCGGTGTCTGGAAGAGGGGACCGGCGAGTACATCGAAGCCGATGTCGCCGAAAGCCGAGGCGATCACCTTGGCGCCTCGGTCGTGTCCGTCCTGACCGAGCTTGGCGACCATGATCTTCGGCCGGTGCCCCATGGCTTCCGTCACCTCCGTCATGCGGGTCTTGAGCACGGCGAGTTCCGGCTCATTTTCATAGGCCTCGCCGTAGACGCCCTTGATGACTTCAGGGGTCGCGGCATGATCGCCGAAGGCAGCGCGCATGGCGTCCGATATTTCGCCGACCGTGGCGCGGGCTCGGGCCGCCGCGATGGCGGCTTCCAGCAGGTTGCCCTTGCCGCTCTGTGCGATCTCTACCAGGGCCGCCAGCGCCTCGCGCACGGCTCCGCCATCGCGGCGCCGCTTCGTTTCCTCGATACGTCTGATCTGCGCTTTGCGCACCGCGCTGTTGTCGATCTCCAGAATTTCGATCGGCTGCTCGGTGTCGAGCCGGTAGCGATTGACGCCGACGATGACCTCGTCGCCCTTGTCGACGGCCGCCTGGCGGCGCGCGGCCGCTTCCTCGATCAGCCGTTTCGGGAGGCCTTCCGCTACGGCCTTGGTCATGCCACCCAGTGCCTCGACCTCCTCAATCAAGGCCCAGGCCTTGTCGGCAAGCTCGGCCGTCAGGCTTTCGACATAGTAGGAGCCCGCCAGGGGATCGACCACTTTTGTCACGCCGGTTTCGTGGCTCAGGATCAGCTGAGTATTGCGGGCAATGCGTGAGGAGAATTCCGTCGGCAGCGCAATCGCCTCGTCGAAAGAATTGGTGTGCAGCGACTGCGTACCGCCGAGCACGGCCGACATCGCCTCGAAGGCCGTGCGTATGATGTTGTTGTAGGGGTCCTGCTCCTGCAAGGAGACGCCGGAGGTCTGGCAATGGGTGCGCAGCATCAGCGAGGACTGTTTCTTCGGATGAAACCCTTCCATGATCCGCGTCCAGAGCAGGCGGGCGGCGCGCAGCTTGGCGGCTTCCATGAAGAAGTTCATGCCGATGGCGAAGAAGAAGGACAGGCGGCCGGCGAATTCGTCGACGCTCAGGCCTTTGGCGATGGCGGCGCGGACATATTCGCGGCCGTCGGCCAGTGTGAAGGCCAATTCCTGCACCAGCGTCGCGCCGGCTTCCTGCATGTGGTAGCCGGAGATCGAGATGGAGTTGAACTTCGGCATCTCGCGGGCGGTATAGTCGATGATATCGGCAACGATCCGCATTGAGGGTTCGGGCGGATAGATATAGGTGTTACGGACCATGAACTCCTTGAGGATGTCGTTCTGAATGGTCCCCGAGAGCTCGGCCTGGGGAACGCCCTGCTCTTCGCCGGCCACGATGAAGGAGGCGAGGATCGGAATGACGGCGCCGTTCATGGTCATCGACACCGACATTTCGCCGAGCGGAATGCCGTCGAAAAGGATCTTCATGTCCTCGACGCTGTCGATTGCCACACCCGCCTTGCCGACGTCACCCTCGACGCGCGGATGATCGCTGTCATAGCCGCGGTGGGTAGCAAGATCGAAGGCGACCGACAGGCCCTTCTGGCCGGCCGCCAGATTGCGGCGATAAAAGGCGTTCGATTCCTCTGCCGTCGAGAAGCCGGCATATTGGCGGATCGTCCAGGGCCGGCCGGCATACATCGTCGCCCGCGGGCCGCGGGTGAAAGGCGAAAAGCCCGGAAGCGAACCAAGGTGCCCGGCGCCGTCGAGATCCTCGGCCGTATAGAGCGGCTTGACGGCAATGCCTTCCGGCGTCTGCCAGGTCAACGTTTCGGGCGAGGTGCGCAGTTCCTTTTGCGCCAGCTCCGCCCAATCCGACAGCGTCTTCTTCGTCATGCGGTTCCTCCGGCTTTTTTCATCCCAACCCTACCATTTCACAGGCTCCTCGTGCGATAGAGCCCGAACAGGATGATTTTAGGCCGAGCCGGCCTAAAATCTGAATCCTGTTCTACATTATATAGTTAGAGCATGATGTCGTCCGAAAACCGCTCACACTTTTCGGCATCATGCTCTTGGATAATTAATGCGGCAAATCCTTGATTTCTATTGCCGGCTTTGGAACCCGCCTCATGAAGACCATGCAGATCTATGCCTTCGACATGAACTGCGTCGGGCACATCAACCACGGCCTGTGGACGCATCCGCGCGACCGCTCAGCGCATTATACCGATCTCGACTACTGGACCGAGCTTGCCAAGACCGCCGAACGCGGCAAGCTGGACGGCATCTTCATGGCCGATATAGTCGGTGTCTATGACGTCTACAGGGGCAGTCCGTCGCCGGTGATCGAGACGGGCGCGCAGATCCCGGTCAATGATCCGCTGATCCCGATTTCGGCGATGGCTTATGTGACGAAACATCTGGGTTTCGGCGTCACCGTCAACACCACCTATGAGCCACCCTTCCTGCTGGCGCGGCGCATGTCGACGCTCGATCACCTGACCAAGGGACGGATTGGCTGGAACATCGTCACCGGCTATCTCGACAGTGCCGCCCGCAGCATGGGTTTCGACAAGCTGCCGGAACATGATGCGCGCTACGACGCCGCCGAAGAATATCTCGAGATCCTCTACAAGCTCTGGGAAGGGAGCTGGGACGACGATGCGGTACTGCGTGACAAGGCAGGAGGCATCTATGCCGATCCCTCCAAAGTGCGCACTGTTCGTCACGACGGCAAATATTACCGGATGGAAGGCATCCATCTTTCCGAGCCCTCGCCGCAGCGCACGCCCCTGCTCTTTCAGGCCGGCGCCTCGGCACGCGGGCGGGATTTCGCCGCGCGCCACGCCGAATGCGTCTTCATCGCGGGGCCCAATCCCAAGGCGGCCAGGTCGACCGTCGATGCGCTGCGGGCGAAGGCGGAGGAATTCGGCCGCGGCGCCGACGCATTGAAAATCCTGAGCCTGATCACTGTTGTCGTCGGGCGGACGGAGAAGGAAGCACGGGACAAGCTGGAGGGGTACCGCCGCCATGCGAGCGTCGAGGCCTCGCTTGCGCATTACTCCGCCTCCGTCGGTATCGACTTTTCGAAGTATGGATTGGACGACGTCATCGACCAGAGCTCGACCAACGCCAATCAATCCGCACTTGCGGCCATCACGAAACAGGCGGCGAAGCCGGTAACGTTGCGTGACATCATCGACCAGATGGTACTGGGCAGCCGGATGAAGCCGATGGTTGGCTCGCCGGAGCAGATCGCCGATCATCTGGCGACATGGATCGAAGAGGGTGGCATCGACGGCTTCAATCTGGCGCGGACAGTGGCGCCGGAAAGCCTGCGCGATTTCGTCGACCTGGTCGTCCCGGTGTTACAGGAGCGCGGCATCTTCAAGGCGGACTATGCTGCAGGACCCTTGCGGCAGAAGCTTTTCGGCGGCGGGAACGGCAGGTTGCCCGCCGCTCATCCCGCCGTCCAATTCCGGCGCTGATTTATCGGTGGTCCAGCCTGGCGACCAGCCGGTCGCCAAGCCACTGGATGCCGCAGACGAGCACGATGAGGACGGCCACCACCGCGATCATCACACTGGTTTCGAAACGCTGATAGCCATAGCGGATGGCGAGATCGCCAAGGCCGCCGGCGCCGATCGCGCCCGCCATGGCCGAGGCGCCGATCAGCGTCACCAGCGTGACGGTGAAACCGGCGACGATGCCAGGCAGCGCTTCGGGCACCAGCACCTCGCGGATGATTGTCCAGCGGTTGCCGCCCATGGCGCGCACGGCATCGATCAGCCCGCGGTCGACCTCGCGCAGGGACACTTCGGCGATGCGGGCGTAATAGGGCGTTGCGGCGATGGCGAGCGGCACGATGGCCGCCCAGGTGCCGAGCGCGGTGCCGACGATCAGCCGCGTCAGCGGAATCAGCGCCACCAGCAGGATGATGAAGGGCACCGAGCGGAAGCCGTTGATGACCCCGCCGAGCACGCGGTTGATCCAGAGGTTTTCGGCAATGCCGCCGCGCGCCGTCGCGACCAGAGCAAGGCCGAGCGGCAGGCCGGCGACGAGCGAAATCACTCCCGAGGCGACGGTCATCAGGATCGTCTCCCAAAGGGAGCGAATAAGCAGTTCAAGCATGATCGGTGTCATAACCAAGCACCTCCACCCGGGCGGACCGGGCCGTCAGGAATTGTTCGACCTTTCCGGCAAGCGCGGGGTCGCGCGCGGGAACGGCGATGAAGAACCGCGCCACCGGCTGGTTCTGGATGTGGTCGATGCCGCCATGGACGAGGCGGAAGGAATGCGGCAGCGCCGCCGAGAGTTCGGCAAACAGCGCGCCCTGCGCCTGCGGCCCGGCGAGATCGACGCTGAGGATCGCTTCGCTTCCCGCCGTCGCCGACAGCCGGCCGGCGATATGCTCAGGAAGCTGCGGCCGGATGCCGCCGAGCAGGCTCCCGGTGATATCAGCCTGCGGGTTGGCGAAGATCGACCAGACCTGTCCCTCCTCGACGATCCGCCCGGCATCGATGACCGCGACGCGATCGGCAATGCCGCGGACCACTTCCATCTCATGGGTGATCAGCAGAATGGTCAGCCCGAGCTTACGGTTGATGTCCTTGAGCAGCGCCAGGATCGACCGGGTCGTTTCCGGATCGAGCGCCGATGTCGCCTCGTCGGACAACAGCAGTGCCGGGCGTGCCGCGAGCGCCCGGGCGATGCCGACGCGTTGTTTCTGGCCACCGGACAGCGATGAGGGATAGGCCTTCGCCTTGTCGGCAAGACCGACGAGCTCGAGCAGCTCATGCGCCCGTTTCAGGCGCTCACTCTTTGCAAGACCCTCGATCTTCAGCGGCAGCGCGACGTTTTCCTCGACGGTCTTGGCGGAAAGCAGATTGAAATGCTGGAAGATCATGCCGATGCGGCGGCGCAGCGGCTGCAGCTCCTGTTCTGAAAGTCCGGTGATATCTCGGCCTTCGATGAGGATCTCGCCGCTATCGGCGCGCTCCAGGCCGTTCAAGCAGCGGATCAGCGTCGATTTACCGGCGCCGCTGCGGCCGATGATGCCGAGGATTTCGCCTCTCTTCACCGTCAGCGAAATGCCGTCGAGTGCTGCAGTGGTTCCGAACCGCCGCTTCACGTCGGTCAGCCTCACCACCTCTTCGGTCGCCGTTTGCGGCTCTGCCTCGATCGCCGTGGTGGAAACAAAGGAATTCATGTGTTTTTCCTTACAAATGCTGAAGGCGGCCCGGGCAAAGAACGCCCGGACCGCCTCTCGGCAGGCCTTAACCCCAGCCCTGCTCCGGATCAATAGGCGCTGAGACCCGTCCCCTTATAGACCTTGTCGAACTCGGCCTTGACGGTCTCGTTCTGATAAGAAGACACAAGCGTCTTGACCCAGTCGGCATCCTTGTTCTCGTCCTTGACGGCGATGAAGTTGCGGTATGGATTGTCGGCGATCGGCTCCTGGGCAATGCGTTCGGCCGGAGAAAGACCGCTTTTCAACGCCCAGTCGGTGTTGACGATACCGGCATCCAGATCGTCGATCGAGCGGCCGACGATGCCGGCGTCGAGTTCCTTGATCTCGATCTTCTTCGGATTGTCGGTGACGTCGGCGACGGTCGCAAGAATACCGGTGTCGTCCTTGAGCTTGATCAGGCCTTCGTTCTGGAGAACGCGCAGCGCACGGCCCTCGTTCGAGGGATCGTTCGGCACGCCGATGACGGCACCTTCCGGGATCTCGGCGACGGACTTGTACTTCTTGGTGTAAAGGCCGATTGGCCAGACCCCGGTATAACCGACGCGAACGATGTGATAACCGTGCTGCTTGATCTGGTTGTCGAGATAGGGCTGGTGCTGGAAGGCGTTGGCGTCGAGTTCGCCGCGTTCCAGCGCTTCATTCGGCTGCGTATAGTCGTTGAAGGTGATGGTCTCGATCTTGAGACCCTTCTTCGCCGCCTCGCTCGCGACCACGCGCCAGATGTCCTCCTCCTCGCCGGCCATGATGCCGACCTTGATCGACTTGTCCTCGGCAAAGGAAGGAGCGGGTGCTGCAAAGGCAAAGAGTGCGGCAGCGGAAACGGCCACGGCGGCAAGAGCCGCCCGGCGCGAAAGGTGGAAGCCGTGAAGATTTTTGTTCTTGATCATTTTATATCCCGTCTGACTGAATGAGGCCAACGCCCCGAGCAGGCCGATCATTGCAAATGCGCGTATCGGAGGCGAAGCACGAATGTCTGATGTGGAAGAAGGGCTGGAAAAACTCTTGCCCTGCCATTGCTATCGGCAGGATAAATTTCCATCAAATTTGTGGACTATGACGACTTGAAAAGGACAGTCTTAAAACGAAAACGGCGCCTCCATGGCGCCGTTTCAAGCCTATCCCGACATTCTTCATTCGGCAGCGATAAGCGCTTGATTCCGGCTGGGGAAGAAGGCCGTGAGCTCGCCGATGACCTCCCCGATCCGATTGGAAAGCGGGTCGGATGAGACACGGTAATTGGTGAAGTCACGGTCGGACGCGTAAACGGCGGTCGGCAGCGTGTGCGCCATGAAGAAACCGAAGAGCGGGCGAAGCTGGTGCTCGACCATCAGCGCGTGCCGGTCGCCGCCGCCGGTCGCGGTGATGATGATCGGCTTGGCGCGCAGCTCATGCGGGTCGATCAAGTCGATCAGATGCTTGAAGAGGCCGGGATAGCTGCCCTTGTAAGTTGGCGCTCCGATGACCAGCACGTCGGCATTGACGATGTCGTCGATGACTTCCTTGGCGCGACTGTCGAGATCGTCACGGCGCAGCGCCTGGCCAAGCGAAGGGCCGACATCGGTCAGGTCGTAGATGGTGTTGTCGAAGCCGTATTTCTCGGCGGCGAGACCAGCAATGTTTTCAACAAGCGCAAAGGTCTTCGAGGGGCGGTTGAAACTACCCGCAAGGCCGACCAGTTTGGGAGCAGACATGCCATTTCCTTCCAATATCGTGCCGAAACCGACGTCATTATTGGACGAATATTATCTATAAAAATAGTGGATTAAAGGAATGGTGATCCCTCTTCCCCATATGAGGAGAAAAATACGTTCGGGCCTGTGGGCGATGGCGACGTGCGAAACTGCATGATGCATCGAACCGGAGTGTCGGTGACATTCCGGCTCGATCGATTGTCCGTAAGCGGTATCGCCTCAGACTGGTTTCCGCTTGGGAATACGCGGCAGGAAGACTGTCAGGAGACCGAGCAGCGGCAGGTAGGAGCAGATGCGGTAGACGAAATCGATGCCGTGGGTATCGGCGAAATCGCCGAGCAGCGCAGCACCAAGCCCCCCTGCCCCAAATGCGAAGCCGAAGAAGACGCCGGCAATCAGCCCGACGCGCCCGGGCACCAGTTCCTGTGCGAAGACGACGATGGCCGAGAAGGCCGAAGCGAAGATCAGGCCGATGACGATGCTGAGCACGCCTGTCCAGAAGAGGTTTGCATAGGGAAGCAAGAGTGCGAAAGGAATGACACCAAGGATCGAGAACCAGATGACGAAACGTGCGCCGAAGCGATCGCCGATCGGCCCGCCGAGGAACGTGCCGACGGCGACCGAGCCAAGGAAGAGGAAGAGCATCAGCTGTGCCTGCTGCACGCTGAGCGCGAACTTTTCGATGACATAGAAGGTGAAGTAGCTCGACACGCTGGCCATGTAGACATTCTTCGTTGCCGTCAGCAGCACGAGAATCAGCAGCGCCCAGATGACCCGGTTCTGCGGCAGCGGCAGGGTCCGGCTTATTGCTGGCTTGCTGGCATTCTGGCGCCTGTGGCTCATGTACCAGTTGCCGACCCAGCTCAGCACGACCATGCCGACCATAGCGATGGCGGCGAACCAGGAGACGCTGTGCTGGCCGAGCGGCAGCACGATGAAGGCGGCAAGCAGCGGACCGATCGCCTGGCCGGCATTGCCACCGACCTGGAAGAAGGATTGCGCGAAACCGTGGCGACCGCCGGAGGCAAGACGGGCCACGCGCGAAGATTCCGGGTGGAAGACTGCCGAGCCGAAGCCGATCAGGCTTGCGGCAACCAGCAGCAGTTCGAAACTGCCGGCATTGCCGAGCAGGATGAGGCCGCAAAAGGTACTCGCCATACCGACCGGCAGCGAATAGGGCATCGGCCAGCGGTCGGTGACGATACCGACCAGCGGCTGCAGCAGCGAAGCCGTGACCTGGAAAGTCATGGTGAGGAGGCCGATCTGCACAAAATCGAGATCGTAGTTCGCCTTGAACAGCGGATAGAGCGAGGCGAGCAGTGACTGCATGATGTCATTCAGCATGTGGCAGAAGCTGACCGCCATGAGGATGGACATCGTTGTTTTTTCGAAACGGGGCGCGCTCTCGGCAACGGTTGCCATCAATGCTTCTCCTGCACAGGCCCGGCCGGTGCCGTGCCACGTCGCTTTGTTCGATGGATTTTCGGGCGATCGGGGCTGGGAAGACTCTCGGGCGACGGTCGCTGAAGTGGATTTAGCGTAAGCCGGGACGCAATTACAGCCCAGTTCTATCCGTATTGGTACGGATTTTGTTCGATTTTCTCTCCGGACAAGTGATTTCTGCCTAACTTAACGTCTTTCCAGGCGGGCTTTCATATCACAGTCGGTCGCGATCATCACATATCCAGTATGCTATGTGAAAACAACCATGGAAAAGCCATGCAGGGGATACTACAGCTTCCCCGATTGAAAAAGCGATCGAGGCTGAAAACACACGATGAATGTCAAGACAGCGAATGCGATAGACAGCTATGTCGGAGCGCGCATAAGAATGCGTCGGCAGTTGCTCGGGATGAGCCAGGAACGGCTTGCCGAGCAGATCGGCGTGACCTTTCAGCAGGTTCAGAAATACGAGAAGGGCATCAACCGCATCGGCGCGAGCCGTCTGCAGCGGATCGCCGATGTGCTTCACACGTCGGTGAGTTTCTTCTTCGAACAGGAGAACTCCGAGCCGTTGACGCTGCAAGGGCTGGATCTGTCGGCGAATACTGATCCAGTTGCCGAATTCCTGCGAACGAAAGAGGGATTGGCGCTCAATCGCGCCTTTCTGAAGATTGCCGACCGAAATATCCGCGAAACGGTCATCGCGCTGGTGAAGGCGATGGCGCAGGCGGAAAGTCGCGGCGTAACATTGGGAGCCTCCGTAGCGGATATCACTCTTCCGCTCGGAGAATAGCCAGGGATATCGGCAGGCAGTATCCGCATGAAGCTCAGGCTCGAGTCATTTGGTGAGTTGCGGCTGATCGATCTGGCCGGGCAACCTGTGGCGTTCCCCGAAAAGGGTCTGCTTACGATTTGCTATTTGTTGGATCGTTATCTGCAGGAAAGAGCCGGGAGCGAATATCCGCGCTCGGCGTTGGCTCGGTTTCTGTGGGACAGCCATGACAATCCCGACATCATGGCCAACCTGCGCAAGAGCATCTCACGCATTCAGGCGCGCCAGATCGAGCTCGGCACCGAACTTCTGGTCTTCACGGCGACCGGCGTACGGATCAAGCCGGATGCATTTGTTTGCGATCTTTCCGAGCTCGCCAACGCCGATATCGGAGGCTTTCTTGAAAAGCTGCGGCGGCTGGTTGGCGTCCTGCGCCAGGACTTCCTGGCTGTGCTCGCCGACCAAAGCGTCGGCGGACGGTTATGAACTCTTCGAATTTCAGACTGGCCCGTTCCTGATTGGTTCGAATGGGGGCCCGACCGCTTATGGATTAATCGGCGAAAATTTTATTTCGATTCCGTTTGTCTTTGCCGGCGCATGGTCAGATGAGGTCCGCGTGCTTGGAAAAACATTCGACGAGTTCATTGAAGCCATTGAGGCGGGCGAAGGTTCATAGCGATCCGCATTGCCTGCCGGCACCTCCTTCATGGATGATGTCATAGCCGACAGCCACTTCACCAACGCCGTTTCTGGGACGCCGGATTACTCGCGAAACCGAGACATTCGGTGGGTCAGCTGTTGGGCGGATATCGCGCCAAAGCGGGACCCGGCCCCCGGCAAACAGACCTCCTTTTAGGACGACAGAGTCCGAGGGTCTGCGACAGGCGCCTCCAGGGAACCCCAGCCGGTCCCAAGGAAGACGCCTACGATTGAGTGGGTGACGCGACGTGGGAACAGGCGCACTCAATCGATCTGCAGCAGGGAAGGTTCGGGATACGAAAAAGCCTGCCGCGGGAGGAGGTGCGGCAGGCTTTCTGAAAACCGAACAGCGACTAGGAGGAGGAGTGCCGCTGTTCCGACAGACGTCCCTTGGGAGGAGGATTGGGCCATCTGAAAGTCGAAGCTTTGCGGGAGGAGGTGCATTGCTTCGATGGGTCTCATCATACACCGACCATGGATAGTGCCAATGCCTTATGCTGCACTGCAGCTATGCAAGAAATACAAGTCGGATATCTTGCAATACGAACGAGGATTAAACCGACCTAAGCCATGGCATTCGACGCAAAAACGCCCGCGTCAGGAGCGGGCGTCAAGCAGTATTAAATACCAAGTGGTGTGCGATTAGCGCGCGATCGATGCGCGGGCAACGCTGCGGATGTCGGCGCGGTCGATACCGAGGTCCTGCAGCTCACGGCTGGACATGCGGCCGAGTTCGGTGACGGTCTGACGGAACTTGCGCCAGTTGTTGAAAGAGCGTGCTACGTTCATGATAATCCCCTTTCCTGAGGGCTGTATGACGTCAGCAACCTTGCTTGGCTCCGGCGTCGTTTCGATGGTTGGAATATAGGCGGTTCAATCGGTTTAAAACAGCGACAATCTCTCACTTCAGCTATGCGACAAACGCATAGGATGTTTCTTTTTTGCGCGAAATAGTCTCTTTTTAAGCCGCGAGGTGAAAGCCGTCGGACCGGCGGGGTTCGTGTCTCGCATCATAGAAGCGAAGCCGATGCTGGGAACAGTTCTTGATGACAGGTGTTGAGTTCCGAGCGCCCGAAGTATCCGACATATCCGGACGGAAGCGCTCAGCGGCATATCCCAGCGCCACGGCGTGACGATATCGGGGCCCAAATTCTCCGAAGTGACAAGCAGGATCCCCGCCACGCTGAGCGTCTTGCTGAACAAATCGGTGGCCAAGGCGCTGCTGGTCTGCGGACCCTGATTTGTGGGAGCGACGTTTTAGTTCAAGTCGCGAATCTGCGAGCTTTTTGATGGGTGATTGCCTTGCCTGCGTGTCATTCAGGGGTCACGAAAGTTGGGAGCTCCCAACTTCTGGCACGAGCGCCTTCGGTGAAACGATGCATCGCTGAAGGCCCCAAGTGAGGAATTCATCGGCGAGAAGGAACTATCGAAGGTGGCTGTTTCGGGCAAACGGACAAAATTAGAATATTTTGTCTATTGATTTTATAGATTATAGCGTTCCATAGCCCTGTAGATTTTAACAATGAGATTTTCGAACGCCCGGCGGATGCTTCGTTGGGCGCATGTGACTTGCCGTCTTCTTCCAAGATCAGCCAGGAGGTTTCCATGAGCAATCCAGTTCTCGTCAATCAGATCATCCGCGCGTCCGATGTCGTGCCGCTGACCGGCCGCGTCGGAGCCGAAATCAGAGGTATTCGCCTCGGCGGAGACCTTTCGGACGCAACGGTGGCGGCCATCAACCAGCTTCTCCTGAAACACAAGGTCATCTTCTTCCGCGACCAGGAACATCTTGACGATGCCCAACAGGAATCATTCGCACGCCGCCTGGGCGACCTTGTGCCTCATCCAACCCAGGGTCCGGTGACCGGCACGGCCTCCATCCTCAATCTCGATTCCAGCCGCGGCGGCGGCAGGGCGGACCAGTGGCACACTGATGTCACCTTCGTGGATGCCTATCCTAAATTCTCGGTCCTTCGCGGCGTCGTCATTCCGGCGGCTGGAGGTGATACGATCTGGTCCAACACCCATGCCGCATACGAAAGTCTGCCGGCATCGCTCAAATTGCTAGCGGACAATTTATGGGCCATTCACAGCAATGCCTATGACTACGCAGCCGTGCGTCCTCGTGCTACCGCTGAAGAGAAGAAGCATTTCGAGGAAGTTTTCACCTCGACCATCTACGAGACCGAGCATCCAGTCGTGCGTGTCCACCCCGAAACCGGCGAAAGATCGCTGCTGCTCGGCAATTTCGTTCAGCGCCTGATCGGCGTGTCGAAGAGCGACTCCGCGAAACTCTACGAGGTGTTCCAGTCCTACGTTACCGCCCCGGAAAATACCGTGCGCTGGCGCTGGAGAGCTGGAGATGTGGCGATCTGGGATAATCGCGCGACCCAGCACTATGCCGTCAACGACTACGGCGACCAGCACCGGGTCGTGCGCCGCGCCACCGTTGACGGCGACGTCCCCGTCAGCGTCGACGGCCGCCGCAGCATAACCCACGTCAAGGCCGCCAAGCCGAAAGCAAAGGCCGCGTGAGCGCGGCCGGACAGGCGACGACCATGCAGCTTCATATCGCGCGGTGCTTGCCGCCGCTTGCGCCACCGACAGTCATCCAGGCATCGCGAACAGCCTGACGGCACCCCATTCCCGACGCGCTGCATCGCCCGGCGCGGCGATGCAGCTTTGGTCGGCTGTTGCCATCCATTCACAGGTTGGGACAATAACTCTCACACGTCGTCACAGGCTTTGACGACGTCTTGCGCTTTTAGCCACTTCACCAATCCAGCTGTTGAGCAACGACGCAGCCGCATGGCTTTGCTGGACGATCTGAGGCACCAGATCGATATCCGGAAGGCTGCCCAGGCCAAGCGGTCCCATCGCGAACAGCCCATGCAAGGCGCTCGCCTTGGTCCGCCCGCATTCGTCTACGACGATACCGATCTCGAGTTCGTCCCGCGTTGCAAGACCCGCAATGATGATCGAGCGGACAAGCGGGCTATCGGTTCCGGACGGCCGGAAACGGCAGTCTATCGTCAGTTCCGCGGGAAGGACCTCAAGCCCGGTCGGGGCCGAAAACAGCACGCCGTTTGTAGCGATACAATTCACTTTTCCCTTCCTCACGGTGATCGCGCCGCTGGCGATCGCATGATGCAGGCGCTGATAGTGCTCAGGCGGCAAGCGGTTGCGATGACTGTCGTAAATGGCCTTCACGTGGCGTTTGAACCGTGCACGCTCTTCTGGCGTCAGTCCCGCCCAGAGGTCGCGCGCGCGTGAACGAAAGCCGTTCATGATGCCTTGCCAACCCGAACCTTCCAGATCAGCCCTGTTGGCGGCTTCGCGCAGAAAACGGAACGCGCCGCGGAGCGTTCCCGGCATGGGTTGGTCCGTGACAATAGCTCCGACGGCGGCTGGAGTATGTGACTGAGGCAGGAAGCCCGATTCCGAGATCAATGTGACATGGGAAATCTTCGAGTCCGCCAGCAATCCAAGCGCCCTGTCGACCGCGTGGATGCCGCCGCCGATCACGACGGCGCTTTGCGTTTCACCGGCAGGCGCCGCGTCAGAATTTTCCCGCATCCCGTAACCCGTCGCGAGAAACACCGCGTCAAAGCGGGTTCGCTGCTCCGCTCCAAGGAAAACGGAATATCCTCCGTCCAGATGCCTATCGATCGCCGTTACGGTATCCGAGCCAAATTGCACGATGACATCAGGCCGATCGGACAGGGCCTCGGCGAAGCGTTTGTACACATAGGTGCTGAAGATTTCTCCGGGCACAAAGGCGTGTTCGAGACCGGCAGGATCCGAGATCAGGCGATCGCGCCATGTGTCATCCGTTTCCAGCCACCGGCGAAAATCGCCCGGCAGTCCGGGATCAACGGAAAGGTCGCGAACGCGGCTGGTCAGCACCGTCGACGCGGGCTGACTTATGCCCTCGCCGATATCTATCTTTGCTCGCGGATCGAACATCACCAGATGGAAAGGCCGATCAACTCTTTTGAAAAGAGCGATTGCGGTCATGATCCCCGTGAAGCCTCGGCCGACAATCGCAATCCTTGCGAGATGGTCCGCATTCTGGCTCTCCGAATTCGAAGAACGTGACGAGAGAAGAGTCATTCATCGGCTCCTTCTGCGTTGGACCGGTCCGCCTACATCCGCCCGATCCGCCCAGTCGCATAATTCTCTACCAAAATAATAGAAAATGATATCCGGAACGCAAGCACTATTCGACTTGGAACGATGACTGCGTGGTTTTGGCGTCTGGCGGGCCTTGGCCTCCCTTCTGGCTGCCGGCTTTGTGCATTCCGGAGCACGGCTGACGGGCGATGCAGTGACTTGGAAATAATTTCCCGGTTCTTGCGAAAAAAGAGAGGAATTTTAGAGTGGCTGCAAAGATCCACGTAATTTTAGACCATCTATCGCGGGCGAGATTAACCTAACGTCTCCATGCCGGATGTCGCGTCATCCCGCATGCAGAAGGAAGCTAGCATGACGGTTCCACTGGTCAGCTTGAGCAATCTGTCGACGGAGCCATCCCCCTCGCCTCAGGTCGCCGCTATCTGGGAGGCTCTTTGCGCGGAGGCCGTCAATGCTTCGGCCAAGGATGCAGCACTCACGCGCGCCATGAATTCCGCAGTGCTTTATCATGCGAGTTTCGCCCAGGCGCTCGCTCAGCGGGTCGCAATCAAACTGGCCAATCACGACCTCGACCATGACGAGTTGCTGGGGGTGATTGCCCAGGCATTCGTCGGCAACCGCAATATTGTCGCCGATGCAGCCGCTGACCTGACCGCGATCAAGGAACGCGATCCATCGAACACGGAAATCCTGACGCCATTCCTGTATTTCAAAGGCTTTGTAGCTCTGCAGGGACAACGGGTCGCCCACTGGCTTTGGCATCATGACCGCCTCCATTTGGCGCGCCACATCCAGAGCCGAATTTCTGAAGTTTTCGGTGTGGACATTCACCCCGCCGCAAAGATGGGGAAGAGCATCATGCTCGATCACGGGAGCGGCCTGGTCATCGGCGAGACTGCGGTCGTCGAAGACGACGTCTCCATACTCCAGAATGTTACATTGGGAGGGACAGGCAAGGAAACCGGCGACCGGCACCCCAAGGTACGACGCGGCGCTCTTATCGGAGCGGGTGCCAAGATTCTCGGCAACATCGAAATTGGCGTTGGCGCCAAGGTGGGTGCAGGCAGCGTGGTCATAAATGCCGTTACAGCCTATACATCGGTCGCCGGCATTCCGGCGAGGCAGGTGGGCAAGCGCCACTTCAACCTCCCCGGAATCACGATGGACCAGACCTTGTCTGAACCGGAGTATACGATCTGAGGGCGAAGGGCGCAGTGCGTATCTCACTTGCTCCTGGGCGTCTCCATTTGCAACGCTGATGCTGCCCGATGGCAGTCAGCCATGCACTTGTCGCAATGTAATATAAATCCAGTGCTTATTTTTCGGCCATTATGGTCGACGCAGCCTTCTCGGGGCTCGGATCGAAACCCAGAGTGAATTCGACCACCTTCGCTCCTCTAGCGATGATTTGCGGAAATCTTGCGAAGATGATCTCTTATCATCGCGCGAAACTCGCCAAATGTTCGAAACCCGATGTGCTGTGCAAGTCGGTGAACCGTGGTTTGAGAAACCTTACAATTGCGCGCAATCGCAGCGGCACTTTCGAATGCAATCACTTCCGGCTGCGCTAAGATCTGTTTAGCGACTTGTTCCAGACGATCGGGGAAGACGATCTGGCGCTTGGCGATCTGGTACTTCAGTTCCTCCAATGTTGTTGGAGGACAATGAATCCTGTCCTGCATCATGGCACTTCACCTCGCAAAGCCGCCCTACGGCAATGTACTGGCGACCCGGAAGCCTATTAAAAGGAAGCGTCACCTCCGGTAGCGGTGCGGCAATGTGACGACATTTCCGCATCGCATCGAAGCTTGTTACTCGACCTCAACTGGCCTGCCCTTCTGCCAGCTGACGGTAGCGGCCTCCGCCAGTTTCTGAGCCTGGAGTCCATCAAGCCCACCGGGCTTCGGCGAGCGGTCGCCGCTGTCGATCGCGTCGATGAAGGCATTGATCTCGTTGGCATAGGCCTGGGCGTAGCGTTCAAGGAAGAAATATTGGACGGGATCGCCGCTTACGCCGTTCGCATTGGAAAGCTCGACGCTCGTTGCTTGAATATTCCTCGCCGCAAGCATGCCGGCGGACCCATGGACTTCGACGCGCTGGTCGTAGCCGTAAGTCGCCCGGCGTGAATTAGTGATAACGGCAATGCGCCCGGAAGCCGTCTGCATCTGCACGGCGGCAGTGTCCACATCGCCCTCGGCGCCGATCGCCTTGTCGACGAGCGACGATCCAAGTGCATTCACGACGACGAATTCCTCCCCGATGAGGAAGCGGGCCATGTCAAAGTCATGGATCATCATGTCGCGGAACAGACCGCCGGAGGATTTAACGTAATCCGCCGGCGGCGGCGTGGGATCTCGGCTAGTGATCGTCACAATCTCGATTTCGCCGACATCGCCCCGGCGCAGGCGCGCTTCCACGCTGGCGAAGTTCGGGTCAAACCGGCGATTGAAGCCGATCATCAAGGTCGACTTGTTCTTCTCGACGACGTCGAGGCAGGCATTGATGCGCTCGACCGACAGGGACACCGGCTTTTCGCAGAGGATTGCCTTACCGGCCCTCGCGGCCGCCTCGATGAGATCGGCGTGGCTGGGTGTCGGCGTCGCGATCAGGATCGCGTCGACGTTTGAGGACTTGATGACATCTTCCGCATCGGCAACTTCGGCGCCCGTCTGCGCGGCCAGCGCCTCAGCCGATGCTCTGAAGGCATCCGCCACGTAGACGAGCTTGGCCTTGGGGTTCGCCGCAATGGTCGCGGCGTGCACCTTGCCTATTCGGCCGGCACCAATCACTCCAAATCTGATCATTGATATTTCTCCGTTTTGACTATCGAAATCTTCAAACCGTGAAGGCGTCGCGGAAACGGGCAAGCGCCGTCTCATCATCGCCGGAGGCCCAGGCCTCCATGCCGATCGTGCCGCGATAACCCATATCCTTGAGCGCACGAGCAATTGCCTTGTAGTTGATCTCTCCGGTGCCCGGCTCCTTGCGGCCGGGAACATCCGCCACCTGTATTTCACCGATATAAGGTAGCGCGCGCCGGCAAAGCTCGATCAGGTTTCCTTCGCCGATCTGGGCGTGATAGAGGTCGAGATTGAGCTTCAACGCCGGTCGGTTTACCGACGAAACGAGCGCAAGCGTATCTTCAGCCTTGGCAAACGGTGTCTTGGGGTGATCGACTGCTTCATTGAGGTTTTCGAGCACGAAGGTGACGCCCTCTTTCTCGCCGAGATCGGCGATGCGGCTAAGCGTGTCGTGCGCCTTGAGCCACATGGCGCCCGTCACCTTCTCGGCCTTGACCACCGGCAGGCCCTGTCCGTCGAGACCGGTGCCGTGTAAGTTGAGGCGGGGGCAATTCAGCTCCCTGGCGATCGGGATCGATTGCTTCGCGGTTCGCAGCAATTCGTCCGCACCATCGTCATCCGCTAGCGTGCCGGTTACATAGCCCGTCATCGACGAGAAGACCGCTCCTGATCTTGCGAGGGCGGCGATGTCATGTTTCGTCCAATCCCAGATCTCGACGTGAAAGCCAAGTTCAGTGATACGCTTCAGCCTGTCGACGACAGGAAGCGACTTGAAGACCATCTCGGCGCAGACCGCGAGCGTGAAGGGGGATGAGGCATTCGACGAACCGTCGTTCATGACCGTATTCCATGATTAATGATTGAGTGAAAAGCGACGACGAGTTTGAAAACCAATCGAACGCCGCCTCGGAAGCAAGCCGGCTAGATCGTACCGCCGAGCTCTTCGGACAATTGCTGCAGCTCCTTGCCGCCGGCCATGAGGTTCTGCAGTGCATCCATCGCGATATCCGCCTTGGCATAGGTGCCAAGCGTCTGGCCCCGATTGAGGATGGTGAAGCGGTCCGCCACCGCATAGGCATGGCGGACATTATGGGTGATGAAAATGACGCCCAATCCGCTCTGTCGAACTTGGTGGATGTATTTCAGCACCATCGAGGTTTGCGCCACGCCGAGCGCCGAAGTCGGCTCATCGAGAATGAGGATCTTGGCGCCGAAGTAGACCGCACGCGCAATCGCAACGCATTGGCGTTCGCCGCCAGACAGAGTGCCCACTGCCTGATTGGGATCGCGGATATCGATGCCGATCTTACGCATCTCTTCCCGCGTTACATCGTTGCAATGCGTAAGGTCGAGGTGACGGAAAGGGAAGAAGCCCTTGCGAGGCTCCCGCCCCATGAAGAAATTACGGGTGATCGACATCAGCGGGATCATGGCAAGGTCCTGATACACGGTCGCAATCCCTGCATCGAGCGCATCGCGCGGACTGCGGAAATTGACCGGCTTTCCTTCGACCAGGAAGGCACCGCCACTTGGGCGGACGACACCGGACAGCGTCTTGATCAAGGTGGACTTGCCAGCGCCATTGTCTCCGAGCAGACAAAGCACCTCTCCGGCCGACACTTGCATTGAGACACCGTTGAGAGCGATCACGGAGCCGTAGTGCTTGACGATATCAGTTACTTCGATAATCGGCGTTCGACTATTGACATCAGACATGATCAGCGCTCCCCGGTAACCTTGCGGCGGATGAAATTGTTGAAGAGGACAGCCAGCAGCAGCATCGAGCCGAGGAAGACCTGAAACCAGTCCGAGTCGAACTTGGTATAGGTCAGGCCAATGGAAACCGAGCCGAAGATGATCGCGCCGAAGAAAGCGCCGATCGCCGAACCATAGCCGCCTGTCAGCAGGCATCCGCCAATGACGGCAGCGATAATCGCCTCGAACTCTTTCTGAAAGCCGCGTCGGGCGTCGGTCGAGCCAGCATCGAGCACGGTAATGATGGCGACCAGTGCGGCCGCGCATGCCGTCAAGGCGAACAGGCCGGTCTTCACCCTATGGACAGGGACGCCTGAGTTTCTCGCTGCATTCGGATCGCCACCGGCTGCGAAGATCCAGTTGCCCATGCGGGTCCGCAGGAGCACCCAGGTTGCAGCCAGGGCAAGTGCGACGAACCACAAGACCGACACGGGGATACCTGTGACCTTCGGCATGCCGTTCGGAAATTTGTCGATCAGATCGTGATCTGCGAGCCAGAGGAATACGCTCTTCAGCGCATCGCCGGAAAAGAGCCCGAGCAGCGGACTGTCCTTCACACGGTCGCCGATGCCGCGAAGCTGTGTCGAGCCGCCGGTCGCCCATTTCAGGCCGACGAGCGTAAGGCCACGGAGAATGAAGAGGAATGCCAGGGTCACGATGAAGGACGGAAGGCGCGTGTGAATGACGATCTGCCCATTGATCGCCCCCATGAACGCGGCGAAGAGCATCGTCATGACGATGGCAACCGAAAGCGGCTGGCCGAAATTCGTGAGGATGACGCCGAAGATCAATCCCGCAAAGGCCACCATCGAGCCGATCGAAAGATCGAACTCGCCGCCTATCATCAGAAGCGCTGCTGCAATGGCAAGGATTCCTAATTGCGACGCCGGCGCCATGATGGTCATCAGGCCGGAAAGCGAGAACATGGTACGGTCAGCGGTGAGAAAGAAAAAGACGATGACGAGAACAAGGCCCGCCACGGCACCAAGCTCAGGCCGCCGCATCATATGCGTCAGAACACTTACTTGTTTGACGCGCTCATCGGCCTTCGGCGCAGCCGCCGTTCTCTGCTCAAGCGAAGCCATAACTCCTCCCACGGATCATAATTTAGGGTAGCGTTGGCGCTGTTCGGCAGCGCGGTCAGTCAGCCAAACCTCCTCCCCCATCAAGGGGAGGAGATTCTGGGAGAATGCCTTTCGGCAATTCCAGTCAGCGAATGCCCTGGGCGGAAAGGTCCACGACTTGGGCGGCCTTTTCCTTGGTGATAAGGTTCGGGCCGGATGGAACATTACCCCCGGGGATAAGCCCGTATTTGGCATAGTTGGCCAAGAATACGACCGGCAGATAGCCCTGCAGGAACTGCTGCTGATCGATCGCGAAGGCTGCCTTACCGTCGGCCACGGCCTTCAGGAAATCAGCTGAAAGGTCGAATGTCGCCACCTTGATCTTGCCGGTCATTCCGACATCCTCGACGGCCGCGAGCGAAGGCTCGCCGGCCGTGCCGGCACCAAGCGCCATGACAGTATCGACACCCGTATTGGAACTCAGCGCCGCCTTGACCTTCGCACGGACATCAGCCGGATCGTTGCTGACCGGTAGAACCGTGACCTTGCCGCCGAAGCCGTCGGCAAAGCCCTTGCAGCGCAGATCGAGCGAAACATTGCCGACCTCCTGGTTCACGCACAGGCCTTCCTTGCCGCCCAGCTCATGCAGTTTCCCACCGGCGGCTTTGCCGGCGGTATATTCGTCCTGGCCGACATGCAGCAGCGCTCCCAGCTCCTTTGAAACGTCGGAACCGGAATTGATGGAAATAACCGGGATACCGGCGGCGACGGCCTTCTTGATGGATGGACCGAGTGCCGAGGCGTCTGGAATGGAGACGATGAGCCCGTCGGGCTTCTGATTGACGGCAGCATCGATGAGCTGCCCCATCGACACCATGTCGAAAGTTTCCGGAGCGCGATAATCGACGCTAATACCCATGTCCTTCGCCGCTGCGTTGACCCCGTTCTTGACGACGGACCAGAAAGGATCATTGGCCTGGCCGTGGGTGACGGCGACGATGCGAATGTCAGCGGCATTGGCGATTGCCGAAGAGCACATGAGCGAACCAGCAACGGCCGCGCTCGCGAGAAGCGATTTCAAACCGAATTTCATTTTACCCTCCCAAAAACAGTCCGCAATACGCGAACTCTCCCAATGCTACCGGTTGCAACTCCACTTGCACCCGGTAGCAAGCTCGATAAAACTACTTTATTGTCGACAAAAATCAAGCATCCATTCCATTTTTATTTTTTTGTGGAATATTCATTCCAATCAGGAGGAGACGGCCATGCGCAAACGGGCGACGGCGAAAGAGGTGGCGGAAGCCGCCGGCGTGTCGAAATGGACCGTCATTCGTGCGTTCACGCCCGGTGCGTCGATTACGGACGCAAGCAGACAAAAAGTGCTTCAGGCGGCCGAGGTTCTGAACTATTCGCCTAACCTGCTTGCCCGCAGTCTTGCGACGAACACCACCCACCAGGTGGCCGTCTTCGTCGACGACTTCGCCAATCCGCACAAGCTTCCGGTTCTGGAGATGTTGACCGAGCGCCTGCAGGCGGAGGGTCTGTTGACCGTATTGATCAACATCAACCGCCATTTCGATCACGTTCACGCGTTGATCAACGCCGACCAACGACAATTCGATGCCGTTATCCTATTCGGGACCGCTTTTCGCGAGGAAACACTGGGTGATCGACGGCTCGGCCCAGGTTTCCCGCCGATGTTCGTTCTTGCGAGAGACAGCCAAATCCCCGGCGTTCCCGCGATTGCCTGCGATGCAGAACTCGCTCTCAGCGAGATCGTCGATTACCTCTTCGACAAGGGCTATCGCCGTCCCGGCTTTATGACGGGGGCGAGAACCCTGTCGACGGCGCTGGGCAGGCGCCATCACTATGCAAATTTCTGGCGACGGAAAGGTGTCGAAGGCGTCACAGAATTGGCCGCGGAAAGATACAGCGCTCAGGCCGGTGCCGAAGCGGCACGTAGTTATTTGAGTGCAACTTCGCCCGCGTCGCGCATCGATGTATTGATGTGTGAAAATGACATATTGGCGCTGGGAGCGATGGATGTCGCCCGGAGCGAATTCGGTCTTAAAGTTCCGCAAGACTTGGCAGTCGTCGGCTTCGACAACATCGAACTCGGCGGGGCTCCGGCCTACGAACTGACCAGCTACGAACAGCCCACCGACGAGATGATCAACGCCATGGTCGCAATGATAACGGGCAAGCGCGATGCCGAACTGGTTGTCATGCGGGGGCGGCTTGTGGCGAGGTCATCGGCATGAATGTCCCAAGGATCGTCCAATGAGCACTCGCGCTTCTGACCATCATCGAATGGCGTTCTAGATGATCGCCTTGATGATATTCGAACCATCGACCCCGTTCTTGAAAATTCAAGGGCTGGCCAAGGTGCCAAGGCTGCGATCTTGCCCCTCCCCCACGGTGAAATCACTGAGCCGGCGAGATCAACGCGACAGTTGGGAAGTATGACCGGTACCGACCAACGTCTCGCGTTAACAGCGGAAACTGCTGAACCGCAGCATGCGCGCCGATGAAGAAATCCGGCAAGACACCCGTCCGAGAGCCACCGGCCCGGCGATACCGCGTGAAGGCCTTTCCGGCAAGAAACAGCGCCGCCCGCGGAAACGGCGCGACGACCAGTCCCGCCTCGTCGATGAACGCGTCCAGTTCCTCGATGCGCTCATAGCGGACCGCAAGTTCGGCATAAACGACATCGTTGATCAGCAGCGGGCCGGCGAGATTGGCCGCTTCGAGCTGCTCAATCGACCAGTCAGCCCAAGTTCCGTCATTGGTCACGAGATCGAGCAGGACATTCGTGTCGATGAGCGTCACACGTCACCACGGGTGAGCGCCATGATCGCGTCGGTATTGAGCCCCTCTCCGGCGTGTCCCCGAAGCTTTTGAAAGCGGCTGGTGGGCTGCTTCCTGTCAGCTCTCGTCAGTACCACACTGCCATCTGCGGTCCGATGAAAATCGACCTCGCTTCCGGGAACAATCCCGAGCAATTCTCGAACCGCTTTAGGGATGGTGACCTGCCCTTTTGCTGTGACTGTCGTCGTCATGCCGAAACCTCGTAATACCGCTTTGGTATTAGGTATTACTATCCGGTTTCGATTTCAACATCGCCGTGTGAACCTTCTTATCGTCGCATACGGAGAGATTGCCAAGCCGCCGACTAGGCCAATGTGTGCTCAACAAACGGCGCGATTTGGTCGAGGGCGTTGGCATTGTCCTTGCCGCTCGTCGACTTTCCTGACGAGGCTGGGAACGCGGCGGCGCATTTCCCACGGGAAGCTGCGGCACCCTCAGGTTGCCTCGCGAACCATGTTTGGTGCCTAGGGCTTATAAGCCACCCGCCGCACTTCTACGAAAGGCAAACCACCACCGGCTATGCTGTGCGAAAAGGTACGCTTATGGCGCTGAGCCCGGAAAGCGGCGCCTATCTTAGTCAAAATCTCCGGAGGCATTATGTTGCTGCCCTAGCCGTTTTGCTTGCTCAACGCTTCGGCGGAGGTCACAACGCGCCCTGCGGCGACGGTACGCCGACGCGAATGGCCTGCGAGAAATTCGGCGAAAGACCGTCGTCGTGCGCCCTTGCAGCGATGTGCGCGGCCGACCGCAGTTGCGACAAGGAAACCGAGGTGTCCAGCGCGCCACGGTCATAGGCGTATTCCGGCAGGTATCCGTTGACGATGAGGCGCCAGTCCGTCGGCACGGCGTCGCCTGCGACACGCATCATCTTGATGATGGTCGTCGTGCAGTTGGTCGTCAGCGAATTGTAGAAAGCGGGCGTGGCCGCAAGCGCGTTTGCGTCGGAGACGTACTCGCGCAGAAGAAGCCTCGCAGCCGCCGGCGACGCCCTCAGGCGGTAGATCTGGACGTCCTCACCGCGAAAATTGGAGCGGAGGCCGATCACATCCCTTTCGTCTGCGGCGAGGATGACCAGAGGACTGCTTTTGAAAAGGTCCGCCAGCGGTGAGAACGAACCTCCTGAAACGCGACGCACTTCGATAGACCACGCCAGATAGCGGCCGTCGTCGAAGCCGAAGCTCATGATGACATGCGCGATAGCCGGACCTGACCAGTAGGACATGAACATGTCGACGCTCTTCAGCTTGTTCAGGTCGAAACTGCGCGTCGTCCATCGTTCCGTGAAGTCGGTGGTGCTGCGCCACTCGAAATCGCGGACATTGGTCAGTGTCAACAGATCACCGTCGAATTCGCCGGTGACCTGACGTGCGACGTCCGGAGCCCACACCCCATTTGCCTGCGGTTCGATCGTGCTCCACCAGACGAGAACCAGGACGAACGCGGCCGCAAACGCGAGGACCGCACGAAGGCGTCTCCTGCCAAAGAGCGCCACGACGACGGAGGCGCCAAAAAGCCCGAACAAGATGGCGCTGGCTAGCCTGCCGACCTCGGGCACCGGCAAGCGGTACCAAAGCGCGAGCGACGTCCAGGCCGATGCAAAGGCGACAATCAACACGAGCACTGCAATGACGATCGCACGGACCGGTCGAACCATTTTGCTTTTCCAAACGAGTTTGAAGCGTCCGTCCTGATCATTGGACCCTATCGGTTTCCGGACTCGAAGCCCAGAACCTATGCGAAGCGACAGGCCGCCGGATCTTCCATTTCGGTATGCTTGAATTCCGCTGGCGTGAAGATATTCCTCCGCGAAATCATTCCTCTCCCTCGAGAGCGTCAAAGGACGAAGGGGAAGGCCCCCAACACGACGAATTCTCGCAGCTATCCGTCTTGACTCTGCGGGTCGCGTCGTCCGCAAGCGTGATCCGGAAGATGAGCGCCAGGTGATCCTTGGGGTGACGAATGAGGGGCAGTCAATGAAGGCGGAGGCGAAAGCAGTATGCCTCGAGCTCGCGACTGGCCTTGCCGTGGCAACAGATCGCCGCGCAATTGGCCAATTCGATCAGTTGAAGGGCCGAACACCCAAACCAAGACGTCGCAAGGCTGGATGGCACCGGAACCGAACCACGCCCGTCAAATGACGGACGCGGCTCGGCGGGAGGCGCCGGGGATCAGTCTATCCGATTGCCTTCGGCGGAGAAGAGGTGGATTTTCTCGGATTTGGGCGCGAGGTGGATTTGCTGGTCGGGTTTTAAATCCAGCCGCCGGTGAAGTACGATCGTTGCCGTCTGCGTGCCGATACGCACCGAAAGATGGGTCTCCGCACCGGTCGGCTCGACAGTCAGCACGGTGGCCGGAATGCCCGTCTCCGCAATGTCGAGATCTTCCGGGCGGATGCCGTAGATGCGCGCCGCGCTTTGGCTCAATTGCGGCGGAAGCGGCAGGGAAACACCGCCTTCGATACGGAAGCCGCCGTCGCTGACGCCACCCTCGAAGAGGTTCATCGACGGCGAGCCGATGAAGGCGGCGACGAAGGTGTTATCTGGGCGGTCGTAGAGATCAAGCGGCTTGCCGATCTGCTCGATGCGGCCAGCGCGCATGACGACGATCTTGTCTGCCATGGTCATCGCCTCGATCTGGTCATGGGTGACGTAAACGATGGTCGTGCCAAGGCGCTGATGCAGCTCCTTGATCTCGCTGCGCATGGTCACCCGCAGCTTGGCGTCGAGGTTGGACAGCGGCTCGTCAAAGAGGAACACTTTCGGATGGCGTACGATGGCGCGGCCCATGGCGACGCGCTGGCGCTGGCCGCCGGAAAGCTGTTTCGGCAGGCGCTCCAGCAGGGGTTCAAGTGCGAGAATGCCGGCGGCTTCGCTCACCAGCTTATCGATTGTCGCCTTATCGCGCCCCTGCAGCTTCAAGGCAAAGCCCATATTTTCGCGCACCGTCATGTGCGGATAGAGCGCGTAGGACTGGAACACCATGGCGATATCGCGCTCCTTCGGCGCGACGTCGTTGACGACGCGGCCGTCGATGCGGATTTCACCGCCACTGATATCCTCCAGCCCCGCCAGCATGCGCAGAAGCGTGGACTTCCCGCAGCCGGACGGCCCGACGAGCGTGACGAACTCACCGTCCTCGATATCCGCGGAAACCCCGTGGATAATGGAGGCCGCGCCGTATTGCTTCAGAACCCGGTCGATTGCTACCGATGCCATTGTCTGTCCTCCCTCACAGTTTCAATTGCCAGACGCCGGCCTCGGCGACGGCGCCGGTGAGCGTTGCCGAACGTGCGGCGGCAAAGCCCGGAATGCGTTTGGACCCCGTCCAGCGGCCGTTGTCAGCGAAGACCTCGATGGAGCCGGCATCGAGGAAGATGCGCAGGCTCGACGGTTTCGCGCCGGCGGCGAGGTAACGTGGCGGCGTCTTGCCGGTGCGCGCGTCGAAGACAATCGCCAGACCATCGGCATCGAGTTTCACGCCTAGATCGACATCCGGATGATCGAAGGTGAGATCGAAGGCGGCGCCCGGCTCGGTGAGATCAAGTACGATCTCGACGGCGCCGGTGCCGAGCGGCACGGTCTTGCCAGCGGCAAGCGCGGTGTCGTCCAGCAACTGATGGCGCAGGCTTTCGACGGCTGCGACCGGCGGGGTCAGCACGGTGTCACCGTCGAGAAGCACGCGGCGCGGCAGGGTCATAGTCGTCGGGAAATCGTCCTTCTTGGAAAAATCCGACCAGTTGGCGAGCCAGGCGATGCCGACCGGCTCGCCGCCATCAACGAAGGCCTGGAAGGCATAGGCATCCGAACCGAAATCCAACTCCTGCTCGAATTCCGCCGTGAAGGTGCGGCCATCGAAACCGCCGACGGTGACGGAGGTGAGGTTGCGGCGGCCGGTGGCCGGGTCGCGGCTGGTGAGCAGACCGAAGATCAGCGCCCAGCGGGTTTCTGCGTTTTTGCCGGAAAGCGCCACCATGCAGGGGCATTCCGCCGCCGTCATGCCGAAACCGTCCTCGCGATGGATGATGCCGAGGAAGGTCCAGCCATCGGCGCCTTGCGCGTCGGCGGTTTCATAGAGCAGTACGACGCCGCCCTGCCTGTCGCGGCTGCCGAGCAGCATCTTCCAGCGGCCGTCCGGGCCTTTGAAGACATAGGGGTCGCGGAAATCGGTGGTGAGGTTCAAGCCTTCCGGGCGCAGCGGCATCACGGTTTTCGACGGGCCGGCGACGATGCCGTCGCGGCTGACGGCGGAAAGCTGGATTTGCTCTTCCGGTTGCCGATCACGCACATGCTCGGTGTAGAAGACGCGGATTTCCTCGCCTTCTGGGCCGGCGCCGGGGATCGCCGAGCCGGAGAAGGCGCCGCCGCGGCCATCATCCTTTTCCGATAGATGTGCCGCCGGGAAGAGGAACATGGGCAGATGCGTCCAGCGGACGAAATCCTTCGAGACGGCATGGCCCCAGTGCATAGTGTTCCAGCGCGGCTCATGAGGATAATGCTGGTAGAAGAGGTGAGCGTTTCCGCCGAACCGTCCAAAACCGTTCGGATCGTTCATCCAGCCGAAGGGCGGGCGGAAGTGGTAGCTGTCGGGCACGTTGGGGGCGGCGGTGCGGGCATCGCTGTGCAAGACGCGGATGCCCTCCTTCATCACTATTTCCGGCCGGAAGGCATAAGCGACGGAGAGCGCTGTGGTTGTCGCATCATAGGACAGCGTGGCACGACCGCCCTTCGCGAGCGTCACAGCGAAGAACTCAAATTCCCCCGTGCGGCGGGTCGAGGGCTCGCCGATGTCGTTGCCATCAACAGCGACGAAGAGCTTCGCCTCGCCGCCGGCATGGCGCGCCTTCAGCCAGAGATGCAGCACCGTGCCTTCGGGCAGCTCCGCTTCGATGGTTTCAGGTGCTGACGTTTCGGATTTTGCCTGCAGAGTCATGATCAACCTTTCACCGCGGAGCCGACGAATGAACTGACGAACCAGCGCTGGAAAGCCAGATAGAGAATGAGGACGGGGATCATCATCAGCACCGAGGCGGCCATGGCGCGGTCCCAATAGATGCTGTCCTGTCCGAAGAAGGTGGCGATGGCGACGGCAATCGGCCGAGCATAGTCGGTCTGGGTGACCAGCGTCGGCCAGAGATACTGGTTCCAGCTTTCGATGCCCATGAGGATCGAGACCGTGGCGAGCGCCGGCAGGCTGAGCGGCATGTAGATTGACCGGTAGATGCGGAAGACCGATGCACCATCCATTTCCGCCGCTTCATAGAGTTCCTTCGGCAGCTGCGCGAAGAACTGGTAGAAGAGGAAGACATAGAGCGGGCTTGCCACCCAGGGCAGGATCTGCACCGCGAAGGTATCCGTCAGCCCCGCCCGCGACATCATGACGACGAGCGGCATGATGATGCTTTCCTGCGGGATGACATAGAGGGCGACGACCAGCGCCAAGAGCGCCGCCTTGCCGCGCAGCGAGCCCCAGGCCAGAACGAAGCCCGCCATGGAATTGATGATCAGACCCGAGACGACTGTGGCGACGAGGATCACCAGCGAATTGAAGAGATATCGGCCATAGGCCAGCTCGCCGGAGAAATGGGCGATCTCCTTGTAGTTCGACAGCGTCGGGTCGCTGACCCAGAAGGCGCGGAAGCTGCCCATGTCGGCGAGGATGCGGAAACGGTCGTCCTTCAGGCTGGCGATCAGCAGCATGAACAGCGGCGAGATCATCACCAGCGCGATGACCAGGATGCAGAGGCTCTGCACGACGCGCAGGCTTCTCTTGCCGTTGCCCCTTGCGATTGCCAGCGGGGCGGGCTGGCTCAAAGCGATATCAGACATCGAAGCGCCTCAGGAGTTTGCGTTGCAGGAGCGCGATCAGAAGAACGATGACGAAGAGGATGACGGAAACGGCCGATGCGTAGCCGAGTTTCTGCTCCTCGAAGCCGGCGCGCACCATGTAGTGGACAACGGTTTCGGTGCTTTCCTTCGGGCCGCCCTGGGTGAGGATCGCCACCTGCGTATAGAGCTTGAAGGCCTGGATGGTAGTGATGACCAGCACGAAGACATGCGTCGGGCGAAGGCCGGGCATGGTGACGTGCCAGAAGCGGCGCAGCGCGCTTGCCCCGTCGATGCGGGCGGCATCGTATAGTTCTTCGGGAATGCCCTGCAGGCCGGCGAGATAGATGATCATCTGAAAGCCATAGGCCTGCCAGGCTGAAAGCAACACGATGGAGAACATCGCCCAGTTGGGGTCGCCGAGCCAGTCGATCGGCTGGATCGTGCCGCCGGAAAGGAAACCGACGATCTGGTTGAGCGGGCCGCTCGGATACTGGAACAGCGTGCCCCAGATGACGCAGACCACCACCATGGAGGTGATCGCCGGCAGGAAGAACAGGCCGCGCAGCAGGTTTTGCATCGGCAGCTTCTGGTGCAAGAGCAGCGCGGTCAGGAAGGCGAGGCCGCACTGCACTGGCAGCACCCAGAAGGTGAAACGCGTAACGTTCCACAGCGAGGTCCAGAACAGCGGATCGGTGAAGACGCGCTCGAAATTCAGGAGGCCGACAAAGCGCACCGGCGTCGGGCGCGGCACGAGCGGCTGGTTGGTCATCGCCGTCCAGAAGGACAAGAGGAACGGCGTGATCAGGAATATCGCCAGAAGCAGAAAGGCAGGCGCGATCATCGCCATTTCCTGCCAGAGCCGCTGCTTGTCGCGGCGTTTCGCCGGACGCCGCAAAGCGGGCGTGGAGGTCTGTTGCAAAGTCATTGTTTCCTCCTCATCGGTCATCCTCCCGAGATAGTCCAGGGCCGGCCGGAGAACCGGCCCCGTCAAAACCCCTTACTGCTGCTCGTCGAAGGGCGGGTAGCCGGCGTTGTCCTCGATATCCTCGTCGATCTTCTTGGCAGCGGCCGTCAGCGCTTCCTGCGCGTCACCACCGTTGAAGATCTTGTCGACGGCTTGCATGAAGGCCGAGGTGATCGTCGGATAGGCCGGGTGCGGCGGACGGGCGATCGCGGTCTTGGAAGCCTGCTCAAAGGCGATGGCGAGCGGACCGCCTTCCGCATAGAGCGGAGATTCGGCCGCGAAGCTCTTCAGGCCCGGATAGGCGGACTGGGTCTTGGCGTATTCCCGGTACGCCTTGTCCTTCAGCAGGAAGCTCAGGAACTTGCCGGCGATCTCAGGGTTTTCCGAGGTCGCGGAAATGCCCCAGATCCAGGTTCCGTTCGGGCTCACGCCCTTGTCGCCGATCTTCGGCAGCGGCATGACGACGATATTGTCCTTCATCGCTGCCGATGCCTCCGCGTAGAACCAGTGGCCGCCCATGGCGAGCGCGGCCGGCTGTCCCTCGGCGTAGAACTGGTTGGTGCCTGACGAAGTCGGTACGACCCAGCCCTTCTTCACCCAGTCCTGCATCATCGTCAGCGCCTTGACGCAGGCCTCGCCATCGAGCGTGCCGCTGGCCTTCCAAGTCTTGCGGTCGATCAGGTCGCAGCCGGCGCTTTCGAGCAGGGGGCCGTAGGCATAGGTGATCCACTCGGTCTTGATGCCGTAACCTCGGAAGGTGTCGATCGGCCACTTCACGCCTTCGAGCTTGGAAAGCTTTTCAAGATAGCCTTCGAATTCCTCGCGGGTCCAGGCATCGTCGACCGATTTCGGAATGCGGGCGCCAATGGCTTCAAGATATTTCTTGTTGCCGTAGAGCACGACCGAGGAGTCGGTGAGGCCGATCGCATAGAGGTCCTTATCGATCGGATAGGTGCCCTGGGCGATATTCGAATCCGTCATGTCATCGAGCAGGTCCTTGTCAATGAGCGGCTTGACCGGCTGCAGATAGCCGGACCAGACGTAATTGGCGAGGAACGGAGCATCGAGTTCCATGATATCGGGCAGCTGCTTGGCCATGACGGCGGCGCTGAACTTTTCGTTATAGGCATCGTGCGGCGCGTAGATCATCTCGATATCGACATCGGGATTGGCGGCCTCGAAGCGGGTGGCAACGTCGCCATAGGCCTTCACCCAGCCGGGATCGCCCTGGTGCATAACGTGGATGACGGTCTTCGCCTCGGCAAGACTCGCGGTTGCAACCAGCGCGGCGGACGCGAAGAGACCGCAAAGTAAACGATTACCCATTCTCATTGATATTCTCCTCCTGTTAGACACTATTCGATGTTCAGACGGATGCCCGTTCGACCAGATGGAACGGCAGTTTCCGCAGATGCGGCGGTTCGGGCTGCTCGGCCAGGAGGATCTCCATGGCAAGGCGGCCCATGGCGCGGTGCGGCAGGGCCATCGTCGTCAACGGCGGGTCCAGCCGCGAGGCAAGCTCGACCTGGTTGTCGAAGCTTGCCACCGCGATATCATCCGGAATGCGAAGGCCGGCGCGGGCAAGCGCCGCATAGACTTCCATCGCCACGCGGTCATTGCCGCACAGGATGGCGTCCGGCCGTTGACCGGATTTCAGAAGCGCCTCCACATGAGAGGCAACAAGGCTTGGCGCGCGGTCGCTGTAGACTCTGCGGCGCACCGCCGGCAACACGCCGGCGGGGTCGATGCCCCCCTCCTCAAGCGCCGCACGAAACCCCATCTCGCGTAGCGTGCCGGCGAGAATGCCCGGCAGGTTGATGAAGGCGATGCGCCGGCGGCCGGCGACGAGGAGATAACGCACGATCTCCCGTGCGCCGCCCTCTTCGTCCGGCACCAGCGCGGTAACGCGGCCGGCAGCCTCGCGGCAGTTGATCATGACGCCGACGGCGCCCGCCAACCTGTCCGGCAGGGCGACATGCTTGTGGTACATTGCGGCATAAGCAACGGCGCGCGGCCGGAACTGCTGCACCTCGTCCAGCACCGAGCCGATAGACTGGCCGCTTCTGTGGTTGACCGCAAAGACCGCCATGCCGGCGCTACGGGCCGCCCCGTCGAGGCCACGTACGATCTCGGTGGCGAAGGGCGAAGTGATGAGGCCGTCGGAGACGACGCCGACCAGCGGCAGCCAGCCCTGACGCACGCCACGCGCCGCAAGGTTGGTCACATAGCCGAGTTCTTCCGCAATGGCCTTGATCTTCTGGCGCGTATCGTCGGACATGCGGGCGGAGCCGCCGTGCAATGCGCCGGAAACCGTCTTTACCGAGACGCCCGCACGTTCCGCGATGTCAGAAAGCGATACTGCCACGATCTTCACCATCCTCCTTGGGTGATCGATTACCCAATAGTGGCAGCGGACGCGTTTTGTCAAGTGGCTTTTACGTGCACTGCTCGGTGTTCCGAACACCTATCTGTCAATCGGCGCACAAAACTGACCCCTTACCGGCGTGCAATCTTGGCTCTGACGCAGATTGGGTGCAATTGACTCATGTCGCGCCGATCAGTCGGGCTTGAAGAAGATCAAGTTTTCCGCGCCCGTACATCTGGCGCTTTACCAGCTTGAGCTTGGTGATTTGCCCCTCAGTTTGTCCGTTGGACCACGATGAGACGATCGCTGCCCGGACTGCCTGTATGTCTTTGAAGCGATCTTTTATGAAAAAGGTTGCGCGCAGGCATCGGCTCCTACAAGGACACAGATGGCGCCTCGGCCGCGCGCAACCCCCCTGCTTCGCCTTTACTTGGCCTTACTGACGCTCGCCTCAATCCTCCCCAATTGAGAGCTCACGTAGTCGCCGTGGCGAAGCTTTGCGAATTCGTCGGTGGCTTGTGCCCGTCTGCTCTTGAAAACGTACCATTGACCGTCCGGTTCGCGTTTCTGATAGATCAGGCCGCCCTTCTTCCGGTGGCTGAAGCAGGTGATTGCCGTCGCCGTTCCGGTCTTGGCGTGCCAGTCGGCGTTGAAGCAGAGTTTACCCGACTCCGTGATGAACCAGCGGCCCATGCCGAAAGACGGCGAGCCGTTTTCCCGCGACCAGGCGGTAAAGCGGCGCGCCTTTGTGGAGAAGTAGCCGGCACCGGCTTTCCACATCCAGGAATTCTGGTTGTAGAGCTGATAGATTTCCGCACTGCTCATCGGCTTTGCGGTCTCGATCCCCGCAGGCTCATTGGTTCCGGCAGCGGACGCGGCCGTGGCGATACCGCTGAGGGCCACGGCCAGGAGCATTTTTTGAAGCATGGACATGTTCAGCTTCCCTCTTGTTCAATTGATGCTTTCGCGGACGACCCGCCAGTCGGGGCGGCCATAGCCGTCCGGCCACGGATAGACTTCACGGTCGTTGAAGTAGATAACGGCGCTCAGGGCCGGGAACTGGGGATAGCGTTTCGTTATGCTCTCAGCCCAGTTTCGCACGTATGAATCGTCGCCTTCGTAGCCGAGTTCGGCAACCATGATGGGCTTGCCGTAACCAGCGACACGGGCGTATCCGGGCGCAAGGTGCGCTGCAAACGTCTGGTCCTTGCCAGTCTTGTCCCTGTCGTATTGCTGCAGGCCAAAGACCGAGAGCCCGATGAGATCGACGACATCGTTGCCGGGATAAAAGGCTTGAAGCCCCTCATTACCCTTCGGTGACCACATGTATTTGGCCGTCTTCAGGTGGACCTTGCAGACCTCCACCATCCGCCGATAGGCCTTGGCATAATCGGCGCCCTGCCAATGCGACCAGGAGAACTGGCTGTCGGTTTCGTCCATTTCCTGTCCCCAGCGAATGATGACCGGACTTTTCAGCTTGGCGGCAGTCGAGCAGACGGCGGCCATGTTCGCATCGCGCGAACCGTCCAGGATGCTGTGCAGCAGTTCCTGCGAGGTTTGGCGCCAATCGGATGACCAGGTCCAGGGCTCGACCGAGATCAGCAAGGTGCGGCCACGCGCTTGCGCATAATCGTCGGCCAGGGCGAGCGTGCGCAGATCGACGTCTTCCCAGGGCAGGAAGAGGTGTTCGATCTTCGAATCGGGCGACGCGGCTAAATCTCCGTGCGGATCATAGGCGCCGAACGTGAGCGACTCCTTCGTGACGACCGGCATTTTGGTCGGCGGCGCGATGGACGATGTCGTCATCGCAAGCGGCTGCCCTTCGGCAAAGCTGCCCAGAGCGGTCGGCAGGACCGCGACTCCCGACAGCAACAGGCCGGTTAACGACAACAGGGCTATTTTGGATGGGCTAGACATTGTGTACTTCCTCCAGGCTCGGCCGCAAATCCGGGTGAGCGGCATCCGGTGTCAGTTGGATCTCTTCCGGATCGGAAATCCATCGTGGTTTGAAGAAGATCGTGCGCAGGGCGGTCCCGCCCCGGCCTGCACCGGAGGCGGCGTAGCGCTCTTCGAACAGCTGAAGGCGGCCACTGCCCCAGGCGAGTGCCTCGGCCGCATCCTTTCCGCGCATCATGGTTGCAACCCCCGGCAGCGCGACGAGCGCAAGAAGCACGGTCGCCATCGCCGGACGGTAGAAACGCGGGGCCGCCGCAATCGTATTTTCCTTCGAATGGCGCCCAACGATGACCAGAAGCAGCACGCAGTAGATTGTCGCGTTCAGGACGGTAAAGAAGTAGCCCCCCTTGGAGGCGCCGGCATGGCCGATCGCCAGGGCGGGCAATACCGCCATCAGCGCCAGCACAGCGTAGGGCGCCAGGACACGCGCCGGCAGCAGATCGACTTCGGACCGCCCTTTCGGGGTGACGCGGAAATCGACGAAGGAGCCCGTGAGAAAATCGTGCACCGCAGCCAGCGTACCGGCGAGCGCCCAGGGCCAGCGCGCGAAGAGAAAGAGCATGCATTCCCAGCTTAGGATCTTGGCGTCGTAGGGGCGGAACGAACTGCTGGCGCGCCAGCGATAAGCCATCACCACGAGAGCGATAGAAAGCGGCGCGAAATGCGTGAGGAAATCGAGATAGGTCACCGTCACGAAGTTCTGGCCGCGCAGAAGCGCGATGATCGGCATCGCAAACATGAGCAACATGAAGAACGCAAAAAGCGGATACCAGAGTTGCGAAAAGAGGAACTGCAACTTGAGCCGGGGCGGCAGCCGGCCGACGAGGCTCGGCGAGTACCGCAACAGCACCATGACCAGGCTGCGCGACCACTGGAATTCCTGCGTCACGAGATCGCTGAAGGTTCTGGGGCCGTCACCATGGGCGATGGCATCCAGCGCATGCACACCCCGCCAGCCGCCGGCATTCATCATCATTGTCGTCGAGTGGTCTTCAGCCAACTCCGGACCGAGGCCGCCGATCTGTTTCAGGGCGACGGTACGTACCGCGTAATGCGACCCTATGCACAGCGGCGCCAGGCCGCCATTGTAACCGGCTTGGAGCGAGCCATGCATGCTGGCCTCGGCATAGAGCCTTCCACGTGCCGACCAGCTTTCGGAAGCGTTCTTGTCGCAAATGCTGGGGGCCGAGACATAGCCGACGTTTGGATCGGCGAACGGACGCAGCATGTGGAAGAGATAGTCGGGCGCGGGAACATGATCCGCATCGAGTTGCGCCACGAAATCGTAGCGGCTGTAGCCGTAGTGGTCGTAAAAGAAGGCGAGGTTGCCTTCCTTGCACCGCGTGCGTCGGGGCCACGACGTCCGATGGTAATCGGATCGCCCCTTGCGGGTCGAGACGAAGACCCCGTGCCCGGAGCACCAGTCGAGAGTCTCGGGGGAAGGGTCTTCGTCGGCAAGCCAGGTGTCGTGTTCCACCTCCTGGGCAAGCATTGCCAGCAGGGTTTCACTGACGACCGAGAAGGGTTCCGCCGGCGCCTTGGTCACGACCATGGCCACTCGGCTGCCCGCCGGCAGGCGCAAGGGACCGTTCGGTCTTGCCGCCCGATAGAAGACGACGATGAAATAGGCCGGCAGAGCGGTAACCCAGGCAAGAACGAGGCTCACCGTAATTGTGCCGAAAGCATCGACGTGATGGTGCGGCTCCAGCCACCAAATCCAGAAATAGGCGAAGGCGCAGGCCCATACGGCGGCCAAGAACAAATATTCGGCCCGCCGATATCCGGTCAGAACCGGGACAAGAAACGGCTCCTGGGAGGGTTCCGGAGCATGCGTCGCTTGGTTGATCGCAAGTTCGGTCACGCGCGCACCTCCAGTCCGAAGAACGGAGCCGCCGTCCGCACGATGGTTTCGAGGTCGGAATATCGAGGCTGGAAGCAGAGTGTCTCGCGGGCCAGGCTGGCGTCGGCATAGAGGCTGGGCGGATCGCCCGGCCGGCGCGGATGGATGACGACCGGGACTTCGCAGCCGGTCGTTTCCTCGATTACGCGCAGCACTTCCCTGATGGAAAAACCCCGCCCGGTGCCGAGGTTGACAGCGAGGTTTGCTCCGCCTTTGGCGAGATGGGTAAAAGCCTGAACATGGGCGCGCGCGAGATCTGCGACGTGAATATAGTCCCTTATGCAGGTCCCGTCAGGGGTGTCGTAGTCATCGCCGAATATCTCCAGGTGCGGAATCCGGCCGGCCGCGGCCAGCAGCGCCCGCGGAATGAGATGGGTTTCCGGAACGTGCCATTCGCCAAGCTCGCCGTCCGGATCGGCTCCACAGGCATTGAAGTAACGCAGGGCAACATAACGCAGGCCGAAGGCCGCCGAATAGTCGGCGAGCATATTCTCGCCCATCAGCTTGGTCCTGCCGTAGGGATTGATCGGAGCCTTCGGCAACGTCTCATCGATCGGCAGCACGGAGGAAACGCCGTAGACGGCACAACTCGATGAGAAGATGACGTTCTGAAGCCCCGTCTGCCGGCAGGCATCGATAAGCGACAATGCACCGCAGACATTGTTGTTGTAATATTTCGCCGGGTTCTGCACGGACTCGCCCACGTAGGCCGAGGCGGCAAAGTGGATGACGGCATCGGGCGCATATTTCTCGATGGCCTCGATCAGGCATGGCGAGTCGAGGACGTCACCTTCGACGAAAGGGCCCCAGCGCACGGACGACCGGTTTCCGGTCGTAAGATTGTCGTAGACGACAGGCTCAATCCCCTCCGAGCGGAGGAGCTTGGCGGTGTGGCTGCCGATATAGCCGGCACCGCCCGTGACAAGGACCCGGGGCGCATCCATCAGACGGCCTCCAGCTCGCGTGCTGGACGGGTGAGAAGGCCATCGAAATAGTCGATCGTCTGACGCAGGCCGCTCGACAAGTCGATCTTCGGCCGCCAGTCGAGTTCCTGCATGGCAAGCGAAATATCCGGGCGACGCTGACGAGGGTCGTCAACCGGCAGAGGGCGATGGATGATTTGCGACCGGGAGCCGGTCAATCCGATCACCTGCTCGGCCAGCTCCCGGATCGTGAATTCGCCCGGATTGCCGAGATTGACGGGCCCCGTCAGCGACGACGGCGAGGCCATCATGCGGACCATGCCGCCGATGAGATCATCGACGAAACAGAACGAGCGGGTCTGCGAACCGTCGCCATATATCGTGATGTCTTGCCCCGTCAGGGCCTGAACGATGAAATTCGAGACGACGCGGCCGTCGTCCGGACGCATCCGCGGGCCGTAGGTGTTGAAGATGCGGATGATCTTGATCTCGACGCCGTGCGTGTTGTGGAAGTCGAAGAACAGCGTCTCGGCGCACCGCTTACCCTCGTCATAGCAGGAGCGCGGCCCGAACGAATTGACGTTGCCCCAGTAGCTTTCGACTTGCGGATGGACGTTCGGGTCGCCGTAGACTTCGGAGGTGGATGCCTGGAGGATGCGTGCGCCGGTGCGCGCGGCCAGCTCCAGAAGGTTGAGGGAGCCCAGCACGCAGGTCTTCGTCGTATGGACCGGATCGGCCTGATAATGCGGGGGCGATGCCGGGCAGGCGAGGTTATAGATCTCGTCGACTTCCAGATCGAGTGGCTGGACGATATCGTGGGCGACGACATTGAAGCGATCGACGCCCCTCAGATGGGCGATATTGCGCCGCATGCCGGTGGAAAAGTTGTCGAGGCAGATCACCTGGTGTCCGGCGGCCAAAAGCGTCTCGCACAGATGTGATCCGAGGAAACCTGCACCGCCGGTGACAAGAACTCTCTTGGGCGCACGAGATTTTCCGGATGAATAACTTGCGTCATGAGACGAAGCTTGCGCAGAGCGCGCACGAATCTTACCAAGGTAGTTCATGACTATCCCCCGTGTTTTTCAGCTTTTTCTGTGGAATTTTCTATATTTACTTCGGCATTGTGCGAAACTAAGTCGTTCTATCAGGCGAATGCTTTATTATTCCGGTTTTTCTTTTGGAAAGAACCGATGTTTATTTAGATACAGCCAAGGGAGGCAATTGTCGTTATCCCCACATCCTGAAAATTATCGCTCCGTACATTTCTGAGCGGAAAGGAATATGATAAACAACTTATGGAGGTGGCTCGTCGGGCACTTCCGCTTTTTCAGACAGAGTTCTCCGGGGATTTCAGCCGCAAAAACAATTGCTTTTCTGAATTTCCATGGCTTGGGTCGGGTTATGCGCTGGAGGAATTAATGGCTACAGGGTCTGAATCCGACGATGATCCTGCCGCGGAACTGCGGCCGGCGCAGATGGAGCGGCGGCGCTGGGCACGTGAACCGGCCATGCGCAAGGAACGACCACCCCATGCCTCCCCCGCACTCGTGCCACTGCGATTCTCGACGCAGGACCTGCCACCGGCAGAACAATTCCAGGCCTGGCGGGCACATATGGCGCCGCTCGTGGATGTTCATTTGCCGGAGGGAAAATCACCGGAAGACGGGTTCCTCGCGGAGCAGATCGGCTGGCATCTCGGCAATATCCTCATCGTCCAGCAGCGCGCGCAGGCCCACAGATATATCCGCGATCAGGCCATGCTTCGATCGAGCCCCATCGACCATTGGAACGTCGGCCTGCACCGCAGCGGCCAGGCCTGGACCGAGGTCAACCGTCGTGTCACCGAGACCGGTGCCGGCGAGATATTGTTCATGTCTCTCGGCAGCCCCTATCGCGGACGGATGACAGATACCGAAGCTTTGCTCGTGTTCCTGCCGTATGAGCTGCTGGCGCGCGATGCGAGCCTTCTCCAGAGCGCCGGCAACACGGTTCTCTCGGGCAGCCACGCCGAGTTGCTCTCGGGCTATCTCACGGGCCTCGAAACGAACCTCGGCAATCTGACGATAGAGGAAGTGCCCCGGATCATCCAAACCATCGGCGATATGGTCGTTGCGGCCGCCGCATCGTCCGCAAAAACTGATACCGGTCAAAACCAGACCAACATGGGACTGATGGAGCGGGCGCACCGCTACATTCACGTCAATCTCCATTCGGAAAAGTTGACACCGGACATGATATGCCGCGCGTTGGGAATTTCGCGTACGCGGCTTTACCAGCTGTTTGAGGCGAGCGGAGGCGTGCTCAATTATATTCGCAAGCGGCGATTGCTGCAGGCCTATGCGGATCTCAGCAATTCGGCCGACTACAGGCCGATTTCAGAAATCGCAGAAGCCGCCGGTTTCGAGGTCGCCGCCAATTTTACGCGCGCCTTCATCCACGAATTCGGGCTGAGCCCGCGTGAAATCCGAAGGACAGTGGCAACCCAACAGCGGCCGGCTCCGGCCATCAGCTCCACGCGGCGCTACGGAAAAACGATCGGTGATTGGCTGGCCCTGACGGGTTGATTCGGCATGCCGCTTGCTAAGGACCGTTTCTCAGCTGAGCCCGAAACCTCCCCCTCCCCGTCATCTCCCGCAAGCCGAGCTCCCCCACAATCCGCCGCGCCGCCTGGCGGCGTCACCCCGAGCGCTTTTTCGACCACGCCTGCCGAGACAAGCGGTTTTGCCATGACCCGCTCCGGCAGCTTTGACGACGTCGGCCTCCCATCCAGCTTCCGTTCAATCACCAGTCGCGTCGGCGCCAGCCGGTCATGCTCCTTCAGTCCGATTTCGGCAGCCGCATTCAGCCCCTGGGCAATGGCCAGCAGCCGGGTTTCGCGATCGCGATGCCCGCGCTGATCGAAGGGAATGGGACGGCCACATCGCGGGGCGTCGTGGAGGACAAGGTCCTCGAGGTGGACGAGTTCGCCGCCGAGCCACAACCAGGTGCAGGCGTCAATGAAGTGGGATCGTTCGATCCAGCCCACACCGACCGGCGAATGGGCGATGCGCCCGTCGAGACGCACCAGCGCGATCCCGGCGTCCGGAATCGGCCACAGGAGGCTGGTCAGGTGATTTTCGTAGAAACGTAACACATTGACATCATGGTAAACGCGTCCTTAATTGGAAGTGATCTCCGGCATTACTTCCGCGATCGCTGACGATCACGACAGCGGCGTTTCACTTCCGATAACTACCAATTGTCGATGGTGACGCGATCAAAGTCCGCGCAATTCCCTTTCGGCTGCTCTTGGCTCGAAGATTTGGCGGCGGGTTTTCAGCGTCAAAGCCTGCAGTCGAGCAAGAGGCTGTACCTAACCTCCTCCAGATCCTCGGATTTCGGGCTCTTTGCCCATGGCAAGCCCCCAGCGCGTGTTCTCGGCCTCCGATGAGCCGTCCTCCATCTCGACCTCGTTTCCGCGCCCGACGGCTTCCTATTCTGATCATAAAACACGCTTGCAAAGGAACGTTTACTGACGCATGCATTATCTGTACAAACCGCCGCTATAAACGACATGGGAGTTCCATGGCGAGGCCCGCAATCCCCAATCCCCGTCCTGCTCCCCAGAGGCTGATTGGATACGCGCGTGTGTCGACAGAAGACCAGATCAACGACGCCCAGGTGGACGAGTTGCGAGCGGCTGGTTGCTATCGCATCCATCAGGAGCACGGATCCGGGGCATCAAGGGTGAGGCCCATCCTGAGGAAGCTTCTCCGCGAACTTGTCGCGGGCGACGTGCTCGTTGTCGTCCGACTGGATCGGCTGGCGCGTTCCGTTAGCCATTTGCTTGCTGTCATCGAAGACCTAGAGAAAAGGGGCGTTCACTTCCGGTCCCTCCGCGATCCAATTGATACCTCGACGCCGCAAGGCATGTTTTCTCTGCAGGTATTGGGTGCCGTAGCCCAGCTCGAGCGTGCGCTCATCGCAGAGCGAACCAAAGCCGGCATGATGGCGGCTAAAGCGCGGGGGCGGCTCGCCGGCAATCCAGGACTTCGCGAGCGGCGACCGGAAGCTGTCCGTGCTGCCTCTGCCGCTCGCAATCGGGCCTATCTGGACGAACTGATTTCATCGGCGCAGACATGGTTGCCGACTGTTCGCAAGCTGCGGCCGCAACATAGTTGGGACAATGTGGTGCTGATCCTTAATCGCAAAGGCCACAGCTGGACGGTCGAACGCTTGCGCCGGGCAGTTCACCGGATGGTACGCGAAAAGCTTGCCGAGCCAGAACTGCTCGCCCGCTCTCCTCGGCGGCCGCCGGAGGACAATCTGATGAAGCTGGTCGCCGCGATCGCGATCGCCGATCCCGACCTATCGCTTCGAGAGATTGCTGCGCAGTTGGATCAGATGCATGAGCGACCGCCGCGTGGTGGCCGGAAATGGCAGCCTTCTTCAGTGAGGGCGCTGTTGGACGAAGCGCGCCGCTTCGGACTCATACGCTTATGAGTGCTGGTCGTGACGCGGCTGAACGAGGCGCGCTTGATTGGCGACATATGGTTTGCCGCCCTTTGGATATAGTCGATTCCAACCTTTCAAGGTGCTCTCTGGGTCTCTGCGACAGCCTTCGGTGAGTTATAGAAAGGGCGCCTAACTCATGAAATGGAACTGGACGCACGAAGGCTGGCCGCATTTCATCTGATCATGCGCCACCTGAACCACTCGAAAGCCAATTCCTTCTGTCATCGGGGGAAGTGATCGGCGCAGTCCGTCATGTCAGCGATGAGGAACGCAATCTGCTTCGTATTGAGCTATTAGGCGACGATGCAGCGAAAACCTCCCAGATTGAGGGCGAACTGCTTGATCGGTTGAGCGTGAATTCCTCCTTGCGCCGCCAGTTTGGCCTCGATGTCGACAATCGGCCATCAACGCCGCAAGAGCGCGGCATCGCGGAAATGATGCTCGATGTGTACGACACTTGGTCCGCCCCGCTCAACGACGAAACCCTGTTTCGCTGGCACGGCATGATGATGACAGGCAATCGCCATCTTGGAGCGATCGGCGCATATCGAACGCATGAAGATGCCATGCAGATTGTGCCCGGCCGTCTGGACAATCCGACCGTCCACTATGAAGCCCCACCATCAAGGCGGGTCCCCGCGGAAATGGCGGCCTACACCAAGTAGTTCAACAAAACGGCGCCACCCCGTTAACTCCCCTTGCCCGATCTTACCCGTGCCCGCATCGGTCATTTGTATTGCGAAAGCATCCATCCATTTAAAGATGGAAATGGAGGGCTTGGCCGAGCGCGCGCTGAAAAATCGCTTGCCCAAAATATCGGGCAAACCGAGCTTTGATTGCGTTTGTCCACACGATCGAGGATGGCCGGAAAGCCTATTACGATCAGCTCGAACGGCATCAGCGCACGCTCGATATCACCGAATGGCTGTGTATTTTGCGGGAACCATCCTTGATGCGCAACAGACCACCTTGACGCGGGTGGCCCTCTATATCCGCAAGGCGCAATTCAATGACCGGTTCCACGGGCAATTCAACGACCGCCAGGAGAAGGCCATCGCTCGGATGTTCCAGAAAGGCCCTGGGGGTTTAAAGGTGGACTAAGCGCTGAGAATTACATTTCGATCAGGCGGACCTCGCGAGCGACAGCGACGCGCGATCTTCATGACTTGTTGGAGAGAGATGCGCTCACGCGCACCGGCGAACGCCAGCATGCACGCTACGCACTAAATCTGCCCTGATTACGAATAAGAGACAGACTCAACCGCCGCGTCCCCTTTGGACAAAGGACCGAAGAGGCTGAACCAGCTGCCCTACACGCGGGCCTCAAAATCATGCAAACCGGGTCAGGTTTCTCGACCGCGCTTTTGCGGCTACTTCCTCGCGATTGTGCGGCGGATGTGAAGTCTCGAGCGAATCGAGCAATTCGCGCGCGCATGCGGCGATTGAAACGACTGCGTGTTCAAATGCTGCCTCGTTGCGTTTCGACGGCTTGGTCGTTCCACTCAGCTTTCGTACGAACTGTAATGCCGCATCACGTATTTCCTGATCGGTCGCCGGCGGATCGAAATTGAAAAGTGGTTTTATGTTTCTGCACATGGACTGCTCCCAGTCATCTCCGCTTAACACGTGGCCTAGGGCCGGCCGGACGGTGGCTCATCTGCGCCGGGAGATTTCAAAACACGATGCGCCTTCTCTCGGTGCGACCACTTCCCGTGCCCATCCCATCCTCGCCTCCCCCTCGATCCGACAGTCCTACCCCTCCGTCGCTCGGGCTGACAACACCTAGATAACGAAAAAGACGCCATAAGTCATTCTGTCAGCCACCGCTCCTGGCATCGGGTGCATGCGCAATGGCGTCGAGGTCACCATTGACGCTGATTTTGCAGCCTGCGTCGGATGGTTCCATGTCCCTTTTGCCTTGAACGTCAGACCGCTCGGCACTAACCCATAACGTCGAAGCCCCGGAAGCTGTCTCGCCAAAAGGTAACAGCTGTTACCTTTTGGACCCCGGCTATCAAGATCGCCTCGATCGCCCAACACGAGCTGCAGAAATTTTAACATTGATGCCACCGCAAACGCGCTTGTCGAGCGACCCTGCCCCTTCCCTCTCTGTCCCAAAGTTATTGTCGCTGCCATCGCTCCGTGCATTAAGTGCACAGCACGCCACGCGCCATTGGTGACATCGTTTGACCGCCCGCGTCGGATCCTTCCACGGCCCACATGTTTAAAACGTCAGACCGCTCGGCACTTACTCGTAACGGCCGAAGTCCCGGAAGCTGTCTCGCTTTTGGTGATTGAGCGTTTTCAAGGAGGAGAAGGGTCATGCTTGTCGGCCGCACCACCCAAAAGGTAACAGCTGGTACCTGAGCCCATCGGATCAAGGTCGCCTGACTCGTCGAACCCGAGGGCAAAAAAATTGGCATTGATGCCCAGCGAAGTGGGTGTCGACCGGATCCTGCCTCGGCCCTCCATAAGTGGATAGGCAGACTACGTTCGACAGGGGAGGGAGAACGAGGTGGCGATAGGTAGCCCCCGCCCGTCCATCTCTCCCCGCGGCGAGGCAGCCTGCAGCACCCGGCCCGCGCAAACGCCATTACCGGCCTTCCTGCAACCTCTTCTGCTCGGCGGGTGCCGCACATGCCGACTGCCTCTCCGTCCTTTAGGCAGCAATACGCAATGATCTCCGGACGGGTCACAAGCTGGCCGAACCGGGCAGGGCTTCTTGAATGAACATTCGGAGACCACCTTTCGTCACGGCTCTCACTCATTCTCTCCCTGATCAACGTCCATTGCTGACCCCGTTGGCTGGCCAAAATGTCCGAACAAGGGAACCGCCCAGAATCATGGATGCTGTGCGCTCGGCCTCGCTCAATGCCCTCGACACGCGCCACCCCGCTCCTTAGAATTCGTTTACGCCCTCCAACACCCATGTTCTTCTTCGAGCCGAGTGGCTCCAAGAACGCGCAAAGATTTCGCCTCCGATCGGCAACACATTCAGAACGGAGGGTGCCCCGGATAGGCAGGTTAGGTCTCAATGAACAGGAGGAATGGGACTCCCCAGCCTCAGCTATGTCAGCCTGTCCTTCAGGGCAGTTGTACCGCCCTCGCCGTCTTGCGGAAGCCAGATGGACTATGGCTGCACGACGGCGGGCGCAAACCGATACCTGGCGAAACGACCGCTCTTTGTGGATACACCCGCCTCATTGCCGCTCAAGCGACCCAGATGGCGAAGCCACACCCGGAAATCGAACTATTCCTGTAGCGGCGTCAAGGTAAACCTCGTCGCCGGTTCCGCATGCCCAAGCGCGGAGTAACAGCTGTTACCTTTCGCCTATCTATCCCGTGTATTCATCCTGCTTTCGGCAAGACCGTAAAGGCTTTTTGAAAGGTGAAGACTCCCATCGACCGCCCGGTCGACCATTGCACGGAAATAGCCCCCCGGCTTTGCAATCAGCTCCGGGTCACGCAAAGATTTTTCGAGCACAGTCGCCAAGATGGCGGACGCAGCATAACGGCCGACCCTCCCTACACCGTCTACCCATGCAGCCTCCGAAAGGCCGATCATGCGCCGCATCATTTCCGCCGCGCCGACAACATCGGACCAGCCGTCAAACTCCACACTGACACATTCCTGCGCCGCGCGGCACCCAACCTGCAGCAAGCCAACCGGCACCGCAGCTAAAACAGCACCCTGGATATCACCAACCGCCTTCTCCGCCTGCCGCAATCGGGATTGCGTGTCACCAACCGCCGCTTCAGGCTTATTTTCATAAGCCATTTCGACGGCGGAGCCGTCGTCAGTTTGTTTGATGTCTCGCTCGGAAGAGCGAGTCCGTTCATTACTTTCAGAAAGGTCTTTAGGGGTTGTAATTATAATGGAGGTGACGCCAATGTCACCCGCGCATGACATATTATGCTCACCGAAGCGAACTTCGGCATATTCAAGAACCTCGGAATGCAGTGATTCGAGCTTGCTTGCTTGCTCAGCGCGGCTCACCATCGTCTCCATGATCGCCTGTGCAGCGCACCTCCAGCTATCCGCCTTCTCCGGGAATGCTTCGCAGGCATCGATGATTGCCCTGGAAAACCGCGTAACCGCACGCCGCGCATCCTGGGTAGCCTTCAGTTCCCTTTGATAGTTGTCAACGCTCTCCTTGATCTCCGCAAGCCGCACGCGCGCCGGCGTAAAATCGAGCCCGAAGCCGCTGGCAACCATCCCGTCATTGTCGCGGTACACGAAGCGCCGGCCCGTTGGGCTGTCGCGGTAGGCCGCGATCCCAGCTTCAACGATCCTGCGGAGGCACCGCGTAACCGTGCGCTCGGAGCGCAGCGTGTATTCTGCGAGCTTGGCGTTCGAAATTGCAACGATCGGCCTGCCGGCCCCTTTCCAGTCATCGCCGCGCGAGAGGCCAAGGAGAATGTCCAGGACATGATAGGTCGTGCCGTCGATCCCAAGGATCGGCGCTGCTTTCTTCAACAGGAGGGAGATCTCCGATTTCGAGGTGTCTGGTATGTCGTTGGCCATCGCCATTCGCGCGCTTGCGAGAATGGCCGGACTGACGCGTCTGAACGATGCGATTGCCGTTGCTTCTGTCATTAGCTAGCCTGCCCGCAGCGCCTTAGCGTGCGGCTCCATCGAGATTCTTGTTGATGAAAGCCAGCAGACGGGCACAGTTTTTCGTTCCCAGCTGTTACGCGGGGGTTGATTGTGCCAGCGGTCCGTCATAGAATCAGTTTGTTAGAGCTGATGTCGACGGGACGTTTTCGTACTGTCGGCTAGGATTTTAAGGGTTCGCCGATTGCCGTCGGTGAGCCCTTTCCTATTTCTGAACCAGCCTACCGCATCGGCGTCTCCCCGTTTTGTTGCCGGTACTCGTCCACCAATGCCGGAAGCTTTTCGATGAGCCAGGCCGACAGGCCTGGCATCTTGCTTTCCGGAATTGTAATGAGCGTTGAGGAACGCGAGGATTTCGCGGTAATCACCGCGCCGCCACCGATCTCGATCTCTTCGCCGCGATCTCCGCTGGCTGCCTTGTGTTCCAGGGCGTTCATGAGCGCGGCGAAGCGCTGATCGCTTGGGGACGCAACCCATGTCCTCGTCGACGTCACCTGGTCAATGATAACCTGGGCTGCGGCCGGAGCCCTACCGTCCTTGAAATGGGCGGCGAGCTTTTCCCACTTCGGCCGGCCAATTGAAGGCGCCGAACCGATCCTGGCGATCAGTTCGGCCGGGAACTGTTCTGCGATCCCAATCAGCATCGAAATATAGGTCAGCTTGCCGTCTGCCCTGCCGAGGGCGGCAGCAATCGTCTCCCGGCGGAAGCCGCGCGACTTGAGGGTTGCAGCAAACAGCGCCTGCTCGATGAACGAGAGATTGGCGCGTTCGGTATTCTCGATCCCTTGAGCGACCACCAACTCGTCGTCGGTGAGCTCACGGATGATCGCTTTTACCGGCCGTTCAAGAATCTGACAGGCCCGCAAACGCCTATGGCCATAAGCGACCTGAAAGTAGCCTTGCTTGTCAGGGGAGGGGCGAACGAGGATGGGAAGTCTCTGGCCGCTTTCGCGGATGCTCTCAACGAAACCCTGAAATAACGGATCTCCCTCGATGTCGAGGCGATCCCTGACAAAGGAGGGAACGACATGGGCGGAGTCAATTTCGACAATTGCTTCAGAACCGCTCAGTTGTTCACGAAGGCGGTCGTTCTCCTCTTCCACGGCGACAAAGGCCCGGTCCATCGACTTGACGGCCCCAGATCCAACTTTGACCGCGGGACCTGCCGAGATCTGTTTGGCAAGCTCAGCGGAATCGACATTCCCAAAAAGGGTTTTCATCCGATTGGAGCGTTCTTTGGCATTGGTCATGACCGTCCCCATACCGATTTGATGTGGTTGAAGATCTCGAGATTGACAGCATCGACGGAGTCCAAGGCGCGTGTGAGGGTGTCACGACCGACAGAACCGCGTGCCATTTCGTAAAGGCTCTTCTTCTCCAAGCCGGCGCTGGCGATTGCCGTCGTGTCCACCACGGCTGGCGCCAGCACGTCCTCGCCAAACAGTGAGCGCAGCAGTGCGACGACATTCACCTGAGGAACATCGTTCGGATTATGCCTAGTGATGACATATCGAATGAAATCGTGTTCAAGAATACCGCCACGTTCCTCGATCACGTGCATGACATCGCTCAACATTGCCAGGAACTGGTTCATGCTGGCGACGTCGATCATCGCCGGATGAACGGTGATCAGCAGCGAGGTGGCGGCACAGAGAGCGCCCAGCGTAAGATAACCCAGCTGCGGCGGCGCATCGATCACCACGACATCATAGTCGTCCGCAACGCTGTTTATGACGGCGCCGAGCCGCCGGAAAAAGATCCCGTCGCCGCGGCCGCCGCCGCTTGCAATCGCCTGGGGCGTCTCATGCTCGTATTCCATGAGTTCCAGGTTGCCCGGTATCAGATCGATGCCGTCAAAATAGGTATTGCGGATGATGTCGCGCATCGGCCGTCGGTTGTCTTCGTCATAGCGAATGGCCGCATAAATGGTCTCGTTCTCGCTGACATCGAACTCGGGCTGATAGCCAAACATGGCCGACAATGATGCCTGCGGGTCGAGATCGATTGCCAGCACTCGCAAACCGGCCAGCGCGAGATAATGGGTAAGATGGACGGTCGTCGTCGTTTTGGCGGATCCGCCCTTGAAGTTTGCAACCGCGATGACCTGCAGCTTCTCGCCGGGACGCCGGCGCGGCAAGAAATCCAACGCTTCCACAGGACGTTTGGCTGCCAGGTATCGTCGGAGTTCATTGACCTGGGCCAGCGTGTAGCTCCTGCGGCCATTCTCCAGCCGCTCCGGCATTGCACCTTCGCCGTCCAACGACATTTGGCGGAGGGTCGATTCTGCGATCCCGAGCATGCTGGCAACGTCGCGTGATGTGAACGTGCGCAACGATTTCATCGCTTCGGGCGGATACATATGTGTCCGAAGCGACTGCAACTGCGCTGACAACATCTGCGCTTGGCGTGTAATCTTCGCAGCGGAGGATTCGCTCGTTTGCTTGCGTGTCGTCATCTGATCCAT
>NZ_JBPWPT010000003.1:0-600313 GCF_051811205.1 Rhizobium sp. 862_C5_N1_2 | reverse complement strand
ATCTGTCGTCGATACGCTAATGTTGTCCAAAACACCCAATCCTTTTCGATGCGCTTTTCTGTCAACATAGCGTCAAAAAGCGTATCAAAAGTGACACGATTCGGGATTCGCAGCAACAATAGGGCTAAGCCACTATCCACAGGCCCGGTTGGCCGCGGCCAACTCATCGTTCAGCCCTTGCGACGTCCAAGCTTTTTCGGCATGACCGCCAGGACTCAACGGGGAGCATCCGCTTGAAGCATATCCATATCATCGGCATCGGCACGGGCAACCCGGAGCACCTGACCATACAGGCCATCAACGCTATGAACGCAGCCGACGTGGTCTTCCTGCCGGTCAAGGGCGTCGGCAAGGAAGAGCTCGCCGAAATCCGGCGGGATATCTGCGACCGCTATTTCACACGGCCGGCCGGCAGGATTTCAGAGTTCGCGGTGCCGCAAAGGCAGACGGCAGACAAGACCTATGTGCGGAGCGTCGACGCCTGGCACGGTGAGATCGCCGGCATCTATGCAGAACTGATCTCCGGTCTCCCTGATGATGGCAGCGGCGCCTTTCTCGTCTGGGGCGATCCCAGTCTCTACGACAGCACGATCCGCATCATCGAACGCGTGCGGCAGGAAAGCAGCCTGGATTTCGATTACAGCGTCATCCCCGGCATCACCAGCATCCAGGCGCTGGCGGCCAGCCACAGAATCCCCGTCAACCTCGTCGGCAAACCGATCGAGATCACCACAGGGCGCAGGCTGGCACAGGATGGACTTCTAACCGACAGCACCGTCGTCATGCTTGACGGCGAACAGGCTTTTGCGAAGATCGACGATCCCGATGCCGAGATCTTCTGGGGCGCCTATCTCGGCACCAAGGACGAGATCGTCAGATCAGGACGACTTGGCGACATCGCCACCGACATTCTGACGCTCAGGGCCGAGGCCAGGCAGCGGCACGGCTGGATCATGGACATCTATCTTCTGCGCAAGGGACGGGATTTCGACGATTAGCCAGTGCGAAGCCTTTCCAGCATGCTTTGCCGGCCCGGCTGCGATCATGTAAGAAGTGGCCAGAGGATCGAGAATGAGCATTAAGGCCGCAAAGGCAAGCGACAGGACAGGCGAGGCGGATCTGCACGGTCGCCCGGCGGCAAAGATGGGTAGACGCGGCGCCTGCCCCGCCCTTGCCGCGCCGATGCCGACCGGCGACGGTTTGCTGGTACGGCTGCGGCCGACCGGCGGCACGTTGACGCTGTCGCAGTTCGCAAGCCTTGCCCGCTCCGCCGCAGCACATGGAAACGGCATTCTCGAAATCACCGCCCGCGGCAATCTGCAGATCCGAGGCCTTCGGGCTGAGACCGTCGGACAGCTCGCGGCCGATATCGATGCCGCCGGTATCACCGTGCCGGAAGGGCCGGCAATCGAGACATCGCCGCTGCACGGCATCGACCCGGAGGAGATAAGCGATCCGGCCGTGATGGAAATGGCCTTGCGTGCTACGCTCCACGATCTGCTTGCCTCGCCGCGGCTCGCGCCGAAGCTCTCGCTTATCGTCGACGGCGGCGGTTCCTTCGGATTGTCAGCACTGTCCGCCGACATTCGTGTCGTCGCGCAATTCGGCGCGGATTGGCTTGTCGCGATCAATGGCGACGGTGAAACTGCAATCCCAGTCGCGATCGGTCCTGCGGAGGCGGCGATATCAGCCGTTGGCGAAATTCTGAGCTTGTTGGCGACCCTCGGGCAGGGCAGGCGAGCAAAGGATATCGACGCGACGCTTCTGCGGGCGCGTTTTCCCGCGATGGATGGCATTCAATTCATTTCGTCTCGCGCGGCAGTCATGCCGCTTGCCGGCTCGCACAGGCTTGACGACGGCAAAATCATACTCGGCGTCAGGCCGGAATTCGGGCAGATGAGAGCGCCCGATCTGGTCGCTTTGCTCGATCTGGCAAAGGCCCGTGGCGCAACAGCCATCCGGCTTGCGCCCGGTCGCGGTTTCTTCCTCATCGGGCTTTCCGACGATGCAGTGCTGGCTATGCAGATCGCCGCAGCCAGACATGGCTTCAGCAGCCAGCCTGGCGAGAATACCGAGCATATCGCCGCCTGTGCCGGCGCCGGCGCCTGCGGTTCCGCTTTCTACGAGACGCGGACCCTTGCGCGCCGTCTCATTGCCGCAGCACCTGCCCTTTTCGACGGTTCGCTGACGCTGCATCTATCCGGCTGCGCCAAGGGCTGCGCTCATGCCCGGCCGGCGCTGACCCTGACGGGCTCAGCGGAAGGTTATGGGCTCATCCTCAATGGGCTTGCGGCGGATCAGCCGGACGAACGGATCGCTGGCGGTCGGATCGATTTCGCTATAGAGAGGCTCGCCCGGTCCATCGAAGACAACAAAGACGCTGGCGAATCGACCGCCGCCTGCCTTACACGGCTCGGCGCCACCGGTGTTTCGAAGGCGCTGCGACAGGAATAGGAATGCCAGACTACGATTATATCCGCAGCGGCGATGCGATCTACGAGCGTTCCTTTGCCATTATCCGTGCCGAGGCCGATCTTTCGCGCTTCACCGACGATCAAGCCGAAATCGCCGTGCGCATGATCCATGCCTGCGGGCTGGTCGAGGCAGCGGAACATTTCCTGTTTTCCGCCGATTTCGTCAGCGCTGCGCGCGATGCGCTGAAGGGTGGCGCGCCAATCTTCTGCGACGCGGAAATGGTGTCCCAGGGCGTCACCCGGGCGCGGCTGCCGGCGCTGAACGAGGTGATCTGCACGCTGCGCGATCCCGCGACACCGGAGCTTGCGCGCGAGACCGGCAATACGCGTTCGGCCGCCGCCATGCATCTCTGGCTCGATCGGCTCGGCGGCAGCGTTGTCGCGATCGGCAATGCGCCGACCGCCCTCTTCCATCTGCTTGAACTCCTGCGCGACGGCGCCCCGAAACCCGCGGCGATCCTCGGCATGCCTGTGGGCTTCGTCGGCGCGGCGGAATCCAAGGATGCATTGGCGGAAAATTCCTACGGCGTACCCTTTGCCATCGTCCGCGGCCGGCTCGGCGGCAGCGCCATGACGGCTGCCGCCATCAATGCATTGGCGAGGCCAGGCCTATGACGACAAGCGGCCGTCTCATCGGCGTTGGCACGGGTCCCGGCGATCCGGAGCTCCTCACCCTCAAAGCCGTGCGCGCCATCGAAGGCGCGGATGTGATCGCCTATTTCGCCAAGCAGGGCAGGGGCGGCAACGGCAAGGCGATCGTCGAGCCGCTGCTGAAATCAGGCGTGACGCTGCTGCCGCTCTATTATCCCGTGACGACCGAGATCGACAAGAACGACGAACGCTATCAGAGCCTGATCACCCAATTCTACGATCTGTCTGCCAAAGCGGTCGCCGGGTATCTCGATGCCGGACTGACCGTCGCCGTTCTCAGCGAAGGCGATCCGCTCTTCTACGGCTCCTATATGCATCTGCATGTCAGGCTTTCCCAGCGCTACCCGACGGAAGTGATCCCCGGCATCAGCGCCATGTCGGGCTGCTGGTCGCTTGCCGGCATGCCGATCGTCCAGGGCGACGACGTGCTTACCGTACTGCCCGGTACGATGGCCGAGACCGAGCTGACGCGCCGCCTTGCCGATACGCAGGCCGCCGTCATCATGAAGGTCGGCCGCAATCTGCCGAAGATCCGCCGGGCGCTCGCAGCGGCCGGCCGGCTTGCGGAAGCCGTCTATGTCGAGCGCGGCACCATGGCGAATGCGGCGATGGAAAAGCTTGCCGACAGGACAGACGGCGATGCCCCGTATTTTTCGCTGGTGCTGGTGCCGGGCTGGGAGGGCAGCCGATGAGCGGCAGGCTTTTCGTGATCGGCACCGGCCCCGGCAATCCCGAGCAGATGACGCCGGAGGCTTTGACCGTCGTCGACCAGGCAACGGATTTCTTCGGCTACGGACCCTATCTCGACAGGCTGCAGCTTCGCGACGATCAGCTGCGCCATGCCTCGGACAATCGCGAGGAGCTCGACAGGGCGGGGGCAGCCCTCGCCATGGCGGCTGACGGCGCGAAGGTCTGCGTCGTCTCCGGCGGCGACCCCGGCGTCTTCGCCATGGCGGCCGCCGTCTGCGAGGCAATCGAGAACGGGCCGGCCGCCTGGCGCTCGGTCGATCTCACCATTCTGCCCGGCATCACGGCGATGCTGGCCGTGGCGGCAAGAGCCGGTGCCCCGCTTGGCCACGATTTCTGCGCCATATCGCTGTCTGACAATCTAAAGCCTTGGAATATAATAGAAACACGCCTTAAACTGGCGGCAAAAGCGGGCTTCGTCATCGCGCTCTATAATCCGATCAGCCGGGCGCGGCCATGGCAGCTCGGCGACGCCTTCAAGCTGTTGCGCAACCATCTGCCTGCAGCAACGCCGGTTATTTTCGGGCGCGCGGCCGGGCGGCCGGACGAGCGCATCGCGGTCCAGCCGCTGTCGCAGGCGGATGCGTCGATTGCGGATATGGCGACCTGCATCATCATCGGCTCGGCTGAGACACGCATCGTCACGCGGCCAGGCAGGCTGGACCTCGTCTATACGCCGCGTTTCATGGCGGGAGGAAACAGGTGATCGATCGCCGCCAGCGCCGCCTCGACAGTTTCGACCGCCTTGACCATAGAGACCGGCGCGCGCGCCACCATCATCACCTCGATACCGAGCAGACGGGCGGCCTTGATCTTCGCATAGGTGGCCGCACCGCCGCTGTTCTTGGCGACGATGACGTCGATATCGTGCTGTCTCAGCAGATCGCATTCACCGTCCAGCGTGAACGGACCCCGATCGAGGATGTAGTCGACATTATCAAGCGCAAGCGGCGGTTCGACGGGATCGACGCTGCGAATAAGATAGTGATGTTGCGGTGCGGCTTCCGCATGATGCGCACCCTGCCGGCCCGTCGCCAGGAAGACATGGCGGGGGGAGGGGCCAAGCGCTTCGATGGCAGCCGGAATGCTCTGCACGTCCCGCCAGCGATCGCCCGGCCGGCGTTGCCATTCGGGACGGCGCAGAGCGATGGCAGCAATGCCGGTGGTCCCAGCTGCGAAAGCGGCATTGGCCGAAATTCGCTCGGCGAAGGGGTGCGTGGCGTCGATCAACAGGTCATATCCGCCGGCCTTCAGGAAATCGGCGAGTGCGGCAGCGCCGCCGAAACCGCCGATGCGGACCGGAACAGGCTGCGTGGCCGGTTTTTCGGTGCGTCCGGCAAGCGACAACAAAACATCGCAATCATCCCGCGCCGCGAGCGCCTCGGCCAGCAGCCGCGCCTCGCTGGTGCCGCCGAGGATCAAGATGCGGGGTCGTCCCATGTCTGATGTCGCTCCTCCGTCCGGCCAGCGTTGGCTGACTATTATCGGCATCGGCGAGGATGGTCCAGAAGGGCTGGGCGAGGCGGCGAAGAGGCTGATCGCAACCGCACCCGCCGTCTTCGGCGGTGCGCGACACCACGCACTCGCTGCCTCGCTGATCACAGGCGAAAGGCTTTCCTGGCAGAGCCCGTTCGAGCGCTCGGTCGAGGCCATCCTTGAAAGGCGCGGCACGCCTGTTGTCGTGCTCGCCTCTGGCGATCCCTTTCTCTATGGCGTCGGCGCAACGCTCTCCCGCCATGTGGCAGCGGAAGAGATGCGCACCATCCCCGCACCCTCGGCCTTCAGCCTTGCTGCCTCCTGCCTTGGCTGGCCGCTGCAGGACGTCGCGACGATCTCGCTGCATGGACGGCCGATCGACCTGATCCGGCCGCATCTGCACCCCGGGCGGCGCATCCTCGCGCTGACCTCGGACGACAAGGGCCCCCGCGAACTGGCTGCCCTGCTGACTGCTGCTGGCTTCGGTCAGTCGCGACTTACGGTGCTCGAGGCGCTTGGCGGTGCTCGGGAACGGCAAAGAAGTGCTGTGGCTGCGGATTTCGATCTCGTGGACATCGATCCTCTAAATGTCTGCGCCGTCGATGTTGCGGCAGGGGAGGGGGCTCGCATCCTGCCTTTTGCCGCAGGGCTCGAAGACGAGCTGTTCGAGAATGACGGACAGATCACCAAGCGTGAAATCCGGGCGATGACGCTTTCCGCACTCGCGCCGCGTCACGGCGAACTGCTCTGGGATATCGGCGCAGGCTCGGGCTCGATCGGCATCGAATGGATGCTGGCCGATCCCAGCCTGAAGGCAATCGCCGTCGAACAATCGCCGGAACGGGCCGCACGAGTCGCCCGCAATGCAGCCGCCTTCGGCGTACCGCATCTCGCCGTCATTGAGGGTACGGCGCCCGATGCGCTGAAGGGGCTGCCGGAACCGGATGTGATCTTCCTCGGCGGCGGCGGTAGCGAGCCGGGTGTTGTCGATACTGTGATTGCCGCGCTGAAGGGGGGAGGGCGGCTTGTTGCCAATGCCGTGACGCTGGAGATGGAAGCGGTGCTGCTCAGTGAACATGCCAAACGCGGCGGCTTCCTCACGCGGATCGAAATATCGCGCGCCCAGCCCGTCGGCGGCATGACCGGCTGGCGGCCGGCAATGCCGGTAACGCAGTGGCGCTGGACGAAAGGATGACAAGATGACGGTGCATTTCATCGGCGCGGGACCAGGTGCTGCGGATCTGATCACGGTGCGTGGCCGTGATCTCATCGCCCGGTGCCCGGTCTGTCTCTATGCCGGCTCGATCGTCTCGGCCGAACTGCTGCAATATTGTCCGGCGGGCGCGCGCATCGTCGATACGGCGCCGATGTCGCTCGACGAGATCGAGGCAGAATATCTTCGCGCTGCCGCGGCGGGCCAGGATGTCGCCCGGCTGCATTCCGGCGATCTCTCGGTCTGGAGTGCGGTCGCCGAGCAGGTGCGCCGGCTTCAAAAACACGGCATCGACTATACGATGACGCCAGGCGTTCCGGCCTTTGCCGCCGCGGCCTCAGCCCTCGGCCGAGAGCTGACGATCCCGGCCGTGGCGCAGAGCCTGGTGCTGACCCGCGTTTCCGGCCGCGCGTCACCAATGCCGAACGACGAGACACTGGCAAAATTCGGCGCGACAGGCGCCACGCTGGCAATCCATCTGGCAATCCACGCGCTGAAGCAAGTGGTCGAAGAGTTGACGCCGCTTTACGGCGTCGACTGCCCTGTCGCGATCGTCGTCAAGGCTTCCTGGCCGGACGAGCGTATCCTGTGCGGCACGCTCGCCGATATCGAGGCAAAGGTTGCCGCCGAACCGATCGAACGCACGGCGATCATCTTCGTCGGCCCCTCGCTCGTGGCCGAGGATTTTCGTGAAAGCTCGCTCTACGACCCGGCCTATCAACGACGGTTTAGGGGTAGAGAGTAGCGTCAAGCCACCGCGCGGCTTTTAGACCCGGGCGCTGAGATAATCCATGCTGGCACGAAGCGCACCGACCGGGTCTTTCAGCGCATGCACCTCCGCTGCAAAGGGCTCGAAGGAGAACGGGCCGGTATAGCCCGCCTGCAGCAGCGCCCTGACCTGCCCGGCATTGTCGAGCCGGTCGTCGCCGTCCACGAGCACGCGATGGGAATCGCGCATGTCGGCAACGGAAACGGAGGGATCGCTGACCCCGGAAATGTGAACGAGGCCGGCCAGCTCAGGGAAGGTAGCCGCTTCGCCGGCAAGGTGATGGTGGAAGGTGTCGTGGACAAGCCTGAAGGTTGATTCCGCACCGAGTTCCCTGATTGCCTCGGCTGCCTCGGTCTTCGAGCGCAGCGAGCAGATCTCGAAACCGAGCGGCTCGACGAGACCGATAATGCCGGCTTCCTCGAGCATCGGCTTCAGCGCGGCCAGAGACTGGCGCAGATTGGCCTGCCGTTCGCCATCCGCGCAGCCGGTGCCGTCGTTCTTCGGAACGAGGACGAGCGCCTTGGCGCCGGACGCGCCGGCATAATCGATCAGTTCCTGCGCTTCGGCGGCCCGGGTCGCATTCCACTCATTGAAGCGCTGCAGGGCATTGATCGAGATGATCGTCACGCCATGGCGGGCAGCAGCCTCCTTTATCGTTTCAGCTTTGGTGCCGTTGAGGATGGCATTGCCGGAAAGGTCGTTGCGAATCTCGACGGCATCGATGCCGAGCGATCGGGCCAGCGCGAAAAAATCGTCGATGGCAAGCAACGGCGCGGCCATATGGTTGAGCGCAAAACGGATCGAAGTCATGACTGGTTCTCCTCCTGATCTCCGCGTCAGGGCGGAGCGGTCCTCGTGAATGGGTCAGCGAATCTCTATCGGAATTCGCGTCGCAATCCATCCGTCATCGCCGGCGCCGGCTTTCATTGCTGACAGAATTTCGAACGGAACGATGGAATTCCATCACGCCTCAGATGTTCTCGGAAATATGAATATCGAAAGGCAGGAAGAGCTGCCCGGGAACAGCCGTTTCGCCGTTTTCGATGGCGCCCGTCATCAGGACCATCAACTCCTTACAGAGTGCGGGCAGGGGGGTGCCGATCGCCATGGCGACGATATCGTCGGCAAGGCCGGCTTTGCTGTCGGGCGTCAGCTCGTTGACGACGAGGACGATCTTGCCGCCGACGCCTTCTTCGCGGAATGCCGAGATCGCCCCTTCCATACCGCCGCCGCAGACATAGAGGCCAACGAGATCGGGATGTTTCTGCAGCAGCGTCAACGTCGCCTCATGAGTGATCTCGGCAGTCTCGAGATTGATCAGCGTGTCGACGACATCGAACTCAGGCGCATTCTCGCGAAAATAGGAGCGAAAGCCGATTTCTCTGAGCTCATGGCCATGAAAGCGGTGGCTGCCGACGAAACAGGCGACCTTGCCGGGCTTGTGTGCCGTGCGCGCAATCGTCCAGGCGGCAGTACGCCCGACCTTGCGGTTGTTGACACCGACGTAGGCGTCGCGCACGCCCGTGGCGAGGTCGGAAAGCAGCGAAAACACCGGAATACCGCGCTCTTTCAGCTCTTCGACCGCCGTTGTCACCGCCGGATAATCCGGGCCAACGAGAGCAACGGCCTGGTTGCGAGCGCCGAGCGTCTTGATCTTTTCGACGATCGCAGCCGGTGTCGCGGCTGACGGAAAGTCGATCTGCGTCTGGATGCGCGCGTTTGTCACCGCGCGCGCTGCGGTTTCGATCTCGCGCACGAAGCTCTGATAGAAGGGCTGCATCGGCTTCTGCAGCAGGAAGGCGAGCCTGTATTGCGGCAGATCCTCGAAAACGCGCTGCTTGATCAGGCCGACGGCGTGATAGCCGATCGACTGCGCTGCATCATAGACCCGTCGCGCCGTTTCCTCGCGCACCCTGTGGCGCGCGTTGAGAACACGATCGACGGTGGCGACGCTAACGCCGGAGGCGCGGGCGAGATCGGATATGGTGGGACGGCGCATCGGCGTTCCTGATGGATTCAATCATGAATGCAAGCCATTCATGATGGCTTTTGATAGAATATATCAAGCCTGCATTGAGCGCTTTCCAAAGTCAACCTATTCTCCCAGACAAGGGCAACGGGAGGCGGATAATGGCGACCCAGACAAAGAAGCGCGACTACGACCTTCTCGGCGAAAGCGGCCGCACCGCCGTCGAGACGGGGCTGGCGGCAGCCGAATGGTATCACACCGACATTCCCCGCAAGGAGATGAAGGCGCTGATGCAGCGCTCCGATGCGCCGGCGATCCGCGACACGGCCCTCTGGCTGGGCAGCATGGTCGTCCTTGCCGGGCTCGGCATTTATTTCTGGGGCTCGTGGGTCGCGCTGCCCTTCTTCCTCGCTTATGGCGTGCTCTACGGCTCGGCCTCCGACAGCCGCTGGCACGAATGCGGCCATGGCACCGCCTTCAAGACGCGCTGGATGAACGATGTCGTCTACCAGATTGCCTGCTTCATGATCATGCGCAATCCGGTGACCTGGCGCTGGAGCCATGCGCGCCATCACACCGACACAGTGATCGTCGGCCGCGATCCCGAGATCGCCGTCATGCGGCCGCCCGATCTCTTCCGGCTGGTGCTTAATTTCTTCGGCATCCTCGACGCCTGGCATGCAATCGTCGACATGCTGCGCAATGCCTTCGGCGGCGTCAGCGCGGCGGAAAAAACCTTTATTCCCGAGATGGAGCAGCCAAAGACCATCCGCATCGCCCGCATCTGGCTGGCGATCTATATCGCAACGATCGCGGCCGCGATCGCCATGGGTTCGATCCTGCCGCTGATGCTGATCGGCCTGCCGCGCCTCTACGGCGCCTGGCACCATGTGCTGACCGGACTGCTGCAGCATGGCGGCCTTGCCGACAATGTGACCGACCATCGGCTGAACAGCCGCACGGTCTATATGAACCCCATCAGCCGCTTCATCTACTGGAACATGAACTACCACGTCGAGCATCACATGTTTCCGATGGTGCCCTACCACGCGCTGCCCCAGCTGCACGCGATGATCAAGCACGACCTGCCGGCACCGAACCCGTCGATCTTGTCCGGCTATCGCGAGATGATCCCTGCCTTCCTGCGCCAGCTGCGCAACGAGGACTATTTCCTTAAGCGCGAACTGCCGGCCACCGCGCGGCCCTATCGCGAGGAATTTCACAACGAGCTGGCCCCGGCCGCGCAATAACGACAATCAAGGGAGGACAAGATGAGCGGAAATTGGATCCAGGTCTGCGACAAGGACGAGATCGACGAGGAGGATGTCATCCGCTTCGATCATGGCGGGCGCACCTTCGCGGTCTATCGCAGCCCGGACGACGAATTCTTCGCGACCGACGGGCTCTGCACGCATGAACATATCCACCTCGCCGACGGGCTTGTCATGGATGAGATCATCGAATGTCCAAAACATAATGGCCGCTTCAACTACAAGACGGGCGAAGCCAAGGGTGCGCCGGTCTGCGTCAATCTCAAGACCTATCCTGTCAAGATCGAAGACGGCGCCGTCTTCATCTCGCTCTGAGGGAGGCCGGCATGGCTCATTACGTCATCCTGGGCGCGGGCGAATGCGGTGCGCGCGCCGCCTTCGCCTTGCGGGAAAAGGGCTTTGCCGGCGAGATAACGCTAGTCGGCGCCGAGCCGCTTCCGCCCTATGAACGGCCGCCGCTTTCGAAGGCCGGCTCCACCGATGCAAGCGATCCGAAATTCATCGCCGCGGCGGAAAAATATGTCGAAAACGGCATCCGGCTGCTGACCGGCCTGGAGGCAAGGGATTTCGATCCCGCATCCAGGACCGTCACGCTTTCGGACGGGACGGTGCTTTCCTACAGCAAGCTTCTGCTTGCGACGGGTGCGGCCGCGCGGTCGTTCCCCGGCGCACCCGAAGGCAGCCCGCATATTCGTTCGCTGCGGACGCATTACGATGCGGCAGCACTGCGCGATGCGATGAAGCCGGGACGGCATATCGCCATCATCGGTGGCGGGTTCATCGGACTGGAACTTGCGGCCACGGCGCGGCTGCTTGGCGCCGAGGTCACCGTCATCGAGGGGCTGGAACGCGTGCTGAAGCGTGGCGTGCCGGAGGAGATCGCTCATCTGCTCACTGAGCGCCATCGCGCTGAAGGCGTCGATATCCGCTGCGGCGTCTCCATCGGAGCGCTGACTGAGGAAACAGGAAAATCCCTGATCCGATTGTCGACCGGCGAGGTGATCGAAGCCGATCTCGTCCTCGTCGGCATCGGTGCACGCCCGAATGTCGAGATCGCCGAAAGGGCCGGGCTGGCAATCGACAACGGCATTGCGGTCGACACCTATCTCCAGACCTCTGCTCCTGATGTCTTCGCAGCCGGCGATTGCTGCTCCTTTCCGCTGTCGATCTATGGCGGCCGGCGGGTACGGCTCGAATCCTGGCGCAATGCCCAGGAGCAGGGCACATTGGCCGCGGCCAACATGCTCGGCCTCGACGAAGCCGTATCGGCGGTGCCGTGGTTCTGGTCGGATCAATACGACATGACGCTGCAGATATCAGGCCTTGCCGAAGGGGCCGCCACGCATCAGCGCCGCGAGCTCGGCGCAGGCGCCTTCATTCTCTTCCATCTCGACGCCGGCGGACGATTGATCGCTGCAAGCGGCATCGGGCCGGGCAATGCGGTGGCACGCGACATCAGGCTCGCCGAAATGCTGATCGCAGCGCGCGCCCATCCGAACCCGGCAGCACTCGCAGCCAGCGACATCAAGCTGAAATCCCTGCTGGCCGCCTGAGCTGCCCGATATTTTCACCCGATTTTTTCAAAGGAATTGATGATGAAAAAACATAGACGCGCAACCGTCGCCGATCTGCTTTCGGAAAAAGGCAAGCGCCAGCTCACCATGCTGCGCGTCACCTCGCTGGAGGAGGCGGAAGCCGCCGAAAAGGCGGGGATCGACATTGTCTCCGTGCCGCCCTCGCTGCTCGGCCCGGTCTTTCGCGAGATCGCCCCCACGCCCTTTGCCATTCCTGGGCTCGAATATGGCGACCATGTCTCGGCCGAGGACTATCTGCGTGCGGCCTTTGCGGCGCTGAAGGCAGGCGGCGACGCGGTCTATTGCGCCGCAAGCCTGCAGACGATCCGGCGCATGCGGGACGAGGGCATCCCGGTCTGCGGCCATCTCGGGCTGATCCCCTCGAAGGCAACCTGGACAGGCGGCTTCCGCGCCGTCGGCAAGACGGCGGCGAGTGCCGCCGAGATCTGGCGGCAGACCAAGGCGCTGGAAGAGGCCGGCGCCTTCGCCGCCGAAATCGAAGTCGTCCCAGGGGATGTGGCTGCCGCCATCAGCAGCAACACCTCGATGCTGATGATCTCCATGGGCGCAGGCAGCGGCTGCGACGCCCAATATCTCTTCGCCGACGACGTGCTCGGCGCCAATCGCGACCACTATCCGCGTCATGCCAAGGTCTATCGCAACTTCGCCGACGAACACGACCGGCTGCAGCGCGAGCGCATCGCCGCCTTCACCGAATTTGCCGAGGATGTCAGGACCGGCGCCTATCCGGAAAAGCGTCATCTCGTCGGTATCGACAACGCGGAACTGGAATTCTTCCTGCAGCGGCTGAAAAGCGAGACGGGCAATAGCTGAGGGCAAACGCGCTCTGTTGCCTCGATCATGTGGGAAGCGCCGCAAAGGCGCTTCCCCTCCATTGGCTTCCGTCCCGGCCTGTGTCAGAAATTATCCGTTCGATTCATTCGGAACGGAGTATTCGGTCCCCTGTGACGATCGGCTTTGCGCATGCGGAATTGATTGCGGTGCTCGTCGCGGTGACGGGGGACGAGCCGCGCGTAATGACGATCCGTTCCGGCAATGCGCTGCCGTCGGGCCCCTTCGAAATGGGCCATCGCACCCTGCAATCGGGCCTGCGCGAATGGGTGCAGGAGCAGACGGAACACCCCGTTGGTTATCTCGAACAGCTCTATACCTTCGCCGACCGCGACCGGAACAACGACATCCCAGGCGGGCGGACGATCTCGATCAGCTATCTCGGCCTCGTCAACGAGCAGTCAGGCGCCGGCCGGCCGGGATGGCACGGCTGGTACGAATATTTCCCCTGGGAAGACCACCGGCAGGGCCGGCCAGCCGTGCTTGACGAGATCATGGCGCGCCTGAGGAGCTGGGCCGATGCCGATCCGGCAAGGCGCGACCATCGCCATCGCCGGGCGGATTTCACCTTCGGCCTCGATGGCGGCGGCTGGAACGAGGATCTGGCCCTGCAGCGCTACGAACTGCTTTATGAGGCGGGGCTCGTCTCGGAAGCCGGATGCGGCGCGGAGGCCAATCTCGGCCTGGCAATGTTTGCCGATCACCGCCGTATTCTCGCAACCGGAATCGCCCGACTGCGCGCCAAGATCAAATACCGCCCCGTCGTCTTCGAGCTGATGCCGGAGAGCTTCACGCTGCTGAGGCTTCAGCGCACCATCGAGGCGTTGGCGGGGCTGACGCTGCACAAGCAGAACTTCCGCCGCCTCATCGAACAGCAGGAACTGGTCGAGGAAACCGGCGGCACGGAAAGCGAAACCGGCGGCCGGCCGGCCAAGCTTTTCCGCTTTCGCCACACCGTGCTCGAAGAACGGGCGCTGGCAGGAACGAAATTACCGCTCTCCCGCAATTGACATATGCTCACCGTGAGAATATCTCTTTGCCTATGATATGCTCAATTGGAGCATAATTAGGAGCCGGTCATGAATTATCCTGTTTCCGCATCCTCGCTCTACGAGCGCGTCAGCCGCGTCATTCCCAAAGCCGAATGGATGACGTTCGAAAATGACGTCGACGCGATCCTCGAACTCAAGCGCCGCCGCAACGCCGTCATTCTCGCGCACAACTATCAGACACCGGAGATCTTCCACGGCGTGGCCGATATCGTCGGCGACAGCCTGGCGCTCGCCCGCAAGGCAATCGAGGTCGATGCCGATGTCATCGTGCTTGCTGGCGTGCATTTCATGGCCGAGACCGCCAAGCTGCTGAACCCCGAGAAAACCGTGCTGATCCCGGATCTCGCCGCCGGCTGTTCGCTGGCGGATTCGATCACGCCCGAGGATATCGCCCTGCTGCGCCAGGCTCATCCCGGCGTGCCCATTATAACCTATGTCAATACCTCGGCCGCGGTGAAGGCTGCCTCCGATATCTGCTGCACCTCGGGCAATGCCAAACAGGTGGTGGAATCGCTCGGTGTGCCGAAGGTGCTGATGATCCCGGACGAATATCTGGCGCGCAACGTCGCCCGCGAGACTGATGTCGAGATCATCGCCTGGCATGGCCATTGCGAAGTGCATGAACTCTTCACCGCCGAGGACGTGCGCCAGCTGCGCGAAAACCATCCCGGCGTAACCGTGCTCGCCCATCCCGAATGCCCGCCCGATGTGGTGGCCGAAGCTGATTTCGCTGGCTCCACAGCTGTCATGTCGGATTATGTCGGCAGGCAGAAACCGGCGCGCGTCGTGCTGCTCACCGAATGCTCGATGAGCGACAATGTCGCCGTGCACCATCCCGATGTCGAATTCATTCGCCCCTGCAATCTCTGCCCGCACATGAAGCGGATCACGCTGGCCAATATCCGCGCCGCCCTCGAGGAAAACCGCCACGAGGTGACGGTCGATCCGGCGATTGCTGTCGCCGCGCGCCGCGCCGTCGAAAGGATGCTGGCCATATGACCGAGTTTCTCGAGCATCTTGCCGGACGCACGGTAATCGTCGGCAGCGGGCTTGCGGGGTTGATGACCGCGCTGACGCTGGCGCCCGAACCTTCCGTGATCGTCACCCGCGCGGCCCTTGGCGCGGAAACATCGAGCGCCTGGGCGCAGGGCGGCATCGCCGCCAGCGTCGGCGCCGACGACAGTGCGGCGCTGCATCTTGCCGATACGCTTGCCGCCGGCGACGGGCTTTGCGATCCGGCGGTCGCCGCTGGTATCATCGCCGAGGCACCGGCGGCGATCGCCGCGCTGGAGCAAGCCGGCGTGCGGTTCGACCGGAATGCCGCCGGCGAACTCTCGCTCGGGCTGGAGGCTGCGCACAATCGCCGCCGTATTGTCCATGCCGAAGGCGATGGCTCGGGTGCGGCGATCATCGCCGCGCTGATCAAGGCGGTGATGACAACGCCTGCCATCACTGTCCTCGAAGGTTTCGAGGCGCGGCGGATTGTGATGGACGGCGAGCAGGTCGCCGGCCTGCTCTGCGCGACCGCGAATGGCGCCGCCATTCTGCCGACTTCACGGGTGGTGCTCGCCACCGGCGGCATTGGCGGGCTTTACGACGCGACCACCAATCCGATGGGCAATTTTGGCCAGGGGATCGCGCTCGCAGCAAGGGCCGGTGCCGCGCTCGCCGATATGGAATTCGTCCAGTTCCATCCAACGGCGCTCGATTCACGCCGCAGGCCGCTGGCGCTCATCAGCGAGGCAGTGCGCGGGGAGGGGGCTTTGCTCGTCAACGAACGCGGCGAACGGTTCATGGCCCGCATTCCAGGGGCCGAGCTTGCACCGCGTGACGTGGTGGCACGGGCGATCAGCGCCGAAATCGCCCGCGGCGGACGAGTATTTCTCGATGCCCGCGATGCTCTCGGCAGCCGCTTTGCCGCTCGCTTTCCTGTCATCTCGAGCCTTTGCGGCGAGGCCGGCATCGATCCGGCGAGAGACCTCATTCCTGTGCGCCCGGCCGTTCACTATCACATGGGCGGCGTGGCCACGGATGCAAATGGCCGCAGTTCGGTTCCCGGTCTCTGGGTCGCCGGAGAGGCGGCCTCGACCGGCCTGCACGGCGCAAACCGGCTTGCCAGCAATTCGCTGCTGGAGGCGGCTGTCATGGGCATGCGGGCTGCACGCGACATTTCAGGCATGCCGGCGAGTGGTACCGGCCCCATCTCCGCCGGGAGTCTCCCGGCGCCCTCCGATGCGTCAGTCGTGCGGCCGATCGTCTCGCGCCATCTCGGCGTGTTGCGCAATGCCGGCGCCCTTCATGGCGCGATCACCGCACTGCTGCCGCTTGCCGAAGGCAACGGCCCTGCCGCCGATCCGGCCATCGTCGCACTGCAGATCGCCGTCTTTGCCAGCCTGCGGATGGAATCGCGCGGCGCCCATGCCCGCACCGATTTTCGGCTGAAGCTCGCCAATGCCAACCGACGCCAGATGTGCCTTTCCGACGTTCTGGAGATCGCCCGCGCGACGCCGCCCTATGCCCTTGCAAGGAGTGCCTAAGATGAGCCTTGTTCCCCTTCCGCGCCTGATCGTCGAACCCTTGGTGCGGGCCGCCCTGCTCGAAGATCTCGGTCTTGCCGGCGATATCACCTCGGCATCGGTTATCCCTCGCGATCACCACTCGACGGTGGTGATGGCGGCCCGCCAGCCGGGCGTGATTGCCGGTCTCGATGCGGCCGAACTCGCCTTCGCCCTCGTCGATCCCGAAATCGTCATGCGCCGCCATCTCCAGGACGGCGACGCGGTAAAACCCGGCGATGTGATCGCCACCATGGCAGGCCCGTCGCGTGGCCTGCTGAGCGCCGAGCGCACCGCGCTGAATTTCCTCGGTCACCTCTCTGGCATCGCCACAGTGACGGCAGGGATCGCCGCCGCCATCAGGGGCACCAAGGCTTCCGTCGCCTGCACGCGCAAGACGACGCCCGGCCTCAGGGCGCTGGAGAAATATGCGGTGCGGGCCGGTGGCGGCATGAACCATCGTTTCGCACTCTATGATGCGGTGCTGATCAAGGACAACCACGTCGCCATCGCCGGTGGGGTCGCTGAAGCGATCCGTCGGGCGCGGGCAGGCGTCGGCCACATGGTGAAGATCGAGGTCGAAGTGGACACCCTCGATCAGCTGCGTGAAGCGATGGAGACCGGCGTCGATGCCGTTCTGCTCGACAATATGACGCCGGATCAGCTGCGCGAGGCCGTCGCCATCGTCGCCGGCCGGGCCATCACCGAGGCATCCGGCCGGGTCACGCCGATAACGGCTGCCGCAATCGCTGCTTCCGGTGTCGACCTCATTTCGGTCGGCTGGCTGACACACAGCGCCCCGGTGCTGGACATCGGGCTCGATTTCGTCGAAGCCGCGGCCGCGACGGAGGTCAGCCCGAAACGGATTGCACAGGCGCTGTGATCCCTCAAGCCTGCTTCGGCTGGGCTTCTTTGTCGCTGTCGAATTCCAGCAGTTCGATCATTACGCCGAGATCGGGCACCGTGTCGTAATAGGCATAGCGCCCGTGGCGACCGTCGAATTCGCCCGAAGGGCGCCACGACGGAAGACGGTTGGGCTGCGACCGGCGACGGCATCATCGACTGGGAAAAATTCGTACCACTCTTCCGCGAGACAAAGGCTGAGTATATCGTCACCGAGCATCACAATCCGGCCGACTGGCGCCGCTTCGCCCGGCGTTCGATCGAGCACATCACGGCGCTCGGCCTTTAACGCGGCCTCGATTTGGTTGGGAATAGTGGGTGATATGGACCACCGGCAGTGGAAATAACCTGCCGTCACGAAACGCAAACCGCATCCTCACGAAAGTGTTGGCAAGCATTTCCTCCCCGTGTGGCGCGAGAATATGCAAATATTCGATGAAAATTCTTCTTTTTAAAGCAAAACCGCTATGCGCCGGCCTCTTATGGTTCTAACATGCTTTGGATTGGCCGGTGCGCTTGTGCGCCTTGGCTTTCAGGGGTGAGAACCGAGATGCGATGGACATCCGGCAGATGCTGACGAACAGGCTGTGCCTGCTCGGAAGACCGCGATTGCTGGCGGCGGGGACGGAACTCCCCTTGCCGGAGAAGTCTTATTTTCTCCTCGCCATGCTCGCCGCCGAACCCAATTTCGAACTCGACCGCGAAACCGTCAGGCGACAGCTCTGGCAATCGGAACTGCCGGAAAAACGGGCCGGCAGCCTGCGCCAGCTGCTGGCGCGCATCGAGCAGAGCGTTCCCGCCGGCCTTCCACAGCTGCTTGCCGCGACCCGAACCCATATCGGCCTTGCCGATGGCTGGGAGGTCGATGTTCATATCCTGAAACAGAAAGGGCCACTCGCACCCGAAGACGGCGGCCTGCTGAACGGCGAATTGCTCGAAGGCGTCAAATCGCCGACGCAGGGCGCCGAGGACTGGCTGACCTTTGAGCGCCAGCGCGTCGACGAACTGCGCTCCGCCCATCTCACCCGGCTGGTCGAGACATCAGAAGACCGATCTGATGAAGAGCAGGTCACGCTTGCCAGGCGCCTGCTGGAACTCGACCCTGCCAGCGAGACGGCCTATCGCGCCTTGATGCGCACCTATGTCAGGATGAACGATCCGGCAGCGGCGCGTCAGGCCTATCTGAAGTGCAAGAGCCAGCTGAAGGACGATTTCGACACCGAGCCGGAAGAAAGCACCACCGCTCTTGCCCGTGAACTCAACCTGGTGCCGGCAGCACAGGCGACGTCGGGACATCCTCAGTCGGCGCTTAACCTTTCCGTCAATACGGTCGGCCAGCCGCGCATCATCATTCTGCCGCCGGAAAGTATCTTCACCGATCCGCTGATGGAGCGCGTCGGCAGGGCGCTTCTCGAAGACGTCACCATCGGCCTCAGCCAGCAGCGCGGCTTCAAGGTGATCGCGGCGCATACGAGCCTGGAGATCCTCAGCCGTTCGATCGATCCGTCGCGTGCCGTACCCGGTCCGCTCGACCTCAGCTTCGACTATGCGGTCTACGTCACCATCCAGGGCCGCGACGAGGATGTCTTTGCGACCTGCCGGCTGACGCGGACGACGACCTCGGAAGTGATCTGGGCCATCGAGCTGCCGCTGGTCATGCAAAAGATCAGCGAATCCTTCGCGCATCTGACGCGGCGGATCGTCTCCTCGCTCGCCGACACGATCGAGCGCCACGAACTGGCGATACCGATCGGCGAGGCGCCGCCGTCCGCCTACCGTCTCTACCTGGAAGGCAAGCGGCTGATCGCCCAGACCGATCTGCAGCATCTGCGCCAGGCGCGCAAATGGTTCAAATCCTCGCTCAATCGTTACGAACATTTCTCTGCCGCCCATGCTGGCATGTCGCGCGCGCTCGGCATGGAATGGCTGATCCGCGGCATGCGGGACAAGGAACTGCTTGACGAGGCGAACGGTGCTGCCCGGCAGGCGCAGCAGTCCGACCCGAACAGCGGCCGGGCCTACCGCGAGCTCGGCTTCGTGGCGCTTTATCGCCGCCGCTTTGACGAAAGCCTGGAATATTTCCAGCAGGCCCAGGATCTCAATCCCAACGACGCCGACATCCTCGCCGATTTCGCTGACGCGCTTTCTCATGATGGCGATTTCGATCGAGCGCTGGAGCTCAGCCGCGCGGCCTTCAAACTCAATCCGCTGCCGCCGGACTATTATTACTGGAACCTCGGCGGCATCCACTTCATGCGCGAAGAATATGAAATGGCGATCGAGGCGTTGGAACCGGTGAAAGCGAAGCAGGCAACGGCCCGTCTGCTCGCCGCCTCGCATGCCATGGCCGGCGATACGAGCAAGGCCAGGAATTACGCTAGGGTGGTGTTGGAAAACTTCCCGGATTTCCGCAGCGAGGACATCCGTCATTTCGTCCCCGATCGCGATCCCGCCTATACGGAACCGTTGATAAAGGGCCTGCATCTTGCCGGTCTTCCTTGATTGCATCGCCTTTTAACGAAGCCTGTAACGCTTAAATGACGCAGGCAATGTTTCCCTCCGATGGTTAACGGCAGCAAGGCGCTGCCTGACCAATCGGAGATGGAACATGAAGACGAATGCTGAAACCACTGCAGCTCAGACACAGTCTCTGCGCTTTTCTGCCGCCGCCAGGGCAGCCCTGAAGCAGGACGAACTCAACGTTTCCGCAAATGCGCTCGAGAGCCTGACGCATGCGCTGAGGTTCCGCTAAGGAACAGATCGGTATGTCCGCTTTCACCGACCTTGAAACGCTAGCCGGTGACCTTAAACGATCATCGGCCGGTGTCAGCGATTATCATGACCGCGCGGTCACGCCGGCTCAGACCCTCGCAGCCGTCAGGCCGCATCTGCGCGAATTCGGCATCACGCGCGTCGGTCTGCTGACTGCACTCGATGTCTTGAACATCCCCGTCGCCTTCGCAACGAGGCCGAACAGCCATACGCTGTCGGTGTTTCAGGGCAAGGGTATCGATAATGATGCCGCCATGACCTCGGCGGCGATGGAAGCAGTCGAGACGCGGATCGCCGAAATTGCCCCCGCCGACCTGACGCAGGCGACGATCGACAGCATGCGGGCGGAGCGGGCCGCGATGATCGATCTCGACAATGTCGCACGCTGCGCGCCCGACGAGATCGGCAGCAAGCCTATTCCCTGGTGCACGGGGCTCGACATCCTTTCCAGCAGCAGTGTCTTCGTGCCCTGGTGGCTCGTCGGTCTCGATCATCGCGGCGAGAGGCCGCCGGGCTTCGAGCAGTCGAGCGACGGACTTGCCTCCGGCAACACGCCGTCCGAGGCGGTCCTGCATGGGCTTTGCGAACTGGTGGAGCGCGACGCCTGGGCCTTGACCCAGCTGAAATCGCCGGAGCGCCTGAAGGAGAGCCGCGTCGACCCTGCCTCCTTCGGCGATGCGGTTATCGACGTCATGACCGACCGGATCACACGCGCCGGCATGAAATTGCTGCTGCTCGACATGACGACGGATATCGGCGTTCCCGCTTTTCTGGCGGTCATCATGCCAGGCAATCTTTCCGACCGTGTCGACGCGCGCTGGTCGCATGTCTGCGGTGGCTGCGGCTGCCACCCCGATCCCGTGCGCGCCGCGCTGCGCGCCATCACCGAAGCGGCGCAGAGCCGGCTGACCGCGATCGCCGGCAGCCGCGACGATTTCTCGCCGCGCATCTATCAGCGGCTCGACCGGAGCGCGGCGATGCAGCAGGTGGTCGAACTTTGCGAGGGCGACGGTCGGATGCGCGCGTTCCACGACCGTCATCGCCGCCCGGCGACGATCCAGGATACCATCGCCCATATTGCCGACCGACTGGCGGCGACCGGCATCGAGCAGATCATCGTCGTGCCCTTTCCGCATCGATCCCTGCCGATCTCGGTCGTCAGAGTGATCGTGCCGGGACTGGAGGTCGATATATCAGGCCAATACATCCAGCTCGGCATGCGCGCGGTCAACACCATAAGAGGAGCCGAATCATGAAGGTGCTGTTCGTCGGCCCGAGCCTTGGCAGTGATCTTGCCGCTGCAAGAGCCATGTCTCCTTTCATCGACTTCCGACCGCCGGCCGCCGCCGGCGATATCCTGAAGGCCGTTCGGGCCGGCGCCACGGCGATCGGCCTCGTCGATGGCTATTTCGGCGACCTGCCTTCGGTCTGGCACAAGGAAATACTTTACGCACTCGAACATGATGTCGCCGTTGCCGGCGGGGCCAGCATGGGGGCGTTGCGGGCAGCCGAATGCGCCCCCTTCGGCATGGTCGGGCTCGGTTCGATCTTCGAAGATTACGAGTCCGGACGGCTGCTCGACGATGAGGCCGTCGCGCTGGTTCATGCGCCGCAGGAACTCGGCTGGCTGCCGCTTTCCGTTCCCTGGGTCGATTTCGAGCCGACGATCGATGCGCTTCACGCCAAAGGCGAGATTTCGCCCGGCGAGCGCAAGAAGCTGTTGCTGGCCGGCCGGTTTCTGCATTTCTCCGAACGCACCTATGCGAGGGTGGCCGACGAGTGCCATTTCCGCAAGCCGCGCCGCGACCATATCCTCGCCGCCATCCGCGGCAGCCGTGTCGAGCGCAAGCGCAACGACGCGCGACTGGTGCTGGAATGGCTGAGCCGGGATAAATTCCTCCCCGTCAACCGTGACTGGCGCTTTGCCGCGACCTCACATTGGGAGCTCTTGCACGCCGAAGTCACGCGCAATGCGGTTCCTGTAACGCTTGAATAACGGTCGCGGCGGAATGATGCAGCACTGATGGAATCGTAGGGTTCCACGACCAAAGAGGCGGGAACGATGTTTGATCAATACAACGAGGGTACCGGCAGCGAATACGCAAGGATCTTCCGGCTGCTGTCGGCAGCCAAGGATGAGGCTGAAAAGCTTCAGCTGCGCAATCTGATGCACCTGACGAACATGGCGCTGCTGCAGGTCGTCATCGATTGGGACGGCATAGATCCCGACAGGGAGCTTGACGTCAATCTCGAGAAGCTGCTCGGCAGCAAAGCCAAGATCGCAATGAAGGATGCCAGCGAGAATCTAATCCTGATCGATCGCCATTGAGCCCGATCGATTGCTACTGATCCGATCAACCGCTATTGATCCTCATGCGGTCCGTTCGGAGCGCGTGAAGGACAACCGGTCTATTCGGCCGCTTCGGTTTCCAACTGTTCGGTGTTGGCAATCGCCTGGACGAGCTTCAGGATCTTCTTGCGAAGCGCTTCGTTCTTGATCGAAAAGAACGCCGCATTGAGAAGGACGCCTTCGCGCGAAATAACGAATTCCTCGCTCGGAGCGGGGTTGTCGTTGGCCGTATCAGGGGTCGACAGATCGTCAAAAAACGTCCTGACATCGACCTTAAGCGCGCCGGCGATTTCGACCAGCATGCTGGCGGAAACGCGGTTGGAACCCTTTTCGTACTTCTGGATCTGCTGGAACGTTACGCCAACACGATCGCCCAGTTCCGTCTGAGAAACTTTCCTCAACAGACGCTGGATACGGATCGTCTTTCCGACGTGAACATCGACGGAATGCGGTTCTTCTTTCATCTCATTTTCCCTTCTGAAGGCAGCGGACAGGGGTCATTCCCCATATCCGTGTCAACAACTTTTAGCCGAGATAAATAAGGCTAGCAATTGCTTGCATGTAGATAGCGTTAAGCCCGAAAATCGGGCGTTTTTTGTCCCGGAATGGTACAAAAAACATGCCGAAATGGCACGCCCAGGAGACCGGTCGCTTTATTTTGTGACGTCAGAGCGACCAGAGGCGCTGCGCATTGGCGAAAAGCAACTTCGAGCGCTCTGCCTCGCTGCTACCTGAGAGCATCGCATGGGTCGCCGCGACCCAGGTAGAGAGGCCGCCACCGAGCGTGCAGACTGGCCAATCGCTGCCCCAGACGACGCGGTCCCAGCCGAAGCTTGCGATCACATGTTCGAGATAGGGCTGCAGCATTTCTGCCGTCCATGTCTTCGCATCGGCATAGGCGACAACGCCGGAGACCTTGCAGACCACGTTCGGCCGCCGGGCAATCTCTGATATGCCGGCCTTCCATGGCTGAAAGGCGTCCGAGCGGATATCCGGCACGCCGCAATGGTCGAGAACGAACTGCACATCAGGCGCAAGATCGACGAGGGCGGTTACACGGCTCGCCTGATGCGGCAATGTGCAGAGGTCGAAAGTCAGGCCGCTCCCGCTCATGCGCCTGATGTTTTCGCGAAACAGGGCGCCTTCGGAAACATCATCTGGCACGACATGCAGCACACGGCGGAACCCCTTGACGAAGGGATCGGCCTTTTGCCGCTCGAGATAGGCGGCAAAGCCTTCCTCTTCCGGCCGGCAGGAGACGATGGCGCCGGCAATCAGACTGCCTTGCTTTTTGGCGACGCTGGCGACGTGATCGGTCTCGGCCTGCATCGCGGCGGGATCGACGTCGACCTCCATATGCAGCACCGTGGTGATGCCGCAGCGCCGGGCTTCAGTCGCATAGGTCTCGTAGAGGAAATCATGATCGAGAGCGGGCGCGCCTGAGAGCCAGGGATAGGGCAGGGCCGATCGATCGATGATGTGCAGGTGGGTGTCGATGAACACGCTCTTCTCCTCCCAGAGTGGTTTGGCGGCAAACCTATTCCTGGTGAATGGATTGTTCAAATAGAAATTCTTAGGCCTCAGGCCGGGTTGACGACATCGGCGCCGGCAAGCAGCGAAAGCTGGGCGGCGGTCTTCTGCACCAGCGTGATCGCCTGCGTGATATCGGGAGCGGACGGCGCATTGACGAGCGCGATAAAGGGGCAGGTGAGGGCGGCGATGCAGCGGCGGTCCGGTCCAAGAACGGGAGCGGAAAGATTGTAGACGCCTGATGTCTGGGCGCTCGCCATCATCTCGTAGCCGCGCTCGCGGATCTGGTGGAGACGATCGTAGAATTCGGGGCCGAGTTCGATGTCCGAGCGGCTGCGCACATGTTCCGAGATCATCATCTCCCGCTCCTCCTCGCTGCGGAAGGCAAGCAGCACATGGCCCGAGCCGGTGTCGAAGAGGCTGATATGGGCGCCGATGCGGATCGAGAATCCCCAATAGTCCGGCGCCTCCTGTTGGGCGATGACAACCGCCGCGCCACGATCGAAGACCGCAAGATGATTGGCCTGGCGTGTGCGCTGGGCGAGATCGCGCATCAGCGGCGTGGCATAGGAGGCGAGCCGGCGCACCGGCGCGTGCAGTTGCGCAAGACCGAAGAGCTTCAGCGTCAGCGAATAGCGGTCGCCATCCAACCGGGTGACGTAACCGCGGCGCACCAACCGGTCGAGCATGCGGTAGAATTCGTTGGGGCTGCGGTCGAGCCGTTTGGCGATTTCGGCCTGAGTGAGGCCGCTGTCGACGCCGGCGAGCAATTCCAGGATATCGAGGCCCTTGTCGAGGGCAGGAGCGCGGTAGCGGTCGGACTCGTCGGACTCCATGTCCTTCCTCCTGTGAATATCACTCTGCATATACGCAGAACCGCAGCCGGAAAAGGAAAACTTCGCACTTGACCCTTGGCCAATCGTCTGTTTGTCTATAAACAGACAAATCATCACTGAAAAAGGTCGATCGGAAGCGAACGACTGAGGTACAGAAGGCGCCCGAGCGGCAGGATCATAAGCAAGCCGGGACAGGGAGGAAGGCCGTGCAGCGCATGGGAATGGTCATCGGACCCGCCGCCGGCGGAGATCGCCGAAAAAGCAGCCAATCGACTGAATCCCCCGCCGATCTGCCTGTGCAACAGCGCCAACTCCTCCATTTAACGCAGAGAGCCGCGCATCTCTGGAAGCAGACCGGCGCGCTCCATCACGACCGAGCTTCGCCAAGACATCAACCGCACTCCATCGTCCAGCGTAGACAATTCCAGAAAAGGCCCGTGACATGACAAACAGACTTTCCGGCAAGACCGTTCTCATCACCGCCGCCGGTCAGGGCATCGGCCGGGCGACGGCGGCAGCCTTTGCCGCGATCGGCGCCAGGGTTCACGCGACGGATATCAACACCGAGGCGTTGGCGACGCTTGCCGCCGAAACCGGCGTTTTCACCCATCAGTTGAACGTGCTCGAAGAGGATGCGGTCAAGGCCCTTGTCGCCGAGATCGGGGCTGTTGACGTGCTGTTCAACTGCGCCGGCTTCGTCCATGCCGGCTCGATCCTCGAGATGAAGGATTCCGATCTCGAATTCGCCTTCGACCTCAACGTCAAGGCGATGATCCGCACCATCCGCGCCGTGCTGCCCGGCATGATCGAGCGCAAGGACGGAGCGATCATCAACATGGCCTCCGTCGCCTCCAGCATCAAGGGCGTGCCGAACCGCTTCGCCTACGGCGTCACCAAGGCGGCCGTGATCGGGCTCACCAAAGCCGTTGCCGCCGATTATGTCGGTCAGGGCATCCGCTGCAACGCCATCTGCCCCGGCACGGTGGAAAGCCCGTCGCTGCAGGACCGCATGCGCGCGCAGGGCGATTACGACGCCGCGCGCGCCGCTTTCATCGCCCGCCAGCCGATGGGCCGGCTCGGCTCGCCGGAAGAGATCGCCGATCTCGCCGTCTATCTCGCCGGCGCGACCTACACGTCGGGCCAGGCGATCGCCATCGACGGCGGCTGGACGATCTGATTTCAGCTGATGCGGCCGGCCCGGCAGTCTTGCCGGCCGGCCCGGCCACTGCAATCGGCTCTATATAATCGGCGCATATAAACGGGAGGAACAACCATGACCCGCATCACCGACCTTCGTGTCTTCGATCTCCGCTTCCCCACGTCGCAAAGCCTTGATGGATCCGATGCGATGAATCCCGATCCGGATTATTCGGCGGCCTACGTCATTCTCGATACGGATGCGCCTGATCTTGCCGGCCATGGCCTGACCTTCACCATCGGCCGCGGTAACGACATTTGCTGCATGGCGATCGAAGCGATGCGCCACCTCGTCGTCGGCGCCGACCTCGCCGAGGTTCTCGCCCATCCCGGCACCTTCTGGCGGCACCTGACCAGCGACAGCCAGTTGCGCTGGATCGGCCCGGAAAAGGGCGCCATTCATCTGGCGACCGGTGCGGTCGTCAATGCCGTCTGGGATCTGCTGGCCAAACAGGCCGGCAAGCCTGTCTGGCGACTCGTCGCCGAGATGTCGGCGGAAGAGATCGCCGATATCGTCGATTACCGCTACCTCACCGATGTGCTGACGCGCGCCGAGGCGGTCGAGATCCTGAAGCGCGCCGAGGCGGGCAAGGCGGAACGCATCGCCATCCTCGAAAAGGAGGGCTACGCCTGCTACACGACCTCGGCCGGCTGGCTCGGCTACGGCGACGAAAAGCTGCGCCGCCTCTGCCAGGAGGCGATCGATGCCGGTTTCAACCATATCAAGATGAAGGTCGGCCGCGACCTGGAGGATGATATCCGCCGCCTCAGGATTGCCCGCGAGGTGATCGGTCCCGATCGTTACCTGATGATCGATGCCAACCAGGTCTGGGATGTCGGCCAGGCGATCGACTGGGTTAAGGCGCTCTCCTTCGCCAAGCCCTTCTTCATCGAGGAACCGACAAGCCCGGATGATGTCGCCGGCCACCGCAAGATCCGCCAGGCGATCGCACCGGTGAAGGTTGCGACCGGCGAGATGTGCCAGAACCGCATCATGTTCAAGCAGTTCATTGCCGAGGGCGCGATCGACGTCGTGCAGATCGATTCCTGCCGCATGGGTGGGCTGAACGAGGTTCTGGCCGTGCTGCTGATCGCTGCCAAGTTCGACCTGCCGGTCTGGCCACATGCCGGCGGCGTCGGCCTCTGCGAATATGTGCAACATCTGTCGATGATCGATTACGTCGCGGTGTCGGGCACCAAGGACGGCCGCGTCATTGAATATGTCGATCATCTGCACGAACACTTCCTCGACCCCTGCCTGATCGAGAACGCCGCCTACATGCCGCCCACCCTGCCGGGCTTCTCGATCGAGATGAAATCGGCCTCGATCAGCAACTATACGTTTCGAGGCTAAGGAAACTTCGCCGGCCGCATGTTGAATTCTTGATTTCGACAGTCTTTCTTGTCGACGATGGGCTTCCAATCTGACGGGACTGCTCCAATTGACTTGGAGGCGGCGAAGCTTGATTTTTAAAGCGCCGAGGAATATTTTCGTAGTGTGAATGCGGAGGGGCCCAGCACCAGCAGGCCAGCAAATTTTATTGAACTTAAACAATAGAATGTTTGCGATCGAGCCATGCCCAAGTTTCACCACGTCAAGAGACTGTGCGCTTATCTGCTGATCGTCGCGGCAATGCTGCTGCCGATCGGCACGGCATTTGCCGCCGTTACAGAAGAGAGTGGGCGCCGCGTCGCTCTCGTCATCGGCAACTCGGTCTACAAGACGCTGCCCTCGCTTCCCAATCCTGCCAATGGCGCCGTGAAGATCGACAAGTCCTTCTGCATGCAGACGAAGGCCGTCACCCGCGCCGAGATGGCTGAATATTACACCGCCAACTCCGATCCCGCCGCAGCCCAGGCCTATGCCGACAATCCGCAGCAGCCGGCCGACGACGTGCCTCTTGCCGTGGCGCAGAACTATACGGCCTGGCTGTCGAAACAGCTGAACGCCCCGGTCCACCTGCCGTCGGCGACGGAATGGATGGCAAGTGCAACAAAGATCACCACGGAAAAGCTGCCCGACAACGGCGATATCATCCTGCAATGGAGCGCCACCCCCTGCGAAGCCGGCGGCAATGTCGCCTTCATGACGCAGGAGGGCTCGACCTTCGTCGTCTGCTCCGACGCTTCGGCCGGCGGGATATTCCGGGTTACTGCTGAATTGCGGTAAGGGATCAGAAGGGTGGAGATCGGAAAGCGGGAGCTGTGTGCCGATTACTAGCCAATCTCAATGCGGTGAAGGCCAAGTACGACCAGAGCCGGGGCCGTCTCGAACAGGCCGAATATCGCCGGACGGCATTCCTGAGCGGTCCAATGCCTGATTGCGGATATATTGGAAGAGGCGGGACGCACTGCTGACGCGGCCGGAGCTGGAAAAGGCTCCGAAAATCGAGGCCGTCGCCAGGAAAAAGAGAGGGTTCTAGCCGCGGGCAAACGCCGCCAGCTTCTCTCCCGCCATCCGATAGCGGATCCATTCCTTCTGCGGCTCCGCGCCGATCGCCTCATAGACGCGGATCGAAGGTTCGTTCCAGTCGAGCACACTCCATTCAAAGCGGCCGCAGCTCTTCTCCAGCGCGATCTGTGCTAGGCGCCGCAGCAGCGCCTTGCCGGCCCCCGAGCCGCGCGCCTCCGGTGTTACGTAGAGATCTTCCAGATAAAGGCCGTTCTTCGCCTGCCAAGTCGAATAGCTGAAGAAATAGACCGCCATGCCGATCGCTTGGCCTTCGCGTTCGCAGATCAGCGCATGCGTGACCGAACCGTCGCCGAAGATCGCCGCACGCGTGCTCTCCTCGGTCGCCTCGACCTCGTGGATTGCCTTTTCGTAGTCGGCCAATTCGCGGACGAATCGCAGGATCGTTGCCGCGTCTAAAGGCGTCGCGGGGCGTACGGTAAGGGTCATGTGAGAGGCTCCTGATCTTGCGCTCCAGATGAAAGAACCGTCCCGGCCTGTCAACTGCATGAAGTGATGTGGAGACCGAAAAGGGAAGCGTGCGCCGCTGACACCGGGGCGGGCAATCGGTTGCGAACCCGGAATGCATTCATCAGTGCAACCCTTGTCGACGGAGCGCAGGGCGCTCCCACATAAGGTTCCAGAGTGCCCTTTCTTCTTCATTCGACAGCTCGCGCTCAAGCCGCATACCTCTACACTTTTCAATTCCAAATTTCAGAATACGCGCGTATATTGAGCTGGGGACTGCAGTATCCGTGCCTTGAGGGGTCGAGGACAATGTGCTGGAACACATCATCAGCATTCACGCCGGTTGGATTTGCTTTGCGAGGCCCGGCATCTCGCAAGATCGTATGGACGCTGGGTGACGCGGCGCGTCTCCTGATCAACGACTGGCCTTGCGATGACGGCGAGGAATATGTGGCTGCCGTCAAAGCCTGCGTCGACGCATTGAGCGGGAAGATTGCCCCGGAACAATTCCGGGAAGCGCTTCTGCGTGCGGCCGATGAGGCGGGTATCGCTACTCTGTCGCTCGTCCCGCAGGGAGTTCGAGAGCGACGATCGGACCTTCCCCCCATGATGCGAACATAGGCCTTATATCCAGGGTCTAACCGCTTTTCGAGGTCACGTTTGCGCCAGCAGCGGACATCGTGGCGTCGCAAACTTTTTCTATTTCTCCGTCGATTTGATCACGACCGCCAGGGATATTGTCAATGGGATGGGAAGCACTGGAGCAATGGGGTGAAGGTGCGGTCCGCATCGAACCACTTGCCGGTGGAGTCGCCAACGACGTGTGGAGCGTTCGCATCAACGGGCAGATCGCGGTCGGTCGTTTCGGCTCCAGGACCGACGCTGATCTCGCCTGGGAAACCGAGCTGCTCCAACATCTCGACCGTGAAGGGATGAACGTTCCAGTGCCGATCCCCACGACTGACGGCCGGCTGTTCGCGAACGGTCTGGTGGTCATGAAGTACATGGAGGGCGGACCGCCCGAGACGGAGTCCGACTGGCGTCGCGTGGCCGAAACGCTCCGCGAACTGCATCGGTTGACGCAGGACTGGCCGCAGCGCCCAGGCTGGCGATCGTCGAGCGACCTCCTGCATGCCGATACCGGAACGAGGATCAACCTTGCCGCGATGCCGCCGGAGGGCGTTGTTCGATGTCGTGCAGCATGGGCGCGGCTAGTCGGACGCCAGACATGCGTTGTCCACGGCAACCCCAGCAACCCCGGCAACGTCCGCATGACCGCGGATCGGGTCGCGTTGATCGATTGGGACGAGGCACATGTCGACGTCCCCGACCTTGACCTGGTGCTGCCCGGCAACGCTGCCGACCTCGACGACGGCGCGCATGACATCGCCGCGCAAGCATCAGCCGCATGGGAAGCCGCCGTCTGCTGGCGGGACGAGTATGCAGTCAAGCGGCTTGCCGAAGTTCGCCCGGTCTGAACGGTTCCGGCGGATCGACGACCTTGCGGCTGTCGCTCGGCAGCGGCGCGTTCAGCTGCCGGCGTCAACTACCGCAAGCAGAACCCGCATTGTATCAAGCCGATCCATGACACCACGCCGATTGAAAGCCTCGATGTCGAGGATAGGGGAAATCGACTCCGCTGAACAGGCGGCACGGCCGTCTGCTTGAATCCAATCCCGATGATGCAGCGATGACCGCTTCGAAGCGTTGCATACGCATCGCGGCCCCCGCGATACAGCACCGTTTCACGATCCGGGTGATGCGTATCGAGAGGCTGGTTCTCATTTTCGCCGGCTACCGGCCAGAGCGCGTGGCCGGTAAATTTTCCCCATTTGATCAAGCATTTCGCTTGATTGCCAAACGGCACACTCGGTGTCGCGGAGACCAGGGCTCGGTGACGCAACTTCAAAAGGGTGAACATTATGGACAGACTTTTCTATGTTGGCGTGTCGGCCGCGCTCTTTGCGGCCTTTGCCTTTTCGCTCAACTTCGTCGTGCCCTTCATCATCGGTGACTATTCCACCTTTGACTTTGCCCTCATCCGTCACGTCGTCTCGGCACTCGTCGGGCTTTACATTCTGTTTTCCGAGAATGGTGTCATGCGCCACCTCACGCTTCGAAACTGCCTGCAAGCCATCTGGCTCGCCTTCGTCGGCTATGTCGGCTACTTCCTGACAGTGACGGGAGCGGCCCTCTTTGCCGGCCCAGTCATCGCTCCGGCCTTTCTCGGGCTGGTACCAATCGTATTGATGGTCATTGGCAATCAGCGTCAGGCATCATTGCCATGGCAATCCCTCATGGTGCCTCTGGCACTGGTGCTGGTCGGCCTTGGTCTCGTCAATGGCACGGCATTCACGGCCGAAGGACTGGACACTGTGCAATCATTGTGGATTGGCGCGCCGCTGGCGCTTGCTGCCGTGGGCCTTTGGGTCTGGTTCGCGCTTTCCAATCAGGCAGCACTCGCCGCACGGCCGGACATGCCCTCCGGCGTGTGGTCGGCGCTGATACTGGTTGGCGGCGGCGTCTTGATGCTGGCCTTCTATCCCATCGGTGCCGCGATGGGCCTCTTCCGGCTTCCTACATTGGGATTCGGCTGGAGCGCTGCCGGCAACCTCTATGTCTGGGGCACAACTCTCGCGCTGCTGGCCACGGTGGGCGGCGTCTGGGCCTGGAATATAGCCTCACGCAGCCTGCCGGTTGCCTTGGCCGCGCAATTGATCGTCTCAGAGACTGCCTTCGGCGTGATCGGCGGACTTGTCGTGCATGCGCGCTGGCCAACTCCGATCGCAGTCGCTGGGGTTGTTGTCCTGATCGCCGGCGTCGTTCTGTCGGTTCGGATTTTCTATGATCGCCAATTTGCATCTGGAAAGACGGTGCTTGCGAACGAGTGACCCGCTGAACACAGGGCCAAAATAAAATCCGCTTTTACGCAAACATGCCGCCCTCGCCAGTCCAATGCGTTTTCCGCTTTCAAGCCGCCGCTTGGCTGGGCTCTATGACTGACATGAGGGCGCAAAGCAGCCTTATCCTTCGCCGACGAAAAAGGCTTAGGTCAACCGGCCGCCCTTCACATTCAGCACGGGAGCCGGCTGCCGGCTCCCTGTCCAATACCATGGCGGCGGCGTCCCGCAGCTCGAGCGTTCGACGCTGCGGGTCGCCTCTCAGGCTTCAGATTTCAGCTTGCCACCGACCGCCCAGGAATCCTTGGCGATCTCCGTTATCAGGATTTCCAGCGATTCCGGCGGGCACGCCAGGGTTTCGACGGCGGCCTTGGTCGCTTCGCGCGCGAAGGCGCGCTTCTGATCGTCGGTGCGGCCGGGATGCATCTGCAGGTGAAGAATGGGCATGGTGTCTCCTTGGTCAGGTTGGTGATGTCCGTCGTCTTGGCGCGGGCATCACGACCATGTTGTAAATTCCTTGGTTGATAAATAAGCTCCCGGTATTGTCATTCGAAACCAAGAGGTAGGCAATCGTGGACAAGCTGGCCGGCATGGCGATGTTCGTCAGGGTCATCGACAAAGGCAGTTTCGCCGCCGCCGCGGAGATCGCGCAAGTGTCGCCTGCCATGGTTGCCAAGCACATCAAGACGATTGAGACCCGGCTCGGGGCGAAGCTGATCCATCGCACCACGCGACGCCATCAGCTGACAGAGGTTGGCCAGCTCTATTACGAGCGCTGCAAGCGCGCCCTTTCCGAAGTGGCGCTGGCCGAGGCTTCGGCGAGCGAGCTGCAATCGGCGCCTCGCGGCCGGCTTCGCGTGGTTGCGCCGGTCAGCTTCGGGACGCAAGTCCTGGTGCCGGCGCTGGTCGATTACCAGAACGCCTATCCCGACGTCAGCATCGAGCTATCGCTCGACAACAACGTCCATGATCTCGTCGGCGAGGGGTTCGAGCTCGGTATCCACATCGGCCCGCTCTCGGACAGCAGCCTCGTCGCCCGCCCGCTCACGCCCTACCGGCGGATTCTCGCTGCCTCGCCGGACTATCTTGCCCGCCATGGTCGGCCGGCCTCGCCGGAGGCTCTGGCGAACCATCTCTGCCTCGGCCACTCCTATTGGCGCATGCAGGATCGCTGGCACCTGGTCGGACCGGGCGGCGAAATGCGCGATGTATTGATTTCCGGAAAATTCTCCACCAACCAGGGAGCGGCGCTGCGCATGGCGGCGCTCAGCGGCGCGGGAATTACGCTTCAGCCGGAGCTGCTGCTCGCCGCCGATATCGCCGAAGGACGGCTTGAGCAGGTGCTGCCGGAATGGTCCTACAAGCCTGTACCGATGCACCTCGTCTATGCGCCGAACCGGCGGCCGACAGCGATGTTGCGGACGGTGATAGATTCCCTGGTAGACCGGTTTGGCTGACAACGCTCCGTCGAGGCCGATATCGCTGTTGCGGTTTAGCCTTGGCAGAAACAGCGCATCACGCACACCAGCCGCTAAAATAAATCCGGCATCGGCATAAAAAGCCGTCAGATACTCATGAGGGGCGGCTATTTGCCACGCCCCTTTTTAGCCTATGGACGTCGAAGTTTCCGCATCTAAATGATGATCGGTTGTGGATAGCGTTTGATCAACTGCCTGTCGCCCAGCGGAACAATTCAATGCAAATCACAAAGCTTGCTTTCGGACTTTTGCTCATCGCTATCGTGCAGCCTAACCCTGCGGCCCACGCTGACGAGTTGGTGCGATTCGACAGCGCAGTCACAAAGCCAAGTCCGTTCCTGGAACGCAAGGCCAGGGAACAAGGTATCAGCCTCCCGCAGGCCCAAGCGACGCACTTGCTGGGATATCTGAGCCGACCAGAGGGAGATGGTCCCTTTCCGGCCGTCGTTGTCATGCACGGTTGCGGAGGTATTCGGCCGAACACCAAGACTTACTGGCCGCAGCGGTTGACCTCATGGGGGTATGTCGTGCTGGTGGTCGACAGCTTCACGACCCGCAATATTGACAACACTTGTGAGCGCTATCTTCCCGATCGGGTGTTCGATGCCTACGGGGCGCTCGATCTCCTGTCTACATACACCTTCGTTGACGCCCGACGTGTAGGGCTGATGGGCTTCTCGGCTGGTGGAATCGCAACGCTGGAAGCCACGAAAACCGAAGGCAACGAGCAGTTCATGGATCGAAAGTTCAAGGCTGCAGTCGCCTACTATCCGGCTTGCGCTCCCCATGAGGGCGATGCGACGGTGCCAACTTTGATCCTAAATGGCGAACTGGACGATTGGAGCCCCGCCGAAAGGTGTCGGCAGAGGGTGTCTCACCTGAGTGGCAAAGGTCCGCCAATCGAACTCAACGTCTATCCGGGTGCATACCATGATTTCGATTCCCCTTATGTCACGGTGGCAAAGACGGCATTCGGTCATCGGGAAGAATATAATGCGACGGCGGCCGAGCAGTCCTTTAGCAGCGTTCGAGCATTCCTCAACAAGTACCTCTCTAACTGAAGCCCGCCAGCGCCAGGCTCGTCTGTCCCTTCTGGCAACAGCCTTCATTCTGAGCAAAAAAGGAGGCAACAGTTGCACCTGAGTTTGGAGCTATTTGTCGAAACGCCTGAAACATCGATTGATTTCTATCGGAGGGTTCTCGGCTTTGAGAGCCAGGGCTCGTCGAGCACCGAATACACGATGTTGAAAAACGGTGATGCGGTGATCGCGATCAACTCGCGTAGCGTCCTTTCGAGCGATCATCCGCTACGGATCGATACCGGCCACAGAGCTGGGCTCGGCGTCGAGATCGTCTTGAAGGTCGCTGACGTAGAGGATGCATATCGCGCGGCAAAAGAGAGTGACTGGCCGGTCTCCGATCTTGCTCTACAGCCTTGGGGGCTGCGTGACTTTCGCCTTATCGATCCCGACGGCTACTATGTCAGAGTGACCAGCCGTCATACGAGCTGATGCAAGTCCGGGCGCGAGCCCGAGGCGGACGAAGACAGATCCCGCTTTGCCCCAAGAGCGGTCATCAGATGAGGAGCGCGCCCCACCTGGCCGGACACGGAGGTGCCACTCCTTCTCATCAGGTTGCTTCGAGCACCATGTTGAGTGGGGTCTGGGCTGCTCGCCGGACATGTGTGAACCCGCCTGACCGGATCACCTCCGCCAATCGCTTCTCTGCTAATCCCGTCTCCTGCGCCAGGGAGGTGGGAACGCAGATCATCGTCGAGGCGGAGTAGTAGAGCCGCCCGACCGGGTTGATGTTGTCCTCGAGCGTATCTCCGGCGATGGGCTCGACCACCATCCAGGTGCCACCCTCCTTCAGCGCCTTTCTGATATGCGCCGCCGCAGTCTTCGGGTCGCCCATGTCGTGCAGGCAGTCGAAGCAGGTGATCAGATCGAAGTCGCTTCCGTCGAAGTCCTGCGCCCGGCCCACCTTGAAGTGCACGTTCGCCAGGCCATCTGCCCGGGCATGGGCAGTCGCGGCCGCAATCGAATCCGCATGGAAGTCGTAGCCGATGAACCGGGAATTGGGGAAAGCCTGCGCCATGAGGATCGTCGACAGCCCATGTCCACATCCGACGTCCGCCACAGTCGCGCCCGCCTTTAACCTGTCGACGACGCCATCGAGCGCCGGCAGCCAGTCCTGCACGAGGGCATTCACATAGCCGGGCCGGAACAGCCTCGCCACGGCGCAGAACATGCAGCCGGCCTGATCCCCCCAAGCCACGCCTCGGCCGGTCTTGAAGGCAGACTGCACCTTCGGCTGGTTTTCGACCATCGCGGCAGCCGTATCGAACGCGCCAATCAGGTTGACGGGGCTGTCGGGTTTAGCAAACACGTAGGCCTGCTCGGGCGTCAGCGAGAACCGGCCATTCTCGTAGTGCACGTAGCCCGAAGCCGCCTGTGCTGCTAGCCATTCGCGCACATAGCGCGGCGCGCATTCCGCGGCATCGGCAAGCTCGTCGGCCGTTGCGGGGCCGATGTCCCTGAGGGTCTTGTAGAGGTCGAGCGCGTCTCCGATCCGCACCAGCGGCACGCTGACCGCACCGCCAAGGTCACCAAGGATGCGGCCCACGAGCTCATTGAGCGTTGTTTCGTTGAGTTGGGTCATGTCGGATTCCTCCTGATTGACGGGCGGCCTCTTGCCGATCGCGGTTCAAGGATGAGACGCCTCGCGCCTGACGGCATGAGACGATTGTCCCGCGCAGCTGCGGATTCAGGCCCGGCAAAGGGGCGTTTGTCCCAAAGATGTCGGCGATGCAGCTCGCTACCTGGAAAGCGCCATGACGATCGCCTGCGAACGGTTATGCACGCCGAGCTTGCTGAAAATCACCGACAATTGGTTGCGCACGGTCTTCACGCTCTTGCCAAGGCGGGCTGCGATCGCGCGATTGTCGAGCCCCTCCGCGACGAGGTCGAAAAGCGCCGCCTCGGCGGGTGTCAGACCGGCGTCGCGAACGGCGCGTGGTCGCACCGGTCGATCCTGCCCGAGGAAGGTTGCGAGTTCGGCATGGAAGACGGCCCAGGCCGGTTCGTCGGGCAAGAGCACATGGTTCTTGCTCTCGAGCGGTATGAAGCGTGCTCCGGGAATCGCCGCCGCAAGCTTGCAGCCTTGGTCGAACGGCACGCGCATATCGCCGCGGCTATGCGCAACCAAAGTCGGGACGCGAAGTGTCGTCGCCAGATCCAGCATATCGAGCCCCTGCATCTGCCAGAGCAGCTGCGCGGCAACGTCGGGTGTTGCCGTCACACGCTCCAGATCGCCCCACCAGCGATGCTGTTCGGGTGTCCCGTCCGGAATGAAAAGGTTGGTAAAGAACCGACAGAATGCCGGATTGTCGCGGCCCCAGCCGATGCGGATGAGGTTGACGAGCGTCTCGGCTTCCAAGCGCTCGGCCTCGGTCTGCGCGCGGGCCCGCGCACCCTGACTATAGGCATTCAGGAGCACCAGGTGTGACACCCGCTCGGGATGCCTCAGGGCGAATGCGATACTGAGGGCGCCGCCTTGCGAAAGACCGAGGAGGACGAAACGCGGCTCCTCGATGGAGGCTGCCACGGCATCCAGGTCCGCATGCCACGCCTCAACCGAAAGATCGGCGACATGCCGATCCGATAGACCACAGCCGCGCGGATCGTAGCGCACAAACCGGTTGCCGGCCGAGAGCGCCTGCAGCCATGGCCGCCAGACAGGGCTCTCGACATCATAGTCGACATGACTAAGCCAGTGAGCCGCCCGCAGGATCACTTGTCCCGTCCCGCACGATGCGACGGCGATCCGGGTGCCGTCGGCGGAGGCGCAGAACCGTATGGTCTGGCTGAGTTTCATCCGTCAAGATTAGCGCATCGAGAGGTTGCGCAACAGGTCCGTCCCGACGAACTTCGCGCCGTGGACGGACGCGTGGTCAGTGACGGTGTCTGATACCGCCAATCCGGCGCGCAATTTTTGTATGTGATTTATTGACGCTCGTCCGCTTCGGGCCGAAAGCGGCGGATGATCTTGCGCTGCTGCGCAGCCAGCCTAGAGCAATTCCAGCAAAAGTGCGTAGCGGTTTTGCCAGGCAAAGCGTAAACGCTTTTGCCGGGAATTGCGTGAAAACAATGAGATAGAGCATTTCCGTGCTTCGGAGAAAAACGGAAATGCTCTAGGCTCAGGCGACGGACCATCCACCGTCCACCAGCAGGTTCGCGCCGGTGATGAGGCTCGCAGCCGGCGATGCGAGGAAGACCACGGCACCCACCACATCATCGGTTTCACCGATCCGGCCGAGCGGAATGTGACCGAGCGTCGCTTCGCGATTGTCGGTATCGGATAGAAATGGTGCTGTGCCATCGGTGTGAATGAACGTCGGCGATACGGTATTTACGGTGACATTATAACGTGCCCATTCGGCTGCAAGGCAGCGCGTGAGGTGATTAATTGCCGCCTTGCTCATGCAATAGATTGCCTCGCCGCGCAGTGCCACGGTGCCGGCCTGTGAGCTGATGTTGATGATCCGGCCGCCATTGCGCTTGATCATGTGACGCCCTACGGCCTGCGTCATCAGAAAGGTGCCCTTGATGTTGACATCGAGTATCTCGTCAAGGTCCTTCTCCTCAACGAGTTCCGCGAGATTGCCGGGAGCCACGCCGACGTTGTTGACGAGGACGTCGATCCGACCGGACGCGGTAAGCGCCGCGTCGACGGCGTTTGCGATATGGGCCTTGTTGGGAATATCCAGTTCAACAGGGAGAACTTTTCGTCCCGTGCCCTCGAGTTCGGCAACCAGGCCCGCCGACGCCGCGACATCGCGGACCCCCAAAACAATATCGGAGCCTGCTCTGGCACAGGCAAGCGCGCAAGCTCGACCGATGCCACGGCTCGCTCCCGTCACCAAAGTCACCTTGCCCTCAAGGCTGAAGTCCGGCGCATTCTTCTGCATCATGATGCCTCCCCTCGATGAAGCTCATTTATGGCAGTGTCGGCGTGCGGATGCCAGATATTCTCAGCGTGCTGAGGCGCGTCCCTTTGGGACGCGTGAGGTCTGCTTCGGCTCTGGGCCGGATAGCACCACAAGCAGACCTGCCGTTTTGGCGGTGTGCTAGTTGCGGCGCTTCGATGGGTGTAGACTGCCGATACGATTGCATGTTCATGCAAGGCAACAATGATGGGCACCCTCGCGCTCGACCGAAAGCTGCTCGCGATCCTCGCGGCGGATATGGTCGGCTACTCGAAGGCGATGGAGGCCGATGAGGCCGGCACCATCAAGCGACTGAAGGCCATCCGCGCCGAACTGATCAATCCCGCCATCTCCCAGCGCCATGGCACAATTATCAAGCTGATGGGCGACGGCGCGCTCGTCTCCTTCGATAGCGTGGTTGATGCGGTTGCCTGCGCCGCGGAGTTTCAGAATGTCGTGGCGGCGCGCAACGCCGACCTACCGGAGCCTGAGCGCATCGTATTTCGCGTCGGGATCAATCTGGGCGATGTGGCCTTGGTGGATGGCGATGTCTATGGGGATGGGGTGAATGTCGCCGCGCGGCTGGAGCATTTGGCCGAGCCGGGCGGCGTCGTGGTGTCGGGCACCGCATACGATCATCTCCAGGGCAAACTCGACTGGCCGCTCGATTTCGCCGGCGAGCAGCAGGTCAAGAACATCAGCCGCCCGGTACGGATGTATCGGCTGCGGCTCGACGGCAAACGGGCGCGTCGGCCCCTTCTCAAAATGATGCCGCGCTGGGCCAAGGCGGCTGCCGCGGCGATCGTGGCACTGGCTCTGGCAGGCGGCGGGGTCTGGCGGTTCTCGCAGCCCGAACCTTTGAGCGGCAAGCCGTCGGTGGCGGTGCTGCCCTTCGACAATTATGGCGGCGACGAGGCTAGCGGGCGTCTGGCCGATGGCCTGACCGAGGACATCATCACCGACCTCGCGCGGTTTCCCGAATTTGAGGTGGTGGCGCGGAATTCGACGGACGTTTATAAAGGCAAGCCCGTGGATGCCCGCCAGGTCGCAAGCGCGCTCCATGTAGGCTTTGTTCTGGAAGGCTCGATCCAGCGGCAGAGTGATCGGGTACGGATCACAGCACAGTTGATCGATGCAAAAGCCGGCCACCATCTTTGGTCGGAGAATTGGGACCGGCCCGCCGAGGACGTGTTCGCCGTTCAGACCGAAATCGCAGAGCAGGTCGCCAACCGCCTCGGCGGCGGAGTGGGACTGATTCAAGAGGCCGGGCGGGCGGCAGCCAAACGCAAACGGCCTGAAAACCTGAATGCCTATGATTACTATCTGCTCGGGTCCGAAAAGATTGAAAAGCTCACCAAGGCTGATGACGAGGAGGCCATCACCTTGCTCAACCGCGCCGTCGAGCTCGACCCGGGGCTGGCCCGGGCCTGGGTCGAACTTTACCATGCTCATGATCTGATGGGCGTGTTTGGCGTCGATCCCGAGAGCAACCGCAAGGTGGCCGCCGATGTGGCCGAACGCGCGGTGCGGCTTGATCCGAGCGACGCTGAAGCCCATGCGGTGTTTGGTATGAGCCTTGCCAATAAGGGCGATATGGGCCGCGGCAAGTCCGAATTCGACACGGCCCTTCGCCTGGCTCCGGGTTCGTCCGAAATCCTGACCTTTTACAGCGGCTATGCAGCACGCTTCGGTGAACCAGAACGCGGTGCTCAAATGGTCGACAAGGTCATGCGGCTCGACCCGAACTATCCGATGTGGGCGTCCAACTTCTTCGCACCTGCCTATTTTATGGCCGGGCGGTATGAGGACGCGGTGACGATGCTGGAGCGCATGACGCCTGACAACTACCAAAGGTGGACTTGGGTGGTGCGCAGCAGTTCGCTTGCGGCACTGGGTCGAACCGATGAGGCGCATGCTTCAGCTATGGAAACTCTCAAGCAGCACCCCGAGGTGACTGTCGAGAGCATGATCAGTGAACCCGGCCTAAGCACAATCGAGCGCAATCGGTTCATAGAGACAATGCCACTCGCTGGCTTCCCGGCATGCGCCAAGCCCGAGGCGCTGGCGAACCTCGCCAAACCTGTGCGACTGCCGGAATGCGAGGCGGAGAAGGCCAAACCCCTCGGGCAGCCATAGAACAGCCCTGTGCAACGCGCGCGCCATATAAGAGGCCTTCTCTCGGCACGCTTTCTCAGCGACTTCCCCCGAACGAGCCTTCAACTGGACCAACCATTCATCTGGGATCAGTAGCCATGGAACGCGCAAAACCTACTCGTTGCGAAGATCGACTGCGTCAGAGGGAGCTTTGATCCGATCTCGCTTCGTCTCGAAGATTTCCGTCATCACGGGGAAGCCGGTTGGGGTGGCTCCAACGAACTGGCGGGTGGTTTTGATGATTTTTGAAGTTGCTGTAGAAATCACGACTTCTGATTTGGCGTTATAGCCATTTCTTGCCCAGTCCACCTGAAAAACCTTCACCGGCACAGCGCCATAGAGGCTGTCGGAAGCGTTCGAGCAATGCCGGAAAACTGCTCCGATACCATCTACAGTCTTGCGTAGCCCACGGTGTCGCAAATGCCATCTACCGAGCCCCTGTCGATCATAAGCGAAATCACCAATGAAGACTCGAATTTCGAGCAGGTCAAAAGCGCCCGTCGGCTGAACGCCGTAAAGCCGGTACGCGAAATTGCCTCCAAAGGTGCGCTCATAAGAACGGTTGACGAAATCACATGAAGGGTCTTCGTCTGGCAGACGGTCGAGCAAGCCGAAAGACCTACGATCTTCTTGTGCGGCGGACTGCGATACGACCGACAAAATCACTGGGAGAATTAAAGCAACGATGCCGACGCGCATAGTGACCTTCACTTATTTTTGGCATGGCGTTTCCGAGCCGCCAGGAGCGACATTACTCCATCCAGCTTGCTCATCATTCACCGCGTCAGGCGTTTAACAATGGAAGAGAGAAACCTTAAGTAGCTTGCACGGGACTGAATTCGGCAACCGGTTGCCGCGTCTTACTCCCGGTCACCACTTTGATCGTAGCCAAGATTGCAAGCGTCCATGGCGAACGAACTCCGCTGTCACAGGCGCAATTGGGGTCTCAAATTACTGAGCAATCCGCGACGTCGGAGTCTCAATCGGGAAGGTCGACTTTGGCCTCAAGCAGACTACAAGCGCTCCAAAAGTGGACCTGTCGCCAAGGCCTAAAAGGCGTCGACCACGCTCGAACCTCGTGATCGCTGGTGGCTAAGAAGTGAGACAATTTGCCCACTTAACTATTACTCAAAAGTAATACATCCTCCAATTGACTTTTCAGAATCGCGGCTGTAATTGCTGTTCGAGTTTTGAAAATACAAGTTGAGTATATGCATCACCTCGGCGAAGTTGTAATACGACGACAAAAAGAAAAGTTGATTGAAATCGTAAGGAAATTTGTAAGCCGGGGACAGCCTTACGTTATAATGAACTTTCCATCAAATAAAGATCCTGGCCATCATGCGAGTTGGCTTGGATTGTCGATGGTATTGCGCGAAGTAACAGGGCGCCTCCCGGTGCTGACTGGCAGTACCGCTCAAAGTATAGATGAGATAAAAACAACACCAGGCGACGCTCCAATATTCATTTGCGGTTGGACCGACTTTGGAGACGCGCGGACGGGCAGGGATGATGTTCGCTACCGTTTGATGTGGAAATATCCGGATCGAACGATCATTCAGATGCCGCAAACGATTCATTTCGCGAACGAGTCCCTCAAGGAATACGCGAAACGTACGATTGGGAGGCATCGCAATTTTTTTTGCATGACGCGCGATGGTCAGAGTTTCGAGTTAGCGAAAGCCAACTTCGATTGTGATGTCGAGGCTGGCCCGGACACGGCATTCGGCATGGGAACGCTGAAACCGTTCGAAGCCGATCCTCTCAGGGTATTATATGTCATGCAGCCTCTTGGAGAGGACGAGGTTGATATAGCGAAAGCGCGAGCGATCGTTGATGGACCTCTTACCAATTGGATCAACGGTCCAAATAGTTTGTCGCGCATGCGCAAGTCGAGCGTCGTCAAGTCGGCGTTGCGGCATGGCTTTAGCCGCACAGAGATGATCGCCCAACATCGTGAGGATGTCGCGGCTCGATATGTCGATTACGGCGTGAAGATCCTGTCCGGCGCGCAACGGATCATCACCAACCATCTACACGGTCATATTCTCTGTCTTTTGCTGAATAAGCCGCATATCGCGGTTGCGAGGGACGGAAGCAATCTACACGACGTCATCGGTAGCCAGACTGGCGATAGCCCTCTGGTGGAGAAAGCGACAAATGCCGGTGAGCTTTTAGCAGCAATGTCTCGCCTGCCGTATGAGATGGGAGGAACTTGGTACAAGTCGAGTAAGCCCATGAATCCAAGTCCCGCTATTCCCGCCCCCGATCTAATACCTCAACCCTCCATAGTCTGATTCCCGGTAGGAGCTCACTTTGTCGGTTTTACAAGACGACGATATTCTATTCAGCCATGTCAGTGAGAACCGATCCGCCGCAGCCGTAACCGGTGCCTTCTGGTCGGCGCTGAGCACGCTTATTCCGACAGTTCTGACCTTCGCTGTTTTTGTGGTGACGTCTCGCGTTCTCCAGCCCCAGGATTTCGGTCTTGTCGCGCTGGCATTCAGCATTGTGTCGTTTGCGGGCAGCTTTGGACCAACGGCATTTGGCGAAGCGATTATACAAAAAGCCGAAATCAGGCGCAGCCATCTGGATACGATATTCCTGCTTTCGCTCGCTTTTTCATTTTTGATCTATGGCGCTTTGTGCATTTCCGCTTCGCCAATCGCGGCCTATGTGGGGCATGAGCAAATCACACCCCTGATTTACATCATGGGATTGAAGGTTTTCTTCGACTTCACGGCCGTCGTTCCGAATGCAATTGTCAATAGGAAGATGTCGTTTCATCTGGTAGCCGTCCGCACTGTGATTGCGACCATCACTTCTGCCTGCATTTGCCTTGTTTTGGTTCTCGCGGGTTTCGGCTTGTGGGGGCTTGCGATTGCACAGATCGCGGCCACAGCGGCATCATGCGGCGCCGCTTTCTGGGGCGCCGGGTGGCGGCCCGGGCTTTACCTGAAGCGAGCAAGCCTCAACGAGCTCCTTCATTATGGGTTCTTTGCATCCGGCACTCGGTTTTTACAGACGATGAGCTTGGACAACTTGCTCATTGGGGTGCTCTTGAGCCCGGCAGCGCTCGGGATCTATAACTTTTCCAAGCGTTTGTTTGATATGATCAACAACGTCATCGCCGGTGGCTTAACATCTGTCACGCACGTCTTGCTTTCTTCATTGCGAGCCGATCCGAAGAAAGTGCGAGAAGCATTTCTCATGGCAACGTTTGGCTGCGCTCTGGTGTCCTACCCCGTATTCATTGGCCTTGCCGCCGTTGCCGATGATGCGATCACGACAATTTTCGGTGCACATTGGATCGCGGCCGTTTGGCCGGTTCGGTTCTACTGCGTCATAGGATTGATGGCTGGGATCGGCTACGTGCAGGCATCCTTGATCAAGAGCCAAGGAGAGATGGATTGGTGGTTTTACTACCAGCTGGCACGAAACCTCCTCACACTCCTGACGATCGCAATTCTCTATCCTTATGGCGTCACGACGATTGTTTTCGCCATAATGATCGAAGTTCTGTTGTTTTGGCCGATCACCAGCTGGAAGGTTTCGCAGCATATAGAGCTGAGTATCCCGGCATATCTGGCGCAATTCCTGCGGCCTACGATAGCCTGTGCAGGAATGGTTGCAGTCATTTTCCTCCTCCACGAATTGCTCATTCATTGGTCCCCGTATCCACGCTTGGCCGCAGAAATCCTTGCAGGCGGCATGGTTTACTGCGGCCTGATATTCGTTCTGTGCAGAGCTCGTTTAAATATCTTGATCGGCAGCATAAAGCAGGCACGGCAGCGCAAAAGTAACAGGGGTGCGGTTGCCAACCCCGCATGATTTCCTGGCCCTACCGCAGAGACCTGTGTTGCGATTTGAAGGATCTGGTGCTCAAGCCGTCATCTGAAATTATGAGAACGTCGCTTCGGTGACGTTCTCATTCACCGCATCCGAACGCCCCTCAGACCAACGCGTAATAGGATAATCCATAAGATGACTAGCCTCGACCGCGGTTATTCGCCACCGGCGATGGACGATGTAGGAGTCTCGGTTGCCGACCGCAACCGTTACTATACGCTCGATGCAATGCGCGGATTTGCCGCTATTTGTGTTGTCGCTACACATTTCCGGGAGAGCTATGCGCCTTCAGCCTATCTGGCAGTCGATTTTTTCTTCGTTCTCAGCGGATTTATAATCGCCGAAATTTATGGAAAACGACTCTCGCGCGGTCTGCTGTTCCAGTCGTTTATGGCGGCCCGCATCAAGCGCCTTTATCCGCTCTATTTGATCGGAATTTTGGTCGGCCTCATCCAGATCATTCTGTTAACAAGCTGGGGGCTGAGAAATCAAAGTGTCATCGACCTGCTGGTGTCGACGACTGCGAACACGTTCTTTCTGCCCAGCCCAATGTACTTCCTTCAAGCGAACCCGATGCAAGGAATGTTTCCAATCAACGGTCCAGCATGGTCGATGTTCTGGGAACTGTTGGTGAATATAGTCTTCGCCCTGTGGCTTTTTCGGCTCTCTATCCGCGCCCTCTGCGGAGTTGCATTGGTCTCGGCTGCATTTTTGGTTTTTGTCGGTCTTAAATACGGTATGTTGAATATTGGCTGGGAGTGGCCCTCAGCGGTAGGTGGCCTGCCAAGGGTGATGTTTTCATTTACCGCAGGGGTCGTGATAAGCCGTCTATTCGGCGGCATGCCCGCTTGGAGAAAGGGCTGGGCCGCCATTGTGCCATGCCTTCTTCTGATGATTTGCATCGCGGCGCCGGTTCCTGTCGTGCTGCGGCCTTACTACGACTTGATGTTCGCGATGGCCTTGGCACCGCTCATCGTGATGCTTGGCCTCTTTTTGGAGATGCCTGCAAAAGCAGAGGCGTTGGCGACATGGATTGGGTATATCTCCTACCCAATCTACATCCTACATCGAGGGGCGATCGGTGTGTTCAAGCCGGTTGCGGCGTCGATTGGATTGAATAACCCTCTCGCTTTCTCGGTGTTTCTCAGCGCGGTCGTATGTTTCGCTTATGTGACCGCTCGTCTCGTTGACAAAACGATGGCTACGCGGACCCGTCGAGCTCGATAACTTTGCGTCGGCTTTCCCAGGTGTACGCATTAAATACATGGGTGCGCTGGGAATGGTCGGTCAACTGCTCGTCTTGCGGCAAACCGCTTCGACGAGTTTATGTCGTCGATCAGCGGCGGGCGACCGGCTTCACGGCGGCGCGGCGCTGCAGCGCGAAACGCGCGGCCGAGCAGTTGATGTCGGGAACGAGATCGTAGGTCTGCTGGTAGAGGCTCTGCGCCAGCGTATTGTTGCCGCGATTTTCCGAGGCAAGGGCTGCCAGTGCCGTACGCTTGTAGGCCTCGACGATCGGCTCTGCGGCCTTTGCCAGCGCCGCGTCGTCAGACGGTTCGGCTGCAAGCGAAAGGGCGGCATAGGTTGCGTCGCCATCCCTGCCGACGCGGCCGCCGACAGCGCCGTTAAAGCTTTGCTCGGAAACCTGGCGCATGCGTCGGGCATTCTTGATGCATGTCGGAATGCGGCCGGCTTCCGCATTGATGCGCTCGGCCGTCGGGCCACTTTCCGCGCTGCCGCTGTCGGACAGGATCACGTAGCCGATGATGCCGACGATGGCGAGATAGGCGACCCCCATGCCGGCCAGGAAGGCCGGCTGCTTGAGGAGCGACTTTTTCGGCTTGTCGTCACTTGCTTTGGAAGCCTCCTTCTTCGGCGCCTCCTTGGCGGCGGCTTTGACGACGAACTGGAATTCGACATCCTTGCCGAGACGGAAGCTGTCGCCGGCCTTCAGCGAGGCTGTCTGCAACAATGCTTCGCCGCGCAGCATGATCGGGTTCAGCCCCATGCGGCGAATGATGAAGCCGCCGTCGCTCTGCCGCTCCGCCCGCTTCAAGCGCACCGGCCGGCGCCGGGTGATCGAGATTTCCGAGATCAAGGGCCTGAACAATGACGGCCAGTATATCGTCGAAAGCATCTACAAGCTCGAGGGCGACGGACATTCCAATCCCGATGGCGCACTGCTGTGGACCGGTGTCGTGCCGAGCTTTGCCGCCGATGCGGTGGAAGAACTGCAAGGCGCGGAGCGCCCCGAACGGGTTGGTGCCGCCACGCTGCATACAGCTTGAAAAACGATCGAAACCCGCCTCTATCAGACGCTATCCTTTTCAGCGCTCGCCGCCATATGGGTGAGATCGTCCCAGAGGCTTTCGGCAAAGCTGCGCAGCACCGTGAGTTCGAAGCTGTCATCGCCGGTGCGGACGATCTGCACCGAGAGATGACCGACCATCGTCATGGCCGAATGGCCTTCCGGAAAGGTGGAAGGATCGAGATCGACGGCAGTTCCCTTTGAAAGAAGCGCCCGCGAAGAACGGCCGGAAACGCCGATACGCACGCGCCCGTGGCTCTGGTCCATGACGTAGGCCTTTCCCGCAAGCGCTGCGGCGAGAGCATCGAGGCTGGCCGGGACAAGCGGCTCGTCGCCGGCGACGAACCATTGCCGGAAGCCCGCCTTGCGGATCGAACTCTGAGCAAAGCCCGCCTTCACCAATTCCGCGGCGAGCGCGGATGGCTCGATGGCGCCAAGCACATGCAGGAGATGGCCCTCCGGCAGGGCTGCCAGCCGGATGCCTGCCTCCGAGATGCCGTTATAGAGCGTTCCGGACAGAACCGGTTTATGTTGCGGAAGATCACGCATGGAGCTTCTCGTTTTCAGGATCGATGAAGACGGGATTGCAGAGCACCGCATCGGTGAATTCATTGCGCAGGCCGTTCCAGACCGTCACCTTTTCACCGATGCGCTCCGGCCCGCGCCTGACGAGCGCCAGGCCGATCGAATGGCCGAGCGTCGGCGAAAAGGCGCTTGACGTCACGTAGCCCTGGTCGTTTTCGAGCGTCGCCGCAACGCCGTCGGCAAGAATATGCGAGCCGGTGCGAAAGCCGGTCGCCGGATTAATCGGCTTGACACCGACGAGGCGTGGCCGCTCGGGGTCCTGCAGCCCTTCGCGGGCCAGCATTGCCCTGCCGATGAAGTCCGGCTTGGTTGATGAAACCATGCGGCCGAAACCGAGATCGCCTGGCGTCACCGTCCCGTTGATTTCGGCATGGGTGACATGACCCTTTTCGATGCGCATGACGCCGAGCGCTTCGGCGCCATAGGCGCAGATGCCATGTTTCTCGCCCGCCGCCATGATCGCGTCGGCAACGCCTTCGCCATAGCCGGCCGGTACGGCCAGCTCGTAGGCGAGTTCGCCGGAGAAGGAGATCCGGAAGAGCCGGCCCTCGAGCCCGCCGCCGAAGAGCGAGACCTTGCGGGCAGTCATGAAGGGAAAGGCCGCATCCGATATGTCCCCGTCGACGATCTCGGAGAGGACGGCGCGCGACTTCGGCCCGGCGACGGCCATCTGCGCCCATTGATCGGTCGAGGAGGCGAAGCAGACGTCGAGTTCCGGCCAGAGCGTCTGGGCACAGAATTCGAGATGGGTCAGCACACCAGCGGCAAGTGCGGTCGTCGTGGTCATGAAGAAATGGTCGTCACTGAACCGGCTGGTGGTGCCGTCATCGTAGATGAAGCCGTCCTCGCGCAGCATGATGCCGTAACGCGCCTTGCCGACGGCGACCTTGGCGAAGCCGTTGCAATAGATGCGATCGAGGAAGGTCGCGGCATCCCTACCGAAGATTTCGATCTTGCCGAGGGTCGAGACGTCGCAGAGGCCGGCATTCTTCCGGATATTCAGCACCTCGCGGTCGACGCTTTCGCGCCAAGTCGTCTCGCCGGGGCGCGGGAACCAGGAGGAACGGTACCACAGGCCGGTTTCGACGAAGACCGCACCGTTCTTCTCAGCCCAGCCATGCAGCGGCGATTTGCGCGCCGGCTGGAAATGTTTGCCGCGCGACGCCCCGGTCAGGGCGCCGAAGGAAACCGGCGTATAGAAGGGCCGGAAGGTCGTCGTTCCCACCTCGGCGGGAGACACGCCGCGCGCCTCGGCGAGAATGCCGATGGCGTTGATGTTGGAAAGCTTGCCCTGGTCGGTCGCCATGCCGCTTGTGGTGTAACGCTTGGCGAGCTCGACATGGCCGTAGCCTTCGCGGACGGCGAGACCCAAATCCTTGAGATGCACGTCGTTCTGATAATCGACGAAAGCCTTGCCCTTCGAGCCCTTGACCGACCAGAGCGGCTTTGCCTGTGCAGCCGTCTCGGACGCCGGGGCAAAGGCCGGCTCCGCCGATGCGAAACCGATCGCCTTCAACGCGGCAACTGCCTTTGCGGCGCCATCCCCGAGGCAGGTCGCGGTTTGCACCATGCCGGCAGCCGAGCCGGCAACGGTCAGACCTTCCTGCTGGACAGGCGCCAGAAACGCCGAGGCCTCATTCGACCATTGCGGTTTTGCACCGCGATGGCAGGCAAGATGAATGATCGGGCTCCAGCCGCCCGACATGGCAAGCGCATCCGCTTCAATCCGACGGGTGCCGCCTGCTGCCTCGACGCTGACGCCGCGCAGTCGCTTGCCGCCAAACGCATCGATGACCCTGGCGCCCTTCAGCACTTCGGCGCGACCCTGCCAGCTCTCGGCCGCATCCCCGCGGCTGTCGATAATCGCCGCGACCTCAAGACCGGCGGCCTCGAGATCGGCAGCGGTGCGATATCCGGCATCGTTGGTGGTGAAGATGACAGTGCTTCTGCCGGGCGCGACCGCCTGCCGGTTGAGATAGCTGCGCATGGCGCCTGCCATCATCACACCGGGAATATCGTTGCCGCCGAAGACGAGCGGCCGCTCTTCGGCGCCCGTCGCAAGGATCGCCTGGCGGGCGACGATGCGCCACAATCTTTCGACCGGACGATCAGGATCGGGCATCGCCACATGCTTCTGCACCCGTTCGACGGCGCCGAAGACATTGTCGTCGTACCAGCCGAACACCGTCATCCGCGGCAGGCGGCGCACGTTCTCCAGGCTCGCCAGCTCGGCAAGCAGCTCTCCCAGAAGCGCGTCCGCCGGCTTGCCGTCAACAGTGCCGCGGTCGGAAAGCAGGCTGCCGCCGAGTTCGGCTCCCTCGTCGGCGAGGATGACGCGCGCACCGGCGCGGCCGGCGGTCAGCGCTGCGGCAAGACCAGCAGGGCCGGCGCCGATCACGAACAGATCGCAATGCGCCCAGGATTTCTCGTAGGTGTCGGGATCGGCCTCATAGGAGGCCCTGCCGAGGCCTGCCGCCTTGCGGATCACCGGCTCGTAGAGCTTTTCCCAGAGGGCCGCCGGCCACATGAAGGTCTTGTAGTAGAAACCGGCGCTGAGGAAGGGCGACAGCAGCCCGTTGACGGCGCCGACATCGACGCCGAGCGAGGGCCAGCGGTTCTGGCTCTTTGCCGTCAGCCCCTGGTAAAGCTCGATCATCGTCGCGCGCGTATTCGGTTCGGTGCGCCCGCCGCTGCCTGTCGTCACCAGCGCGTTCGGTTCGGCGGCCCCCGCCGTCAGGATGCCGCGCGGGCGGTGATATTTGAAGCTGCGGCCGACGAGCTGGACGCCGTTGGCAAGCAGCGCCGAGGCGAGCGTATCGCCCGGATGGCCTTCGAGCGGCCTGCCGTCGAAGGTGAAGCCGAGTGTTGTGGCGCGCTCGATGCGGCCGCCGGAGGAAAGACGGAAGCTCGTCATGCCGGTTCTCCGCCGAGCTTGGAAAGGGCGGCGTCCCTGACGCCGTGGACCGCATGGGTGACGGTATCGCGTTCGACGATCAGCCAGCGGCGGCATCCGGAGGAGTGGTGCCAGTATTCGCTGTGCCGGCCCCTCGGATTGTCACGCAGATAGACATAATCGAACCAGGCCTCCGCACCGGCATCCGGCGCCGGCCTGATAAGGCCGGCATCGCCGCGGATCGAAAATTCCTCCTTGGGTCGGGCGCCGCAATGGGGACAGGAAATCAGGCTTGCCATCGTCGAAAGTCCTCAGTGCAGATTGGGCTGGGCGCCGACGCCCTTTTCGTCGATCGGGTAGCCGCGCGCGAAGCGGTCGAGCCGGAAGGCGCGGGCGGTCTGATGCGGCGCATTGCGGGCAATCAGATGGGCGTAGCAGAAGCCGGAGGCGGGCGTGGCCTTGAAGCCGCCATAACACCAGCCGGTGTTGAGATAGAGATTGTCGATATGGGTGCGATCGATGATCGGCGAGCCGTCCATGCTCATATCCATGACGCCACCCCAGGAGCGCAGATACCGCACGCGCGACAAGGAAGGGATCATCGCCAGCCCGGCTTCGGCGACATGTTCGACCGAAGCGAGATTGCCGCGCTGGGCATAGGAATTGTAGCCGTCGATATCGCCGCCGAAGACGAGGCCGCCCTTGTCCGACTGGGACACGTAGAAATGCCCGGCGCCGAAGGTGACGACTGTGTCGATGAACGGCTTCAGCCCTTCGGAAACGAAGGCCTGCAGCACATGGCTTTCGATCGGCAGCCGCAGGCCGGCCATGTCGGCGACGACGGTGGAGTTGCCGGCTGCCGCAAGCGCCAGCTTGCCGCAGCCGATGAAGCCCTTGCTGGTCTCGACGCCGGTCACCTGGCCGTTTTCGCTGCGGATGCCGGTCACCTCGCACTGGGTGATGATGTCGACGCCGCGTTGATCGGCGCCGCGCGCATAACCCCAGGCGACCGCATCGTGGCGCACCGTGCCGCCGCGCGGGTGGAACAGGCCGCCCATAATGGGGAAACGGGCATTGTCGAAATCGAGGAAGGGTAATTTCCGGCGCACCGCCTGCCTGTCGAGAAGCTCGGCGTCGACGCCGTGCAGCCGCATGGCGTTGCCGCGGCGCGTATAGGCGTCGCGCTGGGCGTCGGAATGGAAGAGGTTGAGCACGCCGCGCTGCGAGACCATGGCGTTGAAGTTGAAGTCCTGCTCCAGCCCCTCCCAGAGTTTCATCGACAGCTCGTAGAAGGGATTGTTGCCCGGCAGCAGATAGTTCGAACGGATGATCGTCGTGTTCCTGCCGATATTGCCGGAGCCGAGATAGCCCTTTTCGAGGACGGCGACATTGGTGACGCCGAATTCCTTGGCAAGATAATAGGCGGTGGCAAGACCATGGCCGCCGCCACCGACGATGATGACGTCGTAATGCGGCTTTGGCGCCGGGTCGCGCCAGGCAGGCGCCCAGCTTTTGTTGCCGCGAAGGCCGTTCAGGAAAATCGAAAGAGCGGAATAGCGCATGGGTCACCCCGGAAAGAACACGTCCATGATGCCAGAAAGAGGAGCGCTGACTTGCACAATACGGACATCAATCGCTAAGAAAGAGACATGTCCTCACTTGATAGCAGAAATACCCAGACGATCGGGTTCATCCTTATCCCGGGATTTGCGCTGATGTCCTATGCCTCGGCGACCGAGCCGCTCAGGGCGGCAAATCTCTTGGCCGGACGTGAGATCTATCGGCTGCAGATCTTCTCGCCCGATGGCGCCCCGGCGCTTTCCTCCTCGGGCGTCAGCGTCCCCGCCGAACCTCTGCCCGTCAGGGGCGCGGGGCTCGGAACGGCCTTCGTCTGCGCCGGCGGGTTGCCCCGCGACTGGCGGTATCCCGGCGTACTTGCCTGCTTGCGGCAGCTGTCGCGCGAAGGTGTGAGGATCGGCGGCATCTCGGGCGGCCCCTATCTGATGGCCGCTGCCGGTCTGCTTGGCGGCCGCGACTTCACTATCCACTGGGAGCATGCCGCAGCCCTTCTTGAAGCCTTCCCGGACCTCACGCCGCGCCAGGCGCGCTTCATGATCGACGGCAACCGGATTACCTGCGGCGGCGGCATCGCACCGCTCGACATGATGCATGTGCTGATCGCCGAGCGCATGGGGCCGGATTTCGCCCGCCGCGTCAGCGACTGGTATCTTCATACAGAGGTCAACGAACCCGCCGCACCCCAGCGCGCCTCGCTGGCGGAGCGTTATGGCGTTTATCATCCCGGCCTGCTCAGCGTTCTCGAGCGGATGGAGGAGACGATCGAGATGCCGCTCGAGCGTGCCGCCATGGCGCGCATCGCCGGCGTCACCACCCGCCATCTCGACCGGCTCTTTGCGGCCCAGCTCAATACCACCTTCCTCGATCAATACCGCAGGATCAGGCTGCAGCATGCCCATCGTCTGCTGAAACAGAGCCCGCTTTCCGTCTCGGAAATCGCGGTGGCTACCGGTTTTTCCAGTCTGAGCCATTTTTCCCGGATGTTCCGTGCCCTCTACGGCATCGCTCCGCGCGAAGCGCGGCGGGAATAGGTTTTCTTCACGGTTGAGAAATTTTCACTATGACGATAGGGTTGTCTTGGACAAAAGAAAAGGCGGCAGTGGAAAACCCATGAAATCCAACCGTAAAGCGGCAGAGCAACCGGAACAGGCGCCTAGCGGACGCGCTCCCTTTTCCCAGGATCCGCACGCCGTTCGCGAGCCGAAGGAAAACAACCTCGAAATGGCGATCGGCCATGAGGTGCGCGCCTACCGCAAGAAACTCGGCATCACGGTCACCGATCTGGCCGCCGCCACCGGCATTTCGCTCGGCATGCTGTCGAAGATCGAGAACGGCAACATCTCGCCGTCGTTGACGACGCTGCAATCACTGTCGCGGGCGCTCGGCGTACCGCTGACTGCCTTTTTTCGCCGCTATGAGGAACCGCGCAATGCCGTCTTCGTCAAGGCGGGGCAGGGCATCGAGCTCGAACGGCGCGGCACGCGCGCCGGCCATCAATATAATCTGCTCGGCCATATCGACAACAATACCAGCGGCGTCATTGTCGAGCCCTATCTCATCACACTGACGGCCGATTCCGACACCTTCCCGACCTTTCAGCACGAGGGCATGGAATTTCTCTACATGCTGGAAGGCGTGGTCGTTTACCGCCATGGCGACCAGCTTTTCCAGATGGAGCCGGGCGACAGCCTGTTCTTCGATGCCGATGCACCGCATGGGCCGGAGCAGCTGGTGAAACTGCCTAGCAAGTACCTTTCGATCATCACCTATCCTCAGCGGAGCTCGAAAGGCTGACTTGCCTTAAAAGAAAAAATCTTTCTTCCGAGTTGAAATCCCAAAACAGACCTGCTAGTCCTTTCTCAACACGAACGGAGGTCTGGTCATGTGCGGAATTGTGGGTCTCTTCCTCAAGGATAAAAGTCTCGAACCGGAGCTCGGCGCGCTCCTGTCGTCCATGCTGGTGACGATGACGGATCGGGGGCCGGACAGTGCCGGTATCGCGATCTATGGCGACGCCAGCGGCAACAATGCCAAGATCACCATCCAGTCGGCCAATCCGAAGAAGGATTTCGCCGGCCTCGAGGCCGAACTCGGCCAGGCGGTTAGCGCACCGGTCGCCATCCAGGTGAAGAGCACGCATGCCGTCATCACGCTTGCGAAGGATCTGCTCGACGCGGGCAAGGCAGCCGTTGCGGAACTGCGTCCGAACGTTCGCATCATGAGCAGCGGCGACGCCATCGAGATCTATAAGGAAACCGGCCTGCCAAAGGATGTCGTCTCCCGCTTCGCGGTCAATTCAATGGCCGGCACCCACGGCATCGGCCATACCCGCATGGCGACGGAATCGGCCGTCACGACGCTCGGCGCCCATCCTTTCTCCACCGGCTCCGACCAATGCCTGGTGCATAATGGCTCGCTCTCGAACCACAACAATCTGCGCCGCGAGCTGAAGCGCGAAGGCATGACCTTCGAAACAGAAAACGACACCGAGGTCGCCGCTGCCTATCTGACCGCAGAGATGGCCAAGGGCAAGAATCTCGGCCAGGCGCTGGAAGGCGCGGTCGATGACCTCGACGGCTTCTTCACCTTCGTCGTCGGTACGAAGTCCGGCTTCGGCGTCGTGCGCGACGCAATTGCCTGCAAGCCCGCTGTCATGGCCGAAACGGACCAGTATGTCGCATTCGGTTCGGAATACCGGGCGCTCGTCAATCTGCCCGGCATCGAGAATGCCCGGGTCTGGGAGCCGGAGCCTGCAACCGTCTATTTCTGGGATCACCAGAAGGTCGCTTGACCGGCGCCTCATGCGTATTCTCCAAGGGTTATTGAAACATGCCTGTCATTGATCTTGCCACTACGCCGTTACGCGAACTCAACAGCGCCCTGCACAACATCCAGAACGGTTCGAACGATCTTTCCTTCGAAGTCGTCAATCCGCGTGGCAGCCATTCGGTTGCCGTCGGGATCGATGCGCCGGTCACGGTCGACGTGAAGGGGTCCGTCGGCTATTATTGCGCCGGCATGAACGACGGCGGGACCATCACCGTTCACGGTTCGGCAGGTCCGGGTGTTGCGGAAAACATGATGTCTGGAACAGTCGTCATCGAGGGCGATGCCAGCCAGTATGCCGGCGCAACCGGCCGCGGCGGCCTCCTTGTCATCAAGGGCAATGCGGCGTCACGCTGCGGCATCTCGATGAAGGGCATCGACATTGTCGTTCATGGCAATATCGGCCACATGTCCGCCTTCATGGGCCAGTCCGGCCACCTCGTGGTGCTCGGCGATGCCGGCGATGCGCTTGGGGATTCGCTCTACGAGGCGAAGCTCTTCGTGCGCGGTTCGGTCAAGAGCCTGGGTGCGGATTGCATCGAAAAGGAGCTGCGTCCGGAGCATCTGACGAAGCTGGCCGAACTTCTCGAAAAGGCGGGCGTGACCGAAGTGAGGCCCGAGGAATTCAAGCGTTACGGCTCCGCCCGCAAGCTTTACAATTTCAATATCGACAACGCTGACGCATATTAAGGCGAGGGACCATCATGAGCTATCACAACCCCTATACCCCGCCGCGCAAGTCCGCGACCTTCGACGATTACACGCTGGCGGAAATCCGCCGTGCTGCGGCGACTGGAATTTACGACATCCGTGGCGCCGGCACCAAACGGAAGGTTCCGCATTTCGATGACTTGCTGTTTCTCGGCGCATCGATCTCGCGCTATCCGCTCGAAGGCTACCGCGAGAAGTGCGACACGTCGGTCGTCCTCGGCGCGCGCTTTGCCAAAAAGCCCATTCACCTGAAGACGCCGATCACCATTGCCGGCATGAGCTTCGGCGCCCTGTCCGGCAATGCCAAGGAAGCGCTCGGACGCGGCGCGACGATTGCCGGAACCTCCACCACCACAGGCGACGGCGGGATGACCGATGAAGAGCGCGGCCATTCACAGACGTTGGTCTACCAGTATCTGCCGTCGCGATACGGCATGAATCCCAAGGACCTGCGTCGCGCCGATGCGATCGAAGTGGTAGTCGGTCAAGGCGCAAAGCCCGGCGGCGGCGGCATGCTGCTCGGCCAGAAGATCTCCGATCGCGTCGCCAACATGCGCAACCTGCCGAAGGGCATCGACCAGCGCTCGGCGTGCCGCCATCCGGATTGGACTGGCCCGGACGACCTCGAAATCAAGATCCTGGAACTGCGCGAGATCACCGACTGGGAAAAGCCGATCTATGTGAAGGTCGGCGGCGCGCGTCCCTATTACGACACAGCGCTTGCCGTGAAGGCCGGTGCCGACGTGGTGGTGCTCGATGGCATGCAGGGCGGAACCGCCGCGACGCAGGATGTGTTCATCGAGAATGTCGGCATGCCGACGCTCGCCTGCATCCGCCCCGCGGTCCAGGCACTGCAGGATCTCGGCATGCATCGCAAGGTGCAATTGATCATCTCGGGCGGCATTCGTTCGGGCGCCGACGTGGCCAAGGCACTGGCGCTGGGTGCCGATGCCGTTGCCATCGGCACGGCGGCGCTCGTTGCGATCGGCGACAACGATCCGCACTGGGAAGAAGAATACCAAAAGCTCGGCACGACGGCCGGCGCCTATGACGACTGGCACGAGGGCAAAGATCCGGCCGGCATCACGACGCAGGACCCGGAACTGATGAAGCGGCTTGATCCAATCGCGGCCGGCCGCCGTCTCGCCAACTATCTGAAGGTTATGACGCTGGAAGCCCAGACCATTGCGCGCGCCTGCGGCAAGAACCACCTGCACAACCTGGAACCGGAAGATCTTTGCGCCCTGACGATGGAGGCCGCCGCCATGGCCCAGATCCCGCTCGCCGGCACAAACTGGTATCCCGGCAAGGGAGGCTACTAATTTCTACCGGCCGGGCAAACGTCCCGGCCGTCTCGCATCCATAACCAAAGTGTCTCCAAGAAATCCAAAGGGGAACGAGAATGACACTGGACCTTGCTGCTTTTGCCAGAGACAAAGGCATCAAATATTTCATGATCAGCTATACCGACCTGTTCGGCGGCCAACGCGCCAAGCTGGTCCCCGCGGAAGCCATCGCCGATATGCAGAAAGATGGCGCCGGCTTCGCGGGCTTCGCAACCTGGCTCGATTTGACGCCTGCCCATCCCGACCTGTTCGCGGTTCCCGATGCTTCCTCGGTCATCCAACTACCCTGGAAGAAAGACGTCGCATGGGTTGCCGCCGACTGCGTCATGGACGATCAGCCTGTCGAACAGGCGCCACGTGTGCTGCTGAAAAGACTGGTCGCTGAAGCTGCGAAAGAAGGGCTCCGGGTGAAAACCGGCGTGGAGCCCGAGTTCTTTCTCATCTCTGCCGACGGCTCGGTGATTTCAGACCAGTTCGATACAGCCGAGAAGCCTTGCTACGACCAGCAGGCCGTGATGCGTCGGTATGATGTCATTGCCGAGATTTGCGACTACATGCTCGAGCTCGGCTGGAAGCCCTATCAGAACGACCACGAGGACGCGAACGGTCAGTTCGAGATGAACTGGGAATATGACGACGCTCTTCAAACGGCAGACAAGCACTCCTTCTTCAAGTTCATGGTCAAGTCGGTCGCCGAAAAGCACGGCCTTCGCGCCACCTTCATGCCGAAGCCCTTCAAAGGCCTGACCGGAAACGGGTGCCATGCCCACATCTCGGTCTGGGACATCGATGGCAAGGTAAACGCCTTCGCGGACAAGGAAATGGCCTTTGGGCTTTCCGCTCAGGGGAAAACCTTTCTCGGCGGCATCATGAAACACGCATCCGCGCTTGCCGCGATCACCAATCCGACGGTCAATTCCTACAAGCGCATCAACGCGCCGCGCACGACATCTGGCGCGACCTGGTCGCCGAACACCGTGACCTGGACGGGCAATAACCGCACCCACATGGTGCGCGTGCCGGGACCGGGACGTTTCGAATTGCGCCTGCCAGACGGTGCGGTCAACCCGTACCTGCTGCAGGCGATCATCATCGCCGCCGGCCTCGACGGCATCCGCAGCCAGGCCGATCCCGGCCGGCACTACGATATCGACATGTATGCCGAGGGGCATCTGGTGAAGGACGCGCCGCGCCTGCCGCTCAACCTGCTCGACGCGCTACGTGCCTATGATGCCGACGAAGGCTTGAAGGAGGCGATCGGGGCCGAGTTTTCCGCCGCCTATCTCAAGCTCAAGCATCAGGAATGGAATGCCTATTGCTCGCATTTCACCCAGTGGGAACGCGACAGCACGCTCGACATCTGAGGGGCTGGACGCCTCTGGCGCATACCTCCCGAAAACCGGAATCGATTTTCGGAAAGGATTATGCGCTGATTCAAAGTGATAGAGCGTCCTTGGCGCGTCTGAAAAGACGCGCGGCGCTCTATTGACACGCTGACGCGCGCCGGGGCGAACAGGCTTCGGCGTGATCGGACCTTCTGCACTTGATATGGCGAAGAAAGTGACAGCATGAAGAACTTCGTACTCACCGTATCCTGCAAATCGACACGCGGCATCGTCGCGGCGATTTCGAGCTATCTGGCCGACAAGGGCTGCAACATCATCGACAGCTCGCAGTTCGACGATCTCGATACCGGAAAGTTCTTCATGCGCGTCAGCTTCATTTCGGAAGAGGGGCTTTCGGGCGCCGATATCGACGCCGGCTTTGCTGCCGTCGCCGCGCCCTTCGAAATGGATTACGATTTTCACGACAGCGAGAAGCGCATGAAGGTGCTGTTGATGGTGTCGCGCTTCGGCCATTGCCTCAACGACCTGCTTTACCGCTGGAAGATCGGCGCACTGCCGATCGATATCGTCGGCGTCGTCTCCAACCATTTCGATTACCAGAAGGTCGTGGTCAACCACGACATCCCCTTCCACCATATTCCGGTCACCAAGGCCAATAAAACGCAGGCCGAGGCCCGTATCATGGAGGTGGCCGAGCAGACCGGCACGGAGTTGATCGTACTGGCCCGCTACATGCAGATCCTGTCGGACGAGATGTGCCAGAAGATGTCCGGCCGGATCATCAACATCCATCATTCCTTCCTGCCGAGCTTCAAAGGCGCCAACCCTTACAAGCAGGCCTACGGCCGCGGCGTGAAGCTGATCGGGGCGACGGCGCATTACGTCACCGCCGATCTCGACGAAGGCCCGATCATCGAGCAGGACACGGCGCGGATCACCCATGCGCAGTCGCCCGACGACTATGTCTCAATCGGCCGCGACGTCGAAAGCCAGGTGCTGGCACGTGCCATCCACGCCCATATCCATCATCGCACCTTCATCAACGGCAACCGCACCGTGGTCTTCCCGGCAAGCCCCGGCAGCTACGCCTCCGAACGCATGGGTTGAGACGTGCATCGACAGTAGCAGCCTCGCCGCATCCGTCATTCAGAGCGTTAAGGTTGCGGCAGGTGCCATCAAAGTTTGGGAAATGCATGCCGGGCGGGCTTGCCACGGCGCGAAAGACTTATATAGTCAGGAAATAAATATTCCGTAGAGGAAACAAAAGGGAACGGACAATGGCTTTATCATGGCGTTTCTCCGTCTTGGCGGATCGGCATCGCGCTCTGGGATCTAAGCTCGAGGACTGGAGCGGCATGGGCACCGCCTGGACCTACGACAAGGACATGTCGGAAGAACATGTCGCCGTCCGCACCAAGGCCGGCATCATGGATGTCTCGGGCCTGAAGAAGGTGCACCTGGTCGGCCCGCACGCCATCGCCGTGCTCGACTCCATCACCACCCGCGACCTGACGAAGATCTACCCCGGACGGTCGGTCTACGCGACCATGCTGAACGACCGCGGCCACTTCACCGACGACTGCATCGTCTATCGCACCGGCCCGAATTCCTGGATGCTGGTGCATGGCTCCGGCTCTGGGCACGAGGAACTCGTCAAGCAGGCGGCGGGCCGCAATTGCGCCGTGCTCTTCGACGACGACCTGCACGACCTGTCGCTGCAGGGTCCGATCGCGGTCGACTATCTCGCCAAATATGTGCCCGGCATCCGCGACCTCAAATATTTCCACCACATGCAGACGACGCTGTTCGGTGCACCGGTGATGATCTCGCGCACCGGCTATACCGGCGAACGCGGCTACGAGGTCTTCGTGCGCGGCCAGGACGCCGTGATGGTCTGGGATCGGATCGTCGAGGAAGGCAAGGAGATGGGCATCATCCCCTGCTGCTTCTCCGTCCTCGACATGCTGCGGGTCGAAAGCTACCTGCTCTTCTATCCCTATGACAATTCGCAGATGTATCCCTTCGCCGATCAGCCGCCCGGCGACAGTCTCTGGGAACTCGGCCTCGACTTCACCGTCAGCCCCGGCAAGACGGGCTTCCGCGGCGCCGAGGAACATGCTCGCCTGAAGGGCAAGGAACGCTTCAAGATCTTCGGCATGCTGATCGATGCCGACGGACCGGCCGATCTCGGCGACGAAGTCTTTTCCGACGGCAAAAAGGTCGGCGTCATTACCTGCCCGAGCTATTCGTCGCTGACGCAGAAATCCATGGCGATTGCCCGTCTGGACGTTGACAAGGCGGTGCATGGGACGAAACTCGAAGTCCGCGGCAAGACCGTAAAGGCAGGCGCCACCGCCCACACGCTTCCTTTCGACGATCCGGAGAAGAAGAAGAGGACCGCCGTAGGTTAAGGAGCACGCGAATGCTCGTTGCAGGCATCAAGAGCCGACCAGTCTACTCGGGCCTGACCATCCAGCCGCGCGCCCGGCGGCACATTTTCGCGCTCGAAGGGGAGGGCGCCAAGGCTCTCCTCGATCAGCAGCCAGCGCTTGACGAAACGGCGCTTGCCCGCGGCGAAATCCTCTATGTCGCCCGCGGCTCGCAGGGCACCGGCCTGGACGAGGCGCTGCGCCGCCTCGGCGCCGACATGTTCTTCACGGCGCCGACCATCGCAACGCTGCTCTTCCGACTGAAGGGTTCACTGGCCACCGCCCATATGGGCACGCGGCTCTATCTATCGGGCACGGAAGGCTTCATCGGCCAGGCAATGCTGGTGGCGCTCGATTACGGCATGGACCATGCCTCCGTCATCACCGAGCATCGCGGCTCGCTGGCACGGCGTGTGCAATGCGTCCATTGCAAGGGCATCACCGACGACGTCACCACCAGCCCCTTTGCCTGCAGCCATTGCCGGCTGCCGCTTCTGGTACGCGACCATTATTCGCGCCGGCTCGCTGCCTTCCAGGGCGTCAATATCGACGCCGAAGAACCGGGCAGCGCGCCTGATCCGGAGGATTTGTTCCTTTGAGCGGTGGCACTGAAATTCCTGTCCGCGTGACGCGGATCACGCCGATCGCCGAGCGCGTCAAGCGCTTCCGTTTCGAGCGCCTTGACGGCAAGCCGATGCCCTATTTCTCCGGCGGCGCGCATATCATCGTCTCGATGAACGATGGCGGCCATATGCGCCGCAACGCCTATTCGCTGATGTCGCCGCCGCATGATTGCGCAGCCTATGAGATCAGCGTGCTGCATGTCGAGGATTCACGCGGCGGCTCCACCTTCATGCATGAGAAGCTCAGCGAAGGCGATGAGCTGAAGGTCAGCTATCCCGTCAACCTGTTCCAGCCGGACTGGCGCGGACGCAAGCACCTTCTGATCGCCGGCGGCATCGGCATTACCCCCTTCATCGCGATGATGGAGCAGTTTTCCCGCGAGGGCGCCAATTTCGAGCTGCATTATGCCATCCGCACGCGCGACCGCGGCGCCCATTGGCAGCAACTCGTCGAGCGCTACGGCAGACATCGCATCAAGATCTATTGCGACGCCGAAGGCGGCGCTATCCCGTTGACACGCCTGCTCGACAGCCAGCCGCTCGGCACGCATCTTTATGTCTGCGGCCCGTCCGGGATGATCGACGGCGTGCTGAAAACCGGCCTCAACGCCGGCTGGCCGGAACAGAACTTGCATTCGGAACGGTTCCTGTCGTCGCTGCCCGGCAAGCCCTTCGCGATCGAGCTCCTGCGGTCCGGCAAGACCGTGAAGGTCGGCCATCACGAAAGCATGCTGGAGGCGATCGAGGCGGCGGGCGTCGACGCGCCCTTCCTCTGTCGCGGCGGCGCCTGCGGTCAATGCGAGACCGGGGTCGTCACCTGCGACGGCAAGCTGCTGCACCATGACGTCTATTTGACGAGCGAAGAAAAAGCATCCGGCCGCAAGGTGATGATCTGCGTTTCCCGCTTCGAGGGAAACACGCTGCATCTTGATCTCTAGCGGCATCGGAAGCGGAACAAGGAGACCGGACATGGCAATCGTCTTCAAGCAGGAAACCTTCCGGAACGATTTCAGCTATCGGAACAGCCCCGAGAACATCCGGCGTTTCCCGTTTCCCTTCGACCGCGACGAATACATGTATTCGGTCAACATGGAGCCGCATGTGCACGGCCGGGCGGGAACCGTCTACGAAAGCCTGATCGACGTCGACGAGCATTATGTCGCCGAGATGCACGACCGGGCCCTCGTCCTGAAGGAAGATCCGCTGCGCTACCAGGCGCTGCCGCACATGATGAGTGCCCAATGGGACACGCTCGAATTGCTGATGGAAGAGCAGGCGGCAGGGTACCCCGAACACTTCACGCTGATCCGCACCGGCGACCAGTGGCGCTGGATCAACCGTCCGCTCGGCATCGACGACAGCTTCACCTTTGGCGATGCCTCGACGCTGCCCTACGAGCCCTTCGAATATATCACCCGCCAAGCCCAGGGCGATTTCTGCATCGTCGACCAGCGCGACAGCAATCTCTGGATGGACGCCGGCATGGTGACGACGCAGGCCGACTGGTCGCTCGATTTCGATATCGGCATGAACTTCATGGAATGGCACGGACCGGTGCCGCTCGCCCACCAGATCGGCGTCTTCGACCGGGCGCTGAAATTCCTGCTGAACCTGCAGCAGGGCAAGCCCACACGACGTTTCAACTGGACGATGACGATCAATCCGCGGCTCGACACCAGCCCGGAGAATTATCACAAATGGGGGCCCGACCGCACGACGGTGACGCCGGAGAATGTCGGCGAGAAGGTGCATCTGCGCGTCGAGCTGCAAAGCCTTTGGCGCCTGCCGCGCTCGAACGCCATCCTCTTCGTCATCCGCTGCTACCTGATGAACATGGAAGAGCTCGTCACCGTGCCGAAATGGGCGCGCCGTTTCCCGCGCGTGCTGAAGACGCTGCCGCCCGAGCTCATCGACTACAAGGGCCTCACGCGCTTCCGCGAGACGACGATCGACTGGCTTTCAAAATACGACGACGGGGCGCCGACCAGCCCCGGCATCTATCCGGACTGAGGCGCAGCGATGCACCAGATAAAACGACATAATCAAGAGGGGAATGCTTCATGACAAGAGTAGCCGTCATCGGTGCCGGTCCTTCCGGGCTGGCGCAGCTGCGCGCCTTTCAATCGGCCGCCCAGAAGGGCGCCGAAATCCCGGAGATCGTCTGCTTCGAAAAGCAGTCGGATTGGGGCGGGCTCTGGAACTATACCTGGCGCACCGGGCTCGACGAATATGGCGAGCCGGTTCATGGCAGCATGTATCGTTACCTCTGGTCGAACGGCCCGAAGGAATGCCTCGAATTCGCCGATTATTCCTTCGAGGAGCATTTCGGCAAGCCGATCGCCTCCTATCCGCCGCGCGCCGTGCTCTGGGATTACATCAAGGGCCGCGTCGAGAAGGCGAACGTCCGCCACTGGGTGCGTTTCAGCACGCCGGTGCGCATGGTCCGTTTCGACGATCAGACGAAGAAATTCACGGTGACGGCGCATAACCGCATCGAGGACCGGATGTATGACGAGGAATTCGACTATGTCGTCGTGGCATCAGGTCATTTCTCGACGCCGAACGTGCCCTATTTCGAGGGCGTGAAGACCTTCAACGGCCGCGTGCTGCATGCCCATGATTTCCGCGACGCGCTGGAGTTCAAGGGCAAGGATATCCTGATCGTCGGCCGCAGCTATTCGGCCGAAGACATCGGCTCGCAATGCTGGAAATACGGCGCAAAATCGGTGACGACCAGCTACCGCTCGAAACCGATGGGCTTCAAATGGCCGGAGAATTTCGAGGAACGGCCGCTGCTGACCAAGCTCGAAAACCGCACGGCGCATTTCCTCGACGGCTCGACCAAGGAGGTCGATGCGGTGATCCTCTGCACCGGATACCAGCACCACTTCCCCTTCCTGCCCGACGACCTCCGGCTGAAGACCGCCAACCGCCTCTGGGCCGACAGCCTCTACAAGGGGGTGATCTTCGACAAGAACCCGCAGCTTTTCTATATCGGCATGCAGGACCAGTTCTACACCTTCAACATGTTCGACGTGCAGGCCTGGTGGGCGCGCGACGTGATGATGGGTCGCATCACCCTGCCATCCGAAGAGGAGCTGAAAGCCAATTTCGACATGTGGCGCGCCCGCGAGGAAACGCTCGAGGATGCCGAGCAGATGATCTGGTACCAGGGCGATTACGTGAAGGAACTGCTTGCCGAAACCGACTATCCCAACTTCGACATCGAGGGCACCAACCAGACCTTCATGGAGTGGGAACATCACAAGGCCCACAACATCATGGGCTTCCGCGACCATGCCTACCGGTCGCTGATGACCGGCAACATGTCGCCGACGCACCACACGCCCTGGGTCGAGGCGCTCGACGATTCCATGGAGGAATATCTGCGCAACTGATGAGGCGGACGGCATTGCCGGAGGAGGGTGTTCGTGCTCTCTTCCGGCATTGTGACGTGCGCCTTTTTAAATGAGACGACATAAATCCATCTGCAACTCTTCTCTTCGGATGTGGCCTTCATGGATTTTCAAACGAGCATTCTCGGGCGCATGAGCGGTTTTCTCTATCGCTGCCGTGCCGATGAAAACTATACGATGCTGGAGATGACCAACGGCATCGAGCGCATCTTCGGTTATCCGGCCGAGGAAATCATCGGCAACCGCACGCGGACCTTCACCTCGATCATGTACGAGGAAGACGTGCCTCTGATGGACGAGATCGTCGGACGGGCGCTGGAGAGGCGCACCGACTGGACGATGGAATACCGCATCCGTCACGCCATGGGCCATCTCATCTGGGTCACCGAGACGGGCGGCGGCATCTGGGACGAGAAGGGCGAACTTCTCTATCTCGAAGGAAGCATCATCAATATCGAATCACTCTATCAGCGAATCGATGACCAGACCGCCGATATGCGCGTCACCGCCTCGAAGACCAATGAGATCCTGCAATCACTGCGTTACCTGAAGCTGCTCGCCGTCAATGCCGGCATCGAGGCTGCTCGCGCCGGCACGGCCGGATCGGGCTTTGCCGTGCTTGCCGCCGAGATGCGCACGCTTGCCAACTCCTCGGAAGAGGCCGCACGCGCCATTTCCAACGCACAACGCAAGGCGGAAGGCTGAGCGTTAGCCAAGCAGCGGCAGATTTGCGGCTCACCTTCGAAGCCGTATTATTAACCGTTCGGCGCTTCCAGCGATTGCAACGCTTTTCCAATGACTTGCGGTAATTCAGTGTGTGAAGAATCTGCTGTGATTGTCGGTAATGTTAAGGCCGCGTTAACTTTTTGTTAACCATAGCAGCGGTAGACATGGTCAACGATTTCTTCACATAGATGACCAAAGTGCTAACAGACGCTCGCTCTATCCGCATCAAGGGCCGCTCTTTCCTCGCGGTCATGCTGTCCCCGGATCTTCCGATCGATGATTGGTTGATCCGGCTGGACGATCTGGCCGCCCGTTCGGCCGGCTTCTTCCTCGGACGGCCTGTCGTGCTCGACCTGACGGACCTGCAAATCGACCGGCCGCAGCTGAAGGATCTGATTGCTGAACTTGCCAAGCGCAATGTCAGCATCATGGGCATCGAGGGCGCGCGGCCTTCCATCCTCGGATCCGGCATGCCGCCGGCGCTCAAGGGCGGTCGGTCGGTTTCCGATATAGAGGTTCAGGCAAAGGAGCCTGTCGATCCGCCCGGCAAACCGGCAGTGGCAGAGACCCGCCCGGCCATGCAATCGATCGTCATCCGGGAGCCTGTGCGCTCGGGGCAATCGGTGATCTTTCCGGAAGGCGACGTCACCGTCATCGGTTCGGTCGCCTCGGGTGCCGAGGTCATCGCCGGCGGGTCCGTCCATATCTATGGCACCTTGCGTGGCCGAGCCATGGCAGGGTCCATCGGAAACGCATCGGCGCGGATCTTTTGCCGCAAGCTCGAGGCCGAGCTGGTTGCAATCGACGGCATCTACAAAATGGCGGAAGACATGGCCCCTAATCTTCGCGGACAGGCTGTTCAGCTCTGGCTCGAGGACGACGCGATCATGGCAGAGAGACTGATCTGACGGCAGCGCCGCGCGTCTCTTCGAGAGCCGCAAGAGGACGCTTTAACACTTTGAATTACTGGGGCCACGGCAAAGGAGAGACAATGATGGGGAAAGTGATCGTCGTCACGTCAGGCAAGGGCGGGGTCGGCAAGACGACCTCGACCGCCGCATTAGGAGCGGCGCTGGCGCAACGCAATGAAAAAGTCGTCGTCGTCGATTTCGACGTGGGCTTACGCAATCTCGACCTCGTGATGGGCGCCGAACGCAGGGTCGTCTACGACCTGATCAATGTCATCCAGGGCGACGCCAAGCTTACCCAGGCACTGATCCGCGACAAGCGGCTGGAGACGCTGTTCCTCTTGCCGGCCTCGCAGACGCGCGACAAGGACAATCTGACGGCCGAGGGCGTCGAGCGCGTCATCAACGACCTGAAGCGCTATTTCGACTGGATCATCTGCGACAGCCCCGCCGGGATCGAGCGCGGTGCAACGCTTGCCATGCGCCACGCCGATGTTGCCGTGGTCGTCACCAATCCCGAGGTCTCGTCGGTGCGCGATTCGGATCGCATCATCGGCCTACTGGATGCCAAGACCGCCAAGGCCGAGCGCGGCGAGCGGATGGAAAAGCACCTGCTGCTCACCCGCTACGACGCCAATCGCGCCGAACGCGGCGACATGCTCAAGGTCGACGACGTCCTGGAGATCCTGTCCATCCCGCTCCTCGGCATCATACCCGAAAGCATGGACGTTCTGCGGGCATCCAACATCGGTGCACCGGTCACGCTGGCAGACAGTCGCAGCGCGGCTGCGATGGCCTATTTCGACGCCGCTCGCCGGCTCGCCGGCGAGGTGGTGCCGATCGCGATCCCAGAGGAAAAGAGGAACATTTTCGGCAAGATCTTCGGACGGAGGGCGGCATGAATATTTTCCGTCTTTTCAACAAGCAGAGAACCGCACCGGCCGCCCGCGAACGGCTGCAGGTCCTTCTCGCCCATGAACGTTCCTCGGCGGGGTCGGACCTGGTCTCCCTGCTGCGCGAGGAAATCCTTGCGGTGATCGCAAAGCACGTGCAGCTCGACCACGACAAGGTGCAGGTGACGATCGATCGCAACGAGTACGTCTCGACCCTTGAGATCGACGTCGAAATCCCGCTGAATGCAGCCGTGCAGGCCGCTTGATAGACAGCGCGCTGCCTGTTGCGACAACAGGCAGCGCTGACGGTCAGGACTTTCTGGCTTTGCGATTGGCGTAACGCAGGTCGCGTTCGGCCTTTCGGGCGGCTTCATCCGCAATCACGCGGGCGATCCGGTCTTTGTCAGCCGCTTCGCGCGCGTCGGCATCGGCGCGTGCTGCGGCTTCGGCGGCGGCCTGACGCTCGACTTCCGCGGCTTTAGCCCGCTCCAGTTCCTCAAGCTTCAGCCGTTCTCGCGCAGCACGCCGTTCTTCCCTGGCTGCGGCAATGGCTTGACGCTCCGCCTGCTTTGCCAGCCTTGTGGGTTCGGCCGTATCCTTGGCGGTGCGATACGCGTTGAGGAGAGCGGCCTTGGCTTCGGCAGCTGCGCTGCGGCGATCGGAAAGCTCGTTGTTTCTGGCGTTTTTCAAATCTGTTTCCTGACTGTTTGACTTCGACCCTAGAGCATGATGCCGAAAAGTGTGCGCGGTTTTCGGACGACATCATGCTCTAACTCTTTAATTAGAACAGGATTCAGAGTTTAGGCCGATCCCGGCCTAAAATCATCCTGTTCTAGGGCGCCGCGCGTCTTCAGACGCGCAAAGGACGCTGCAATATTTTGAACTGCCGCATGTTTTATCCTGAAATCGAATCCGATTTAAGGAATTATGCAGCAGGGTCAGATTTTCTTTTTCCGCTTCGCGGCAGGCGCAGTCGTCGCTGCCAAGCGATCCTGCAATTCCTTGGCCTCACGGGCCTCGCGTAACCGCAAGGTTTTTTCCTCGCGGGCTCGCACTGTCGAGTCGATCTCTTCGACCGCGCGGCTTCGCTCCAAGAACTGCGATTGCACGTTTCCGAAGGCAATCTCCGCCTGCTTGCGTGATTTGCTGTGTGTCTCTGTCATCTTCATCCCGGATTTTATTACAGCGCCGCGCGTTTTTCAGACGCGCAAAGGACGCTGTAACACTTTGAATTACTGCATAATTCCTGAAATCGATTCCGCGTTTAAGGAATTGCACAGCAGCCCGCTGGCCGACTCAGCAAAAAAGGCCAGGCAACGTGCCTGACCTCAATAGTATCATGCTTTCGACAGTGCCGGTACATCCGCGGTCAAAGGAAAGCAGATGTCAGTTCAGGCAGCTTGGAGATTGCAAGCGGACATTTTGCCCGACTTGTTATCGCGCTCAAGCTCGTAGCCGATCTTCTGGCCTTCGACGATTTCACGCATTCCAGCGCGTTCGACGGCAGAGATGTGGACGAAGGCGTCAGCACCGCCGTCATCAGGCTGAATGAAGCCGAAGCCCTTGGTGGAATTGAACCATTTAACTGTGCCAGTGGTCATAACAAACCCTTTCATAGCAATTGAACGACCGCACGTGCGGAAGCACGACGGATGATGGTCTCGATTTTGAAGAGGGAAGTTCGTCCAGGGCACGTTGCCAGCGTGCGATAACAAAAGTCAAACAAGCAATATCGACTACCGAGATATAGTCATTCAACCCAAATTTGTCAACTTTTAGTTTTTCAGGGCCGCGCACTCAATATAAGGTTGCATCTCCATCGCATTGCGTGCCGCCGCTAAAACGTGCGGCTTCGTCAACAGTGCGAGAAACCGATCGCCGGCCTCGACCTCAAAAGCAGGCATTACGAGCGCGGTCGCGTCTTCTGCGGGTCGTAATGCGAAAGCGGCACGATCGTCGCCGGCAGGCGCTTCTGGTGGCCGTCGAGCTTGCCGATCTCGACCTCGGTGCCAGGGCTTGCATGCATCACGTCGATGCGGGCGAGCGCGATCGTCTTGCCGAGGATCGGCGAGCGCGTGGCGCTGGTGATAACGCCGACCTGCGCCCGGCCGATATGGATGCAATCGCCATGGCCGACGGCCTCGTTGGCCTTGATGTCGAGGCCGACGAGCAGATGGCGCGGATGCTCCTTGCGCCGGATCAGCGCCTCGCGGCCGATGAAATCGTCCTGCTTGGATTTCAGCGGCACCGTGAAGCCGATCCCGGCCTCGAACGGATCCGTCTGGTCGGTGAATTCGTGATGGGCGAAGATCAGGCCCGCCTCGATGCGGACCATGTCGAGCGCCTCCAGCCCCATCGGCTTCAACCCGTGCGGCTGCCCTGCCTCCCAGACGGCGTCGAACACTGTCAGCGCATCCTTCGGATGACAGAAGATCTCGTAGCCGAGCTCGCCGGTGTAGCCCGTGCGCGAGACGACGATTGGAACACCCTCGAAGCCGCCGATGCGGCCGACGGTGAAGCGGAACCATTCGAGCTCGCCGATCGTCGGTTGGCGCGGCGCCGTCCAGATGATCTCCTTCAGGATATCGCGGCTTTTCGGACCCTGCAGGGCGATATTGTGCATCTGATCGGTCGAGGAGCGGACCCAGGCCTTGAAGCCCTTCTTCTCGGCCTGCTGACGCAGCCAGATGCCGCTGAAATCATCGCCGCCGATCCAGCGGAAGTTCTTGTCGCCGAGCCGGAATAGCGTGCCGTCATCGATCATGCCACCGTTTTCGTAGCACATGGCGGAATAGACGACCTGGCCGGTCGACAGCTTGCGCACGTCGCGCGTCAGGCAATATTGCAGCAGCTCCTCGGCATCCGGCCCCGTCACCTCGAATTTCCGCAAGGGCGAAAGGTCGATGACGGCGGCGCGCTCGCGGCAGGCCCAATATTCCTCGACCGGCCCTTCGCTGGAAAAGCGGTTCGGCAGCCAGTAGCCGCGATATTCGGTGTAGTCCCGCGTCAGCGTGGAGAGGCGGGGATGAAAGGCGGTTTCGCGCGTCAGTTCGGCGTCGGCATCTGGGGTCATGCGATAGGCTACCGCTCGTGAGAATTTCTCTTTTCTGGAAAAGGTGCGGACGTGGATATCCGTCGGATCCCAGCCGTTCGCCGCGTCGATATCGTCAGGGCAGGACGAGGAGACGCAGACGAGGTCGGTCAACGCCCGCATCAGCACGTAATCGCCGGGGCGCGACCAGGGCTCGTCAAGGTAGAGCTGGTTGTTGTGGTCGATGTTGGTGTTGTAGAAATAGTTCAGCGCTTCCCAGCCCTTGCGGCCGGCAATACCGTAAGGTGCCAGCACCGCGTTGAAATTATCCGTGCAGTTGACGTGGCCGGGATAACCCATGTCGTCGTAATAGCGCGAATTGCAGGCGGTCGCGAAAGCGTCGTGGCGGCCGACCGTATCCTGCACGATCTCGACCAGCGGCTCGAAGTCGCGGTCGAAGGCCTTGGAGGGCAGGCCCGGCATCGGATAGCTGCGGCCCAGCAGCGTGCGGGTGACGGTGGAATCGAGCGCGAGATCGAGACCCTTATCGACCTTGCGGGCGGCAAAAGCCTGGAAATCGGTGCACTGGCGTCCATAGACATCGATGATCTGGATGAATTCGCCGGCCCGCACGAAATAGGCCGCGGCGGTCGCCGCCCGGATGCGGATATCCTCGACGGGATCGGCGGCCGGTTCCGGCAGGGCAGAGGCATAATCGCGGATCAGCAGACTGCGCTTGATCCTGATCTCGATCGGCGTCGCCGTATCCTGCGCCCCCGGTGACATGGCGCCAGCGGGTGCTGCAACGATCAGCAGGCCCTTCAGCGAAATCGTGAATTCCGCCCGGCTGCCCGGCGTCGATCCGGCCCCGAAGATGCTGAGCGCGCCGGCCACTGCCAGATCGGCGCCGCGACGCTGAAGTGCTGCACGCGTGCGGGCAGCACTCTCATCCTCTGCCTGAAGTATGGCCTTCAAACCTTCGGCCGAATTGCTGAATGCCGCTCCGAGACCGGCGGCCAGGAAGCGCCCTTTTTCATCGAGGAAAGAGATCTCGCAGACCTGTCCGCCCTCGCTGTCGATAACGCTGACGTGGTCGCCCGGCTCGACGCGCATAACGACCGATCCGCCGCCCTTTGCCCTGTAGCGCTCGGTTCCCTCCGGCAGGGTGGGAATGCCGGGATAGTGCACGAGGCTCGGAGCCGCCGGTCGCAGGCCCGTCATAGCAGGATGAAGTTCTCGCATTGCGCCCTCTTGGGGATCCAGCATGCCCTCGGGCACCACCCATACAGGTTACAAAATGCCCCAGGAAAGTAAAGTCGAGTTGACTAAAAAGAAAATATCTTCACTATGCATAAAGAGTTGAGACTCGGGGAATCCGTCGGGAACGCGGATCGCCAAAATCATCCGGGCGGGCTTGAGACTGTCAGGGAGACACGTTCAGGGAGACGTACAAAGATACGTCCGGAACAAATAGAATGGGGAATTTCACCGATGACAGACATTGTGGAGGCCGGGATTGCATCCGGCACCGAAGGTAAGCTTGTACGCGCGCTCGACTGGAAGGGCGCATTCTGGGTGGCTGCGGGCGTGCCGCCGCTCGTTCTTTTCTCCATCGGCGGCATTGCGGGCACGACGGGCAAGCTCGCCTTCGTCGTCTGGATCATCTCGATGGTGATGGGTTTCCTGCAATCCTTCACCTATGCCGAAATCGCCGGCATGTTCGCCAACAAGTCCGGCGGCGCTTCGGTCTATGGCGCCACCGCCTGGCTGCGATATTCGAAATTCATCGCGCCGCTGTCGGTCTGGTGCAACTGGTTTGCCTGGTCGCCGGTGCTGTCGCTCGGCTGCGCCATCGCCGCCGGTTACATCCTCAACGCATTCTACCCGATTCCGGCGGCGGATTCGCAGATGGTCCTCGACTGGATCTCCGCGCATGCCGCTTCCGTCACGGCCGATAGCCCCCGCGTCGCCGAATATATCGCAGCCCATGCCGGCACCACCCCGGATGACGCCGTCAAGGCATTGCTCGGCACCGACGGCGTCGCTGCCCTGACGCCGGCGATCCGCAGCTGGTCGCTCTTCAGCTTCAGCATTCCCTTCCTTGCCACCGCCAATATCAACGCCACCTTCTTCATCGGCGGCATCCTGATGCTGATCATCTTCGCCATTCAGCATCGCGGCATTTCGGAAACGGCAAGCGTGCAGAAGTGGCTGGCAATCATCGTGTTGGTGCCGCTGCTCATCATCGGCCTCTATCCGATCGTCAGCGGCCAGATCCTTGCCACCAACGTCACCGGTCTCGTGCCGCCGACAGCCGCCTATGCCGCTGTCGACGGCACCTGGAGCAACGGCGGCTGGACGCTCTTCCTCGGCGGCCTCTATATCGCCGCCTGGTCAACCTACGGCTTCGAGACGGCGGTCTGCTACACCCGCGAACTCAAGAACCCGAAGACCGACACCTTCAAGGCGATCTTCTATTCCGGCCTTGCCTGCTGCCTGTTCTTCTTCCTGGTGCCGTTCGCCTTCCAGGGCGTTCTCGGCCATGCAGGCATGCTGGCCCCCGGCATCGTCGATGGCACGGGTGTTGCCGAAGCGCTCGGCGGCCTGATCGGCGCCGGCCGCGTCGTTACCCAGTTGCTCGTCGTACTGATGATCATGGCACTCTTCCTTGCCATCATGACGGCGATGGCCGGCTCCTCGCGCACGCTCTACCAGGGCTCGAAGGACGGCTGGCTGCCAAAATACCTCGACCACGTCAACGAACACGGCGCGCCGACGCGGGCGATGTGGACCGATTTCGCCTTCAATCTCTTCCTGCTGGCGATCGCCTCGGATGTCGGCGGCTATTTCTTCGTGCTCGCCGTCTCGAATGTCGGCTACATCATCTTCAACTTCCTGAACCTCAATTCCGGCTGGATCCACCGGATGGATTCCGGTCATATCGAACGCCCCTGGAAGGCGCCGACGTGGCTGATCGGCCTCAACACCGTGCTGGCCTTCGTCAACGCACTGTTTCTCGGCGCCGGTGCCAAGGTCTGGGGTTATTCCAATGCGCTCTGGGTCGGCTTCATCTTCGCCGCCCTGATCCTGCCGGTCTTTGCCTATCGCCACTATGTGCGCGACGGCGGTAAATTCCCAGCCGGCGCGATGGAGGATCTCGGCCTCGTCGGCCAGGATCTCGGCGTCAAGAAAGCCGGCATCCTGCCTTACCTCGCGCTCGCCGGCGGCCTGGCGATCGTCCTGATCGCCAACGTGATCTTCCAGCTTCCGGCCTAGAATCGCCTCCCAAGCACAAAGGCCGAAAAGCCGCCATGGAAACAGGGCGGCTTTTTCATGGACGGTCGTGGCGTCAGGCGGCCGAAGCCCTGGCGGCCTTGATGGCGGCCGCGTCGACATAGAGGCCGAAGCCGACAGCGATGCGATTCCAGCCATTGATGATGTTGATCATCACGGTGAGCTTAACCTGCTCCTCTTCTATGAACTGGGTGCGGAAATTTTTCGATCTACGACTCCAGCGGCGCAGGCAAGATTGTCATGGAAATTGCTTGAAGGGGGGAACGGTCTGTAGGAAGACTATCGAATGGTGCGGATGAAGCAGGATGCGGGACGCATTCGAATCTGGCGAAACGACGCGTTAGCCGGAGTTGAATTGCTGCGCGCGTCGGGAACGCAGCATCACTTTCCGAAGCACTTCCACGACGCTTACGCAATCCATCTCCACGAACGCGGCACAATGGCGTTCCAATATGGTCAGCCTCAGGTGGCCCTGAAACCAGGCAACATCAATGTCCTTGCGCCCGGCGTCGTTCACATGTGCCTGCCGGCCGACGAACAGGCGTTGAACTACCGCTGCCTGTTCGTTTCGCCTGCGTTTTTGCAGTACGCGGCGCTCGACCCGGGGGCGACGCGCCTAGCGCTGTTCGAGCGGTTGTTATGCCTTGGCGACCTCGAGCTTTTCCAAAGCCTTGGCAATGCGCATCGATATCTCGAAACTGACGATGACGCTTTTGAAGCCGAGACGCTGCTGACGAGCGGGCTCGCGGCGCTGGCCACTTACTCCGGGCAGCCGCACGCAAGGATCGAAGCAGGCAGCGAGCCGCGGCACGTCACGACCATTCGCGAATTTTTGGACGCCAACTACGACAGGCGTATTGCCCTTGCCGATCTTGCCCAGCTGGTCAGGCTCAATCCCGTGTATCTCGTCCGATCCTTCCGCTCGTCTGTCGGGCTGCCGCCGCATGCCTATCAGAGGCAATTGCGACTGAGCCGGGCGCGGCAGTTGCTTCGGTTGGGCACGCCGCCGGCCGAAGTAGCCGAGATGGTCGGCTTCGCCGATCAGAGCCATCTCTCCCGCCTGTTCAAACAGACGACGGGCGTGACGCCCGCCGATTATGCGAAAGGTTTATAGCGTTCAAGACAGCAGGGTTTGCTTATGTGAATACTGTCTACTCTTGCGGGTGACGACGGCTGGCTCCGGCGATGCGCCCGCAAGGCGATGGGGAAAACAGGAGCGGGGCGATTATCATGCCAACCCTCGGCAATATCTGGTTGTTTATCGGCGCTTCCTTGGCCCTGCTTCTGATTCCCGGGCCGGCGGTTCTCTACATCTTTGCCCGCTCGGTCGAGCAGGGCCGCCTCGCCGGCTTTGTTTCGATTCTCGGCATCCATGCCGCGACGCTGGTACATGTCATCGTCGCGGCGTTGGGCTTATCGGCAGTCCTGGCTTCATCGGCTCTGGCGTTCAGCGCGGTCAAGTATGCAGGCGCTGCCTATCTGATTTGGCTTGGGCTCAAGAAGATTTTCGGCCGAAGCGAGATTCCCGGCACCGAGACCGGCTTGAAGGCGTTCGGGCACGCGCGCCTTCTCCGCGACGGGTTCGTCGTCAATCTCTTCAATCCCAAGACCGCGCTCTTCTTTCTTGCCTTCCTGCCCCAGTTCGTCGAGGTGGACCGGGGTCATGCAGCGATGCAGATCGCGTTCCTGGGTCTGATCTACACCTGTCTCGGCATCATAACTGACGGCAGCTACGCATTCGCGGCCGGCACTGCGGGCGACTGGTTGAGGCGCAATCGCCGCTATCTCACAGCCGAACGCTATGTCAGCGGGGCCTTGCTGATCGGCCTCGGGTTGACGGCCGCTTTTGCAGGAAACCGAGGCAGCAGTCAGTCGTGACGCGAGCCGGCGCCGGTCGATCATCCTGAACCTGGGACATCCTGTCCGCTTCGGCGAGAAGCGGACAGGGTTCGTTCAATCAGAGCTGAAGGAAGGTTCAGCGGCCGCCTTCGATCTTGCGGTGGCGCTGGTTGATGCCGCCCTTGCCGTAGGGGTAGTCGAGTGGCTGAGGCGCGCTCACCTCATTGAGCCTCGCCATGTCGTCGTCGGAGAGCTTGAGTTTCATGGCGCCGAGATTGTCGGCGAGCTGTTCCGGCGTGCGGGCGCCGAGGATGACTGAGGTGATCGCCGGCTGCGCCGCCGTCCAGGCGAGCGCTACCTGCGCCATGCTGACGCCATGCGCCTTGGCGATTTCCTCGACGACGCCGATGATCGCCCAGGTTCGCTCCAGCGCATTGCGCGGCGCATAGGATTCACCGCCGCGATTGGGGTTTTCACCGAGGCGGGTGGCGCCCGTCGGCATCTCATCGCGCTTGTATTTGCCGGTCAGCCAGCCGCCGCCGAGCGGCGACCATGGCAACAGGCCCATGCCGGCATCCTGGCAGGCTGCGACGATCTCGAGCTCGATGTCGCGCACCAGCAGGTTATATTGCGGCTGCAGCGTCACCGGGCGGGTATAACCCCGCGCCTTGGCGATCTCCGAGGCCTTGGCGATGTGCCAGCCGACATAATTGGAAAAGCCGTAATAGCCGATCTTGCCGGAGGAAACCGCATCGTCGAGAAAACGGAGCGTCTCTTCGATCGGCGCCAGCGCGTCCCAGGCATGCATCTGGTAGAGGTCGATCTGCTCGAGGCCGAGACGGCGGAGCGAATCGTCGAGCGCCTGGCCGAGATGCCGGCGCGACAGGCCGATATCGTTGGGTCCGTTGCCCATCGGAAAGCGCCCCTTGGTGGCGACGATCGCCTGGCGGGCCTCGGTTGGGCGAGCCTTCAGCCAGCGTCCGATGATCTCTTCCGATTTGCCGGCGCTGTAGACATCGGCGGTATCGATGAAATTGCCGCCCCAGGCGAAATAATCGTCGAGCAGCTTGTGCGAGGCGGCCTCGTCGGCCTCCGCGCCGAAGGTCATGGTGCCGAGGCAATAGGCGGTGACGACGGTCCCGCTGGGACCGAGCTTGCGATAGTCCATTTCTTCCTCCTCATGCGGATACCCGCAGCCGACACGCAAACGGTCGGGGTAGAAGCCGGGGCTCCTGCAATCAATGACAATATTGTGCTTGAGGCGGCCGCTTGCCGCCGGATGACGTATAGCGCCCCAAGCTGGGAGCACAGGGGCCGGGGGGAGCATAACCAATCCCGCCCGCGCGACAAGTGAGAAAAAAATATTCCTGCCGTCGCGGCCGGCGAGGATCACGGATTTTGCGAAAACGAGCCGGCGATCAGATCGGCTGCGGCGACGCCGGCCTCGTAGGCGCCGTGCGCCGTCGAATAACGCGACTTCGAACAGGCCTCGCCGGCAAAGAAGATCCGCTCGTCATGCGGCGCTGCGAGACGGCCGCGCAGATCGGAGGCGCCGGGTTCGGCATAGGAATAGGAGCCGCCGATATGGGGCGCTGCGGCCCAGGCCGACATTGCGGCGACCGACAATTCCTTGCGGATATCCGCGCCAAAATGTGCCGCCAGTTCATCTCCGGCGAAGGAGAAGGCGGCCTCTTTGCCTTGCCGCTCCAGATCATGCGCGAGGTCACCGGCGAAATAGGCCTCGACGACGGGCGCGCCGAACGGCCGGAGCTGATAGGTGCCGGTTGCGCCGCGACCGGTGGAGCCGAGCATATGCGTATCCGCCGGCAGCGCCTCCTGATTTGCGAGCCTCAGGAAGAGCTTGTCGGCGAGCCCTAGGGGCAAACGGGCTGCGGCCTCGATCTTCTCCGGCAAAGGCGGGTCGAAGGCGATCTTGCCGGCGGCAAGCACATTCGTCGAAACGGTCACCAGCACCGCGCGGGCACTCAGCACACCCTGGTTCGTCTCGATGCCGATGCGGCCGGCGTGACGATGGTCGATGCGCGTCACCGCGGTGCCGAGCTTTGCCCGAACCGGCTTGCCGTAAAGCGAGACCAGCGTTCCATAGCCCTCGCGTACCCGCCAGTCAGGGCCGGAGCCGGGATCGTATCTGTTGTAATCGACGACCGACGACCGCTCCAGTTCGGCACCGGTGATATAGGTGCCGATCGCCCGGATCTGACCATTCCAGGGGTTGCCGGGCTCGAGCATTTCGGCCATGGCTGCGTCATTCCCCTCATGGCTCTCGAGGCGCTCGAAATAGGCGCCGATCGCCTCCCTTGCGGCATGGGCCTCCGCGCCATCCCGCTGAAGCCGCCGTCCGCCATCGTTCCAGGGTGCCGGCGTACGGTCGACCGTCAGTCCGACCTCGCCGGCGATCGCAGTCCAGGCATTGGTCCGCGCGCCATGCAGCCAGCCGCAGCCGAGATCGAGCGCGACATCGGCGTCAGGCAGTCCGACCGTCCAGGCGCGCCCGCCGAGACGATCGCCGGCTTCAAGCAGGAGGATGGAAAGATCCGGGCGGATTGCCTGCAGGCGACGGGCGGCGGCGATGCCGGCGGCACCGGCGCCGATGATGACGACATCCTCTTCGGCGCCCTTGCTGTTGTCACCCGGCATGAATTTTCCTTCGGTCGTGCGACGGTTAAGTGGAAAGGGTCGTCTCAAGCCAGCCCCGCTTCGCTATTGCAGTTGCTCCAGCAGCCGCCGGAGTGCTGTCCGCAGATCATCCATCTGCTGCGGGCTGGTCAAGGCGGCCCAACTTTCATCGACGCGCCGGCCCGCCGCCATTGCTATCGGCCTGACCCCCTGGCCTTTTTCCGTCAAAAACACCAGCCGGCCGCGCCGATCGTTCGGATCTGGCCGGCGCTCGACATAACCCAGGCGCTCGAGTTCTTCGACAGCCTGCGTCATCGTCTGCTTACGCACCCGGGCGAGCTTGGTCAGCTCGCTGACCTGGATGCCCTCGGGCCGCGCGAAAGTGAAAACGTTGGCATGCGGTGGGCGGATATCGCCGTAGCCGGCCTCATCGAGTGCCGCTTCGACGGCCTGCGTCCAATGCTGATGGACCAGACGCAACAACAGGCCAAGGGAAGAAGACGACATGAAACCCCGCGCAACAATATAGACAGGTAACTGTCTATATGATAAATGGACAGTCGCCTGCCTATATAGCACGAAAGCGCGGAGCTCCATATGCCGACCATCGATATTCTCACCTCGTTCATCTCCTATGAGGAACTGGGGGAGGGCGACCCGATCGTCTTCCTTCACGGCAATCCCACCTCATCGCATCTCTGGCGGAACATCATGCCCGTTATCGGGCCTGGCCGCTGCCTGGCGCCCGATCTCATCGGCATGGGACGATCCGGCAAACCCGATATCGGCTATCGCTATGGCGATCACATCGCCTATCTCGACGCCTGGTTCGATGCGCTTGACCTCGACGACGTCGTGCTCGTCGGCCACGACTGGGGCGGCGCGCTGGCATTCGACTGGGCTTCACGACACGCCGAACGGGTGCGCGGCATCGCCTTCATGGAAACCATCCTGCGGCCGATGAGCTGGCAGGATCTGCCAGGCGGCGGAAAAGCCCGTTATGAACTGTTGCGGGGTACGGGAACCGGCGAGGCCAAGGTCCTCGACGAAAATTTCTTCATCGAACAGGCCTTGCGCGCGACCACGCTGAAAGGGCTCAGCGATGCCGATTGGGACGTCTACCGCGCCCCCTATCCGGACCGCGACAGCCGGCGCCCGCTGCTGGAATGGCCGCGCGCCATGCCGATCAACGGCGAGCCGGCCGATGTCGTCGCCAGGATCGAGGCCTATGACCGCTGGCTTGCTGCCAGTCCCCAAATTCCCAAGCTGCTGCTGACCTTCGACGGGCCTGCCGAAGCGCTATTGATCGGCAGCCAGATGATTTCGTGGTGCCGCGACACCATCGCCGGCCTGGAAATCAGGGGCTGCGGGCCAGCGCGCCACATTGCCCCCGAGGACCAGCCCGAGGCGATTGCCGCCGAAATCAAAGGCTGGATCGATTGGAAGGGGCTCAGAACAGCGCAGCGGAAGGTCACCTCTCAGGCATAAAAATCTTCGCCTGCGTCACCGTGAATGCGACATGACAGACTGTTGCAATGTTGAGCCGGTTCATGGGTGGGATCAATCAGCCACTGTGAAGGTCCAATGCCACGTTTCGATCGACGACGCTTTCTTCTTGCCTGGCTGCGCGCGCCGCTGCGCATCGCCTCGATCACGCCATCAGGCCCCCGCCTTGCTCCCTGCAACGGGAAATTCGACAGAGAACAGCCGATTTCGATCAGAGGTAAGTCTGTTTTCGTCCCTCCGGATAGTTCACCAACCACCCATATGGAGCTCTGAACGTCTATGCGATCAACTGGTCGAATCGAGGCTCACTTTCCACGATCGGCACGCGAAGGAGATCTTTGTCAACTTCAGCAATTGCGGCAGATCGATTTATGTATTGCAGAAAGGCTATCGCTTCGTGTGTAAACAGGTAAATTAGCGGATATTTCAGCGAAAAATATACTTCCTATTTTCGATCGTACGGGTGGCAGGCGGACAAGCAACGTTTGAGGCTTTGCACCGATGGAGTCGGGCACGGCCTTTCCATGGGAGCGATGGTGATGGTGTTCACATTTGCGCAGGGGCGGGGCCCACGTTTCCTCATCTGCCTATTTCTGCTAATCGCGTTTCAAATCTTGGCGTCACCTGCTCACGCAGAGAAGCGCGCTGCAATCGTCATCGGTAACAGTGACTATCCCTTTGCGCCGCTGAGCAATCCTCACAACGACGCCAAGCTGATCGCGAATACCCTGACTGAATTGAATTTCGACGTCCTTCTGTTTTACGATCTGAAGAAAGAAGCGGTCAAAGACCTGAAAGAGACCATCCGGACCCATCTGATCGGGGCCGACATTGCCGTGTTCTACTATGCCGGCCACGCCTTGCAGGCAAGTGGCCGCAATCTGCTGCTGCCAGTGGATGTCGATACCAGCTCGGCGCAAAAAGTCGTCGCGGATGCGGTCGCCCTCAACGACCTCATCGATATTGTCAAGGACGATCCAGTCGGACTGAAGCTCTTCATTCTTGATGCGTGCCGCAACAATCCGGCTGCAAATTTCGAGGGTCTTCATCAGGGGCTGGCGGATACCGAGGCCGGCAGCGGACAGGTCCTGATGGCTTACGCGACCAGCGCCGGTGAAGTTGCTTATGATGGTACTGGGCTGAACAGCCCCTATTCGTCGGCGCTCGCCAATGCCCTGCAGCGACCGAATCTGGATGTCTACGACACGTTTCGAACTGTTCGCGGCGATGTCAGGCAAGCCACCGGCAATGCCCAAATACCGTGGATCACCGGCTCGATCGAAACACGGTTCGTGTTCCGGCCACAGGCAGCCGTTCTCAACGCAGACCCTGTCGTTCCGCCCACGGAAACGTCTAGTCCGGTTGATATCGACGAGGTACTTTGGACCTTCATTAAGGATAGTCCAGATCCTGCTGATTTCGAGCGCTTCGCCAAAATCTTTCCCAACAGCGCGCATGCGGCGGAGGCGGAAGAAAAGAGCCGTGTCCAGGTTGCCGCCCTTTCCAAACGCGGGCTCTATGTCCGCGAAAGCTTGGTGGCTTCCTCCATTGCCAGTCAGGCGCCGAGCGCAGTCGACGCCGAGGCCAAAGAATTCGTGTTCCAGCAATCCGGCGAGCGAGCGGTGAGCGAAACATTCCGGATGTGGCCAAGCGTCTTGCCCGAGGTGGCCGGCGGGATGCGCAGTCTTGTCACCGACTGCGATCTCTACGGTGCCGACCCGAACGATCCCCAGCGACAGGTACCAGGGGTCAGCAATGGCCTCGTCAATGTGCGCGACGCATTACGGGCCTGCGCCTTTGCGCTTGCTGCAGATCCGAACAACGCAAGACTGCAATATCAGCTTGGTCGTGTTCTCGAGATCGCCGGTCGGTACAATTGGGCGGAATATTTCTACAAGATCGCCGGCGGTCACCAGTATAGCGCCGCTCTCGTCAATCTCGGCTACATGGCTCGCATGGGAATCGGCCGCAAGGTCGACTACGATCAAGCCCTCTCCTACTACATGGCGGCCGCAAAAATGGGCAACCTGCGTGCACGCACAAATGTCGGCACCGCTTATATTCTTGGCCAGGGTGTCTCGAAGGAGCCAGAAGAAGGGGTTCTCTGGTATCGTCTTGCCGCATCCAGTGGTTGGGCCAACGCAATCACGGCGCTGGGTGACTGCTACAGGCTGGGCACGGGTGTAAAGCAGGATGCCACGCGGGCCGTTGCACTTTACACTGCGGCAGCCGACACGGGCCAGATCGACGCCATGGCAAATCTGGGTCAGGCCTACATCAGCGGAGAGGGCATCAAGAAAGATCCCGCACGCGGCCTGGAGACTCTGCTGAAGGCAACGGACATGGGCAACAAATACGCCCCCTACTATGCCGCAAGGCTGTACCTGAAAGGCGCCGATAAACTTCCTGCCGATCGAAACCGCGCGCTCTCCCTCTTCAAGCTGTCGGCCGACCGTGGTCTTGAACTCGCCAACCTTGATCTTGCCTTCGGCTACGACAAGGGCAGCTTCACGGGAAAGGCGGATGTGCCGCTTGCATATTATTATGGCGTACTGGCGGAAAAGCTTGGCGTTAACCGGGCAGATGAGGCGCGCGCGGCAATCGGCAAAAAGCTTGACGCTGCAACGCGGCAAAAAATGGAAGCGCAGGTCGATCTCTTTGTGGAGCAGAACGGCAAATGACAGCCGCGCAACTGACGTGAACAATGGAGCATCGAAAAGCGGATGCAGTACCGCTCGATATCGGATCTTCACAGAGCGATCGTCAACGGGTTGCACATGCTGCCTCGCGATATCGACCTGGTCGTCGGCATTCCACGCAGCGGCTTGCTAGCCGCCAACATGCTGGGTCTTGTCGCCAACCTGCCGATGACCGATCTCGACAGCTTCGTGGAAGGCCGTGTTTATTCCTTCGGCGCGACGAAGAATACGGCTACGTTCAGGGGCGCATCAGACGTTCGAAAGGTGCTGGTCCTCGACGACAGCATCAATACCGGTGGGGCCATGCGGCAAGCCAAAGCCAAGTTGTTGGCATGCGAAAGCCCCGCTCAATTTGTCTTTGCAGCAGTCTATGGCCTGGGCGATAGGGTTGAGGGCGTCGACTTCATATTCGAGGTGGTTGAACAGCCCAGGCTGTTCCAGTGGAATTTCATGCATCATGGACTGTTGTCGAAGGCATGCGTCGATATCGACGGGGTGCTCTGCCTCGATCCGACAGAGGCGGAAAATGACGATGGTCCGACCTATGACTCCTTCTTGAGAAATGCTCGCGCGCTTCACAAACCGACGCGTTTCATCGCCTATCTCGTTACGAGCCGCCTGGAAAAGTATCGGTCCCTGACCGAAACATGGCTTCGCACAAATGCAATCGATTACGGCAAGCTCGTCATGCTCGATCTGCCGACCGCGACGGAGCGTCGGCGGCGCGGCATCCATGCAGGGTTCAAGGCCGCCTTTTATCGGCAGAGCGATGCTGAAATCTTCATCGAGAGCAGCCTCAGACAGGCAACCGAGATTGCCAGCATATCGAACAAGCCGGTCCTTTGCACGGAGACCCACCAGATGGTTTTGCCGACCCCTTTGCGCAGCTTGTTCAGAATGAGAATTCCTTTCGACGCCTTTGCCTTTCTGAAGCGAGCGCAGGCAATGCCCGAGGAACTCCGCTATACGATCGCCGACGCGCAGAACCGCGCAAAATCCAGAACTCTCGTCACCTGGCTCGGGCCAACGCCGGACGGCTTTGTCGATGCCATCGAATCCGTTCGAAGGATTTGCGTAGCCAAGAACGAATATCCGATCATCGTCCTTTCCGAATTCCATCAGGAACTGATGTCCCAGGCAGACACGCCGGTCGAATTTATTCCGCAGGTGCGCCACCTGCCGTCGCTTTCGGCCGGCCAATATCAGGACTACGCGCGCAGGCGTCACGACCTCATGTTGCGTAAATGGGCAATTTCGCGCGAGATCACGTTGGGGCTGGGCTTCGAGGAATTTCTTGCCGAGCAGTTGTCGTAGCGGAAAAGACGAACACACTTAAGACAAACCGCGGCTCAATCTTAAGGTTGAAAAGTGCATCTATTTGGTGCTTGAAAAGCCAGAGCAGTCCGTCAAATCTGGACAGAACCATAGAAATAATGGGTTTCATCTTGCGGGCATTGACTTTCACAACTTGAAACTGCTTACTAAGAACAAGCTGCGGGGAGGGCAATATATGCTTCGGAAAATCTCTATCCTCGGAACGCTGATACTTGCTTCGTGCACGTCTCAAGGCTCAAACATGACGCTGGCGTCGATGATGAGCGGTTACCGGGGCGCACCGACCAGCGCGGAAACCGTGGCTTGGCGCAACGCACAGCGTAGTAACACCGATCAAGCCTATCGCAATTTCATCAGCCAGTATCCGAACAGTTCCTATGTCCCGGTCGCGACATCGAGGATCACCCGGTCGGTCAATCCCAAACCCGTTGCCGTCAGGAATTTTGGCGGTTCCGATCGCAGCTCATCTTTCGGTCGGAGCGGAAGCGCTTATTGACGCGCTTGCCGGAAGACTGGCAATTCAATCTGGTAGCTCACTGTGGACCCGATCTGGCTTTCTAATGCATTTTGATATTGTCCATGCAGCCGATCCTCGATTTTATGGAGGCGCGTCATCGGCGGTGCGGGTCGAGATCCAAGCCGCCCGGCAATTTGGTCTCTCGACAGCGCTCCTTCCATTTCTGGGCGTTTCCGACATCCGCTCCAGGCGGTTCGAGGAACGTCTTCTCGACGTTCTCCAGCGTCAGGAGGTGCCGTGGCTGACCGGCGAGGAGACAGTCGAGTGCGACATTCTATTTGCGCATAATCCTCTGGCGTTCGCGCACATGCCGACACGGCCACTGCGAATAAGATCGAAGGTCGTCCTACTTTCGGTCCAGCACCCGCCATTCGACGGGGCTGGAAATGCCCAATACAATATCGACGTGGTCAAACGGAACCTGGAGAGAATGTTCGGGGCTCCCGTCATCTTTGCTCCGGTCGGTCCCAAGGTGCGCAATCAGTTCGAAGACATCGTTGCCGGCAGGCCCCAGCTCTTGGGTCATGATCTGTTCAACCTCATCGACCTCGGCGAATGGCCAGACAGGGCCGCGCCGCCGCCGCGCGAGCGGGCTATTATCGGCAGGCATTCGCGTCGCGATCTCTTGAAATGGCCGGACACCGAGGCTGAACTGCGTGCAGCCTATCCCGATCTTGGTAATGTCCAGGTGAAGGTCATGGGCGGCGTGCCTGACCAGCTCGTGCCTCTTGTTGGATCCAACTGGAACGTCTCACCCTATTCAAACAGCGGTGTGCCGCAGTTTCTGAACAAGCTAGATTTCTATGTGTTTTTTCACAGTCGACGTTGGATTGAGGCGTTTGGCATCGGCATTGCCGAAGCGATGGCGAGCGGGCTTGTGACCATTCTGGATCCATCGTTTCGGGACCTGTTCGAAGACGGTGCAGTCTATTGTCGGCCTAAGGAGACACCTGACGTTCTCGAGAGATATCTCGCGTCTCCCGAGGAGTTCAGCGCCCAGTCGACAGCCGCGCGCACATTGGTCGAGAGGAAGTTTTCGACGAGCCGCTACCCGGAAAGAATGCGTGCGCTCTATGACGCCCTCGGGCTTTGTGCGCCCCCCACGCTTGCCGTGGTCGCAAAGCCCGTCGATGGTGACGGTTTCTCCGCGTCGCGCGAGGGGGCAACGGTCCGTTCCGGGCCGCACAGATCGCAACGGTCGCCGATGGGACGACGGCGCGTTCTGTTTGTTGCGACAAACGGCATAGGGCTTGGCCACATTACGCGATTGATGGCGATCGCCGAGCGCATATCGTCTGACATAGAGCCTGTCTTCCTGACAATGTCGGCCGGCTCTTCCATTATCGAAGCACGCGGGCATCCGGTTGACTATATACCGTCCGCCCCGAAGATCGGTGTGACTGACGACAGCTGGAACGAAGTCTTCGCACAGGAATTGCTGGCTGCCGTCGAGGCGTTTGCCGTCAACAGCGTCGTCTTCGACAGCAACCATCCCTTTCCCGGTCTTCTAAAGGTTCTGGCGGCCCGTCCCGATCTAAACTGGGTCTGGATCCGCCGTGGGATGTGGGCTTCCCGACATGGTCTCGATCCGTCGATACAGCGTCGGTTCGACATGGTGATCGAGCCGGGCGAGTTCGCCGCGGACGAGGACCACGGCATCACCGCGCAATTGCGCGCTGGCGTGATCGGCGTTCCTCCCATCCTCCTCGTTGACGACGAAGACAGGCTCCCGCGTTTGGAGGCTGCATCGGCTCTCGGTGCCGATCCGGCCGGTCTTGTCGCCGTCGTGCAGCTCGGTTCGGAGCGTAATTTCGACGTCAGCCGGCTGCGGCCGGCGATCATAAGCGGGCTGCTAAAACATGGCGTCCAGGTTATCGATGCAGTTAATCCTCTCGCGCCGAAGCGAGAAGACCATATCGGCGGCACCCTCCAGAAGGCGATCTACCCGATCGCCAGATATTTCAACGCTGTCGACCTGATAATCACGAATGCCGGCTACAACAGCTTCCATGAATGTATTTATGGCGGCATCCCGGCAATCTTCGTTCCGAACGAGGCGCCCGAGATGGACGAGCAGGCCGTCAGAGCCGCCTATGCGCAAAGCTCCGGATTGGGGCTATGTCTGAGATCGGTGGATGTCGAGCGAGCGCACGAGGTGATCGAACTTGCCTTGTCGGAGGATTTTCTTGGCCAGCATCGCACGCGAGCAGGTCGCATCGTTTTTGCCAATGGGGCGCGTGAAGCGGCACTGGCGATCGAAGAGCTCGTATTCTCCGTCAGGACGGATCGCGCGCTCGGGGGATCGATTGCGCGCGTATGACGTTTTCGCCGCGCCGGTCCGATTGTGCTGGTCATACCGATCCTCGCCTTCCGGGCGCGTCTTGCCGTCCTCGACCACCACTCGATAGGCGCTGGCCTGCTGCAATGTCGATGTCACTTCCGGAGCGACGGGCCTTTATGCTAGGCTTCTCCATCAGGATCGCCGGCGTCACGAGACAGGGGCATTCTCCGCATGGCTGATGATCGCAAGACAACCGTCCAGACGCCGCTCGGATCCGAAGCGCTGACGTTCACGCATCTCATCGGCCGCGACGAGGTCAGTCGGTGTTTTGCCTTCATGGTGGGCTTCATCAGTTCTGACGAGAATGTCGACGCACTCAAGCTGCTTGGAAAACCCCTATCGGTGGAAGGGGAAGGCGGAGACAAGAAACGCTGGTTCAGCGGACTCGTCACTGACTTTCGCCTGACGCGCATCGAGGAAAGGTTCGCCTACTACGAGGCAGAGATGCGGCCTTGGCTTTGGCTGCTCGGCAACAGCACGGATTGCCGCATCTTCCAGAATATGAGCGTCGTCGAAATCGTCGAGAAGGTCTTTTCGAAGTACAAGGGGGCAAAATTCGAGAAGCGGTTGCAGGGTTCCTACGAGGCGCGGGAATATTGCGTGCAATATGACGAAACCGACCTCGACTTCGTGCAGCGGCTGCTCGAGCACGAAGGCATCATGTACTTCTTCGAGTATGACGAGGGTGAACACACACTCGTGCTTGCGGACGCCATGAACAAACTGAAGCCGGCACGAGGCTATGAGAGCGTCAAGTTCCGGGCCGAGGGCGATCCCGTGCGCCGGGACGAGGAATATATGACGGACTGGGTTGCGACCAGTTCTGTCCTGCCGGGCACCTTCGCCCACACGGACTACGATTTCACCAAGCCGGGCGCCGACCTCATGACGCAATCGGCGCAACCTTTCTCTCACGCGGAGGCACAGGGCGAGCATTATCGCCATCCCGGTGCACATTTGACGGTCAGCCGCGGTGATGCAGTGGCCGTCGTGCGGCGGGAGGAAATTCAGGCGGCGCATCAACGGATCGCGGCCGCCGGCACCGTACGCGGCCTTGCCTCGGGTTGCAGGTTCAAGCTTGAAAATTTTCCTCGCAAGGATCAGAACGCGGAATATGTCGTGCTTCGCGCAGATTACCGTCTGTTCGACCCCGGCTACCGCCCCGCCGCCGATGCAAGGGAAGAAACCTTCCGGGCGATGTTTCAGGTCGCTCCGACCTCCATCAGTTATCGGCCGCCTCGCACCACGATCCGGCCGGTCATGCGCGGGCCGCAGACAGCGACCGTGGTCGGTCCTGCGGGCGAGGAGATCTTCACAGACAAGTATGCACGCGTGAAAGTCCAGTTTCACTGGGATCGCCTCGGCAAGAAGGACCAGAACAGTTCCTGTTTCGTGCGCGTGTCGCAGACCTGGAGCGGTGCCGGCTGGGGCTTTATCCAGATCCCTCGGATTGGCCAGGAAGTAATCGTTGACTTCCTCGAGGGGGATCCTGACCGGCCCATCATCACCGGCAGGGTCTATAACGGCAAGGAAATGCCGCCCTACGAGTTGCCGGGACATGCCACGCAATCCGGATTGAAGACGAATTCCTCGCCGGGGGGCGGTGGTTGGAATGAATTGCGTTTCGAAGACAAGGCCGGGTCGGAGGAGGTCTATTTCCAGGCTCAGAAGGATCACAATCTTTTGATCAAGCACGATCGCAGCAAGCTCGTCCAGCACGACCAGTCGGACCGCATCGACAACAATGCCAAGCACTCCGTCGGTGTGAACCTCGACGAGGATGTCGGCAACAACAAGACGACCAAGGTGGGCGTCCACCGCACTGTTAATATCGGATCGAACGATACCGAGACGGTGGGGGTCAATCGATCTCTGACGGTGGGCGCCAACGAGACGATCAGTATCGGCTCGAACTCGACCGAGACAATCGGCGCCAATCACACCCAGACCGTCGCCATCGTCCAGACGGTGACGGTTGGGGCTGCACGCGTTGACACGGTCGGTGCGGCGGAGACACGATCGGTCGGCGCGGCCCAATTGAACACCATTGGTACAAGCCGATCGGTCAGCGTCGGCGCGGCCCAGAGCCACGACATCGGCGCCTCCGACAGCTGGAATGTCGGCTCCGACCAGAGCGTGTCGATCGGCGGCGCACAGGCAAGCAGCATCGGCAAGGCTCGCAGCGCCAAGATCGGCGACGACGATTCGACGGAAATCGGTGGCAGCCGGGCGGTGAAGGTCGCCAAAGGCAGTCTGGTCGAGGTCGGCGAGGACGGAGCGATCAAGATTGGGAAGGACCTTCTGATCGAAGCGGCAGACTCGGTCGTCATCAAATGTGGCTCGGCAAGCATTGCAATGAAGAAGGACGGCACGATCTCGATCGAAGGCAAGGACATTTCGATCAACGCCTCGGGCAAGTTCAATGGCAAGGCTTCGGGAGAAGTCACCTGGAAGGGCAGCAAGATCAACCAGAATTGAGGAACGGCCTATGTCCGATGTTATGGAGCGTATCGAGGGCGTGGTCATCGGCCTGCTGCTGGGTTTAGATGCAGGTGTGCCGCTCGTCGTTTTTCCCGGTAACCCTCAGGATGTTGCCTTGCGCGCGCGAAGCCTCGCCGAGTTGACCCCGGCCATGGTCGGATCGGAAGTTGCCCTGCTCTTTGAAGGCGGAGACGCCTTGCGACCGCTGATCGTCGGACGCATCGTCGACCCGGCGCGCAGGTCGCCGATGCCACATGTGATCCGGGACGGTGAGCGTGTGCAGATCACCGCCCAGGAGCGCATCGAGCTTCGCTGTGGCAAGGCGACGATCATCATGGAGAAGGATGGTCACATCACCATCCGGGGCACGTATGTGACGAGCCATGCCAGCGCCGCCAACCGCATCCGCGGTGGATCGGTGAACCTCAACTGATGCCGGCCGTCCCCGTTCTTCGCGAAATCATCCGCCAGCATGCCGAGATGGCTGCGTTTTTGTGGACCGTCTACGATTATCATCTGCTCCATCCGGACGAAAATCCGGATATGGATGAGGAGCGCCTTGCCCGATTGGTTGAGAGGCTGGAGGCTCATCTGGACGGACTACGCGTGGCGGGAGATGATGGGTTAAGGGTCGCGCAGGAACGTTATCATGAATTTCCGGAGGCAGGTGAGCTATTCGTGGTGCGAATGCTCTCGGTGAAAGAGGCGCCACGGATCAAGGAACTGGATCTTGAGAAAGTGCGTGCATATTTGTTGGCAAATCATTCTCCTAAGCGCCCTTAGTGACTTCGGTGGCCAGAAAGACCAAGACTTTAGAAAAGATGGTCAAAAGTAATTGCGTAGGTGGTATTGCCGTCAATAATCCAGACTTTGTTGGCTCCGCATGTAGCTATCAGATCTCCGAAGTCGGCCACATAATAGGCAAGAATATCCCCGTTGACCTGTAGGAGATTGCTGTCGGAAAGCCTGTACAATCCGTTTTCGCCCCCGCCAAGGTTTATGGCCGATCCATGACGTCGGGCATGGTGGAATGTGGTCTCGCTGACATCAACAGCATCCCAAATTGTGCCTCCGCCTCGAAATAAGATCCCCTCGCCACCTACGATGATCTTGCCATTGGTATCCTGCGCGAGAGCAAATAGCGCAGCGTCAGTAGGAAGTTCAAAGAAAGCAACATTGCCATTCGACCACTGCGCTAGGCTACCTTCTGCTCCACATACATAAAACTCGTTACTACCTGTCGGTAAAACATGAAATAAATCCACCTCGCGGCCGAAGTCTATAGACTGCCACTGACCGTTTCGAAGCCACTGAATCAGCCCCCAATAGCAAGTGGCGAAGACCTGGCCATCGGGACCACTGACAACACGAGTAATTGCTTCGCAGGGGCGGTCAACGGCTCTTTGGTTTTGAGTTCCGACAACGTAGATCGTGTTGTCCCAGCGTGCGATGTAGCTAACTTCGCGGCTAGGGCTGGTGAACCCAGTCAGCCATTCGGTTCGGCGAAAGAGAACCTCCACTGCTTCAAAACGAGGACCGCTCAATCTTCGCAGTTCCGACACGTAGTTGTCGCGAATGTCGTTCGTCGTGACAAGTACGTGAAGCGTCTGATTGTCGAGCAGCTCGATGGCGGTTACCGTCGTTGTAAGGTCAGAGTCGGACATCATTTTAACCCGGTACAGCGCAGTCCATTGCGTTTAGCTCTTCCTTTGTGGAAACGCCGGCAGCATGCATGAAGTAGATATCGATGATTTCTGACAGGCAGGCAAGTGCGGCTTGGTTCTTAGCAAGGCGTTTGCACGCCGACTTCATGGCATCCATGTTGTTCCTTTTTACTGTAGAAAATTTAACGGTCGTTTTGCCGCCGCTGCGCCAGCGTGCGGCATACGCTTTCTGCTTCTGCGATTTCCGCCCGTGTTCGGAGGTTGGCGATGTCCCATCGTTGAGACAAACGCAAGGGGCGGAATACTCCGTGTAGTTTGGCCAGTTCGAGAGGTAACCTGTGCGGCCACCGGACGTGAAGCAACGATTCTGCATAATGTGATCAGATTGCCTTAGGGGCGGATCTCTGCCTTGGGGATTGCACGCCTTACCCTTATGTCCGTGTTTGTGAATATTGAGTCCTATGTTCTGCAGTATGGCGACGCAGTTCCCGAGTCCTAGGTCAAGGCTGGCGATTTTCGGCCAGGGAGGACCTCCTCCGGTCGGGGAAGCGTGATCGTTACTCGAAATGTCTGTGAACCGGCTAACAGGTTCACCATCCATTCGAACGTTGCCTGACCAAGCGTGGGCATATTCCTTTCCGGTGTTGACGGACGTGATCAGGTTCTTTTTCGGAGCGCAGCCCGCCTCATTACCAGAGCATTTTGTGTAGTACGATTTATTCTTCTGAGTAACAGTTTGTCCGCCAATCTTGACTGTGGACGTGCCGTTATCGGTATCGCCGTCCATCCCGAAGGTCGGATACGGCACTGGGACGCCAGGCGGTGTGGCTGGCGTCTGGGGCGGCGTGAAGCAAACGTAAGGGAATGCAGCAAGAACTTTGTTCGCCTGCGCTTTGCAGGCCACTTCGAGGCCATTTGCAAAAACCGTCATCGCGTAGCTCCGGCGGCAAGAACCGCTGCGCCGCAAATACCGGCGTCGCTGGATGCTTCGATGAGAACTGGGTTGCTGGCGGCATAACCCTTTCTGGCAGCCATCCAAGCCATCCCAAGCATCACAGGTACGACCGCGGCGCCGATGTTGCCTAACGACTCTGCGGGAGACCATAGGTCTTGAAATTCGTGGCGGCCGCGTAGCAAGCGCAGGCTCGCTAGGGCACTCTGCTTGAACCAATATTGTTCACCTATTAGGTCGGAGATACGATAACCAATGTTGTTCATGTCGATTTCAGTTTCTTCGAGAGCAAGACGATAGGCATCAGTCATTCCATCGCCGCGCATCGGCAAATCACTGGAATTGTAGATTGGGGCTCGCTCATGCGTGAGGCCAAGACCAAGAAGCTGAAATGGGTTGCTGCCGGCCTTGCAGCACAGAACCGCGGCAGCGGCCTCGCCGGGGATAAAGCCGTTGGGATTGTCCGGTGTTAGCAACCGCTCCGCGCTTAGGTATTCGGAAATGGCTGCTTTGGTTAGATAGCTGTCGATACCGGCAATCACAACGAAACGCTCTTGGTTGGAGGCCAAAATCTTGCGGGCAAGATTGAGAGCGACATGCCCCGATGGACGACCATGAGCGACGATTTGTGAGCCGGCTCGCGGCTCGAAATTGATGATAGCCGCTATTCGGTCAAGCAAAGCCGATCCTTTACCGTAGGGGCGACCCGGGCGACTTTCCTCGGCAAGGCACAGAAGCAGCACGGCTTGCTCCCGTGCTCCGGGCGCTTGCGCGAGGGATTCTGATATCGCAGCGGCTGCCATGCGAGCCATCCGCTCTTCCCCGATCCAGTTGTGCGGAAGCGGCACTGGAGCTCCGACAACCCATTCACTGCTCGAGCCAACAAACTGTGTCTCTTGAAAACCGTCGAGCTTTGCTCGCATTGCGGCGCACGAGGACGACGCATCAAGACCTACCGCCGTCACCATACCGATTGACACAATATCCAGCATGGCGCTCATTGGGCGTCTTCCTCCATCTGGAAGCGGGCCGGCCGCTCAAAGGTCCGGACATAGCGCTTGCCGGCAGCCCTTGCCCTCAGCATGCCCCTTGTCGGTGAACCAACCCAGCATTCGGAGAAGTCGAGGATCGTTCTGTGGATGCGCTGCGACACGCGCCAGACCAACGAAAAGCGCCTGTTTTCCATGTCAAACAATACGGTATCGGGCAATATTGTGTTCTCGAATGCTCTTTCGCTGCCCTTGAACAACGTGATCGCCAGGGGGGTGGCCGGCAGCCGAAAGCTTTCACGTCCCGATGGGGTCAGATTGACGATGACCACATCCTCGCCCCCCCTCGGGAATTCTATCTGCTGGTCGGAAGGCGCCATCTGGAAATATCGCTCGTCGAAATCGCTAGGCAAGAACGGGAAGACATTGTCGATCCAGTTCTGGTCGTAGGTGCCACCGAACTCGATCCTACCGGGCCAGGCCCGGCAATAAGGGCCGAAGCTCATCGGGGTGTAAGTGCCGAAGGGCGAGCGAATGTCTTCGCCGATGGCCTGGGTATTGGGCAACCGCAGCCCGGGAATGAGACGTTGATTGCCAGTGCGCGCCCACCCGGTACCGAAGGGGTTTTGCCTGTAGCTCGCGGGCAGTTTGTCCTCTGGGTCAAGGCGGTCGACCCCACCCCATGCCGTGTCATAGGAGAAGGGCTGGCGTAGAAAGGGCTGCGCGGCGGAAGCAACAAAGAGAGGCCCCAGCGCCCGCCACTCGCGATGTCCGAGCACTTCGAACACCTTTGACCATTGCCCGAGTTTAACGCCGACTGTGACGCGTTCGGCCGGCCGGCCGGCCGGAGCATAGGCGCACCCATTGGCGATGACATCACAACGCGGCTTGCGGAACGCGAAATCGGACTCCCAAAGTGTAGCCGAAAAGCCTGGTGCGCCGGTATGCGTGTCGGCCATAACCAGCGGTACCTGAACGGAAGATTTTTGGACCGAACCACCCGCTTCCTCGGGGAAGTCAAAGGTCCCCTTTACGACAACGACTATGTATTCGTGGCCGGCCTTGTCCATGCCCATCGTGAACTCGGTCGGATAGCCGGTCTGGTTCCAGATCTGCATCAGGTGGCATCCTGAGCGCCGGGGAAAAACAGGCCAAGCTTTGTTTCAGGCGCATCGGGGTCGACTTCTATTGCCTCGCAATCCCACGTCCAGAATATCATGCCGCCAACCGGGCCGTCGCTCCCTCCGACCGCCGGGTAAGGCAGCGCCGCGAGGCAAGCGGCCAGCGCGTCGCTATCCATCGTATCGTCTCTCGCCGACGTCCCTGTCGCTTCCAACTGATCGAACCAGCCTGCGGCAAGCCTTACGATATCGAGAGAGGCAAGGGGCGGCATCGCTGCAATGGTCAGCGGAAAGCGGCGCCCTGCGCGGTCGGCGCTCGCCAGGATCACGCCCGTCATCGGACCGAATGTGTCGCTGCCCAGCAGAAATCGCAAGACCGGAACGTTCTCCATCGGCCCAAGCGAGAACCGGTGAACCAGATGCCGGCTGATCCAGCGATCCCACCGCCCGACGAAGGAGGCAGGCAGGCGGCGGGTGACGAAGTCCCCCATCGCCGGCAACTTTCCGAAAAATCCTGGCAGGATCAAAGCTGCGTCGGGCACGAAAACCTCGCAAACATCTTCAGGTCGAAGGGATTGGCAACACTCCCCGCCCTGAGCTCGAAATCGGCATAATAGCTCTGGGCGGCGAGCCGCAGTTTGAAAAGCTCGGCAAGATTGGTTCCGGTGAGCCGGCCGGCGCGCAGCATTCGCAGGAAGGCCCAGCTCCCGGTCTCGCTTGCCATGACTTCGGGTGAGCCGTCGATCGGCTGAAAGGAGAGGATGATCACGCCGGTGCCATCCTTGCCCGGCCAGGTCATTTGTTGTGGGCGGGTCGGGTTGTTGAAATAGGACAGACTCTGCCCGTCGACGTTCAGGGTCACGCGGCTGACGGTGGGCGAAAGATCCTTCGGCTCAAGCGTGAAGGTCAGGATCGGTCCCGCACCACCGGGAAACAGGCTGTCACGGATCAAGCGGGCTTGCTCCAGCGCCACGAGCGGTGCGGGATCGAGCTTGATGTCGGAGCGCCATTTCCAGGGATGGCTGGTCGTGTCGATATAGTTGACGAGGTTGTTGTTGGTGAAATTGTCGATCAGTCCGCCGGGGCCGAAGACGCGCTGGAAGTCGACCACCGTGACATCGATTGGACTGTCGGGGACGAAGGGATATCGGTTGGTCAATGCCGCCTGACAAAAGGGAAGCACATCGGCGCGCCAGATTGCGTTCAGCTCCGAAGTGACCGCGCCGGTCGCCAGCTCACTGGTATCGCCAGCCAGTCCCGCCAGCCAGTCGTCCAGCGGATCGGGAAGGGTAACGGCCTGTTTTGCCACCGCCCCGGTCAATTCCGCCAGGCCACCTTGCCGTTTCATGGCGTCCTGGGCATCCGGGCTTGCCGAGACCGTCTGGAGCATGTTCGAGAGGGCAGTCAGGGCTGCGACCGCATCGTTGAGCGCTGGAGGCTGGCCGTCGACCTCGACGACGGCGGCCTTGATCGGTTTAAAATGCTCGGCAACCAGCGCACCCGACAGGTCCACATCCGACTTCGCGCCGGCTGCTGGCATCATTTTCACGCCCTTGGAGGCAAGCTTGCCGATCTTGCCGAGCTTCGACAGGAGTTTGGATGTTCCAGCCGGCGGGGTCTGGCCGCCACCGTCACCCTCGGGGCGTGTCAGTTCCGTCTCGCGCACGATGGCGGTCAGCAAACGCTTCATGGATGAGTCCGCGCTCGAAAGATCCTTGAGATTTTCACCGGCCGTCTGCAGGTCAGAGAGCGGCGCAAGCCGGACGTCCCGCATGAAGCCGTCCCACTTGGCGATATAGTCGTCATAATAGAGCTTGAGGATGTCCTGCGAAAGCGCCGCGACCGACGGGCTGGCGCTCTCAGAGCATCCGCCTGCAAAGACGGAGCGGTCCAGGGCGGCCTGGGTGGCGACATCTTCGAGGCGGGCGAGGATGACGTTGTGAAAACCGTCATAGGTGAAAGCACCGCTGATGCCCACCCTGAGCGTCTTGTCCGAGCGGCGTGCCAGCACCTTCAGGCCATTCGGGCCGACATGGTCGGCCGGAATCCACTGCTTCAGCGCCGCGACCTCCGGATCCGAGAGCAGCGCATTATAGGCGCGCACAGGCAGCGGGATCGAGCAGATCGTTCGCAGAGCTTCGGCCACCAGTGCTTCGTCGGGGGCGACGAAGGCCTGTTCCGTCGCCATATTGTCGATCGCCGCAAGTTGATGATCCGATGCCATTTCGGTCTTGAAGGGCGGTATGGGTGCTGAGCCCGGCAGCGTCTCGACCCACCATAGCTTGGCGAAGTCCGGATCCATCGGCGACAGCCCGGTCATCATGCGATAGGTCTTCAGCGCACCCAGCTGGAATTCGGGATCCCGGATTTTCCGCCACATTGTCGCCTCAAGCAGAGCGACCATGCGCGGCTCCAATATATTGCGCAGCGTGCGGTCATAGGCATCCGACTGCGCCTGATGGATCGCGGCTTCAGCCGAAGGTCCGATCATTGCGGCCGCGCCCCCAGGCGGGTCCGTGCGGGCGTTGGCAACTTCCGTTGCCGCTTCGAGGCCGAGATCGAGGTCGAGTGGGTCGACGGGTGCCTGGCGCGCGGCAACCGGGGAGAGGGGAAGCTGCAGGCCCTCAAGTTGCTCGGCTTGCGCCGCCAGAGCCGCGTCGTTTCGCCTATAGGACAGGGTGAACAGCAAGGTAGAGATGACCACGAACGCGGTCGCGGCCACCACTGCGCCGCGCCATATCCAGATACGCCGTTCTTCTGCCGCCGGGTCGAACGTGCCGAGCCCCGCTTCCCTGAAAATCACCTTCGTCAGCAGGTCCTTCAGGAAGAAGCTGCGTTTCTCCACCCGCAACATCGGGGAGGCGGGTTGGGTAGGCAGTCCAAAGGATGACGCCAGCGCCGCCGTCAACCTGTCGATTGCCGTGCCTTCCTGGGTCGCCGACGTCACATAGATGCCCCGCAACCACGCGCTTTCGGCATACTTGCTTTCGCCGAAGACGGTTTCGATCAAAACCCGCACAGGTTCTGAAAGGCTTTCAACTTGGGCCGGGAACCGGAATATCTCTGCCCGGTCCGCGAGACTTTCCTCGCCTTCGAGCCGCGGGATGAGACGCCGTTCGAGCACGCCTGCAAGTGTGGAAATCTCTTGGGTGACTTCGGCGCCGTCGATGCGCGCGCCCGGAGCAAAGGTCGCCCCCCACACCTGTTCCCGATCTGCCGTCGACAACGACCCGAAGAATTTCTCGAACCCCTTTATCAGGTCGGCCTTTGTCAGCATGAGATAGACTGGCAAGCGGATCCCGAGGCGCTCCTGGAGTTCCGCCAGCCGTTTGCGGATCTGACGCCCATGCATGCGGATTGCCGCATCGTCTTCGGACAGCGTGTCGATACCAAGCGCCACGATCACGCCGTTCAAGGCGCGACGACCCCTATGCTTCTTCAGGAGATCGAGGAAGCCCAGCCATTCGGCGGCATCGACTTCCGGCTGGCTCTCCTGCTGAACATAGCGCCCCGCCGTGTCGATCAGCACCGCTTCCTCGGTGAAGAACCAGTCGCAATTGCGCGTGCCGCCAACGCCATGCAGATCGTCGGTCAGATCGATCGGAAAGCTCAGTCCGGATTGCCTGAGGGCTGTGGTCTTGCCGGTCGCAGGCGGACCGATGATGACATACCAGGGCATCTCGCGCAGAAACTTTCGGCCGCCGACCTTCTGGCGTTTGAGACCCGCCATGACCTCGCGGAATTTTGCACCGACGGCGGCAACGCCTTCTTCGGACGGACTTGGCGGCGCTTCAGGCTGGGGAGTAATTTCGGAAACGAAGAGGCGATTGGCGCGTACCGCACGCCGCCGCGCCACAATCCACCAGAGGATGAACAGGAGAAACAGAAGGCCGATGATGACCAGTCGCACGATCTCGGACGCAAAGGGCGCACTGTCTCCGACGCTGACGATTGGACCGAAGATCCACACGATTAGGGACAACAGGATGAGCCCGATGAAGGTCCAGAGCCAGCGAGACGTGACAATGGCCCAGAGGAACCGGAAGATCGCCATCTCAGAGCCTCTTTTCAATCAGGATTTCGATGCGCCGGTTGGCAGCCCGCCCCTCGCGCGTATTGTTGCCGGCGAGCGGCTGGCTTGCCGCGCGTCCTTGTGACTTCAACCGTTCGGCCGGCACCCCGGCAGCTGCGAGCAACGAGGCAATGGTTGCAGCGCGCGCCTCGGAAAGGCGCTGATTATTGGACAGGGGATTGGATGCCTGGACCGGGACATTATCGGTATGGCCGGTGATCGTAACGCCACCGATCAATTCCGCATTCTGCTTGAGAACCGTTGCAATGGAAGCAACGAGAGGTTCAAAGTCCTTGGTCAATTCGGGTCTGGCGGACCGGAAAAGCTCAGGTGTGCTTGATTGCAAGAGAAGCGTGACCGAAGAGGCGTTTTCATTTCCCTTCAGGGCGGGGAGCAGCGGTGCAGGGGCGGCGGCGCGGAATTCCGGCAGCAGCTCGATAACGACCGGCTCCACCGGCGGCGCGTTTGGCGGCGGGGTGCGCTTTTCCGGCCGGTAGATTTCGGCGCGCTCGGGCGGTGGCAGCGCCCGCACAAGCGCAGCAAGCCCCTCCGCCTTGGTATCGAGGCGCATTGACAGCGCCAAATAGATCGCGGTCGAGAGTGCGACAGCAACGACAACCAGGACCCAGATCGGCACCGCAAACCGGGATGGTTCGTCGGCCGCAGCGACCCCCTCCCATCGGGGTGATAGCGGCGCGTCCTCCGCATCGGCATCTTTGAGGAAGCGGGCTGCCCCCGCACGAACGGCGCTGATCGAGCGGTCACCGGCGCGGCCGGGCACGCGATACTTGCCGCGAAAACCGAGCGCCAGGCAGAAATACTGGAGTTCGAGCAATTCCTTATCGCGGCCGGGATGGCGTTCAAGCTCTTCCAGCCTTGCAAAAAACTGCGCGCCGGCATCGACATCGCCCCGTAACATGACGACGAGCGGCTGGCGCGGCCACGCGCTTGCCCCACCCCAGGGCGTGTTCAGCGCCAGATCGTCGAGCAGCGAGGCGACAGCCCAGGCGGCCGCGTCTGCACGCTGCAGGACCGAACCGGACGCCATCGCCGCGTCCCGAGCCACCACAAGTTCATCCATCAATCTCGTTCGCAGCACTTCCGGGTTGCTCGGCGGCAAGGCGCTTTCGAGTTCGGGGGCAAATTCCAGCAATTTGGCGAACGCATTGATCAATGTGTTCGGATGAGATCGTGCCCGCCTTGCCAGGCTGGCTGCAGCGGCAACCTGCCTTGCGCCCGACGATGGCGGAGGCCGGATACGCGTCCGGCCGTGATCGCCCGATAGACCGAATGGATCCTCACTTGACATGGCGCTACCTGTTTACCGAATAGCAGTCGACCTGTGGTTCACTGGGCAACACGCCGGACACACCAATCACGAAGCCGGGCGAGCGCAGCAGGGATTCCCAATGTTCGCTGCGCTGATCGAGCTCGAGGCAAAGGCGGTCCCCATCATAGGGAATTTCGCGCGGCTGCGAATGAAGCGGCTTCAGACGGATGCCGGGCAACCTGGACTTCCACAAGGCTTCGAACTCGTCGGCTGCACCGACGGTGACCTGATCGACGAAGATCTTGCGCAGCGCGTCTTCCGACATGTCGCATCCGACGCGTACGACAATACGGCTTGCGGTCAGCAATTCGGGATTATCGACCCGGACCTTCCACACGTTTGTCGCATGCTTGAGAACGGGCAGTGCCCTTGATTTCGGCTCCACGTAACGCAGGCTGAGGATCAGCGAACGTAGGGTGTCAGCGAGCGCGGCATAGGCGGGTCCCGGCAGCATGTGGTCATAGGTCGGCAGTTCGGTCAGCCGGCGCGACCCTGACCCGTAGGTCGCCATCCGTCCTGCAAGTCCGCTGAGCTCCAGAAAGAGCTCGGCCGGGTGAAAGACCTCCTGGGGAAGGATATGTGCTAGCCGCGCCCGCGCAGTGTTGGCAAGATCGAGCACTAAAAGGTTTTCCACGCTGCGGCCCGCACCGCCGAGGACCATCTTGCCGTGCGCATCGGCAATGCGGTCGAGGCCGGTGATCACTTCCTGCATGAGCTGGCCATAGAAGGCCACCGCGCCGGTCACGAGAGCCGGCGGCAGAAAGTTCTCCCCGATCGCGACGCTCCCGTCGGCGAGCAGCCCGTTGACCTTTGCGACCGGCATCGCCGTATATCCGCCGGTCATTTGCGCCGGCGACAGAAGTAGGGCTTGCGGCCGGGCGATCTCGATCTCCTCCGGATCGGCGCCGCCATGGACAGCATCGCGCATCGGCTCGATCTGGCCTTTGTAGCGCGCGCCGGTCGGCTCGCCATGGGCGGCATCGAAGCTCACGCCTCCGGGCGGTTCCAGCGGAAGGGCAAGCTGCACCAATCCAGAGCCCATGTCGCGGGCGATGGACAAAGGGGCGGGCGCATCCATCGTCTCGGGAATGGAAAAGGGCGTGCCGTCTGGGAAAATGCCGCGCGCCGACAAGACCGCCACCCGGCCGGCTTCGAGCTGTGCGGCATCCAGCATCAGGGATCTGAAGCCGAACGTCTGCAGCCGTCCAGCCTGCAGCGCGCCGCGCATCAGCGCCTCGGTATATCGATCCTGCTGTTGAAAATGCTGCGTCCGCAGGAAAAGCCCTTCGGACCAGAGCACCTTATTCGTATCCGTCATGGGGAAACGCCCTCCCTTCAGGCGAGCGAGAGCGCCATGCCGCCGCTACTCAACGCTACAGTCGCGGTTACCGTCGATTCCGGCTTGATCGGTACCGCCCTTCGCCAGACACGCCCGCCTGGCGTCCTGAAGAATGCGACGACCCCGAGGAACGTCGCTTCCGGAGGGAAGGCTACCGTCTTGGAGGCCGATGCGCCGGGCGAGATCGTCAACTGATCGGCGCCGACGAGATCGGCTCCAAGCGCGGAAGACGGATCAGACTGGAGAGCAAAAACATCGGCCGTGTTGAATTTTGAAACGTCCTTGAGCCTGAGGACGAGGAGTGTCACCGGGCGGTCACCGCCGTCCGGCGCAAGATTCATACCCGCCTGTCCCGTCGCCGTGACGGTTACGGTCGAGGATTTCGGCGGTCCGCCCACACAACCGGAAATCAAGGCTGTCGTGCCAAGCATCATCAGAAAGCCGCGTCGGTGAAGCATTATTCTTTCTCCCTCTCTTCATAGCCATCCCGGAAGTCGCTGCCGATCTCGCCGAGAAAACGCGTCGATGCATTCCTGGCAATTTCGCGGTAGCGCTTCTCGTAAAGTTCCCAGAGCTTGGCACGCCGTCCGCCTGCAAGCACCGCGTCCCATGTCGATTGCGACTTCAGCTCGCTTTCAAGCGCTGCCGGATCGAAACGGTCGATCATCCTTGCGAGCGCAGCCTGGACCCCGCGCCACGTGCGCACGTGATGGTGGGCCAAGTCGCGGATGGAGCCGCTGATTGCGGCTTCCGCCGGCAGAAAACCTACGGTGCGCTGTGCGAGGAAGGTCGCGATAACATCGTCGACCGTCGGCATGAATTTGAGCGGATTGACTTCGGATGCACCGACAACGGTTTGCGCGATCCTGGCTTCGCCTTTTTCTTCGGCTCGCTTGCGCAGGAGATGGATCAGGCCCTCCAGCATCATCCGGTACTCCCGCCCGAAACTCTCCATTTGCGCGATCGAATCGGCGGCTGGAAATTCATCACCGTCAAAACCTAATCCGCGCAGAAACGCTTCGCGCAGCCCGGCATCGGTTGATGGGCTCGCCTGCGGCGGCATTTGCGGCGGCAAGTCAGGTCTGGATTGGGGCTTTGCCTTCTGTTCGGGTGCCGTGCGGTCAGGAACCGGCTGATCCGCGGGCCCGCCCGTCAGGAAAAGGTTCAATGCCTTGTCGTCCTGCCTCTGGGCCGGCAGAGGATCGAGACTGAACGGATCATCAAATGGGTGACCGCTCTTTGTGGCTTCCTGCCGATTTACTGCCTCAAACGCCGACGCGGCGGGCTGTTCGAACGGGTCCGGCAATCCGGCAGGTCGCGGGGGAGGCTCCACCTTTTCGCTGCGCTCGGAAAAGAAAGTGTCACGCTCGAAACTGATCGGGGCGGGAGACGGCGGGCGTTCAGGCAGGCGATCCGAGGGTGTGCTCTGGACCTCGACACGGACGATATAGTTGCCGAGCTGCAATCTAGCCCCGTCGTGGAGAGGGGCGGAATTTCCCGACCCAAGCGGGACGCGCGATCCATCGATGAAAAGGCCCCCGCTCGACGTATCCGTCACCTCATAGCGGCCATGAACGCAGGCAATCGTGCAATGGGCGCGGGAAATATACATGTCCGGGTCGTCGATCCGCCAGTCGGCATCGGCGCTGCGACCGATCACGAGCTCGCCTTCCACGAGCCGCATCTGGCGAACCGCCTGCTGGTGCGGCGACTGTTCGAGAGTGAGTATCAGCGACATGGCGAATCCTCCGCAAAACCGGCGCGAAAGCCGACGAGTGTGCGCATGCACAAATCGGAAGCGTCGCGATCCTGCTTAGGAGCGAGCCAGGCAATGTGTCCGAGCCGCGCCTTGCTCAGCCGCGATGCCGGAACCTCCTCTTTTGCAAGCACCAGCCTGACGTCGATGTCGAGCCCGTTTCCAACCAGATCGCGGATTGCGGTTTTAAGGGCCCTGTGCCGGTCGCTGCCAGGAAGAAACGCGGTGTAATCGGATAGGGTCAACGGTCCGACCGAAAGCTCAATTCTCTGTTGTCGCTGGAACGTTCTCGGCCCGATCGTCGCGCTTCGGCCAAGCTGTGCGTAGGCGCCGGCGAGGCGGGACTGGAGCCTTTGCGGTATGTCCATCCAGACGCCGACAAACTCGCGAAGCCTGATGGGAACCTTGAAGTGGTCGGCGAGAAACTGCGTGAGCCTTTCGGGCCCATCGACCTGATGGGCAAGGGCTGCGGCGTGGGCGAGCTTCGTCATGTCGATCGCTGTCGGCTCGCGGTCTGCCCTGCCTCGCAGGCCGATCCCCGCCATGGCCGCCGCCATGGCACGAATGCGTCCGCCCTCGGTGCGCTCGATCTGAACGGCCGGGTGCGCATCCGCCCAGGCCCGATAGAAGAGCGCGATCATGCGATGTTGCAGCACATTGACGAAGTCGACGAACGTCGTGTCGCTGACCTCGCGCATGTCGGCACCGGCAAACCAGCGCTGCGACAGGCGATCTAGCACCCAGCGCGTCAGATAAAGCGGCATCGGGCCTTCCGGACCGAGCAGGCCGATAGTCGCGACCGTAACCCGGGCGGGCGCTGTTTCGGTGGCGGGCTCGAGCCTTGCGACATCCTGTACGGCAAAACCAAGCCGAATGTGTTGCCCGAGCCTGGCCGGTTCGCGCTGCGGAGGGCCTGCCTGACCGAAGATCCTGTCGGTATTTTCGAGCTGCCGCAAGAGCTCGAAAAAGTCGAACAGCTCGGCAGATTGGGCGACGTCATTCCTCAGATCAGGAAGCGGTTGCCCGGCGTTATCGGCCATAGCACATCCTCCTGTTTCTGCAGGATTCTCGCTCTTGTGCGCACGAATCCGTTAATCGCCGCATAGCGTGCAAAAAGCCTCGAGAGCAGCGCCGTAAGGAGCAAACTGCTATGCCCGGCAAGCACCGACTGGTCGACATGGAGCGTGATGTCGCTGCCGCGGGCAAAGCACATCGGCCCAGCGATCGGCAGGCGCTCGATGAGAGGTCGGGCCTCGACCCGCGCAATGGCGCGCACATGCCGCGAGAGGCTCGGATCTCCCCGCTGCGCATAAAGATCAAGCAGGGCATGAAGAGGGTCGACCCCGCGGCCTTCCTCCGAAAGACTGAGAAAGTTCAGCGACAATTGTGCAATAAAGCGCCAGGCGAGTTCATCGGCTCTCGAGGCGTCGACGGCACCGGCTGGCAGCATTGCCGGGATGGATGGCCAAGGTTGGCGCAACGCACCCAGCAATTGGACGGCCTCTACCGGATCGCCGCTTTCGAGCGTCAGAGAGGGCGTGTCGTCCAGTATCGGCAGGTCGCGGTTGGTGCATAGGGCCGTCACCTCGATCCGCTTGGGCGGTCGGGTCGCTTTCGACTGCGCCGGGCGTGAGAGGGTGATGAATACGTCGTCTCCGACGTAGGACGTGCGGGTTTGTCCCTGACGAAGCTCGTCCTCGCTCGGCCGCCGTGGGCGACGTTCGGTATAATAGACCCAGCCGCTTGCGCGGTTCTGACCGAGACTGAAAAGTGCCGGTATCTCGGCATCGGAGCCTTCGCCATCGGCATCCTCGACACGCAACGCGCGATAGATTTCGAAATCGCGCGGCCGCGTCCGATCGGCGTGGAGCACCTGGCGGGTCCGCCGTGGATCGAGCTCGATGACACTGCACGAGCGCTCGAACAGATTGATGATCGGCGTTGCGAAGAGGTCGAGATCCTTCGCGGTAAGGCCCGTAAGCTCCGGGACGGGTCGCCGGAGCAGGAAGACCAGTTCCAGCCTCTCGCCGCAATGGCGAACGACCGGCCGCATGCCCGTCACACGGGCATAGTGAAACCGCTCGGGGGCGATGAAATATTCGCGTAACAGCCGGTAGCCCTCAAAGGTTTCCCTCGTTCGGGGCATGAGCGCCTCGTCGTCCGATATGCCGACCATCTCCGGCGCAGGCAACGGGCTTAGCGGATTCTCGCGGCCCTCCGGGCGCGCGCCAACGCAGTTGCAGGCGCCAAACAGCGTATCGAAGAGCAACGGCGCCTTGCTCTTTTCGCTGAAGTATAGGTCCAGGCGATCGAGCGCCAAGTCGGCGAGCTTGCCCTTGCCGGTTCGATTGACGGTGATGCTCAATCCCGAGGCGCCGGGAACTCCGTCAATGGCGCCGATCCCTGCCGCCGCAAGTGCGCTTCGGTCCTGCATGTAGGTCACGGAGCTGATTGCAAGCGGCCAGAGCGTCACGTCCTGGACCGTGGTGAAGATGGACCTTGTGGAAATTCCGGGCCGCACGCTCGAAACGAGCCGCGTTCCCCGCTTCACAAGGTGACCGGCCAGCATCGTTTGAACCTGCTGGCCGGGTTTGAGCAAAGCCATGGCCGTTGCTGGGGCCGGCGAGACGAGGTCCGGATAGAAGTTTTCGAGCACGCTGCGGACATAGCGCATGCTTTCTGCGTCAACCTTCTGGCGTGTGCGGGCGGCCAGAAATGCGACGCCGTCAAGAAGCCGTTCGACGAAGGGGTCGGGGCACGGGACGGTATCGAGTGAAAGATTGCGCGCTATCGAGGGATGCATATCGGCAAACTCGGCGGCAAGCGCGCGAATATGGGTGAGTTCCTCCTCATAATATTCCAGGAAGACGCGATCCATTTCAGGCGTCCTTCAATTCGGTCCTTGCCGAGCCATTGTCGAGATCGAGGATGGTACGGATGCGCAGCCGTTCCGGTGCCGGCGTCGTCAGGAGCAGTGCGTCGATGTCGATCCTGAGACCAACCGACTTGTCGCCAAGGCTGACGGTGACCTTGGTAGCGCTTTCCTTCAGCCGGGGCTCGAATGCCGCAAGCACCTGGGCAATTTCTTTGGCGAGTTCCTCGCGGTCGAAGTCGCGCGATGAGCGGCCCGAAAATGGCGGCACCCCGTAATTGACGACACTGCGGCGAACCAGAGGGAAATCCTCAAGCGATGGAGGGTTGTCGCCGGCCTGGTCGGCCTCTGCATCGGTCAAGAGGGGCGAGGATTCGAAGCGTTGCACATTGAAAAGCGCCTCAATGTCGCGCCGCACCGCCTCGCGAAGCACATCGGTCGATACGACCACGCCGCGACTTTCGAGTTCTATGCGACGACGTTCCAGGGAAAGCAGACGATGGATGTTCTTTTTCTGCTCGATGCTGAGATCCGTCGCAGATTCAACTTCCCTGACGCCGCCAGCCACCATTGCGTCCAGCCGCTCTGCGTCTGTGTCGCCTTGCAGCATCTGCCGCAGATCTTTGATTTCGGAGCTGAGCCCCGGCAGGTCATTGACCAGGCGATCCCACAAAGACGGCTGGATCGTTTCGCGGGTTGCGCGCTGGTGCCCGCCAAGGGGCCTCGACTCCCTTCCAAATTCCTTTCGCCAGCCGTCACTTGCCGACATAGACATCCATTTCGACCTCGTCCTTGTCGTCGTAGTTGAACGTGATGTTCTTGTAGGCGAAGCCGACGCGCTCTTCGATGAGATCGGGCTCGTCCTCGCTTGGCATCATATTGTACTTGGTGACCGAAGCCTCCTTCAGCGTAACGACCAGATAATCGCTCGTCTCGCCTTCGATCGTTCTACGCGCCGAGAACTTGACCTCATCGAGAAGCGTGTTGTCGAAAAGCGCCTTCTTCAGATACGGCGAGGATTTGTCGTAATGCTTGATGAACGTGATCATGCCCAGACTGACGCGACCTCGTCGCGAAAGTGAGTTGGGATCGTAAGGACCGACCATTTCAAACTCCACGCCGTGGATTTCGATCTCGTCTTCGTGGCCATCACGTACGCTCGGTCCCGTAATGTCGGGCACCTTGAGAAAACCGTCAATTTTCATGGATAACCTCCCGTTCCCTTGTGAATTCAGGTCTTCGTCGACGGCAGCTCCGATACGAGGCGCAGCGACGCGTTGATGCCTTCCAACTGATAATGGGGCCGCAGATAAAACCGAGCATTATACCATCCCGGACGGCCTTCGACGCTGTCGACCTGAACCTCCGCCGCAGCCAGGGGCCGCTTGGCGCGGGCCTTGTCGTCGGCAAAGGCAGGGTTGGCAAGGACGTAGCGGTTGATCCACTCCGTCAGCCAGATCTGCATGTCGGACCGCTCCTTGAACGAGCCGATTTTGTCGCGGGCGATTGCCTTCAGGTAATGGGCGAAACGCGAGACCGGGAAAAGATAGGGCAGATTTGCGCTCAGGCGCTCATTGGCCTGTGCATCGGGATCGACCAGCCGCCCGGCACGCGTCTCGTCGTCCTGTAGCGAATGCGCACCGATGAAGGCCGCGATGTCGGTGTTCTTCCGATGGAGGATCGGCATGAGCCCAAGCTTGGCAAGCTCAGCCTCGCGGCGATCGTCGATGGCGACCTCGGTCGGGCATTTCATCGCGACCGTACCATCGTCGGTCGGGAAATTGTGAACCGGAAGGTTGATGACCGCTCCACCGTTCTCGACGCCGCGAATTTGCGTGCCCCAGCCAAACAGCTTGTGGCTTCGATTGATATTGACCCCCATGGGGAAGGCAGCGTTCATCCACGCGTAGCGATGATGATTGCCCTGTACGTCCTCCTCGAAGGCGAAGCCCTTTACCGGAACGGTTTCCGCACCGTAAGGCAGGCGCGCAAGGACCCGGGGCATCGTCAGCCCGATGTAACGCGAATCCTCACTCTCACGCAGCGACTGCCAGGACGCATAGGCGGGCGACGAGACGATCTGTTGCAGGTCCTGGGGATTTGGCAGTTCCTGCCAGCTTTCCATGCGGAAGAGGCGGGGGGCGGCGGCTGCGATGAAGGGCGTATGCGCCGACGCGCAAATGCCGGACATATTGCGCAGAAGGGCGACGTCCTTTGGGTGATTGGAGAACTCGTAGGCACCGATCAGGCAGCCGTACGGGCTGCCGCCAAGCATGGAATACTCGTCCGTATAGACTTTCTTGAATATGGGACTCTGATCCCACATCTGACCCTCGTAGTCTTCGAGCGTGTCGGCCAGTGCTTCTTTTGATATGTTCATGACGCGGATCTTCAGTTTCTGATCCGTCTCGGTATTGTTGACGAGATACCACAAACCACGCCAGGTTCCTTCGATCTGCAGCACTTCGGGCGCATGGAGGACCTCGTTGACCTGCTCGGTCAGAAGTTTGTCGATGCCGAAAATCAGCGATTTGATCGACTTGATCGCGTTCGAGGAAATCGCCGTCGATTGAGAACGAGCGCGTGCTGCAAGCGCGAGATTCTTGACAAGGGTTTGCAGCTTGTCGCTGTCGTCCTTCTTGACCTTGAAGTCCTTTTCGAGAAGATCACTGAATTCCTGAAGATCGACGCCTTCGGCTTCCTTGACGTCGACAGCGGCGGTTCTTTCCTGTTCGGCCATGATTTAGCCCTCCAACTTGCTGCCATCATCGATCGCCTGGTCGGCGATCTTTGCTAAAAGGGGCTCGTTGTTCAAAAGCTGGGCGATGCGCTTTTCGGCGTCGACGCGGCCATCCATGAAGCCCAGCAGTTCCTCAAGCTGGCGGCGCATCTTCAACAGTTCAGCGAGCTGCGGAACCTGTTCGGCAATCCGGTCCGGCGCAAAGTCCCCCATGCTCGTAAAGGTCAGGTCGACGGCGAGTTCCTCGTCCCGCTCTTCGCCAGGCGGTTGAGGAAGCGTGTTCTTGACCCGCGCCTTGACCCGCGGGCTCAGCGCCTCCATGAATCGACCGAACCGGTTCGCATCGGTTTCGACGAAGGTCCTGTCCCGCACGGATTTGAGAGCCTCCGGCGTTTCGGACGCACCGGCAAGATCAGCCATCACGCCCATCACGAAGGGCAACTCGATCGTGGTCGGGCTGCCATACGTTTCCACTTCATAGGCGATCTGGACGCGAGGCGCCCTGTTGCGTTCTATTACCTTCGCCTTAGTTTCGCTCATTGGTGGTCACCTTTTGTCCCAGGGGCAGGTCTCTTGCTTTCCGAAACGCCGGCTAAAAGCCGGAATTCTTTCAGCCCGGAGGGAGCCAGGTCCTCCATGAGCTCGAGAAAATCCATCGGCACCATGCGCTTGATCCTGCGGGCCAGATGGGGAATAGGGCTTGACGGCTCCGTACGGTCGTAGAAAGCGATGATAAGGTCGATGCAACGCATGACCTCGTCTCGCGAGTTTAGGCGGGAGGGAAAGACTGTCGCTGGCCAGATGGGGGCCTGGTCTGCCGCAGCGCTGACGGCAGCGAGCGTACGATCGCTGCCAGACGGGCCCTCTTTTGGGCCCTCCTGTTGCGCATTGGGTTTGGCACGCTCCAGGGTCGCTGACACGCGATGCAGAAATCGGCTCAGATCCGGCAGGCCAACGCGCAAATCGCCACCGATCTGCAGGTTGAGCGACTGTTCCGCCGCCTCCAGAGCTGCAACGGCAGCACTTGCACTGGCCGCTAGCGCTGCTGCTTCTCCAGGCGCCTGTTCGGCAAATGCCGCGCAGCTGGTCCGTATGCGATTGAGCAATTGATCATGCTCGCTGACAAGCGAGGTCTTTTCAGCAGAACTCAAACCAGGCGCCGCTTCGTTAATAACGGTACGACCGTCGATTGCCCCCCGCTCCAGATCGCGTCCCGTCACCGGACTGACGCCACGTGGAGCAAAGAACGTCATCTTGCGCAGGTCGCCGAGCAAGCCGTCCTTGTCATTTTGAAGCTGTATCAGTGCATTGATGCGGCGAAGAGCCGCATCACGGGGGGGCTGGCCGTCGCGAAGTTCCGGATGCATTGTCTGCCAGTGCATGTCGAAGGTTTGGGCAATCAGCTTCAATCCGTCGGCAAGGCCAACAAACCCCCGCTCATTTGCGAGGGCACGCGTCACGATCACAAGCAGCCTGAGATCGCGCCCGTGCGCTCGCAACTCTTCGGATTTGCGAAGCACGACAGACCAGTCGACCGGCACTTCCGTTCGTGAAACGGGGTTGTTGCGCTCGTCTCGGCTGATTTCGATCTGGGGCTGTACGAGGCGTTCGAGTTCGTGGAATCGTCCGTCATTCCGCAGGCTTTCGCCGGACGGGTTGTCACCGTCTATCGGATTCAACCAGAGAGCAGATTCGAACAACACAACCCCCGTTTACCGACTAATATTGTTCTCTCAGTCCTGTTTTAGCATAACTTTTCGCTCTGTACTAATGCCACTTTGCGGGCAAGCAGCAACTAATTCCGAGTATCGATCAATCGGGTCGTAGTCGACAGGATCGAAACCTGCCCGCTGGCAATAACTGCATGTAAATCCTCAGCAAAGGACTTCGTGGACTCGGTTGTAGGGCGAAGTTGCGAAAATAGAGGACGGTCAGTCTGCATCGCGATTATCAGACTTCTGCCGAACGTATTGTCGACGGCAAAGGAAAGCTTTGCGGGGTCAGTCGCTCCATCAGCCGTGGAGTAGGCGACACGGATCGTCCGCATGCCGTTGGACACGGTCCCGAGACTGGAAAGCGCGTTGTCCGGGCGCTTGATGTTCGGAAGGACGTTGAACAGATTGCCGGTGACATCGGCGATCGCGACCCAGAGGTAGCCGTTCTTAATCGTAGTCGGAGCAAGCACATCGATGACTGGATTGTCGCCGACCGCGTAGATGCCGGACATGTTTGGCTCGGATTTGTCGCCATAACCGAGCACGATCGTCATCGGTCCCTGCGGCGCATCGGGCAACAATGACTGGACCACGCACAGCTGGCTACTGAGCACTGTCGTATCAAATCGGAGGTCGCGATCACCGAGACGCGGCGCAAGCGTCTGCCGGAGCGCTTCAACATCGCCGCTGGCGGCGACGGCTCCCCGAATTGTGACTGTCGAACCGAGAGGAAAGTTTGCCCCTTCCGGCGCGTGGACGCCAAGCGGACCGCAAGTCTCCATTGGTGCGATGGCCGATTTCAGCTCGTCGGGCGTCAAACTTCTCGGACCTGCGGCAATTCGCACGATCGGCTGGTAGCCCGCGGCCTTGCTCGCCTCGTTGAATTGGCTGACGGCGGCGTCACGTGATGTCTTGTCGGGCGCAAGGCCGGTGAGGCGAACGGTGCGATCCGTAACGTCAAGCTTCCACTCGTCTAGTCCGTCGGCGGCTGCAAAAAAGCTGTCGATGTCCTGTGCCCAGCGCGCGGAAGGTTCGCCCCTCGCGAGACCGAGTGCATCCTTGGGTGCTGCAAGCCCGGCTGCACGGGTAAAACCTGCCAATATCGCCTGCCGCTGGTCGGCATCGGGAGCGAAACCGGACAAGGTCGTCTGGTGTTGCCCATCGAGCCCGGCGCTGAGTTTATAGGGTGCGGCGACCGGCAGGCTTTTCACAAACAGGCCATCAGGAAAGCCTGCAAACCAAAGCCCCGCGATCGCCGCCACGGCAGCAATGGCTAAGATCGCCAGCCATGGTCGCCAGCCTCGCCTGGCGCCGGGCCCGCCTTCCTGCTGGCCTGTGCGACCGGTCCGCCACAGCTCGCTCACCTGCTTGACGACGGCCGCAGCGGTTGGCGGGCGTCGCGACGCGTCAGGTTGGGTCAGATCGTCGATCAAAGCCTTGAGCGGCTCGGGAACGCCCGCTGTATCGAGCCGGCGCTCCTTGTAGCGGACGACCTCACCAGGGCTCGTCCCGACATTTGGAATTTTCCCCCGAAAAGTCGCAAGCAAGGATGCGCCGAGGGCATAAAGGTCCGAACGCGGCTCGGCCCGCCCGTGCAATTGTTCGGGCGCTGCATATTCATATTTGCCGGCAAACTCATTACCGACGATTGTGCGCGCGCCCGTCGTGCTGTCCTTGGCAATGCCGAAGTCGATGATGACGGCCTCCTCGGGCCGGCCGTTGCGGAGGATGATGTTGTCGGGCGACAGATCGCGATGGACGATTTTGCGTTCGTGTGTCGCAACTAGGCCCTCGGCCACTCTTTGGGCCACGACGAGCAGGTCGCCAGGGGAAATCCCGCCACGCTCGAGATAGTCGCTGAGTGGCGTGCCTGCGACGTAATCCATGACCAAATAGACGTGACCCTCGGCTGTCTGGCTGCAGTCGGTATAGCGTACGACCGCGTCATGCGAGATGCCGCGCATCTCTTCTTCCCGCTTCATCAGCTCCAGATAATTGGCATTGGCCGATAGCTCTCGCTTGAGTGCCTTGAGCGCGACGACACGGCCGGTGATCTTGTTGCTGGCGCGGTAGACTTCGCCCGTTCCGCCGCGACCAAGCACACCCTCGATCTCATAGGTATTGTTGAGTACCTGGCTTTTGCGAAAGATGTCACCGGGCAATGGATCGATCATCTGGCAACTCCAAACCACGCGGTCACACTATTCATCAAAGACATGCGGTTCGAATATTTGTCAAGGACACTATAATGTGGCAGTTTGCCATCGACATCGAAGACTAGGCTCGTTCGTTCCAGAGCACATGGCAGGAGCCCGACCGGCATGCAGCAGAACATGTCTTCCCAGAGCTTCAAGCGTAAAGAACTGATCGGCAAGCTCGATCCGATTTGCCTGCGTGCATTTAAGGCGGCGGCTGACGCCGCCAAGCTTCGGGGCAATCCCTATGTCGAACTCGTGCATTGGATCGAGCAGCTGGCGCTCGTCGACCGCGGGGATTTCCAGTTCATCCTCGCCGACGCTGGCGTGGACCTCGGGCGCCTTGCAGCCGACATGGCGCAGTCGATCGACAAGCTGCCCTATGGCGCGACGTCCATTGAAGAGTTTTCGGACCATATATTCCACGCTGTCCAGGAAGCCTGGAGTCTCGCAAGCCTTCAGTTCGGCTCAGAGGTGGTTCGTGGCGCCTACGTCCTTCTAGCCTGCAGGAAGGTGCCAGTGCTTGACGGCCTGCTCTCGAAGATCAGCGGTGAGTTCGACCGGATCGAGGCCGATTCTGTCCTTGCCCGCTTGGACGACGTACTCTCGGGATCGCTTGAAAATAGCGGCAGAAGCGATGCTGGCGAACTCGTGCGCAAGGAACGCGCGGCGGGGGGCGATTCCGCGTTGGCGAAATATGCGACGGATCTGACCAGGCGTGCTCGGGAAGGGAAGATCGATCCGGTTCTGGGTCGCGATCCGGAAATCCGCCAGATCGTAGACATTCTCATGCGCCGACGGCAGAACAACCCGATCCTGACGGGCGAGGCCGGGGTCGGCAAGACGGCGGTCGTCGAAGGCTTTGCACTTCGCCTTGCTGCAGAGGACGTGCCGCCGCCTCTGAAAGGGGTTACGCTCCACATGCTGGATGTTGGTTTGATGCAGGCTGGCGCAAGCGTCAAAGGCGAGTTCGAAAAACGCCTCAAGACAGTGATCGACGAGGTTCAGTCATCGGAGACGCCGATCATCCTCTTCATCGACGAGGCACATACACTGATCGGAGCGGGCGGAGCTGCGGGAACGGGGGACGCGGCCAATCTTTTGAAGCCGGCATTGGCGCGCGGCGAACTTCGCACGATCGCGGCAACGACATGGGCGGAGTACAAACAGCATATCGAGAAGGACCCGGCGCTGACCCGACGCTTCCAGGTGGTCAAGATTGAGGAGCCCAGCGAAGAAAGCGCCATCCTTATGCTTCGAGGCGTGGCGGGCATCCTCGAGAAACATCATCAGGTGCAGGTCCTGGACGAGGCGATCGAAACGGCTGTCAGCCTTTCGCATCGTTACATTCCGGCCCGACAGCTGCCTGACAAGGCAGTCAGCTTACTGGATACCGCTTGCGCACGCGTAGCGGTATCGCAGCACGCGACGCCGGCCGAGGTTGAAGATCTTTTGCGACGCAAACAGTCTCTTGAGATCGAGCAGGGGATCATCGGCCGTGAAAGGTCCATCGGCATTGAAGTTGCAGACCGCCAGGTCAAGGTCGACAAGGCACTCGGCGAGGCGGATACAGCCCTTGCCGCGGCGCGTGCCCGCTGGGAGAGTGAACGGTCGATTGTCTCTGAGATTCTCGACTTGCGGGCGAGGCTACGCGAACAGGGCGTTCGCCTCGATGCGGCGCTGTCGCGGAAAGATGAAACTGCGCCCGTTGCGACGGTCCCAGACGAAAATGCCTCCGCAAAGGAACGCGACAAACACTCTCCCGATGGAAATGCCGATCTTTTGCGCCTGACAGCGCTCACGCAAGAACTTGCCGAGATGCAGGGCGAAACGCCACTGATGCTGCTGTCGGTAGACCGCAACGCCGTAGCCTCGGTGGTTCAGGACTGGACCGGAATTCCCGTCGGACGAATGCTGGCCGGCCAGACCGAGAGGGCTCTCAAGCTTGCCGGAATTCTGGGCGAACGCGTTGTGGGCCAGGACCTTGCCATGGAGGCGATAGCGCGTCGGGTGCGGACCAGCCGCGCAGGACTAGGGGCGCCGGAAAAGCCGGTCGGCGTTTTCCTTCTTTGTGGACCATCCGGCGTCGGCAAGACGGAAACGGCGCTTGCACTTGCTGAGGCATTGTACGGAGGCGAACAGAACCTGATCTCCATCAACATGTCGGAATTTCAGGAAGCCCATACCGTCTCGACCTTGAAGGGAGCACCCCCAGGCTATGTGGGCTATGGCAAGGGAGGTATTCTGACCGAGGCTGTTCGCCGCAGACCCTATTCCGTCATTTTACTCGACGAGGTCGAGAAGGCGCACCCCGATGTCCACGAGATCTTCTTTCAGGTCTTTGACAAGGGAATGATGGACGACAGCGAGGGTCGACGGATTGATTTTAGAAATACCCTCATATTGCTGACCTCCAATGTCGGTTCGGATGTCATCATGAGGCTGACAAGCAACGGGCTCTCCCGCGCTGCCACCGAAGAGCTCGAAGCTGCGTTGCGGGCTCCGTTGCTGCAAGTGTTCCCGGCCGCCTTCCTTGGGCGCGTCATTGTTGTGCCTTATTATCCCCTCTCCGATTCCATGATCGAAGCGATCACGCTGGCAAACTTTAAGAAGATTGCAGAGCGACTGCGTACGAGCCATAACGCCGAGCTGGTCATAGGAGAGGGCGTTCTCGAGCTGATCAAGACGCGCTGCACAGAAGTCGAGTCGGGCGGCCGCATGATCGATGCGATCTTGACCAACTCGCTTCTGCCGGCGCTCAGCACCGGCATATTGAACTGGGCGCTGGACGGCAAACGCTTGACGAAGGCAACGGTCGGAGCGTCTGCGGACGGCTTCACCTACGCCTTTGAATAGCGCTCAGATACTATTGCGAGCTGCCATTCGCCTTTAGCTGACTGCCTGGAATTCCACGCGTCGGTTCTCGTCCGCTTTCGGCGTTTGCGGATTGAGTGGAAACTGCTCGCCAACGCCAACAGCCTCGAGCCGTTCACGGGGAACATGGCAATCCTCCGTGAAGAAGCGCGCCACTTCCCTGGCGCGCAGCGTGGAGAGGCTCTGATTGTACCGCGCTCCGCCGGAAGCATCGGTGTGACCGATGATGCGAACGAGCTTGATATCCATTTCTTTCACGACACTGCAAAGCTTCTGCAGCATCGGCTTCTGCTTCGGTTCGATGGCGGAGGAATCAAAGGCAAACTGCACGCGATAGTTGATTTGATCATCATCAGGCAACTTCCAGTATGTTTGAGGTGTCGTTATCGTCGCTGCTGCAGTTGCTGGTGAAGTCTCCGCCGACCCCTGTCCGGACGACGGGGTCGCCTCGACTGTTGCCCCACTGGTTGCACTTGCCGGAGTGCCCGAATTGCTACTCGCCTGGCCGGATCCGGTCTTGGCTCGCGTGGTCTCGGGCGTTGCGATCGGCACTGGCGTCGCCTCGGGTGCAGGCGCGGAATTGGTCAGCACGAGGCCGCGGGACGACCCCAGCTTGGCGGCCTTGAACAATTCCATTTGCCTTTGGAAACGTTCCTTGAGCGCCGATTCGTTTAGTTCCTGCGCATTCAATTCACTTCGCAACGCGAAGAATAAAGCGAGAGACACCAGCAGCTTCAAAGTCAGAAGGCGCTTCATTTTAGGTTCCTCTCGGCAAAAATGTTTCGCGTTGCCAAAAATTACTATAGGATGACTTTGGGCGCAACCGCTCCGGTGCCGGCCCTCACGACGGAGCGAATGATGAGGTTCTTCCGGTCATGACCGCGGAGTATCCCAAGAGTCCCTCGACGCGCGTCCCGAGCTCGCCGGGCAGGCCGCAAGGGGCTGGGCTGAGTCACACCGGTCATGTTCGCAAACGCAACGAGGATGCAATACTCACGGATCCCTCGGGTGTGCTGTGGGCCGTTGCGGACGGTATGGGCGGCTATGGCCACGGCGACGTTGCGGCCGACCTGGTGATCGAGCACCTGGCCCTGCTTCCCCATGCTCCAATCACGAGCGCCGATCTCGTGGGCGCCCTCGAGGCCGCCAATTCCGCCGTTCGGCGATGGGCAATCTCCGCCGACGTGGCGCAGATGGGCGCAACGGTAGTGGCTGCGCTCCTGGACGGCAGCACTGCTACGCTCGCCTGGGCGGGCGATAGCCGTGCCTATCGCTGGCGCGATCGGGAACTACTGCAGCTGACGCGCGATCATTCGGTCGTGCAGGAGCTTCTCGATGACGGACGCCTTTCTCCCAATGAGGCCTGGCAGCACCCGCAAGCGCATATTGTCACCCGCGCAATTGGAGCGTCCGATCATCTTGTCGTCGAAACCACGGAAGTTTCATTCCGCCCGGGTGATGCCCTCATTCTCTGCTCCGACGGACTGACCGACTGTGTGGCGGATGCCGAGATCACCGCCCTTATGAATGCCGTTTCAACGCCGCCGGTGGCCTGTCAGCGATTGATCAGTGCTGCTCTCGACAACGGTGCCCCGGACAACGTCTCCGTGATTGTCGTCCAGATTGACGGAGCAGCGATATCTTGAGGCCCATGAATGCCATCGCGGCCGTCGTCATCGGCATGAGCATCGTTCTCGCGGCCATCATCTTTGCGTTTGTCGGTAACCTCCTCCAAGATACGGAATTTGATCCCAATGCGGGCAAATTAGATCGTCTCACGCAGCAGCTTGCCCAGCAGGACAGCGAAATTCGAGGGCTTCGCTCTGAATTGAACGCCCTGAAAGGACGGGTGTCGGACGTCGATGGCAGGATGACGGAGCTGGAAAAAACACCACGTCCCGACCCTGCTCAGACAGCCCCTGTCATCAGCCCGCAAGGCGGCCAAGCGCCCGATCCGTCACCCCTCTTCACGGATCAATTCGGTGGCATGGCACCGCAGGAAGAAGAAGAAAATCTGACTGAACCGATGCAACTGGCCAAGAAGCGCTTCAACGAGAATGTCATACGCCCGACCCCGGCAGTGCTACGGCAGATATTGGGCGAACCGCGAAACACCTATTCGACGACCTGCGAACCGGTCACCAATCCAAAATTGCTGAATGCACTCGAAACCCGGAATATCGGCCATGTTCGGCTGACCATGATCAGGCCCGCGCTGGATTCGCTGCAGCAGATCATGGCGCGCCTCCAGAAAGAGGAGCCCGATATCTATGCTGCAATCGGGACCGAGGGCGCGCTCTGTGCACGCTATGTGCGGGGGTCGGCGAAGTCGGTGTCCTCACATGCGTGGGGGGCGGCGGTCGACCTGAAACTAAAGAAGAACCTCGACAACATGGGCGACAACAGCACGCAATTCGGGCTCGTGGTCCTCGCGGAATTCTTCAATGAGGCCGGCTGGTATTGGGGTGCGGGCTATAGCCGCGAAGATTCCATGCACTTCGAGGTAGGCGAGGCGCTCCTGCGAAAATGGGCGGCCGAGGGCAAGCTGTGAAGGGCCATTTCGAACCGCCGGGTCCAGCCGCTATCCAGGCAGATGTGCTTCCCGCACTGGCACAGCCCCTGTTGGATCTGGCAAAACGTGCCGAAAGCGAAAAGCATCCAGATCCGCGCGAGCTCGCGGCAACGGCGCGTAGCCTCGTCGCCAATTTCGAGACGGAAGCGCGACGCAGGAAGGTTCCACAGGACTGGCTGCTCGACGCACGCGATGCACTCGTCGCTTTGCTCGACGCGCGCGCGCGCAACAATCCGGCATTGTCGATCCGAAAATGGGAGCGCGCGCTTGCCGCTGCTCTTCCGATTGGCGGCGTTATTGCTGCCAGCAGCCTCGCCGAACGGGCGACGGCGGCTGCAAGGGCAGGGCCCGCGCGCCGGGATCTCGCGCGCTTCCTTGGTCACTGTAACGATGCTGTCCAGGCAGCGCTCCTGTCGGCCACTCAGCATAAAACGCGGGCGGATCGCGGTCTTTCTGCTCTTGTGATCGGACTTTTCCTGGCAATCCTCGTGGTTTGGGCAGGATGGGCCGAATGGCAGTTTCGCGAGCGGCTTTTGTCGCAACTGCCCGATGTCGCACGCGTCATAGAAGCCGGTCAGGCGGCAACACCTGCCGCGCGCGCGGTTCAACTCGATGCATTCCTGGCCGCAGTTCAGCTCGTTGAGCAGGATGCAAAGCGTTCTCCGCTTGGTCTCATTCATCACATAGGCATGCTCGACCCGGCAGAGGCCGCACGCCGCCGCTATGGCCAAGCCGTCGACGCCCTGGCCGCCAGCCCGCTCGCTGATGCCCTTGGTGTTGCTCTTGCAACGGAAGGGGAGGCGACTGCACTTTACGATTCCCTACGCGCCTGGTCCATCTTGAGCGGCACATCCGACTGGCAACCGTGGTTTCTGGCAGGCTGGATCGACGATCGAGCTCAGACATTTCCCGAACTTACCGGCCTGGCAGTACATGTCGCTGCCATGTCAGCGGGCCCGGCAGATCTTCAAAAGCCGGATTCCGAAGCAATCGCCCAGGCGAGACAGTTTGCTTCAGAGGGCTCTGCGACCGAGCGTGCCATGCTCGAGCTTTCCCGTGCCGAGAAACCCGCGGCCTTGCCTGCCTGGTCTCTCGGGCAGGCGGCCCCTGGTCTCGACAGGATTTTGATCCGCAGGTCCGGACGACCTATCGAGCGGACCGTGCCCAGTCTTTATACGGAGACAGGGTGGGCTTATGCGCGCTCTGGCGCCGCAGAGGAGGCGATCGGGAAGGCAACAGCCGAAACTGCGAAACTCCTGGGCTCCTCCGACAAAACGAGCGCTGATGCAGTTATGGACCTCCTTCAGAAACGAACTCTGGAGACATGGTCGCAGTATCTCGGCGATCTTCGTGTGCGGCCGTTCACCGATCAACCGAGTGCCGTGATCGTCAGCGGTGTACTAAGCGCCAGCAACTCGCCGCTCTCGGCACTGATCCGTGAGGTATGGCGCCAGGCGGGTGGCACCGACCGTGGCCGAAGCCACGCGAACCAGCTTCGGATTGCCGCGACACTCGGGCCTGCGATCCAGTTCGTGGAACAGGGTCGCATGTCTGAAATCTCGCGCCTTTTCTTATCGCTGAATGTCGCGCTTGCCCTTCTGGACGGAAACACGGAAATCGGAAAAAAGTCGTTGATGGATGCACAGGATCGCGCCAATTCCGTCGTCGCCCTGCAGCAGGCCCCGCTCCTCGTCGTACAAATGGTCGAAGACGTGATCTCGCAGACAGCCTCTCCAAAGCCGGTAGAAAAGCCCGCCGATCCAGTTCCGGCAGCAAAGCCGTCGGGGGCTTGGGGCGAGGTCGCTGTGGCCTGCCAGGCGGCTGTCGCAGGCCGCTATCCGTTCTATGACGGGGCGGACGCGGATATGGCGGAAGTAGCGCGCATTTTCGCTCCGAATGGGCTCGTAGAGACATATTTCCGTACACAGCTGGCGCCTTTGATGGATACGTCGGCGTCCCCGTGGCGTTGGAAACCCGAAGCCAGGCTCTCCGGATACGCGCCCGAAAGCGCAGCATTCTTTCAAAGGGCTTCCGCGATCGGCGACGCGCTCTTTCATCATGGAAGCTCGCCGCATGTCCCTTTGTCGCTTGAGGCGCTGGCGCAACGTGGTGCCGCAACCATCTCGATCGGCGGCTCTCACGCTCCGGTTACCACGTCAGGCGGAACGGTGACTCTTAACTGGCCAGGCGACCTGCCAGCGCGCGGCCTTGAGATCTCCTTCGAGAGTAGTGGCGCGGTCGAGAAAAAGAGCGCGCCCGGGCCCTGGGGCCTATTGCGCTTTCTGGACGGGTCACGCTTGCGACCACGCGAAGGCGGCCAGCGCTTCCTCGTCGACGTGCGGACGACCGGCGCGCGCGCCTACCTTCAGATGTCATTCGCCGCGCCAGCCAATCCCGTCTCCGCGCGTTTGTTGATGCGGGGATTGACATGTCCGTCCGCGCTCTGAGAGCAACATGGGGGCGCCCGCCCGGTGTGAGTTAATGCTGAAACGCCAACCGCAGTCTTTTGGCCGGATATTCGAGCCGTTCTTCAAGCGCCATCACGACGGACGCGGCGCCGGTCTCGGCCTCAATCTCGTTCGTGACATCCTGCGCATGCACCGGCGGCGAGGTGACGATCGACAACCGCAATCCCGGGGCGGTCTGCCGGCTGAGCTTCCCGCCGGACAAAACGGCAGGCGTTCATACGCCGCCGCGCCTGGCGACTGCATAATACTAAGGGCTACCGCGTCCTTTGTGGCTCGCGAAAAGACGCGCGGCGCTGTCGTGCGATGGATTAAATCGCGTCTCCGTGACATATAGAGTCGATGAGCGTGCACAGAGATTCGCAACTCGACATGTTTGCCAAGGCATCGCCCGCGATTGCCAAGGTGCGCGGTCCAGTGCGCCGGCAACCTTCCCAACCGACCGCCTACTCTGATGAAGACATGGCGCGGACGCTGGAAGAGAGCGGCAACTATCGCATCTTGAGAAAGCTGGCCGCCCGGCCGGTTGCGTCAGTCAGGCGGCCCGGGTTTTCACAGCTCGGCGTCATTCTCGATACGGAGACCACAGGTCTCAACCACCGCAGCGACGAGATCATCGAAATCGGCGCCGTCGCCTTCACGTTCAACGATGACGGGGCAATCGGCGATATCATCAGCATTTATGGCGGCCTGCAACAGCCGTCCCGACCGATCCCGCCCGAGATCACCCGGCTGACGGGTATCACCGATGCGATGGTCGAAGGACAGCTCATCGATATCCAATCTCTGAGAGCGCTGATCGAACCGGCGGATCTAATTATTGCCCACAATGCCGGGTTCGACCGGCCGTTCTGCGAGGCCTTCTCGACGATTTTCGCCGGCAAGGCCTGGGCATGCTCGGTTTCGGAGATCGACTGGAGCGCCCGCGGCTTCGAGGGCACGAAACTCGGCTATCTCGTCGGCCAGGCCGGGTATTTCCATGAAGGCCATCGCGCCGTGGACGACTGCCACGCGCTCCTGGAAATCCTCGATCGAGAGCAGCGCGACGGTGAAAGCCCGTTCACCGAGCTCTACCGCGCCAGCCAGCGCTCGCGCATCCGCATCTTTGCCGAACACAGCCCGTTCGAGATGAAGGACCACCTGAAGGCGAGGGGTTATCGCTGGTCTGACGGCAGCGACGGCCGTCTGAAGTCCTGGTGGATAGAAGTCGGCGAAGAGGATCTCGGCGACGAGCTTTCCTATCTGCGTTCGGAAATTTACCGGTGGAAAGAAGCGGAGCCGCCGATCGTGCGGCTGACGGCCTTCGATCGTTTCAAACTCTGACCGCGAAGCGGTTCGGATCCTGATCGGGAAATCGCTACCAGATATGACGATCCATGCAATTGCTGCATAGGTGCAGTGATGCATTGGCGCTGTAATAGTCAGAGGTCTCATATTATATACAACTCATCGAAGCGAACGAAGCGCCAAGGACTGGCAGCTGAGCTTCGAAAGCCCACGAAAGGGGATCATCATGAACGTAGCACGCTCTTTCAACAACTGGCGCAAGTACCGTCAGACGGTCGCTGAACTGGGTCGTATGTCCGCACGCGAACTGGACGACCTCGGCATCGGCCGCAGCGAAATCCGCAATGTCGCCCGCGCGGCCATCGCCCGCTAACGGCAAATTAGACCAAGCATCTTCGAGACTATGCCAGCGCCTGCTTCCTCCCGAGCGGGCGCTTTGCTTTTGTGCGTCCGGCGGATGGAGCAGGGTGATCAAGCCGCCCGCTTTTCGCATAGCGCATAGCTGCATTGCAAATAAATGCCTATCAACTGAGCAAGAAATAAGTATGATTATTTCTATCGAAGCGATGCACCTCCTCCCGCGTCCCTTCGATATACAGGCGCCCCATCCTCCTCCCAGGGTCGTCTGTGGAATGACAGCACTCCTCCTCCCAGCTGTCGTTCGGTTTTTTTCGAAAGCCTGCCGCACCTCCTCCCGCGGCAGGCTTTTTCGTTTTGGCCCAAGAAAATACCGGCCCGTGCCGAAGCGGCCGCTTGCGATCATCGCTTGATGATGGCGTCATCATCTCCGCAAATTCTCCTGTCTATTCCCAGATTTTCTTTCGTGCTCTTGCGGGCCTTGCGTCTCCTCAAGCGAGCGCCGACAAACCTGTTGACACCAAACTTGTCGTACAACTATGTAACCGGATGGATACCGCCGCAGCGGAACAGGCCGGACAAGACCGGCTTCCGCAATAGCGACGACCCCTAGCGACAATGAAGCGGAAGGAAAATTGACATGCAGATCGACGTGAGGCACGCCTCCCATCCAGAGGCCGTGCGTGATTTCGACACGGAGACGCTGCGGCGTCACTTTCTGGTGGAAACCGTCTTCGCGAGCGGCGAGATCCGGCTCACATATTCGCATTACGACCGAATGGTCATCGGCGGCGCGACGCCGCTCGGCTCCGGGCTGACGCTGACGGCGCCGACGGCGATCGGACAGGAAACCTTCCTTGCCGAACGTGAACTCGGCGCCCTGAACATCGGTGGTGCCGGCCGCATCATCGTCGACGGCACGAATTACGATCTTGCCAAATATGATTGCCTGTATGTCGGCAAGGGTGCCAAGGACGTCAGCTTCGAGAGCGCGGATGCTGCCAATCCGGCAAAGTTCTATCTGGTCTCGACGCCAGCGCATCAAGCCCATCCAACCGTGTTGCTCACCCGCGAAAAGGCCCGTCACCTGACGCCGGGCGAAGCCGCCACAGCCAACAAGCGGTCGATCTACCAGTTCATCCACCCGGAAGTCTGCCAATCCTGCCAACTCACCCTGGGCTTCACCATGATCGAACCGGGCAGCGTCTGGAACACCATGCCGGCCCATACGCATGACCGCCGCATGGAAGCCTATCTCTATTTCGATCTCGAAGCGGAACAGCGTGTGTTCCACTTCATGGGCGAGCCGCAGCAGACCCGGCATATGCTTGTCGCCAACGAACAAGCGGTCATCTCGCCGCCCTGGTCGATCCATTCGGGCGCCGGCACCAAGAATTACAGCTTCATCTGGGCGATGGCCGGCGACAATAAGAGCTTTACCGACATGGACCATATCGCCATTGCGGATCTGAGGTGAGCGTCGTGGCAAATCCCTTCGACCTTTCTGGCCGGGTTGCCGTCGTCACCGGCGCCAATACAGGGCTCGGCCAGGCCATCGCGGCCGCACTGGCAGCGGCCGGTGCGTCGATCGTCGCCGTCGGACGCTCCTCAATGGACGAAACCGAGGCGCTGGTGAAGGAAGCGGGAAGCCGCTTTCATGTCGTCAAGGCCGATCTTGCCAGCATCGAACCGGTGAAGGGGATCGTCACTGAGACCATCCAGACCTTCGGCGGCCTCGACATCCTCGTCAACAATGCCGGCATCATCCGCCGCGCCGATGCGCTCGACTTCACCGAGGAAGACTGGGACGCGGTGATCGACGTCAACCTGAAGACTGCCTTCTTCCTGTCGCAGGCCGCCGGCCGCCACATGGTCGACAAGGGCAGGGGTAAGATCATCAACATCGCCTCGCTGCTCTCCTTCCAGGGCGGCATCCGGATCCCGTCCTATACCGCCTCGAAAAGTGGCCTCGCCGGCCTGACCAAGCTGCTGGCCTGCGAATGGGCCGGCAAGGGCGTCAACGTCAACGCCATTGCCCCGGGCTATTTCGTGACCAACAACACCACGGCGCTGCGCGAGGATGCCGACCGCAATGCCGCCATCCTTGCCCGCATCCCGGCCGGGCGCTGGGGAACGCCGTCCGAACTCGGCGGTGCGGCCGTATTCCTGGCATCGTCGGCGTCCGACTACGTGCATGGAACGGTGCTGCCCGTCGATGGCGGTTGGCTGGCGCGCTGATCGGTCTCACGCCGTGCCTCTTTTCAGGCGGGCTAAGGATGCTCTATCGCTTCGACTCTCCGCATAACCCCGAAAATTGATTCCGGTTTTCGGGGTTATGCGCTAGGGCTGCTGCCCACCGTATCGGCGTAGATGCGGAATGCGAACAGGAAACGGGGTCGGCGCAGCCGCCTCGACACCAGGATTTCGAAACAGGATGGCAGATAAGGACAACGCGGTCTTCAATACCATTCAGCAGGCGCCGAACCTGCGCAGCAACCTTGCCGATATGTTGACGGCGCAAATCGAGTCCGGCGACCTGAAGCCCGGCCAGCGCCTGCCGACCGAACAGGCGATCATGACGGCGACCGGCGTCAGCCGGACGATCGTTCGCGAAGCGCTTGCCGCCCTGCGTGCAAAGGGGTTGATCACCACACGGCAAGGCCTTGGGGCTTTCGTCTCGAACGATCCGACACCGAGATCCTTCTCGATCATTCCGAACGACCTGCAGTCGATCGACGAGGTTCTGCGCGTGCTGGAGCTGCGCATGGGGATCGAATACGAAGCCGCCGGCCTTGCCGCGCTGCGGCGCACGCAGGAGGATATCGACCGCATGCAGGATCGTCTCGATGCCCTCGACAAGGCGCTCGAAGAGGGCGGATACGGCGCGCAGGAGGATTACGCCTTCCACAGGTCCATTCTGGTCGCGACACAGAACTCCTATTACGGCCGCCTCTTCGACACGTTCGGCAACATCATGGTGCCGCGGCAGTGGGCGCGCTTGGACAAGATGACATCAGCCGAGCGCAAGCGCCATGCGGCGCGCATGCGCAGGGAACACCATGCCATATTCGCGGCAATCCGCGACCGCGACGAGCCCGCCGCGCGCCGCGCCATCCGAAGCCACCTGTCGAAGAGCGCCGCGCGCTTCGAGGAGTTGCGCGACGCTACGGCATAATCCTTTTCACACCTCAGGCTTCGGTCTCATCAGCCGAAGCCAGGCGGCGTGGTCGGTTTGCAGATCGACCGAGGCGTGGATCGCGGGAAGAAGCGGTTTGCGTTTGCGTCGGCCGAAGCGCCGTTTGAAGCCGAGGATATTTTCGACGACGCTTCTGGTGTAGAGCCCGGGGCCGCTTGAATAGATGCGCCATCCACCGTCGACGGCGATCTCTCCCGCCTTGACCCGCTCCCATTCGGCCGCCGCCTGATAACGATCATGGAAAGCCGCGTCGCTGCTGCTGAAATAGGTATTGCGCTGGCGCAGCGAGGCATGCGACAGCGCTGATGTGACTGAAATCGGATTGACGACGGCGATCGCCTTCCAGAGCTCGTCCACTTCCGCCTCCAGCGCCAGCGTCTCGCAGTAGCGCAGATGCGCATGCACGTACATCAGCCCGATCTCGCGCCCGAAGAAAGAGGAGGATTCGGCGCGGCGAAACAGCGTCTCGGGCCCTCCGGCGTAGGTCGCGGGCTTTTCCATCAGCCGCACGCCGTCGGGAAAGAGCAGATGCTCTTCGATCAGCTTCATATGATCGCGTCGCTGAACCGGCGTGAAGAGGCCGCCGAGCATCGCCTGCGTCATCGAGATCAGCGAGTAATGCAGCCCGGTGCGCCGGTCGCTCGGGTGCAGCAGCAATTCGACGCCATCATGGCTGGGATCGAAGATGCCGTAGCCGGCAACGATACCGTCACGCACGAGATGGCGGTTGAAATCCCGGCGCATCGCCGTTGCGATCTTCCGCAAGCCCTTGGCCTTGTTGCCATGGCCGAGGCGGCGCAGGATCGCGGAATAACGGACGATCTGCTCGTAGAGCAAAGCAACGGTCCAGCTACTGACCATCCAATCGCGCAGATGCGGATCGGCCGGCTGCAGGGAATCGTTCCAGTCTCCCTCGCCATAGCGGATCAGATGCGTTCCCGGGATGAAAGCTTCGCGAACGGTATCGAGCAGCTTCTCGACATGGATTGCGATGGTGTCGGGCTCCGGTGCCCTGGCCATCGTCTTTTCATCACGCCAGGAGACTTTCTCGTCGAGGATGGCGAGATCGCCGGTTGCTTCAATATAGTCGCAGAGCGCCTTCAGCGGCCAGACGACGATATCGCCGTGGCTGTCGCCCGCCCGGATATTGGCATAGGGCTCCAGCATGAACCACTGCGGCCAGTCGCCTTTTTCCAGGTACTGTTCGCTGAAGACGGTCTTCAGCACCTCCTTGGCTTCGCGGTCATGCTCGTAGGCGAGCAGGAATTCGATCGGCCCCTGGCAGGCGTCGCGCGTACCCCAGGCAGCGCCGGTATATTGCTCGAGGCCGTGCGGCACGCTCAGATGCACAATGGCATCATGCGCGAGCCAGGGAAGCAGGGCCGTCTGCGCGGCAAGGTCGGGCGAGGTGCTGGCGATCGTCACGCCGCGCACGGCGTTCCGCCAGAATTTTGATGCCGGCGCAAGCATGGCATCACCGGTGACGCCGGCCTCATATCGTTGCGCCAGGCGCTCGGCCTCCGCCGCATCGGTCATCGAGCCGACGACGGCAAAGGAAAGCGTCTGCGTCGGTCGCGATCGCAGCGCGACGAAGGCGCCGTTGCGCGCCATCCCGTCGCTATAGAGCAACTCGTCGCCACCGATCTCCTCGATGGCATCGGGCGTCGAACTCACCAACCAATAGCTGGCATCGGGATAACGCTCGCCCCAGAGCCAGGCCGGGTCCGGCCGGAAAAGAATACGCTTGGCTAAGGTGTCGAATGCGATCTGCCCGCCCGCGTCATATTCGCGCTCGCCGAGCACGACATGACCAAACACCAGGAAGCGGCATGGCTCGCCCTCGACAGAGACGGTCCACTGCATCGCCGCATCCTCGCCGGAGGCGACTGCCGATACGATGATCGTGCGTTCGGAGAAGCGATAGATCCAACGGCAATCGCTGAGTCCCATTTCGAAAGCCGACGGCACCGCCAGAAGCTGCCAGCCGGCGCCGACATCCGCCATGATGCGCAGCCCGCTGGCGCGCGTCAGATTGTAGGGGTCACGGGAGACGGAAAAGAGCTTGTGAAAAGACGTATTGCCGATCGTCAGCTGCGCCGCAAAAATGCCCTGCATCCAGCAGGTCGCGGCAAGCGTCGCATCATCGAGCAGCATATTCTCACCGCTTCTGACGATCGCGCCGTGACGGCGCGCCACGATGAGCTCCTTGTCGCGCAGGACCACATGCCGGTTCAAAACACCCTCCGACACGAAAAACGAAAGAAGCTTTCCGTCGACACGCTCTTCCAGGCTCCGCTCCGGATAGAGCTTGGTGATCGCCTTTTTATCCAGCGCCTCCGCCTTCAGCAGGGCAGCATCCTGAAGCAGGCTGCGGACCGGCGTGACCTCCTCGATATCGGCGGCCGCACTGTTGGTCGCCGCAAGCGCGTCAAGTCGTGAAAGGTCGGCATCGCTCGACGCCTCGGGATGATCGGCGGCGAAGACGGCAAAGAAGGTCGCGGTCACACCGCTTGCCGGCACGGAGAGCGATTTCGACTGGATGGCGGGACACGCCGTCTCTTGCTGCCGCCGTTTGCTCGGCAGGCTGGTGCCGAAGGCGCCGACCAGCTGATCGTCGAGGCGGTCCTTCGCCTGCACCAGCTGAATGGCATCCGTGGCATAGGCAGCCGCCCCATCGCGGCAGCCTTGCACGAGCCAGGGGTTGCGGGCACCCGACTGCTTGAGATTTTGCCGGTTCATCACGACCGGGCCGAATGTCTCATGATCGGTGATATGGTGATCGACATATTGCGATGCATAGGCTTCGCTGTTCATCAGGAAGCCGCGGTCGCCGAGACCGACGTCCTGGATCAGTACCAGATCCACCGGCAGCGCTCCATCCTTCAGATGGCGGATGGAGACACGCCAGAACCAGGCCGTTTCGGAGGGATGAAGCTCGAGGCGGACGGTGTAGCCGATATCGCCTCTCTTGCCGCTCCAGGAGAAGCTCGTCGCATCGTGCCCGAAGCTGCCATTGGCGCGAGGCCCGACAATCTCAACGACATCAGGTGCCGCACCGCCGATGCGCAGATACAGCCGTCCGATGCCGCCGGTGAGCGGCGAGCCCTGGATCTGGTTGATCTGCACCGATCCCTTGTCGTCGGCATATTCGATGGCAAACAGCGTGCCGTTCGGCAGGGCCGCTATCGACAGGCCGGATCCGTTGCTGATCGTGAAGAGGCCAAGCTCTTCGCGTCGGGGCATTTGAAAACTGCGCGTAAGGTCCGTGGCCATTGAGATCTCGTCGATTGGCTTCAGAAGGGAACTGGAAGATGACGCAAAATGATTGAGAGAAATCTTACCGGCGATCGGAAGATCGGCAACTTGTCACCATGGTTTTCACGTTGTGGCCGGTCGCCTGGCGAAGGGCACCGAGAGCAGGGCGCAGCCGGTCAGGATAGCGACGATCATCCAGGCTTCGTTGATCGCCTGGACGCTTGCCGCGGTCTGGACCAGCGGATCGAGCAGCGCCATGGTATCGGCATCGAAGCTGCCGCTATGTGCCGATATGGTCTGCGGAGGCGCGCCGACGAATGCCCCAGCCCCGATGTCGCCGGCTTGAAGACGGGTCCACAGGGCCTGCCCCAGCGGTTCCGAGCGCGTGTAGATGATGGTGTCGATCAGCGCGATGCCGATCGCCCCGCCGAGATTGCGCATCAGGTTGAAAAGTCCACTGGCATCGGGGATGCGATCTGGCGGAAGTGTGCCGAGCGCCAGCCGCGTCGGCGGCAGCAGGCAGAACATGATGGCGACGCCGCGCACGACCTGCGGCCAGAACATCGCGTCATAATCCGTGCGAGGATCCTGAAACGCGCTCATCCCGACGCCGATCGCAAAGAGCGCGAAACCGGCCGCCGACAGCAGCCGCGCATCCATGCGCTTCTCCAGCGCGACCGCAATCGGCGCCGTCACCAACTGCGCGATGCCGGTGACCAGCATCGTCATCCCGATCTCAAGCGCGTCATGCCCCCTGATAAAAGCGAGGAAGACCGGCATGAGATAGACCGAACCGAAAAGGCCGATGCCAAGGACGAAGCTCAGAACCGAGCCGACGAGAAAGTTCCGATCGCCGAAATTGCCGAGATCGACGATCGGCCTGTCTCGGCGAATCGTTCGCCAGACGAAGATGCCTCCCGAAGCCAGGCAGACGGTGAGCAGGCTGAGCACATAGGCCGAGATCCAGCCGCTCGTCGGCGCCTCCTTCAGGCTGAGTTCCAAAGTCGTCAGCGCGGTCGCCATCAGCAGGAGCGACAGACCATCGAGATGCCTGAGTTCGGACGGATCGGTCGCCTGCCGCGGCAGGGACCGTGCGGCCAGGATTGCCGAGATGATACCGGGGATGATGTTGATCAGGAAAAGCCAGTGCCAGGAATAGGTCTGCGTCAGCCATCCGCCGACGATCGGTCCGACGGTTGGAGCAAGCACCGCAAGCACGCCGGCGATCGTCGTCGCAAGCGCCTGCCGCTCGTTCGGAAAGAGGATGAACACGGCTGAAAACACCGATGGGATCAGGGTTCCGCCGGAAAAACCCTGAAGCACCCGCCAGGCCACCAACTCGCCGAAGCTGCCGCTGGCCGCACAGCCGGCGGAGGCTGCGACGAACAGGCTGATGGCAATGACGAAAAGCCATCGCATCGTCAGCAGCCGGGTCAAGAAGCCGGTGAGCGGGATCGCGACCACTTCGGCGATGAGATAGGCCGTCTGTATCCAGCTCATCTGATCCGGATCGATACCCAGCGCGGACTGGATGGTCGGCAGCGATGTTGCCACCACCTGGACGTCGAGGATCGCCATGAACATGCCGACGCACATCGCCATGAAGCCGAGCCAGACGATGGCGGGCGTTTCATCAGGACGGGCAGATTGAAGTCGTTCCGACATGCGATGATCCCGCGCGCTGCGTTCTCCGCCCTGGAGTGCGAAGACTAAGGCCGATCGTGGTTGCGATCGGGACGACGGACAGCATGGCTCGGAAGTGAACCGCGATTTCGCCGATCGCGACACCATAGTTCGGATGAGGACAGGAGGGATAGGGACCCGCCGACACAAATTTGCACGAGTGAGTTGAACGCGATCGAGCCTGACCGGGTGGGCCAGGCTCGATCGTCTCACCAACGGATTTGCTCCGAGCGTCCTATATATCCGGCGCTTAGCTGCGGAAGAGCGACAGGATGTTCTGCGACGACGAATTCGCGATCGATAGCGACTGGATCGCAAGCTGCTGTTGTGTTTGCAAGGCAGACAGTTTGCTCGACTCCTCCTCCATGTCGGCGTCGACCAGCCGGCCCACACCCGAGTCGATCGAATCGGAAAGTGCACTGACGAAGTCTTCCTGCAGATCGATGCGCGTCGAGATCGAACCTAGTTGCGCACCGGCAGAGGTCATTGCCGACAGTGCGGATTCGATGGTCGACAGCGCCGACTGGATCTGACCGGTGGTGAAGTCGGTGATATCAAGCGAATAGACGGAATCGCCGTTTGCATCAGCCGTTCCGAGGATGCCGGACGCGGTATCGATCGTCCCGCTGCTCATGCCGAACAACACATTGCCCGTGGAGCTGGTATCCAGAGCGTATTCCGTCATTTTAACGGAAACGGCGCCGGAGCCGTCGCGAACGAAGGACGATACGACACTTTTCGTGCCATCCGCGCCCGCGACCCAGTTTTCACCCGAGAACGACGCCGACTGGGCAATGCTCAGCAGCTGTTCCTGAAGCTGACTGATTTCTTCCTGGACCTTGGACTTGTCGACACCGTCCTCGGTCGCTGCGACAAGCTTGGATTTGATCTCGTCGACAACGTCGATCGCATTGTCCATGGCCGTGTAGGCAGTATCGACCTTTGCTGCGCCAAGGCCCAGCGCGTCGGACACGGCGGAGAGCGCCTTGTTGTCGGACCGCATCGTGGTTGCGATCGACCAGTAGGCGGCGTTGTCGGATGCGGTGTCGACCCGATAGCCGGTAGAAACACTATTCTGTGTCGTTTCGAGACTGGAGTTGATGTTGCGCAGCGTCTGAAGGGCAGACATCGCTGAATTGTTCGTGTTGATGCTCGTCATGGGAAATTCGACCCGCTCTTAGAAGTTGAATGTGTTGCATCCCGGGTGACATCCCGGCCGTGGCGAGCAGCCTCATGCTTATCGACCAATGTTCGAGCAGGTCGATTCGCCATCGTTGAAAAAATTATGGTACTTAAAGGTACATTAATTATTAACGCCGGAATTATCCTTACAAAACAACGCATGTAACCGGCTCCGAGGCCGTTGCAAAAAGTTTGAGATCGCCAATTGACGTGTCGGCAGGAAACTGACTATCAATATTAAATCAATTTGATTGACTTCAAAAATAAGCAACAAGGGGAACGATGGAATGAGATTGAGCAAGAGTGGAATCCGCAACAATTCCATGCGCGCTGGCTTTGCGGCGGCAACCGCTCTGACGGCGCTCGTCGTTTTTGGGGCGGGGGGTGCAGCCGCAGAGTCGGTGCTGACGATGCATATCGAGGAGCAGAGCAGCTGGGTTCAGAACTTCAATCCGTTCGACCTTGCCGGCCGCCGGCAGAGCACGATGGATTTCATCTACGAGCCCCTGGTCATCTTCAATGCCGAGGATGGCGGCAAGCCGGTGTTTCGCCTGGCGACCGACTATAAATTCTCCGAGGATATGAAATCAGTCACCTATACGCTGCGGCCTGGTCTGAAGTGGTCCGACGGCCAGCCGCTGACGTCGGCTGACGTGAAGTACACGATCGATCTCATGCTGAAGAACCCCGCGCTCGACACTGTCGGCGTCGGCGAAACCATTGCCTCCGTCGAGGCGCCGTCGGCGACCGAGGTCAGGATCGATCTCAAGGCCGTGAACTCCGATTTCCCGGAAACGCTTGCCGATCTCGCCGTCGTTCCCGAGCATATCTGGAAGGACGTTTCCGATCCGGTCGCCTTCAAGAACGAGAAGCCGGTCGGTTCCGGCCCGATGACGGAGCTGCGCCGTTTCACGCCGCAGGTCTATGAGCAATGCCGCAACCCGAACTATTGGGATGCCGCCTCGCTGCATGTCGATTGCCTGAGGCTGCCGCAGATATCAGGCAACGACCAGATGCTTGCCATCCTGCCGGAAGGCAACATGGACTGGATCGGATCCTTCATTCCGCAGATCGACAAGACCTTCGTGGCGCTCGATCCCGACCATAACGGCTATTGGCAGCCGCCGGCCGAAACCGTCGCCTTCCAGATGAACTTCAAGAGCGGCAATGAAGGCAACCTCGAGGCCTATAAGGATCTGAACTTCCGCCATGCCTTCAGCCTCGCCATGGACCGCGCGTCGATGGTCGATATTGCCGGCTTCGGCTATCCTGTCGTCAACGTGCATGCGACCGGCCTGCCGCCGCGTTTTGAGACCTGGCGCAACAAGGGCGCCGAAGGCGACAAGGACGCCTTCATGGGCTTCGATACCGAGAAGGCCAACAAGATTCTCGACGATGCCGGCTACAAGAAGGGTGCCGACGGCTTCCGCACCACGCCGAGCGGCAAGCCGATTGCCTTCCCGATCATCGTTCCGAACGGCTGGACGGACTGGATCGATGCGGTCCAGATTGCGGTCGAAGGACTGCGTGCAGCCGGCATCAACGCGTCCGTTGCCACGCCGGAATATGAACAATGGCGCAAGCAGATCATCGATGGCAGCTTCGAGGTCGTCATGAACTCCCGCGCCGACGGGGCAACGCCATTCCGCGGCTATTACCAGAGCTTGTCGACCGCTTACGGCGGGCGCATCACCGGCGCGCCCTCGCGCTATTCGAACCCGAAGCTGGACGCGCTTTTCGATCAGTATCTGAAGGCGACGTCGGAGGACGATCACAAGAAGATCTTCAACGACATCCAGCTGCTGATTGCCGACGACTTCCCTGTCGTGCCGGTATTCAACGGGCCGACCTGGTATCAGTTCTCCAGCAAGCGCTTCACCGGCTGGGTCACCGACAAGGATCCCGTCATGAATCCGGAGGATCATGACAACAACCGCATGCGCCTGATGCATCTGCTGCGCCTCAAGCCGGTCCAATAAGCCTCGCGAGGGAGCGGAAATGCGCGTTTCGAGCCGGCGCCTCGGCGTCTATGCGGTCGCCCTGGCGTTCGCCATCGTCATGAACTTCATTCTTCCCCGGCTCATGCCGGGGAGTCCTGTCGATGCCATGGTCGCCCAGCTCGGCCCGCGGGCAACACCTGCCGCCGTCGAGGCGATCAAGGCGCGTTTCGGCGCGGTCGACCAGCCGATGCTCTGGCAGTTCGTCGATTACGTGAAGGGGTTGGCGACCCTCGATCTCGGCGTCTCGGTCAAATATTACCCCCAGACCGTCGTCCAGGTTCTTGGCCGTTCGACGCTCTGGACGGTCTTCCTTGTCACCACCGCGATCATCTTTTCGCTCTGCGTCGGTGTCGTGCTCGGCGCGATCTCGGCCTGGCGTCGCGGCGGACGCTTCGACACGATCGTCTCGCCGCTCTCCGTGATCGTGATTTCGGTGCCGCCTGTCATCGTGGCGCTGACGACACTTTTCGTCTTCGCGGTCTCACTGCGCTGGTTTCCGGTGGGATATGCCTATGATCCCAACCTCGATCCCGCCTTCGATTTCACCTTCATTGGCAGCGTGTTCGCCCATGCGATCCTGCCGGTCCTGACGCTTTCGCCGTTCCTGATCGGCGAATTCCAGACGACGATGCGCTCGTCGATGATCTCGGTACTCGGCGAGGACTATGTAACCATGGCGCGCGCCAAGGGGCTCAGCCACCTCACCGTCATGTTCGGCTACGGCGCACGCAACGCCATGCTTCCTGTTCTGACCAACCTGGCGCTGATGCTCGGCGCCGTCTTCGGCGGCTCGATCGTCACCGAGATCGTCTTCAACTATCCGAGGTTGGGACTTACACTTTATACTGCGAGCATCGCCCGCGATTATCCTGTCATCCAGGGACAGTTGCTGCTGATGACGCTCGCGACGCTGGGTGCCAACTTCCTCGTCGACATCATCTACGGGCTCGTCGATCCCAGATTGCGGGAGGCCGTATGATGAGCTTTACGCTGCGGCCCATCCTCAGGCAAAAGAAAGCGCTGGCCGGCCTCATCATCATTGTGGCTCTGTGGCTGATGGCGCTGTTTGCGCCGATCGTTGCGCCCGGCGAGCCCGGAGCGCGTGTCGGGCGCTCGCATCAACCGCCGTCGATCGAACATGTCATGGGCACGACGAAGATGGGGCGAGATGTCTATCGCCAGTTCGTCTGGGGCGCCCGTAGCTCTCTCTCCGTCGGTTTTGCCACGGGCATTGCCATCACCGTTCTCGGCACGGCCATCGGCCTCGTCGCCGGTTATGCCGGAGGCAGGACCGATGCGGTGCTCGATCTTGCGACCAATGCCGTGCTTGTTGTCCCCAACATGCCGCTGCTGATCCTGCTCGCCTCCTTCGCCGGGACGGTGGGGCCGATGACGATCATGGCGATCATCGCGCTGACCTCCTGGCCCTGGGGCGCCCGCATGACACGCTCGCAGACGATGGCGCTTCGCAATCGTGACTTCGTCACGGCCTCCAAGATGATCGGAGAGCCGGCCTGGCGCATCATCTTCGTGGAAATCCTGCCGAACCTGACGACGCTGATCGGCATCAACCTCGTCGGCAGCATCATCTATGCCATCGTTGCCCAGACGACGCTCGAATATCTGGGCTTTGGCGATCCGCTGAAGGTCTCCTGGGGCACGATGCTCTACAATGCCCAGAATTCCTCGGCGATCATGGTCGGCGCATGGTGGGACATCGGGGTGCCGGCAGTTGGCATCGCGCTGACGGGGCTTGGTCTTGCGCTGCTGAATTTCACCTTCGACGAGATCGCCAATCCGCAGCTGCGCTCCGGCCCGGCGCTGACGCGCTGGTTCCGCCTCAACCGTGCCCGCAACAGGGAACTGGAGCTTGGCCGATGAGCGACAATCTTCTGGAAATCGAAAAGCTCAATGTCGATTACCTCATCGACAAGGGAGAATTCCGCGCCGTGAAGGAGGTCTCCTTCAATATCGGCCGCGGCGAGATCTTCGGGCTGGCGGGTGAATCCGGTTGCGGCAAGAGCACGATTGCCTATGCCATCACGCGTCTTTCCAAGGCGCCTGCCTGGATCAGCGGCGGCAGCATCCGGCTAGACGGACAAGATCTCCTGAGGCTACCCGAACGCGAGTTGCAGAAAATCCGCTGGAAGCGCATCGGCATGGTCTTCCAGAGCGCGATGAATTCGCTCAATCCGCTGATGCGGGTCGAGGCGCAGTTCCATGACGTTCTGCGCCGACACACCGGTTGCTCGCATGAGGAATCAAGGGCTCGCGGCGAGGAGATGTTCCGCCTCGTCGGCATCCCCACACATCGCATCGGCGACTACCCGCACCAGTTCTCCGGCGGCATGCGCCAGCGCATCGTCATCGCGATCTGCCTGGCGCTGAGACCCGAGCTTATCATCATGGACGAACCGACGACGGCTCTCGACGTGGTCGTGCAGCGGGAGATCCTCGAGCAGGTGGTCGATCTGCAGCGGACCTATGGTTTTTCGGTGCTCTTCATCACCCATGACCTGCATCTGATGGCGCAGCTCTGCCAGCGCATCGGCGTGATGCTGAAGGGCGAACTCGTCGAAGTGGGCGACGTGCGCCAGGTCGCTCAAGCGCCGCGGCACGATTATACCCGCAAGCTTTGGAATGCCATTCCGCAGCTTCCGGGCAATCCGCATCTATCGGGAGTCTTGGCATGAAAGCGGAGGCAAATCCTGTTGTCGCCGACGCGGTGATCCGGCTCGAAGACATCAAGCGTAATTTCGGCCCGGTACATGCGCTGAAAGGTGTGTCCTTCTCGCTCTTTCCCGGGCGGGCATTGGCGCTGGTCGGCGAATCCGGCTGCGGCAAGACGACTTGCGCCCGCATCATCGCCCGCTTGGACAAACCGACGGGCGGCAGGCTGTTTTTCCGCGGGCAGGATCTGACCGCCCGCGGCGAGGCGAAGGATGAGCATCAGTACCGCAGGGAGGTGCAGATGGTCTTCCAGGATCCGTTCTCGTCGCTCAACCCAGCCTTCACGGTCAGCCATCATCTGGCGCGGCCACTGCAATTGCATCGGCAGAGCGGCTCCAGGGCGGATCTTCCCGAAGAGATTGCCCGCCTGCTGGCAAGCGTCGGGCTGGAGCCCGATGTGACCAGGCAGAAATTCCCGCATGAACTCTCGGGCGGGCAGCGGCAGCGTGTGAATATCGCTCGGGCGCTGGCCGTCGCGCCGAGCGTGCTGGTTGCCGATGAGCCGACCTCGATGCTTGATGTCTCCATCCGCAAAGACATTCTCGATCTGCTCGCGAAAGTGAAACGCGAGAATGAGCTCGCCATGCTCTATATCACGCACGACATCGCAACGGCCGCACATGTGGCCGAAGAGATCGTCGTCATGTTCGCCGGCCAGATGGTCGAATGGGGCGACACCGATGCGGTTCTGTCCGATCCGCGCCATCCCTATACAAGATTGCTGCTTTCAGCCGTTCCAGATGGCAGCCGGCCGTTCGTGACGGGCGGAAGCGCGCGTTTCCTCGAACAAGCGGAAAAGGTACGCTCGCTCAGCCGTCCGGAATCGACTGTCGTCGAGCAGGTCGGCTCCAATCATTTCATACGCGCGCTCGGCGCTTCCGGCTGAAGGATGGCAAAGTGGACTACCTGGTAAACCTTTCCACCCTGCCGCAAGATACGCAATCGCCCGAGCGAATGGCCCGCGAGGGTGTGACGATCCGCCGGGCTCTGCCGCCGGAATTCCGGCTGATCACTGGCTGGATCGCAGACCAATTCGGTGAGGGATGGGCGAGCGAGGCATCCGTCGCGATGACCCGCCAGCCGACGACCTGCTTCATCGCCACGCGCGAACAGAAGCTCGTCGGTTTTTCCTGCCATGAAGCGACGGCACGCGGTTTCTTCGGACCGACCGGCGTCGACGAAGGCCTTCGCGGGCTCGGCATCGGCCGGGCATTGCTTTTTGCCAGCCTGAACGACCTGACAGCGATGGGCTATGCCTACGCGATCATCGGCGATGTCGGCCCTTCTGCCTTTTACGAAAAGGCCGTAGGGGCCATGCCTATCCCCAATTCCGCTCCCGGCATTTACGCCGGAATGCTCAAGACCTGATCTTCAGAAGGAAGAGTGACCATGTCCATTTCGCGACCGAAAGCCCTGCGGCTTGAAACCCTTTGGAATCCGCCTGCTGATGGTAAGGAGTTTTCCTATGTCCTGCGCCTCAAGAACCTCGGCACCGAGCCGCTTTCGAATTTCTCCCTCTGCGTGAGCGGCCCGGGCCGTGTCGATCCGGCGGGTCGCGTCGAAGGCGCGACGGTCTCGCAACGGCTCTCGAATTTCACCGAATTCCAGCCGCCGGCCAATTTCGTTCTCGGCGCCGGCGAGACGTGGACGATTTCGGTCTACGCGCTGAGCTGGCAGTTCCGTCACTGGACGGACGGCGCGACGAGCGGCTATCTCGCGCTTTCCGATGGCAGCACGATCGTCCTCACCATAGAGCCGACGCGATCTTCGGTCAGCAATGCGCCGCTGAAGCGTGGCGCCGAGATCTATCCGGTGCCCGTCAATGCGCCCGTTCAGGTGTCGATCATCCCCTGGCCGAACCATGTGTCGGTCACTTCCCGCCGGCCACTGCCGGCCGGTTTTGCGCCGCAGGCGCAGAGCGCTGAAGGGGAGGCGGCAGCACGAAACTTCGCAGCGCTGGTAGAGCATCTCTTTGCCGTCGAGGGCATCGTGCGAAGCGAGGCGCAAGGCGCGGTTCCGGTTACCCTGAAGGATGCCGCCGGGTTCGGGCCGGAGGCCTATCGGCTGAGCTTCGAGGGTGAGGCGATCACGATCGAGGCAAGCAGCCGGACTGGCTTCCTCTACGGTCTCGTCACGCTCGGCCAGATCTGGCGCGGTGTAAGGCTGCATCCCGAGGTCTTCCAGTTTCCGGCCGCCGGCGAGATCGTCGATGAGCCGTCGATGGGTTGGCGCGGGCTGCATCTCGATGTCGCCCGCCAGTTCTACGGCGCCGCCGAGGTCAAGAAGCTGTTGGCGGTGCTTGCCTGGAACAAGCTCAACCGCTTCCACTGGCACCTTTCCGACGACGAAGCATGGCGCGTCGAGATCGACGCCTATCCTGATCTGACCGCGGTCGGCGCCTGGCGCGGCCACGGTCTGGCCGTTCCGCCGCTGCTCGGTTCGAGCCCGGCCCGCACCGGCGGCTATTACACCAAGGCCGCCATCCGCGAGATCGTCGCCCATGGCAAGAGCTTCGGCGTGGAGATCGTGCCGGAGATCGATGTCCCCGGCCATTGCTACGCCATGCTGCAAGCGATACCGGAGCTGCGCGATCCGGCCGAGGTCGGCAGCTATTATTCGGTTCAGGGCTTTCCCGACAATTGCATCAATCCGGCCCGCGAGAAGACCTATGAGATCATCGAGACGATCCTCTCCGAGCTCATCGAGCTCTTTCCGTTCAAGATCATCCATCTCGGCGCCGACGAGGTTCCGCTTGGCGCGTGGTCGGGTTCGCCGGAGGCGCTCGAACGTCTGCGCAGCGCGGCCGGCAACGAGGTTGCCGATGCCCATGCCAAGCGGCTGAACGTCGTGACCAATACCCATGGCGCCGACGACATCCACGGCTCGGGTGCCGCCATCCTGCAGGCGGAGTTCCTCAGCCGCGTCCAGCGCTTCCTTGCGAGCAAGGGCTGCATCACCGGCGGCTGGGAAGAGGCCGCCCACGGCGATGTCATCGACAAGTCGAAGAGCTATCTCTGCAGCTGGCGCAATGTCGAGGTCTCGGCCGAACTGGCCGAGCGCGGCTACGAAATCGTCGTCTGCCCCGGACAGGTCTACTACCTCGACATGGCGCTCAGGCCCGACTGGGATGAGCCCGGCGCCAGCTGGGCGGGGACTTCGGATGCCGAGAAGCTCTACAATTTCGATCCCATCGGCGGCTGGACGGCGAGCCAGAAACAGAAACTTCTCGGCATCCAGGCCTGCATCTGGTCCGAGCCGATGACGGACCGCGCCGTTTTCGACCGCCTCGTCTTCCCGCGCCTTTCCGCACTTGCCGAAACGGGCTGGACAAAGCCGTCATCCAAGTCGTGGGAGCGTTTCAGGGCGCTCGCAGGATTGATGCCGCTGCTCTACGGACTGCAGCAGTCGTAGCGCTCGGATTGGCGCCTCGGGCTTTATTTGAGGATCACCCTTGCCATCGCCGGAGGCGGTGATGGCGGGGGATACTACGCTGGCTTCAAGGCGAGTTGTCAGGTGCCGCTTCATCTGCCGCAGGCAGATCGCATTCGGGTGCGGCGATACGAATAGGACGTGTTCCAATCGGCGCGCCGGTCGCGCGGTCGATGGTGACGGGATCGATTTCCGTACCAGTCTCGGCGTCGAAGAAACGGGTGACGTCGCCGCCGCCGCGGTACTTGCGGCCCCAGGCGCCGATTGCAAACAGCACCGGCAGAAAGTCGCGGCCGGCTTCCGTCAGCACATATTCGTCGCGCGGCGGACGCTCGGAATAGCGACGCTTTTCCAGCAATCCTTCCTCGGTCAGCGATGACAGCCGCCCCGTCAGCATTGTCGGGACGATGCCGAGGCTTTTGCGAAATTCATCGAAGCGGGTCAGCCCCGCATGGGCGTCGCGCATGATCAGCATGCTCCACGCATCGCCGACGAGCGCCAGGCTGCGGGCGATCAGGCAGGGCTGTTTCGAAAGATTCTTCATGTCGATATCTTTTTAGTAGTGACTTGCTATCGATTTGATAGTAACAGAATGCGCATAGATATTCCACGGCAAAAACGAAGGCAGACTTCAATGAGCAAGAGAGAACGCGGCATTGCCCTGGTCACCGGGGCTTCCTCCGGCATCGGGCTGGTGACGGCGAAGGCGCTGCGGCGCGACGGTTACCGGGTGTTCGGCACCAGCCGAAAGCCGATGGCCGACACCGCCGACGGCATCACCATGCTGGTCTGCGACGTCATCGACGATCAATCCGTGCAGAGCGTCGTCGACGAGATTCTGAAGCGCACGGGACGGATCGATCTTCTGGTCAACAATGCCGGGATCGGCCTGCTGGGCGGCGCCGAGGAATCGACGACGGCACAGGCAAAAGCCGTATTCGACGTCAACGTCTTCGGCACGATGCGCATGACCAATGCAGTACTGCCGGTGATGCGGCGGCAGCGTAGCGGCCGGATCATCAACCTGAGCTCGATCCTTGGGCTGATCCCGGCGCCCTTCAACGCACTCTACGCAGCGACCAAACACGCGATCGAAGGTTATTCGGAATCCCTCGACCATGAAGTGCGCACACAGGGCATCCGCGTCGTGCTCGTCGAACCGGGTGTCACCCGCACCTCGTTCGAGGAGAACATCACGCGCCCCGACCGGCCGCTTGCCGTCTATGATGCGGTGCGCGCCGATGCGGAGAAGCTGATGCGCGAGATCGTCTCAAAAGGAGATGCGCCCGAGGTGGTCGCCGCAACCGTCGTCAGGGCCGCCAATGCGCCATCGCCCAAGAGACGCTATACTGCCGGAAAGGCGGCAGGACAGGTCCGCTTCATCCGTCGCTTCCTGCCAGAGTCCTTCGTCGACAAGAGCCTCCGGAAATTCAACAAACTTCCCGGTTGAGCCTGCCTTACCGCATTTCCGGCACACCACAGAAACGAAAGTTCGTCCCATGAAAGCATTCCTGATCGATCGCTACAAGAAGGGCGGCGCCCTCAGGCTCGGCCAGAGCCCTGAACCGCAGCTGCGCGAGAATGACGTCATGGTCGAGATCCATGCCGCCAGCGTGAACCCACTGGATGGCAAGATCCGGGACGGAGAGTTCAAGCTGATCCTGCCTTACCGGCTTCCATTGGTGCTCGGCAATGATGTCGCTGGTGTCGTGGTCCGGGTGGGCGCCAATGTCCGGCAGTTCAAACCCGGCGACGCGGTCTATGCGCGTCCCGGCCAGGATCGCATCGGCACCTTCGCCGAGTATATCGCCATCGACGCTGGCGATGTCGCGTTGAAACCTGCCAATCTCAGCATGGAAGAAGCCGCATCCATTCCACTTGTGGCGCTGACCGCATGGCAGGCGCTGGTCGAACGCGCCAAACTGCAGAAGGGGCAGAGGGTGCTGATCCATGCGGGCTCCGGCGGCGTCGGCACTAAAGCGATCCAGCTTGCCAAACATCTCGGCGCCCACGTGGCGACGACCGTGAGCACGGCAAATATCGATCTGGTGAAAAGCCTCGGCGCCGACGTGGTGGTCGATTACAAGAAGGACGACTTCGACAAGGTGCTGAAGGGCTATGACGTCGTGCTGAACAGCCTCGGCAAGGATACGCTGGAGAAATCGCTCGCCGTCCTGAAGCCCGGCGGCAAGCTGATCTCGATATCAGGCCGCCCGATCCCGATTTCGCCAGGGAAAACGGCTTCGGCTGGCTGCTGCGGCAGGTCATGCGCTTCTTGAGTTTAAGCATCCGGCGGAAATCGAAACGCCGGGGGATCGGCTATTCCTTCCTCTTCATGACGGCAAACGGCGCGCAGCTCGGCAAGATCACCTCGCTGATCGAGGCGGGCGCCATCCGCCCCGTCATCGACCGGGCCTTCCAATTCGAGAAGACCAACGAGGCGCTGGACTATGTGGAGACAGGCCGCGTTAAGGGCAAGGTCGTCATCGCGGTGAAGTAGACCCGGGAAGGCCGAAGAGCCCTCGGTTTAGCCGAGCGGCTTTTGCAGGACGTCGAAGCGCGGATTGGTTTCGGAAAAGAGAAGGGCGGTCGAGCGAAGGGGCTCTTCACTGTCGTTGCCGATAGGCAGAGGGTGTGACGCCTGTGCCCAACTTGAATGCCCGTGTCATGTGGCTCTGGCTGCTGAAGCCGCAGGCCGAAGCGATCTGCGCGATCGGGTCCATGCCTGACAACATCGATTTGGCGCGCTCGACCCGCCGGTGAGCGACCCAGCCATGCGGGGACACACCATAACTTGCCCGGAACATCCGCTGAAAATGAAAGGCGCTGAGCTGCCCGATCGCCGCCAGATCCTGCAATCGGATTGTCTCACCGAGATGGGCCTCGATATACTCCAGACTCCGGCGCCGCACATGAGGAGCGAGCCCGCCGCTGATCGCGCAGGGACGCATCCCTCCATAACGAGGATCGACGAAGAAATCGTTGATCGTCTGTGCCATCGCTTCTTCAGCCTGCAGATGACCGCCCGCCACCATCGCTTGCGTCATCTGCCAAAGCGTGCGCGCTAAGGCGGGTGCATCTGCGAAGGTCACTTCGGGAAGAGCCATGAGCCGAGCATCGCGGTCAAACGTCTCCGCAAACATCCGCCGCATCTGGTCGTCGGGAACATACAGATGGACGAATTGGGAGAAGTCGGTGATTTCCCATTCGGACGAGTGCTCCTGTGGCATGATGCACAGCACTCCCGGACGGCCGCGCGCGGCGGGGCTGCCATCTAGACGACGCGTTCCGGCGCCGCCTTTGAGATAAAGACTGAACGTATGACCGTTCGGCCGCTGATAGCTCATCCTGTCGTGTGCATTGCTCCAGATGGCAGCTGATCGCCCGAACCCCAAATCGATGGACTGTGACATCCGCGCAGTGGGAGATGCTGACAAAAACCCGAAAACCGAGGGGTGACTATATTTCACCAATTCTTCCCCACACCTGACCATGCCGCGCGAACAATACCGGCGGACGACCCGCATGGCGAGCCGGAAGTCCGGGCAAATCGATTTGATAGCAAGAATCTGCAAGAGGCCTTCTCACGGTTCGCCTATTGGTCGGGAAAACGAGGATCACTTCATGGCAAATGCCGCTCTCTTCATCGCGACCGTGCTCATATGGGGGACGACCTGGATCGCCATTGCGATGCAGGTCGGTCCCGTGCCGGTCTTGGTCTCGGTCTTTTACAGATTTGCGGTCGCAGCAGTGATCCTCGTCGCCATCCTGGCTGTCATGCGGCGGCTCAAGCTCCCTGCCTTGCGCGATCAACCTTTCATCCTTGCGCAGGCGCTCTGCCTGTTCAGCCTCAATTTCATTTGTTTCTACAACGCCGCCGCCTCTATCCCGTCCGGGCTGATCTCCGTGATCTTCTCACTCGCAACGATCTACAATGCCGTCAATGCGCGCCTCTTCTTCGGCGACCGCATTACAGGCCGCACGCTTCTCGCAGCCGCGCTCGGAGCAATCGGCCTCCTCCTGCTTTTCGGACAGGACGTTGTCGTCGATTTCGATATGGGCACGTTGCAAGGGATCGGGCTCGCAGCGCTTGGCACGCTGTTCTTCTCGCTGGGCAATATGGCGTCGCGTCGAAACAGCGCGGCCGGAATCTCACCGCTGACCGCCAATGCCTGGGGCATGACCTATGGCGCGATCGTCCTCCTCTTCCTGATTGCCGTGACGCAAACGCCGATCATGGCGCCGCCTAACATCACCTATCTTGCCGCACTGCTCTATCTCGCGGCGATCGGATCAGTGATCGGCTTCACCACCTACCTCATGCTGGTGTCCCGCATCGGCTCCTCACGCGCTGCCTATGCCACCGTCCTGTTCCCGATCGTCGCCCTGTCGTTGTCGACGGTTTTCGAGGGCTACCACTGGAGCGGCCTGGGCCTGATCGGTCTGGCGCTGACGCTTCTCGGGAACGTGGTCATCTTTGCGCGACCTCTAGCCCGCCGCCCGGTGCAGGCAGATGCAAGGCTGCCGGCAGGCGGATGAGGGGCCGGCCTCGGCAATCTCCCGTGACGAGGTGTACTAGAGCCTTTCCGTTTTTCTCCGAATCACGGAAATGCTCTATCTCTTTGTTTTCAAGCAATTCCGGACGCAAAACCGCTACGCACTTTTGCTGGAATTGCTCTAGCCGAGCGGCTTTTGAAGAACGTCGAAGCGCGGATTGGTTTCGGAAAAGATCGGCAGGGCGGCGGCGCCGAGGATCGCCGTATCCTTGCCGGTCATGCCGATCATGACGCGGGGCAATGTCCGCTTCTGGTTGGGGTCGATCGGGGTGTGCAGCGGCTCCAGCCGCTCGGCAAGCCGAAGCATCAGCGATGTCGAAATGCTGCCTCCAAGCACGATGGTCTGCGGATCGAAGGCCAGTTCCAGAAAGTCGACGGTCTGCCGCAGCGGCTGGACGGCCTGATCCAGCCAGGCGTCGAGACCTTCGCCGCCCTTGGCGATCAGCGCATCGAGATCATCGGGCGAAAGCTCCTCGGCGTTGGCAATGCCCATGAATTCGTAGGCCACCGTCAACGAGATGTAGCGATCCAGACAGCCGCGCTTACCGCAGCTGCAGAGCTTGCCTTGCGGTTCGACGATGATGTGCCCGATCTCACCGGCATTGTTGCGGCTGCCCTTGTAGAGGTGGCCATCGAGGAACATTCCGGCGCCGATGCCACCTCCGCCGGCGAGGAAGAGATAGACGAAGCTGCCCAAACCGCGGGCGACGCCATGAAGACGCTCGCCGATCGCTGCTGCCGTCGCATCGTTTTCGACGAGCACCGGCACCTTAACCCGCTGTTCCAGCTCATGCCCGACTGGAAAACCCTGCCAGCCGGGCAGGTTCAGCGGGCTGAGAGAGGTGGTGCCGCCATCGGCATAGCGGCCGGGCAGGGCCATCCCGACGCCGAGCAGCCGGTTCCGATCGAAAACGAAGGCCTGCTGAAGATCCTCGACGATGGACTGAAGAGCCGGCATGGCACGTTGCGGATCTGGATGTTCGACATGGCGCTCGATGCGGGCGCAAACCGCGCCGGAGAGATCCGTCAGGACCCCGCTGGCGCGCTGGCGGCCAAGTTCGAGGCCGATCGAATAGGCGCCGCGCGGATTGATGGTGTAGGGAATGATCGGCTGGCCGCGCGCCAGCTTCTGCGCCTCGGACGGGACGAGAAGGTGCGATCTCTCCAGTTCCTCGACGATATTCGACACGGTCTGGGCCGTCAGCGCCGTCATCCGGGCGATCGCTGCGCGCGACAAGGGACCGTTCGTGCGGACAGCCTCGATCACCACACGCCGGTTGTGAGACTTGGCCTGCTCGAGATTCGTGCCGGAAATTGCCTTCATGTCGCCTTCAAAGAAATGGTGCGTCACCCTTGTCACAAGACGAACACCGATGAAAGCCACATTCTTCGTCACGTCCCTGGACTAAGCATGTCGCGCAAAACTGTGCAGCGGTTTTGCGACAACGACATGCGTAAAAACAAAGACCCCAAGCGCGACAAGCGAATCTGAAAGATCGTGACGCGCTTTAGCGGGCTTTGCCTCTATGCAGGAGGCCGATGATCGCTATCCCCGCCAATCCGGTGACGGCGCTCAGGATCGCGGTTCCCGAATAGCCTGTCACATAGGTGCCGGCGGCGAAGACCAGCGCGCCGATCCCGGCGCTGGCAAAGATATTGACGGAGATCAGTGCGCTGCCGAGCCCCGGCCGGTCGGCGATCAGATCCTGCAGATAAGTGATCGGAATGCTGATGATCGCCGACGCTCCCATGCCCGCAAGCAAGGTGAGCGCATAGAGGTGCCACGGTTCGGAGGCAAAGCCGAGTAGGCTGAGGAACACGGCATAGATGATGGTACCGGCAGCAAGCGCCGTCATCTGGCCGGCCTTCCGCGCGATTCGCGACCAGACGATGATGAAGACGACTTCCAGCAATGCGACGATGCCAACGAGAATGCCGACGTCACTCAGCCTGCCATGTGCAGCACCAGTGGCAATCAATGGCAGAAGGGCGTCATTGAGATGCAGCGTGCTGGTGATGAGCGCCACCCCGCAAATATGCGCCGAGATGCGCGGAGAAACCACTTGGCGAAGCGCGCCGAGATAGCTGAGATGATGAGCCGCCGCCATCTCCGTTCCCGCGCGCTTCGGCAAGGCGAAGACGATGATGCCCTGGCAGAGCAGGCATGAGATGCTGGCAAAGAGGTAGGCCGGCAGCATGCTCGATGCGCCAGACAGCAGCAGGCCGGTTATCCCTGGGATCAGCACCCAGGACAGCGAGATCATGGCGCGCACGCCCGAGTTGGCCGTCACCATGTCGCTTCGGTTCATGCCGTGCATCGCCGCGCGCGCATTGGCAAACAGCAGCGAGTTCAGCGCCCCGTAGATCGGCAGGGGCAGCAACCCGCTGATGACGAAGACAGCCGCTGTGGGAAAAGCGTAGACCATGCCGTAGCCGACGATGCCGAAGAGGCCGGCGCCGATCATCGTCGACCGGTACTCGCCAAGCCGGTCGGCGAGATTGCCGAGCAGAATGCTGATGACGACGTTCACCGCCGCCGAGACGAAACTCAGGAACGAATAGAGACCGTCGCTCAAGCCCAATTCGCGGATACCTACGACCGAACGGTAAGGTGCGGTCATCGCCCCCGCCATTCCGAAGGTGAAAATGGCGATCATGCTGGCGCGGATCGCCGGATTGCGGAAGACGTCGGGAAAAAGTCGGCTCATGCGGTCATCGATCAGAAGTAAGCCGGCTTCACAACCTGCTCCTCTCGTCTTCCTCTAGAGCAATTCCAGGAAAAGTGCGAAGCGGTTTTTCGTCCGGAATTGCGTAAAAACAAAAAGTTAGAGCGGTTCTGCGCTTCCATGAAAAATTGAACCGCTCTAGGTTTCAGTAATGTTCCGATTGCGAGAAGGTTCGCGCGAGTTCGGCCTGGCCGGCCGTGAGGCCGCAATCGACAGGCAGGCAGACGCCGGTGATCGCTGCGGCCTGGGGACCGGCAAGGAAGCCTACGGCATTGGCAACATCTTTCGGATCGACGACGCGCTGCAGCGGATACCAGCGGCGTGCTTCCTCGAAAACATTCGGATTGGCTGCCGCGCGTGCTTCCCAGGCCTGCGTCTTCACCGTGCCGGGTGCGACGGCGTTGGACCGGATGCCGAACTTGCCGTATTCCACGGCGACCAGCCGGGTGAAATGCAGAAGGCCGGCCTTGGCGACGCTATAGGCCGGGTGTCCGAAGACATGCAGGCCGTTGACCGAGGCGATATTGACGACGGAACCCTTCGAGGCCTTCAGCATGGGCTCGAATGCGCGGAAACACAAAAATGCCGCCTCGAGATTAAGCGCATTGTCCGCCCGCCAGATCTCAGGCGTCGTCTCGTGCAGGCTGGTCGCGCGGGCGGCACCGGCATTGTTGACGAGGGTTCGAACCACACCGGCCTCCGCAGCGCGCCTTGCCAATTCGGCAATGCTCGTCTCGCTGGTCACATCGCATCCGACGGCGACGAAGCGATTGTCCGGCCCGAGCCTCGACGCCACGGCAGCCCCAGCCGCAGCATCGATGTCGGCGAGAAAAACGACGTCGTGGTCATCGGCGAGCCGTGCGGCGATCGCCGCGCCGATATCGCCGGCAGCGCCCGTAACGATGGCAATCGACTGCGTCATTTTCTGTCGCTCCCGTTCATGAACCTCAATCTCCAAGCAATTGCCGGTCGTCGCCGTCACGGTGAATGACAAGCTGCTGCTTGATACGCCGAAGCGTGGTCGTCGCCTTGGGCTGAACGGCGTAGGCGACGAGGCTCGACAGGATATCGACCGTCGCGATGTAGGCGATACGCGTCGAGGTCGGGCGATAGATGTTATTGCCCTCGGGAAGGTCGATCGGCACGACGATTTCGGCAGCCTTGGCAACCGGGCTTGCCGTCTGTGTCAGGGCGATCGTCTTCACCTTGGCCTGGCGGGCAAGCTCGAAGGCGCGCACCAGCTCGGTATTGCGTCCCGAGAAGGACGAGCCGATCACGACATCGCCCGGCCGAGCCGCAGCAGCCATCATCAGCTGCATGCTATGGTCGGAACTTGCCGTGATGCGAAGCCCGAGACGGAAGAGCCGGTTCTGGAGCTCGTCGGCGATCATCGACGAATTGCCGCCCGACCCGAACGCATAGATCATATCGGCCTTGGCGATATGCGAGACGGCGGCTTCGATCGCCGCAAGATCGAGCGAGCGATGCAGGAGAAAGAGCGCGTTCTGGGCCTTGGTGATGATGTCCTGGGCGACATCGGCCGGATCGGTGCTTTTCGATTCCGGTTTCAGATAGCGAACGCCGATATGGGCGGTCCGGGCGAGCTGCACCTTGAAGTCGGAAAAGCTCTCGCAACCGAGCCGCCGGCAAAAGCGGGTGACGGTCGGCGGCGAAACCTCGGCCCGTTCCGCAAGCTCGATGATCGAGGCGTTCACGGCAAACTCGAAATCGTTGACGATGATCTCCGCGATGCGGCTCTCGGAGGGAGAGAGCCTGCTCTTGTCTTCCTGCAGCGTTGAAAAGATATCCAAGCCCGTCCCCCCAATGGTTCTCTATTTACCCTTCTTCTTATAGGCCACGCAGTCGATCTCAACCTTGCAATCAACCATCATCGACGATTGCACACAGGCGCGCGCCGGCGGATGTTCGCCGAAATACTCCTGATAGATCTTATTGAAGGTCCAGAAGTCGCGCGGATCGTCGAGCCAGACGCCGACGCGCACGACGTCCTCGACGCCGTATCCGGCCTCATCGAGGATCGCCAGAACATTGGCAATCGTCTTGTGGGTCTGGGCAACGATGTTGCCGTCGATGATTTCGCCATCTTCCATCGCAACCTGCCCGGAAACATACAGCCATCCGTCGGCTTCAACCGCACGCGCGAAAGGCAGCGCCTTGCCGCCGGCGCCCGTTTGAACAGTGCCATAGCGCTTGATAGGCATGCTGAAGTCCTTGCAAATTATTTTCTTGATAAGTTGACAAATGACCATAGAAAGCAGAATTTGACCAGTGAAAAACGCGATTTATGAAAAGAATTTCAATCCGGGGCAGATATGCGCGATCCTTTCAAGAACCCTTTCCCCTCCGACAGTGCCCGGCATGCCATCTGGGAAATGCTCGTTCCGCGCGATATCGATGCCTTTCTCGCCGCCGATTGGTCGATGGTGGCTGGTGATTTCGTGGAAGAGGGCTTCATCGGCATCGATGGCCGAAAGGAAGTCAGCCCCGACAAGTGGCGCCTCGCATTTCCGACGCTGTCCGCCTATCGCCAGGAATGGCTGAGGCAGGCGCAGGATTTCGCCCAACAGAGTTTCGCGGAAGATGCGCGCACGGCGATCTTCACCACGACGACGCTGGAAGATATCGAAATCGAAGGCGACACGGCGCTCGTCCGCAAGAAATTCGACGGCGGAATTTCCAAGCCTGACGGCACCCGAGATGTCATGCAATGGCAGACGCTCTATTATTGCAGGCTTCACCAAGGACGCTGGAAAATCTCAGGTTTCACCGGCTACCTGCCGAACCCGATGGGTTGAAGCGGGGCCGACAACACGAAGGCCACTTTCTTGCGCATTTTCACGGCAGCACTGGCGACCGAGACCAACACTTTTTCCCCGATCTGCGTCGATCGTCGCGCATTCGAAGCGTCGCTTTATGCCCCGCCCGGCCAACATCCCGAAACACCGACACTCTGCACCGCGCCGATCACCGTCGGAAGGCGCGTCACTGCTGAAAAGGGTTGGGAGCTGATTGAGGGAACCGCCACCTGGGCCGACCCCGCAGGCCTCGTCAACCGGACGACCTACGAGGAATTGCGTGACGAAATTCTCGGTCAACTCCGCGCGGCAATGCCTGTCGACGCGGTTGTCATGGGCCTGCACGGCGCCATGGTGGCGGCCGGATACGAGGATACGGAAGGCGATCTTCTCTCGCGCATCCGCCAGATCGTCGGGCCTGATGTGCTCATCTGCGCCGAACTCGATCCGCACAGCCATCTCACGGCAAAACGCGTCGCCGCACTTAATTTCGCGGTCTATTTCAAGGAGTTTCCGCATACCGACTTCGTCGACCGCGCCGAGGACCTCTGGCGCATCGCGGTCGAAACGCTCGAAGGCCGGATCAAGCCTGTTATGTCGGTGTTCGACTGCAAGATGATCGACGTCTTCCCGACATCGCGCGAGCCCATGCGCTCCTTCGTCGACAAGATCATGCGGATCGAGAAGGATGATCCGGACGTCCTGTCGATCTCGGTGGTCCACGGCTTCATGGTGGGCGACGTTCCTGAAATGGGAACGAAGCTGCTTGTCGTGACTGACAATAAGCCGGAAAAGGGCGCGGCTTTGGCACGCGAACTCGGCCTCGAGCTGTTTTCGAAGCGCGGCACCTTCATGGTCCCGCAGATCGACGAGAAGGAAGCCGTCTCACGCGCGATGACCGCCACCGCATGGCCTGTTGTCATTACCGACGTCTGGGATAATCCGGGCGGCGGCACGGCAGGCGATGCGACTGTCATTCTCGGGGAGCTCATGGCCCGCGGCGTCACCAGTGCTGCGATCGGCACCATCTGGGATCCAGTGGCCGTCCAGATTTGTTTTGCAGCGGGCGAGGGGGCAGAAATTCCGCTGCGCTTCGGCGCCAAGTCGGCGCCCGGCACGGGCAATCCCATCGACGGCACCGTGAAGGTCGTCAAGCTGGTGAACAATGCCGAGATGCAGTTCGGCGAGAGCCTCGCACCTTTCGGCGATGCCGCCCATATCGTGCTTGACGGCATCGACATCATCCTCAATTCGACTCGCGCCCAAAGCTTCGACCCGAGCCTGTTTTCGGTGATGGGTATCGATCCCGCCAGGCAGAAGATCCTGGTGATCAAATCCACCAACCACTTCTTCGCCTCCTTCTCGAAGATTGCGGCGGAAATCCTTTACTGCTCTGCCGGAACGCCCTATCCCAATAATCCGGCGACGACGCCGTACCAGCGGGCACCGAAGACCATATGGCCGATCGTCGCCGATCCACATGGAACAGAACGCGGAGCCGCCTAGATGCCTGATGCCAGGTTTGCCGTCGTCGCCAAGGCAGGAGACCGCATCGCCGATCTCTCGACGCCGCGTCCCGTTATCGACGAAGACCGGCTGGCTGCGAACATAAGCCGCGTTCAATCCTATATGGATCAGCACGGGCTGAATTTTCGCCCGCATATCAAGACCCACAAGATCCCGGCCCTGGCCGTCGCGCAGGTTGCCGCCGGCGCCAAGGGCATCAATTGCCAGAAGGTGACGGAAGCCGAAGTCTTTGCCGCAGCCGGCTTCGAGGACATCCTCATCACCTTCAACATCCTCGGACCACAGAAACTCGAACGCCTGGCCAAGTTGAACGAGAGAATTTCCGCCCTCAAGGTCGTCGCCGACAGCGAAGTGACCGTCGATGGGCTCGCAGCGCATTTCTCCGGCCACAAGCCGCTTACAGTCCTGGTCGAATGCGATACGGGCGGCGGCCGCTGCGGCGTGCAGACATCAGGAGAAGCGGCCTCGCTCGCCAAGCGGATTGCCGCGGCCGACGGTCTGGAGTTTGGCGGCATCGTGACCTACCCGAAGCCGCAATCGGCGGCCGCCGTGGAAGCCTTCATTGCCGAAACGCTGCGACAGCTGACATCGGAAGGCATTGACTGCCCGATCGTCAGCAATGGCGGAACGCCGAGCCTCTTCGAGGCGCATCTCGTCACCTCGGCCACGGAACACCGCGCCGGCACCTATATCTACAACGATCGCCAGATGGTGCGCATGGGCCATTGCACCGAGGACGATTGCGCGATGCATGTGCTGGCAACCGTCGTGTCGCGGCCAAACGCCGACCGCGCCGTCATCGATGCCGGCTCGAAGGCGCTGACATCGGATCTTCAAGGTTTTAGCGATTACGGATTGATCGTCGGTTATCCCCAAGCGCGGATCAGCAGCCTCTCGGAAGAGCATGGCGTCATCGACCTTTCGAACTGCGCCGGCCCCCGACCACAGATCGGCGAGAAGCTCTTCATCATCCCGAACCACACCTGCGTGGTTTCCAACCTGTTCGATACGATGGTCTTCCACCGGGGCGGCATCGTCACCCGCGTCGAAGAGGTCGCCGCCCGTGGCTTCGTCTGGTAGGGGTTGGTTCCGGTTGAGGGTGAAGTGGCCCTGATCGCCGAAGGTATCGGTATCAGCAACGAGTATCAGAACACGTGCGCGCGGCGGATGACTTCGTTGCGCCAATGGCGGACATAGACTCTTCGGGCGAGTGTCCGCTTTGGGGCCGTTAGCCGGCAGCCTGCTTTCGGAGAGCAGGCGGCTCGAAGGTCCGCTCTTGACCCGCAGCAGACGATTTATTGCTGCTGCCGCCGCGGTGCATAACCTCGGATGACCGGTACACGGCATGGAAAGTTCGGGACGCTTGCGCTTCCTGCGCGAGTAGGGTAGATACTGAACTAGATGGTTCAGTATCTAAGTCCTCCCCTCGATCTCTCGTTTGCGGCGCTGTCCGATGCGACCCGCCGCGGGATCATCGATCAGCTTGGGCGAGGGGACGCGTCGATCACCAGTCTCGCGGATAAGTTCCAGATGACGCTGACCGGCATGAAAAAGCACGTCCAGGTTCTCGAGCGGGCGGGGCTCGTCGTCACACAGAAGGTCGGACGGGTGAGAACCTGCAAGCTCGGGAAACGCGGCCTCAAGGCGGAGGCCGAGTGGATCGAGGCGCATCGCAAGCTCTTCGAAGCCCGCTTCGAAGCATTGGACGAAATCATCAGCGAAATGAAACGGGAGGGAAGCGATGACTCAAGTTAACATTGCAGGTGGTGCGCAGAACCGGACGTCAGTCGAGCGCCGAGGGGATCGCGAACTTGTCGTAACGCGGACATTCAATGCGCCGCCGAGCACGGTTTACAGGGCGTGGAGCCAGCCCGAGCTGTTCCAACGCTGGTGGGTGCCAAAATCGGCATCCGGCGTTTCGCTCGTATCGTGCGATATGGACGTCCGTACCGGCGGCAATTATCGGCTGGAATTCGGCTCCGGCGGTTCGGACACCATGGCCTTCTTTGGCAAGTATCTCGAGGTGGTGCCGAACGAGCGCATCGTCTGGACCAACGACGAGGGCGAAGAGGGCGCGATCACGACCGTGACCTTCGAGGACCAAGGCGGAAGGACACTACTGAAGTTCCACGAGGTCTATCCGTCCAAGGAGGCGCTTGAGGAAGCACTACAGGGCTCGGCGGCCGCATTGCCGGAGCAGTTGGAGCAGCTCGACGAATTGCTTTCCAGCATAGGCGAGTAGCGCGGGTCGGGAAGCTCGCCCCGGGGAAGGTCTGAACATAGGGGTTCGTCAAGTTACCCCGGCTGGGTAATATGTGCCGGCCGGCAGCCGTAATTGCCTAGCGCCTCATCGCCGCTGGACTCGACCCTGCAGGACGAACCGCCGACACAGAACCAGTCGGTTCAGGCCGCCGTTGGATTGATCACGTTCATATCGATTTCGGTGAGCTCCACGCGCCGCTCGAAGGCCACGCCCGCCTCGTCGAACAGGTGGCAATCGACGGCATTGATGCCGGTCGCAACCGGCGCGTCCGCGCGGATGCCGACGCTGCCGGGCAGCATGGCGCAGAAATTCTCGGCCTCGCCGTTGAGCGAGGCGTAAGCGACCGTATTGGCCCCGAGGCGCTCGATGACCGTCGGCGTCACGGTAAAGACGATATCGCCGCCGCCGAGCTGGATATGCTCCGGCCGGATGCCGAGCGTCAAAGCCTTGCCGACAATGCCGTCGCGCGGCGTCACGGGCAGAACGGCTGTCTGGCCTTGATAATCCACCTCGACACCATTGGCGGTGACGCTTTTGCAGGTTACGGGCAGAAAATTCATTTTCGGATTGCCGATGAAGCCGGCGACAAACTGATTTCTGGGCTTGTGATAGAGCTCCAGCGGCGCCCCCGTCTGGGAGATATCGCCGGAATCTAGCACGACGATACGGTCGGCCATGGTCATCGCCTCGACCTGGTCGTGCGTCACATAGATCATCGTCGCCTTCAACTGCCTGTGCAGCTTGGCAAGCTCGATGCGCATGTCGGCGCGAAGTGCTGCGTCGAGGTTGGAGAGCGGCTCGTCGAACAGGAATATCTTCGGTTCGCGCACGATGGCGCGGCCGATCGCCACGCGTTGGCGCTGGCCACCGGACAGCATGCCGGGTTTCTGCTGCAGCCGTTGTTCGAGGTGAAGGATGCGCGCTGCATTTTCCACCTTGGCCTTGAGCTTTTCCTCCTCCATCTTTTCGACGCGAAGCGGAAAGGCGATGTTCTCGAAGACTGTCATGTGCGGGTAGAGCGCGTAGGACTGGAACACCATGGCGATGCCGCGCTTGACCGGCGGCAGGTCATTGACCCTGATACCATCGATGACGATGTCGCCCGCGCTCGTCGCGTCGAGACCGGCGATCATGCGCAGCAGGGTGGACTTGCCGCAGCCTGACGGGCCGACGAAGACGACGAACTCGCCGTTCTTCACATCGAGCTGCACGCCCTTCAGAACTTCGTAGTCGCCATAGAACTTCTGAACTTTGTTGAGAAAGAGCTGTCCCAAAAATCTGTCTCCACCGGCGGCCTTCGTCGCACATTCGATCATCGTTCCTGCAAATTCCTTAAATCGGATTCGATTTAGAGATAAAATATGCAGCAATTCAAAGTGTTACAGCGTTCCCTTGCGGCTCTCGAAAAGACGCGCGGCGCTGTAGGGGAGGGATCGCGGGCTGTTGCCGTCCGCGATCCCAAGGTGCCCAAAAGCTTACTTGAACGCCTCGACTTCGCCAGCAGCCTTCTTGAGCGCCGCTTCCGGCTCGGCCTTACCCGTCACCACGGACTGGATCATCTCGATCATCGAGTTCTGGAAGCCCTTATAGTCGGTGAAGAGCGGCTCGGGACCACCATAGCTGATGCCGTCGATCAAGGGCTTCCAGTAAGGATCCTTGGCGACGAACTCGTCGACCTTTGCGGACGGACGCAGGGGAGTGAGGCCGGCGCCGCCCTGCAGTTCGTATTCGGACTGCACATCGGGCGAGGTGATGAACTTGGCAAATTCCGTCGCCTTGTCCTCGACCCCTGAACCCTTGAAGATCGCCAGGCTGTCGGTGATCAGCAGCGTGCCGGGGCCCTTGGCGTCGGGACCGAGCGGCAGTGTCGTGATGCCCCAGCTGATCTTCGTTTTCTTCAGACGGTCGGCCGCACCCGAGCCTGCCTGGATCATCGCGACCTTGCCGTCGAGGAAGATGGCGCGGACTTCGTTCTGCTCGTAGGCCGTCGGGCCTTCTTCGGAGTAGGGAACGATATCCTTGTATGCCTTCAGCGCAGCAAGAATCTCAGGGCTGTCGAGCGTGACCTTGCCGTCGGCATCGATCACCGCACCGTTGTTGGTGTAAACCCAATGCATGAACTGGTGCATCGTGTTGTCGAAGGTCTTGGCGGAGAGACCGAAGCCCGGAATGCCGGTCTTTTCCTTGATGGTCTTTGCCATCTCGATTTCTTCAGCCCAGGTCTTGGGAGGCGTCTCGGGATCGAGGCCGGCCTGCTTGAAGAGGTCCTTGTTCCAATAGAGCGCCTTGGTAGAGAAGGCGATCGGAACGCCCCACTGCGAGCCCTCGAAGGTGACCGTGTCGACGATGTGCGGATAGTAGGTCTTCTTCTCGTCGTCCGTCATCGGCACCGGAACGATGAGGTCGTTCTGCGCGAACTCCTTCAGCGTGCGCGAACCGACATAGGCCATCGCCACCGGCGTGCCTGCAGCGGCAAGCGTCGTTGCCTTGTCCTGGCACTGCGCCCATCCGACGACCTCGGGGGCGATCTTCCAGCCTGTGTTCTTTTCTTCCCACTGCTTGATGTATTTGGTGTGGACCGGGTCGATCGTGTCGCCGCAATAGATCCAGCTGATTTCCTTGTCGGCCGCCTGGACAGTGACTGTGGTCAGTGCCGTCGAACCGAGCAAAGCGAGCCCCATAAGGCCTGTCTTGATGGTAATGCTCACGTCGTGACTCCCATTCTTGTGTTAGCTGTTCACTCGTTTTTTGGTCTTATTGTTTCACCGCACCGGCGGTCAGCCCGCCGACAAGGTAGCGCTGAAGGAAGAAAATGACGACCATCGCCGGCGCGATACCGACGAAGGAGGCCGCCATCAGTTCGTTCCAGATGACCTCCTGCTTGCCGAAGTAAGCAAAGAGCCCCACCGGCAAGGGCATGTATTCGGTCTTCGAGTTGAACGTCAGCGCGAAGATGAATTGCTGGGCGTAAGCGCCGATGAAGGTGGTTATGGCGACGACGATAATCCCCGGCATCGCGATGGGCAGGATGACACGGCGAAGCGTGTAGAAATGGCTGGCGCCATCCATATAGGCGGCTTCGTTGAGTTCCTGCGGAATACGGATCATGTAGGTGCGCAGCAGCCAGATCGCCGAAGGGATCAGGAAGGCGACGCCCGGCACGATCATCGCGAGATAGGTGTTGAGCACACCCATGCTGCGCATCAGCCGGAAGAGCGGGATCAACAGCACGGCGCCGGAGAACATGTTCACCGTCAGGAATGCGCCGAGCAGGATCCCCATGCCCTTGAATTCGAACTTCGCGAAGGCATAGGCCGCCGGAATGACGAGGCAAAGCACGATCAGCGTGACGATGATCGAGATGAAGAAAGAATTGAAGATATAGCGACCGAAACCCGGCACGCTGATCCACATCGTCCGATAGGCTTCGAACGAGCCGTTCTCCGGCCAGAAGCGGTAGGGCGACGAGAAGAGCTGGCTGAGCGGCTTCAGTGAAACCAGGAAACCTTCGACGAAGGGCGACAGCACGAAGAAAAGAAACACCGCGATGCCGCAATAAATCAGAATGATTTCCCACCAGCGATAACGGTCGATCATGGCTGCATTGCTCATGCGCGCTTCTCCGGATTGAGGCGGCGGGTAACGCGGAAATAGGCGAAGCAGAAGAGCGACAGGAAGATGCAGATCAAAACGGCGCGCGCTGCACCTTCACCGTATTTCTTCGAGCCGATCGCGGTCTGATAGGTATCGATGATCATCGTCGTCGTCTCGCCGCTCGGTCCGCCCTGAGTCAGAATCCAGATGATGTCGAAGGAGTTGAAGGTGGCGATCAGCGAGAGCATCGACATGGTGATGATCGCCGGAACCATCAGCGGCAGCGTGATGCGGCGGAAGCGATACCAACGACCGGCGCCGTCGGTCCAGGCGGCCTCGTAGAGATCCTTCGGAATCGATTGGATCGCCGCCAGGAAGTAGATCGTCACCAGCGGCACGCCGATCCACACGTCGGTGATGATCGTGGCCCAGAAGGCCGTGCTTCCATAGGCGAGGAAGGCGACTGGGCCGTCGACGAGACCGAAGCGCTGCAACATGCCCGATATCATCCCGAACTGGCCATTATACATCCAGCCCCACATGAAGATGCCGATCGCCATCGGCACGATCCATGGCGGCATGGTCAAAAGCCGGAACAATGAGCGGCCGGGCACCGCGGCATTCAGCATGGTCGCACCGAAGGTGCCGATCACCATTTTCAAGGCGACCGAGAAGAACGTCCAGATGAAGGTACGGAAGATGACCTCCGCAAACCGCGCATCGAAGATCTTTTCGTAATTGATCCAGCCGACCCAATTGGTGGTCTTTTTGAGGGAGGCATCGGTGAAGGAGAGAATGAACGTATCGACCAGCGGGTAGGCGACGATCGCGAGAACATAAAGGACAGCCGGAAGAAGAAGGATCCAGGCGAAGATGACCGTGCTTCTTTGAACACTCATCTTGCCGACCTCCTCAAGCCGCTCTTGCGTGAAGGGCTTCGTCGAAGCGGTCCCAAATGGGACGCAGATCGACGACCGCTTTCTTCATCCTCGCTTCGTCCATCGCCAAGGCGAGGATGCCGGCTTCGAGCGCATTCAGCGTCGAAACAGGAAGTTCGAGCCCGGTGCGCACGCTTTCAAGCAGGTCGCTCGCCATCTGTTCATCGGCGCCGTAATGCTGGGACAGCTCCGTGGCGGCATATTTGTTTTCGACCACCTTGTTGCCAGTCAGCTGTTCGTGCACGTCGAGATAGCCACGAACGAAATCGCCTTCGGCCATGCCGCGCGAGCCCATGATGGCGAAACGGCGGAACTGGTCGGGCACGTTCAGATTGGTGTGGAAGTTCATGCCGACGCCATTGGCATATTCGACGATCGCGACCTGATAGTCGATGATATCGGCGTCGCTGTCGAAGACCTTGTCCGATCCCATCCATCCGCTCGGCTTGCGGTGGAAAAGCTCGAGGTCGTTGATACCCTCGCGCGCCGGGTCGTTGTCCGGAATGAAACTCTTGCGGCCGCCGAAACTTGCAACGCGCTCCGGCCGTGCACCGACGACACCATTGTAAAGATCGAGGTCGTGGCAGCATTTCTCCAGCATGAAGCTGCCGGAATAGCGCTCATAGCGGCGCCAGTCGCGCATGAAGAAGGCGCCATGATAAGGCTCGATATGTTCGGAGGCCTCGATCGACACGATCTGGCCAAGCTTGCCCTCGGCCTGGATGGCGCGCAGATCCTTGTAAAGAGGAGAATAGCGCAGGACGAGACCGACCATCAGCCGCTCGTGGCCGAATTTTGCCATCAGATGGGCAAGCTCGATGCTTTCGGTGATGGTCGTGACGATCGGCTTTTCGCAGAAGACCTTGAGGCCGGCTTGAAGTCCGAGCCTGATATGATCGAGATGCAGGTGATTGGGAGAGCCGATCATCAGCAGATCGAGCTTTTCGGAAGCGAGGAGTTCCTCCGGCGAGCCATAGGCCTTGCCGACTGAAATTCCCTTTTCCGTCAATCCGGGAAGTCCGGCAGGTTCCGGATCCACATAGCCTACGATGTCGAAGCTGCTATCAATTGCCTTGAAAACATAGCCGAGATAGCCGAGCCGGAATCCTAGCCCGATGATTCCCACTTTCATGCCGATCAAGTTCCCATTTAGTAATTTATTTTCTTTAAGTTGGGACAAAAATCGGGAGGCGTCAATAGAAAACGGGCCTCAAAGCGCGAGTATGAAATTAATTTTCATAGATCGGTAGCCGGCGGTCGATTGCTGGCTGCGACCGGCCGGACGCCGATTGCCAAAGGGAATAGTCCGCATCTCTTGAAGCCGAGGCGGCGAATTCAGCGACTGTTGGCGCAGGCAACGATCGCCCTGGCAAGCTCACGCGGAACTCGCGAAATGTTGAAAAGAGTCGCGAGCTTACCTGTGTAGGATGGTGCGAGAACCGGAGGCAAGGAGGAGCCATCATGACCCGAATGACAGCCAAGGATTTCCCTCAGGAACTTCTCGAACTCTACGATTATTACGCGCACGGCAGAATTACCAAGCGCGAGTTTCTCGACCGCGCCGGCAAATTCGCCGTCGGCGGCGTCACGGCAGCCGCCATTCTTGCATCGCTGAGCCCTGACTATGCGCTGGCGACCCAGGTCGAGTTCACCGATCCCGATATATCAGCCGAATACATCACCTATCCCTCGCCAAAGGGAAATGGAGATGTCCGCGCCTATCTCGTCCGCCCCAAAAACGCGACCGGCAAAGTCGCGGCCGTGGTGGTCGTTCACGAGAACAGGGGCCTGAACCCCTATATCGAGGATGTGGCGCGGCGCGTGGCAAAGGCGGGTTTCGTAGCGCTTGCCCCGGATGGCCTCACGTCGGTCGGAGGCTACCCCGGCAATGATGAAAAGGGGCGGGAACTCCAGCAGAAGGTCGACCCGGAAAAACTGATGAACGACTTCTTCGCGGCGGTCGAATTTTTGATGCACAGCGATCTCACCACCGGCAAGGTCGGCATCACCGGCTTCTGCTATGGCGGCGGCGTTGCCAACGCTGCGGCGGTTGCCTATCCGGAACTTGCCGCCGCCGTGCCCTTTTACGGCCGACAGCCGCGCGCCGAAGACGTGCCGAAGATCAAGGCGCCGTTGCTTCTCCATTATGCCGGGCTGGATAAGGGCATCAACGAAGGCTGGCCGGCCTATGAAGCTGCGCTGAAGTCATCAGGAAAAACATTCGAGGCCTATATCTATCCTGACGTCAATCACGGCTTCCACAATGATTCCACGCCGCGCTATGACGAGGCGGCTGCCAAGCTCGCCTGGCAGCGAACGGTCGACTGGTTTACGAAATACCTCGCCTGAGAAGGCCGTGGCTTGAACGATGCTGCGGCGGGGAGGCTTCCCCGCCACCTATCCGTCCCGCGGCTTGTCACGGCGACTGACGGCCTGTGATCAGGTTCCAGAAGCGATCGTCGCCGGACAGGTTTTCCAAATCGGCAAGCCTGCGAAGCTGCAGGAAAGAGGCGCCGGACACATTCCGATTTCCCCAGCGCAAGCAGTCCATGAATTTGACTTCGCGTTCATGCACACTCATCGGCGCTTCGAGCGATCCCTTCGCATGCAAGCGGGACTTGTTCAAAATGCGCCCGTCGCGCATCGTGACCGTGACGACATGCGGGAGGCGCTCCACGCCTTTTTCCTCATCAGCCGAATAGGACCGCATTTCGATGCGCGGCATGAATTCCCGGATTTCCGGCCGTCCGATCTCCTGCCGTGTAAAGTCCGAAAGGCTAAGGGCGCCTTTGAGGAAAGCTGTCGCCAGGCAATATTGCATTGAGAAGCGGGCCTGCATCTCGTCGGTGGGGTCGGGATAAGCGAGGTTGCGGACAGCGGATATGCCGACTTTCGTCTCGATCCTGGCAATGTCGCCCGCCAAAAGCCCATGCTCCTGCTTCAGATCCAGAAGCGCGTCGATCGCGCGATGGGTCGAGGCGCAGCAGGGATGACGCTTGGTCACCACACCCCGGGTTTCGATGATATGCTCTTCGTCAAATGTCAGGCCTTCCCAGCCCTTGGCATCATCGCCTCCGAAAAGGTCGAGGAAGCCTTGCGGCCGCTCGAGGATATCCGGCCGCCCGCTCATGCCCGCAAGCGCCATGCGCGCCGCATCCACGGCATTGCGCGCGGCAATGCCGGCATGAAGCGGTTTGGCGGTCGTGCCGAATTGCCCTTTCGGGCCGCAGGCGAAGCTCGTCGCGAGGCTCATCGCCGCGACCAAGCCGTTTTCGTCAGCGCCGAGAAGCCGTGCCACGCCAGCCGCAGCCCCGATGCTGCCGACCGTCGCCGTTGCGTGCCAGCCTCTGTTGTAATGAGAGGGATTGACGCCGAAGCCGACCGACGCCTGCGCTTCCAGCCCGGCCAGGTAGGCCTCGAGAAACCGCTTTCCGCTTGTCACCTTGCCGCGCGCCAGAACCGCCAGCAGCGCCGGCACCAGCACCGCGGAAGCATGCGCCCTGGCCGGATGGAAATTGTCATCGAAATCGAGCGCATGAGCCGCCGTTGCATTGATGAGTGCGGCGAGCGAGGGCGAGGCGGAGCCGCCGGTGACGAGCCGCGCTTCGCCGCCTCCGGCGATTTCCTCATCGAAAGCGCGAGTGAGCGCGGCAACGCTTTCATCGCTTCTGCCTGCAATCATGCAGCCGATGGTGTCCACCGCTGCATCTCTTGCCCGGTCCATGGCGAGGTTTGAGAACGCCGTTCGCGACAGGACCTGTTCCGCGATCTTCCGGAGAATGGTGGCCATTGACGAAAGTCTTTCCGTGAGTTTGGTTCTCAGCGGAAAATGTTCAACTTTCCGCAGGTCCGCAATCTTATGCGGTTTGCGGGTAGGGCTATCGACATTGGAGATAGAATGGCGCGAGACACGAGTGCGGCGATCAGCCTGAAGCATATCGAGGCCTATGACGCCATCGCCGCGACGGGCTCGACGATCGCCGCTTCCATCGAGCTTGGGATCTCGCAATCGAACGCCAGCCGCTTGTTGCAGCAACTGGAAGACTATCTCGGCGTCCGGCTTTTCGACCGGGAAAAGAACCGGCTTCAACCGACCCGCGAGGGGCTGCAGCTCGGCCCGGAAATCCGTGCCATTTCCGACCGGCTACGCGCCTTGAAAACGGCGGCGATGGAACTCGAGAGCGGTCGATCGCGCGAGATCATGCTGCGGCTCGCCTTTCCCGCCAGCCTTTCCTCGACGCGCATTCCGAAGCTGGTGAAGAGCTTTCTCGCCGCAAATGGTCCGATGCGCGTCGAAGTCGCATCCGGCAGCTATCTCGCAATTGAACGGATGGTGGCCGACGGCGAGGCCGATCTCGGTTTCGCGCGTCTGCCGCTGATGAGCCCGGGACTGAAACAGGAGAAGATCCTGTCGTCGCGGATCATTTGCGCCCTGCACAATGATCATCCCAAGGCGGGCAGCGGCCTATTGTCTGTCGGCGACCTGAAGGGGCAGGATCTGATCATGCTGAACAGGGAGCGACCGGTTCGCCATGAGCTGGAGGCGTTGTTCTACAAGGCCGGCATCCGCCAACGCCCCTTGCTCGAGGCGCATTCGGTGGCGAGTGCCTGCGCGCTGGCCGCCCAGGGGCTCGGCATTGCGCTGGTCGGCGAGATCATCGCCCGCGAATTCGCGACGCTGCCGCTGCAGTTCATTCCGCTCGAACCGGAACTGCCGGTTGCTTACGCGCTGATCAGCGGAGAGAAATTTCCGATGCCCAAGGCAGCCGGCCTCTTCCTTCAAAGCATTTCGGACTGGGCATGATGACGGTGTATGAACCGTCCCGGGGGATCGAAAACGCATGAATATCAAGCAACTGGAAGTCCTGCGCACGCTTCTGGCGACAGGGTCGACGATTGCGACGGCAAAGACGATGGGTCTCAGTCAATCCGGCGTCAGCCGCCTCCTGCAGCAACTTGAGGCGGACCTTTCGATGTCGCTATTCGTCCGCGACAAAGGCCGTCTCGTCCCCACCCCCGAGGCCCTGCTTCTTGCCCGCGATGCCGAGACCATCTTGCTCGCGGTCGATCGGATGTCGGGCCACGCGGAGGATTTAAGAAGCGGCGCCGCCGGCCCGGAGATCGTCCGCATCGGCCTGCCGAGCAGCATGTGGGAGCATTTCGCGCCGGCAATGCTGGCCGACTACATCAGCGATTTCCCCGGTGTGCGGATCGAAACCTTCTTCGAGACGACGACCGCGATCAATAAGCTCGTCGAGCAGAGAGTGATCGATTTCGGCTTTCTGCGCATGGAGGGCGAGAGCGGACCGGGCATCGAGGTCGAGCGCGTCGCCACCGGCGAAAGCGTCTGCGTCGTTCCGAAGGATCATCCTCTTGCGAAACTGGAGGAAATCACGGTCAGGAATTTGCGCGACGTGCCCCTCATTCTGATTGGCCGCCAACGGCCGAACCGCATGGCGCTCGACCAGACCTTCCGGCGGGCCGGCGTCAAGCAGATCGTCAAGATCGAGACGCATACCAACAGTTCCGCCTGTTCCTACGTCGCGCATGGCCTTGGGGTCACGATCATCAGCAGCTTTTATGCGAATCTCTATCGCCACCTGCCGGTGGTTCATCGCCCTTTCGTGCCACGCGCTACCCAGGAATTCGGATTGGCGCGGGCCGTCGGGACGCCACTCTCGATTGCCGCCCACGCTCTGAGCGACGCCCTGAAGCGACAGATCCAGCTCTCTCAAAAAGACGTTTAAAATCAAATTTTTAGCTTGAGCTCCTGCGCCAAGGCAGCCGTTCTGGTTGCGGTCGTATTCCGCATAGACTTATGACAGAATCGCATAATATTGCGGATATTTCCTCATTCGATCATAGTCTGCGGCAACGAAACCGGTGGCGCCGGGCACTGTCCGTCGCCAATCGCGGGGAACAAAAATGCTGAAATTCGTTCTGAACCGCCTGTTGATGGCATTGCCGACGATCGTCCTCGTTTCGGTGACCGTCTTCACGCTGATCCGCTTCATACCCGGCGATCCGGCGGCACTGATGCTGGGTGATATGGCTGAGCCGGCCCAGATCGCGGCGATGCGCTCGGAGCTCGGCCTCGACAAATCGCTGCCGCAACAGTTCCTGATCTGGACCGCCAATGTCGTGCAGGGTGATTTCGGCCGCTCCATCGTCAATGACGAGCCCGTTCTGCCGCTCGTCGCATCGCGTTTTCTGGTCAGCGCCGAAGTCGTCGTCGTCGCCGTCCTTCTGGCGAGCCTCATCGCCGTGCCGGCCGGCGTCATCGCCGCCTGGCGGCAGAACAGTCTGACAGACCTGGCGCTGGTCGGCACGGCCACGATCCTGCTGTCGATACCGACATTCTGGCTCGGCCTCCTGCTTCTGCTTTTCTTCGGCTTGAAACTCAGCTGGCTACCGGTCCTCGGTTATGTCTCGATCGGCAGCAACGTCACCGGCGGCCTGCTCTACCTCGTGCTGCCGATCATGACCCTGGTCATTCACGAGATGGGTGTGTTGATCCGCATGGCACGCGCCTCGACGCTGGAAGTGCTGCGGCTCGACTATATCACCCACGCCCGGGCAAAGGGGCTTTCAGAAAGCGCCGTCCTTTGGCGGCACGCCTTCAAGAATGCCTTCGGCCCAACCTGGACAGTCATCGGTCTGATCCTCGGCAATCTGCTCGGCGGCATTGCCGTCATCGAGACGGTCTTCACCATTCCGGGGCTCGGGCGACTGATGGTCGACAGTATTTTTGCCCGCGATTACCCCGTTATCCAGGGTTGCCTGCTGTTCGTCTCGCTTTCCTATGTGCTGGTCAATTTGGTCGTCGATCTGCTCTATCCCTTGTTCGATCCGCGGGTCGTCGCCGAATGAAAAACGTCACCTTCAACGGCTTCATCGGCAGCATTCTGATTGCCGCATTGCTGATCTCGGCTGCGATCGGCCTTTTCTGGACCCCCTATGATCCGATGAAGCTTGGCTTCACGGCACGGCTGGCGGCGCCAAGCAGCGCCCACTGGCTCGGAACCGACGAATTCGGCCGAGACGTGCTCAGCCGCCTGATCGTCGGCGCCCGGGCGAGCGTCTGGATCGGCACCTTGACGGTCACATTCGCAACAGTCTGCGGCACGCTGATCGGTCTCGTCAGCGGTTACGCTCGCGGTTGGGTCGATGCCGTCATCATGGCCGTCAACAATGCGCTTCTCGCCTTTCCGGGCATTCTTCTGGCGCTTGGATTGCTCGCCGTCTTCGGCGCCAATCAATATGGCATCATCTTCGCGCTGGGCATTGCCTATTCTCCCTCGATGGCCCGCGTTGTCCGGGGTGCAGTCCTGTCACTGCGCGAGCGGGAGTTCGTCGAGGCCTCCAAGGTGATGGGCAATGGCGAGCTCCACACCATGTTCCGCCATATCCTCCCCAATTGCATCGCCCCGATCACCGTGCTTGCGACCTCGATGTTCGGCTGGGCGATCCTTTCGGAAAGCGCGCTCAGCTTTCTCGGTCTCGGCGTTCCACCACCGGCGCCGACCTGGGGCAACATGCTGGCTGCCGGCCGACCATTCATCGAACAGGCTGTCTGGCTGGGTCTGTTCCCGGGCCTGGCGATCGCCCTGACGCTCCTCGGCATCAATCTTCTGGGCGACGCTCTTCGAGACAAGCTTGATCCGCGGATGAGGGGGCTGAAATGACCAATAAAACGCTTTTGAATGTCCGCAACCTGTCGCTTCAGGTCACTGGGACCGGTGTGCAGGTCGTCAAGGACGTCAGCTTCGACATCGCCCCAGGCGAGATCTTCGGCATCGTCGGAGAAAGCGGATCGGGCAAGACGTTGGCAACACGCGCCCTGATCTCGCTGCTGCCGGCGCCCATCAAGGTGATCGGCGGCTCCGTTGCCTACAAGGGACGCGACGTGCTTTCCATGAACGGCGCGCAATTGCGCCAATTGCGTGGTGCGGAAATCGGTGTCGTCTTCCAGGAGCCGATGACCTCGCTCAATCCCTCGATGACCGTCGGCCGCCAACTCGAAGAAGGGTTGCAGCTGCATACGAAACTTTCGCGGGAAGAGCGGCGCAGCCGGATCCTCGACATGCTGAACCGGGTCGGGATCCGCGATCCCGCCGGAGCGCTCACTTCCTATCCGCATGAATTCTCGGGCGGCATGCGCCAGCGCATCATGCTGGCATCGGTCATGCTGCTGAAACCGGCGCTCTTGATCGCCGACGAGCCGACGACGGCGCTCGATGCCGTGATCCAGCGCGACGTCATGGAATTGATGGTGGAGCTGACACAGGCGGAAGGCACCGCCGTGCTGCTGATCAGTCACGATCTGCCGATGGTTGCCCGTTACACGAACCGCATTGTCGTCATGGAAAAGGGCGTGATCGTCGAAGAAGGACGCACCGCCGATCTGCTCGACGCACCGCAGCGTGCCTATACCAAGAAACTGCTTTCCTCCCTGCCGTTTCGCGGAGAGACGCGGACGATCGACAAGACCAAGGCGCCGATGGTCTCGGCGCGGGATATCGTCGTCGACTATGCAGGCCGGCGGTCGCTGATGAAGAAGGCAACGCCGAAACGGGCGCTGCATGGCGTCAGCATCGATATCCACGAGGGCGAAGTCGTGGCCCTGGTCGGCGGTTCGGGTTCCGGCAAAACCACGCTCGGCCGCACCATTGCCGGACTGGTCCGGGAGAGCGAAGGCGATATCCGGTTCAAGGGACGCAGCCGCGACGACGACTGGATGGACTATCGGCTGAATTGCCAGATGGTTTTTCAGGATCCTTATTCCTCGCTCGATCCGCGCATGACCATCGTCGCGCTTGTGGGAGAAGCGCTGCGGCTCGTTCCCGATCTCGACGCTGCGGCAAAGCGCAAGCGCGCCCTGGAGACGCTCGAGGAAGTCGGGCTTGGGGCCGACTATGCCGAGCGCTACCCGCATGAGCTTTCGGGCGGCCAGCGGCAGCGCGTGGCGATTGCCCGCGCCATTGCGCGCCGGCCGAAATTTCTGATCGCCGACGAGCCGGTATCGGCCCTCGACGTGACGGTCCGGGCGCAGGTCCTCGAACTCCTGTCCGATCTGCAAAAACGCTACGGCTTTTCCTGCCTGTTCATCAGCCACGATCTCGGCGTGGTCGAACAGGTGGCCGATCGCGTCGTGGTCATGCAGGACGGCCGGATCATCGAGGAGGGCGACCGCGATACGGTTTTCGACAGCCCGAAGGAGGCCTATACGCAACGGCTTCTCTCGGCCATCCCCGCTCTGGACCACAATGCTCAGGGCGGCGTGATCCTCAAATGGCGCCTGGAGAACTGACATGACGACGATGATTGAATCCGGAAAGCTCGCGGAGCGATTGAACGCGATCTGCGATGCCCAGCCGTTCGTGACACGCTTCATGGTGCGTGCGCTCGGCAGCGGTGAAACGATCGGCAGAGGCGCGGACGAGGAAACCCCCTCCGCCAGCACCCGAAAGACTTCGATCATGATGGCAGCCCTGAAGGCCGCGCATGAAGGCCGCCTGGATCTGGACGAACGGATTACCTACGAAAAGCGTTTCGCCGAGGAAGTGGCGAGCGGGATGTTCCGCTATCTGACGCCCGGTATCGTCATATCGCTGCGCGATGCCATCACCGGTATGATGGTGCTGAGCGACAATGTCTGCACCAAGATGGTCTTCGAAAGGCTGACGCTCGAAGAGGTCGACGGTTATTGCAAGTCGATCGGCATGTCAGGCACCAACCATCGCTTCCTCATCCCTCCCTTGGCACTGTCGCCCGATCATTCTTTGAAAGCCGTCACCACGACGACGGCGCGGGATCAGGTCTATCTGCTGCAGACCATCCTGGATGCTCAGGATTCGCGGGAAGCCGCGGACCGGCTCGGCTGCTCGCAGGCGCTGTGCGCTTACGCGCTTCAAACCCTGAAGAACCAGATACTGCGTTATGCCATTCCCTCCCGGTTGCCATTCGGCGTGCTCGTCGCCCACAAGGGCGGCACTGGAAAGCGCGGCCGCATGAATGCCGGTATCGTCTATCGCGACGGGTCCCCCTTCTACATCATCGCCGCCTATACCGACGACGTGCCGCAGGAAATGCCGGACGGCACCCCTGGCTACACGGTCGCGCTTGAAACCATCGGCAGGCTTTCACGCGCCTGCTGGGATGAACTCCGATCCTAACAATCCATAAAAGAGGGTAGAACAATGCATAAGCTTCTTCTTGCAGGGACCATGTTGATGGCGATGACCGGCGTGGTCGACGCCCGCGACATCGTCGTGGCTCAAAGTTCCGATCTGCGCAGCGCCAATCCAGGCGTCAATCGCGACGGCAATACCGATGGCGTCATCCTGCACATCGTCGAAGGGCTCGTCGGCTATGCCAATAACGGCGAGGTCAAGCCGCTGCTGGCAAAGAGCTTCGAAGTCTCGGCGGATGGGCTGACCTACAGCTTCAAACTGCGTGATGACGTCAAATTTCACAACGGCAAGAAATTGACCGCCGATGACGTCGTGTGGAACTGGAACCGCTATCTCAAGCCCGAAACGAAATGGACCTGCCTTCCTGATTTCGACGGCAGCGGCAGCGTGCATGTTACGGGGGTCAAGGCAGTCGATGCTTCCACAGTCACCATCACGCTGGAAAAGCCATCCGCAGTTTTCCTTGGCCTGATGTCGCGCCCCGAATGCGGTTACACCGGGATGATTTCCCCGGAATCGGTCGGTGCGGACGGAAGCTTCATCAAGCCGATCGGCACCGGTCCCTTCAGATGGGATGAATGGAAGAAGGGCGAGTATATCCACCTTGCCAAGTTCGACGATTATGTGTCGCCCCAGAACGACGGCAAGCCCGACGGCATGGTCGGCTCCAAACGCCCTCTCGTCGATGGCATCAAGTTCATGGTCATTCCCGATGCTTCGACCGTAAAGGCCGGCCTTCAGTCCGGCGTACTCGATACCGCGGAGATTTCGCCGGATCTCATTCCCGAATTCAAGACGAGCGACACGATGCAACTGATCGTGGCTCGCAACAACGGCAAAAACCTCTTCTACATTCAGACGCGCGACAAGGTTCTGAGCAATCCCGGCGTGCGCCGCGCCATGGCGATGGCACTCGATCTCGACCAGCTCGTCGAGGCCGCCTCCAATGGCACCGGCGCAGCCAACGGCTCCATGGTTTCGGAAGACTCGCTCTATTTCGACGATGTCCAGAAGACGCGTCTGCCCTACGACCTAGAGGCCGCGAAGAAGGAGCTTGCGACGGCCGGCTACAAGGGCGAGCCGATCACCATCATCGCCAACAAGCGCAGCAACGTGCCAAGCTTCCCGGCCGCGGTGATGGCGCAGGCCATGATGCAGCAGGCAGGTCTCAATGTGCAGATCGAGGTGCTCGACTATGCGACGCAGGTCGATCGTCGCCGCTCCGGCAACTACCAGATCATCTCGCAATCGGTCGCGCCGCGGCTCGATCCGGCGCTGATGTACGGCTTCTATGTCGGCAACAAGGACAAGAACGCTTCTTTGATGTGGGATGACCCGAAAGCCGTCGAGTTGATGAAGGCCGCCTATGCGGAGTCCGACCAGACGAAGCGTCAGGCGATCTTCGACGAGTTTCACACGCTGATGCTCAAGGAAATGCCGGGCATCTTCCTCTACGACATGGTCGATGTCTGGGGCGCGACCAAGAAGCTGAAGGGTCAGCCCGTCTGGCAATCGAATGCCCGTCTTTGGGAAGTTTCGCTCGACAATTGAGCCCGAATTGCCGCGCCCGGTGGATCGGGCGCCGCCATCCCACTTCGACAGTTAATAGGAGATCCGGCAGGCAGTCCTGCCGGATCCGGTGCAACACGTCCCTGTGGCGGCAGGACAGACAGCGAGGAAATGCCATGAATCTTGACGCGATCAGCTCAATTGCCGCGACGATCGAAAAGATGAAGCCGGATTATGTCGCTCTCAGCGACAGTATCTGGGATTTCGCGGAGTTGAAGTTCGAGGAGCGGCGCTCGTCGCAATTGCTGGCAAGGACACTCGAGGAAAACGGCTTTGCCGTGCGCCACGGCGTCGCAGACATGGAAACGGCCTTCATCGGCGAATCCGGCAGCGGCAAGCCGGTGATTGCCTTCCTCGGCGAATTCGATGCCCTGGCCGGAATGAGCCAGACCGCCGACGTGGCCGAGCCTCGTCCCCAAGCGGCGGGGGCGACCGGTCACGGCTGCGGACACAATCTGCTTGGCGTCGGGTCGCTGATGGCGGCGGTTGCGCTTGCCCGCCACCTCAAGGAGAACAACCTGCCCGGGACGGTGCGCTATTACGGCTGCCCAGGAGAGGAGGGCGGTTCCGGCAAGACCTTCATGGTTCGTGCCGGCGCATTTGATGACGTCGATGCCGCCCTGACCTGGCATCCGGCTCCGTTCAACGGTGTTCGTTCAACGAACAATCTCGCCGTTCTCGAATATTACTATCGCTTCAGGGGTGTCGCGGCACATGCGGCCAACAGCGCCCATCTCGGCCGTTCGGCGCTCGATGCGGTCGAACTCATGAATGTCGGCGTCAATTTCCTGCGCGAACACATGCCGCAGGATTGTCGCGTTCATTACGCAATCACCGACACCGGCGGCAGGGCCGCCAATGTCGTACAGGCCAGCGCCGAGGTTCTCTATCTGATCAGGGCGCCTGACATGCCGCAGGCGCTTGAGCTTGCCGGGCGCGTCGAGAAAGTTGCACGAGGTGCCGCGATGATGACCGAAACCGAAGTCGAGATCGTGTTCGACACCGCCTCGACGAACCTTCTTCCCAACATTACGCTTGAAACCGCAATGCACGAGAACATGGTCGCGCTCGGGCCGATAGCCTTCGACGAGGCTGACATCGCCTTCGCCAGGGAAATCCAGGATACCTTCACTGAGGAAGCGATCAGGAGCAGCATCCGCCTCTATCAGATGAAGGGCGATGTGTTCTCCAATGCCAAGGTCGATGGCTCGACGCCCTTGCACACCGGACTGCGCGATTTCGAGGGACTATCGCATTTCCGGGCCGGATCGACCGATGTCGGCGACGTCAGCTGGGTGACGCCGACCGCGCAATGCTGGGCGCCAGCCTGGGCGATCGGCACCAATCCCCATACCTGGCAGGTCGTCGCGCAGGGAAAAAGCCCGGCCGCGCACAAAGCCATGGCGCATGCGGCCAAGACGCTTGCAACAACGGGTCTGGGATTGATGTCGTCATCCGGCCTCCTGGCAGCCGCGACGGCCGAGTGGCGAGAAAAGACCAGCGGTAAAGCCTATGTATGCCCGATCCCCGACAATGTGATGCCCGCAACGGTTCACAGCCGGTAGTTCCTGCCCTGAGAACGCCGCGCGTAAAAAGATGCTGCGGGGCGGGGAGGCATCCCCCGCGTCTATCTATCCCTTGGCTTGCGATCGGTCGATGAAATTGCTGGTCAGCCATGGCGTCGAAAGCCATCTGCTTGGCTATTGCGAACCGCTGGCTTTGCGGCGTCCCCGACTGACCATCATTCCGCCGATGATGAGAACAATTCCAGTCGCGTTCGCCCAAAACGACCCTGGGACCGCGCTGAGATAATCAAACGCCACCCCTGTTACCATCTGGCCACCGATGATCAGCAGAGCCGAATTAACCGCACCTATACGAGCAATGACCCAACTGCCCGCCGCCACGAAAACAACGCCGATCGAGCCACCCAGATAGGCATACCAAGGCGCCTCGGCAGCGCCCGCAGGAAGCAGACCTCCGACAAAGAGACCAAGGCAGGTGAGGGAAGCAAAACCTATGGCATGATTCCAGAAGGATGCGATCAACGGCGTGGTGGATATGCTCAACCGCCCATTGAGCTGACGACTGAGGCCAACGAGCACACCGCCCAGGCAAGCCAGGAGAATGAACACCGTCACGCCGCACCTCGCCCAAACAGGATGATGAGCGCAGCGCCCATGACGACCAAGCCGAGCGCGGCGATGTCTCTTCTATCTGGATGCCGCTTTGGCAGACCGAACAGTCCCCAGCTGTCGGCCGCGACGCTGAAGGCGACCTGGCCTGCCAAACCCAAAGCCAAGGTGCCGGAGAGCCCGAGCGGTGAGTTGACCGCAGTCGAGGTCAGAATGACCGTTGCCGCACCGGATATCCCACCGAAGTAAGCCCACCAAGGCGCGTTGGGGTCTTTTTCTACCCTCGGCCTGCGCCGGCGGTGGACCACCAGGAGAAGAATGACGGCTGCGATGATGCCCGTGCCGTGTGCGGTCCAAGATGAGAACAGGGGATTCCCATAACGGGCCAATTCCCCATTGAGGTGCACCATGAAAGTCAGGAGCCCACCCGTGGCAAAAGCTCCGATGAAGTAGATGGGATGCGAATTACGCGCTGCTTCGGTGGTCATTACGGATCCTGTCAAAGAATCGATTGCGCCCGATATTTTTCAAATTGCCACTAAGGCCATTCATCGACATTTTCAGCAAGATGATTAGCACCGTGTGTCTGTCAGACCGGCCCCTCATTGTTTGACAGGCGTAATTCGAGCGATGTCCCATAATGCAAGATGATGCCATGTCCGCGGACCTCGACAGTCCAGACGCCTCCACGAGGCCGAGCACCGGATTGTCGGAAATCCTCGCACCTGACCTTTCCGTGGTTTTCTGCGGATTGAATCCGGCTTTGTCCGCCGTTCGCGACGGGCATAATTTCTCGAACCCGAGCAACCGTTTTTGGCGCGTGTTGCATCTGGCTGGATTTACACCGCGTCTGCTGCAGGCGGATGAAGAGCGCGAGCTGCTGCAATATGGCTGTGGTCTGACATCGGCGGTTTCACGTCCGACGAAAAGCGCAAGCGAGCTCAAGAGGCAGGATTATCTCAGCGCCGCGCCTGTCCTGGAAAACAAGATACGAAAGTTTGCGCCGGCCAATCTGGCCTTTCTCGGAAAGGCGGCATACGCGGCGATCAGTCTTCGCGCCGATGTTGAATGGGGTCGGCAACCCGAGACATTTGCCGGCGCCGCCGTCTGGCTGTTGCCAAATCCGAGCGGCCTCAACAGAGCCTTCACCTTGACGACGTTGACCGAACACTATCTCGAGCTGAGATTGACGCTGTAACCGTCCTCCGTCGATCTCGAAATTGCGGTGAGCATCATTCGGGAGAAATGTCATGGTACACTTGCTTTCGGTCAATGTGGGCCTGCCGCGCGACATCACCTGGCGAGGCAAGATCGTCAACACGGCCATTTGGAAGACGCCGGTCGACGGCCCGCGTATGGTGCGGCGCCTGAACGTGGACGGCGATGGACAAGGCGACCTGGCTGGCCACGGCGGCGAACGCCGCGCAGTCTTTGTCTATCAAATCGATTCCTATCGGTACTGGCAGGAGCAATTGCGCCGAGACGACTTCGTCTACGGGCAGTTCGGCGAGAATTTCACCGTCGATGGCCTGCCCGACGCAGAGATATGCATTGGAGACCGTTACCGGATCGGCGGCGCTTTGTTCGAAGTGACGCAACCGCGCGTTACCTGCTACCGGCTCGGCATACGCATGGACGAGCCGGAGATGGCCGCGCTGGTGGTCAGACACGGTCGACCCGGTTTCTATTTCCGTGTACTGGAGGAAGGGGAAGTGCAGGCCGGCGACGAGATCACGAAAGTGGCGTCCGGGCCTGAAGGCATGAGCGTTTTCGAGATCAACGCGCTCCTTTATATGCCGGGCCACCCCCGCGATCAGTTGGAGCGCGCGCTGCGCATCCCGGCGCTGAGCCCGGGCTGGCGTCGTTCTTTCCAGGCGCTGCTCAAGCAGGAGCGAAAGCAGGGCGCGCCGACAGGAAATGCCGGGCTGACCGCCGCGTCCGGCCCCCCTCCGGCATGGCGCGGGTTCCGCCCGCTGCGTGTGTCGCGCAAGGTGCGCGAAAGCGGCAGCGTGGTTTCCCTCGTGCTCGAACCGGCGGATGGCCAACCTGTTGCCGCCGCACTCCCCGGGCAGTTCGTAGTGCTGCGGCTCGGGCCGGCTTCTGCGCCAGCGCTGATGCGCAGCTATTCGCTGTCGGGCGAGCCCAGCGCCACCCGCTACCGCGTCAGCATCAAGCGGGAGGCCCATGGCGCTGCCAGCGGCTACATCGACGACGAGCTGCAGGTTGGCGACATCGTGCAGGCAAGTGCCGCCCGCGGCAGTTTCACATTGCGGCCAGGCGATACGCCGGTTGTTCTGATGAGTGCCGGGATCGGAGTGACGCCGGTGCTGGCGATGCTTCATGTTTTGGCGGCCGAAGCATCGACGCGGGAGGTCTGGTGGTTATATGGAACCCGCAATGGCCGCGAACATCCGTTTGCCGAGGAGGCGCGCGGGCTGCTGAAGGCGCTGGCTCACCATCACAACCATATTTGCTACAGCTCTCCCGATCCCAAGGATCGGCCCGATATAGATTTCGACGCTCGCGGCCATCTGGATGCGCAAGCGCTCAAGTCGCTCAACCTGCCGCGCGATTGTGACGTCTATGTCTGCGGACCGTCGACCTTCATGAGCGATCTGACCGTCGGCCTTGCAGCCTTGGGCATCGCGCCGGATCGCATCCACACCGAGATGTTCGGAGCCGGTCCTGCGATGACCCCCGGCATAGCTGCTTCATCTCGCCGGCCGCCACATTTGCCGGCAGGGCTTCCAGGCTCGGGGCCGCTGGTGTCATTTGCCCGCACCGGTCTTAATGTGCGCTGGGAACCGACATTCCAGAGCTTGCTCGAACTGGCCGAGGCCTGCGACGTACCTGTGCGATGGTCGTGCCGAACCGGCGTCTGTCACACTTGCGAGACCGGACTTGTGGAGGGCAGTGTGGGCTACCGGCCGGAGCCTGTCGATGCTCCAGCGGAGGGCAATGTGCTGATTTGCTGCTCAAAACCTGAGGGCGACATCGTGATCGATTTGTAACGCCTGGACGAGCGCGCCGACCGTGACTCTTGCTGACGACGCACGGCGCGGTAATGGCCCGGTGTCGTCACTGCTTGCAAGCATGGAGGATGCGATGCTGCTCAAGGGCGAACGAACATTCGTGGTGCGGGATAGGGGAGGCTTCGTCGCGCACATCAACATGCCAGGGTGGTTGAAGCCCAAGCCGACCGATCACGGCCAAGGCCCTCTCGCCATGGTTGTTGAATCGATCCTCGATCCTGGCCGCCTGATCGCCATGCACGAGCACAGCAACGACGAGATTATTTCCTGGGTGCCCGAAGGCGTAATGCGTCACGACGACAAAGCCGCTGGCCGGCTGGTGATCGACCGTGACCATCTGATGGTGATGAATGCCGGAGCAAGCTTTTGGCATTCCGAAGAGACGCTGGCATCCGACCCGCCTCTGCGAATGCTGCAGATCCTCGTTCGCCCTTATGCGGTCGATCTGGAGCCGAAGATCCAGCACGGGCCGATGCCAGCTGCCGCGGCAAACGCCTGGCGTCACCTGGTCGGGCCGGAAGGAGAGGGCGCCCCCTTCTATGTCCGCAGCGCGATCGACGTCTTCGACATGCGGCTGGACGCGGGCGTACGGGTGGAATTCCCGCAGAAACAAGGCCGAGACCTCTATTTCTATGTCTTTGGCGGATCCATTGTCGTCGATCAGCAGACCTTCGCCGAAGGCGAGCAGGGGCTGCATTTATCTGATGACAAGCTCGAAGTAGAGGCGCAGAGTGCAAGCACGTTGGTCGCGTTTCTGCTCGACCCGAACGCATCTATCACCAAGCAGGGGACTGTCGGCGACCACAAGAAGATCCCGCCGGCAATCATCATTCGCGCGTTCCTGCGATGGAGGAAATTTCGCCATATGTGGCGTCGTCATCTTTCGCATCGCCGCTCGAAGACCGAAAAGGCGATATGAATGGAACAAGGATGCCCCGAACGGGTTTCGAACCTTAGCGTTCAATAGGAGGAGCATTTCATGCCTACGGTTGCCGCCACACCCATCACCCCACCAGACCAGCACGTGGTAACAGCGCGCGAAGCCATCGAGCCGCTTTATGAGAAGCTTGAGCTTCAAACGGAATCGCTGGTCCTGTCTGCGGCGCTGGAAGCGGGATGGTCTTCGGATGAGGCAACCGAGGCACTGGCGGCGCTCAGACTGCAGGATGCACTTTCCACCCTTGGACGAACGGCCTGACCAATAAAACTCCGGCAAAGATCGGGTTACGTGGTTAGCACAACACCTTCCGGGCCTCAGATAGATTCTGTGAGATGTTATCCCATTTCACTCGATGATTTCTAATCTCCACCACGAACTGCGCCAAGCCTTTTCAAAAGCAGCGGAGGTCACAAGACCCCGATCCTACTTGAACTCTTCACCGATGCCATGTATATGCATGTGTATATACATAGGAGTCCGACGTGGTCAATTCCCGACGTCAAGAGCCTATTCCCCAGCGGGAGGCCAAGCTTTTCAGAAACAACAAGAGTCAGGCTGTACGAATCCCGGCTGACTTTGAGCTACCCGGTGACAGAGTGATGATCCACCGCGACGGCGATCGGCTCATTATAGAGCCTGTGCACCGGAAGAACCTCCTGGAAGTTCTGGCTGGTTTGGAGCCGCTTGGTCCTGAAGATCAGTTTCCCGATGTCGACGATACCCTGCTTCCTGTGGAGGAAATCGACCTGTGAGCAGGCTTTATATGCTGGACACCAATATCGTCTCGGAGCTTGCTCGAAACCCGATGGGCACAATCACCCGACGCATCGCCGAGGTTGGGCCCGATGCAATTTGCGTCAGCATTATCACGGCGTCGGAGTTGCGCTACGGGTGCGCCAAGAAGGGATCACCGAAACTTCTAGCACAGATCGAAGCCATCCTTGGCAGCATACCGGTGCTTGCGCTGGATCTGCCCGCCGATGCTAAATACGGTGGCATCCGGGCTGAACTGGAGGGTGCTGGCAAGCCTATCGGTCCAAATGACTTATTCATCGCTGCCCACGCCTCTGCCCTCGGAGCAGTTCTGGTGACGGCGAACATGGGCGAGTTCATGCGTATCCGCGCTTTGCAGGTCGAAAACTGGTTGATTTGAAAGGGCGACAGGCCCGATCGGGAGATTCCCGATGGCAACCCTCTGCATCAGTTTCACAATCCGGTCATAGCCAGGTAGGTTGGCGCGAAGATCATTTCGGGTTCTGCGCAGAGATCGCGAACTGACACGCAAGCGTAAGAAGTATCTACGAAGACTGGCCGTGCGAACCTCATTCGTGTTGGCGCACATCCGGCGAAGCAGTCTCCTGACCTCGACGCCAGAAACTACGGGTAAGCCAATCGATCCCACGAGACTTCTGCCGGCGAGATTTTCCCGGTTGAGATACTCTCGTCCCCGTTCATTTATCTATTGCGAAAGCGGCCATCGTCGTGCCTGCGGCGACGACAGCGAACTTGCTGTCCGGCGAGAATGACAGCCCTATCGGACCCCAACCTGGCTGTTGAAACTTCTGAATGACTTTGCCCGTGTCCATCGAGATCAGTGCGATCGCACTGCTTTCCCCGTCCGGCAGTGAAATCAAACCGTAGCGACCATTCGGGCTGACTGCCGGAGCTACGCTTTGCGAGAAATTTAATGCGGTACCCGAGAGTGTCCATTTCACCTGGCCGGTTGCAACGTCCCTCAACTCGGCAATTGTTCCGGATTGCGGTGTCGGTGGGGGGCAGGAGGCTCCAAATTCGCATATTGAACCCGTTGCGCTAAGATTGGCCATGATCAAAACGCTCGAGGCATCGCTTGAAAGTGCGAACGGCGTCAACCAAGTAGTCGGTGCGCTCGGAACGACGCGCGGTGATTGCCCCTGGACCCAGAGCAGCCATTTGTCAGGTGCCCAGGCGATCAATACATGCGCTTTGCCGAATGCGTCGAGCCGTGATGTGACGGCTTGAATGATTTTTTGATCGGACGGTTCCGGAATGCTGTCCTTTTCGACCGACTGCAGGATCGTTCCGGTGCGTGCATCAACCAAGGCTAGCGTCGGCTTACGATCTCCGAGTTTCGGCTCCCCGAAAATTCCCTTGGTTCCGAACCCGGCAAGCGCCAGCCCCGAACCGCCAATCCAGTAAATCTCATCAAGTGGACCGTTTGGATGAACGAGTTCGGACAATTTTATCTGCGAACCGTCCAGCGCGAACAGATACGGTCGCAAGGTGCCGCGCGCGGAGCCGCTGAGCACCGTGATCTCATGTTTAACCCCGATGACCGCGGACGAGTCATCAAGCCAGGCGAAAGGGACCGTCCTTGAAAGGAGGTCTCCTGGAAGTCTTTCGGTAGTGGTATTGGCGCGCCCGCCTCGCGTCACATCACCGAGCCAAAAACCCTTCGAGAAACCGAAGGCGGCCACAAAGTGGGCGTTCGGCGAAACGGAGGGTGGAATGATCCTCGGCCAACCCTCTGGGATCGGCAGACAGCGCAGGGTCTTGAACGTCAATGGACCGGTGGGCGTTGGCTCAAGCATCTCGAGGGTGGGACCCCAGTTGTCGCCATAACAGCCTATTCGTTCTGGAGCCGCGATGGCTGCTTCATCGGCGCCAAAAGCCGCAATCACGGCACCCATGACGAAAGAAACTACCGACGGTGCATATTTCATCGCTTTCCCTTTATGGAACCTGGCCCGCCTGCTTCAAAACGGAATACGGGCACCAGTAAATATCTAGGGATTTTCTCAAGAGGCACGCGCTCGCTCGTATGGCGGTGCGTTCCGGATTACGATTCAATGGCTAGTCGGTGTGGCTGCTTATCTCAACCATCGTGCCGTCTTTGATCTCGGAGTTATCCAATCCAACTAATAGGAAGCCCTCGGTTGACGACTCCTTCAATGGGCTGGGACGAAGCCGGTCCTTGTGAGCTGCGACTTCACGTATTTCTTTGCCAGGAACATGTAATCTCGCAATAAGCCTACTGCCGATAGGGACATCGGTCGATCCTTCGACGGCGACCATAGTGCCATTGCGGCCTTCGACCCGAAACGCTTCTAAAATCTTTCGCATTTACCATTCTCCGGGTCGGTTAACGCTCCTCCCGACCGGTCGCCAGTCATCTTGTTGAAACGGCGTCGGAACATTGCTGAGAGGGTCGGATCGGGGACTACGCGGACGGGTTACCGTGGCTGGCGCTTCCCAGAGAGCAGTTCCCAGGCGCGACGTATCTTCTCGAGCCTGGAGGAAATCCGCTCCTTTGCGGGAGGAATCAACATGCCGTTGCGGAAATCAGCCAGGGCTTGGGCTTCCAGCCTCGTCCGTTCGCTTGCCCCCTCACGGCCGGCGATTGGCTTGCCGGTCTGGCGATCCATGACCGACCACATCCCGTTCTCAAGTGCTTGTATTTCGTAGCGCGGCATACTGACGCCTTAGAGTGGAAGCGTTCACCTCAGCCTGAAATCCCTTTGAAATCAACTAGACAGGCGCATCGCTTCACACATACTTTAGTGAGATGGTGAACCGCCAGTTACCCGCAGGGCAGGCCCCGAATGAACCTCCATGCGGTCCGCGACGGAGCCAAGGAGGATGTGCTATGTCAGCGGCCGCAGTTTCTTTCTCAGGAGAATGACATGATCAGCCGACGCTCCGCCCTGATAGTCGTTGCAGGCGCTGCGTTGTCGGGCGGCGTATACGCACAGGATCAGGTTACCGACGGCCGGTCTCCGGGGTCGCTTGCCTTCAAGATCACACCGCTGCCCGTTAAGTCGAACGCCGATGACCTCGCTCTGATGGCGTCGTATGGTGAGGGCGACGACGAAACGAAATTCGCCATCGAACTAAAGAGCGAGTCGCATGGCATGTTCCGCCATGTCACAGGCGGGCCGCGCCCCACGCATTTCCTTTCCGAACTGGGCAAAGCCCTGGAAGCGAGCGATCTTCGCCTTTCAGACGCCAAACAGGACACGCTAGCGTTCGATATAGCATTTCTCGGACCACCGACCATCCGCTCCTCGGGAGGCGGTTTCGGCGGCGGTCCTGGAGACTGGTACACTACCAAGATTTTCCTCGGACAAGATCAGGCTGAAGTCTATTTTAACTTCAATCTCGTGTCTGGCGAGGCTGAGTTCAGCATCAAAGACGAGAGCTATGGCAACGATGTCCTCTCCGAACTTTCCAAGGTGATCTGGTAGGCCTGGCTCGACGGCGTTTGCGTAGCGTGTTCCATCTTCCTCCGCTATCGAACACGTCCACGGCAGAGGGGTCGCCTAGTGGCGGCTACGCCGATTCCGCGAACTTTTGAGCAGCCGAGGAAGGAAACACAAAACCAGACCAAGTCTAATCGCCGCCACGACAACCGGATCGATACCTCCGCTGGAAGCTTGGAACCACGCGTAATTGATTTGAAATCCCAAGCCGAACTAAAGCGCAATGATACCGCGTACTCGAAGCCCGTTGCCCAAAGAAACTCAGCTTGATGGCAAGTTCCGTTAGGAGCGAGGTTGGGCGCAGACTGCGAGCCGCACCCAATAAGGATCATTATCGGCCACCGACGCGATCACAAAAAGCTCAAGGTCAGGATGACCGAGCAGCGCGAAAAGAACTAGGACAACTAGGGAATTCAGCCCGCTGTTGTGATCATTGGCGTAGCGAGTGATTTGGGCCCTGGGCTGGCGTAGGCACAAGGCGATCTAATCGGCTTTTGTGGCACGTACTTTCACGCAATTTTTGTCGGCGCATTTCCAATCAATTCGGACCAGCCCATCGTTGCGTGATGGTCTGTCATGCGGCATTTCTATTCATCAACTGACTAAGCAGAGGGTTGGAGGCTACCGTCACATTTCCCGGTTTTTCCGACCCGTGCGATATCAACCCAAGACCAAGCAGACGCCCATAGTTCCATAAGATATCTTACGCCACTTTTACACTTATAAGTTGCGTAACTATGAGCGCGATCCCCGCGGTTGATGTCGACGCGTGGGTTGGTCACATATCGTTTGATGATCGCAGTTCGTAGAGCACGTGACGGCGCAACGGATGCCCTTCGGCCAAATTGGGATGATCGAACTCACCGATCCGGCTCATCCCCAGCCGTCTCATCAAACCCCAGGAATTGCTGTTTGCGGGCACTGTGAAACTGACGATGCGGTCAAGCTTCAGCGCGTTGAACGCAAAGTCGAGAGACCGTTCCGCGGCCTCGCGCGCATATCCGGCGCCGTGGCGAGACGCTGAAAGCCGCCAACCGATTTCGACTGCCGGGGCGAACGGCAAAGCCGGCGAAACATTGTTGAGGCCGCAGAGGCCGATCAACGCGCCGCTTGCCTTCTCCTCCAGCGCCCAGAACCCCCAGCCATGATCCTCGAAGTGAAGGTCGATGCGGTCGAGCATCGCATCCGACTGTTCGTCGGTCAGAGGATTGAGATATCTGACGACGTCGGGTTCGGCATTGATCGCAGCGAAGGGTTTGCGATCATCCTGTCGCCAGGGCCTCAAAATCAGACGTTCGCTTTCGAGCTTCATCGTCCCTCTGCGATAGATCCTACCAGAGCGTCATGTGACGGTTGACGTCCTTATAGAGCAGATAGCGGAACCGGCCCGGGCCGCCCGCGTAACATGCCTGCGGGCAGAAAGAGCGCAGCCACATGAAGTCGCCGGCCTCGACCTCGACCCAATCCTGGTTCAGCCGATAAACCGCCTTGCCCTCCAGCACATAGAGACCATGCTCCATGACATGGGTTTCCATGAAGGGGATCACGGCGCCCGGCTCCAGAGTCACGATATTCACGTGCATGTCGTAGCGGACATCGGCCGGATCGATGAACCGGGTCGTCCCCCAGCGTCCATCGGTGTCCGGCATCGCCGAGATGGCATGATCGTCCTCGTGCGTGAAGATCGCCGGTGGTGGCTCCAGCCCCTCGACCTCCTGAAAGGCCTTTCGAATCCAGTGGAATTTTGCCGCCGTCGAGCCGCCATTTTCCAGGCGCCAGGCCGAACCCGCCGGAAGATAGGCGAACGAACCGGCCCGGAGCGCATGGCTGACGCCGCCGAGTTCCACGGCCATCTCGCCTTCGACGACGAACAGAACCGCTTCGGCCCGCTTGTCGGGCTCCGGCCGATCGCTTCCGCCGCCTGGCTGAACTTCCATCACATATTGCGAGAAGGTCTCGGAAAAACCGGAGAGCGGCCTGGAGAGAACCCATGCCCGTGTCCCCGTCCAATGCGGAAGGACGCTGGTGACGATGTCGGTCATGACGCTGCGCGGGATGACCGCATAGGCGGTGGTGAAAACGGCCTTACTGGAAAGCAGTTCGGTTTGCGGCGGCAATCCGCCGAGTTTGGAATAATAATCTCTGTTCATCGGTCCAGGCTTCGCGGCATTTGGCACTGCATCTGCTTTATGCGCGGCTCACCTTCCAGGCAACTCTTAATTCGACCGTGAAAATCGATGCGGAGCCGACCGGCCGCGTTTCCGTCAGAACTCGACTTCCAGCTCGACGATCTCGTCCGGCTCGACCAACGCCCCTTCGGTCCATTCGCCCATCAGCGGCCAGGACAGCACCGTCTCGACATAGGCTGCAAGCCGCGGCTCCAACTCCACCGCATAGGTGCGAAAGCGGGTGCAGACCGGCGCGTACATCGCATCGGCCACGGTCGGCGCGGTCCCGAACAGCCAGGGCCCGCCGCTTGCCTCGAGGCATTCGGTCCAGATCGCCTTGACGCGCTCGACATCGGGCCGCGCGCCCGAGAATATCTTGAAGCTTGCATGCCGCGCCTTGAGGTTCATCGGCAATGCCGAGCGCAGATTGTGGAAACCCGAATGCATCTCACCCGAGACCGACCGGCAGCGGGCGCGCGCCGCGCGCTCGGCGGGCCAGAGCCCGGCAGTGGGCGCCACTTCGTGGAGATATTCCGCGATCGCCAGCGTGTCCCAGACCGTCACGTCGTCATGGGTCAGCCTCGGCACCAGAACCGACGGTGAAAGCAGAAGCAGTTCCTGGCGCGCCTCGTCATCCAGCTCCACAAGGACTTCGGCGAAGTCCAGCCCCGCCATCCGGCACAGCAGCCAGCCGCGCAGAGACCATGAGGAGTAGTTCTTCGAGGAAATCGTCAGTGCCGCCTGCGACATGGGGCTCTATCCTTGTCGGACAATGTTGCTTCTTCCTCGATAATCTTCTCGCATGGCAGGACATATTCCACTAGCATTTTTTGCACCGCCGCATCGATGCGGCAGTGCGGGAGATTTCGGCCATGCTCTATCAGGCCTATCAGTTCCAGGATGATCTCATCGCGCCCCTGCGCGATCTGGCACGGCGCCTGCAGATCTTCTCTGCGACAGCGTTCTGGGAACCTGTCGGCAGTATGGGCCGGCACTTCGCCGCTGCGCTGGAGATGATATCACGCTTCGAGATCACCCACGAACGTCCAGACTTCGCCATCACCTCGGCGATGATCGGCAACCGCATGGCGCCCGTCACCGTCGAGACCGTGCTCGACATGCCCTTCGGCACGCTGCTGCGCTTTGCGGCGGAAACAGACGCGCCGCGACCGCGGGTGCTGGTCGTCGCGCCGCTCTCCGGTCATTTCGCCACACTCCTGCGCGGCACCGTGCAGACCCTGCTGCGCGATCACGACGTCTATATCACCGACTGGGCCAATGCCCGCGACGTGCCGCTGTCGGCAGGGCGTTTCGGCATGGACGATTATGTGGACTATATCATCCGCTTCCTGGAGGAGATCGGTCCGGGTGCTCATATCCTCGCCGTCTGCCAACCCTGCGTACAGGCGCTGGCCGCCGTTGCCGTGATGTCGGAAGAGCGGCATCCCGCCACCCCGCGCACCATGACGCTGATGGCCGGGCCGATCGACCCGCGCGAAAGCCCGACGAAGGTCAACGAGCTTGCGGTGTCGAAGTCGCTCGCCTGGTTCGAGAATTCGTTGATCGCAGCTGTTCCCTGGCGCTATCGGGGCGCCGGACGGCGCGTCTATCCCGGCTTCCTCCAGCTCGTCGCCTTCATGTCGATGAACATGGAGCGCCACCAGGACGCTCATCGCAAGCTTTACGACCATCTGGCCAAGGGCGAGACCGCCGAGGCCGGCAAGATCAAGAATTTCTATGACGAATATTTCGCCGTGCTCGACCTCACCGAGGAATTCTACATCGAGACCATCGAACGCGTCTTCCAGAAAGCGGAACTCGCAACCGGCGACTTGACCCACCATGGCCGCAAGGTCGATCCGGGCCAGATCCGCAACACCGCGCTTTTGACCGTCGAGGGTGGGCGCGACGATATCTGCGCCCTCGGCCAGACCTCGGCCGCGCACGATCTCTGTCGGGCGCTGCGCCCGCATCTGAAGCGCCATCATCTTCAGGCCAATGTCGGACATTACGGCGTCTTCAACGGCCGCCGCTGGGAGGGGGAAATCTACCCCGTCGTGCGCAACATGATCCTGGCGATGGAATAGTGCCCGCCAAATCCGAAATGCGATGGCAAGTCTACCGATCGGCCATCACCAGATGCCCCGGCCCGACCTCCCGATAGGAGGCGTTCGCGGGTTGATAGTCGACCGGGCGCATCGGGCTCTTGATCTCGTCGTTCGCCACCATCCGCTTTTCGTGGCGGCGGTCTGGATCGGGCACGGGCACTGCCGCAATGAGTTTCTTCGTATAGGGATGCTGCGGATTTTCGAAAACCGCGGCCCGTGGGCCGATCTCGACGATCTCGCCGAGATACATCACCGCCACCCGGTGGCTGACGCGTTCGACCACCGCCATGTCGTGCGAGATGAACAGGAAGGCAAGGTTGAGGCTCTGCTGCAGATCCAGCATCAGGTTGATCACCTGCGCCTTGATCGAAACGTCGAGCGCCGAGACGCTTTCATCGGCGACGATGACCTTCGGCTGCAAGGCAAGCGCGCGGGCGATGCAGATGCGCTGGCGCTGGCCGCCGGAAAATTCATGCGGATAACGCGCGGCCATATCCGCCGACAGGCCGACCTTCACCAGCAGGTCGGCGACGACATCTTTTGCCTGTTTTGGAGTGCCCATCCTGTGTTCGAGATAGGGTTCGGCAATCGCTGCGCCGACCGTCATGCGCGGATTGAGGCTGGCAAAGGGATCTTGGAAAATCATCTGCACGGATTTGCGCATCTCGCGCAGATCCTTCCTGTCGAGGCCGAGCACCTCCCTGCCCTCGACCAGAACGGAACCGGCCTGCGGTTCGATGAGGCGCATGATGGCGCGGCCGGTCGTCGATTTGCCGCAACCGGATTCGCCGACGAGCGACAGCGTCTCGCCGGCATGAAGATCGAAGGAGACGTTTTCGACCGCGTGCACGCGGCTGGTCAGCCGGCCGAAGAGACCGGAATGAATGTCGAAGCGCTTGGTGAGGTTCTTCACCTGCAGGACCGGCGTCGCAGCGACGGTATCGGCGGCCTCGGCGGGAATGTCGGATTCACCCGTTGCCGTATTCACCACCGGGAAGCGCAGAGGCCTTTGCCGGCCCTGCATCGAGCCGAGCACCGGCACGGCTGATAGTAACGCCCTGGTATAGGGATGTTTGCCACGGTGGAAGATATCGGCGGTGGCGCCGCTTTCCACCTGTTCGCCGCGATACATCACCACCGTCCTGTCGGCGATCTCGGCAACGACGCCCATATCATGGGTGATGAAGAGAACGGAGGTCCCCTCCTCGTCCTGCAGCATCTTGATGAGATCGAGGATCTGGCCCTGGATGGTCACGTCGAGCGCCGTCGTCGGCTCGTCGGCAATCAATAGCTTCGGTCGGCTGGCGAGCGCCATGGCGATCATCACCCGCTGGCGCATGCCGCCGGAGAAACGATGCGGATATTCGCCGAAGCGCGAAGCGGCCGAGGGGATGCGGACCTTTTCCAGCAGCCTTATCGTCTCGGCTTTGGCATCGGCCCTGCTCATGTCGGAATGGCAGAGCAGTGCTTCGGAAATCTGCTCGCCGATGGTGAAGAGCGGATTGAGCGATGTCATCGGCTCCTGGAAGATCATCGCCACCTCGTTGCCGCGCACCTGCCGCATGGCATTTTCCGGCAATGCCAGCAGGTCGCGTCCGCCGAGCATGACGCGGCCCTCGACACGGCTTGTGTCCGCCTGCAGCAGCCGCATGATCGAGAGAGAGGTGACGCTCTTGCCCGAGCCGGATTCGCCGACGATCGCCACCGTCTCCGCTGGCGCCACCGTGAAGGAAACATCGCGCACGACCGGTTTCCAGACGCCGTCCACCAGGAAGGACGTCGTCAGCCTTTCGACGGAAAGAACGTCGGTCGTCGTCTGGATCGGTTGCATTTGGGCACTGGCCATGTCGGTTCCTTTTGCGACGGGTAAGCGGCGGATCAATCCGGCCAACGCAGCGCACCGTCGAAGCGGTGCCTGCTGCGGTTCTCGATCGGCGTTGCGATGATCTCGTTGGAGGCGCGCGCCTTGTCGAGTTCCTGCGCCAGGCGCTCCGCGACGATCGTCTCCTCGCCCGGGTGCAGATTGCACGGGTCGAGGTAGAAATAGCGGTGCTCCACCTCGTGATCGCGCACGATGATCGGCGGGCTGCCCTTGGCAAGCGCATCCGCCAGATCCCAGGCGGTGATATGGGCTTGCTCGGGATCGACGATCAGGCGCAGCCGATCGAGCGGATTGTTGGTCGGGTCAGGCTCGATCAGCGCAGTGAGGCCAGGGCGGCCGTCGAGCGTGCGCTTCCACAGGTTGAGATAGCTGGTCTCGCGTTCCCGGATGCCGGCATGGTCGCGATTTTCCCAGGCTTCGAGTGCCGCCATGACACCGAAGATGCTCTCCTTGCCGACTTTCATGCCGCGACCGATGCCCATATTCTGCAGGAAGGCGTGGCGCACCAGCTCCTTGCTGCCGGCAACGATGCCCGAAGTCGGGCCGCCGAGGAATTTGTGGCCGGAGTAGAGTGCGATATCGGCCCCCTGCTCCAGGAAGATCCGCAGGTCATATTCCGAGGCCGCATCGACGATGACGGGCACGCCCTTGGCATGGGCGATCTCGACGAATTCCTTGAGGTTCAACAGGCCGTAGTCGACGACATGGTGGGAGACGACATAGACGGCAGCTGCCGTCTTGTCGGTGATGGCATTTTCCATGTGGAAGCGATGCGTCGAGGTCGCCTGCCCCACAAGCACGACCTTGCCGCCGGCAAGCCGGATCGCCTGGTCGACAGGAGCGCCGTAACTGACGACATGGCCCATCTGCACCAGCACTTCGTTCTTCTCCGGCACGACATCCGGCAACCTCTCGATCGCCAGCAGATTGTTGCCGGTGATCGCGCCGGCGACGGCGAGCGAAATGCCGGCCGAGCAAGAGGCGGTGACGAAGCCCGCCTCGCCGCCGGTCAGCCGGGCGATGACGCCACTTGCCTTGCGCTGCAGATCGTTGATCTCGACGAAGTGAGGCAGGATCGATGCCATCGCCTCGATCGCTTCGGGAACGACGATCGATGCGCCGAGGCTGGTCATCGTGCCCGATACATTGATGACAGGGCGCAGGCCGAGCGACGGGCGGATATCAGTGGACATGGAGATCTCCAGGATTCTGGGTCGAAAAACGAAACATGGGGCGGTCGATCAAGTGTGTCGAGCTCCCATCAGCCGTGCAAGGCGACGATCGCCTCGATCTCGACGGTGATGTTGCCGGGCAGCGAGCCGAAGCCGACAGCCGAGCGAGCATGTTCGCCGGCCGGACCGAAGACTGCGATCAGCAGATCCGAGCAGCCGTTGATGACGCTCGGATGATCCTCGAACTCAGGCACGGCATTGACCATGCCGAGCAGTTTCACCACCCGCTTGACCCGGGTGAGATCGCCGAGCGCGTCATGCATGACTGCAAGCAGGTTGATGCCGGTCAGCCGCGCATGACCGTAGGCCTCCTCGACACTGACGCCGGCGCCGACCTTGCCGGCATGCATGAAGCCGTCGGCCTCGCGCGGTCCCTGGCCGGAGAGGTAGAGCATGTTGCCTTCGACTACGTGCGTCACGAAATTGGCGATCGGCGGCGGTGGCGGCGGAAGCGTAATGCCGAGGGCGGCAAGCCGTTCGTAAGGCGAGTTCTCGACCTTGCCGGCGGCGGTAGGAAACTGATTCACGCAAACTCCTGTCATGCGAATTTCGATTGGGCCGACGCTTGGTCGGCAGATTAAAGATCCTTGCGAAGTCTTGGATCGAGCATGTCCCGGAGGCCGTCGCCGACCATCTGCAGCGACAGCACGGAGAGAATAATGGCGACGCCGGGAAACAGCGTCATCCAGTCGGCCTGGCCGATATACTGGCGGCCGGCGGCGATCATCGTTCCCCAGGTCGGGATTTCGGGGCTGACGCCGAGGCCGAGGAAAGACAGGCCGGCTTCGGCAAGCATCGCGCTGGCGAAAAGGAAGGTGGCCTGCACCAGGATCGGCGACAGCAGATTGCGCAGCACATGCCGCGTCATGATATGGAAGGTGGAAATGCCGAGCGCCCTTGCCGCCTCGACATAGGGCAGTTCGCGAATGACCAGTGTCGACGCGCGGACGATGCGGGCAAGGCGCGGCGCATAGACGATCGACAGCGCGATGATGACAGTCGTCAGCGACGGGCCGAGGGCGGCGACGAGCGCGATCGCCAGCAGAATATCCGGAAACGCCATCATCGCGTCGATCAGCCGGGCGATCGGCGTATCGAGCTTCTGGAAGAAGCCGGCAAGCAGGCCAAGCGTCACGCCGATCACGGCCGACAGGGTCACGACCGCAACACCGACGAGCAGCGACAGGCGGCCGGCGAAGATCGTGCGCGAAAAGACGTCGCGGCCGAACTCGTCGGTGCCAAAGAAAAAGGTGCCGCCCGGCGGCTTCAGCCGGTTGGCGATGGAAAGCTTCGACGGCGAATAGGGTGCGACAACAGGCGCGAAGACCGCCAGAAGCACGAAGATCGTCAGGATCAGCAGGCCGCAGGCGACCGTCTTGCGTTTGAGCAGGCGCTTAGCGAATTTGCTGCCCTCGCCCTCGACTGACTTGATTGCGATATCGGCCATCAGTAGCGCACCCTCGGATCGATCAACAGATAAAGCATGTCGATCGCAAAATTGATCAGCACGTAGAGCGCGGCGATGACGAGCAGCGCCCCCTGGATGACCGGATAGTCGCGGCGCAGAACCGCCGAGACGACGAGATTGCCGACGCCCGGCAGGCCGAAGACGGTTTCGGTGACGACGGCGCCCGAAATCAGGACCGCTGCCGTCAGGCCGATCACCGTCAGAATCGGGATCAGCGCATTCTTCAATGCGTGCTTGAGGATCACCCGGCGCTCGATCAACCCCTTGGCGCGGGCCGTGCGGATATAGTCGTCGCCGAGCACATCGAGCATTGAAGCGCGGGTGAAACGCAGGATCAGCGCCGAGGAGACGATGCCGAGCGCAAAGGCGGGCAGCGTCAGGTGATACATCCGCTCGAAGAAGGTCGAGCCGGGACCGCCATAACCTGAGACCGGGAAGAGGTTGAGCCTGACCGCGAAGAACTGCATCAGGATCAGGCCGAGCCAGAAGCTCGGAATGCTGGCGGCAAACATCGCAAGCGTCGTTGCCGCCTGGTCGACGAAGGAGCCGCGCCGATAGGCGGCATAGATGCCGATCGGCAAGGCGATGGTGCTGGCAATCGCAAGCGAAAACAGTGTCAGGAAGAAAGTCGGCTCGGCCCGGTCGAGCAAGGCCGAGGTGACAGGCATATTGAGGAAGATCGACTGGCCGAGATCACCCTTCAGCAGCTGGCCGATGTAATAGACATATTGCAGGCCGAGAGACTGATCGAGGCCGAGCCGGGACCTGAGATCGGCAATATCCTGCGGCGTCGCATCCGGCCCGAGCATGACGGCGGCCGGATCTCCCGGCGTCACGCGCACGATGACGAAGACGATCGTGACGACGAGAAACATCACGACGATCATGCCGAACAGGCGCTGGAGGATGTAGCGTATCATGAATGCCTGGCAAACCTTTGCAGATGCTGCGAAAAAGAAGACCGGTACCGGTCAGGAATGGCCGGTACCGATGGCGACTCTTACTTCTTGATCGACGCATTCCAGAAATACGGCCATGGAGCCGGATCGACGCCTTCGAGCTTGGTCGACTCGGCGGAGACGGCGTTGAAGTCGCCGATCTTCATGAAGGGTGCGTCGGCATAGACGGCCTTCTGGACATCGGCCCAGAGCGCCACACGCTTCTTCGGATCGACTTCCGAGGTGAAGGCATCGACGGCGGCCTTGCGGGCCGGCGTATCCCACCAGCCGGGCGAGCTGGTCGAGAGCGAGCCGATGAGGGCCGGCTCCGGCAGGAACGGGCTATGTGTGATGTAGATATCCCAGAGCTTCGGATCGGTGCGGCGCTGCGTCAGCGTCGCCCAGTCCACAACCTGCATATCGACGGTGAAGCCGGCAAGCTTCAGATATTCGGCGGCGACCTGCGCCATCTTGTAATGGAACTCGTATTGGCGGCTGGTCAGAATGCGGATCGGTTCGCCGTTGTAACCGGCCTTCTTGGCGGCAGCGGCCGCCCCTTCCGGATCGGCGACGTTATAGGCGCCCTCGACGCCAGCATCCGTCGACCAGGCAAAGGTCTTCGGATAGATGGCGCCGTCGAGCGCGTAGAAATCCTTGCTGCCGAAAGCCGCGGCCAGCATGTCTTCCATGCTGAGCGCCTGGCGGATCGCCTTGCGGACCTCGACATTCTTGTTGATGCCATCGGCCGTGTTGAAGACGAAGACCGGATAACCGAAGGGCTTCAGGATGATCGGCTGCGAGGCGGTGGAGGCCTTCAGCTTGTCGTAGGATTCGACCGGAATGGAGTCGACATAATCATACTGGCCGGAAATAGCGGCCTCGACGCGGGTGTTTGGATCGGGCACCGGCACGAAGCGGATCTCATCGAGATATTGATGGCGGGCGCCGCCATAACCATTGCTGTCGCCTTCGCGTGACTTGTAGCCGTCGAAGCGGACGAGCTGGATATACTGGTCGGCCCTGCGCTCCTTCAGCATATAGGGACCGGTGCCGATGAAGTCCTTCATCGGCTCGTCCTGCTTTTCGGACGGGATGATGATCGCCGCCGAATTGTTGAAGGCGAGCAGCGAGGTCAGCGGCGCATAGGGCTGCTTCAGCGTGATGGTGACGGTCGCCGGATCGACCGCGGTGATCTTGTCGATGAAGCCGGCCACCTGCTTGCCGCGCGAGGCGATCTTCATCCAGCGGCCAAGCGAGGCGACGACATCTTCCGAGGTCATGTCGGTATTGTCGTGGAACTTGATGCCGGTCCTGAGCTTGATCGTATAGGTTTTGCCGTCGGCGCTGATCTCAGGCAGGCTTTCGGCCAGAAGCGGCGTGACATTCCAGCTCTTGTCAAAGGTGTAGAGCGTTTCGAAAATGTGCTGAGTGACGATGCCGACCAGATCGGCCGTCGACGACATCGGATCGAGCGTCGGCGGTTCGCCGATCGTCGCGACGTTGATGACACCACCCTTTTCCTGGGCAAGGAGCGTCGAAGGCAGGGCGACGAGCGCGGTGCCGAGAAGGAATGCGACCAATGTTTTCATGTGATGGCTCCCGATTTAGTTCCACAATTATGTAATTCATCTTTTTGTAACAGAATAGGAGATGGATCGATCCTGTCAAGCACGGGCGACGGATTATGCTCGCGGCGGATACCGGGACGCCGGAAAACACACAATCTTCGGCTGCGCCCGCCTGCACCAAGACCGCGCATTATGCCAAGGTGGGTCAATCGCCCTGCAGTGAGCCTTCAACGGAACGGGAGAACAGGATGAGCATCGATTTCAACGACGGAAAATGGCTGAACGAGCCGGCACACTGGCTGGCGAACGAAACCGGCCTTACCCTGACGACCGATGAAAAAACCGATTTCTGGCGGGAGACCCATTACGGCTTCACCCGCGACAGCGGCCATTTCCTCGCCTTTCCCACGGCCGATGGCTTCACCGCTCAAATCCGCGTCCAGGGCGAATTCCGCACGCTCTACGACCAGGCCGGCCTGATGGTGCGCATTGACGAGAAACGCTGGGTGAAAACAGGCGTCGAATTCACCGACGGCGAAGCCTTCCTCAGCACCGTCGTCACCGATGGCAGTTCCGACTGGTCCGTGGCGCAGCCCTTCAAGGAATTGGAGGATTTCCGCATCCGCGTCACCGTCGCCAACGGCGCAATGCGCATCCAGGCTTCCCGCGACGGCAGCCGCTGGCCGCTGCTGCGGTTAGCGCCCTTCCCCGCCGCCGCGCACTACGAGGTTGGGCCGGCCGCCTGCACGCCGGAGCGCAGCGGACTGAGGGTGCGCTTTTCAGAGTTTTCGATTGGGGCGGCGATTACGACGGAGTTGCATGACTTGAGTTAGGGGGTTCCGGAATGCGCTCAGGTCGCATTTAGAAGCCCCAACAATATAACCCGACGACGCAAAACTACAAATCATGAGTCTCTGCTCGATAACTCTTCTCAATTCGCTCAACCAGCAAGGGTGCGCTGATGATACCGAGGACCGGATATCTCTTTTCCTCATCAGAAAGGCCTCGAGTCAGCATCACTTCCGTTTCGCCATTCCACAACCACCAAGGCCCCCGCCGCCCGTCCCTATCCCGGGCACTGGTCCGAAAGGTGGGAAAGACGGAATTTGCATCGGTGACGCTACTGTTTCCGACATTTGCCACTAGGCCTTCGCCAACTGCTTTTTGGACGGGGAAAAAGGCAGAAAATAACACGGGAGAGGTGACCACTTCGCCGAAATTATTGGGCCTGTCGCTGTGAAAACCATCAAACACGCGAAGCAGGTATCCGTAGCGAAAATGCTGATGAGTCACTTGGGCGTAGCAAACGCCTCTCGACGTTAGAATCTGAATTAGGTTACCAATCTTTATGCGCTTAGCCATATCCAGACCCAGAATACTTCCTCTCGTCGTGAGGCATTTCGTTGGAAAAATGAGGATTTGTCATCAAGCTCATCAACTCGGGTGCGGCAACCGCTTCAGCGCTTTAGCACTCCATGCACCAGGTAGGCACACGCAGTATGAGCATCAAGATCTGGGGTACTTGAGAAACGCCCAGGTATCTGCTTTTAGATTCATCTCATTTGCCAGCGCCTGAATGTTCGCCAGTTCCTCCGGAGCCAGCACCACATCATACTCGCGCAACTGCGTGCATAGATTTTCCAACGCAACCACACACTCATTATGCTCCGCAAGGGATATGTACTCGCGAATATCTTCCCCCGCTAACCGCCCGTTAAAATCACTGATCAAATCAATTAGTCGCTTCTCGATTTCCATCCATCCGCACCTCAAGAGTGTGGGTAACGAAGCGGCGCCATAGCAATATCCGGTTACCTATCACTGAACCTTCACCTACCGGGCTTAGAGTCTCGGCGAATTGAATAGCCGGCGATCCCCGCTGTCAAACCCCTCGCTTCGAAAATCACTGCCATCCTCACTGCCCACCTTGGCAAGGCTGCAGAGCTACGAACATTGCTTGTGGGTATGGCACCGCTTTGCCGAGCTGAGCCCGACAATCTGCGCTGGGATGTCTCGAAGTGATCTAACATTTGTTCAAGATAGGGCGTCCTTTCGCGGCCCTACCGCAAGAACAAGATCAAATGACTGCGAGTGCAGCGCAGCACACTTGACAAAGATAAGCTGCCTGTATTTTACTCAAGCCTGCGGAATAGGCAAACGGCCTGCCGCATTGACATGACTCCGATAGTCTCTGGGCAGTTTCGCCCCATGACGCCTCATCGCTCGATGGGACCAGCGTCGTGGGGTTTTTGATGTGGTCACTTCATGAATGACGCGCTGAAAATCGGCATCCTCTTTTCGACCACCGGACCCTACGGCTCGATGGGCCGCGACGCGCGCGACGGTGCCGATTTCGCGATGGCCGAATATGCCGGCGTCGACGGGCTGGCGATCGAGCCCGTCTTCTTCGACCCGCATGCCGATCTTGCCGCCTATCTCGACGGTGCGCGCCATCTTCTGCGCACCGGCTGTCGCCATATCGTCGGCACGATTACCTCGGCGGCACGCAAGGAGGTCATCCCGCTCGTCGAGAAACATGACGGCCTGCTCTGGTATATGTGCCCCTATGAAGGCTTCGAAGCCAACGAGAACGTCATCTATGTCGGCGGCTGCCCGAACCAGCATCTGCTGCCGCTGTTCGAGCACCTGATCCCGCGTTACGGCGCAAGGCCCTATCTCGTCGGCGCCAACTATGTCTGGGGCTGGGAAATGAACCGGCTCGCCCGCGAACTCATTACCAATGCCGGCGGCGAGGTGCTTGGCGAACGCTATCTTCCGCTTGAGGAAACCGCCGTCGAGCGCATCGTCGCCGAGATCGCGCAACGCCGCCCGAGCTTCATCCTCAACAATCTGATCGGCCCCTCAAGCTACGCTTTCCTGGAGGCGATCAAGGCCCTCGGTGATCGCGACCCGGCCTTCCGCGCGGAAAACTGCCCGGTCGTGAGCTGCGACCTGATGGAATGCGAGCTCGACGATATCGCCGCCGGTGCCGCCGCCGGCCAGCTTTGCGCCGCTTCCTATTTCGACAGTATCGCGACCCCCGAGAATGCCGCCTTCAAGGCCCGTGTCACCGAGCATCACGGCGCGGAGCGGCGTGTCTCCAGCGTCTTTGCCAGCGCCTATACCACCGTCCGGCTCTGCGTCGACGCGATCGTCGCTGCCGGCGGTGACGAGCCCGACGCCGTCCGGCGCGAGCTCTACAATAGATCCTGGCCGACGCTGTTCGGCGCGCTTTCGATCGACCGCGAGACCAATCATGCCGCCCTGCCCTTCCATCTCGGCCGGATCAACGCCGACAACGGCTTCGATGTCGTCGCCTCGCGGCCGCCGCTCGCCGCCGACCCCTACTTGACCGGCCGCAACCGACAGGCCTTGCCGCGGCTGAGGGTGGTGTCATGAGAGAGACACCCAATTTTACCGGCTGGCAGGCGATGGTCCTGCATCGCGAGGACGGCAACACCGAAAAGCTGATCCGCCAGCTTCGCCTACTCGGCATCCATGCAATGCTGCAATGGGCGCCGCTTTCGGCCGCGGCACTGCCTGATCTCGTCATCGTCGATGCCGACCAGGGCTGGGACGATCTGCTGCCCTGGAACGGCGAAACGCCTGCCTGCCCCGTCGTCGCCCTGCTTGGTTCGGAAGCGCCCGGCCGCATCGCCTGGGCGCTCGCACAGGGTGCCGGCGCGATCATCGCCAAGCCGATTGCCACATCGGCCGTCTATCCGGCGCTTGTCATGGCCGTCTCCATTCATCAGGAGCGCAAGGCGACTGCGGAAAAGCTGCAATATCTCGAGGAGCGCGTCCGGCTGCGACCGCTCGTGCACGCCGCCGTCGAAAAGCTTCAGGCCGCACGCGGCATCGACGAGGAGAGCGCTTACGCAATCCTACGCAACTGTGCCATGCGCCGCCGCCTGCCGATGGAGCAGATAGCGGCCTTCATCCTGGCGGGTGCCGAACCTCTGCCGGAGGCGGGCTGATGCATGTGCTGAAACAGATGATCCGCCAGCCGACGGCCCTCTTCGGCCTGATCGTCGTTACACTCGTCATCGGGCTCGCCATTGCAGCGCCGTGGATCGCGCCGTTCAGCCCCGACGAACAGATGTTTGACGGCCTCTCGCTCGAAGGCGCGCCGCTGCCGCCGGGCGGTCCCTATCTCCTCGGCACCGACACGCTCGGCCGCGACCTCTTCTCCCGCCTGCTCTTCGGCGCCCGCACCTCGCTGATCATCGGCCTTGTCGCCAATGGCATCGCGGTGGCGATCGGCCTCTTCGTCGGCATCGTTGCCGGTTATCTTCGCGGGCTGCCGGGCAACATCCTGATGCGCTTCACCGATCTGATGATGGCCTTTCCGGCGCTGCTGCTCGCCATCGTGCTGGCAGCCCTTTTGAAGCCGAGCCTCTGGATCGTCGCCATGGTGATCGCGCTCGTCAACTGGGTGCAGGTCGCCCGCATCGTCTATACCGAGACGCGCGGCCTGGTGGAGCGCGACTTCATCATGGCCGAACGCTCGCTCGGCGCCGGCCACATGCGTGTGCTCTTCATGCATATCCTGCCGCATCTCGTGCCGACGGCAATCGTCTGGGGAACGCTCGGCATCGCCACCACCGTGCTGCTCGAAGCGACACTTTCCTTCCTCGGCGTCGGCGTCCAGCCGCCGCAGCCCTCCTGGGGCAACATCATCTTCGAGAGCCAAAGCTATTTCCAGGCCGCCCCCTGGCTGGTCTTCATTCCCGGCGCGATCATCCTTCTGACGGCGCTTTCCTTCAATCTGGTGGGCGACGCGCTGCGCGACATTCTCGACCCGACCCAGCGCGGGAGGGGCTGATGGGTCTCCTGATGCTCCGCCGGCTGCTGCAAGCGGCTCTCATTCTGCTCGGCGTCGCGGCAATCACCTTCGTGCTGCTCTACGCTCTTCCGGCCGACCCGGCTCGCATGATCGCCGGCCGCAGCGCTACGGCCCAGACGGTCGCCAACATCCGCCATGAGCTCGGCCTCGACCAGCCGCTGCTGGTCCAGTTCGGCACCTATCTCGGCAATCTGCTGCACGGCAATCTCGGCCGCTCCTATGCGCAGAAGACCGATGTCTGGACGCTGATTGCCGCCCGCCTGCCGGCGACGCTGACACTGATGCTTGCCGGCATCGTCGTCGAGGTGGTGCTCGGCCTGACGCTCGGCACCATCGCCGCGGTGCGCCGCGGCGGCTTCGTCGACCGGCTGGTGATGATGGCCTCCTTTGTCGGTACCTCGGCGCCGCAGTTTCTCGTCGCCCTGCTGCTGCTCTACCTCTTAGCGGCAACGCTCGGCTGGTTTCCGATGAGCGGCTACGGCAGCTTCTCGCACCTCGTCCTGCCGGCCGTCACACTCGGCATCTGCGGCGCCGGCTGGTACGCCCGCATGGTGCGCTCGTCGATGATCGACGTGCTGAACCAGGATTATGTCCGCACGGCGCGCGCCAAGGGCCTTTCCTCGAAGCGCGTCATCCTGCGCCATGCACTGCCCAACGCGGTGCTGCCCATCATCGCCATGATCGGCATCGATATCGGCCAGTTCATGGGCGGCGTGGTCGTGGTCGAAGCGGTCTACGGCTGGCCCGGCATCGGCCAGCTCGCCTGGCAGGCGATCCAGCAGGTCGACATCCCGATCATCATGGGCGTCACGCTGACGTCGGCGCTCGCCATCATCATCGGCAATCTGCTTGCCGACCTCGTCGCGCCGGTCATCGATCCGCGCATCCGCACACGCTGACAGCAACCAAAGAAGGGGAACCAAGATGTTCAAACGCTGGCTGCAACAGACGACCATGGCAACGATGGTGGCGCTCGCCCCATTGTCCGTCATGGCCGAGGAAACGCCCAAGCAGGGCGGCGATATCGTCGTCACCTACAAGGACGACATCACCACGCTCGACCCGGCGATCGGCTACGACTGGGTCAACTGGTCGATGATCAAGAGCCTCTATTCCCGCCTGATGGATTATGCGCCCGGCACGCCGAACCCGGTTCCCTCGCTTGCCGAAAGCTTCACCGTTTCGCCCGATGGCTTGACCTATACCTTCAAGCTGCACAAGGGCGTGAAGTTCTCGAACGGCCGCGAGGTCGTCGCCTCCGACGTGAAATATTCGATCGAACGCGCCGTCGACCCGAAGACGCAAGGCCCCGGCGCCGGCTTCTTCGGCGCCATCAAGGGCTTCGAGGAAGAAACCGGCGGCAAGACGACGACGCTCTCCGGCATCGAGACGCCGGATGATAGCACCGTCATCTTCAACCTCTCGCGCCCCGACGCCACCTTCCTGCACGTGCTTGCGATCAACTTCGCCTCGGTCGTGCCGAAGGAAGCCGTCGAGGCGGCCGCCGGCGACTTCGGCAAGAAGCCGGTCGGCTCCGGCACCTTCATCCTGAAGGATTGGACGATCGGCCAGCAGCTCGTTTTCGAACGCAACAAGGATTATTTCGTCAAGGGCGTTCCCTATATCGACAGCTTCAAGGTCGAAGTCGGCCAGGAGCCGCTGGTGGCGCTCTTGCGCCTGCAGAAGGGCGAGGTTGATATTGCCGGCGATGGCATTCCGCCGGCCAAGTTCCTCGAAATCAAGAATTCGGCCGACGGCGCGCAGATGATCGTCGACGGCGAACAGCTGCACACCGGCTACATCACGCTGAATACCAAGGTGAAGCCCTTCGACAACGTCAAGGTTCGCCAGGCGCTGAACATGGCGATCAACAAGGACCGCATCACCCGCATCCTCAACGGTCGCGCAACGCCTGCCAACCAGCCGCTGCCGCCGCTGATGCCGGGCTACGACAAGTCCTTCACCGGCTATGCCTATGACGTGGCGAAAGCCAAGGCGCTGCTGGCCGAAGCCGGCTATCCCGATGGCTTCGAGACCGTGCTCTACTCCACCAACACCGATCCGCAGCCGCGTATCGCCCAGGCGATCCAGCAGGATCTGGCCGCCGTTGGCGTCAAGGCCGAAGTCCGGGCGCTGGCCCAGGCCAACGTCATCTCGGCCGGCGGCACCGAAGGCGAAGCGCCGATGATCTGGTCGGGCGGCATGGCCTGGATCGCCGACTTCCCGGATCCGTCCAACTTCTACGGCCCGATCCTCGGCTGCGCCGGCGCGGTTCCGGGCGGCTGGAACTGGTCATGGTACTGCAATGCCGATCTCGACAAGCGCGCCGTTGCCGCCGACTCCATGTCCGATCCGGCAAAGGCGACCGAGCGCACCGCCGCCTGGGGCAAGATCTTTACCGACATCATGGCCGATGCGCCGTGGATCCCTGTCATCAACGAACGCCGCGTCGTCGCCAAGTCGCTGCGCATGGGCGGCGCTGACAACATCTACATCGATCCGACCCGCGTCATCAATTACGATGCGATCTACGTCAAGCAATAGACCCAAGGATCAAGCCTTCCCGGCGCTAGCCGGGAAGGCCATAATTTCAGGGAGACATGACATGTGCATCGCCTGCACCCACACCATTCACCGCGCCCAGCATAATTTCGGCTGGAACAAGGATTTCGCCCCCGCCGTCGTCGCCAAGCCCGGCGAGACGATCCACTTCGAATGCATGGATTCATCGGGTGGCCAGCTCGGAAGCGACGCGAGCCTGGAAACGCTGAACGCACTCGATTTCGGCAAGATCAATCCCGTCTCCGGCCCGGTCTATATCGAAGGCGCCGAGCCCGGCGACGCACTGAAGGTGACGCTGCGGAAATTCATTCCGTCGGGCGTCGGCTGGACGGCCAATATCCCAGGCTTCGGCCTGCTTGCCGACCAGTTCACGGATCCGGCGCTGCATGTCTGGTCCTATGACGCCAACAGCATGGTGCCTGCCCTTTACGGCCCGGGCGGCCGCGTGCCGCTGAAGCCCTTTGCCGGCACGATCGGCGTCGCACCCGCCGAGCCCGGCACCCATTCCGTCGTTCCCCCACGTCGCGTCGGCGGCAACATGGACATCCGCGACCTGACGGCCGGCGTGACGCTCTATCTGCCCGTCGAGGTCGACGGCGCGCTGTTTTCGATCGGCGATACCCATGCCGCCCAGGGCGATGGCGAAGTCTGCGGCACGGCGATCGAAAGCCAGATGAACGTCGAAGCGACGATCGAGCTCGTCAAGGATGCCAAGCTGCAGACGCCGCGCTTCACCACAACCGAACCGGTGACCCGCCATCTCGACGGCGCCGGCTACGAAGTCACGACAGGCATCGGCCCTGATCTGATGACCGGGGCGCGCGAAAGCGTCATGCGCATGATCGATCTTCTCGGCGCCGAACACGGCATGAGCGCCATCGATGCCTATCTGCTCTGCTCGGTCTGCGGCGATCTCCGGATCAGCGAGATCGTCGACCAGCCGAACTGGGTGGTTTCCTTCTACTTCCCGAGGATCGTGTTCGCGTGAACGAAGCCATGCCCGCCGCAGCACCGGTGCTCAGCCTTCGCAATCTGAGCGTCGATGCCCGCACACCCGAAGGCCGCAAGCCGGTGCTCCAGGATGTCAGCTTCGAGCTTGCAAGCGGCGAAACGCTCTGCATCGCCGGCGAATCCGGCTCCGGCAAGTCGGTCACCTCGCTGTCGATCATGGGGCTGTTGCCGAAGGCCTCGCTGCGGGTCGCCTCCGGCAGCGTGCTGCTTGGCGAGCGCGACCTGCTCACGCTTTCCGACCGGGCAATGCGCAGCGTGCGCGGCGGCGATATCGCCATGGTGTTCCAGGAGCCGATGACCTCGCTCAACCCGGTCATGTCGGTCGGCAACCAGCTGACCGAGGCCATCCGCGCGCACCAGGGCAGCGAGAATGCCGAGGCGGTGGCGCTGAAGATGCTCGACGCCGTGCAGATCACCGAGCCGGCCCGGCGACTGAAGCAATATCCGCACGAGCTTTCCGGCGGCATGCGCCAGCGGGTGATGATCGCGATGGCGCTCTCCTGCCGGCCGAAGGTGCTGATCGCCGATGAGCCGACGACGGCACTCGACGTCACCGTGCAGGCGCAGATCCTCCGGCTGATGCGCGAGTTGAAGCGCGAATTCGGCGCCTCGATCATCCTGATCACCCACGACATGGGCGTCGTCGCCGAAATGGCCGATCGCGTCGTCATCATGCAGAATGGCAGGATCGTCGAGCAGGGAACGGCGCTCGCTGTCTTCCAGCGGCCGAAGGAGGCCTATACGCAGCAATTGCTGGCCGCCGTCCCGCGGCTCGGCGCGCTTGCCGGCACCGACCGTCCGCCGCGCATCACCCAGCGCGCCGTCGAAACGCTGCATCCGCACCGCACGCCGGTGCTGAACGTGCGCGACCTCACCGTCACCTATGGCAATGCCGCAAGCCGGTTTTTCAAGGGCAAGCCGCCGGTTGCAGCCGTGAACAGCGTTTCCTTCGATATCCTGCCGGGTGAAACGCTCGGCCTCGTCGGCGAAAGCGGCTCCGGCAAATCGACGACGGGCAAGGCCGTGCTCGGTCTCATCCCCTTCAAGGGCAACGTCCTGATCGACGGCCGTGACATCGCCGGGCTCAGCCAGCGTGAGATGCGGCCCGTGCGCCGCTCGGCGCAGATGATCTTCCAGGATCCCTATGCCTCGCTCGACCCGCGCATGGCCGTCGGCAAGGCGATCGGCGAACCGATGGTCATCCACGGTATCGGCAACCACAGCGAACGGCAGGACCGCGTCGCAGAACTGCTGCGCCGGGTCGGCCTGACGCCTGATGCGGCGACGCGCTACCCGCACGAATTTTCAGGCGGCCAGCGCCAGCGCATCTGCATTGCCCGGGCGCTGGCGCTGGAGCCCAAGCTGATCGTCGCCGATGAGAGCGTCGCAGCGCTTGACGTCTCCGTCCGCGCCCGCGTGCTCGAACTGCTGCTCGAACTGCAGGAAACGATGGGGCTCGCCTATCTGTTCATCTCCCACGACATGGCGGTGGTCGAGCGCATGTCCCATAACGTCGCCGTCATGCGCGCCGGCCGCATCATCGAAACCGGCACACGGCGGGACATCTTCGAGAACCCGAGGGATGATTACTCAAGAGCGCTGATCGCCGCGGTTCCGATCCCTGATCCGGAGGTCTATCGCGGCAGGGAAGCGCATGCGTGATTGAGGGTACTTGGTATCGCATTTGAGATCAGGTGATTCCGTCGTTGTACGGCTTACGCAAGACTTCCTCGATTTCCAATTCTCTTTTTAGCCGCCATTCCTTTGACGCAAGTTCCAAATAGCCTAAGCTGCTCCTGAAACATAAGCCTTCTGAATTCCGTGCCTGGCTTGCCATGCGTGGCCGCATGGCTGGAAGCCATGTCATGCGTTATGTCCGAAAATAGAAAATACAAAACATCGTCGATTGACGAGCATTTCACTCTCTCCAGTTCGACGCCACGCTCTTCAAGCAAAGTTGGCTGATCGATGACACCCGCTCTAACGTAGACTCGCCCCGGATACTGAGGCGAAGTGCCGTATAGCGGCGATCCGCAGTTCACGCAAAAATGTCGGGTCAGCTCATTGCCAGCATCCGTACTCTTTGTAAATGCGCCAACTTCACCACAAACAACGCGAAATTCGCTCATCTCAAATGGAATGTTAACCCCGAAGGCGCTCCCTGTGGATTTTCTGCAATCTTCGCAATGACAATAACCGCCAGGCCCCACTGGATTGCCACACGAAATCTGAACCGCTCGACATAGGCACGTAGCCGTAATTTTTGCTGGCATAGACGGGCCTCTTTGTTACAACGTCAATTGTTTCTCTTACTATTTGCCCCTGTCGCAATGTCATCTGTTGGCGCGAGTTGCCGCGTCCAATACCGACATAGCCTATAAGATTCAGTCAAGGTGCGAGCGGCACGCCGCTTACAGTGAAACTCCCATTGCTCGTCCATGGAAAGGCGATCACAGCCCAAGAACTCGGTGCCAGCGAAGGTTTCGAACCATTCCCAATAAGCGGAGACAGCTTTGAAAAAATTCAATCCCATTCGAACGCGGGAGGTGATGGGCGGCACTATCGCCCGCGCACTTCGTGCCGAATACGATCCCGCGATGCCGATGGGGAATGTTGCGGTGCATGAGATCAACGATGTTATCTCAGCCTGGCTGGTGCGTCATGACAAGCAAATAGCACCCGTTCTTCCACGGGCGCTCCGATGGTTGGACAAGGCCATCGAGGGAAAAGAAGAGGAAAGGTTTGGTCCTTTTCCCTGTTCCCACCGCAGGACTTTGCACTGGGCTAAGGCCCTTGGTCGCTGGATGCACGGTGAAGGAAACGACGAAGCATCGTGGAAAACCGCTCAGGATGCAGAGATTGAATACATGCGAACCGGCTTTACCAAAGTACTCGGTGTCGACAAGTTTGACTACAAGCTCCAACGTTTCGTTCCTCAGGAAATCAAGGGCCTGCCGTATAGTTCACGGAGACTGCTCGTCGACGGAACTCTTGACGATTTCATGGCGTTCAGCCTCCAGGCTGGTCAATACGACACCGCAGTCGAAGAATATGAGCGACATCTAAAGCCGAAAAACCCATCACTCAAAACAACATTAAAGCCACGGGCGTTTGCCTATGCGCTCTGTCTGAAAAAATTAGGGCGGGCGCGATTTGGCGACAATGACCTGTTGGAGGCCGGGCAGCGAATGTTGCGGGCCAATCTCGAGGAAACATGGTTGGGAGTCGGCCAATATGAGCGTGCGGCCACATGGTTGAAGATCGTCTATTGGGACCGCGACCAGACCCTGACGCCACTGGAGACCATCCTTAAAGCCTATGACAACATGCCAAACGTACCGTTACCCGATTTCATGCTGGCAACCCGGTCTGAACTTGAGCCAAATTCACTGCGAATGAGGTGGGCACAGTTAGTCAGAAGACTTCGGTTCAGATGAGGTTTTGCGTTGATAACGTGAGCACTGATTTCGAGCTGAGGCCGAACATCAATGATCAAGCGACAACACGGAAGGCGGGATCAGATTTCCCCTGGCTTAGGCTGCCATTTTTTTTTAGATACGGCAGCCTAAGCGATGGTCAGACCAGCCTCCAGGTTGGGTCTTCGCCATTCTCGATTTTGTGGATCAAGAAGCCGAGGGAGCTTTTTGCTCCTTCAATGGTTCCGGCGGAGCCCGCGAACCGACCTGCCGACGTGCGTAACCACCAATACCAGCCGTCGCGAGCTTCAGGAACCACACCCCCTTCATACCCAGCCTTTATGAGCCTGAGTTCGCGGCCGATCTTGGTGAAGCGAATAGGGGCGATATTCATCGGATCACCATCTCGCGCAACTCTTTCAGATCAAGTTTGAGTTCATTTGGGCCGCGACGTCAACGTGGGAGCGGAACACCGGTTACGGGAAAAAGACCTCACAAAGGGAAACACTTTCGCCCTCTGCGCAAGAAACAGCCCGGCTTTGGCGCTACGCTACGCAGCGCCGTTAAACCGATGCCGCTTACGTTGAAGCTCACGTCCAGACTTCCTGGTTGTGAGAAGCTCCGATGTAGTCTCCATGGAGAAACTTCCATTGCTCGTCCATGGAAAGAAGATCACAGATTAGGATGGCGAGGGCAACGTGGGGCCGGAACAGCGGTTACGAGGCGTTGCCTGTGGCATTGACCTTGACGCCCTTCAGCGCCAGATCGCCGCTGCCGCCGGCAAGCTGCAGAGTGCCGCTTGCCGTCACTCCTGCATTGGTGTTGACGAGGTTCTGGCCAGCGATCGTCATCGTGGGCCGCCAGCGTGATGCCGTTGGTGGCATTGAGCCGCCGTGTCGCCACGTGACAGTAACGTGCCGCTGCCCTTGATGGAGCTGCCGGAGACGGCAAGGCCACCAGCGGATGCGATCAGGCCGGAATTGTCGAGATCGCCGTGGCCTTTGTAGCGAGTACTATATTATTCCAAGAAACAAATATCGAGTCGATCCACTTTCCACGAAACCATTTTTCCGCGGAGAAACCCAAAATCCTCAGAGAGAACGTCATCAAAAAAAGTTATTGATCTACAGTTAATATTTCCGTCGCCCAACACGCCAGTCAATAAGTATGAGTAGTCTGTTCCCGTCCGAAAAATTGACGGCAATTCATCGTTAGATTCTTCAATAATATACTCATTCAACACAACCGCAACTAGTTCTACTTGATATACTTCTCCGACATGTATTGGATACGGCATATAACTCGCGAAGCAAGTTAGCCTCTCCTCACAAATGAGGACTGAAACCTCTTCTTCGATATCATTTCCTATTTTCTCGATTAGCGCAGAATAAATCAATTTATTGGCCTTATCGTTTTGTCCATTGGATCTCCATTTAGCATTTTCCAAAAGCTATTTCCGCTTTCTACGTGAATCGTAGTGATGTCGCCGTTCGCGTTCGTCCCAACGAAGCCGAATTTTGCCTTCCCTTTCGAGGTATTGCCCATGAATTGCACATAACCCTCTCGCAATTCGCCTTTGTACAAATATTCGACCTTCTCACCGTAACGCTGAATATCCCTTCCCACCTGCAGATATTCACTCGAGCTATTTACTCCAAATTCTGCTCCATGCTTCTCGAAATGGACGTCTAACTTAGCTTCGTTGGCAAAACTTAGCGGTTTTGGGACTGGAGTAGCGGCAGCTTTTTGAGCAGCCGCTACGTCATTATAGATTGCTCCGTTTGGCCCGGCAAAAACAACATTTCCGTCTACGTCGCGCACTCGGACGAATCCTGTGGGCAGACCGACCACGTCGGTGAAGGCGGCTTCTGAGGCGGACAGGGACTGATAACCCTCCGGCACCTTGACCACCGTACCATTCGACGCTGTGATGGTCTTGACCGAACCTTTGTAACTGCTACCGGGAACACCGGCTGCATCCACCGCGATTAGCAAGCCAGCGATGGATTTATTCAAAACTAAGATCTGATAACCAAGCACCATCCCCTGGGTGTCACCCTTCCTGAATGCTTCCGCCAACACGCCCACGGCAGCGTCAACATCATTCGACTTCAGGATGTCCCATTGCGCAGCAGTTATGCTGCCTTGATTAGGGTCTTTAGGATCGAAATAAGCAACAGCCTGTGAGATAGTTCTCATCATCATGAATTGGTCGACAAGGCTGACGGGACCGTCGGCGGTTGCGATAGCTTCGAACATTTCGGCAGCTGCCTGTCGGACGTCGTAACGAGCTTTTTCACAAGCGGCCGATGAATTTCCTTCGCAAGCTTCCAACTGATCGTCGCGTGCCTCGTCGATCTCGTGCAACTGATCCAGTTGCACGCAGGCTTTATCATCACCCCCGGTACATTCCGCTCTCAGCTTGTCTCCCAACTCGATTTCAGCGTGTTTGAGATAGTTGTACTGATAGTTCGCCGCACCGTATCCGGCGCCTTCAGCGCCACCGACCGCTACGCCAACACCAGCCGAAAGGGTTGCGCCGATCAGCTTGGCAAGCGCGTCGCCTTCGGGCGTTCCTTCGTATTTTGTTCCCTTGAGCATGCCCTTGACGAGCTCGGCGATGGCCGGCGCCATCAATGTAGTCGCAGCACCGCCCAGAGCGGCTTTGATCGCCCCCTCCCAACCATTGACGCCACCAAGGATACCGCCACCGATGGCATGCAGCAGCGCACGACCTGCGCCGCCTTCCTTCCAATAGTCCATTCCGGCTTGGTCTTGGTTCCGAATAGCTTGCTTGTAGAGTTCGCTGGCAATGTCACCGACTAAGCCCGCCATGGTCTTCTGCGCTTCCTGCAGATCGGCCTGCGTCTTGTACTGATCGCGCAGGATGCTCTGCAGGTCCGGCAGTCCGGGCAGCGAGGTGTTGGTATTGTCAGTGTCGCGGCGGATCGTGCCGATATCCTGCGTCTGGTGCTCGGGATCGGTGACGGTGATGCCGATGTTGCCGCCGATGGCCGAATAGGCCTTGCCGGTTTCGCTCTCTCCGTCGTTCACCTTTGCGAGGCTCAAGCCGCCGGAGCCAATCGAGGCGCCATAGGTGTCGGCCTTCCAGCGCGAATGGGTATCGACGTCGGAAACTTCGAGCGTGCCGGTTTCGAGATGATTCAGTTCCGCAGGCGCTTGGCTGGTGAGTAGGCCGCCCACGAGCGTCGTCTTCTTGTCGACGATTAGATCGAGCCCCCCTGTTCCTGCGTGGATGCCGGATTGCTCGGAAACGATGGCGGCATCGCCCGCCGCCTTCTGCGTCGCGCCGGAGGCGCTGAAGCCGTCCGTGCCGATCGAGCCGGAGAGGTTGAGCTGGCGAGCCTCTGCAGTCGCCGTGTCCACCAGGCTTTCGACCGTCAGATTGCGGACATCGACGGTCACCGAATTGCCGGTGACGGTGGCGCCTCTCAGAGTGAGGTCATTGGTGAGAATGGTGACGTCGCCGGTGCCGTTGACATGGGTGTTGTAATTCGTCAGCCCGGTCGTGCCGTCATTGCCCTTGCCGTAAGATCCGTTGACGCCGACGTCAGGTACGCACTTCGACTTCGTGCCGCACTCCCATTTGACGCCAACGCCGACGCTGTAGGAGGAGTTCTGGCTTGATGTATCGGACGTGCCCGTCGCTGCATTGAGATTGATATTGCCATTCTTCGCCGACAGGACGATGTCGCCGGCCAGCGGATCATCGGAGTTTGTGGGCAGGCCGAACTTGTCGTAGCCGGCCGCGATCTGCGCACCATCGCTGGTGATCGAGCCGTTCTGCGCCTCCAGGGTGATCGAGCGGCCGGCGTGGATATCGGCGACGACGGGCGTCGAGGATGATGAGGACGAGCTGTTTTCCTGATGGTTGACGCCGGCCGACAGCGAGACCGAGAAATTGAGACCTTTCGCTTTAGGATCGGCGCTCGTCAACTGCTGATAGGCATCCTTGAGGTTCTTGTAGCCTTGGTAGAAGCCGAGGGCTGCGATCGTGGTGTTGGTGACCGCGTTGACGCGACTGTCGCCGGCAAGGCGTTCGGCCGAGTTCATGATGCTGCTGGCCGCTTGGCTCACCTGACTGGAGACGCTGAGGGTCACGCCGGCAAAGGTCTTCTCGTGGATCTCCTCGTAGTTGGTCTCGTCCGCAGCCGACAGAAGATTGATGTCGTTGGCAGCGAACAGATTGGCGTCGCGCTCGGCCGAGGCCTGCGCGGCCTGCAGATTGACATTATTGCCGGCCGAGATGTTGAGATCGCGGCCGGCGGACAGCGTCGAAGCCGCATTGGTATCCGACTGCTGGGACGAGCTGTCCTTGCTCGTCTGCGCGCCGATGCCTATGGAGATGCCGCCATTGCCGGCAGAGAAGGAGAGGCCGAAGCCGGACTTCTTCTCCTGCTCGGACTGCGAGAAGCCTTCTGCCCCTGGTGTGACGTTGACGTCGCGCTTGGCAGACAGGTTGATGTCGCGCTCGGCATCGACGGACGAGCCCATGATGTTCAGGTCGGTTGCCCGGGCTGTCAGGTTGACGTCCTCGCCGGCGGAAAGTGCGGAGCCGACATTGAGGGTCGAGGACTGTGCGCCCTTGTTCTGCTGGCTGCCGTAGATCGAAATGAAGCCGCCGCCGCCGCCTACGCCGAAGCCTGATTTCTTGCGCTGCTCCTCGAGTTCGTGCGCCTCCTGCGCCCCGATGATCGAGACACTGTTGGCCGCCACATTAATCGAGCCGTCGGCATCGACGTTTGAACCGGCAATGACTGCTGCCTTGCCTGCGTCGAGATTGATGTCACCGGTGGCGCTCAGTTGCGAGCCGACGGTCGTTTCGTCGTAGCTTTTGTAGCTGGACGAGCCTTTGGACAGGAAGCCGCTGCGCGACCCCTTGTCATCCTTGGCGCTGGTGTCCTTGCCGGATGCGATGGCGAGGTCGCCGCCGGTGGTGATGTTCAGGTCTGCGGCGGCGGTCTCGTTGCCGGCCTCGATCTTCGAGGCCGAGACCGCCGTGTCCTTGCCCGACGTGATGTCCACACCGCCGCCGCCTATGATGGCGGAGCCGACGGCCGTCGTCGTTTCCAGATGCGTAGTCGTCTTCTCGCTGCTGCCGAGGAACCCGCCCTTGGTGCTGAGCTTGGCGTCGAGGGTTGCGGTGTCGGTGGCTTCGGCGATCGTTACGTCGCCGTCGGCCTTGAGACCGACCTTGCCGTCAGCGGCGAGCTTGCTGCCGACGATGTTGAGGTCGTGATCGCCGCTGCCATTGCCTGCGGTGACCGAGAGATCGCCGCCGGCCGATATCTCCGAACCGACATGGGTGATCGACGAGGCGGACTTCTTGCCAAAAGTTGAGGCCGATTGTTCCTGCGCGGCAGTGATATTGATATCGTCGCCGGCATTCAGCGCGACATTGTCACCACCCTGGATGGAGGAGCCAGAGAGCAGGATGTCGTCGCCGGCCTTGATCGTTGTGTTCGTGCCGGCGGAAAGCTGCGATTGCTGCTGGTCGGTGGAGAGGGTCCTGGTGTAGCCGGATTGGTTGTTGCGGGCGACATCGGTCGAGACGACGGCCACCGAGCCCTTGTCGGCGGTCACGTCAAGCGTCGTTCCCGCCTTGGCGGAACTGCCGATGACGTTGGCATTGTCGGTTGCCTTGATCGACAGAGCCTTACCGCTGGCGACCTGGGTGCCGGTGGCATTCTGCTGGCCTGCGTTGTCAACCTTGGCTGCAGCCAGCGTCACGTTTTTGCCGGTGAGCGAGGCGTTGCCTGTGGCATTGACCTTGACGCCCGTGAGGGCGAGATCCCCGCTGCCGCCGGCAAGCAGCAGATTGCCGCCTGCCGTCACGCCGGCATAGGTATTGACGAGGTTCTGGCCGCCGATCGTCATCGTCTGGGCCGCCAGCGCGATGCCGTTGGTGGTATTGAGCGCCGTGTCGCCGCGCGACAGGAACGTGCCGCTGCCCTGGATGGAGCTGCCGGAGACGGTAAGGCCGCCAGCGGATGCGATCAGACCGGAATTGTCGAGATTGCCGACATTCATATCGACCGAGCCGCCCGCCATGACGGCGCCGGCGCCGCTAAGCTTCTGCCGGTCGGCGGCGGCGACGTAGACGACAGGAGCAAGCACCTGGATGCCGTCGACAGTCTGCCACTGGTAGAGGACGATCGACTTGGTGAGGGCCGCCGCCTGCTCGGGAGTAAGCCCTTGGCCGACAGCCAGGCCGTTATCCTGGGCATAGGTGACGCCGTTGTCGAGCAACGTCTTCATCTGCTCGATGGCGTCATTGCCGGCGATGAAGGTGCTTCTGCCGAGCCCCTCGCCGACAAGCTGCCGCAACTGCGTGTCGATCAGCTGGTTCTCGAAATAGGCATCGCCCAGAAACGGAACCGTCGTCTCCGGCACGTAGCCGATCTCGCGCATGAAATAGCCGGAGCCGTAGAACTTGCTGACATCGAGGAAGTCGCCGCGGGTTTCGAACAGGAATATCTGGTGGGGTATGTTCCCGTCGACGCCACCCGATTGCGGTTTGGCGGCGGCCTCAAGGGCTTTGCCGTCGACGCGGATGCGGTCGGCGATATTGCCGAGCCCGGTAAGCAGGGTGCCGCCATTGGCGGTGACGCCGCCGAGCGCCGCGTTGACATTGAACAACGCACCGCCGGCGGTCAGGCCGTTGAGCGCTGAAAGCGGATCGCCGGGATTGCTTGATGCCGCCAGGCTGGCGCCGCCTGCCATCGAGCCGGCCGCAGACGTATTGTTGACGCTGCCGAAGTTGACGGAGAGGGCACCGCCCGCCTTGATGTTGGCCGAGACGCCGCCGATCGCCTGGACGGAGCTGACGATCGTCGTGCCGTTGGCGATGTTCTTCGAGGGATTGGCGTTGCCATTGGCATCATAGGCCGTGCAGGCGCCCTGCGCCTGGCAGGTCGTCGTCGTCGTGCGAAACAGGCTCACGCCGGTATTGGTCAGCGTTGAGCCCTTCAGCGTCGCGTTGCCGCCGGCCTCGATCGAGCTGTAGGCATTGCTGAGATTCGTGGCGTCGATCGAAAGGTTGCGGCTCGCCCGGATCGTCGCTTCCGGGCTGAGCGTGCCGACCAAGCGGTCCTCGTAGACTGACTGGCTGAGATGGGACGACCAATCCCATGAGTAGGTGGTGCTTTCGTCCGAGCCGCTGAAATTCACCTCGTCGACGATGAAATAGCGCGACGGATTGTTGGGATCGACAACGGGATTGCCGTTCGCGTCCCTCGGCACCCGGTCCCTGATCCAGTCGATGATCGGCCCGACCTTCTCCGGTCCGTCGGCTGAGATCCAGGTCCAGGCGCGGTAAGTCGTGCCGTCGGCAAGCGTCGCCTTCGACCAGAGCAGCGGCTGATAATCCTGCCACAGCCCCGGATCCACGCCCGCATAGAGCTGGTACATGTTCTGATCTGCGGTCTCGAGGTAACCGAACGGCAGGCCGGCGGCAACGGGATTCAGCGTGAAACCGCTGACGACGCCTGAAGACACCAGCGTCCCGGTCGTCCATTGCGGCGTGGCGGCCCGCTGGTTGGTCAGGTTGCTGGTCAGGATCGACATGTCGTTTCCGGCCTGGATGAGACCGGAAATATTGGTGACTTCAGTGTTTCTCAGCCCGGCCGCCACCCCGGCGATCTGAAGGTCATGGTTGGCGAGGATGGCGCCCTGATTGTTGGTGAGCACGCCGCCGACGAAGAGGCTGGCGTCGTTGCCGGCATAGGCGAGGCCCGTGGCGCTGTTGGTGAAGTTATCGGCAATGTTGAATGTGAGATCGTTGCCGGCTGCCAGTTGCCCGGCATTGGTCAGCGACGGCAGTGTCAGCGTCAGGTCGTTGGCGGCGAGCAGCGCGGTGCCGGCCGTCGTGGTAAGACCACGCGCCTTGATGGCGATATCGCCCGAACCGCCGGCAGTCGTAATGGCATTGACCCGGGCGCCGCTGAGATCGGCCGTGCCGGAGAGATCGAGAGCCAGGCCGCCGAGAGTGAGGCTGCTGTTGGCAAGGTTGGCGCTTGCGGCGTTCAGCGTCAGCGTACCGCCGGTGGCAATGTTGCTCGCCCGGCCATTGGAGAGATCGATATTGGTCGTGGTGAGCGTCAGGTTGCCGGCGGTGCGGGTGGGATTGCCGTAGCTGATCTGGCCGCCCGACGCCGTGAGCGCAGCGCTGCTGAGGCTCTGGAGCTTGTTATAGGCAATATTCTGGCTTGCGCTGGCTGAAAGAGCGCCGCTGCTCAGTAGGGCGTTGCCGGCCGTGATCGAACCGCTTTTGGCAGCAAGGCTCATGCTGCCGGTCTGCTGGAGCTTCAGCGTGCCGGCGGATGCAGCGGTGGCCGCGAAGTCGAGGCCGGAAACGAGAGTATCGACGGTGATATCCCGCGCCGAGAGGCTGGCGTTGCCGGCGGCAAGCGACTGGCCGGTAAGATCGATCGAGCCGCCGGCAACGATCGTCATGTCCTGATGGGCAACGACATTGGCGCTGACATCACCCGCTGCGCTAGCATCGACACTTCCGGCGGCAAGCAGGTTGCCGGCGCTGATATCGGTGGCCGTCGCCTTGAGCGTGAGATCGCCGGTCTGCCCCAGCGCGATGTCGCCATTGGTCGACTGGGCGGTGGCGGCAAAATCGACACCGGAGACGATGGCGCCGGCCTGAATGGCCGGACCCGTGACCGAGACGTCGCCCGCGCCAAGGAGCTGGCCGGTGACCGATGTATCGGCGGTGATGGTAACGGCTCCGTGGCCGCTGACATTGTCGGCCTGGAAACGACCGGCATCGATGAGGAGCGCGCCTGCGGCAAGCAGCGTGTCGATATCGACGCTCCCGCCGCTGCCGGCATCAAGCGTCAGGTCGCCGGCCATGCCGACGGCGATGGCGCCGCCCGGCGAGGCGGCGGTGGCGGCAAAGTCCATGCCGGCGACGATCGTGCCCGCCGCAATCGAGCCGCCGATGATCGATACATCGCCGGCGCCGAGGAGCTGGCCGGTGATGTCAGTGTTGCCGGAAAGCGCGATCGCGCCATGACCGGTGATGGCCGTTGCACCGATATTGGTGGCGGAAGCCGAGAGATTGCCTGCCGCAAGCAGGGTGCCGGCATCGATGTCGCCGCCGGCGGCAAGGGAGAGATCGCCGCTCTGCGTCAGCACGATATTGCCGCCGGCCGCATCGGTCGCGGCAAAGTCGATGCCGGCGATGATCGCATCGGCTGCGATGGCCGAGCCGGTGAGGCCGATGTTGCCGCCACTGAGGATCTGACCGCTGACGTCAGTGGCCGCGTTGATCGCGATGGCGCCATGCGCGATGACGCTCTGGACCGTCAGCGCCGCTGATGTGACCGACGTATCGCCGGCCGACAGGAGCGCGTCGACATCGACGGCGCCGCTGCCGGCGGCAAGCTGAATGTCGCCGGCCCCCGATAGAACCGTGCTGCCATTTGACGCCGCATTCGTCGCAGCGATGTCGAGGCCCGAGACGACCGTATCGGCCGAGATCGAACGGCCTGAAGCCGTGACGTTGCCCTGCGCCAGCATATCGCCGGAGATGCCGATATCGGCGCCGGCGGCAAGCGTGATGTCATTGCCGCTGACAAGCGAGGCTGCGGCGATCGAGCCTGACGTGGCGGTGATGGAGAGCGCCCCTGTGCCCTTTACCGCATCGCCGACCTGAATATCACCCGACGTGCTGGACAGGGTGAGCGCATTGCCGGCGATTACGCTGCCGGCGGCAATGCCGGCACCCGACGACATCAGGACGTTGGCGGCGCTGTTGGCCTCTCCGCCGACACTCAACAGGCCGCTGCCGCTCGAAAGCAGGATGTCGCCGTCGGCGGCGACCGTATCCAGGGTAATTCCCTGATCCGCCTGAACGGCGACCTTTGCTTTCGACGCCACTTTGGCGGCCGTCACCTTCGCCTTCGAGGAGATAGAAACGCCCTGCTGGCCGGAGACGTTGCCGAGCGAGATCTTGCCGTCGGCCGACAGCGACAATTCGTTGGTGTTTGCCGCAAGATTGCCGCTCATGCGCACGCCGGCGCCCTTTTCGGTGACGACGATCTTGATGCGGTCGGCCTGCATGGCGCCGAGGGCTGTGCCGTCGATCGCATATTCCGGTGTGCCGGAGATCGGAGCGAGCGCCTGGGAATTGCCCGTCGCGTAGTCGAAGTTGGATGCACCCGCCGTCACGCGCAGGTCCTTGCCATAGACCGGGCCGTTGACGTGGACCGCGCGCGAGACGATGTCGAAGAGATCGACCGCGCCGGGCCCGGCAGCGAAGTTGCCGCCGTTCGGTCCAATGGTGACATCCCCGCCATTGACGATAAAGCCGTTGAGCTTGCCATCGGCCCCAATCTGCGGCGCGCCTGTGGTCAGCGTTGCATGCGGCGTGTTGATGAAGCCGCAGCCATCGCAGGTGATGCCGTTCGGATTGGCGATGACGACATCCGCCCGGCCGCCGAACACCTCGGTCGGGCCGTTCAAAGCCGAGCGATTGCCGCTGGTCACCTCGTTGAGGATGACCGATGCCGGAGCAGAATTATTCAGATTAGGATTGCCCGGCGTGACGCCGCCGAGATTGGAATTGCCGATCTCGCCCTTGTAGTTGTTCAGGATGAGGCCCGGCGTGCCGACGTTGAAATTGTCGTATTTGTTATGCGACAAGCCGGTTGCATTCGGGGTGACGATGTCGATCAGCGGCACGCCGTTCGGGGCGGCGCCGACGCCCGGCTGGTTGGCGGCGGGCGCGGCGCCGCTTGCCGACACAGATTGGGCATTGGCAAGCATCGGCTGAAACACGAGCAAACTGCTCAGCAGGAGCGCGAGCGATTGCCGGGCGAGACGTGCCAGCCTGCGACTAGGTCTTCCATTTGCTCCGGCGACGCCACATGTTGTCGTCGACTTGCACCGCTCTTCGCTCATCACTGCCTTCCGCGACCTAAATCCATGCGGCGGATAAATCCCGCATTAGTTGCAATTTCCTAGCTGACCGAAACCATAGCCGTTGATGACGGTCAACTTCTGCCTGTGCTTGAGGTAAATGCAATCCGAACAAAATGGACGCGATTTGGCGCGTCCCCGTGGGCGTCCGGCGTGCCTAGTCCCCGAACTTCTTGAACGTGATGGAGGAATAGGCTGCCGGAAGAACTTCCCTCATGACCTCGCGCTCGGCCTGGCTTGCTTCCTGCCCAACCACGACGGGGTGGGTCTTCGTCCCCTGCACACGGAAGTATCCGGCATCGACGATCTGGCCCTCGCCAATCGTAATCTTGCTCGCACCTTCCAAGGCGCTGATGTAGCTGAACAGTCCGCCATGATCGCCGCCAGCCTCGAGCGTCATCGTTCCGTTTGGCGAAGACATCTGACAGGAGGCGTAGGTCACGACATAAGTACCGGGCGCGATCGGATGCAAAACGCGTTCGTACTCCTTCGCGTTGCCGACAGGGTTCAGGAGATTGCCGTTTATATCCGCCGGCTTGCTTTGCTCAGGCAATAGCCATTTGAAACCGCTCCAGACATCTTCAGGAGCAGCCACCTTGTCAGGTTCGCCGTCGACGAGCTTGCGGAGACGAATTTGGCCGGCACATTGCATGGGGCCGAACAAGCCGGGATAGATAAAGCGCGCCAGGATCAACGCGCCTTTTTGTTTTCTTTCGTTCAGAATCTCAGTGGATTTTGCCACTCTTTCGCTGGCGACCATCGCGGGATCTTTTGCCCCGCCGCATGAAGCCAGCAGCACCGCTATGACGCTCAATCCCGCAGCCGCAAAAAGCCTTTTGTTCATACGAAATTTCTCCATTTCGATTGGGACAGGGGATTCAAACCCCGGCGAGGCCCGGTTGCCATCCTCTTTCGGGTTCGACAATATGACTGCTGCATCGCAGGACTATTTCTGGGTGAGCCACGTCTTCACATTGCGTGTGAAGGATTTCGACAATCGCTGCGCCATGATGTCAGGCGCCCCTGACGTCGTCGCCGCGTTGATCGCAACCGCGACGATCACGCCGTAGCCGCTCCCGCGCATGGAGAGATCTTCGCCATGGATGTTTTGCGCTTCGGCGATCAGTTGCCCGGTCTTGGCGTCTTCCAGCCGGACGGTCCCATCGATCATGCTGTCATGCCCGCCGATGATCCGCGCCTGCTTGGTGGTGACATCGAAGACGTGCAGCGTCACGACCAGCCTGCCGCGCGTGGGTCCGCCGGGCACGCCGATCAACTCCTTGGCCATCGTCGCCTGAAGCGTGCGAACCGCCTCCTGGACCTGCTGGTCCGGCTTGTCGCCGAAACCGAATGTCTTGACGTCGGGGGCCAACTCAATCCGGATTTCGCGCACCGAGGTTCGTTGAAGGGCCGCAATTAGCCGGGGATCGGTCGTCGTGACGCAGGACGCAAGTGTCGCCGCCAGAAGGAGAAGGGTTAGAAAACGCACGATACGCATAGAGAAACTCCGGGATTCAGGCATAGGGTTCGAGTGTCAGCGAAATTCAGTTCCTGTTGTCCGACGACGATGCAGGCTTGGCCTTGGCGTCGAGATGCTTGTAGAGCTCGGTCAACTGGGACTTGGGCGCGAGGCACCCTTTCGATTTGGCAATGCTGGTCAGGACATTGTTCCTGTTGCGCAACGCATCGATCTCGACCTTTTCGGGGGATTTCGGATCCATGAAAAACAGCGCAGGCAGAAACAGCAGGACGCCGGTCGCGCCGAGGACGATATTCTTGCCCTGCGCGTCCGTCCGCTCCTTCACTGTCGACGTGATCTGCCGTTCGTTCGCCTCGAATTCACGCGCGATGCCGGCACAATCGAACGCGCTGTCGGTCGGGTTGGTCGAAGCGACCGGCCGGGCCTCCCGGCCGGCGCAGCCGGCAAGCGAGATGGAAAGGGCAAGGATCAGCGCTGTCGATGTCGAAAAGGTCTGAGTGAGATCATTCTTCGAAATATTGCCGGTGGTCATTTTTGCTTCCGTTACCAATGAGTGGATGCGCTGAAATAAAAGAGCCCGCCGTCGACCTGGTCGAGGCTGCTTGCAACGATGTCGGAATAGCCGAGGTCGGCGCTGATATTGCCGCCGACAGCGCGGATACCGGCCGTCCAGCTGGCGAGATCGCCCCCCGTCATGTCGAAGCGTTTTTGCGAATAGACATGGCCGTAGTCCAGGCCGAGGTAAGGGCGCAGCTCGCCGAGGACCTTCGCGACTGCATCGCCGCTTTCGTTGGATTTCGTTCTCCAGACGATCTCGTTGTGGCTGAACATGCCGTTATTGCCGAACAGCACGCTTTCGCGCGTGCCGCGGACATTGCTGTAGCTGCCAAGCGAGATCTGCTCCGCGCCAAGGAGATTGTCGGGGGAATATTGACCGCTGAGCAGCGAGGTCAGCTCGAGCTGCCTACCGGCCAGCGTGAACGGCTGCGTCACGCTGATCGTAGCGTTGAACTTTGAAAATCGCGGATCGGCGTTGCCGGCGCCGGGATCGCCCGGTTCCACGGCATCGAAGAGACCGAGCCCCTTGTCGTAGCTGGCATCGAACACCCAGATGCCGCCGAACATGCGGCGGGAATGGGAAATACCGATCTCGCCGACCGTATAGCGGCGGCTGCCGACCTCGATCAGATTGCCGAGCAGGAAGTTGTTCGTCTGTTTATAGGTCAGGCTGCTGCGGACAGTCGTGATCGAATCCTTGTCGCGCAAGACGACGCGATCAATGCCGAGACCTGCCTGCCCTGAGTTGCCCGAGGTTTCGAGCGATGAGAAATTTCCTTCGACCGCACTTTCATATTGGTACCAGGAGCCGTTCAGCGAGACAGTGGAGTAACCGTAGGGGACGCTGACGCTGCCAGAATAGCTGTTGCCATATCCCTTTCCGTCATTGCGCCACGGATAGTCCGGACCGCTATGCTCGTATGAAAAGTTCCACTGATCGTTGATATCAAGCAGGTCGTCCAAGCCCAGCGATGCCGAGCTCCGGGAAAAACCGGTGCTTTCCTGCCCCATATTGTTGTTGCCGAGGGAGACATGCCAGGGTCGGCCCGGGCGGTTTTCGATATTCAGGATCGACGTTCCGTCGTTGGGACCGGGCAGCATGGCGGATTTGGCGTCGTTGGCCTGCAGCCGGTTCATCTGGTCGAGCCCCTGCTCGATATCGCGGATATTGACGACCCGGCCGATCAGGCCCGGAAAGGCTGTCGCCAGCGAACCGCTGCCGACGACTTTCTGGCCATTGAGATAGATGTCCGAGAGCGTGCCTTCGACGACGAGCAGGCGGAGGATCCTGGTCTTGGCGATATCCTGCTGCGGCACATAGGCCCGCGAGGTCACATAGCCATGATCGATATAGAGGTGCGTGACATCGCGCAGCACCGCATTGATCTCGGCGAGGCCGACGCATCGGTTGCCGTAAGGTGCGGTCACCTTGCCGATCTCCTGTGCCGATAGCAGGTTTGCCCCATCGATCTCGACACGCGTGATGTCGAAACAGGCGCCATTTCCGGGGCCTGCGGGCAAAGATCCGTTTTCCCCATCCGCGCTGCCGCCCGGTGTGGCACGGCGAAGCGCATCCAGCCGCTGCGACTGCGTCTGCTCTTCCTGGCGGCGGTTAAAATCGTCGGCCGGCGATTGTGCGTGGGCGGAAGCGGCACCGATCATGAGGACGGCGCCGACAACCAGGGAGGATCGAATGTCTGTCGTCATCTTGAAATTCGGCTACTTCACGGCAGTGGGCTGGAGTTCGTCGAGGGCCGGCTTCAGCCCTTTCAGCGAGAAACGGATATTGACGTCCTGGCCGTTCATCAGCCGCACCAGCCCTTCAGCACTAGAGCCTTTCTTCAGCGCCGCGGCCGTCTTCGTATCCAGCGCCTGCTGCGCCCAGCATCCGGACTGGTTGCAATTGCGATAGTCGAGTTTGGCGACCGGCTTACCATCGGCTTTGATTGACAGGCCGGAGGGCAGGAAGACGTTGAGCGGCAGAAGGGCGGTCAGCATCAGCCGCGGCTTGCCCTTGTCGCCCTTGCCCTTTTCGCCCTTGCCCTGGGAACCGGCCGGCGAAGCTGCGATCGCCAACGTCAGGATATTGACGGGTTTGCCGTCTTTGGTGACTTGCGCGACCTGGGCGACTTCGCAGGCCTCAGCGCCTGCCGAACCGGTGCAGCGATAATACCAGTCGTCGAATTTCTGGGATTTCATGGTCGGCGCCGGTTGAGCGGGCGCCTGCACCTGTTCCGGTCCTTGATCGGCCGGAACAGGTGATTGCGAAGAAGCCGGGTTGGCACAAGCAATGAATATCAAAACAGGGGCGATAGTCGGACGAGTCCGCTTCATGCCGATTCTCAAAAATTTTCTCATTGAAAATACAACTTCAGGAAGATTTTATTCGCGTGTAAAGCCGTATCGCTACAATCCGTCATTTAGTCAACCTAAGCGTGTCAGCACGGTAAAGTTTCCGTTAGATATTTACTTCACGTTCTGGGAGATTAAGTCTTGCCTTGGCTGAGACTCGCCCTCAACGAATTCGCCAAGAGATTTCAACGCTCGAATAAAACCGATTGGCGAGGACCATGAGACGACGCGCAACTTACGCGAAGCTGTCCACCTGCCCGTTTGCATTGAAAATTCGACAGATGAACGGATAGGATGAATAATTCCGCACTATCCACACTGCTGCGAAGTCTTGAAAAGATGAGCCTCGTTCCTTCGAAGAAAAGAGCCGCTCCGGCATCTGCGTTTTTCTCGATGCTCCTCACAAATACAGAGATGTATTTTAGAAATTCATTGCACCCACGGTTGCTACTGTTATTCTTCTCGAAAAGGAGAGGACAGCCGCATGGCAAAACGGCAACGACGAGGGCAGCCCGGAACAGAACCCGCAGACGACATTCGGGAAAACCTGGTCAAGACACGAATCGGCGGCGATCTCTCGTCCTTCATGAAGGGCGATCCAGACCCATAAATCATCCATAGCCATCGTCGCGCCGGGTCGGTCGCAGAATTGTCATTTTCAGGATGACATCAGGCCCGTTCTCTGCGAAAAAGAGCGCGATGAGAGACAGGGGCGTTCGTCGAAAGACGGGCTGAGAAGCACCCTTCGAACCTGAACCGGATAATGCCGGCGGAGGGAGTCGCTCGGGGTCGCGGCTTAGCCCGCACGAACCGCCCCGTGCCCGCCCCCGCCTGAAAGGGGCCATATGCAGACCAGGACCACACCAGGAGCGATGCTGAAGGCGATGCGGGAAAAGCCGCCGCTCGTTCAGTGCATCACCAATTACGTCGCCATGAACATTGCCGCAAATGTTCTGCTTGCATCCGGCGCCTCGCCCGCCATGGTGCACGCCGCTGAGGAAGCCGGCGAATTCGCCGGGATCGCCAGCGCGCTGACAATCAATATCGGCACGCTGTCGACGCAATGGATCGACGGCATGCAGGCGGCGGCGAAGGCCGCGACATCAGCCGGCAAGCCCTGGGTGCTCGATCCGGTCGCGCATTATGCGACGGCTTTCCGCCGCAACGCGGTCGCCGACCTCCTGGCGCTGCGTCCGACCATCATCCGCGGCAACGCCTCCGAAATCATCGCCCTGGCCGGCGGAGAGAGCCGCGGCCTGGGCGTCGACAGCCGCGACCCGGTCGAACAGGCGGAAGGTTCTGCGCGATGGCTGGCTGAGCGTCAGCGGGCGGTCGTCGCCGTCACCGGTGCGGTGGATTTCGTCACCGACGGCGAGAAGGCCGTGCGCATCGAAGGCGGATCGGCGCTGATGCCGCAAGTCACCGCGCTCGGTTGCTCGCTCACCTGCCTCGTCGGCGCCTTTGCCGCGACGGCACCCGAAGACATCTTCGGCGCGACGGTTGCGGCACTAGCAACCTTCGCCATCGCCGGCGAAGAGGCCGCACTTGGGGCGGCCGGCCCCGGTTCATTCTCATGGCGTTTCCTCGATGCGTTAGCTGCGCTCGACCCCGAAACGCTTGACGCCAGGGCGAGGATATCGGCGGCATGAAAGCTTTCGACCTTTCGCTCTATCTCGTCCTCGACCCCGATCTCTGCGCCGGGATCGGCATGGTCGAAACGGCGCGACTTGCCGTTGCCGGCGGCGCGACCATGGTGCAACTGCGTGACAAACATGCCGCCACCATCGGGATGATCGAGACCGGCCGCGCCTTGAAACAGGCATTGGAGGGGACCGGCGCCCTCCTCATCGTCAACGACGATGTCGAGGCGGCAATCGCCATCGGCGCCGACGGTCTGCATATCGGCCAGGAAGACATGGATGCACACAAAGCGCGGACGATGATCGGCCCCGACATGATCCTTGGCCTCTCGGTCGAGACCGCGCCGCTCGCCGCCGCCGTTGATCCTGATCTGGTCGATTATACCGGCGTCGGACCGGTGTTTGCGACACCGACCAAGGCCGACCACAAGCAGCCGATCGGTTTTGACGGTCTTGCAAGGCTGGTGAAGGCCTCGCCGGTGCCATCGGTCGCGATCGGTGGGCTAAAGGCGGATCATGTCGCTCAAGTGTTTGCCGCAGGCGCCAAAGGGCTTGCCGTCGTTTCCGCCATCTGCGGCACGCCAGATCCTGAAGCGGCCACGCGCCACATCGCCGCAGAAATCCGAAAGGCCCGTGCATGATCCGCAACGTTCTCTCGATCGCCGGCTCCGATCCCTCCGGTGGCGCCGGCATCCAGGCCGATCTCAAGGCCTTTTCCGCCCGCGGCGTCTACGGCATGGCGGTGCTGACCGCGTTGACGGCGCAGAACACGCAAGGTGTCAGCGGTGTGCATCTGGTGCCGCCGCAATTCGTCGCCGACCAGATCAATGCCGTCTTTGCCGATGTCCGCGTCGATGCCGTCAAGATCGGCATGATCGCCAATGCCGGCATCGCCGACGCCGTTGCCGGTGCGCTGACTGACCACCGGGACATTCCGATCGTCATCGATCCTGTCATGATCGCCAAGGGTGGAGCCGCCCTGCTCGCGCCTGAAGCGGTCGACGTGCTGACCCACCGGCTGCTGCCGCTTGCCACGCTGCTGACCCCGAACCTGCCCGAAGCCGCCGCGCTGCTGCACCAGCCGGTCGCGACAAATCGCGCTGATATGGCGTCACAGGCCGAACGCCTGCTGGCGCTTGGCCCGGCCGCAGTGCTGGTCAAGGGCGGCCATCTCGACAGCGACGAGAGCCCTGACGTGCTTGCCACCGCCGCCGGCCTGCACTGGTTCGAAGCCAGGCGCGTGCCGACCAAGAACACCCACGGCACTGGCTGCACGCTCTCCAGCGCCCTGGCGGCCGAGCTCGCCAAGGGCGCCTCGGCGCGGGAGGCCGTCGCCATCGCAAAGGATTACCTTGCCGGCGCGGTCGCAGCTGCCGGACACCTCACCGTCGGCTCCGGCCACGGCCCGGTGCAGCATTTTCATGCGCTCTGGAAAGACGATATATAAGCACTCGCTCAGCGAACATGCCGCCAATCGAAAACGGCCCGGCCTTCCCGGGCCGTTTTGCGTTCGCGCCTACTTTGCGTTGAAACCGCAGCGACTGCGGCGGGGCGTCCCTTTCTCTCGTTGAAAAACCTTGTTGACAAGCCCTGCCAGATGGCCAAATCTATGACACTAAAAGGGGATACATTCCGCAATAACGGAATAACTGGAGGAATGACAGGTGCCAGACCTGCTTGTGAGCTTGTATTCCACTGAGCTCGCCGACCTGAGACAGAAGGCCGGCGATGTCGGCGTCTCCATCCGCCCGGCCCTCCCCCCGGAACTGCATCTTATCGTCAGCTGGGTTCGCGAACAGTTCAGCGAGAACTGGGCAAGCGAAGTCACAGTCGCCTTCTCCCGTCAGCCCGTTGCCTGCCTGATCGCCGTCGACGGCGGCAAGCTGCTGGGCTTTGCCTGCTATGACACGACGGCGCGCGGCTTCTTCGGCCCGACCGGCGTCGACCCCGAAGCGCGTGGCAGGGGCATCGGGCTCGCCCTCTTTTCCGCCTGCCTTCAGGCCATGAAGACGCTCGGTCACGCCTATGCCTTCATCGGCGACGCCGGCCCGGTCGATTTCTACGCCAAGACCGCAGGCGCAATCGTCATCCCCGCCCCCGACAAGGGCATCTACGAAGGCATGCTGAGAAGCACGCCGAAATGACCATCTGATCCGGAGTTACAGAATTGTCCTCGACCCCGCTCGCCCTTTTCGTCGGCCTCCCGAATCCCACTATTTCGGATGATGAATTCGCCCTCTTTCGCGAAACCAATCCGCTCGGCCTGTTCGTCGGCCGGCGCAATCAGCGCGAGCCGGAACAGACGAAGCGGCTGATCGACCGCTTCCGCGAGGCCGTCGGCCGCGACGACGCGCCTGTCTTCACCGACCAGGAAGGCGGCCGCGTTCAGCATCTCGATGCCGGCCCCTGGCCGCTCTTCCGCAGTTTCGGCCAGTTTGCCGAACTTGCGCGCCGCGATTTCGATCTCGGCAAAAAAGCACTGCGCCTTTCCTCCCAGGCCATGGGCGCGATGATGACGGAACTCGGCCTTTCCAGCGGCTGCTCGCCCGTTCTCGACCTCGTCTTCGAGACGACGAGTGCGGTCATCGGCGCCCGCTCGTTCGGCCCTGATCCCGATTTCATCGCTGCCCTCGGCCGCGAGGTGGTCGATGGCCTGCTCGAGAGCGGCAACATGCCCGTCATCAAGCACATTCCCGGCCATGGCCGCGCGACGCTCGACTCCCACAAGGAGCGTCCGGTGGTCGACGCCAGCCGCGAGACGCTCACCGCGACCGATTTCAAGCCCTTCGTGGCGCTGAAGGATACGCCCTGGGCGATGGTCGCCCATGTCGTCTATTCGGCCTATGACGCCGAGCTGCCGGCGTCCGTCTCGCCCATCATGCACGACGTGATCCGCAAGGACATGGGCTATGACGGCGTGCTGATATCAGACTGCATCTTCATGGAGTCGCTCTCCGGCTCCCTGCCGGAACGCGTCAAACAGGTGCTCGACGCAGGCTTCGACATCGCGCTCCACAGCCACGGCGACATTCCTGAAAGCGAAACCGCCGCCAAAGCCGCCCGTCCGCTGACGGAAGCCGCCCTGCAGCGGATCGCCGCCGGCAAGGCCCGCCTCGGCAATCTCAAGGTCGATTTCCGCGCCGCCCATGCGCAAGTCGAAGACATGTTTGCAAGCGCGCTGGTCTCCTGACCGGCACGTCATCTCTCACCGCATAAGAAAAGGGGAATAACACATGAAAAAATATCTTCTTGCCGCCGCCGCCCTGACGCTGCTTTCGGGATCTGCCGTGGCGCAGACGATCCTCACAGCGAATATCGAGCCGGCGACGACCTGGGTTCGCAACTTCAATCCGTTCAACCAGACCTCGTCGCGCCAGTCCACGCTCGACTTCATCTACGAGCCGTTGGTCATCTTCAACCGCTTCGACAGCAACAAGCCGGTCTATCGCCTGGCCGAAAGCTTCAAACTCTCCGACGACCTGAAGAGCATCGATTTCAAGCTGCGCCCGAACCTGAAATGGTCGGACGGCAAGCCGTTGACCGCAGCCGACGTCAAGTTCACCTATGATTACCTGAAGAAGTTCCCGGCGCTCGACTTCGTCAGCATCTGGACCTTCATCACCGATATCCAGGCCGTCGACGCCCAGACGGTACGCTTCACGCTCGCCAATCCGAGCTCGCTCGCCGCCGAGCAGATCTCGCAGCTGCCGATCATTCCCGAACATGTCTGGAAGGACGTCGCCGATCCGGTCACCTTCGCCAACGAGACCCCTGTTGGCAGCGGCCCGCTGACGGAAGTGCCGCGTTTCACCGGCCAGACCTACGACCAGTGCCGCAACCCGAACTATTGGGATAACGAGCATCTGAAAGTCGATTGCATGCGCTTCCCGCAGCTTGCCGACAACAACCAGATGCTGACCGCAACGGCCGACGGCACACTCGACTGGGGCGTCTCCTTCATTCCCGATATCGACAATGTCTACGTGTCCAAGGATCCGGCACATTTCCACTACTGGTATTCGCCAAGCAGCATGGTCGCCTTCCTGTTCAACTTGGAAACGGCGAACGAGAACAACAAGAAGGCCTTCAACGACCTGAAGTTCCGCCGCGCCGTCTCGATGGCGCTCGACCGCAAGACGATGATCGACGTCGCCGGCTACGGCTATCCGACGCTGAACGAAGACCCCGGCCTGATGGGTGAGCTCTACAAGAGCTGGGCGGACCCATCCGTCAAGGCCGACTTCGGCAAGTTCGCAACCTATAATGCCGACGCCGCCAAGGCCCTGCTCGACGAGGCGGGCTACAAGGACAAGGACGGCGACGGTTTCCGCGACAATCCCGACGGCACCAAGATCTCCTTCTCGATCATCGTCCCCAGCGCCTGGACCGACTGGATCGATACCGTCAACCTCGCCGTCGAAGGCATGCAGGCGGTCGGCATCGACGCCAAGATCGAAACGCCGGAGGAAGCCGTCTGGACCGGCAACCTCATCAACGGCACCTTCGATGCGGCGATCAACAGCCTGCCGGCATCGGCTTCGCCCTATTACCCCTACAAGCGCGCTTTCAGCGCTTCGGATAAGGGCAAGACCCGCTTCACCGCGCAGCGCTGGTTCTACCCGGAGGTCGAGAAACTCGTCACCGAGTTCACCCAGACCGCCGATCTTGCCAAGCAGAAGGACGCGATGAACAAGGCGCAGCGCATCGTCGCCGAAAACATGCCGATGATTCCGGTGTTCAACAATCCGAACTGGTATCAGTACAACACCAAGCGCTTCACCGGCTGGTCGACCAAGGAAAACCCCTTCGTCAATCCGTCGATCTCGCGGACCAATCCGGCACGCCTGCTGAATCTGCTCGCTCTCGAGCCGGTCAAGTAAGCATCACGATCTCCGGAAGCGGCGTAGAAAGCGCCGCTTCCGTCACGACGGAGTCCCCATGGCTTTCCTGCTTCGCCGCCTCGTCTTCTACATGGCAGCCTTCATCGCGGCAGCGACGATCAATTTTTTCCTGCCGCGGCTGATGCCGGGCGATCCGGTGCAGATCATGTTCTCGAGCGCCGGCACCGAATTGCCGCCGGAAAGCCTGCAGGCGTTGAAGCTCACCTTCGGCTTCGTCGACGGTCCGCTCTGGCAACAATATCTCACCTATCTCGGCAGCATCTTCACCGGCGATCTCGGCCGCTCGATCAAGTATTTCCCGCTGCCCGTCACCTCGGTGCTCGGCCATGCGCTCATCTGGACGGTCGGGCTGATGGGCACGGCCACCATCGTGAGCTTCGCGCTCGGCACCTTCCTCGGCATCGTCGCCGCCTGGCGTCGCGGCAGCAAGTTCGATGTCGTCGTCTCCGTCGGCGCGATTTTTGCCACCTCGGTGCCGGCCGTCGTCACCTCGCTGATCGTGCTCTTCATCTTCGGCTTCACGCTCGGCTGGTTTCCGAACGGTTATGCCGCCGACCCATCACTCGATCCGGCCTTCAGCCTGCAATATATCGGCAGCCTCGCCCATCATGGCATCCTGCCGATGGTGACGCTCTGCACCGTGCTGATCGGCGGCTTCACCGTCACCATGCGCAACAACATGATCAACCTGCTCGGCGAGGACTATATCGTCATGGCCCGCGCCAAGGGCCTTTCCGACCGCCATGTGATGCTCTGGTATGCGGCGCGCAACGCCCTGCTGCCGACCGTCTCCAGCCTTGCCATCGCCATCGGCACCATCCTCGGCGGTTCGCTGGTGACGGAGGTCGTCTATAACTATCCCGGCCTCGGCAATATTCTCTATCAGGCGATCCTCGCCCGCGACTATCCCGTCATCCAGGGCCAGCTCCTCATCATGACCGCGACCATGCTGATCGCCAATTTTATCGTCGACGTCAGCTATGTGCTGCTCGACCCGCGGCTGAAGGGAGCATGAGATGAAGAACCTGCTTCAAAACCGCAAGGCGCTGATCGGCCTCGTCATCATCGCTTTCATCGTCTTCGTCGCGATCGCAGCGCCCCTCCTGACGCAATACGACCCGGCCGCCCGCACCGGACGACCGCACCAGGCGCCGTCACTCGACCATATTCTCGGCACCACGCGCATCGGCCAGGATGTCTTCGCCCGGCTGATCTACGGTGCCCGCACCTCGCTTGCCGTCGGCTTCGGCGCCGGCCTGCTGATCACTCTCGTCGGCACGGCACTCGGCATCATCTCCGGCTATCGCGGCGGCAAGACCGACGAGATCATCAGCTTCTTCACCAATATGGTGCTGGTCGTTCCGAACCTGCCGCTGCTCTTGGTGCTTGCCGCCTTCATCGGCCAGGCAAGCCCCCTCGTCATCGCCCTCATCCTCGGCGCCACCTCCTGGGCCTGGGGCGCACGCGTCACCCGTGCCGAAACGCTCTCCGTCAAGCAGAAGGATTTCGTCAAATCGGCCGAGATGATGGGTGAGCCGCAATGGCGCATCATGACATTCGAGATCTTTCCCAACGTGATTTCTATCGTCGGCATCAATTTCATCGGCAGCGTCATCTTCGCGATCATCACCGAAGCGACGCTGGAATTCCTCGGCCTCGGCGATCCGAGAGCGATCTCCTGGGGCACCATGCTCTACAACGCGCAGAAGGCCTCGGCCCTTTCGGTCGGCGCCTGGTGGGATATTCTCACCCCCTGCTTCGCGCTCGCCTTCCTCGGCATCGGCATGTCATTGCTGAACTTCGCCGTCGACGAGATCGCCAATCCACGGCTGCGCACCGGCAATCATCTGAAGCGCTGGTCCCTGCTCGTCCGTTCCGGGGAGGGCCGCCTGTGACGCAGCCGCTGCTCTCGGTGAGAAATCTGACAATCGATTATATCGGCGAGGAAAAGGATTTCCGCGCCGTCAAGGATGTCAGCTTCGATGTCGCACCCGGCGAGGTCTTCGGCCTCGCCGGCGAATCCGGCTGCGGCAAGAGCACCATCGCTTTTGCCATCAGCCGCCTGCACAAGCCACCGGCGCTGATCCGCAAGGAAAGCCGCATCCTGCTCGATGGCCGCGACGTGCTCAGCCTCGACCGGCAGGCGCTCAGTGCGTTCCGCTGGCGCGAGGTCGCCATGGTCTTCCAGAGCGCCATGAACTCGCTGAACCCGGTGCTGCGCATCGAGACGCAATTCTACGACATGCTACGCACTCACAAGAACATGAGCCGCGTGGAAGCCCGCGAGCGCACCGCCGAGATGCTGACGCTCGTCGATATCGCGCCGGATCGCATGCGCGACTATCCGCACCAGTTTTCCGGCGGCATGCGCCAGCGCATCGTCATCGCCATCTGCATGGCGCTCGATCCGAAGCTCGTCGTCATGGATGAGCCGACGACGGCGCTCGACGTCGTCGTCCAGCGCGAAATCCTGCAGCGCATCAACGAACTGCGTCGCAGCTTCGGCTTTTCCGTACTGTTCATCACCCATGATCTCGGGCTGATGGTGCAGTTCTGCGACCGCATCGGTATCATGCTCGCCGGCAAGCTGGTGGAGCAGAACACGGCCGAGGCGATCTACAGGACGCCCAAGCATGACTACACGAAAAAGCTCTGGGCCTCCTTCCCCTCGCTGCATGGAGGAGTGCTGCTATGACAGACGCCATTCTCGCACTCGACCAGGTGACGAAGACCTTCGGCCATGGTTCCGGAGCCGTGCATGCGGCACGCGCCATCTCGTTTTCGCTGCATGCCGGGCGGGCGCTGGCGCTCGTCGGCGAATCCGGCAGCGGCAAGACCACCTGCGCCCGCATGGCGATGCGCGAATATCTGCCGACATCCGGCCGGATTCTCTACAAGGGCCGGCCTGTCGAGGCGGCGAAATCCGCTGAGATCGCCCGTTACCGCCGGTCGGTGCAGATGATCTTCCAGGACCCCTTCGCCTCGCTGAACCCTGCCCACACCATCGCCCATCATCTTCGGCGGCCACTGAAGCTGCATCGTCCGGAGATCAAGGGGGCCGAGATCGACGTCGCGGTCCGCGAACTGCTGCAGCGCGTCAGGCTCGATCCCGATCTCGTCGCGCCAAAATATCCGCATGAACTCTCCGGCGGCCAGCGCCAGCGCGTCAACATCGCTCGCGCCTTGGCCGTCAAGCCGGAGGTGATCGTCGCCGACGAACCGACCTCGATGCTCGACGTCTCGGTGCGCCTCGGCGTGCTGAACCTATTGAACGAGATGAAGCAGGAAATGAATCTCGGTCTGCTCTACATCACCCATGATATCGCCACCGCCCGTTACGTCGCCGAGGACATCGCCGTGATGTATGCCGGCCAGATTGTCGAATGGGGCAGCGTCGCCAAGGTGATCGATAATCCGCTGCACCCCTATACCCGTCTGCTGCTCTCGGCCGTACCCGATCCGGATGTCCGCTTCGACGACCCGAAGGCCTGGCTGAGGCCCGACGAGGTGGAGGACATCCGCCGCCGCTCGGCCGTGCCGCAGGACACCATCGTCGAATTCGAGCAGGATCATTTCATCCGGATGATCTGAGGCCGGCTTGCTGGCCTCATCTAGCGCCCTATGCTAGGGGACGGTCTCTTTCATATGAGGCAAAACCGTCATGCTGCCCTGGATCCAGCTCGATTCCGCGACCATTCCCGGTGAAGGCGGCGAACTCAGGCTGAAGCAGCGCGGCAGCGAATTTTCGATCATGCTCGGCGCCAATGAGCTGATGAACAGCCGTCTCAGCGGCTCGGAGGAAGCGCTGGCAACGCTTTCCTGGGAACGAATCAAGGCGCACCCGAAGCCAAGGATCTTGATCGGCGGGCTCGGCATGGGCTTTACCCTGCGCGCTGCTCTTGCCGTCCTTCCCGAAGATGCCGGCGTCATCGTCGCCGAACTGGTGCCGGCCGTGATCGCCTGGGCACGCGGGCCGATGGCCGAGGTCTTCCAGGGCTGTCTCGACGATCCGCGCGTCGGCATCCATCAGGGCGATGTCGGCGAGGCGATCCGTTCCGGTAAAGGCGCCTATGATGCGATCCTGCTCGATGTCGACAACGGCCCTGATGGCCTGACCCGCAAATCCAACGACCGGCTTTACGATTTCGCCGGCCTTCGCGCCGCCCGCGAGGCGTTGCGCCCCGGCGGCGTGCTCGCCGTCTGGTCGTCCGGTCCGGACCCCGATTTCACGCGGCGTCTCAAGGACAGCGGTTTTTCCGTCGATGCGGTCAACACACGCGCCAACGGCAAACGCGGCGGCGCCCGCCACGTCATCTGGCTGGCGGTCAAGCCGGCGAAATGACGTTCAAGCAGAAGCAATCCTCCGGGCGGCATTGATGGCGCGGCGAGCGCCGGAGCGCAGCTGCGCTGTCTCGGCACCGGCAATGACCAGATCGAAGCCGAATTTCAGCAGCTCGCCGGCCCGCTCGCCGTCCCCGGCGAAGGCGCAGGCGAATTTGCCGTGGGCGCGGCAGCGCGAAACCGCATGCTGCATGGCGCTGTCGATCTCGGCGGCGTTCGGCGCAACCTGGTCGCCGTTCGACAGGGCGATCGAAAGATCGGAGGGACCGATGAAGATGCCATCGATGCCGGCAACGCCGAGAATGTCGTCGATCGCCTCGAGTGCTGCCCGGGTCTCGACCATGGCGATGGCGACGGTGAGCGCGTTGGCGTTTTTCAGATAATCATCGGCCGACAGGCCGGTATGGTTGAGTGCCAGCGACGGTCCCCAACTGCGGTCACCAAGAGGCGGGTATTTCGTGGTCTTGACAAAGGCTTGCGCGTCTTCAGCCGAATTGATCATCGGCGCGATGATGCCGGAGGCTCCGGCATCGAGCAGGCGCGAGGCGGAAGCGAAATCACCGACCGGTATGCGCGCCAGCGCTGGCTTGCCGGCAAGCCGCACCTGGGCGACGGCATTCGCTGCCGAGGGCATGTCCCACATACCGTGCTGCATATCCAGCACGATGGTGTCGAAGGCCTCCTGCGCCAGGTGATTGGCGAGCGTGGCGTCCGGAATACCCACCCAGGCGGAGATCATGCCGCCCTGGTGGTTCCTGATCCGTGCCGCGAAACCGTCGATTTCCGCTGCGCTCATGCCATTCTCCTCAGTTCATTGGCTCGATCAGAAGGGTTCACGGCCTCATCCTCTCCGGTGTAGCCGCGAAAGGACGATCATGACCACGACTCCCAGTCCCGCCAGGATGGCTCCCCAAAGGATCCAGATCGTTTGCCTGATCATGAAGCTGGACGACGGATAGGGAAAATAGCCACTTCCCTGGCCGATCCAGATCAGTCCGAAGATGATCATAAGCACTCCGAGAACATATCCGATCGTTCGCCACATGCTTCAGCCGCCTTCCCTATCGATTCGATCCCACAATGGCGACCGGCGTCGTTCATGACAAGGCTTCTCCTGGGCACAAAAGTCGGCGTTGAGGCGTGGTGAGCCGCAAGGCTGCTGCTAGCCACCCAGATCGGCGGTGCATCCATGTGGCGCTTTTGAAATCCCGATACAGACCAGGAGAACGAGATACACCCGCCCACTTACCGAATGCCCTCTCTATTACTCATGTTGCATAGATCGCTAGCAAGCCACGATCCAGTACGGGAGGAAGAACTCCATCGAATCTCGCAAATCCGAAGGAATCACAACTCGCTGAAATCACTCAATTCTTTTTGAGGCAGCCTCTCATGCGCTTCAGCAACCCAGCCATGGTCATAGTGATTATTGCTGTACGCCCAATGAATGACTTTAGATTCGTGAAAATATCAATCACTATGAGTCGCGTACGATCCCAACTAACGAGTCCAAGGCCGAACCATATTGCTTGGCTTTTCTTTGGTCTCTGATGATGTTTCACGCGAATTCTGCTGGGTAGAGCACGCCGGACATTGCCGTGCTGGAGTTTGGATGAAAAAGGTGGCGCCATGACCCATATTGCACTTCGCTCCCTAGCCAAGGGACTGGGTTCCTTTGTCCTTCCGCAACTGCGAAATACGCACGTAGAAGGGGGCACTGCTTCTGCGCGCCACTGTTATGACCTTTTCTTTCGCCACTACGGTCACCTAGCGCCTTGGCTGAACGGCAAAAGACCTGAAGTATTGGTCGAGGTCGGCCCCGGAAGTTCGCTTGGCGTTGGGCTTGCCGCACTGCTTGCGGGCGTCGACACGTACATCGGGCTGGATTTGCAAGACCACCGGAGCATCGAGCACGATCTTGAAGTGCTGAACGGTTTGATTGAACTCTTCGGCGAGCGGGCCGCATTTTGGGATAACACCGTATCGGGCGACATCTTTTTTCCGCCGTCACCGACAAACTTCGCCTGGGATCGGATAGATGGGATCGTGCAACAGCGCCTCAGTGGGGAGGCAATCGACGCGCTGAAGGCGGACCTCGTGAATGGCAGCGAACGATTAAAGTTCGTCGCACCATGGACCGATTTCAACGTACTGCAGGCGGGTGTGGCTGACTGGCTGATGACGCATTCAGTCATGGAGCACGTGGACAACCTCGTTGATACCTATATCGCTATTGCCCGGTGGCTGAAGCCAGGAGGGTTTGCGACGCACCTGATCGACTTCCAATCTCACGGTCTGTCAAGCGACTGGAATGGGCACTGGATTTTGAGCGCGCCCACGTGGACGATGATGCGTGGACGACGACCCTACCTGATAAATCGGAAGTGGCGCAGCCATCACATCAATCTGATGCAGGAGAGCGGCTTCGAAATCCTTGCGGAACTCCAGTACATCCGTACGGACGGACTAGGACGGAAGGAATTTCGAACGCCGTTCACGTCAATGCCAAATGGTGACGAAAAAGTTGCGATGAGTTTCTTTGTGACGAGAAAAATCGGCTAAGAGTCGGACTCGAAAAGGCTTCAACTATACCCATATCTTGCGAGGCGTCTGGTGAGCATGCGGATGTGGCGATGGTTATCCGGGATAACCGCCGTCAAAGCCCTTCCGCCATGCGACGCGGCTCGAGCTAGCCGACCTTCCCCGCCTCGTTCACCAGCCAGGCACTGAGCCTTTCGCTGTGTGCGCTTGGAGACCGCGGCGGCACCAGCCAGTAACCGCGGTCCTGCGCTTCCAGCGGCGGGCCAGCTTCGACAAGCATGCCCGCGGAAAGCAGCGTATCGACGAGCCCCATCCAGCCGATCGCCACGCCCTGGGCGCTCAACGCCGCCTGAACGACCAGCGAGTATGTGTTGAAGCTGATATCGCCGCGGCCGGCATTGATGTCGCGGAGGACGGAGAATTCGGTCAAATAGCCGCGCCAGTCGAACCAGGGTGATGGCAGCGGCGTGTCGAGATGGATCAGAACCGCCTTGGCAAGCTGCCGCGGATCGCCGAACGGGCCGTTGCGATCGAGAAATTCCCGCGTGCAGACGGGCACGACCTTTTCCCGCAACAGCAGCGTCCCGATGGCGCCGAATTCCGCCCGCGTGCCGAAAACGACCGCCACATCGGCCTCGTCACGAAAATCGGCCGCAAATCTCTGCGTTGCGACGATCTGTATATCCGTTTCCGGATGAAGAAGACGAAAGCCATCCATGCGCGGGATCAGCCAAAGCGATGAGAAGGCATAGTCGGTTCTGAGCCGGACGACCGGCCTTTGGGCCTCGGCATGGAAACTACGGGCGAGTGCATCGATATCACCGACCGCCTTGGCGGCAACTTCAAGAAGCCGCTCGCCTTCCGCGGTCAGCGCCACGCCGCGATGCTGGCGGCGCAGCAGGTTGACGCCGAACTGCTCTTCCAGCCGGCGGATCTGATAGCTGACGGCAGGCTGGGTCAGCCCGAGAAGCGTTGCAGCTGCCGAAAAACTCCCGAGTCTCGCGACCTCGACGAAGATGCGCATCCACCCAAGCTCAGGCCGGCGGTCTGACATAAAAATTCCTTTAGGCAACGATCGAAAAAAGCTAGCTTTACAACCACGATAATAGGCGTTTCAATAAAATCTTCAAATAGCATAGGAGAAACCGGATGGCGCGCCCGAATATTCTCATTCTGATGGTCGATCAGTTGAACGGGACCTTCTTTCCCGATGGCCCGGCCGATTTTCTTCATGCCCCGCATCTGAAATCATTGGCCGAGCGTTCCGTGCGTTTCACCAACGCCTATACGGCAAGCCCGCTCTGCGCACCGGCGCGGGCCTCCTTCATGTCCGGACAATTGCCGAGCCGAACCCGCGTCTATGACAATGCGGCGGAATTCGCCTCTGACATTCCGACCTATGCGCATCATCTGCGCGCTGCCGGATATCAGACGGCGCTTTCCGGCAAGATGCATTTCGTCGGCCCCGACCAGTTGCATGGCTTCGAGGAGCGCCTGACGACCGACATCTACCCGGCCGATTTCGGCTGGACGCCGGACTATAGCAAACCCGGCGAACGCATAGACTGGTGGTATCACAATCTGGGTTCAGTCACCGGTGCCGGGATTGCCGAGATCACCAACCAGATGGAGTATGACGACGAGGTCGCTTATCACGCCGCCCGCAAGCTGTTCGATCTCTCGCGCGGACACGACGAGCGTCCCTGGTGCCTGACCGTCAGCTTCACCCATCCGCATGACCCTTATGTCGCGCGCCGCAAATTCTGGGACCTCTATGAGGATTGCCCGGCACTTGACCCTACGGTTGCTCCGATTGCCTTCGAGCAGCAGGACCCGCACTCGCAGCGTTTGATGAAAGCCTGCGATCACGATGCTTTCGACATCAGCGATGAGCAAATCAGGCGGGCAAGGCGCGGCTATTTCGCCAATATCTCCTATGTCGACGAGAAGATCGGCGACATTCTCGGCGTCCTGGAACGGACCCGCATGGCCGAAAACACGATCATCCTGTTCGCGTCCGACCATGGCGACATGCTCGGCGATCGCGGCCTCTGGTTCAAGATGAACTTCTTCGAAGGATCGGCCCGCGTTCCGCTGATGATGTCGGTGCCCGGCTGGAAGCCGGGACGTATCGATCAGCCCGTCTCCACGCTCGACGTGACGCCGACGCTGGCTGCTCTTGCCGGGATCGATATCGCCTCGCTGAAACCATGGACCGAGGGCGAGGATCTCGTGGCCCTTGCCGTGGGCGCCGGCAGCCGCAGCCCGGTGCCGATGGAATATGCCGCCGAGGGTTCGGAAGCGCCGCTCGTCTGCATCCGGGACGGACGCTATAAGCTCTCGCTCTGCGACAAGGATCCGCCGATGCTGTTCGATCTCGAGGCCGATCCCCGGGAGCTCGACAATCTGGCAGGAAAGCCGGCGCACGCCGACACCCTGGCACGGCTTGTCGAACAGGCACGTCGGCGCTGGAACCTTGCCGATTTCGACGCCGCCGTGCGCGAAAGCCAGGCGCGCCGCTGGGTGGTCTACGCGGCGCTGCGCAATGGAGCCTATTATCCCTGGGACTTTCAGCCGCTGCAGAAGGCCTCGGAGCGCTATATGCGCAACCACATGGATCTGAACGTGCTGGAGGAAAACCAAAGGTTCCCTCGCCAGGAATGAGCAAGAAGCACTTCTGATTTAAGCCGTCTTGCGCGCCGGCGCCTTGCGCAGGAAATCCTCGATGAACGCCTTCTGCAGCAGGATGCCATCCCATTCATCCGGGAAGAAGGGCGAGTCGTAGATCAGCGTGAAGGGACCGGCGTAACCGGCCCTCTCGCACATCTCCAGGCACGTGCGGTAATCGTCGGCATCGAGGCCGGTAGCGCCGTAATCGGCCTTGGCATGGCAGATTTCCGCCCGGCCCATGATGTCGGCAAGGCCTTCATATTTGGCCGGCGCCGGCCAGTTGCCGAGGTCGCCGTTGAGGCCGACCTTGCCGTCCAGCCGGTCCAGCAGCCAGTTCATTTCGACCGGCGACGGCAGCAGATCGAACCAGTTCTCGACGACGATGCGGACGCCGCTGCCTTCCGCCTTTCCGGCCAGCCAGTTCAGATGATGGGCGGCGCGGGTAAGGTTTTCCTCCGTCGGCTTCTGCTTGCCGGCAATGACGCGCATCCTCTGCGCCCCGAGGGCTGCGGCGATATCGATCCACTCCGCCATCCATTTGACATCGCGTTCGGCCGTCTCCGGATGGCTCGGATCACCGTCCTCGACGAGCAGCGTCTGGAACAGCACGTTCGAGGCCGCCATTGCGTCACGCAATTCGTTTATATAGGCGGCATCGAGGCTCGGTAGATGGAAGGAACAGACCTCCAGCCGGTTGACGCCGCGCGCCGAGAGCGCCGCCGGCACGTCGATCAGTGCCGCGGCGCCGGGGCCATAGGGTTCTTTCGCCGCAGCACTTTTGTCAGGATCTGGGCTATAGGCATAAACGGCGCCGAGCAGCCGATGCAGCGACCATGTCGAAACCGCGAAACGTCCGTTTTGCAAAACCTGCACTTGCTTTCCTCCGGGATCTCCTCATGCCATCAATGGCAACTAAATCCGGCCGGTTCAATTGCCAATTCAGGCAAAATCGTCGCGGATGACCGGCTCGGCGGCAAGAGCAATCCCCAGCAGCGCTTCATCGCGATGGGCGGTGGCCGAAAGCAGCAGGCCGACCGGCATGCCAGCCTCGCCGGTGCCGCAGGGAATGGAAACGCCGCACCAGTCGAGGAAATTGCCGAGCGCAGTGTTGCGCAACGTCTTGTTGTTCGTCGCGAAGAACAGCTCGTCATCCTGCTCCAGCGGCCCGATCGGTGGAGCGACATGGGCAACAGTGGGAAAGGCGAGCAGCCGGTCGCCGACCAGGCGCTCGACATCGGCGATCAGGCGGCGGCGCGCCTCGAGGATCGCCAGGTAATCCGGCAGCGTCGTCTTGCTTCCGAGACGGGTACGCATGACGACACGATGATCCATCTTGTCAGCGTCCGGTCCGGCCAAGCGTTCGCGGTGAAGTGCGAAAGCCTCCGCCGTGACCAGCGGACCATATCTCGTCATCAGATCGAATATCTCGTCAAAGGCGGGAATGACGGTGCGGGCAACATGGGCGCCGGCCTTTTGAAGACGTTCCAAAGCGGCCTCGAACGCGGCGACGACGCCGGGTTCGGCGCCGTCGAAGACGACGTTTTCGGGCACGATGAGTTCCAGCCCTTGCAACGGGCGTTCAATGACCGCGGGCGCCGTCAATCCGCGCATCGCCGCATCGATCCAGACCGCGTCCCTGACGCTGCGGCAGAGCGGCCCCAACGAATCCAGGCTCTTTGCCAGCGGATAGACGCCTGCCATCGCGTGGCGGCCGCGTGTCGCCTTATAGCCGACGATGCCGTTGAAGGCGGCGGGAATACGCACCGAGCCGCCGGTATCGGTGCCCATGGCGACCGGAACCAACCCGGCCGCGACGACGACGCCGGCACCCGAGGACGAGCCGCCGGGAATCCGTGGGAGATCGGTGCCGCGCGGATTTACCGGCGTGCCGTAATGCGGATTGATGCCGAGGCCGGAAAAGGCGAATTCGCTCATATTGGTGCGCCCGACGGCGACCATGCCCGCCTGCTTGAGCAAAGCGACAACAGCCGCATCGCGCTTGGCCGGCATGTCCTTTGCCAGAACGACGGAACCCGCCGTCGTCGGCAAGCCTTCGATGTCGAAAAGATCTTTCCAGGCGATCGGAATGCCGTCCAGCAATCCAAGCGAGCGCCCTTCCCGCAGACGTCGCGAAGAAGCGCGCGCCTCCTCCATCCCCCGGCTTTCGAGCAGAGTGGTGAAAACCGCCTTGTCGGCATGGTTCGCGATGGAATCGAAAACCGCCTCGGCCACCTCGACCGGATCGGCCGCGCCACCTTCAATGAGGACCGAAAGTTGCGCGACCGACATGGCGCCGAAGGATTTGCTCATGGGACTATCCAGAAGAAAGATGTTCCTCTCTGGACTACCCCGGATCATTCCGGTGAACCAGAGCTTCACGATATTTTGCGTTTATTGGTACGATTTTTTGAACACTGCGTTTGAATATCGCCCCTTCAATTGCCACGACAGAAGACACACATGCTGCACGCATGCGGAAGCGGTTCGGCACGAGGGTGAGAGTTTGCTCTAGAGAGACCGGCGCCGCATGTGTTGCAGGAGTAATTAGAATGACAGATTGTGAAACTTTAAGCCGTCGCCAGGATATGGTGACCCTTCATGCAAAAGAGGACGAAACCGCCGGTTTGGGCGAACGCGATTATGTGGAACATGTCCGCGCCCAGAAACTTTCGGCCTTCGAACGCATAGTCGTGGTCGGAGCGCTGGTTCTCTTGAGCTTTGCGGGTTTTGCCGCATATTCTTCCGGCAATACGGACCCGATGACGACATCGGCCATTGCCGCCCCGGCCGGCGATAACATGCCGCAGCATCCGGCCTACGGCCATTGCCGCGACAGCAGCCCCTACGCTGAGAGGGTCTGCTAACAGGAAAGCCACCGCATAATTCCTTAAATCGGAATCGATTTAAGGATAAAATTATGCGGTAATTTTAAGTGCTACAGCGTCCTTTGTGCGTCTCAAAAGACGCACGGCGCTGTAGATCGCCGGGCATGGAGACCTTGAGCCCAGGCTGCATTGACAGCGGGAAGGGAAAAGAACCATGGCCGGTGATGTCGATTATAATCTCGATCGCTTCATTGATGCTCAGAATGGCGTCTATGAACAGGCGCTCTCAGAGCTGAAGGCCGGGCGCAAGACCTCCCATTGGATGTGGTTCATCTTCCCGCAAATCGCCGGCCTCGGCACGTCGGCGATGGCCGAAAAATATGCGATCCGCTCGGCCGAGGAAGCCGGCGCCTATCTCGCCGATCCCATTCTCTCAAGCCGGCTGCTGCGCTGTGTCGAGGCGATTCTGTCCGTCGGCGGCCGCTCGGCGCATGAAATTCTGGGCTCACCCGACGACCTCAAGCTACGCTCGTCGATGACCTTGTTTGCCGCGATCAGCGACCATGGTTCGCCCTTCCACCGGGCGATCGAGCATTTCTATCAGGGAAAATTCGACGAGCGGACGATAGAGATCCTTGGCGCGGATTAACGGCCCGGCCTGCTCTCCAGCGTAGCAATCTCCTCGGAGATCTCGCTCAACCGCTGACGTAAATCGATGTCGGTGCCATCATCGACCTCTTCCTCGCCGAAGCAATAGCGCGCATCATGAAGCTCCAGCTTGGCTTCGAGCTCGGCGCGTTTGTCATATAGGCGCTTGAGATAGACGTAGTTCATCTCCCTGCCTCCACATCGCTCCGGTGAGGGGAAAACGGCATGGAAGCGGTAAGGTTCCCCCCGCTGATAATTCAGCGATTGAAAGTGCCAGCGTCCTTTGCGCGCCTGAAAAGACGCGCGGCGCTGTAGAGAGGGCGGTCAGGCGAAAGAAGCGATCGCCGCGTGGCAGGCCTTGGCGAAATGACCGCAGCAGCCGGCAGCGCCCATGGCCTGGCGGCTGACGCGGGCACCCTCGAGCAGCAGCGTCAACGTATCGGCAAGAAGCTGGGGTTCGCGCGCGCCGGCCGCCGAACAGAGCGCGGCCAAGCGATCACGCTGTTCGGCCTTGTGCCGCTCGATCATTTCGTGGGCGGGATGGCCCTCGCCCTTCAGCTCGATGGCGGCATTGGCGAGATCGCAGCCGGCGGGCTCGCCGTTCAGACACTGCGCCCGCAGTTCCACCCAGGCGTCCAGCTGGGCGCGCGGATTGCCGGGATAGGCCGCATCCAGATCGCGCCAGATGGTACCCGCCTTTTCGGAGGCGCGGCGCAGCGTTTCGCAGACGAGTTCGTCCTTTGAGCCGAAATGCCGATAGAGCGTCATCTTGTTGGTCAGAGCCGCGTCGGCAATGGCGTCGACGCCGATGCCGCGGATGCCGCGCTCGCGGAAAAGCTCCGAGGCGGTCGAGACGATACGCTCCCGCGGCGGGATGCGATCTTCGGGAACGGCTGCGGAGATTTCATTCGAAGTTTCTGATTTTTTTGCGGACGTAGTCCTTGACATCAATGTGACCGATCGGTAACAAATGCATTGTTACTTACCGGTAACACCACCTAACGCGAAAGTCAATGCCGAGGGCATGGCAGCGGAAAGTGGAACACGGGCGACCGCCCACGAAAGGAGGACAACCATGACAAAGACCAGAGATGACCTGACGATATCCGAAGCCCTTCGCGACCCCCTGATTGCCATGGTGTTGCGCGCCGACGGCGTGAAGCTTGAAGATTTCAAGCAACTCCTGGAGACGGCCGCCCGCAAGCGCGAACCGCGCTCGACTTCGGTGGGCAATATGATCGGAGCACTCGCAAACCGCGCCAATCTGCCGGCCATGCCCTGCTTCGGCTGACAAGCCGCCTGAATAGCTTGGGGATCTCTCCCTGCCCCCGTCAAGGGCTGCCGTCATAACCCGACGGCGGCCCTTGCCGCTTTAGAGGATCGGCTTGCCGCCGGTGACCGCGATTGTCGTGCCGGAGACGTAGCTCGATAAGGGATCGGCCAGCATCACATAAGCCGTCGCCAGCTCGGCCGGCTGGCCGGGCCGTTTCATCGGCACCTGCTTGCCGAAATTGCTGACGCTTTCTTCGGGCAGTGTCGAAGGGATGAGCGGCGTCCAGATCGGCCCCGGCGCCACCGCATTGGCGCGAATGCCTTTATCGGCCAGAAGTTGGGCAAGGCCGGCGGTGAAATTCTGGATCGCGCCCTTGGTCGTCGCATAGGCAAGCAGCGTCGGGTTTGGACTGTCCGAATTGATCGAGGCCGTGTTGATGATGGCGCTGCCGGGTTTCATATGGGCGACGGCTGCCTTGGTCAGGTAGAACATCGAATGGATGTTGACCTTGAAGGTCAGCTCCCATTCCTCGTCGCTGATCTCGTCAATGCTCTTGAAGCTTGCCTGATGCGCGGCGTTGTTGACCAGAATGTCGATACCGCCAAGTTCCTTGACCGCCGTCTCGACGATCTGCCGGCAGTGGGCCGGATCCTGGATGTCGCCGCTGACGAGGATAGCCTTGCGTCCGGCCTGCTCGACGAGCCGTTTTGTCTCATCGGCATCCTCATCCTCGTCGAGATAGGAGATCACCAGATCGGCACCTTCCCTGGCGTAAGCGATTGCCACCGCGCGGCCGATGCCGCTATCGCCGCCGGTGATGATCGCCCGCTTGCCTTTCAACCTGTCGGCGCCGCGATAACTCTCCTCGCCGTGATCGGGAATAGGGTCCATCTGCGTGGTAAAACCAGGCATCGGCTGTTTCTGGGATGGAAAAGGGGGTGTCGGGTAATTTGGCATCATGACCTCCTGCGTTCAGGGGGCAAACTCAGGCTAAGACTTGTTGTTCCAGCGGTCTTGCGGCAGTTTTGCTTTCGGACTAAAATGACTAGAAAATTGGTCATCAAGAGGGTGTCATGGCGAGTGTTAATTTAGCGGAAGCCAAGGCCCATCTCAGCGAATTGCTCAATCGCGTCGAAGCTGGCGAAACCGTCGAGATTTTGCGCCATGGCAAGCCGGTGGCGCAACTCGTGCCCGTCAAGACGCGCAAAAAACCGGTCGATGTCGCGCGGCTGAAGGCATTGACCGCCTCGATGAAGCCGCCGGCCAAGCCGGTCGATTCCGCGACCTTCATCCGCGACATGCGCGACAATGATCGCTACTGATGCTTTATATCGACACATCAGTCCTCGTCGCCGCCTGGACGATCGAAACCCGCACGGACGACGTGCAGCAATGGCTGGCAGCGCGTCAATTCGAGGAGATCGCGGTCAGCGGCTGGACGATCACCGAATTTTCGAGCGCCATCGCGCTTAAGGCGAGAAACGGACAACTCGATCCGGACGATCGCAGCAAGGCTTTGGCGCTGTTCAAGGAGCTATGTTCGACGTCCTTCGAGCTCCTGCCCATATCGCGGTCGCACTTCATCGAAGCGGCACGAATGACCGATCAATTTAATATCGGTCTTCGCGCCGGTGATGCTCTGCATCTCGCTGTCGCGATCGGCAACGACGCCACGCTCGTCTCGCTGGACAAGGGGCTGGCAAAAGCTTGCAGCATCGTAGGTGCGCATTATCGGCTGTTATGAAGTGGACGATATCGTGGGTATCACTCAGCCTCCCATACGATCAACCTGCAAAATGTTGCGATTTGCCATAGCGACCGCTATGCCATAGTAATGTAACATGATCGCAGTTTTCATGAGGTGCGTGGAATTGGACGGAAAAACATCATCCGCAGTTTACTCCGAAGATGAGGGCGTTGCCAGCGAGGCCCATGGCAAGGGGGCACGCCGCGCGCGTGTCAGCGGCATCGACCGGGCGCTTCAGGTGATCGATCATCTTTATGAGACCGGATCGCCCGCCGGCGTCTATGCGATCGCCAAGGCTGTGAAGGCGCCGCTTTCGACCGTTTACGTCATCGTCGACGATCTCGTCGAGAAGAACATGCTGACGCGGCAGACGGACGGCTCGATCTGGCTCGGCGCGCGGCTCTACCACTACGGCCTTGCCTACGCACGGTCATTGGATTTCATGAGCATCGCCACCCACGAAATGCACGATCTCTGCCGCCAGGCCGGCGAAACCGTGCAGGTCTGCGGTCGCGACGGCGACTATATGCTGGTGCTCGCCATGGCCGACGGCCCGAGCCACTTCCAGGTCGCGTCCCGCGTTGGCACCCGGGTGCCGCTCAACTGGACGGCCTCCGGCCGCCTGCTCGTCGGCCACCTGCCCGAGCAGGAGCGCATCGAACTGTTCAAGCGCTGCGCCCGCTCTTCACCGACCGGCCGCGCCGAGATCGATCCGGGTACGCTGTCGGAAGCCGCCGGCAAAGCCTTCGAGTCGCGCTTGTCGATCCAGGCGGGGGAATCCGATTATGCGGTTGCCTGCATCGCCTCGCCGATCTGCGATCGCGATGGCCAGTGCGTCGCCACCATTTCCATCGTGCTGCCGGAACAGAAGGCCTTTTCCGACGAGAACCACTATACGGCCCATGTGCGTAGTTCAGCGGAACGGATCGAAAAGCTGATGGGCTGGCGCAACCGCTGAGCATTGCGCTTTTCAGCGGATCCTACCTGTAGGAATAGCCGTGGCTGTGGCGCACCAGCTTGCGCGCCCGCGGCACATAGCGGCTGGCGGCAAAGGCATCGGCGCCCATCACGGCATAGCGCGGCTCGAACAGCTTGGTGAGGACCGAGACGTCGCCGTTGGAATCCGTCGCCTCGAGATCGGAATCGACCAGATCGAAAACGGTGAATTCCGCTTGCGAGCCGACCGAAAGCCGGTTCTCCATCGACAGCTTGATGACGGATGCCGGCGCATGGGTGACGGCTTCCACCACCTTGTCGAAAGGCATGCCGACGCTGAGCAGCTTCGACATCGTCGTCGCCAGGTCCCAGACCGGGAAGTTCATCGAATGGCCGTGCAGGTCGGTCGAGATCGAGAACGGCAGAAGCCCGCGCGCAATCGCCGCCTCGGCGACCTTGAAGGAGAAGGAGGCGCCGCCATGGCCGATGTCGAGACGGATGCCCTCGGAGGCGCAGCGCTCGGCGAGATTGAAGAGGTCCTCGTCTTCCATGATGCTCGACCCGGCCTTGCCGTTGAAGCAGTGGGTGACGACGTCGCCGGGGCCGAGGATCTCGAGCACTTCGTCATAAAGCGCCGGCGGCTCGCCGACATGCACCATCATCGGCACTTTCAAAATCTTGGCGATCTTCTTGCCAAGCTTGACCGGCGTGACGCCCCAGGACCCGGTGATGACATGGCTGGCGCGCACCTTGATGCCGACGATGTGCTCGCTGTTTTCGGCATAAACTTCGAGGATGCGGTCGAGATCGATATCGCGGATATCCCGCAATTCCGCGACGCGGTTGCAGGCCACAAGACCGATCGAGCCGAGATTGAGGAAGGCCTTGATGCGCTCGCGCGAGGGCTCGATGATATATTCGCGGAAGCCATGAAAATTCGCCTCACCGGCCGAACCGGCGTCGACCAGCGTGGTGACGCCGCGCTCGACGCCGCATTCGGAGGGACGGATGGAAATATCAGTGCCGCCGTGCCAGATATGCACGTGCAGGTCGACCCAGCCCGGCGAAATGAAGGCGCCCTTGCCGTCGATGCGCGTCACATCTTGCGAAACTGAAAGCGACGGACCGATCTCGGCGATCCTGCCGCCGGCATTGACGAGAATGTCGATTGTCCCCTCGGATGTGCCCGCACCGAAAGCGATCGGTTTGACATTGGTGAGGAGAAGCGGCTTCTTCGCCTGGTCGCCGGGCATGACATGCATTCCTTTCGAAGTCTCGGACCGGGATCGCTCCTCGGTCATCCGTCTGCGGGTTGCTCTGGAAGAGTAATGAGGAAGCTAGAGATGGCGCCTCAGGGCACCGCATCGCCATAATTCCATAATTATGCTATATAAGTCTTTATAATAGAATAAAGCTGAGGACGCCGCTGTCAAGAAAAATGACGTGGCCGTCACCACTGAGGAACGTAAGCGGTGCGCTCCTTCCGAAGCGCGCCCGTTTCGAAGATCCGATAAATTCGCGTTTGTTTTCAATCTCGAAGGATCGAATAGTCAAGCCGTTCCAGGTGATCCGGATCGGCGATGGCGTCGATCGCGGCGATCCTGCCATCGGCGATCGTCAGCGCCACCACCACGCGGAGCTGGCCCCCGATCTCGACGACGAATCCGAGCTCACCGTCGACGACGGCGATTTCCGCCGCCTGCGCCCGACCCTTGAAGGCTTCGGCCACGTGAGCTGCGCCGCGCATTTCGCCAATGGTGCCGAAGCGGGCCGCCGTCGCATCGGGCCGGAAGACGACGTCAGGGGCAAGCACCGCGATTAACGCCTCCAGATCGCCGTTGCGCGACGCCGTCAGAAAGGCCTCGGCGATCGTCCGCTTGCGGCCGAGATCGACATCAGGTGCCTCGTCCAAACCCTGCACCCGGCGGCGGGCGCGGCTCGCGAGCTGGCGGGCGGCCGCGGACGAGCGGCCGATGATCGGCGCGATCTCGTCGAAGGGCAGGTCGAACATGTCGTGCAGCACGAAGGCGACGCGTTCGGCGGGCGCCAGCGTCTGCAGCACGACGAGCAGTGCCAGACCGACCGAATCGGCAAAGGCGGCTTCGCGCTCGGGATCCTCCGTAGGATCGGCGATCCCGCCATGGACGGGCACCTCCAGCGGTTCCTCGCGCCGGGTCTTGCGGGCGCGCAGCATGTCGAGGCAGATGCGCGCCACCACCGTCGTCAGCCAGCCGCCGAGATTGCCGACCCCTGTCGTATCCGTGCGGCTGAGCCGCAGCCAGGCCTCCTGAACGGCATCATCAGCCTCGCTGCGTGAGCCGAGCATGCGATAGGCTGCGGCCCTCAGATGCGCTCTGTTCGCCTCGAACTCATCGGCCAGCCATTTTTTCTCGTCCATTTGTCACATTCCTCCGCTGCGTTCCGTCAAAGCCATGACGAATGAAACCCGGCCGATGTGACAGCGCCGGCGGATCGTCGAACAACAGTAAACGCATCAAGGAGACATACCATGCAGGAGAGAATGGGAAACCCCGCCCTCGTCCTTCCCGCGGCCATGCAGGCGCTCAATGCGCTCAGCAAGGTGCCGGTCGAAACCGGCCTTTCGCCGAAGCTGCTCGAACTCGTCAACCTGCGCGCCAGCCAGATCAACGGCTGCAGCGTCTGTGTCGACGGTCATCCTCGTATTGCAAAGAAGCTCGGCGAAACCGACGAAAGGCTATTCGCCATCGGCGCCTGGCGCGACTCGCCCTATTTCAGCGACGCCGAACGCGCAGCCCTTGCGCTGACCGAGGCAGTCACCCGTGTCAGCGACCGCGCCGATCCGGTGCCTGATGATATTTGGGACGAAGCGACCCGGCATTATGACGGCAGGAGCCTTGCGGCACTCGTCATCGCCATCGCCAACATCAATGTCTGGAACCGGCTGAACATCGCCACCCGCCAGATCGCCGGGGCCTGGAAGCCGTAAACGGCGGGACGCCGGCAGCGCGTCACCCCTGCGCTGCCGGCAACCATTCATCCCTAATCAGCATGACTTCAGACCATGCGAAACAATCGGTCGTTCAGATGATGCCGCCGCCGCCGGCAGCGGATGCCGGGCGCTCGGCCGCCACTTGTCTGCGATAGCCGCTGGCGCGATAGACGGCGATCGGGTCGATCGCGCCGCCGGCCCTGCGTCGGGCTTCGGCGAGGATCGGCTCGACATCGGCGCGATAGGCGCGCTTCAACGTTTCCGATGCCATCAGCGCGTCGTTGTCGTCCTGGTAACCGGAGAGCGCCTTGCGGTCGACGAGCAGCGCCTGTGCATAGGCGCGGCGGATTTCGTTGGCGCTGTTGATCAGGCTTTCGATCGGGTCGGTGACATTGTGCGACTGATCGATCATATGGGCCGGGTTGAAGTCATTGACGCCGCGCTGCTCGGCATCGACCAGTTCGTTGAAGACGAGGAACAGCCGGTAGGGATCGATCGCGCCGGCGTCGAGATCGTCGTCGCCATACTTCGAATCGTTGAAGTGGAAACCGCCGAGCTTGCCGAACTGGATCAGGCGGGCGACGATCATCTCGATATTGGTGTTCGGCGCATGGTGACCGAGATCGACGAGGCAATAGGCCTTGGGGCCGAGCGTCTGGGCGATCAAGTAGTTGGTTCCCCAATCCTGCACGATGGTGGAATAGAAGGCCGGCTCGTACATCTTGTGCTCGGAGAACAGCTTCCAATCATCAGGCAGCGCCTTGTAGATGTCCGCCATCGAGGCGAGGTAACGCTCGAAAGCCTTGGTGAAATGGCTCTGGCCGGGGAAGTTCGAGCCGTCGCCGATCCAGACCGTCAGTGCCTTGGAGCCGAGCGCCTTGCCGGTTTCGATGCATTCGAGATTGTGCTCGACCGCTTGCGCCCGTGTTGCCGCATCGGTGTGGCTGAGCGAGCCGTATTTATAGGAATGGGCCTGGCCGGGCGCATCGGAAAAGGTGTTGGAATTCATCGCATCGAAGCCGAGGCCGAGCGCATCACCCTTGGCCTTCAACTCCCTGGCGTCGGCCTTGTCCCAGGGAATATGCAGCGAGACATTCGGCGTCGCCTGCGTCAGTTGGTTGATGACGGCGCAATCGTCGAGCTTGTCGAAGATGCCGCGCGGCTCGCCGGTGCCGGGGAAACGGGCAAAACGCGTGCCGCCGGTGCCGACGCCCCAAGAGGGAACGGCGACGAAGAATTCCGCAACCTTCCGGGTGACTGCTTCGATATCGACGCCGCGACGGGCAAGCGTCGCGCCCAGTGCCTCGTAATCGGCTTTCAGCGCTGTTGCCCGCTTGTCGTTATCCGTCGCAACCAGATCCTGCGCGATCCTGAATTCGGCCATTTCTTCCTCCCGATTGTTTCTTTCTTCCCTTCTCCCCAGCGGGGAGAAGGTGGCCCGAAGGGTCGGATGAGGGGGCGGCCGGGTAGGACATTAATGGTCCTTCGCTGCCCCGCCCAGAACACGCATCGCTTCGCTCTGCGTCCCCTCATCTGCCTGCCGGCATCTTCTCCCCGCCGGGGAGAAGAGCGACCCTCTTACCGCGTAAAACTCTGCACATTGCCGGCATCGACATTGATAATGTTGCCGGTCGATTTTGCCGAAAGGTCCGATGCGAGGAAATAGATCGCCTCGGCGATATCTTCCGGAAACACGTTGAGTTTCAGCATCGAACGCTTGCGGTAATGTTCCTCGAGATCGTCCACCTCGATCTTGGACGAGGCAGCGCGCTGCTCGCGCCATTCGCCGCTCCAGATCTTCGAGCCGCGCAGGACAGCATCCGGATTGACGGTGTTGACGCGGATGCCGGCATCCGCGCCTTCCAGCGCCAGGCAGCGAGCGAGATGGATTTCGGCAGCCTTTGCGGTGCAATAGGCAGATGCATTCGGCGAGGCGGCAAGACCATTCTTCGAAGCGACAAAGATAACGTTGCCGCCGAGCGCCTGACGGCGGTACAGGCGGAACGCTTCGCGCGAGACGAGGAAATAGCCGGTCGCCAGAATATCGATATTGCGGTTCCACGTCGACAGCTCGGTGGCTTCGATTGGCGCGGACGAGGCAATGCCGGCATTCGAGACGAGGATATCGATGCCGCCGAATTCAACGCAGGCTTCCGCGAAGGAGGCGATCACCGCATCTTCCTTGGTGACGTCAAGCCGAACGCTGCGCACGGCGTCAGCGCCATAACTCTTGACGAAATCGGCTTCGGTGCCCTCGAGTGCTGCCTGGTCGATATCGGCAAGCACCACACAGGCACCTTCGCCGACGAGGCGCGCGGCCGTCGCCCGGCCGATGCCGCCGGCGCCGCCGGTGACGAAGGCGACGCGGCCGGCAAGGCTCTTCGGCTTCGGCATGCGCTGCAGCTTGGCCTCTTCGAGCAGCCAGTATTCGATATCGAAGGCCTCCTGCTCCGGCAGGCCCTGATATTCCGAGACCGTCGAGGCGCCGCGCATGACGTTGATGGCGTTGACGTAGAATTCGCTGGCAATACGAGCCGTCGCCTTGTCTCGGGCAAAGGACAGCATGCCGACGCCAGGAACGAGGAAGATGACGGGATTGGCATCGCGGATGGCGGGCGAATTGTCATGCTTGCAGTCGTTGTAATAGCGGGCGTAGTCGGCGCGGTAATCCTCCAGCGCCTTGTCGAGACCGGCAACGATCGCGTCGACATCCGGCTTGGCCGGGTCGAAATCGACGATCAGTGGGCGGATCTTGGTGCGCAGGAAATGATCCGGGCAGCTGGTGCCGAGTGCGCCGAGCGGGCGTAGATCCCGGGAGTTGACGAATTCGAGCACAGCGTCCTGATCGTCGAAATGTCCGAGCTTGCGCTCCTGCTTGCCGATGCGGCCACGGATCTCCGGCATCAGCCGGGCGGCGATGGCGCGGCGTTCGGCGACGGCCAGGCTCTCAGTGAGCGCACCGCCGAAAATCGTCTTGCCCTCGGTCTTTTCGGCAAACCAGACGATCGCCTTGTTGATGATGTCGAGCGTCAGCTCGTAGCAGGCCTTGGCGTCATCAGCCCAGGTAAAGAGGCCGTGGCTTTCGAGCACGACACCCTTGGCATTCGGATTGGCGGCGACGAATGCGCCAAGGTCGAGGCCGAGCTGGAAGCCAGGACGACGCCAGGGCAGCCAACCGATCTCGTCCCCGAAGATCTGCTGCGTCAATTCCCTCGAATTCTTCGACGCGGCGATCGCGATGATCGCGTCAGGATGCATGTGGTCGACATGGGTGAAAGGCACGAAACCATGCAGCGGCGTGTCGATCGAGGCGGCACGGGCGTTCAGGTTGAAGGTGCAGTGCGGCAGGAAGCCGACCATGCGGTCCTCGTCCTCGACGCCCTTGTAGATGCTCTTCAGCGATTCCAGCTTGTCCTGGTAGAGCGTCGCGAAACCGTCGAGCTTGATCGTGCCGACATCGCCGCCCGATCCCTTGACCCAGAGTACCTTGACCTTGCCGCCGGTCAGAGGATCGGTTTCCAGCACCTTCGCCGAGGTGTTGCCGCCGCCGTAATTGGTGATGCGCTTGTCGGCGCCGAGCAGGTTGGAGCGATAGAGCAGCTTGCCAGGCTCATCGAGGCCTGCCGCGTAAGCATCATCCCACCGGTTTTCCAGAAGCCGGACGTTCGCCGCCATGTCATCCTCCCATATGAAATCTTCATCGGGACGCAAAGTTCGCGCCCTTTTCGCTGACGGTATCGCTCATCAAAACGCAGCTTGTCAATCGAAAACGATCAAATTCGATTATTGTGCAGCGCAATATGAAAATTTATGATCGTTTTTGATTGACACATTGTCATATGTGCGAAATAAACGATTAAAGGAGGAGCCCCATGCACGAACGCGAACGCCATCGCATCATTCTGAGCGCCGTTCAGGAAAAGTCCGTCGTGACGGTTCAGGATATTTCCGAACTGACCGAGGCTTCCGAGGCGACGATCCGGCGCGACATCGCGGCTCTTCATGTTCAGGGCAAGATCCGGCGCGTGCGCGGCGGCGCCGAGGCGGTGCATCCGCCGCAGCTCGGCAATCTCGCCGGGCGTCCCTTCCGGGTGTCGGAATCGGTCAATATCGACAAGAAACGCGCAATCGCCCGCCAGGCAGTCGAGCTTTGCGATCCCGGCGACGCGATCATCATCAACGGTGGCACGACCACCTTCCAGATGGTGCATTTCATGGCGGCCCACCGCCTGCAGGTGATGACCAATTCCTTCGCGATTGCCGAACATCTGGTCAAGCATTCGAAGAACACGGTGACGGTGCCGGGCGGCGCGATCTATCGCGAGCAGAGCCTGATCCTCTCCCCCTTCGACAACGACGCGATCCGCAATTTCTACGCCCGCCGTTTCTTCATCGGTGCGCAGGGCGTCGGCCCGCTCGGCATCATGGAAGCCGACGCGCTGATCATCCAGAGCGAGCAGAAGCTGATGCATCAGGCCGACGAACTGGTCGTCATGGCCGATTCCAGCAAGTTCCATCGCCGCTCGAGCCTCATTCTGTGCCCGCTCGAGCGTGTGTCTACGATCATCACCGATGACGGCATTCCAGAGGAAGCCGTCAGGATGATCGAGAATGCCGGCATCAGGCTCATTGTCGCGAGCCCGGTCGCCCAGGCAATCAAGGAGGATTCCTCGTCGGTCGCATAAGGCGCCGGCCAGGTGTGAAGAGTGTCAATCAAGTGGGAGGATGAAAGCATGAAACTCGCAAAGAAACTCGCAATCGGCGTGGCATTTGCCGTCGCCATGATGGCCGGCACGGCAAGTGCCGCCGACATCAAGATCGGTCTCGTCGTCAAGTCGCTCGGCAACGGCTTCTTCGATGCTGCCAACAAGGGCGCGCAGGAAGCGGCCAAGGAACTCGGCGGCGTCGAGGTCATCTATACGGGTCCGACGACGACGACGGCCGAAGGCCAGATCGAAGTCATCAACTCGCTGATCGCCCAGGGCGTCAGCGCCATCGCCGTTTCGGCCAACGATCCCGACGCGCTCGTTCCGGCGCTGAAGAAGGCTACACAGCGCGGCATCAAGGTCATCTCCTGGGATTCCGGCGTCGCGCCTGAAGGCCGTATCCTTCAGCTCAACCCGTCGTCCAACGAGTTGATCGGCAAAATGTGCCTGACCCTCGTCAAGGACCATCTCGACGGCGGCAAGGGTGACTTCGCGATCCTGTCGGCAACGACCACCTCGACCAACCAGAACATCTGGATCGACCAGATGAAGAAGCAGCTCAAGGATTTCCCGGGCCTCAACCTCGTCACCACGGTCTATGGCGACGACCTCTCGGACAAGTCCTACCGTGAAGCCGAGGGCCTGCTGAAGGCGAACCCGAACATCAAGGTCATCGTCGCTCCGACGACGGTCGGCGTTCTCGCCGCGTCGAAGGTCGTCGAAGACAAGGGCCTTGTCGGCAAGGTCTACGTCACCGGTCTTGGCCTGCCGTCCGAAATGGCCGGCGCGATCAAGTCGGGCGCGACGAAGGAATTCGCCATCTGGAACCCGATCGATCTCGGCTACTCCGCAACGCAGATCGCCTATCGCCTCGTCAAGGGCGAGACCGACGGCAAGCCGGGCAGCGAGATCGAGGCCGGCCGCATGGGCAAGATCAAGGTCGGCGACAACGGCGAAGCCGCCATGGCCGATCCCTTCGTCTACAACGCTACGAACATCGACCAGTTCTCCAAGGTCTTCTGATCCAAGCCGACGCATAAAAGCCCGGCGGTCTGATGGCCGCCGGGATTCTCATTCGACACTGGTAGAAGCTCGATGAACGCTGCCTTTCAACAAACCGCCACGGACAGCAAAACCGGTGATGCGCCCGCCATTCTGGAAATGCGCGGCATCTCCCAGATCTTCCCGGGCGTGAAGGCGCTCGACAATGTCAGCATCGCGCTGCATCCGGGCACGGTGACCGCGCTGATCGGCGAAAACGGCGCCGGCAAATCGACGCTGGTCAAGATCCTGACCGGCATCTACAGGCCGAATGAAGGCGAGATCCTCGTCGATGGCCAGCCGGTGACCTTTGCCAGCGCCCAGGCCGCAATCGATGCCGGCGTTACCGCCATCCATCAGGAAACCGTGCTGTTCGACGAGCTGACGGTTGCCGAAAACATTTTCCTCGGCCATGCGCCGCGCACGCGTTTGCGCACCATCGACTGGCAGGCGATGAACAGCCGCGCGAAGGCGCTGCTGACCGCGCTCGAAAGCAATATCGATCCGACGATCCGGCTGAAGGACCTCTCGATCGCGCAGCGCCATCTGGTGGCGATTGCGCGCGCTCTGTCGATCGAGGCCCGCATCGTCATCATGGACGAACCGACGGCAGCCCTTTCCCGCAAGGAGATCGACGATCTCTTCCGCATCGTCCGGGGCCTGAAGGAAAAGGGCAAGGCGATCCTCTTCATCAGCCACAAGTTCGACGAGGTGTACGAGATCGCCGACGATTTCGTCGTCTTCCGCGACGGCCGCGCCGTCGGCCAGGGCCGGCTCAAGGAAACGCCGCAGGACGAGATCGTCCGCATGATGGTCGGTCGCGACGTCGAGAATGCCTTTCCGAAGGTCGATGTCGCCATCGGCGGCCCGGTGCTCGAGATCCGCAACTATAGCCACCGCACCGAATTCCGCGACATCTCCTTCACCCTGCGCCAGGGCGAAATTCTCGGCATTTACGGGCTGATCGGCGCCGGCCGTTCGGAACTGTCCCAATCGCTCTTCGGCATCACCAGGCCGCTCTCGGGCACCATGATGCTCGAAGGCCGCGAGATCACCATCCATTCGCCGCAGGATGCGATCCGGGCCGGCATCGTCTATGTGCCGGAGGAACGTGGCCGCCACGGGCTGGCGCTGCCGATGCCGATCTTCCAGAACATGACGCTGCCCTCGCTCGCCCGCACCTCGCGCCGGGGCTTCCTCAGGGCGGCCAACGAATTCGCGCTCGCCCGCAAATATGCCGAGCGGCTGGACTTACGCGCCGCTGCCCTTTCCGTCCCGGTCGGCACGCTCTCCGGCGGCAACCAGCAGAAGGTCGTCATCGGCAAATGGCTGGCGACGGCGCCGAAGGTCATCATCCTCGATGAACCCACAAAGGGCATCGACATCGGTTCGAAGGCGGCCGTGCACGGCTTCATCAGCGAACTCGCCGCCGAGGGCCTGTCGATCATCATGGTCTCGTCCGAACTGCCCGAAATCATCGGCATGTCGGATCGCGTCCTGGTGATGAAGGAAGGTCTCGCCGCCGGAATTTTCGACCGCGCCGACCTGTCGCCGGAAGCGCTGGTGCGCGCCGCCACCGGCAATGCATGAGGCCCGCAATGCATAAGGCCCAGCAATTCATAAGGTAAGAGCATGGCAAGACTGATCAGAAAACGCGAAACCCTGCTGTTCCTCATCATCGTCGTGATGATCGCGATCTTTTCGACGCGCGCTGCCGATTTCGCAACGCCGGAGAATCTCGCCGGCATTTTCAACGATACCTCCATCCTGATCATCCTGGCGCTCGCGCAGATGACGGTCATCCTGACGAAATCGATCGACCTGTCGGTTGCCGCCAATCTCGCCTTCACCGGCATGGCGATCGCGATGATGAATGCCGCCTATCCCGATCTGCCGCTCGTCGTGCTCATCCTTGCCGCGATCGTCATCGGCGCCTGCCTCGGCGCCATCAACGGCCTTCTCGTCTGGGCGCTCGAAATTCCGCCGATCGTCGTGACACTCGGCACGCTCACCATCTATCGCGGCATGGCCTTCGTACTGTCGGGCGGGGCGTGGGTCAACGCCCACCAGATGACGCCGATCTTCCTGTCGGTGCCGCGCACGCCGATCCTCGGCCTGCCCGTTCTCGGCTGGGTGGGGATCGTTATCGTGCTGCTGATGTATGTCCTGCTCCGATACACCCAGTTCGGCCGCTCGGCCTATGCCACCGGCGGCAATCCGACCGCGGCCGTCTATGCCGGCATCGATACGGGCTGGACGAAATTCCTGGCCTTCGTTCTGTCGGGCGCGCTGGCCGGTCTTGCGAGTTATCTCTGGGTGTCGCGTTATGCTGTTGCCTATGTCGATATCGCCAACGGCTTCGAGCTCGACAGCGTCGCGGCCTGCGTTATCGGCGGCATCTCGATTGCCGGCGGCGTCGGCTCGGTCGCCGGCACCGTGCTCGGCGCGCTCTTCCTCGGCGTCATCAAGAATGCATTGCCGGTGATCGGCATTTCACCCTTCACGCAGATGGCGATCTCCGGAACCGTCATCATTCTCGCCGTCGCCTTCAACGCCAGGCGCGAGCGCAACCGCGGCCGCATCATCCTGCGCGACCGCGCCGCGGCCGAGATCAGAACGGAGGCCGCAGCATGAGCACCGTGTCCACACACGAAAAGCGGGTCATTCCCGACCGCCTCGGCACACCCTTCCGCCGCATCCTCGCGAGCTGGGAAGTGCTGCTCTTTGCCGTCGCCGTGCTGATCTTCATCTTCAATTCGCTCGCCTCGCCCTATTTCCTCGATGCCTGGAATCTCTCGGACGCCACCTTTAACTTCACCGAAAAGGCAATGATCGCCTTTGCCATGGCGCTGCTCGTCATATCAGGCGAGATCGACCTCTCGGTCGCTGCGATCATCGCGCTCGCCTCGACGGCAATGGGCGCGGCAGCGCAGGTCGGCATCGGCACACCGGGCCTGGTCGCGATCGGCATCGGCACCGGCCTTGCCTGCGGCATCTTCAACGGCGTTCTGGTCTCGGTGCTGAAACTGCCGTCGATCGTCGTCACCATCGGCACGATGAGCCTTTTCCGCGGCATTTCCTATATCGTCCTCGGTGATCAGGCCTATGGCAAATACCCGGCTGATTTCGCCTATTTCGGCCAGGGCTATGTCGTCTGGGTATTCTCCTTCGAATTCGTGCTCTTCATCGTGCTGGCGATCCTCTTCGCCATCCTCCTGCATGCGACGAATTTCGGCCGGCAGGTCTATGCGATCGGCAACAACGACTTCGCCGCCCGCTTCTCCGGCATTCCGGTCGAGCGCGTCAAATTCATCCTCTTCCTGTTGACCGGCGTCATGAGCGGCGTTGCCGCCGTCTGCTTGACCTCACGCCTCGGCTCGACCCGGCCGTCAATCGCCCAGGGCTGGGAACTTGAGGTCGTCACCATGGTCGTGCTCGGCGGCATCTCGATCCTCGGCGGCTCCGGCACCATCGTCGGCGTCGTCATCGCCGCCTTCGTCATGGGTCTCGTCACCTTCGGCCTCGGCCTGCTGAACGTGCCAGGCATCGTCATGTCGATCTTCATCGGCCTGCTTCTGATCATCACCATCGCCATCCCGATCATCGCCCGCCGCATCAAGGTCATGAGCTCCCGATGACTTTAGAAAAACACGCCTTCAAAATGCAGCTCAATCCGGGCATGGAAGCCGAATACCGCAAGCGGCATGACGAGATCTGGCCGGAACTGGTCGATCTCCTGCACAAGTCAGGCGCCAGCGACTATTCCATTCATCTCGACCGCGAGACCAACACGCTGTTCGGCGTGTTGACGCGGCCCGCCGACCATAGGATGGCAAGCCTGCCGGACCATCCGGTCATGAAAAAATGGTGGGCGCACATGGCCGATATCATGGCGACCAATCCCGATAATTCGCCGGTCCAGAGCGACCTGGTCACCGTCTTCCATATGCCATGAACGCCACCTCTTATCGCCGCATCGCCGTCCTCGACATCGGCAAGACCAATGCCAAGGTGGTCGTGCTCGACAGCGAGACGGGCGCCGAGGTCGCCGTCCTGAAACGGCCGAATATCGCGATCAAAACCGGTCTCTATCCGCATTACGACGTAGAGGCCCTCTGGTCCTTTGCGCGCGATGCGCTGAAGAGCCTTGCGCGCGAGCCCGGCTTCGACGCCATTTCGATCACCACCCATGGCGCCTCCGCAGCACTCCTTGCCCGGGACGGCACGCTTGCCATGCCTGTCATCGACTATGAACATGAATATCCGCAGGAAATCCGCGACGCCTATACGCGGCTGCGCCCCTCCTTCGACGAAACCTTCTCGCCGCACCTCGCGATGGGCCTCAACGTCGGCGCGCAGCTGCACTACCAGAAGACCGCCTTTCCCGAGGAATTCGCCGAGGTTGCGACCATCCTCACATATGCGCAATATTGGACGGCGCGGCTGACGGGTGTTGCCGCCAATGAGCTGACCTCGCTCGGCTGTCATACCGACCTCTGGAACCCGAGGGCCGGCAGCTATTCCTCGCTCGTCGACAGGCTTGGCATTCGCGACCTCATGGCGCCGATCCGATCCGCCTTCGATGCGCTTGGCCCGGTTCTTCCCGACATCGCCGCAGAGCTCGGCCTTACCGCACCCGTGCCGGTCTATTGCGGCATTCACGATTCCAATGCCTCGCTGCTGCCGCATCTGGTGCGTCGCGAAGCGCCCTTTGCGGTCGTCTCCACCGGCACATGGGTCATCAATTTCGGCGTCGGCGGCGATCTCGATCATCTCGACCCGAAACGCGATGCGCTCGCCAATGTCGATGCCTATGGCCGGGCCGTCCCCTCCTCGCGTTTCATGGGCGGGCGGGAATTCGAAATTCTTTCTGCCGAGATCGGCCCTATCGACGAAAAAGCCGTCGAGGCGGCAATCGGCCCGGTCATCGACAAAGGCATGATGCTCCTGCCGAATATCGCGCCGGGTTCCGGGCCTTTTCCCGGAAAGGTAAGCCGCTGGATCGGTGCTGAAGAGGCAAGCCGCGAGGAGCGCTCTGCCGCTGCCTGCCTCTATCTCGCCTTGATGACCGATGCCTGCCTCGGACTGATCGGCGCCAAAGGCCCTGTTATCGTCGAAGGCCCATTTGCCCTGAATGGGACCTATCTCACGCTGCTGGCCGCCCTAACCGGCCGCGAGGTCATGGCCCTTCCTGGCACAACCGGCACCAGCCAGGGGGCCGCTCTTCTCACCGGCATCCGGCCGGTGTCGGGTGCCGAGACGCATGTTCCGCCGACTGATATCCCGGGGCTGGCCGCCTATCGCACCCGCTGGTACGCGGCGATGGAATAGGAGTCTTTCCAAAAGCGGCCTTGTTCGTCCCTGCCTTCTCGCTAGAACAGGATGATTTTAGGCCGGGTCGGCCTAAAATCTGAATCCTGTTCTACATTATATAGTTAGAGCATGATGTCGTCCGAAAACCGCTCACACTTTTCGGCATCATGCTCTAGTGTGGCACCTCGAAAATCAGGTCGAGGAGATAGCATGACAGAGACATTCGATCCGCGCACGGTTGCAGCCACGCTTCACAGCCTGCGCCAGGCCGGCAGGCAGGAGGCAACGGACACTTTCCCGCTGCCAGCCGATCTCCATCAGGCGATGGAGGCGCAGAAGTTGCTCACCGCTGCAGACAGTATTTCAAGCAACGCCTGGAAGGTGACGGTCTCGCCGCAGGGCCAGGCGGTCACCGCTCCGCTGCATCCCTATGCCGAAGCCGTCTCGGGCGCTGACATTCCCTGGTATCCGGGCCTGAAATTCGAAACCGAGATCGCCGTCCGTCTCGGCAGTGATCTGCCGGTCCGCACAGGCGTTCCCTACAGCCGCGCCGACGTGGTCAAGGCGATCTCCGCTGTCCATCTCGGCGCCGAGCTGCTGGTGAGCGCGGTTAGGGAAAGCGGCAGCGTTTCCTTTCTACTGTTCGTCGCCGACCGCCTCGGCAATAGCGGCTATGTGCTCGGTCCGAAGCTCGAAAAAAGCGTTGTCGACACCGTCGGGGGAACGCCGCTCAAGGTCACTCATGCCGGCCGCACGATCTATGATGGTCCGGCACAGCATCCGAAGGGCGACGTTCTCACCTGGCTCGTCGATTACGCCAATGATGGCTTGCGCCCCGAGACATCGCTGAAGACGGGTGCGCTCATCACCACAGGCACGTTGAGCGGCGCGATCGAACTGACCGAACCCGGCGAGATCGACATCGAACTCGGCAATAGCAGGCTCAGCTTCTCGGTATCGAAGGGTTGACTTGACCCCGTGGCGCTTAAGCCTTCTCGCGGAACATCTCGATGATGGCGGAAAAGTCCCTTCCGCCATTACCCTGCTTCTCGAAGAGCGCGAAAAGCTGCGCTGCTTCCGCGCCGAGCGGCGTGGACGCGCCACTCGCCAGCGCCGCCTCCTGCGAAAGCCTGAGATCCTTCAGCATCAGGGCTGCGGCAAAGCCCGGCCTGTAGTCATTATTCGCAGGCGAAGTCGGCACTGGTCCGGGCACCGGGCAATAGGTATTGATCGACCAGCACTGGCCCGACGAGGTCGAGGCAACGTCGAACAGCGCCTGATGCGAGAGCCCAAGTTTCTCGGCGAGTACGAAGGCCTCGCAGACGCCGATCATCGAAATGCCGAGGATCATGTTGTTGCAGATCTTCGCCGCCTGGCCGGCGCCGGCCTCGCCGCAATGGACGATCTTCTTTCCCATCGCCTCGAGGATCGGTTTTGCCTTGGCGAAGGCCTCTTCCGAGCCGCCGGCCATGAAGGTCAGCGTGCCCGCGGTTGCCCCGCCCGTGCCGCCGGAGACGGGGGCGTCGAGCGACAGGCAGCTCGCGGCCTTGGCCATCTCATGCGCCTTGCGGCTGCTGTCGACATCGATGGTCGAACAATCGATGACCAGCGTGCCTTGCGCGGCCGACTGCAGGATATCGGTCCAGGCCGTCAGCACGTGCCTGCCCTGCGGCAGCATGGTAATGATGATCTCCGCGTCCTTGACCGCCTGGCTGGCATGACTTGCCGGTTTGACGCCGCTCTCCTCGGCCGCCTTCAGCACCGAAGCCGCAAGATCGAAGCCAAAGACTTCATGACCTGATTTGACCAGATTGGCCGCCATCGGCCCGCCCATATTGCCAAGCCCGATGAATGCGATCCTTGCCATGGTCTTCTCCTATCGATTGTCTTCGAGGATCATTGCTGCCGCCTTTTCGGCGATCATGATCGTCGGCGAATTGGTGTTGCCCGAGGTGATCAACGGCATCACCGAGGCGTCGGCGATCCTCAGCTTGCCGAGCGCCCGGAATCTCAGCCTGGGATCGACGACGCTGTCCCTGTCGGCGCCCATGCGGCAGGTGCCGACGGGATGGAAGATCGTCGTGCCGATATCGCCCGCCACCCGCTCCAGATCGGCCTCCGTCTGATAGGCGGGTCCCGGCTTGAATTCCTCCGGCTTGAAACGGGCAAAGGAAGGCTGCGCGACGATCTTGCGCGTCAATCGTATTGAACGGACAGCTATGTCACGATCGCGCTGCGTCGAGAGGTATTTCGGGCTGATCGTCGGCTGGGCGGCAAAATCCGGGCTCGACAGGTGCACCGAACCCCGGCTTTCCGGCCTGAGATTGCAGACGCTCGCCGTGATCGCCGGGAAAGGATGGACGGGATCGCCGAACTTCTCCAGCGATACCGGTTGCACGTGATATTGCAGATCAGGCGTTTCCCGGTCCGGGCCTGAGCGGGTGAAGATGCCGAGCTGGCTCGGCGCCATTGCCATCGGCCCGGAGCGGCGGACGAGATATTCGAGCCCGATCGCCGCCTTGCCGATCAGCTTCGTCGCCTTCTCGTTCAGCGTCGGAACGCCTGTGACCTTATAGGCCAGACGCAGCTGCAGATGGTCCTGCAGGTTCTCGCCGACACCCTTCACCTCGGTGACGACATCGACACCCGCCCGCTGGAGAACCTCGCCCCTGCCGATGCCTGACAGTTCCAGGATATGCGGCGAGCCGATCGAACCGGCCGAAAGGACGGTTTCTTTCGCAGCATAGGCGCGTTTCGCCACGCCACCATGCTGGAATTCGACGCCGGCAACGGCGCCCTCCTCCACCAGCAGCCGCCGGACCTGCGCTTTGGTCAGGACGGTCAGGTTGGAGCGCTTCATCGCCGGGCGCAGGAAGGCCTTCGAGGTGTTCCAGCGAATGCCGGAACGCTGGTTGACGTCGAAATAGCCGGAACCTTCGTTGCTGCCGCGGTTGAAATCCGCGGTCTCAGGGATGCCTGCTTCCCTGGCCGCCTGCTGAAAGGCATCGAGCACGGCCCAGCGCACACGCGCCTTCTCAATGCGCCATTCGCCGCCGACACCATGCATCTCGTCTTCGCCGCGATAAAAATCCTCGGACTTGCGGAAGAAGGGCAGAACATCGTCCCAACCCCAGCCGGTGCAGCCCATCTGCCGCCAGAGGTCGTAATCGCGCGCCTGGCCGCGCATGTAGATCATGCCGTTGATCGACGAACAGCCGCCAAGCACCTTGCCGCGCGGATAGCTCAACGCCCGGCCGTTCAATCCCGCTTCCGGCGCTGTGGTGAAGCACCAGTCGGTGCGCGGATTGTTGATGCAATAGAGATAACCGACCGGAATATGGATCCAGTGATAATTGTCGCTGCCGCCAGCCTCGAGCAGCAGCACGCGGCTCCTGCCATCGGCGGACAGCCGGTTGGCAAGCACGCAGCCGGCGCTGCCTGCCCCGATGATGATGTAGTCGTAACGATCCATGCCCCGCACGAGACTCCAGATGCTTGCCGCTTCCCTCTCCCCGCAGCACGGGGAGAGGAAGAGTCGCAGCGCCGCCGCCCGTCTCTTTTCCCGGGAAAGAGGGATTCTTTCCGGAAAGAGAGAGGTCCGCCCGTTCAGCGGCGATAGACGAAGCCCAGTTTCCGCCCCAGCCGCGAGGCGTAGAATTCGCCGATGATGCCCCGGCGGAAGATCAGCACGCAGACCATGAAGACGATGCCGGTGATGATCGTCACCGGGAATTCCGAGGTGGCGAGGTAGTTTTCCAGCGCCACCACCAGCCCGGCTCCGAAGAGCGGGCCGATCAGCGTGCCGATGCCGCCGAGCAGCGTCATCAGGATCACTTCGCCCGACATCTGCCAGGCGACGTCGGTCAGCGTCGCAAACTGGAAAACGATCGATTTCACAGCACCCGCGAGCCCGGCAAGCGCGGCCGACATGACGAAAGCGCCGAGCTTGTAGCGGGCTACGGAATAACCGAGCGAGATTGCCCGCTGCTCATTTTCGCGGATCGATTTCAGGATCATGCCGAAGGGCGAATTGATGAAGCGCCAGATGATCAGCACGCCGATGATGAAAACAGCCAGCACGAAATAATACATGTTGGTCGAGCTGTTCAGATCGATAAAGCCGAAGAGATGGCCGCGCGGCACCGACTGGATGCCGTCCTCGCCTTCGGTGAACTCCGCCTGCAGGCAGAAGAAGAAGAACATCTGCGACAGCGCCAGCGTGATCATCGCGAAATAGATGCCCTGACGGCGGATGGCGAAGAAACCCATGACGAGGCCGAGAAACGCCGCGCCCACCACCCCAATCAGGATGCCGAGTTCCGGCGGCAGGCCCCATGCCTTCACCGTGTAGGCGGTGAAATAGGCCGCTCCACCGAAGAAGGTGGCATGGCCGAAGGAAAGCAAGCCGGTATAGCCGAGCAGCAGGTTGAAGGCGCAGGCAAAGAGCGCGAAGCAGAGCAGCTTCATCAGGAAGATTGGATAGAAGAAAAACGGCGCCAGCAGCAGGAGCAGCAGCCCCGCCAGCAGAAAACCCGCCTGCACCGAAAGGGCGGTTCGGCTTTTTTCCGTTTGGATGGTTTCGGTGATGTCAGCCATGTCACGCATCCCGTCCGAAGAGGCCCGCGGGCCTGATAAGAAGCACGATCGCCATGATGACGAAGATCACGATGTTGGAAGCCTCGGGATAGAAGACCTTGGTCAGGCCCTCGGCGATGCCGAGCACATAACCGGTGATGATCGCGCCCATGATCGATCCCATGCCGCCGACGACGACCACGGCGAAGACGACGATGATCATGTTCGAGCCCATCAGCGGCGAGACCTGGTAGATCGGCGCCGCCAGCACACCGGCAAAGGCGGCGAGACCCGCCCCGAGCGCGTAAGTGAGCGTCAAGAGCACCGGCACGTTGACGCCGAAGACCTGCACCAGCACGGCGTTTTCCGTGGCAGCGCGCAGATAAGCGCCGAGCTTGGTCTTCTCGATCAGCAGCCAGGTGCCGAGGCAGACGACGAGCGACACGACGACCACCCAGCCGCGATAGATCGGCAGGAACATGAAGCCGAGGTTGGCGCCGCCGGCAAGCGCAGCCGGCGTCGCATAGGGCTGGCCGGAAGAGCCGTAGAGATAGCGGAAGGTGCCCTCGACCGCGAGCGCCAGGCCGAAGGTGAAGAGCAGGCCGTAGAGCGGATCGAGATCGTAGAGCCGGCGCAGGAACAGCCGCTCGATGATAGCGCCGGCAAGGCCGACGATCACGGGCGCCAGGATCAGCGTCGGCCAGTAGCCGATGCCGGCATAGGTCAGCAGCAGGTAGGCGACGAAGGCGCCGAGCATATATTGCGCGCCATGGGCGAAGTTGATCACCCGGAGCAGGCCGAAGATGATGGCGAGGCCGAGGCTGAGCAGCGCATAGAACGAACCGTTGATCAGGCCGATCAGCAGCTGGCCGAACAGCGCCTGCAGGGGAATGCCGAAGATCATCGTCATCTGGTCACACTCCCAGAACTTTGTGCAGCGTATCCATGCGCTGCGGCAGTTCACCGACCGGGAATTCCGACACCATCTGCCCATGATCCATCAGATAGAAGCGATCGGCAATACGGCTGGCGAAACGGAAATTCTGCTCGACGAGCAGGATTGTCATGCCGCGCTCCTTCAGTGTCTTCAGCACCTCGCCGATGCGCTGGACGATCACGGGGGCAAGCCCTTCCGTCGGTTCGTCGAGAATGAGCAGCCTGACGCCGGTGCGCAGGATTCGGGCGATCGCCAACATCTGCTGCTCGCCGCCGGAAAGCTTGGTGCCCGGGCTACCGCGGCGCTCGTAGAGATTGGGGAAGAGCTCGTAGATCTCGTCGAGAGTCATCCCACCTCCTGCCACGACCGGCGGCAGCAGCAGGTTTTCCGAAACCGTGAGCGTCGAGAAGATGCCGCGCTCCTCCGGGACGAAGCCGATGCCACGATGCGCCGTCTTGTGCAGCGGCACCTGCATCATGTCGCTGCCGGCAAAGCTGATCTTGCCCTTCCGGGACCGCACGATGCCGGTGATGGTGCGTAGCGTCGTCGTCTTGCCGACGCCATTGCGGCCGAGAATGGTGATCGTCTCGCCTTCACCGACGCGCATATCGACGCCGTGCAGGACATGGCTTTCGCCGTACCAGGCATTGAGCCCCTGGACCTCGAGGAGAGCGGCCATCAATGCTCCTCCGTACCCATATAGGCCACGCGTACGCGCTCGTCCTGGCTGACGGTGGCATAATCGCCCTCGGCGAGGATCTCGCCACGCTGCAGCACCGTGACATGCTGGCAGATATTGGCGACGACGGAGAGATTGTGCTCGACCATCAGCACCGCCCGCTCGCGGGCGACCTCGCGGATGATCGATGAGACGACGCCGACATCCTCCAGCCCCATGCCGGCCATCGGTTCGTCCAGTAGGAGCACCTTCGGATCCAGCGCCAGTGTGGTGGCGATCTCCAGCACGCGCTTGCGGCCATAGGAAAGATCGGCGGCGATATGATCGCGCTCCTTGGAAAGCCCAACGCTGGCCAGCAGTTGCTCGGCGCGCTCGTTCAGCCGGTCGAGCGCCGAGAGCGGCCGCCAGAACTGCGTGGAAAGATTGTTCGGCCGCTGCAGCGCCACACGCACATTGTCGAGAACGCTCAGGTGCGGGAAGACCGCGGAGATCTGGAAAGAGCGCACCAGTCCCATGCGCGCCACCTTGTCGGGCGGCGTCTTCGTGATGTCAACGCCCATCAGGGTGATCGTGCCCGCCGTCGGCTGCAGGAACTTGGTCAGCAGGTTGAAGACTGTCGTCTTGCCGGCGCCGTTCGGGCCGATCAGTGCATGCACGCTTGCGTCATGCACATCGAGATCGACGTTCTTGACGGCGGTGAAGCCGCCGAAATCGCGACGCAGTCCGCGGGCGGACAATACCACCCGCGGCTTTTCCTGAGTTTCAATTGCGGAAACCGCCATCGTGCTTACTTCACCAGATCGCAGCCGCTCTTGGCGGGATCGATATAGGCTTCCTTGCCGGGAATGGTGGCGAGCACATTGAAGTAATCCCACGGCTCCTTGCTTTCGGAAGGCTTCTTGACCTGCAGCAGGTACATGTCATGGATCATGCGGCCATTGGCGCCGACCGTGCCGCCGCGGCCGAAGACGTCATCGACCGGCATTTCATGCAGCTGCTTGGCGACGGCTTCCGTCTCGTCGGTGCCGGCCTTCTCCACCGCCTTCAGATATTGCGTCACTGCCGAATAGGTGCCGGTGTGGATCATGTTCGGCATCTTGCCGGTGCGAGCGAAGAACTTCTTGGCGAAGGCGCGGCTTTCGTCGTCGCGATTCCAGTAAAAACCTTCCGTCAGGGTCAACCCTTGAGCCGCTTCGAGGCCGAGGCCGTGGACTTCGGCGAGCGTGAAGAGCAGCGCAGCCAGATGCTGGCCGCCCTGGGTGATCCCGAATTCGGCCGCCTGCTTGATGGCATTCGAGGTGTCGAGGCCGGCATTGGCAAGGCCGATCACCTTGGCGCCGGATGATTGCGCCTGCAGCAGGAAGGACGAGAAATCCTGGGTCGAGAGCGGATGGCGGACAGCGCCGACGACCTTGCCGCCGCTTGCCTTGACATAATCGCTGGTCTGCTGTTCCAGCGAATAGCCGAAGGCATAGTCAGCGGTGAGGAAGAACCAGCTGTCGCCGCCCTGCTTGACGAGTGCGCCGCCGGTGCCGACGGCCAGTGCATGTGTGTCATAGGCCCAATGGAAGCCGTAGGGCGAGCAGGCCTTGCCGGTGAGATCCGTCGTCGCCGCACCGGTGACGATGTCGATCTTCTTCTTTTCCTTGCCGATCGCCTGCACGGCGAGCGCCACCGACGAGGTCGTCAGTTCCATGATCGCATCCACCTGCTCGGTGTCATACCACTGGCGAGCGATGTTGGAGGCGATATCAGGCTTGTTCTGGTGGTCGGCATCGACGATCTCGACTGGAACACCCAGGACCTTGCCGCCGAAATCCTCGACCGCCATCTTGGCAGCTTCGACGGAGGACTTGCCGCCAAAATCGGCATAGACACCCGACTGGTCGTTCAGGATGCCGATCTTGACCTTGCCGTCGGTCGCGCTCTGCGCGAGCACCGCTGTGCTGCTTGCAAGCAGAAATGCAACTGATGCAATGAGATTCTTTCGCATATGATCTCCTCCCAGAGATTGGCCAGATTGCGGATCTGTTCAAATTTGGCCAGCCGCACTCCTCAGAACGACGGACCCTCACCTTACGATCACGGAAATTCCGCCCTGAGGCAACGGGTGATTTACAACTAATTCCAAACAGTATCTGTTCGTTTTTGAACAGAGGGGATCGCGATGAACAATCCACCGCAGTTTACTTGGGACGATCTGCAGTTTTTTCTAGCCGTCGCCCGCACTGGACAGCTGTCGACGGCAGCGCGCCAGATGCGCTCGAGCCATGCCACCGTCTCGCGCCGCATCGACCGGCTGGAGTTCACCCTCAAGGTCAAGCTGTTCGAGCGCAATCCGCGCGGCTACGTGCTGACTGCCATGGGCACGCGCTTCGTCGAGACCGCCGAAAGGATGGAGCAGGAGACCGAGCGGCTGCGAGCCGACCTCGCCGACGGCTCGATGGCGCAACGCGGCCTCGTGCGGCTCAGCGCGCCGGAGGGTTTTGCCAATTTCTTCTTCGCGACCGTGCTGCCGCAGTTCGCCGCCCAGCATCCGCATCTGGCGCTCGAACTCGTGACGATCCAGCAGATCATGTCGCTGTCGCGCAAGGAGGCCGATCTCTCCGTCGTGCTCGATGAACCGAAGGGCGGCCCGTATTTCGCCGAGAAGCTGACCGACTACCATCTGCAGATCTATGGCTCGCGCGACTATCTGGCAAAGGCGCCTGCCATCACCTGCCGTGAAGACCTGCTTGAGCATCCCTTCGTCAGCTATATCGAGGAAATGATCTTTGCGCCGGGCTTGGACTATCTGGGCGATGTGCACCCGCGCATCAAGCCGCAGTTCCAGAGCTCCAGCATCTTCGCGCAGCTGACCGCCACGAGAAACGGCCTCGGCCTCTGCATCCTGCCCTATTTCTTCGCCAGCCGTTATCCCGAACTCGTGCGCGTGCTGCCCGAGGAGATCGACCTCAAGCGCCATTACTGGATCACCTGTCATCGCGACCTGAAACAGGCGCCGCGCGTGCGCGCCGTCATCGATTTCCTGCGCGAGGCGGTGCGCGGCGAGGATGCTCGTTTCGTGCCGCCCTATGTCACCGCCGCCGGCCCGGCGCGCCGGACAAGGGCGGATGTTTGATTAGAGCATGATGTCGTCCGAAAACCGCTGACAGTTTTCGGCATCATGCTCTGGTTACTTCAGGAATTCGGCGCGGTGCGGGGTGAATGCATCGATCAGCCGGCCCTTTTCCAGCGCCTTGACGCCGTGGATCAGATTGGGGGGCACGATGAAACTGCCGCCCTGCTTGAGCACCTCGGTCCGGCCGTCGATCGTCACTTCGAAACTGCCTTCGGCGACGTAGCTGGCCTGGATGTGCGGATGCGAATGGGCCGCACCCACGGCGCCGCTTTCGAAAGCCACTTCCACCATCATCATCTCGGGCAGATAGGTCATGATGCGCCTGACAACGCCGGGCTCGGGATTGATCCATTCGGCGCCTTCGGCCGATACGAACAGCTCGCTTGACGACATTTCCGCCTCCTCGTTCCAGAATCGATCGCGGGCAAAGTGGATCATCCCGACGCTTTTGAAAAGATGGCGCACCCTGTCTTTTCGAGACTGCCGCCTTCTGTTGACGCGGTCGGCTGGCGGGTCTATGGCCAACTTAAGCGAGGCAAGCCAGAACCGGGATGAGGAGACGCGGCCATGCAGCATACGCGCGAGGTTTTCGACTGGGCCGATCCGTTCCGGCTGGTGGAGCAACTGACCAGCGAAGAGCGCATGGTGCAGGACACCGCCCATGCCTATGCGCAGGAAAAGCTTGCTCCCCGTGTTCTCGACGCCTTCCGCAATGAAAAGACCGATCCCGAGATCTTTCGCGAAATGGGCGAACTCGGCCTGCTCGGCCCGACGATCTCGCCGGATTATGGCGGCGCCGGCCTCGGTTACGTCGCCTACGGCCTGATCGCCCGCGAAGTCGAACGGGTCGACAGTGGCTATCGTTCGATGATGAGCGTCCAGTCTTCGCTGGTGATGGTGCCGATTGAAACCTTCGGCTCCGAGGCGCAGAAGCTGAAATACCTGCCGAAACTCGCCATCGGCGAATGGATCGGCTGCTTCGGCCTGACCGAACCGGATCACGGCTCCGACCCCGGCTCGATGGCGACACGCGCCAAGAAGGTCGACGGCGGCTACAGCCTCACCGGCTCGAAGACCTGGATCTCCAACGCGCCGATCGCCGATGTCTTCGTCGTCTGGGCAAAGACCGAGGATGGCCTCATCCGCGGCTTCATCCTCGAAAAGGGCTGGAAAGGGCTTTCGGCTCCCCCCATCCACGGCAAGGTGGGACTGCGCGCCTCGATCACCGGCGAAGTGGTGATGGACGGGGTCTTCGTGCCTGAGGAAAACCTTCTGCCCGATGTGACCGGCCTCAAGGGACCGTTCACCTGCCTCAACTCGGCCCGCTTCGGCATCGCCTGGGGCGCGCTCGGTGCTGCCGAGGATTGTTATGCGAGAGCACGGCAATATACGCTCGAGCGCAAGCAGTTCAGACGGCCGCTTGCTGCCAACCAGCTGATCCAGAAGAAGCTCGCCGACATGACGGCGGAAATCTCGCTCGGTCTTCAGGGTTGCCTGCGACTTGGCCGCATGAAGGAGGAAGGCCATCCGCCGGTGGAGCTGACCTCGATCCTCAAGCGCAACAGCTGCGGCAAGGCGCTGGAGATTGCGCGGGCGGCCCGCGACATGCTCGGCGGTAACGGCATCTCCGACGAATTCGGCATCGCCCGTCATCTCGTCAACCTCGAAGTGGTCAACACCTATGAGGGCACACACGACATCCACGCGTTGATCATCGGCCGGGCGATCACCGGCATCGCCGCCTTTGCGAATTAGGTTCTGTCCAAGGCGGTCATGCGTGATCCACACCGTCCATAGGCTTGCAAAGACGCTTCTTACGCTTCACGATTAGCTCACACTTCTAGACCGTGTCAGCAAACCGTGTTTCGAATGATATACAATCGCGCGATGGAATTTCACTGGGACGATGAACAGAAGACTGGCATCCTCTTGTGGAAAGGCCGAACGTTCATGATTGAAGGCTACATCGATCCTTTCAATGCCCGGAAGCGCGCAGAGCAGATGGCAGAGCAGCGAGGATGGAAAAGGCCACGCGACAAGATCTACAATAGGACCTCCAACTAATCCGGGTATCTCGTCAAGGAAGCTCCGCTCATAACGTTTTTTCTGCGGGCGCAGGGTTGCGGGTCGGGGCATCGGAGAAACGTGCTTCCATCGGCGACAAGCCGTGCGGATTGGGTTCTGTCAAGCAGCCGTAGAGTTCCGGGCGACGGCCACGAATCCAGCGTTGGCCCGTACATTTGTCGAGCAATGCCAGATCGAGTTCTGTGCTGACGATTGCGTCGGCAGCCTGCCAGGTCTCCACCAGAATCCGGCCATAGGGGTCGAGAATCATTGCGTTGCCGGTGCGCACTTCATCCTCGTCCTGACCGACGCCGTTGCTGAATACCAGAAACATGCCATTGTCATGCGCGCGAGACGGCAGCCAACGCAGAAACCATTCGCGACCATTGGGACCTCTGATTTCGGCTTTAATAGCCTCAGGATCTTCATGGCGGCGGATCCATTTTTCGACAGGTATCCGCTTCATTCCATTTGGGCTGACGGACGCCCCTCCTCCCGCCTGATGGGGGGCGATCAGGATTTCCGCGCCCAACAAGGCGGTTGCCCGCGCGTTTTCGATCAGGTTGTTGTCCCAGCAGATCAAAATGCCTGCGCGGATTCCCCAAGGCGTATCGAAGACCGTAAAACTATCCCCGCTGGAGATGAGGCGATGTTCCCACGCATGCAGCTTGCGATGGCAATGAACCTGTCCGTCCGGCATGCACACGGCGTAGGAGTTATAGAGGGCGCCGTTTTCCGCGAGCTCCAGAAATCCGGCGCCGATGGCAATGCTATGCTCCCGCGCCAGCCGGGCAACATACGAGACGGATGGGCCTGACAAGGGCTCGGCAAGAGCGTGCAGCGCTGCACCGTCCAGCTTCGGGACGTGCCAGTAGCCGCAGAGGCACATCTCAGGGAAGGCCACAAGTTGGCTGCCGGCCTGGACGGCTTGCAGTGTGAGGGATTCGATGCGCCCAAGATTATAGGCTTTGTCGTTTGCCCGATGCTGAAACTGTACGGAGGAAACCTTGAACGCCATGACTATTGCTCCTGATGCCTTGAACAATTTGACATGCGAGCATTATTTCGTAAAATGACATTTTTGATGAAAATAAGTCGGATTTTGAATGGAAATCAGGTTGCTGCGCTCCTTTGTCGAGCTGACCGACACTGGCCATTACGGCAAGGCCGCGTCAAAGTTGTTCGTCACCCAGTCGACCCTGTCCAAGCAAATTCAGGCGTTGGAGGCGATGGTCGGCGGACCGCTATTTGAACGTGGCCGACATGGAGCAAGGCTGACGCCGCTGGGGAATCTGCTGCAGCAGGAAGCACGCGTGCTCTTGCGGCTGAGCGATGAAATCGACGTCAAGATGCATCGTGCAAATGCCGGCCTGACCGGTCAGCTCGACATCGGATTTGGCATCTCGGCGCTCATCACCGCGCCCCAAATAGTCGCGACCTTCCGGGTGACGACTCCCGATAGCCAGATTACGCTTAACGACCTGCCATCAAGAGAGCAGCACCAACGACTGCTTGGCGGCCGGCTCGATGTCGGCTTTTGCCGGGCGCCTGAGGAGACCGATGAGCTATCCTTCATGCCAGTCATCGAGGAGCGGCTGGCGCTGGTACTTCCCTCCGGCATGGAGATTCCGCCCATGAACCGATTGTCGACATTGAACCGTCTGGGCTTTGTCGCCCTTTCGTCATCGCGCGGGCCGGGACTGGATGCGCAGATCAGCCAATGGTGCACATCGGCCCGCTTCAAGCCGCGCATCGTCCAGCACGCTGACGACATCTTGACCGTTCATGCCGTTGTTGCTGCCGGGTTGGGGGCCGCATTCCTGCCGTGGCACGGCGTTGAGGCGCTCGGCGATCGCACGCACCAAAAGCCCTTATCGGGTTCGGCGTCAAAGTGGGCCGTTGGAATTTGCTGGCGGAGCGCCGACAGCAATCCCCTTCTGCTGCGGTTCATCGACTACGTTTCGAAGCATCGACGCGCACCCACGTCCTCAAGGCCGCTGGCGCACCACGACGAATTGCCACGCGCCTGACAATGTGCAACCTTCCCTGACGACGGCAAGAGCCGGCAAAAAGGGGGATCATGCATGTTTCTGCTTCTTGCATTGCTGATTGGTGTCATATCAGGGCTTCGCGCCATGACCGCGCCGGCCGCCGTCGCCTGGGGCGCAGCACTCGGCTGGTTCGATGTCTCGCAGACGCCGCTTGCCTTCATGGGTTACCAGTGGACGCCGTGGATCTTCACGCTTCTCGCCATAGTCGAACTGATCACCGACCAGCTGCCGTCCACGCCGTCGCGCAAGGTGCCGGTGCAATTCGGCGCCCGCATCGTCATGGGCGCGCTGGCCGGCGCCACGATCGGTGCCGCCAGCGGCCTGCTCTTCGGCGGGCTGATTGCCGGGGTGATCGGCGCCGTCATCGGCACATATGGTGGCGCCGCCGTCCGCGGCAGGCTTGCCGCCTCCTTCGGTAAGGATCTGCCGGCCGCTCTCATCGAAGATGCCGTCGCCGTCATCGGCGCGCTGCTGATCGTGGTCGTGTCATGAAGAGCTTCGACGCCATCGTCATCGGGGGCGGCCAGGCCGGCCCCTTCCTCGCCGCCCGCATGGTCGAAAAGGGCATGAAGGTGGCGCTGATCGAGCGCAAATTCCTCGGCGGCACCTGCGTCAATGCCGGCTGCATGCCGACGAAGACGCTTGTCGCCAGCGCCCGCGCCGCCTATGTCGCGAGAAATAGCGCCGTTTACGGCGTCAATATTCCGGGCGAGATCGCCATCGACATGAAGGTGGTCAGGGCCCGTGCCGAAACCGTGACCATGAATGCCCGCAACGGCCTGATCGGCTGGTTCGCCGGGATGGACGGCATGACCGTGATCTACGGCCATGCCCGTTTCGAGGACCCGAAGACCGTCAGCGTCAACGGCGAGACGCTGACCGCACCGCGCATCTTCCTCAACGTCGGCGCGCGCCCCGTCATCCCCGACCTGCCCGGCATCAACGATATCGACTATCTCACCAGCACCTCGATCATCCATCTCGACACGCTGCCACGGCATCTGGCTGTGATCGGCGGCAGTTATATCGGGCTGGAATTCGCGCAGATGTATCGCCGCTTCGGCGCCGAAGTCAGCGTCATCGAGCATGGCCCGAAGCTCGCGTCGCGCGAGGACGAGGATATATCCGACGCGATCGCCGATGTCCTGCGCTCGGAGGGCATCGACATTCATACCGGTGTCAGCGACATCGCCTTCGCCAGGAGCAGCGACGGAATAACGGTCGCCACCGATTCAGCGAGGATCGATGCGAGCCATGTGCTGATCGCCACCGGCCGCAAGCCGAACACAGACGATCTCGGCCTCGATGCCGCCGGCGTCATCAGCGACAAGCACGGCTACATCACCGTCGACGACAGGCTTGCCACCAATGTCGACGGCATCTGGGCGCTCGGCGATTGCAACGGCCACGGCGCCTTCACCCACACCTCCTACAATGATTTCGAGATCGCCGCCGCCAATCTTCTCGACGGCGCCGATCGCAAGCTCTCGAGCCGCATCCTGGCCTATGCGCTTTATATCGACCCGCCGCTCGGCCGTGTCGGCATGACGGAAAAGCAGGCGCGCGCCTCGGGACGCAAGATCATGATCTCGACCCGGCCGATGAGCCGCGTCGGCCGCGCCAACGAGCGCGGCGAGACCAAGGGCTTCATGAAGGTGATCGCCGACGCCGAGACCAAAAAAATTCTCGGCGCGGCGATCCTGGGCATCGAAGGTGACGAGGTGATCCACGGCATCATAGACGCGATGAATGCAGGAACGACCTATCCCGCATTGCAATGGTCGGTGCCGATCCATCCGACGGTGTCGGAGCTGATCCCGACGGTGCTTGGGGATTTGAAGCCGGTTTAGCTATCGAAACCCCGGGCCGAGGACAGCTGAGTGTCTATCGAACTGCTGATCGAGCACTACGGACTATTGGCGATATTTCTGGGTGCAGCCTTCGAGGGCGAAACAGCCGCCTTCCTCGGCGGCGTCATTTCCCACCGCGGGCTGCTGACCTATTGGTCGGCGTCGCTAGCGGCAACGGCAGGATCCTTCGCCGGCGATCAGTTCTGGTTCTTCGCCGACCGTTATGCGGCTCGATGGGGTCTCGTCCGCCGGCTGATGGAAAGACCGGCGCTGGCGCGCGCAACCCGACTTCTGGAAAGATATCCGACCGGCTTCATCCTTGCGTTTCGTTTTCTGGTGGGGTTGCGGACAATCAGCCCGATCGTCATCGGGACAACACGCATAGCGACCGGTAAATTCATCATCCTGAATGCTGTGGCCGCGCTGGTGTGGGGGCAGCTTTTCACGGCGCTCGGTTACGTGTTCGGGCACGGCATCCAACAGACGTTGGGCCACCTTCCGCTTCATCGCCACCTGCTGATCGCAGTCGGAGCCGCGGCTGTCGTTGCAGGCGCGGCTCTTGCCTTTCGCAGGATGAAACTGAGCGCCAGGCACTCATAGAAGCGCTGTTGCGCCCTATCCCATCACGATTTGCAGCTTCACGTCGCTGGGCCGCGCCTCGACGGCGCGATCAAACGCCTTGATCGAATCTTCGAATGTGAAGGTCTCTGATATCAGCGGCTTCAGATCGACGCGACCCGAGCCGAGCAGCGCGATCGACCGCTCATACTGGTGCGCGTAGCGGAACACCGTCTCGATGCGGATTTCCTTGGTGGATGCCGTCGAGACGTCGAAGCCGATCGGGTTGACCGGTAGGCCGACGACGACAATGACGCCACCCGGGCGCGGCAGCGCCATGATCGTCTCCCAGGCCTTCGGCGAACCGGAGCATTCGAAGACGACATCGGCGCCCCAGCCGTCGGTCAGCCGGCCGACCTCTTCGACCAGGTTCTTCTCGCGAATATTGACCGGAATGACACCCTGGTACTGCGCGGCGATATCGAGCTTCGGCTGGGCGAGATCGGCGACGATCGCGCGGGCGCAGCCGCCGGCAAGGGCCGCGATCGCCACCATCGTGCCGATCGGCCCGGCGCCGAGGACGACGGCAGTGTCGCCCGGCGTGATCTTCGCCTTGGCAGCCGCCTGCATGCCGACGGCGAAGGGCTCGACCATGGCGCCTTCGGCAAAGCTGACATTGTCGGGTAGCTTGAAGGTGTAATTGGCGGGATGCACGACCTCTGGCGTCAGCACGCCGTGGATCGGCGGGGTCGCCCAGAAGGTCACGGCCGGGTCGATATTGTACAGGCCAAGCCGGCTTGCCTTGGAATTCGGATCGGGGATGCCGGGCTCCATGCAGACGCGGTCGCCGACTTTCAGATGCGTGACGCCCGCGCCGACCTCGACCACCGTGCCCGCCGCCTCATGGCCGAGCACCATCGGCGCGTTGACGACGAAGGGGCCGATCTTGCCATGGGTGTAATAATGCACGTCCGAACCGCAGACGCCGACGGTGTGGATCCTGATCTTCACCTCGCCGGGGCTAGTTTCAAGCGGCAGATCGATATCGCGAAGCGCAAGCTCATGCTGGCGCTCGAGGACAAGCGCGCGGACTTTGGTCATCGTCGGTTTCCTTCCCTAATGGCTTGCCCATGACTCCATCGGGCAGCGTCGAAGGCGACTATAAGGCCCGAAGCCTTCCCAATTCAACCAGATTGCGAAGGCTTTTGCTCAACAAATGAAAAAATGCTCACTCAGACCTTCCGAGGCTCAGTACCGGCTGCGGCCCGTCGGGAAACTGCGCCAGCCTGGTCCGATGGCGAGCGGCCTCGGAAGGGCATTTATAAGATTTTTATATAGATGGCCCGTCGTCCGTCTCGAACCTTTATGCGCTTCGGCTCCATATTGATGCCGAGAGATCGAAAAGATCATCTCCACGCCAGAAAGCATGAAAGGCGGCCTCCCAGCGCCCTTTGTCTTGTCTGACTCCAAGAAGAACAACAGGAGTCACGATCACGATGGATATCATTCTACTCGGCACCGCGATCATATTCTTCGCGCTGTGCTTTGCCTACACCCGAGCCTGCGACAGGCTTTGACAGGAGAAGCGACGATGACCCTCGATTATGTCTTGAGCGGTGCCGTAACCGTGTTTCTCACCGTTTACCTCACCTACGCTCTCCTTCGCCCAGAACGCTTTTAAAGAGAACTGGCGCTTCTGAGGTCGCGCATGCGCGACCGAGAAGCAGCCGGGTATTGAAAGTTTACCTCCATGACCCTCAACGGATGGCTTCAGATCCTGCTTTACTGCGGGATCGTCCTCGTGCTCGTCAAACCGCTCGGCGGCTATATGACGCGTGTCTTCAGCGGCGAGCGCACTTTCCTGTCACCGGTCCTCGTTCCGATCGAACGGGGACTTTACCGCATTGCCGGCACCAGCGAACGCGAGGAACAGCATTGGACCTCCTATGCCTTCGCCATGCTAATGTTCAACCTGCTCGGCGTCATCGTGCTTTACGCGCTGCAGCGCCTGCAGGCCGGTCTTCCCTATAATCCGGCCGGCATGGCGGCCATCCCGCCGGAGCTTTCCTTCAACACGGCCGTCAGCTTCGTCAGCAACACCAACTGGCAGAACTACGGCGGCGAAAGCACGATGTCGTATCTGACGCAGATGGCCGGTTTCACCGTCCAGAACTTCGTCTCGGCGGCGACCGGCATTGCCATCGCGCTCGCCTTCATCCGCGCCTTCTCGCGCGCCTCAGGCAAGGCGATCGGCAATTTCTGGATCGATATGACGAGGGCCACTTTCTATGTGCTCTTGCCGATCTGCATCGTGCTGACGCTGGTCTTTGTCTATCTCGGCGTGCCGCAGACGCTCGGCTCCTACGTCAATGCGACGACGCTCGAAGGCGCACAGCAGACGATCGCCGTCGGCCCGGTCGCCTCGCAGCTGGCCATCAAGATGCTTGGCACCAACGGCGGCGGCTTCTTCAACGCCAACTCCGCCCATCCGTTCGAAAACCCCGATGCGATCTCCAACCTCATCCAGATGGTGTCGATCTTCGCGATCGGCGCGGCACTGACCAACGTCTTCGGCCGCATGGTCGGCAATCAGCGCCAGGGCTGGGCGATCCTCGCCACGATGGGCGTCCTGTTCGTCGCCGGCGTCATCGTCACCTATTGGGCGGAAGCCGCCGGCAATCCGCTGATGCATGCCTTCGGTCTTGGCGGCGGCAACATGGAAGGCAAGGAAGTCCGCTTCGGCGTCGCCCTATCCTCGCTCTTTGCGGTCATCACCACGGCGGCCTCCTGCGGCGCGGTCAATGCCATGCATGGCAGCTTCACGGCACTCGGTGGCCTCGTTCCGCTGATCAACATGCAGCTCGGCGAAGTCATTGTCGGCGGTGTCGGCGCTGGCTTTTACGGCATCCTGCTCTTCATCATCGTCGCCGTCTTCGTCGCCGGCCTGATGGTCGGCCGCACGCCGGAATATCTCGGCAAGAAGATCGAGGCGAAGGAAATGAAGATGGCCGTTCTCGCCATTCTCTGCCTGCCGCTCGCCATGCTGGTCTTCACCGCAATCGCAAGCGTCCTTCCGAGTGCGGTTGCATCGGTCGGGACCGCCGGCCCGCACGGCTTCTCCGAAATCCTCTATGCCTATACATCAGCGGCAGCGAACAACGGCTCGGCTTTCGGCGGCCTGACGGGCAATACGCCTTGGTACAACATAACCCTTGGCCTCGGTATGCTGATGGGCCGCTTTCTGGTCATCATCCCGGCGCTTGCAATCGCCGGTTCGCTGATCGCCAAGAAGTCGGTTCCGGCCTCGGCGGGCACCTTCCCGACGGACGGTCCGCTCTTCGTCGGCCTGCTCGTCGGCACGATCCTGATCGTCGGCGGCCTGACCTTCTTCCCGGCGTTGGCCCTTGGCCCCGTCGTCGAGCACCTGGTCATGATCGCCGGCCAGACCTTTTGAGGTTATGCCATGATCCTCCGTCACAGGCTTCGCAACGCCTTCCACTCACGTCCTGGCGCGCCGGGACGTGGGAATGGCCCGAGACCCCAAGCCTCCGACATCATCCTGGTGATGATGGCGGGCCTCCTCGTCATCGCCGCCATATGCAAAATCTTACAGGGCTGACCGGCTTCCGGTTCGCCATCCTCGTTTCAAAGCTGGAGTCTCTTATGAGCCAGGCCAAATCCGCGAGCATCATGGATTCTCGCATCCTCATTCCGGCCGTGGGTGCCGCTTTCAAGAAGCTCAACCCCCGGGCACTCGCCAGAAACCCGGTCATGTTCGTCGTGGCCACGGTCTCGGTGCTGACCACCATCCTCTTCCTGCGCGATCTCGTGGCGGGCAACGGCAACCTCGGCTTCTCGTTCCAGATCAATCTTTGGCTCTGGTTCACCGTGCTGTTTGCCAATTTCGCCGAGGCCGTTGCCGAAGGTCGCGGCAAGGCGCAGGCGGATTCGCTGCGCAAGGCGCGCACCGAAACCCAGGCGAAGCTGCTCACCGCCAATAATGGCAGCGGCTACCGCATGGTGCCGGGCACCAGCCTCAAGGTCGGCGACCTCGTGCTCGTCGAGGCCGGCGACATCATCCCGTCGGACGGTGAAGTCATCGAAGGTGTGGCCTCCGTCAACGAAGCGGCGATCACAGGCGAATCCGCGCCGGTCATCCGCGAATCCGGCGGCGACCGCTCGGCGGTAACAGGCGGCACGCAGGTGCTGTCCGACTGGATCCGCGTCCGCATCACCGCCGCTGCCGGCTCAACCTTCCTCGACCGGATGATCGCGCTCGTCGAAGGTGCCGAACGCCAGAAGACTCCGAACGAGATTGCGCTCAACATCCTGCTTGCCGGTATGACGTTGATCTTCGTGCTCGCCACCGCGACGATCCCGAGCTTTGCCATCTATGCCGGCGGCTCGATCCCGATCATCGTGCTCGTCGCCCTCTTCGTGACGCTGATCCCGACGACGATCGGTGCGCTGCTGTCGGCGATCGGCATTGCCGGCATGGACCGCCTCGTCCGCTTCAACGTGCTCGCCATGTCCGGCCGTGCGGTCGAAGCCGCCGGCGACGTCGATACGCTGCTGCTCGACAAGACCGGCACGATCACCCTCGGCAATCGTCAGGCGACGACCTTCCGCCCGGTTCGCGGCGTTTCCGAGCAGGATCTCGCCGACGCCGCCCAGCTCGCCTCGCTTGCCGACGAAACCCCGGAAGGCCGCTCCATCGTCGTGCTCGCCAAGGAAAAATATGCGATTCGCGGCCGCGACATGGCGAGCCTCAAGGCGACCTTCGTGCCCTTCACCGCCCAGACCCGCATGAGCGGCGTCGATCTCGAAGGCGCTTCGATCCGCAAAGGCGCAGTCGATGCCGTGCTGGCCTATGTCAACGGCGACGCATCCTCGAAAAACGGCAGCGAGGTCGTGCGCGAACTGCAGTCGATATCAGACGAGGTCGCCAAGGCTGGCGGCACGCCGCTCGCCGTTGCCCGCGACGGCAAGCTGCTTGGCGTCATCCAGCTGAAGGACATCGTCAAGGGCGGCATCCGCGAACGCTTCACCGAGCTGCGCCGCATGGGCATCCGCACCGTGATGATCACTGGCGACAACCCGCTGACGGCAGCGGCCATCGCCGCCGAAGCCGGTGTCGACGACTTCCTCGCCCAGGCAACGCCGGAGATGAAGCTGGCGCTGATGCGCGAGGAACAGTCGAAGGGCAAGCTCGTCGCCATGTGCGGCGACGGCACCAACGATGCGCCGGCGCTCGCCCAGGCCGATGTCGGCGTCGCCATGAACACCGGCACTGTCGCTGCCCGCGAGGCCGGCAACATGGTCGACCTCGACAGCGACCCGACGAAGCTCATCGAGATCGTCGAGATCGGCAAACAGCTGTTGATGACGCGCGGCGCGCTGACGACCTTCTCGATCGCCAACGACATCGCCAAGTACTTCGCCATCATCCCGGCGATGTTCCTGACCTTTTACCCGCAGCTCGGCGTCCTGAACGTCATGGGGCTTTCGACGCCGCAAAGCGCCATCCTCTCGGCAATCATCTTCAACGCGCTGATCATCATCGCGCTGATCCCGCTGTCGCTGAAGGGCGTCCGCTACCGTCCGATCGGCGCCGGCGCGCTGCTGTCGCGCAACCTGCTGATCTACGGTGCCGGCGGCATCATCGTTCCCTTCATCGGCATCAAGGCGATCGACATGGCTGTCGCCGCCCTCGGCCTCGCCTAACGGATCCCGTCTGAACACTCGAAGGAGTAAGACAATGTTGAAAGAACTTCGTCCGGCGGTCGTCATGATCGTCGCCACCACCGCCATCACCGGCCTGCTTTATCCGCTCGCCATGACGGGTGCTGCCCAGGCCCTCTTCCCGGCTCAGGCGAACGGCAGCCTGATCGAGAAGAACGGCCAGGTGATCGGCTCGACGCTGATCGGCCAGGCCTTCACCAGCGACAAGTATTTCCACGGCCGTCCCTCGGCCGCCGGCGACGGCTACAATGCGGCCGCCTCCAGCGGCTCGAACCTCGGCCCGACCAGCCAGAAGCTGATCGACCGCGTCAAGGGCGACTACGACGCGGCCAAGGCGGCAAACCCGAATGCGGAGGTGCCCGCCGACCTGGTCACCGCTTCGGGCAGCGGCCTCGATCCCCATATCTCCCCGGAGGCCGCTTACTTCCAGGTGCAGCGCGTCGCCAAAGCGCGTGCTATCGACGAGGCCAAGGTCAAGGCGTTGGTCGACGGTGCCGTTCAAGGCCGCGAACTCGGCATTCTCGGCGAACCTACAGTCAATGTTCTGGCGTTGAACCAGAGCCTTGATGCTTCTATGACTCAGTGACCCTGGCAGGCTGGGCGCCCCTTTCCTTCCCTCATCCCTGCGCTCGTCACAGGGGCGAGGGATAGGGTGATGTAGCCCGTCCTCGCCAGCCATCTGCAGAAAGACCATACGCATGCCAGACGACAATCGCGATCAGGCCGGCAGGCCCTCGCCCGATGCGCTTCTCGAAAAAGCCCGGGCGGAGACACGCGGCCGTCTGAAGATCTTTCTGGGTGCCGCGCCCGGCGTCGGCAAGACCTACGAGATGCTCGTCTCCGGCCGTGCCAAGATCGCCGACGGTCTCGATGTCGTCATCGGCGTCGTCGAGACCCACGGCCGCAAGGAGACCGAGGCGCTCCTTGCCGGCTTCGAGATCATCCCTCGCGTCGAAATCAGCTACAAGGGCCGGCCGCTCGAGGAAATGGATCTCGACGGCATCCTCGCCCGCCGGCCTGATCTCGTGCTGGTCGACGAACTCGCCCATACCAATGCCGAGGGCAGCCGTCATCCGAAGCGCTATCTCGACGTCAAGGAATTGCTCGATCGCGGCATCGATGTCTATACGACGCTGAACATCCAGCATGTCGAGAGCCTGAACGACGTCGTCTCGCAGATCACCCGCATCCGTGTGCGCGAGACAGTGCCGGACTCGATCATCGACCTCGCTGACGACATCGAGATCATCGACCTGACGCCGGATGATCTGATCAAGCGCCTGCATGACGGCAAGGTCTACATGCCGCGGACGGCCGAGCGGGCGCTGACCAACTACTTCACCCCGGGCAACCTGACGGCGCTGCGAGAGCTTGCGCTGCGTAAGACCGCACAGCGCGTCGACGACCAGTTGCTCACGCATATGCAGGCCCATGCCATATCCGGCCCCTGGGCGGCGGGCGAACGCGTTCTCGTCTCGGTTGACCACCATCCGCGCTCCGCCTCGCTGGTGCGTTATGCTGCCCGTATGGCCTCGCGGCTGCGCGCGCCCTGGGCTGCCGTCTATATCGAGACCAACCGATCGATCAATCTGAACGAAGCCGAGCGCGATACCGTCGCCGCCACGCTGCGACTTGCCGAGCAGCTCGGCGGCGAAGCGATCACCCTTCCCGGCCGCGAAGTCGCCGAAGAACTTGTCCGCCACGCCACCGCCAACAACGTCACCCATATCGTCATCGGCGCCCCGAAGAAGCCGACATGGCGCGACTGGTGGAGCCGCTCGATCACCGACGAGCTGATCCGCAAGACCGGCGAGATCAGCGTCCATGTGATTTCAGGCAGCGAGAAGGACGGCACCACCGCGCGCGGCGTCAGGGCGGCGGCCACCGCGCCGCAACTGGATTTCAGGGCCTACCTGCTGGCAACCTTTTATGTTGCCATCGCGCTCGGCGTCAGCGTCGTGCTCGACCAGGTGCTCGACGTACGCAACCTCGCCCTCGTCTTCCTGATGGCGGTGCTGACCTCAGCCGTCCTCCACGGCCTGCGGCCGGCCCTCTACAGCTGCATCCTCAGCGCGCTGTCCTTCAATTTCTTCTTCCTGCCGCCGCGCTACACGCTGACGATCAGCGATCCGGAAAGCGTGCTTGCGCTCTTCTTCTTCCTGGGCGTCGCCATCATCGCCAGCAACCTGACCGCGACCGTCCAGCGCCAAGCCGCCGCTGCCCGCCAGCGGGCGCGGACGACGGAAGATCTCTATCTCTTCTCGAAAAAGCTCGCCGGCACCGGCACGCTCGACGACGTGCTCTGGGCGACCGCCTTCCAGCTCGCCTCGATGCTGAAGGTCCGCGTCGTGCTACTGCTGCCGGAAGACGGTACCATCGCCGTCAAGGCCGGTTATCCGCCTGATGATACGCTCGACGATGCCGATATCGCTGCCGCCCGCTGGGCCTGGGAGCACAATCACGCCGCCGGCCGCGGCGCCGACACCCTGCCCGGCGCCAAGCGCCTCTATGTGCCGCTGAGAACCGGGCGCACCGCCGTTGGTGTCATCGGCCTCGACAGTGACCGCCGCGACGGACCGTTGCTGACGCCCGAACAGCAGCGGCTGCTCGATGCGCTGGCCGACCAGGCGGCCCTTGCCATCGAACGCGTCCAGCTCGTCGCTGATGTCGACCGGGCAAGACTTGGGGCCGAAGCAGACCGGCTGCGCTCGGCCCTACTGACTTCGATCTCGCACGACCTGAAGACACCGCTTGCCGCCATCCTCGGCGCCGCCGGCACGCTGCGCGACTATTTCGCCTCGATGCCGGAGGAGGACCGCAGCGACCTGCTGTCGACCGTCGTCGACGAATCCGAACGCCTCAACCGCTTCATCGCCAACCTGCTCGACATGACCAAGATCGAATCCGGTGCGATGGAGCCGAACTATGCGCTGCATTATGCCGGCGATATCGTCGGCAGCGCGCTGCGCCGTGCCGCCAAGATCCTCGACGGCCACAAGACCGAGATGAACATTCCCGCCGACCTGCCGATGGTGCGCGTCGATCCTGTCCTGTTCGAGCAGGTGATCTTCAACCTGCTCGACAATGCCGCGAAATACGCGCCCGAGGGATCGGTGATCCATATCGAGGGCTGGGCCGATGCCGACAACGTCGTCGTGCAGATTTCGGACGAAGGCCCAGGCATTCCGCCGGCCGATCTTAACCGCGTCTTCGATACCTTCTACCGCGTGCGCAAGGGCGATCAGGTGCGCGCCGGCACCGGGCTTGGCCTTTCCATCTGCCGCGGCTTCATCGAGGCGATGGGTGGCACGATCACCGCCGGCAACCGGACGGGCCGTCCGGGCGCCGTCTTCACCATCCGCCTGCCGAAACCCAACGACATTCCGAAACTGGATGAACTCCGATGACCGGTTCAGCCGTTAAAATCCTCGTCGTCGACGACGAGCCTCCGATCCGCAAGCTGCTCCGCGTCGGCCTGACCGCGCAGGGCTACGAGGTGCGTGAGGCGCCAAACGCCAGCGCCGCCCGGCAGTCAGTCGCCGATGACATGCCCGATCTCATCGTGCTCGACCTCGGCCTTCCCGACACCCCCGGCCATGACCTGCTACAGGCGTGGCGCGACGAAGGGCTTTCCATGCCGGTGGTCATTCTGTCCAGCCGCACCGACGAGGCCGGTATCGTCAAGGCGCTGGAAAGCGGCGCCGACGATTACGTCACCAAGCCCTTCGGCATCAACGAGCTCGGCGCCCGCATCCGCGTGGCGCTGCGCCACCGCCTGCAGCAGCAGGGCGAGAAGGCGATCTTCCAGACCGGCGGGCTGTCGATCGATCTCGTCAAGCGCATCGTCAAGGTCGACGGCCAGGAAATAAAACTGTCGCCGAAGGAATATGACATCCTGCGCGTGCTCGCCCAGCATGCCGGCAAGGTGCTGACACACCAGTTTCTTCTAAAGCAGGTATGGGGGCCGGCGGCGGATGTGCAGTATCTGCGCGTCTACGTCCGGCAACTGCGGCAAAAGGTCGAACAGATTCCGGACCAGCCGCACTATATCACCACGGAGACCGGCGTTGGCTACCGGCTCAGGGAACCGGATTGACCTCCCTTCCCCCCCGCTGCCCGAACAGTATCGAGAATGACATGAACCTTCCCAACATCATCCGGCCGGAACACACCTTCATCGGCGTGTCGGCGCCGACCAAATGGCGCGCGCTGCAGACCATAGCCGACAAGGCCGCCAAGGCTTTCTCCGTCGATGGCCAGACCATCCTGAAGGCGCTCGAAGCGCGTGAGAAGCTCGGCTCCACCGGCATCGGCAATGGTATCGCCATCCCGCATGCGGCGATCGACGGCATGACCAGCCCGCGCGGCCTTCTCCTCCGCTTCGCCCAACCATTGGATTTCGAGGCGATCGACGATATCCCGACTGACATCGCCTTCGTGCTGCTCTTCGGAGAAAATAATCGTGGCGAATATCTGAACGTGCTATCGGCCATTGCCAGGCGGCTGCAAACGGACGGCGCGCTCGCCGCGATGCGCAAGGCAAGAACGGTCGACGAATTTTATTCCGATTTCATCGCCGATTCACGGGTGTGATGACATTGTTCTAAATTAAAAAAGGCGCGGCCTGAAGGTCGCGCCCACTCGTCTGCAAAGAGACGATCTTAGAAATCGCGCTGGAAGCGCAGGAAGCCGAACACTTCGTCGTCGCCTTCGTCCTCATCGTGATATTGCACGCTGAGCTTCGTACGCAGATCCTCGACGATGCGGTAGTCGATGGTGACACCGGTCGTGTAGGCGCTGCCGCCGGTGAAGCCGTTACCGTCAGCCTCGAGAGCGATGTTTTCGAAGTACTGGAAGCCGGGGGTGACCGACCACTTGTCGTTGATCTTCAAGGCATACTCTGCTGCGATCGTCCATTCGGACTCTTCGTAGTAGTAGTTGGCGCCGCTTGCCCATACGCCGGCAATGCCGAGCGTGCCCGGGCCGATGTCGGCATAAACGATGCCGCGGACCGCGACTTCGCTGGTGTCGGTGTCATAACCGGCAAGCAGGTAAGCGCTGATGGCGCCGGCCTTGTAGGAAACCTGGCCTGCGACACCGAAGTTGTTCGGGCCGTCGCCCGGCTTGGTGGCGTAGTCTTCTTCCAGCTCGTCGACCGAAATGCCGGCCGCGAAAGCGCCATTCTCGTACTGATAACGGATCGAGTTGTGGGTCGTCTCGTTGCTGGCAAGGGTATCGGTCTCGCCGCTCATGTCGTCATCCCACCAGCTATACAGCTTACCGACGCGGAAACCGGCAATGTCGATGTAGCCTTCATCGAGCAATGCTTCCTGGTCAGAAGCGTTGTCGACATTGTAACGCAGCGTGATGACGCCGGTGAGCGTGCCGTACTCGGTGTCATTCTTGGCCTGGAAGGTGACCTGACCGCGAGTCCAGAAGTCTACGTCGGAGTCGCCCGAAATATGGTCACCGAAACGCACTTCGGTACGGATGTAACCGCCGATCGAAAGGCATGTTTCCGTCCCCGGAATATAAAAATAGCCGGTACCGTAGGCGTCGCAAACGCGAACATATTCCACGGGCTCGGGTTCCGCCGCCACGATGGCGTCGGCTGCGCGGGCTCCGGAGGCCGCGGCAAGGGCGGCAACGGAGGCAAAAAGGATAGTTCTGATATTCATTTTGAATGGCCCTAAACAGGTTTGGAATGCGAGGCGCACTTCAAGGGTTGCCCCCGCGTTGCGGTCGGCGAATACGGCCGCAACGGAGGCCATATAGGAATCCGCAAGCGCCATCGCGGCAAAATCTTGGCAAAAATCTGCATCACCATGTCGTTTTCGTGGAGGAACTGTGGCCGAAAAAACACGGCCCTACGGCAGGCAGCGCCGGGCGACCAATTGGCCGCGGCCAACTTCGATTTCCAAATTACCCCTTAAATGGAATGACATTCTAAGGGTAGCGCCGGAACCGGAAGAACCTTTGTTTCATTATACGACTAACTTGATAGTGTTTAGGCACAAACACGGAGGGTTCCCCAATGCAGACACAACGGCTCACCCGGCTCATCGCAGCCGCGGTCATGGCAGGCAGCTTCGCGATCGGGAGCATCGCTCCTGCATTCGCGGATCAGACGCTTCTTAACGTTTCCTACGATCCGACTCGCGAATTGTATAAGGATTTCAATGCTGCTTTTGCCGCCAAGTGGCAGAAGGACACCGGTGAAACCGTAACGATCCAGGCGTCGCATGGCGGCTCCGGTGCGCAGGCGCGCTCCGTCATCGACGGTCTCGACGCCGACGTCGTCACGCTGGCGCTCGAAGGTGATATCGACGCCATCGCCAAGAAGACCGGCAAGATCCCGGCCGACTGGAAGACCAAGTTCCCCAACAATTCGACACCCTATACGTCGACGATCGTCTTCCTGGTCCGTAAGGGCAACCCGAAGGGCATCAAGGATTGGGGCGACCTAGTCAAGGACGACGTGCAGGTCATCACCCCAAACCCGAAGACCTCGGGCGGCGCCCGCTGGAACTTCCTGGCCGCCTGGGCATGGGCCAAGCAGGCGAATGGCGGCGACGAAGCCAAGGCGCAGGATTACGTGACGAAACTGCTGCAGCACGTTCCAGTTCTCGATACAGGCGCGCGCGGCGCCACGACCACCTTCGTCCAGCGCGGCCTCGGCGACGTGCTGCTTGCCTGGGAAAACGAAGCCTATCTTTCACTTGAAGAGCTCGGTCCCGATCAGTTCGAGATCGTGACGCCGGCCTTCTCCATCCGTGCCGACCCGCCAGTCGCCATCGTCGACGGCAATGTCGACAAGAAGGGAACGCGCAAGGTCGCCGAAGCCTATCTCAACTACCTCTATTCGGACGAAGGCCAGAAGATCGCCGCCAAGCACTTCTACCGCCCGATCAAGCCGGAAGCCGCCGATCCGGCTGACATCGCCCGCTTCCCGAAGCTGACGCTCGCGACCATCGACGATTTCGGCGGCTGGAAAGACGCACAGCCGAAATTCTTCGGCGACGGCGGGGTATTTGACCAAATCTACAAGCCGGCCCAATAATAGACTTCATGAAAGCACATAGCCCCACGCGGTGGCGGTTCAAGCGGCCGAGCGTCATTCCGGGTTTCGGAATGGCGCTCGGCCTTACCTTGACCTGGCTCACCCTTCTGATCCTCATCCCGCTCTCGGGCCTCGCCGTCCGGTCGAGCGCGCTCGGCTGGGAAACATTCTGGTCGATCGCACTCGATCCGCGCACGCTGAACGCGCTGCGCATCAGCTTCGGCAGCGCCTTCATCGCTGCGATCGTCAATGCTGTCTTCGGCATCATCCTCGCCTGGGTACTGGTGCGTTACCGCTTTCCCGGCAAGCGTGTCATCGATGCCATGGTCGACCTGCCTTTCGCGCTGCCGACTGCCGTTGCCGGCATCGCGCTGACGACGCTCTACGCGCCGAACGGCTGGATCGGCCAGTTCCTGACGCCGCTCGGCATCAAGATCGCCTTTACGCCAGCCGGTATCGTCGTGGCGCTGATCTTCGTCGGCCTGCCCTTCGTGGTGCGCACCGTGCAGCCCGTCATGGAGGAAATCGACAAGGAAGTGGAGGAGGCTGCGGCAACGCTCGGCGCCAATCGCTTCCAGACGATTTTCCGCGTGCTGCTGCCAGGGCTGGCGCCCGCCGTGCTCACCGGCTTTGCGCTCGCCTTTGCCCGCGGCGTCGGCGAATACGGCTCGGTCATCTTCATCGCCGGCAACCTGCCGTTCAAATCGGAGATCGCGCCGCTGCTGATCATCATCAAACTCGAAGAGTATAATTACGCGGCAGCGACCGGTATTGCGGCGATCATGCTGGTCATCTCGTTCGCCATGTTGCTCGTTATCAATCTCATCCAGAGCTGGAGCAGGCGGAGGTACGGCTATGGCGCTTGATGCGACCGTTCAACCGGTGAAGCTGCGTTCGGTGACCACCGAAAACAGGATCGCGCGCTTCACGCTGATCATTCTTTCGCTCGTCTTCCTGCTGCTGATCCTGCTTCTGCCGCTCGCAGCAGTTTTCGTCGAGGCTTTCCGCAAAGGTCCCGCCCCCTTCTTCGTGGCGCTCGCCGACGCCGAGACCTTGTCGGCGATCCGCTTGACGCTGATCGTCGCCGGCGTCAGCGTGCCTCTCAACCTCGTCTTCGGGGTCGCCGCCGCCTGGGCGATCGCCAAGTTCGAGTTCAAGGGCAAGGCCTTCCTGACGACACTGATCGACCTGCCCTTCTCGGTCTCACCCGTCATATCGGGCCTGGTCTTCGTTCTGCTGTTCGGCTCCAGTACCTGGCTCGGCCAGTGGTTCAGCGCTCACGACATCAAGATCCTGTTCGCCGTGCCGGGGTTGATCCTCGCCACCATGTTCGTCACCTTCCCCTTCGTCGCCCGCGAGCTGATCCCGCTGATGCAGGAACAGGGAACCGCCGACGAGGAGGCAGCCCTTTCGCTCGGCGCCAGCGGCTGGCAGACCTTCTGGTACGTGACGCTGCCGAACATCAAATGGGGTCTGCTCTACGGTGTGCTGCTCTGCAACGCTCGCGCCATGGGTGAATTCGGCGCCGTCTCGGTGGTCTCTGGCCACATCCGCGGCCAGACGAACACCATGCCGCTGCAGGTGGAAATTCTCTATAACGAGTATAATTTCACCGGCGCTTTTGCCGTCGCTACACTTTTGGCCTTGCTCGCGCTCGTGACTCTTGTTTTGAAGACGCTGCTGGAAATGCGCTATAGCGCGGAAATCGCCGCCAGCCGGCGGCACTGAAGGATTTGGAATGGAAGTACGCGTTCAAAACATTCGCAAGGAATTCGATCGTTTTCCGGCACTGCACGATGTCTCGCTCGACATCCGCTCCGGCGAGCTGATCGCACTGCTGGGCCCTTCGGGCTCCGGCAAGACGACATTGCTGCGGCTGATCGCCGGCCTCGAAAGCCCGACGGAGGGGCTGATCTTCTTCGGCGACGAGGATGCCTCGAAGAAATCAGTGCAGCAGCGCAATATCGGCTTCGTCTTCCAGCACTATGCTCTCTTCCGCTACATGACGGTGCTCGAAAACGTCTCCTTCGGCCTCAAGGTCAGAAACAGCGCGCGGCGGCCGCCCAAGGCCGACATCCGCAGGCGGGCGCTCGAACTGCTCGAGCTCGTCCAGCTTTCCGGTCTCGAAAAACGCTACCCGGCCCAGCTTTCGGGCGGCCAGCGCCAGCGTGTGGCGCTCGCCCGCGCGATGGCCGTCGAGCCGAACGTGCTGCTGCTCGACGAACCCTTCGGCGCGCTCGACGCCCAGGTGCGCAAGGACCTGCGCAAATGGCTGCGTGATATCCACGACCGCACCGGACATACCACCGTCTTCGTCACCCACGACCAGGATGAAGCGCTGGAGCTTGCCGACCGCGTCGTGGTCATGAGCCAGGGCGCGATCGAACAGGTCGGCACGCCGGACCAGGTCTACGACAATCCGAATTCTCCCTTCGTCTTCGGCTTCATCGGCCAGTCGAACTGCCTGCAGGTCGAGATTACAGACGGCGACATTCGCTTCGAAGGGCGCTCGCTCGGCCTCAATGCCGAGGGCGAGCCGGATGGCACGGCGCAGCTCTATTTCCGCCCGCACGACGTCAGGCTCTGCGAATCAGCCGAAAACTGCATCGCCGGCCATCCGGTCTCCAGCCGCCGCGTGGCCGGCACTCGCCATATCGAGTTGGATATCGGCAATGATCGCCCGCATATCGAGATCGAATTGCCGCCGAGCGAGGCCGACAGGCTTGACCGCAACCGGGTAGCCTTCAAGCCGACCCGCTGGAAACTGTTCCGCAGCTGATGGAGAGATTGGGGCCCGCCGCCCACAGAGTCGTGCGTCTTTTCAAACGCGCGACTCTGCAACACATTGAATTTCTTCATAATTTTATGCTGGAATCGATTCCGATTTCAGGAATTACGCAATAGCTTATCGCCGGAATCGTATTTGGCGAGAGTCCCTTAAGGTTTTTGTTATCTAAGGTTGTTTGTATTTCAGTCATATGACGAGTAAAACGTTTTCGCTTAATCATTAAGGGCTGGACTAATCCCATAGGAGGCACCTGGCGTTGAGGGCGGAGATTTCCTTTGGAAAATCCCTGATCGGGATTTTGTTCGTAGGACTGGCAGCGGCAAGCTGCACGACGACATCGAAACCGGCGGCAACGGCGGCGAACACTAAAACGAAGCAGGGCCAAGCGGCGAAGGTCACCTTCAATTATACCGCCAAGGATCGTGAATGCCTGCAGCGCGCGATGTATTTCGAATCGCAGCATTCGGACGAGGACGGTTACATGGCGGTCGGGACCGTTGTCATGAACCGGCTCACCTCCGGCGCCTATCCCCCTTCCATCTGCGGCGTGGTGGCCCAGAAAAGGCAGTTCGCGCCCGGCGTGATGACGCGCGAAGTCAAGCCGCAGGCGGAAACTGAGCTTGCTACCGCAGCGGATGCGATCCTTATTAAGGGCGCACGCCATCCCGCGGTGAAGGACGCGATGTTCTTCCACACCGATGGGCTGAAATTCCCTTACGACAACATGCACTATGTGACGGTCGCCGGCGGCAACGCCTTCTACGAGAAGCGCGACGCCAACGGCACGCTTGAAACGCCGCCGCCGCTGCCCTCCTACGAGGTGGCGATGAACTATGTGCCCGGCGAAAGCATGCTGCCGCCGCAGTTCGAGGCACTGATCCCCTCGGCGGTTCCCGTTCCTCTGCCGGCGCCGGACCCCATGGCGACGGCGAGCACGGGGCAGATGCGGATAACTGCGCCGGTGACCGCGCCGGAAACATTGCCGGTAACATCGGTCGAGCCCGAGCCGGGAATGCCCATTGCGATCCCTATTCCCCGCCCCGCCTATGACAGCGTGATGCTGCGTGAAAGCCTTCCGGCGAACGGCGGTTAAACCGCACTTTCGGTTTAAGAGTTAGGTGGAAGCGCGCCTAGGCGCGCTCTTCCCAGACCTTTGCCAGTTCCACGATCGTTTTGACCGCCTTTTCCATGTCCTGGCGGCTCACCCATTCGAGCGGCGAGTGGAAGGCATGGCCGCCGGCGAAGATGTTCGGACACGGCAGTCCCATGAAGGAAAGGCGCGAGCCATCCGTGCCGCCGCGGATGCTGCCGCGCACCGGCGTCATGCCGGCCCGGCGCACCGCCTCGATAGCGTTCTCGACGATCTCCGGGTGACGATCGAGCACCACCTTCATGTTGCGATACTGTTCCTTCACCTGGAAATGATAGGTCGAGCCAGGATAGGCAGCCATCACGTCCTTGACGATGGCTTCGAGCATGATCTCCTTTTCCGTGAGCCCCTTTTCGGTGAAGTCACGGATGATGAAGCTCAGCGACGCCTTCTCCATCGAGCCGGTCACGCCGGTGGGATGGATGAAACCCTGCTGGCCTTCCGTGGTCTCGGGGGCAATATCCCTCGGCAGCCGGTCGATGATGGCGCCTGCGATCTTGATGGCGTTTTCCATGCGGTCCTTGGCGAAGCCAGGATGGATTGCCACACCTGAAATGCTGATCTCGACGCCGTCGGCCGAGAAAGTCTCGTCCTCGATATGGCCGGCCGTCTCGCCGTCCATCGTATAGGCGAAGTCGGCACCGAGTTTCTTCAGGTCGACCTTGTTGACGCCGCGCCCGACTTCCTCATCGGGCGTGAACAGGATCTTGATCGTCCCGTGCCTGATATCAGGATTGTCGACGAGGATTTGGGCCGCGGTCATGATCTCAGCCAGTCCCGCCTTGTCGTCGGCGCCGAGCAATGTCGTTCCATCGGTCGTGACGATGTCGTTGCCGATCTGGTTCTGCAGTTCAGGATGATCGCTGACGCGGATCACCCGGCCCGTGTCGCCGGGAAGATTGATATCCCCGCCGGCATAATTCCTGACGATCTGCGGCTTCACATTCGTGCCGCTGAAATCGGGCGCCGTATCCATGTGCGAGCAGAAACAGATGACCGGCACCGTCTTGTCGCTATTGGCCGGAATGGTCGCGTAGACATAGCCGTGTTCATCGAGACGCGCGTCCGCAAGACCGATTTTCCGCAGTTCATCGACCAGAACCCGTCCGAGATCCTTCTGCTTGCCGGTGGTCGGTTGCGTCGACGAGGCGGGGTCGGATTGCGTATCGATAACGACATAACGGAGAAAGCGGTCGAGAACAGTGTCGGTCATAGCATCCATTCCAGCAGCAAGATCACGCAGAGGATATAGCCCTCATGGGCGATGCGACAAAAGATTTTTCCGCTCGCAGTTCGGGAGGGTTTCCCATTCAATCCATTTCATGCGCCGCCATCCGATGCCGGAATCGATACGACATGGGAAACCAGGCCGCCGTCGCTAACTTGGTGCACGAGGAAGGACGGAGCGTCGATCACCGGAAGATCGGCCCGTCCTTCTAACAGAAGCGGATTGGGTGGGCAGAGGGAGCCGCAGGTCTGGACAGGGATCATTCCCAGCCGACCAAATGCAGGTCGGTGGACATGGCCGCAGAGAATCGCCAACGGCAGCCTATGCATCGTCTCCAGGGTACTGAGAAGCGCACTGTCGTTCCGGCATCCGACCTGGTCCAGCGCCTCGATGCCGATCCTGAATGGCGGCTGATGCATGAACAGAAGGGCGGGCGTCGTCAGGTCGGCAAGCGCGCTCATCAGCCACGGCAGATGCGGCAGGACGTCACCGTAGCTCTGACCGGCGACGGTCACATCGACACCGAGGAGGGTCAGCCCATCGACGGCTGTCCGGAAATGCATCGGTCCCGTCGCATTGATCCATGTGCCGACGGCGGCAAGTTCGGAGCGCATCAATTGCACATCGTCACCGTTGCCCGGCAACAGGTGGACAGGGCAGTCCAGCGACCGCAGGCTTTCGGCGACCAGGCGATAGCCTTGCCGCCATCCGTCGTCCACCAGATCTCCCGTGAGAACAAGCGCATCCGGGCGGAACGTCTTCAGCCAGCCTATCGCCAGCTCCAGCGTCTGGAGCGACGAAAGGTCCGGCCCGGCATGGATATCGGATATCTGCGCAACGAGCATGTTATGCCTCCCCGCCCCCGCCGAAGAGAGTATGCCAAAACCGACAGCAACGGGCCACCGGCTCTGCTGTTCAATCGACGCGTTTTCCCTCGGCGTCGAACACATGCAGATATTGGGCCGGGAAGGCGACATTGACCTTCGGACCTGCCTTCAGCGCGTCGCGGGTCAGCGTGAAGATCTTGAACGGCAGACCATGCAGGGCAAGGTGCAGGATGATGCCGAAGCCTGTCGGTTCGACGAGTTCCACGTCGGCGGCAAGCCCCGCCCCGCCGTCGCTCATCAGCACATGCTCCGGCCGGATGCCGAGCGTCACCTTTGCGCCGTCGACAAGCGGCAGAGGCTTTGCAAGCGGCACGATCGTGCCGTCCTTCAGCCTCACGCCGCCGGCATCATAGCTGGCCTCGAGGAAATTCATCCCGGGCGAGCCGATGAAGCCGGCAACGAAGAGATTGGCGGGGCGGTCGTAGAGTTCCAGGGGACTGCCGACCTGCTGGACCACGCCGCCATGCATGGCAACGATCCGGTCCGCCAGCGTCATTGCCTCGATCTGGTCGTGGGTCACGTAGATGGAGGTCGCCTTCAGGTCGCCATGCAGTTTCTTGATTTCGGCGCGCATCTGTTCGCGCAGGCGCGCATCGAGGTTCGACAGCGGTTCGTCGAACAGGAAGGCCTTCGGCTGGCGCACGATGGCGCGGCCCATGGCGACGCGCTGGCGCTGGCCGCCGGAAAGCGCCTTCGGCCTTCGTTCGAGCAGTGGATCGAGGCCGAGCTTGGCGGCGGCCGCGGCGACCGCGCTTGCAATCTTCTCCTTCGCCACCTTCCGGAGCCTGAGGCTGTAGCTCATGTTGCCGGCGACGTTCATATGCGGGTAAAGCGCATAGGACTGGAACACCATGGCGATATCGCGGTCCTTGGGATGCAGCTCATTGACCCTGACCCCGGCGATGCGGATCTCACCTGATGTGACCTCCTCCAACCCGGCGATCATGCGCAGCAGTGTGGACTTGCCGCAGCCGGACGGGCCAACGAGCACGACGAATTCGCCGTCATGGATTTCGAGGTCGACGCCGTGCAGCACCTGCACATGGCCATAGGCTTTGCGGATATTCTGGATATCGATCGATGCCATGTGTTTAACCCTTGACCGCGCCGGCCGTCAGGCCCTGGACGAGATAGCGCTGGATGAGCAGGAAGAAGAGGCCGGCCGGAATGAGCGCCATGACGCCCGCCGCCATCATCTGCCCGAAATCCACCGAGAATTTCGAAACGAAGGTGAGAAGGCCGACGGGGAAGGTCGCCGCGTCATTGCCGTTGATCAGCATCAGCGCGAAGAGCAACTCGCTCCAGGCGGCAGTGAAAACGAAGCCGAGGGTGGCGGCGATCCCCGGCAGCGTCAGCGGCAGGATGATCTGGCGAAACGCCGTGAACTGCGTCGCCCCGTCGATCTTCGCCGCCTCTTCGAGATCCCTCGGGATGCCGTCGAAGAAGGACTGCATCAGGAAGGTGGCGAAAGGCACGTTGAAGGCGGTGTAGACGATGACGAGCCCGGTCAGGCTGTTGGTCAGATGCAGAGGCGACAGGATCTTGAAGATCGGCGCGACCAGCATGACCAGCGGAAACATCTGGGTCAGCAGCATCAGAGCGACGATCCCGTATTTTGCCCGGAAATTGAACCGCGACAGCGCGTAGCCGGACAGCGAGGCGCAGATCGTCACAGTGACGGCCGTTGACGCCGAGACGATCAGGCTGTTCTTGAAGAAGGTCGGAAAGGCGCTGTGGCGCAGCACGAAGGCATAGTGATCCCATGTCGTGCGTGACGGCCACATCCGCACGCCTTCGCTATAGAGCAGGTCGTTCGGCGTCACCGAGACCTTGAGCAGCCAGAACAGCGGAAAGAGTGCAAAGGCGATGTAGCAGAGGATCGCCGCACGGTGTGCGATGGTAGGAATGACGGATCGTCTCATGGCCTCAATCCTTGTTCAGCAGCGTCTGCCGGAGCAGGATGATCAGCATCGAATAGGCAAGCAGCAGCACGAGCAGCACCAGCGCGATCGCCGAGGCATAGCCGAAGTCGAGCCGCCTGAAGGCTGTCGTGAAGATGTAGCTGGCGACGATCTGCGTCCGGTCAGCCGGCCCGCCATTGGTCATGACGACGATGAGATCGGCGAAATTGGAAATCCACACGGTACGCAGCAGCACGGTGATGGCGATCGTTGGCGCCAGAAACGGCAGCGTGATCGAGCGGAAGCGCTGGAACCAGCCGGCGCCGTCGATCGATGCCGCCTCATAGAGATCGCGCGGGATCGCCTGTAAGGCGGCAAGCAGCGTAATGGCGAAGAACGGAATGCCCCACCAGACATTGGCAACGATCGGCCCCCACATCGCATAATTGGGATCAGAAAGGATATTGCCCGGCTCATGCATCAGCCCGAGGGCGAAGAGCCAGTGCGGGATCGGCCCGATGACCGGGTTGAACAGCCAGGCCCAGTTGAGGCCGGCGAGAAAGGACGGCACGGCCCAAGGCAGGAAAACCAGCGCCTGCGCGATTGCCCTGCCCTTGAACGGCTTGTCGAGCAGCAGCGCCAGAATGAGCCCGAAGACGAATTGCAGGACGACGGAGGCGCCGGTCCACCAGAGCGTGTTCCGCAGCGCGCCGTAGAAGGCGGCATCGCCGGCAAGCTCGCGGAAATGATCGAGCCCGATGAAGCCGCCGGAAAACGGATTGAGCAGCTGGATATCGCGGAAGGCGTAGGAAATGCCGACCGTCAGCGGCACCAGCATCACCGCGATGATCAGGATCAGCGACGGCGCGCTGTAGAGATAGGGCTCAGAAGCATCGGCAACGCGACGCAGCCATGGCCTGCGGTCGCGGCGCATGTCGAGCGTATCGGCGGAAATGGTCATCGGCCAGCAGTTCCCATTCGCGGCGTTCATGCGCCGTCTGTGTCATCAAAGAAGCGACGGCGGCCCCGTCTCGAAAGGCCGCCGCCGTCAGTCCGTTGCTTATTTCTTGGCGAGGAACTTTTGCTGCGCCTTGGTGAGATATTCCGCCCACTGGTCGGCCAGATCCTTTGCCGAGATATCGCCGAGCAATGCCTGCTGCGAGGTCTTGATCGCCAGCGAATCCTTGAAGAAGGCGAATTCCTCGAGATAGGTCGGCATGACTGTTGGTACCGTGTTCGGGTCCGCCAGCTCCTCGAACCAGCCCTTGAACTGGTCACCGGCATAGAAGGGATCCTTCTCGGCCGCCGTATAGGCCGGCAGGGCGCCGATACGCTTGTTCCACTCGATATTGCCTTCCGGCCCTTCGAGGGTAGCGATCAGCTTCCAGGAGAGATCCTTGTTGCCGCTCGTGGTGAACATCGACCAGCCGCCATAGCCGATCGTCGGGAAGGACTTGCCGTCGGGGCCCTTCGGCAGCGGCATAACGCCGAAATCGTCCTTGTTCATGCGTTCGGCGATGGCGATCAGCGCATCCGGATCCTGGTCGAGGAAAGCGCAGGTGCCGGAATAAAAGCCGGCGACGACTTCGTTGAAGCCCCAGTTGACGCTATCCTTTGGCGCATAGCCCTTCTTGTAGAGATCGACCATCCATTCGATGCCCTTGGCCCAGCCGGGGCTGTTCATCGTCGAGGTGCCGTCGTCGTTGAAGTACTTGTTCGAGCCGGCCATCGAGGCGGCAAAGATCATCCAGCCGTTGAGGCCGCCCGGTCCGCCGCGCATGCAGTAGCCGTATTTGCCGGACAGTTTGGAAACCTTTTCCGAAGCGGCGGTGAACTCTTCCATCGTCTTCGGCGGCGCGGCGACGCCGGCTTCCGAAAGCAGCTTCTTGTTGTAGAACATCGCCCTGAGATAGAAGCCGTAGGGCAGCATATAGGCGGTGTTCTTGACGTCGCGGCCGAGTTCGAGCGCGCGCGGCGTCAGCTCCTTGGTGTGTTCCCACTTTTCAAGGTAGGGCTCCAAGCTCTCGAGCATGCCGTTATTGGCATAGAGCGACAGCCAGGTATCGGGCATTTCCATCACATCGGGCACGTCGCCGGCGGACACCATGGTCGCGAATTTCTGGAACGCTTCGTTCCAGGGCAGCGAGATGATGTCGACCTTGGTGCCGGGATTGGCGGCTTCGAACTTGCCGACGATCGATTTCAGCGTTTCGGTGCGCTCCGGGCTGGTGATGACTTCGACAAGTTTGAGCGTGGTATCGGCAAAGGCCGTGCCCGCCATCATCGAAGCAAAGAGCGTCGAGATTATTAGTTTTTTCATGGCTCAGTTCCCCCTTATTAGGTTTCTCTCGGGTTTCAGGATTGTGAGGCGGCGGCGAGCGCCTCCTCGATGTCTCTCCACAGAGCCTCGGTTCCTTCGAGGCCGACATGGAGACGTACGGATCGCGCATGGATGCCGAAGGCATGTGCGGAATTTGGCTGTGCCTTCTGCTGAAGCACCACCTCGCCCGGTACGATCAGGCTTTCATGTCCACCCCAGCTTACGCCCAGTTTGAAGAGCTTGAGGTGATCGGCGAAGGCGCGGATATCGACGCCCTCGCGGAAGATGAACGAAAACAGGCCCGAGGTGCCGTTGAGCCCGGCGGGCAGACGGTTGGCGAGCCCCGGATGGCAGACCGTCTCCACCACGTCGAGCTTCTGCAGGCGCCTGGCGATTTCGAGAGCGGATGCCTCGTGGGCCCGCATGCGCAGCGGCAGCGTGCGCAGGCCGCGGATCAGGAGCCAGGCGTCGAACGGCGAAAGCTTGCCGCCGAGATAAGGATAGGCCTCGGCCTTGACGCGTGCAATCATCGCCTTCGAGCCGGCGATGACGCCCGCCACCACATCGCTGTGGCCACCGAGATATTTCGAGGCCGAATGAATGACGAGGTCGACGCCGAGCGTCAGCGGCCGCTGGAAGAACGGGCTTGCCCAGCTGTTGTCGATCATCGAGACGACGCCGTGTTGTCTGGCGAGTGCTGTGAGCGCGCCGACATCATGCGCTTCCATCACCCAGCTCGTCGGGCTCTCCATGTAGAAGACCTTGGCGCCGGGCAGCGCCTTGGCGACCGCCTCCTCGTCGCGCCCGTCGACATAGGTCACCTCGATCTTCATCCGTTTCAGGATGGTGCCGAACAGGCGAAAGGCATCGGGATAGACATGTTTGACGGCAACGATGCGATCGCCCGGCTCGACGAAGCTCAGCACCGCCGACGAGATCGCCGCCATGCCGCTCGCAAAACCCAGCGCATCCTCGGCACCTTCGAGCTTGGCGAGCATTTCTTCGAAGGCACGCACTGTCGGGTTCAGGCCGCGCGTATAGATCGGCCTCACCTTCTCGCCGCGATAAGAGGCAATCATGTCGTCGTAATCGGAAAAGGTGAAAAGCGAGGTCTGGAAAATCGGCGGCACGACGGCGTCTGCGAAGTTGCCTTCGTCGTGAGCCGTGATGAGGGAAGCAAGATCGAACGGTTCTGCGCCGTTACTCATTTGGACATTTCCTTGATGTCTTCCTCGACGATATCGAGAATTTTCAATGTTTCGGCGCGCGCCGCCTCGGGATCCCCGGCAGCGATCGCGTCGAAAAGCGTACGGTGAAAGGGGAAGGACCGGCGCGCGAAATCCTGCCGGTCGAAGGGATGTTCCCAAAAGCGCTCGAAGGTCTCGCGCATCTGCTCGAGAAGCTGGCGAAACAGCGGATTGTGGGTGGCATCGTAGACAGCGAGATGAAAGGCCAGATCCTCCGGCCCGGAGGTGCCTTTCTCGATATGCACCCGCTCCATCTCGTTCAACTTTTCCTCGATAACGACGAGATCCGTGTTCGTGCGCCGACGCGCCGCAACCATGCCCGCCTCGCATTCGATGCCGCGGCGAACCTCCAGCGTCTGCAGCAGCACGTCGCGCAGATGAACCGTGTCGAACGACAGCGGCATGTGGATCGTCGCCCTGGAAACCGGCTTCAGCAGATAGGTGCCGCTGCCCTTGCGCGTCTCGATGACGCCGAGCGCCTGGAAGTGGCGGATCGCTTCGCGAATGGTCGAGCGGCCAACGGCAAGGGCTGCCATCAGCTCGCGCTCGGCCGGCAGCCGGTCACCCGCCCTCAACCTGGCTTCCTCGACATAATCCGCCAGCGCATCAGTCACCTGACGCGCGCGGTCCATGGCCGGAAGCGGCCGGATCACCGGCCTGTCGCTGCTATTTGGCTTCATGGTTCCCTATTTTTCTTCTCAGTCAGCCGACCTTGGAATTGGTCTGACATCTTAGCATTTCTCAAAGAGCGAAAGACGTCAAGTCGCCTTTATTGGTAATTGACCCCGCTCCTCCACAATGTCCTTTTGCACCCCGGAAAGGGCCTTAAAGTACCTGAATCGATGTCCCACGTGAGCAATCGCTCGCAGGGAGGAGCCGGATTAACGAACACGGCGCCGCAATTGCGGGCAGCGCGAATCCGGGAACGGGCCGCCGTCCGAAGGTTGAGGTCGAGTGCTCAAGTCTCGTCGGATGCATCGTCTTCGATTGTGCCTGCTATGGCAGAACCAGGTTGTTGGTAAGTGGTAAGCCCGCGAAGGTTTGCACCCACAGCCCTTGGTCCTGCATTTTTTTCGCGTTAGGTCTGAACCTGCCTTCGAATCGCAGATGCACGACGGCCCGGCATCACAGGATGGTCTCATCCTTCTACCCGCGCGTCGTCAAACGCGGACATATGGCGTCGATCCCCTCGGAAGATGTTATGTCGTCGTCGCTACTCTGGGATGGAGCGTTCGGGAGGCGATGACGTCAGGGAAGACGACTTCCGCACGGAAGCCACCTTCGACACGGTTTTCCAACGTGAGCGTCAGATCGTACACCGCTGCAATCTCCGACACGATGGCAAGACCTAGACCAGAGCCGGTTTTCAGACGATCGAGACGGACACCCCGACGCGGAAGATCGGGCAATCTCTCTGGCAAGACGCCTGGGCCGTCGTCCTCGACCGTGAGGCGGCTCTGCCCATTTTGTCGAATCGCGGTGACATGGATCCTGCTCCTGGCCCACTTGCAGGCGTTCTCAAGCAAGTTGCCCGCAAGTTCGCGGAAGTCGTGCGGATCGACGGGAACGCTGAAGTCCTCGGCCACGTCTGTTTCCCATGCGAGGCGTTCGCCTGCCTCAGTGTGTCGGAGCATTCGAACGGTCTCGCTGATGATCTTCTCGACGTCGGCATCGCCACTTCGCTGATCAGGGCTCGGGGTGATACGGGCTCGGGCGAGCTCGTGCTCGACGTGCGAAAGCATAGTCTCGGCAAGATGGTCGAGTTCATCGGCAATCTCAACCTCGCCCTTCTCCCGGAGTGAGTACGCGTTGTTTGTGAGAACGGTCAAAGGCGTCTTCAGCCCGTGGGCGAGATCACTGGCCCTACTCCTGGCCTTCTCCATCGCCGCGGCCTGGCTTTGCAGCAGCTTGTTCAGTTGGTTGACGAGCGGTTGGACCTCGCGCGGGTAGGCCCCAGCCAGTCGGCTGGCCCTCCGGTCGCGGACGGCTTCAAGATCACGACCGATGCGGTCGAGAGGTCTCAATCCGATCCAAAGCTGCCCGATCGACATCAACACGAGTAGCGCGGCAAGAACGGCGACATAGGGCAGAATGTCGAGAGCAAATCCAAGGCGGGCGCTGTCGACCTCGTCGGCATTCACCGCCACCGCGATGCGAATGGGCCTCCTGCCCTCAGGCGCGGCCAACGACAGAACGCGTTCCTGAACAAGGACATCTTTCCCCTCCGGCCCGGAGAGACGATATTGGTGCATGATACCGACAGGATGCGACTCCTCCGGCAGAGGCAGGACATAGTCGAAGAGCGAGGAAGATCGAACCTCCGCCTTCCCCACAGGATCGTCGATCTGCCAGTAGAGCCCCCCATAGGGTATCAGGAAACGATTGTCCGGAGGGTTCTCGGGCACCTGCAGCCTGCCTCCGGGCAAGAAGCGGATCACAGCCGCCAGACGGTTTATGTGTCCGGTCAGCTCGTTCTGCACGCGCTTGCTGTAGCTGTCCGCAAAGATCTGGACGAGAGCGACGGATGCAGCAGCAAGGCATATCGACACAGCTATCAACGACGTGATGATGAAACGGCCGTGAAGCGACCTCATGTCCCCTCGCCCGATGCTATCTGGTATCCGAAGCCTCGACGCGTGACGATCGCGTCCCTTCCAAGCTTCTTTCTCAGCCGTCCGATCAGGACCTCCACCGAATTGCTCTCCCGTTCAAAGTCCTGAGTGTAAAGCTGCTCGGTAAGCTCGAGCTGGGAGATCGCGCGACCTCGATTCTGCATCAGCACCGACAGGCATTTATACTCCATTGGCGTGACGTCGACAGGCATCCCGTCGACCATGACCGCGCGTCGGCGGGGGTCGATAGAAACGGGACCTGACGATAGGACCGCGCTGGCGTGCCCGGAGTACCTGCGCAGGACTGCGTGCAGCCTGGCGAGAAGCTCCGCAATGCGGAATGGCTTGCCAAGGTAGTCGTCGGCGCCAGCATTGATGCCCTCGACGCGCTCCTCCCAGTTGCCGCGCGCCGTCAAGATGATGACCGGCATGTCACGACCGTTCGACCGCCACTTTTTGAGGATCGTTAGGCCGTCGATCTTCGGCAGCCCCAGATCAAGGACGACGGCGGCGAAGTCGTCATGCTCGCCAGCGAACAGGGTGGCTTCCCCATCGGATTCGTGGACGACGTTGAAACCGGCCTTGGTGAGCTGGGCGGTCACGTCACGGGCGATGAGCGGGTCGTCTTCGGCAAGCAACAGGCGCATCATTCGTTCTCGATTTCGGCGATCCTGCCTGACGCGGCGTCCACTTCCACCTCGGTGACCTGACCGCCGCCCCTCAGAATCCGGAACTCGTAGATTATGCGATCGTCATGCCGATCGACACTGACATCGATCAATTCGCCGGGCAGCTTGGCGAGGACTTTCGCCTTCAGTACGGCAAGAGGCAGAATCTTCCCTTCGTGGACCCGTTTAGGCAGGTCGTCGTGCGACGGCAGGTCATCCGCTTCGCGGGAACGAGCAGGCAAATCGTCGGCATGTGCGCTCCATACCGGAAGCGACGACCACAGAAGGACAAAGCAGACGAACGCGAGCGTGCGGGGCGGGTACATCGTCGGAGAATATCCTATCGAAGGTGACAATAACCTGACAATCGCGATCAGGTCGCCGTCAGGTCGCGCCCCATAGGTTCGAAGCCGACCAGACGAGCAAAACCGCTCCTGGGATGATGGAGAAAAACCAATGAAGAAGATCATGTTCGCAACCCTCCTGCTCGCCACCGCGTCGATCGGCGTTGCCCGCGCCGAAGAGGGTCAGAATTGCACCCAGGCTCCCAAGGACAAGTGGCTGAGCGAGGACGGCATCAAGGAAAAGGCCAAAGCCGCGGGCCTCGACGTGCGCCGGGTCAAAATGGAGGGCAGTTGCTACGAGGTCTACGCCGTCGATGCGAAGGGCAAAAAGGTCGAAACGCTGTTCAACCCGGAGACCGGCGCAGCGGTCGGCAACGAAAGCGAATGACCATGGGCAGGATGGACATGGATGCGGCGGGCGCTTGCTCGCCGCCAAAGATCAGGGTCTGGGACCCGGTGGTGCGGATGTTCCACTGGGGTCTGGTGGGTCTGTTCGCCTTTTCCTATCTGACCGGTGACGAGTGGAAGCAGGCGCATATTCTGTCGGGCTACGCCATTGTCGGCCTCCTGCTCTTGCGAATCATCTGGGGCTTCGTCGGCAGTCACCACGCGCGCTTTTCCAATTTCATCTACGATCCGGTCACGACCCTCGGCTTCGTGCGTGACAGCCTGGCCATGCGCGCCAAGCGCTACATCGGCCACAATCCGGCCGGAGGCGCGATGGTGTTCGCGCTGCTCGTCGCGATCTCGGGCATTGCCGCAACCGGGTACATGATGACGACGGACACCTACTGGGGAGTGGAATGGGTGGAAAGGACGCATGAACTGCTGGTCGATGTGACGCTTGGCCTCGTCGGTCTTCACGTCGCAGGCGTCCTCCTGGCAAGCATCGAGCACAGGGAAAACCTTGTCCGAGCGATGGTAACCGGCAGGAAGCGAGCCGATTGACCTGGATCGGCGTCGCGGCCGGGTAGGACCTGAAGCCATGGAAGGCACCTGGGTTAAGGACTTGTTGCTCACTTGACCGAGCTGATCTCGTCCTGGCGTCTACGAACGACCACGGGGCGCGCAGGTGGACATCTTGGCTTCGTCAGCGGCCTGAATGAAAGCCTGGCGCGCGGTCTCCTGCGAGACATGCCGCTTACGGCCGCGGCGCAGATCTCTCTCGCGAATGCGTGTTTTCTTCGCGAGCCTTTCCATCGGTTGGCGAGAAAATCGAGCGCCTCGCTCGCTCCGCCGATAGTCTGAGGGACGCTCATGCCCACCTGGACGAAAACGGGTTCCGACCAGGTTCGTACTATCTGCTTCTGGGGAGCCATCCTCGATCTCCTGAAGGTTTCGGACTGCGAGCGGGGCATCATCACGAGGCCCGACCACGATCGGGCGCTGGCTGATGGCGTCAGGATACCCGGTTCGAACGGCGTGGACGTTGATATCGATCAAGCCAGGCACGATCGCACTCTGAAATCACCCTGTTCTCGCCTTAGCCGGCTCGATCCTCCGTGTCGCTTCAGCCGCGATCGTTCCTCGGTGAGGCAGGTGGCTGGCGTCGCGGTCATGGCACGGCGCGAACGCGATCGGTCCGTCCTCGACGACTCGAACCATACAAGTGGTTGATCCAGCGCAATGTTTGAAACCGGTGTGCATCGTATCCTCAAAGGGCGCTCCAACTCGTGGAGGACAATACTCAAAGAGGAGAGTCAGGATGTCCATTTTCAGACTGCCAACGATCACTATGCTGGCCTTGCTCGGTGCCGTCGGCGCCATGGGCAGCGCCTCCGCCCAGACGAAAAGTCCAGACCCCGCCCAGTCTGAGGCTAAACCCGATGCCGACGGATCGGAAATGATGCCAGGCATGATGGGCCGCAACATGATGCCATCTGGCATGTACCCAGGAATGCGCATGATGGGGCCAATGCGCGGTCATATGGTGAAGATTATGTTTGCCATCGCCGATAGCGATGGGGACGGTGCAATTTCTTTCGAAGAGTTGACCGCAATCCACAAACGCGTCTTCAACGCGGTCGACGCGAACAATGACGGCAAAGTCACACCTGAAGAAATGCAGGCGTTCATGCAAGACATGTGATTGGACGCTGGCATTGCCGGCCGTTGCATGGGAGCCCAAAGGAGACATCTCATGACCTATACGCTGGATAGAACCCTCTGGGCGACCAGTTTCGACGATGCGGTCGGCAGGACGAAATCCGCTCTCTCCAAGCACGGTTTCGGAGTTTTGACGGAGATCGATGTCAAGGCAACCATGAAAAAGAAGATCGACGCCGACATCGACGACTACCTCATCCTCGGAGCCTGCAATCCGCGCATGGCGTTCGAGGCAATGAGACTGGAACCGAAGGTGGGGGCCATGCTCCCGTGCAATGTCATCCTGCGCGGGGTCGATGGCGGCGATGTCATGGTGAGCGCAATCGATCCGGTTGCCTCCATGCAGGCGATCGACAACGAAGTGCTGAACAGTCTAGCAAGCAAGGTCCGATCGATGCTCGCCGAGGTGGTGGCCGAGATCTGACGATTATGAGTTCCGGCCCCCGAGCCTTGAGGAGTCGAAATTGCGTCCGCTCCTCTTTCGTTGCGACCGGAACCGCAACATCCTAGAACTCACCGCGTCCTCAAGCAGGGTGTGCAGGAAGGGGAGAAAGTTACTCGTCAAACTGCGGTGCCAACCAAAGCACCGATCCCCGCCGTCAATGCCATAGCGAAAGCGCCCCAGAAAGTGACGCGAGTGGTGGCCCTCCAGACGTTGGCGCCGCCCGCTTTCGCGCCGATAGCGCCCAGCAGCGCGAGGAAGGCCAAGGACGCGGTTGCAACGGTATAGATCAGCAACGAGGCGGGCGAAAGTACGACCATGAGCAGGGGCAATGCGGCTCCCACCGCAAACGTGAGGGCCGACGTCAAAGCTGCCTCAACCGGCCGGGCCGCCATGTGTTCGACGATACCGAGTTCGTCGCGCGAGTGCGCGTCGAGAGCATCATTTGCGGTCAGTTGGATCGCGACTTGCCTGGCCAGCTCGGCGGTGAGACCGCGTTTGACGTAGATCTCCGTCAGCTCCTCGTGCTCAGCTTCGGGTTGCGTCTCCAACTCGATCCGTTCTCGCGCGAGATCGGTTTCCTCGGTGTCCGCTTGGGAGCTTACCGACACGTATTCGCCGGCCGCCATGGACATCGCGCCCGCGACCAGACCAGCGACGCCTGCTACCAGGATCTGCGAGGGTCCGGCGGACGCGGTAGCGACGCCCATGATCAAGCTCGCCGTCGAGACGATTCCATCGTTTGCGCCGAGGACGGCAGCCCGTAGCCAGCCGATGCGGGAGACCAGGTGATGTTCCGAATGCAGTCTGCTCAACGGATAGGTCGTCAACGGCAGGTGAAATTGAGGCTTCATAGGGCATCTACCTTTCAAGATATCCTGATTTTTGCTCTGACCGAGCGTGGCCGCTTCCGTCTTGCGCAAGCAAATGGTGCCAGGATGCTTGCTAGAATACACCGATCGGATGGTCGCGATTTGACGCCGATCAATGTTCACACCTATCGACAGCCTATGATGAAAGCGCACCTCGATTACATGAGATGAAAAGAGTGGGAGCACGCCTCCCGTCAGAGCCATCGAGGTAAATGGAGATTGAAACATCCGGTCGACTTCCGAGCGAAGGCTGTCTAAGGGTGACCAGCGGCCTGATATCGATGGCGTTTTCGGCTCGGTGTTGGTTGGAAGATTAGCAGGATGTTCAGCCGGCTGCCTTTGCGACAAGCCATGTCTTTTCAGCAAAGGAGGTCAAAGACTTGACTACGGCCTTCGACGGGCGATGCGACGCAACCCGCCGAAACACTCTGCCAGGATATTCTACGCATCATCCACGGGCAGCGCCTGGTATCTGGTTCGACCGAGAGCGTTTGAGCTGAAGCCGCTTAAAGTTCATCAGCCAACCCTGTCGTAGCAAATGACGGTGCTAGGCTCGTTCCCGACGATGAAATGCTTAGAAAATCGCCTACGGCTGAACGCAGAGAAGGTTGCTTGATAATCGTTGCAATCAATCAGGACAGGTTTGCGAGTTGAAACGAATGGCGTGCATCGAAGACTCAACACGTCCGCCATCAGGATGTGGGATCTGGGCTCGCGGCAACTCTGGTCCTTCCATTCAAAGGAGCGTAGGGCCTAGAAAAATATAGGATCCAAGCACCAATTTTCTGAATGTACATCATCGCCTGGACACTCAGTCCCTCAACTTTGTCCCCGAGCAAGCGAAGATCGCAAGGTGCTCGCCGCGCCCTGCTAGCGGCTCACGACCGACCTCCCGCCATGTGCGAAGTTGTCCCGAGCGCATCACCACGGTCTCAGAAGCCAGGAGCGCTGTATTAAACCGCTTGGTGGCCTGTTCGATCTTAGCAGCCACATTGACGACGTCGCCAAGCACTGTGAATTCAATTCGTTTGTCGTCGCCAACAAGCCCGCAATACACTTCACCCGTGTGAATGCCAATCCCCACCCGGATCGGTGGATCAAATCCGCGCTTAGCGTTCCATTGATCCATGAGTTCGAGAAGCTCTTGGGCACATGCTATAGCGCGGGTACAGTCATCACTCTGGGGATCTGGGACGCCAAATACAAGCAGAGCGCCATCTCCAATGAACTTGTCGACAACGCCGCCGAAGGCCTCCGCGGCATGCGTTACCCGTCGCCGAAAGGAAGAGATAAAGATGGACAGCCGCGCCGGATCCACGCCCTCTGCATAAGCAGTAAACCCTCGTATATCGACGAACAGGATGGCGGCCTGTTGGCGTCGGCCTTGCCGCCACGTGGAGATATCACTCTCCCCCGCCAATGGCGCGATCTCGGCTGGAAGGAATCGAGCAAGGTTCGCCCGCCGGGTTGTCTCGTTGACAGCGCGCATGAGAAGGCGCCGAGAACGCAGCATTGCGAGTGCCGTTGTGAGGCCGATTAGCATCAGCATGACGGCCCGCATGAGATAAGCCGGCAGTGAGAACAGGCGACCGATGTTTGCCTCTAGGTCGGAAGGAACTTCGGCGATTCCAAAGCCGTTCAGGAACGAGCGAAAACCGAGCGCGCAGACGACGCCAACCAAGGCGATCATTGTAACAATAGTGGCCCACACTTGAACGAGTGGCCGATACCGAAGGGCGCCAACGGCGAGGCCGAGAGGTACGAGCCAGATGGTCGGTATTGCAGCGATCCAGTTGCCGCCCAGGCCAAGACCTTCTAGGCCGAGAAACAGGCTGTATCCGAGAATGGCCGCGTCACCGGTGACGAGGACAAATGCCATCCATGGCCTGAACCAGCGGCGGATAACCAAGAGCAACGATACGATACCGAGGGCCAGGAAGGTCCCGACCGTGAACTGAGCCGTGAAACGAACCTGGCTCAGGCTGTATTCATCGGTGAGTTCGGCTGTCCCTGACCAAACGACCAGACCACTCGCGAGGAGGGCGAGCCCCACGGCGATTCGAACCCATCCAATCGCATATTCCGCCTCAATCTCCGATTCCCGGAATAGCTTATCTACAGAATCGCTCGTCGGGGCCGAGCGGCTCGCATGCGATCGATTGGCGATCGTTTTGAAAAGCCACCCCAAACAGATCCCTCCCGGCACTCGGACGACAGGCACACACGTCCGAGGGTGCAGCCATCTCATATCATATTTGCAGCGCTTTTTGAATTTTGCGGAGCTCGAAAACCGAAGGATGCAACGCGATTGATATCGCCCTGGGCCTCATTGTAGACGCCACGCGTGGCAACTGTTGCCACACTTTTTTTCAGCCGGCACCATGATTATGGCCTTCGCGGAGACGGCCCCGGCCGAGGACCAGAATTTACAGTCGAGGTTTATCGGAGATGACGGCAGGTGCGATGATGGGGCGAGCCGGCATGATGGGCGGAATGCGCGGCGACGCGACGCGTAGTCACATGATGAATTTCGTGTTCGCCATCGCGGATGTCGATGGAGCCGGAACACTTCCTTCGAGGAAGCAACGAGGTTACGATACCAGTCCACGATCGCCCCCCAAGGGTCGACGATCTTCGCCAGACCCGAGACAAATGCGACCACGGTACCCATCTCGGTCTTGCCGGTGACAACGTAGTATCCCCCCAGGACGAAAATGCCAACGTAGCCCAATTGCGCCATGAGATTCATGAGAAAGTTCATGGCGTACTTGTAGCGGTAGATCCCCATGTTGGCGGAGAAGATCGCTCCGATGCGCGAAGTTTGAGGATTCTCTCCCTGGCCACCTTCGATCGCATGCACCATGCCTTCGCTGACGTCGCGCATGATGGCGACCTTCGCCTCGACCCGGCGGTTGATCGCGGCCTGCATCATCGGGACGAAGGCAATCTGCGGGGCAAAGGTCGCTGCGACGGCCAGCATCATCAGCGGCTGGAGATAGATCAGGTAGCTGCAGACGGTGACAAGGATGCCGACCTGCAGCAGCGGCTCGGAGATGCTGGTTCCAACGAAACCGCCGACCGGCTCGGCTTCCGCAAGAACAATCGACAGCTCGACACCCTCGAGCATGGATTCTGATGGCGGCGTCTCGGCCTGATGCAGAACACGCGCCCGCAGCCAGAGCGTGCCCCTCTCGCCCACCCAGCTTCTGTAGAGATTGAGGGTGAATTTAATGGCGCCCTCCACCACTGCCACCGCGAGATAGAGCGAAACGAGAAAGAGAAGCGACCCGTACGAAGCTTGCTGGGTCGCCTCGTTGATGATCCGACGCTGGAGTTCGAGAGGCGCCGCGCCTATAGCAAACAGAACCATGGACAGCCCGGCGATCAAAGCCTGATGACGCCTTCCCATCAGCCAGATGAAACCGAACAGGTCGGAGGCCATCGAATCCGTCGCACTTCCGGTCCTTTGCGAGAAGCGGCCAAGCAATTCAGTCCTGGAGCGCCAAATGTTCATTGCGCACTCACGGGTCAGAAAGAGAGCGCTCGACGCGCCCGCTTCGAGAGTCGTCGGATGGTTTCACCAGCAGGACGCCCACGACCGTCCCGACCATGAGGATCAGGATGACGAGGAGAAGCCTCGACATGATGGCGTCTGCGATGACCCTGACAATCATGACGGAAACTCCAGGGACGATTTCATCGTTTGAGGGGGCTCACCATGCGGAAGCCAGGGTGATCTTGTTCACCACGCCGCCGACGCCGCGGACGCTTTCCGCCGCCACCCTGGCCGCTGAGCGTTCCAGCTCCGTCTCGACCTCCCCCCTCAGGGTGACTACCCCGTTGGAGACGGTGGCATTGACCATGGGGGGCGTAATTTCGAGCTCGGCTTCCAGGCGGCTACGAACGGCGGTCCCTAGGGCCTCGTCGCCGGAAGCGGTGCACTGCCGTGGAACATCGAGAAACGCCCGCATCAAGTCGCGACGGCTGATTATTCCGGCGAGGCTGCCGTTCTCGACGACGGGCAGGTGTTTGATGTCGTGGGCCTGCAGGAGTTCTGCGAGCTGGCTCGCGGTGGCGGTCGGGGCGGCGCTGACGACAGGCGTCGACATCACGTCCTTGACGCGCCAGCTTCGGGCCTTCACATAGTCCGCCAGTGCATCTTCGCGGTCGCGCGTATGCGGTACCGCCCGTCTCGCCCAAGAAGACGCCACCCGGCGCAGCAGGTCCCCCTCGGTAACGATGCCCGTGAGCCGCCCTTCGCCATCGACGACGGGCACCGCGCCGATCTTGCTGGCGTTGACGATCTCGACGGCTTCCCTGACGTTGTGTCCCTCGTCGAGCGTCGTCACGGGGGTCGTCATGATGTCTCTAGCAAGCATCGCGCTGTCTCCTTGTTGATTAAACAATTACGGAGCCAACACACGTTGAGCGCATTGACGTGGATCAAGCCTGACACGAAGCCGCGGGAGGCCGTCTTCGCGCGTCGTCGTCTCCGGAGCCTGCCGACGAAGTGCGGCATCAGGCTCGCCGGCATTGCAACCTTTTGCAGGATCAAGACGTTATGGTTCGGTTTCGTCCTCGCGCGGCACATCGACGGCGAGGTTGCCACCTCGCACTCGAAACCTCTCTCCTACGTGCTGACGTGGCTGTGGGAGTATAGCTGGTGGCAGTTGCTAGCTAATTCCGGTCATCAGTCGCGCGAGGAGGAGCGTGCCCAGCGCCAATTCTGGATTTCCGGCATGTCTTCTCCCCGCTCCCGCACGAACGCCCGGTGTTCGTCGAGCTTTGCATGCAGGTCTGCCATCACATCTGGCACCTTTTCGGCGAGATCGGGCACTCGCGCGATCGCCTCGAGAGCGAGATGATACCTGTCCAGCTCGTTCAATACGGTCATATCGAACGGCGTCGTTGTCGTTCCCTCCTCCACGAACCCGCGCACGTGGATGTTGCCGTGATTGGTTCGCCGGTACGTCAACCGGTGGATGAGATAGGGATAGCCGTGGTAGGCGAAGATGACCGGCCTGTCCTTCGTAAAGATACCATCGAACCGTGCATCGTCGAGGCCATGGGGATGCTCCTTGGGATCCTGCAGCGCGAGCAGATCGACGACGTTGACCGTCCTGATCTTGAGATCTGGTATCGCCTCGTGCAGCAGCATGACGGCCGCGAGCGTCTCCATGGTCGGCACGTCGCCCGCACATGCCATCACGACGTCGGGCGCGATCGTATCGTACTCGAAGCTAGCCCAGTCCCAGACGCCAATGCCCTCCTCGCAATGCTTCACCGCCTCGTCGATCGTGAGGTACTGGGACTCCGGCTGCTTGCCGGCAACGATCACGTTAACGCGGTCGTAAGTCTTCAGGCAGTGATCGCCGACCCACAGGAGCGTATTGGCGTCTGGCGGCAGATAGATGCGGACTACGTCTGCCTTCTTGTTGGCGACTAGGTCGACGAAGCCGGGGTCCTGATGCGAGAAACCGTTGTGGTCCTGTCGCCAGACATGCGACGTCAGGAGGTAGTTCAGCGACGACACCGGCTCGCGCCATTCCAGTCCCCGAGACACCTTGAGCCACTTGGCGTGCTGGTTGAACATCGAGTCGATGATGTGGATAAAGGCTTCGTAGCAGGAGAAAAGCCCGTGGCGGCCAGTCAGAAGATATCCTTCCAGCCAGCCCTGGCAGAGATGCTCGCTGAGAACCTCCATAACCCGTCCATCTCTGCCGAGATGGACATCGTAGTCTTCAATTTCTTGCATCCAGACGCGGTCAGTCTGCTCAAAGACGGCACCCAGCCGGTTCGACTCGGTCTCGTCCGGCCCGAAGATCCGGAAGTTTTTGGCCTCGGCATTGAGCCGCATGACGTCCCGCAGATACCGCCCTAAAATCTCTGTCGACTGGACCTGGGAAGCGCCACGAACGTCAATCGCAACCGCGTGGTCGCGAATGTCCGGTAACTGCAGCTCCCGCCGCATCCGTCCACCGTTTGCGTAGGGCGTCGCTCCCATGCGCTTCTCACCGGTCGGCGCCGTGGCCCGCAACTCGTCCTTGAGCCGCCCGTCCGTTTCGAACAGGTCGTCGGGATCATAGCTACGCATCCAGTCTTCGAGGATCTTTCGGTGGCCGGCATCCCCGCGGCAATTGGCGACAGGCACCTGATGGGCGCGCCAGAATCCCTCCACCTTCTTGCCGTCAACCTCCTTCGGCCCGGTCCACCCCTTGGGGCTGCGAAGCACGATCATCGGCCACCGCGGCACGCCGGCCGCGGGCGACCCGTTCCTCGCCGACGCCTGCAAGGATTCGATGATGTCGAAGGCCCTGTCGAAGGCGGCCGCCATCTGCCGATGCATGTCCGCCGGCTCGTGGCCCTCGACGAAGATCGGCTCATAGCCAAATCCTACGAACAGGCTGCGGAGATCCTCGTCGCTTGTCCTCGACAGGATCGTCGGATTGGCGATCTTGTAGCCGTTGAGATGCAGGATCGGCAGCACAGCGCCGTCGCGAGCAGGATTGAGAAACTTCGTCGAATGCCAGGCCGCCGCAAGCGGGCCAGTCTCAGCCTCACCGTCGCCGACCACGCAGGCTACAACGAGGTCCGGATTGTCGAACGCGGCGCCGAAGGCGTGGACCAGCGCATATCCGAGTTCGCCGCCTTCGTGGATCGAACCGGGGGTCTCCGGGGCCACGTGGCTGGGTATGCCTCCCGGAAAGGAAAACTGTCTGAACAGCTTGCGCATGCCATCGGCATCCTGCGAGATGTCGGGATAGACCTCGCTGTATGTCCCCTCAAGATAGGTGTTCGCGACCATTCCCGGCCCCCCGTGGCCAGGCCCGCACACGTAAAGGACGTGTCCGCCACGAGCCTTGATGATGCGGTTGAGATGGGCGTAGATGAAGTTGAGGCCGGGCGTCGTTCCCCAATGTCCGAGAAGGCGGGGCTTGATATGTTCCGGCCGAAGCGGCTCACGCAGAAGCGGATTGTCCATGAGGTAGATCTGGCCGATGGACAGATAGTTGGCGGCCCGCCAGTAGCGGTCGATGAGTTCGAGTTCGCGCTCGGTCGGCGGTGGGCTGCTATGTTCAGACATGTTCGATCCTTAAAGCCTGTGGCGGCTGATGACTTCGATTGCTTCTTCGGCGATCACCTGTTCCTCGTCGGCCGGAATGACGAAGGCGACGATTTCGCTTTCCCTCGCGCTGATCACGGTCGCGTTCATCTTGTTCGCGAGCTCGCTCAACGAGAGACCCAGCCAGCCCAGATGGTGGGCGACGCCACTGCGTATTTCCGGTTGATGCTCGCCGACGCCGGCGGTGAAGACGACGGCGTCCACCCCGCGTAGAGAGACGGCAAGCCTTCCTATCTCGCCGGCGATCCTGAAGCAGAAGAGGTCGAGGGCTTCCCTGGACGCCGGATGGAAGTCCTCCAGCAGGACCCGGACGTCACCGCTTTTCCCGGAGACGCCGAGTAGCCCGCAACGGTGGTAGAGGAAATCCTCGAGGCTGTCTGCGTCGTGGAAATTGTTGCGCAGAAGGTGGACGACAGCGCCGGGATCGAGCGACCCCGGCCGGGTCGACATCGGAACTCCGCCCAGCGGGGAGAAGCCCATGCTGGTGTCTATGCTCACGCCGTCGACCATTCCGCAAAGGCTCGCGCCGCTTCCAAGATGCGCGCAGATGATACGGCCGGCGGCCAGGTCTGGATCGTGTTTCCTGAGCTCGCCGGAGACGTACTTATAGGAAAGTCCGTGGAAGCCGTATCTGCGGATCCCGGCGTCGTGCAGCTCTCTGGGAATGGCGAGCCGCGCGGCAAGACTGCTCTGCGACGAATGGAATGCGGTATCGAACGACGCAGTCTGCGGTATGTCCGGATATGCACTCCGGACGGCGCGAACGATCGCAAGCGCCGGAGGGAGGTGCACCGGCGCGAGATGCGTCAGGTGTTCCATTCTGAGGACGACGTCTGGCTCCAGAAGAACGGGGCCATCGAAGACCTGTCCGCCGTGGACGATGCGATGGCCGGCCACCACGGGGTCGAATCCTCTGCGGACAATGCAATCGACGACCTGCAATACCAGCCGCGCGTCGATCTCTGTACTGGATGGAAGATCGACAGCCTCGTCCCCGTCAGAAAATCGGAAGGTGAACCTTGGCTGGTCCCCGAGCGTGGCAATACCGCCTCCCAGCCGGAGTGCCCGACCGTCCTTCAGCCTGAAGACGCCGACCTTGAGGCTGGAGGACCCGGCGTTGAAAGTGACGGCAACCCTATCCATGGCCCGAAGCCCTGGAGCGTGCCGTCCCAGCAGACTTCGCAGCCACCTTCGTTGCAGCCTGCCTGGCTGCCTCCTTGCTTGCCTCTTCGAAGAACTCGCATGCGTACTCGAGGACGGACGTCTCGTCTTCCGACGACAGACCGAACGGCGCGCACTGCTCCTTCATGGCCCGCAAGACCTTCTTCTTTAACGCAGCGACCGCAAAGGCATTCTTCGAAGCGAGAACCTCCCTCAGGCAGGTTATAGCGACGACCTCCAGGACGGTAAGCTTGCCTTGCACCTCACCCTGGGTCGGTATCGCGAAGCGTTCTCCGCCGCGCTTGCAGTCACGATCCATGATTAACATTGCCGTCTCTCCTCCCTTCGGCCGCCGAAACATCGTCCGGGTCCAGTGCGCGTCGAAGCCTGCGCAGCACGACCGCACGGCCCTTCTCGTCGGCGACGGATTTCAGACGATCGGACAGGTCCAGAACGAACCGCTGATAGTCGTTGTTCCAGTCGGGCTTGCCGGGCACGACCGGCTTGATACGTGCGGGCGTCGTGTCTTCGATGAGGCGTGCACCCGCCGGTGAAAGCTCGTAGGCGTCGTCCAGCGACGGGCAGACGACCTTTGCGGAAACTTGCTTCGAAAGACGCGCGGACATCGCTTCACGAGCGCTCTCCTCTCCATGGACAAGGAAGACTGCGTTCCGGATCGGTTCCCGCTCGGCAACCCACGCATCCAGTTCGCTTGCATCCGCGTGTCCGCTGTAGGCGTCGAGCGTGGCCATCCTGGCGCAGACGTGAATCTCCTCGCCCTGGATGCGGATATCGGTCGCGCCCTCCTGCAGGATACGGCCAAGCGTCCCCGCCGCCTGGAACCCGACGAACAGCACTGTGCACTCCGGCCGCCAGAGCCAGTTCTTCAGGCGGTGGCGGATCCGTCCCGCCTCGCACATTCCGCTTGCCGCGATGATGACGTGAAAGCCACGGACGAGATCGAGCGCCTTCGACTGCTCGGCCGTCTCGGTGAAGCGGACGTTCGGCGCGTTGAGCGCGCGAAGGAACGCCTTGCCGTGACCGAGGTCGGCCGCATGCTTCTTGAATGCCTCGGTCGCACGCGATGCGAGCGGCGAGTCTATCATGATCGGGCACCGGGGCACCTGTCCTTCGTCCATGAGGGCGACGAGATCGGTCAGCACTTCCTGCGTTCTCTCGACGGCGAAGGAAGGAATCAGAAGAACCCCGCCGGGGCTGTTCGAGCTCGCCACCACTTCGCGCAGCCGGTCCCGTCGATCCTTCAGAGCGTACTCTTCCCTTTCGCGGTCTCCGTATGTGCTTTCGCAGATGAGGTAATCGACCCCGGAAGGCGCCCGAGGGAGATTTTCGAACAGTTTGTTGCTCGCGCCGACGTCGCCGGAGAACAAAATTCTCGTCGCCCCGTCTGCGCCGGGCGTCTCGACTTCGATCGATGCGGAACCCATCAGATGTCCTGCATTCCAGTAACGGAACCTTACGCCGCCAACGGTCTCCCGCCACTCGCCGTACTCGACCGCGATGAACTGCGGCAGCATGCTGCGGGCGTCGTCGGCGGTATAGATGGGCTCCACCGTCTCTCGCGCCCTTCTGCTGTTCCTTCGATTAAGCTGCCGGACCTCCGACTCCTGGATGTGACCCGAATCCTGCAGCATGATCGTGCAAAGGTCGATCGTTGCTGCCGATGCAAAGATTGGCCCACCGTATCCCGCCTTCGCGAGCTTCGGAAGCAGGCCCGAGTGGTCGATGTGCGCATGTGTGAGCAGCACTGCGTCGACTTTTGCTGGATCGAATGGGAGCAGCTTGTAGTTCAGCTCCTTTTCCGATTTGGATCCTTGAAACATCCCGCAATCAACGAGAATGCGCGCCCCGGCCGTCTCCAGCAGGAAGCACGATCCGGTCACCGACCCCGCGGCGCCGTGGAAGTGAAGGATCGGATTGGCCATGACAACTCCTATGTGTTGTCAGGCACTTTAAGGCACCCCGGACGATCGCACGTTGACGAAGGTCAAAGACGTGTTCGCGGCTCGCCTGACGGGCAATTTTGGGGAAATGCAGGCCGTCGCCAGGTTCAATTGACCAAGCGCAACGCCAGAAATTTTGGACGGCGCATCATACCTCGCGAGGCCAACGGGCTTCGGACCCCAACAGGAGGTAGAAATGACGGACTTAGGAATCCAACAGGACATACTCGACGAGCTGGCGTTCGAACCCAGCATCGACGCCGCGCATATCGGCGTCTCGGTGGAAGATGGCATTGCGATCCTCTCCGGTCACGTGTCGACCTATACCGAAAAGCTGACAGCGGAAGACGTTGCAGCGCGGGTGAAGGGCGTCCGGGCGGTGGCTGTGGAGATCGAGGTGCGGTGCGTAGGTCACAAGCAGCATGCGGACGACCAGATTGCATCGCGGGCGATCGACATCATCGCCTGGAACACGGCGCTTCCGGAGGGACCGGTTCATGTAAAGGTCGAGAGGGGCTGGGTGACGTTGTCGGGCGAAGTGCGCTGGCAGTTCCAGAGGGCTGCCGCCGAACGTGCAGTCAGGAAGCTCGGCGGCGTGGTCGGCGTCCTCAATCTGCTGACGATACGGCCGTGCCCATCGGTGCCGGACGTCCGCCGTCGGATCGAGGACGCGCTGAAGCGGAGTGCCGAAGTCGACGCCGGCGGCATTTCGGTGAAGGTTCAGGACGACAAGGTCGTTCTCGAAGGCGGCGTGCGCGCCTGGCACGAGCGCGGCGTCGCCGAACGGACGGCCTGGTCTGTTCCAGGCGTTGCCACCGTCGAGAACCACATCCGCATCAACTGAAAAAGAGGGAGGGGTCGCCGCCCCCTCCCTCTCTCCGCGCCCACCGTACGCCACCCCCTCGGCGTAGCGGAGGGTTGACCGTCAGGCCGCCTTGACCGTGATCTTCTTGTCGTTCTTCTGCCGCTCGGGCGTCTTAGGCAGCGTTACCTTGAGAACGCCGTTGGAGAACTTCGCCTCGATCTTCTCGCTGTCCACGCCGCGCGGCAATTCCAGGCTTCGGTGGAATGATCCGTAGCGCCGTTCGGAAAGGTAATAGTCGTTTTCCTTTTCCTCCTTGGCCTCGTTCTTCTCGCCCTTGATGGTGAGAACCCCGTCGGCGAGCGTGACGTCAAGATCCTTGGCGTCCACGCCTGGAAGCTCGGCCGACAGCTCGAAGGCTTTGTCGGATTCAACGAGATCGACGGCGAGCATGCCGCGCGAGAACGCAGCCGGCATCCTGCTGAAGGCCCGGTCGAAGATCGACGGGCTCCCGAAGTCGCTGAACACGCGGTCGATCTCGGACCGCAGGCTGTCGAGGGGCCACCAGCGGTCGACTGGCGCCGCCGGCCTTGCTTCTGTCTTTACGGAAAGTTTCGTTGCAGAATCTGCCATTGTCATTCTCCTTCTCTCAAGAATGCCGTCGTTCGCAGGCGGCGATGCGCAGATAGAACAGTCCATTGCATCCTCAGTCTTTGATCACCGTCAAATCACCCTGGCTTTTGTCATTCGAGTTTCCTCGGACTGAGGATTGACCTGGGACAAGGCCCCAACTGTCGGACCATGCGAACATTTCCTCTCAATCGAGGAGGAAAGCCGCCATGACATCGGGATATTGCGTCCGCCTGCTCCACTTGGACGATGCGCTGATCGCCTACAGCCTGATTCAGGTGGCGGCTCCGTGCTTTTCTGCCGACGATTGGGCGCAAGTGGTGGCGAACGCCGATCGGTGGACGCTCGTCTCGTTAAAGGATCCGGCAGGCTATGTGCGTGGGCTGGCCGCCTACCGGATCGGCGCGCATCCGATCGCCGGACGATTGATGGACGTTCCGATCTTCGCGGTGGCGAGCGTCATTGACGACATGACCATCACGGACCTCCTGTTCACCTCGCTTCGAAGGCGATCGGCGGGATGCGACTACATGCGGTTCTGGGCGCAGTTTCCAGGTGATTTCTCAGAGATGGAAAGCGAAGACCGATTTCGTCGGTGGGATCATGGCCTGATGTTCAGGATCGACCGGAAGCCGTCTCCGGCCTTGCTGTGAAGAGATATCCGACGCCACGAACAGACTTGATCAGGCTAGGATTGGCCGCATCCGTCTCTATCTTGCGCCGCAGCCTGACGATCAGTGCGTCGATGGTGCGGTCGAAGCCGTCGCGGCCGCGCTTGTGCGTCAAGTCCATCAGCATGTCACGCGTCATGACACGCCCTGCATGGGTGGCGAATACATGCAGCATGTCGAACTCCCCCGTAGACATCGCCACTTCGTCCCCGGCCGGGTTCGTCACCGCTCTCCGTTCCACGTCAAGCCGCCATCCAGCGAAAAAGAGCACGCCTGCTTCCGGGGGTGCGGCTTCGTTGGAAACTGTGCGTCTCCGCAGGACCGTCCTCACGCGGGCGAGCACCTCCCGGAGATGGAATGGCTTGCCAATGTAGTCGTCCGCGCCGACCTCCAGACCGACGACGCGGTCCATGACATCGTCGCGGCCGGACAGCATGATAATGGGAACGTCCGACCCTGAACGGATTTCCCTTGCGAGCTGGAGCCCGTCGCAGTCTCCCGGCATGACGAGGTCAAGCAGAACGGCGTCGAATTTCGCCCCGGCCATTCTGGCGCGCATCTGCGAGCTGCTGCCTGCCACGTCGACGTCGAATCCCTCCTCGCCGAGATATTGCGCGAGCATTCTTTGGATCCGGACATCGTCGTCCACGACAAGTATGCGGGTCCGTCTGACAATTCCGCTCGTCATTCCAGCATTCTTCGCTTGTTACGGATTGTTACACAATCGCACCAAGTCTTACGCTTCTCGCATTCCGGTGTCATCAGCGTTCGGTCAAATCCAGGCCACGCAACGGCAGATGGAGCCACGACATGCAAGCGGTATCAAACATCCATTCACTCGAACGGCCACTGTCGCATGGAATGATCGACTTCGCCCCGCTGTTCATGCACCAGACCGTCGAGACTGCCCAGTCGGGAACCACGATCTTCTTTGAGGGCGACGCCGCCCGGCACGTGTTTCGCATCGTGCGCGGGAACGTCCGCATATGCCGGTTCCTTCCCGACGGCCGCCGCCTCATCATTGGTTTTCTTGGTGCAGGCGACCTGGTCGGACTATCATTTCGCAACCGCTACATGTTTGCAGGCGAGGCTATCGATGAGGTGGCCTTCACCCGGATGAACAAGCGGACGCTGGAAGAGGAACTGCAACTCGTGCCTGATTTCCGGCTTCAGCTCCTGTCGCAACTTCGCGACGAAATCTCCGCAGCGCAGGACCACATGCTCCTGCTGTCGCACAAGAACGCCGAGCAACGCGTCTGCACTTTCCTGCTGCATCGGCTGGAACGGAGCGAGGGACGGGACGGCCGGACGATCAGTCTGCCAATGGTCCGCGCCGATATCGCCGACCATCTCGGCATGACGATCGAGACCGTGTCGAGGACGCTTACCAAGCTGGTCGCCAAAGGCATACTATTGCCTGCGGACAAGCATCAGTTCAAGGTTGCGAGCCGGTTGGCACTGGCCCGCACCGCCGACGAAGACCCGGACGACGTGTTCGAGGACGTAGACGCAGGAGCACGCTATGCTGGAACACGCTATCAGTGAGACAGACCTGGACCGGATCGTGCGCATGTTCGACGGCTCCAATCTGATCGTCCACGGCTTCGATGGCGTCATCCAGCGCTGGACCTCGGGCTGCGAGCAGCTCTACGGGTGGTCCGCGTCGGAGGCCGTGGGAAAGGTGGTTCACGATCTCCTGGACACGCGATTTCCGGCGGACGTGGAGGAGCTTCGGACCGAAGTGCGTAACAACGGGTCCTGGACCGGACAGGTGGGGCACCGGCGAAAGGATGGTGCCAGACTCGCGATCGTGACGCGGTGGACCGTTCTCGAGCTTGGGGATCCGGACACGCTCATCGTCCAGTCCAACAACGACGTGACCCTCATGCAGCAGGTCGAGGACGAGCTGCGGGAGCGGCAGGCACACCTCCAGTCCATCCTAGCTACGGTCCCCGACGCAATGATCGTGATAGACGACAAGGGTTGCATCGCCTCGTTCAGCACTGCGGCGGAGCAACTCTTCGGCTACTCCGCGCACGAGGCCATCGGGCAGAACGTTTCCATGCTGATGCCGTCTCCGGACAGGGAGGCTCACGACGGATATCTGGATTCGTACATTCGGACCGGACGCCGCCGGATTATCGGCTACGGGCGCGTGGTCGTCGGCCTGAGGAAGAACGGGACCACCTTTCCGATGGAGCTCTCGGTCGGCGAGGCGGTCGCCGGCGGAAGGCGGACGTTCACGGGCTTCGTCAGGGATCTGACGAGCCGCCACCGCATTGAAGCCGAGCTGCGGCAGTCGCAGAAGATGGAGGCGGTCGGACAGTTGACGGGAGGACTCGCCCACGACTTCAACAATCTGCTCGCCGTCATCAGCGGCAATCTCGAAATGCTGGAGGCCCGTCTTGCCGAACCGGGGCAGTTGTCCCTGTTGCGGGAGGCGCAGTCAGCGGCCGACGACGGCGCCAGACTGACCTCCCAGCTTCTGGCATTCGGAAGGCGGCAGGCCCTCGCACCAAAAGAGCTGGACGTCAGCGCCCTGCTTGGAGAGTTTTCAGACCTCGTCCAGCGAACGCTGGGCGACTCCGTCGAACTCCGGACGATCATTCCTGGGCGGCGGATGAGCGCAATGGCAGACAAGGCGCAACTCCAGAGCGCGCTTCTCAACCTTTCGATCAACGCCAGAGACGCGATGCCTGCCGGCGGCCGTCTGACGATCGAGATATCAGGCGTCGAGATCGACTCCGACTACGCCGGGATGTATCCGGCGATCCGCCCCGGCAGATACGTCCTCATTTCGGTCACCGACACAGGCACCGGAATGACATCCGAGGTGATGGAGAGGGCTTTCGAGCCGTTCTTCACCACGAAACCGACCGGCTCGGGAACGGGGCTTGGACTCAGCATGGTCTACGGTTTCGCAAAGCAATCCGCAGGGCACTTGCAGCTCTACAGCGAACTTGGCGAGGGGACGACGGTTCGCCTGTTTCTTCCACGCGCCGACACCGGAAAGGATTCCCATCCGGACGAGCAGCAAGCCAAGGACGCCCCCTCTCTTGGCACCGAGACCATCCTGGTCGTCGAAGACGACGCGAGAGTTCGCAGAGTGACGGTCGGCCGTCTGCTGACGCTCGGCTACTCCGTCATCGAAGCTACGAACGGGATCGACGCGTTGAAGGAGCTGGAGGCGGGGCACGACGTAGCGCTCCTGTTCAGTGATGTGGCCATGCCTGGAATGAACGGCGACGAACTGGCCCGGAAGGTACGCGAGCGCTGGCCGAGGGTGAAAATTCTCCTCACGTCGGGCTTTTCGGAGCCTCATGCTGCGGAGAAGGAGATCCAAGCGGGCGCCGGCTGGCTAAAGAAGCCGTACACGGCCTCGGAGATGTCGACCAGCCTCAGGCTGCTGCTCGACGCGAGGCATGGTTGCGATCCTGCGTGACTGCGGGTTCCAACTCATAGCTCCCATTCGCGCTGTCGCTATTGGTGACGGAACATCGAGGTCGATATCCGCGGCAGATTCAGTCAACGTTCCCGAAAGATCGGTCTTCCAAGGACAACAAGCTCCTGACGCTCGCAACGGAGGTTCTGCATTGGCAGGCAAAAGGTTCGTTTCGAAGACGAGATCGACGCGGAAGTCGGGGCAAGGCCCAAGAGGTGCTCCCATCTTCGAGCTCGGAAATTGATGGCGTATGCGAGGGCGCTCGCACTGGTGCCCTCGCTGCTGAATGGGCTGCGCGGCTTAACGTCCAGCCGCTCCCAATATTCGATCACCCGACCGTCAGCCGGTCGTCGAGAGTGCTGATCCCCGGAGCAGACCATGCAGCGCGCTCCGCTGCCTGCCGTTCTGACCAGGTCTTCACCTTGCCGGATAGGGTGACCTTCCTGCCTTGGACGTCGATTCTGATTGCATCGGCCTCCAGAGCGGCGTCGCGTTGGAAAGCATCCTCGATGCGTTTCTTGACGTCCACGGCTGTAATGCGCGGCTTCAGCTCCACGAGATTGGATACCCCTACAACGCCGGCGAGATCGCGCACGGCGTCGTAGGCTGCGTTCTTTTGATATTGCCACTCGACCTCGCCCCGCAGGGTGACCCAACCCTTGAGGACCCGCACCTGCACGGAATCCTTTGGCACGGAGACGTTCCAGTCGAGCATCTTAACAGCCCGCCGGGCGATGTCGTCGTCGTCCGTTTCCTTGGGTCCGAAGATACGCACTTCAATTTCGGCAGCAATTCCGCGCACGCCCTTGACGCGACTGGCCACCCGCTCGGCGGCTTCCTTCTCCGCGTAGGTACGCACGTGACCGGTCAGGGTTACAATCCCGCTGTGAACCGCGACGCCGATGCCAGCCGCGTCGATGCTGGGCTCGAATTCCATTTCGTCGAGAATACTCTGTCTGAGATGAATGTCGTTCATGACAACCTCCTTCAGGTTTGCGACGTGCCGATGGTGCCAGCGCCGCAGAATTTCGTCGTTGATCTTCATCAACCACGAGAGCGACCTTGCGATCTCATCGGACCGAACACCGTGTGCGAGATCGCTACTGGGTCTGGACGTCGGCGGCCACGAAGAGGCGGTGGCCGTTCCTCACGACCGTGACGAGCGCGCGGGCATGCTCCTTCAAGAGTATTGCGAGCAGTTGCCCGACGTCGGTCACCGGCTGCTGGTCGAGAGCGACGATAACGTCGTCTGGCTGCAGGCCGGCCTGTGCCGCGACCGAACCCTCGGCGACGACGACGACGCGCGCGCCGAGACCGTCGGGGGAGTTCGCCATCTCGACGTCGGCGAGAGGGCCACGGGAGATATGGATGGTACGAGGAGCGGCCGGTTCGGCGACCGGTGCGGCGGATACCTCAGGAAAGGCCTCTATCCTTCGGCTGGCGCGATCGATCTGGAAGGACGGCTTGGACTCCAATGGTAGCGATCCCACAAGCCTGCGGACGTCGGACGCGCCGCGCACCGTCCTTCCGTCGACCATTCGGACGACGTCGCCCGGCTGAATTCCTGCATTCGCAGCCGGCGAACCGGGTCGGACTTCGCTGACGAGCGCCCCCGGCCCTTCATCGACGCCGAACGCTTTTGCAAGACCGGGCGTCAGGTCCTGCGTGACCAGTCCCACCTCGCCGCGTACCAGCTTGCCGGTCAGGATGAGCTGCCGCATCACGATACCGACAGTCTCGGCGGGCACTGCAAAACCAATGCCGATGCTTCCGCCGGCCGGCCCGATGATCGCGCTGTTGATCCCGACGACGACGCCGTCCTCGTTTACAAGTGCGCCGCCCGAGTTGCCGGGATTTGTCGAAGCGTCCGTCTGAATGAATCCTTCGTACCCCTCCGATCCCACGGCGCGGCGTCCAAGCGCGCTGACGATGCCCATAGTGGCGGTCTGGCCCAGGCCGAAGGGATTTCCGATCGCCACGACCACGTCGCCGACATGGAGCGAGGACGCGCTTCCAAAATCGGCCTGAACAAGATGATCGGGTGGAATTTGAACGACGGCGACATCCGTCTCGGGATCGGCGCCGACGAGTTTCGCTTTGAAGCGTCGGCCATCGGAGAGCGCCACCTCGATTTTCGAGGCGCTTGCGATGACATGCTGGTTGGTGACGATGTAGCCGTGGACCTCGTCGATGACGACACCCGAGCCGGCCGATTGGAAGCCGTGCTCTGCCGGCGCGGCGTCGTCAGGTAGTCCGAAGAATTTTCTGTAGAAGGGATCGGCGAGCGTCGCATCCGCGTCGTCGAGTTCCCTGCCCTGCACCGAGATGCTGACGACGCTCGGCACGACACGCTGGAGCATCGGCGCGAGCGACAGGCTGTTTGCAACGGCTGGAGCCGACAACAGGCTCTCACCTGCGATGAAGAGCGCCCCCAGGGCTAGCAACGAACGCGACATCTCTGATCTCCTCGCGGAAGCGCCGCCGGTTGTCGACGGACGTCTTGACGAAGAAGCTTCCGTTTTGCCCGATCGATCCGCATTGATCCTCGTCAACGAGGATGGCGGCTATGGCACGATGATGGCTGCGCCGTTGATGCGGCCTGCCCGCAGGTCGTCGAGAGCCTCGTTTGCATGTTCAAGCGCGTAGACGATGGTGACGCATCTGACCTCGGCCGCCTTCGCGATCGAGAAGAATTCCGCCCCGTCGCCCCGCGTCAGGTTCGCCACCGAGACGACCCGCCGCTCGCCCCAGAGCAGACGGTAGGGCATGCTCGGGATGTCTGACATGTGGATGCCGCCGCAGACCACCGTTCCGCCCTTCCGCACTACGTCGAGCGCCATCGGCACGAGCTCGCCGGCCGGCGCGAAGATGATGGCGGCGTCGAGCGGCACCGGCGGCCTCTCACCGGAGAACCCGGCCCAGACGGCGCCAAGATCAAGCGCGAACTTCCGCCCAGCCTCGTCTCCAGGACGCACGAACGCATAGACGCTCTGGCCCCGATGCTTGCACACCTGCACGAGGATGTGGGCGGCCGCGCCGAACCCGTAGATGCCGATCGTCCTCCCCTCGCCCGCCATCTTCAAGGATCGCCACCCGATGAGGCCAGCGCAGAGAAGAGGCGCGGTCGCCACCGGGTCCGTATCATCAGGCAGTTCGAACGCGTAGCCCGCCTCGACGACCGCATGCGTCGCGAAGCCGCCGTCGATCGAGTAGCCGGTGAAGCCGGGGGCGTCGCAAAGATTCTCGCGACCCTCTCGGCAATATGGGCAGTGGCCGCAGGTGTGGCCCAGCCAGGGTACCCCGCCTTTTCGACCGATAAGACGACGAGGAACGCCCTCGCCCGTTGCGATCACGGTTCCCACAATCTCATGACCCGGAACGAGGGGAAGCTTTGGCTGGGAGAGGTCTCCGTCGCAGACGTGAAGGTCCGTCCGGCAGACGCCGCAGGCCCCCACCTTGACGACGACGTGGCCGGGCGACGCTGGCGGGTCCGGCCGCTCCACGAGACGGAGCGGCCGCCCCACCTGTTCGAGTACCATCGCCCTCACGCTTCCCTCCACCGGCATGTGCCACGCTCTAATCGTATCACCACCTTCCCGACCTTGGCTTGATCCCGGTCAAACATCCGGATTGATGCTCGTCAAAGACGGAACGCCTTGGAGCAGATAGCCTTCTGGACACAGCGCCACGACCTCATCCAAAGGAGACGGACATGCGCGAACAAGAAAAGACCCGCAAGGCAGCAACCGACATAGCCACGACCATTCCTCCAGTCGAGCGAACGTCCGCAGACCTTGTTCTCGAACGTCGGGACGAGGATCGCTGGGAGGTGACGGCGGCAACGCCGCGAGGCCAGGCGTGGGCGAGAGACCATTTCTGCTGCGCGCTCCGGCAATCCTTCACTGGCACCATGTGTCTCGACATCATGAGCGCCGATCGGCTTCTCAAGGAAGCGCATGGCGATGGACTGACCACCGAGTTCGTCAGCCTGTCTGGAAAGGACATATACTGACATGTTCGCCACAGTCGTCTGCGCGATCGGCCGAGGATCCCGGCAACGCATGCTCCAGCTCGTCGAAACGGCCCGCGCGCAGCTCGCGCCCAACGGAAGCCTCCACCTCGTTCACGCTCTGGAGGGTCTGCCCTCGTCGGCCTCTCCGGACGATTGGGCGGTCGAGGTGATGGCCGCCGCCGAGACCAGACTTTCGGAAGCTTTGCGGTCGACCGGCACTCCTGCTTCGATACACGTTCGCGCGGGCAACCCGTCTCAGGTCATCGTCGCCATCGCGAAGGAGATCGCCGCCGATCTCGTCTTGATCGCCTCTCACCGGGACGACGTGGTCGACCGGGTCTTCGGCTCAGTCGTAGAGCACGTCGTGCAGCGCGCACCATGCTCCGTGCTCGTCTTGCGAACGACCCGGTGAGCCGCGCGCTTCAAACAACCGTCTTCGCTTCAGCCTCCCGGACCTGACCGGCGGCGGCGTCTCGATACAGTTCGGCGGCGTGCGACAACGTTCGTGACCCGGCCTCGCACAGCCGCGCCACCTCCCTGGGATACTCCTCCAGCTCGCTCTCAACGTAGTCCGAAAGGGCCTCGACCGCATCACCGTTGTCGATGCTGCAGACAAGTCGAGCCAGGAATTCACAGTATCGTAGCCCTCGTCGCGCGGCGGACGCCGTCAAATCCGTGGTGACCCTGGCCGACGCGGCGCAGATCTCACCTTGAATCAGGAACCCCGTGCTAACAATGGGCGGGAGGTCGGCGTTGAGCGTGGCGCTGCGATGCAGGCTGGGGGGATATGGCATGTGGTGCTCCGTTTGTGGGATGTGGAATCAGCGCGAGGATCGCCTTTCATTCCGTCCTGACTGCGCTTCGACCCGACACGGCCGTTACGACGATCCCGTAGAAGACGTGAGGAGAGCCGTCGAGCATGGGGAGCTCGTGGGGCTTCATGGAGCCGATCTCCCACCAGTCCGAATACTTTTGGAGAAGCGACCATGCATGGAGCCTTTCGCTTCGTCGCGCGTCGCTGTCAGGAAACTCCTCGAACCTGCCTTCGACGACGACGCTCGTCCACCCGCCGGCGCTCGAACGCTGCTCGACGTGAAGGCAGACCTTGTCGTTTCCCCGCATCCAGTCGAGCTTCTTGCCGGGCATGGTGAAGCTATAGGCAACCCCGCTGGAAAAGGCGAAATAGATCGCCGCCACGTAAGGCTGCCCATCCTTGCAGCAGGCGAGATGACCGAAGCGCTCGTTCTCAAGGATCCGGTAGCACTCACCGGGGTTGATCTCCCTCAGCTTGATCGTCATGGCCGTGTCCTCCAGCTTTAATGAAGGCACGATCATAGGAGCTTCGTTGCGCCGCGGCCTTGACAAAGCGCAATGCGAACTCTCTCCGCGGCAGGCATCATGACGGCTGTTTAACCTCAGGAGGCCAGCATGAAGCCGCAGTTCCATCTCCCGTTATCGACCTATCCCGACCCCAGTTCCTTCACCATAGTCGACAATGCTATCGACCTCGCTCGGCAGAACGACGCCGATCTCGTCGCCAGCATCCCGCAAGTCCGGATCCCCCAGGTCCATCAGCCCTTTCCCACTTTTATCGATGTCGACACATGGCGGGAACAAGCAGAGGGGAATAGCCGGCACAGCGGGACTTCGTTGCGGGAACATCTCACTCACGCTGCTTCGGAGACTGGCGTCGAAGTGCGAATCCATGGATTCGAGGCCACGGAGCCGTTCGTCTACGAACGTTTTTCCGAAATCGCCAGGTGTCACGACCTCTCCATCGTCGAGGCCTCGGAACTGTCCCGCCAGTTTTCCGAGACGCTGCTGTTCGGGAGCGGCCGTCCCATCGTACTGTTTCCCGCCACCAGCGTCTGCTCTCGCGTGGACACGATCGCCGTTGCCTGGGACGGCAGCGCCACCGCAGCACGTGCCCTATCCTGCGCCCGCTTTTTCATCGAACGCGCGACCAAGGTGCAGGTCATCTCGATCACCGACGACAAGGAGATCGACGAGGCCAACCGCTTGCTCCTGATCTCCTCGTTGACGCACTCGGGATTCGAAGTGGAAGGCGTATCGATTCAGGCAGGTGGAGAGACCGCGACCGCTGCCATCCAATCGGCCGCGCTGGAACGAAAAGCGGACCTCCTGGTCGCGGGCGGATTTGGCCATTCCCGGCTTCGTGAATTCATCCTCGGCGGCGTCACTCGGGAACTGCTCGTCAAGGCCGAGCTACCAGTGCTTCTCGCCCATTAGAGGGCGCGAAGGGCGTTGAGGATGACCGCCACGTCGATGGCCTCCTGAATCAACGCGCCGCCAACCGGCGGAAGGTATCCCGCTCCCGCAAACCCCATCGCGATGAGCGAGAGACCTATACCCGTATAGATGCTCTGAAGCGCGATTTTGCGTGAACGACGCGCGATGCCGATCGCCTTCGCTATCTGCGTGAGGTCGTCCCGGACGAGCACGATATCCGCAGCCTCCGCAGCCGCCGCAAGGTTTTCGACGCCCACCGCGATTCCGACTTCGGCTGCCGCCAGCGCTGGCGCGTCGTTCACTCCGTCGCCGACCATCAGAACTCTCCCGTGGACGCGCTCCTTCTCGATGACTGCGACTTTGTCTGCAGGATCGAGCCTCGCCGCGACGTCGTCCAAGCCCAGAGAGCGAGCTATGGCTGTCGCGATAGGCAGCTCGTCCCCGGAAGCGAGGACTATTCGAGAAATCCCTGATGCCCTGAGCTGGTTGACGAGCTGGACGGCGTCTTTGCGAAGCCGGTCTTCGAGCGTGATCGTGCCAGCCGACGCGCCGTCAAAGAGCACCTTCACACGCATTGCGCTGCTTGAACCGTTCGGCCCGGACGGCGGAGCCTCTCCGAAATAGGTGTCTCCTCCGACGTCGACATGCACGCCATCGACGATTCCGGAGATCCCGGATCCCGCAGTCTCGGTCACCCCCGACGGGCGGGTCAACACCAATCCACGCCTATGCGCCTCGTCCACCAGCGCGCGTCCGACCACATGGCCGGACGCCTGGTCCAGCGAGGCGGCCAGCCGCAGGATTCTGTCTGGATGCTCCGGGCCGTCTATCGCGCCGACTTCGGGCTGTCCTGCGGTGAGCGTCCCCGTCTTGTCGAACACTACTACGGTGGCTTGGGCGAGGGCCTCAAGAGGTCCCGCTCCCTTCACCAGAACGCCCTCCTTGGCGGCTTTTGAAGTGCCGGCTGCAAGTGCGACGGGTACGGCCAAGATCAACGGACATGGCGTGGCGACGACCAGGACGGCCACGATCCGTGACATGTCTCCGGACAAGATTGCCGATAGTCCTGCGACCGCGATCGTAGCGAACAGGAACCAGACCGAGAACCGGTCGGCCAGGCGCATCAGCTTCGCCTTGGATCGCTTCGACGCTTCCACGAGTCTGACTATTCCTGCATAGGTGCTGTCCTCGGCACGGCTTAGAACACGGATTTCAACCGCGTCGCCCTCGTTCGTAGCGCCACTCGAAATGCTTCCACCCTTGGCGATGCGCACCGGGAAAGGCTCTCCGGTTAAAACCGCCTGGTCGATCGTTGCGAATTCGCCGACGAGCGCCCCGTCGGCCGGTACGACGTCTCCCTTGCGTATCAGGAGCACGTCGCCGACTGCGACCGTCTCGATCGGAATTTCTTCGAAGCCACTCCCGGCAAGCCGCAGGGCGGTCCGCGGAACTTGCGCCAGCAAAGCCGACATCCCCTCGTCGGCGCGACGATGTGCGTATGCCTCCAGAAACTGACCGCCGGAATACATGAGGCCGACGATCGCTCCGGCGAGATATTCGCCGAACCATAAGGAGGACCCCATGGCCAGGGCCGCGATCAGGTCCAGACCGTATTCCTCTTTCCGCAGCTTCTTGGCGATTTCAACGCAAAGAGACAGCAGACTCAGGCTGGTGCAGCCAACCAGGATTAACCGATATCCAAGGCCGTAACCCGCGAGATAGAAGGCGAATGCGGCCGCAAGCGCAAGCAGCGACGAGAGCACCAGAAGGCCAGACCGGGAGCCGGCTTCCCTCAGTCGCGACAGCCCGCCCTCAGGCCACGTCCACCTACCAGCCCACCAAGCCGCCGCTGTAGCCACCCCTCACCCTCCCATCAATCCAGAAGCCTCAGCGGAACGATTTTGCGCAATCGATGCAGAACGGCGTATAGGGAACCGCCGCGAGCCGCTCCTTGCCGATCGGATGGCGGCATTTGACGCATCGCCCGTATGTGCCGTCGTTCAGCCGGTCGATCGCCGCGTCGATGGCCCCGATCTGGTCGCGCCCCTCGGCTTGCATCTCGCGAAGAACCTCATCGTTTTCAACCTGGGTCGCGCGCTCCTCGCTGTCCTTCTCTAGCGCGACGCAGAGATCCGCATCGATCGCTCCGAGACGACGGACAAGGTCATCCTTCATCGTCTGCAAGACGGTCTGTACTGAGCTTCTAATCATTTTAGTGCCTTCCAATCTTGCCTGATCAATGCGGGTCCACACGCGGCACCGTCGGGAACCGATCCCAGCGCAGCGCGTGGCCGCATAAAGCTGCGGTCCATAAATCGGCTCCAGCATATCTCAGTTCGATCGAAGCTCCTTGATCCCGGTCAATGCATCGTGCGCGGGAGCACATAGGCTGTCGGGGGAGCCTTCAATGAAATCGTCGCGACAAGCCCGGAGCCCATGATGAATCTGACGGCGCAGACACCCGCCCCCACGACGCCTGCGGTGATCGGACTGACAAGCATCGAGGCCGAGGAACGCCTCGCCGAGCTTGGACCCAACACGCTGCCCGAGCCTGAGCCCCCATCGCCGCTGAAGGTCTTCCTCAGCCAATTTCGCAACCCAATCATCTACATCCTCTTGCTAGCATCGGCGCTCTCGTTTGCGACCGGCAGGATCGAAGACGGCCTGTTCATTCTCGTCGTGCTTCTGATCAATGCCTCCATAGGCACCTACCAGGAATATTCGGCGGATCGAGCGGCGGCCGCCCTTCGAAAGCTTGAGCAGCCGTTGGCCAGGGTCATCCGGGACGGGGTGGCTTGCCGGATCGAGGCCAAGCGGCTGGTCGTGGGCGATCTCGTTCTTCTGGAATCCGGTGACAGAATCCCTGCCGATCTGACGCTTGTCGATGCGAGCGACCTCCGGTGCGACGAGTCGCTTCTGACCGGCGAGTCGATGCCGGTCTCCAAAGGGCGGACAGTCGAAGGCTCGTCGGATGAAACTCGCAGCGCCCTGCTACTGCTTGCGGGTTCCCTGGTGACGCGCGGGCGAGCCAAAGGCGTTGTGACCGCTACGGGTAGCGAGACGATGCTTGGCGGCATCGCCGTCGAGCTGGGAAAAGCCGGTTCGTCGCAGCCCCCGCTCGTCGCCCTCCTGGCGAAGTTCACGAACGCGCTCGCGGTTTTCGTAGGATTGGCAGCGTTGGTGCTGGTCGTCGCGGGCTTCATGCGGGGCCTCCCTCTGCACGATCTGATCATGATGTCCGTAGGTCTGGCGGTGAGCGCTGTTCCCGAAGGGCTCCCGATCGCGATCTCTGTCGCGCTTGCCGTCAGCATGCGGCGGATGGCCGCCCGCAACGTCATCGTCCGAAGCATGCCGGCTGTTGAGGCCCTCGGTTCGACCACGATAATCGCCACGGATAAGACGGGTACCTTGACCAGCAACGTGCAGACGGTGACCGAAATTCGCCTGCCGGACGGCACGGACATCGCCCTGGACGCCCATGCAGATCTCGACAAGTGCGAGATCAGGGCGAGCGGCCTGGACAGCGACCTTGTCCGCGAGAGGGCGCGCAGGCTGCTACGCGCTGCACTGCTCGCAAACGAAGGAACCCTAGCTCGCCGCGACGATCTCTGGGTCGCCGCCGGAGACACGGTCGACGTGGCGCTTCTTGCAGCAGGACGGAAGGCCGGGCTGGGACAGGAAGAGTTGAACGACCGATACCCGCTGGCGGCAAGGATCGCCTACGAGCCCGAGCACAAATACGCTGCATCCTTCCACCACGGCAGTGATCGGATTCATGTCTTCGTCAAGGGGGCGTCGGAGGTGCTCATAGAAATGTCTGATCGCATGGACTCCGCGGGAAACGTAGTCGAAATCGACCGTGCGTCGCTTTTGGCGCAGAAGGAAGAGATGGCCGCTCGAGGCCTCAGGGTGCTCGCGTTCGCCGAAGGGGAAATCGGCGCGTCCCTCGCCGGAAGCCTCGGACACGGTCACCTTGTCGATCTCGTGTTCTTGGGGCTGGCCGGACTGCAGGACCCGGTCCGGCCTGAAGTGCCGAACGCTATGAAAGACTGCCACGCGGCGGGCGTGGAGGTCGTGATGGTGACCGGGGACGACCCGCGGACCGCTGCCGCGATTGCCAGAGATGCCGGCCTGACCTTTCACGCGGGCCAGGTCGTTTCGGGCCACGACATCGATGAAGCCGCTCGAGCGGGCGACCAGCGGCTGGACGAGATCACGAGAGAGGCCCGCATCTACGCCCGCGTGCAGCCAGCGCAGAAATCGGCGATCGTCGCATCCCTGATCCGCAATGGCCATATCGTCGCCGTCACCGGAGACGGTGTAAACGACGGTCCGGCGTTGAAGAAGGCGCATGTCGGCGTCGCAATGGGGCTCAGGGGAACCGAGGTGGCGAAGGAAAGCGCCGATCTCGTCGTCACGGACGACAACTTCGCATCCATCGTCGCGGGGATCGCAGAAGGCCGGGCCGCCTATCGCAACATCCGCAAGGTGGTGCTGATGTCGGTCGCAACAGGCGCCGCCGAGGTCCTGCTCTTCATGCTCGCGCTACCATTCGGCCTGCCCATGCCGCTCCTCGCTGTTCAGCTCTTGTGGCTCAATCTCGTGACAAACGGCATCCAGGACGTCGCGCTTGCCGGCGGCAGGCCGGAAGGAGACGAACTGGCGGGGCCGCCACGTTCTCCGCTCGAGCCTGTCCTCGACCGGACGATGATCCGGCGCGTCGTCCAATCGACGGTTGTGATCGGCGGAGCAGCGTTCCTTGCCTTCCAGTGGATGATTGCGCATGGATATGGCGTTCCCGAAGCACGCAACATAACGCTTCTGATCTTCGTGATGTTCGAGAACGTCCAGACCCTGGCATGCTCCTCCGAAAGACGATCGATATTCTCCGTCGATATCCTTCGGAACCGGTTCCTGCTCCTCAGCGTGCTCGCCGCTCAGACGATCCACATCTCGGCGATGTACGTGCCGTGGCTTAGCAGAACGCTCGGCCTTTCGCCGATCACGCCTCTTGAATGGGGCCTCAGCATGCTGATCGCTAGCTCCCTCGTTCTCGTGACCGAGGTCGACAAGTTGGTCTCCCGGCGACGCCGCGATCGTTCATCCAATGCTTGACGAAGATCAAAGACGTCGCCGCAAGTGCCGTTATCCTCTCGATATTCAACAAGAGAGGTGATCGAAATGTCCATTCGCACGGTAATGAGCATCCTGACTTCCAAATATTTCGACGAGGACCTGAAGGCCGCCGTGGAGTTTTGCGGAGCCTCCGGAGCGCATCTCAGCGCGGTCGTGATCTGCATGGGCGCGTCGCCGATGATGGGAGAATACAACTCCCTGTCGACCGTCTGGCTGGAAGAACGCCAGCGCGAAATCGAGGAACTCGTCAAGAAAGCCGAAGAGATCAAGGCGTATCTCTCGCGCACCGAACTGTCCTACGATGTGCAGGACGTCTATACGGAATATGCTTTTGCGCGGGAGGACATTGCAGAACGGGCGCTCTATGCCGACGTCGTTCTCGTCGGCCGCCAAGCGTGCAAGGACGAGGAACTCCAGAAGCGGGTCATGGATGGCGCTCTGTTCCATACGCCGACGCCGGTCATCATCAACCGCGGACGGCGGCCGCTCTCTTCCACTTCCAAATCGATCGTACTGGCATGGGATTCGAGCGACGAGGCGTCGCGTGCCGCAAGGCAGGCCCTCGACCTGTTGAAGACGGCCGACTGCGTCTACGTGACGATGGTCGATCCAGTCTCGCGAGAACGGGTGAATGGAGAAGAACCAGGCGCCGACATCGCGAGCTTCCTGTCCCGTCACGGGGTCAATGTTCAGGTCGATCGCGTGGCCAGCGGCGGAAACACGGCCGACGAGGTCCTGAGGCAGCATGCGATGGACCTGAACGCTGATCTTATCGTCATGGGAGCATACAATCACCCTCGCTGGCAGCAGACGCTCTTCGGAGGCGTGACGCGCAACATGATCGAGCAAAGCAGCATGCCAATATTCATGGCGCATTGAGGAAGGACACGGCCGCTTTGCACGCGCGCCGTGCCGGAGTGGCGGCATGTCGCTTTCAGACACGATGGGTACGACCATCACCATCAGCGACGCCGCCGCTGGTCTCTACAAGATGGTCAACGTGTTGGTGTTGCAACGGTCGCTCGCTCTTCATACGCAAGGGTCACTTCTGGCCGGAAGTCGCGGCTCGCCTGCTGTCGAGGCCTTCGCTTGGCGCCTTAGCCCGGCACCACCGTCCCCCAGTTCCGATACAAAATGTATGCAGCAACCACGAAGATGAGCGCTGCGAACAGGCGGTTGAGGATGTTCTTGTAGGCGCTGAGCCGGCTGGCGAGCAGCATGCCGAGTACGCCGCCGACGATGCCGCCGCCGATGAATTCGGCGGCAAGCCACCATTCCACCAGGCCCGAACCGGCATAGTTCAAGGCCGTCGCCAGTCCGAACGTACCAACGGAGAGGAGAGATGTGCCGATCGCGTTGATCATCGGCATGCCCGTCGCCAGCATGAGGCCGGGAACGATCAGGAAGCCCCCGCCGATGCCGAAGAAACCCGATGTAACGCCGGCGGCGAGTGCGACGGTCGCGGTGGCAAGGCACATCTTAAGATCGACGGGCCGGCATTCTATCGATACTGGCTTCCTGGGCTTCAGCATCAGGACGCCGACGACGAGCATGAGGATGCCGAACAGGAAAATCAGGCGATCTCCGTCCATCGCTTTTCCGAGACTGGAGCCGCCGAGGGCGCCAACGACGCCGAGTGCAGAGAAGACGGCCGCGCAGCGCCACCAGACGTGGCCCTTGATCGCGTGGCTGGCAAAGTTTGCGAACGCATTCACCGAAACAGCGAGCGCACCCGTTCCGATCGCGATATGCGGCTGCGTCACCCCCACCACATAGAGCAGAAGGGGCGTTGCCAGGATGGACCCGCCGCCGCCGAGCAGGCCGAGCATGAAGCCGACGATTCCGCCGGAGCCAACTGCCGCCAAAATGGAGGTGTTCACGTCCGTCTGCTCCATACTCTGTCATACAAGGTCATCCCGATCAGCATGGCGACGACGAACAAGAACGTCTGCGGAAGGCCGACCGATAGGGATGCGACTGCCGGACCGGGACAGAAGCCACCGATCCCCCAGCCCAGGCCGAACAAGGCCGAACCAACGACCAGCGGAGCATCGATCCGACGGTTCGTCGGCACGTGGAAGCTGTCGTCGAAGGCGGGACGCTTCATCCGTTTCATCACCTGCACGCCGATAAAGGCGACGACGACGGCGCCGCCGAGAACGAAGGCAAGGCTCGGATCCCAGGCGCCGAACACGTCGAGGAAGCCTTGGACACGGACCGGGTTCAGCATGCCGGACAGCGACAGGCCGAAGCCGAAGACGATACCCGAGGCGAGAGCGGCCACGAATTGGTGGATGTTCCGGTTCATAGTCCGAGACCTCGCAGAATTGCGACGGCGATGACGCCGGCCGTCAGGAACGTGGCGACCGCCACCATCGACCGCGGCGACAGGCGGGCAAGCCCAAGCACGCCGTGGCCGCTGGTGCAGCCCGATCCCATGCGCGAGCCGAAGCCGACAAGCAGTCCGGCCACGATGAGCAGCGGCCAGCCGGTGGTGATCTGCACGACCGGCCAGCCGCCGAACATGAGCAGATAGGCGAGCGGCCCGAGCAACAGCCCGAGCGCAAAGGCGAGATTGGTCGTCAAGCCGATCCCTCGCGCGAGACGCCCGACGATCCCGCTGATCCCGGCAATCCGGCCGTTAAGGAGCAGAAGCATGACGGTCGACACTCCGATCAGCATGCCCCCGACCAATGAGGGGAGATACGCGTTCACTTGTCATCCTTTACGCAGAAAATGTCATAGAGGGCGGCGACCAGTTGCGCGGCCTTCTCTTCCGTCAGGCGGTAGAAGATTTGTTTCCCCTCCCGCCGGGTTTCGACGATCCCGGAGCCACGCAGTACCGTCAGGTGCTGCGACAGATGCGGCTGGTGGAGGTCGAGCTTCTCTTCAAGCTCGCCGACCGAATACTCGCCTTCCACCAGGGTACAGACGATCATCAGGCGCGCCGGATGGGACAGCGTCTTCAGCAGGTTCGCTACCTCTCCGGCCCGGCTGGCCATCTCGGCGGGGGAAAGCCCCGCCCTCATAATCGCCTTTAGATCGGTGGTCATTCCCATGCTGCTCCCTGTAATGCATCGAGCGGAAACTTGAGGTAGCGCCTGCCGTTGGCCTCCGGCTCCGGCAGACGTCCGCCGCGGATGTTCGCCTGCAGGGCATGAAGGATGAGCTTCGGCATCGGCAGCGTCTTGTCACGCCTCGTCCTGAGCGCCACGAATTCCTCTTCCGTCACGCCGGAAAGATGCGGGTTGGACTTCATCTGCTCCGCCACCGTGCTTTCCCATCGAGGCGCCCGACCGTCCGGCTGGTAGTCATGGCCCGTGAATAGCCGCGTCTCGTCCGGGAGCGCGAGGATCTCCTGTATCGACTTCCACAGGACGCGGGCGTCACCGCCGGGGAAATCGGCGCGTGCCGTACCGCTGTCGGGCATGAAGAGCGTGTCGTGCACGAAGGCCGCGTCGCCGATCACATAGGTGATGGAGGCGAGCGTATGTCCCGGAGAGAAAAGCACTTTGGCTTTGATCGAGCCGACCTCGAAGGTCTCGCCATGGGCAAACAGCCGGTCCCATTGGGAGCCGTCGGTGGCAAGCTCAGGCCAGTTGTAGATGCCCTTCCACAGCTTTTGGACGTCCACGACGCGCTCGCCGATCGCCGTTTGTGCGCCGGTCTTCTCTTGCAGATAATGGGCGGCGGAGAAGTGGTCGGCGTGCGGGTGGGTGTCGAGGATCCACTCGACCGTCAGCCCGTTGTCGTGGACGTAGTCGAGGATCGCGTCGGCATTGATGGTCGCCGTCGCACCGGCCCTCTCATCGAAGTCTAGCACCGGGTCAATGATGGCGCACTTGCGGGTCGCGGGATCGGACACCACGTACTGGACGCTCCAGGTTCGTTTATCGAAGAAGCCCTCCACCTGTGGACGGCGCGCGGCCTTCTTCTCAAGCCAGCTTGCCGCGGCGCTGGTGTCGAAGCCGCGGCTGCGTCCGAACTCGACGACCTCGTCGGCAGACAAGTGGCCGTCAAGAACCTCTCCGATGAGGTAGAGGTTCAGCGACCGAGCACCGGTCTTGCAGTGGGCGAACGCAGGCCCTTCGGATTCGTCGACCGCGCGTTGAAACGCACGTATGTCCGCCTCAGTGATCGTGCCGGCCGTGACCGGGATGAACGCATAGGTCAGGCCGCGGTGCTTCGCTTCCTGACTTTCCGCTTGCGTGCCCGGCTGTGAGGGATCCTCGTCGTCCGGTCGGTTGTTGATGAGGGTCTTGAATCCTTTGTCGCGGAGCGACTGGATGTCCTCAATACTCGGCTGCGGCGAGACGGAAAGCTTCTCGGATATCGTTGTAATGCGCATGACTGGCTCCGGGTGAAATTTCATTATATATTCTCATATAATATATAACGACGTTTCATCAAGGCCAGGCGCGGAACTTTGTGCTTGCCCTGTGGTTGCCGCGAAGAGGAGGACGCACCATGGCCACGACAGCAAACCGGGTCAGCGCCCAGACATCAAACGAGATCAACCGACGCCTGCGCTGGCAGATGGAGGATCGGCTCGCCTACTACGAGGCTCATTCCGACCAGATCGAATCCAGGCTGGCGGAACTGGACCGGGAGTGGGACATCGAATGAACGCTCGAGGCGAACGCCTCGACATTGGTATTCACGGGAACTGTTCTGGCGGCCAGGTGGATCGACGGTGGCTGGCCCTGCCGGCCATCGTGACGGGCTTCCTATTCCAACACTCCGTCCAAGTGTGTCGGGCTCCATCCGAAGGGCCTGGTCTTTATCGACTGTCGTCGTCGCCGCTATCGGAAGGACAAGGTTCCTGCGATCCGAGCCGCGCTGCGCGGCGGATACGTGAACATCCTCGTGACGGATAAGATCACCGCGGAGATGCTGTTGGACGAGGCGTGAGGCTTAAGTGAATCTCGGCGGAATAAATGGTCTTGGACCCTAGGTGATCTTCGTACCCACAAGCTCGATGGCGTTCAGGTCCACGCCGGCGCATTTTACAGACTCGAACGTTTCCTAGCTCGAACCCAGCCTCCCAAAAACGCTTGAGTATGGTTACCGAATCCTTGCCGAAACGGCGCCGAAATCTAGCCCTTCGGCCGCCGATTAAGAAGGAATTTGGCCGCGTCTTCCTTTGTCTTGTCGTCGTAGACCTTCAGCACATATATGCCGGTATCGTCATGAATCTCCTGCGGACCAATGGTTCTAGCCTGTTCCAAAAGCCGCAGAAGCAAAGCGAATACTTCTTACGCGCCGCAAAGGCAGTCGAAACACTGAAGGCGAAATTGCCGGACGGTGATCGCTTCAAAATTGCGACATGGCTTCAGAAGGAAGTGGGTTTCTCTGCCTCGGAGGCGAAGTCGTACGTTAATTTCGATGCGGAACTGTCCGCAAACGGCCGGCTTCTGCAGGGAAAACGGGTCTCTCCCGACGCAATCCGAGCACTGATAGCGAGCGATCCCAAGACCCGATCGGAGTGCCTGGTCCGCATAGGACGTGATGACCAGGTGTCAGGCGGGAAACGAGCCAGCACGCCGCGAAGGAAGGTTCCACGCTGATCGTCACCGCCGCCGTCGCCGGTCGGCTGCGGATTTCTTCCAGGCATTGGTCGATCCGGTCGAAGGATAACGTCAAGATCGCCAGCAGTTTGTTGCCCGAAGCGGTCAGATGGACGCCGCGATGGCGGCGCTCGAAGAGCGCCTCGCCCAGCAACGTCTCCAGACTCGCGGATCTGCCGGCTGACCGCCGCCTGCGAGATGAACAGCTCCTGCGCCGCCAGCGTGAAGCTTTCGAGACGGCCGGCGACCTCGAATGTGCGCAAAGCCGTCAATGGCAGGCGTCCGCGTTTCATCCATAACCTCAAGTCATTCGAGATCGACGATAAGCTCGTTTGAAGGCGCCAGGCAAGAGGCGGCATATGATCGCAAAGGAGCGATATCGATGCGTAAGCGGATATTCGAGATCATATTGGCGGTTATCCGGCTGGTGACGTTTCAGCCGCCGAGTGCCGACGATTGACGACCCGTCTTTCTCCGTGATTTTCTGCGAAATCGAGAACCGAGGTAGCAGATCAAGCTGTTTACCGCCGCGCGTCCAGATTTACTCATCAATCGGACAATCTCCGCTTGTAGTTCAGGAGCGAATGCCCTTCTGAGGGCGCGACGCAATCTGACTGCCGTCGCGCCCTCAGAAGAACAGGCAAAAGAAGCAAGACTAAGCTTATGGAGCCTTCCTCGGTTGGTCTCAGAGTTCAATGCCACGGCCACGACTGACAGCCCGCTGGCGCCGTTCCGAGATGATCTGTTCGCTGCTTTCCATGCGCACCGTCCGCTGCAGGACCTTCAACCTGTCCTGCATCGCCTCGAAGGCGCTGCGCTGCGCTTGTGGCACACGGTTGATGAGATCCTTTTCGCCGCGAATGATGGCATTGCGACCAAAGCGCTCGTCGAGTGCCCGGCTGACGGCGGCGAACTCCCGGCGAATGCTGGGATCGAGAGGGGCAGCGGAAGCCGTCAGCTTGCGGTCGTTGTTCTTCGCCTCGGCAGTCAGTCGCAGGAGCACGTCTTCCGCCGCCGTCGACAGAGCAGGAATGGCAACCGCCATGCGCCGCCGCTCTTCGGCGATAGCCTGGCGTTCGGCATCGAGCACATTGACGTAGGCCGAACCGAGCGATCGCAAACGGGCGCCGGCTTCAGGCACGGCCTGCACCGCCTGTTTCCGCTCCCGGCCGGCGGCCAGCATCCGGTCCATCAGGCGATCGGAACCGCGCAATGCGCCATAGGCGGCCGGATCATTGGTCACCGCGGCCGCGATGCGCTCGCCAGCAAAGCCTTTCTGAAGCAGCTCTTCGATCTTGCCGACGGCGTCGACCGGATCGCGCCAGATCGCGCTTGCCACCGCCGCCAGCGCTGCTCGCTGCTGGCGATAGAGAGGATCTGAGAGCACACGCGAGCGCGCCTCCTCGTCGATCGCGGTCCTGAACTCGGTGACGGCGGCAAGCATGGGGACATTCTCCATCCCTTGATCGGCACTGGCACCGGCAACAATCTTCGAACGATCCCGCCGCTCGGCGAGATGCTGCTCGTCGGCAAAGCGCTTCACGGCCTTGAACAGCCGGGTCAGCTTCTCGCCTCTGATACTGGCGAGGTCCTCCGGCATACGCTCGACCATGTTGCGTTCGCCAACCGCGTCGGCCTTCGAGGTAAACGCGCTCCAGCCGAAGCGGGCGGTCAGCGCCTCGCTGACCGCCTTGACCTCCTGGACGATCGAGCGGTCTTTGGCGGCAAGCGCAAAGGCGGCCTTGTAGGCGTCGTCACCACCTTGCCTGCGCACCGCCTCGATCTCGGTAAGACGTGCCATCACCTTTTCGGAGAGCGCCGGGATCGGCAATGCCATATGGGCGCGGCGCTGTTGCTCGTGGCTTTCGAAGCGTTCGGCATTCCGGCGGAACTGGGTGGCATGGGCGCGGACGAGCGGCAGTAGGTCCATCAATGCCGTGAAAGCGACACCGCGCTGGTCGCGTGCCGCACGACCGTCGACGATCAGGTCGGAACCCCGCAGGCGGCCGAGCCGCTCGGGTGCTTTGGCAAGATCATCGGCAAGCCTGCGCGGATCGACGCTTGTATCCGATGAAAGCGCGTTCAAGGCGACAAGGGCTGCATCCGGGTCACGATAGATCGTCTCCAGCAGCGGCCGGAGGATGGCTTCCCGTTCCTTCCAGGCAGGAGACGAAAGTTGTGCCAGCCGCGCATCTTCCTCGGCACTCCTGGCAAAGCCTGTGGTGGGTGGGATCAGATATCGGCCGCTCGCAACATCCGCCTCCAAGACGGTTTGGGGTTCACGTTCCTCGTTGTAGGCGATGCGCCGTTCCCGCTCGATCGTGAAGCCGAGCGCAACGCTTGCCCGCTCCCACAGCTTCGCCAGCTGCTCGCGCCTCTCGGCAATCCCGGCCCACCGCCGGGAAAGGCTTTCTTCCGCCCCGGCTGCGGCAAGCGAAAGGTGATCGAGACCACGGCGGCGCGCGAAGTCGTCGGCATGGGCGCGATAACCGGCCTCGCTTTCAAAATCGAGCGTCGTCGTCTTGGCGCCGGAACGCGACAGGCGCTCTACCAGTTGCTTGAACACATCCGGTCGATGGCTTTCCCGCTCGATCCGTTGCTGACGCGCTTCGGCGGTTTCGATCCGCTTGGCGGTCCAGACGTTGCGGTCGACCTCTCTTTCCTCGAACCGCTTCTGGCCGGTTTGCTCGTCGACGATCGCAACCTTGATCGTCACCCGCTCGACGCCGTCCTTGCGCAGCGTGACGGTATCGCCTTCTGAGACGCCACCTTCCTCGAGCGCCTTCGGCAGGCTGACACCCCATAGACGATGGAGGGTGCCGTCATCTGTTCTGACATCGGCATAGGGGCTATCGTCGGCATCCTCGTCATTCGGCCGGAACTTGGCTTGTCCTGTTTCCACGAGCGCGCCGGTGACGCCGGCGGCATGATCGACATGCGGCTTTCGTCCCCATTCCGGCTTTGCTTCAAAATCGTCCTTCGCCGCATAGAGATCGACGCGGTCTCTGTGCCTCGTCATCGACACATAGGTCAGGTGCTGGTCCATCATGCCGGTGGCGAGCACGAAGGTTCGCTCGACCGTGGCGCCTTGAGACTTGTGAATGGTCGCGGCGTAGCCATGATCGACATTGCGATAGCTGCTCTCGCTGAAGACGACATCACGGCCACTGTCGAGACGGACCGAAAGCACTGCGTCGCCACGTTTGTCGCCGGTGGAAACGACCGTGCCGAGCATGCCATTCTTCACATGTTGCGGGCCGAGACGAGTTGCGCGCGGTTCAACGAAGCGGGCATTCTCCAGGAAGATGATGCGGTCACCGGCAGCAAATGCCCGCGCGCCGCGCTCGGTCTGGAAAGCGCGGTTCTCACCAAGTGCGCCCTCTCCCACCATCACCGATCGCAGCGCCTCGTTCAGATACTTGACGTCCTCGTTGGTGTGGGCGAGCACCAGCAGTTCGTCACCACGAAGACGACCGTCATTGCCTGCCGTGGTTGAGTTCTGGATTGCCTGTTTGCGCGCTTGGCTCCAATCGGCGACGATCCGATCGATCGTTTCCGCCCGTGTCCCTGCCTCGATCAGATGCCCCTGCTGGGCATAGGCATCGAGGCCTTTCCCGGTCTCGCCGCGCGCAAAAAGCCGCGACGCCTCGCGCGCCCATGGCTGGCGCTGGCGGCGCACACCGGCAAGTTCGGCAAAACCGATCCGCTCAGTGATCGCCCGGAACGCCGCGCCCGCCTGGATCGGCTGCAGCTGCATCGCGTCACCAACCAGCACGACCTTCACCTCGGCTTGCTCGGCGATGTCAAGCAGGCGGGCCATCTGCTGCGACGACACCATGCCGGCCTCGTCGATGACAAGCACATTGCCACGTTCGAGCAATTCGCGTCCGCTGGCCCAGGCGAGTTCCCAGGCGGCGAGTGTCCGCGACCTGATGCCGGAACTGTCTTCCAGCCCTTCGGCGGCTTTCCCGGCAAGGGCAGCACCGATCACCCGGCGACCATCGCTCTCCCAGGCAACGCGGGCGGCGGCAAGCAAGGTCGACTTGCCGGCGCCGGCAAGGCCGACCACGGCGGCGATACCTTTGTCGCGGGTGATATGGTGGATGGCATCCGCCTGTTCCGGATCGAGCCGGAAGGAGTTTTCCGGATCCTGCGTTTCGACCTGCCTGATCGCGGCTGCAACCACCCGATCGGAAACGGCAAAACCACGGCGCTCCGCCAAAACCCGCGCCGACCGCCCCATGTCATATTCGATGCGCAGCATCTCCCGCGTGGTGAAGACGGCAGGTTCGCTCGCCTTTCCCGTTTCGGCATCGATCTGCTGCGGCTTCAGCATGATGAGATCGTCCGATGCCATCAGTCGCGCGCGGATATTGGCGAAGTCCGCGGGATCGTCGACAGTGCGATGCAGCGCCTTGGCGATATCGCGCTCATCGAAGGTGGAGCGTTCATTGCTCAACTGCTTCAGCAGGAGCGCAGGATCGGCAAGCAGCCGGTCGGCCATCTTCTGGCGACGGGCAAGGTCGGCCGGAGCAAAATACATCTCCGCGTCCCTGCGGGAGAGTGCTGCCTTCTCCGGACCGAGATGTCTTTGCGCGATGCCATCAAGCCCCTGTTCGGCATAGGAGCGGCCATCGAGCCGGATCTCGTGACCGGCAAGCGCCAGGTGCCGGCTGGCCGTCTCCGCCCAGGCGATCTTCCACGCCTGCAAGGTTTCCTTGTCGCCAGCCCAGAGTTTGTAGACGACCTTGCCATTCGGGCGATCCGGCGTGACGACCCGCAGCGGCTTTCCGTCCTCGCCACAGACAGGAACCTTCTTTGGCCCGAACCCCTCCTCCGCCAGCGGCCTGAGCGTCGTCATCAGATGGATATGCGGATTGCCGTCCTTGTCGTGATAGACCCAATCGGCGACCATCCCTTTCGCAGTCAGATTGTCGAGCACGAACTCCCGCACCAGCGCGATGTTCTCAGCCCGCGTCAGCTCTTCCGGCAACGCGATGATCAACTCGCGCGCCAGCTGCGCGTCGGCGCGTTTCTCGAAAGCATCGACGGCATTCCACAGCGCTTCGCTCGCCTTGGCGACGGATTGACCAGAAATCGCCGACCGCAGCCAGGCCGGTATTTGGTCCGGAAGAGCCAGCTCCTCATGCACCAGTTCGGAAGCCCCGCCGCGATAGCTGAACGACGTACCGGCCTGTTCGTCCATCATCCGGGCGCGATGGCGATAGGCGGCGGCCGAGACGACGCTGCGTCCCGCGCCCCTGCCGATCACCTGTGCTCTGACGAACATGATCGCCACTGTCGTCTCCACCTCACCCGAGCACGTCGCGACAGCGACGTATATTGCGCCCTCAAACCAATCGGAACGCAGGGCCGATGCCGCTTTTGCCGCTGCAGGTTAAAGTATTTTACTACTTTATTCTAGTTAGTATGTTGGCTGGCATCGCTCATCGAAACAAAAGGAACAGTAGGATGGTGAGGTCTTCCATGGTCGGGTGAAGGCTTCTCGCGCCATCTAAGCTGGGGCAACCGAAACGGTCGAACGCGGGAAAGCGGGCGCGTCAGATTGCAGCGTCGACCGCTGATCGGGCCGCACGACTACCCAGTCGAAAACATTGGGTCGAGCAGATCATCACCCAGGATCATAGTCGATCGCTACGCATGAGCGGACTACGTCTGGCAAAAAGATACTGATGGTTTTGCGTGGGTCTAGCCGGAAGGCTAACTGCACCGGCAGTCGAGCACACCACGGTCTGGAGGGGAAGCGCCAGGAGTGGGGACGCTGCTTATGGCAGCTTGTCATCAACTGCTCCTCGGCCATAAACGACACGGGCGGCATCAACCGGCATTCCGGTTTGCTGCCGGATGCCCTTTGTTGACTTCGACGACGACGCCAGTGTCCGCGGTCAGCGTGGTGATTCAGTCGCCGCCGTTGACGCAATATTCATGCGTATCGAAATCGATCTCGAGACCGTCCAGCAGATTGATGCTGAAGCGCCTGATCTCTTTCTCGCCGGCTGGATGATCGTGAAGCTCTTGCGAAGCGGTTTCAGAGACGACGAGCCGAAGCAGCAAGCTTGGCATAGAGCATCAGGCTTAGATCGGTTGTCATAATGCGACATCCTTCGTTGATGGCGGAGATCGGCCACTCCGTTGCAGAGAGGGTCAAGGACCGCGGACGCGGCTCGCAAGCGGGAGAACCGATTTTTCTGAGAAGCGCAGCTGCGGAAAAATGCGGGAGCCCGGGCCGTCCTTGACGCCGGATTTGCTGGAGTAGAATAGGATGCCAGAGAGAGAGAAGAGACCCGCGTCCCTGAAGGGGACGCGACCCTATCCGGCGCGAGGTGGCGGGAGTGTCGAGGGGTGGAAACCCCTGACAGCCTGGCGGCCGGTCGATCTGGCCGGTCAGGCTCATGGACACGGCGATAAGCCTCCGTCAGAACGGAGGCTCGACGTCGATGCGGCCATCCTGTTCGGCCTCGATGATTTCCCGCTCGGCCAGTGCCAGTTCGAGTTCGCTCTCGATCTGCCGGCGCTCGACAGGATCGGCATTCCCGAGTTCGGCGCGCAGCAGCTCGATGACTTCGTCGATGCAAATGGTCATTGTCGTCTCCTTGACGTTGTGAAAGACGAGCGTCCCGGTCATGGCGGGATGGAGGGGTCAAGGATCGCGTCAGCGAGCGGCGGAGCCGGCGAGTGGGGGAGCCGATTTTGTCGGAGTGGAGGGAACCGCAGCGGAGGCAAAATTGGGGGAACCACGAAGTGCTTGAGGCCTTTATGCCGCCATGGCACCCTCGGATCGACTGAGCAGACTTTCCCTCTCCGTATGGCACCAGAATAGCCGTCAATGGGCTCGACGCCCTCGACGGCTCGAACAACAACAAGGCTCGCGGCAGAGACACGCTCGGAGCCGGCCCCGCTTTCGGGGCCGGCCTGTAGGCCTCAGGCGGGGTTGTTCCAGAGGATAACCTTCCGGTTCGGCTCGCCGCCGGGGGCTTGTGCGAGATTGCCGAAGATTACGCCGATCTCCGGAGCCTCCAGCTTGACCGAGAGGTATTCCTCGCCGGTCAGGCGAGCGATGCGGTTCCAGCCCGCTCCGATCTCGAAGCCGGTCTTACGGTGGATGATGAGGTAGTCGGGTGCTTCATCGTTCGCCTTGCTGGCGTTCGGGACGATGGCGATCGGGGCGTTGACCCGGATGGTGGCGAAGATGCCTTCGAGGGTGCCGTCGCTCTTTGCGGTGAGGGTTGCGATCGTGGTGGCCATGGTACTGTCTCCTTCGGTTGCTCGGGACCATTCCCGATGGCGCCCGAAGAAGGGGCCGAGCCGTAGGCGTCACCGGAGCGCCAGCGCAGGGGAACCCCTAGCGGGTTGACGCTGATGGCGGCCGGTCCCTTAGAAAGGCGGCATGGTGAACGGGAATAGTCCTGAACAGCGACCGTAAACGGAGACAGCAATCCATGGCTATCCGATTGCCGCCTCGTGCGGGAGCCCTGCCCCGGATGTCTACACGAGCTGGATGGGTCTTCCTTCCGCGTATCTGCGTCGGGCAGCAAGCCATCTCGCGCGCGACAGCCGGCTGCGATCAGTAAGATCGGTTCTCTCATCGCCAACTTCGGCAAGAGCTCTTCACCGGGTGTTGAAGAAACCGTCAGGCGGTAGCGTGCATCAAGAACATGAATCGATCCGCCACGACCGATTCAGGAAACTCGTTGGACGGCCAATTGGTGAGCGCGCATGATCCGATCATGGATACAACGGCTGACATTATGCTGCTCTATCGGATCGATCCGTCCCGAAATATGGCGCGTTTCTATCGTCTGGCGATCCAGCCGACGTTGCTCGGAGGCAGCTCTCTCGTGCGCAATTGGGGCCAGATCGGTACCGAAGGCCGGCCGATGGTGGAACTGTACGATACGCCCGAAGCGGCTGATACTGCCTTTGAGCGCGTGCTCGGCCGCAAGCTGCGTCGCGGCTATCGATATGACGGTGCAACATGCTTCGCCCAAGAAAATCTTCACCGCGAAAGGCGCGAAGACTGCTTCAGCAGATTTCGTAGAGCCGGCGACGCCGGCGGAATGGAGCCCCGGCCGGACGATATACGCCCAGTGGGCCCTGGAATTTCCTGAGAGTAAGCCAGGGCAGCCGCGGTGCCTTGGCGAACGTTAAGGGCGCGTTCGCAGGGTGGACCAAAGTGGACGTATTCCGACGCGAACCTAGGGTCGTACAATGTGAAATCTGCGGCTGGACGGTGCAGGATCTTTCGCCTATCGATTGCTCATGAAGTCGTCGCTCGATCATATGCCGCTTCGCAAGCAGCGAGAACTCGGCCGGGTTCTGGAAATCCTGCACGAGGAATTCGAGGACGCGTTGAAAGAGGGTACGGCCGACTTCAAGAAGCGCGGCAGGATCTTGAAGATCATCCTCTTCGGCTCCTACGCCAAGGGTGGATGGGTCGATGAACCCTTCACCATGAAGGGTTATCGCTCGGATTTCGATCTCTTGATCATCGTCAACAATCGCAAGCTCTGCGAGTTTGCCGAGTACTGGCACAAGGCGGCTGACCGGCTAATCCACGACAAGTCGATCGAAACGCCGGTGAGCTTCATCGTCCACTCCAGGCGGGAGGTGAACACCTATCTCAAGGAAGGGCAGTATTTCTTCTCCGACATCCGCAAGGAAGGTATCGTTCTCTACGAACTGGACGATGAGCAGCTTGCGGAACCCAAGCCACTTTCAATGGCGGATCGACTCCGTATTGCGAAAGAACATTATCAGGATCGGCTATCACTTTCGCGGTCTTTCCTAAAGATAGCGATATCTTGCGTTAGCGAAAAGGAACTCCGGGTTGCAGCATTCCAGCTCCATCAGGCGTTGGAACAAGCCTATTCCTGCGTCCTGCTAACCCTAACAAACTACGGCCCGCCTTCTCACAACATCAAATTCCTACGCTCCCTTGCCGAAGAACAGGATCGGCGATTGGCCGAAGCTTTTCCTCGCGATCAGCATCGTGAGCGCGCCTGGTTCAACACACTGAACGAGGCCTATGTGAAGGCGCGCTACTCCAAACATTACGAGATCAGTGAGGAGGCTCTTGGCTGGCTTGCAGAGAAAACCGCTTTGCTGCTTGAGCTGGTCAACACGGCGTGCGCCGAGCATCTGGAGACACTTGAGCGGATCAGTGGCAACGATGTCGAAACGTGAGTCGGCACTACGATTTCCCACGCTCGCCTTGGAGCCGGCTTTTCCCCTTCGGAGCCCTATCAGGGCTGAATAGTGGCGCGCACCGTGACCAAGCGAGGATTCTAATAAGCCTGGCTGAATTCATCCAACATGGCTGGTGTTTGGATCTTTGAAACGGTCGGAAGACCAGCCGAAGCCGGACAGGCAACGGGGCTAAGCTTATCACAGACCGGCGCAAGGTTATTGGAGTAGCACAAGTCTCCGACCGGCTTTAACCGCCCACCGGTTCCAGATCGACCAGTGCCTTGATCGGCAGGTGATCGGAGGCGATGCGCGCAAGCGGCGTATCATGCGCTTCCACCTGCGAGATAATCCCCTTGCGGTTGGCGATGATCCGGTCGAGCGCCAGAAGCGGCAGGCCGGCGGGGAAACTCGGGACAGCGGGCGGCAGCGGTCCGAAGGCGGATTGGAAGGTATTGAGCGAAGACCGGTCGCCGAGCCGCCATTCGTTGAGGTCGCCGAGCAGGATGGTCGGCATCTCGTGCCTGTCGTTGATGAGTTCGACCAGGGTGCGAGCCTGCTGGGCTCTGCTATGGCGCAGCAATCCGAAATGCGCGGCGATGATGCGCAGCACTCCGCCCTGCTCGAGCTCGATCTCGGCTACCAGCGCGCCGCGCGGCTCCAGTCCCGGCAGCTTGACCTGATGCACGTCATGCACCAGCCCCTTCTTGAAGAGCACGACATTGCCGTGCCAGCCGTGCGCCTTCGCCATGCCGGCGACCGGCACCGGGATCAGCCCCGTCTCCCGCTCCAACCGGCCGAGATCGAGAATGCCGGTGCGTTCGCCGAAGCGCGTATCAGCCTCCTGCAGCGCGATCACGTCGGCGCCGATTTCATGGATCACCCGGCTGGTGCGCTCCGGATCGAAGCGGCGGTCGGTGCCGATGCACTTATGCACGTTGTAGGAGGCGATGAGCGTTCCCGCACTGCGCGGCCTTGCCTCGGTATAGGCTGCGTCGAGCCGCTTTTTCCTGCTCCTGATCGAGGCGAGAATGGTGGCGGGAAGGCTGTCTTTTCTGGCGTGCATCGGCAGGCGCACTTGTTCCGTTGATCGAAAAGGCTTGTCTCAGCAGTATAGGCAGCCAAGTCGAACTTGCCACGTCCGATCACAAAAAATCCTTCAGAGATAGGGCGACCCTAGCCATAGCACCTTCTCTAGCAGCCGCACCGCGAAGGGTCGCGCCTGCAGCCCCTCAAGCGTCACCGGCGTTGCCGATCTCAAGGTTTCCTCGATATGCTCGTCGATCTCGCCGGCGAAGCCCTCGTTCAGCACTTCGAGATCGACCTCGAAATTCAGCCTCAGCGAACGCGGGTCGAGGTTGGAAGAGCCGACATAGGCCCAGGTGCCGTCGATCGTCAGCAGCTTCGAATGGCTGAAACTGCCGGTGGACCGCCAGATGCGGCAGTAGTTCTTGAGGATTTGATCGAATTGCCCCGTCATCGCCCGGTCGACCAGCACGAGGTTGTTGACCGCAGGCACGATGATATCGACTTCGACGCCGCGCCGCGCCGCTGTCACCAGCGCGCTGATGAGTTCGCGGTCCGGCAGGAAATAAGGCGACATGATGCGGATCGATTGGCGCGCCACGGAAAAGGCGCCCATCAGCATCTTGTGGTTGGTCTCGACGCTGCGGTCCGGGCCGGAGGCGACGACACGCATCAGGATGGGATCGCCGGGGCTGCGCTCTGGCGGTTCGATGTGCCAGGGCTCGTCGTTCAACAACTCCTGTGTGGAGAAGCGCCAGTCTTCGGCGGCGAGGTCGAAAAGGTCGGCAACGACAGGGCCGGTGACGCTGAAATGCGTGTCGTGGGCAAAGCTCTCGCCTGTTGCCTCCTCGCTGAAGCCCGCCCTGATGTTCATCCCGCCCGTCAGTGCAATTTTCCCGTCGACGATCAGGATCTTGCGGTGGGTGCGCAGATTGGCATAGGGCAGCCGCAAGCCCATGATGACGTTGCCGTTGAAGACGGCGACGGTGACGCCGCCTTCCCTGAGATGGCCGAGAATGCTCGGCACCGAATAACGCGCACCGACCGCGTCGATCAGCACCCGGACTTCCACACCCCGCCTGGCCGCCGCAATCAGCGCATCGGCGATGCGAAGACCGACAGCGTCACGGTCGAAAATATAGGTTTCGAGCAGAATGCTGCGTGTCGCCTCGTCGATGTTTGATTTCATCGCCGCATAGGCCTCGTCGCCGGTCTCCAGCACATCGATCGTATTGCCTGTCGTCAGCGGATTGCGCGTCACCCGGTCGCCCAGCGTCTGCAGCGCCGCAAAGCGGCGGCCGAACTGGCTGATCACCGTCTCGGCCTCGGCATCGAATGTCTCCAATTCGTCGAATTCGGCAGCAAGCAGCAGCGCGTCGCGCCGGACGCTCAGCGATTTGCGGCGAATGCGGTTGATGCCGGCAATTGCATAGAGCAGCGCACCGATGATCGGAGACAGAATGATGACGCCGACCCAGCCGATCGCCGCGCGCACCTCCTCCTTGGTCATGGCGGCATGGATCGCCGCCGCGGCCCCCATGGCGATCGAAACGACAAAGAGGATATGCGGCCAGTAGGTTGATAGGAGATAGAACATCGCAGGCGAATATAGCCGCGAAATGGCGACGTTCAATCACGCCGCCGCTCTCCCATGACGCGAAATTTCTTACCGTGATCATTTTGCCGGCCCGGGATCGATCGCGAAAAGTTCAGGAAGGGGCCTGCGATTTCGAAAGCGCGCGGCCCATTCCCGAACGGGAACAATGCCGGCACAGATGGATTGATCCCGAGGAGATGAGGATCGCCATCATGAACATCGCCGCAAGTGTCGGCCCTGCCTTGGCGCTCGAAGTCGCGGATGCCGCAAGCATTGCCGAACTCCGGCATCAGGCGGAAGGCTGCACCCGTTGTGATCTCTATAGGAATGCCACGCAAATCGTCTTCGGCGAAGGTTCTGTGAAAGCCGAGATCGTCCTCATCGGAGAGCAGCCGGGCGATCAGGAGGATCTGACCGGCAGGCCCTTCGTCGGTCCCGCCGGCCAACTGCTCGATCGCTGCCTGGAAGAGGCCGGTCTCGACCGGCAGCGCTGCTATGTCACCAATGCCGTCAAGCACTTCAAGTTCACGCCGCGCGGCAAACGGCGGCTGCATTCAAAACCGAATGCCGGCGAGATCAGGCGTTGCGCCTGGTGGCTCGGCGCCGAACTCAACATCCTGCAGCCGAAACTTATCGTGACGCTCGGCGCAAGCGCACTTTATGCGGTGCTCGGGCCAATGGCGAAGCTGACGCCGCAGCGCGGCCATATCCTGCATCCGACAAACCGTCCACCCGTTCTGGTCACCATCCACCCCTCCTATCTCTTGCGCATCCGCGACGAGGCGGAGCGGCGCCGGCAGCGCCGGGATTTCGTGTCAGATCTGCACAAGGCGGGGGAGTTTCGGCCCCAATGAAAGGTCGATTCTCAACCCTAATATGCTGCAACGCGAAATATTCGCGGGTGCAGCGCGATTTCGCTTGAAAGAGTTCCCCTCCTCTGGAACCATCCAAGCAGTATCGCGTTCGAACGACGGCATCATGTGACTGGAGATCAGCGATGGCAGAAACTCGGGAAGAGTGGATCAAAAAACGTGCATACGCCCTCTGGGAAGAAGAGGGCTATCCGACAGGGCGAGATTCCATCCATTGGGAACAGGCACGACACGAGCGCGACAGGCTCGAAGGTTCTGCTGCGTCTTCCGACGGCAAGGAAGTCAAGCCCAAGACGAAGCGCAGCGTGACGGGCAGCAAGACGAACGGCGTCGTGACACCGGCACCGAAACGGACTGCGAGCCGCAAGACGGCGTCCTGAACACCGAAATACCGAGCAGTCGAGAAAAAAGGGCGTCGTTGCGACGCCCTTTGGTCCCCGTTTGTCATATGCCTGAATTAGTTGTGCTTTATGCAATTTCAGAGGTGGGCTTCCATGCGGGGGTGAACAGAGGCCGGATGACGCTGCAAGCTTTGAGGCTTCCAAAAAAAGTTGAACCTTCGCCCGATAACCGGGAACAAGAAGTTACGATGACAGTTTATGGCGGGACGGGGAAGTTGCCATGAACGACGGTCAAACCGAAATCCTCTTTTTAGCCAGCAACCGCGCTTCGACTGCGATCGTGTGAGGGATGGAGATGTCGCTCCTCGTCATCGCCGCGCTGCTCTACCTCGGTCTCGCGCTCGGGTTCATCCTTGTCGTCGATAACCTCGTGGGACTGGTTTTCCGCGATCCGCGCGCGCCGGTGCAGTTGGTCTCCGTCTATATCGGCCGTGCCTTCGCCGCATCGCAGAAACTCTATCGAAAATAACAGCCCGCAGGCGCCGTCCGTAGACGGCTAAAAGTGTTGAACGCCCTGGAGCATCGAGCTTTGCGCGTGCGAAAGGACGCACAAAGCTCTGGGTTAAGGATATTTCGACCGCGCCCTTTCCCTGCTATCGGAAGCCTCTATGTTGACGGTTTGGAAGGGCTGAACCCGAGGTGGCCAACACTCCGGCGCAGCGGACGACAAGGAAGCGATTTTGAATGGGAAGCGTCGGGAACGGCTGGCCGAGAGGCGGCGGCGAAATCGGCGAATTGTTACGGCATCCGGCTTTCCACGCCGTCGGTCTCGGTCCGGTCGAAAGCTGGCCCGCTTCCCTCAAACATATCGCCGAAATGGTGTTGAATTCCCGCCAGCCCAAATTCGTAGCCTGGGGTCCGGATCTCGCCTTTCTCTACAATGACGCCTACGTGCCTGTTTTCCCGCAGCGCCATCCCGACGCACTCGGAAGACCTTTCCGCGAGGTCTGGGCGGATATTTGGGAACAGTTCTCGCCGATCGTCGCCAGCACGCTCGACGGCAGTTCGCAGCTGTTCAAAGAGCTGCTCATCCCGATGCGCCGCGACGGCCGCACCGAGGACACCTGGTTCACCTTCTCATACACGCCGCTGCGCGACGATGACGGCACAGTTGCCGGCATCCTCTGTGCGGCCCTTGATGTCACCGACCAGGTATCGGCCAAGCGCGGCGAAGAGACGGCGCTGGAAGAGCTGCGCGTGAAATCGGAGGCGCTTGCGGTCGTCAACCGGGCGGGAGCCGCCATCACCGCCGAGCCCAGTGTCGAACGCCTTACCCAGATTGTCGTCGATGCCGGCGTGACGCTGACCGGCGCGGAATTCGGCGCCTTCTTCTACAATGTCGACGATGGCGAGGGCGGCAGCTATATGCTCTATGCGCTATCCGGTGTCGATCGGAAGAACTTCGAGAAATTCCCGATGCCGCGCAACACCAAGGTCTTCGCGCCGACCTTCGACGGCGAAGGCATCGTGCGCTCCGACGACATCCTGCTCGACCCGCGCTACGGGCAGAATGCGCCACATACAGGCATGCCCAAGGGGCATCTGCCGGTCAGGAGCTATCTTGCCGTGCCGGTGAAATCACGCGACGGCAGCGTCATCGGCGGCTTGTTCTTCGGCCACGGCCAGCCCGGCCATTTTTCCCAAGCGGCCGAGTCGAGCCTCGTCAGCCTCGCCGGCCAATCAGCCGTCGCGATCGACAATATCCGGCTCTTCCGTGCTGCCAAAGTCGAAATCGACCAGCGCCGCGGCATGGAAGATCAGCTGCGGAAACTCAATGAAATGCTCGAGGTCCGCGTCGCGGCCGAGATTGCCGAGCGTCAGCAGGCCGAAGCAGCACTCCAGCAATCGCAGAAGATGGAATCGATCGGCAAGCTTACCGGCGGCGTCGCCCATGATTTCAACAATCTGCTGCAAGTGATCTCAGGCAACCTGCAGCTTCTCGGCAAGGACGTGGCAGAGAGCGGCCGGGCCAAGGAACGCATTTCCAACGCGCTTGCCGCCGTCGAACGCGGATCGCGGCTGGCAAGCCAACTGCTCGCCTTCGGCCGTCGCCAACCGTTGGAACCGAAGGTCGTCAATATCGGCCGTCTCGTCACCGGCATGGACGACATGCTGCGCCGCGCGCTCGGCGAGGAGATCGAAGTTGAGACCATGGTTTCCGGCGGTCTCTGGAACAGCTTTGCCGATCCCACCCAGATCGAGAACGCCCTGCTCAACCTTGCGATCAACTCCCGCGACGCGATGGATGGCGCCGGCAAGCTGACGATCGAGGTCGGCAACGCCTTCCTCGACGATTCCTACAGCCGCACCCATCCCGAAGTCACCGCCGGCCAATATGTCGTGCTGGCGGTCACCGATACCGGTTCCGGCATGATGCAGGAGGTAATAGAACAGGCATTCGAGCCCTTCTTCTCGACCAAGCCGGAAGGCAAGGGTACCGGTCTTGGCCTGTCGATGGTCTATGGCTTCGTCAAGCAGTCCGGCGGCCACGTGAAGATCTACAGCGAGATCGGCGAAGGCACGACCGTCAAGCTCTATCTGCCCCGCTCGTTCCAGAGCGAGGATCGCATCACCAATGTCGACAGTGTGCCGGCAACCGGGGGCACGGAAACCATCCTCGTCGCCGAGGATGACGAGGGTGTGCGCACGACTGTCATCGAGATGCTGACGGATCTCGGCTATCACGTGCTGAAGGCAAAGGATGCGCAAAGCGCGCTCACCGTTATCGAAAGCGGCGCCCATATCGACCTGCTCTTTACCGATGTCGTCATGCCCGGCCCATTGAGAAGCCCGGAGCTTGCGCGCATGGCGCGCGAGCGCCTGCCTGATATCGCCGTGCTCTACACATCGGGCTATACCGAAAATTCGATCGTCCATGGCGGCAGGCTCGATCCTGGTCTGGAACTGCTCTCCAAGCCCTATACGCGCGAGGAACTCGCCCGCAAGATCCGCCACGTGCTTGCCAGCCGGACGCAACGCCGCCAGGGGGTGAGCGATGCCGCAGCGCCCGTTCCCAAACCTCCCGATATCACCGGTGAAAAGTTGAAGCTGCTGCTTGTGGAAGACGACGCCTTCATCCGCATGGATACTGCCGAGATTCTCCAGGATCTCGGTTATGACGTCATCGAGGCTGATAGCGGCGAACGGGGCGTGGAAATCCTCGGACACACCATCGTCGACATCATCGTCGCCGATGTCAGCCTGCCCGGCATGTCGGGTCCGGTCTTTGCCGCCAAGGCGCGCGAGGCCTTTCCATCGGTCGGCCTGGTGTTTGCGACCGGCCACAGCAGCCTGCCGGATGCAAGCCGCCTGTCCGGCTCGGTGCTGCTGTCAAAACCGTTCAGCAGCACCGCGCTCGAACGGGCGGTAAAGACCGCCGTCCAGCAACGGCCTGTTGGCTAGAGCAATTCCAGCAAGAGTGCGCAGCGGTTTTGCGTCCGGAATTGCGTGGAAACAAGAGATAGAGCATTTCCGTGATTCGGAGAAAAACGGAAATGCGCTAGCCGTCGAACTCGGGATATTTGCGCATCAGATCCACCTCGCTGGTGCAGCTGTCGTCGCGCGCCGCCAGTTCGATCGAGATCGTGTCGGCAGGATCGAGCCGGCCATCATCGTGATGACTGTCATCATCGTGATGATTGCCATCATCGTGATAGACGGGAATGCGCGCACCGCTCTGGCTGACCAGCACGGCATCCCGCTCGAAACCCCTCTGCAGCAGCCAGTCGCGCGGCGCCATCAGGCGGATGCCAACCTCGTAGGAGTGCCCCTTCCCTTGCTTGAGGCTGACGGTATAGGTGACCGGCGACACCTGGCCGTTCACGTCGATCGCGCCGTTTCCATCGGCTTTGACGATGTGTTTTTCCATGTTCTCGGCTCCTTCTCATGTGCAGCGCATGCAGGCTTCTCCCCTTCGAAACCTGATAAAATCGGCTTTTGTTCCCGAATCCAGGGCTTGCCAGCCATGCCCGCGGCCGGAACTTTTGGGCGCCGTACCGGTTCAATCCCTTTGAAAACCAGAGGAGGCTGAGATGCCGAAAGGTGACAAATCCGACTATACCGACAAGCAGAAGCGCAAAGCCGAGCACATCGAGGAAAGCTATGAAGAGCGCGGCGTCTCCGTCAAGGAGGCCGAACGGCGTGCCTGGGCGACCGTCAACAAGGAAAGCGGCGGCGGCAATAAATCCGGTTCCGGCCGCGGCAAGAAGGACACGCATGAATCCTCCGAAAAGGGCGGCCGCATCGGCGGCGCGGCGTCCGCCGCACGCTCGAAGGAGGAGCGGTCCGCCTCTGCGAAGAAGGCCGCTGCGACGCGCAAGCGCAACGAACACCATACTCACCACTGATTGGAAATAGGACAGGCGGTGACTTGCTGCCCACCGCATCCGGCAAAAGGATTTTCGACATGGCCAAATCGAACAAGAAATGGTCGCAGGACGTTACCGAACACAGCGATGCGATGGACCTGAAGGAAGGCGTGTTCAAATCGGACGATCCGAAGAAGATTGCCCGTTCCGTCAAGCACTCCGCCGAAGAGAGCGCTCGCCGCAAGTCGAGCCCTTATCGCGCCGCCATGTCGATGCTGACCTTCTACATCAACCGCGCTGGCGACCAACTGACGAAAAAGCGACGCGGCACTCTTGAAAAAGCCAAGGACGAATTGCGAAAAGACTTCGGTCGTCAACCGAAGGATTGAGCAGCCATGGCATACGAGCTTTATTATTGGGACGGCATTCAAGGTCGCGGCGAATTCGTACGGTTGGCGCTGGAAGAAGCCGGCGCCGACTATATCGATATCACCCGCCAGCCCGGGCGTGGTACCAGCGCCATGATCGACGTCATGGAGAGTGAAAGCGAACCGCATATTCCTTTTGCACCACCCTTCCTGAAGGACGGCGACCTCATCATCCCGCATGTCGCCAACATCCTGTTTTACCTCGGTCCGAAGCTCCGCCTTGCGCCTGAGGAATATGGTCTTCGCCATGTCGTGAACGGCCTGCAGTTGACCGTCACCGATTTCGTCGCCGAAGTGCACGATACGCACCATCCGATCGACACGTCGCTCTATTACGAGGACCAGAAGCCGGAGGCAAAAGCCCGCTCAGCCGCCTTCATCCGCGAACGCATTCCGAAATTCCTCGGCTATTTCGAGCGTGTGCTGCGGCAGAACCCGAAGGGTCGCAATCATATAGTCGGCGATGCGCTGACCTATGTCGACCTCTCGCTCTTCCAGGTGATCGAGGGGCTGACCTATGCCTTTCCGAAAGCCATGGCAAACCGCAAGGCGGAATATCCCGCGCTGCTGGCTCTGCATGATGCGGTGGCGAAACGTCCGAACATTGCCCGCTATCTCGCCTCCCCCCGCCGCCTCGCCTTCAACGAGGAAGGGATTTTCAGGCATTATCCTGAGCTGGACAGTGTGGGATGAGGCAAGAGCAATTCCAGGAAAAGTGCGAAGCGGTTTTCCCAGGCAAAGCGCGAAGCGGTTTTCCCAGGCAAAGCGCGAAGCGGTTTTGCCGGGAATTGCGTAAAGCAAAAGGATAGAGCCGTTCATTCCAGTGGCACGGCCGCATCAAAGAAATTTCCCCACGGGTCCTTCGGCCGGGTCTCCAGCCGATGCGGCACGTTGCCGAGTGTAAAAGCGGCCGGACCGCTGACCTCGTCCAAATCGGGCCAATCGAGCGGCATCGAAACCGGCGCACCCGGTCGTGCCCGCGTCGAATAGGCCGCGACCGCCGTGTTGCCGCGGCCGTTGCGGAGATAGTCGATGTAGATATGCCCGCCGCGTTTTGCCTTCGTCGCGGTTGCCAGATATTTCTCCGGCGCATCGGCCGACATGCTTTCGGCCAGCGAATGGGCGAAATCCTTCACCTCCGCCCAGCCGGCCTTCGGCGAAAGCGGTGTCACCACATGCAGCCCCTTGCCGCCTGATGTCTTGACGAAGGCCGCCAGGCCACGGGCTTCCAGCCGCGCCTTCAATTCAATCGCTGCTGTTATGACAGCGCTCCAGGCTACGTCCTCGCCAGGATCGAGGTCCATGGTGATCATATCGGGTTTTTCCCAATTGTCGGTCGTTACACCCCAGGGATGAATTTCGAGCACGGCCGATTGCACCAGCGCCACGAGACCGTTGAAATCGGCGATGCGCAGCAGCTTTTCGCCGTCCGCATCCTGCGGGTCGGCGATCTCCTCGATATGCGGATTCATGCCCTTCCAGGCATGTTTTTGGAAGAACCGCTGTTGGCTTTTTATCCCGTCCGGCAGACGCAGCAATGCCAACGGCCGATTGACGACATAAGGCACCATGAATGGCCAGACCGCCGCGTAATAATCCGCCAGCGCCTGCTTGGTCACGCCCTCATCCGGCCAATAGAGCCGGTCGGGATGGGTCAGCGATACATCTGCTGCCGGCGGATTTCTGGGGCTCATTCTTCGATCTCGCTTGTGAGGAAATCAAGTAGCCTGTTTTCCTCGGCCCGCAAGCCCCGCAGCGGCTCGTTGCCATTCTCGATCAGCGGATGATCGTTGCTGGCGAGCGCGATGATCGCGGGATGGATATAGCTCGAGCGCGAGATCGCAGGTGTGTTGTGCAGCGCCTCGGCGGCGGCTTCCGACATCTGCTTTACCGTCGGCCGGCCGCCGCCGACAATCGTCTCGCGCGCCGCTCCGAAGGCCGCCAGCGATCCGGCCCAGGTGCGGAAGGTCTTCGCCGAAATGGGAATCCCCGATATCTCGGCCAGATAGGCGTTCAACCGGCCGGAATCGATTGGCTTCAGCGCGCCGCTTTCATCCTTCCAGACGAAGAGCTGGCGGCCGGGCAGGTCCGCTATCTCCTCCAGGATCTTCTGCAGCCTGGGATGTTTGAGACTGCGCTGGACACGCTTGCCACCCTTGGCGCGGAATTTCAGCTCTATCTGCCCGTCGACGATCTTCAGGTGGCGCTTCAGCAGCGTCGTTGCACCATAGGTGCCGTTCTCCCTGACATAGGCCTGGTTGCCGACGCGCAAATGCGCCTCGTCAAGCAGGGTCGTCAAAGCCGCAAGCACGCCGTTAACATCCTCCGCGCCGGTGTCGAGATGGCGCAACACGGTGCGGCGTATCCGAGGCAGGGCTCGGCCGAACTCGATCAGCTGATGGAATTTTCCCGCACTTCGGAAGGATTGCCATTCCTTGTGGTAGCGGTATTGCTTGCGTCCGCGCGCATCGAAGCCTGTCGCCTGCAGATGGCCGTTCTCGTAGAGGCAGATCCAGACATTTTCATAGGCCGGCGGCAGACCGAGCGCGCCGATGCGCGCCCGCTGCAATTCGTCGGCAAGCGTCGTGCCGTCGGGCATCACGTAGCTGAAGCCCTTGCCCTTCCTTCGTCTGCGGATGCCTGGTTCAGTATCGCTGACATAGACGAGACCAAGGTCGGTGATGGCTTCGGCATTCATGGTCTCTTCTACTTGCTCCTGCGGCCGAACTGGAACCAGCGGCGGCGCTCGGCTTTTGTCGCGCCCTTCGGCGGCTCGGTCTGTCCCTTCGGTGCAAAGACCGCCACGCTCTGGGCATAGACGATGACCGGGTTCTCCGGCTCGTGCACCTCGAAGGCATCCGTCTCCGTCCCCGTGTCGAGAACCCTCGACCACTGCTTCAGCCCATTCACGACAGGCAGGTGCACCTCGCAATCGCCGCCGGCATTGAAGATGAGGAAGAGGTCGTCCATCGTCTCGGTGTCTGGGGCATTCACGCTCCTCGAGACATAGACCCCGAGCACCTGCAATCCGTCGTCGTTCCAGGCCCCATCGTCCATGAAACTGCCATCCGGCTTGTACCAGGCGATCTCGATGCGGCCGTCCTCGGCAGTCTCGCCGGTCAGGAACCGCTCTTGCCGCAGGACGGGATGGGCTTTGCGGAATGCGACGGCCTGCCGGCAGAAATCGAGGAAGGGGTCGTCGAGCCCCGACCAATCCGTCCAGCCGATCTCGTTATCCTGGCAATAGGCGTTGTTATTGCCGCCCTGGCTGTTGCCCACCTCGTCACCGGCAAGGATCATCGGAACGCCCTGGGAGAGCATCAGCGTCGCCATCATGTTGCGCCGCCGCCGTGCCCGAAGGCTGTTGATGTCCTCGTTATCCGTCACACCTTCGGCACCCATATTGTCCGAATGATTGTCCGAATGTCCGTCCCTGTTATCCTCGCCGTTCGCGTCATTGTGCTTGTCGTTGAAGGAAACCGTGTCCATCAGGGTGAAGCCGTCATGGGCCGACAGCAGATTGATCGATGAGGTCGCGCCGCGATCCGAGTGGTTGAACTGTACCGCCGAGCCGGTGATGCGCTGCGAGATCTCCGACACCATGCCGCCGTCGCCCTTCCAAAAGCGGCGCACGTCGTCGCGAAACTTGTCGTTCCACTCGCGGAAGGGATGGGGAAAACCGCCAACCTGATAGCCGCCATCGCCCACGTCCCAGGGCTCGGCGATCAGCTTGACACCGGCGAGGATCGGATCCTGGCGGATGGCGCCGAAGAACAGGCCCTGCCGGTCGAATTCCATATCCTGGCGGCCGAGTGTGCTGGCAAGGTCGAAACGAAAGCCGTCGATATGCATTACGCCGACCCAATAGCGCAGGCTGTCGAGCACCATACGCATCACCATAGGATTGGCAGCATTCAGCGTATTGCCGGTGCCCGTCGTATCGAAGGTGTGACGTGGATCATCAGGGGAGAGGATGTAATAGCTGGCATTATCCAGCCCACGGAAGGAGAGCGTCGGGCCTTTCTCGCTGCCTTCGGCGGTGTGATTGTAGACCACGTCCATGATGACTTCGATGCCGGCGGCATGGAACTTCTTCACCATGGTCTTGATCTCGGTGATCTTGTCGCCGGACATGTAGCGCGATTGTGGCGCGAAGAAGCCGAGCGTCTGGTAACCCCAATAATTGCGTAGGTTGTTTTCCAGGAGATAGCGATCGTCGAGGAAATATTGGATGGGCAGAAGCTCGATCGCCGAAATGCCGAGCTTGACGAGATGGTCGATGATCGGATCGCTGCACATGCCGAGAAAGGTGCCGCGCAGCCGGTCTGGCACCTTCGGATGCGTCATCGTCAGGCCGCGCACATGCGCCTCATAGATGATCGTATCCGGCCAGGGACGGCGGATCGCCTCTTCACCCGCCCAATCGAAATCCGGATCCTGCACCACGCCCTTGACTGTAAAGGGCGCACTGTCGCGCTCGTCGAAGGAAAGATCGTCTTCGCCGATCTGATAACCGAACAGCGCGTCATCCCATGTCAGCTCGCCGGTGACCTGTTTGGCATAGGGGTCGAGCAGCAGCTTGTTCGCATTGAAGCGATGGCCGGCGTTGGGATCATAGGGACCGTGAGCGCGATAGCCGTAGACGGTGCCTGGTCCCACGCCGGCGATATAGCCGGACCAGATATCGCCTTCGCGCTTCGGCAGCGGCAATCGCGCCACCTCCTTCTTGCCATCAGGCGAGAAGAGGCAGAGCTCAATCTGTTCTGCATGCGCTGAGAATACCGCGAAATGAGTGCCCGAACCCGTATATTCCGCCCCGAGCTCCGGCTTGAGGAAGTCGAGTTCCGAAAATGAATAGCTCATAATGCCCCGCTCGATAAAAAGACCATGCGGGAAACGTAACGGCGGCTCGAAAGTTCCCTTGGCTCGCAAGGGAAGATCTCTTGAGGAGGCGGAGATTAAGGCATCAACTGTCCGCCATTGACCTCGATAATCTGGCCGGTGATGTAACCCGACAGCGTCGGCGAGGCGAGGAAGAGATAGGCCCCGACGCAATCCTCCGATGTGCCGACGAAGCCCATCGGGATCGATTTGCGCTGCAGCTCCATCTGCTCGTCATTGGTATAACGCTCGTGGAAGGGTGTCGCGATAACGCCCGGCGCCACCGCGTTGACGCGGATCCTGTCGGCGACGAATTCCTTGGCATGGCCGCGGGTGATCGTCGAGACGAAGCCCTTGGACGCCGCATAAAGGATCGCACCATTGCCGCCGCCATTGCGCGCGGCGATCGAGGTGGTGTTGATGATGAAGCCGCCCTGCTTTTTCAGCCAGGGATGCGCCGCACGCGTTGCCGCCAGCACCGAGCGGGCGTTGAGGTCCATGACCGCGGCATAATGCGCGTCGGTATATTCCGAAGTCGGCTTGCGCCCGAGCATGCCGCCGGCATTGTTGATGAGCCCGTCGAGATGACCGAAGGTCTTCGCCGTCTCCTCGACGACACGCTCGGTCTCGCCTTCCCTCGACACGTCGCCCTGGATCAGATGCACCGTGCCGCCGGCAGCCCGGATCTCGCCTGCAAGCTTCTCCGCCGGTTCGCGGCTGGCATTGTAATGCACACCAACCTTGGCCCCCTGCGCGGCAAAGGCGCGGGCGAGTGCCGCACCGATCCCGGTCGAGGCGCCGGTGATCAGCACGGCCTTGCCGGACAGGTCCGGCAGCTTGATGGATGCGAGCGATTGCGCAAGTTCGACCATGGCGACGATAGCCTCCCGAAAAACCAAGGACATAGGTGATGAAACGAATAGGAGAAGTATCTAGGGGAAATCGACGAAGGGCAATGCACGAAAGAGCGAGATTGCATCGCCATAGAAGCGCTACGCGGTTTTCATGCAAGCGGCCATCGTCACCGACGGCCGCCTGAGATTGCGTGCGAGCACCGAAAGGGGTCTCGCTACGGAGCCACGCCAAAGGCCGGCTGTGGTTTTTGGCCGGCAAGAGGCGGGAATGCCAGCGCTATTGCCGCAGCCCCCAACCCGACCATTGCGGAGCCAATGAACAGCCAGGAATAATTGCCGAAAGTGTCGAATATCCAGCCGCCGATCAGAGGGCCGAAGGCCATGCCGAGGCTGGAGAGCATCGTTGCAGCACCGAAGACGGTGCCGATGATGCGCGGCCCGAAATATTCCCGCGCCAACACGGCATAGAGCGGCATCACACCGCCATAGGCGCTGCCGAAGACGATGGCGAGCGCATAGAATTCGCCGAGCTGGCTGACCAAGAGATAGGTGGCAAGTGCTGCCGCCTGCACCAGCAGCCCGGCGACCAGCACCGGCTTCACCCCGATCCTGTCGGCAAGGCTGCCATAGAGCAGCCGGCCGCCCAGTCCCGCCAGGCCCTCGACGCTGTAGATGCTGACGGCCGCCATAGGTGCTACGCCGCAGATCGTCGCATAGTTGACCATGTGGAAGATCGGCCCGGAATGCGCTGCGCAGCAGGCTGAGAAGGTCAGGCCAAGCACGATGAATTGCGGCGATCGAAATACTTTCGACAGCTGCGGCGGGGCGCCGTCGGCTGCGAACTCGGTTCCGGTATCGGCGGTCTCGGCAGGCGGGCGCCTGACGAGAAGCGCGGCCGGCACCAGCAGCACCCAGGCTGCGACGCCGATGATCAACATGGCCGGCCGCCATTCATAGGCTGAGATCAGCCAGCGCGCGAAGGGTGAGATCGTCATCGGCGCGACGCCCATGCCGGCGGAGACGAGTGACACCGCAAGCCCGCGGTTTTCGTCGAACCAGGCGGTCGTCGCCGCGATCATCGGCGCGAAAAACGTGCTGGCGGCCAATCCGACGAGGATACCGTAGGTCAGCTGGAACTGCAGCAGCGTCTCGGCGCGGCTCGCGAGGACCAGCGCCAGGCCGAGCAGCACCGACCCGATCAGCACGACGACGCGGGGGCCGAAGCGATCGCTTGCCGCACCCCAGAAGAATCCGCCGAAGCCCATGACGATGAAGTTCAGCGTCATCGCACTCGCTATGCCGACATGCGACCAGCCGGTCGCCGTTGCAATCGGCTCCTGGAAAATCGCCAGCGAGAACATCGAGCCGAGCGCAACGCATGTCATCAAAGCGCCCACAGCGACGATGACCCAACGATAGGAAACACTCATGGCTTCATAACCTCCATGCCGACAGAGTGATCGCGACGCATGCGGCAAGCCTGCCACATTTCGCGCCTGCAATCCAAAGACGTTTGAACCGCTGCGAATTCGACAGCGCACTCACATCTTTTTTCGTCGCACTTAGAGGGTACGAAACATCACCAATGCGTCGAGATAGCCCTGCGTAGGGTGAAGGAACACGCCAGGAAGCCGGCCGACAATATCGAAGCCGAGAGACTGCCACAGCGCGACGGCGCGTTCATTGCTGCTAACGACGAAATTGAACTGCATCGCCCGAAAGCCCCGCAAGCGGGCATGTTCCAGGGAATGCTCATGCATCAAGCGGGCGACGCCCCGGCCGCTCGCGGCAGCGTCGGTCATGTAGCCGCAGTTGCAGACATGCCGGCCGCCGCCTGCCTGATTGGCCTTGATGTAATAGGTGCCGAGGATCACGCCATTCTCTTCGGCGACGAAGGTCTCGCGGTCCGGTCCCATCCAGTAGGCGAGCGCATCGGCCTCAGTCAGATCGCGATCGAGCGCATAGGTTTCGCCGGCGCGGATGGTCGGACCGATGATCCTCCAGATGGCGCCTTGATCGTTCTTGTCTGCGGGTCGGATCAGCATGCCCGATCTCTAACGAAACCGGGCGCCGCGCGCAACGGGTCGGCAGCCTCCGGCAAAAGCTGGAAGCGTCCCGACCTCAAACTCTTTCAAGGGCGATCGCGATCCCCTGCCCGACGCCGATGCACATGGTCGACAGCGAATATTTTCCGCCGGTCTGCAGAAGCTCGAGCGCTGCCGTGCCGGTGATGCGTGCGCCCGACATGCCAAGAGGATGGCCGAGTGCGATCGCGCCGCCATTGCGGTTCACCCGCGCGTCATCATCGGCAATCCCGAGCGCGCGCAGCACCGCCAGTCCCTGGCTGGCGAAGGCCTCGTTGAGTTCGATCACATCGAACTGCTCCGCGGTCATGCCGAGCCGTGCCATCAGCTTGCGCGAGGCCGGGATCGGCCCGACACCCATCACCCTTGGCGGAACTGCGGCGGCCGCGCCGCCGAGGATGCGCGCAATCGGCGTCAGGCCGTATTTCCGTCCCGCCGCTTCGGAAGCGATGATTAGCGCCGCCGCCCCATCATTGACGCCGGAGGCATTGCCAGCCGTCACCGTGCCGCCCTCCTTTTTGAACGGCGTGGCGAGTTTCGCCAGCGTTTCGATCGTCGTCACGCGCGGATGCTCGTCCTTGTCGACGACAACAGAATCGCCCTTGCGCTGCGGGATGGTCACCGGGGTGATCTCCTTCGCCAACCGTCCGTTCGCCTGGGCGGCAGCCGCCTTCGCCTGGCTTCGCACCGCGAATGCATCCTGATCCTCGCGGCTGACATGATAGTCCGCGGCGACGTTCTCACCCGTCTCCGGCATCGAATCGACGCCATATTGCTTCTTCATCAGCGGGTTGACGAAGCGCCAGCCGATCGTGGTGTCGTGGATTTCGGCGGCCCGTGAAAAGGCCGTCTCGGCCTTCGGCATGACGAAGGGCGCGCGCGACATGCTCTCGACGCCGCCAGCAATCATCAGCTCGGCCTCGCCAGAGCGGATGGCGCGCGCCGCCGTGATCACCGCATCCATGCCGGAGCCGCAGAGCCGGTTGATCGTCGTGCCCGGAACCGCAATCGGCAGGCCGGCGAGCAACGCCGACATGCGCGCGACATTGCGGTTATCCTCGCCCGCCTGGTTGGCGCAGCCGAAGATGACGTCGTCGACGGCCTCCCAATCGACGGCACCGTTTCGTCCCATCAATGCCTTCAGCGGGATCGCACCGAGGTCGTCAGCGCGCACCTGGGACAGCGAGCCGGCGAAGCGGCCGATCGGCGTTCTGACATAGTCGCAGATAAAGGCTTCGGTCATGGCTTTTCCTCAGAGTTTGGGCACGACGAGGTCGCCGACCGGGCCCTCGACGTGCAGAGGCGCGCCGGTCATCGCCTGTAATTCCTCTTGCGACATCGCGGCCAGCTTCTCGCGCAGGACGAAGCGTCCCTTCACAATGTCGATGACGGCGTGGCTGGTATAGACGCGGGTGATGCAGGCGACGCCGGTCAGCGGGAAGGTGCATTTCCCCACCAGCTTCGGCTCGCCTGTTTTGGTGACGTGTTCGGTGATGACGCAGACCTGCTTGGCACCATGCACGAGGTCCATGGCGCCGCCGACGGCCGGCACGCCTTTGCTGCCGACCCGCCAGTTGGCGAGGTCGCCGCTCTGGGCGACCTGATAGGCGCCGAGGATCGCAACGTCGAGATGGCCGCCGCGCACCATGGCGAAGCTATCGGCGTGATGGAAGAAGGCGGCACCCGGCTTCAGCGTCACCGCCTTCTTGCCGGCGTTGATCAGGTCCCAGTCTTCCTCGCCTGCCGCCGGCGGCTCGCCGAAATTCAGGATGCCGTTTTCGGTGTGGAAGATCGCCTGACGGCCGGGCGGCTGATAGCGGGCGACCATTTCGGGAAAGCCGATGCCGAGGTTCACATAGGCGCCATCGGCGATATCCTGCGCGGCGCGCCAGGCGATCTGCGCATTGGAAAGTTTGATGTCTTCACGAGTGTCGATGGTCATACGTAGGCCACTCCGGCTCGAATGAGCTCTTCTTCCTGCTGGGGACTGGGGACGGCGACAACGCGGTCGACGAAGATGCCTGGTGTCACCACATGCTCGGGATCGATGCCGCCGGCCGGAACGATGGATGAGACCTGGACGATGGTCTTCGCCGCGGCCATGCACATCAGCGGATTGAAGTTGCGGCCGGCCTTGTTGTAGGTGAGGTTGCCCTGGATATCGCCGATCTCGGCCTTCACGATCGCGAAGTCGGCCTTCAGCCAGCGCTCCTGCACGTAATGGCGGCCATCGAATTCGGCGATGACCTTACCGTTGGCCAGTTCGGTGCCGTAGGCCGTCGGCGTATAAAAGGCCGGGATGCCGGCTCCGCCGGCGCGGATGCGCTCGGCAAGCGTTCCCTGCGGCACCAGCTCGAGCTCGATTTCGCCGGCCAGATATTTATCGGTGAAGGCGCGCGGATCCGACGACCGCGGGAATGAACAGATCATCTTCCGCACCATGCCGGCATCGATCATCGCCGCGATACCGATGCGCCCGTTGCCGGCATTGTTGTTGATCACGGTGAGTCCCTTGGAACCCTTGTCGATCAAGGCATGGATAAGCTCGATCGGCGCGCCCGAGCCACCAAAACCACCGATCATGACGGTCGCGCCATCACCGATCTCTGAGACGGCTTCCGCCGTGCTCCCGACTGTCTTGTCCATGCGGGATCTCTCCTTGGCTATGCGATCGGGAACTCTCCATCCCGTCCTCTGGCGTAGACATAAAGGGCGGCGGGCCAAGCGGCAATGTATTTGTGCGCTATTTGACATTTGTTCATATATCGCACAAAGTAAATGAATCCATTGGAGACTGGACCCATGCGCGAAACGGATTTCGTCAGCGGCTTTGCCCGCGGCCTGAAGGTCATCGAAGCGTTCGGTGAAACGCGGCAGCGGCTTTCCATTGCCGAGGCCGCCAAGCTGACGGAGCTTGACCGCGCCACCGTGCGTCGCTCGCTGCTCACGCTCGCCGAACTCGGTTATGCCGATTATGACGGCAAGTTCTTCACGCTGACGCCGAAGATCCTGCGCCTTGGCCATGCCTATCTCTCAGCGACGCCGCTGCCGGCGCTGCTGCAGCCACATCTCGATCTTCTCTCGGAAAAGGCCGGCCAGAGCGCCTCGGCTTCGGTGCTCGACGGCACCGACATCGTCTATATCGCCCGCGCCTCGCAGCGCCGCGTCATGTCGATCAATCTCACCCCCGGCAGCCGCCTGCCCGCCTACTGCGCCTCGATGGGGCGCGTGCTGCTCGCAGCCCTTACCGAGAGCGAGGCCCGCGCGATCCTGGCCCGCAGCGAGCTGAAACAAAACACTGCAAATACCAGAACCGATCCGGATGAACTGATCGCCGAATTCCGCCGTGTCCGCACCGAGGGTTATGCCATTATCGATCAGGAGCTGGAGATCGGCCTCTGCTCCATTGCCGTGCCCATCGACAACGATCGTGGCGAAACGGTCGCGGCGATCAATATCGGCGCGCCGGCCGCCCTCGTCCCGGCGGCGGAGATGAAGGAGCGCTATCTGCCGCTGCTGAAGGAAACGCAGGCGGCATTGCGGCCGCTGCTGCGGCGGTGACGGTAAGCCTGAAGGGAAAGCGACCCCGGCCAGCGCCGGGGCGGCTCATAATCGGTCAATGCGTCAGGTCGAGCGCGGCAGTCAGGTCGCCCATCGGCGGCCGGTCGTTGTTGCGCAGCGCCTTGTCGCGGGCGACGATGCCGCGCAGCACCGGCAGATCGTAGCGCGCGGTGATGAAGCGGATGATCGACGTCGTGTCGTACTGCGTATGATCGACCATGCCGCCCTTGGCGAAGGGCGAGATGATGAAGGCCGGAATGCGGTTGCCCGGGCCCCAGCGATCGGCCTTCGGCGGCGCGACGTGATCCCAGAAGCCGCCATTCTCGTCATAGGTGACGATGACGAGCATATGGCCCCATTGCGGGCTCTTCTCCAGGTGGGAGACGACATCGGCAAGATGCTGGTCACCGCTCGAAACATCGGCATAACCGCCATGTTCGTTGAGGTTGCCCTGCGGCTTGTAGAAGGAAACCGCCGGCAGCTTGCCGTCGTCGATATCCCTAAGGAAGGCTTCACCGCCTAGGCCACCATCCCTCAGATGATCCGCACGCGCCTGGGTGCCGGGCGCGAAATTGGCGAAATAGTTGAACGGCTGGTGATGGAACTGGAAGTTCGGCACCGGGGTGGCATTCTTGCCGTCCAGGGCTGCCCGCCAGGCGCCGCTATACCAGGCCCAGCTGACGCCCTTCAGCGACAACAGGTCGCCGATGGTGATTTCGTGCTGCGGCGGCAGCGTCGTTGCGGCCGCCGGATCGGCATAGGCCGCGTCACCATCCTTGGCCGGCGGATTGGCGCTCGGCTGGTAGGGCGGCTGCATGGTGTTGACGGCGTAGAAGTCAGGCGTCAGCGTGCCGTCGGAAACGAATTTCGGTGCGCCGTCCAGCGCCGACTTCGGGGCGTTCTCCGCCACGGTCAGCGAAGTGCCATCCGCATCCACCTTGGCGATGGTGGGCTTGGCCGGGCTCTTGTCGGCGTTGGGATAATAGGGCGTGCAGGCGCAGACCAGCGCGAAATGGTTGAGGAACGAACCGCCGAAGGCGCCCTGGAAGAAATTGTCGGCAATGACGTATTTCTTGGCGACCTGCCACATCGGCAGGATGGAGCCGTCGTAATGGCCCATGACCAGGCTGCCGGAATCGGCCCAGGCGACGAACTTGTCGTTCTTGCCGCCGTCGATCTGCATCTGCTCCTGGTAGAAGCGATGCCAGAGGTCGCGGGTGATGACCGAAGGCGCCTCTGCGAAGCCCTGCGGATCGTCGATCGCGAAGGAGGCGTTGGCGAGATGGGCCGACTGCGCCTCGGTGACGGCAGGCGAGACACCCTTGGCGGTGAGGCCGCCCCAGGCCGGCGGCAGTTCGGACAGCGGCTGGCCGTCGCGGTCGAGCTGGCGTGCGCGATCGGCAGTCGCGTTCGAGAGCCCATCGGCGCCGGGAAAGCTGCCGTAGAGATTATCGAAGCTACGGTTTTCGGCATAGATGACGACGACATTGTCGATCTTGTCGTAACCGGCCGGCGCCGCATGGGTTGCCGTCGCCACCGCAAACGGCACGATGGCCGATCCGGCGAGACAGATCGAATGGAGGAGTTTCAGTCTTTTCACGGTGGTACCTCATGGCTAGGGGGGCGTTGGCTAGAGGGAGCGGAGAACGCTCGGGGGCCCTTCGACGCTATTCCGGCCATCTATCAACTTTGTGACATCAGGGGTTGCCGTGATGCCGCAGGAGGATCGCCGTCATCAATTTGTTGCAGCGAGGTTCGATCATGGCGGAAACCAGTGCTAACTTATTGGAATCATTACCATGACGACGAGGATGATCTGGCTTGTGCGCTCCGGCCTGGCCGTCGGCATGGGTGCCGTGGCGCTTGGTCTTGCCATTCTTCCCCTGCGGCAAAGCAGCGCGGCGACCGCTGCAGGCGTTCATCCCGGACCGATGTCGCGCACTGACGCCTTCGCCCGGGCCGAAACGCTCACCGCACTTGGCCGCAAGATATTCTCAGATCCCTCACTGTCAGCCTCGGGGCTCCAGGCCTGCGCGTCCTGCCATGATCCGGCTCATGCCTTCGGCCCGGCATCGGCGACGCCAATCGAAATGGGCGGCGAACATCTGGACCAGCCGGGGTTGCGCGCCGTTCCGACGCTGCGTTACCTGCAATCGGTGCCTGCTTTCACCGAGCATTATTACGATTCCGAGGACGAGGGAGACGAAAGCGTCGACAACGGCCCGACGGGCGGCCTGACCTGGGACGGCCGGGTCGATCACGGCGCCGATCAGGCGAAGATCCCGCTGCTTTCGCCCTTCGAGATGGGCAACAGGGATGCGGCCGAGGTAGTGGCGAAGCTGCAGAAGGCCGCCTATGCCGACGATATCAAGGCGACATTCGGCGAGACGGTGTTCGACAATCCTCAGGATGCCTTCGACGCCGCGGCCGAGGCGCTCGCCACCTTCGAACAGAGCGCCCCGGATTTCTATCCCTATTCCAGCCGCTACGATGCCTTTCTCGCCGGCAAGGCGACGCTGACAGCGCAGGAGCTGCGCGGGCGGCAGTTGTTCGAGGACCCGGCCAAGGGCAACTGTTCGAGCTGTCACTTAAGCGAACCCGCCAGTGACGGCGAGCCGCCGCAATTTTCCGATTTCGGCTTCCTCGGGCTCGCCGCACCCCGCAACATGGCGGTCCCGGCCAACAACGATCCCAACTATCACGATCTCGGCCTTTGCGGCCCTCTGCGCACCGACTTTGCCGGGCGCAGCGAATATTGCGGTCTGTTCCGCACCCCGACGCTGCGCAATGTCGCGCTGAAGCAGAGCTTCTTCCACAACGGCTATTTCCACTCGCTGCGCGACGTCGTCTCCTTCTATGCGACGCGCGACAACGATCCCGGCCGTTGGTATCCGAACAATTCAGATGGCACGGTTCGGAAATATGACGACCTGCCGCAGGCCTATTGGGATAACCTCAACCAGGATCCGCCCTTCGGCAGGAAGCCGGGCGACGCGCCTGCCCTCACCGATCCCGAAATCGACGACATCGTCGCTTTCCTCAAAACTCTGACCGATGCCGATCTGCAGCCCGAGGCGACCGGGCATTAGGACGCCTTGAATTTCAAGAAATGCCCAGGACCAATGACGTCTTTCTCAATAATAACAATCAAACCCGTCGAAGCATTCCCACTTGATGTATCATGATTTCAGATATACATCATTTCATCGGAAATAGTGGGGGAATGATGGAACGCTCGTTTTTGACCATTGCCGCCGGCGAGAATAATGATGCGATACGCGCGCTTTCGGCGCCGGCGCGGCTGGAGATGCTCAAGCTGCTCTGCGCCAAGGGACCAATGAATATCAACGATATCGCGCGTGCCCTTTCTCTTCCTCAATCGACTGTCGCCACCGGGATCCAGATTTTGGAAGACGCCCGGCTGGTCGATTCCCAGCTGACGAAGGCCCGGAAGGGAAACCAGAAGATCTGCTCGGCGATCTACAGCGAAATTCTGATCAGCTTCGAGGAAAGTGCAGCCCAAAGGGCCAATAATATCATCGAAGTCGAGATGCCTGTGGGGCTCTACACCAGTTGCGACGTCCATGCGCCGTGCGGTCTTTGCTCCACCGAGAGCGTCATCGGCCCCCTCGATGTCCCCGACTATTTCCTCGATCCGCAGCGCATGCAGGCTGGGCTCGTCTGGTTCGGCCGGGGATATGTGGAATATAAATTCCCCAACAACGCCAAGGTGTTGAACAAGGATATCCGCGCCATAGAGTTCTCGCTGGAGCTGTCGTCCGAGGTGCCGGGCACCAATGCGGACTGGCCTTCGGATATAACGCTCTGGGTCAATGGAATGGCGATCGGAACCTGGACGTCCCCTGGCGATTACGGCGACAAGCGCGGCGCCTTCACGCCGGCATGGTGGAAGCTCGAGGGCTCGCAATATGGGATGATGAAGACCTGGCGGATCTCCACGCGCGGCACCTTCATCGACGGTATGGCCGCCTCGAATGTCACGCTCAGCGATCTCGCGCTTGCCCAGCATTCCTCCATCCGGCTCCGGGTCGGCATCGCAGAAAATGCCGGCCATACTGGCGGCGTCAATATTTTCGGTCGCGGCTTCGGAAATCACGGCCGCGATATCATCATGCGGCTACACGTCTGAAAAATCAAAATCGGAAATCTTGATTTAAATATCACGATTCTTTCCAGTTGCGACGACCGATAAAGTCAGCCAAATAACTGTAAATAGACACTTTTTTCTGAAATCCCTATTAGTATGATTAAAGTCGCAACTTGGTTGACAGAACAACATTCCTGATATCAAGTTAGAGGCAAGAAAACAAAATATCTGATATATAAACGGGAGGATCCGTTGAAGACGAACGTTGTGGTTCACCGCGATTTCCGCATCGCGACCATTGACTCCAGGCTCTACAGTTCATTTCTCGAGCATCTTGGCAGGGCGATCTACGGGGGCATTTATGAGCCCGGACACCCGACGGCCGATGAGGATGGATTCCGGCAGGATGTCCTCGATCTGGTGCGTGATCTTGACACGCCATACTGCCGCTATCCCGGCGGTAATTTCGTCTCGGCCTATAATTGGGAAGACGGCGTCGGGCCCCGTGCGGAGCGCCCGGTTCGCCTCGACCTTGCCTGGCGCACCCGCGAAGCCAACCAGATCGGCGTGAATGAATTCGTCGACTGGTGCAAGAAGGCGAACACCAAGCCGATGCTCGCCGTCAATCTCGGATCACGCGGCCTGGATGCAGCCCGCAATTTCCTCGAATATTGCAATCATCCGGGCGGCACCTACTGGTCGGATCTGCGCCGCAAGCACGGCTGGTCCAATCCGCACGATGTCAAATTGTGGTGCCTCGGCAACGAGATGGATGGTCCCTGGCAGGTCGGTCACAAGTCCGCCTACGAATATGGCCGGCTGGCGGATGAGACGGCGAAGGCCATGCGCGGCTTCGACAAGTCGCTCGAACTCGTGGTCTGCGGCTCGTCCAATTCCGATATGAAGACCTATCCGGAATGGGAGGCCCAGGTCCTCGAGCAGTGCTATGACAGCGCCGACCATATCTCGCTGCATATGTATTTTGCCAACCGCGAGAAAAATACGCTTAACTATCTCGCCCGCGCGACGAAGCTCGATCGCTACATCACCACGATCGGCGGCGTGATCGACTACATCAAGGCGAAAAAACGCTCGAAGAAGACGATCGGCATTTCCTTCGACGAATGGAATGTCTGGTATCATTCCAACCAGCAGGACAAGGAGATCCTGGCGCGCGACGAATGGCCGGATGCGCCGCATCTCTTGGAAGACATCTACAATTTCGAAGACGTGCTGCAGGTCGGCGGCATCTTGAACACCTTCATCCGTCGCTCCGACCGCGTACGCATCGCCTGCATCGCGCAGCTCGTCAACGTCATCGCCCCGATCATGACCGAGGACGGCGGCGCCGCCTGGCGCCAGACCATCTATTACCCCTTCTATTACGCCTCCAGATATGGCCGCGGCTCGGCACTGCAGCTGGTCGTCGATGGTCCGACCTATGACAGCGACGAGGAGAACGACGTTCCCTATCTCGACGTATCGGCAGTCCATTCCGAGGACGGCAAGACCCTGACCTTCTTTGCCGTCAATCGTCATCCGAGCGCGGCGCTCGATCTCGATGTGCGGCTGGAAGGTTTCACAAATGCCCGCGTGGTCGAGCAGGTGGAAATGACCCACGGTGATCTGGAAGCCGTCAACACGGCTGCGCGGCCGCAAACGGTCGCTCCGGTCAATGTCGAGAGTGGAAAGATTGAGGATGGACGGTTGCGGGCGGCGCTGAAGCCGCTGTCCTACAACGTCATCCGGCTGTCAGTGTGACAGCCGCCGCCGGGTAAGCCACGATTGGCCACCGGCTGAGATTTCGGCTCGCTGCGAGGAGGCAGGGAGCCGGAGGGATGGTTCGCCGAAGCTCTGGACCTTGAGTCCTGAGGCCTCTGCGAACCGACAACCGCGACGTGCCCATGCGTGCCTTTGCGGCCGCCGGATCGTCGCTTTCTAGGGAGGAGTTCATGCAACAGTGGAAGAGGCTCGCATTTGGCGTCGCGCTGGCCGCACTCGGCCTGACAGCGACGGCCAAGGCCGATGACTACACCTCCTTGCCGCGCAAGGAGACGCTCATCGTCGAAAATCCGGAAGGGACGATCAAAAATCCCGGCTGGTTCAACATCTGGGTCAATGGCGGCGGCGGCGTATCGACCGGCCTGCAGCAGCTGACCATGGATACGCTCTGGTATATCGATCCCGAACAAGGGCTTGGCGGCGCGACCTGGGACAATTCGCTGGCTGCCGACAAGCCGCAATATAATGCCGACTTCACCGAGATGACCGTGAAACTGCGCAAGGGGCTCTTCTGGAGCGACGGCGTGGAGTTCACGGCAGACGACGTGGTCTACACCGTCAAGACGCAGATGGATCACCCCGGCATGGTCTGGAGTGCTGCCTTCTCGGTGCAGGTGGCAAGCGTCGAGGCGACCGACCCCTCGACTGTCGTGTTCAAGCTGAAGAAGCCCAATTCGCGCTTCCACGCCATTTTCACCGTTCGCTGGAACGGCGCCTGGATCATGCCCAAGCATGTCTTCGAAAAAGTCGAAGATCCGCTTCGTTATGACTTCGCCAATCCCGTCTCGCTCGGCGCATACAAGCTCAAGTCGTTTGATCCCCAGGGCAAATGGTATACCTGGGAGAAGCGTGACGACTGGCAACGGACCTCGCTTGCCCGCTTCGGCGAGCCGGCCCCGAAATACGTGACCTATACCGATCCCGGCCCGCCGGATAAGCGGACGATCGCCCAGCTCGAGCACAATCTCGATATCATCCACGACAATACGCCAGAGGGCATGTTCACCCTCAAGGAGAAATCCAAGTCGATCGAAACCTGGTTCCCGGGCTTCCCCTTCGCCCATCCGGATCCGACACTTCCGGCTGTCATTTTCAACACGCAGGATCCGCCATTTGACAACGCTGATGTACGCTGGGCGCTTGCCCTGCTGATCGACATCAAGGCGGTCGACATGGCGAGCTATCGCGGGGCAGCGACGCTTTCGGCGCTCGGCGTGCCGCCGACGGCGGCCACGATGAAGGACTATCAGGCGCCGATGCAGGATTGGCTGAAGAATTTCGAGATCGATACCGGCAAGAGCAAGATCAAGCCTTATGACCCGACGGTCGGGCAACAGATCGCCGATATTCTGCGCAAGCAGCCGAAGTTCAAGGACCAGATCCCGACCGACCCGCAGGCAATCAGCGGTGCCTTCGGCTATGGCTGGTGGAAACCGGATCCGAAGGCTGCCGGCGAACTGCTGGAGAAGGCAGGCTTCAAGAAATCCGGCGGCAAATGGCTGACCCCTGATGGACAGCCCTTCAAGATCCGGATGACGGTGGAAGGCGACACACGCTCGGTCTTCACCCGCGCCGGAACGCTGATCGCACAGCAATGGGCCGCATTCGGCATCGACGCCAAAGCCGTGCCGGCCGCGAAACTTTGGCAGGTGGCACTCCAGCCCGGCGATTTCCAGGTGGCGATTGCCTGGAGCGTCGAGACCTGGGGCGGCGATCCTGACCTGTCGTTCTTCCTCGACAGCTGGCACTCGCAGTTCGTGGCCAAGAAGGGTGACAATCAGCCGCCGCGCAACTGGCAGCGCTGGAGCAATCCGGAGCTCGACAAGATCATCGAAAGCATCCGCGGCATCAGCGCCGACGATCCGAAGGGCGTCGAACTCGGCAAGGATTATCTGAAGCTGGTCGCCCGCGAAATGCCGACGATCCCGCTGATGTCGTATAACGTCTTTACCTCGATGGATACGACCTATTGGACCGGCTATCCGACGATATCAGACCCCTATACCGACCCAGTGCCGAATTGGGCAAACTCCAGGCTGATGATGGTCAAACTCAAGCCGGCACAACCGAAATAATCCTCCCAACGCCGGCGCGAGTGTTGCGCGCCGGCCCCCTATCGACGGGCATGTGGCATGTCCGTCGATCCTTTCCTGTCGATGAAGGGAACCAGAGAGGAACCACTGCCCTATGACGTCTTATCTGCTCTTTGTGCTGAAGCGGTTCGGTCAGTTTCTGCTCGTCGTATTTCTTGGCGTGACCATCACATTCTTCGTCACCCACCTGACCCCGATCGATCCGGTCGAAGAAAGCATAGGCGCCATCACGCAGATGGGGCAGTCCGATCCCAATGCGATCGAACTGATGCGCCAGTCGCTTCGCGAGCTTTACGGAATGGAGGGCTCGATCTGGCAGCAATACCTGCATTTCTGGCTTCGGCTTGCGACCGGTGATCTCGGTCCCTCGCTATCGGCTTTTCCCACACCCGTTTCCACTATCATTCTGCGGTCCCTGCCCTGGACCATCGGGCTGATGACGATGTCGACCCTGATCACTTTCGTGCTCGGCAATGCGATCGGCGCGCTCGCCGGCTATTACCGGAAGAATATGGTGATGAAGGCCGTCAGCCTCGTCTTCATCGCGCTGCTTCCCATTCCCTATTATATTCTCGCCTTCGTGCTTCTGATTGTGTTCGGCTATCTCTGGCCGGTGCTGCCGATCAATGGCGGCTACGAGATGAACGCCAATCTGGACCTCTCCTTCGCCCTGGTCCTCGATATACTGAAGCACTCCATCCTGCCGGCCTTTTCTCTCATCCTTGTGGGAACCGGCAGTTGGCTGATCGGGATGCGCGCCCTCGTATCCAACATCATCACCGAGGATTATGTCGTCTTCGCCGAACTCGGCGGCGTTCCCAAACGGAAAATTCTCCGCTCCTACATCTCCCGCAATGCCATGGTGCCGCAATTTACCGGGCTTGCCATGTCGCTCGGCGCGATCTTCAACGGCACGGTCATTACCGAAATCGTCTTCGGCTATCCGGGCATCGGCAACCTGCTGATCGAAGCGGTGCATGCCGGCGATTACAGCCTGGTGCTCGGCCTCAGTGCATTGTCGATCGTCGGCGTTGCCGCGGCCGTGTTCATCATCGACATTCTGAGCCCGCTGATCGATCCGCGTATCAAGGTGGAATAGAACATGTTTACGATCGTCCGCGACCTCGCACGCCAGAATATGGAATTCCTCTGCGGCCTGCTGCTCTTTGCCGTCATCGTCGGATTGATAGTCGTGTCCTATTTCTCGCCTTACGGCGCGACGGACATCTATCTTCTACCGCCCGATATGCCGCCCGACGGCGAATATTGGCTCGGCACGACATCGCGTGGCCAGGACGTTTTCTGGCAATTGACGACCGCCCTTCGCAACACCCTGTTTTTCGGCATCGGCGTCGCCTTCATTTCACGCATCATCTCGCTGGTCGTCGGCCTCGTCGCCGGTTATGCCGGCGGTGCGGTCGACCGGGTGCTGATGGCCATCAACGACAGCGTCATGGTCATCCCGCAATTTCCGCTGCTGATCCTTTTCTATTTCGTACTGAAGGACAGCATGACCTGGACGGCGCTGATCGTCATCATGGCCTCGCTCGGCTGGTCCTATGACGCACGCCTCATCCGGTCGGTAGCGATCAGCCTGAAGACGAGATCCTTCACCACCCAAAGCGTCTATTCCGGCATGAGCATGCGCAAGATCCTCGTCGAGGAGCACCTGCCTTACGTTCTGCCGATCGTCTTTGCCACCACGATGAACAACATGATCTGGTCGATCGGCATGGAGATCACCCTGTCGGTGCTCGGCTTCACCGATATCGAGACGCCGACCATGGGCATGATGATCTATTGGGCCAATGCGCATTCGGCGCTGATATCAGGCATATGGTGGTGGGTGGCCGCCCCCGTCGCCGTCATCGTCGTCCTCTTCCTGGCGCTCTTCCTGCTGTCCATGTCGATGAACGAATACAATGATCCGCGCAGCCGGCTGAACCGGATGGGAAGTTAGTATGGATCCTTTGGTCGAAATTGAGAATCTGAAAGCCTATTACCGTGCCTTCCTCTACGGCGTCGATCGCGAGGTGCGCGCCGTCGACGATATCAGCCTGACGATCGCCCGCGGCGAGGTCTATGGCGTTGCCGGTGAATCGAGCAGCGGCAAGACGACATTGATCAAGACCATCGCCGGCGCAATCCGGCCGCCGCTGAGGGTCGTGTCCGGGAAAGTGACATTCCATTTCGACGGCGGCACCCAGGATATCTACGCGATGAAGCCGGAAGAGCGCCTGGCGCTGCGCTGGCGGCATCTGTCCTATATCATGCAGGGCTCGATGAATGTGCTCAATCCGGTGCGCCGGATCCGTCACTCCTTCACCGATTTCGCCTTTCGCCACATGAAGGTCGGCAAGAGCGAGTTTTTCGAAAGGGTCGCCACCCATCTGCAGCGGCTTAAGCTGGATCCGCATCTGCTCGACGCCTACCCCCACGAGCTCTCCGGCGGCATGCGCCAGCGCATGACCATTGCACTGGCGACGATCCTGACGCCGGAATTCATCATCGCCGACGAACCGACGACCGCACTCGACGTGATCGTTCAGCGCGACGTTCTGTCGATGATCCGCGAAATCCAGCGCGAGATGGGCTCGTCCTTCCTGTTCGTTACCCATGATATGGGGGTTCACGCGACGGTCTCCGACCGCATCGGCATTGTCTATGCCGGGCGTCTAGTCGAGGAAGCGCCGACCGCCAAACTCTTCAACATGCCGCTCCACCCCTATACGCAGCACCTCGTCGGCAGTCTGCCGCGCATCGGCGATGCGACGGCCCGCCCTTCGCTGGAGGGTCGTCCGCCGAACCTCGCCATGCCGCCGGAAGGCTGCCGGTTTCACCCGCGCTGTCCGAAGCGCATGGAGATTTGCTCGCAGAAGGTTCCGCCGCTCGTCACCGTCGAGCCGCAGCGGCGCGTGGCGTGTTTTGCCGTTACGGGAGATCAGGTTTGAGTGCTCTTCTTAGTCTCTCGCATGTGACGAAAGTCTACCGCCAGGGCGGCATGCTCGGCCGGCGCCTGATCACGGCGGTCAAGGATGTCAGCTTCGAACTGGGAGAGGAGCCGGAGATCCTCTCAATCGTTGGCGAATCCGGCTCGGGAAAATCGACGATCGCGGCGATGATCCTCGGCCAGACCGAACCAACGGAAGGCGAGCTTCAATTCAGCGGCAGGACCGTCGCCATCCATAGCAGAGCCGAGCGCAGGGCGTTCATGAAAGAGGTCCAGCCGGTTCTGCAGAACCCCTTCGAAGCCTTCAATCCGCTGAAACGTGTCGACCGTTATCTCTTCGAGACCGCCCGCAATTTTTCGTTCTCGGGAAAACGGCCGGACCGAGAGCAGGCGGAGCGGATGGCGGATGCCGCGCTCATCCATGTCGGCCTGACCCTTGAAGAGGTGAAAGGCCGGTTTCCCCACGAATTGTCGGGCGGCCAGCTTCAGCGCGTCGCCATCGCCCGCGCGCTGATCCCGCAACCCCGCCTGCTTGTGGCAGATGAACCGGTCTCCATGGTCGACGCATCGCTGCGCATGGCCATCGTCAACCTCTTTGGCCGCTTGAAAAACGAGCTCGGGCTCTCAATCGTCTACATCACCCACGACCTCGCCACCGCCTATTACATCAGCGACAACATCATCATCATGCGCAAAGGCGAAATCGTCGAGCGCGGACAGGCCCGTACCGTCCTGGACAACCCGCAGCATCCCTACTCGCGTGCGCTCAAGGATGCGGTGCTTGCCGCCGACTTCAGCCCGGTGACCTAGAGCAATTCCAGGAAAAGTGTGAAACGGTTTTCCGTCCGAAATTGCGTAAAAACAAAAGGATAGAGCGGTTCTGCGCTTCAGTGAAAAACTGAACTGCTCTAAGGAGCAACGAACAGGCAGCTTTCCTTTATAAGGGTTGGCAGGTTTAGCGTTGCCTTAAAGAAACTGTGCAAGGATGAGGGCCTGTCATCCACGCCGGCAACCTGATGAAGTTTCGAAGAAATCTCGCTCGCTCCGTAATAAGCCATACCAGCGCATTCGCGCCCGCAATATTTGCGGCAATTATTGCAGCAATCGTCGTCTGGGTCGCAACCAACTGGCGGCTGGAGCGATCGCTTGCCGATGAACGCTCGACGGTTGCCGGCGAGCTCGCCACCATATCCTCCCGGCTTCAGACCAACCTCAACAGCAATGTGAAGCTGTTGCAGGGGCTGGCGGCCGGCATCGCAGTCAATCCAGAGATGGGCCAAAGCGGCTTTTCAAAACTTGCCGCGCAGATCCTGCAGCCCGATTCACAATTGCGAAGCTTCGCCGCTGCGCCCGACATGGTGGTCAGGTGGGTTTATCCGGAGAATGGAAACGAAAAGGCCATCGGGCTCGACTACCGAACCAATGAGAAGCAACGGGCTGCCGCGATGCTGGCGCGCAACACGCACAATATCGTTCTGACAGGCCCGGTGGAGCTTGTCCAAGGTGGAACCGCTTTTGTGGTCAGGTGCCCGATCTACATCAATGACGGAACAAGCCAGATCTTTTGGGGGCTGCTTTCCGGAATAGTAGACATACCAAAGCTTTACCAGGAAAGTGGCCTTGGTTCGACCGAGCTTGAGATCGCAATCAGCACCGTACCGGAGCCGAATTCGCCCAAACAGGTTTTTTTCGGCAGCCTGGCAACCTTTTCCAGGAAACCGGTCCAGACATCCGTTGATATGGTTTATGGCCGATGGACCCTCGCCGCACTGCCAAAGCAGGGATGGGGCCAAAATAGCGGGATCGGCACTTTTGAGTTCTACGCGAGCCTATTGGCATTTTGCGTCGTTGCGCCGATTGTCTGGATCGGTTTTCTGACCAAATCACGCCAAAGAACGATCGAAAAGCTTCGCCTTCACAAGAAAAAGCTCGTTCGAGCACGACAGAGGCTGGAGTACCTGTCATTGCATGACGCATTGACGGGGCTTCCCAATCGACGATTTGTCGACCAGATGATCTCGCAACCGCCGAGACCTCGTCCACAAGATTGTCTGATCCTCATTCATATCGACCTCGATCGATTTAAAGAAATCAACGACACGAAAGGGCACGCCGGCGGTGACGCGGTCTTGCAAACAACGGCTTCGCGCCTTGCCGATTTGGCTGGTCCAAACGACGAAGCGGCTCGGATCGGTGGAGATGAGTTCATCTTCGCCAGCTGGAGTGCAGATCCGGAGCCGAAGGCAAACGCATTGGCCCGGCAAATTGTCGATGCCCTCGAGCAACCCCTCTTCATTGACGGTGCGGCCTGTATTGTCGGTGCAAGCGTCGGCGTCGCCTGGGAGACTGAAGGTGCTCTCGGGCGGGACCTCGGCCAATTGCTTCTCGATGCCGATTTGGCTCTCTACGAGGCGAAGAAGGCCGGCCGCGGCCGCGCTGCGGTCTTTACAGAAGAGCTTCGCAGCGCCGCGATCCATTCGAAAGAATTGGCGGATGAATTCACGCATGCGCTCGATCGTGATGAACTCGTTGCATTCTTCCAACCGCAGTTCAATGCAAACACATTGGATATTGCCGGCGTCGAGACACTGGCCCGTTGGGATCACCCGAAAAAGGGTCTGCTCGCCCCGAACAGATTTCTTGACGTCGCGGAAAAGCTGGGGCGCACCGGCGACATGGATAGGCTGATCCTGCAAAAGGCCCTGTTCGAGCTGACAAGATGGGACAGCTTGGGAATGCAAATTCCACGTGTCTCGGTCAACATTTCAGCGCGTCGACTGGCGCAGGCAAATCTGCTTGCCGAGCTGTCCGAGCTTCCCATCGCGAAGGGTCGTCTGTGTTTCGAGCTGCTCGAGACAATCTCCTTCAATGATCTTCAACCTGTTCTCAAGGAGATCATTCCAGCCGTCAAAAAGCTTGGCATCGAAATCGAGATCGATGACTTCGGCACCGAACATGCCAGTATCGTCAGTTTGCTTCGATTTGAGCCGCGACGCCTGAAGATCGATCGCGAAATCATCAAGCCCATTATCGCATCTCCATCTCAGCGCCGTCTGGTCTCCTCCATCATCGAAATCGGCCGGTCGCAGAACATCGACATCGTCGCAGAGGGCGTGGAGACCATGGAGCATGCGAAGATCCTGAAAGATCTCGGTTGCCATATATTGCAAGGTTACGCTCTGGCACGACCAATGACCTCGGAGCAGTTGATTGAATTTTGCCGCATAAAGGACAAAGGAATGACCGAGGCAGGCTGATAGCCAAACCCCGCATTCCCTGTATGACTATCTTCCGTCGATCCTAGACACATCGCCGCTGACGCCCGACGAAGTTCGCAACATGCATGCCGAGACCGAACTGCTGTTCATCACCGTCCAGCGGCCAATCGTTGCGACAAAGTTGCGCTATTATGCCGACCCGGAATTTGCCAGATTGTTTGCCAAGCAGGAGATAAGCCAGGAGAGATGAGCCAAGCGGTTCACATCACCCCGATGAATCGATCGGGCCTGACCGATTCACAAATGTCGTTGGACACCCTCACCTGGTGTTTGCGATCCTGCCGGCATGACAGTTCAGCCCTATCACGTCTATCTCGAACGCAGAGAGCGTGCCAAAAACATGGCTCGCTTTTATGCGCTGTCGATCGAGGCGAACCTCTTCGGCGAGACCTCGCTCGTGCGCAGCTGGGGACGCATCGGCAGCCGCGGACAGCAGAAGATCCATGTCTTCGACAGCGAGGCAAAAGCCGTCGATCTCCTGCTCGCCCTTTTGCGCAAGAAGCGCTCGCGAGGTTATCGGCCGCTGCAGTGATCCGCATCCGCGTCTCTCATGGTTGAGTGAAGGAAGAGACGGCTCACGCCGCCGCCTCCTCGTCGAACTCCGGCTGCAAGGAATGCAGGTAGTCGACGGCGCGCTGCGCATGCGCTGCCGCGGAAAAGATGGCGCGCTTGTCGTTGCCAAGAACCTTAAGCCAGCCATCGAGATAGCTTGCGTGGTCGGGGCGTGGTTCGAGCTCGGGGACGATGCCAAGATCGGCACAGAGAAACGAGCTGCCGAGTTCGGCAATCAGTTCTTCGCGGGCGCGTTCGCTCCTGTCTTTTGCGTAGCGGCTGAGATCACGATCAAGCCGTCGCGGTGCCCCGGTCCAGTGCGTCATCTCGTGACTGAGGACGGCGACATAGGCGGCATCGTCCCGGAAGGCATCCAAGCATGGCATCTGGATGTAATCACGAATGGCAGCATAATAGGCAGCCGATCCGCCATGCCGGATGAGTGCGCCGGTATTGGCAAAGAAGCGGCCGGCATCGCCGATCCGGCGCATCGGATCCTGGACAGGTGCGATCTCATGAAAGCGGTAAGGAAGACCGGCGATCTGATCGGCGTTGAACACGGTGTAGGTCTTGAGAAATGGAATGTCCTGTTCGATCTCCGTGCCTGTCTCGGTCGTCTCGGTGCGGATGAACGAACTGGCAAAGACTATGGTTGTGCCGGTTTCGCCCTTGCGGACGGCGCCGCCGAGTTCGATTGCCTGGCGAAACGTCATCCAGCGTGATGAGGCAAAGCCGCGGGCGATGGTTTCGGACCAGAGGAGCAGGACATTGATCCCGGTATAGGGTTGGCCATTGTGGCGCAGTGGCCGGCTGACCTCACTTGCCGCCTGTCCCGTCGTCCAGGGCCTGGTCCATGGCCGCACACCCTGTTCGAGATCGGCGATGATCCTGGTGGTGATGCGGCTGTAGATATCGGATCGTTGATTGGATGGTTGCCTGCTCATGTCTGAACCTCCGTTTCGAGGTCGCGGCCATCGCGACCTGCTACGGCGGTCCGAAAGCCGGGCGGCAAGTGCTGCCTGCACCCGCAGGGCCGCAACGCAGTGGAGGACGGCAAAGCCGTTGCCGGCGGCGCGAGCCTGGCAGGACCAGAGCCGGAGCAGGACGCGATGACTGCAATCTTAGTAGGAGGTTTTGACGAAGGCGGAAGTGGCAGATCAGCGAGTCGGCATCACGTCGCTCACATCGCCGATGAACCGCAGCGCAGATCGCTTGCTGGCCGGCCGCGCCAATGACCGGGCGATGTCATCGCGCGAGGCGGTTTGGTCTTCCTCACATGAGGAGTTTGGCGTCAACGGCTATCTCGGAAATAACCGGCGGCAAATCGGCAGAATCCAATTGCATAATGGCTCCGAATGCCGACGATGGCACGCGGCCCCATTGGACCAATCGGCTGAGCGAGTAAATCGAGGACATCTCGACACGCGTGGAATCGATGTCCGATCGGACGGTTGGGGCGTGCCTCGCGCTTGCGGATCAGATCAGGATGTTGCGGTATCCCAATCGAAGACACCTGAACCAGAGCGACGCAGGCGACGGTCGATGGGGCTATTCAAAGAGAATGAGGCTTGCCGGAGTTGGCGGCATCGCCGCCACCGTGACGCCGGCAAGACCGGCCAGTCCTGCCATCTCAGTCAGCTCACTTTGCGTATAAGCCTGACCCGCCGGCGTGCTGGCGAGCATCTCCCAAGAGAACGACGCAGGAAAAGGCGGCGACACGCCATTTTCGTTCGGTACGAAATCCACCGCGACGATCCGACCATCCTTTGCAAGGCTCGCGACGATCTTTCGTAACAGTTGGGCGCACGTCGGCAGATCGAAATGGTGCAGAAAATTCGGAAGAAGGACAAGATCATAACCCGTGCCCCATTCAACATCGAAAGCACTGCCGGCAATTGTCTGGTACCGGTCAGACACGCCGGCATTTACCGCATTCTGCCTCGAAAGCTCCAACACGGCGGTCCAGTCGACGGCGACGATCTCCGCCGATGGAAGGCCCTTCGCAATTTCGATCCCGAAAAAGCCTGGACCTGCGGCAATGTCCAAAACTTTCTTGGGATGCCTGGCCCAGCCGCAGATTTCGTCGGCCAGTATTTTGGCGCTGAGCCCCGTAAAGGAGCCCATGCCGCGTGCAAACTTCAACCAGACGGGGTTGTCCGCAGAAATGTTTGCAAGCCCAACCGAACCGCCGTTTCGCACGACCGCGGCCGGATCGCGCAGAAAATTATCGAGTATTTCGGGTGCAGCGACGAACTCGACGGCAGAGCCCATATAGGCTGGCGAATTGCGATCGAGGAACATTTTGGTCGAGGGCGTCACTCGGTACTGTCCGCTCTCCTTGGTCAGGAAACCGTGGACCACAAGGTAATCGCACAGGATGCGTATCCCACGCTCCGAGGCGCCTGTTATCGACGCCAGCAATGCTGCCGTTTTGCCCTCGCCGATATGAGTAAAGAGATCAAGCTCGATGGCCGCCCTGATCGCCGCCGTCTTGCGGCATGCAAACAGCGCATCGATCACGAGTTCGGGCGACACGACGCCAGCACGGGCGTCCTCGACGATTGTTTGCATGGGATCCCCCAGAGCCCTCGGTCGATCTTGCCTGGCAGCGCCAGCCGCAGAAATTATGCGTATATCCACATATTCTACAATACTTACCGCGCTAACCTTATCGGGTGCCACGCCCTCATGGGCGAGCTGTCCTGCGGCCGGCGCGCCGTTCATGCCGACCAAGATGGCTGCGTTGTCGTGCCTGCACCAGTTTCCCCATAGTTGCCGGACGATACGCTTTTCCCATCTCGATCGCTGTCAGCACCCGTCCGTCTCGGATGCATGCTCGAGACGATGTCGCGGAGCCAGAAAACAGATTTGATGCAACGTCGCGCTGCGGCGCGAGCAAGGTCAGGCCGATCGCTGGATTGAGTCGCCGCAAGATGCTCATGTGCGCGCGGCCGTGCACCGGGATGTTCAAGTCCCTCGGCGACAACAGCTTCGTTCGATCGAAGGGATACGGGGGTCGAGATCGACGAGCAATGAGGGGTCAATCTAACCCTCTCGCTCACAGTCAGTGTTCGGGCAACCCCGCTTGCCGCAGGCCCTCGGCCATTTGATCTGCCCATTGCGGTGAGGCTCGAAACACAGGCCGTGTCATATAGCGCTGGATCGTAAAGCCCGGCTCGGCTGCCAGCAGCTTTTTCGCCGCCCATCGAGCTGTGTCCTCGTCACCACTCATTGCCGACCAGGCAGACATCATCCGGTATGGCCACGTCACCTCCGGGTGTTTGCTAACTACCTCCCGGGCAATGGAGATCGCCTCGGAAAGTTTGCCTGCCAGGGCCAAGGAAAGGGCCAAGCCCATTCTCATATTGAAGGCGAGTGGATCCGCCGGACTAAGCGTCATCGCCCGCTCGAAACGCTCTCGCGCGCAATCAGGCTGGCCTCTGTAGCTCGCGACCCATCCATATCTCGCCCATCCCCAGGCATTGTTTGGATCGAGCGCCAGTGCTCTTTCGAGATAGGCCGACGCCCCCTCCTGATCGCCGCAGTGGCTCAACGCTCCCCCGGTAGCGGTCAAGGCAGTCGGATCATCGTCAATCGAGGCCGCTGCAACCTCGATGGCGCGTAATGCGCATTCGAGGTCCTTCTCTGGTTCGTCAGTCCAGATGTAGCCGAGGTTCTGGGCGTGGCACCAGGCTAGGAAAGCATGGGCTCGGCCGTACGCAGGATCGATCTCGATTGCGTCCTGAAGGAGCGGGATTGCCCGCTTGATAGCATCCTTATTCTGACCCCAGAGGTACGGGTAAGCCCGCATGACGAGGTCGTAGGCGCGCAGACTGCTGGGCGGTTTGCGCATCGCGAGCTCGATTTCCGCGCTGCGAATGGCTGGATGGACTGCGCCAGCGACCTGCGCCGCGATCCTGTCCTGGAACTCGAAGATGTCCTGGGTCGCGCCCTCATAGCGCTCGGACCAAAGCTGGGTCCGCATCTCGGCTTCAACAAGTTGGACCGAAATACGCAACCGGTCCCCTCCCCGTCGGACGGTACCTTCGACCACGTAGGTCACGCCAAGTTCCCTGCCGACACTACGCACGTCGACGAAGCGACCCTTGTACGTGAACGCTGACTGGCGCGCGATCACGAAGAAATTTCGTACTCGGGAGAGAGCGGCGGTGATTTCCTCCACGACGCCGTCCACGAAATATTCATCGCTCTGGCCGCTGAGATTGTCGAAGGGCATCACCACGATCGATGGTTGGTCCTTACCAAAGCGGGCCGAAAACGATCGCACCGACCCTGCCCCATTCCCTTCACCGTTCTCTTCGGGCCAATCCACTCGAAAGACAGAAACTGGCTTGGGGATATTTTTCAGGACGCGCTCTCCAAGGCTGGTGAGTGTGAACAGCACCTTGCCGTCGAGATGCTCGCGCACCGACCCGGAAATGCATATGCCTGAGGGAGCGGCAATCTCCTGCAGGCGCGCCGCGATGTTCACGCCGTCGCCAAGAAGATCATCGCCAGACACGATCACGTCGCCAAGATTAATACCGATGCGAAATTCCAGGCGGCGATCCTGTGGAAAGTCGTTTGAGCGGCTGAGAAGGCTGCGCTGCATTTCGACCGAGCACCGGACGGCCTGAACCGCACTTGGAAACTCCGCGACAAGGCCATCACCCGCGCTGCCGAAGATACGACCGCCATGCTCGAGCACCAGTGCCGCTATCTGATCGTGGCAAAGGGTGAGTTCACGAACGGTGGTCTCCTCATCAAGCGCCGTAAGGCGGCTGAAGCCCACGACGTCAGTGGAGAGAATGGCTGCAAGCTTTCGATTCACAGCGGTCACCGCTCCATCTGGTGGCTGTCTATCCGCACTCAGTGCACTGCCTCAACCTTACATCTGACAAAGGTCAAATTCCACCGCGAGACCTGAATGGCGCCAACAATTCCGGCCGCCGCCTTGACGAAGACGCTTGACGGCCGCATCGGGCTGTCGCTTATCACTAGTTGAGATTGACTCGACTTTGAGTAGTGCGCGTGCGCAAGTCAAGTGTTCAGATCCGAACGCAAGGCTTTCATGAAAGAGGTTCAGCCGGTTCTACAGAACCCCTTCGAGGCCTTCAATCCGCTGAAACGTGTCGATCGTTATCTCTTCGAGACGGCCCGCAATTTAACTTGGTCGGTCTTTTCGCCTAAATCGAGACTGGTATTTGCGTTGCGTAATTCGCAGCCTTTAGCGGCTGCCTGCGAAATTATGGCGCCTAAAACAACACTTCTTTGACGCTGCTTTGACGGTAGGGCGCTACGACCGGTTTGCGAAGTTACGCAGAGGGATTTCAGCCGGTTATGCTTCAGTTCGATTATCGCAAAAGCATCGATCTTCCTTTCGGAATCCCGATTTCCCTTCCCGGTTGCTTGCCAGGCGCCGCAGGTATGGCAGACTGGTCTCTGGATGCCAGGTCTTCGACCTGCCAAACGAGCGCATCGGAGGCAACGGGGGCGGGGCCGGTGGATCGCATGAACAAGGGGCACGATCCGTTTCGGATGTTCCTGCTCGGGCCTTTTGCCCTTGTGGATGCTGAAGGGCGGTCGGTTACTCCGAAATCCAAAAAAGCCCAGGCTCTTCTGGCGATGCTTGCACTGTCCGCCCGGGGCTCGCGCTCGAGAATCTGGCTTCGGGACAAGTTGTGGAGTGATCGCTCCGACGACCAGGCGGCAGCCAGTCTGCGCCAGGCCCTTTTGGACATTCATAAGACTCTCGGGCCTGCACGTGATCTCTTGATTGCGGATAAGAATACCGTTTGGCTGGATATGGACCGACTGGTGCTTGATACCGAACTGGTGGTTCGGACAAACCGGTCCGCGGATCAAATCACCGACGAGTTGCTCGAAGGTATAGACATCCGCGATCCGGAATTCGAGGACTGGTTAACGCTTGAACGGCAAAACTGGTATAGCCGGCTCAATGTCGGACAGGTCCACGACGTCTTCGAGCCGCGACAGCAGCCGAGCCGCGATATCGCCAAACATTCCGCCCTGCTACCTCTGACGGGTGCCCCGGATGTGCCAAGACAAGGCAAACCCGTGGAAATCGCCGGCAGCAACCCATATCGGCGGCCGGCAGACGGTGACTGGCAATGGGTCATGGTCCTTCAGCCCCCGATCGTGGTGGGTGTTGGAGAGGGCGGACAAATTGCTGCGACCCGGTTCCAGAATCTCATTGCAAAAGCCATCACCGATGGGCTGGCCATTGGCGTCAGCGACCTCTCCTTCGCTTTGCCGGATATTGAAGAGAGCGAACAGCGGATCAGCCTTCCGATATGCCTACAGCTTCGCCTCACGTTTGACGGTGACATGGTGATGATCGAACTGGTGATGAAGCACCTGATCAACAACCGCATTCATTGGCTGAGCAGTCAGGCAATCAACCGCACGCAGTTCGAGCGGGGCGAGTTCGGCACCGCCGCTGCGCTGATCAGCCAGGCCGTCGATCAACTGGCCTATTTCCTGGAGACCCAGGCAAACGACCGTCGACTGTCGCAAGACGGCCTCCTGATCGACGCCGTCAATGCGATCTTTCGGCTGTCGCGTAGCGATCTGGATAATGCGGAGCGGCGCCTGGAAGAACAGATCCAGTATCAGCCGCGGTCATCGACTTTTGCCTGGCTGTCATTCATCCGGACTTTCCAGGTTGGCCAACGTTTCAACGCGCTTGACGCGCATCTGATCGAGGAAGCTCAGGCATATGCGCGCAAAGCGCTGGAACTCGATCCGCAGAATTCCGTTTCGCTCGCGCTCGTCGGCCACGTCCATTCATTCCTGTTCGGCGAATACGACTATGCGGCCAACCTGTTCGAAAAATCGATCCGCCTGAATCCGGCCCTGCCGCTCAGTTGGGACCTCTACGCGATGCTGCACTGCTATGCAGGCCAGCCCGACAAGGCGGTGGCCATGGCGCGTTGGGTACAAGAGCTCGGCGTCTACAGTCCGCATAAATATTACTTCGATACGACCAAATGCATTGCGGCAGCGCTTGCGGGCGATCATACCGCAGCCATAGCTGCAGGCGAAGAAGCCCTGCGGGCACGGCCGAACTTCAACAGTCTGCTGCGCTATCTTGCCTCCAGTCACGCCCATTCCAACAATCTCGGCGGCGCGCGGCATTACCTGCAGCGTCTTGAGGCGGTCGAGGGCGGCTTCTCCATCAACGCCTTCCGCGGCAGCGGCTATCCGCTGCTCGATACAGGCGGCGGCCAGATCTTGATCGACGGCCTGCTCAAGGCCGGCGCCAAGCTGCGCTGAACTCCGGACAAATCTTCACATCATCGCGCAAGGAGGCTCCAATGGAAGCGGACACTACTGAGGAATCGCAATCGAAAATTGTTTCATTTCTAAACAGTTATAAATTCAGGATTGAGCCGGATACGGTCCTTCCATGCGAACCCAGGGACAATGCCGGTGCTGATCCTCTCGCCGGTGCATCACCGGCTGCACCTGATGAAGCCCCCGAAGCTGTGCTTTTCCTCGGCACGGATGACGATGGATCGCCCCTGCCCGGGCCAATGATGGCGACGATGGCCGTAGCCTCGGTCCTCAACAAGAGCGTTGCAAACAAGTCGGTGCTCAACAAGGCGTCGCTGAACAAAAACAAGAACAAAAATAAGAATAAGAACAAGAACAAGAACAAGTCGACGATGGACGGCGGCAGCCTCGGCGTGTCGCAGCTTATTCCCTCCTTCGAGCTGCGCAGGCTGCACCAGCAGCCATCACGCAACGCCTATACCGCGGCGCGGCGCTTCACCTGGGAAATGCTGGATATACTTCCGCCGCCCGGCCCCGATTATACCCGCCTCGAAACGACGGTGCTGCTCTCTATGCAACGCCGCGACCGCGAACGCGTGCGACGCCTGCCCGATATCCAAATCGAGTCGACGATCTCCGTGGGGGAATTCACCCGCGCATTGCATATCGAGGATCTCGGCGGTTTCGAGCAGACGGAAGGCCTTTTCCAGGCGATCCTGACGGCCTGCGAATATGTCGGACTGATCTACAAGAGCCAGTTCAACCGGCTGCGGCCAAACCAGTTCGAGCCGATGCTGCGGCCATTGCTGGCCGTGCCGGTCCACGAGTCCTATCCCAGCAACCATTCGTTCCAGTGCTTTTCGATCGCCTTCGCCTTCTCGACGATCCTGCCGGAACATCCGGCCACCGACGAGCTTGCCCGCATCGCCCAGAACGTCGCCGAAAATCGCGAATGGGCCGGCCTGCACTATCCGAGCGATACGCAGGCAGGGCGAGATCTCGCCCGGCGTTTCGCTCCCTACCTCCACGACGCGTTCGGTCCTCTGTTCCAGGCCGTACACGACGAATGGGTCTGAAATCGCCAGTTGCACAACAGGGATCATGAACATGACGGATCAAACACAAATGCCTGAGCCCGCACCGATCAACTACTATTATCTCTGGCACCTGACTGCCCTTGGCGTGGTCGACGCGGAATACGGATCGGCTCCGCCTGCTCCACCAGCGCTCGATGCGAGCGCTGTACGCGCGCTCCCCGACCCCCTCATCACCGGCACGGTCTGGGATGCTATCGCTTCCGCCGGCCCGTTGCGACCCGCGCGGGTCGCGCTGATCGATGTCGGCGTATCTCCGGATCATCCCAATCTGGCAACCCGGCTTGACCGCGAGGCGTCAATCGATTTGACGACCCATCGTTACGGCGCGCGTGTACTCGAAATACTCGATACGACGACGTCGTTTGACCGCGAGAAACGACATGCCTTCTTTGCCGGGCTCGACATCGCTCCGCTCGGCAATATCGGCCTTTCGAACGACGACCGAGACTATCTCAGTGACCTGGTTGCCGAATATGCCACGTCGGAGGGTGTTCTCCGGCGGCTCTACAATCCGGAATCGCTGTTTGCGTCGCATGGTACCTGCTGTGCGGGGCTGATCGTCGGCGAACCCGCCGTTGTTGCGGAAGAAGGCACGCCAAGCCTTCCGCCGGAAGGAGCCTTCTACGGTGATAGTGACGAGCTGCGCACCAGCGGCAATCGCAATGTCATCCCCTATTTCGGCGTTGATCCTTTCTCAAGGCTCATCTCGATCAGAACGTCCTTCGAAGACGATGTCAGGCAGTTCATTGCGGCCTTCCTTTATGCCTATCTTCAGAAAGCAGATGTGATCGTCTTGCCGCGCGGTCTGCCTGACCCGAAACGCAGCATCGTCGATCCGAAGAACGAGCTGAAGGCCGACCTGGAATTATGGAAAAACCAGGATGCCGCCAATCTCTTCGCGCGTATTGCCCTTGCTGATCAAGGTGGACCTGAACTGGAGCCGAAGGCGGCGCAGAAAGGCTCCAATCCGGATCGTCCGTGGCATGTCCTCAAACAACTCATCCTCGCCATCAGCCGGCACATCCCGATCGTCTGCGCCGCAGGAAACAGTGGCGAGAGCCAGCTGATCTATCCGGCAAGTCTTGCCGCCGACAACAACGGCGTCATTGCAGTTGGGGCCGTTACCGTCGAAGGTTTCCGTTCGGGCTACAGCAATTACGGCGAAGGATTGACGTTAGTCTCCCCCTCCGACGACGGGGAGGTCTTCAACAGGCATCAGTTGCGCCTCGACCGGCTTTCTCCATTTGCCGCGCAGCACGACTACAGCGCTTTTCGAACACGGGAATACTACTATTCGCACTTCTCGCTGCTGACGACGGACCTGTCGGGGATTTTCGGCTATAATCAGGGCTCCGATCCGTGGTCGGCCATCGTGCCGTTCGGAACCAATCCGGGCATCGGAGGCGGATACTACACTCCCTTCGGGGGCACATCAGGCGCGTCGGCGCAGGTGGGCGGGTTATGCGCCCTGATACAGCGGGCTTACAAAAGCCGCCACAATGCCGGTGAACGCCTCTCGGGGCCTCAAGTGAAATCGATTCTGAAAGCTGCGTCCCGCCTGGACGCAATTGTCGCGCCCGGCACGAGGAAATTGACGGCAGATTGTATGAACGCCGAGAGCGAGGATGCCGTCGAGATGGCCTATTTCTTCGGGTCGGGCCTGCCGAATGCGCGGGCAGCGGTGCAGGCGGCTCTGGCGATCTGACCCCGCGGCTGCGTTATCCAGAATTCCAAGCCTCCTCGATCGAGGAGGCTTTTTCTTTGTTTACGTCATTTTTACGGATTTTTAACGCGGAACTGGCGGGCGAATGACGCCCTCGGGGGATAGTGCCTCTCAACAGACGACGCACAACGTTCCGATGACGGACGACGTCGTCTCGAACTCCGGCATTTTTGCCCGAGATGCAATCTTGATCCGCCCGAAGACAAACTCACGGAGGCTGCCGATGTCCGCGACCCGCATACAACAATTGGCAGATGAGGCGCGCCTCCTGCTCAAGCGCAATCCCCTGATGGCAAGTACCGTCTCCCTGCAGCGCGTAGCAACACGCAACCTTTTGAAGCGACGCTTCCAATATGGCCGCACGCTTGCGGCGGCTTCGAAGCTCGCCGGTTGTTCGGCTGGGGTAGAGGCATTGTCAGGTTATTTCCCCGACCTTGCAGATGGCGGATACACGCGCCTGCCGGAGCTTCCGCCAGCGGTTGCCGGACCGGTCGGCGCCGACCCTTACCGTTCATCCGTACTTGCAGCCTGGATGGGTGCGCTCGCGCGCAGTCTGGAATGGCAGGCAGCCCGCCCCGATGTGCAGGTCGTCGGCCGCTATCTGCAGCCGGATCTGATCGCATCGGATCTTGAACTCGAACGTCAGCCAGCGTGCCGGCTCTCTTGCGGCATCGGCCTTGTGCACATCGAAAGTCCGGCGCGAAGCCGTATCATGCAAGCCCTCCTGCGCCAATGCATGCCGGACTATCCCCGGCCCGGCTGCCCGATCACGGACGATGCGGAACTGGATCGCATCGCCGACCATCTGGAGAAGGCCTTCGCATTAATCGCGGACTTGGACGAGTACGGCCATCAGCGTCTGATCGCCGGCCTGCACACGCTTTACGTTGGTGTCCGGCGCGAACCGCAGTGCTCCTTTTCGAGTTCGAACGAATTGCCGGGCAGCGCGCTCATCGTCCTTTCCAGAGAGAGATTGCGCGCCGGCGATCATGCCGCGACAGCGGCCCAATTGCTTCATGAGGCGGGGAATATCCTGCTCGGGTTTTATACGACCTCGGCGGCGGCATCCCTGCCTGGCGAGTTCCAATATGTTTCCCCATACAAGAAGGACCTACAGACGCTCGAGAGCATCCTGCATACGGCCTACACCATTCCCTGGGAATGCGCCTTGCGCATGGCATGCCTATCCACCGAGACGGATGCTGAGCGCCGCGCCTGGAAGACGGCATTCATAATTGCCTATGCCGCGCGGCAAGTCCCGCTCATCGACATCGCTCGGAAAGGTATCGAACGTCTCGGCGGCGATGTCCTCCTCGACCTCCCAGACATCGCCGCCATTCCTTCCTGGAGCAGTCGGATCTTGTTCCTCGTGAGCCAGTTGCTTGCCGAAGAACCCATTGCGCACCGCCAGGCGCATCTGGCCGAGTGCCAGCGAGTTCTCGATCGCCAAGCCTGGGATATCGGACAGATGCTGCTGCGCGGCAAGGAGCCGATCGATCCTCGGATGGGCCGGCGAGAGATCGATGACAGCGGCGACAATGTCAGCCTCTGGTACGACGGCAAATTCCACGTGATTGCGAAGACCCCCGACCATGCGATGGGCGAGGATTACGGACACTACGCCGCGACGATCCGCCAAGTTGCGTCCAGCGAGATGGAGGCGATCTGATGGTCAATTATCGGTCTAGACGATTGTCAGCGGCAATCCGTGCGCCCGTCGACTTCCCGAACTTCTTCGCCCACAGCCTGGGGTGGGGCGGCAGAGGGGCTCTGTTCACCGGCAATAGTGTCGATCTTGCCGAGGAACGGAGCCCCAATGTTACCAGGCCTGCGTTCGGCGTCTCGTTGGAGCGTTCCAATGTGCCGGATGAGGACGAATATGTCTCCGCCGCAATGGATCACGACGACGCCTTCCTGACGCCTCTTTGCCATCGGCAACGCGACTTCGCAGGTTTTCGCGAAATCGACTTCGTCATTATCGGATGCGGCGGCTTGGGCTCGCAGATTGCCATCCAGCTTGCGGCCCACGGCGCGCGCCATTTCTTTCTCGCGGATGCGGATCGTATCGACGAGAACAACTTGAACCATGTGCCATGGGCGAGCGAAGCTGATCTCGGCCGGCTGAAGACGGACAAGCTGGCGACCTGTCTGGCCGCGTGTTTCTCGGCCAATGCCTTCGCGCTGCCGGAATTTGCGGAAGGGGCCGCAGCGCTCCGACTAATCGCAGATTACGCCCACAATCCGTTCGTCGTTCTTGCCGGCGACGATTCTCATCCGGCCCAGGAGTTCCTGACGGCCTGCCACGCATCGAAAGCCGGCCTGCCGCCCTATCTGCATGTCGGCCGCTCCCAGGCTCATGGCATGGCAGGTCCCTCGGTCGCAGTGCATGAGGACGCATGTCCCGTCTCCCATTGCACCGCCCAGGTCGCAACCGACCACGGCTTTCTCGCTCCACCGGCCGCCGCCGAGAACGCATTTATCGCCGGCCTTGCCGTGTCGCGGATTGCCCAAAAATGCCTTTCGAGACACTCGGCCGCACGGGGACGCCGATGGATATTGGACCTCAAAGGCAATCAGGCCGAGCTGCGTTCTCTCTGCGAACACCCCGAATGCAAGGTATGTCCATGAACACGCTATTTTCGTCGGGATATTGTTGCTCCGTTGGCGCAACTACCGGAAAGAACGATGAGCTGACGATATCCGAAGCTCTTTGCGATCCACTGATCGCCATGGTGATGCGCGCCGATGGCGTGACCATCGAAGAATTCAAGCGACTCCTTGAGGCGGCGGCCCGTGCGCTAAAAGCCAATCTGGCTAGCTGATGGTTGACGAGCACGTGTGGCCAATCTCGGTGCGATACCATCGCCCGGCATTGGTACTGGTCGCCAGGAGGAGTTTTCAGGCACAATGAGGTTCGATATGTCGAGAAACTTCCCAACGATAATTCTTGTTTTTGACGAAGGGAAAGATCGCAAGGTGATCGGCACCGCTCGCGAGGCTGCCCAGCTGTTGCTGAAGGAATGGCCCATTGACGATGGTGAAGAATTCTTCACGGCGGTGAGAACCTGTTTGGAGGTCCTTACCGGAGATACCGACCCCGAGAAATTGCATGAGGCGATCGTCCGCGCCGCATATGAAGCGGGTGTTGCTGCGATCACGACTGATAACAGCCTTGGTATTCTCAGGATCTATCCAGTCAGCCAGGTCAGATAGTTGACAGCCGTTCACGCGCTCAGCCCAATCCCGCTCCCATCGAGCCGCTGCGGCTATCGCCGTCGGCTCTACGAAGCTCTTACTGCGGAGCGAGCCGAAGAAGCTCTTTGGATCCGACAGGCGATCGGTTCAGTAAAGTTTCAATTGACCGTTTCCGATGGCGAGGCGACACTCGCAGCCTGCAGCGAGGCAGGAGGAGAAACGATGGACGACCTAGACCGCTGGCGCGACATGGCAAGTGCACCGAGAGACGGCAGCCGGATCCTCGTCACGATTCGCCAGTCCGAACAGGGACCGGCAGAAGTTGACCTCGCCTATTGGTCGAATGGCGATCAGTTCGGTGCAGAAGGCTGGCGCGCCTCTGATTCCTCGCCCGGGCACATCATCGAATATGCCGAGCCGGAATTGAAGTGTTGGATGCCGATGCCCTCGGCCAACCTCAATCGCACCTCGATGCCCTCCCCTTGGGAAGGCGACGATGACCAGGAGCTCTACGGGTCAGGGATTTAAGAAACCCGGCCGAATAAAAATGGTTCCTGCCGCCGCGAGAGGTCCAGATTGCCGTCCGCCACGACTGCGGCGCGCCACGAAGCCCCTGCTCTGGAACGGCACGCCAAATTGAGGTTCAACCTTAGCCAAGGCGCCTACGCTGCGCGCACCCTGTCCCGGCCGCTTAACTTGGCAGCATAGAGTGCTTGATCAGCGCGTCGATAAAGGTCCGACGCGCTCTCAGACGGGACACAAGTGGCGATGCCAGCAGAACAGGTGTAGCTGAAGTCGGGTGATTCAGGCAGAGGCCGGGAGAAGCGGATCACCGTCAGCATGCACTCGACCATGGCAATGGCATCTTCCGGCCCGGTTGCCGGCATCACGAGAAGGAACTCTTCTCCGCCGACCCGCCCAAAACAATCGTTGCGGCGAACATTCTGATGAATGCGATGAGCAAAATCGCGCAGGACGACATCCCCGGCGTGGTGACCAAGCCGATCATTGATGTGTTTGAAATTGTCGATGTCGAAGACGGCAAGACATCCGTTGTCTCCGTGCTGGGCGGTTGCCAGCATGTCGTCGACGCGGGCCATCACAAAGCGGCGGTTGGCGACACCGGTGAGTTCGTCAGTGTAAGACGCCTTGATCGCCTGATCGCGATCTTGCCTGACAGTTCTGCCATGCGCTCGCAAACTGGTGATGTCGCTCGCAATGCACAACATCCAACCGTTCTTCTGGACCGCCTCGGTCATCCAAAACCATCGGCCATCACACAGGTCCGTCTCGAAAGCTCGATAGCCGATCTTGCCACGGCGCGACTGTGTCGACCGCAGCCATTCGTCGAAATTGCTCGTTTGAATGACCGTGCCTCGCCGCAGCTCAAAATTGCGCCGCATGAGATCCGGCCAGAGTGGAGTTTCATCCGGCTCGATGAAATAAACCGAACGAAAGGCGCTGTTGGCGTATCGCAGCCGGTCATGACCATCGTAGACGGCAATCAGCGTTTCGGTGCGTGCGGAAAGGTGCAGAAGCTGTTCGAATATCTCGTCCATACCGAACCCTGTCTGGTTGCCTTGGTATGAGATGGCGCAGAAACCCTATGAGAAAAGAGCCCGTCAGCAAGCAGAAGGCGCCTCTAGTGATTACGGAAGCGTCAACGAGATGCCGTTTTCAATCGTGATTGGACATCTGCTGAGACCTGAGCGACGCTATTTTTGGGAGGCGGACCATCTATTTTTCCGGAGATAGGAGGCCGAGATGGAACAGTACGCACTCGATCAGTTGAAAACCATTGCAAAGGTCAGCACGACCTGCAAGCGCCTCGAAATGACGCGGCGCGAACGGCTTGAACGGTGGGCCGAAAGTCTCGAATGCAGCCCCAGACCGTTTCTTAAGACGCTTCACGAAACCGAATATCAGCCGATGGCCGATCGGCTTGCTCTCAGGGATGACGGCACGCCGATCTCCGTTGCATTCGCTGATCCCATTCTGCGCGCGGCAGGAATGGAAAATGACAGCTATGGAGAAGCAAAACGGTTCTTCGACCTCGGCGATGAGCAATTGCATGATCTTGTGTGCTTCTGCCATTTCGGTGAACGCGTCAGCGCAGCAGTCGTCGCTCGCCGTTTGCGGAAGATGTCAGGCTCCAAACCAAGTGGGTTTTTCGCTCAGCTTCGTGCGTTGTTTGCCTGATTGAGGCGAAAGGTCACCATCTGACGTGCTGGTCGGGGACGCATCGATCCCCGTCGCGGGTGGCACGCGCGACGCCCCAGGCCAGATCGGTCGGGTCGTTGCTCCTGCGGCGTCGACTGCCGCGGACATTTTGAGGGGCAGATTTCTGAAGCAGTTGGTTCCTGCTGGTCAACTGGCGGGTCCAGGTCTTTTGCGCTGGCCGACCACCACGCCCCCGAGGGATTTGGTTCAAGGCGTTCACCAGCAGCACCCACTATGTCAGCGTGCTGGGGAAAGATGCCTCGCCGCGCGACTATCCAGTCAGGTAGACGCTTGAAGAGGCCGTATCGCTCCTTACCGCCAGCTAACCACGCGCTTGCCATTGTAGGTGATTTAACGGAAAATCCTCGGCGTGGCCCTTGAGGCCTGGGCAGCCTGCCATGATCGGAGAACGCCGTGCCTCTGAAAAACATTTTGGCCGCAGCAGCAATCGTCTTCATGACACTCTCAGGATGCGCAACTAGTGGATCGTACAACACAACCTACGCACAGCCGCAGGGGATAGGCCCGGTTCGCGGGGAAATGGGCGGTTACTAGCCCATCCAAGGTGTTTCGACCGCTTGAGAAACACAGCCTGGCTGTTTACGACGAACCAACCTCGGTGCTCGATCCGATGACATGGTCGCTGTCCGCGGAAGAACGCATGACGGTGATGGTGGTGACCCACGAAATGGGCTTTGCCCGCGAGGGCGCGCAACGCGTGGTGTTCATGGATGCCGGCGCCATCGTCGAGAGCGGCGCGCCGGATGAATTCTTCGCCCACCCGAAAACGGACCGGTCGGGTCGTTGCTCCTGCGGCATCGACTATCGCTGACAGGCTGCTTCCTTGGGTCGAAGCCAACTTCGAGATCAATTGCCGGATCCTCCAGACGTGACCGGAGAAGGCCTCGTCTTTAGTCTCGAAGTGCTCCAGGCCTTTTTCGCCTTCACGCCTATAACCACCATCCTAGACATGGAATTCTCCACTAAAGATAATGGGATAAGTCGAGAGGCGTAGGTTCCGTGCGACAGTAGGGCTTTAAGCCTCAATATTGTCGAGCATCGAATTCTTCAATCGTTTCGGGGTCCTGCTTATATTCCCATTGCACACCGTTCAGCCGGCGCCAGATTTGTCCCGATGGGTTTCGGGCGGCGCCGTCGACGAGTGGCACCGGAAAGAGTGTCTCGTGCTTGTGCCAGAGTGTGACGTCAGTGACGTTGGCCTGCTTGGGCTTCCGGAACAGGTTGAAAAGGAGTGCGAAGTCCATTGGCCGATTTTTCTCCAATGGACTCAACTATAAGGACATTTTGGGTACTTTCAAGTACTATAATTTTGCGAACCCGACGGGCGAAAAATATCGGCACCATCACCAAGTACGCCAGCAATGCGAGATTCGGGTGCGTTCCAGTTTCTGTCGGGCTTCCTCGGCATCCGGAAAAATGAAGAACGAGGACCACCGATAGGTGAGCGGCATGGGGAAGCGTTCATACAGGGGTATCCGGTCACGAATCCGAAGGCGCTCACGGCAATCCGTGCTGGTGCCGACCAACTACGCTCGTGGCCACGAGCGGGGATTTGACCTTCATCCGCTGAACGGCGCCTCGGCGCCCGGAATCGTGCCGAACCCGACCGCGCCACGTCACTTTTCGCAGAGCCGTCGGCCGCCGGAATATGGCTGATAGGTACAATCGGACGGCCGGAAGGAGCGGTAACTGCGCGAGCAGGCGGTGATATTGCAGGACTGTGTTGCGCCTTGACCATCGCTTGCCGCTCCTGTCGATAGCACTCCATTCGGCGTAGGTTCGGCCGTCGCTTGGCGCATGAAGTCCCGCCAAATATGCGCTGGCAGCGCGCCGCCCGTCACCCCCTTCATCGGCGTGTCGTCATCATTGCCAACCCAGACACCGACGACCAGCGATTCCGTGAAGCCGACGAACCAGGCATCGCGATTGTTCTGGCTGGTGCCGGTCTTGCCGGCTGCAAACGAGCCGGGGTCTGCTCCACGCCCAGTGCCGCGCTCGACAACCAACTGCAGGAGCCCGACGAGATCGGACTGGTAAGGCGAAAGATCGACATTCGGCTTTGATTGTGAGCCAACTCGAAACAGGTTGGGCTGCCTTGCCGCTTGAAACTCGATGATGCCCCAGGGTTTAACAGGTGCCCTGCCGAGTTGGACAGACGCATAGGCGCTGGTGAGGTTAAGCAGATTTACTTCGGACGTCCCGAGCGCCAACGACGGCGTGCTGGCGAGGGGTGCATCGATGCCGAGTTCACGCGCTGCGGCAATCACATTGTCCAAGCCAACCTCTTCGGCAAGCGCCACCGAAGCGGCATTGAGTGATCGCGCGAACGCCTCGGCAAGCGTAACCCAACCGCGATAGTTGCCACCGGAGTTTTCTGGCGACCAACCGTCTATGTCAATTGGCGCGTCCAGAACCTGGTCGGACAAAGTCAGTCCAGCTTTCAATGCTGCGTAATAGACGAATAGCTTGAAGGTGGAACCCGGCTGGCGCATCGCAGTGACAGCGCGATTGAACTGGCTCGCCTTGTAGTCGCGCCCGCCAACCATGGCGACGACCGCGCCGTCCGGTGTCATAGCAACCAACGCGGCCTGCGATGCTCCGACAGTTGTTCCTTCACCGTCCAAGGCTCTTTTCACGACCCTTTCGGCGATTTGCTGCAACTGCGGCACCAGCGTGGTTCGCACCGTCGTCGAACCCGGCGAGGAGCCGGCGACTTCGCTCGCTTGCGGCGAAATCCAGTCGGCAAACCAGCTTCCCGAGCGCGGCGTCGGCGTCGTTGGATGCAGCTTGGCAAAGCTCGCCTTCGCCTCCGCTGCCTCTGGCATGGTGATCTTGTCGTTCGTCGCCATCGCGTCGAGAACGACCATGGTGCGCTGCCGGGCACCTTCGAAATTGTCGATGGGATTCCATTGACTTGGCGCCCGCAGCAATCCCGCCAGCATCGCCGACTCGGGCAGGTTAAGGGCGTCGATATCCTTGTTGAAATAAATCCGCGCGGCGGCAGGCATGCCGGTAGCGCCCGCGCCAAGATAGACGCTGTTAAGATAGCGCGTCAGGATTTCCCGCTTGCCGAGCTTCCACTCCAGCCAGACTGCGATCACAACCTCCTGTATCTTTCGCTTTATCGTTCGATCGCTGTCGAGGTATTGGAGCTTGATGAGTTGCTGGGTAATCGTGCTGCCGCCCTCCACCACCGAGCCAGCCTCCAAATTCCGGAGAAACGCCCTCCCGATCCCTCTTGGATCGACGCCGAAATGATCCATGAACCGGCGGTCCTCAATTGAAAGGACGGCATCGATTAGACGCGGTGGGAATTGGTGGTATTGCGCATATGGCCCTTGATACGGTCCCTGCCTTACGAGCGGCGCACCGTCGGCGGTTTCCAGCACAACGATAGGCTTTAACGTCCCGTCACGGATCTCGCTCCAGGGTACGTCCTTTAGTGCCCACACCAGCACGCTGCATACGAGGAGGCAGACTAGCAAGGCCGACCCCATAGCGAATTTCCACCAGTTCGCCGGAAGCCATCGGCGTCGGCGACTTTCGCGCGGCTTGGAACCCCGATCACGAATGCCGCGCCCGGCTTTGGCCAGAGCAGTCGTCATCCATTTGGCGGGAGCTGATATGGTTACCAGCCGCATCGACCTCCTTAGCTTCGTTCTCAAAAACGAAGCCATCGTCTTGGTCTTCGCCAAAGCAGAACTTGCCTTCAAATCGTGGCGCAGCGCACGTAATAGATTGCTCGCAGCCTTTCGAGTTTGCACGAAGGTTCCGTGGGGGAGTTGCGGGTTGTCGCCTTGGGTGATTCCTGGCGAATCCGAGGCGGCCGCTTGCGTCGCTGAATCTGCTGGCTGATTGCGACCCGTGCTCGAGTTGCCAACGCTTTCGCCTGAGGATTCGGGAGGATTAGGCATCGGTTACCGCTAAAAGGCCAACGTGGCATGAACTTTATAGCCGGGCGATGCCGAGTGTTCTACCGTAAAAGGTCCCATAGGCTTCTGTATGAAACCAAGCCGGCTCTCATTCGCGCGATCATCGCCACTGCCGACGTAACGCGTGCTCCGGTGAAGACTGTGGTCACTGAGAAGTCCGGCCTGTCTGAATGTGTTTGATTTCCTCGGCAGCGCCAAGGACGGCCATCAACCCCGCCCGATCCAACATACGAGTGCTAAACGAACCTGCCTCTTGCGCTCCAGTTCCCGTTCTGTCGCCGTCTGTGCGAGATCGAACACTTGTGAGACAACTGGGACGATTTTCGCCGATCCGCTGATCACTTCTCGCAAAGTTTGGCCAAGTTCTTCTCCAAACCTCGCCGCAGGGCGCCAGAGATTTCAGTCTCCAGTCCTTTGACGATGTCGCCGAACCGGCCACCGGTCTTCACGATCTCGATGGAGGTATCAGTCATTTTGCAGGTCGCCAGATCGACCTTCAGACGAACTGCGGCGGTCGCTGAAAACCCTCCTTCGACCAGCGCTTCGGCCGAGGTCTTGCAAGCAAGAGTGCCCCGGGCGCTCGCCTCCGCGGTGTCGCCATTCACCGACAATTCAAGGTTCTCGATCTTCACTGCATCGAGCTTGTCGATGCCGACCTCCACACTGATGCCGAATTTTGACACCTTGGCCTTCAAAGACCTGCATGGCTGCGCGTCTCCGATGGCCCTCTCCAAGGCATTCGGCGACTGGGCGTTGGCGAAGGAGCATGGCTGGAGGAGAAAGGCTCCTGCCGCCAGCAGGCCCAAACAGTTCCACATCGCTTTCTCCGATCTCACCGCGTTTTCCATGGATGCATCGTAACCGTATCCCGCTCCCACGTTGTTCTCGTCGCCGTGAACTGTGATCGACAATGCGTGGATGAGCAACGGGAGTTTCAGCGCTACCTCCCATGGCGCCATCTGATTGCTGCTTCCGTCCGATTGCTGGCGCCAAGTGGCAACTTTTTGGCAAAAGGCCGAAAGGCCAGGTCATCCGGAAGACTGGCGTTACGACGATCGTGCTCAAGGGTGACATGGTCGTTCCCGGCGACGGCATTCCCGTTCAACTGTTGGTCCTGCTCGAAGTCGTCTAGGGTCGGGCATCCCGAAAGTAATGCGCATCGACGTTCTAAAGGTGAGCGCCAGTTACTACAGATGATATGCTGGCCTTGTCACGCGGGCGGTAAACATGCACGCGGAAGGCCGCACAAGACAACAGGTCATCGATGCTGATGATCGAAAACTATCGGACCGGTTTGCCCTGGAATATCATGCGTCGACGCAAGCCCCTGGTGATGGGATTACGTCGCGTCCGATTTTCAGGAGAGTGGCTCTAGATTCGATGCGCCCCGACCCCTAGCGTGCCCGCGCCCGCCTAGTGGGTACCGTCCCCTCACCTGAGTTCCCTTCAACTGCTGCGGCGGATCGAAGCCCAGAGGTCGTGGTATCGTCGAAGCCGTCAATTGCGACAATCCGTTGAGGGCGGCATTGAGGCTTTGACGGACCGGCCGCGAGCCCCTTATACATCACGGCACGACGCATGTGAGGCTGTCCAGGACCCGGTGTGCGACCTCATGAACCGCTTTCCTCCCCGCTATTGAGAGCCAGCGCGGAACTGATGCAATCAAGCAAAACCTGTTCGCCAAACGGTTTTGTCAGGCAGCCGACGATGCCCGCGCCCAACGCAGACGCGCGTACGTTCTTTTCCGGAAAGGCGGTGATCAGAACAGTCGGAATGCTCTTGCCCAGCGCGACGAGCCGGCGATGCAGATCGAGCCCGCTCATTCCGGGCATATTGATGTCCGTCACGAGGCAGGCCGTGCGGCGGATATGAGGGAATCTCAAGAAATCATCCGCGGATGAAAAGGCTTCGGCATCAAATCCCATCGACCTCAAGAGCCCCTTGATAGCCTCCCGCATCGACTCGTCGTCGTCGACGATCGCAATCAGAGGTCTCTTGGTTGGCACTGCCGCCTCCCAACTTCGCCGATCAGCATCATGCCGAATTAGCGTTGTGGCGCGCTCGACTGGAAGATTTTAGTATTGAACGGCGACAAAGGCAGCGCAAGCTATACGATCGTATATATTATCTAAGACTTGTGGAGCGAGCTGGGTATCTGCCCAAAAAGCGCCCGTGCTCCGATTGGAATATTCCGGCGAAGGATTTCTTTTCGATTTTACGCAATGCATGCTCGATCACTCGACACAGCATCGAAAGTGCTTGAGGTTTTCTTGCCTCGTGCCGCCCGATACTTGCGGCACGCGTCCCTTGTGACGGTAGGCGCCGACCTTGTGGCATCGGCACGCCATGGCAGACTCCAGGACGTGCAAGCGCTTTTGGAGACCGCCCGCATCTAGCCTTGTGGCCGAGGTAATTATCGCGCATTCTGGTGTGCGAAGAAAAGCCGCTTCGGCACTAGCGAAGGAGAGAGGAGGAGTGTTCTCATCGCGTGACTGGCGCTGCGCTGGTTGGGCTTTGCCCGATGCTGCTGCGGTGGGGGTGGACAGAATAAATCCCAAGACGTCGATTCACTTTGAGGGCCCTGACGATTGACCGAGGCGCCAGCAACCATCATTGTCATCGATGATGACCCGGAAATCCGCGAGGCGCTTGGCAGTCTGCTGCGTTCCGTCGGCTTTGCCGTCAATCTCCTTGCTTCGGTGGGCGACTTCCTCAGGTCTGAGCGACCCGACGGACCGACCTGTCTCGTGCTCGATGTCCGGCTTCCGGGGCAAAGCGGTCTTGATTTTCAGCTCGAGCTGTCGCGAGAAAATATTCAGCTGCCGATCGTCTTCATCACCGGGCACGGCGACATTCCCATGTCCGTCCAGGCGATGAAAGGGGGCGCGGTCGAGTTCCTGACGAAACCGTTCCGAGACCAGGACTTGCTCGACGCCGTTAACGTCGGCTTGGCGCGCGACCGCGTGTGGCTTGAAAATGAAAAGGCATTGGCGACGGTGCGCGCGCGTTTCGATAGCCTGACCCCGCGGGAGCGCGAGGTGATGGCTTTGGTGGTGACCGGAAGGCCAAACAAGCAGATTGCCGGCGATCTAGGCGTGAGCGAGATTACAGTGAAGGTTCACCGCAGCCAGGTCATGCAGAAGATGGGCACCAGATCCCTGCCCGAACTCGCGCGTATGGCTGATAAGCTGATGCTCGCTCCGGGAAAGCCGCAAACGCACTCATAAAGGCCCTGGCCGCGCGTATAGGTCACCCCCACCTCATTGGTTATCGATCCTTCCTGATGGCCAATAGCCCAGGCGGGAGCCCTGCTCTATTGTGCGCGTTCCTTTCCTCCCATCCTCCCAGGCCGGATCGCCACCGATCGGCCCGCCTTGGCCTCCCACCCCCGCGGGAGGCTTCTTTTTGGCCTCAGCCCGGCAAGACACTTTCGACTCCACCGAATCGCAACCGACGGCACGACTGGGGCCCAGGACGACTTCGCCGACATGACTCGCTGAGCAGAAGTTCGCTGATGGGTATCGGTGCCGGTATTCCAAAGTATCGCGAAGGCGAAACCACAGTATAATTTCCCGTCGTCCCTTCCGTCGCTAGACTCTATCCGTTGCCTCCGGAGACAGGTAGCGAATCCCCCCGTTGCTACCCACCAAGCTTCGGCGCTCCTTCATCCGAAGCTCTGCGGGTCCATGACCCGCCCGACCGCCCAGCAGCCGCTGGGCGGTCTTTCGTAGAGGCGGACCACGCATCGAACGGGCGGGTGGCCGCTCGTTGTTGGGACGAACAGGCGAGATGTGGTAAGAAGATGGCGAAGTGGTCGCGGTCGTCATATGTGCTCGCTTTGGCCAATTTGACGGGACGGATCTCCGAAACGAAAATGGCAGTGCCAGATCCGACAGGCGAGATGCCGAAGTCGGCAAGCAGGCACATCCTCTTGCTTCGGCGTTGGTGGAGATGAGTTTGGAGGTTCTTTGGGAGGACGGTGATCGCGTGTTCCGGCGGGAACGGCGCCTAGGTGCCGACGGCAAGTGGAACCCGGTACTGGTCGTGCTTTCGGCCCTCGAGTACCCGACACCTTCGAGCCTCGGCCGCCTCGACCATGAATATGGCTTGAAGGACGAGCTTGATTCTGCATGGGCGGTGCGACCGCTTGAGTTGGTGCGCGAAGGCGGCCAGACGATGCTGGTGCTTGAAGATCCGGGCGGCGAGCCGCTCGCCCGGCGGCTCGGAACGGCGATGGAACCGGAGCTTTTCTTGCGCCTCGCGATCGGCATCGCCGCCGCGCTGGGCAAGGTCCACCAGCGCGGTCTCGTCCACAAGGACATCAAACCGGCCAATATCCTGGTAACGGGCACGGGCGCCGAGGTGCGGCTAACCGGCTTCGGGATCGCCTCGCGCCTCTCCCGCGAGCGCCAGGCCCTCGAGCCGCCCGAAGTGGTCGCCGGAACGCTTGCCTACATGGCCCCCGAACAGACCGGGCGCATGAACCGCTCGATCGATTCCCGCAGCGACCTTTATGCGCTCGGCGTGACCCTTTACGAAATGCTTACCGGGAGCCTGCCCTTTTCCGCCTCCGACCCAATGGAATGGGTGCATTGCCACATCGCACGGCAACCGACGCCGCCCAACGAGCGGGCGGTGGATGTTTCACCGGCGGTATCGGCCATCGTCATGAAGCTGCTCGCCAAGACGGCCGAGGAACGATACCAGACGGCAGCCGGCGTCGAGCACGATCTGAGGCGCTGTCTCAGCCAATGGGAAATGCGGTGCCCGACCGACGCATTCCCGCTCGGTGAACGCGATATCCCGGACCGCCTGCGGATTCCCGAGAAGCTGTACGGGCGGGACCACGAGGTCGAGACCTTGCTCACTGCCTTCGACCGCGTGGTGTTGAGCGGGGCGCCGGAGTTGGTCTTGATCTCTGGCTATTCCGGCATCGGCAAGTCGGCGGTGGTCAATGAACTCCACAAAGTTCTGGTGCCGCCGCGCGGCCTGTTTGCGTCCGGCAAGTTCGATCAGTACAAGCGCGACATTCCGTATGCGACCCTGGCACAGGCTTTTCAGAGCCTTATCCGGGGGCTTCTCGCGAAGAGCGACGCTGATTTGGCACTCTGGCGCGAGACCCTGAGAGAGACGCTGGGGCCGAACGGACGGCTGATGGTCGATCTCGTCCCCGAACTGAAGCTTATCATCGGCGACCAGCCGCCGGTGGCTGAACTTCCGGCACCGGACGCGCAACGGCGGTTCGAGCTGGTATTCCGCCGTTTCATTGGTGTCTTCGCCCAGCCCGAGCATCCGCTGGCACTGTTCCTGGATGACCTGCAGTGGCTTGACACGGCGACACTCGATCTGCTGGAAGACCTCCTGACGCGGTCGGATCTGCGACACCTGATGCTGGTTGGTGCCTATCGCGACAACGAAGTAAGCGCCACCCATCCGCTGATGCGGACACTTCGCGCGATCCAAAGCGCCGGCGGCAATGTCGCGGAGATCACGCTTGCGCCGCTTACAAAAGGCCATCTCCGGCAGTTGATCGCGGATGCGCTCCACTGTCAGCCCGATCGTGCGGCCCCGCTCGCACAAATGATGCACGACAAGACTGGCGGCAATCCGTTCTTCGTCCGTCAGTTTCTATTTTCGCTCGCCGAGGAGGGAATGCTCACCTTCGATCATGACGCGGCATGCTGGTCCTGGGATCTCGGTCGCATTCACGCCAAGGGATACACCGACAACGTCGTGCACCTCATGGTCGGCAAGCTCGCGCGCCAGCCGCTCGAAACGCGGGAAGCGTTGCAGCAGTTCGCCTGTCTTGGAAACATCGCTGATACCACGATGCTTTCACTCATCCTCGGGATCCCGGAGGAGCAAGTCGCCGGGGCCTTATGGCCCGCCGTCGCTCATGAGCTGCTCGAGCGGCTGCCAGACGCATACCGGTTCGTCCACGATCGCGTTCAGGAAGCGGCCTATTCGCTGATCCCGGAGGAGCGACGCGGCGAGTTGCACCTTCGCATAGGGAGACTGCTTGCGGCGAACACCGCGCCGGAGTTGATTGACGATTATGTCTTCGAGATTGTCAGCCAGCTCAATCGGGGAGCCGCGCTGATCACGTCGACCGAGGAGCGCGAGCAACTGGCCGAGTTCAATCTGCTGGCTGGCAAGCGCGCCGAGGCGTCGACGGCATACGCCTCGGCGCTCAACTACTTTGTCGCCGGCACGGCGCTGCTGCCGGAAGACGCGTGGGAGCGCCAGCGCCAGCTGACCTTCGCGCTTGAGCTGAACCGAGCCGAATGCGAGTTCCACCTGGGCGCGCTGCCGGACGCGGAGGAGCGGTTGGCTCGGCTTTCCAATCGTGCTGTCTGCTCCGACGACCAGGCTGCTGTCGCCTGCCTGCGCATCGATCTCTATGCCGCGCTCGGTCAGACCAGTCGTTCCGCCGCGGTCGGTCTCGACTACCTGAGGCAGCATCTCGGCGTTGACTGGTCGCCGCATCCGGCCGACGAGGAGGTGCAACGAGAATACGACCGGATATGGTCGGGGCTCGGGAGCCACGCGATCGAGGAACTCATTGACCTGCCGCTGATGAGCGACCCAGCGTCCTCCGCGACACTGGATATTCTCACGCGGCTCGTTGGGGCGGTATGGCACACGGATGCGAATCTGGCATGCATGGCAATCTGCCTAGCTGTGAACGTGAGCCTCGAGCGAGGCAACAGTGACGGCTCCTGCTACCATTATGTGTCGCTTGGCTATATTGCCGGGCCGCGCTTCGGCGACTATGAGGCCGGATTCCGGTTTGGTCAGCTAGGCTGCCATCTGGTCGAAACGCACGACCTGAATCGCTTTCAGGCCAGGACTTACAAAGACTTCGGGGCCCACGTCATACCGTGGACGAGACATGTCCGAATCGGCCGCGACATCTTGCTGCGAGCGCTTGACATCGCCAACCAGAGCGGCGACCTCACGTTTGCCGGATACAGCCATGTCAGCTTGAACTCGAATCTGCTGGCGGCTGGCGATCCGCTTATCGACGTGCACCGCCAAGCGGAGGTTGGCCTCGCGTTCGCGCGGGAGGTGCGGTTCCAGTTCGTTGTGGACCTCGCCAGCGCGCAGCTCGGACTCGTCCGGACACTGCGGGGGTTGACCCGGAAATTCGGCTCCTTTGATGACGACGGTTTTGACGAAGTTGAGATCGAGCGCCGGTTTTCCGAAAATCCGAATCTCGCGGAAATCTGCTACTTTGTCAGAAAACTGCAGGCGCGGTTCTTTGCGGGCGACCATGAGGCGGCCGTGGATGCGTCATTGAGGGCGCAGAGACTGCCGTGGACATCGGTGGCGCATTTTGAGGAAACGCCGGAGCATCATTTCTACGGCGCCTTGGCCCGCGCCGCATGCTGCGACTCGACCGCGGCCGACCAGCGGGCGCGGCATACGGAGGCTCTGGTCGCCCACCACCGACAGCTTGAAATCTATGCGAAGAATTGCCCGGAGAACTTCGAGAACCGAGCAGCGCTCGTCGGCGCCGAGATAGCGCGCCTTGAAGGCCGCGAAATCGACGCGGCGCGCCTTTACGAACATGCGATCCGCTCGGCGCGCGCAAACGGCTTCGTTCATCATGAAGCCCTCGCATATGAACTCGCCGCCCGCTTTTATGCGCGGGGAGGTTTCGAGGACTTCGCTCGTCTTTATCTCCGCAACGCGCGTGGCTGCTATCTGCGCTGGGGTGCCGACGGCAAGGTGCGACAACTCGACCAACTCTATCCCGACCTGAGAGGGGAAGAACGTGCTCCCGCTCCAACGAGCACCATTGGTGCACCGGTCGAACAACTCGATCTCGCTACCGTTATCAAAATCTCGCAAGCCGTGTCGGGAGAGATTGTTCTTCAAAAGCTGATCGACACGATCTTGCGGACCGCCGTTGAGCAGGCGGGCGCCGAGCGCGGCCTGTTGATCCTGCCGCGTGGGGGTGAGTCACGGATCACGGCGGAGGCCACGACGGGCGGCGAAACGGTCGTGGTGCGGATGAGTGACGAGATCGTGACTGGGACAACCCTGCCGCAATCCCTCCTTCATTATGTCTTGCGCACAAACGAAAGCGTTGTTCTCGACGACGCCATGGCTCAGAATCCATTTTCCACGGACCCCTACATTTGTCGGCACCGGGCTCGTTCCATTCTCTGTGTTCCGTTGCTCAATCAGGGCCAACCTGCCGGGGTACTCTATCTTGAGAACAACCTCGCCCCCAGGGTCTTCGCGCCGGCCCGGATCGTGGTGCTGAAGCTGCTCGCATCTCAGGCAGCGATCTCACTGGAGAATACCCGGTTGTACCGCGATCTCGCTGAACGCGAAGCCAAGATCCGTCGCCTCGTCAAGGCCAACATCATCGGGATCGTCATCTGGAATATCGAAGGTCGCATTCTGGAGGCCAACGACGCGTTCCTCCGCATGGTGGGATACGACCGAGAGGATCTTGCCTCGGGTCGGCTTTGCTGGACGGACCTGACACCGGCCGAATGGCGCGACCGCGATGAACGGACCGTCGCGGAGTTGAAGATGATCGGGTCGGTCCAACCCTTCGAGAAGGAGTACTTTCGGAAAGATGGCAGCCGTCTGCCCGTGCTGATGGGCGGTGCTCTCCTAGAAGAAAGCAGGAACGAAGGTGTTTCTTTCGTCCTCGATTTGACGGAGCGCCGTCAGGCCGAAGAGGCGTTACGGGAGAGCGAGGAGGCCTTGCGCGAAGCGCTGGGGCAACTTGCCCACGCAAACCGCGTCGCCACGATGGGGCAGCTCACAGCCTCCATCGCCCATGAAGTCAATCAGCCGCTCGCCGCGTCGCTCACCAACGCCCAGGCGGCCTTGCGCTGGCTCGGTAACCGTCCGCCGAATCTGGAGGAGGTGACTCAGGCGCTCGGCCGGATTGTCGAGAACGCCAATCGAGCCGGCGATGTCATTGGCCGGATCCGTGCCTTGATCAAGAAGGAACCCCCTCGCAAGGGGCAATTCGACCTCAACGAGGCCATTCGTCACGTGATTGCCTTGACCGGCAGTGAAGTGCTCCGGCAAGGCGTCACGCTGCGGACCCAATTCGCGAGGAGCCTCCCTTCGGTGGAAGGGGATCGTGTCCAGTTGCAACAGGTGATCCTAAACCTCATCATGAACGCCATCGAGGCGATGAACGGCGTTAATGAGGAAGAGCGCGAGTTGCTGATCAGCACCGGGACAGGCTCGGGAGGCGTGGTCGTCAGGGTGCGCGACTCGGGTCCAGGCCTGGACCCGCAAAGCATGGACCGCATTTTCGAGGCTTTCTACACGACCAAATCCAGTGGCATGGGTATGGGCCTGGCGATCTCCCGTTCGATCATCGAGGCTCACGGGGGCCAGATGTGGGCCACCGCTAATGACCCTCGTGGGGCAGTGTTTCTGTTCACCCTGCCTCTAGAACGAGACGAAATCCACACAACGCATGCCGACCAAATCACAATGCCGGGAAAATAGGACCAACAACTGGCTGAAGCTTTCGCAGCCAGTGCTGCTCTCGGCGAAGTGTGAAGGCGTCGGCGGGCCTCTCTTCTCCATCGCGAGACGACCGAGGTGCCGCTGAAACTGAATTCACCTTCATGACGCGGTCAGCGGGCGAATGGAGGCAGCAGTGGAGAAAGCAACAAGCGCATCGCAAGGGGCGAAATCGTGCCACGGGAAGCTGGACGCGATGAGCAGCACTACCATGTCCGCACCAGCTAAACGGTGCTTCGCCCCAAGTTCGATGATCCAGGTGCGGACCAAGAAACCCTATCGAAGACGCAGATCGTTTGGCTTAATGCATAATCACGGAACTCACTGAAGGGCAAAGATCCTCGAAGTCCTCCACAAGACGGAAAAGCCCGAAGGAGTAGCACAAGAGACCGAACCGCGTCCCGGTCACAAACAAGGTAAAAGCAGATCTCCCGGCGCGCAAAGCTTGTCCCCAGGGAGGCGTGATTGTTTCGCATGGCATGACGGAAAACATCATCAAATGAGCCCCAAAGGCCGTATTCGGCCATGATGAACCATCTGGCGGCATGTGGAGCGGAGAGCCCGGAGCCCAGGGCCAAGCTTTCCCATATGCGCTGGGAAACAAGGTCAACGGGACCAGATCGATTTCGATTCGGTTGAGTTCATGTGTCATGGCGTCAATCCTTGGAAGGAACGCGAAAGAACGAAGAGGCAAACGGTGCGACCCGTAGGCTCCCCGGCCACCTTGTGTGGTGAAACCGTCGTCCCGACTGATCTTGATGCAGGTACTACCCCCGCTGCGTGATGAACTCCCGTGTGAGTCTGATCACATAGCCGCGCGGAAGAAATGTACCCTGACCGTAGCAGGACGCTGCCCGACCCGCCATTGATCTGGAGGAAGGATCGGGGTAGCGAACAGGAGGGGATGACTTATACGGAGGTTTACGAGTCCTTGATCGAAGTCGGCAAGCCGCGTGATGTCTCCGGTGGAAAGTCGACCATCACCCGCGTCGCGATGAGGTGCCCTCGGCTGGAATGGACGACCATGACGCCGATATCGCGCTCGTTTTCCGAGGGCTTCATGCTTGAAAACGAGTGGCCGAGCCTGGCATGGCTCCCTAGCGCCCGCCTGTTTGCTGCGGTCGTATAATTTCCGCATACACAAGTATGATGGTGGACCTGTACACTTTGTTTTAACGTTTGCTCATAAGTGCCGGCTTCGCCAAGCTGCTCATCCTCGCACCGGCTTCGCTGGCCATTCACTGTACGTTGGAGCCATGGGGAGTTTTCAGGTTCCAAAACCGTTAGGGAAGGACGCAGAATGCCGACGGTATCTCCGACTCCGATCACGCCCCCAGACGAGCACGTTGTGACAGCCCGCGAGGCGCTTGAGCCCCTCTACGAAAGACTGGAGCTTCACACCGAATCCACCTTGCTTTCGGCGGCAATGGCCGCCGGATGGCCAGCCGAGGAAGCAATGAGGGCGCTGGCTGCCCTTAGATTGCAAGACGCGCTCAATATTCTTTGCCGAGCGAATTCAAGTCCAAGCATATCGATGCACGGCCAAACGGCTGAATGAAATGGCAGTCTACGCGAAGTTCCAAGGGAATTGATCCAACGGGGATATCCAGCAGCACGATCAACGAAGTCTGCGTCAATGGAAACGCCCTCAAGCAATTGAATTTTGGAAGAAGATGTCGCCATGGCTGCCCAACGCTGCCCGGCGCGCTCTCTGACGATCGCCGAGACGATGTCTAGTTCCTGAGATCAAGGAATTCGTGGAATTCAACGGGCTGTGCGACACAGGCGTTCAAGCGGAGCTTCTAGCTTCCGCGGCGGCTCGGTCACAGGGTGATCGAAACAACGCAGGCCCGCCAGCACGTCCAATTTGACCTCAAGGAAGTGGTACAACGTAACCGGTGTTCCGATCCCACATTGTCCTCGCCGCCCTGATCTGTGATCGCCTTTCCATGGACGAGCAACGGGAGTTTCTCCATGGAGAGTACATTGGAGTTTCTCACAACCAGGAAGTCTGGACGTGAGGTTCATCGGCATTGGCCTGATGAGGTCAAAGCGCAGATCGTGTCTGAGAGCCTTCGGCCCGGTGCGAAGGTGAATGAGGTCGCTGAACGCTTTGGATTGCGGGCGAACCGCCTTTCGACTTGGCGGACGATGGCGCGGCAGGGCAAGCTTGTTCTGCCTGCACCCGAGAATGCCGTGGAGTTCGCAGCGGTAGTCGTCGATCCACCCGTTTTGGAGCCGCTGATCAAAACTAGCCGCCCCGAGATCATCGTCGGTTCGGTCACGATCCGCCTGGAAGAGGGCGCGTCTGCCGCCCGCATCGCTGCTGTCGCGCGTGCCTGCGCGGTTCCGGCATGATCCTTCCATCGAACCGGGTTCGGATCATGGTGGCGACCAAACCGGTCGACTTCCGCAAGGGCCACGATGGCCTGGCGGCGCTAGTCAAGAACGAGCTGCACAAGGACCCTTTTACAGGGACGGTCTTCGTATTCCGCTCGCGCAAGGCGGATCGCCTGAAGCTGATCTACTGGGATGGCAGCGGGCTGGTGATGGCCTACAAGCGGCTGGAGGAGCACACGTTCACCTGGCCGGGCATCAAAGATGGCCTGATGACGTTGGGCCATGCTCAGTTCGAGGCGCTGTTTGCAGGCCTCGACTGGCGTCGTATCCGTTCCGTGGAGGCAAGAGCGCCGGATGCCATCGAATAGATGCGGCACGATGACTCGGGCGGTAAATTCCAACGGCGAAGCGACGCTAGCTTTGATAGACTTCGGCCATGTTGGACGCCGCCGATCTTCCCGACGATATTGCTGCGCTAAAGGCGATGCTGATCGCGGCGCAAGCGCGGGAAGTTCGCAAGGATGACCGGATCGAACGGCTGGAGAAGCTGGTCGCCGCTTTCAAGCAAGCTGCCTTCGGTCGCAAGTCCGAGAAGGCCGATCCCGAGCAATTCGACCTCGCACTCGAAGACCTGGAAACAGCCATAGCGGCCATCCATGCCGAAGATGAAGCCGATAGCCCTTCTGGGAAGCCGCACCCCAAACCCCGCGCCATCAATCGCGGTTCTCTGCCCGCCCACCTTCCTCGCGTCGAGGAGATCATCAAGCCGGAAAACCTGATCTGCGCTTGCGGCGGAGGCTTGCATTGCATCGGCGAGGACGTCTCCGAGCGGCTGGATGTCATTCCGGCGCAGTTCCGTGTCGTCGTCACCCGTCGCCCCAAATATGCCTGCCGTTCTTGCACCGACGGCGTTACTCAGGCTCCAGCGACTGCACGACTGATCCTGGCCGGGTTGCCCACGGAGGCAACCATTGCTCATGTGCTTGTGTCCAAATATGCCGATCATCTGCCGCTTTACCGTCAGGCCCAGATCATGAGCCGCCAAGGCATTGATCTTGATCGATCCACTCTGGCAGATTGGGTGGGTCGCGCTGCTTTCGAACTGCGCCCGGTCTTCAACGCTCTGATCGCCGATCTGAAGCGATCGACAAAGCTGTTCATGGACGAGACCCGTGCGCCGGTGCTCGATCCCGGCTCCCGTAAAATCAAGACCGGATACTTCTGGGCTCTGGCCCGTGATGACCGACCGTGGGGCGGAGGTGCGCCGCCGGGGGTGGCCTTCACCTATGCACCCGGTCGCGGCGGGTTACATGCCGAGCGGATATTACAAGGGTTCACGGGCGTCCTTCAGGTGGACGGCTATGCCGGATATAATCGGCTGATCGCACCGGACCGTGTCGGTCCCGACATCCGGCTAGCCTATTGTTGGGCGCATGCCCGGCGTAAGCTGGTCGAGATCACCCGCAACGGCTCGGCACCGATTGCCGTGGAAGGCGTGAAGCGGATCGGCGAACTCTATCGCATGGAAGACGAGCTGCGGGGTCTTTCCCCAGAGGCTCGCCTAGCCGGGCGGCAGGAACGATCAGCGCCATTGATCGCCGACATGCGGATGTGGCTGACGCAGCATCGCGCCCGCGTCGCTGGCAAGTCGCCGCTTGGCGAAGCTCTGGCCTATATCGCCAAATACTGGGACGGTCTTTGTGTTTTCCTGACCGACGGCCGCATCGAGATCGACAACAACACCGTCGAGAGAACCATCCGACCGATAGCATTAAATCGGAAGAACGCTCTCTTCGCCGGGCACGATGCAGGAGCGGAGAACTGGGCGACCATTGCCTCGCTGATAGAAACTGCCTTATGCCGCGCGCGGCATAAGGCGGTTTATGCCGACCGGCGAACTATGCCGATTAATCAACTTTTTGCCAACGTTTCCAGCACCATAGCGGCCGCCTAGTCGGCATAGCTTAGGGTCTCTCCGTCGCAATTGTCGCGAAGGAGAGGACACATGAACGCAACTGACTATTTGAATCGCAGCGCCCTATACCGGAAGCTGGTCTACGGTCCGTATCGGGAGTTTGCGGGCGTTTACGCCGCCAAAATGTCGAACGAAGGTTTGGGGCGGCAATGCACGTGGCGGTCGCTGAGCCTGTTTCGGGATCTGATGGACTGGCATGTTGGCAATGGACATGCTCCGCAGGATTTGAATGAGGTTCACGCCGACCGCTTTCTTGAGCATCGTTTCAAACACTGGAAGCCCGACTCGGGCGATCGATCGGCGCTCCGCCGCTTGCTTTTGGCGTTACGGGAGAAAGGCTTAATACCAGCCGCGCTTCCGATTCAGCGCAGTGAGCACGAGATGATCGTCGATGTATTCGGGCAATATCTCTCGAATGAGAGAGGGCTCGCCGCCGCGACAGTGGGGAGCCACAAGCTTCTGTCGCTTCGATTTCTCCGGGAGGTGTGTCCTTTCGGCGCAGACGAGTTTGCAGCGCTCACCCCGGAGATCGTTATCGGTTATGTCGAGCGACATGCGCTCGACGGTTCCGCCGACAGTGGCAAAGCCATGTGCGGGGTTGTGCGTGCTTTCCTGCGCTATTTGCATCTGAAGGGCTTCATCTCGACGCCGCTCGCTGACTGTGTGCCGTCCATCCGCCGCTGGCGACTTGCCGGCCTTCCAACCTTCCTGCCGCCCGAGAAAGTCCAGAAGGTTCTCGATGCCTGCGATCGGACGACGGCAATGGGTCGTCGGGACTATGCGGTTCTGATGATCCTCGCCAAGCTCGGTTTGCGCGCCAGCGAAGTGGCCACCCTCAATCTTGACGATATCGACTGGCAGTCGGGCACGATCCTCGTACACGGAAAGGGACGACGACAAGCGACTATGCCGCTGCGTCACGACGTCGGAACAGCGATCGTCGCTTATATCCGGCATGGGCGCCCAGCTTCGGCATGTCGGCGAGTCTTCTTGCGAACACTTGCGCCGCATGTGGGCTTTGCCTCCGGCTGCGCCATCACGATGATCGCGAAGCAGGCACTCGAACGGGCAGGCATTGACGGCTATGCGCATCACGGTGCCCATCTTTTCCGCCACAGCCTTGCGACCGACCTTTTGCGGTCGGGCGCCAGCTTTGCCGAGATCGGTCAACTGCTCCGCCATCGAAGCATCGACAGTACAAGAATCTATGCAAAGCTCGATATTGAGAAGCTGCGGGAACTGAGCCTACCCTGGCCGGGAGGTGTCCAATGAGCCGGCTTCGCACCGCGCTTGAGCGCTACATCGGCATGCGCCAAGGGCTGGGATACAAATATGACGGTCCGGCAAAACGATTGTCGGAGTTCGTCGCTTTCATGGAAGCCCGCGGCGCCGAGACCATCACGGCGGACCTGGCAATGGAGTGGGTCACCTCGATGGGCCGGCAGCCGAGTTGGTCAATCCGACTGGCTGATGTGCGCTGCTTTGCCCAGCACCTCAGTCATTTCGATCCTTTGACGGAAGTGCCACCGAGCGACGCTGTGGCGCCGGCACGGCGGACAAAACCCTACATCTATAGTGAGGTCGAGATTCAGGCACTTCTGGCGGCAGCACTGTCGTTGCCGCCGGCCAACGCCCTGCGGCGCTGGACATATCACTGCCTGTTCGGGCTGATAGCGGTCGCCGGACTGCGCCATTCCGAAGCGCTCAGCCTGCTCCGGGCCGATGTAGATCTCGACCAGGGCGTCCTCACCATCCGAGAGACAAAGTTTGGCAAGTCACGGCTGGTGCCGCTGCATGCCACGACAATTGCTGTCCTTTCAGGCTATGCCGCCCGACGCGATGCACACCTTGGTACGCCGCGTAGTCCCTATTTCTTCGTCGCCGAACAGGGCGGCAGATTGCTGCATCAATACGTGCACCGCGTGTTCTGGCGACTATCTCGGCAAATCGGATTACGGCAGGAGGGGAAACGAGATGGCCCACGGATTCATGATCTTCGTCACCGTTTCGCCGTCCAGACCCTGATCAACTGGCATCGCGCCGGCGAAGATGTGGAACGCGAGCTGCCGGTTCTCTCGACCTTCCTCGGCCATGCGAATGTTCGCGACACCTATTGGTATCTGTCCGCCACGCCGGAACTGATGAACCATGCCGTACGGCGATTGAATAAGCGCTGGGAGGTACGGTCATGAGACGCACGAAAGACCTGGCCGTGCTGATCGAGCGGTGGTTCACAGATCGGCTCATGAAGCATCGAGGTGTAAGTTCTAACACCATCGCCTCCTATCGCGACACCTTCAGGCTCCTGTTTGCGTTCGCACAGACGCGCCTTGGGAGATCCCCATCGGAGTTGACGCTGCGGGATTTGGACGCTCCCTTCATCGGCGCATTCCTGGAGGATCTTGAGACGAAGAGATCCGCCTCGGTGCGGACCCGGAATCTCCGCCTTACAGCCATCCGCTCTTTCTTCCGATATGCGGCGTTCGAGGAGCCGGCACATAGCGCCCACATTCAGCGTGTGCTCGCGATCCCCAGCAAGCGATGTGACAAGCGGCAGCTTCAGTTTCTAACTAGGCCCGAGATTGAAGCGATCCTGGACTGCACGGATCGAAGCACGTGGCTGGGACGCCGCGACTACACTCTGCTGTTACTGGCCGCCCAAACGGGGCTGCGGGTCTCGGAGATCATCGACCTTGACCGAGATTCGGTAATGCTCGGCCGCGGTGCGCATGTGCAATGCATCGGCAAGGGCCGCAAAGAGCGAAGTACGCCGCTCACAAAGGTTGCACAGCAAGCCCTCCGTTATTGGCTCAAGGAACCAGGGAAGCGAGGCTCAACAGCCCTCTTTCCGAATACGCACGGTGGCAGGCTCAGCGCCGACGGCGTGCAGGCACTGCTGAACAAATATGTCGCCAAAGCACGTGAGCACTGCGTCTCCCTTCGCTCAAAGCGGGTGTCGCCCCATGTCTTGCGGCACTCTGCTGCCATGGAGTTGCTGCAGGCGGGCGTCGACTGCTCCGTCATTGCCCTGTGGTTGGGCCATGAAGCGATGGAAACGACGTTGACCTATCTTCATGCGCATCTCGAACTGAAGGAATCTGCACTCGCAAAGCTGAAGCCGTACGAAGGCGCCAAGGCCGAGCGATTTCGACCAAGCGACCGGCTTCTGGAATTCCTGAACACCCTCTGAGCATGAGAACTATGCCGAGTGCCAAACAACGGCGACCCGCCAAACTGGCTCGGAACGCACGGTTTGCCGTTCCTGCCAGAAGACGCACTCGGCATAGTTCGCCGGTCGGCATAAACCTGCAAGCTCAATGCCGTCGATCCGTTCGCGTACCTGTCCGCCACGCTCACCCGCCTCGTCAATGGCCATAAGCAGAGCCGGATCGACGAGCTAATGCCGTGGAAGTACCCGGAGCGAACACACGGCTGAAGTCCGCTGTCGGCCCATTACCGCCATCCCGACTATTTCTAGGGCATTGGCTTCTGATTGGGATTCGCGACGAGGAATTCGCCAAGAGCCGGGTCCTCGGCATGGCGTTTCTGCTGATCGATAATCACGAAGTTGGTACCCAACTCGACCTGAAGCAAAAGCAGAAGCTGGTCCACATCGCTATTGAAGCGGTCGCACCTCGCTTGCGTCCAGAGGCTTGGATCAGGTGGATACAATGGGTTGAGGTAGCTAAGATATTCTTGATCAAGACGGTTGATGAGCGAGTGAACGTTGCTTGGCAATAAAAGCCGGGGGGGAAGTGCGACATCCCCTTGAAGGTCATACACGGTCGCATCAAGCGGTCCGACGCCCAATTTGGATCGGGTAGCATCATCACCCGCCCACAAGCACCCGCCAGCCCCAAAATCAAAGAAAAATCGTAGTGTACCTTTTGTCATGGTGGGAATAGTCATGTTTTACGAAATGTCCGCAAGTGGCGCATTGTTGCCATCTCTATCACAGCGGTATTACTCGAAACGGCAATACGCGCATGGTCAAGGTGCGAGGCAAACAGCGCTAACGGTACAACAAGCCTCAGTCTGGTCAATCTGGCAATCCAATCCGTTTCCCGACGACGACCACCTGTTCGCGTTCCCAGGGGCGTGTAAGACAAGAGCTTATTCCGAAACGGCCCAGAGCCAATAGCCTCGAAACAGCCGCGAGCCTGCGCGGATGGCCGGTTGCTTTTAAAGCTGTTCGACAAAACACCAGAGGCTCACTTGGTTGCCACGATTTAGTAGATTGACCAAGTTGTCGGCCTCCTCGGCGGTGAGCATGTCCATGACAAACCCATCGATGATGGCCGCCTGTCCGCTGACTTTATCGAACACCGTCCAGTAAATATTGAGGTTCTTGCAACGGCTATATCTTTGCGATGCCATCGTGAACGGCCTCCATATGGTAACGACTTTGGTCAATTGTGAGCGATCTATCAGACATGACTGCCTGGCGGCTCTTGGACATCCGCGAGGCTCGTGACGTCAGGCGGCAGCTCGGCAGAGGGCTCGCATTCAGCGGGTGGTAAGGGAACTCTTGCACCACAGAGAGTCAGGCCGCTCGTTGCCTTTAAGAAGGCGCTCACAGTAGAGCATTTTTGTACGCGCTAATGAAGAGATGCGTTGGAATCAGGCATGCTATCTGTTCGTATAGCCTTCCAAAAGCTCGCATCATCCACCATTGACAACGAGCAGCACCTGATGTCGCGGGGGGCACATAGTTCCGCTCGTAGGTCTGGATGACCACATCGAAGCGGCTTTCCATCTGTCAGATGATCGATGCGGCGCAGATAGATCGATGCGCCTGTGGGACTTGGAGAAAGCAGCTTGAAGAAGATCATCCTCATGCCACCAGTGTCCTCTTATTCTCCACGATGGACACGGTGTCGACGAGCAGCTCCAGCAGTTCCACACACACCTCAGTCCGGACATGATGCGGCAAATGGCCCACGCCCCTGAGCGTTTTGAAGACCGCCTGGTCGTGGTTCCGTTGGATCCACGCCGAGTGCCACCGACAGTCGATGACCCCGTCCCGGTCGCCGAAGACAACGGTTATAGGCAGGTCGGACGAGAGGCGCCCGAATGCGGCCATGTCGGCGTTGAAGGCGGACAGTTCCGCGGCCATGGTCTCGATTGTGGGCGACGACACGATGTGGCGCGCGGGCAAGGCTGCCAAGTATTCCGGTACGGGATTTGGGGCGGCCGAGGTTCGCAGCGCGGAGCGGAAAATCACCTCCGGCCAGCGAGTGGTCATCTGGCGGCGGACGGCGGATCCGATCAGCGGCATCATCGCCGTACGCAACAGCACGAAAGGCTTGAAAGGAACTGGCCTGCAGCAAGGTGCGATCAGCAACATAGCCCTAACGAGGTCCGGCCTGCGCTGCGCGAGAAGAAGTGGCGGTGCGCAACCGATAGAATGGCCGACCAGCACGCGCGGCCCGCCCCCTATATGCTCAAGGAAGGTTTCGAGCCAGAAGGACTGCCCGAGAGGTCCCTGACTTCCGGAAGGTAGTGGAGAACTGAAGCCGTAGCCTGGGCGATCAGGTGCAATGATCCCGATGTTCTCGTGGACTTCGAAAGGAGTGACGACCTCCTCGGCAAGGCTTCCGCAGCCGTGTAAGAAAACGACCTCTGGGCGGTTCGCCCGACTTCTTCTCAACATATGGATTTTATGATCGTGGACTTGCAGAAGTTCGCCGACGCGGGGGACGTTTGCACAAGGATGCTTCATACGCGCCGAACGTACTTTTCAGTCGATTGTTCCGACTGGTAGGCGGTGGGATCCACGCCTTTTTTGCGGTTGACCGGATTTAGGAAGGCACGATCGCACGAGTAGCTCTGCAAAGGGGAAATCTCCTCCGTTTTGCATTCTCCTGTGCGATCCCGAACTACCGTGACCCGCCCCGGCTCGGCGCCGCTGTTTTTCGGACCGTATGCCCTAAAGCCCGTCGAGGGAGGTACGTCACAACCATTGCCGAGGCCAATCTGCGCCCTAATTTCAAAAGACTTGGTGAGAACGACCGACACCTCGATGTCTTCGAGCGACGCCAAGATCACGGAGGCGGAATTGGAAAATGACCTCGGCCCCCGCCGCGTCTATTCGACCTCGCCATCCTCCCCTTCACGCATGCCTGCCTTCGCGAGTGTACTCGCTGTTATTGCCATTCTGTATTTCGGCAAGGAAGTGCTTCTTCCTCTAGCAATCGCAGTGCTGTTGACGTTCGCGTTGGCTCCCATCTCCTCTCGTCTTCGAAAGCTTGGCATGCCGCGTATTGCGGCAGTCATAGTCACTGTCGTGATCGCTTTTCTTGTCCTCGTCCTGTTCGGGCTTGTCGTAGCGGGACACGTAGCCGAAGTCGCCCAGAACCTTCCGGCCTACCAAGGCAACATCATAGCAAAAATTCGGTCTCTCCAGGAAAGTGGAACGGATAGCGGTATTGTACGGCGCCTGACATCAGTCGTTGAGAGCGTCGGTCGTGAGCTCAGCAACGCCGAGGAGCGCCCAGTTGCTCCCGGTACCGCATCAAGAGTAAGGGAGCCTGTGCTCGTTGAGATATTCGCGCCGAGTAGACCAATTGAAACGCTTACTAGCCTGATTGGTCCGCTGCTCGGCCCCATCGCCTCATTGGGCTTGATCATCGTCGTCGTAATATTCATGCTTTTAGAGCGGGAAGAGCTTCGCGACCGCTTTATCCGGCTCGTTGGCTATGGCGATCTGCATCGCACAACAGAAGCCATCCAGGAGGCAGGTAGCCGCGTCGCGCGGTATCTTCTTATGCAGCTGGTGGTGAACTGCGCCTACGGCGTCCCATTGGCGCTCGGACTATGGGCGGTTGGCATTCCAAATCCAGCGCTCTGGGGGATGCTAGCCATCGTCCTTCGATTTGTCCCTTATATCGGGCCTGTAATCGCGACGGTTCTGCCGCTGTTCCTGGCTTTTGCAGTTGACCCTGGCTGGAGCCTTGTTCTCTGGGTTGGGGCCATCTTCCTCGTGCTGGAATTGACCAGCAACAACGTCATCGAGCCCTGGCTCTATGGTTCTCGTACCGGCCTCTCTCCGCTGGCAATCATCGTCGCGGCGATTTTTTGGGCATGGCTGTGGGGACCAGTCGGTCTTGTGCTGTCCACGCCGCTGACCGTGTGTCTTGCAGTGTTGGGCCGGTATGTCCCGCAATTCGAGTTCCTTGAGGTCGTTTTTGGTAGTGACCCGGTGCTCGATCCCAAGGAGCGGCTGTACCAGCGGCTCCTTGCTGGCGATCCCGATGAGGCGACCGACTACGCCGAGGAATTCCTCGAGGAGGATTATCTGGAGGACTACTATGGCAAGGTCGCCATTCCCGCCCTTCTACTCGCGGAGAAGGATAGGCGTCGAGGCGTCTTGACCCCGGAGCAGATGGAACAGGTGTTTGGGACCGCCATCACACTGGTCTCGAACCTTGCGGAAATCGCGGAGGAAGAAGAGCAGGAAGAGGAAGAAGAAGAGGAACAGAAGGAGAAGGAGAAGGAGAAGGAAGCGGCAGGTCGGCCCAGCACCCCTCCCAAGGAAGGGATTCGGGATGAAAGCGAACTACCTGACGGACGGGGCAAGACAGTCTTTTGCGTCGGAGGCAGAGGCCCCCTCGACGACGCGTCGGCTGCGATGCTTGCCCAGATTCTTCAGGTACAGGGCGCCGAGGTGGTCGCAGCGAGGCATTCTGACATCCCCAATCGCCGTGCCATGAGCCTCGTTCCGAAACAATCGAACGCCATCGTAGTTTGCTTCCTCAACGAGGACTCGGCAAGGCATGCCACCATACTTGTTCGTCGGTTCAAGCGCATATACCCAACCATTCGCGTCGGCGCGGTCCTTTGGGTGGAAAACCAGGAGGAAAGGCAGCCGCCCGCGCTTGGGGAGGCGGATTTCGTTGCCACAACCTTGACCTCGGCTGCCCGCGAGGCACTCGCCGATGCACCACCATCATTGGTGACGCCCGCGCGCAAGATCCGTACCAGGCGGTCCTCGAATAAGACAGGCATAGCCGCCGCGCACTCCGGGATTTAGGTGTCCAAGGGGCGGTCAGGCGCCATAAGATGCGCCCAGTCAGTCGGCAAGACCAAGCTAACAATAGTGAGCAAATCGTGGGCAGTTCCCGAAGCAGTAAAGCCTACGACCGTGCGACAAGCCCACCGGTTGCTAAACTTCGCAAATCAGCTCACTTTTCCCTTCCATGGAGATAGCGAGACCTTCCATCGGGCAGGATCAACCTGATCGCCACATGCGTTGCCAGGATGCAATCGACGCCGCGTTCCGTGATCTGCTCGAAAGAGCTACCGCAGCGGGACGGTCGGAGCGCGAGGTCTTCGTTGCGGTTATCGATCTCGCGGACAATCATATGCTCTCGATGTCGGCGAACGAGGAGATGAACGCCCTCATTGAATTGTTGAAGCGCATGACCTGATCTTTGGGCCGACGAGGGTTCTCACCGGCCGGAACATTCGGCCTTTAACTCGATTAATCTACCTCCACATAGGAGGAAGCAATCATGGACCACACCAACCACGTCCGCCTCACGACTTCGGAACTTACCCCTGCCGTCCTCGAAGGTGCCACCATCTATGGAGCCGACGATCACAAGGTCGGCAAGGTCGATCATATCCACGGGGCGGGCGCCGGCGGCTCCGCGGTCATCGACGTCGGAGGCTTTCTGGGTATCGGCGCGAAGCCTGTTGCAGTTCCGATCTCGGATCTTGAGTTCATGCGCGATGAAGACGGCGACGTTCACGCCGTTACGAGCTGGACCAAGGACGAGCTCAAGCAGATGCCCGCGCACCGCGACTGAGCGTAATCACATGATGCCTTCCGTCCTGGGGTAGTCGTTGACGCTGCCGGGCGGAAGGCCCATCTATTCGCACATGGCAAAACCCAAGACCACCGACGATGCGGAGCTGATCAAGGAGTGGCCCCTATCGACCGCAGCCACGCTCGGATCATCCGTTCGCGCGAAGCGGATTCTGATGGAAATTCGCGCACGTCTGCCTTTGGCGGTGAGAAAGTCGCTCGAAATCGAGGCGGGTGCTCTGACATTGGCGATGGCTGAAACGGCTAAGAGTGCGTTCCGTGCTGCTTCTCAGTTGTTTCCGACGTGCTCGAAGACATCGAAACCTTGCTGTGATCCCTCCTGAATCCAGGATATCCTGACGAGCTCTACTACCGAGAGACATCGCTGGCTCAGCGACGGACGCTTGCGCAGCGCTGGAACCCGCACGGTGAAGCTACGTGGGCGGGCGAGGAAAATAACCTTCCACGTATTCGACCCGCGCGTGGTGGAGGACATCCTCGACCGAGACCTGGTGACAGTCTGGCGCGAATAGGATGCTGAAGCTACGGTCGAGAAACGACGCGTTCGCTGAAGACCAAGGCCAAGACCGCTTCGAAACCTGATGCCGACCCCGACGATGCGTCACGTTCGAAACCTCTCGGCTGCGAAGAGTTCAGTCGCGATGGGTTGCTCCGCTAAGGCGGCGGAACCTCTGCAACGCAGTTTTCGATCCCCTCCCAATAGTCGCCGAAGGCATTTCGGCGAACTTGAAGATCGGGTCGGCATTACAGACATGGAGGCCTCCACCCCTCCATCGGCATGCTGCAATACAGCCTTGCGGAATATCTCCTTCGCGAGGAGGACGTGACAGTTAAGACTGTCACCGAGGGAGTTCCGTGTCTTCGGCGACTTGCGGACGCCGACGAGGGATCTACATTCCCCGGATGAAAATCTTCGAATCCGGCGACGGCTCTCAGCGGAATTCGCTTCGTGAGGTGCTGCGAAGCCTCGACAGGGCCGACGGCAGACAGGCGATCGCCTTTCGGCTGGTATTTGCTGCCATTGACGTTGCCATTCTCGCCTTCTTCCTGCTCGGCCCGTACCTGCGATCCGGTCCGTCCTATCTAATTATCGACTATGCGATAGCAGTGTGGATCGCCGCCGAGATGGTCGGCCGGGCGGTCGCCGCATTCTCTGTGCGTGAGTGGATTCGGCGGCCGATGACCTGGATCGACTTCGTGGTGCTGGCCACGCTGTTGCTGCCGGACCTGCTCTTCAATTTCGCTTTCCTACGGATCATGCGGTTCTGGGCGATCGGCACGAGTCCGCTGCTCAAGGACTTGCTGCGCAAGGCCGGCTACTTATACCTTCTCGACGTCGTCCGGGCGGTGATCAATCTCCTTGTGTTCCTCTTCATGGCAACCGGGTTCGTCTATACGTCCTTCTTCTACAACAGGGAGGGAGGCGAAGGATTCGTCGATGCGCTATACTTCACGGTCGCGACGGTAACGACGACGGGATTCGGGGACATCACGCTTCCCGGAACGCTGGGCAAGCTCACTTCCGTTGTGACGATGATCGTCGGCATCTCGTTATTCGTCAGGCTTGCTCAGGCAGTCGTCCGCCCTCACAAAGTGACCTATCCCTGTCACCGATGCGGCCTTCAGCGCCATGACGCCGACGCCGTTCATTGCAAGGCGTGCGGAGACGTCTTGAACATCCCGGACGAGGGATCGTGACCGTCGATCCTGGCTAGACGATACGGTAGGATTTGCACGCAGCCGTTGTCTAAGGGGGGGCCTCAAGAACGTGACGCGGTTGACGCCACCCGATAGCCAGCTCGACATCTCCAGCGCATTGTCGCGTGTTGATGTCAGGATCACAAAGTGCGGCCGCTTCGGCCCCATCTCAGTGAACTGGCGGCGGAACACGTCGATGTCGATATGCGTGACTGCGCCGGAAGAGCGAAATTCACGCGCTGGTCGATGAAGACTGGTTCCCCGACAGGTGCAGTTGGCGAACCGAGCAAGATTTCAGAAGGCTGATCTCTTCTCAACTGTGTGAGGTCCACCTACCCGTTCAACCCCTTCGGTTCTTGCACGCCATTTGATCTTCCGCTTCTCGTTCCGACCTTCCAAGCAGGTATTTGCTCGTCGAAACCTTTGAGCTGTCGCGGGCCGAGAGCGACCAATAAAATTTCTCCACGCACGGATTGCGCTACAGCGTGATCGACGAGGATTTGCTGATCGGCGGCGGACGAACAGAGTCGCGATGCCAGGTTCACGACATGTCCGATCGCAGTGTAGTCAACACGGGCTTCGTAACCAATTCGGCCGACTGTCGCCCATCCCATCGCCAGTCCGATGCCGAAGCCAATCGCATGACCGAGCAGACGCCATTCGGCGATCAGGCGCTGGATGGCGTCCTGCATGTCGATCGCCATCTCAACAGCACGAAGTGCCGGGTCTGCGCACGGTACCGGCGCGTTGACGAGCACCATCAAACCGTCTGCCGCGAAGTTGGTCAGCGTGGCCTCGTAGCGTGTGATGATCGTGCCGAGCGCCTCATAGTACTCGCGCAAGACCTGCATGATCTCCTCGGGTTCGGCGTGCGCCGAAAAAGCGGTGAAGCCACGTAAGTCGCAGAATACAGCGACGACTTCTGCGCGCTGTCCGGCGAGCACGCTCTCGTCGCCGGACTTTTCGACGAGTTCCGCGACCTGCGGCGCGAGAAAACGCTTCAGCCGTGCAATTCGCTCTGAACGATCCCGCGATACGGCGAGTTCTTGCGCCATTTCATTGAACCGGTCCGCCAGTCGTTCGAATTCGTCTCCTGTGGCGATGTCGATACGGTGCTCGAACTGTCCAGCACCGATTTTTTCGGTGCCTTCCTGCAGCAGGCGGATTGGTCCGGTCATCCGCCTGGCAAGCCAGTAGGCAAGCGCCGATGCGAAGATGGCGGCGGCGAGCAGCAGGCCACCCGTCCGCCACAATGACGCATACAGCGGTGCGAAAGCCTCGGCCTGCGCCTGCTCCACGAACACGGTCCAACCGAGATTGGGGATCGCCGCCATGGCGGTCACAACCGGTTCGTTCTCGGCGTTGCGGGCCGTGGTCGCCTCTCCCCCTGCGGCGGCGATCTCGTCCCGCAATCTGGTGAGGGCCGCCGCTGTCTTCTCGTCCGTGCCCTGCAACACCTTGCTAATGTCGGGGTGGGCGATGAGCCGGCCGGTCCGATCGAGAACAAACGCCCGGCCACGATTCCCGACGCGAATTTCCGAAACAACCGTCCAGACAAGCTTCAGGTTGATTTCGGCGACGACGATGCCACCTGCCTTACGGTTTCCGGCCATGGCCATGGTCATGAACGGTTCGGAACCGTCGCGAAAAGTGACCGGCCCAAACCATGTGCCGTTCGAACGAACTCCCAAGACAGCAGGATCGCCAGAGCGATCCGATCCGCCTTCCATCCTGTTCAAGTCGATACGGGAGACATGCAGCCGTTCGACGCCGACATCGTCAACAAGGGTGATGCTGGCGATCGCCGGGGCTAGGCGCATCACCCGCAGTGCATCGAGCCGATGGTATGCCTCGGCATCAGCGGTCCAGGCTTGCTGGACCGTCCAACCCAGTTGATCCTTGATGCCGTCGAGAAAGCTCTGAATTTTGCCGGCCGCCGATGTGGCCTCCACCCGCAATAGAGCGCTGAGCATTGCACGCTGGTCGCGATAGCCGAACCAAGCGTCGCCGATGCCGCTAATAGCCAGCGGAACAATGACCGCAGCGAAGAAGGCGAGGAAGTACTTCCGGAACAACGGTCGGCGCATCGGGGCGGCTTGAAGCTGGATCGAACGCCGCACACCATCCTCACTCGATGACTTCATCAGCCATCAGCAAAACGGTCTGCGGCAGCACGATCCCGAGTGCCTTTGCCGTCTTCAGATTGACCGACAAGTCGAACTTCGTCGGCTGCTCGATCGGCAACTCCCCAGGCTTGGTTCCTTTCAAAATGCGATCGACATAATAGGCGAGCCGATGTTGCATTACACCATAGTCCGCCGAATAGGCCATCAGGCAGCCGTCTGCGACGTACCACGAGCCCCAAGCCATGACCGGCAGGTGATGCTCGATCGCCAAGGCGGCGATTCGCGACGACTGGTCGGCCAGCATGAGGTCGGGAAGCACCAAGGCGGCTTGAGCGCCGTCGGCCTTCATGCGCGAGAACGCAACATCGAGTTCGCCCGGCTCGCTGACTTGCTGGAGGCTCAAAGCCACTCCGAGGTGGCGGGCAGCTTGCTTGGTGTCCGTTTCGAAGGGGAGATATGACACCACCGGGTTTGCCAGCACGCCGACAGTGGCAAGCCCCGGTATGGCCTCCATCAAAAGCTGCAGCCGTTTGGCGGCTAGTTCAGTGGCGTAATAAGTGACACCCGTGAGATTGCCCCCAGGTTTTGCGAGGCTGCTCGCTAAGCCTGCCGCAACTGGGTCACCGCTGATGATGGTCACGATTGGAATCGCATCGGTCGCTGCTTGGGCAGCATGCGCAGCCGGCTGAGACGAAGTCACGATCACATCCACGGGGAGCTGCGCCAGGTCCCCCGCCGCGGCTGCAAGGCGACTGTCTTGCTTACTCGCGCTCCGGCACTCGAAGCTGAGTTCGTGCAGCGTGTAGCCCAGGTCGTGAAGCCCTTGCATGAACATTCCGAACTCGCTGGTTTCGCTCGCATAGGGCATACCGCAAGGCCACCAGGCGAGAAGGCCGATTCGTGGCGTCTTGGCCGACGTCTGCTGCGCAGCGGCGATGGCAGGAAGGCTCATCGCCAGCGCGACTGCAAGTTTGAGGAAGGGACGTCGTTTCGGTTTCATCCGAACACCCCTCGCTGACCCACGGCACATAACGGTGGGATGATGAGATCCGGCTAATTGCTGCAAACTCACATTTCGACGCGCCCCTTCTCCTGAAGGAGCGACCGACGAACAAGCCAAGATATTCAGTGGACGAAAGTATAGTCGATATTGGCGCCCATTGGTAGCGCGGGCAACCTAGTTGGCAGTTGCTGCGAAGCCAGAACAAGGCGCCCCCCTACCCGTCGGACAGAGCGCCGGCGGCGCTGATCATGCGGCGACGTGCTCCTTGGTAAGAGGTTGGAGGTCCCGCCGTGGAAACTCCGAGCAAGAAAGGTTCGGCACTCGGCTCGTCAGCTCCAGCCTGTCCGCTTTCGGGGAGGTCTCTCTTGATTACGCCCCGACCGGGCTCATCCTGAGGCTGGATGCGCCACTTCAGAAGCTGCAATATAAGAACTGTTCCGACGCCGAGGAATAGTTTGATTGCGACGCTAGGATGGCCGGCGCTCGAGAAATCAAAGACATCGATGATGTCATCGCGAGACGTTTGGATCTTCCTTGTTCCAGGCAACAGCGAACCCGATCCAAAAGTCGGTTCACGACGGTCTGGCAGTTGCTAAGGTTTGTCGACAGGCTCGCCGTTTGGGTTGGGCACCGGTGCCTCCCTTGTATCTCGAGCCGGGTGTTTCTGATCGTCAGGCTCCGGTGGCAGTTCTTTACGGTCAGGGTGATTGACCGGCTGGTCTTTAGGATTGCCCCCTTTGTCATTATTCTTTTTGGACATGGCCAGTTCCTCCATTCAACAGTACGAACAGACTTGCGAGATCGAAAGTTCCGAGACAGCCAGACTGCCGTGGTCAGAGCATATGGTCCATCTGCAGCACAGCCACCGGCCATTCGCCAGGATGACGCTTGATGAACGCCTAAGGCGAAGGGGATGCAGGCGGATCAGCGCCAATGCGTGACGTAAGCGCCGGCGGCAAACGGCGGCGCTTACCGCAGATGCGTAGTGTGGAACCGGAGTTCTGTTCAGGTGTTCCTCTCGATCAGCAGGGAGCTTCCTATGACCTACATCGCATCACCAAGCTACGACCGTAACGACCCCAGTCGCGCTTCGAACCTCCGTCAGTGCCTCGAGACCGCCAGACGCCGCCTGGCTGAGACTTCGCATGCGTCGGAAACTGAGAAAATCGAGACGCTTGTGGCATCCGCCATCGAGGCGGGTTGGGAAGACGATGAAGTGCGCGACGCACTTAGCCCCGGTGACGAGCAAGAAAACAAAATGCGGCAACAGGAACCACCTGTCCCAACTATCGGTGTGGTTCCGTCGTCATCTTTCTAATGACAGTCGTTGGTAATGGAAGTCCGGTTTTGATCAGAGGACGAATGGTAGCGCGCCATCGGGAGGAGGCTGACGACGCGCTGCATGTGACCATTGGGTTCCACCGGTGAACTTAGGCCGCGATGCATTTTGAAATTTGGTAAAGGTCTACCTCCCGGTCTAGCCCGCGAATCGCCTCCCCTAGATCGCTTCGTCATCATTCCGCTTTCTTGAAGCAGACAGGAACTCAGCGGTTGATGGGAGCGACGAGAGATCACCGTGGAATCCAGACTGAACCCGCCATAGTACCGCCACACAATTCCGCCCAATCAGGCTGTATAACAGACGGATTGCGTAAAATGAGATTGATGGCTCTCCTTGTTGCGGCCCTTTTGCTGACGCCCATTCATGCCCAGGCCCAAGTTTATGACCCGCATGATGGATACGACGATTATGGGGGCTACGACTATGATGATCCCTACAGCCCGTATCCCCCTCCTCCCTACTACGAGCCAGAACCTGGCTATCGGGAACCTTTGCAAGAACGTGGGGAGCCATCGACGCGAATTAGAAGGGGAACCGTCGTCATCGCCACGCGTGAGCACACTCTGATTTACACGACCGCACAGGGCGAGCAGTTCGCCTACCCCATCGCAGTCGGCCGCGAAGGCAAGCAATGGTACGGAACAACGCGGGTGGTGTCGAAGCGATTGCATCCCGAATGGCGACCCACGGCCAGCATGCGGCAGAAGAACCCACGGCTTCCGGCCGTCGTGAAACCCGGCCCGGCAAACCCGCTCGGAACTCGCGCGATCTACCTTGCCGACGGACTGCTGCGCATCCACGGCACCAACGACCCCTCCTCCATCGGCACCAATGCATCGAGCGGATGCTTTCGGATGTACCGCGAGGACGTCGAGGAGCTTTACGATATGGTTCAGCCGGGGACCCGGGTGATCGTCCAGCAGTGATCGAATATCGCTTGACCGAACTGTCCCGTCATTTCCACTTCGCTGACCACTGACGAAGTCCGCCTTCGCCTTTTCAGGCCATGCTTTCACGTCGGGATTAACCTTGATCTTCTGCCCGGACGGCTTCCAAGCGAGAAAGACAGTTCGCGAAGCAAGGTTTGCAACGACAACGGCTTCTTGATCCGTGCACATGTGTCGCGAGCAGGATGTGCCGACAAAAAGGTCACCCTTAAATTCGCCAGAACTCACGCCAAGCAGGATGTCGTTGAGAAGCGCTTTATCTGCTCGACCAAACGGTTGATCTCTGCTGCCACCTCCGCACAATCCAGCAATCCTGCAGGGTGGGTCACCGAACGCTCCCGCAGTTGGTCCCAGCCTTTAGGGTGTCAGCAACGAAGGCTTCGCCCTGGATTCCTTTGAATCCGGCGCTGGCTGTCCACTCCCATTTCTGTCCCACTTGGTTTGGTGTTGCCGGAGTGCAAGGTATGAGCTTGTCGTCCGAAAGGGCTGACCGTCACGATAAAGCAATATCGAGCGGACCATCGATTCGTGGATTTTGTCCTTTAGAGAAGGAAACCACTAACGGCGATCCCTCACACGCATATCAGCTACCGACGAGGTTCCGACAGCTACCCCGACCCCATTGACAACATGCGTCTCATCGATGTCGACATAGTAATTCTTCAGGACCTCTCGGTCGTCGATTTTCAGTCTATCCTGGCCATCGCTCCCTTTGGTGATGACGACTTGGTGGTCGAAGCTGCATGTCTAAACTGCCTGCCGCAGCATGGCTGTATGGTGAAAGTGCAATAGACGGCGCTAACACCAAGACGAAGGCATTTCACCAGATCACGTTCCCGCCCCATGACAAATGCATCTTGTTGTGACTTATCAGATTGACAATCAGAGACCAATGAGGGCCCGGCATAGGGGGCCCCTTGCGCATCAGTCGGAATGCGCCCTCTTCGAACCTGCGGCATGCCAAGGAACCGCTGGTGATTGCCAAAGTTTAGCTTTTGAGAACATCATCGCAGATGAGTTCAATTGAAAACGCTGCGTAAGAGTTGGGGGAAAACGTCGACGGCTCGATGGCCGTCGGCTCGCGGCAATTGACAACTCGCTTGGGAATTTTCAACATGAACATCGAGACGATATTTTTCAAGCCGAGCGACTGGGTCCCGAACAATCCGCATCTTCCTGTATTGCTTTACAGAGGGCTCTTTGCTGATGCTGAACCTACTGATTTCGACCGTCGTTTCGCTGCAAACGGTTGGACAGGCGTCTGGATAAACGGTGTCTTCGATTATCAGCACTACCATTCCGGTGCCCATGAAGTCCTGGGAATTGCACTTGGCAGCGCCAAGCTGTTGATCGGCGGTCCCGACGGTCAAGAGCTTGATGTGGTAGCGGGAGACTGCCTGGTACTTCCAGCCGGAACAGGGCACCGAAATCTCGGCTGCACGTCGGACTTCCAGGTGGTAGGCGCTTATCCTAAGGGACAGCATGCCGACATTCAGACGTCCGCTCCCTCAAGCGAAATGCTGGCGAAAATCTCGTCAGTCCCCCTGCCCCACACCGACCCCGTCCAAGGATCGTCAGGATTTCTCACGGAGAAATGGCGGTAGTCATCGGGCACAGTGACCGATTTCGCAGTCTGCCGCAGGATTAAGGACAAGCGTCCGACAAGCGGAGAAGCGGCCCCTCGCTTTTTCCAGCGCTGAACGATATCCACGATCTAGCCTGACCAACATGAGGAGCATCCGATGATCCACGAATTGCGCATCTATACATGTCTGCCGGGGAGGCTGCCGGCACTGCAGCAGCGTTTCGAGACCGCGACGCTGGCGATCTGGGAGCGACTCGGCATCCGCTCACTCGGCTTCTGGACGACGATGATCGGTTCTTCCAGCAACGATCTGACCTACCTCCTTGAATGGCGGTCGCTGGCGGAGCGCGAGCAGAAGTGGGCCGAGTTCGTGGCCGATCGCGAGCGCAGGAAGCGAGGGCAAAGAGCGAGGCGGATGGGCCGATCATCGCCAACATCGCCAGTTCGCTGCTGCAGCCGACGAGCTTTTACCGCGGCTTCCCCGAGCCGTCGGAATAACGGGCGGAAACGCAGCACGCAATTGATTGGGAAGTCTTTTTGGCGTGTTTCAGCGCCGAATATTGGGGTTTTGATGCAGTTGTAACGATGCCGCTTTGCTGGTTTCCACCAAGGAGTCAGCCTGATGAGCACTAAGTTTCGCCTTTCTGATTTGGTACCGGCTGGATTCATCGCCGAACGCATTACCCACATTGACGACGAGACCTGCATCTTGCTTTCCTCCGGCGCTACCGCGTCATGTTCGGCATGCGGACAAATGTCGCGAACGGTTCGAAGCTGCTATTGCCGCCAGGTCGCGGACCTCTCCCTGTCGGGAAGGCGCGGTCAGGCTTCTCGTGCGCACGCGGAGGTTCACCTGTGATGCGGTGCTCGGCGGCAGGCAGATATTCGCCGGGCGGTTCGGCGATGTGCTACCTCCCTACGCCAGACGAACCGGGCGTCTCGAGCATCTCGTCCACCATCTGGCCCTCGCGCTTGGAGGACGCCCGGCGGCGCGTTTTTGCTCAGCGGCCCATCCTTCTGGTCAGCAACGACACCTTGCTCCGCGTCATACGCAGGCAAGGATTGCCGCTGTCGATTCCGCCCTCGGTGATTGGCATCGACGACTGGGCCTCGCGGCGCAATCATCGCTATGGCAGTTGCGTTTAATGAAATGGCGATAAGCTGTCGCCGCGACCGTCCGGGTCACTATGCCGATTGCAAGAGCCGTCGTTCCTGTCGCAAAAAAGCCCCGCGGTTGTTGCGACCGCGGGGCTTCTTGACGCCTCACCCGGGAGAGGGGGTCTCAGGCGGCCTGTACTTTGCGGGTCGTGCGTGCCCATTCGGGCAGCCAGTCGCCGTGGGTGGCGAGCAGATCGTCGACCAGCGACCAGATCTGGTCGAGGTCTAGTTCGGCTGCCGTATGCGGGTCCATCATTGCGGCATGATAGATGTGCTCGCGATTTTCCGTCATCAGTGCCTGCACCGTCAGTTCCTGCACGTTGATATTGGTGCGGATCAGCGCCGTCAGCTGCGGCGGCAGGTCGCCGATGAAGGTCGGCTGGATGCCGGAGGCATCGACGAGGCAGGGCACCTCGGCGGCGCAATTGGTCGGCAGCGATGTGATGCAGCCATTGTTGCGGACATTGCCGTAGATCACCGAGGGCTCGCCCGTCCAGACCGAATTGATGATCGAGGAGGCATATTCCTTCGACGGCGCGACCTCAATCTTGTCGGCTGAACGATAGGCCTCCGCCTGCCCCTTCCAGCGCTCGATCTGCTCGATGCAACGCTTCGGATATTCATCGAGCGGAATGCCGAATTTCTCGATCAGGTCGTCGCGGCCCTCCTTGATGAAATAGGGCGTGTATTCGGCGAAATGCTCCGAGCTTTCGGTGACGAAATAGCCGAGCCGCGTCAGCATCTCGTAGCGCACCTTGTTCGGGCAGCGCGGGTTCCAGCCGGGCTTCGGCGCCCTGCCCTCGCGATAGGCGCGCAGCAGGTCGGGATAGAGGTTGCGGTAGGAACCGTCCGGCTGGCGATGCTCGAATTTGAGATAGAAGGCCATGTGGTTGATGCCGGCCGCGCGGTAGCGGATTTCCTCGTAGGGAATGTCGAGGTCATGGGCCAGTTCCATCGCCGTGCCCTGTACCGAGTGGCAGAGGCCGACCTGGCGAATGGCCGGATATTTCTCTGATATCGCCCAGGTGTTGATCGCCATCGGGTTGACATATTGCAGCATGATCGCCTCGGGGCAGACGGCGAGCATGTCCTCGCAGACCTTCCAGAGATGCGGCACGGTGCGCAAGCCGCGCATGATGCCGCCGACGCCGAGCGTATCGGCGATCGTCTGGCGCAGCCCGTATTTCTTCGGCACTTCGAAATCGGTGACCGTGCAGGGTTCGTAACCGCCGATCTGGAAAGCGACGACGACGAAATCGGCGCCGGCAAGCGCCTTGCGCTGGTCGGAATAGGTCTCGGCCTTCGCCTTCACGCCGAGCGTCGAGATCAGCTTGTTGACGACGACGGCGCTTTCCTCCAGCCGCTGCGGATTGAGATCCATCAAGGCGATCGTCGCGCCCGACAGAGCCGGACGCTGCAGCACATCGCCAACGATGTTCTTCATGAAGACGGTGGAGCCAGCTCCGATGAAAGTGATTTTGGGATTTCTTGCCATTATAACCTCCGGCATTCGGCAATCATGCTACCTCGAAAGCGGCTTTGACGAGCCGTTCGGTGTAGGCGGTCTTGGGATGGGATAGAACTTCGTTGACAGGGCCTTCTTCGACGATCTTGCCATGCTGCATGACGATGACACGATGGCAAAGCGCCCTGACGACCTTGAGATCGTGGGAAATGAACAGGTAACTCAGGCCGCGCTCGTCCTGCAGCTTGCGCAGGAGTTCGATGATCTGCGCCTGGACGGAAAGGTCGAGGGCCGATGTCGGCTCGTCGAGCAGAATGAATTCCGGCTCCAGCGCGATGGCGCGGGCGATCGCGATGCGCTGGCGCTGGCCGCCGGAAAATTCATGCGGGAAGCGCGACAGGATATTGCCCGGCATGCCGGCGGCGACAAGCGCTTCGCGCACCCGGTCCTGCCGTTCAGCCTTGGTCGCGCCCAGCCTGTTGACGACGAGCCCTTCCTCGATGATCTGGCCGATCGTCATCCGCGGGTTGAGCGATGAGAACGGGTCCTGGAACACCACCTGCATGCGGGCGCGCAGTGGCCGCATCTCGGCCCGGGAGAGGCCGTGGATCGGCTGATGGTCGAAATGGATCTCGCCGCTATCGGGCGTGTTCAGGCGTAGGATCGCTTGGCCGAATGTCGTCTTGCCGGAGCCGGATTCGCCGACGAGGCCGAGCGTCTCGTGACGGCGCAGCGTCAGATCGAGGCTGTCGACGGCGACAAGCTCACGCATCGCCGGCTTGAGAAAGGTTCCGTGACGCATCATGAAGGAGACACGCACGCCCTTGGCATCGAGGATGACATCCGATCCCTCCGGCAGCGGATTGGCCTGGCCACGCGGCTCGGAGGCAAGCAGATGCTTGGTATAGGTGTCCTGCGGATTGGCAAACAGCGCTTCGGTGGTGTTGTGCTCGCGCACTTCACCGTACTGCATCACATAGACGTAATCCGAGAACTGCCGCACCACGGTCAGGTCGTGGGTGATGAGGATGACGGCCATCCCCAGTTCCTTCTGCAGGTTGCGGATCAGGTTCAGGATCTGCGCCTGCACGGTCACGTCGAGCGCCGTCGTCGGCTCGTCCGCAATCAGCACATCAGGATCGTTGGCAAGCGCCATTGCGATCATCACGCGCTGGCGCTGGCCGCCGGAAAGCTGATGCGGATATTGCATGAGCCGCGCGGCAGGATCGGGGATCTGCACATGTTCGAGCAGTTCGAGGGCGCGCTTTTGCGCATCCCTCTTGCTGATCCGGCGATGCACGCGGATCGCTTCGACGATCTGGCTGCCGATCGTATAGATCGGGTTCAGCGAGCTCATCGGCTCCTGGAAGATCATCGAGATGCGGTCGCCGCGCAGCTTGCGGCGCGCCCGCTCGGAGAATTTCAGGATATTGCTGCCGTCATAGGCGACCGTTGATTTCTCGGAGACGACGGCGCGCTTCGACAAAAGCCCCATGACCGTTCGCGCCGTTACCGATTTGCCCGAACCGGATTCGCCGACGATCGCGATCGTCTCGCCGCGATAGAGCTGAAACGAGACGTCCTTGACGGCTTCGACCATGCCGTCTTCGACCTTGAAATTTACCGCCACATTGCGGGCGTCGATAATGGGCGTGTCCGAACGGCCATCATGGTCGTGGCGGACGGGCGGGGCGAAGGAATTGACCAGTGCAAAAGCCATATCAATCACCTCAATAAGGATCGACCGCGTCGCGCAATCCGTCGCCGAGCGCATTGAATGCGAAGACGGTGACGAGCACGAAGCCGACGGGGGAGAGAATCCAGGGATAGGAGCCGATCACCGAATAGGTCGCCGTGTCCTGCAGCATCAGCCCCCAGGAGATCAGCGGCGGCTTGACCGCAAAGCCGAGAAAACCGAGGAAGGATTCCAGCAGCACGACGCTCGGTATATGCAGCGTCACCGCGACGATGACGTGGCTCATCACGTTCGGGAAGATGTGCTGCATGATGATGCGCGTGTCGGTGGCGCCGACAGCCATTGCCGCCCGGACATAATCGATGCGGGCGAGCGCTAAGGTCTTGCCGCGCACCTCGCGCGACATCTGCGCCCAGCCGAGCGCCGACATCACGGCGATGACAAAGGCAAGGAAGACGTTGGTCGGCGCCGTCACCGGGATCAGCGAGGTCAGCGCCAGATAGAGCGGCAGTTGTGGGAAGGCGAGCACCAGTTCGACGAAACGCTGCAACCAGATATCGAATGTGCCGCCGAAATAACCGGACACCATTCCGACGGTCGTGCCGATGATGGTGACGATGAAGACCACCGTCAGGGCAATCGTCAGCGAAATGCGCGAGCCGATGATGGCACGTGACAGCACATCGCGGCCGAACTTGTCGGTGCCGAGGAAATGCACCGGCTGGCCATCGGTCGAGCCGAAGAAGTGCCGGCTGGCCGGGATCAGGCCGAAAAGCCGGTATTCAGCGCCCTTGACGAAGAAGCCGAGCAGCCGCGGATTGTCGTAGTCGATGCCAACGATCGGCTGGAAGGTGACGGGGTCGAGCTCTTCGGAATCGGAGAGCGCATAGACACGCGGCTGGAAGACGAAATTGCCGTCCTTGTCGTGGAAGCTCATTACCTGCGGCGGCGCGAAGCCGACATCGGTCGCCTTCGGGTCCATCGGCGCAAAGAAATCGGCAAAGATCGCCATGACGATCAGGAGCACAACGAGCACGAGCCCTGCCATGCCGGTCCAGGAGCGCCTCAGCCGGCGCCAGACAAGGGCGATATAGCTTTCATGGCCACGTGATGGCTTGTTGATGGAAAGTTCTGTCGTCGGCGGAGGCGGCGCGGAGTCGAAAGCCAGCATCTCAGGCTCCTCCATATTGGCGGACACGGGGATCGAGCAGGGCGAGCAGCATGTCGGCGATGATGTTGCCGACGATCAGCGTCGCCGACAGCACCATCATGAAGGTGGCGGTGACATAGACGTCGCCGACCGCCATCGAGCCGACGATCGCCGGGCCGACGGTCGGCAAAGCGAAGATGATCGCGGTTTCGATCTCGCCGGTCAGCATGTAGGGCAACACGACGCCCTGATACATCACCAGCGGGTGCAGCGCGTTCGGCACCGCATGGCGCATCACCACGGCTGCGCCGGAAAGCCCCTTGGCCTTGGCCGTCTCGACATATTGGGCATTCAGCGTATCGAGCAGATTGCCGCGCATGACGCGCATATTGTAGGCGAGCCCACCGAAGGTGGCGATCGCCACGACCGGCCAGACATGGTGAACCAAATCGACAAATTTCGCCCACGACCAGGGCGCCCCGCCATATTGCGGCGAGAAGAAGCTGCCGATTTCGGAGACGTTCAGCTGGAAAACCAGGAGATAGACGATGATCAGCGCCATCAGGAAGCGCGGCACCGTCATGCCGAGGAAGGAAATCCCCGAAAGCAGGCTGTCGATCCAGCTGTATTGGCGCGTCGCCGCCCAGATGCCGAAGCCGATGCCGAGAACCGAGGCGAAGAGGTGGCAGACGAGCGCCAGAAGCAATGTCCGCGGCAGGCGTTCACCGACGACATCGGCGACCGGCTTGTTGTAAAACATGCTGTAACCGAAATCGCCGCGCGTCACGATCCCGCCGATCCAGTTGACGTATTGGACGACCAGCGGCTTATCGAGGCCGTGTTCGACCCGGTAGAGCTGCGCCTGCGCTTCGGCCTGGGCATAGGATGCGCCGCCCTGGTTGATCAGCTGGGATCTTATATAATCGGCGTAGTCGCCGGGTGGTGCCTGGATGATCGCGAAGGTCACCACACTCAGGATGAAGAGAATGGGGATCGCAGAGGCTATGCGCACGAGCAGGAATCGTAACATCGAACGGTTCGCTTCTCCTTGCCGCCAGTCGCTCCTTGTCAGCGCGGCCGGCTTGTTGGTCATATCAGGCCGCGCGCCACGCGCGGCCTGAATCTCACTTCAGCTGGGAGGGAACTCTCCAGCGTCGCATCACATGCGACGCGCTTTAGCTCTTTGTGTCCTGATGACAGGCATCAGTTAATCGGGCCCTTTTCGCCGGGCTTGCCGGGCAGCTGTTCGGGGAACAGCTCGTATTTGCCCTGCTTGTCCGCAGCCACCCACAGGCGTTCGCGGATCACCGAATCTTCAGCCCAGTTGAACATCATGATCGGCGTACCCTGGGGCACGTTGGAGAACCGCTTGTTGACGATCAGCGCGCCGGGATATTCCGTCAGGCCGACGGTGTTGACGTGCTCCGTCGAGATCTTCTGATACTGCTTCATCAGATCGACGCGCTCGTCGTTGTTCTGGCTCGTCCTGAACTTGTTGACGACGTCGACAAGCTCCTTTTCGAAGGGCATCAGATCGAGCTGGTCATCCTTGCCGGCGCGATGGTGCCAGCTAGTGCGCGGGCCGACCGGGGCAAGCTGTTCGGTGTTCTGCACCACCGACGACAGTTCCGTCGTGTTACGCTGAATCAGCCAGTCGAAGCGGCCGGCATAATGGGCGTCGTCACGCTTGGCCCCATCGAGCGCGTTGATGACGATCTTCAGCCCGAGTTTCTCCATCTGGCCGACGACACCTTCGGCAAGGCTCTTGTCGGTCGTGTACTGATTGTTGATCAGCATGACGATTTCGACATCCTTGCCACCGAGCGTCCCGGCCGGAAAGTTCACGATGCCGTTGCCGTCGGTGTCCTTGAGACCGGCTTTGGCGAGCTCCGCCTTGGCGCCCTCAAGATCATAGGGGTAGTAAACGGTCGAGTTGCGGTCGTAGAAGCTGGTGCCGGAGGAGAGCCCACCGGGATAGATCGCGGTGAACGGTCCCTTGACCAGCGAGTCGCCGATTGCCTTGCGGTCGAGCGCCATGGTGACGGCCTTGCGGAAGTCCTCGTTACGGTTCAGCTCGCGGATCGCCTCACCGCGCTCGTCCGGGTTGCCCCAGCCGTTGGCGGAGAAGTTCATGCGGAGATTGTAGCCGATCAGGCGCGGGCCGAAGGCAAGGCGGGCGGGCGCCGTCTTCTCTGCGGCACGCTTCAGCGAGGCGACGAAGTTCTCCGGCTGCTCGAGGTTCGAGAAGTCGGCGGATCCTGCCACGGCCTGGACGTCACGGTCGGCCCAGGTCGAGAGCTTGTAGTGCAGCTCATTCAGATAAGGCAGCTGATCGCCCTTCTCGTCGACCTTCCAGTAATAGGGGTTGCGGCGCATGACGATGATGTCGTCCGGGCGATATTCAACCGGTACCCAGGCGCCCATGACCGGCATGTTCATGAACTCGGGCGGGAAGGCGTTCTTGAACTGGTCGTAGGTGTTCTTCGAATATTTCGGATGCTTCGACTTCAGGATGTGCGAGGGACCCGGGCAGAAATTCGGGTAGGACATCGTGTAGAGATATTGCTTCGGGAAGGCCTCCTTGAAGGTCCATTCGACGGTGTAATCGTCGACCTTCTTCAGCGTCGTCCCGGCACCGAAGGCTTCCGGCGATGCGCCGCCGCCGAGCGGCGAGACGTTCGGGTCGATGACTTCGTCGTCCCAGTAGAACATGATGTCGTCGGCATTGAACGGCGCGCCGTCTGACCATTTGGCGCCTTCGATCAGGTGCATGGTCAGCTTATGGCCATCTTCGGACCAGTCCCAGCTCTTGGCGAGGTTCGGCAGCGGCTCGGTGTCTGAGGCCTGCACCTGGAACAGCGGCGCGGTGCGCGTCAGGCATTCGGAGAGGCCGATATCGATGCCGCCCCAGCCCTGCGTCTGGCCGGCGCCGTAGTTCCAGCCTTCCGGCCGGCCGCCGATGACGTGGCGCATCGTATCGCCGTAGACGCCGATGCCGTCGGGCATATTGCCTGTCTTGAAGACCAGCGGCTCCTTCGGCAGCCGATCCTTGACCGGCGGCAGCTTGCCGGTGGCGACGAAATTCTTCGTGACCCAGTCGGGCTCATGATATTCGGGCAGCGCCTTGAACTCCAGGATGGAGTCGCGCGCGACATAGTTGATCTTGCCTTCGGCCGGAAAGTCCGCCGGCGCCGGTGGAACGGTTGGCTCGGAGGCATATGCATTCAGCGCCGCGGCTGAGACGCTGAGCGCCAGTCCGGCCAGAATGCCTGCGTTACGAAAATTCATCATCGTTTCTCCCTCTTGTTCCGGAGCGCGATCACGCGGCTCCCTTCTCCTCGAACACGTGAAACCGGGCCGGACGCCGCGGATTTCCCTCCCGGAAACCCCCGGCAACCCAAGCTTCACGAAAATCAGACGGCCTTTTTCAGCGCCGCCTTTTCCGCGCGCAGCTCCTCGATCGAGCGAACGTTGCGGCGTGCGGCCCCCGCCCAGTCGCGGGTCTGCACCTTCGATTTCGACAGCCGCTCCTTGGCGGCCGGCACGGCATGGGCATATTGCGGCAGCCAGGAGGCCTGGGCAACGACCATCTCGTCGACCATCTGCCAGACCTCTTCCGGCGTCGAGACGGCGCCGACCAGCGGATCGTGCAACACGGCAAGCTTCAGAAGGTCGATGTCGCCCGATATGGCCGCATGTACCGACATACGCTGGACGTTGATCGAGGAAATGCAGGTGGCAGCGCAGGCTTCCGGCAGGGTAACGCCCGAGACCATGTTGATGCCGAAACGGTCGACGAAGCCTGGCGATTCGATGATCGCGTCGGACGGCAGATTGGTAATGACGCCGTTATTCTTGACGTTGAAATGGCCGCGATAGACCCGGTTCGTCTCCAGCGCCTCCAGGATATGGCTGGCATGCTCGTTCGAGCGCTTGGCAGGATCGATCGGTTGCGAGGCGGATTCGAGGAACTGCGGATATTCGGTCTCGAACCAGTTGCGCGTTTCCGTCGAATGACGAAGGTAGCCGCCGGTCTCGCCGTGGATCCAGTCGGACATGTCGATCCAGCGGGTGATCTCATCCGGCCGCTTGCGATACCAGGGCAGGTATTCCGAGAGATGGCCGTTGCTTTCGGTGGAATAGACGCCGAAACGCTTCAGCACGTCGATGCGCAGTTTCTCCTGCTGCGAAAAGACTGGATGCGCCTCGAAGGCGGCGATCAGCTCGTCCTTGCCGATCCTGCGGCCGTTGAGGCGCAGGTCGATGAACCAGGTCTGGTGATTGATGCCGGAGCAGATGTAGTCGAGCTCGCTCACTGACTTCGCGCCGAGCACTTCGGCGATCTGTTCGGCGCCATGCTGGACACCGTGGCAGAGGCCGACGGTATCGACCTTGCCGTATTCGATCGCCGCCCAGGTGTTCATCGCCATCGGGTTGGCATAGTTCAGGAATTTCGCACCGGGCTCGGCGACCTCGCGGATATCCTTGCAGAAGTCGAGGATGACCGGGATGTTGCGCTGGCCATAGAGGATGCCGCCGGCGCAGATCGTATCGCCGACGCACTGGTCGATGCCGTATTTCAGCGGAATACGGATATCATCGGCATAGGCCTCGAGACCGCCGACCCGGACACAGCTGATGATGTAGCGCGCGCCTTCCAGTGCCTTGCGCCGGTCGGTCGTCGCCGTCACTTTCGTCGGCAGCCCGTTCGCCTCGACGACGCGGTCGAGGATCGCCTTGATCATCTCGAGATTATGTTCGCTGAGATCCGTCAGCGCGAATTCGATGTCGCGAAACTCCGGAACGCACAATATATCGGTGAACAGCTTCTTGGTGAACCCGACGCTGCCCGCACCGATGATAGCGATTTTGAAACTCATGATCTTCACCTCGACCCAATCGAATGCTAAGGAAAAGAAGGCTATGGAGGATCGGGCCGCATGCTGACGCATGTGGCTGAAAACGCCGTAAAATCTGCCTTTTTCCTCCCGGCCGCTCTGTCGGCCGTGGTCTCTTCCTCTTGTCGAGCGGGATTATGCCCGAAATCGGCAGGGCGACCAGAGAAGGATTATGCTTTCAGGGGTAATTTTGTGCTGCAGGATTTGATCGCCAACGGACAGTCGATGAGGACGGTTTCGCTGCCCCGGGGCCGCCAGCGGCTGCACGCCATGCCGACCAGCGCCGGATACGAAGTGCGCGAGAACGAGACCTATGACTGGGACGGCCGCCGGCGCGGCCAGACCCCCTTCACCGTGCTGCAGCACACGATCAGCGGCAGCGGCAAGCTGCGCTATCAAAACCGCAACTATCGCCTTCAAGGCGGCGACACGCTGCTCGTTCTGGTGCCGCACAATCATCGCTACTGGCTGGAGAAAGGCGACCGCTGGGAATATTTCTGGATTTCGATGAATGGCGAGGAAACGCTGCGCATCCACCAGATGGTGCTTTCGACCGCCGGCCCGGTGCTGAAGCTGCAGCCCTCGACCATCGATCATCTCGCCGATTGCAGCCTGCGCCTCGTCAAGGGCGCAACATCGCCGGGTGCTGCCTCGGCGATTGCCTATGAAGCGGCGATGGCGCTATACGACGACGTCTTCGGCTCGCCGGCCTTTGCCGCCGAGCTCAGTGTCATGCAGCCGGTGATCGACCATATCAATGCCAATCTCGAAAAATCGCTGCCGGTGAGCGAACTCGCCGGTATCGTCGGCCTCAGCCGCGCGCATTTCTCGCGCAGCTTTGCCGAGAGCGAGGGCATGCCGCCGGCCGAATTCGTCCTGCAGCAACGTCTGCAGCGCGCCGTCAAGCTTCTGACCAAGGCAGACTTCCTGCCGGTCAAGGAAGTCGCCATCATGTGCGGCTTCGAGGACCCCAATTATTTCTCGAAAGTCTTCCGCCGCGTCTACGGCACCAACCCCACCGAGTTCCGCACGACGGGCATGTATGCCAGCATCGGAAAGCTGAGATAGCGGCCACCTGCCAACCCAGTTGCGTCAAGCCCGCACCTCGAACACCATGTTGAACGGGGTTTCCGTGGCGCGACGGAAATGCGTGAAACCGGCGTCGAGCGCGACCTTTCGAAGCTTCATTTCTCCCGCCTGCGCGCCGAGCCCGAGCCCGACCTCCTGGGAGAGCGATGCCGGCGTGCAGATCATCGTCGATGCTCCATAATAGACGCGGCCGACCGGGTTGAGATTGTCCTTGAGATGGTCATTGGCAAAGGGCTCGACGATCAGCCACGTCCCGTTCGGCCCAAGCGTTTCCTTGACATGCCGGCCGGCGCCGACCGGATCGCCCATGTCGTGGAGGCAGTCGAACATGGCAACCATGTCATAGCCGCGCCCCGGAAATTCCGCAGCCGACCCCTGCTGGAAGGTCACGCGGTCGGCGACGCCGGCATCTTGGGCAGCAGCCTTTGCTCTTTCGATCGACGGGCCGTGATAGTCGAAGCCGGTAAAATGGGAAGCGGGATAGGCCTGCGCCATCAGAATGGTCGAGGCCCCATGACCGCAGCCAACGTCGGCGACACTGGCGCCGGCCTTGAGCTTTGCCTCGACCCCGGCAAGAGCCGGTATCCATTCGTTGACGAGATGGCTGTTATAGCCCGGGCGAAAGAACCGCTCGGTGCCCCGAAAGAGGCAGGTGCTGTGCTCATGCCAGCCGAGACCCTTGCCGGTGCGGAAGGCATCGGCGATCTTGGGTTCGTCCATCCACATGGATTGGACGACCTCGAAGGCGCCGACGAAAAAGGCGGGGCTGTTTTCCTCGGCGAATACCATCGCCTGCTCCGGTGTCAGGCTGAAACGATCCGTCTTTTCATCGTAAGCGACATAGTCGGCGGCCGCCTGGGCGCTCAGCCATTCCCTGAGATAGCGCTCCTTTATTCCGGTTTTCGTGGCTAGATTCTGGACGCTCATCGGCGTTCCGTCGGCCATCGCCTTAAAGATTCCGACCTGGTCGCCAAGCACGACCAAGGCACCTGACATGGCAGCGCCGACGTCACCAACAAGACGACCGACGAGTGCATCGAGTTTTTGCATATCTGGCTCACGCATTGTTACCTCCCGGGTGCGTGATAAGGAAGATCTAAATTAGACTGTAATAATATTCAGTCAATCAATCTTCCCCTTCGCCAGATGAGCGTCGAGTATTAGTGGTCTAAGAATGGAATAGGCAGATTATTCCAGGGAGATCGGAATTCTCGGAAAGGCGAATGTAAAATGGTTCAAAACGCCCTATTCCGTCATGCGCTTTCTCGTCATCTCTTGTCTCGAGATTACATTTTTTATATAACCTATCCGAGGCAGAATCACACTTTTGATGCAAGGTTATTGTTTTGTGCCTATCTTCCGCTCAATGCCGTGCTGCTCGCGCCCTTTTGGCGTGGTCTCAGGACGATCTCTCGTCAGCTTCAAAAGTTGCCAAAGCGACGATTGCGAATTTCGAGGCCGGAAAGCGCTCTCCCTACGAACGAACCCTTCAGGATGTGAAGCACGCCCTGGAAGGCGGCGGGGTTGTGTTCATCCCTGAAAATGGTGGAGGTGCGGGTGTTCGCCTGGCAAAACGCGCGGATGCGTCGATCGACACGAATGAAACCGAGACGGTTCAATATGAAGAATATCTCAAAAACGACGCACCGCCCGGTGCAGGTGGCTGAATGATGGCAAAGAAAGAGAAGCTCGAACACTCCGAACTGGCGGGAGAATTCACCGACGACGGGATCACCGTGCTCGTCGATATCTTCCGCACATCCGGCAGCAATGAAGACTGGACGATGGAGGTGGTCACGCAGGCGGAGGATCTGATCCGCTGGGACGAGCCATTTGCGACGGACCGCGATGCCTTCGACGAATTCCTGGCCGTCGTTGCCCGCGACGGCATTCGATCGTTTCTCGAAGATGAAGAGCCATCCGTGCATTGAGGGATATTTGTGAAAAGCATCAATGATCTAGTCGCGTCTGCGAAAACCGTCTGCGATCGATACCGGGCCGGGCGGATGGAGCGCGAAACCGTGCGGGAATGGGTCCTCGGGCTCGGCGCCTATCCGCCACCCCATGGTGACCGCGTGCGGGAAGCGGCAGAATGGTTCCGCTTGCACAATCGCGAGCCTGTTTCCGAAGACATCGTGCTGGTGGACATCGATCGGCTTGCGGCGATTTCAGCGCCGTGATCCCCGGGCGTGCGAGCGGACAGGCCGGCTGCAAGGGCTCGCCCATATCCGATCTAAGCCACGCATTGCCTGACCGTTCGATGCGGGATGGATCGCAGCAGTGCCGGCGCTGTTTTGCGGTTGCCTCGCCGCCTCGATCCGGACTGGCGCAATTACGCCGGTACTAGGCGGCGTAGGACCAATGACGATCAGGAGCCTTATGCATAATACCCCCATCGCAGCTTCCATGCGGAGCGGTCTGGGGGTTCCGCAGCTTCGGCAAATGTGACACTCCTTACGCTGTTGACATGGCTCCTGCATCGCGCGCGCGAAGCGTACGTCAAGCGCGGCTAGGTAATTTTTATTCGTGCGATAAGTAGAAGGAACAGCACGTGGCAGCATTTCCGGAAAAGGCAAAGGTCGTCATCATCGGGCTCGGCGGCATCGTCGGCGCCTCCATCGCGCATCATCTCGTCGAGCGGGGATGGGACGATATCGTCGGCATCGATAAGTCGGGCATACCGACCGATATCGGTTCGACAGCCCATGCCTCGGACTTCTGTTACACCACGAGCCATGACTATCTGTCGGTCTGGACCACGCAATATTCGATCGATTTCTACGAGAAGATGGGCCATTACGCCCGCATCGGCGGCCTCGAAGTGGCGCGCACCGGCGACGATACCTGGATGGAGGAAATCAAGCGCAAGCTTTCCTCGGCACGCGCTTTCGGCACGCGCGCTCATTATGTCAGCCCTCCCGAGATCAAGGAGAAGTTCCCGCTGATCGAGGAAGATCAGGTGATGGGCGGCCTTTACGATCCGGATGCCGGCCTGGTCATTCCGCGCTCGCAGACCGTTGCCGGCAAGCTGGTCGATGCCGCCGAAAAGGCAGGCAAGCTGCAGGTGTTCGGCAACACGCCGGCGAAGTCGCTGATCGTCGAAGGCGGCCGCATCAAGGGCGTCGTCACCCATCGCGGCACCATCATGGCCGACCACGTCATCGTTTGTGCCGGCCTCTGGGGGCGCCTGATCGCGGAGATGGTCGGCGAAGACCTGCCGGTCATGCCGGTCGACCATCCGCTCACCTTCTTCGGTCCGTATAACGAGTTTGAAGGCACCGGCAAGGAAATTGGCTTCCCGCTGCTGCGCGACCAGGGCAACTCCGCCTATATGCGCGATACCGGCGACCCGGCGACGACGGAGGGCGGCCAGATCGAGTGGGGCTATTACGAAGCCACCAATCCACGCATGTGCCATCCGCGCGATCTTCTCGAAAAACACGAAGCGCGCCTGTCGCCCTCGCAGCGCGACCTCGAGATGGAACAGATCATCGAGCCGCTCGAGCGCGCCATGGAATTGACGCCGATCCTCGGCGAACTCGGCTACAACGAAGGTCACTCCTTCAATGGCCTGCTGCAGGTTTCCGCCGCCGGCGGCGCTTCCTGCGGCGAGAGCCAGAAAGTGCGCGGTCTCTGGTATTGCGTTGCCATCTGGGTCAAGGACGGCCCAGGCTATGGCAAGCTGATCGCCGACTGGATGACCGACGGACGTACTGAAATCGATCACAACAGCATCGACTACGCCCGCTTCTATCCGCATCAGTTGACGGAAGAGTTCATCGAGGGCCGCTGCTACGAAGCCGCCCAGAAGATTTATTTCCCGGCTGTTCACACCCGCGAACCCTATGCATCCGGCCGCAACGCCAAGCGCTCGCCCTTCTACGAGCGCGAAAAGGAGCTTGGCGGCTACTTCATGGAACTTGGCGGCTGGGAGCGTGCGCACGGCTACGCCGCCAACGAGCACCTTCTGGAGAAATACGCCGACCGCGTCCCGGTTCGCGAGAACGAATGGGACAGCCGCCATTTCTGGCGCGTGTCGAATGCCGAGCATCTGGCGATGAGCGAGGATTGCGGCATCGTCAATCTCAGCCACTTCCACATGGTCGACATCGAGGGTCCCGACCATGTCGAACTGATGGAATGGCTGTGCGCCGCCAAGGTCGGCGGCGATGCCAACATCGGCAAGGGCATTTATACCCACTTCCTCGACGACGAAGGCATGGTGCGCGCCGACTTCACCGTCTTCCGCATGGCCGACCGGTGCCGTCTCGTCAACGGCGCCGATGCCGGCCCGCGCGACCTGCACTATATGAAGCGCGTCGCCGAAGACCGCGGCCTTGACGTGATCATCACAGACGTCTCGGAAAAATTCGTGACGATCGGCATCTGGGGTCCGAACGCGCGCGAGACGCTGAAGAAGAGTGTCGCCGATCCGGCCGGGCTCGATCAGGAAAACTTCGCTTTTGCGGCAATCAAACCGATCGAAATTGCAGGTAAGCCTGTCACCGCCTTCCGCATCTCCTATGTCGGCGAGCAGGGCTGGGAACTGCACATGAAGTACGAAGACGGCCTCGCCGTCTGGGATGCGCTACGCTCGACCGGTGTGATGGCCTTCGGCGTGGAGACCTATGCAAACTCGCGCCGCATGGAAAAGAGCCTCCGCCTGCAGAACGCCGACCTCCTGACCCAGTACAACCTGATCGAAGCCGATCTCGCCCGTCCGAAGGTCAAGGAGGCCGATTTCCGCGGCAAGGCGAAACATCTGGAATACAAGGCACGCGAGCACCAGCCGGCCATGCTTTGCACACTTGTGATGACGGAGAATACCGACAAATCGGGCGTGAAGCGTTATCCCCTCGGCAACCTGCCGGTTGTCGATCCGGCGACGGGAGAGGTTCTGGTCGACGAGCTTGGCCGTCGGTCATACACGACCTCGGTGGCCTACGGACCGACGGTCGGAAAGAACATCGCCCTGGCCTACCTTCCCTGGTCGTATTGCCAGGTTGGACGCAGGTTGAATGTTGAGTATTTCGCCGAAAGTTATCCGGTGGAGGTAGTCAGCGTCGGGTACAAGCCGATCTACGACCCCGAAAATCTGAAGCCGCGCACCTAAGCGCAGCGGCGCCCCGCAAATCGGAATCGATTTTCGGAAAGCACGTGCGAGGATTGAAAGTGTTGCAGCGCCGCGTGTCTTAGAAGACGCGCGGCGCTGTAAGCGCTCCAGAACTTGTGACGCCGCAAGGATGGCGCGCCACAAACATGAGATTGATCGTCAGCGCCACGCGGAACGGCGGCTCGGATGGTCGCTGGTGACCCGGATCCGTCACCTGTCCGCTTCTGACGCTCTGGATGCTGGCGCTATTTTGCGGTTGCCTCGCAGTCGGATTGGAAGTCAGGATGCGGCGAAGCGATCATTAGAATTCGAGAGTGAGGCATGATGTCGTCCGAAAACCGCTCACACTTTTCAGCATCATGCTCTGGCGAGTGGACAGTCGATGCTTGATAATCCCACATGGTCCGGAGTGCTCGCCGATCCTGTCGTCCAGGCCGGGACGTTGGCCGTGGTCGGCGCGATCATAACGCGCATAGCGCTTCGGCCCTTCCCGAGCTGGAAGCTTGCGGGCCAGGTGTTTTTCTTCGCGGCGCTCACCGTCCTGCTGCTCTATCATGACATCGTGCCCTACGAAGTCGGGCCGGCGACTACTTCGACCTTCGAACGCGTCTTCATCGCCCTTGCCAAAGTGGTCTGGTGGATCAATGCCGCCTGGGCGCTGATCGCCTTCGTCCGCGTCTTCCTGATCTTCGAGCGCCAACCGCGCGAAGGTCGCCTCGTTCAGGATCTGGTCATCGGCCTGATCTATCTCGGCGCGATCCTCTCGGTGGTCGCCTATGTCTTCAGCTTCCCCGTCGGCACGCTGATCGCCACCTCGGGTGTCTTTGCCATCATCCTCGGCCTTGCGATGCAAAGCACCTTGAGTGACGTCTTTTCCGGCATCGCGCTCAACCTCGGCAGACCCTATGCGATCGGCGACTGGATCGTGCTGAACGACGGCATCGAGGGTCGTGTCGTCGAAACCAACTGGCGCTCCACCCATCTGCTGAACGGCTCGAACGACCTCGTCGTCCTGCCCAACAGCTTTCTGGCCAAGGTCGGGCTGACCAATCTCAGCAGCCCCGACCGCAGTCACGGCGCCTCACTGACGGTCCGGGTCGTGCCGACGATCGGGCCGTCGGCGATCATCGAGGTCATGCGCGCCGTGCTCTTGAGCAGCGGCTCGATCCTGACCGAGCCGAAACCAGGCGTGCAGATCAAATCGCTGACATCAGATGCAGTGGAGCTGGAGCTCTCCTTCCGCGTCAGGGATATCGGCCAGACGGGGCCGGCGAAGAACGAGATATTCGATCTCATCTACCGCCATATCAAGGCCGCCGGGCTCACCTTGGCGCGGCCGCTCGACGCCGCCGGCCCACCGCCCGACCAGTTGCAATCGGAGGAGATGGTGAAGCCGCACCGGCCGACGCCGCTCAAGCTTCTCGACGCCATCCCGCTGTTTTCCTCGCTGACCGAGGACGAGAAGGAAACGCTCGCAGCCTCGATGACACGTCGAACCTACAAAAAGGATTCCATCCTCATCGAGCAGGGCGATACGGTCGCATCGCTGATGATCGTGCGCAGCGGCGCCCTCGTCGCCACGCGCCAGGAAGGCCATAAGGAAATCGAACTCGGCCGGCTGGCGCCCGGCGATTATTTCGGCGAAAGCGGGCTGCTGATCGGCGTTGGCGAGGCCGCCAGCCTGCGCGCGCTGACCTTCGTCGTCGTCTACGAGATTGCCCAGGCGAGCCTGACGCCGCTGCTGCACGACCGGCCCGGTATCGCCGAAGAGCTTGCCGCCACTTTGTCGCGCCGCATCGAGACCGGCCAGCATTCCTTCGCGACCGAAGGCGCCACGCTGAACGGTGGCTCGATGACCTCGCTGGTGACGCGCATCCGCCACTTGTTCAAGGTGCCGCAATAGCGGTCTGAGGCTGGAGCCTTTCCTGGTCAGCTTGAATCATTCTGCCGGAGCAGGTTTTCGTCAGGGCAGAGGCGATGGGCGAAGGGCATACCTCATGGTACGTGCGAGCCGATCGCCTCTGATCCTGGCGGAAAGATGCCCGGCCCACCGGCCGCACTGCTTCGCCATGCGAAGCAATAGCTGCGTCCGGCGATTCTAAAGTCTTGCAGATTTGCCCGGCAAATCTGCGGGAGGGTTGGCTGAAACGGGCCGGCTGATCGACCGGCCGGCTTGGCCGTAGAGCTTGGCTACGACGCGCGCCGGCCGGTCGACCATCCGACTCCGTTTGAGCCAAGAGAATGCTTCAATCTGACCAGGAAAGGCTCTATTTCCGCTGAAACTTCTGCCGCGCCGCGCGCGCCACGCTCTCGGCGAGAATCAGCAGACAGCCGAGGAGAAGCAGAGTAGCGGCGAGCAGCGCGTCGACATGGGCGAATTTCACCAGAACGCCGACGATGGCAATCAGCAGCAGTGCCGCCAGCGCCAGCGCGCCGTCGTCGATGAACATGCCGAAGAATTCCTTCAAGGCGACCTTAAGAATATTCATCACGCGGCCACCTCGGCATGGGTGTTGAAATACTGACGCAGCATCCGGACTGCTGCGAAGGAAAAGACGGCGAGCACGGCAAGGATCGCCAGAAGCGAAAGATCGGCGCCCGGCCAATCGGCGCCGACGCCCTCGCCAACCCAGAATATGCCGAAGGCGCTGAGCAGCAGCCCGACAACGAATTTGAGGCTGTTCTCCGGAACCGCCGAGAGCGGTTTGTGCACGAAGATGCCGATGATCAGCACCAGCAGGCAGGCCGCGGCCGCTCCAAGGCTGGCATAGCCGATCATGCCGTGTCCGGCGCCGGTAGCGATAACGATGAACACCACTTCGATCCCCTCGAGCAGCACCGCCTTGAAGGCGGCGGTGCCCGCCAGGAAATTGGCACGGCGCTCGGCGGATTGACGCCGCAGGCTGTCGGTCTCGGCTGCGAAGGCCTTGTCCTCGTCGTGCAGCGCGATGAAGCCCGAGGCCCGCAGGATCGCCTTGCGCAGCCAGCGCAGGCCGAAGAGAACGAGCAGCGTCCCGATCACGAACTGCATCAGCTCGATCGGAATGAGCCCGAGCAGCGGACCAAGCGCCAGCACGAGAAGAGCGAGAAGGCCGAGCGCAAGACCGGTGCCGATGAAGGCCGGACGCCAGCTCTGCGTAACGCCGACGGCGAGAATGATGGTGAAGGCTTCAACGACCTCGACGAAGGAGCCGAGAAATGCGGCCGTGACCGTCGAAGTGATCGTTGTCAGAGTTGTCATGGTTCTTGTCCGTTATGCCGGCGGAGATCATGTACTGGGCTGAATTGTTATTTTTCTTACCGTTTTGCGGCATCCGCAACATCATCTGGCGCGCGGCTCGGAATAAACCGCTTCGAGATCAGCCAGCAGCCAAGCGCCCAGAGCGCACCGGCGCACCATCCGGCGAAGACGTCCGTGGGATAATGGACGCCGAGATAGATTCGGCTCAAGCCGATGAGGACGGCGAGGAAGACGCCGGTGCCCATGACGAAGATCCGCGTTGACCGGTAACGCTGTGTCCGGGCCAGCAGCGCCCCAAGCGTCAGATAGGTCACCGCCGAGACCATCGCGTGTCCGGAGGGAAAGCTGAGATCGCTCACTTCGACCAGATGCGGCACGATGTCGGGGCGCGGCCGCGCGACGAGGATCTTCAAGAGAGTGCTCGCCAGCCAGCCGCTCAGCACAGAGGAAAAGACGAAGATTGCGATCGGCCAGCGCCGGTCGAGCAGAAGATGGACGGTGACGAGAACGGTCATCAGCGAGAGAACGGTGATGCCGCCGAGGGCAGTGATATCGTCGACGGCATGCGTCAGCCAGCCGGGACCGATCGGCACTGCAAGTTCTCCCGGCCGTCGCAACGCCAGCAGGATTGACTCGTCAAAGCGGAATGTCTCACCCTCCAGGACTTCGCTGGTCAATCGCTGGAGCAGGAACAGTCCACCGGCGATCGATGCCACCATGATCAATGTCAGCGGCTCATATGCATTGAGCCTCGCCAAGAGTCCCCGTCGTTGAACCTCGCTCATGCCTGCCGTCGAACTCCCTTCACGTCATGTCGGTCCCCGCCAGATTGGCAATCCAGATCCAGGATTCAAGACCTTGCGGCATTCAAGGGCGTTCCCGACAGAGGTTTTATGGCCGCTGAGGTCGCCTTCTAGGCGTTCATCAACGGCACCAGTGAGCGAACCGCTTTGATCTGGTCGCAGTACCACGATGGAATGTGATGACGACGAATCCATGCTCCCCGGGCGGTCTCGAATGCGCGTCGCGCGCTTCGAGAGCACATGCCTCCGCCCTTATCGGTTCACAATCCCAACGCCCTGTTGATGGCCGCAATCAATGTAGCTCCGGAAAATTGCTTCTGCAGATAAGCAACACACCCCGCCTTTTCCGCCTGCGCTTTTGCGGAGCCGGTTTCCAGTGCCGTGATGAAAATCACGGGAAGGGTTGTTCCCTCGGCTTTCAGCCTGCGTTGCAAATCGATGCCGGACATGCCACCGAGGTCGATATCAAGGACGAGGCAGTCGATCGTCGTTTTGGGATCGCGACTGAGAAAGGCCTCGGCCGATGCATACTCGTTGGCCTGAAAACCGTAAGCGTTAAGCAGCCGCCCGAGACTGCGCCTTAGGCTTGCGTCATCATCGACGACGGCGACCGTGCGGCGAGGGTTCTCCACCTCATACACCTCTTTTGACGATATGAGAGATAATGGTTCCCGATCAAATTAGGCCGGCGGGGCGTCGATTGATATTGTCCTAAGGGGAAGGCGCCGCTGTATCCTGGTCGATGAGACCAATATATGCAGCGATCGACACCACCTCGGCCAGCGAGCGTACGTCGAGCTTTTCCATGACCTGATGGCGATGCACCTTCACCGTCCGCTCCGAGATGCCGAGCGCATAAGCGATCTGCTTGTTGAGATGGCCACGTATAACGAGCCGGAACACTTCCGCTTCGCGCGGGCTGAGACTCGCGACTAATGCCCGCTGGGCTTGAAGACGATCGTGACGGGCCTGCTGTCGTTCGCATTGGATGAGGGCGCGATTGATCGCCTCCATCAATGCCGCCGCGGTCGAATTCTTCTCCAGAAAATCCTTGGCACCCGCCTTCATCGCCTCGACGCTTGCCTTTATGTCTCCCTCCCCCGTGAGGAACACGACTGGCAATAGCGGTGCCTGCTCGCACAATCGGCGTTGGATTTGCAGCCCGGACTGGCCGGGCATCTGGAGGTCGAGGAGAACGCATCCCGGTTCGCAAGTGGAAAGGCGGGCAAGAAATTGGTCCCCGGATTCATAGGTTTCGACCCTGAGACCATGTGCGGAAAGCAGCCTTGCGGTCGCTGTCCGGTAGGATTTGTCGTCATCGACGATATGGACAACCGGTTTCATCTCGATCGCTCCTCCCTGTGGGCGAGAGGCAGGGCCACGCGAAAGACCGCGCCTCCTTCGGGGCGGTTGTCGGCGCAGATGGTGCCGCCATAGGTCTCGAGAATGGCGCGGGCTATGGACAGACCCAGCCCCGTGCCCGCCTGCTTGGTGGTATAGAACGGTTCGAAGATGCGGATTAGCCTCTCCTCGGGAATGCCGTCTCCGGTGTCGGAGACCAGCAGCTCCGCCTTCTCGTTCGCCAGTCCCGTTGTAAACGTAAGCGTTCTCCCGGCCGGGACGGCGTCCAGCATGGCGTCCATAGCATTGGTTGCCAGATTGAGGATAACCTGCTGCACATGAACTTTGTCGGCACGTACCGGCAACTCGCCGGGCGGCTGTGTTGAGGTCAGCGTAATTCCGCGCCGCTCTGCCTCGCCGTGAATGATATGGATTGCGCTCGACGTGACATCGTTCAGATCGAACTCCTGCCAATCGATCTCGCTTCTCTTCTTGAGCAACCCTCTCATCCGGCTGATGATATCGCCTGCGCGCTGATCGTCCTCCTGGATGTCGAGGAGAATCTGCTGAATCAGTTGGTGATCCGGGTTTACACTTCGGAGCAGCACCGCGGCTGCCTCGGCATTGTTTCGGATGGCCGAAAGGGGCTGGTTCAGTTCGTGAGCAATGGACGAGGACAATGCTCCGGCTGTCGCCGACTGGTTAAGGTGGACGGCTTCGAGCAAGTGAAGGCGCGACCGGCTCTCGGCATCGCGGCGGCGCCTCCGCTCGAACAAGAGCACCGAGATGATGCTGGCCTGCGCCAGCACGAGGCCGCTCCCCGCCACCAGAATTGCCCAGTGTTCCTCCCAGAGGCTCCTCTTCTTGTGCATCTGGATTGTGCCCGGCGGCAGATCCTTTTCGGCGAGCCCCCAGCGCTGGAGTTGCCGGGCATCGGCGATATATGTCTGGGGCGCTTCGAGATCCGACACAGGCTTGCCAGCGATCGCATCGATGACAAGGTTGCCGACGGTCCGGCCCAGTGCTTCGAATGTGACGGTATTGCCGCCGACGACGCCATGATCGATGTAGGTCTGATAAGGCCCATAGACCGGCGCGCTGGCGGTCGCCGCAATCTGTCTGATCGCGTCGCGCGGAATGAAGTTGCGCCCTGTCCGATCCTTGAAGACCGTCAATGCCAGGATGATGCTGTCGGGCGGCACGCGGGATGCGCGCTCGACGAATTCGTCGATCGTCAGATCTTCCAGATAGGTGGTCGTATCATAGGATTTCGAGAACTGTTTCAAATCCGTGCGGGCCGTCGCCAGCCATCCTCGGTCGAAGTCGGACGAGCCTCCGACAATGTAGAGGTGGCGGGCATCGGGCTGAAGGCTGCGGGCCATCTCGGCTGTCTTCAGAATGTCGAATGTCGTGAAGGCTCCGATCACGTCATCCGGCAAATCGATCTTCTCGGCGGTGACGGTGCCGAAACCAGCGGCGACGATCTTTGCGCCGGGCGCGATCGTGCCGTGGTTCGCGACTATGAAGCTGGCCGATTCCCTGCCGACGGCCACGACCACGTCGGGGCGGCGCACTGCGTATTTGTCGCCCAGATATCGGGCCATGCGCGCGACATGGTCGCCTTCCGGAAACCGCGAGAGATCCAGGAACTCGGAAAACAGATCGATCTTGCCGTTGGTCGCCTCCAGCAAACGGCTCCGCAACGCCTCTCCGGCAGCGGTCGTTGCCGCGATCCTCTCGTCATAGGGGTAGAGAACGAGGACGCGGGGAACCCGGTCGATGACGGCAATCGAGGTGTCGGAGGCTGCGGCCTGACGACTGGACACACTCGGGGCGAACACCGCCAACAAAAAGGCAGCGCAGCATAATCGACCTGACCATTCGCCCAAGCCCATCAGCTTCCCCCCAAACCGGCCGAGAATAACAGCTTCCCGCTACGGCGTCATCTGCGCATCACTATTATCGATTGCCACTGCATGAAGAGATTCCCCAAAGTACAATATCGGGCGAAGGCAGCATTCGCTAAAATTCAGCGGGCCGGAGCAGAGATGCGGCCGGCCTTCGCATCCCTGCCGGAGGCAGCTCCGGCAGGATCTTCATTTTAAGCAGTCCAGTTGAATCGACGCATGCAATCGCAGCCTTGTCCGCGAGTGGCTCCGTCATTCAAGAACGTCAACGGAGGGATTTGAAATGAACAGCAGAATCCTTATCCGCTGCATCGGAGCACTGGCTACATCCACCGTTCTCTGGTGCGCAGCCTCGCCCGTGCAAGCGCAAGACTCCCAACGAAAACCCAACATCCTGTTCATCGTTTCGGATGATACCGGCTACGGCGATCTCGGGCCTTACGGCGGAGGTGAGGGCCGCGGGATGCCGACCCCGAGCATCGACAAGCTGGCCGACGAAGGCATGACCTTCTTTTCCTTCTACGCCCAACCGAGCTGCACGCCCGGCCGCGCCGCCATGCAGACGGGACGCATTCCGAACCGGAGCGGCATGACGACGGTCGCATTTCAAGGCCAAGGCGGCGGATTGCCCGCAGCGGAATGGACGCTCGCCTCCGTTCTGAAGCGCGGTGGCTATCACACCTATTTCACCGGCAAATGGCACCTCGGGGAGGCGGACTATGCGCTTCCGATCGCGCAGGGTTACGACGAAATGAAGTATGTCGGCCTCTATCACCTCAATGCCTACACCTATGCCGACCCGACCTGGTTCCCTGATATGGATGCGGAAACCCGCGCTCTGTTCCAGAAAGTGACAACGGGCTCGCTGTCCGGCAAGGCCGGAGGTGAGGTAAAGGAAGACTTCAAGATCAACGGTCAATATGTCGATACGCCCGTGATCGACGGCAAGGAAGGCGTTGTCGGCATTCCGTTCTTCGACGGCTACGTAGAGAAAGCGGCACTGGGCTTTCTTGATGAAGCTGCAAAGACGCCGGATCAGCCTTTCTTCATCAACGTCAATTTCATGAAAGTGCACCAGCCGAACATGCCGGCCCCGGACTTCCAGGGCAAATCGATCTCGAAGAGTAAGTATGCGGACTCCGTTGTGGAGCTGGATACACGCATCGGAAGGATTATGGACAAGCTGCGTGAGACTGGCATGGACAGAAATACGCTGGTTTTTTACACGACCGATAACGGCGCTTGGCAAGACGTCTATCCGGACGCGGGCTACACACCATTCCGCGGTACAAAAGGCACCGTGCGCGAAGGCGGCAACCGTGTTCCCGCGATCGCTGTCTGGCCCGGCAAGATCAAGCAGGACGTGAAAAGTCACGACATCGTCGGCGGTCTAGATCTGATGGCGACCTTTGCCGCAGCCGGCGGCGTGCCGCTGCCCACCAAAGACCGCGAAGATAAACCGATTATCTTCGATAGCTACGATATGACCCCGATTCTGCTGGGTACGGGAAAATCTGCCCGCAAGAACTGGTTCTACTTCACCGAAAACGAACTGACGCCGGGTGCTGCCCGTGTCGGCAATTACAAGGCCGTGTTCAACCTGCGCGGCGACAATGGGCAGGCCACGGGCGGTCTGGCTGTTGATACCAACCTGGGTTGGAAGGGTGCTCAGTCCTACGTCGCCATCGTGCCACAGGTGTTCGATCTGTTGCAGGATCCGCAAGAACGCTACGACATCTTCATGAACAACTACACCGAACATACCTGGACGTTGGTCTCCATCTCGGGAGCGATCAAGGACCTCATGAAAACCTACGTCGAGTACCCCCCGCGCAAGCTGCAGAGCATGGGTTACGACGGCCCGATCGAACTCTCCAAGTATCAGATGTTAGAGTCCGTGCGTGAACAACTCGGCAAGGAGGGGGTCAATATCACGGCTCCGACCGGAAACTAGGTCCTTGGCGGCCCCGGAGCGATCCGGGGCTGCCGCATATCTCCAAGTTCAAGATTGCTGCAAGTTAATCGATGGAGGCATTGCGATGAATTCGGCACGTAGTTTCCTGTATTTTTCCCGCGGCGTCGCGCTCGCCGCCGCAGCATGCCTTTTTATCGCAGCGGCTGCAGTCGCTCAAACGGACGCACTGCCTTCGTGGAACGACACGGCACCGAAGCAAGCGATCATCTCCTTCGTTGAGAAGGTGACAAAACCGGGTTCAGCCGACTTCGTTCCGGAAGCGGAGCGTATCGCCGTATTCGACAATGATGGAACCCTGTGGGTCGAACATCCGATATATACGCAGCTCGCGTTCGCCCTGGACCGGGTGAAGGCGCTTGCCCCGCAGCATCCGGAATGGAAGGAAACGCAGCCGTTTAAGGCCGTGCTCGAAGGCGACTTGAAGGCGCTCGCGGCGTCGGGGGAAAAGGGCCTCGTCGAGCTCATCATGACCACGCATGCCGGAATGACCAGCAGCGATTTCCAGAAGATCGTCACCGATTGGCTCGCGTCGGCCCGTGACCCGAAATTCAAGCGGCCTTACACAGAACTCGTCTATCAGCCGATGGTCGAGCTTCTCGCCTATCTCCGCGCCAACGGTTTCAAGACCTTCATCGTTTCAGGCGGAGGCATCGAGTTCATGCGGCCATGGGCGGAAAAAGTCTATGGCGTCCCGCCCGAGCAGGTTATCGGCTCGTCGATCAAGACCGAGTTCAGGATGCAGGACGACACACCGACCCTGTTTCGGCTCCCCGAAGTCAATTTCATCGACGACAAGGCCGGCAAACCCGTCGGGATCAACCAGCAGATCGGCCGGCGGCCAATTGCAGCCTTCGGCAATTCCGACGGAGATCTCCAAATGCTGCAATGGACGACCATGGCGGGCGCACCTGCCAGGCTCGGCGTGCTGATCCATCACACCGATTCGGACCGTGAATACGCCTACGACCGCGATACCGAATTCGGTCGCCTCGACAAGGCGCTGGATGCCGCCTCCATCGCCGGCTGGACCGTCGTCGACATGAAGTCCGACTGGAAGCAGGTGTTCAAGGACTAGGGGAATGCGCCGAGCGCCGGAGCGTTGCGCGACGGCGCCGTGACCTTCTGGAACGTCGACAGGGAGCGATTGAGTGGCAGCGTGTGTTCGATCAGCAGCGGTGAGAGGAGTGACCCTCCTGCTTTTCCTGTTGCTCACCTTTGCCGGGCGCAGCCTTGCAAGCGACGCCCTCTCGACACCCGCTACCGACCCGCAAATATCGATCCATGAAGGTTTCGTGGACCAAAAGACTTGTGCATCCTGCCACGCAGATCAGGCGGCTGCTTTTTCGAAGTCCCACCATGCGAAGGCCATGGCCTTGGCCGACGACGAAACGGTGCGCGGCGATTTCGACAATAGCAGGTTCGAGCATGACGGCGTGGTCACGACCTTCAACCGCCGCGATGGCCGCTTCTTCGTGAACACCGAGGGTGCGGACGGCAGCGAGGGCGAGTTCGAAGTCAAATATACCTTCGCCTACGAACCGCTGCAGCAATATCTCGTCGAGATCGGAGGCGGACGGCTGCAGGCTCTCGATGTCGCCTGGGACACGGTTAGACGGCAATGGTTCTGGCTCGGCGACGGCACTCCGGCCAAACCGGGCTCGACCTATCATTGGACGGGCCCCTTCTATCGCTGGAACCGCACCTGCATCGATTGTCATTCGACCGATCCCCAGGCGAAGTTTCAACCGCAGACGAACGAATACGAGTCGACCTACGTCGCCACCAGCATCGGCTGTCAGTCCTGTCATGGTCCGGGCGCCAAGCACGTCGCTTCCGCGCAATCGGCCGATGTCTCATCTCCCATGACGGATACAGGCTTGCCGAAGGTCGAGGCGAACACCTGCTTCGCCTGCCATGCCAGGCGCACCAGGCTGCTGGACGGCTACCAGCCGGGAAAGCCCTTTCTCGACTATTTCTCCCCTGCCCTGCTCCGGGAGGATCTCTATTTCCCCGACGGGCAGATCCTTGACGAGGTCTTCGAACATGGCTCGTTTCAGCAAAGCAAGATGGCAAGGGCGGGCGTGACCTGTCTCGACTGCCATCGGCCGCACGATGCCGGCCTCAAAGCCGAGGGCAATGCACTGTGCACGCAATGCCACACAGAGACGAAGCCGGAGCGCTTCGTCAACCAGGATCCGAGCGGGCTGTTCGACACTCCCGAGCACACCCGTCACCAGGCCGGCTCCACCGGAGCACAATGCGCCAACTGCCACATGCCGGAACGCACCTACATGAAGGTCGACCCGCGCCGCGACCACTCCTTCGTCATCCCCCGACCCGACCTGTCGGCAACCCTCGGAACGCCGAATGCGTGCACGACCTGTCATGTCGGCAGAACGAATGATTGGGCAGCCGAAACAATGGACAAATGGTACGGGACGCAGTGGCGCAAACGCCCGTCGATCGCCCATGCCTTCGCCGGAGCTGCAAACGGCGATCAAGCCGCGGTGGAGGCTCTGCGCGCGCTTGTCAGTGACCATGACCAGGCAGGAATTGTCAGGGGTAGCGCCATCGCAGCAATGAGCCGAACTGGCGGCGTGCAGATCACCGCCGACATTCAAACGGCCGCAGCCGATGCAGATCCGCTCGTCAGGCTCGGTGCTGCGGAAGCGGCAGGCAACATTCCGCCGGAACAGAGGCTGGAGGCGATCGGCAACCTGCTGGGCGATGCAACGCGCGCGGTGCGCGTTGCTGCCGCCAACGCACTCGCCGGCACTCCTCCCCACCTCTTCGGCGATCAGCAAGGCAATTTCGAAGCCGCCGTCGCGGACCTGCGCGCCTATGTCGAAACCAATGGCGACGTCGCGGAAGCACAAAGCAATTATGGCTTCTTCCTGTTCGCCCGACAGCGTACGGCCGAGGCCGAAGCCGCCTTCCGGCGAGCGATTTCGCTCGACCCGACACTGGAGGCAATGCGCATCAATCTCGCGGAATTCTACCGCGCCACCGGCCGGAACGACCAATCGGAACAGACCTATGCCGAAGCGATCGGCATGGCGCCTGAAAGCGCGGATCTGCGGTACGGACACGCGTTGTCGCTGGTACGCAAACAGGCATTGACCGAGGCTATCACAGAACTCCAAGAAGCCGTGCGGCTGGATCCACAAAACTCCCGCTACAAGACGACCTTTGCCGTCGCTCTCGATTCCGCTGGCCGGACGGATGAAGCACTGGACAAGCTCGATGGTTGGGCGGCGGGCGAAGACGCTGATATCATCGGCCTTGCGCTCCGATACAGTCTCAAGCTTCGACGCTTGCCGGAGGCGCTGAAATACGCCGAGGATCTGGCGCGACTGAGACCTGAGGACCAGCAGATTTCAGGCCTCATCGGGCAGTTGACGCAGGCGATCAACGAAAAATAGGTATTTGAGCTTGTCGAAATCTACCTCTCGCCGCACAGTGCCGACTCGGGACAGCAGTGCCGAGGCGAAACGAGATCGGGGGATTCTCATGAAAGCCATATACTTGCGTGCCATTCTATTGGTGACGGGCATTTGCGCGGCGTCGGCCGGCAACGCTGCCGATATCACGCCGCTCACGCCGGAAGCAAAAACAGTCGAGAGCCAGAGCGGCTGGGAATTCACCTTCGCGCCATATTTCTGGGCTGCCGGCATATCCGGCGATATTGGGCAGTTTGGACTTCCGGAAGTTCATATCGACGCGGATTTCGGCGATATCCTCAATAACCTCGACTTCGCTTTCATGGCGGCAGGCGAAGCAAGATACGATCGCTTCAGCATCGTCGGTGACGTGATCTACACCAAGCTCGGTGCCGACGCCGACACACCTGCCGGCATCCTTGCCGACAGCGTCGATGTGACATCGAAGACCTTCGCGGGATTTCTTGGCGCCGGTTACGCCGTGCTCGAAGACCAAAATGGCCATCTCGATGTGGTCGGCGGCATGAGGGTCTGGTCGGCCAAAACCGAGATCTCCTTTAATGGCGGCATTCTGGCCGGAGTGGATGTCGAAGACAGCGCCACATGGGTCGATGCCGTCGCCGGCGTCCGAGGGAACTACTTCTTCACGCCGGAAATCTATGTCACGGGGTGGGGCCTGCTGGGCGCCGGCGGCGCCGATATCGACTGGGATGTGGCGTTGGGCCTCGGCTACAAGTTCAACGACACCATCTCAGCGGTCGCCGGATATCGTGCACTCGGCGTCAATTACGATAATGACGGGTTCGTCTTCGACGTCGTTCAGCAGGGGCCGATCTTCGGGGTGGCCATTCGGTTCTAAAGGCCGGACTGGCGAACTTCGTACTGTTAGCGATTCCGGGAGCCGGAAAAACGACGTCCCCCAGCAGCAGAGAGCCGCCGTGACAGCGGCTCACAGTTCGGTATCCAACAGGATCGATCCGGGGGATATCGTTTCATTTCGGAGGAAGCTGCCCTGCGGGCTGGGTTCAATCGGATCATGGAGGCATTGATGAAGAAAGTCGCTTCTTGGGTAGTACTGGTTGTCGCGCCGCTCGGTGTCTGGACAGGGACGGCAGCCGCCCAGTCGAGTGAAGACCTGGCGAAGAAGCTTTCCAATCCGATAGCCTCGCTCATCAGCGTCCCGTTCCAGTTCAACTACGATCACGGCTATGGTCCAGACGACGGCGACAAGGCGACGCTGAACATTCAGCCGGTCATTCCCTTCAAGATAAACGAGGACTGGAACGTCATCTCGCGCACCATCCTGCCAGTCACATGGCAGAACGACATTGCCGGACCGTCGGGAACGCAGTTCGGTCTGGGCGACATCACGCAAAGCTTCTTCTTCTCGCCGTCCAAGCCGACCGAGAGCGGCATCGTCTGGGGCGTCGGCCCGGTGTTCCTGCTGCCGACGGCGACGGACGAGCTCCTCGGAAGCGGCAAGTGGGGTGCGGGTCCGACAGCGGTCGTCCTTAAGCAGGACGGCCCCTGGACTTACGGCTTTCTCGGGAACCACATCTGGTCGTTCGCTGGTCAAAGCGACCGGGAGGATGTGAGTTCGACGTTCCTCCAGCCGTTCCTCTCCTACACGACCAAGGACGCCTGGACGTTCTCGCTGAATACGGAGTCGACATATAACTGGGAAACGAACGACTGGTCGGTGCCGATCAACTTCGCAGTCGCCAAGCTGATCACCATCGACAAGCAGCCAATCAGCCTGACGGCGGGCATACGATATTGGGCGGCGGCTCCAGACAATGGCCCGGAAGGACTGGGCTTCCGCGTCGCGGTCACGTTCCTCTTCCCGAAGTGAATCCGCAGTCGACGACGCGCGCGGCGGCTGTAGTAGCAAAAGCTCAACCTTCTTTTGCTATTGCTGGAGCCGATTGCGTTGGAGAAGATTTCGGCGATGAAAATTCCGACAGTGATGGTTCTGATTGCAGCCGCCCTGCAGCCGGTCTCAGCCTTCGGCGAGACCGATTGGATGGGCGGCGCGAGACAATGGTCGGTCGGCTTTGCGAATGAGAGCCCGCATCCCTATTGCCGCCTGCTGTGGGACAGCGAGATCGGCAAGACCATGGAATTCCGCCAGAGCGCAACCGAGACGTTCTGGCTGGTATCAAAGAACACATGGGACATCCCGGCCGATACCAAGACCGAGGTGACGCTGACCAACCGTACGACGACGAAAGTGGTCGCCGCCGAATTCTTCGACAAGAACACGCTTCGCCTCTGGGGTCCGGCCAGCAAGGGGAGCGGCGGACTGAAGAAGATCATCAAGAATTCCTTTGCCGGAACGCCTGACGTGCAGCTTACCTTTGCCGGCGACGAAGGCGACTGGACGCTTCCGCTCTCGCGGGTGGATCAGCTCTACCCGACTTATCGCCAGTGCCTCAAACGGCTCGAGGCTGGCGAAAGGCCGAAGCAGAATTCCGAAACAAGCAAACCGTTCTGACAGTCGATTATAGCGGCGGCGAAGTATCGCGGATCAGGCTGCGGACGGCTTCGATATCGCCGTTGAGCGGCCGTTCGTCACTATAGTGGGAAACATGCTCCCGCACGGCCTTGTAGACCAGGTCCGTTCCTGCGGCCCGCGGCGCTGTCGCCGCCAGGAAATCATGCGCCTGGGCAGCGGCCATCAGCTCGATCGCCAATATATATTCGGCGTTGTCGATGACGGCGAGCAGCTTGCCGGCGGCAGCCGTCGGATGCGCGAGGAAATCCTCCTGCAGGCCTGAGGTCAGCCCGCCATCCAAGGCCGCGGGTGCGGCAAGGCGGCGGTTCTCGTTGCTGAGTGCCGCGGCAGTATATTGGGCAATCATGAAGCCGGAATGGCTGCCGGCATCGCTGGCGAGGAAAGGCGGCAGGCCGCTCACCAGCGGATTGACGAGCCGATCCATGCGCCGTTCGCTGATTGCGCCGATCTGCGCCAGCGCAATGGCCAGGCTATCGGCCGCCTGCCCGCGCGCCGGGGCAACCGCATGGGCCTCGGAGGAGACGATCGGGTGTTCCGGCGTGCCTGAGACAGCCGGATTGTCCGTCACCGAAGCAAGTTCCTGATCGACGACGCGGGCGGAATTGTCGAAGACATCGCGGGCAGCGCCATGGGCATGCGGCACCGAACGAAGGCTGAGCGCATCCTGCGTGCGCCGGCCGAAGGCGGCGGCGACAAGACCGCTGCCCTGAAGCCGCGCGCGCAGGCTCGCTCCGACTTTCTCTATTCCCGCCGATGGGCGCAGCGCCAGCACCGCCCCGTCGAAGGCGGCGATCTGGCAGCCTGCCGCTTCCAGCGTCAGCGCGGCGATCGCATCGGCCCAGTCGAGCAGCCGCTCGGCGCGCGCAAGCGCCACGGCGGTCAGACCGGTGGCGCAGGCCGTGCCGTTGACCAGGCTCAAGCCTTCCTTGGCGCCGAGCACCAGCGGTTCGAGGCCGATCGCAGCAAGCGCCTCGCGACCGCTCATGCGCCGGCCGTCCCGGTGAGCGCTGCCTTCGCCGATCAGAACAAGCGCAATATGGGCGTTATGGACGAGGTAACCGGCAGAACCCTTGGACGGCACGTCGGGAATGCAATCATGTTCCAGCAGGGCCGCAAGATGCTGGACGATCTCGCGCCGCACGCCGGAATGACCATGGGCGAAATTGGCGATCTCAGCCGCGATGATGGCGCGCACCTCGCGGGCGGCCAGCAACGGACCGACGCCGCAGGCATGGCTGAGCACGATGCTGCGCGACAACAGGCTCTGCGAGGCACGATCGACCACCGTATCGGCGAGTGCCCCGACGCCGGTATTGACGCCATAGGCACGCACGCCCGTCTCGACGATGCGCGCGACGATGCGGCTTGCTTGCTCGATGCGCGCCAGGGCGGCGGGCGACAGTGCGAGCGCTTCTCCGGTCCCGACGCGCGCGACATCGCGCCAGGTCAGCACGGACTCGATCGTGATTGTCATTGACCGCTTCCGAAATGGCCGATGAACTGGCGGAAGGCGGGTGTGGCGCCGCCGGTAAACATGTCGTCCGGCTTGCCGCTGCTTTCGATCAGGCCTTCGCGCATGAAGACGACGCGGTTCGAGACGTTACGGGCAAAGCTCATCTCATGGGTGACGACGAGCATGGTCATGCCTTCCTCGGCAAGCGCGCGCATGACGCGCAACACTTCGCCGACAAGCTCCGGATCGAGCGCCGAAGTCGGCTCATCGAACAGCATCACCTTCGGTTTCATCGCCAGCGCACGGGCGATTGCGGCGCGCTGCTGCTGGCCACCGGAGAGATGGGCCGGATAGGCATGGCGCTTATCGGCGATGCCGACCTTTTCGAGCAGCGCTTCGGCCTCGGCGATGCAGTCGGCGCGCGGTCGCTTCAGCACATGGATCGGTCCTTCGATAACGTTTTGCAGGATCGTCATATGGGACCAGAGATTGAAGGACTGGAACACCATGCCGAGTTCGGAGCGGATATGGTCCACCTGCTTCTGGCTGGCCGGCTTGCTTCGCCCGCCCTTATGCACCATGCGGATCTCCTCACCGTCGACCCAGATCTCGCCGTCGCTGGCGGTTTCGAGCATGTTGATGCAGCGCAGAAAGGTCGATTTGCCGGAGCCGGAGGCGCCGAGCAGCGAGATCACATCGCCGTCTTCCGCATCGAGGGAAATGCCGCGCAATACTTCGTGCGTACCGAAGCTCTTGCGGATATTGCGGACCGATAGTCGGGTTACGCCTGGCATGAGTGCTCCAATCGGGTCACGAGCATGATGCCGAAAAGTGTGAGCGGTTTTCGGACAACATCATGCTCTAACTATTTAGTTTAGAACAGGATTCAGATTTTAGGCCGACCCGGCCTAAAATCATCCTGTTCTAGGCCGCTTACGCCTTCAGCGCCTGCGGAATGGCGCGGCGATGTCGGGACAGCGAATATTCGAGCAGAGCCATGCCCTGCAGGATGATGAAGTTGAGGACGAGATAGATGATCGCCGCACAGAGAAAGACTTCCATCGTGCGGTAGGTCTGCGAGATCAGCCGCTGCGCCACCCCGGTTACTTCCCAGACGGTGACAAGGCTTGCGAGCGCCGTCGACTTCATCATTAGCACGATCTCGGTGGAATAGGCCGGCAGCGCGTGACGGAAGGCAATCGGAGCCAGGATACGGCGCACCAGCAGGAAGCCGGACATGCCGATCGAGCGTGCCGCTTCGATCTCCTTCGGCGAGACGGCGCGAATGCCGCCACGGAAAATCTCCGCCGTGTAGCCGGCGGTGCAGAGCGCTAGTGACAGCACGGCGCAGACCATCGGCTCGCGCAGGAACGGCCAGAGGAAGGAATAGCGGATGACGCCGAACTGGCCGAGGCCGTAGAAGACCAGGAACATCTGGATCAACAGCGGCGAGCCGCGGAAGACGAAGATATAGCCTTTGGCGAAGCCCGAAAGCACTGGGTTGCCGCTGGTCCGCATCCAGACGATGACAAGCGCCAGCAGGCCGCCGGAGACGATCGACAGGGAAAACAGCATGAGCGTCGTCGGTACGGCCTTGAGCAGGGTGACCATGGTCGAGGCGATGAAGGTGAAATCCATTGTCGCCTCCTTACGCCTGGCCCATGGCGGATGCCGGCATGCTGCGATTGGCGCGGCGCTCCGCCCCGTTGAAGATGCGGTCCGAAAGGCTGGTCAGGAGCAGATAGAGGCAGCCGCCGGCAATGAAGAACAGGAAATATTGCCGGGTCGAGCCCGCCGCCACCTGGCTGGTGCGCATCAGCTCGGCAAGACCGGTGACGGAGATCAGCGCCGAATCCTTGAGACTGAGCTGCCAGACGTTACCGAGGCCGGGAATGGCGAGGCGAAACACCTGCGGCATGATGATGCGACGAAGGCGCATGCCGCGATGCATGCCGATCGCCGAGGCAGCCTCAAGCTCGCCCTTGGAGATGGCGAGAAAAGAGCCGCGGAAGACCTCTGCCTGGTAGGCGCCGGAGATGATGCCGACGGCAAGCGCGCCGGCGACAAAGGAGGGCAAGCCGAGGAACCCCTCGTAACCCATCGCCTGGCCGATAGAGGTGACGGCCGACGAGCCGCCGAAATAGATGAGATAGATGATCAGCAGTTCCGGCACGCCGCGAAACACGGTCGTATAGACGTTGCCGAGCGTGACGAGGACAAGATTGCCGGAGAGTTTCGCGGCTGCGACAATCGCGCCAAGCACTGCGCCGATCGCCAGCGCCGTCGCCGTGACAGCCAGCGTCATCAAGGCGGCGGCAATAAGCAACGCGCCCCATCCCGTCGAGCCGAAGCCGAGAAGTTCCAAGCTTGCCATATCGTCCGTTCCCCGTCCGTGGCAGTGTTTTGCGGATTGACAATAGCATGCGGTCCCCGGCGATAAAGCCGGAGACCGGTGTTTGCGGCCGAAAGGCCGAAACGCTTATTCCTGCGGGCTGACGTCGACCTTGAACCACTTCATCGAGAGGTTCTTGACGGTGCCGTCGGCAAGTGCGGACTTGATCGCTTCGCTGAACTTGTCGCGCAGGTCCGTGTCGGCCTTGCGGACACCCAGGCCTTCGCCCTCGCCCCAGATCGAACCGGCGATCTCGGGGCCGGTGAAGTCGAGCGCGCCGTTGGCGGACGCAAAAGCATTGTTGAAATAGACGGCATCGTCGAAGCCGAGGTCGATGCGGCCGTTCTGCAGGTCGAGGTCGCGGTCGGCACCGGTCTTGTATTCGCGGATCTCGGCAATATCGCCGAAATTGTCATAGACGAACTTGGCGTAGACGGTCGCCGCCTGGATGCCGATCGTCTTGCCCTTGAAGGCGGCCTTCAGGGCGTCGATCTCTTTCACGCCGGTCTGGCCGGGCGTCATCTTGATCGTGGTGCCGGTGCCGGCGGCCTTTGCCAGCGGGCTGTCCTTGGCGGTAGCAAAGGCGGCAGGCGTGGCGGCATAGGGAACCGTAAAGTCGATGACCTGCTTGCGCTCATCGGTGATCGACAGTGCATCCATGATGACGTCGAACTTGCCGGCGTTGAGCGCCGGGATCATGCCGTCCCAGTCGGAGGCGACCAGCGTGCATTCGATCTTGGCGCGTTCGCACAGCACCTTGGCGAGTTCCGGTTCGAAGCCGCCGAGCGTGCCGTCGGCATTGGTGAGGTTCCAGGGCGCATAGGCGCCTTCGAGGGTAATGGTTGCCTTCGTCCAGTCTTTGGAAAAGGCAGGTGCGGCGAAGGCGGAAAGAGCCGCCACGCCACAAAGCAGGATTGCGCTGAATTTCATGTGTGAATTCTCCTCTGGAGTTGAAACAGACCTTGCGGCACCACGGCCGATCTTCGCCGGCTTGCCCTTTCCTGTCCTATTTCTGCTTCAAGGACCGATTGGGAGGTTGTATATGGTACCATATGAGATATTTTGTGATATGCAAGAGGAAAGTCGAACTATGTGGCGAATTCCATTCGTGCAAAAGGAATAGGCAATGAAGCGTCCCGGCGAGATGAAGCGCGAACTGGCGCAGAATGATAGCACCCCGCTCTATGCCGGCGTCAAGCAGGTGATCCTCGACCGCATCCAGAGCGGCGAATGGCCGCCGAAATATCGCGTGCCCTCGGAAAACGAGCTGGTCGTCGAGCTCGGCGTCAGCAAGATGACCGCCAATCGGGCGCTGCGCGAACTTGCCAACGAAGGCGAACTCGTCCGCATCCAGGGCGTCGGCTCCTTCGTTGCCGAGCGCAAGGGTTATTCGGCACTGTTCGAGGTCCGCAACATCGCCGAGGAAATCGCCGAACGTGGTCATGTCCACGAGGCCTCCGTCGTTGTTCTCGCCCAGGAAACCGCCTCTCCCGAGGTTGCCGACGCGCTGGAACTTCCGATTGGTGCTGCGGTTTTCCACTCGCTGATCGTCCACAGCGAAAACGGTGTTCCCGTGCAGATCGAGGACCGCTTCGTCCATCCGGATGCCGCGCCTGAATATCTCGACCAGGATTTTTCGACGCTGACGCCGAACGCTTATCTGACGGCTGCGGCCCCGCTCAGCGGCTCCGAACACGTTGTCGAGGCGGCGATGCCGCAGGCCTGGGAATGCAAGCTGCTGACCATCATGAAGACCGAACCGTGCCTGACGATCCGACGGCGCACATGGTCGGCAAAGCAGGTGGTCTCGACCGCCCGCCTCGTCTATCCCGGCCACCGCTACCGGCTGGAAGCGCGCAGCGGCAAGATGTTCGAGGAATGAAAACACTGCCCATGTTGTATATGGAACATAGCGGACTTATTGCGACGCCGGCGTGAAACGCGCCACCAATGCATGACGATCGCCCGGATAGGTGAAGCGCACATGCGTCACCGGGCCGGCGCCGCTCCAGGTCCGGCGTTCGACCACGAGGCAAGCGGTGTTGCGTGCTATGTCTAAGACGGCGGCCACTTCGGCATTGGCCGAGACGGCGTGGATCCGGTGTTCGGCCGTGCTCCACGGCACCTGGTTGAGCAGCCAGGGACCCGGCGCCATCGTCTGGAAGTCGGCATTGGCAGCCTCCGGCACCGTCGCAAGGCTGATCAGCCGCTCCTCCAGGCAAAAGGGCCGCATGCCGGCATTGTGGATGCAGACGACCTCGACGACCGAGGACGCCACAGGCAGTTCCAGCCTTCGACTGTCTTCTGCCTTGGCCTTGCGGCTCGTCTTCTTCGATACCGCATAGGAATAGGGCAGGTTCAGCGACTGCACCTCGGCCTTGATGTCGTGGATTTCGAGAACAGCCGATTGCGCCTGCGGCTGGGTGACGAAGCTGCCGGACTTCTTGCGGCGCTCGATAAGGCCGGCCTTGGCGAGCTGGGTCAGCACCTTGTTCACCGTCATGCGCGAGCAGTCATACTGCGTGGCGAGATCGACCTCGAAGGGAATGCGGTACCCCGGCGGCCAATCGCCCGAGACGATACGGCCCTCGATGTCGCTGAGGATGCGCTGATGCAAGGTGGGATCCCTGCTTTGGTTCATCGCCACGTTCCGATTGGTCTCCCGCTATCTCTTTGTTTTTACGCAATTCCGGACGTAAAACCACTACACATTTGCTGGAACTGCTCTAATTCGAATGTCCGGACAGGCAAAGCTCTTTTTCAGGCGGCAAGCAGTTCGCCCATGACAGCGAGGAAACGCCGGTCGATGGCATCGCGCCTGAGATGGCGACCGCCCTCCACCTGCTTGCGGCCGCGCGACCAGACGCAATCGACGGAAATGCCGCCTGCAAACAGCCAGTGATCGAGGATCTGGTCGCCTGTGAGATAGGGAATGGCCGTCGTATCGAGTGAGACGATGTCAGCGGAATGGCCCTCAACGAGCCCGGCCGGCGCCTTCAGTGCGGCGCCGCCACCGGCAAGCGCATGTGTAAACAGCGAAAGTGCCGTCGAACCGCCGGGTGCCGCGACGACGTTGCGGGCGCGAAGCGCCAGACGCTGCGAATATTCGAGCTGGCGCAGTTCCTCCGGCACGGAGATCAGCACGTTGGAATCCGAGCCGATGCCGTAACGCCCGCCCTCTTCGAGGAAGAGCGGTGCGGCAAAGGCGCCATCGCCGAGATTGGCTTCGGTGATCGGGCAGAGGCCGGCGATCGCGCCGCTTTTCGCCATCCGCCGCGTTTCGTCCTCGGTCATGTGCGTCGCATGGATCAGGCACCAGCGCTCATCCACAGGCGCATGATCGAGCAGCCATTCCACAGGCCGCGCGCCGGACCAGACGATGCAGTCCTCGACCTCCTTCACCTGCTCGGCGACATGGATATGGATGGGACCCTCGCCCGCCATCGGCACGAGCCTCATAAGCTCGTCCGGTGTCGCGGCGCGCAGGCTGTGCGGCGCCAGCCCGAGCTCGGCGCCGTCGAGCCGGCGGGTCACCGCCCGGCATCCCTCCATCAGCCTTTCGAAGCTTTCGAGCGAATTGATGAAACGCCGCTGACCGTCGATGGGGGCAGCACCGCCGAAGCCGGAATGGGCATAAAAGACCGGCAGCAGCGTCAGGCCGATACCGGTCTCTTCGCTCGCCGCCCCGATGCGCTCGGCAAGCTCGGCGATATTGGCATAAGTGCCGCCATCCCTGTCGTGGTGGAGATAGTGGAACTCGCCGACGCGGGAAAAACCGGCCTCCAGCATTTCCGCATAAAGCTTGGCCGCCACCGCCTCGACATGCGCCGGCGTCATCGCCAGGGCAAATTTGTACATGACAGTGCGCCAGCTCCAGAAGCTGTCATTGGCCGGGCCGCGCACTTCGGCAAGGCCGGCCATCGCCCGCTGGAAGGCATGGCTGTGCAGGTTCGCCATGGCGGGAACGAGGAGAGCGTGGCGTTCGTCGCCGGGCCCGGGAGAAGTGCCGATTTCGACCCGTGCGATGCGCCCGGCTTCGAGCGTCAGCCGCACATCCTTCTGCCAGCCTTGCGGGGTCAGCGCCGTGTCTGCGTGAAGTGTGGCCATGGCCTTCCCTCTCCTTTTGCCGTGCCGCCGATCTTTCTTTTCCAGAAAAGCGCACAAAATTTCTCTTGTCACCTGTCGATTATGTATATACATGTTTTGACATAAGGAAAGGCGCAAAGCTGATGACCGGGAACAATTTTTCAGAGGAAGCCTCATCCGCCGACGCCCGTCCGGCGCTTTGGCGCAATGCGCGGCTGGCCACGCTTGCGCCCGATAAAGAAGGGCTCGGCATCGTCGAAAAGGGCGCCGTGCTGATCGAAAACGGCCGCATCGCCTTTGCCGGCGCCGAAAGCGACCTGCCGGCATCGGCCATCGAACACTCCGAGATCGTCGATCTGGAAGGCCGCTGGGTCACGCCCGGCCTCGTCGACTGCCACACCCATATCGTTCACGGCGGCAACCGCGCCCGCGAGTTCGAAATGCGCCTTGCAGGCGCCACCTATGAGGAGGTCGCGCGTGCCGGTGGCGGCATCGTCTCCTCGGTGAAGGCGACCAATGCGCTGTCGGTCGAGGAACTCGTCGCCGCGGCTCTGCCGCGGCTCGACACGCTGCTTGCCGAAGGTGTCACGACGATCGAGGTCAAGTCCGGTTACGGGCTGAACCGAACCGGTGAAGTGAAGATGCTGCAGAGCGCCCGCCTGCTCGGCCATATCAGACCGGTCCGCGTCGCTACCAGCTATCTCGGCGCCCATGCGACGCCTGTGGAATATAAGGGTCGCAACGGCGATTATCTCGATGATGTCGTCCTGCCAGGTCTCGACGACATGCATAATCTCGGTCTCGCCGATGCCGTCGACGGCTTTTGCGAGGGCATCGCCTTTTCCACGACCGAGATCGCCCGCGTCTTCGACAAGGCCAAGGCGCTCGGCCTGCCGGTCAAGCTGCATGCCGAGCAGCTCTCCAATCTTGGCGGCGCCAAGCTCGCCGCATCATACGGCGCGCTTTCAGCCGATCACCTCGAATATCTCGACGAAGATGGCGTTGCGGCGATGGCCGCAGCCGGCACCGTCGCCGTGCTGCTGCCCGGCGCCTTCTACGCGATCCATGAGAAGCAGAAGCCGCCGGTTGAGGCGTTGCGGCGGGCAGGCGTGCCGATCGCGATCGCCACCGATTGCAATCCCGGCACCTCGCCGCTCACCTCGATGCTGCTCACCATGAACATGTCGGCCACACTTTTCGGCCTGACCGTCGAGGAATGCATCGCCGGCGCCACCCGCGAAGGTGCGCGCGGGCTCGGTCTGCTCGACAAGACAGGAACGCTCGAAGCCGGCAAATCCGCCGATCTCGCCATCTGGAATATCGAAAGCCTTGCCGAGCTCGTCTACCGCATCGGTTTCAATCCGCTTCACACACGCGTCTTCAAGGGCGAAAGGAACGGTCGATGACCATCACGCTCCACCCGGGCTCCGTCTCGCTCAAGGATCTGGAAATCATCTACTGGACGGGCGCACCGGCAAGGCTCGATCCCGCCTTCGATGCGGGGATCGCCAAGGCCGCTGCCCGTATCGCCGAGATCGCCGCCGGCAATGCGCCGGTCTACGGCATCAATACCGGCTTCGGCAAACTCGCCTCGATCAAGATCGACAGCGCCGACGTGACCACCTTGCAGCGCAATCTCATCCTGTCGCATTGCTGCGGCGTCGGCGCGCCGCTGCCTGAGAATATCGTGCGGCTGATCATGGCGCTGAAGCTGGTCTCGCTCGGGCGCGGCGCCTCCGGCGTGCGGCTGGAGCTGGTGCGGCTGATCGAAAGCATGCTGGAAAAGGGCGTCATCCCGCTGATCCCGGAAAAGGGCTCGGTCGGCGCTTCCGGCGATCTCGCCCCGCTCGCCCATATGGCGGCCGTGATGATGGGCGAGGCCGAAGCCTTCTTCGCCGGCGAACGCCTCTCGGGTGCGCAAGCCCTCGAACGGGCTGGCCTCAGACCAGTGGTGCTCGCCGCCAAGGAGGGCCTGGCGCTCATCAACGGCACCCAGACCTCGACGGCGCTGGCGCTGGCCGGCCTGTTTCGCGCCCATCGTGCCGCACAGGCAGCCCTCATCACCGGCGCCATGTCCACCGATGCCGCCATGGGCTCTTCGGCGCCCTTTCATCCGGATATTCACACATTGCGTGGCCATAAGGGCCAGATCGACACGGCAGCCGCGCTTCGCGCGCTGCTGGAAAACTCCATCATTCGCCAGAGCCACATCGAGGGCGACGAGCGCGTACAGGATCCCTATTGCATCCGCTGCCAGCCGCAGGTCGACGGCGCCTGCCTCGATCTGTTGCGCTCGGTCGCCCGCACCCTTGAAATCGAGGCCAATGCGGTCACCGACAATCCGCTGGTTCTCTCGGACAATTCCGTCGTCTCCGGCGGCAATTTCCACGCCGAACCCGTTGCCTTCGCCGCTGACCAGATCGCGCTCGCCGTCTGCGAGATCGGTGCGATTTCGCAGCGACGCATCGCGCTGCTGGTCGATCCGACCCTCTCCTACGGCCTGCCGGCCTTTCTCGCCAAGAAGCCGGGCTTGAATTCCGGCCTGATGATCGCCGAGGTGACGTCTGCGGCTTTGATGTCCGAAAACAAGCAAATGTCGCACCCGGCCTCGGTCGATTCGACACCGACGTCGGCCAATCAGGAAGACCATGTCTCCATGGCCTGCCATGGCGCCCGCCGCCTGCTTGCCATGACCGAGAACCTGTTCGGCATCATCGGCATCGAGGCACTGACCGCCGCCCAAGGCGTCGAACTGCGCGCGCCGCTATCGACGAGCCCGGAGCTTGGCAAGGCGATCGCCGCTATCCGCAGCAAAGCTCCGAGCCTCGACGTCGATCGCTACATGGCAAACGACCTCGCCGCCGCCGCCGAACTGGTGGCAACGGGCGCGCTGAACGCCTCGGTTTCATCTGGCATATTGCCGGTATTGGAGGGCTGAGATGATGGTGACGGAAAAAGTCTCCTCCCCATGCGAAATAACGCGAGGCACCTCCCCCGTCATCCTCGGCTTCCCCCATACCGGCACCGACGTGCCGGCTGAGATTGCCGACCGGCTCAACGACAATGGCAGGATGCTGGCCGACACCGACTGGCACATCCACCGGCTCTATGATGGCCTGCTCGACAATGTCACGGTGGTTCGCGCCACATTCCACCGCTATGTGATCGACGCCAACCGCGATCCCCAGGGCGTCAGCCTCTATCCCGGCCAGAACACCACCGGCCTCATTCCCCAGACGGATTTCGACGGCAAGGCGATCTGGAAGGATGGGCAGGCGCCTGACGAAGCCGATATCGCGGCGCGGCTGCGGGACTTCCATGCTCCCTATCATGCCGCACTTGCCGCCGAGATCGAGCGCGTGAGAGCCATCCATGGCGTCGCAATTCTCTACGACTGCCATTCGATCCGCTCCCACATCCCCTTCCTCTTCGAAGGCAAGTTGCCGGATTTCAATATCGGCACCGACATGGGCAAGACGTGCGACAGCGCCATAGAGCAGGCGACGCTCACCGTCGTCGAAGCCGCCGAAGGTTACGACAGTGTGCTCAACGGTCGCTTCAAGGGCGGCTGGACGACACGCCACTATGGTCGGCCCGACACTGGTGTGCACGCGATCCAGATGGAGCTCGCGCAATCGACGCATCTCCAAACCGAGGCGACGCCCTTCGCCTACGACGCCGCCAAGGCAGACAGACTTCGCGTCCATCTTAAAAACATTCTGGTGCGCATCGAACAGATTGCACCAGGCCTGAAACGATAACGATCACTCGACAGGGGAACCGCCATGAACAATCCACGCCACAATATCCGCGAAATCCGCGCGCCCCGCGGCAACGATCTTAATGCCAAGAGCTGGATGACTGAAGCGCCGCTGCGCATGCTGATGAACAATCTCGACCCTGACGTCGCCGAAAATCCGAACGAGCTCGTCGTTTATGGCGGCATCGGCCGCGCCGCCCGCACCTGGGAGGATTTCGACCGCATCGTCGCGACGCTGAAGACGCTGACGGAAGAAGAAACCCTGATCGTCCAATCCGGCAAGCCGGTGGCCGTATTCCGCACCCACAAGGATGCACCGCGGGTGCTGATCGCCAATTCCAACCTCGTACCGCATTGGGCGACCTGGGATCATTTCAACGAGCTGGATAAGAAGGGCCTTGCCATGTATGGCCAGATGACGGCCGGCTCGTGGATCTATATCGGCACGCAGGGCATCGTGCAGGGCACCTACGAGACCTTCGTCGAGGCCGGCCGCCAGCATTACGGCGGCAATCTCAAGGGCAAATGGATCCTGACCGGCGGCCTCGGCGGCATGGGCGGCGCCCAGCCGCTCGCCGCCGTCATGGCCGGCGCCTGCTGCCTGACCGTCGAATGCAATCCCGATTCGATCGATTTCCGCCTGCGCACCCGCTATGTCGACGCCAAGGCCGAGACGCTCGATGAAGCGCTTGAGATGATCGACCGCTGGACCAAGGCCGGCGAGGCGAAGTCCGTCGGCCTGCTTGGAAATGCTGCCGAAATCCTGCCGGAGATGGTCCGCCGCGGCATCCGCCCCGATATCGTCACCGACCAGACCTCGGCCCACGACCCGATCAACGGCTACCTGCCGAAGGGCTGGACGATGGGTGAGTGGAAGGCAAAGCGCGAAAGCGATCCGAAGGCAGTGGAAAAAGCGGCGCGCGCCTCGATGCGCGAGCACGTCGAAGCGATGATCGCCTTCTGGAATGCCGGTATTCCGACCCTCGATTACGGCAACAATATCCGCCAGGTGGCGCTGGACGAAGGCCTCGAAAACGCCTTCGCCTTCCCGGGCTTCGTGCCGGCCTATATCCGCCCGCTGTTTTGCCGCGGCATCGGCCCCTTCCGCTGGGCGGCCCTTTCCGGCGATCCGGAGGATATCTACAAGACCGATGCCAAGGTGAAGGAGCTGCTGCCTGACAACAAGCACCTGCACAACTGGCTCGACATGGCCAGGGAGCGCATTGCCTTTCAGGGTCTGCCGGCACGCATCTGCTGGGTAGGCCTCGGCGACCGCCACAAGCTCGGCCTCGCCTTCAACGAGATGGTGAGAACAGGCGAACTCTCCGCCCCGATCGTCATCGGCCGCGACCATCTGGACTCCGGCTCCGTCGCCTCGCCGAACCGCGAGACCGAAGCGATGAAGGACGGTTCTGACGCTGTCTCCGATTGGCCGCTGCTCAATGCCCTGCTCAACACGGCATCGGGTGCGACCTGGGTGTCGCTGCATCATGGCGGCGGCGTCGGCATGGGCTTCTCGCAGCACTCCGGCATGGTCATTTGCGCCGACGGCACGGACGATGCTGCAAGGCGTCTCGAGCGTGTGCTCTGGAACGATCCGGCGACTGGCGTCATGCGCCACGCCGATGCCGGCTACGAGATCGCCATCGACTGCGCCAAGGAAAAGGGCCTGCGCCTGCCCGGCATTCTCGGGAACTGAACCCGGTGAGGATCCTGCGCGCCGGCGATCACAAACGCATGCCCTGGAAAAACGGCAAGGGAGAGACGGTGGAGATCGCCGTCTTTCCAGCTGACGCTTCGATCAACGACTTCGACTGGCGCATCAGCATGGCGACGGTCGCAGCGGACGGCCCGTTTTCGATCTTTCCCGGCATCGACCGCACGCTGGCGATCCTTGATGGCAACGGCATGGTGCTCGAAGTGGAAGGCAGCGCGCCGGTGCTGCTGACAACGGCAAGCGATCCGTTAGCCTTCCCCGCGGATGTCCCCGTCACGGCCAGGCTCCAGGATGGATCAATCACCGATCTCAACGTCATGACACGCCGTGTCGGGCTCGCCCACAGGTTGATCCGCATCGACGTCGATGGCGGCAAGACCGTGCCGCTACCGCCCTCGACATGCCTGTTTCTCTGTCATCAGGGCGCATTGTCATTCCGAAAGGACGGCGAGACCGGCGCGCTTGCGGCCGGCGATGCGCTGCTGATCGAGGACGCGACCGCAACCGTGCTGGAAATCGACGGCGAAGCCAAATGTTATCTCGCTTCGATCACCACAAGCTGATTGCCGAACAACGAATTGAAAACATTAAACAATCGAGGATTTGGCGAGGCATGTGCATAAACCATCGCCATCTCGGGCCATGGACGTCATTCCTCGTTTCGGTCTAAACTTCGCCCTTCTGATGCAGAAGAAGACCTAGACTGCCCGCAACGTGCCGGGGAGCAAGGGAGCAGGCGTGACGGATCCATACGATATTCTCGGCGTTGAACGCGATGCGGACGAGGCGCAGCTGAAGGCCGCCTATCGGCGCCTGGCGAAGGTTGCCCACCCCGATTCGGGTGGTGATTCGGAAGCCTTTGCCAATCTGCAGAAAGCCTATGGGCTGCTTCTCGATCCGGTCCGGCGCAAGGTCTACGACGATACCGGCTACGACGTTGAATTCGCCGATGCGGCCGAATTGCAGGCGCTCGTGATGATCGAGAAACTCGTCACCGATGCAGTGCTCGACGAGCGCGCACCGGGAAGTTTCGATCCTGTCGCCGTCATGCAGGACAGCCTTTCCGAAGAACTGCGCAAGGCGCGTTTCAGCAAGAGCGAGCTGGAGCGCCACGCCTCGCGCGTCGGACTGCATCTCGAACGGCTCGAAAAGCAGTCAGGCCGCGATGTGCTCGCCCACATGTTCCGCGCCCGCATCGAAGCAATCTCCAAGGCGGTCGCGGAAACCGAGGCGAAGATAAAGGCGACGGAACGCGCCGCCGACATGCTCAGCGGCTATGTCTACGACATCGATCCGTCGCCGCTGCCGGATGCCGCGGTCACCAACATCGAATGGGTCGAGGCCTCAAGAAACCGCTCCACCGGCTGACGGCGGACGACGCCGGCTATTAATAGGACAGCTTCGGATACCAGTCCGCCGGCCGGCCTTCGGGCGTCGAATCGATAATGGTCCAAAGCGGCATCAGGTCCGGCGCGCCGCGCGGATCCTCGCCCGGATCAGCCGTCACCTCGCCCATCTCCTGGCTCCAGAAATGGCGGATGGTGCCATCGCGTCGCGTGAAGACGTTGAAGGCGGCACCATCGCCACCATCCGTGCCGATCGCGTGATAGTCGCGGCTATAGTCGTCCGTCATATCGGAATAGAGCGGCAGGTGATGCCAGCCGCGTTCTTTCTTGAAGGCGAGCAGCTTTTGGATCGGCGAGCGGGCGACGACGGCAAGCGCTGCGCGCTGCTGGATGTCAGGCACTTCGCCATCCCAGGCCGACAGAAGCGAGGTGCACATCGGGCATGGACGCTCGCGTTGCGGGCCGAACATGTAGCTGTAGACGATCAGCGTCTCCTTGTCGGCGAAGAGCTCGCTGAAGGATATTGGCCCATCGCTGCCCTCGAAGCGGTAGTCTTTCGTCACCTCGCCGCCCGGCGGCAGCGCCCTGCGCTGTCTTGCCACACGCTCGATGTGCCGGCGCAACTCGATCTCTTCGGCCAGCAGCGCGTCGCGGGCGCTGCGATACGCCTCGCTCTCGTTGGGAAACCGGACGCCGTTCTTGGCCGCAAGCACGGCGGCGGGTACCAGATGCTGATTATCCATGACGATTCCTCCTTCTGTTGCCTGAGCACGTACCACGACGGGGTCGCAGCACATCATTACAAGGACGATCGGCTGATGCGAAAATCGACAGAGCCGACGGAAAATATTTGCCCCCCGCTTTGACCGGCTCGGCGCCCAGATCGCTATAACCCAGCACATCAAGATCGCGCGTTTCGAAACGCGGATCATCGAACCAGCTTGTGATCAGCATCGCGCCCTTCCTAGAGGACGCCGCCGACCCGATCGCAGATATCTCTCGAGCGGATCTCCAGAAGCTTCGTTGGGCGCTGCGCTTCATGGCGAGCTGTTGGGCAGCGAATATCGGCATTCAACATCGGCAGGCAGCCGAAGCCCCGGCCCGGATTGAGCCTGCATTTTCCGAGGAAAGCATCTCGAGATACAGGCGGCAGCTGCAAAGCTGAGCCACGGGCCTGCGCTGTCACATGACCTCGATCAAAACAGGCCGGGACTACGTCCCGCAATTGAAGGGCCGATTGACGCGCGAGAGGCCGGAGCAATCGAGGGTCCATTCGAGTTTTCCTTTTGAGAGGCGGACGCACACCCACCTTCAGGTATCTTGCAACCGACGGCGACTTTTCTAGTTCACGGGGGATAGCTAACCTTGGGAGGATGAGATGAGGCTGGTGCCATTCCACTACGCGGGCACTAACGACCCGATAATCTACATCAACCCAGAGCATGTGGTCGCGGTCAGGGCTTTCACCAGCAGCACCCACATTTATGTCAGTGTGCTGGGGAAAGATGGCTCCCCGAGTTACTATCCTATCAGGGAGTCGCTTGCGCAAGCCGTCAAGCTCCTCATCGGCGAGCATCCTGAGCGGAACTAATGGGCAGCTTGGCTTGTTACACACACTATGAGCGACTCAGAACAGAAAGCCAGCAAAGGCATGATCACGTTCGTACTGGCTATCTTCACCATCGCTATGATTATCGCGGTGGCGTACCTGGCTTTCTTCACCCCTGGGCAAGTCGAGCCAGGTCCGAAATCGCCAACCGGAATCGAGGGCGGCCAGTAACCGCAACGAGATGGCTTTAGGTATCGGAATAGGCGTCGGTTTGGGAGCAGTTCTCGGCGCGACTGTATTGGGTGTTACCTCGATTGGCGTTGCTGTTGGGACTACGATCGGAATAGCTGTTGGCGCGGCGTGCGGCTGGGCAGCCTCAAGGCAGAACAGATAGAGGGCGCGCATCCTCTATCTGAATGGAACGGCAAATTTTGCCAACCAGGCGTGTTTCCAAATGCTCCATGTGACCCCGGCACCCGCATCCTACTCGGACAGATTCCAGCCGACCGTTGACCTTCCGTTGCATATCCCCACTAAAATCGCTCTTGCAGCGACCGTATTTGCTTTGTCTTGACCCAGCGCTTTCGTCATGGCGGCGGCCTTGATCGAAATGGCTGCCATACACAACGCTTCGAACGCGGCCGTCGAGATTGGAGAGAGGCGCGCATAACCCTCGGACCTGCTGAGGAGCAGTGCCGTCAGTGCAGAACCGCGATTGCCGTGACGCCGGCCTCGTTTGCCGCGCGAATGATCGCCGCTCTAAGTTCCTCCGGCTCGGCGTTGCCCTTCACGACGTCCAGGCACAATTTGATCGCCAGAAGGAACTCCTCTCCATCATCACTGGGAAATTCCCTTATGAGCGCGTTGGCGGCCCCCATAGCCGTCGTGACCGAAATTACTCTGTCGGGGTCTTTAAACATAAGGAGCACGGGGGCGAATTCGATCGATTTGTCCCATTCCATTACACAAACTCCAGATGGGATAATGTAATGTTAACGGTGCAAAAGGCGTGCCAATGCACGCGCAGGTTATAAGCATGCATGGCATTGGAACGGGGCGGCGCGACCGCTTTAGTTCCGAGGAGCAGATGACCGACAAGTTTTTGCAGATGGCGGGAGAGGCGGAAACTGATGGAGACAGAGCGTGGAGATCGTTCAACGATTGCTGGGCGGATCATCTGCGCATCTTTGACCGTCATCGACGGCGACACGGTAGATGAAGCGGGCAGAACATGCGGTTGCTGGGAAGGTGTTCCCTTCGTTTCTGGCATCGACACGCCGGAGACGCACGCGAAGTACGTGAAGGAACGGAAGCTGGCACTTGTCGCCGAAGAGAGACAAAAAGACCTGCTGGCCGCGCGCAGCCTGAAAGTGATGTTCAGCGGAGTGGACCTGCGCATGCAGCGCAACGAGAGACCCGTGTCATGAGGCGCCCATAACTCATTAGTCGGCGGACACTCAGTGAACGGTGATCACCGGAATGCCAGCTTCGTCGGCGGCACGGATAAGCGCTGCTCGGGCATCCTGAGCCGGAATTTCCCCATGAATTGCATTCCGGCACGCCCTAATCGCTATAAGATATTCTTCTCCATCGTCGACCGGCCAGCTAGCCGTCAGCATTTCGGCAGCCTGGAAAAGGGTCGCGACGAGCTTGTATTTTTCCGACCCGCTTACAACGAGCATCAGAGGGGTAAACTGTGCGGATGTGTGCCATTTCATGACTTTAGGTCTCCCACGGTAAATATATTAGTAACCGTGCAAGAACTGTTCCGTGATCTTCTGCCAAAGCTCGTTTCGCAGGCCGCATCATGAAAGGAGACCATGTCTTAAAGGCGCTTCAGTCGCCTCAGCATCGCCAGGCACAGGTTGGCGGGGAAACGCGCCAGCCTCATTACCCGTGCTGAAGCCACCATGGCCGCCGACATGTTCGCGAGGAAGTCGAACGCCCCGAATTATTCCGCAACGCAGACATCATCGATATCGCTTAATCCGAGGATGTCCGCAATTGCCCTGCCGGACCGGCTCCAGCGCTGCCACGTCGCCATGTTTCACCATCCAAAGCCGGCATGGATATCTCGATCGGCGAGCCAGGCATGGAGCGGCCGATGCCGTACTGCTTGCACCACCGTCGGATCGCCTTGTCCGTCTTCTCCGCGAGGGCGCAGGCTTTTTTGACGTTTGCACCCTTGCCCTTCCTTATCAAAGAGTGGGCCATGGCCCGAGACCGCCGGCGGCGGTCGGTTCGCTGCTCGAGAAAAGCATCTCATCACGGCACCACTCTTGAATAAACGGAAGGACACGCGAGTTTTTCCGGTTAGCAAGGAGGAAATCATGTCCGTACCCAACGAGCCTATCGTTCCGCCGGCAGCGCCGCCGATCGGCAATCCCGAACCTGAGCGAGATCCTGGGGAGACTCCGCCGCCTGATGGCCCGGAGCCAGACGACGGCGACGATCCGATGACGCAAGCTCACGCCCAGGAGGCCCAACGAAGCCCGACTTGGGGACTGCTCTGCCGCGGCGTTCAGGTGCATGCTGCTGACTGAGATCATGCGACGTTCTTTCTGATGGGAGTGAGCTCGCCCAAGGACGATTTGGAGAACGCCCAAGACGTCGACTGGCTCTGTGCTTTCCGGTAACCACACCCAGATGAAGGTTCGTTGTTCTCAGCCTCGGCTCATCTTGTAACCGGCTTTCTTCTTCTACTGCCGGCAAGCTCCAAATATCCGAAATCATGTGGCAATTAGGACATGGATTCCGATTTTAGACAAACTTTTCAAAGCTCTCCGTCAATTCTCCGACCGTCGTTGGGTTGTCAGACGAGCGACTGTTTTCACCGATCACTTCAGGCCTACTTGAGTTTTCAATGATAACACCAAGGCCATAGGATTCGCGGGCGACGCTGCAAATCCAAAATGCTCATAGAAGGCCTTGGCCTCATCGGAGATCGCGTGAACCAGAAGGCCGCGAATACCCATGATATGGGCTGCCTGTCCGGTACGCAGCACGGCGTCTTGCAACAGCGCGGCTCCGATTCCTTTTCCCTGCCAGTTGCGATCGATGGCCAGACGGCCAAGGACTGCCATGGGAACCGGGTCGGGCATGTTGCGCCGGATCGCTCCCGGAGCGTCCGCGACCGCCAGCGCTCCCGATGAGAGGCAGTAATAGCCGACAACGCGCTCGCCCTCGCAGACCACATAGGTTCGCGATGCGCCGCTGACCTGATTGGCCCGCGCCCTGCGGCGCAGCCATTCATCAAGGCTGTCGTGCCCGCTGTCGAATAGCTGGAGATCGTGCGCTTCGCCGAGAAGCGTCGGTGCAGACAACATTACGGCTGCCAGGGTTTGGGAGCATTCATCAACCGTTCGAAGCCTTCGCTATTTGGCGGCTGGTCGAGGACGGCGAGATAGTGTTTGTAGCTGTCAGGATCGACCCGCACCAATGTCTGATCGAGAAGCGCGTTTTCTGCAGCACGGCGCGATGCGTCGATCATGAAATCCGAACGGGTTTTCCCGTGGGCCTTGGCGGCGCGGTCGATCAGGACGCGAACGTCCTCACGAACCCTCAAGTTAACGGCGCGGGTATGGGTATCAGGGGCGTTTTTGCTGGTCATGGCCTTTTCCTTCAAGGCCTTATACCACAAACGCATACACAATGTGTATCTATTTCCTGCGATGTTGCGGGTTGATATCCCAAAGCCTCCCTTTCGGTTCCTTCTGGACATGGGCGCTGATCGCTTTCGATCGGAAGCCCGGCTTTCACCGTTAGACAAGAAACTGGCGACGCCAGTTCCTCAATCCCTACGCCTTCGAGAACGCGCCCGCCGCATTGCGGGCGCTAGTTGAGTGATCCAGCAGCCCGGGATCCCGCCTCAGCAAATCCACGCATTTGGAAAGGCGAACACTGGGCACAAGCTCATCTGCGTGCCGCCAATATTCGGCGGCAATGACGATCGTTCGTGCGTTCTCAATCAAATCCACTGGATCGACGCTTTCCCGCGATCCATTCGTCGAGCCCCTTGAGCATTTTGCAGGACTTCGGCTCCTTCAATTGCAAGTTATTGACTGAGAGCCTGAGGGGCACGGGACCTCCGCTCAAAGGTAAGCTCGCGAAAAGAACACTGCGGTCGTTAAAAAGGCGACCACGAGGGTTAGCAGCCGAACGACCGATGATGGCAGCCTTCGTCCGATATGCGCTCCGATCCACCCGCCGATAACGGCTCCAATCGTCATGGGAATGCACTCCTGCCATACGATTGCCCCGGCAAGTACGAAGACGACGACGGCGACCGCGTTGGCGGCGGTTACCATCACCATTCTTGTCGGATTCAGGCTCTTGATGTCCCCGCCCCCGAGCGCGCTCCACGCCGCAAGCATCATGAGACCCACCGCGCCGCCAAAATAGCCGCCATAAAGACCGAGAAAGAACTGAACCATTGCGAACGCCAGAACACTCGGACGTGCCTGCGACTGCAACTGGGCGCTGAGCCTCGGACCTGCAGCGAGCATCAATGTCGCCACCAGCAAAAGCCATGGCAGGATACCATCGAAAATCCTCGAAGGGGTTAGCAGCAATAGAATGCTTCCGGCTACACCACCCATCACCGTCACGACAGCAATGGGCACGACATTGACGCCGCACACACTCCTAACCCCATCACGGTAGACCCACGAGCTCGCCATACCGCCGGGAAACAAGGCTAAGGTGCTTGTGGCGTTTGCGGCTACCGACGGCACTCCGACCGATATCAGCGCAGGCAGGGATACGAACGACCCGCCGCCCGCCAACGCATTCATGCTGCCTGCTAACAAGCCAGCAAGGAAAAGAAGCATTATATCGTACATGTTCAGGTCGCCTTAGCACCCAAGCCTGATTTCGGCCGAGCCTCTTGTCCAATACCGCGGTCACATTGCCCGTACGACGTTGTGCGTCCATAAGAGTCCGCCCCACGACTAGTATCCTGTCATTTCGAGATATCCGACGCCTGACATTGAACCCCTGAGATCTATCGGCCCCTCCCAGTATGGCGTCGATGTCGCCATCCAGGACTGGTCATTCAACGGTTTGGTTCTTATATCGAGCGACTTCCCTGGCACGCGTATTCGCCATTCCACCGGTATCTCTCGCCCCTTGACTGTTGCCTTCCGCAAAGGCTCCAGTTGAACCTCTTCTTTCGACAGGGGTGTCGTTCGCCCGTCCGAGGATATCCAGTTCGCGGAGATGAACCCGTCCTTATCATCGCGAAGGCGAAAGGCCATAAGCTTCTCGCCAGAGTCGAAATGTAATGAGAACCAGTCCCAGCCCGTCTGGTTTAAGGCGAGCGGCTGAGACGACCACTCCCGATCCAGCCACGCTTTCCCGGTGACCTTCACCGGGGATCCGGAGATCGTGATTGCGCCGGAGACCTTGTAGAACGGTTGCGAGTAGTAGTAGCTCGCCTGCTCGCCTGATGACTTCATAGAAAACCCGTTTTCACCCTGCAGCACGAGCGGGCCGTCGGCGCCAAGGTTCAAGCCAAAGCTGAAATCCGTCCCGCTCGCAGTCACCGAAAGATCCCTAAGGTCAAAGGCGCTCTCAATGGAACCAGTCATCTGCCAGTCGTCGATCCATGCCAGAAACGGCGTGGCCTCGACGCCTGCCTGTCCAACGCCGCCCCGGCCCAAGCGCTCGGCGACGAACTGGTGAGACTGGGTGGTAATCGCCGCATGCCCGATCCATAGCTGGGGATCTGCGAAGCCTGGCCTTTCTTCCGGAGCCAGAGCGGATCGAAACAATGTCCACTGCGCCCCATACCGCTTGCCATCCTCACCCTTGAGGTTGGCGGTGACATACCACCACTCAATCCGATAATCCGGATGAGCGCCATGATCGGCAGGAAACGAGAGACCGCGTCCACGCTCCGGGATCGAAAAGCCCTGTGCATCCGATCCCAGTCCGGCGAACCCCTGCCCCGACGCCTGTTCAGCCAGAGAGACCATAGCCACCGCGACAAAGGCGGATGAAACTTTTCTAACGTTCATTCGAGAAAATCCTAAGCAGGTCTGCAGGATTGATCGTGGCCAGGCGCCTGACGGGCACCAGCACCGACAAGAACGCCGCCAGCAGCGCAATCGCTCCCAGCCAGAGCCAGTCGATCGGAAAGACCATCATCGGCAAGCGCCACCCGAAAGCCTCCACGTTCACAATCGAAAGCAGCACCCATGCCAGAGTAAGACCGACCGGAATCGCCGCCAGAAATGTCACGAGCCACAGCGCCAGTGTCCGGGCAATTTCGTATAGAGCTAGATCTCGACGCCGCACACCGATCGCCCAGACTGGTGCAAGCTGCGGAAGCCGAATTCCAGAGAGGGTCAAGAGGCTTGAGAACATGGCAAATCCCGCCACCGCCAGCGTGAGGACGTTCAGTGCACCTGTCACCTTAAATGTCTGGTCGAAGATGGCTCGCGACTGTCGTTTGAGTGAAGCCTGGTCGACGATCGCTGTCTCCGGCAGACCCAAGTCCGCGACCAGCTGACGTTTCAGGTCCTGGGCTCGCTCGGGAGGCACGCGGACGCCGTATCGGAGCTTCGGCACATTCGGGTAATGATCAACCAAGGTATCGATGCCAACAATTACCTGCCCGATGGGGTTTCCGTAGTCTGAATAAACGCCAACTACGGTAGTAGTCCACCCACCCGGCATAACCAAAGGCTGGCCGATCTTAGCTTGACCACGACGCCACATCTGCTCGTTGACGAGAGCGCCCTGCCCGTTAGCAACCGTTCCCCACACGTCCTTATCGGAAGCGATCAGTGGCCAGTGCTCCCGATAGGTCGGATCGTCTGCGACGCCAAAAATCTGGACCTGCTCACCTGAGACCTCACCGTCGACGCTCCAGATCGGAAGGACTGCTGTGGCGTGCCGCTGAAGCCAAGTCCGCAGTCGCTCGGACTGGTCGTCATCCTTGGCGGTCACGTATAGCTCTGCGGCCAAGCGTTGATCCAGCCATCCGATAAACGTCAATCGGAAACTGGAAACCATCGTGCCGACACCAATGTTTGCCGACAATGCTAGAAGAAGGGCCATCAGGGCCAGCGACAGCCCCGGCAGCTGTATACGGGTATCTGCCCAGAACCATTCCATAAGAGCGCCTCTCGCGAAATGTTGAGCCGTGATTAGGGTAACGGCAATAAGCCCTGGCAGTATCAGTGCCGCTCCGAGAAGCAGGCAAGCGAGTACTGCAAAGCCCGCGACAAGGCCGGACCCGGCTATTGCAAGCAGGGCTGCCAATATTAGCAACGACCCGCCAGCTCCAGCCTGATAAACCAGCGAGCGCGCTGATGCTCTCGCCCACGCCCTTGGTTGAGCCGCTGCGAGGATCGGCAGTGTCCAGACGCGCCAAAGGCTCTGTGCCGAGGAAACGCCGGTCCCTCCAAGAGCGATCGCCAGTCCCGCTAGCCACCATTCGGGCCGAATTGACAGCGAGCCCGACACATTCGCCCCATACAAGTTCCGCAAGGTGGCAGCGACACCCGGCATCAAGAGCCAGGCGATGATGTAGCCGAGAATAACCCCGAGAACGCCGGAAACCAGGGCCAGTATCGACAGTTCAACCACGAGCATGACGGCCAGAGTCCGAAGGGAGACACCAAGAGATCGCAGTGTTCGAAAGGTACCGCGACGCTGCTCGAAGGTCAGGCCTGTTGTGGAGTAAACAATGAACAGACCGACGACGAACGACAGAAACCCGAAAGCGGTCAGGTTAAGGTGGAAGCTGTCCGTGAGGCGAGAGACATCCGGCTGGTCGGCCGGTTCGCGAATGGTCAGCCCCGGCGCTATTTGTTCGAGAGCTTGAACTGTAACCCGCTGCTCGGGAGCTATGACCAGACGGTCGATCTTCCCATGTTTTTCAAGCAATTTGTCCGCTACGGAGATGTCCACGAAGGCAGCGCCGTCTGGGACGTTGCCATCGACTTTGACGGCCATTTCCGTGTTGCCACGCAGCCGATCGGCAGTCGCGGCGGATACCAAAAGAAGCCCAGTGGTGGAAAAGAAGCCGGAGAGCTCCGCACCGTTTGCGATGGTCACGCCCGAACTACCCCTGGGCATGGTCAGCGGCTCGATGCCGACCATTCTTATCCGCACCGGCCCAAAGCGATAGTTGCCCTCGATGACAGGCGAAATGTTCAGGCCTGCTCGGCGAAGGCGTCCATATACCGCGGTCGCAATACCATCATCCTCCTTGGCAACGATCTGCCGAAGGCTTCCTTGCTCGAGAACCGATGATGCCCGTGCGTAACTTGCCCTAGCCTCTGCATTGATCGCTTGGACGCCGGACCAAAGCGCCGTTGCGAGCATTATTCCCATGACCAAGGTGAGCAGCTGAAGCGGCTTTCGGCGCCAGTGCGACAGCAGCGCTGCGAAGGCGACGAGGTTCATTCGACAATCTTCCCGCCGCGAAGAACCACTATTCGATCCAGACCGCCTGCAAGCCTTGCGGAGTGAGTCACAAGCAGAAGAGCGGACCTCGCGGTCTGTGACAGACTGACCATAAGATCTAGGACCCTGTCTCCGGTCTGCTCATCCAGGTTGCCCGTTGGCTCATCCGCGAGAATGAGTGGCGGCCGCGCGGCCAAGGTTCGCCCAATCGCAACGCGCTGTTGCTGACCTCCAGATAGTTGCTCGGGGTAGCGGCTGATGTAATCACGCAGCCCCAATTTGCCAATCAGCTCCATCTCCCAAGCAGGATCAAATCGATCGGCGAGCTTTGCGTGGAATGAGATATTGGCGGCGACCGTCAGCGAAGGGATGAGATTAAACTGTTGAAAAACCAAGCCCACCTGGGTTCTACGGTAATGAGCGCATTCATTCTCATTAAGCTGCCGGATGTCCCGTCCGTTCATGACGATGGATCCACTATCCGCGCGATCCAGGCACCCAGCCAGGTGCAGCAGCGTACTCTTGCCACTGCCGGACTCTCCCGTCAGGGCCACGCTTTCGCCAGAGGCCACCTGAAGGTCGACCCCCTTTAGTATTTCGATTAGCCCCTCGGCCGTGGTGTAGGATTTTCTGACGCCTGAGAGGGTAAGGATCATGTCGGTCTCTTAGTCAGGGATTCGCAGAATGCAACGACCTATGGGTGACCTAAGAATTTATTCGGAGGATCACAAGACCTTGGTCCGAAACGTTCACCTTTGAAGGGCCAAGCCTACCACGTTCGCCGCGACCTACCGCTAACTGGGATCGCTTCAGCTCGTAGTCAGCGTGGCCCCACGACGAACCAAGGAGTCGATACCTAATCGCCGCACTAAATCCCAGGCAGCTTATCAGTCATAGCCGTCATTGCCGCGAGGCGCTACTCGATCTGATCGGCGTCGCGCAGGACGCGGCAATGTGGACAAAGACACCTCCACAGCGTGCGAACTTCCGCGCGTGGACGGAGATCATCTGCAATGATCTTCTGTCGGGCGACACAAGCAAAGAGCGTCGCGGAGCCCTCAAGAGTGCACTTGAGTCCGCATGGACGTTTTCCAACTGGCTTACGCCTGCAAAATCGGCCACCTGGATTGATGCCGAGATGGCGCACTCGTTGATTCAACACGCCATCGGCATGGCGACATCATTGATCCTTCGCGAGTTGCGCGGTATGCCTGAGGCATGTCCGAACTGTGGATCGCCGCATCTCCAACCCGAACATGGCGAAAATACTGACGCACCCGGGATACTCTGGGAACGACCGCGCTGCGCCGACTGCGGATGGGCTGGCAGGTACGTTCCAGTCCTTGACCTTGAGGATGGACAGCCCATCATCACACGCGAAGGCGAAGAAACCGACGAATGCAGCATAATGACAGTACCGCTGCGCACGATCCTGAAGCCGGGGACTCCCTAGATTGAGCCGCTGAAGAACACAGACTTGCCCTGGACGACGACCAGCGCATCCATGACGTTCTGGATGACCGTCATGTTTGAAGACGTTGAACTGTTGGAACACCATCGCTGTGCGCAGACGGATCGCCTGGACGGCAATCTTGTCCGGGCGCGCGAAATCCATCCTGATATCGTCGAAAGCAATCGTGCCGGATGTTGGCTTCACCAGATTGCGCGTCAGGAGCGTCGTTTTGCCCGTCCCGCTTGGTCCGGTGGTCTCGTGAGTTACGGGAACCTCGGGCGGCACCTGATCAGTCCCCGTTCCCTTGCGTGTGGCCCAAAGGTATCTATTGTCGACGAATGCCGGGTGGTTGGGAGTATGCAATGTCGGCAGTGCCGTTCTCAAAGATTTCGACGCCGCTCAATGCGCTGTTCGCTACAACCGGTCTCTTGGTCGTTGCCACGCTGACGACGCAGGGCCTTACTGGACAGGAGAGGCTTGTCTTTGAGCTGCTACTTGCGGCAATTTTGGCTGGCCTATGTCCTCCAATTGAGCGGCACATTGCTTTCACGACGACACCGCTTGTCGGGCGGGGTGCCGGCCCTCGTGATCGATTTTCTCGCGGTTCTAGTTCCGGCTGCTGCATTCTTGTTCGTCGGGTCCCGTGATCGAAACCTCTATTGCGCCATTTGGCTTCTCAAGCCGTTGCGCGACTCGACCTTCTTCAGGCTGCTGGCAAAGGTGGTCGCGAATGAATCGCGCAATCTGCTTGGCGTGACATCGGTGTTCGGCATCGTTCTTTTTGGCGCTGCATTGGCCGGTTATATCATCGAGCGAGATGTCCAACCCGATAGGTTCGGCAGCATTCCGCAGGCGATGTGGTGGGCGGTCGTGACGCTGTCGACGACCGGCTACGGCGACGAGATCCCGCAGAGCCTTGCAGGTCGAGTTCTGGCCGGATTGGTGATGATGAGCGGTATCGGTATTTTTGCACTTTGGGCCGGCATCCTCGCCACCGGCTTCTACGAAGAGGTTCGCCGCCAAGACTTCGTTCGCAACTGGCAATTGGTCGCTGCCGTACCCCTGTTCCAGAAGCTTGGTTCCGCTGCACTGATCGAGATCGTTCGGGCGCTGCGAACGCGCATTGTCCCCGCGGGTGCCGTGATCTGCCGCAAGGGCGATGTTGGCGATCAGATGTTCTTCATTGTCGAGGGGCGGGTCACCGTGGCGACACCCGACCATCCAGTGGAACTCGGTGCCGGAAACTTCTTTGGCGAGATGGCGCTAATCAGTGGCGAACCTCGCTCAGCGACGATCAGCGCAGCAACCGAGGTATCGCTGCTGTCGCTCTACGCCGTGGATTTCCAGATGTTGTCGAGCAGTAGTCCGGAGATCGCGGAGACCATCCGCAAGACGGCGCTGGAGCGGCGGGGCGGGCCGCCGAAGGAATAATCCAAACCTGATGGCGGCGGCATTGCCGCATCAAGGAATGCACGAATCGACCTGATGATGCCTCGATCCCAGTATTCCTTGCGGCGGCGACACCGCGGTTGGGTGTGGACAGGAGGCGGTCCGGAGAGTCCGACACCGCTATCTGCTCGACGAGTTTTACGGTGTCGCCCGTGGAACCGTCGTTGACAACGATAATCTCCAGGGCGGCGTAGGTCTGGCGCATAGCCGACCGAAGCGTGCGCTCGATATAGGTGGAAGCATTGAAGGCCGGGATGACTACTGCGACCAGAGGCTGGTCAGAATAGAGTGTGTCCCCTCGATCCTCATCTGTATACGACAGCATTGCAGATCTCTGGCCACGTCAACCATAAGGATACTTTTGTAGGGATGAAGGGACTGCTTTTTCGATTTCTGCCGTTTTCGGACATTCTATTCGGGGCGGGAAAATGCCAGCCGCCGATCTTCGCGAACACGGCGTTTCGTTCGGACAAGGCTGGCTTTTTTCCAAGCCGCTCGCCGCGAAGGACCTTATCGAATTTCGGGATGCCTCAGTTGCCCAATTTGGAAAGGCTCCCGAGATCATACGGGCCGACAAATGGTAGAGACGATGCCCTTTCACGGCCTTCGGTAGCCGAGGCTGAACGCCCGCAACAAGGTTGGCAGATGATGGTAATCTCGCCACCGGACGATCGCAGGTACCGCTACACTTCCAGGGGACGCCGCTGTATCGCATACCCCGATGTCCATGGAATAAAGGCATTCTAAATCCCGGTTTTCGAACTTGGCTACGCCTTGCACCACGGCCGAGGCGTTGGCGGGCAGCTGGTCTCTCCGCAAATGAACGGCACGGCAAGGCCCTCGCTGATCAGAATGCTCCCGACGTCCCTTCCATCAACTAGCAAGGTCCCGCAGTAGCGCCCATGGTTGCACTTCTTCGTACCCTCGGTGCCCGGCGCACAGGCGCATGCGACTTTGGTAAGCCGAGCGCTGCCATGAGCGACAAGCTCCCGAAGCCGTGCCGATGCCCGCTCCCCCAGTTGGCGCTCGTATTCGCATTGGGGCGAGAACTTCTCCGGTGTGTTGAAGCCAACCAGGCGCGTCCCTGCCCGCTCTCCCGAAACGTGGACTGTATCGCCATCAGTGATCGTGAATGCCTGCTTGGCCAAGACCGACGCAATGGGTGACGACCGGGACGCGCCTTCGAATGCGGATTCGCCCATCTCGAATAATGAATAGAAGAGCCCAGCTGACGCAACGACAGCCACGATCATCGTGTCGCGGAGAATTCTCCTGCGCCACCATGCGGCCTCTCGTGACAGGAACGACCGTGCGTGACGTTGGAAGCGCCTCCTGTCCAGGGTCGTTCGCTGCTTCTGCGGCGCTCCTCGAATACCCGCACCTTCACCGCCGAGAATTTGGTGTAACTTGGACAACTGCCTGTCGCTCAAGCGCGTCTTGCTGCCACACCTCTCCAACCTGGCGAGCACGTCCGACAGGAAGTTCCGTTGCCACGGAGTGAGTGTCGCCTGGGCGAGCGCAGTTCGAATGCTGCCTTTGAGATGTTCCGTCTCGAACAGAACGAGTACCGCGCCACCCGGCTTCGAGTTTGAGGTGCCCCGCATTTTAGTGAGACGGCTCCGCGCGTCGGGTCGATCTCTTATAGTGAACCCAAATGGCCGCGATGACCCCTATCATGACGATGCCATACCAGCTGAGCAAAAGCGCAATCATCCATCGATGCTGGCCGACAAGAGCGAGAATCGCTGCGACAATGGCAACGTGGGCTATGAGAAGTCCAATCGAAATGAATAGCACCGGGCACACTTCACTCTAAACAAAACAACCAACGCCTCCAAGACGAACCTGCGTTCAGCACGAAAGCTGGTAAATGGGCGGTGAAAGTGAATGTTTCGCCGAGTCCTCTGTTCCGATCCAACCAGAAACTGCCGCACTGGAGGTTGAAATCTCATCAGAATCTCATCATTAGGGCATCCAGCCATCGGCCATCATCGCAACAAAGGCCGATGCAGCTTAGGGCGCTCCGATGTCAAATCGTAGAGCGCCCGCTCCTTTCCTAGGGTATACCTTCACGCCTGGTCACGTCAGGTAACCAATCGTCAATTACGGATTCCGAATATACGCGTATGGTGCTCTTTGGGGATTGCGATCCCTGCCTTGAGCGGTCGAGAACATGGACTGGGACGCAACCTCTGCATTCACACCCGTCGGGCTGGCTCTGCGCGGCCAGCCAGTTCACAGGATAGTCCGCACCCTCGGCGACGCGGCATATATGCTGCTCAAGGACTGGCCCACCGATGACGGCGAAGAATACGTCACTGCGGTGAAGGCTTGCGTCGACGCGATCAGCGGTAAGATCGCTCCAGAGCAATTTCGGGTCGCATTCCTGCGTGCGGCCGATGAGGCGGGTATCACAGCTCTAACCGTCGTCCAGCAGCCAGTGCCCGTGCGGAGACCGGTCGCGTCGGCGCGATCCTAGGCAGGTCCTCATTTCAAACTAATACTCGTCTGTCAGCGTATCGTTGCCCTTGCGAAATCGTGCCGCGGGCCTGCCCCAGACAAAAGAGCTTTGGCAATCATAGCTTTGCAGGGCCCTTCAAAGTCCTCGCGAATAAAAAAGTCACACTCCGGCCGAAGGCAGCCCGGACGATCCCAGCCGCCTCACCCCGAGCTGTGCTTGGCCGAGGAGAGCTATGCAAACATGTTGGGACCGATCTCCCCGCTAACCTCGATGATCACATCTGCGGGAACATGGTTCCTCCCGGCGGCGGCGAGAATGGCTTCAGTGTTGGGCGCCTCGTAAAGGCAGTAAGTCTTTTTCCGGTCCGCGCTGAGGAAGGAAAAAATCCACTTCACTCCTTCCTGGTCGTTGATCAGGTTGATTTGCTCGACCCCTTCTTTCGATAAATCGAGTTGCTCTGCGAAGTTTCTTTCAATGATGTAGCGTGGCATGACGAGACCTTCTTCCCACTAAAAGCAGCGAACTGCTGGTCCTAATGAATCGTTGGCTTCAGTCGCTGTTGCAGCCGGACCATTCCCAGTTCGGCCGCGGTTGACCGGGCATGCTCGAATAGAGACATTGCTCTCTTTATTGCGGCCCGGCTACCAATTTTCATTAGGAAGTCTGCATAATCTGCCTGTGTGTGCGCGAGCCACGGCCGCGAGCCGATGGCCGAGTTCATCTCGAGCGCGTGCTCAAAGTGCTTCGGCGCTCTGTCGAATTCACCCAGCGCGGCGGCCAACACTCCCAAATAGCGGCTTGCCGCGCCGAAGCAGACGGTCGCCATACCTATTGTGACGGTCATCTCCTTGTAGTCGAGCATAAGCTCATAGAGGGTCTGAGCCGCATCCGCATCGCCGAGACCGGCGGCGACTTCCGTCAGGAACGAGAGAGACGCGCTTCGTTTACCGTCAATCGGAAGAGCGAAGCGGGTGCGGGCGAGCTCGCTCAGCCTCCGCTGGGCCGCTTCCCGATAGCCCAGATCAAAGGCGACCAACGCAAAGCCTGGTAACCACGTGACTTCCTCCGGGCTCTCCTCGATCAACAATTTCATGATCGGTGCGACCTCCGACAGGCGGCTCTGCTCCCGCCGGATCGCGAACATCTGCATTCCATAGACGCCCTCGGCCGCCTCGCCAAGAGTACGCATGCCCAGCATCAGAGCTTCGTCAGCAAGCGCCTCTGCGGCGGTGAATCGTCCATCGAGGATAGCCATCATCGCTCTTGCGATACGAGCGTAGAACTGGATGTTGAGATGCTGCCGCTTGGTCCCAAGTTCGTCTAGTGCGTCAACCGCCCGATCGGCTCGGGCGCGATCGCCGAGCTCGGTGGAGACGTACGCCTCAACTGAAAGCGCACGGCTTTTCACATCGTCGTCGTCTATCTCATCCGCGAGGCGTCTTATTTCATCTACGCGAGCGAGCCGGTCGTTTCTCTCCCTGACGGACTTAACCGGTGCCGGTGTTAGGAATGGCAGAGCGGAGAGCTCCACTAACGCAGTTTTATCTCCGACCCGTCGGGCTAGTTCGATTCCCTCTACAACGTATTTTGCGGCGTTATTGCTGTCGCTCAGGTAGGTGTATCCCCGCGCAAGGCGGCTGAGAAGCTGGCACCGGGAACTCTCATCTGCTGGTTGAACCATCGTCAGGGCTTCCTTGAGAAGCGGCACGGTTTCGGCAAGCGAGTTCGAGGAGAGGAATTTGGAGCCGTCGAGACCGATGACTGCGCGAACAAAGGCCTGCGTGTCGGCCCCTTCGCGTGCCAATTGCGCAGCCAGCCTGTATTGCGCCAGCGAATCCGTCATCCGGCCAGCAGCAAAAAGGGCGTCCCCGAGCCTGAGGATCGCGGCGAGGAGATTCGTTCGCCGGACAGGTCCCTTGGGTATTCGCTCTGCGATCGCCAGGGCATTCTGGAAATGGTCGACCGCCTCATAGTTGGCTGACCTTGCAAGGGCACGTTCTCCAGCCCTCATCCAGAAGGGAAACGCGAGCTCAGTCCGCTGCGCTTTCTCGTAGTGCTGGGCGATGAGCTCGGGTTGGGTGGCAGTGACGTCGTCATACTGGTCGACGAGAACCCGTGCGATCTCCTCGTGGAAATGTCGACGGCGGCGGTTTAGAAGTGATTGATAGGCTGCATCCTGAATGAGCGCGTGGCGAAAAACCAGAGCATCCTGCAAGACGCCGTCTTCAACGACGATCTGGCTGGACTCAAGCTGATTCAGCGCCTTCTCGAGCGTTCGATCGTCGACGCCTGCGACCTTTGAGAGAAGGCCCCGATCAAATTCCCTGCCTATCACGGCGGCAATTTGCGCAATCTCCTTGGTCGTCTTCGCTAAACGGTCGAGACGTGTCATCAGCGAGCCCTGCAGACTGTCCGGGATCTCAGCGTTGAGCGACGACGCCTTTCCGCTCTCCACGACAGAGCGTGTGAGCTCCTCGATGAACAGCGGCACGCCGTCGGTTCGCTCCGCGATCCTTTCGGCAAGCTGTTCGGGAATGTCGGATACCATTGATTCGATGAGTTCGTGCATTTGCTGCCTGGTCAGGCGCCCGATGGAGAGCGTCGTCGCCTGCGCCAGTCCGCTCGCCCAATCCGCTCTCCATTCCGGGCGATGGGTCACGACGACTAGGGCTGCGATGCCATGAAGCCGGCTGACGAATTCCCGCAGCACTTCGCTGGTGGATGGGTCGATCCAATGCGCATCTTCGAAGACCAGGAGCACCGGTGCGATCTTGGCCGCAAGCAGCAAACGATTAGCCAATGTCCGGACGAGAAGTTCCTTGCGTTGGTGCGCGGAGAGATCCGGCGGTCTGAACTCGTCGCCCAAGTCGAGCGACAGCAGCTCAGCATAGATCGCGCCAACTTCGGAGGGACTTTCGCCATAGCGGCGAACTAGGGCGCGAAACTTTTCGAGACGAATGCACCGGTCATCTGCCGGGTCGAACGAAGCGACCCGGCTCAGTCGCTCGACAATCGGGTAGAAGGCCGAGGTCGCGTGATAGGGTGAACACTGCAATCGAATGAGTTCATGTTGCGTCCCTTGCAGGCGCTCTTCAAAAGCTTCGACAAGGCGCGATTTCCCGATGCCAGCCTCTCCCGACAGAAAGACCGCTTGGCCCTGCCCCGACTTCGCCAACTCCCACCGTTCGAGCAGAAGGCCGATCTCACTAACGCGGCCGACAAATTTCGAAAGTCCGCTGGCATGCGCGGCTTCGAAACGGCTATCCACCGCTCGCTGACCTCGGACTTCGAACATCGCAATGGGTGAGACGAAGCCTTTGAGGTCCTGCCCGCCGAGGCTCCGGATATCGAACGACTGCCCGGCGAGGCGGCGGGTGGTGTCTGAGACCACGATCTGGCCAGGGGCGGCTGCGCCCTGCAGGCGTGCTGCCAGGTTTGGAGTGTCTCCCGCGATCGATGCACGCTCCTTCGCGCTGCCGTCGGTGTCGCCAACGACCACGTGCCCGGATGCGATGCCGATGCGAGCCTTCAATTGCTGCGCGTTCGGAGACTGCAGGGCGTCGACGGCGGCCATTGCTTCGAGGCCGGCCCGGATTGAACGCTCAGCATGATCCTCGTAAGCCATAGGCCATCCGAAATAGGCAAGCACGCCATCTCCGAGATATTTGGCGACGTAGCCTCCGAACCGCGTAACTGCGCTGGCAACGCTATCCTGGTAACGACGTATCAACTCGTGCATGTCTTCAGGATCGAGCTGCGCAGACAGCGCTGTCGATCCGACCAAATCGCAGAAGAGCACGCTGAGCAGTCGCCGGTCAGCCGCAGCTTCGGACGCGGTTTCGGAAGCGGCTGAAGCAGGGGGCTGTTCGGCTAGGCGTGGCTGCGCAAGTCCATTGATAGCAGCTAGAATAATCTTCCGGTGACCAAGCGAGACACCGAGCTCCTGGAGGTCGGATTCCGCGAGATGAGGAAGCGCCCGAAGATCAACGTCATTCTTGACGAAGGCTTCAGCGTACTGGCCGAGACCGAGTTGACGGAGCCAATCCTCAATCGTCTGCATCGACGTCCATTCCGCTTGCGCCTCCGGAATTCATCAGCCTGAATTCATCAGCGACATCGGCGGCTCAATCTTATATTGCGCGCGGAGGCCGTGGGACACTGCCGTGTCGATGCCAAGCCCACCATAGAACGCCTGTAGGGGCGGTTTCGTCGGGTCGCCGACCGCGTCGCCATCGATGAAATCGTTCGCAGCCCTAGCCGAACTGGGGCCGAGGCGCAACGTGATGTAGTAAGCTTGCAGTGTCGCTCAGTCCGCTGCCGCGACACTAAGACGTAGAAATGGTTAGCTTTGTATGGGCTGCCTTGGCTATTTTCCCGGATTGGCGATACTAAAATCCATGCAACAATAAATCAATTAGCTCTTAAGTAATATGACTAGATAATCCGGGTTATACAATAGGGGAACTTTCCGACCGACCAGAGCCGCGCAAGTCCTTGGGGTCCGACGTTAGACTCGATGCACCACTTTATGGACTGATCGAACCATAACTTGGATCAAATTTCAATGGAATGACCTAGGCGAACGACGAGCGTCTGTTCATGAGCGCTCGTTGAGATTACCACGACGGGCGTCTCGTTCTGGTTTCGGGATCCAACCACGGGTAGCCCCCTCTGCTAAGGAATGAGTGCGCGACCGCTAGTTGGCTTCTCTCCTGCAAAAGCGGTTCGATCGTGGCGCGCGAATCGCCGTCGTGCCAGGAGAGTGCCGCATCGACGGCGTCCAACTGCTCCGAGGTAGTATGTTGTATCGGTGCAATGTTTTCGACCTTCCGAGATGCTCCTTGGCGAGCGTCGATGAACATGCTCATTCAATTGGACGCTCAAAATCGCACCCGTCTTGCCGGGCGTAGGAAGCGAGGGGTAGCCATTGCCTATTGACCTTAGGTCGTCCCACGCCAAAGCATCACGATTTCGATTTCCGCCAGCCCGACGCCCACGCTTCAAATTCCGAGCAGAACCACCGCTCTCCATACTTGGGGCTGATCTTCGTCTCTGCGTAGCGTCGCTGCCCCGGCACATGGAAGATGCGCTCGCCGGTGGCGATGCTGACATTGCCCTTGATTTTGCACGATTGTTCCGAGCCGCCTGAGACGCTCCATGAGGCCAGCAAGTCGCTCGCGGTCCAGCCGCCGGCTGCACCAAACGCGAGGGCGCCGATGAATAAGCCCGGCGCCTTGAACAGCACCGATTTCTTCTGCTGATTGCGATAAGCCGGACGCATGCCCCCAATCTCCGCCATTTCGCGCGAAATATCGTAGCCGCGTTCGCGTATGGCGAACATTTATCAAAAAGGGGTATCTCGCCCATTCCGACCTGCGGGCCTAGCCTTGAAATTTAGATTCTGCTGCGTCTTAACCGCTTGGAACGAAAAGGAATTGCCAGAAACTCAATGATGGTTGCGAGCTCCGTTCGGCCCTCACGGCTCGCGCCAAAGACTTTACCGAACGATCACGCACCCCTGGGCGTAGAGCCGTTGCTGCTGTATTTCGAAATCCTGATCAATGGTGCTGACCCGGGCATAACCGATTTTCGTCATGTGTCACCTCAAGCTTTAGGCATGAGGCTACATGATCTCGAGGAAGATGGCGATGTAAGGGACGGCATGCGCAAGAGAATGGAATTTCGCCCAAGCGCCACGGTAGCGGATTTGGATGGGGGATCTCTGGAATGTCGATCTTGCTGAGAAGTTTGTCGCTGTTGGCTGGAATAACATTGGCGGCGCCTGCCTCTAGCAGTTGTTTGAGCGCTAAAGAAACCAAACAGGGCGTGCTGCTTACCAGAGAAGTACCTTTCTATTCCGTGTTCTACAAGCCGGACGGTCCGGGTCTCACCGAACAACGGCTGATGGAGCGTAACCATTCACTGCAGCCGGTGTCGGCTGTATATTTGCACCCCTTGCTCGTCGAAAAGAGAGTTAGTGCCAGCGGGACGCATGAGCTGAAATACGCGAATGCGATTGCGTTAGAGGATCTACCAAAGAAGAAGAACTGGCAATCCGAGACGACACTGTTCATTAATGGCCAAAAATCCGTTTCGGGCGCTACTGTTATTAGGTTCGACGGCTGGGGAGAGGAAACTATTGCATCTTGTTCTTACAAAGTTTGGGCCATCAACAGCCGTCTCGAACTGACGGAATTGCCTCCGATTATTTTTGAACAATACTATTCCCCCGAGCTTCGTCTCGTTCTTCGTTCGGTAAGGCTGAGCCCCTCCAACAAGCCGTTGAGCGAGGTTCGATTTGATCGGTTCCAAATTGGCTGGGGCAACTGATTGATCGTGAGGTACGTGTTACTGGCGGCCGACGCTTATCGGGCGTCGGTGATTTTCATCCAATGCTTTGAACCTCGGTCTTGCCGCATATTTCAAGGCCAAAGCTGCTATTGACCGAGTTCCGGAAATACGTGGGATTCCCTTTGCCCGCGAGGGCAGCTCATCTAGGCCAAGTACCTGAGTTTGGTTGCGGGGGAGGAATTGAACCTGCGGCCTGGTTATGAGGCGCCCGCCACTTCCGGCCGGAACGTTCAGAACGCGCCAGAATGGGCGCAAGGGCTGTAAAGCAAAAAGGGCGCTCGACCCTTGCGGGGAGCGCCCTTATCCTGTCGGACAACGAACAATTCGACGACGTCGATACCGCGCGCATCCATTTTTCAGGCAGGGCAGGTATATGGACCCTTTCCGCCGGGGTTTCAAGAGGCGGTTCTGCACGACAATTGACCCCAAAACAGGATGATTTTAGGCCGGGTCCGTCCAAAATCTGAATCCTGTTCTAAATTAAAGAGTTAGAGCATGAAGTCGTCCGAAAACCGCTCACACTTTTCGGCATCATGCTCTAGTCGATCAAGAGGCGACCCCGGTGAGCGGATTGACCACAGGTCGTTCGCTTTTGTCCCTGACGCCAGCCGGCTGCACCGCCGGCGGCGCCATCGATTCTGCGTCTGCGGGCTCCGGCTTGTCGGGAACGGCGCCGACATCTTTGGGGCGCCGTTGCGCGGGCTTTACGTTTTGATCATTCGTCGACATTGTCAGTCTCCTTTCCAGCAAGAAGTCACGGCCATCGACATGGTTCCGACGATGGTATGGAGGATTACCGATGCTTGACAGGTTTCTATCGCAGGGGCCTCAGGATGCGCGCTTCACGATCCTTCTGGCGCATGGTGCCGGCGCGCCGATGGATTCGGCATCGATGACAGCAGCGGCAAATGCGCTCGCCGACGCCGGCTTCCGTGTGGCCCGTTTCGAATTCGCCTATATGGCCGCCCGCCGCACCTCGGAAGGCCGCAAGCCGCCGCCGCGGGCCGAAACGCTCAATCCCGAATACGAGGCGGCCATTGCCGAGCTCGGCGCCAGCGGCCCGCTTATCATTGGCGGCAAGTCGATGGGCGGCCGGGTTGCCAGCATGATCGCCGACGATCTTCATCGTCGGGGAAAGATTGCCGGCCTGCTCTGCCTCGGCTATCCCTTCCATCCGCCCGGCCAGCCGGAGAAACTGCGCACCGGCCATCTCACCGGGCTGACGACGCCCGCGCTGATCTGCCAGGGAACACGCGACGAATTCGGCACGCGGGACGAGGTGCCGGGTTACGATCTGTCCGACAGCATGGAGATCCTCTGGCTCCAGGATGGCGACCACGACCTCAAGCCGCGCAAGACGATCTCCGGTTTCTCCAGTGCCGATCACCTCGCCACGATGGCGAAGGCGGCAAAGGCGTGGGCCGAACGATTGCCGGTTTGAGCATCACATTCCCGGCGCCGGCGGGGCCCGCTGCTGCCGTCGTCAGGCAGCAAGCTTCCTGACATAGATGCGCCTCTCGGTGGCGGAAACGGTGATTTCGAGGTGGTCGGCCTGCACCACGTCGCGAATATTGCGCGGGCGGTGGGCGACGATGGCCACTCCGCCTTTCAGCCGGACACTGTCATAGAGGATGCCGGCGCCGCCGCTCGAGCGCACCTCTTCCCCCAGTACTTGCGACGCCGCATAGCTGGTGCCGTCATAGACATGGGGCCGCAGCCTCTCTTCGCCGCGAATGTCGAGGTAATCACCAATCAGGTTGGCCGAATAGCTTCGATAGGTGCGCGCCATCGTCGCGACGCCGCGCGCGAGCGCTTCGCGCCTCAGATGATGGCCAACTTCGGCGGCGGCTGTGCGGAGATCGTCGGCTGCATACCAGGCACCGAGATCAGGGCCGTTGAAGCGCATTCCTCCCGGCGCAACATGCAGGAATGCCGCCATGACAATACTGGCATTGGCAACGCCATAAACCCATTGGTCCTCGGGAAGCCGTTGGATGCGGTCGGCGACGAGCCGGTCGTTGGTCCAGCCGACGAGCTCCATCACGGCTTCGAGATCGGCCACCCTCGTCACCGTCTCAAAAAGTCCGATAGGCGGAAATTGCGAGGGGATCAGCCGGTACGATGGACGCGGCGCCTGGGCAAAACGATCCCTCACCGGAAGACGATGTCCGTATCTTCGTAAGGCGTGAAGGCTTCGTCGAGCATATTTGGCTGCATGTAGAGACCACCGCGCGCGCCATCGAGAAACCGGCGGACGGTCATCAACCCGTCCTGGGTCCCGTTGGTCGCGACATCAAGCGGCGGATGCCCGCTGAAAACGAGCGCCTGATGAGGTGTGCGCAGCCAGGCGACGCCGGCGCGTTCATCCGAAAAAAGCACGCCGAGTGCCTGATGGATACCGAGCACGGCCGAGATGCGGGTCAGCGTATCGACATCGAGCGTGAAAGCGCCGTGCTCGCGCGCCTGTTTGGCCCAATTGTGGTAGGTCGACCTAGAGGGATAACCGAGCACGAGCAGACGCTGCTCTTCCGTCAGCCCCCAGAGATCGGCGATCGCCAGAAAAGTTCGCAAGGCCGGGGCGCTCAGCCTCTTGCGGTTTGCCGGAGCAAACCGCTCGGTTTCCAGCCGCTGTGGCCGCTGGCCTTCTCGTTGCTCCCGTCGCGCATGCTGCATGAAGGCCTCCTGTCTTGAATTAGACATAGTCCAAATCTAGGCATACATCAAGCGAATTTAAAGAGGTGGGTTCAGCCGACCGCCGGTTTGGGCGTCACCATAGTCCAGGCAGCAGCCGGTAGCGGACCTTGCGGCGGTATTCGGCGTAACCCGGCAGGTCTCTTGTCAGATGCTTTTCCTCGTCCAGCAGCCGCGCAGCAATTCCGGCAAAGGCAGGGACGAAGTTCACCGTCGCTTCCGTCGCCCGGCTGCGAGATCCTTCTTCTGATTCTCCATCGGCCAAACTCCGTTACCTCAGGAAACCTCGCCTGCCGCCTCGCGGATCGTCTGCATCAGGATCGATTGCGGCAGCGACGGCACGGCATCGGCGCGCATCGTCAACCCGACCGGCCCCTTGGTCTCGCCAGTATCGATCGGCAGAAGCGCCAGCCGCCCGTCGGCGACATCGTTGGCCACCACGCCGTTGGAAATGATCCAGATCGCATCGCTTGCCCTGAGGAAAGCGCGGCCGAAGGAATCCGACACCGTCTCGATCTGGTTCGGCAGGCTGGAGACGCCGTTGACGATGAGGAAATTTTCGACCACCGGCCGGATGATCGAACCCCGCGTCGGCATCAGCACCGTATAGTTGCCGAAGCCTGAAAACAGCGATTGCCCGCCGTCGAGCAGCGGATGTCCGGCGCGCACGACAAACACCACCTGCTCGGAATAGAGATGTTCAAAGGAAAAGCCCGCCATCTTCTCGGCACCTGCCAGACGTCCGAGGACGATATCGAGATCCCCGACACGAAGCTGTTCCAAGAGCACCGCGTTCTCGCCGGTGACGATCTTGACCCGGCTCCAGGTCTTCTCCTTGAGGAAGAGTTCCATCGCCCGCGGCATGATGCGCGATGACACCGTCGGCAGCGCGCCGATGCGGATCGGCGGCGCCTCGGCGAACTGCTCCTGCGAGACGGAATCGAGACCCTGGCGCAATGCCGTCAGCGCAGCGCCTGCGTGCCGCAGGAAGACCTCGCCGTAGCGGGTGATCTTGATGCCGCGACCGTCGCGCTCGAAAACATCGACACCCAGCACCTGTTCCAGTTCGCGGATCGTCTTGGTGACTGCCGGCTGGCTGACATGCAGCAATTCGGCGGCCTTCATCACGCTCTTCTGCCGCGCCACCTCGACAAAGGTTTGCAGATGGCGGAACTTGACCCGGCTGTCGATCATCGTTCGCATAACTCCAAGGTTATCGAAACGCCAATAAATATCATTTTACTTAACCGGATCAACCAGTCAAATTCGCCATTCAAGAGGAGAGTGACGTGCAATTCGCCCGCATAAACGACGTGACGATCCACTATCAGATCATCGGCGCCCCCGCCGACAGGCCAGTGATCGTCTTTACCAATTCGCTCGGGACGGATTTCCGCATCTGGCGCGATGTCGTGGTGCGGCTTGCCGGTGAATTTGCCATCGTGCTTTACGACATGCGCGGCCACGGCCTTTCCGATGTCGGCCAGCTCCCCTCATCGATCGAGGATCATGCGACGGATCTCGCCGGCCTTCTCGATCTGCTGTCGGTCAAGCATGCCGTCATCTGCGGCCTCTCCGTCGGCGGCCTCATCGCCCAGTCACTCTATCACCGGCGGCCGGACCTGGTCAGCGCCCTCGTCCTCTGCGACACGGCCCACAAGATCGGCACGACGGAGAGCTGGAACGCCCGCATCGCCGCCGTCGAGAAAAACGGCATCGGCAGCATCGTCGATGCCATCATGGAGCGCTGGTTCACGCCCGCCTTCCGCCGGCCCGAGAACACTGCCTATGCCGGCTATTGCAACATGCTGACGCGCCAGCCCGTCGAGGGTTATGTTGCCGCCTGCGCCGCGATCCGCGATGCCGATTTCACCGAAATCGCAAAGACGATTACTGTCCCGACGATCTGTATCGTCGGCGACCAGGATGGCTCGACGCCACCCGATCTCGTGCTTTCGACCGCGAAGCTGATATCCGGCGCTCGCTACGAAGTGATCCGCGATTGTGCGCACATTCCCTGCGTCGAGCAGCCGGAGGCGCTGACGGCGATCATCCGCGCCTTCCTCACATCCATTCCGCCTGGAGAAGTCAGCCCATGAATGAGACCGCGTCCACCTCCGAGCGCTATCGCCAGGGCATGGCGACCCGCCGCGCCGTGCTTGGCGACGCCCATGTGGAGCGCGCCGCCGCTGCATCGACGGAGTTCGACCGCCCCTTCCAGGAACTGATCACTGAAGCCGCCTGGGGCCATGTCTGGTCGCGCCCGGCGCTGACGAAGCGCGAGCGCTCGATCATCACCATCGCTCTGCTCGCGGCGCTTGGCCAGGACGACGAGGTCGCCATGCATGTGCGCGCCACCGCCAATACGGGAGCAACCCGCGAGGATATTTGCGAGGCGCTGCTGCATGTTGCAATCTATGCCGGCGTTCCCGCCGCCAACCACGCGATCAAGATCGCAAAGCAGGCTTTTGAACAGATGGACGCCGAAAAGGCGGGCTGAGGGAGAAAAATGTCCGAACGACCGAACCGCAAGCCGGAGACCGGCGGCTTCTTCGCCCGCGACCGCGCCTGGCATGCGCCAGCGCTGACCCCCGGCTACAAGACCTCCTTGCTGCGTGCGCCGCAGCGCGCGCTGCTGTCGCTCGACGGCACGATTTCCGAGACCACCGGTCCGGTCTTCGGCCATGCGATGATCGGCGAACTCGACAACGACCTGATCCTGAACTACGCGCAGCCCGGCGAGAGCGCCATCGGCGAACGCATCATCGTCCATGGCCGCGTGCTCGACGAGCGCGCCAGGCCGGTTGCAGGCGCCTTGGTCGAGTTCTGGCAGGCCAATGCCGGCGGCCGCTATCGCCACAAGAAGGAAACCTATCTGGCGGCGATCGACCCGAATTTCGGCGGCTGCGGCCGCGCCATCACCGACGAGGACGGCTGCTACTATTTCCGCACTGTCCGTCCCGGCGCCTATCCCTGGCCGAACGGCATCAACGATTGGCGTCCCGCCCATATCCATTTTTCGATCTTCGGGCATGGCTTTGCCCAGCGCTTGATCACCCAGATGTATTTCGAAGGCGATCCGATGATCTGGAAATGTCCGATCGTCGGCACGATCCCCGACAAGGCGGCGATCGAGCAGCTGATCGCGCCGCTCGACTGGGGCAATACCATCCCGATGGATTCACGCGCCTATAAATTCGATATCGTGCTGCGCGGCCGTCGCTCGACGATGTTCGAAAACAGACTGGAGGGCAACTGACCATGCAGCAGCTCGGCTATCTCAAGGAAACACCGTCGCAGACGGCAGGCCCCTATGTCCATATCGGCCTGACGCCGAATTTCTGCGACATCTCGGGCGTCTACGACTCCGATCTCGGCATCGAGATGGTCAACGACAAGACGCTCGGTGAGCGTATCACCGTCACCGGCCGGATCTTCGATGGCGCCGGGGCGCTGGTGCGCGATGCAGTCATCGAGATCTGGCAGGCCGACAGCGCCGGCCTCTACAACAGCCCGTCGGAAATGCGCGGCGCAGCCGATCCCAATTTCACCGGCTGGGGCCGCTGCCCGACCCGTGCTGAGGACGGCGTCTATAGCTTCGAGACCGTCAAGCCCGGCCGCGTTCCCTTCAAGGACGGTCGCAAAATGGCCCCGCACGTCACCTTCTGGATCGTCGCCCGCGGCATCAATATCGGCCTGCACACACGCATGTATTTCCCGGAGGAGACGGAGGCCAACGCCGCCGATCCGCTGCTTTCGCGCATCGAACATCGCGAGCGCGTCGCAACGATGGTCGCCACGCGCGACGGCGCGACCTGTCATTTCGACATCTATCTGCAGGGTCCGAAGGAAACGGTGTTTCTGGATATCTGAGGGCCAGCCGCGCAAGTCGCTTGTTCACAGGGCTCTGCGCAGGTAGCGTCCCCCTCACCCTACCCTCTCCCCGAGGGGAGAGGTGGCGGCAGCCGGATGAGGGGGCCGCCACCACAAACCGAGACGCTCATGACCGCATCGCCCTTCGACCACCCCTTCCTCTCCGGCCTGCTCGGCGACGATGAAATCGCGCCCTATTTCTCCGCCGAGGCGGATATCCGGGCCATGCTTTCCTTCGAGGCCGCGCTCGCCAAGGCCGAAGCCGCTCACGGCCTCATTCCCGCCGAAGCGGCAAGGCGTATCACTGACACCTGCGCTGCCTTCTCACCCGATATGTCCAGTCTTCGATCGGCAACGGCAAGGGACGGTGTCGTCGTTCCCGACCTCGTCAAGCAGCTGCGCGCTGATGTCGGCGAGGAAGCGGCAAAAAGCCTGCATCTCGGCGCCACCAGCCAGGATGTCATTGATACCAGCCTGATGATCCGCCTGAAGGCCGTCGTCTTCCTCTTTGCCGGCCGGCTTTCCACCATTGCCGCAGGGCTCGATGCGCTGGACGGCCAGTTCGGCCGGAACCAGCTGATGGGTCATACCCGCATGCAGGCGGCTATCCCGATCACCGTCCCCGACCGCCTCAATGCCTGGCGCGCACCGTTGACGACCTATCGCGACCGCCTGACCGAGCAGAGTTTTCCCGTCCAGTTCGGTGGTGCGGCCGGCACGCTCGACAAGCTCGGGTCGCAGGCCGCAGCCATCCGTGCCTCTCTCGCCCAGGAACTCGGCCTCACCGACGCACCCCAATGGCAGAGCGGGCGCCTGCCGATCGCCGATATCGCCGGCCTGTTTTCGTCGATATCGGGCAGTCTCGGCAAGATGGGGCAGGATATCGCGCTGCTTGCCCAGGCCGGCGACGAGATTGAAATCTCGGGGGGCGGCACCTCGTCGGCGATGGCACACAAGCAGAACCCCGTTTCCGCCGAGGTCCTCGTCTCGCTCGCCCGCTTCAACGCCACTGTTTTATCGGGCATCCACCAGTCCCTTGTCCACGAACAAGAACGCTCGGGTGCTGCCTGGACGCTCGAATGGCTGCTGCTGCCGCAAATGACGATGGCAACCGCCGCCAGCCTGCGGCTCGCCGGGGAGCTTACGGGGAATATCAAGAGGCTTGGAATGGCCTAGCTCAGAACCTGAAGTCCGTGCTTCTGCACGATCGAGAGCAGCTTCAACGCTGTCCCGCTCGGGCGTTTGGCACCGCTTTCCCACTTCTGCACGGTGGATTCGCTGGTATTGAGATATCGTGCGAAAACCGGCTGGCTGACGTGATTGCTTTCCCGCAGTGCCTTGATCTCTTCAGGATCGAGAACGCCCGGCGAAACGAGGCAACTTTCGTCGAAGGAGCGCATCGTTTCCTTGTCGATTGTTCCTATTTTATGCATAGCCTTCGCGGACGTGTGAATAGCCTCGAACGCATCACTCTTGTACTTAATTCTTTTTGCCACGTTCGATCTCCAGACGCCGCCCAGATCAACTGCCTTGCCTTCCGCGACCTGCCTGATAGCTTTCAATAATACGGAATCCGATATCCGCGCTTTGCGAGCTGCTTTGGTAAACCAGCCGGTTTTGAAAATCCGTTTCGCCATGACTCTGAGTAGCACCCGGTGCTACGTTTTTCAAGTTGACCTCCCAAGATGAGAGCAGCCTCGTGACCTTTCCCCTTTTCGATCTCTCCGGCCGCCGCGCCCTCGTCACCGGCTCCAGTCAGGGCATCGGCCGCGCATTGGCGGTCGGGCTTGCCGAGCATGGCGCTTCGATCATCATCAACGGCCGCAACGCGCAGAAGGCGGAGGCCGCCGCCGAGGATATCCGTCGCAGCCATCGCCATGCCGTCAGCGCCGCCTTCGACGTCACCGATGCAGAGGCCAGCCGCACCGCCATCACCTATATCGAGGCGGAGATCGGCCCGATCGACATCCTCGTCAATAATGCCGGCATGCAGTTTCGCACACCGCTGGAGAACTTCCCCGTCGACAAGTGGGACGAGATCTTCAAGACCAACGTCTCCAGCCTATTCTATGTCAGCCAGCCGGTCGCCCAGGCAATGATCTCACGGGGCCGCGGCAAGATCATCAACATCGCCTCCGTCCAGGCCGAACTCGCCCGTCCCGGCATCGCGCCCTATACCGCCACTAAGGGCGCGGTGAAGAACCTCACGCGCGGTATGGCGACCGACTGGGCGAAATACGGCCTGCAGATCAATGCGATCGCGCCCGGCTATTTCCGCACGCCGCTCAACCAGGCGCTCGTCGATGATCCGAAGTTTTCCGCCTGGCTGGAAAACCGCACGCCTGCCGGCCGCTGGGGCGAGGTCAAGGAGCTTGTCGGCGCCGCCGTTTTCCTGGCCTCGGATGCCTCCTCCTTCGTCAACGGCCACATGCTGACCGTCGATGGCGGCATCACCGCCTCGCTTTGAGTGCACATCATCCGAGCTTGGCGATGGCACGCAGATTGTCGGCCGTCGTCGTCGGGAAGTCGAAGAATTCGAGATAGGCTGGGATCTGTTCGAATAACATGTCGGTCCCAACCTGAAACGCACAGCCGCGCGCTCGCACGGCCTCGAGAAAAGGGGTTATCTCCTTCGTCATCACGACTTCGCCGACGAAGGTCGAAGGCGAGATGCGGTCGATATCGATGGGCAGCGGATCACCCCGTCGCATTCCGAGAGGCGTCGCGTTGACGACAATGTCGAAACCTTCAGGATCGACGGAGCCGACCGTCACTTCAAGATGCGGATAGTATTTCTTCAGCCTGTCGAGCAGCGCGGCCGCGGTCGTCTCGTTGGCGTCGAAGATCGCAAGATGGGCGACGCCCGCCTGTGCCAACGATGCCGCGATCGCCGAACCGACGCCACCGGCACCGGCGATGAGCGCACGGGCTCCTTCGATCTTTTTGCCCTTGCGCAACACTCCTCGAACGAAGCCCTCGCCATCGAACATGTCACCGATCAGCCTGCCGTCCGAAGCGAGACGCACTGCATTGCACGAGCCGGCGACTTTCGCGTTGGTCGACGTTTCGTCGAGAAGCGCCATCGTCGAAATCTTGTGCGGCATCGTGATGAGAGCACCGTGGATATTGGATAGCCGGAACAGAAGCTTCAGAAATGCCGGATAGTCCTCCGGCCTGCAGCCCATCGGCACGACGACGGCATCAATTCCATTCTTCTCGAAGTACGGATTGTAGATCAGCGGGGCCTTGAAGGACTCCGTGGGATAGCCGAGGTGAGCGATGAGTTTGGTCGTCCCGGTGATCATGTGGTCAGACTTTCTGGGGGTCGGAAGAGGCGCTGGCCTTGGAGAGGTGGATCATCTGCCCCCAGCGCGCCGATCTCTTGATCGCTTCGATGACCCTGAGAGTAGCAAGGCCCTCCCGGCCACTCACGAGAGGCGTGGCGTCGCCACGAATGACGTCGCAAAAATGTCTGAGCTGAACGCAAAGGGGATCGGCTGCTGCGTAAGGCACGCGCTCCTGGGCAAGCTCCTCCAGCCAATCGGGCTTCGAAGGGCTCGTCCATAGTGTTAGATCAGGAATTCCGAGCGAACCCTTTGTGCCGCCGATCTGGTAGCAGGATTGGTCATAGTGGGGAAAGGCAGAGTTTTCGCCGGCGGTCGCTTCCCAGCTCCAGGGCGCGGCCACAGCATCGCTGCCGTTGAGGGTGGCAAGCACCCCATTTTCGAAACGCAGCGTGACGACAGCCGTGTCCTCGACGGCGTAGTTCCGCACGGCGTGTGATTCCATCGTTTGGACGGCTTCAACCTCGCCGAAGAGATATCGGAAGAGATCGATATCGTGGATCAGGTTGACGAAGACCGGGCCGGCGCCCGCTTCGCGCCGCCAGGGGATGTCGAAATACTCGTCGGGCTTGGCGACCCAGAAGGTGGCGTGCACCGTGATGATCCGACCGAGCCTTCCGCCATCGACGATCTGTTTGGCCGCCTGGATCATCGGATTGTGGCGCCTGTGATGGCCGACCAGCAGCGGTATGCCTGCCTTCTCGCCGGCTGCAACCAGTGCGGCCGCGGCATCGACATCGACATCGTCGGCGATCGGTTTCTCGATCAGAACAGGGATGCCGGCAGCGACGATCTCCATTCCGTTCTCGACGTGGAGCTGGTTCGGCGTTGCCACGATGACGCCGTCAGGCCTGTCCTCAAGGCGGATGTCTAAGAAGTTCCGGTACCATCGGGCGCCGACAGTCTCGGCAAAGTCACGCCCGGCGTCAGATGGATCGATCACCGCCGAGAGAACTGTTCCGGGCTCGGAGATAATTCGCTCGACGTGGCGCATGCCGATGAGGCCGGCTCCCATGACTGCAATCTCCAGCGGCTTCATTGCCGGCTCCCAGAATCTGCCAGAGGTGTATTTGTCAGACGCATCGACCTTGAGACCCCTTACTTCCGCAGGATTTCTCCGAGGAATTTCCTGGTTCGCTCATGCTGTGGGTTTGTGAAGAACTCGGCGGGCGGGGCTTCCTCGACGATCGCGCCGCTGGCCATGAAGATCACGCGATCGGCGACCTGGCGGGCAAAGCCCATCTCGTGCGTGACGCAGATCATCGTCATGCCCTCATCGGCCAGCGCTATCATGGTATCCAGCACCTCTTTGACCATCTCCGGATCAAGCGCCGACGTCGGCTCATCGAACAGCATCACTTTCGGCCGCATGCAAAGCGCGCGGGCGATGGCCACGCGCTGCTGCTGGCCACCAGAAAGCTGCACCGGGTATTTGTCGGCCTGCTCCAGGATCTTGACCCGCTCGAGCAGGCCGCGTGCCCGTTCCTCGGCCTCCGCCTTACCGACGCCGACAGCTTTCATCGGCGCCAGCATGCAGTTCTGCAGCACGGTCAGATGCGGAAACAGATTGAACTGCTGGAAGACCATGCCGACCTCACGGCGGATCGCATCGATGGTCTTGGCCTGATTACCGAGAAGAATTCCGCCGACGCGGATTTCACCTTTCTCGTAGGTCTCAAGATGGTTGATGCAGCGGATGAGCGTCGACTTCCCACTGCCGGAAGGCCCACACAAGACGATCCTCTCGCCGCTACGAACCGATATGTTGATGTCGTGCAGGGCTTGAAAAGCGCCATACCACTTCTCCACCCGCTCCATGGTGATCATGGTCTCTGCGCCTTGAGCAGGACTGGGACTGGTCATCATATGAACTCCACGTTGGCGGCTGGATCGCATCGAAGAACAGGGATGGGGATCAGCGCGCAGAAACGGCAAACTTTCGTTCGAGGCGCGCGCCAAGAATCGTCAGTGGGCAGCACATCAGGAAATAGAGAATGCCGACGATGCCGAAGACCGTCAGCGGTTGGAAGATCTGGTTGGAGATGATGTTGCCGGCGCGCGTCAGCTCGGTGAAGCCGACGATCGATGCAAGCGAGGTGCCTTTGATCAGCTGCACGAGGAAACCGACCGTGGCAGGCAGCGAGATGCGCAGCGCCTGCGGCAGGATGACATCCTTCATGCGCGACACATATCTGAGGCTGAGAGCCTTTGCCGCTTCCGTCTGGCCGCGCGGAACCGCTTCGATCGATCCGCGCCAGATCTCGCCCAGATATGCGCTGGCATGCAGGGTCAGGCCGATGGCAACGGCCACCCAGGCATCGAGCATCAGCCCCACCAGCGCCAGGCCGTAATAGACGACGAAAAGCTGCATCAGCAGCGGTGTTCCCTGGAAGACGGCGATATAGCCAGCCGTCAGGCGTTCCAGCAGCGGTATGCCCGAGGCACGGGCAAGAGCGATGCCGAGCCCTGAAATACAGCCGCAGACAAAGCCGACAGCGGACAGGACCACGGTCCATTTCAAGCCGATCAGGAGGAAGACGAATTCTTCTTGACCCATGGAATTCCTCCTACTTGACCGGATATTTGAAGTAGCGCGCCGAAAACAACGCGAAGATGCGCATCATCAGCCAGGAGATCACGAAATAGAAAATCGTGACCGTGAAGTAGACCTCGAAGCTGCGGAAGCTCTCCGACTCGATGCGCTGCGAAACGGAAGTCAGTTCGTAGGCCGAAATCGCCGATGCAATGCTGGTGGTCAGCGTCAGGAGGACGAACTGGCTGGTCAGGGACGGATAGATCGCCCGCAATGCCGGCTTGAGAATGATCAGCCGGAAAACCTGAGCCTTGTGCAGACCAAGCGCCAGACCCGCTTCCATCTGTCCCTTCGGGATCGACTGAACGCCACCGCGAATGATCTCGATGGCATAGGCACCCCCGTTGATGCCGAGCGCGATAATCGCCGTCGGCGTCGGATCCAGCCTGATGCCGGTGAGCGGAAGCGCAAAATAGATGAAGAAGATCTGGACCAGAAAAGGCGTGTTGCGGATCAATTCGACGAAGGCGATGACCAGCCATCGCGCCGGCTTGAGAGCAGAGTCGCGCAGCGCAACGCCGCCAATTCCGATGATGATCGCCAGCAGCATCCCACAAATGGCAAGCAAGAATGTCCCGAGGCAGCCAAGCAGAAGGCTCGGCAGGCCATCTATGACCGGGGTGAAATCCAACTTATAGTTCATGGCGATCCTTCGGTCCGTCTTCCTGAAAGTTCAGTCCCGCTTGACCATGCCTGCCATCGCCTGGACAGCGAGTTCATAGCCGTCGGCTCCAAAGCCGATCATGATGGCCGTGACAACGCGCGAGATCAGCGAATTGTGGTAGATGCTCTCGCGCGCATGAACATTCGAAATATGCAGTTCGATCTTCGGCGGGTCGAACATTTTCAACGCATCGAGAAGGGCGATCGATGTGAACGTATAAGCGGCAGGATTGATGATGATGCCACAGGCGTCAGTCCGGGCTTGGTGCACGCTTTCGACGAGTTCGCCCTCGAAATTGGTCTGCCGAAACTCGACGTCGAATCCGAGCGCCTTTGCCTTGGTCACGCAGCGTTGCCTGATGTCGGCAAGCGTCGTGGTTCCATAGATCGCCGGCTCGCGCTGACCGAGAAGATTGAGGTTCGGTCCATTGAGCACAAAGATTGGCTTGTTCATGATCGCGCTCCCGGACGCGGGCCGAAGCCGGTCTCGAAACATGATGGTAGCGTTGGCGGGCATCACTAGGGACGCCCGCGTCCACGGCTAAATGCTCGGTTTATGGAGCTTTCAGTTTGCGGCGAACGGAATGCCCTCGAGGCTAGCTGGGAATTCCGGGACCGGAACCTTCATCCACTTGTCGTAGACTGCCTTGAGTTCGCCGTTGGCCTTGATCTTGTCGATGAAGGTGTTGATCGCCGCATTGATTTCCTTTTCGCCGAGACGCGTGCAAGCACCGTTATAGAGCTTCTGGAACTCAAGCTTGTTTTCGAATTCGCCCGGACGGGCCTTCTCCACCCGATCCATATAGAAGATGTTGCCACCAAGTGTCTCGACCTGGCCGGACACGAGCGCCTGGACGCTTGCGGCGTCTCCGTCATAGCGTCGGATGGTCGTGCCTGGGGGTGCGTTCTTGGTGACCTGCGTGTCCTGAGCTGCACCCTTGGCCACGCCGACCGTGTACTTGGCCATGTCGGCATTCGTCTTGATCTCTGCGGATTTCGGACCAATCAGAACGATGGCGTTGGCAACATAGGGCTTGCTGAACTGCACGGCCTTTGCGCGATCCGGCAGCATTGCCATCGTCGCGAACAAAACGTCGACGCGGCCGGCCGTCAGTGCGGGAATGCGGTTGTTGACTTCAAGCGGCACGAACTCGACGGTAACGCCCAGTTCCTTGGCAAACAGCGTCGCTATGTCGGCATCGAGGCCGTCCTGCTTGCCTCCGCTGGTCACGAAGCCCCAGGGCGGGTTGTCACCCTGAATCCCGACGATGATCTTGCCGCGAGCCTTGATTTCGTCAGGCGTGACGGCGGCTGCCGGTTGCGCCAGGGTGACGGCAGCCACCAGGGCCGCGGCTCCGAGCATCGCATTTCGGCGCGTTAGCAAAGACTTGAACATGTAATTCCTCCTCCTTTGCGGTCATTCGACCGGACAGCCACCTCACCTTTTGACTGTGAGAGCAATGATTGCCAGAGACGAGCGCGCAAATCAACAGAGTTTTTCGAAATCATATGAGAATTTATAATAAGACACGCTATTTGAATTCCTCACGACATTTGCCATAATAGTAGCGAGCGGTTTTCTGGAACGCATCGTCGTCTTCGGCGCTCGTTTAATCTCGCACGGATATCGGAAGGGCTTTGACATGAGGACCTCGATTGCGACTGTAACGATCAGCGGCGAACTCCCGGAGAAGCTCGAGGCGATCGCCCAGGCGGGCTTCGATGGCGTCGAGATCTTCGAGAATGACTTCCTCGCCTTCGACGGAAGCCCGGCTGATGTCGGGAAACTCGTCCGCGACCATGGCCTGGAGATCACCCTGTTTCAGCCATTTCGTGATTTCGAGGGCATGCCGGAGCCGCTGCGAAGCCGCACATTTGACCGTGCGGAACGAAAGTTCGACGTCATGCAGCAGCTGGGAACGGACCTGGTGCTCGTCTGCTCAAACGTCTCGCCGGCAGCCATCGGCGGCATCGACCGGGCAGCAGACGACTTCCGCGAACTCGGCGAACGTGCCGCCAGGCGTGGACTGAGGGTGGGCTACGAGGCGCTTGCCTGGGGTCGCCACATCAGCGACCACCGCGACGCCTGGGAGATCGTGCGTCGCGCCGATCATCCGAATGTCGGTCTTATCCTCGACAGCTTCCACACCTTGTCGCGTAAGATCGACGTCAATTCCATCCGCTCGATTCCCAAAGAGAAAATCTTCATCGTCCAGCTTGCCGATGCTCCGTTGATCGACATGGACCTGCTCTATTGGAGCCGCCACTTCCGAAATATGCCGGGTGAAGGCGACCTTCCCGTCACGGCGTTCACCGAAGCCGTCGCGGCGACAGGTTATGATGGATATTTCTCCCTGGAGATTTTCAACGATCAGTTTCGAGGTGGTTTGTCGCGTGCGATTGCGGCCGATGGCCATCGCTCCTTGATCTACCTTGGCGATCAGGTACGACGCCATCTCGGCATCGGAAGCATGACCGGAGCGGCGATGCCGGAGAGGCCCTCCGTAAAGGGGGTCGGCTTCGTCGAGTTTGCCACCGATGAGGACGATGAAATCGAGCTGGTTGCATTGCTGCGCACTCTCGGATTCAAGAGGACTGCGGTCCACCGCACGAAGAAAGTCTCTCTTTTCGAGCAGGGCGAGATACGGATCCTCGTCAATGTCGATCAGGCGGGATTCGCCAACGCTGCCTACGCCGTTCACGGTACTTTTGCATATGCCATGGCCCTGGTCGTCGACGATGCCGTCAAGGCATATGAGCGCGCACTCGCCTTGGATGCCGAGCCATTCACCCAGCCCGTCGCGGAGGGTGAGCTTGTGCTGCCTGCCATTCGGGGCGTGGGAGGTGGGATCGTCTATCTCATCGACGACAAGAGCGCATTGGGTCGCTTCTCCGAAATCGACTTTCAGCCGGTTACGGACGACAGCGACGCGCCGTCGGCAGGCCTTTTGCGCATTGATCACGTCGCCCAGACGGTCGGTTACGATGAAATGCTCACCTGGCTTTTGTTCTACACGTCCATTTTCGAGACGCGGAAGACCCCGATGGTCGACATCATCGATCCAGCCGGGGTGGTCCGCAGCCAAGTCGTCGAAAACGAGTCCGGCGCGCTGCGCATTACCATGAACGGAGCCGAGAATCGCCGCACCCTGGCGGGGCATTTCATTGCCGAGAAATTCGGGGCCGGCATACAGCACCTGGCGTTTTTGACCGACGATATCTTTGCAACCGCCGAAAGCCTTCGTGTTTGCGGTTTCAGATCACTGCACATTTCGCCGAACTATTACGACGACGTCGAAGCACGGTTCGGCCTCGATCCGGCCCTGACCGAGCGGCTGAAGGCGGAAAACATCCTCTATGACCGAGACGAGCATGGCGAATATTTCCAGCTCTATAGCGGAACATATGGAGAAGGTTTCTTTTTCGAGATCGTCGAGCGCCGCGGATACCGCGGATACGGCGCGCCGAACGCTATTTTCCGGATCGCCGCGTTGAAGAAACAGATGCGTCCAGAAGGAATTCCGAAAGACGCCTCTTGAGCCATGTTTTAGGCAATCCGGCCGCTCTTGAGCACATGCTCCACGCCGCTTTGAACGTGCCGTCTGACGACCTCGGTTGCACCAGCAACGTCACGCTGAATGGAGAGCTCGAACAGAAGCCTATGGTCATCGACAACAGGCTTTCCGCGAAAACTCTCGGCCAGCATATGGTAGCGGAGAAAGCGGTCGAAGACGGATGACAATGTCGCCATCAGTGTCGCTGAATTGCAGGCCGAGACGATCGCCTGATGGAACTCCCAGTCGTATCGGACCCAGTCGACGGTCCGCGAGACGTCGCCGGCAAGGAGCTTGCGTTCCGCAGCGGCCAGCCTGTGGTGTGCGGCGACGATGCGCCCCTCCCATTCGAGATTTCCCGCAGCGAAGGCAAGGCCGATCGCATGCGTTTCAAGAACGATCCTGAGGTCGGCTAGCTCGAGGAGTTCTCGGCGCGAAGCAGGGCTGACTTCGAAGCCACGCTGGCCCTCGGCAACAACGAGATTTTCCGTCGTCAGGCGGCTTAGAATTTCGCGCAGCGATGAAATGCCGATGGAGTAGCGCTCCTTTGCCTGCTCCAGCTTGATCTTGGCCCCCGGCGGCAATGTCCCTGATATGATATCCTCGCGGATTTGCCGGAAGACGACATCGCTTACTGTTTCAGCCGGGTCATGGACTTGCTTGAGCATGGCTTTTCCTGGTTTTGCCGAAATGTCCGAGTTGGTAGACCTGAAGCTCGAAGAGACACGTCCGGATCATTTCTATTTCAGCGTCCCTCTTGCCAGCGCATGTTCGACCCCGCCCTGGATATGCAGCACAAGCACCCGCTTGGCCGTCTCTGCATCCCGTCGCAATGCCGCATCCAAAAGCTGCTGATGTTCATTGGCCGCGACATCGCCTCGATAGGACAAGGCGACCATCTGATATCGCAGATATCTGTCGAAGATCACCGAGTGCGTCTCCATTAGCAGTTTCGATCCACAGGCGGATATCAGCGCCTGGTGAAACTCCCAGTCGTAACGCTTCCAGTCCTCTGCCCTGCTGGTGTCGCCAGATGCCATCACCTGTTCCATCCGCGCCAATTTGTAGTGCGCCGATACCAGGGGAGCTTCCCACTCCACGTCGCCATGCACGAACGACTGCTCCAGCGCATGTGTTTCCAGGAGAAGCCTCAGCGCCGCTGTCTCCTTGAGGTCCGAAACGGACACTGGAGACACTTCGAAACCTTTTTGTCCCTCGGCAACGACAAGCCCCTCGGACGACAGCCGATTGAGCACTTCTCGAAGTGTACTGATGCTGGTCTCGTAGGACTCCTTCAAGCTTTCCAGCTTCAACTTTTGCCCGGGGGTCAGCCGACCAAAAATGATGTCGGCCCGAATGCGCCTGTAGCTGCTCTCGGCAATGGTCTCGTTTATAACCGGCTGCAGCATCGCGAGTCTCTTATATTTTCTATATCGTCGGATATATCTCTTTCTGGCATCCTCAATCAAGGAAGCATTCGCAGAATAGGAATTAGAATTTTCTCATATGATGCTGGTTTGGCCGGAGAACGCGGATGCGACTGGGTCGAGCAGGGCCTGACCACAATACAGCGCCCCATGCCTGTTGGGCCAAGCCCTTTGGCGCGGCTTTCGCGCTGCTCCTAAAACTAGATTTTTCGGCTCAACAGGGCGGCAATTGTTTTTTCAATCGCGCGCAACCATCTAATAAGCATGACGTACGGGAAAATGTCCCCGCCCTCAGCAGCCCGTTTACCGAAAACCAACCATACTGGGTTGCTTTCCGAAGCGAAAGCCGATTGCTTAGGAAAATCTACTTCTTCTTCCGCTAGCGGTTAGGAGAATGAAAGGGGCCGCAGGCAAACCCGTGGAATTCTACTGCTTCGCATCGGGATGAACAATGACTACGATGGCGACGTGGGAAGGCCGGTTTGAAGAACGATGACGACAGATTTGTTTCAGGTAAAATTTTGGGGCGTCCGCGGCAGTATTCCCGTGTCAGGCCCCGAGTTCGATCGCTACGGCGGTAACACTTCCTGCATCGAAATTCGCTGCGGAAAACATCGGATGATCTTCGACGCAGGCTCCGGCTTGCGCGAGGCTGGGCTATCGATGATCGCCGACAGCGTCAGCGACGTCGATCTGTTCTTCAGCCACTGCCACTACGACCACATCATCGGCCTGCCCTTCTTCAAGGCGATCTATTACCCCTCGATCAACGTCAACATCTGGTCCGGCCATCTCGACGGCAAGATGAGCACGCGCGAAATGGTCGAGCAGTTCATCAGCCCGCCCTGGTTTCCCGTCAAGACCGACATCTGCCAGGCGACGATGAACTTCCGCGATTTCCATGCCGGCCAGGTGCTGACCCCTCACAAGGGCATCGAGATCAAGACCTTCATGCTGAACCATCCGGGCGGCGCCATCGGCTACCGCATCGAATGGCAGGGCCGCTCGGTCGCTCTCGTCTATGATATCGAGCATATTCCAGGCAGCTATGATCCGATCTCGCTGGAGATGATGCGGGACGCCGATCTCGTCGTCTACGACTGTACCTACAATGAAGACGAGATGCAGCGTTTCAAGGGCTTCGGCCATTCGACCTGGCAGCACGGCACTGAGCTTGCGAAAATGGCAGGCACCAAGCGCTTCGCGCTCTTCCACCACGCCCCCTCCCGAACCGACGAACAGCTGGCGCAGATGGAAATGCAAGCGCAGGCAGCCTTCCCCGAATCCTTTGCCGCGCGCGACAATCAGATCGTGGTGATCTAGCAGCTCCAGCTCCGCTAAGGGCCTCCGTTATCCTGTCAAGTCCGATGCTCTTCGACTACGTCGAACCGAGCATGCCTGCGACGTCACAACGGAACAGATGCTGGGCCAGACCGTTTTCCCGGCAGCGCAAATCAACGAAACAGGGATCCGTTATGACCGTGCTTTCCGGAAAGTGTCTCTGCGGGCAGGTGCACATTTCTGTCCGGGGCGAACCCTTACGCGTTGGAATCTGTCATTGCACGGACTGCAGGCAAGAAAGCGGTTCGGCCTTTACCTTCTACGGGATCTGGCCCGCCGTCCAATTCGAACATTCAGGGCAAAGCGCCGCGTTCCAAGGTCGGCATTTCTGCACCGGTTGCGGTTCGCGCCTGTTTTCCGCCGATGACCAGGAGGCGGAAATCAAGCTTGGCATCCTCTCCGAGGCGCCGACGCCTCTGGTGCCGAGCTACGAACTCTGGGTCAAACGCCGCGAGCCGTGGCTGCGACCGGTGGAAGGCGCCGAGCAGTATGACGAAGACCGAAGGTGAAAAGAAACGAAGAACGGTTCTGAGGAGGCTTCCCTATGGCCACTCTCGTCCGACATCGCTGGATGACTGTTGCAGGCGTCGAGACTTTTTATCGCGAGGCCGGCCGCAAAGATGCTCCGGTCTTGTTGCTGCCGCACGGATATCCCTGTTCATCCTATGAATTTCGCAATCTCATGCCGCGCCTTGCCGACCGTTGGCGTCTGATTGCGCCGGATTTCCCGGGGGCGGGCTACAGCGGCACGCCTGATGATTTCGACTACAGCTTCGATGGATACGCTGCCTGGCTGGAGGCCTTCATCGGTGCGATGAAAGTCGACCGGTTTGTCCTCTACCTCCACGACTTCGGCTCGCCTATCGGTGCGCGGTTGGCGATCAGAATCCCCCAGCGCATCGTGGCGCTGATCATCCAGAATGGCGATATCCCCTATGAAGATGCCCTCGGACCGAAGTATGCGGATATCGAGGCGACGTGGACGCTTCCAAGATCGGAGATGAGAAAGGTGCTGGCGGAGGCGGTCAGCGAGGCCGCCTTCAGGCACGAATTCCTCAACGATCTGTCGCCCCATCTGGCCGATACGATCCCGCCAGATCTCTGGAAACTACATTGGTCGCTGATCACGCCGCGGCGCAAGGAAATCGCCATAGACCTGATCGCCGGACTGGAGGAGAACCGGGCCTGGTTCCCGGAACACCGCAAATACCTCAGCGAATACCGGCCGCCGACCTTGATTGTCTGGGGTCCGAACGACCACTACATGCCGGAAAAATCAGCGCGAGCCTATCTCCGCGATCTGCCGGATGCCGAACTCCATATCCTGGCCGGCGGCCACTGGCTGCTCGAGACGCATCTCGATGACGTCGTAGCGCTCATGCGAGAGTTTCTCGGGCGAGTTCACGCGTGATCGCTGCTTTCCGCGAGTGTTCTAAGTCTCGAGAAGTGCTGACGCCGCCGACCAGCGGACGGCGGGATGCCGGGCAGTGATCGCAAACAAGGCCGACAGGAAATCCCACGCCGCCGCATCATGCACCAGATGGTGGGTGAGCACGCCAACAGGCTCCTCGCTGCCGGCAAACCGGTCGCGAAGCTCGGTGACCAGTTCGGCCACCAATTCCGCCTCGCCCCGTCCGCCCCGCGTGCCGTGCCAGTCGATGATGTCGACATGGGTGTTGAGCAGCGGCACCGGACCGCCCTGCCTTGCCCGCCCATAGACCGAAAGGGCTGCAAATCCGAGCTCCGGCAACGCCGGGATGAGGGCCGCATCGATCCGGTTCCACGGCGGCACCAGCATCGGCAGGAAGCGAGCCGGATGCAGTCGCTGCAGCAGCCGGAACCCTTCACGCAACTCGCCGAGCACGGCATCCGCCGGCCGCTCGCCGCCGAGTTCCTGCTTCTTCGCCTCAGGCCCTGCATGGTTCGTATGAGACCAACCATGCACCACAACAGTGATGGCTGTTTCCTCCACCAGGCGCGCGGCCAAGGCCTCACCGGTCAGGCCGGGAATAACCGCGAGCGTCAGCGGAATATCGTTTTCGCCCGCCAGTACCATCAGCGTCTCCAGCGCCGGCGTCGGCTCGACGGCGTCGTCATCGCGCAGCCAGAACCGCGCCACGCGGCCGGCAGCCTGCCAGCGGTCAAGCTCGCGGCACAGAGGGTCCCAGGCTATCCCGTCGGTCATCACGTCACTCCTATTCCTGCATTGTCCCGCAAAATTCCGTTCAAAACCTGCGCCGCCATCGCAAGCGAGCGTTGCCCAAGCACGAAGCGCCGCGCCGTCTGCCCTATGGCGTCGCGCCTTTGCCTGTCGTCAAGCAAGGCGGTCACAGCCTCGGCATAGGCGGCGACATCGCCATCCGGCGTCAGCAGGCCGGTCACCCCAGCCTCGACCACCGCTGGCACCCCTGCCGTTTCCTGCGCAACGACAGGCAGGCCGGCGGCCTGGGCTTCCAGATAGGCAAGACCATAGGCCTCGCCGCAGCCGGGCCAGACATAGAGGCCGCCATGCCCAAGCAGTTCGGCGATCTCGACGGGATTCCGCTCGCCCAGCCATTCGATGCGGCCGCGAAAATCGGCAAACAGCGCCTGTACCTCCTGGCGCATCGGACCATCGCCGATGACGGCAAGCGTCCACGGGCGTTCTTCGATCAGCCGCAATGCTCTCGCGAGCATCGCATAACTGTCCATCTTGTCGCCGGCCCGCATCATCGCAACCGTCATCAGCCGGTGCGGATCGGGCGCCGGCGACGCCCTCTCGAACAGCGCCGTGTCGATGAAGGGTTTCAGCCCGGCAAGCCGCGCCTGCGGAAAGGCGGCTGTGAGCCCGGCCTGGTCGCGCTCGGTGAAGCTGATATTGACCGCCGCCTGCATGATCGCCTCGCCCACGCGTTTCTGTGATGCTGCCCAGCCGGTTCGGTCGCGTTTTGCCGCGTAGGAGGCTTCGGCGGTGACATAGGGAATCGCGAATTCGGCTGATATCGCCGGCCCGAAGGTATCGGGCGATTTGTAATAGGGGTGATAACAGCACCAGAGTTCCGGTCGCGGCCCAGATTTCCATGTCAGCCGCAGCCGCTCCAGCTCGGCGGAGATGGCGGGTTCGAGCGCGGCTGCCGCCTCCGGTGTCGAGGCATAGGTGCGGAATTCGGAGGCGATGTCGACCTGATGTCCGCCAAGCTCCAGCGCCCGGATCAGCAGCCGCGCCATCAGCCGGTCGCCCGATGGCACCGGATGGTTCGGCGATTTCATCGGCGCGTAGAAAGCCACCCGCATTGGGACACCTCAGGTAAGACACACTGTTTACAAGTTTCGCGCCTGTCGGGAAAATTCCGCTATTGTCCCTTTGCCGAAAACTTGCGCATAAGCATATGGAATGTGATCGCGATCGAAGCAATTCCGCCTCTTTCCCAATCTCTATGGGCGTGCGGTTACATCGACAAGAACGGGAATGAATGACGACGGTCTCGGCCACAGGGATTTTTTCGGAACGGACGATCAGAAGGGCGAGGCTCGGTTCCGGCCTCGTCATTTTCATCTTCGTCGTGCTGCATTTGTCGAACCACGCGATTGGCCTGATTTCCGTCGCCGCCGCCGATAAAGCCGCCCATATCTTCCTGGCGATCTGGCGCAATCCCCTGGGGACCGCCGTCTTCTATTCGTCGGTCCTCATCCATATCGCGCTGGTACTGCGCGCCATCTATATGCGTCGCAGCCTGGTCATGCCGAAGGGGGAAATGGCGCAGATCGTGCTCGGCTTGATGATCCCGCTGCTGCTTATGGATCATGTTATCGGCACGCGCATCGCCCACGAGTTCTACGGCTACATCGATGATTACGAGACGGTCGTCGGTTCGCTGTGGATCCGGAATCCGGCAAACGGCGCGCGGCAGGGGCTCGCCGTCGTCGCCGTCTGGATCCACGGCTGCATCGGCATCCATTTCTGGCTGCGCTACCGCTCCTGGTACCCGGACTTCGCACCGCTCATGCTGGCGCTCGCCATCCTCGTGCCGGTGCTCGCGCTGCTCGGCTTTGTCGAAATGGGCCGGACACTCGCCGACCCTTCCTACCAGCAGTCAATGACGGTCAGCGCTTACAAGGAGGGCGTCAACACCCGCTACGCCTCGAACCCGGACGTTCACCGTCAGGTCGCCATGATCCGTGCCGGGCTCTACGGCGCCTTCTCGGCCTCGCTGCTCATCGTCGTCGTCGCCCGCGCCCGGCGCAGGCTGAAGGAGCGGCTCGACCAGGTTGCCGTGAATTATCCGGGCGGCGAGGTGATCCGTGTGCCACGCGGCTTCTCGGTGCTGGAAGCGAGCCGGCTCGGCGGCTTGCCGCATTATGCCGTCTGCGGCGGCAAGGGCCAGTGCTCCACCTGCCGCGTGCAGATCCTCGGCGATTACGAAAGCCTGCCTGCCCCGGACAAGATGGAACAGACGACCCTGAAGCGCATCAATGCCGGCCCGGATGTCCGGCTCGCCTGCCAGCTTCGTCCGAACCGCGACGTTGCCGTCGCGCCGCTTCTCGTGCCGGCGATCGAGGCTGCGCTTCCCGCCAACAGCCAGGAGACAAGCCCCGGCCGCGAACGCGAGATCGCCGTGCTCTTCGTCGATATCCGCCATTTCACCACGCTGACGGAAACCCGCCTGCCCTTCGACGTCGTCTTCCTGCTGAACCGCTATTTCGCCATCATCGGCAAGGCGGTGGAGCAGGCGGGCGGGCGGCTCGACAAGTTCATCGGCGACGGCGCCATGGCGCTCTTCGGCCTCAATACCGCGCCGGAGGAAGCCTGCCGCCAGGCGCTCAACGCGGCAGCAGCGATCGTCGCCGAGATCGATAAACTCGCCGCCGAGCTGGCCGATGAACTGGCACTGCCGCTGCGCATCGCCATCGGCATTCACACCGGCCCGGCCGTCGTCGGCACGATGGGATACGGTCGGGTCCGCAGCATGACGGCGATCGGCGATACCGTCAATGTTGCGAGCCGGCTCGAGACCGCCGCCAAGGAGTTCGAGGCGGCAATCGTCATCTCCGAGCCGGTAGCGAACCTTTCGGGTGCTAACCTCGCCGGCATCGAAAGCCGTGAAATCAGTGTGCGCGGCCGGGCCCTGCCCTTGAAAGTCTACGTCATTCCGAGAGAGAAAGCGGCAGAACCGCTCGAAGGAAAAGCCTGATGCCCGGCAAACCCTGGCTGACCGCCAAATACTGGAGCCGCCGGGTACGCAAGGCGCGCAATGCCGCCGCTTCGCGCTTCTTCGACACCCGCTTCGGCCGACGCCTGCTGATCGAGAATATCGGCCCGCGCGTCGTCTCGATGACGGTCGACGCCGGCGACCATCTGATGACCTTCTCGCCCTCGGACTATATCGGCCGCAAGGTCTTCCGGAAGGGCCATTTCGAGCGCGAGGCCGTTGACCGGCTGATCGTTATCCTGCGAGAGCGGGGTCTGCTCAGAAAGGATGCGACGCTGCTCGAGATCGGCGGCAATATCGGCACCCAGACCGTCTATTTCGCGCTCAGCGACACTTACATCAATATCGTCAGTGTTGAGCCCGACCCGCGCAATTTCCCGCTGCTTCAGCTCAACATTCGCCAGAACCGGCTGGAGGAAAAAGTCCGGCTCATCAATTGCGCCGCCGGCGAGAGCGAAGGCGAGATCGACTTTTTCCTCAACCTCAACAATCACGGCAAGAGCAGCGCCATCCGCCAAAGCCCGACGGACAGGAAGATCAGCGTGCCGGTGAAGCCGGTCTCGAAGATCCTTGCCGGACTTTCAATCGACCCGGCCGCGATCGGCCTCGTCTGGATGGATATCGAAGGCTACGAGCCGGTCGCCTGCCGCTCGATGCAGCCGCTGCTTGCCCGCCGCGTGCCGCTCTATATGGAGTTCACGCCGCTCTTCTACGGAGCAGAGGGAACGAAAGCTTTCATATCCATGCTATCAGGCTTCTACGAGGATTGCCTCGTCCTCTTCGAGGATCGAGAGGTGGAGATGAAGGTGCGGGATCTGCCGGGCGATGTCGATCAGTACGACGTACTGTTTTTGCCGTAGAAGGCGCGTTGTTTCGGAAACTACGTCGCATCAAACAAGTTTCTTCGCCTCTGTTCGCGAATGCTCATGATATTTGTTTTCGCGAAGCGTGCCGAAAAGCTTCAAGCTCTCCAGATGCTCGCGCTGAGCGCGGTAGAACTCATTCAGGAAAACCAGCTCCCGGCCGGGCTTCACGGTGTCTTCATACCGGATCCTCCGGGTAATGGTGCGCACGATCTGTTCGATCTCTTTATGGTTGGACGTCTTTGTCGAGTCGCGAAGCACGTCCTCCAGCGTCTGCAGCTCATATTTGCCGTAGACATCGAGATGCTCGGCCAAGAATTCGTACTCCGCCTGCGTCGACGCGGCGGCGGGGGCGGACAGCGCGAGGTCGGACAGCAGCACGGAGCGCGGAGTGTCGACCACCAGGGTGCCGGCAATGATGTCGCCGAGCCTCTGCCGGCGCCGGTTGGTAAAGGGAACGACGACCACCGCCAGAAGCCAGAGGCTCGTCAGACCGTTTTCCCAGGCCGACTGCGTGCCGACCGAAGCCAAAAGGCCCATGGGGGCGAAAATCTCCACCTGTTTCATCAGGTTGCGTGCGGTCACCTGGTGCGGCGTAAGCCGCCGTCCGTCCACATTGATGACGCGGATGCCCGTTATTCTTTTTCCGAGCGTGCGTCCGTTCCAGATGAGTTCCGAGAGTATGTAATAGGGGATCTGCACCAAAAAACCGAGCAGCACCATGAGCATCGCCTCCGCCGTCATAGGCAGTACGCCTGTGAAGATGATGGCGGTGGCACAGATGAATATGATGATTGTGGTGAAGACGATGTCGAGGAATTGCGCGCCGAAACGGGTTCCGAGCGAGGCAATGGCGAAGGTGATCGGGACGCCCTCCGGCGGGATGAACTGCTCGACGCGCTTGCCGTCCTTGTCTGTCCGGTTCATCGCACCGCCTCACGCGACGCTTTGCTTTCGCGACCTCCAAGCACCAGCCAGCCCACCCAGCAGACGCCCATCCCCCAGCCGATGACGAGACGCCAGGTCGGATCCTGGATCAGCTGGCGCAGGAAGCCTTCGATGAAGGCTGCCGCGACAAGCATCAGCCCTGCGAGGATGGCGAGCTTGACGGCATCATGCGCCTGGCGGCGCAAGGCTTCCTTTCGTGTTCTGGCACCTGGAAGGAGAACGGCAAGTCCGAGCCTTGCCCCACCCGCGCAGGCAATGGCGATGGCCGCAAGCTCGGTCACGCCGTGGATCGAGAGCCAGGCGAAGACGTCGTAGCCCAGCCCTCGGCGATAAAACATCGCGAAGAACGCGCCGAGGATCAGACCATTGTAAAAGGTCAGGATGAAGCTCGGCACCGACACGAACACACCAAGGGTGAAGATCAGGATGACGATGGTGGTGTTGTGGGAAAAGAGAAAGGCGGAAAATGCGGCCAGCCGGTCGCTGTCATGCCCTTCATCGCCATAGATGGTCGAACGGAGGTAGTCGGTCGAGGCATCAGGCGTACGCTGGTCGGCCATCTCCGGCGGCACCAAGGTATAGAACCAGCTCGGATCGTTGGCGCAGAGCCTGTATCCGGCCAGCGCGCCTAAAATGAGCGCCAGGAAGCCGATGAACAAAGGCAGGGCCGAGCGACGCACGGCCTGGGGAATGCCGTGCGACAGCAGGCGCCTCATCAGGCCGCCCAGGCTTTCCTGCGGGGCGTAGACGACGAGATACGCCCGGGCGCAAAGGCTTTCCAGATAGGCAATCAGGGCGCGATCGAGAGAAATATCGCGCGCCACGCTCAGCGAGTTCATCGCCTGCCTGTAGCCGCTGGCGAGATTGCGGACCTCATCATAGCCGAGCGCGGCTGCGCCCCCTTTCTCGGCACGCGTCACGAGTTCGTCCAGTTGACGCCAGTGTGCCTCGCGCTCCAGCCGGAAGCGGGCCGAACGAAGCGTATCGTTCTGGACGGCGCCGACATTGACTGTCGCGCCCTTATCCATCCTGCCGTCGATACCGATATCCATCATATCATCTCACGGGATTTGATTTCGATGTAGCGCGCAATGAGATCCGAAGTCAGTGCCTCCGGCGTGCTGTCGAGGCAAAGCACGCCGAGACGCGCCAGTTTTTCCATGACGGCGCGCCTCTCCTGAAGGATCTGGCGCGCCGCGACCGAGCGAGCGACGGCATCGAGCGTCGTTTCCTCGGGCTCGATGAGCTTCGCGAGCATCGGATCGCGCAAGGCGACATAGACGACGAAGTGATGCCGGGCGAGCACCTGTATGTTCTCGATCATCAGCTCCGCCGTGATGGTGTCGACGAAATCGGAGAATATCACAACCAGCGAACGCCGCTTCAGGCGTCCCGACAGGTGGGTCAGTCCGAGCGTATGGTTGGTCTCTTGGGTTTCGTAGCGTAGCCCGGCGCACACCGTCTGCAGCCGCGGAAAGGCCGCGCGTCCGGGCAAGGCCGGCACGAAGAGACGCGGACGGCTGTCGAAGCTGTAGAAGCCGACGAGATCGCCGGCAAGGCCCGCGCCCCAGCACATGGCGAGCGCCGCATTGATGGCGCGATCGAGTTTCGTGAAACCGGCAAGCCGCTCGGCCATCAGCCGACCCGAATCGACGCAGAGGATGATCTGGTGGTTGCGCTCGGCCCGCATCTCGCGCACGACGAGACTGCGCATGCGCGCCGACCGCTTCCAATCGATGCTGCGCGGATCCATGCCGCTGGCAAATTCACGCAGCTGGTGGAACTCCGATCCCTCGCCTCGCAACCGCAAATCCTTCTGGCCGGCCTCCAGCGGCAGGATCTGGGTCTTGATCGCTCCCGACAGCACCGGCGATATGTCGGGCTGCACGGCAATCTCTTTGCCAACGGGCATCTTCGCGATCATCTCGAGCAGCTTCCACCGCGATGGCCACTTCAGCCACAGCTCGTTGACCGCGTATCGTCCCCGCCGGGTCAGATGCAGGTCCAGAGAGGCCTTGGCCTCCCCTTCTCCGGCACCCGATGCAGGGTTGAGCCATCTGATTTCGCGGATGACGAGCTCGGGAGCGAGATCGAGCCGGATTTCGATTTTCTGAGGCAGCGCGCCCTTCTGCGGCCGTATGCCGACCGTGAACGCGGTGGCGTGGCCGACAAAGCCTTGCGGCGGCAGATCGAAATCGATCGTCATCCTGCCCGCTAGGTTGGAGATGACCAGATCGGCGACCGTCAGGGCTGCAAGTGCAAGCCAGATAAGCAGCAAGAGGTAGCTCATGTCGCGCCACCACACGCTAGTGAAGACCGTCACCGCGGCGGATATCAGAACGAGCGCGATCAGAGTGGAGGATGGCCGCATTTAACGGGGCGCATCCACGCGGTTCATGATATTGCGCAGCACCTCGTCCGGCGTGCGCCCGTCAATTTCCGCCGAGGGCGAAAGCACGATGCGGTGACGCAAGGCGGGCACCAGCAACGCCTGGACATCGTCCGGCAAGCCGTAATCCCTTCCCTCGAAAGCCGCGCGCACGCGCACTGCCGATGCTACGGCGTCGGCTGCGCGGGTGGATGCGCCGTAGAGAATGTCGGGATCCGAGCGCGTTGCGCGCACCAGATCGACGATGTAGGTCAGGATCGTGTTGTCCAGATGGATCGCATCGATCAGCGCCCGCCCTTCCGCGAGTGCGGCACTCGTGACAAGCGGACGGATGCCTGCGTTGCGCAGGTCTGATTTCAGCGCCTGCGTCGCGTGTTTGGAGAGGATAGCAATTTCCGTATCGCGGCTGGGAAAATCGACGACAAGCTTGAACAGGAAGCGATCGAGCTGTGCTTCGGGCAAGGGATAGGTGCCCTGCTGCTCGATCGGGTTTTGCGTGGCAAGCACGAAGAAATCCGGCCCCAGGGAATAATCGGTCCCGTCAAGCGTGACCATCCGCTCGTTCATCGCCTGCAGCAGCGCGGATTGCGTCTTCGGCGGCGCGCGATTGATCTCGTCGGCGAGAAGAATGTCGGTAAAGACCGGGCCCTTGGTCAGGTGGAACTGATTAGTCTGGAAATTGAAGAGATTGACGCCCAGAACATCGCCGGGCATCAGGTCTGGCGTGAACTGGATGCGTCGATATTGCAGCGCCATGGCGGCAGAGACTGACCGGGCAAGCAAGGTTTTGGCCGTGCCGGGCGGACCTTCGACGAGGCAGTGCCCGCCGGCAAAGATCGAGATCAGCACGAGATCGATGATCGCATTCTGCCCCTGCACGGCTTTGCCGATTTCGCCACGAACCGCAGCGATAAGATTGCGAAATTCACCTAGATCCAAGGTCGATGCTCCCCAGCGATTTTCTAAAAATTTCGAGATTGCGATGCAGATTAGCCCGCGTCATCAGATGTCCACGATCGATCAGCGCCTGTGCTGACGAGTGCAATGCTTTCGCCGCCGCCTGATCGCGGCGCGCCAAACGCTGAAACAGCCGCTCTATGCCCGCCTCGTTTCCCGCTCCAGGGCCGAAGACCAGTTGCGCCTTGTCCGCAAGCAGATGGAGCACGAACTGTCCGGTCATCCGGCCATCATTACCCGATAGGCGCAGCAGACGCGCCGTCGCGTCGATCGCGGCAGTCTTCGACAGCTCGATGTTTCCGGATGTCTCGTTCAAGGCAGGCCCGAAGCGATAGGCGCCGCGCCAGAAACAAATAGCGGCAACAACAAACAGCACTCCCCAGATGACGGACAGCGGATAGGCGAAAAACCGCTTGAAATCGGAGGTAGAGCGCTCGTAGGTTCGGCCCTCATCCGCCGGTTTCTTGCTATCCAGAGGAAGGCCTGATGTATCCAGATAGACCGGCCGCTTCTCGCCCGCGCCGCGCAACAGCGTCACGAGCGACACGGCAAAGGAGGCGTTATCGGCCAGAGCCAGTCCGTGATTGTTCAACAGGTCCGGATCCGACAGCAGATAGATGTTGGGGTCGTCCTCGCCACGCAGGAGCAGTGCGCCCGACGGTGTGCCCGCGAGCTCCTCCCAACCACCCGGGAGGCTCGACCGTTCGAAGGTTTGTGCCTGATAGAGGGCGATACTGATGGGCTGCCCCGGGTTCAGCTGCGGCTGCGCCTCTTCAAACTTGGTACTGCTACGGGCGAAGCCAAAATCTGAATAACCGATCTTGTCGAGTTCGCTGCCGATATCGGCGAGATCGACCAGTCTCGATTTGCTGGCAACGCCATCCGTCGACACGCTTCCCTGCCACTTCGGCAAAATGATCAGCGTCGGCAGGGCATAGCGGTTTGACTCCCGGATCGGACTGTCCGGACCTGCATCATCCGCTTCGTCGTTTGCCTGAGGTGCGACAGCCTCGCCTTGGCGTATCGACAAGGGAATAATGCGCAGCGAGATTTCCGAACGCGCTCGGGCGACATGAGGGTCGGATCGGACGACAGGGATACCCTTGGCTTGCAGCCACGATTCCAACCCCTTGTTGCCGAGGGCAGAGCGGTCGAAATCGCTGCCGCGCGACAGCGCAAAGACTGCCAGAGCCGCTAGCGCAAGCAACAGCCCCAGAAACAGAAGAGGGCCCGAGTTACGCATTGGCTACTCTGCCTGAGGACAGCAAGCCGCGCGCGGTCGTCAGAAGGACGCCGAAATGGCTTTCCGCGAGCGTTCGGCCGCCGTAATGGACGAGCTCCACTGCGGTCAGAAAATTTTCAAGCCGATCGCGGTCGGGCATGTTGCTCGGTAGACGGGCGAAAACCGCCCGTTCAGTATCCGAGCGGAAAAGCCGCGTTCCCGTCACATCAGCCGCGTGAAGCAGGCAATGTCTGAGCAGCAGGACAAGCGCCTGCCTGCGATCCGCCATGGCGGCAATGCGTTGGAGGAAGTCGCTCGGCTTTTCCTCGGCCTCGGCTGCTGACGTGCCCCAGCTTTCCGGCGCCTCCCCCTGCCGCTTCATGTCGCGTGGAGCAGAGGAGAGCAAAACACCGCCATTGCCGAAGCGTATCCACAAGCCGATGACCACGATGAGACCGACAAGCACGACAGCAACCGCCAGAGGACCGCTGACGACCGGCTCTCGCGGGATCATCATCGGCTTGCGTTGCGGCGACGATGTTGTCGTATTCGATGCCGGCTCGGCTTTTGCCGAGACGTCGCCATAGACGAGCGTGCAGCGATATCCGTTCTGCTGGCACTGCGCGGCATATTCGGCTCCGACGGCGCTCCTTTGATGATCACCGCCCCCAATCTGCTGACTGTCACTTCCCTGCGCCTGCGCAAGTGAAAACTGAGCCGAGGCGGCGAGCAACAAAGCCGCCAGCAGGCCGAGGTTGCGGATGGCCATGCTCTAGGCGAAGACTTCTGCTCTCACTTCGGGGCGCAGAGGATCGGGCCCGAACTTGTTCGGACCCTCCGTGCCCCTGAGCACGCAAATCACCAACATCGCAAGGCCTGCAATGAAACCGACGGCGGGAATCATGTTCAGGATGAACAGTGCGAGATACCACCAAGCGGAAATGTTGCGATCATGGAAGCGGCGAACCTGAAGAGATATCTGCGGCAAAAACATTGAAAGCGCGAACAATCCACCGACGGCCCCGAAAGCGAATAACACTGACGAAGGTCCATCCTGAATATCGGAAAAGGCACCGGCCAAACTGGCCACGATTAGAAGTGCGATCCCTACAAGCACATAGAACAGTTGAAACCACCAGAACTCCGAGCGGGAGGCCCTGCCGGAAAAGGTTGCATATTTCTGCGTTAGAACAGTCCGAACGGCTTCAGTAAACCCCATTTCAATGCCCCCATTTATGCTGACGCAAGCGCGGTGATCCCCGGTCTCACTATCCTCTTGCTCGCAGTCATTTCAGATGAAAAACAGCTACAATTCAAACGTAGAAATTGCAATAAGTTGGTTGCATCGGGTCATTATTTTAAAAGCAATGCTTAACGCGTTGAGATTTTCACCTCGATGACCGCAAGGTGGACGTGAAGGTCCCTGACCTGTTGGGGAGAATTTCACCCGTTTATCGGGATGTTTCCGCCTTATGCTGCCGACTGCATGACAAGCGATTGATGGCAGTGCACGCCGGCGAGCACGCCTGAGGCGGAGGCGAGCGTGGCATTGTGCATGGCGCTTGCCGCATCGCCGGCGGCAAAGACACCCCTGATGGTGGTTTCCTTGTTATCACCGATGCAGATGATCGGCCCGAACGGGCCGTCGTCGAAGGCGCAGCCGAGCTGTTCGGCAACCGGGCTCGCCATCGCCGTTTTCGGCGCGACGAACACGGCATCGAGCGGCACGACGCGGCCATCGGCGAGGCGAACGGCCTCAAGCTTCGGATTGTCGCCCAACAATTCCACGACGGGGCTGCGCTCGATCCGGACACCCCGGGCGCTCAGCTTCAGCAATTGCTCTTCATCGGGCTCGAATAGCGCCTGGGTGAAAAAGGTCGTTACTCCCCAGTCCGGGATCATCATGGCCGACTGGGCCGAATGCGGATGGTTTGCAAGGACACCGAGCTTGCCGCCGCTCACCTCGAAACCGTGGCAATAGGGGCAGTGCAGCGCGGAACGGCCCCATCGCTCCTTGAGGCCGGGGATTTCGGGCAGCGTGTCGCTGACACCGGTTGCGAGCACGATGCGCGCGGCTCGTTCTTCGCCGCCGTCTTCGGTGCCGACAATGAACGCGTCACCATCCCTCCGTGCCCGAACGACTTTTCCCTGGCGGATTGTGATGGTCGGATAAAGCGAGAGTTGGCGTTTACCCTCCCGCATGATTGCCGCGGGCGTCTGGCCGTCCTGGCCCAAGAACCCATGCGACGCTTCAGAAAAGTGATTGCGCGGCGCGCCGGCGTCAACCAGCATAACCCGCCGCCGCGCCCGGGCCAGCTGCATGGCTGCCGACAGGCCGGCAAAGTTTCCGCCGATGACGATCGCTTCAAACGACATGAAACTCTCCTTGGATATCGAACTCATGACTCAACATAAGTTACATGATGCGGTAACGTCAAGCATCATGTTACTTGTCTTGTTACGATCCGCTTGCGATAATGACCCGTCCGATCGACGGGAAGACAACGATGCGCAATGACAGCCGCCTTTCACGCATGCTGCACGTGCTGATCCACATGGATAAGCACCAGCACTCGGCGACCTCCGACATGATTGCAAAGATGCTGAACACCAATCCCGTCGTCGTCCGCCGCACCATGGCCGGCCTTCGCGAACAGGGCTACGTCCGCTCCGAAAAAGGCCATGGCGGCGGCTGGACGCTGGTGCGTCCGCTGTCTGAGATCACCCTGCTCGACGTCTACCGCGCCATCGGCGAGCCACATGTCTTCGCCATTGGCCCAGCCGACGATCAGCCGGAGTGTCTTGTGGAGCAGGCGGTGAATGTCGTCCTTAGCGACGCGATGAAGGAAGCCCAGGCCCTGCTGCTGCGACGGTTGGACAGCGTGACACTGGACAAAATCGCAGCCGACTTCGAGGCAAAACTGACCGCGCTCCCCGCCACATCCTATTCCTGCGCTTCGTGAGCGTAGATGATTGCCTGCGGTGGAGGTGCAAGCGCGGGATGGTCCAGCGGCAGATCACTGACCACGATGCCACTGCGGGCGAGCAAGCCGGCCCAACCGTCACCTGGCAAGCGCACAAGGTGTGTCGTTTCCGCATCACTTTCCGTAAGGTTGCAAATATCCGCTTGGCAATGGCGCATTGCTCCGGTACAAAACGCTCACCGCTTTAGTTCGAACATAGGGAGGCGTTGCATGCCAGCAATCATCGAAACCTTCCCGTGCGGAATGTCCCGACACTAGGTCATTTCCATTCGCGGCCCGCCTCAAGCGCGCGCGACATGCGGTTTTTTCATCCTTCAACAGCCCGATTGATCTGACGGGATCATTTTGTCTCCCGCTCGGGCTGTGCCATCCAACTCTCGATTTTGAGGACCGGTTTCCGACACGGGGCCGGGCGATTAAAATGACTCGCAAGAAGCTCGATTTCCGCGCCGATGCCTATCGCCATGTGCTCGGCTTTGTTTTCCATCATTGGCGCCATCGGCCTGTCTTGGTGGGCGGTATCATCGTGCTGGTAATATCAAGCACCCTGGCAGAAGTCATGGTGCCGGTTTTTTCCGGCCAGATCGTCGATGCCATTGCCGGCAGCAATGCGGCTGACCAGGCGCTGCACGCCTTCGTCATCGTCGTGGCTCTGGGCCTGACGAGCGTGGCACTGCGCTGGTTCATCTTCAACGGCATCATCCGGCTGACGCTGCGCACCATGGCGGATGTGGTCAATAACGGTTTCCACAAGGTGCAGCGGTTCTCGACCGACTGGCACGCCAACAGCTTTGCCGGTTCGACGGTGCGCAAGATCACCCGCGGCATGTGGGCACTCGACTCGCTCAACGACCTGCTGCTGGTAGCGCTGCTGCCATCCATCGTCATGCTGGTCGGCGCCAGCATCGTGCTCGGCAGCTACTGGCCGATCATGGGCCTGATCGTGGCTGCGGGATCGCTGATCTATATCGGCGTGACCGTGGCGCTATCCATGGGCTTCGTGTCGCCGGCGGCAAGGCTTGCAAACGCCTGGGACACCAAGCTTGGTGGCGCACTGGCGGATGCCATCAGCTGCAATTCGGTGGTCAAGGCCTTCGGGGCCGAGAGCCGCGAAGAGACCCGACTGGGCCAGGTGCTCGCCAGATGGGACAGCCGCACGCGACGGACATGGAAGCGCGGCACATTGAGCGGCACGATCCAGGGCTTCATGATGGTTTCCATGCAGGCCGGTATTTTGGGAACGGGCCTGGTCATGTGGCAGCGGGGGCTGGCGACGCCCGGCGACATCACCTTCGTGCTGGCCATGTTCTTCGTTCTGCAAGGCTATCTGCGCAATGTCGGCCAGGACATCCGCAATCTGCAGCGTGCCGTCAACGACATGGAAGAACTGGTGCTGCTCGACAAGATGCCACTAGGCATCGAGGACAAGCCGAACGCCAAGCCTATCAAGATTGGCGAGGGCGAGATCGTCTTCGATCGCGTGACCTTCCAATATGGCGCTCATCCCACCCCGCTTTATGAGGACTTTTCGGTCACCATCAAGCCGGGTGAGCGCGTGGGCCTGGTGGGGCATTCGGGCTCTGGCAAGACGACCTTCGTCAAGCTCATCCAGCGCCTCTATGATGTGAGCTCGGGCGCGATCCGCATTGACGGGCAGGATATCGCAGGGGTTCGGCAATCCAGCTTGCGCGGCCAAATCGCCATCGTGCAGCAGGAGCCCATTCTGTTCCACCGCACGCTGGCGGAAAACATCGCCTATAGCAGGCCGAACGCCTCGCGCCGCGAGATCGAGCACGCAGCCAAACAGGCGAGCGCCCACGACTTCATCATGGACCTTCCCAAGGGCTATGAGACTCTGGTGGGGGAACGCGGCGTCAAGCTGTCGGGCGGCGAGCGGCAGCGTGTCGCCATTGCCCGTGCCTTCCTGGCTGATGCGCCGGTGCTGATCCTGGACGAAGCGACATCGAGCCTCGACAGTGAGAGCGAAGTGCAGATCCAGCAGGCCATGGAACGCCTGATGAGCGGCCGCACGACGCTTGTCATCGCACACCGGCTATCCACGGTGCGAGCGCTGGACCGGCTGCTGGTCTTCGACAAGGGAAATATCGTTGAAGAAGGCGACCACCAGGCGCTGATCCGGCTTAACAACGGTATCTATCGCCGGCTGTTCGAACGGCAGGCGCTGGAGCTGACCAAGGGGCTGGTGGCGTGAACCGAAACACTACAGCGCCGCGCGCCTTTTTAGACGCTCGGCGTTGTAGCACTTTGCATTGCTGCATAATTTTATCCTTAAATCGATTCCGATTTCAGGAATAATGCAGCAACGCCGATGCTACCCTTTACGTCCTTCGATAGAGGAAATAACGCCCTTCCTTGATGCCATCTGGCAGCGGCAGCGCGACCAGCTCGGGATGCTCCAGCGGCAGGCCGCTGACGGCGACGCCGTTATGGGCAAGCACGCCGGCCATCAGTTGCGGCAACCAGGTCAGCGTCACCGCGTCGATCTCGTCATGGCCGGTGCCGATGTCGGCATGAGCAAGGGCCGCACCGATGCCGACGAAGGCCTGGCCGGACTCGCGGATATTGCCGGTGACCATGTCTTGCGCCTCTGGTGTCGAGGCAGAATAGGAACGGACTTCCCAGTCGAAAGCGACAATGCGCCGGCCGGGAAAATTCTCGCGCAGGTGATCATAGGTGCGGCCGTTGCCGAGGCCGAACTCCAAAACCGGGCCTTCAGTTTCCCCTACCAGATCGATGATCGAGTTCAGAATGTCGCGTTGAGCCGTCAACCGGCGAATGAAGCTGTCGAGGCGGCTCATCTAATCCGTATCCGTCATGAAATCGTTAGCGGTCTGTCCTGAGCAATTCCAGCAAAAAGTGCGGGAGCGGTTTTGCGTTCGGAATTGCATAAAAACAAAAAGTTAGAGCGTTTCCGTGCATCCTGGAAACCAGGAAAGGCTCTAACACATGAAACCTCGCCAAGTCGATTGCCGTAAATGGGAATTGGCGTTGCAGTGGCAACATGGGTCTGTGCTAAGCTCGATGACATGAAAACCGTGACCGACGAAGATTTCTTTGCCGAAGTGCCGCTCTTCAGCGAATTCGAGGGCGTGACCGATGCCGCCAACTACCGGCCGCTGCCGGACGGATGGGTGCTGGCGCTCGCCGATATCGTCGGCTCGACGCAGGCGATCGGCGCTGGCCGTTACAAGGACGTCAACATGGCGGGCGCCAGCGTCATTTCGGCGGTGTTGAATGCCGTTGGCAAGGGCGACTATCCCTTCGCCTTCGGCGGCGACGGCGCGCTGATCGCGCTTCCGGGTTCGCTGGAGGCGGCGGCACGCGACGCTCTTGCCGCCGCACAGGTCTGGGTCGAGGAAGATCTGAACCTGGTGCTGCGCATCGCCATCGTACCGGTCGCCGACACCCGCGCCGAGGGCCTCGACGTCCGCGTCGCACGTTATTCCGCAAGCCCTTTTGTCACCTATGCGATGTTCTGGGGCGGCGGCACCAGCTGGGCCGAAAGACAGATGAAACTCGGCCGTTACGGCATTGCCCGCGCGGCCCCGCGAACGCGCCCGGATCTCACCGGTCTATCCTGCCGCTGGAGCCCGATCGATGCTAGAAACGGCGAGATCGTCTCGATTATCGCCGTGCCCGGCGAAGGCCGGCCAGGCCGGGAATTTCAAGAACTCGTCAGCGGCATCGTCGCCATTACCACCGAGCAGAACCGGGCAAGCCATCCGGTACCGGCCGATGGTCCTAACCTTGCCTTCTCGCTGCATGGCATCAATCGCGAGGCCAAAGCCACCGCGCCACCCAGCCGGCGGTTGTGGCAGAAGCTCTTCATCTTCCTGCAGCTCGCCATCACGGTCGCGTGCTACAGGCTCGGCATTCCGCTCGGCCGCTTCGATGCCCGCCGCTACAAGCGCGACGTCGCCGACAATTCCGATTTCCGCAAGTTCGACGACGGGCTGAAGATGACGATAGACGTCGACGCCGAACACCTGAAGCGCATCGAGACTTTGCTGCAACAGGCCCAAGCCAAGGGTGTGGCCCGCTACGGGCTGCATCGACAATCCTCGGCGCTGATGACCTGCTTCGTGCCGACGCCGATCGCGCGCGATCACATCCATTTCATCGATGGCGCCGCCGGCGGGTATGCGGTAGCCGCCAGCCAGATCACCGGCAAGTCGCTTTCGGCCGTTTCCGTCACGCCTTGATGACGTGATCGGCCGAAAGGCCGAGCCGGTTGAAGACATTGCGCGTGTCGACGATCAACGAGGCGTTTTTTGCGAGCGCCGCATAATCCACCTTGTCGTGGTCAGTCGCGACCAGCACTGCATCGTAGCCGGCGACGGTCTCCGGCGTCAGAGCCACCGATTTGCGGCCCTTCAGCGCCTGATATTCGCGCGTCGGCGGAATCTCGGCGACGAAGGGATCGTGATAATCCGCCCGTCCGCCACGCTCCTCGATGATCTCGATCAGGCGCAGCGACGGGCTCTCTCTTATATCAGCGACGTTCTTCTTGTAGGCGAGCCCGAGCACTAGCACCCTGCTGCGGCTCAGCGCCTTGCCGGCGCGGATGTCGAGCGCCTCGGCAAGCTTGCCGACGACATGACGCGGCATTGCCGAATTGATCTCGCCGGCAAGTTCGATGAAGCGGGTCGGCAGCTCGTATTCGCGCGATTTCCAGGTGAGGTAGAAGGGATCGATCGGTATGCAATGGCCGCCGAGACCCGGGCCCGGATAGAAGGGCATGTAGCCGAAGGGCTTGGTCTTGGCCGCATCGATGACCTCCCAGACGTCGATGCCCATCGCCGCATAGACGGTCTTCAGCTCGTTGACGAGGGCGATGTTGACCGAGCGGAAGATGTTTTCGGTGAGCTTCACGGCCTCTGCCGTCGCATTCGAGGAGACCGGAACGACGGACGATACCGCCGCGCCATAAAAGGCCTTCATCAGCGCCAGCGCCTCGGCGCCGTCGCCGGCGACGACCTTCGGGATCGTCGCGGTATGATAATGCTGGTTGCCGGGATCCTCGCGCTCCGGGGAGAAGCCGACGAAGAAGTCCGAGCCGGATTTCAGCCCGGTGCCTTCGAGAATGACCTTCACCACGTCATCGGTCGTGCCGGGATAGGTGGTCGATTCCAGCACGACGAGCTGACCGGGGCGCAGGTGCGCGGCGATCGAGCGCGACGTCGCCTCGACGAAGGAAAGATCGGGATCGCGATGCTTGGTGAGCGGCGTCGGCACGCAGATGATGATGACGTCACACTCGTCGAGGCCGGCGAAATCGGTCGTCGCCTTGAAACGTCCCGCATCGATCTCGGTGGAAAGTGCTTCGTCGCTCACCGCGTCGATATAGGAGCGGCGGGCATCGAGGGCCACCATTTTCCCCGGGTCGATGTCGAAGCCCGTGACCGCAAAGCCGCTGCGCGCCACCGCCATCGCCAGAGGCAGGCCGACATAGCCGAGGCCGATGATGCCGGCACGCGCCGCGCGGGTTTCGATCTTCTGCAAAAGCGTATCGAAGGGGGAGATAACCAAGGCGGGATCTTTCAAACGGGGAAGAGAAGGCTGATCTAATGCATGATCCTGGCAAATTAAACCCGGGCTCCGTCTCTGACCTGACGAGGGGAGCAGAAAACACGGCCGCGACCCCTTGCGATGCTTATCGGATGTGGCTGACCCGGTGTGGCCGAAATGACTCGGTGACGGCCCTTGTGCAACTTGAGCGCACAAAAAAATGCGCATCCCATTGTTTCGCATTTGCAGCATCCCTATTTTGACTTTTGATAATGAACCACCTGGAAAGGACTACCCGTCCTATCCCGCTATTGGGAACTGAGGGCGCCGCTGCCGGGTTTTGGGCAGATCGTTGACACAATAATACCGCTCGTACATCCTGATTTCCTTGTGACCTGCGCATGAAAAATGTGCCGGCCGAGGGACTTTTGGCTCTTGGGGATGGCGTGCCTTATGAGGATCATACCGAGAATGAGCACGATCGAATCCAGCGTGTCCTCCATCCTGTTGGACCGGGTCGCTGAATGGCTGACGAACTCTTCGCTGGCCGGAGACGAGCTTGAAAATATCGTCCGTGGTTTCTGCGAAAGGCTCACGGCTGCAGGCCTGCCACTTGCGCGCGTGCATCTTTCTTTCTCGATGCTGCATCCGCTCTACGACGCGCTCAGCTTCACCTGGCGGCGCGCCAGCGGCGTCACCATCGAGGGCTTCCGCATGCCCGCCGGACAGAAGCCGGATCGCTTCCTCCAGAGCCCTTATTATTACCTGCTCGACAACAATCTGCAGCACATCCGCCGCCGGCTGATGCAGGATGGGCCGAATGAATTTCCCATTTTCGAGGACCTGCGCAAGGACAGCATCACCGATTACCTGGCCTTCGTGCAGCCCTTCGGCGACGGCTCGGTGCAGGGAATGATGGGTTCCTGGTCGACGGACCATAATACCGGCTTTTCCGACGATATGATCGATGCGCTGCTCAGGATGCAGAACCATCTGGCGGTCGCCGCCAAGATGGCGGTGCTCGGCAAGCTCGCCAACAACATGCTGACCACCTATCTCGGTGGCGACGCCGGCAAGCGGGTGCTGAACGGCCAGATCCGCCGCGGCGACGGTGAGACGATCCGCGCAGCCCTCGTCATGGGCGATATGCGCGAATCCACCATGTATGCCGAAAAGGAAGGCCGGCAGGCCTATATCGACACGCTGAACCAGTTCTTCGATGCGATCGCCGCCCCATTCAACCGCAATGGCGGCGAGATCCTGAGTTTCCTCGGCGACGGCTTCCTCGCCGTCTATCCTTGCGGGCGCCACAAGGACCCATCGAAGATTGCCTGCGAGGCAGCGCTTTCGGCTGTCCACCAGGCGCAGGCGCGGGTCGCCGAGCTCAACAGGGACCGCGAGCAGAAAGGCCTATCCAGGGTCGGCTACGGCATCGGCCTGCATGTCGGCAATGTCATGTTTGGCAATGTCGGCCTCAAGGACCGCCTGACCTTCTCCGCCTTCGGCTCGGCGGTCAACGAGGTCCAGCGTCTGCAGATCCTGACCAAGAAATACGGCCGCGAGGTCGTCGCCAGCCAGGCCTTCGCCGGTTATTGCGGCGGCGAATGGACGACGCTCGGCGAGGAGAAGCTGCGCGGCATCCGCCAGAAGGTGACGGTGCTGCAACCGCGCGCGCCGGCGCCTGCAATCAATGTCGACGAGAGCTTCCGCGAGGCCGTGCAGAACGGACTTTCCGAAGCCGAGCAGGTCATTCTCCTGCATCGCGACGCCAAGAAACAGGTCAAGCACACCAGCATGGAGAAATTCATCCAGTAACAGCTTAGAACCCCTCTCATAATCTGCGCGTCTCGCCTGGGGAACTTCGGCGGGACATGCTGGTTTTTCTATGATTGTCATCAGCTAGACACCCCGTTTGCGGTACGATAGTGTGCCTTAACGGGAACATAGAAGACTGGGGAATTTCATTGGTATGGCGTCTGCAGCCGATCTGTTGCGTATTGAAAATCTCGACGTCTCCTTCTCGGTTTTCGGTGACCGGTTACGCGTCGTAAAAGAAGCCAATCTTCGCATCCTTCCGGGCAAGGTTACCGCTCTCGTCGGTGAATCCGGCTCCGGAAAATCGGTGATCAGCCAGTCGGTCATGGGCATCCTGCCCAATCCGGCCAAGGCTACCGGCCGCATCCTCTTCACCGATCCGCTCGACGGCAGCGCGACCGACATCCTGTCCTTTCCGCGCGACAGCGAGGAAATGCGCGACCTGCGCGGCCGGCGCATGGCGACGATCTTCCAGGAGCCGATGACCTCGCTCTCGCCGCTGCATACGATCGGCAATCAGATCAGCGAAGTGCTCCTGATCCACACCGAAACCGACAAGCAGGAAGCGCGCGAAAGGACCGAGGAGATGCTCGGCCTGGTCGGGTTTTCGAACCCGCATCGAACCTACGACATGTATCCGTTCGAACTGTCCGGCGGCATGCGCCAGCGCGCGATGATCGCCATGGCGCTGATCTGCAAGCCGGCCCTTCTGATCGCCGACGAGCCGACGACGGCGCTCGACGTGACGATCCAGGCGCAGATCCTCGAATTGCTCCGCGAGTTGCAGGCCAAGCTGGGCATGGCGATGCTGCTCATCACCCACGATCTCGGCATCGTCGCCAACATGGCCGACGAGGTGGTCGTCATCTATCACGGCGAGATCATGGAGGCCGGGCCGGTCGAGGATATCTTCCGCAATCCGCAGCATCCCTATCTCAAGGGGCTGATGGCCGCTGTTCCGCATTTCGACATGAAACCCGGCGAGCGGCTGAAAGCGCTGCGCGATGTGAAGGTCAATCTCGAAGCCCTTGTCGGCATGAAGAAGCCGCGCCAGGCAGAGGCGCCGGGTATCCTGCTTTCCGTCGCCAATCTCTCGAAGACCTACAAGACGCGCAAGCGCAGTTTCTTCGGCAAGCACGAAGCCACCGTCCTGCGCGCCGTCGACGACGTCAGCTTCGACATCCGCCGCGGCGAATGTCTTGGCCTGGTCGGGGAATCCGGCTGCGGCAAGACGACGCTCAGCAAGATCCTGATGCGCGCCATCACGCCGGACAGCGGCGCCGTGGTGTTCAACGACGGCAAGGAGGTCGTCGACGTCCTCTCGGTCAAAGGCTCCGAACTGCAGGACATGCGGACCAAGATCCAGATGGTGTTCCAGGATCCGGTCTCCTCGCTCTCGCCGCGCATGACGGTGCGCAACATCCTGAGCGAACCGCTCGAGATCCATGACCGCGGCGACAGTGACGAGCGCAAGCGTAAGGTCGAGGGGCTGATGGCGGCAATCGGTCTCGACAAGCGTTATCTCAGCCGTTATCCGCACAGTTTTTCGGGCGGCCAGCGCCAGCGCATCGGAATCGCGCGGGCACTCGCGCTCGGTCCAAAGCTCGTCATCCTCGACGAGCCGGTCTCGGCCCTCGACGTCTCCGTGCAGGCGCAGATCCTCAACCTGTTGAAGGACCTGCAGAAGGAGCTGGGGCTGACCTATCTCTTCATTTCGCATAATCTCGCCGTCGTCGATTACATGGCCGACCGCATTGCGGTGATGTGTAAGGGCCGCATCGTCGAAATCGCGCCGCGCGAGATCATCCTGCGTGATCCGGTGCACCCCTATACGAAATCGCTGCTTGCCGCCGTCCCCTTCCCCGATCTAGACCGACCGCTCGATTTCAAGGCGCTCAGGGAAAACGGCGCCGCCGACAAGCAGAACTGGGGCGTGACCTTCACCGCCGAGCATGACGACGCTTCCGAACTTGCCTATGCCGACCTCGGCGACGGCCATCTGGTGCGCGCCCGCAAGGGCGCCGATGCCAAGGAGTTGCGTGGATGGTGACGCGTCGCACATTCCTGGGCGGCCTCGTCGGTGCGGCGATCGCGCCCGCGGTGTTGAGGGCACAACAAGCCGCCGAACCCGAATTCCTGAAGGAGCGGCTGACATCAGGCAGCCTGCCGCCGATGGCCGAGCGCATTCCGCTGCGCCCACGCATCGTCAATCTGAAGGAGATGGGGCTCGAACCCGGTGCCTACGGCGGCACGGTGCGCACCATCATCGGCAGCCAGCGCGACATCCGCTTCATGACGATCTACGGCTATGCCCGCCTGGTCGGCTACAACAAGCACCTGCAATTTCAGCCGGATATTCTGGCCGGTTTCCAGTCCGAAGACGACACGGTCTTCACCTTCACGCTGCGCGAGGGCCATAAATGGTCCGACGGCCAGCCGTTCACGGCCGACGATTTCCGCTACTGGTGGGAAGACGTCATCCTGAACGACAAGCTGACGCCCGGCGGCGGCGCGCTGGAGCTTCGCCCGCACGGCAGCCTGCCGCGCTTCGAGATGCTCGATCCGCTGACCGTGCGCTACACCTGGGAAAAACCCAACCCGATGTTCCTGCCGACATTGGCAGGCCCCCAGCCGCTCGTCATCTTCGGCCCTGGTCATTATCTCAAGCAGTTCCACAAGAAATTCCAGCCGGACCAGGCGAAGATGGACGAGCTGATGAAGACCTATCGCGTCAAGAAATGGCAGGATCTGCACATCAAGATGGCGCGTTCCTATCGTCCGGAAAATCCGAACCTGCCGACGCTCGATCCCTGGCGCAATACGACGCCGCTGCCGTCCGAGCAGTTCGTCTTCGAGCGCAACCCGTTCTTCCACCGCATCGACGAGACCGGCCGGCAGCTTCCCTATCTCGACCGTTTCATCCTCAACGTCTCCTCGTCGTCGATCATCGCCGCTAAGGCGGGTGCAGGCGAAGCCGACCTGCAGGTAACCGGCATCGATTTCAACGACTACACCTTCCTGAAGGAGGCCGAGAAGCGCTTCCCGGTGAAGGTCAATCTCTGGAAGCTCGCGCGCGGCTCGCGCATCACGCTGCTGCCGAACCTCAACTGTGCCGACGAGGTGTGGCGCGGCCTCTTCCGCGATGTGCGCCTGCGCCGCGCTTTGTCGCTGGCGATCGACCGGCACGAGGTCAATATGGTGGCCTTCTACGGCCTCGGCACGCCAAGCGCCGATACCGTCCTGCCCGACAGCCCGCTCTTCAAGCAGGAATATGCCGACGCCTTCGTGAAGTTCGATCCCGACGAGGCCAACCGCCTGCTTGACGAGCTCGGTTTGACCAAGCGCGACGACGACGGCATCCGGCTGCTGCCCGACGGGCGGCGCGCCGAGATCACCGTCGAGACCGCCGGCGAGAGCAATCTCGACACCGATGTGCTGGAGCTGGTGCACGACCACTGGGCCAATATCGGCCTTGCGCTTTATACCCGCACCTCGCAGCGCGACGTCTTCCGCAACCGCGCGATGAGCGGTTCGATCATGATGTCGATCTGGTACGGCCTCGACAATGGCGTGCCGACGGCCGACATGTCGCCCGCAGGCCTTGCGCCAACACTCGACGATCAGCTGCAATGGCCGCTCTGGGGCATGCATTACCTCTCCGCGGGCCAGGAGGGCGTCGCACCGGATCTGCCTGAGGCTGCGGAACTGGTCGACCTGCTTAGCCAATGGGGCTCGACGGCGAAATTCGAGGAGCGCCAGGTGATCTGGCATAAGATGCTGTCGCTCTATACGCAGCAGGTATTTTCGATCGGCCTGATCAACAGCACGCTGCAGCCGGTTCTTCGCGCCGCCAAACTGCAGAACCTGCCGGAGAAAGCGCTCTACGGCTTCGATCCCACCTCCTATCTCGGCGTCTATATGCCGGATGCATTCTGGTATAAGGAGGCCTGAGGCCGTGCTCAGATATATTCTCTGGCGCATCGCCGCCATGGTGCCGACGCTCTTCGTCATTTCGGCGCTGGTCTTCACCATCATCGAGCTCCCGCCGGGCGACTTCTTCGAGAGCCAGATCGCCGAGCTGCGTGCCTCCGGTGAGACCGCCAACCTTCAGGAAATCGAGGAGATGCGCCAGCAATACGGCTTCGACAAGCCGGAGATCGTGCGCTATTTTTACTGGGTCGGCGGCATGCTGCACGGTGACTTCGGGTACTCCTTCGAATATCAGCTGCCGGTCTCCGACGTGGTCGGCGACCGCCTCTGGCTGACGATGCTCGTCTCCTTCACGACGATCCTGCTCACCTGGCTGATCGCATTTCCGATCGGCATCTATTCGGCCACGCACCAATACAGCTGGGGTGACTACGGGCTGACGTTCCTCGGCCTGATGGGCATCGCCATTCCGAATTTCATGCTGGCTCTGATCCTGATGTATTTCGCCAATATCTGGTTCGGCATCTCGATCGGGCACCTGATGGACCAGCAATATATCTCGGCGCCGATGAGCTGGGAGAAGGCACGATCGATCCTCTCTCACCTCTGGATCCCGGTCATCATCGTCGGCACGGCAGGCACGGCCGGCATGATCCGGCGGCTGCGCGCCAACCTGCTTGACGAGATGCAGAAGCAATATGTCGTCACCGCGCGCGCCAAGGGCCTGCCGCCCCTCAAGGCGCTGCTAAAATACCCGCTGCGCATGGCGCTCAACTTCTTCGTCGCCGATATCGGCTCGATCCTTCCGTCGATCATCTCGGGCGCCGAGATCGTCGCGATCGTGCTGTCGCTGGAGACGACGGGGCCGATGCTCATCAAGGCACTTCAGAGCCAGGACATGTATCTCGCCGGCTCCTTCCTGATGTTCCTGGCCTTCCTCAATGTCATCGGCGTGCTGATCTCAGACATCGCACTCGGCTTCCTTGATCCCCGCATCCGTCTGCAAGGCAGGAGCACCAAATAATGTCGCCCCTTCCCGCACCCGGCGCGCCGCTTGCGCATTACGTCTCGACCGCTCCTTTCGATCCGCACGCGACCGAAAGCATGACGGCAGCGCAATCGCGCATCCATCTCGCCTCGCAAAAGCAGCTGATGTGGTGGAAGTTCAAGCAGCACAGGCTGGCCTTGATCTCCGGCATCTTTCTCGCCGCCGTCTACCTGATGATCCTGATCGTCGAGTTCCTGGCGCCCTACGGCCTGCACACGCGCAATGTCGATTTCATTCATGCACCGCCGCAGCGCGTCCACTTCTTCGACAAGGGCAGCTTCGTCGGTCCCTTCGTCTACGGCCGGAGCATGACGCTCGATATCGACACGCTGCACCGGGTCTATACCGACAAGAAGAATGACGTGCAGCCGATTCGTTTCTTCTGCCGCGGCGATGGCTATAAATTCTGGGGCTTTGTCGCCTCGAACTATCATCTTGTCTGCCCGGCGATCGGCGGGCAGATGTTCCTGCTCGGCACCGACCGGCTCGGCCGCGACGTGCTGTCGCGCATCCTTTACGGCGCGCGGATATCGCTGACGATCGGTCTGATCGGCATTTCGATCAGCTTCGTGCTCGGCATCATCATCGGCGGCCTTGCCGGTTATCGCGGCGGCATTTTCGATCTCATCGTCCAGCGCCTGATCGAAGTGCTGCAATCGCTGCCGAGCCTGCCGCTCTGGATGGCGCTGGCAGCCATCATGCCGGTGACGTGGAGCCCGATCGTCATCTATTTCGGCATCACCGTCATCCTCGGCATCATCGACTGGACGGGGCTGGCGCGTGCCGTGCGCTCCAAACTCCTGGCGCTGCGTGAGGAGGATTATGTCCAGGCCGCACAGCTGATGGGCGCCAGCACGCCGCGCATCATCGGCCGACATCTGGTGCCGGGCTTCATGTCGCATCTCATCGCTTCGGCGACGATTTCCATCCCCGGCATGATCCTTGGAGAGACCGCGCTCTCCTTCCTAGGCCTCGGCCTTCGTCCGCCGATCACCAGCTGGGGCATTCTGCTGACCGAGGCAAAAAGCGTCAGCGTCATCGCCTTCTATCCATGGCTGCTCTATCCGATCATTCCTGTTGTTCTTGTCATTTTGGCGTTCAACTTTCTGGGAGACGGCTTGCGTGATGCGGCAGATCCCTACAAATAGCAGGAAATGCGGCGGTACGTCACGGCACCGCCCCCTCCTCTTGGCCTCCCGACGGTGGGGGCACTAAGTATGTCGCTCACCCCAGAAGGGATGCCCATGTCCAGACGTCTCGAAGATGCGCGCATCCTCATGTACAGCCACGACACCTTCGGTCTCGGCCATCTGCGCCGCTGTCGCGCCATCGCCCATGCGCTGGTGGAGGATTATCGCGGCCTCAACATTCTGATCATTTCGGGTGCCACGATCGCCGGCGCCTTCGACTACCGCGCCCGCGTCGACTTCGTGAAGATCCCGAGCGTCATCAAGCTGCGCAACGGCGAATATACGTCGCTTGCCAGCCATATCGACCTGCACGAGACGCTGAAGATGCGCGAGTCGAGCATTCGCCACACGGCCGAGACCTTCCAGCCAGATATCTTCATCGTCGACAAGGAACCGATGGGGCTGAAGGGCGAGGTCGAGGATACGTTGGCTTATCTCAAGGCTCGCGGTACCGTCCTGGTGCTCGGCCTGCGCGAGATCATGGACGCGCCGCATCTGCTCGAGGCCGAGTGGAAGAAGAACAGCATCATGCAGAAGATCGACCAATATTACGACAGCGTCTGGGTCTATGGTCCGCCGGATTTCTACGATCCGCTGATCGGCCTCGACGTGCCGGCCAGCCTGCGCCGGAAGATGGATTTCGTCGGCTTCCTGCAGCGCAGCGTCTCCAGGGGAAAGACCTCAATCAACGCCCGCAAGGATAATTACATCCTCGTCACGACTGGTGGTGGCGGCGACGGCTCCGATCTTGTCCACGACGTCATGAATGCCTACGAGGCCGACCCGACGCTGACGCAGAAGGCGCTCGTCGTGCTCGGCCCCTATATGCCGGCCGCCGAGCGGGCCAAGCTGGTGCAGAAGGGAGAAGCGATCCCCTATATCGAGGTCATCGAGTTCGACAACCACATGGAAGAGCTGATCGACAGCGCCACCGGCGTCGTCGCCATGGGCGGCTACAATACCTATTGCGAGATCCTCTCCTTCGACAAGCCGGCCCTCATCGTGCCGCGCGTCAAGCCACGCGAGGAACAGCTGCTGCGCGCCCAGCGGGCAAGCGAGCTCGGCCTCGTCGACATGCTGCTGCCGGATCAGTCGGTCGATCCGACTATCATGGCCGAAGCGTTGAAGCGCCTGCCCTTCCGCCAGCCGCCGTCGAAAAGCGGCGGCAATATGCGTCTCGAAGGGCTGGACCATATCTCGCAGACCGTCGGCCGGTGGATCGACGGCCGCGGCAGCCACCTTTCCCTCGTCGGCGCGGAATAGGGCACAGCCTTGCCGCAACGCCGCAAGATCCTCGTCGTGCTGAAAGGCTATCCCCGCCTTTCGGAAACCTTCATCGCCCAGGAGCTGCTCGGCCTCGAAAAGGCCGGCTTCGACCTCACGCTGATTTCGATGCGCCGGCCGACCGACAAGAAGCGCCATCCCGTGCATGACGAGATCCGGGCGCGTGTCGTCTATCTGCCGGAATATCTACACGAAGAGCCAATCCGCGTGCTGAAAGGCCTGGCCGCCGGTTTCTCCAAACCCGGCTTCAAGACGCTGATGAAACGCTTCCTCGCCGACCTCAAGCGCGACCTCTCCCGCAACCGTTTCCGCCGTCTCGGCCAGGCACTGGTGCTGGGGCGTGAATGGCCGGACGAGGGCGAATGGCTGCATGCCCATTTCATCCACACGCCGGCCTCGGTGACGGAATATGCGAGCATCCTCACGGACACCCCCTGGACCTGCTCGGCGCACGCCAAGGACATTTGGACGTCGCCCGATTGGGAGCTGAACGAGAAACTCGGCAGCGCCCGCTGGACCGTCACCTGCACCAGGACGGGCTATGAACACATGCGGACGCTGACATCACGCAAAGAGACCGTGCACTTGAGTTACCACGGTCTCGATCTTGCCCGTTTCGGCCATTTTGCCGGCGAGCGCTCGGACCGGACCGGGAGCGATCCCGACGATCCGGCCTTCATCCTCAGCGTCGGCCGCGCCGTCGAGAAAAAGGGTTACGACGTGCTGCTGCGGGCGCTGGCACTGCTGCCTGCCGATCTTAACTGGCGCATGGACCATATCGGCGGCGGCGAGGAGCTTGGGAAACTGAAGGCGCTGGCTACGGAACTCGGCATTTCCCCTCGCATCGTCTGGAAGGGCGCCATGGCACAGGAAGAAGTGCTCGATCATTACCGCCGCGCCGACCTCTTCGCACTTGCCTGCCGCATCGCCGCCAACGGCGACCGCGACGGCCTGCCGAACGTCCTGGTCGAGGCATCGAGCCAGCGGCTCGTCTGCCTCTCGACCGAAGTATCCGGGGTGCCTGAGCTCCTGAAGAACGGTGAAAACGGCCTCGTCGTGCCGCCGGAGGACCCGGCGCTGCTGGCCAGAGCGCTGGAGGCGGCAATCCGCGACCCAGCACTGCGCAAGCGTCTCGGCGACGCAGCCGAAAACCAGGTGCGCGAACATTTCGACTATCACTCCAGCATCAGACAGCTCACCGGCCTGTTCGAGGCCGAATGGCAGAAGGCGTCATGACGGCAGCGCGTATTTTCTTCTATGTCCAGCATCTGCTTGGCATCGGCCACATAGCCCGCGCCAGCCGCATCGCCAATGCGCTTGTCGAAGACGGTTTTGACGTGACTGTCGTGACCGGCGGCCTGCCTGTGCCGGGCTTTCCGGGCGAGGGTATAAAGACCGTGGCCTTGCCGGCGGTCGTTGCCAGCAATGCCGGTTTTTCCGGCCTCGCCGATGCAAATGGCCGGCCAGCGGGCGAGGATTTCCTCAATGCCCGCCGCGCGCTGCTTCTCGATGCCTTCCATGCCGCCAGGCCCGATGTCGTCATCATCGAAGCCTTCCCCTTCGGCCGGCGACAGATGCGCTTCGAACTCTTGCCCTTGCTCGAGGCGATCGAAAAGGCCGAACCTCGGCCGAAACTCCTAAGCTCGGTGCGCGACATCCTGCAGGAAAACCGCAAGGCAGGCCGCGACGCGGAGACCGCCAAGCTGGTCAAGGATCATTTCGATGCCGTGCTCGTCCACGGCGATCCCGATTTCATCAGGCTCGAGGACACCTTCCCGCTGACATCCGAGATCGCCGACAGGCTGCGTTATACCGGCCTCGTCGCACCACCGCCGGCGCCGGAACCGACCGAGACATTCGACATCATCGCATCGGCGGGCGGCGGCGCGGTCGGTGCTGCACTGATCGGCGCGGCCAAAGAGGCAGCAGCGCTGCTACCCGCCGATCTTCGCTGGCTGCTGATATCAGGCCCGAACCTGCCGGAGGCCGATTTCGCCGCGCTGTCTGAGGATGCCGCCCCGAATGTGACGCTGGTGCGCTTCCGCAAGGATTTTCCCTCTCTGCTGCGCGGCGCGAAAGTGTCGATTTCGCAGGCAGGCTACAATACGGTCGGCGATCTCTTGCGCACCGAGTGCCGGGCGATCCTCATCCCCTTCGTCGCCGACGGCGAAACCGAGCAGACGGTGCGCGCCGAACGGCTGCAGGCGCTCGGCCTTGCCGACATCCTGCCGGAAAAGGGACTGACGTCGGGCCATGTTAGGGAGGCCGTCGAAAAGGCGCTCGCGGCACAGCTAAGGGGGCCGGTCTTGCTCGATCTCGCCGGAGCGGAGAAAACCGCCGCCATCATTCGCTCCATGATTGCCGAATCCCTCGCCTAATCCAAAATTCCTGTGATATAAGCAGAGTTCCGGCGAGAATCGGCATTTCTGCAGCCGGTCGCTTCGCCTTGTTTTCATTGCGATATCGGCGGTCCGGCTGCATGGTCCTGTTCTCAAAATTCCTCCCCGTCCCGGCGCCCGGATCGCGCCCCCGGAATTTCCCAGCAAGCTGACGGTTAGCCATGGAAAAAAGCCTCGCCCGCTACATCTGGAAGAACACGCGGCTGCAGCAGCTGTGGATTCTGGCTGTCGTCGCCGCCTCGATGGTGCCCTACTTCCTGTCCTTCGACCTGCCGAAGCAGATCGTCAACGGACCGATTCAGGGTGACGGCTTCGAAGGTCCGGGCGCAAGGCAGACCTTCATGCATATTGCCTATGACATCCCGCTGATCGGCCATGTCGAATTCTTCCAAGGGTTGCAGCTCAATCGTTTCCAGATGTTGATGGCCCTCAGCCTGGTGTTTCTGGCGCTGGTGGTGCTGAACGGCCTCTTCAAGTTCTACATCAACACCTATAAAGGCCGGCTCGGCGAGCGCATGCTGCGCCGTATCCGCTTCGAGCTGATCGACCGGGTGCTGCGTTTTCCGCCCATCCACTTCAAGCGGGTAAAATCGGCCGAAATCGCCACCATGATCAAGGACGAGGTGGAGCCGATGGGCGGCTTCACCGGCGATGCCTTCGTCTCCCCTGCCCTTCTTGGCGGCCAGGCGATCACGGCGCTCGCCTTCATCATCGTGCAGAATTTCTGGCTCGGAATGATCGCCGCCGGCATCGTCGGCGTACAGGCGGTCGTCATTCCCCGCATGCGCAAGCGCCTGCTGGACCTCGGCCGCCAGCGGCAGCTGACGGCGCGCGAGCTCTCCGGCCGCGTTGGCGAAATCGTCGACGGCATCGGCACGATCCACGGCAACGACACATCGAACCTCGAACGCGCCGACATCGCCTCGCGGCTCGGCCGGATCTTCTCGATCCGCTACGATCTTTACCAGTGGAAGTTCCTGGTGAAATTCATCAACAACTTCCTCGCCCAGGTCACGCCGTTCCTGTTTTACGCGATCGGCGGCTACCTGGCGCTGCAGGGCCGGCTCGACATCGGCCAGCTCGTCGCCGTCATATCAGCCTACAAGGACCTGCCCGGGCCGCTGAAGGAACTGATCGACTGGGACCAGATGCGCCAGGACGTGCAGGTGAAGTACCAGCAGGTCTACGAGCAGTTCAATGTCGAGCCGCTAATCGACAGCCGTATCCAGGAACTCGCGATTGCCCCGGTCGGGGCGCTGACGAGCGCGCTCGTCGTCACCAATCTGTCGCTCTCCGACGACAGCGGCGCCCGCCTCGTCGATCACGTCTCCGTCGAGATCAAGCCGAACGAGACGGTGGCGATCGTCGGGCCGAACGGCAGCGGCGCGGAAGCCTTCGCCGAAGCGCTCGGCCGCATGGTCTGGCCGGACTCCGGCCGCATCACCATCGACGGGCGCGATCTCCTGGACCTGCCGGAATCGATTACCGGCCGGCGGATCTCCTATGCCTCGGCCGACACCTTCTTCTTCCACGGCACGCTGGCCAGCAATCTGCTCTACGGCCTCAAACATGCGCCGATGACCGATCCCGTTTACGACGAGCGGGAAGCGCTGGAGTACAAATGGCATTCCGCCGAGGCAGAGAAGGCCGGCAATCCGACGCTCGACCTCAACAGCGACTGGGTGGACTACAAGGCCGCCGGCGCCAGCGGGCCCGAGGACCTGCTGAAAGCGATCCGCCCGGTGCTCGACGCCGTCCTCATCTCACAGGACATCCTCGATCTGGCGCTGCGCTCGACCGTCAATACCGATGTGCATGTGGCAGTCAGCAACCACGTCGTGGCGCTCCGCGCCTCGCTGCGCGACCGGCTGCGCGACGAGGGGCTCGACACGATCGTCGTGCCTTTCGATTTCGACGCCTACAACGCCCAGGCGACGGTTGGCGAGAATTTGCTCTTCGGCACGATGAAGCGGCCTTTGATGACCAATCGGAGGCTTGCCGCGCATCCCTATTTCCAGGAGCTCTTCCGTGAAACCGGCCTCAGCACGGATCTCTACGCCATGGGCCTCGAGATCGCCGAGAACGCGGTGGAACTCTTCCACGACCTGCCGCCGGACCATCCTTTCTTCCAGCAGCTGACCTTCATGACGGCGGACGACATTCCGACCTACCAGGCGCTGCTGCAGAAGCTGCAAAGCCGCCGCTTCGAGGACGCCACGCCTGAGGAACGTTCGGCCATCATCCGGCTGAGTTTTGCCTATATCGAGCCGCGCCATCGCTTCGGCTTGCTGACGAACGAGCTCATGGACAAGATCGTCAACGCCCGCAAGCAGTTCCACGAGCATATTCCGGCCGATCTCGCCGAGCTGATCGAGCGCTACGATGCCGAGCGTTTCACCCCGTCGGCAAGCCTGATGGACAATGTGCTCTTCGGTCGTATCGCCTATCAGCAAGCCGACGCCTCCGACCGCATCCGCGGCATCATGGGCGAACTCTTCGATGCGCTTGACCTTTATGACGACGTGCTGTCGATCGGTCTCGAATTCGACGTCGGCTCCGGTGGCAAGCGACTGACCATGGTGCAGCGGCAGAAGCTGAACCTGGCCCGCGCGCTGTTGAAGCGCTCGGACTATTTCATCTTCAACCGGCCGCTGTCGGCGCTCGACCAGCGGGTTCAGGATCAGATCACCCGCAACATCATCGAAGGCCTGCACGAAGAAGGCCATCGGCCGGCGATCATCTGGGTGCTTTCTAATGCCCGGCTGGCGGAGAAGTTCGACCGGATCCTGCTCTTCGATCGCGGCGGATTGGCGGAGGCTGGAAACTATCCGGAACTTTCCGAGAAAAACGGGATGTTCAAGGAACTGTTATCGTAATATTCTATAGGGGCGGCGATGGTGGGTGTTCCCGAGGGGGAACGCCTCGGAGTTTGAAGATGCCTGGTCCTGTGGACCCTGCGTCAGGGGATTGAAACGCTCATGCTGTTGAGAGACGAAGTCGAAATGCTGCGACGGGTGCCGATCTTTTCAAGGATCGCGCCAGCAAAGCTCAAGCTTTTGGCCTTTACCTCCGATCGCATGACCTACAAGGCCGGACAGGATCTCTTCCATCAGGGCGATGTCGGTGATGCCGCCTATGTCATCCTCTCGGGTACCGCCGATATCGTTGTCTCCTCGCCGGCCGGCGAGATCAAGGTCGCCGATGTCGAACCCAATTCGATCGTCGGCGAAATCGCCATTCTCTGCGATGTCTCGCGCACGGCAACGGTGCGCGCCACCTCGCCGCTCGAAGTGCTGCGCATCAGCAAGGAGCACTTCCTGAAGCTGCTCAGCGACTTCCCGGAAATGGCCGTGGAAATCATGCGAGTGCTGGCCGACCGCCTGAACCACACCACGGCGGAGCTGACCGCGGCCCGGGCGGCGAAACAGCCGCAGATGGCGCAGTAGGGTTTCAAATCAAGATTTCGGTGGCCATTTCTGCGTGCCGTGGACGAGGCGCGAAATTTCCACCTGTTCGATTTTCTGGCTAACACGATAGATCACGATAAAAGATCGTGAAATGACCAGTTGGCGCGTTCCACCAATTCGTCCTGGCCGGCCGATCTCCGGCTGATAGATTCGCAAATCGGTCTGACGCTCGATCTCATCAAGCTGGCTTATCGCAGCCGTGCGAAAGCTTGTTCAGATCGCAAGAAAGCAATTCAGTTTATCGCCGACCAGAATGTCGGCGGTCCGAAAAACAAAAGCCTGCATGGTTTCCCATGCAGGCCCGTATGTTCAAGTCCGTCTATTCGCGCTGCTCCAGCGCCCTGCTGAAGGCAAGTGCTGCAAGCGTGCAGATGGCGCCGGAAAGCAGGTAATAGCCAACGAATGTCAGGCCGAAGCGGCTGGAAAGGCTGAGCGCCACCAGTGGCGCAAAACCCGCGCCGATCAGCCAGGCCAAATCCGAGGTGAAGGCTGCACCCGTATAGCGGTAGCCGCGGCCGAAGCGGGACGAGATCGAGCCGGTCGCCTGGCCGAAGGAAAGACCGAGCACGCCGAAGCCGATGATGACGAAAGCGTCATGGCCGCTGTTGCCGGATGCGATCAGGCTCGGCCCGATAAAGCTGAAGACGGCGATGATGACGGCGCAGATGGCAAGCTGGGCGCGCCGGCCGATACGGTCGGCGATCAGGCCAGACGCGATGATCGTGAGGATGCCGACCGCAGCGCCGATCACCTGCACCACCATGAACGCGCCGATCGGCTGGTTGCCATAAAGGCTCATCCAGCCGAGCGGGAAGATGGTGACGAGGTGGAACATGGCAAAGCTCGCCAGCGGCACGAAGGCGCCGATCAGGATGTCGCGGCCGTGGACGCGCAGCACGTCGAGGATCGGTGCCGCCTCGAGCTCGTGCTGTTCCAGCAGCGTCCCGAATTCCTTGGTCATGACCAGGCGCAGGCGCGCAAACAGCGCCACCACATTGATGGCGAAGGCGACGAAGAAGGGATAACGCCAGCCCCAGGAGAGGAAATCCTCACTGGAAAGATTGGCGACGAAATAACCGAAGAGGGTGCTGGCCAGCGCAAAACCGATCGGCGCGCCGAGCTGCGGGATCATCGCATACCAGCCGCGGTGCTTGGCCGGCGCATTGAGCGCGAGCAGCGAGGCAAGGCCATCCCAGGCGCCGCCGAGCGCGAAGCCCTGGCCGAGACGGAAGAGCGCCAGCAAGGCGATCGACCAGACGCCAATCTCGTTGTAACCCGGCAGGAAGGCGATCGAGGCCGTGGAGCCGCCGAGCAGGAAAAGCGCGATCGTCAGCTTGGTGCCACGGCCGTACAGCCGGTCGATCGTCATGAAGACGACGGAGCCGACGGGGCGGGCCAGGAAGGCCAGCGAGAAGATGGCGAAGGAATAGAGCGTTCCCGTCAGCCTATCCGGCGCGAAGGGGAAAATCAGCTGTGGAAAGACCAGGACCGAGGCGAGGCCGTAAACGAAGAAATCGAAGAATTCCGACATGCGGCCGATCACCACGCCGATGGCGATGCTGCCCGGCGAAACCGGCTTGTCGTCGTGAATGCGCCGCGCGTCGCGTTCCAGCGACGACGATGACGGTCCGTAATGCGATGTTGTAGCCATAAAACGCCTCCCTCGTTGAAGCGCTTTCGGCAAGGCGCCTCAGCCTGATCTTGATCAAACCTGCAGGCTTATCAAGTCCGTAAGGCGTAAATAGTTCATCATGGCGGCTCAAAATGAGGCGTGGACGGAAAAAATAGCGTGATCCGGGCGGCGATTTTCGGATGGGAACGCTGGCATGGCCGGTTCTTACGGATATATTGGTTGGAACATGCGCTCGCGAAAAATCTTTCTTGATTTCATCAGGATTTCAAAGCTGTAGTGCAACATGATTTGTGCCGCAGTGCGGCATGATTGCTGCACTGCGACCAAACACCTCATGTCGCTATCAGGTCCAGTGCGTTAGTCGCGGAACAAACGAAACAACAAGAGCTTAGAGACGTGCCAAAACTCGTGAAGTTTTCCCGCCTTCTATCCGTCTTGCCGCTGCTTTTCCTGGCAGGATGCAACATGGTGGTCATGGCGCCCTCCGGCGACATCGCCGTGCAACAGCGTGATCTCATCGTCATCTCGACGGTGCTGATGTTGTTGATCATCATACCGGTGATCTTCCTGACGCTGTACTTCGCCTGGCGCTACCGCCGCTCCAATACGGCCGCCACCTACGCGCCGGAATGGCACCATTCGACCCGCCTCGAAATCGTGATCTGGGCAGCACCGCTGGCGATCATCATCGCGCTCGGCGCCGTCACCTGGATTTCCACGCATAAGCTCGATCCCTACCGCCCGCTCGACCGCCTCGATGCGGAGCGCGCCATTCCGGCCGATACCAAGCCGTTGAACGTCGAGGTCGTGGCGCTCGATTGGAAGTGGCTGTTCTTCTATCCCGAACTCGGCATTGCCACAGTCAACGAACTCGCTGCCCCGGTGGACATGCCGATCAATTTCAAGATCACCGCCTCCTCTGTGATGAACTCCTTCTACATCCCTGCCCTTGCCGGCCAGATCTATGCCATGCCCGGCATGGAGACGAAGCTGCATGCCGTCATCAACAAAGAAGGCGAGTATGAGGGCTTCTCCGCCAATTATAGCGGTGCAGGCTTCTCTCACATGCGCTTCAAATTCCACGGCCTGACCCAAGAGGGGTTTGACGCCTGGGTGGCGCAGGTCAAGCAGCAGGGCACGATGCTCAACCGCGACGCCTATCTGAAGCTCGAGAAGCCGAGCGAGAAGGAACCGGTGCGTTATTATGCCGGAGCCGATGCCGACCTCTACAACGCGATCCTGAACATGTGCGCCACACCGGGCAAGATGTGCATGAACGAGATGATGCACATCGACATGATGGGCGGCGGCGGCAAGGAAAGTGCCGAGAACCGCGAGAAGCTGCAATATGACAACCGTCATGCCGACGAAGGCATCGTGGCGCCCGCCGCCACCGTGCCGGCGACAGGGGCTCCGGCCCGAAGCGAGCCCGCCGAGCGCACCGACGGCAACAGCATGCAGCACGACATGCCCGGCATGCCTAGCACGCCCGGAATGGACATGCAGCATGAGGGTCATTCCATGCCCGGCATGAGCAATGGCGCCGATCCGGCGCCGGCGCAGCTCAACAACAACAATTAACCTGGCGCTTTGCGTCGCAAGACATAATGAACGGGTTGTTCCATGTTTTCCAATCCTGACCTCCTGAAGTTCGTCTTCGGCCGGTTGACCCTCGATGCCATCCCCTATCACGAGCCGATCCTGGTCGTGACCTTCATCGGCGTCGTCATTGGCGCCCTCGCGGTGCTCGGCATCATCACCTATTTCAAGTTCTGGGGTCCGCTCTGGCGCGACTGGATCTGCAGCGTCGATCACAAGAAGATCGGCATCATGTATGTGATCCTCGCCGTCATCATGCTGCTGCGCGGCTTCTCCGACGCGATCCTGATGCGCATCCAGCAGGCGATCGCCTTCAACGGTTCGGAGGGCTATCTGCCGCCGCACCATTACGACCAGGTCTTCACCGCCCACGGCGTCATCATGATCTTCTTCGTGGCGATGCCCTTCGTCACCGGTCTGATGAACTTCGTGGTGCCGCTGCAGATCGGCGCGCGCGACGTCTCCTTCCCCTTCCTCAACAACTTCTCTTTCTGGATGACCACCGCCGGCGCGATCATCATCATGCTGTCGCTGTTCATCGGTGAATTCGCCCAGACCGGCTGGCTCGCCTACCCGCCGCTGTCGGGCGCTGCCTATAGTCCGGGGGTCGGCGTCGACTATTATATCTGGGGCCTGCAGGTGGCCGGCGTCGGAACGACGCTTTCGGGCATCAACCTGATCGCCACCATCGTCAAGATGCGTGCGCCGGGCATGACCTTCATGAAGATGCCGGTCTTCACCTGGACGGCACTTTGCACCAACGTGCTGATCGTCGCCTCCTTCCCGATCCTGACGGCAACGCTCGCCCTTCTGTCGCTCGACCGCTATGCGGGAACGAACTTCTTTACCAACGACCTCGGCGGCAATCCGATGATGTACATCAACCTCATCTGGATCTGGGGTCATCCGGAGGTCTACATCCTCGTGCTGCCGGCCTTCGGCATCTTCTCGGAAGTCGTCGCCACCTTCTCCGGCAAGCGCCTGTTCGGCTACGCCTCGATGGTCTACGCGACCTGCGTGATCATGATCCTGTCCTACATCGTCTGGCTGCACCACTTCTTCACGATGGGCTCGGGCGCCAGCGTCAACTCCTTCTTCGGCATCACCACGATGATCATCTCGATCCCGACGGGGGCGAAGATGTTCAACTGGCTCTTCACCATGTATCGCGGCCGCATCCGCTATGAGGTGCCGATGCTGTGGACGGTCGGCTTCATGGTGACCTTCGTCATCGGCGGCATGACCGGTGTCATGCTTGCCGTGCCGCCGGCCGACTTCGTGCTGCACAATTCGCTGTTCCTCATCGCCCACTTCCACAACGTCATCATCGGCGGCGTTCTCTTCGGCATGTTCGCCGGCGTGAACTACTGGTTCCCGAAGGCCTTCGGATTCAAGCTCGATCCCTTCTGGGGCAAGATGAGCTTCTGGTTCTGGCAGATCGGCTTCTGGTTCGCCTTCATGCCGCTCTACGTGCTGGGCCTGATGGGCGTCACCCGCCGCATGAGCCAGTTCGAGGATCCGTCGATACAGATCTGGTTCATCATCGCCGCTTTCGGCGTCGGCCTGATTGCGCTTGGCATTGCCGCCTTCCTGATCCAGATCGTCGTCAGCTTCATGAAACGCGAGGAATTGCGCGATGACAGCGGCGATCCCTGGGATGGCCGCACGCTGGAATGGTCGACCTCCTCGCCACCGCCGGAATACAACTTCGCCTTGACGCCTGTCGTGCACGATCATGACGGCTGGTACGACATGAAGAACCGCGGTTATGCGCGTCCGCTGGAAGGCTTCCGGCCGATCCACATGCCGAAGAATACCGGCACCGGCGCGATCTTGTCGGGCATCAGTGTCGCACTCGCCTTCGGCCTGATCTGGTACATGTGGTGGCTGGTGGTCGTCTCCTTCGTCGCCATGCTTGTCGTCGCCATCGGCCATACCTTCAATTACCGACGCGACTTCTACATCCTCGCCGAAGAGGTAACCGAAACGGAAGGCAAGCGCACCGCGCTGCTTGCCGAGCAGGTGTGATGACCATGAGCGATCAGACCATCGACACGGCCGAAAAGCCTGAATTCTACCTGACGGAAGACCACCATCCGGAAAACAGCACCAATCTCGGCTTCTGGCTCTACCTGATGAGCGACTGCCTGATCTTCGCCGTGCTGTTTGCGACCCACGGCGTGCTCGGCCGCAACTATGCCGCCGGCCCGTCGCCGGCCGATCTCTTCGATCTTCCGATCGTTGCCCTCAACACCTCGATGCTGCTGTTCTCGTCGATCACCTACGGCTTCGCGATGCTGCAGATGGAGCGGAACGCGAAGGCGGAAACGCTGTTCTGGCTTGCTGTGACCGGCCTGTTCGGCGCAACTTTCATCGGGCTTGAGCTCTACGAGTTCATCCACCTGATCCATGAAGGCGCCGGGCCGACGCGCAGCGCCTTCCTCTCCTCCTTCTTCACCCTGGTCGGCACGCACGGGCTGCACGTCACCTTCGGCATCATCTGGCTGATCACGCTGATGGTACAGGTGTCGATGCACGGGCTGATCGAGGCCAACCGCCGCCGCCTGATGTGCCTTTCGATGTTCTGGCACTTCCTCGACGTCGTCTGGATCGGCGTATTTTCCTTCGTCTACCTGTTGGGAGTTCTCGGATGAGTTCGCAAGCACCTGCACATGAGGACGCCCACGAGGCTCATCACGGCCACAGCCACGGCCATCAGGCCGGCCACGGCACGTTCCGCAGCTATATGACGGGCTTCGTGCTTTCCGTCATCCTGACCGCCATTCCCTTCTGGCTGGTCATGTCAGGCGTGTTCGCCAGCCCGGCGGTGACGGCGGTGCTGGTGATGGGTCTCGGCGCGATCCAGATCGTCGTCCATATGGTCTTCTTCCTGCACATGAATACCAGGAGCGAGGGTGGCTGGACGATCATGGCGCTGATCTTCACCCTCATCATCGTCGCCATCGCGCTCTCCGGATCCCTCTGGGTCATGCATCATCTCAATACCAATATGATGCCCATGAGCCCCGAGATGATGAAGAACATGCCGTGACGGTGACGAAGGGGCGGCGGCAGCGGCACCCGCAGGCTCCGTCGGAAAAATCGGATAGACGGCGTTATCGGGCAAAACGCGCGATCTTCGCCGTTTGCCTGATGCTGCTTGCCGCGGCACTCGCGGCACTCGGCACCTGGCAGGTTGAGCGCCTGGCCTGGAAACGCGATCTGATCGTCCGCGTCGACCAGCGTGTGCATGCGGCACCCGTGCCAGCCCCGGCACGTCCCGACTGGGACAAGGTCAATGCCGCTGATGACGAATATCGGCGGGTGACCGTGTCCGGGACGCTGGCGAACGACAAGGAAACGCTGGTCTATGCCTCGACCGCGCTCGGTCCGGGTTATTGGGTGATGACGCCGCTGACGTTTGCCGACGGTTCATCGATCCTCGTCAATCGCGGATTCGTGCCGACCGACAGGCGCGACCCGGCCTCGCGCCGCGAGGGCGAAGTGTCGGGCCCGGTCGAGATCACCGGGTTGATGCGGATGACCGAGCCGAAGGGATCGCTGCTGCAATCGAACGCCGTCGCGGCCGACCGCTGGTATTCGCGCGATGTCGCAGCGATCGCTGAAAAGCGCGGCATTGGTACGATCGCGCCCTACTTCATCGACGCCGATGCCACTGCCAATCCGGGCGGCCTGCCCGTCGGCGGCCTGACGGTGATCGATTTCCCCAACAACCATCTCGTCTACGCGATCACCTGGTACGGGCTGGCGGCGATGGTGCTGGCATTGCTGGTGTTCATTCTTCGCGGCGAGAGGGCCACCGCATAATGCAGCAGTGATCACCCTTATGAAGCAATCCGGCTGATCGCCTCGGCGAGTTGCGCTTGCGAGAAGGGTTTGCCGAGACGAGGCAGGTCGACGATGCCGGCCCCTTCGGGAATCTCGGCGTAACCGGTTGCGAGGATGATCGGCATATCAGGCCATTCGTTGCGGATCGCCTCGGCGAGCTGTGCCCCCGTCATGCGCGGCATGGCATGGTCGCAAATCACCAGGTCGACCTGCTGCTTGCGCAGGATGTCGAGCGCCTCGGGACCCGCCATCGCCTCGAACACGGTATGGCCGAGATCCTCCAGCATCAGCGTCGTATTCATCAGGACCAGACCATCGTCATCGACCGCGACGATGCGCAGCCGGCGCGCAGCATTTTTTTCCTGCAGCGGCCGCTCGGCAGCAGCCTCGGTCACCTGCTCGACAACGGCGACCGGGAACCACAATTCGGCCGTCGTGCCTTCGCCGAGGCTGCTTTTCATCACGAGGCGCCCACCGGACTGGGACGCAAGGCCCTGCACCATGGAAAGGCCGAGACCGGTGCCTTTGCCGACACCCTTGGTGGTGAAGAACGGCGTGATGGCCTGCTGCAGCGTCTTTGCATCCATGCCCTCGCCTTCGTCGATCACCGCGATACGGACATAGCGGCCGGCCGACAGCGGGCCCTTACCTGACAGCAGCGATTCCTCGGAGGCGCGAAGCACGATCCGTCCGCCGGACGGCATGGCATCGCGGGCATTGACGACGAGATTTAGGATCGCCATCTCCAACTGGTTCGGATCGGTGAGGATCGTTGGCAGCCTGACAGGGAAAGAGGTCTCGATCACAGTGAGAGGGCCGAGCGAACGGCTCAGCATATCCATCATGCCACGGACCAGTCCGGAGACGTCGATCGGTTCCACGTGCAGTTCCTGCCGGCGGGAAAAGGCCAGCATGCGCTGCGTCAATGCGGCGCCGCGCTGGGCACCCTGCATGGCATTATCAACCAGCGATGTCAGTGAGAGATCCTGCGGCATGCGTTTCTTCAGGATTTCAAGACTGCCGAGCACAGCCATCAGCAGATTGTTGAAATCATGGGCGATACCGCCGGTCAATTGACCGATTGCCTCCATCTTCTGCGACTGGAAGAGCTCTTCGCGCGCCTGCTCCAGTGCGCGCTGGGTCTCCATCTTCTCGGTAATATCGCGAGTGATCTTCGCGAAACCGAGCACATCGCCGTCATCGTCGCGGATGACGTCGATGACGACGCTGGCCCAAAAGCGGCTGCCGTCCTTGCGCACGCGCCAGCCTTCCCGCTCGAACCGGCCCTCGGCGCGGGCGAGGCTGAGCGCGGTTTCCGGCAAGCCGGCAGCGCGGTCCTCGGGGGTATAGAAGGTCGAGAAATGCCGGCCGATGATTTCTTGCGGTCGATAGCCCTTGATACGCTCGGCACCGAAATTCCAGCTGCTGACATTGCCGTTGGGATCGAGCATGTAGATGGCATAGTCCGAAACGCCCTGGACCAGCCGGCGGAACTGTTCCTCGCTCTGGCGGATCGTCTGTTCAGCTGCTCTGCGTTCGGTCAGGTCACGAGTGATCTTGGCATAGCCGATGAGCTCGCCGGAGGGACGACGGATCGGATCGATGATCACATGCGCCCAAAAGCGGGTTCCATCCTTGCGCTGTCGCCAGCCTTCCCCCTCGAACCGGCCGTGCTCCGCCGCCGTGGCGAGCGCGCGCGCCGGAATTCCTGCGGCGCGGTCCTCTTCCAGATAAAAACGGGAAAAATGCTCACCGAGAATTTCGGAAGGCTTGTAACCTTTGAAGCGCTGAGCGCCGGTATTCCAGCTGGTGATAATGCCTTCGGGGCTGAGCATATAGATGGCGTAGTCGGTGATGGCATCGACCAGAAGCCGAAATCGTCCCTCTTCGTCAAGAGACGTATCATGTCGATTCAGCACTTCCATCGGCCCCTCGGAGTCACCAGCGCTTTATAACGCAGCAGGGGGCGGATGGTTCCGAGGCAGCCCGAATTTCAGACGGCCTTGACCTGCGGGTAGAACCTCTCGCCGACACGCTCGGCAGCGGCATAGGCCTGTGAGACGATCTCCGGCACGAGATCGATATCCGGCAGACTGCCAAGGCCGAGCGGGCCGACGGCAAAGAGCCCGGCGACCGTCGAACCATCCTCGAGGAAGGGCTCGCCGCGCGCATTGACCGCGAGCCCCAGCGAGAGCTCGTCCGGCTGGGCCAGGCCAGCGGAAAGCAGGCTCTGCATCAAGGGCGCTGAAAGATCCGGCGCCTGACAACGGCAATCAATGATGCGCTCGGCATGGATGACTTCCTCGGCAGCGGAACCGGCCGGCGTGAAGAACAGGCCGCTCAGACCCCGGCGCCCGGCGCGACCACGGCGCAGCACCGTGCGTCCTTCGGCAAGCTCGCGTTTCAACCGCAGGTGCATGGCTTCCGGCAGGCGGTTGCGATGGCTGTCGTAGATTGCCCTGAGGTGGCGGTTGAACTGATGCTTGTCGCGAGCCGGCAGCGAACGCCAAAGCGAGCGGGCATGTTTCCTCAGGCCGTTCATCACCGATTGCCAGCTTCGCCCCGCTTCCTCCGCCTCGCGACAAGCTTGACGGATGAAGTGCACGATCTCCGGCAGGCTCTGCGGTAGCGCTTCGGCCGGGAAGACCGGGTCGGCGGAATTCGGCGTATGGCTCTGCGGCAGAAAGCCGCGCCGGGAAATGATCGTCACCTGACCGGCATAACCCGAATCGCGCAGCTGCAGCAGCTGGTCAACGACACGGATGCCGCTGCCGAGCAAGACCGCATGCGGCCGCGCGACGAGGCGCTGGGCCCTGACCGGCGAAGCGTCCTGCTCGCCGGCATCCGGCGCAGACAGGCCGTAACCGGTGGCGAGGATCACGGTATCGAACAGCGGATTGGCGGGATTGGCGCTTTCGAGCAGGAAGCGGTTGCCGTGGCTCCTGCGGATCGCCACGACCGGATCGTTGCAGACCTGGACGGTGATGTCCCTGCGCGCGGCCAGCGCTTCCGAAAAGCGCTGGTAAACATAATCGCTGAAGATTTCCTTCGGCACGAAGATCTGCCGGAATCCGGGGATGGCGGCCGGCACAGCGGCGCGGAAGGCAGCGTTGCTGCAGAGCCAGTCGTTGAAATCGTCATTGTCGCCGACCGAAACCGAGAGATCGCGCACACGGGTGTTGAGGATCGTCGAGGAGCGGGCTGACGCCAGCGCCTGCCCACCGCTGACCGACGAATTCGGATCGAACAGCTGCAGGTGGAAGGGCGCGCGCACCGTCTTCATCAGCGCGATGGCTGTCATCATGCCGGAAAAGCCGCGCCCGACGATCGCAATGCGCGGTACGGCTGATATCTGCGCCGCCGCATTGGCTCTCGCCGAAAAAAGTCCCTGAACCGTCATCGCAACTCCTTTGCGGCTTCATCCGCACCGTGGGTCGATCGAGGTTTCAACGCATAAAACACCGGTTCACGCGTTGACGAGGTTCATGCGGCCATTCACAACATCTGCCGCGGCATCGGGGTCCGAACCAGCGGCCCCGCAAGGGAACTAGGGGAGCAATCACGCCCGCCCATAGTCTATCAAACTAGTAGTGTATGAAAGCGCTAAATGGCGCAGGTGGCAAGAGCTTTGTTGCCATATCTCTTCAAGCCGTTGAAACAAAACAGGCTTTTGAGATTTCCCGCAGAAATCCCAGACGAAATTTGCACCCAAGACTACGGGATTGATGTTGGAAACATCAGTTCGGCGGTGCTGCCTCGACCTCAGCTACCCTCGCCCGGATATTGCTTCGCCTTCAGCAGGCCAGCCAGATGCGCGGTGTTACGCGCCAGCATGTCGACGGCTTTCGTCACCACCTTCGGCACCTTGTCGAGATCGACGAAATTGGTGGAACCCATTGCCTCGCCGACCCAATAGGCGACCGCATTCGCCGGAATGGTGAAGCCGACGTCGTTCAGCGCCTGGAAGAGCTCGGCCGACACATGATGGGCCCCGTCCTCGTTGCCGACGACAGCAACGGCCGCGACCCTGCCATAGGAAACCATGCGGCCCTGATCGTCAGTCTCCTCGAGAAAGGCGTCCATGCGCTCGAGCGCCCGCTTGCAGACACTGGATGGCTGGCCGAGCCAGATCGGCGTTGCCATCACCAGGATATCGGCGCCCAGCACCTTGGCGCGGATATCCGGCCAGTCATCGCCGGCGCCTTCGTCGGAGGTGACGCCCGGCTTGACGTTGAAATCGGCAAGGCGAAGCACGCCGGTCTCAACGCCATGTGCCGACATCGCCTTGTCGATAAGGTCGATCATCCGGTCGGTCGAGGAGGCGTCCTTGGATTCGCTGGTCTTCAGAGTGGCGTTGAGGGCGAGAGCTTTCAGCGGCATGGATCTCTCCGTAGCGGTTGGCTGTGAGCATTCGCCTGCTGCAACCCGTTCGCCCACAGATTGTTCCCGCCCGGATGCGAGGAGACCTCACGTAAAAATAACCAACTGGTGAATTCTTTACTTGAACCCCCAAATGGAATCGGCAAAAGTGAAGGTGCTATCAATCCCTTCATGGATTTGCCGTCTTTTCGGGCCAGCGTCCGACCACATATCTATTGGAAAAAATACCGTGAGCAGCGATGCGTTAACACGCGCGACGAAGCCTTCGGCTTCGATGGCGCTTGCAACTGCGGCAGGCTGGGGCCGAGGCCTCTACACATTGGTGCGCATCACCATGATGGCCTTCCGCCACCCCTGGCAATCGGGCTTCGCGATCGGCGCCACGCTTGTCGCCTCCACCTTCCAGCTGATGATCCCGCGCCTTCTCGGCCAGGCCGTCGACCACACGCAGAGGGCGATGAGCGGCGGTGCGGCGGGTCAGGCGGCACAGGACGCGCTTTTGACCACGGCATTGCTGCTGCTTGGCGCCAGCGTGCTGCGCGGCCTCTTCACCATGGTCCAGAACTATTACAGCGAAGCCGTCGGCCATCACATCGGCTACGAGTTGCGGCTGGCCTGCTACGAGAAGATCCAGCGGCTCTCCTTCAGCTTTCATGACACCGTTCATTCCGGCGACCTGATCACCGTCGGACTCCTCGATCTCGAAGGCGTGCGCATGTATTTTTCCACCGCGCTCGTCCGGATGATCCTGCTGTCGATCCTGATCGGTATCGGCGCCTATATGCTGCTGTCGACCGATATCGTGCTCGGCCTCCTGGCGCTGAGTTTCGTTCCCTTCGTCGGCTGGCGCTCCTCGGTGACGCAGCTCAGGCTACGCGCCACCTGGCTCGACCTGCAGGAGCGGCTTTCGGTGCTGACCCGCATCATGGAGGAAAATCTCGGCGGTATCCGCGTCGTGCGCGCCTTTGCCGCCCACGAACACGAGATTTCGAAATTTGAGGCAGCGTCGAAAAGCGCACTGGCGCTCGCGCATCAGCGCGTCGGCATCCGCGTCACCAATACCAGCGCCATGACCTTCTCCTTCTTCGCTGCGATGGGCCTGGTGCTCTGGGTCGGCGGCGGCAAGGTGATGTCGGGCGAGATCACCGTCGGTACGTTGGCCTCGTTTCTGACCTTCATGACCATCCTGCAGATGCCGGTGCGCCAGCTCGGTCTGATGGTCAACGCCTTTGCCCGCGCCTCCACATGCGGCTCACGCCTCTTTGCCCTTCTCGACCTCGACATCGCGATCAAGGATGCGCCGGATGCGAAGGAGCTGAACCTCACCGACGGCGTGCTGCGCTTCGAAAACGTCAGCTTCGCCTATCCGGGTTCCGAAAAGCGCACCGTGCTCCAGGATGTCTCCTTCGAAGCCCGGCGCGGCCAGACGATCGGCATCGTCGGGCCTCCGGGCAGCGGCAAGTCGACGATCGCGCATCTGATCCCACGCTTCTACGATGTCAGCGGCGGTAAGATCACGATCGACGGCCAGGACATCCGCAAGGCGACGCTGCAATCGCTGCGCCGGGCCGTGGCCGTCGTCCAGCAGGATTCCTTCCTGTTCACCACGACGATCGAAAACAACATCGCCTATGGCGACCCGTGGGCGAAGGAAGGCCGCATCGAGCGCGCCAGCGAAAGCGCCCAGTTGCACAATTACGTGCTCGGCCTTCCCACCGGTTATGGCACTGTCGTCGGCGAGCGCGGCGTTTCGCTTTCCGGCGGCCAGCGGCAGCGTCTTTCGATCGCCCGCGCGCTGATGCTGAAACCGGCAGTGATGGTATTCGACGATTCGACGGCAGCGATCGATGCGGCCACCGAGCAGCGCATCCGCAGCGCCATGCGCCGCTATGCCGCTGACCGCGTAACGATCATCGTTGCCCACCGCCTGAGCTCGCTGATGCATGCCGACCAGATCCTGTTCGTCGAAGACGGCCGGATCGTCGAGCGCGGCACGCATGCGGCGCTGCTTTCGCTCGGCGGGCGCTACAAGGCGCTCTACGACCTTCAGGTGCGGCCCGGCGACGAGGCGCTGAGCGCCTAGCAAACGGGTATGTTCCCCTCTGCTCCCAAGTGGAGAGGAACGAGTATTGACTATGCAGGCCACCGGAAGTGATGGCCGCGGGAGGAATGACATGGCCGAGGAACTGGAAACCGAGCGCCCCGACGTTCGCGAGGATGGACGCCGCCCGCCACGGGCGGTGGTCGGTTCGCATCGCGTCGAGGAGGAGATGTTCGGCAAGGCCTTCGACGGCAACATCGTCAAGCGCATCTGGATTTTCGTCCACCCCTATCGCCGTCAGGTCCTCTGGTCCGTCGTCGCCGTTCTGACCTTCACGATGATGCAGCTCACCATCCCGCTGATCATCCGCTATGCCATCGACCACGGCATGTCGCCGGGCGGCAACCATTCGGCACTGGCCTGGTCGATCGCCGCGTTCACTGTTGCCATCCTCATCAACTATGCGGCAAGCTACGCGCAGGAAACGCTGGTCGGCGGCGTGGCGGAAGATGTGCTCTTCGATATCCGCAAGGCGATGTTTTCGCATCTCCAGCGCGTTTCGCTCTCCTTCATGGATAAGACGGAGGTCGGCCGGCTGATGTCGCGCCTGCAGGGCGACGTCAACTCGATGCAGGAATTTCTCGAAACCTCGGTACTGTCAGTCGGCGACATCGTGCTGCTCTTCGGCATCATTTTCGTGATGCTCTATCTCGATTTCAAGCTGGGGCTGCTGACGCTCTCGGTGCTGCCGGTGCTCTTCATCGTCCGGCTGTTCTGGCTGCCGCTCGCCCGCAAATCCTTCATGGCGGCGCACGAGACCAATTCGATTGCCGCCGGCGCGCTCGCCGAAGCGATCCACGGCGTGCGTGCCGTCCAGAGCATGGACAGGCAGGGCGTCAACTTCACGCTCTACGACGACAAGGCGCGTGCCAACCTCAAGACGCATTTGACGGCGGCGCGCTATGCGCAGGTTATGGTGCCGATCGTCGACAGTCTGACCGGCGTGGCGATGGCGCTCGTCGTCGTCGTCGGCGGCGCCCGCGTTCTCAACCAGGCGCTCGATGTCGGCGTGCTCGTCGCCTTCCTGTTCTACATTCAGCGCTTCTTCGACCCAATCCGTTCGCTGACACTGCAATATTCGGTGATGCAGCGTGCCATGGCTTCCGGCCAGCGGCTGACCGAAGTGCTCGACGTGCCTGTCGACATCAAGGATGCGCCTGGTGCCACGGCGCTATCGCGCGACATGGACGGCTCGGTGGAATTCAAGGACGTCGTCTTTGGCTACAATCCGAAGCATCCGGTGCTGAAGCATGTCAGCTTCAAGGTCAATCCCGGCGAGACGGTGGCGCTGGTCGGGCCGACGGGGTCCGGCAAATCGAGCTGCATGTCGCTGATCCATCGCTTTTACGATGTACAGCAAGGCCAGGTGCTGGTTGGCGGCCACGATGTGCGCGCACTGACGCAGGATTCGCTCGGTGCACAGATCGCCATGGTGCTGCAGGAACCCTTCCTCTTTACCGGGACCGTTTTCGAGAACATCCGCTACCACAAGCTGGAGGCGACGCGCGAACAGGTGATCGAGGCGGCCAAAGCCGTCGGCGCGCACGACTTCATCATGCGTCTGCCGGAGGGTTACGATAGCGTTCTCGGCGAGCGCGGCGGCAATCTTTCGCTCGGCCAGCGCCAGCTTTTGAGCTTTGCTCGTGCGCTGGTGGCGGACGCGAAGATCCTCGTGCTCGACGAAGCGACCGCCAATATCGACAGCTATACCGAGATGCTGATCCAGAAGGCACTGGTAAAGCTGCTCGAAAACCGCACCGGCCTCGTCATCGCCCACCGGCTTGCGACGATCCGCGAGGCAGACCGCATCATCGTGCTGCAGAACGGCGAAATCATCGAAAGCGGCGACCACCGTCAGCTGATGAAGAACGGCAAGCTCTACTCCAAGCTCTATAACCTCAATTACGCCTCCTTCGACGATATTCCCGAAGAGGTGCTGGAAGACACGACGGCGACGCAATCTGCGACCTAGCGCATCGGCCCGAAAATCGGAATCGATTTTCGAAAAGCACGATGAGTAGATTCAAAGTGTTAGAACATCTTTTGTGCGTCCGTGAGGACGCACGGCGCTCTAATCCCCGATGACATGCATTAACGCCTGTCGCAAAGTTTGAACGAACAAACGACTTGCTGCCGCATTTGCCTCTTATCCGGGGCAAGTGCCACTGAGGAGAATATTATGAAGAGAGTTATTAGCAGCCTGTTGATCGCCACGGCCCTTGTTGGATCGGCCATTCAGCCTGCTGCCGCGCGTGACCACCGTCATCACGATAACACCGGCCGCATCATCGCCGGCGGCGTTGCCGCAGGGGTTGTCGGCGGGCTGATCGGCGGCGCAATCGCCAATGGCGGCGGCCCTCGCTATGTCGACGAAGGCCCTCGTTACGTAGAGAGCCCCCGCTATGTCGAGCCCCAGCCGAGATGCTGGTATGAGGACCGCGATGTCCGCAACCGCTATGACGGCGGCTATCACGCCGAAACTGTACGCGTCTGCGAATAACGGGCTCCTAAACCCGTCACCGGGAGGCCGAACTTCCCGAGCGGCGTGACCGATCATTCGTCGCCGCTCATATTCGTTCCCCCTCAGCCGAGGTTGCGTCCAGCGGCCTCGGCAATCACTATTGCCCGCGGTTATCCCCTTATCGAAAAAATCTCGTTGCCATGCGATCGCTTGTCATCCGGCTGTCAGAGACGATCAATAGCTGAAAGCCAATGAATGATGGTTCAGTGAACGGCGCCAAGGCGCCGAAGAAAGAACGCATGCGCTTCGTCAGCGCCGAGCAGGTCGCGCAATTGGCGGGCGTTTCGCGCTCCGCGGTCTCGCGCACATTCACGCCGGGTGCCAGCGTCGCTCCGACGACGCGCGAAAAAGTGCTGCGAGCGGCGCAGGAGCTCGGCTACCACGTCAACGACCTGGCGCGCGGCGTGCTTGCCAACCAGAGCCGCCTTGTCGGCATCGTCGCAACACGGCCGGAAGTGGGTTTTCGCGCGCATCTGGCGGCAGCACTGGCCAAAGCCCTAATCAAACGCGGCAGCATCCCGATCCTGATCAACACCGGCCAGACGGAAGAAGAGCTGCTCGCCGCCCAGAAGATGCTGATCGGCCACCGCGCCGAGGCGATCATCATCCTGTCCGGCTCGCCGCCGGCGAGTTTCTTCGAACTTGCACAGCGAAACGGCCAGCCGCTCGTCGTAATCGGCCGTTCGGAACCCGACGCCGACCATGTGCGTGCCGGCAACTCCGAAGCCTCCCGCAAGGCGGCGACGGCCTTTTACGAAAGCGGCAGACGGCGGCTGGCGGTCATCGGCTCCAACACGGGAACGCCTGCTATCATCGAGCGCGAAAGCGCCTTCCTGTCGACGGCCGAGTCGCTTGGTGCATCCGTCGTCGTCGGACGCGGCGGCGACTCCGACTATGACGGCGGTGTTGCGGCCGCACGCGCACTCTTCTCGGAGACAATAACGCCCGACGCCGTTTTCTGCGCCAACGACCAGATCGCCTTCGGACTGATGGATGTCGTGCGCCTGGAAGCGCGGCTGCGTATCCCCGCGGACGTCGCCGTCATCGGCTTCGACGACGTGCCGGAATCCGCCTGGCTGAACTACAGGCTCACCACCTTCCGCCAGGATCCGCTGACCATGGCGCAGCGCGCCGTCGAGCTGATGGAGCGGCGGCTTGAAAATCCCGATGCGCCTCCTGGTTACGAACGCGTCATTCCGGAACTCGTCATCCGCCAGAGCTTCAGACCCTGACACTTGCCCCACGGCTTTTCGCAGGCGCCATCCTGTGGCAAGAAGGGGCATGACGCTTTATTTGCCGCATGTCGTTGTCCCAAAACCGCTGCACGGTTTTGGGCGACATGCATTGGGGGAGGAAGATCGCCTGAGATGAAAGGAATCCGCCAGCTCGCCGAGCATCTCGATATTTCGATCGGAACGGTGTCCCGTGCGCTGAACGGCAAGCCCGACGTCAACGATGAAACGCGCCGGCGCGTGCTCGCCGCCGCCGAAGAGCTCGGTTACGTCGCCAACCAGTCGGGCCGCAGCCTCCGCCAGGGCATGACAAATGTGATCGGGCTGATGCTCGAAGTGAGCCGCGAGACGGTCGAAAACAGCGACGACTTCTTCCTTGGCGTCACCGACGGGCTGCAGAGCGTCTTTTCCCGTCACAAGCTCGATCTTGTCATGCTGCCCTGCCCCGATGACGAGGACCCGCACGAATATCTGAAGCGCATGGTGGCGCGCCGGCTTGTTGACGCGCTGATCATCTCGGCGACGCGACGCACCGACCGGCGCATCGAGCTGCTGGAAAAGGCCCGCATCCCCTTCGTGACGCTCGGGCGCAGCGCGTCGGGCGGCAGCTACACCTGGATGGACCTCGATTTCGAGGGCGTGGCGTCGCGCGGCGTCGACCGGCTGGTCGCCAAAGGCCATCGGCGGATCGCTGTGGCTGTACCCTCCTCCGACATCAATCTCGGCTACCTCTTCCTCGACGCTTACCGCCAGACGCTGCAACGGCATGATATCCCCTTCGACCCGACCCTCGTCATCCGGGTCAAGTCGAGCGAACAGGGCGGCTATCAGGCCGGCCACGAATTGCTGATGATCGAGCAGCGCCCGACGGCGATCATCCTGATCCATGAACTGATGGCGATCGGGCTTTACCGACGGCTTTCCGAGGCCGGCGTCGTGCCCGGCCGCGACCTCGCCGTCGTCGGTTTCCGCGAGGAGCCGCGCACGCATTTCCTGCAGCCGACGCTGACGTCCTTTCGCATGTCGCTGCGCGATCTCGGCGCGCAGCTCGGCGAAACCCTGCTCGCCACCATGCCGGCCTATGCCGATCACTATCCGCAGGGTGCCCGCAACAGGATTTGGCCGCTGGAACTCATTCCGGGCGAAAGCGACGCTTTCACTCTGACGACCTGATGCCCTTTGCGTCGATTTGTTTAGCGGCTTGCATCAGACCCGGCTTGGAGCAGCCTGCTCCCTGCTCGACAGCTGATGCGTAACGAAAAAGACCAGAAGGGCTCCGGCCGCCAGGCAGGCGGACAGGAAGAACATCGGCGCAATCGTGCTGCCGCTCGCTTCCTTGATCCAGGGCACAACGTTTTGGGCGACGAAACCGCCGAGATTTCCGACAGAATTGATGGCCGCAAGGCCGGCTGCGGCACCCGCACCCTTGAGGAAACGTGAGGGCAGGCTCCAGAACACCGGCTGTGGAGCGAAGATCCCGGCAGCGGCGACGCAGAGGAAGGCGAATTGCAAACTGTGGTTCGGAATGAGCGCCGAGAGAAGCAGGCAGGCAGCGCCGATGAAGGCAGGAACGACGATATAGGGCGTCTTCGATTGCGCCTTGTCGGCCATGGCGGGAACGACATAGAGCGCGATCGCGACCAGCACCCAGGGAATGATGTTGAGAAAACCGTTCACCGTGTTGCTGACGCCGAAGGCCTTGACGATGGTCGGCAGCCAGTAGCTCAGCCCATAGGCGGAAAGCGGAAAGGCGATATAGCAGAGCGCCATTAGCAGCACGCGTGGGTCGATGAGCGCCTTGAAGCCGTTTCCGGCATTCTCGCCCATGCCGGAATTTTCCGAGGCGAGCCTTCGTTCCAGCCACTGCTTCTCCTCGCCGCTCAGGAAGCTTGCGTTTTCAGGCCGGCCGGGAAGATAGAAGAAGGTGACGATGCCGGCGATGACTGCGGGAACACCCGTCGCCAGGAATACCCACTCCCAGCCGGCAAAGCCGTAGAGACCGTCGAGATCGAGCAGCACGCCGCCGAGCGGCGCACCGACGGCATTGGCGATCGCACTGAAAATCATGAACAGCCCGACCATCCTGCCGCGATAGACCGAAGGGAACCACAGCGTCAGCAGATAGAGGACGCCGGGAAAGAAGCCGGCTTCGCAGACGCCGAGCAGGAAACGCAGGATATAGAACATCGTCGCGTTCTGCGTGAAGGCGAGCGCGATGGTGACGATGCCCCACGAGACCAGAATGCGCGCGAACCAGACACGGGCGCCGAGCCTGTCGAGGAAGAGGTTGCTCGGCACCTCGAAAAGAAAATAGCCGATGAAGAAGAGCGAAGCGCCGAGGCCATAGGCATATTCGCTCATTCCGAGGGCATCGACCATCTGCAGCTTGGCGAAACTGACGTTCTGCCGGTCGATATAGGCGATGAGATAAAGGATGCCGAGAAAGGGCATCAGCTTCCAGGTGATTTTAGAGATCAGCCGCTTCTCGTCGACCATAAGTATCCTCCGATATGACCATGCTTCGTCACGGCGTAGATAGAGCGGCCAGCCGATAATCAATTGCGCGTTGCATTTTCTCGGGCGCCGCGAGGGGATCAAATGGCCGCACCCGGACACCGGGTGCGGCCAGTCTTTAGATCATTCAGCGGCGGCAACAGCCGCGCGGCGGCCGATCGTTGCCTGGGTCAGCGCGAAGGCTGAGAAGGCGCAGAGCGCAATGCCGGCGGCCATCGGAACGGCAGTACCGTCGAAGAAGACGCTTGAGATGACCATGGCGACCGCGGAGATTACGAAGTGCAGCGTGCCCATCAGCGACGAGGCCGTGCCGGCGATCTCGCCGTGATCCTCAAGAGCGAGCACCGCGCTCGTCGGGATGACGAGGCCGAGGAAGCCGTAGCCGATGAACAGGAAGGTCGCCAGGACAGGCAGCTGATTGAAGCCAGAGGCCATCACCACCGCCATCACCACCATCGCAAGCGCATAAGCGCTGACCGCAATCCGCATGACGCGCACCAGGCCGAAACGCTCGCCGAGCCAGCCCGTGGCCTGCGATACCGCGAAGAAGGACACGGCGTTGATCGAGAAGGCGAAGCTGTATTGCGTCGGCGTCAGCCCGTAATGCTGGATCAACACGAAGGGCGAGTTGGCGAGATAGACGAGGAAGCTCGAAATGCCGAGGCCGCCGATAAAGGTCAGCGTCAGGAAATTGCGGTCGGTGAGCAGCAGGCGATAGGCCGCCATGGCGCTTCTCAGACCGCTGCCGCTGCGTTCGTTCGCCGAACGGGTTTCCTCCAGCTGGGTCGCAAGCAGGACGAGGCCGATGAAGGCGGCAATCGTCACGGCCCAGAATACACCGCGCCAGCCGTAGAACTCGATGACGGCGCTGCCCGTCAGCGGCGCCAGGATCGGCGAGATCGAGAAGACCAGCATCAGCAGCGACATCAGGCGCGCGGCCTGCACGCCGGTGTGCATGTCGCGGACGATGGCGCGCGGAATGACCATGCCGGCGGCGCCGCCAATACCCTGAACGAAACGGAAGGCGATCAGCGTTTCGATATCGGTGGCCAACGCGCAGCCGATCGAGGCGACGGCGAAGAGGCCGATGCCGAGATAGAGCGGCAGCTTGCGGCCCCACATATCCGACAGCGGCCCATAGACAAGCTGGGCGAGCGCAAAGGAGATGAAGAAGGCAAGAAGGGTTAGCTGTGTGACGTTATTATCGGCATGCAGGTCCTGGCCGATGGACGGCAGTGCAGGCAGATACATGTCGATGGCAAAGGGCCCGATGGCCGACAGAAGGCCGAGAATGAGGGCAATGCGAAAGAAGGGAGCCGTCATAATGGTGATCTTTCATAAAAGCGCGGCGGAGGTACCGGATCGTCGCTCCGCTACATTGCTCTTAGAGCGCCGTGCGTCCTCTCGGATGCACAAGGACACTCCAACTCTTTGAATTTACGCATCGTGCTTGCCGGAAATCGGAGCCGATTTTCGAGCCGATGCGCTAGGGTTCAATGATGATCGTTCGCGCGAAGACGAAGTTGGGAGCTCATATCTTCAGCGCAACCAGGACTGTCAACAAATTTGGACACGGATGTAAAACTAGACGCCATTGTCTAAAACGTCAAGACGTCTTATCTTCGCTATCATGAAAGATCGCATGACACCGGCAGCCCGAATGACAGGGCATACGCAGCGCGGACAATGCGCCAAGCGCCTGTCGATCCTCGATGCCGCGGCCGACGTATTCTGCCGCCAGGGTTTTGCCGGCGCCAGCATCGACGAGATCGCCGCCGTTGCCTGCGTATCCCGCCAGACAATCTACAATCACTATCGCGAGAAAGAAACGCTGTTCGTCGCCGTCGTCGAAGACGTCATGAACCGCGCCAACGCCATGCTGTTCTCCGTGCTTTCGACCTTTCCCGATCGCGCCGACCATCTGGAGGATGATCTGACGGCCTTCGCCGTGCGCCTCAATAAGAATTGCATCTGCAACCACGACGGAAAATTTCTGCGCAAGTTGGTGCAGACGGAAGGCGAGCGATATCCGCACCTCTTCGAAAGCTGGCGCCAGCAGGGGCCGGGCAAGCTGATCACCGCACTGTCAGCACTTTTAGCACGGCTTGCCCATAAGGGGGCGCTCGCCATTGACGACTACGACGTCGCCGCCCGGCAGTTCGTGGCACTCGGCAATGCCGACCTGCAGATGATGATCCTTCTCGGGGGCACGCCCACCGATGAAGAACTCGAAAAGGCGGCGCGCAACGCGGTTCGCACCTTTCTCAAGGCCTATGGCAGGCCGGAGGTAGATACGACCGGCCATCTGCCGCAGCTCGCAGCCATGTCAGGCTGATCAGGCCTTTCCGATCAAGCCGACTGATCAGGCAAAGACCGTCATCTGTGAGGGTACGACCGCGAACATGCCGACGCGCCGCGCGGCAAGATATTTCACCAGCTGCTCGACAACCGAAGGCATGACCGGCTTCTGGACCACGCCAACCGCGCCCTTGACGCCATCGGCGACCACTTCGGGATTGCCCGTCATGAAGACAACGGCAATGCCATGCTCCTGCGCCAGCCGTCGGCCGATCTCGGGCCCGGTCGGGCCGTCGGCGAGATTGACGTCGACGAAGGCGATATCGGCAAGCGGCGCCAGCCGCAATGCCTGTTCGCAATCATTCGCAAGGCCGGCGACCTGCATGCCCATGGCTTCCACCGTCGCCTCGAGATCCAGGGCGATCAGGAATTCATCTTCGACGATCAATACTCTCTGTTTCATGAGATCATCTCGTTGCCAGCGCCGCACGACATTGGTGGCCATGATACGTCCCCTCGGTTACGCCGATACTTCTAAGGAGGGATCCGCTCCGACAGCCTATCCCACGCGAAACTCGTGGTGGTAACGGCCAATTCCACAATATGTTCCGCGGTGGAACGTGATTCTTTGGATTTAAGATATTGTTAACGTTGATAAATTCTTAACGTGGCTGAGGAAAAACTGAATCGTGCTCAATCTCACGTGAGCCGACTCGATGGGAGAGTTGCAAGACGATATAATTATTTCTCCCTTTTGGGGCCAGAATCTGAAGCGCATTGCCAGTAGATACTAATTCTTTGGTAGTATTTTCGAACTCATATTGGGAATACTTCACTGGAAGATAGAGAAATATCGTTTGCATGCCGGCTCTAGCGCGATCGTCATTTACTGAAGTCTTTGTAAGTGCGCGGCAAAATCGGAGCTCTTCCAAAAACCCTACCTGCTAGGGTCGGGCCAAGCCCGTCGGGCGTATTCCAACCTCCCGTCTCCTGCGGGACGAATGTGCGCGCTAGTGGTGTTCTAATGCATGTAATTGTATGGTCTTTCGGCGCGTGTCGGTCCGCCTCCCTCAGCGCCGGTTCGAAGGACGCCGACGAAGAATTTGGATCGACAACCGAACGGACGACGGTGATCCATCCGCCCGACGAGTCACCCACACCAAGTCTCTTCTCGTCGTCGTCGATGAAACGATCCCCGTATTGTTCTGCGTTCAATGACCCGACAGAACGAGCGTCTGAACCGGCAGGAGCAGCGCTTGAATTCGCAGAATCATCGCATGTACAAGTCCAACGGCGTCGACCATATGAAGGGCAAACCACCTGACCTTGCCAATGTTTGGATCGGCGAGCGCGTCGTGATTGTTGGTATATGCGTTGGCGATGCAACTGCTTCCAGGCGGCACGCCATTGAGCCCTCCCGGATAAAGTGGCTGCAGAAAGACGGTCAGGGTGCCAGGCTGCGCCGTCTGCTGAACGTCGATGAGTTGATCCGTCGCGCGCAATTGTCCGGCCGCGATAACCTCCTGCACGTCGGTCACGACCATCGGAATGATTGTAAACGGCTTTCCGATGCAGGTTGCTTCGGCGATCATCCCCTTTTTCATGACCTGCGCTTCGATCTGGCCGAAGCCGGCGATCAGTGTGCTTTGTCCAGCGCCTTCTGGCACAAGGATCCCGGCAGGACGCAACATTGCATTGACGACGTCCCCGCGACGCAGCGTAAACTGTTGCACGGTACCCGCGACGCCGGCCCTTACGATGGTCTTGTCGAGTTCGACCTGCGCCTGCGCCAGGGCCGCTTCGGCGCTTGCTCTTTGAGCTGGCAACTGCACGGCGATCTGTGTCTCCAGGGTCAGCTTTTTCGCCACCGTTGCATCCAGCGCTCCCTTGCGGCCGTCGATCGTCGTTGCCAGGCGTTCGACCTCGCGCCTGGCGACAGCGTTGTTCGTCAGGAGCTGCGCCTTCATCTCGTATTCGTCGACCGCCGTCTGGTAGGCACCCTGCGCCTCTTTGATCTGGCCATCGACCCCGATAAGCTCGGTCTGGGTCACCTTTATTCCGGCCTCGACTTCTGCGACGCGCCGACGGGCCGTCTCCAGCGCCGCCTGCTGTTCGGAATTATCGAGCCTGAACAGTGGCGATCCGGCCTCGACCTTCTGGTTCAGCCCGATGAAAACTTCCTCTACACGTCCGGTTGCCTCCGGCATGATCGTGACGGTTCGAAATATCGCGGTGGCAGTCTGGGCTGATGGATGGAAGTAGAAAATCATCGTAATCAGCGAAACGGTCAGAAGAAGGCAGGCGGTGATCCCCCATCGGAGTTCGTACCACACCGTATAAAGCGTGATGTCGCGGCCGATCCGCTTTCCCTGACCATAGCGCCGGAACAGATAATCGGGGAGGATCGTCAGCATTGAGCAGAGAAGCAACTCAAACATTCAGATATCCTCTCCATGTACGCTGGTCTTGGACGGTGACGGTATTGGCTCTGCTTCCGCAGTATCTTCCGCTATCAGAGCAGGATCGCCTGTCGTTTCAGCCTGGCGGCCGGAGAGTTTGCCGAGAGACTGGGCGATTGAGTAGAGCGGCGTGGAGAAGTCGGGAATCTGAATAAAGGCCAGAAGCAGCCCGGCAATCCAGAAAAGATGGTTGTGGGTGAACAGTGAGATGAGCGCCAGGACGGCCACGATCTCCATCTGCACCTTGTTCGTACGGTGGGCTCTGCGTTCGGGAAGGGCGTGCAATTGGAAGTACAGATTTCCAACCGCGAGCACGGCCACCAGCAGAAAGACAACGACGACAACGAAAAGGTAGTCCGTCTGTCCGGGCGAAGTGATGAAAATCGGCAGGTGCTCGATTGCCGCTGGATGAACTGATTGCTCCATTGCTACCACCTAGAGAAAAAGAGTGAAATGCGCCGTCGTCGAGAGCGTCTTCGATTTCTTTTGCCAGTGCCGCGACCAACTTCTCGTACATGCTACGGCGCTCGCCACGCGTCGGATCTATCGAGGCCTCCCACCTGGCGAGCTCGGGTTTTGCTTCTGCAAAGTCCATGAGCCGAAAACTGGCGCGTAGCAGCGGCCACGCCTTCGTCCATATTTCACTCCCAAGGCGACGACACGGACACGTTTGCTTCTCTGATGTAGGGAGACGATGGCGTGGTTGTGGAGTATGTTACTGTATCATACGGGTTCGATGACCAGTCTCCAGGGGGATTGCGAGCCCCGACGAGGCACCGCGACGGCCGGGAGTTCGTTGGAATGCGACCTGATTTCCTGCTCAATGCCTCACGGAATTGCAGATGCCGACTTGGCAGCCCGGCGATCTTGAGCACGTTATTGGTCGCACGGCGGAGACGATGGTTCCTTATGCCGTCGGCGCCAGAGCGGCCATAACGGCGCTTAACCCTGCAGTTTCCCTTTGATCAACCGCAAAATTCGCATCCATTGCTGCGCGGGACTCACTCTGAGTCGCCGGGCTGCCAATGAGCAGTCGGAGATATGCGGCCGCTATAAGCGGTCGTGTCAATCAGCCCTTGGCCTTCACCAGTACCGGTTGGCTGCGGTAGTCGGCCGGAAACAGCGACTTCAAGTTCTCGATTTTCGGCAGGTCGTTGTAGACGATATAAGGATAGGTCGGATTGAGCGTCAGGAAATCCTGATGATAGGCCTCGGCGGGATAGAAGCCGGCGGCGTCGGACACCTTGGTGACGATCGGCTGCGGAAAGACATGCGCCTTGTCGAGCTGGCTGATATAGCTCAGGGCGACCTTGCGCTGTTGCGGATCGGAAACGAACAGCGCCGAACGATATTGCGTTCCCTGGTCCGGACCCTGGAAATTCAGCTGCGTCGGGTTGTGCGCCACAGAGAAGAAGATCTGTAGCAACTTGCCGTAGCTCACCTGTTTCGGATCGAACTTCACCTGGACGGATTCGGCGTGACCCGTCGAGCCGGTGCTGACGGTTTCATACTGCGCCGTTTTGGCGTTGCCTCCGGCATAACCGGAGACGGCGCTCTCAACGCCCTTCACGTGCTGGAAGACGCCCTGGACGCCCCAGAAACAACCTCCGGCGAAAATGGCGGTCTCGGTGCCTGACCCGGCCACCTCGTCAATGGCCGGCGGCGGGATGACGGCGGCATCCTCGGCCGCACCCGCAGCACACACGCCGAACGAGAATAGAGTGGCAGCAAGGAGCGCGGTAATGCTCCTGCGGTGGGAAGACGTGGACATGGCGCTACCTCCTGCGATCGCCCAAATCCTTGCTCATCCTAGCAAAAGCCGCAAATCACAAGGCGGTCACTCACGCCGATGTGACAGCTGGACGAAAGCGCCTGTGCGAAGATGAAACAGCGCTCAACTTCAGTTGACAATCTCGCGAGGAGTGAGGAGAGTGCCCGCCGGTCGGAGCCAGCATTTCCGGGGGGAACCTATGTCCGTGCGCTCGTTCTTCGCTTTCGCGACAATCGCATTTTCCACGATCGCTATCAGCTTTTCCGCCGCCGCTGCGGACACCAAGCGCGACATCCAGACGATTAAGGACGCCGATTTCTTCGGCTTCGATCTTCGCACCGAGCAGAACGTCTCGCTCGATCAGTGCAAGACATCCTGCATCGGCGACAAGAGCTGCGAGGCCTTCACCTACAATCCCAAGGTGAAATGGTGCTTCCTGAAATCCGATTTCAAAACGATGAACGCCTTCCCCGGCGCCATCGCCGGCAAGATCGTCGAAACGGCCGGCCAGCAGGAGCGGGATATTGGCGCCGCGCCGCGGCTGACCTTCCTGACCAACGATCTCATCCAGCAGGCCCACGACTTCAAGGATAATCTGACCCTGGCCGACGACCAGCAGGGCCAGGGCGCCGACAGCCTGACGGCCAATGCCCGCATTGACCTCACTGCCAACAATCTGGCCGACGCGCTGAAGTCCTTCCATGGCGCGCTGTCGATCACACCTGACGACGCCGATCTCTGGCTCGAAACCGCCCGCGCCGCAGCCTCGCTCGGCGGCGCCGAGAGCAACACGACCGGCCAAGCCGTGCTCGACGCGCTGAACGGCTACGAGCTGACGCGCACCACCGCCAAACGCGCCGAGGCGCTGGCCGTGCTTGCCACTGCACTGGAGCGGAATGCCAACTACCGCCCGGCGCTCGACGCCTACAAGGCGAGCCTGGCGCTTGTCGGCGCCAAAGATGTGCAGGCGGCCTACCTGCAGCTGAAATCAACGCAGGGCTTCCGCGTCACGGAACACACGGTCGATGCCGACAGCGCCACGCCGCGGGCCTGCGTCACCTTCTCCGAGGCACTCGTCAAGACCACCGACTACACCCCCTTCGTGACGCTGAACGGCAAAGCGCCGAAGGCCTTGGAAACCAAGGACAAGCAGATCTGCGTCGAGGGGCTGACGCATGGTCAGACCTACAAGATCGCCTTCCGCACCGGCCTGCCGTCGGCCGTCGACGAGGTGCTGGAAGCACCTGTCAGCGTCGACGTCTACATCAAGGACCGTAGCCAGATCGTGCGTTTCACCGGCGACAGCTTCGTGCTGCCCTCGACGGCGCGCCGCGGCATCCCGATCGTCTCGGTCAATATGACCTCGGCCAACTTGAAACTCTACCGCATCGGCGATCGCGCCATCGCGCCGCTGCTGACCAATTCGCAGTTCCTGTCCCAACTCGACGGCTACAGCGCCCAGAACATCCAGGACCAGAGCGGCGAACTCGTCTGGCAGGGCTCGATCGACATCGCCAACGAACTCAACAAGGACATCGTCACCAGCTTCCCGGTCGACGAGGCGCTGCCCGAGCGCAAGCCCGGCATATATGTGATGACCGCAACGGCGGCAAACGGCCCCGCGCAGGAGTGGGATTCGCAGGCGACGCAATGGTTCCTGGTCTCCGATATCGGCGTCACCACCTATGCCGGTACGGACGGGCTCAACGTCTTCGCCCGCTCGCTCGCCTCGGCCAAGCCGATCGCAGGCGTAGAGCTGCAGCTGCTCGCCAAGAACAATGAAGTGCTCGGCACTGCCACGACCGACGAAAACGGCCGCGCCACCTTCACTGCCGGCCTGATCCGCGGCACGGCGGCGCTGACGCCAGCCGTCATTACCGCCAAAAACGGCACGTCGGACTACGTCTTCCTCGACATGACGCGCGCCGGCTTCGACCTCTCCGACCGTGGCGTGACGGGCCGCGCAGCACCCGGCGCGATCGACGTGCTGACCTTCACCGAACGCGGCATCTACCGCGCCGGCGAGACGGTGCATGCGCAGGCGCTCGCCCGCGACACCGATGGCAACGCCATCGAGAACCTTCCGCTCACTTTCATCTTCAGCCGCCCCGACGGTGTCGAAGACCGGCGGATCGTCAGCCAGACCAGCAATCTCGGCGGCTACTCCATCGATTTCCCGACCCAGGAAAACGCCATGCGCGGCACCTGGACGATGAACATCTATACCGATCCCAAGGGCAGCGCGATCGCCACCAAGAGTTTCCTCGTCGACGATTTCGTCCCCGATCGCACCGACATGGAGATCAAGACCGAGGCCAAGGAAGTCGGTCCGGACACGCCGGCGACGATCACCGTTTCGGGCAAATATCTCTACGGCGCCCCAGCCGCCGGCCTGACGCTCGAAGGCGACGTCGTCGTCAAGCCGACGCGCGAGAGCGCGGCCTACAAGGGCTTCCTCTTCGGCCTCGCCGACGAAGAGGCGAGCGAGGATTCGCGCCTGCCGATCGACGGCCTGCCGGAACTCGACGAGAACGGCGAAGCCTCGACCGACCTGACCATCAGCGACCTGCCGGCCACGACGCAGTTGCTCAACGCGACTGTCTATATGCGCATGCAGGAGGCGGGCGGCCGCGCCATCGAGCGCTCCTTGACCATTCCGGTGAAGAACCAGGGCGCTTCGATCGGCGTTAAGCCGGAATTTTCCGACGATCTGCCGGAGAATTCGATCGCCAACTTTACGGTGATCAGCGTCAAGGCCGATGGACAAAAGCAGGAGACGAAGGGCCTGCGCTGGAAATTCTATAGCCTCAACCGCGAATATCAGTGGTATCGCGAGGGAACCGCCTGGAAATACGAGCCGGTCTACACCGCCGAGCAGGTCTCCAACGGCAGCGTCGACGCGACGATGGACGGCGGCAAGATCTCCGTTCCGGTGACCTGGGGCCGCTATCGCCTCGAAGTGGAAAGCCCCGATGCCGACGGCCCGACCTCCAGCGTCGAATTCGACGCCGGCTGGTTCGTGACATCGACCTCGACGGAAACGCCCGACGGGCTTGAGATCGCCCTCGACAAGGACAGCTACAAGATCGGCGACACCGCCAAGCTGAAAGTCACCTCGCGCTATGGCGGCGAGCTGATGGTGACGGCCGGAACCGAAAAGCTGGTTGCCGTACAGAACGCCACGATCGGCGAGACCGGCGGCGAGGTCGATATCCCGGTTACATCAGACTGGGGTGCCGGTGCTTATGTGACCGCAACGCTCTTCCGCCCCGGCGACGCGCAGGACAGCCATATGCCGATGCGCTCGATCGGCATCAAATGGCTGAAAGTCGATCCTGAACAGCGCGCGCTGCAGGTGACGCTCGACACGCCCGAGAAGATGCTGCCGCGCGGACCGTTGAATATCGGCCTGCAGGTGGCTGGCGCCGGCGCCAACGAGGACGCCTACGTGACGGTTGCTGCCGTCGATGTCGGCATTCTCAACCTGACGCGCTACGAACCGCCGAACCCGGAGGACTGGTATTTCGGCCAGCGCCAGCTCGGTCTTGAAATCCGCGACCTCTATGGCCGCCTGATCGACGGCTCGCTGGGTGCGACCGGCAAGCTCAGGACCGGCGGTGATGGCGGCGCCATTGCGCTGCAGGCAAGCCCGCCGACGCAGAAGCTCGTCGCCTTCTTCTCCGGGCCGGTGAAGCTCGACGCCGAAGGCAAGGCCAATGTCTCCTTCGACATTCCGCAATTCAACGGCACGGCGCGTGTCATGGCCGTCGCCTGGTCGAAATCGGGCGTCGGCCACGGCGTCAAGGATGTCATCATCCGCGATCCCGTCGTGGTGACCGCAAGTCTGCCGAAGTTCCTCTCCCCCGGCGACAAGGCCAATCTGCGCCTCGACATTGCCAATACCGATGCGCCGGCCGGCGACTACAAGCTGCAACTGACCGGTAATGATGCGGTCGGCATCGAGGAAGCTTCTGCCTCGCAGACGATCCGCCTCGAGGCCGGCGCGAAATCCGAACTGACGCTTTCGCTCATCGGCAAACAGCCGGGCGCCGGCAGCGTCTCGATCAACCTCTCCGACGCTTCCGGCCTTTCACTCGACCAGACGGTCGATGTGCCGGTGCGCCCGGCTTCCTTGCCGATCACCGAACGCAGGGTGCTGGCGCTGAAGCCGGGGGCAAAGCTCACCGTCGACAAGAACCTGCTGGCCGACAGCGTGCTGCCGGGTGCCTCGATCAGCGTCAATGTCACCCGTTCGGCCGCCTTCGATATTCCCGCCCTGCTGATGACGCTCGACCGCTATCCCTTTGGCTGCGCCGAGCAGACCACCAGCCGAGCGCTGCCGCTGCTCTATCTCGCCGAAGTCGCAAAGCAGGCGGGTATGGAAAACGACGACGACGTGCATAAGCGCGTACAGGACGCGATCTACCGCGTGCTTTCCTATCAGGCCTCTGCCGGCAGTTTCGGCCTCTGGGGACCGGATTCGGGCGATGTCTGGCTCGATTCTTATGTCACCGATTTCCTGACGCGGGCCCGCGAAATGAAATACGACGTGCCGGAAAGGGCTTTCGTGCAGGCGCTCGAAAACCTGCAGAACACCTTGTCCTACACCACCGACATCAAGGGCCAGGGCGATCAGATCGCCTATGCCATCTACGTCCTTGCTCGCAACAAGAAGGCTGCGATCAGCGATCTGCGCTATTATGCCGATACGATGATCAATGACTTCCCGACGCCGCTCGCCAAGGCGCATATCGCCGCCGCATTGGCGCTCTACGGTGATGCGCAGCGCTCGAAGAATATCTTCCTCGACGCGCTGCAGATGTCGGAGCAGTCGATGGTGTCACGCGTGAACCTGTCGCGTACCGACTATGGCACGATCCTGCGCGACGGCGCGGCGATCCTGGCGCTCGCCGCCGAAAGCCGGCCGGTACCGCCGGTCATCCCGGAACTCGCCAAGGCGGTCGGCAAGGAATGGGAGCGCAGCAAATATAAGAGCACGCAGGAAGAAACCTGGATGCTGCTTGCCGCGCGCGCCATCCAAGGCGGTGACGACGGCCTGAAGGTCGATGTCAATGGGGCCGCGCACACCGGTGCCTACATGGCACGCATGACCGGCGATGCCCTGGCTGACCATCCGCTGACGCTGACCAACCAGACAAACGACACGGTTTCGGCTGTGGTCACCACCGTTGCCGCTCCCACAGTGCCGCTGCCGGCCGGCGGCGACGGCTTCGTCATCGAGCGGACCTATTACACGCTCGACGGCGAAGAAGCGAATGTCAGCGAGGCGAAGCAGAACGAACGCTACGTCGTCGTCATCCATGTGCGCGAAACCAACGACTGGCCGTCGCGCATCGTCATCACCGACCTTCTGCCGGCCGGCTTCGAGATCGACAATCCGAATCTCGTCGACAGCGCCCAGATGGCGAATTTCGACTGGATCGGCGAGATCTCCGCTGCCCATACCGAATTCCGCTACGACCGCTTCGTCGCCGCCTTCAACCGCGCAGCAGGCGATGAGCGCGAATTCAACGTCGCCTATGTCGTTCGTGCCGTCACCCCCGGCACCTACGACCATCCGGCCGCAAACGTCGAGGACATGTACCGGCCGGAGCTTTCGGCCCGCACGGCAACCGGCAAGATGGAGGTCGTGACGGCGCAATAATGAGGCGGTGGCACAAGTTTGCGATCGGGTCCGCAGCCGGCATCATTCTTGCCGGCGCGGCTCTCTTTGCGCTCGATGCCGCCGACAAGGCCTTTCCGCCGCCGCTGGACAGGGCAAATGCCGTGTCTGCCGAGGTGCTGGATGCCGATGGGCAATTGTTGCGTGCGTTTGCGACGTCGCAAGGCCGCTGGCGGCTGAAGACGGCGGTCTCCGACGTCGATCCGCAATTCTTGCGCATGCTGATCGCCTATGAGGACCAGCGTTTCTACGACCACGGCGGCGTCGATCCCTGGGCGCTCGGGCGCGCTGCCGTGCAACTGGTCAGCAATGGCCGCATCGTCTCCGGCGCCTCGACGCTTTCGATGCAGGTGGCCAGGCTGATCGAGCCGCGCGAAGGACGCTCGCTTTCGGCAAAACTGCTGCAGTTGGTGCGCGCCGTGCAGATCGAGCGGCGGCTGTCGAAGGAAGAGATTCTCGACCTCTATCTGACGCACGCGCCCTATGGCGGCAATCTGGAAGGCGTGCGCGCCGCAAGCCTTGCCTATTTCGGCAAGGAACCGCGACGCCTGACGGTCGCCGAGGCGGCTTTGCTCGTCGCCCTGCCGCAATTGCCGGAACGGCGCCGGCCTGACCGCAATCTCAAGGCAGCCGAGGCCGCGCGCAAGCGTGTGCTTGACCGCGTAGCGGTCGCTAGAGCCGTTGGTGACGGCGAAGCGGAGCGGGCTGAAGGCGTCGCGGTCCCGTCGCGGCGCATGCAATTGCCGGCACTTGCCGCCCATGTCGCCGAAGCCGCACTGCGCAAGGAGCCTGATGTCCTCAAGCATCAGACGACTTTGAAGAAACAGGTGCAGCAGGGGCTGGAAGCGGTTGCGCGGGCAGCGGCGTTCAAGCTCGGGCCGAAGCTTTCGCTTGCCATGGTGATGGCGGATGCGCAAACCGGTGCGATTGTCGGCGAGGTTGGCTCAGCCGATTATTTCGATGCCAGCCGCTCTGGCTGGATCGACATGACGCGCGTCAACCGCTCGCCGGGCTCAACGCTGAAGCCCTTCATTTATGGGCTGGCTTTCGAACAGGGCCTGGTGTCCCAGGAAACGATCATCGAGGACCGGCCCGCTGACTTCTTCGGCTACCGGCCGCGCAATTTCGACATGAGCTACCAGGGCGACGTCACCGTGCGCGAGGCGCTGCAGCTTTCGCTGAACGTGCCGGCCGTCAAGCTGCTCGATGCCGTCGGGCCGTCGCGGCTGATGGTGCGCTTCCGCCGCGCCGAGGTACGCCCGGTCCTGCCGCCGAATGAGACGCCGGGACTGGCGATCGGTCTCGGCGGCGTCGGCATCACTTTGAAGGATCTGGTGCAACTCTATACGGCCCTCGCCAATCGCGGCCAGCCGGCAAGGCTCGGCGACGGCGTCAGCGGCGCACCGGGCAAGCTCGACGGCGAACCGTTGCTGGAACCGGTCGCGGTCTGGAACGTCGCCGATATTCTCTCCGGCGTCATTCCTCCCTCAGGCGCACCGCAGCGCGGCATCGCCTACAAGACCGGCACGAGCTACGGCTACCGTGATGCCTGGTCGGTCGGCTATGATGGGCGTTATGTGCTAGGCGTCTGGGTCGGACGGCCTGACAACAGCGCCGTGCCGGGATTGACCGGTTATGGCACCGCCGCGCCCGTCCTCTTCGAAGGGTTCGCCAAGTCAGGCATCGCGACGACGCCGCTTCCCCGCCCGCCTGCGGGCGCCGTGCGCATCGCCCAGTCGGAGCTGCCCATCAGCCAGCGGCGCTTCGCCCTCAATGCCAGCGGCCTGCTCGCCTCCGGCCGCGAGGCCCCGCCTGAGATCATCTATCCGCCCGAGGGCGCGCATGTCGATCTCGGCGCTGGTCAAGGGAACTTGTCACCGCTGATGCTGAAGCTCCAGGGTGGCCGAGCCCCCTTCCGCTGGCTTGCCAATGGCAAGCCGCTGCCTGATCTGTCCCGCCGGCGTATCCAGCAATGGCTGCCTGATGGCGGCGGCTACTCGAAACTAACCGTCATCGACTCGGCCGGACGCGCCGCAAGCGTCGGCGTTTTCATCGACTAGAACATCCGAACGCACGATCCACCGATTAAAAAAGTTGCAGCGTCCCTTAGGCGTGTCAAAAGACGCGCGGTGCTGCAAGGAACAAAAACCCGGCTGCAACCGTTCCGGAGGGTCTCTTTCCAACATCAGCGGCCTCATGACACTCCCGAGAGCGACCTACCGGATACAATTCCGCAACGGCATGACCTTCGATCGCGCCTGCGACCTCGTCCCCTATCTCAAGACGCTCGGCATCAGCCACCTCTACGCCTCGCCGATCTTCACCGCCGTCAGCGGTTCGACCCACGGCTATGACGTGACAGACGCCAACGAAATCGACCCGGTGCTCGGCGGCCGGGCCGCATTCGAGCGGCTGGCGGAAAGCCTTGCATCCGCAGGCATGGGACTGATCCTCGACATCGTGCCGAACCACATGGCGGCCTCGCCGGAAAACGGCTGGTGGCGCGACGTGCTGATATTTGGGCGACAGAGCGCCTATTTCAGCCACTTCGACATCGACTGGAGCGAGCCGCTGACCCTGCCGCAGCTCGGTCAGGACTTCGAGGGAGCACTCGCCGGTGGCGAGCTTCGCATCGCGCTCGACGAAACGCACGGTAACTTCGCGTTCGGTTATTTTGAGACGCTGTTGCCGCTGAACCCGGCGAGTTACGGAGCGATCGCAGATCGGCTCGACGATCCGATTGCCACCAGAATGGCGGAGGCTGCGGCCGTCACCTCCGGCGAGAACTTCAACCGCGCGATGCGCGATATCCTCTTCGAAGGCGGCGATCGAGCCGCCCTCCAGCAGAAGCTCAATGACGTCTCGGCCGATCGCGATTTCATGAGAAGCCTGCATGAGGGACAGCATTGGCGGCTGACGCACTGGAAGACGGCGGCGCGACATCTGAGTTATCGCCGTTTTTTCGAGGTGACCGGACTGGTCGGCACCCGCGTCGAAGATCCCCCGGTGTTCGAGGACATGCACCGGCTGGTGATCGAGCTGGTGCGCCATGGCAAAGTGCAGGGCCTGCGCATCGACCATGTCGACGGGCTCGCCGAGCCCAAGGCCTATCTCGACAGGTTGCGGGAGGCGGTGGGACCGGACACCTATATCGTCGTCGAAAAGATCCTCGGGGCTAGCGAGGTCCTGCCGGAGAGCTGGCGGGTTGCCGGAACCACGGGATATGAATTCATCGCCGCGCTGAGCGAGCTGTTCATCGACGCCGGAGGTCTGCGCATATTGGATGATGCCTATCGCAGGATCGCCGCCGACACGGGTGATCTCGAGGCGGGCCGGCGAATTGCCAAGCGACTGATGGTCGAACGTAATTTCGCCGGCGAGACCAATAGGCTGGTGTCGATCGCGGCAGGCATCTTTCCCGAGGCAAAAAGAGACGAGATCGCCACCGCGCTTAGCGAACTGCTGATCACCTTTCCCGTCTACCGCACCTATGGCGACGGTGGCCCGCTTTCCTGGCAGGATTCAGCGGTGCTGGCGGCGACCGCTTCGCAAGCGATGGCGCTGCTCGACGATCAACGTGCCCTCGACCAGGTTCTGAAGCTTCTCGAAGGCAAGGTCGAGGGTGACGCGGCCCACGAGTTCCGCATCCGCTTCCAGCAATTGAGCGGGCCGGTGATGGCGAAGGCGACCGAGGATACGCTTTTTTACCGCTATAACAGGCTGCTTGCCGCAAACGAAGTGGGCGGTGAACCGGGCAAAGCGCCTGGCGGCCCGGAGGAATTCCACCGCCGCATGGCAGAGCGGGCGCGGCTGCAGCCGCATGGGCTTTCGACAAGCGCGACCCACGACACCAAACGCGGCGAGGATGCGCGTGCAAGGCTTTATGCGCTGAGCGAGGGCGCGGATGTTTTTGCACAGGCGGTCGAGCGGTGGCGAGACATGAACCGGCCGTGGCTGAAGGATCTGCCGGATGGCGCAGCGCCGGAGCCAAATGTCGAATGGATGCTCTATCAGGCTCTGGCCGGCATCTGGCCGGAAGATTTCGATAGAGGACAGACGGAAGAACTCCGCGAACGCTTCACCGATTACGCCGTCAAGGCCGTGCGCGAGGCGAAACTGCGCAGCGACTGGACGGAACAGGATGCCGCTTACGAGGAAACGGCCACGACCTATGCCGCGGCCCTGGTTTCGCCTGATAATGGCGTCTTTCTCGAGGATTTCGAAAGGGTGCTGCAGCCCTTCATCGCGGCGGGTTACCTCAACAGCCTGTCGCAGACACTGCTCAAGCTGACGGCCCCCGGCATTCCCGATATCTACCAGGGTGCCGAAAGCTTCGACTTCAGCCTCGTCGATCCAGACAACCGCCGACCAGTCGATCATGAGCGGCTGAAAGCATGGCTTGATGAAGCCGGGCCGATCGCCAAGCTGCAGGCGGCGGCGTTGAAGCAGCGCATTGTCGGGATCGGCCTGCAGCTGCGCCAGCGGCACGCGGACCTCTTTTCCAGAGGCGACTATCTGCCGCTGAAGGTGACGGGCGCCCGGCGAGACCACATCCTCGCTTATGCCCGGGTGCACAAGGATGATTTCGCCATCATCGCAGCGCCACGGCTGATGTTCGGCTGGCTCGACCCCGGCGTGCTCTTTGCCGGCCCGGAATTCTGGGAGGATACGGCGATCGCCGTCCCCTCCCCGCTTCACGGTCTAAAGGCGGACCTGCTGACCGGAAAGACGATCGAGCCCGGGGGCAGCATCTCGGTCGCCGCCCTGCTCGGGAGCCAGCCGGTCGGGCTGATCACCCCGATCTGAGGACCAGCCGTCGCTAAAATCGAGTCCATGAAAATAGTGCTTGACCTTCCAGTCGCTGGAAGGTGGATAAGCCTATCCAACGGCCCTCCGGGGCACAGGAGATAGTCATGGATATCAAGCACCAGCACGACCACCACCACAGCCACGACGATGGCGATGATCATTGCCATTGCGGCCATGATCAGGAGAAGGCTGCCGATGCCGTGATCCGTGATCCTGTCTGCGGCATGACCGTCGATCCGCAAGCCGGCAAGCCATCGCTTGAGCATGACGGCCGCACCTATCATTTCTGCTCCGAGGGCTGCCGGACGAAGTTTGCGGCGGCACCTGCGGATTATCTGGCCGCGAAGGACGCCGTCTGCGGCATGACCGTCGATCGCTCGACGGCGAAACACTTTCTGAAAGTCGACGGTGAAAAGTTCTATTTCTGCTCGGCCGCCTGCCATGCGAAATTCGAAGCCGACCCCTCAGCCTATCGCGACGGCAAGCACCCGCCGGCAAAGCCGGCGCCGACGGGCACGCTCTACACTTGCCCGATGCATCCCGAAGTCATCAGCGACCGTCCCGGCGACTGCCCGAAATGCGGCATGGCGCTGGAGCCGATGGGCATTCCGCCTGCTGACGAAGGTCCGAACCCGGAACTCGTCGATTTCGTCAGGCGGCTCTGGGTCAGCGCCATCCTTGCCGTGCCGCTGCTGGCGCTGAGCATGGGGCCGATGTTCGGCCTGCCGCTTCGCGAAACGATCGGCGAGCCGCAGGCCACCTACATCGAACTGCTGCTAGCAACGCCGGTGGTGCTCTGGGCAGCCCTGCCCTTCTTCCGCCGCGCATGGGCGTCTCTCGTCAACCGCAGCCCGAATATGTGGACGCTAATCGGTCTCGGCGTCGGCACCGCCTATGTCTACAGCGTCGTCGCCACGCTTGTACCCGGCATCTTCCCGATGAGCTTCCATGGCCACGGCGCGGCCGTGCCCGTCTATTTCGAGGCAGCAGCCGTCATCGTCGCGCTCGTCTTCGTCGGCCAGGTGCTGGAATTGAAAGCGCGCGAACGTACCGGCTCGGCAATCCGCGCTTTGCTCGACCTTGCGCCGAAGACGGCGCGGCGCATCGATGCCGACGGCAGCGAGCGCGACGTGCCTGTTGGCGATATCCAGACCGGTGACCAGCTGCGCGTTCGCCCTGGCGAGCGGGTGCCGGTGGATGGCTCCGTCCTCGAAGGCCAGTCGACCGTCGACGAATCGATGATATCAGGCGAGCCCCTGCCTCTGGAGAAGTCGAAAGGCGACCCGCTGACCGGTGGCACGATCAACAAGAACGGCACCTTCGTCATGGCCGCCGAAAAGGTCGGCGCAGATATGGTGCTGTCGCGCATCGTCGACATGGTCGCCAAGGCGCAACGCTCGCGGGCGCCGATCCAGGGCGCCGTCGACCGGGTGTCGGCCGTCTTCGTGCCGGCGGTGGTCGCTGCTGCCATCCTAGCCTTCCTTGTCTGGGCCGCGATCGGGCCCGAGCCGCGCATGGCGAATGCACTGCTAGCCGCCGTCGCCGTTCTGATCATCGCCTGCCCTTGTGCGCTCGGCCTGGCAACGCCAATGTCGATCATGATCGCCACCGGGCGCGGCGCGCAGGAAGGCGTGCTGATCAAGGATGCCGAAGCGCTTGAGCGCTTTTCCAAGGTCGACACGCTGATCGTCGACAAGACCGGCACGCTGACTGAAGGCAAGCCGAAGCTTACCGATGTCATCGCCTTCGGTGGGGTCGGCGAAGACCGGCTGCTGTCGCTGGCGGCAAGCCTGGAGCGCGGCTCCGAACATCCGCTGGCCGAAGCGATCGTTTCCGGCGCCGAGGAGCGCGGCGTCCCCTTCGTGGAGGTCACCGGTTTCGAGGCAAAGACCGGCAAGGGCGTTCAGGGCCGTGCCGGCGGCACGACGGTGGCGCTCGGCAATGCCGCGATGCTTACCGATCTCGGCATTGATCCGGCGGTACTTGCCGAGAAGACCGAGGCCCTGCGCGGCGACGGCAAGACGGTGATGTTCGTGGTGTTCGATGGCGCGCTTGCCGGTCTCGTCGCCGTTGCCGACCGCATCAAGCCGACGACAACAGCCGCCATCAAGGCACTGCACGACAGCGGGTTGAAGATCATCATGGCGACCGGCGACAACGAGCGCACGGCGCGTGCGGTGGCAAAAAGCCTCGGCATCGACGAGGTTCGCGCCGATGTGCTTCCGGAAGGCAAGAAGGCGCTGATCGACGAATTGCGTAGCAAGGGCGCCATCATCGCCATGGCCGGCGACGGCGTCAACGACGCCCCGGCGCTCGCCGCCGCCGATGTTGGCATCGCCATGGGGACCGGCGCCGACGTCGCGATGGAAAGCGCCGGCATCACATTGGTGAAGGGCGACCTGAACGGCATCGTCAGGGCACGGCGGCTGGCGGAGGCGACGATGCAAAACATCCGCCAGAATCTCGGCTTCGCCTTCGGCTATAATGCGCTCGGCGTGCCGATCGCGGCCGGCCTGCTCTATCCGATCTTCGGGCTGCTGCTTTCGCCGATGATCGCCGCAGCAGCAATGAGCCTCTCGTCCGTTTCGGTCATATCAAATGCGCTGAGACTGCGCTTTGCAAAATTATAGGAGATGGCGATGAATATCGGCGAAGCATCGGAACGGTCCGGCCTGCCTTCGAAGACGATCCGCTACTACGAGGATATTGGCCTCATCCGCCCCGAAAGGGGCGGAAACGGCTATCGCGACTATGCCGCAACCGACGTTCACAAGCTGCGCTTCCTGCAGCGCTCGCGCGGCCTCGGCTTTTCCGTCGAAGAATGCCGGCAATTGCTGGCACTCTATGAGGACAAGGACCGGGCGAGTGCCGACGTCAAGGATATCGCTCAGACAAAGCTTGCCGAGATCGATCGCAAGATCCGCGAGCTGACGGAGCTGCGCCGGACGCTTGAGCACCTCGTGCATGCCTGCCACGGCAACGACAGGCCGGACTGTCCGATCCTCGAAGAGCTTTCGGACGGCGGCTGACCATTTCAGGCGACCTGCATCAGGAAAGCTGCGGCATGTTCTGGTTGGCTGCCGGCGAGGGTTGAGCCCGCTCGTCGGGCTCCTCGTCTTCGCCGTCGTCCAGCACGCCGTCATCCAGCCGATGCTTGATCGCCAGTGCATAAATCACGTCGAGAATATTGCGGTCTCTGAGATGAGGATCCATCAGGGCGAGAAGCGAGGCCCGGACGATCTTCTTGCTGGTGGCCTTCGGACAACGCGCCTTGACGAAATCATAGAGCGCCTCATCCGTCAGCCCTTCCATGGCGCCGTCCACGAGAGCTTCGTAGACCCGCTTCTTTTCCTTCATTCTTTATTTTCCCCCGCAAATCGGCGGCGTCATGATCTGTCATGTAATTGTCATAAACAATCGCGGATTTGAGGCGCCCTCCGCTGGGGAAGGATATTTGATGAATCCAGCGACGGTCTCGGTCCGCTTGATTTTTTTACGGCCGCGGGAATAAAACCCGCCGCACTTGCGTATACTCAATCATGGAACGCAAAGAACGCCCCTTCGACGTCATCGGACAGCTTGCAGCGCTGAGGCGCTACGCTCGCTCGCTGGTGCGCAATTCGGACGAGGCGGAGGATCTGGTGCATGATGCGCTGGTGCGCGCCTTCGAGAAGCGAAAGAGCTTCCGCAGCGGCGGCAACCTGCGCACCTGGCTGCTCTCCATCCTGCACAATGCCCATATCGATCGTCTTCGCCGGAACCGATCGCTGACGCGCCGCCACGATGAGGCGGCTGTCGAAGCCGAGCAGTCGCTTCCGGCCGGCCAGGAACACGCCGTGCGCCTGCAGCAGGTGCGCGACGCCTTCTTCGACCTCCCGGAGGAACAGCGCGAGGCGCTGCATCTCGTCGCGATCGAAGACCTTTCCTACCAGGAAGCCGCCCAGGCGCTCGGCATTCCCGTGGGGACGCTGATGTCGCGCATCTCCCGCGCGCGCGCTCAGCTTCGCGAATTCGAGGAGAAGACGCCGCGGGTTTCGCATCTGAGAATAATCGGAGGGAACGGCAATGAAAGCAATTGATCCGATCCTCGATGCCGATCTTAACGCCTATGTGGATGGCGAGCTCGATGTCGCCCGTCGCATCCAGGTGGAATCCTATCTTTCCGAGAATCCGGCGATTGCCGCCAAGGTCATGGCCGACCTCAGCGTGAGGGGCGAACTGCGTCTGGCGCTGGCCGGCGAAAGTGCCTTTGGCCGCCCCGAGACCCGCGATGCCGCCCGGCGGCTGGAACGTGGCCTTTCCTATGGCCGCATCTTCCATTCCATGCAGCGCGTTGCCGCCGTCGGCATTCTGATCGCCGCCGGCTGGGTGGCGCACAATTCCTTCGGCGCCTTCTCGGCGACTGAGGTGGTGGCATCGGTTCCGGCACCCGCCTATGTCGAGGATGCCGTCCGCGCCTATCAGACCGCGGCTCTGCGCCAATCGATGCCTCCGCAGACGCCGGCCAGCTATAGCGCTGACGATATTCGCGCCGCCACCGCGATCGTGATGCCCGAACTGCCTAGGGATTGGAAGGTCGCCGACGTGCAGATCTTCCCGTCCGAATTCGGCCCCAGCGTCGAGATGGCGATCGAACAAGCAGATGGAAAGCGACTGTCGCTTTTTGCCGTCCGTCCGGGCGCCTTCGAGGTCAAGCCGGTCAGTCATCTCACGCTGGAAAAAGCGGAAGCCGCCTATTGGCAGATCGGCGAGGTCGCTTATGCGCTGATCGCCGACGATAGCGGTCTCAATCTCGACCAGGCGGCCGAACGGCTCGCCCGCTCGCTCTATTAATTCAAACCGAGGAGATCAGCATGAACCCGATCAATCCCCGCTACGGCGCCGTCGCCGGCTCCCAGGCCCTCTTCGACGAAGGCCTGCGCCAGCATATGCTGCGCGTCTACAACTATATGGCTCTCGGCCTCGTCATAACAGGCCTCGTCGCCTTTGTCGTCGGCTCGACGCCGGCACTCTACGTCCCGATCTTCGGCTCGCCGCTGAAGTGGGTGGTGATGCTTGCCCCGCTCGCCTTCGTCTTCTTCTTCTCGTTCAAGATCCAGACGATGTCGGCCAGCACCGCTCAGATCACCTTCTGGGCGTTCTGCGCCGTGATGGGCCTGTCGCTCGCTTCCGTCTTCCTAGTCTTCACCGGGATGAGCATCGCGCGGACCTTCTTCATCACCGCCACGATGTTCGGCGCCACCAGCCTCTACGGCTATGCGACGAAGCGCGATCTCTCGCGCATGGGCTCGTTCCTGATGATGGGCCTCTTCGGCGTCATCATCGCCTCGGTCGTCAACATCTTCCTGGGTTCGAGCGCGCTGCAGTTTGCGATCTCGGTGATCGGCATCGTCGTCTTCGTCGGTCTCACCGCTTACGACACGCAGAACATCAAGGAACAGTATTCGGAAAACTTTGATCAGGAATCGAACCAGAAGCTCGCCGTCTTCGGTGCGCTCTCGCTCTACCTGAACTTCGTCAACATCTTCCAGCTTCTGCTCAACTTCACCGGCGAGCGGGAATAGGACTGCGCTTCTGGGGGCAAAGGAAGCGCAAGAGCGCCTGGTCTGCAGTCTGTGACAGGATGGCGGACTGGGTGCTCGCCTAAACGAAACGGCCGGGCCAACCCCCGGCCGTTTTCGTTTAAAGCGCATCGCGTCAAATCGGAATCATGGGACGCGCTTTAGGTCTTTGCTTTATGCATGTCGCTGTCCCAAAGCCGCATGCACACTTTGGGGCGACATGCATTAGATGATACCCCAGGCGCGATAGCGGCCTCGGCCTGTAATTTCACGAATGCCGATCTCGTTGACTAGGTTCAGCGCCCCGCGCGGCGTGATGCGCAGATGACGGGCGATCATCGCCGCCGAGACCATTGGCCGCGACAGGATGAAATCGGCAAGTTCCGGCAGGCTGCTGTTTGAACGGCGGCCGCGAAAGCGCAGCTCCATCTGCGTGCGCGCCAGCGACAGGCGATCGATTTCCTTGAGGCCGGCCACGGCACCCAGATGCACCGCCTCCAGAAAGGCTTGCAACCGCGTGGCCCGATCGCGCGCCCGACGACGCTCATGGCGCACCAGCTTCAGGCCGCCGTAAAAAGAAAACAGATGCGAGGCGACCTTGCCGCGGGCGCGTAGATGGCTTGCGACCAGAAGCCCGCCGAGCCAGTGCTGACGCCGCAGCGGCTCGATCCTTTCCCAGGCTTCGAAGAGGATGATGGCGCCGAGAACCGGCGGCAAGCTATCGGCCAATGGCTGGACGATTCGCCATTCGGTAAGCCGCTGTTCCTCGTCCCACTCGTCGTCACCGAGCAAGCCGAGAGGATCTTCGTTGCGTTTTGCTGGAGCAAGGGCCACCGTCTCGCTTGCCGGCGTTTTCCCAGCATGGACATCGAGCAGCTTCTGCGAGCGGGCAAGAAGCGCATCGATCTCCGCCATCTCGGCAGCGAGCGGCCCGTCCTCATCCTCGCCCTCTCCGTCGGTCTCGAGTGGAACTCCCAGGCTTTTTGCTTCCTGTGCTTTCCCCTCCCCTTCCCCGCCAGTCGCAGTCAGCGTCGCAAGGCCCGAGACGCCGAGTGCCCAGGAGGGGTCGCCGGTCCAGATGCGCCGACGTGCCCGCAGCACGGAATGAGCGATCGTCAGTTCGTGGGTGGGAGCGCGGCTATCCATATGGGCATCATGTAAAACGAGATCCTCGACATGCACGAGTTCGCCGGCCACCCAGAGCGCGCCGGCGGCGTCGAAGAAATGGCTGCGTTCGGCAAATCCCTCGCCGACCACCGAGCGCAACACCCGCTCGTCCAGCCGCGCCACCGCATCCTCCGCCGCGGCAATGGAGGGAAGCAGGGTTTGAAGCATTGCACCGTTGAGATCGTAGCGCATTGTTAAGCTTTACGGTTTTTCACAAATGGAAGCCAAATGGGTGTTTCCTTCCGCCATGTATGACATGGTTAATGGTGTATTTCAACAAAAGTCGGGGGAAGGAGGCCGTTGAGATGGCAGATCGACCGGCGGCACATCCTTCTAGCCGTCGCAGCTGGCGCGAAGCTTTTTTATAGCCGTTCATCCGGTTTTCCTCGCCGTCGGACCATTTGCCCGCATCAGCGCCATCAGCATAGGTCCGAGCGAAAATTCGCCACGCTCCGCCCGCCGCGTCAGGTCACGCAGGTAGCCGCCGGCCGAGTTGATATGTCCGCCCCTTTCCAGAATGCAGGCGATCACCGTGGCGGCGTTTTCCGGCCCCATGACATCGCAGGCCAGCTGATAGGCGCTGGGGCTGACGCCAAGAGTGGAACGGACGATGACGGCCGCGGCCATCAGATCGCGCCAGCTGCCAATGCCGCCGCCCGGTCCGTAAGCGATGATCTCCGGGCAAGCCTGCAGCACCATGGCAAGGGGGAAGGATTTCGGCGGCTCCCGCCACGCCTGCGGTTCTTCCTCCGACTTTGCGCCCTGCTTCGGTTCGAAGCTTGGTTCAAATTCAGATATAGCGTGTGGGTTTGAATTATGTATGTGCCGACCGTTTTGGTTATCATTGGCGTCTGTTTTTTCTGTTTTCGACTTCGATTCCAGCGTCTTGACGATCAATTCCCGGAAAGCTTCGAGATCCGCCAGCAGGCTTTCCATCTCGGCAGCCGAAGGGCGGCGCGGCAGGCTTGCGGAAAGCAGATTGAAATGCTTCTGCATTTCGATCCATTCGCCGGCAATTTCCTCTTCCAGCGCGATTTCGATGAGCTTGGTGATGTCACGCCGGCAAAGTGTCAGGCGCTCCCTCAGACGCTTCCATTCGAGTTTGGCGGCCATCACCTGAGCCGCCTGCGCCTCGATCTCGCGAGCGCGCACCAGGAGTGGCGCCAGGCTGAAGCCAAAGGCCTCACCAAGCCCGCCTTCGCCGTTGCGGCGGGCAAAACGTTTCCCGTTCGGACTATCCCGCCGGATGATCAGGCCCGCTTCGACCAGCATCGCCAGATTCCGTCGCAACGTCGTGCCAGCCATGCCGTGCGTGCGCAGCGACAGCTGCTCGTTCGACGGAAAGACGACGAAGCCGTTGGCCTCGGCAATCTCGTTCTTCGGATAAAAGGTCAACAACGCGTTGAGTACAGCCAGGGCACGGTCCGATACGCCGACCATGTCCTTTGCTTCGCAGAGCGCACGAAAGATCTTCCACTTGTCGACCGATGCGTCCGGATCGACCTTGCTGGCGCTTTCCTGGCTTGCCAGCATGCCAAGCGTCATCGATCGCCGCCCAAAGGGCGTCGACACATATTGAGGCTCCATGTCCCTCACCTTTTCTCAAGGCAAAAGAAAGCTACCACCCAAAAGGATGCCGAAGATGCTTGACAGTGATTCGAGGAAGTGCGATTCTCAGATTGTCCAGATATGAGAAAGGCTTCCGCGACGGCAACGTTCGGAGGCTTTTTTCTTTTGCGGCCTATTCTCCTGCTTGCAACCTGCCGGCCCGATAGGCTTCGTAAAGCTCATCGAGACGGCGTGAAATGTAAGCGCCGAAATCCGGCGCATCGCCGGTCTTCAACGCGATCGTGAAGGAATTGCCGGCGCTCTTGATTCGGCCGGCAATCTTGCCGCCGCTCTTCGGCTTCCAGTCAAATTCCGTGGTTTCGGGCTTCGCTTCTTTCTTGGCAAGCTCGGCAACCAAAAGCTCGAAACGGCGGTCGCTCTCTTCCGCCGAGAACCCTTCCGAAGCAATGAGCTTGGCAAGCCGCGCGGCCGTCATCCCGTTCCAGTCCTGGGCAAGCGCCATCCATCTGCGTCGCCCAATGCCAGGCGCGGCCCCGACAGACCTGACGATTTCGGCAGGAATAGCCTTTGCGACGGATATCAGCTTCGAAAGCTCCGTCTTATCCGTCGACAGCGCTTTCATGATGACGGGACGCTCAAAACCCTTGAGCTCGAGATTGAGAGCAAAGACCGCGCGCTCGATATAAGAAAGGTTCCGACGCGCCGAATTCTCAATGCCCTGCGCGATGACGACATCGGTATCGTCAAGCTTGCGGACGATCGCTTGCACCTTGAGCCCGAGCAGCTTGACCGCCTGCAGGCGGCGATGGCCGTAGGCGATCTGGAAGCGGTCCTCATCATGGGGATTGCGGCGAACGAGGATCGGCACTTCCTGGCCGCTCTCAGCAATCGAGCGCACAAGCTCGTCCTCTAAATCGAGCGGCTGGTCGGCAAGGCGGTCGCGGACGAAGGAGGAATCGATCAGATCAGGATCGAGTTCGACGATGCGTTCACCGGAGAGCAAGGCCTCCTGCATCGCCCTGCTCTCTTCCTCCATGCGGCCAAGGGTCAGCGCCATTGTCCGAACCGGCCCGGCCGATCCGCGCGAAGATGGCTCCTCGTAGTTGGCCGCGGCCAACTCCTGCGCCGTATCGTCAAAAAGACCTTTCAGGCGATCGCGTCTGCTCATGTACGGCCCCAGGCTTTGTGAATACCGGCGAGAACCTCGCTGTTGGCGGCATTGACCGATTCCAACGCCCGGTCATAGGTCGAGCGGCGCACCTGCCCTTTCTCGATCTCGTAGAGCGTCTGCTTGGTCAGACCGACATCGGCGATTGCCGTCGATTTGAGAATGGTCGCCGTCAACACGTCATCGCTGAAGAGACTGCGCAGCAGCGCAACGATCTGCGACTGCGGCGCATCGAAGGGTTCGTGACGAGTGACGACATATTTGATGAAATCATGCTGCAGGTCGCCGCCGGCCTTGCGTACGACGGAAAGCAGATCCGAAGTCATCAGCAGGAACTGCGACATGGAAGCGACGTCGACCATCTGCGGATGGATGGTGATGAGCAGCGATGTTGCTGCGCAAACGGCGCCAAGCGTGAGGTAGCCGAGCTGCGGCGGGCAGTCGATCACCACGATATCGTAATCGGCCTCTACCTCGGCAATGGCAACGCCAACGCGACGGAAGAACAGCTCGCCCGGCCGCTGCCGATCGTTCAGTGCCCGTGGCGTCTCGTGCTCGAACTCCATCAGCTCGAGATTGCCCGGCACCAGATCCAGTCCGTCGAAATAGGTCTTGCGGACGATCTCCTTCAGCGGCTTGCGGCCCTCATCGTAACGAATTGCGCCATAGAGCGTATCGCCCTCGGAAAGATCGAATTCGGGCTGAACTCCGAGCATTGAGGAAAGCGAAGCCTGCGGATCGAGATCGATCGCAAGCACCCGGTAACCCGCCAGCGCCAGATACTGCGCCAGATAGAGCGTCGTTGTTGTTTTGGCCGAGCCGCCCTTGAAATTGGTCACGGCAACCGTCTGCAGCTTTTCGCCAGGACGGCGCCACGGCTGATAGGAAAGCGCGTCTTTCGGCTTGAGCTTCGCCATATACTGGCGCAATTCGTTGATCTGGCCGAGCGTGTAGGAACGCCGGCCATTCTGGGCAAGATCCGGCTGCGGTCCCTTGCCATCCAGTGAAAGCTGGCGAAGATAGCCGTCGGAGACGCCGATCATCTGGGCAGCCTCGCCGGAGGAGAATGTTCGTAGCGTCTTTTGCGAGAGCGGCGGAAACAGCTTGTCGCGGAGGAGCTTCAGTTGCCGCGAAAGCTGGTTCGCATGCCGCTCGATCCGTAC
>NZ_JBPWPT010000002.1:0-1227620 GCF_051811205.1 Rhizobium sp. 862_C5_N1_2 | reverse complement strand
GATCTTTTTCCCAGGTAACTGCGCAATTTTGAACGAAAGCGCTTCAGTTGCGCAGTTACTATATGCCTCGATTCGTTACCAATTTACAAATGCTTAACCAAACCGCCCGTTTCAGCCGATCGAGACGGCTGGCGACATGACACAGATTTCAGGTGATTCGCGCATTGCCGACGGCTCGAAGTAACTGATACCCACGGTGGCTTTCCAGCCGACCGGGAGGTCAATGACGTCGCCGTATAAATCCACTTTATCAATAGCTTGGGCGCTGTCTCTCATTTCCGCGCTTATCGTCCTCCGTTTCCGGAAAATCTTTCTGCAGCATAAAGAGATTGCCCTTGCCAGCCTTCCTCCAGCCCGAAGCGGCATCAGGCGACGTCACCGTCAGACCGCCGATATCGGCGGGCGCCGTAAATGCCTGGTGGCAGGAGAAGAGGCCGAAAAGCACGAGAACGAAAACCAAGGCTGATTTGACCCGGCCGATCCGATCGATATGCGCGTTGCTTATGCGCCCCTGCCCTTGCGTTTCGACTACCGCCGACGGATTTGGAGCCGGGTGCGGCCATTTCAACCCCGAGCTTTCATGAAGCTTTCTTGAGGTCTGATCGCAAAGCTGAGAGTAGACGGTGCGAAACTTTCGCCTGTCGATTTCTCATGAAACCATCCCGATGCCGCTTTGCAAGCAACGAGAACGCGGTCGAGTTCAAGAAGCGCGGCAGGATCTTGAAGTTCATCCTGTTCGGCTCCGATGCCCAGGATAGATGGGCCGATCAACCTTTCGTCGTGAAGGGAATAGCGATCTGATTTTGATCAGCTCATGTCATAGCGGCCAACCACGACCTTCAGGCTGCACGCGACGACCCTGCTATTCACCAAAGTGAGAATACAACCGACGTTGCAGTCGTTACACTCAGTTCCCAGGCTTCTCGTCGTATTGCAGCGGCAAGCCGGCTGCCTGCAGTCCTACAAAAAACCGCTCCTGGTCTTCGATCCGCACCAGCCGACTGGCGACCTCCTGTTTAATATTCGGGATCAACGCCGGTGAGTGGAGCTCGATCCAGTCGAGTTGCTCCTTCGCCTCGGCCTTCTTTCCCATGGAGCCGAGGATAGCGACCAGCACGAGACGATGCATCGGATTGTAATTGAGGTCCGACATGCGGGACCATAGTTCCGCAGCCTGTGTGTCCCCTCGCATGAAGGCGCAAAGCGCCATTCCCACCTCGTAATACCCGCGGGGGCCAGCATTTTTGCTGACGACCGCCGAAATCAGCTCGCATCCCCTGCCCCATTGGCCCGACATCGACAAGCGCAAGCCGTATTCACCGGCCACTTCAGTGTCGTTCGGATTGCTGGCATAGGCCGCCTCGCCGGCGCGCATGGCCCCGGCCAAATCACCACCGAAAAAATTGGCAAGCATGAGGGCCTGAAGTGCGCGCGCATTCTTTGGGTCGAGTTGCACGGCGCGCTCTGCAAATTTCTTTGCGACGCCAAGCGTGGCGACGGTCGGCCTTGTATTCAACTGATACGGAAAGCGAAACTCATCAAGATAGGTCAGGGACAACAGGGCCGTGGCGTTGGAATCGGCCGATTTTTCCTCAACCGAAAGTTGCAGACAGGTTTTTGCCATTTCGTGTGCACGGGCAGTCATTTCGCTGCGGTAGCTGTAATAGGACAAGACACATGAAAAGGCGTCCGCGCCATTAGCGATATTGGCGGTATCGGTCTGGAACATGACGCCAAATGGACGCGCGACTGCCGTTGCAATTTGCTCGGCAAGACTTGCCTGCGTTTTCAAGATGCCCTGCACTTTCATGTCGGCATCGTAATTGCTCGCCCAGATAACTGCCCCATCCGTCCGCCGTACAAGCCGCGCGGTTGAACGCAGCATGCTGCTTTCCAATCGCACGCCTCCCTGAAGGGCATAAAGCGGCTCTGGCGAAATCTGCCCCTCTCTGGACCGCGGCAAGTCGGTAACGACGACAATGTCGTTAAAGGGAACCAGCTTTTCAATAATGTCGTCGGTGATGCCCTGCGAAATGTCCAACGCAAGTCTCCCGTCGGAACTGCTTTCGAAGCGCTCGACGACAATGATCGGGCGACTGCCGACTCCGGATGCTATCTCAGTTCCCGCGTCAAGCGGCCTGTCATGCTGAAGCAGCGCGGCGACCGAGATAAAACTTATCACCACGCCTCCGGCAAGGAGCCAATTTCGGGATCGTGACAATTGGGGATTTGCCGTAATTTGCTTGATTACATCCCCGGGGGCATCAATCCGTTGTAAGCCCTCCTCCGAAGATATCGGCCATTCGGATTGCGGCATCGCTAACGTTTCTACGCCCGGCCTCATGTCGAAGACCGGAGCGTAGCCGCCCCTCGGAATTGTGATGATGACCCGGTCGGCGCTGCCGGCAGTCAGATAATAGTGCTCCAGCTCTCTGCGCAGCCGCCCTGCTTCGATGCGTACGCACGGATCCTGCTGGGCGTCGAAATTCGCATCTCTGCCAAAAACGGCTTGCGCGATGGTAAAGGCCTTTAAATAGTCGCGACGACCGGCAAGCGTTTCAGTCACGACAAATTCCAGGAATCGTCTCGCCCGCTCGGGAAGGCGAAATTCCGGACTGGAAAGAACGCGCTCGAGTTGCTGCTGCACTTCTTCGTGTGAAGCCAAGCCGCTGCCAGTTGCACCAACACCTGCACTTGTCATCGGTTCCCCGCCAGTTTCCGATTGCAAACAACCTGCAGTATAATGCTTCAGACAATAGTCCCGACTTGTCAGAACGGCAACGCCATTCGACCGAACAAGCTGACAGGGACAAACTAACTTTGACGGCCACCGACGTTCAGGGAGGGGGCAGCGAGCGCCGCATGCAAGCGTAAGATACAGTATACTACCGAAGCGGACGTGTATTTTACTGCCCTAGCCTCCCCGCGCGCCTTATCATTTCCGCGCATTATGGAGGAAGCGACGATGACATCACCTGAGACGCCAACATCCCATTCGATGACAAGCGCAGAGGATCTGCGCAAGCGTGCTCTGGAGCTTCAGCTTCTCGAAATGGAGCGCAACGAAAAGATCAAATCGCGGGAGGCAAAGAAACATGCCGAATTCGTGGAGGATTTTTTTCGCAAGCAAATCGGTGAAGCGGAACGCGCCGTTATCAAGCGGCTCGTGATGAAGGCAGCTGCGGACGGCAAGTACGAGGCCCTGATCTACAGCTTCCCCTCGACCTTCTGCACCGATAGCGGTCGAGCTATCAATAATAATCTTCCCGGATGGCAGAAGACGCTGCAGGGAAGGGCAAAGGAGCTTCTGGAACTGTTCGAGGAGGTTGCCAAGCCACAGGGCTACGGGCTCAAGGCGATGATCATCAACTTCCCCGACGGCATGCCGGGCGACGTGGGCTTCTTCCTGACCTGGGAACCGCCTGTCGAGTGACCGACGGAGCGATCCAAGCGAAGGAACCACCATTGAAAGCGACTGAAATCGAGCGCAAGTTCCTGGTCCGCGACGACAGTTGGCGTCATTGCGCCGACAATGGGCAGGTCCTACAGCAGGCTTATCTGTCCCAACGTAATCAGAGCTGCGTGCGCGTTCGCCTGATTGACGGACATTGCGGATACCTCACAATTAAGTTCCCCATGTCACGCCTCGCTAAAGAGGAATATGAGTACGAAATTCCCGTCGGCGAGGCACGTGATCTTCTGCTCGCCGCCGGTCACATTCTCGAGAAAACCCGCTACCGCGTTCTTCATGACGATAGACATTGGCAGGTGGACGTCTTTGCAGAACCATACGAAGGATTGACGCTCGCCGAGATCGAAATGGCGAGCGAGGATGATCGCTTCACGCTGCCGCAATGGCTTGGACGCGAGGTAACGGGCAACAACCGGCACTCCAACCGCGCCATGGCCGCTGCCTCGCATGTGTCGGCCATAGCGCAGGGAGCCACCGGCTGGGATCCTACTCGCCTACGATGGTCCAATCGGCATCCGGATTGAAGTCTTTTATCGCCGCGGCCCGCGCTTCGGTTTGCGGGCCGAGATCGCGCTGGTAGATGGCACTCCTCCCGTTGACGACAAATGTCTGCACGCCGGTCACCCGATATTTGACCGGCCAAGCGATAAGGGCAAAGCCGCCCGTCATGTAGCCGTTGACGATATAGCTTTTCTTGCCCTCAAGGACTTGGTCTCCCTGTGCAGTCAGGATGCGATAGCGATAGCCAAAGTAACCTTCCCCGCGTTTGGCGGCGCCGAAGGCCGCCGTTTCGACCAGCGCGCTTGCCGGGCTTTCCTCGGGATAGACGTTCGGATCCCAGTACAGGCCATCAAGTTTGCCCGGACTGCTGATCAATTTCTTCGCGAACTCAAAAATGCCATCGCCGTCACGATCCTCGGATGCGTATTGATACTGCGCCGCGACATATTCGTGCATCGTATCAAGGGTGGCGAGTTCATTTTCTCCGATGCGGCGGTTGATGATCTCTTCGAAACCGCGCTGGGTGTCAAAGGACCATTTGCCGTCCTTGCCTTCGGTCAGCGGAAACGGCAGCGGCCAGAGCCGATCGCCGATCGCAACGATCTTCATGCCTGCAGAATCCCGCAGAACCACTTGACGCTCGGCGCCCTCGCGGATCAATCCGTAGGCGATCATCGCCTCATTGCTCGAGCGCAGCTTGTCTGGCTTCAAGCCGAGCAAAGCGGCAAGATCGTCGATACTGTCGGAACTCAGGGCAGATTTCAGTTTGTCCAGAGCAAGCGATGGATTGTCGAATTTCGGCGACGGCGTTGCCGCCTTGTATTCGGCGAGATCTGTCTGCACTTGGGAGAGCACCGGTGCCGCCGGCATTGCGCAAAGCACCGTCGCAAGCATAAACGGAATTGCGATCGATTGACGTCTCATGATGTAACTCCTTGAGCTAGAAAGAGGTTTTACCGCCGTCCGCCGCCACCGCCGCGTCCACCGCCGCCGCCACGGCCGCCACCGCCGCGACTCGGCATTGGGCGCGACCGCTGCTGGGGGGGACGCGCTGACTGGCGATGGGCGCCCATGCTCTGCGCTCCCCGCTTTGAGGAGACAGCCTCGCGACGACCGGACTGGACGTTGCCAAGCGCGCTTGGTTGCCGTCCGCGATTGTCGGGTCTGGCGGCCATCTGCGGCTTGTTGGGCTTCTTGACGGATTTCTGCGCAGGCTTTGACGGACGATTGGCCGCCTTCTGAGGACGCGCCTCGGGCCGGGATGCAGCCGGGCGATTGGCGGCCGTAGGCCTATTTCCCTGCGGCCGCTCCTTCAGTCCCTGCGCCGTGCTTTTGCGAATATCTTCCGCTCGCACCGAATTGGCGCGATTCGCAGGTCTCTGGCTCGCCTGGATATCGTTAGCCCTGTTGCGCAACTGGTTGCGATTGTCGGACTGCAGCCCGGACTTGATCGCCGATCGGTCCAGCTTCGAAATCTGGTCCTTGCCGATACTCAGCTTGCTGCGATCGACATTGCTCCAATCGACGTCGTTCCACTTCAGCTTTCCGTTGAAGTTACGGTCGTTCAGGCAATTGTTGCAGTCGATATCGATATCGCCATCCCAGCGGCCACCCCATACACCCCAGTCATCCCAGTTGACGACGGCTGCCCAGGCAAGGCCGGTCACCGCGCCGGCAAAGAACGTCGCCCCGGGATAATAATAGTTGTCGTAATAATCGGGGTAATAGGAGACCGGCGCTGACGCATAGTCCGGCTCATAGAGCATTTCCGGCGGATATTGCGGGATATAGATCTTTTCCGGATCGGTTGGCCGGATGATGATGTTGTCGTTTTCGGTAACAACCGTCACCTTGTCATCCGTCTTGATGATGTTCTTTGCCACCGCTTCGTCGCGAAGCTGCTGGATGGCAATCAGGACATCCTTCTGCTGGTTGGCGAGCGCATCGGCGAGCGATTGGGTCCAGTCGAGATCCTCGCTCATCATCTTGACGATGTCTGGATAGTTGAGAAGCGAGACGACACTGCCGTCCCAATCACTCTTGGGCTTGAGATCGGAATTTTTCTTCTTCGCCTCCAGGAACCGCTGCGCCTCGATGATCTGGAGAGGAAAGAGCGAGGCAGCTGAAATTGCCGCGACCAACTCGTCCGGATAGAGGGCGATCCGTGCCACCAGTACTTCTAGCTCATCATCCGACAGAAGCGCGGTTTCGGGTTGGTCGGCACTCGTCTGTCCGGGTGCCGTTGCCGGCGCAGGGGTCTGGGCTCGCGCCGGGAGGGCCGGCTGGAACGCAATGATTGCGAGAGCCGACAATCCACCAAGCAGTTTGCGAGATATTGCTTTCATAACGCACGTACCTCCCTAGGATCATTGAATGACAGAAGCGCTTACGGAGATTTCGGGCCGGTCGGCGGCGACCGCCTGAGCACCACAATTTTCGATTGGGCGATCGCCTCCCCCATTTCTTTCAACAGGGCGTCGACGAGATCTGTATATTCCTGCCGCCGCGCCTCTCGAACAGCCTCCGGCAGCCGCTCGATATGTGCCAGAGCCTGCGCCGCAGCAGCGAGATCCTCACACATGCTGTGAAAGGGCTCGTCTACATAGAAAAGCCGCTGCACCAGCCGCTTCTGTTCGGGAAAAGAAGTTTCTGCCGTCTCGAGGGCGGACAAGTATGTCGAACCACTTTCTCCCGACACCATCTCCGCCTCCGCCGTCGAACTACGCTAAGCAGATGCAAGGGACTATATAACAGGCGGATCGCCGAGAGACGTAAAATACGCGATCTTACGTTAGCCGGCTTCCGAAAAACTCGGGAAATTCCGCACACGGAAACTCGAATGGCATCATCTCGCGGACCCCACCTCTTTAGTTTCCGCAGAGACGTTCTTGTCGCACGGGCCGACGTCCAAGGCCCCGGTGTAGCTTACGTGATGCTACGGGTCTTTGGGCCAAAGCGGGTCTAGAATTTCATGGTCGACAGCGACGGAACGGTGTGAATTCAGATCATGCCGGGCGGCGTCGTCGCGGAGGTCGCGGTCTATACCCACCACTGGCACCACGTGGCAGTTCTGCGAAAAGTGCTTCTGCGCATGAGCAGCTGGATGAACTTCGTGTTCCTGGAACATTGAAATGAGACGCCGATCCTTTCGGCATCAGCGATGCAAACGTGATGCCGGCAAGGTGCAGAGAAACATGTCAGGAGGCCGCGGTGATAGCCAATCTTCCGATCCTGCGTGGCCTGGCCGGTTTCAATCGAGACTGGCTCCGCAGTGACATTCCGGCTGGACTTTCGATTGCGGCCGTGGGCTTGCCGAGCGCCATCGCCTATCCGGCGATCGCCGGTCTGCCGCCTGAAACCGGCATCTACGCCAGCATCGTTGGTCCGATTGCCTACGCGATCTTCGGTCCTTCCCGGCTGTTGGTCATCGGCCCCGACGCCGCCACAATGACGGTACTTGCGGCTGCGATGGCGGCGATCATTGCGGCAGAGCCCGCCGCCGCCGGCATCGATCGGGTCGCCATCGCCTCGACCCTTGCCCTCGGGGTCGGTTTCTTTTGCATCGCTGCAAAGCTGCTGAAGCTCGGCGTCCTGGCAAGCTTTCTCTCCCGCCCCATCCTTGTCGGTTTCTTCGCAGGCGTGTCCCTCTCGATCCTGGTCGGCCAGATCGGTCGTTTTACCGGAGTGAAGATCGAGTCGGAGGGATTGATCCCGCCGCTCCTCGAGATTCTCCGCAAGAGCGCTTCGATCCATTGGCCGTCGCTCCTTTTCGGCCTGCTCATGTTCGCATTGCTATGGGCAGTCCGGGCCTTCCCGGTCAAGGTCCCCGGCCCCGTTCTGGTCGTCGTCCTGTCGGTCGTTCTTTCCGCAATCTTTGATTTTCAGGGGCGAGGCATCGCCGTCGTCGGCGACATTCCGAGCGGGCTGCCGATGCTCTCCTTGCCAGCACTCCATCAGATGCCGCTCGACAAGATCGTGCTCGGCTCCGCTGCGATCTTTCTCGTGAGCTTCGGCGCCGGCATCGTAGCCGCGCGCAGCTTCGCATCTCGGACCGGCGAAGAGGTCGATGCAAATCAGGAGCTGATCGGCCTTGGCGCCGCCAATATCGCACCCGGCCTCTTCGGTTCGTTTCCGATCAGCGTGTCGGATTCGAGAACCGCCATAAACCTGTCGACCGGCGGCGTCTCTCAAGCTTCCGGTTTGGTTTCGGCCGCCACGCTGGTTGCGGCACTTGTTTTCCTTCATAGTGCCTTGCGGATACTTCCAATCCCTGCGCTCGCGGCAATCCTTGCAACGGCAGCCATCAGCCTTATCGATGTTCACGAGCTCAAAAAGATCTGGCGCATCAGTCGCATGGAATTCGTCTTTGCGCTGATCGCAATGTGGGGCGCAATCAGCTTCGGCGTTCTCAACGGCGTAATCGTCGCCGTTGCCGCAACCCTTGTCTATCTGGTGCGCAAGACGATGTTCCCGCGCGACGGCCTTCTTGGCCGCATCGAGGGACGGCATGGTTTCTTCGACCTGGCCCGCTTTCCGGAAGCGCGCCCCGTAGAGGGTGCGGCAGTCTTCGCGATCCAGGGCAACATCCTGTTCTACAATGCCGATTACCTGCGTATGCGGCTGACGACGATTGCGAAGGAGCTCGCGGCCGGAACGAGCTGCTTTGTGCTGGATGCCAGTGCTATCACACATATTGATAGCACTGGCGCGACCACGCTCGCCGCTGTGGCCGAGATCCTTGCGAAGCGAGATATCATCTTCGCAATCGCCGACCTCAGCGAAGAAAGCCGCGACATTCTCGACCGCGCTGGAGTGATCAAGGCGATCGGCGCTCACAACCTTTTCAATGGCAGGGAAGAAGCCCTGACGGCGCTCACGAGCAAGAATAGCCAAGCGAGCGACTCGGCAAGCACTGAGCTTTAGACGCGAAGGAGGAGAACCATGGACGAGAAATATGAACCCCAGCAGGTCGATGCAGAGGCAGGCCGCAATGGCAAAGACAAAAAGAAGAAGAAGAAGTCATGGGATTATGACAAGGAAATCAGCCGCCTGCAGGTGGAACTGGCCCATCTGCAGGCTTGGATAAAAAAATCCGGCGCACGAGTGGTCATCGTCTTCGAGGGGCGCGATGCCGCCGGGAAAGGTGGCATGATCAAGCGTATCATGGAAAAGGTAAGCCCACGCGTCTTTCGCGTGATCGCCCTGCCCGCTCCGACCGATCGCGAGAAGTCCCAGATCTATATGCAGCGCTATATCGGCTATCTGCCGGCGGCTGGGGAAATCGTGATCTTCGATCGCAGCTGGTACAACCGTGCAGGCGTCGATCGCGTCATGGGCTTCTGCAGCGAGAAGAAGGCACAGCGATTTCTTGAACTGGCGCCTCGCTTCGAAGCGGCAATCGTCGAAAGCGGCATCATTTTGTTGAAATACTTCCTGACGGTCAGTGAAGATGAACAGGATCGCCGTTTCAAGCGCAGAATCGACGACCCGTTGAGACAATGGAAGCTCAGCCCCATGGATGTCGAATCCTATCAACGCTGGTGGGACTACACACGCGCCTATGACGAAATGCTGCGAATGACCGACAGCAACCATGCGCCGTGGTGGATCGTGCCATCGGATGACAAGAAGCATGCGCGGGTTAACTGCATCTCGCACATCCTGCAATCCATTCCCTATGAGCGTGTGAAGTTTGCGGCACCTGATCTCGGCAAACGCCAGAAACGCCCGTCGGATTTTGTCGAGGATAGCAGTATTCGGCACGTCGTGCCCGACACGACGTCATAGATCACCTCGGCCGGAACGGCGCGGGACGGGATGCGACGATGGAACAAATAACCGGAGATACGACGGCGCAAAGAGCCGACACGGGGCAGATTTCGATAGAGGCGAAGGTAAGCGACCTCGTCAGATTGGGTATTATCGGGCTCTTTGCCTATTGGACCCTGCTTCTCATCGCGCCCTTCGCGCTGATCGTCGCCTGGTCGGCCATCCTTGCGGTGGCGCTCTTTCCGATGTTCGAGGCGCTTTCGAGACTGATCGGAAACAGGCCCGTCATTGCCGCGACTGTCATTGTCGTGGCCTGTCTCGTCCTGATCATCGTGCCCCTGGCGCTCGTTGCGGTCAACGTTACCGATGCGATACAGCCGCTTCTCGCCAAATTGCGGGCTGAGAACTTCGCGCTGCCCGCCGCGCCGGCAACCATTCGCGAATGGCCCATTGTCGGTGAGCGAATTTATGACGCATGGAACCAGCTCGCTACCAATCTGGCATCGACCATCGTCAAGCTTCAAGCACCAATTCTCGAAGTCATGGGTGTCATCGTCGCAAAATTGGCCTCGCTCAGTGGCGGTGTCTTGAGCTTCGTCGCCTCGATTATTCTCTCGGGTATCCTACTCACCATGTCGCCGCGACTGGCTGTGGCAATACAGGTACTGGCAAGCAGGATCGCTGGCGATAAGGGCGTCGGCTTTGCGCGCCTGGCCGGAATGACCGTGCGAAACGTCTCGAGGGGCGTGATAGGAGTCGCCTTCCTGCAGGCGCTCTTATGCGGATTGTGCTTTGCCCTCTTTGGCATTCCGGCCCGCGGGGCCCTGACGTTACTGGTGTTTGTCCTTTGCGTAATGCAGCTCGGGCCTGCGCTGGTACTCGTGCCTGCCATCATTTGGGCGTGGTTCTCCTGGCCGACTTCGACCGCGCTCATCTTCACAATCGTCGCTGTCCCGATCATGGTTGTCGACAACGTCCTGAAGCCGATCCTGATGGCGAGAGGTCTCTCGACCCCGATGCCGGTCATACTGATTGGCGTGATAGGGGGCACCCTGTCATACGGTCTGCTGGGGCTGTTTTTGGGACCGATCGTCCTCAGTGTCTTTTATGAATTGCTGAGAGCCTGGGCCTGGCCGTCAGAGGCACCAGGCGGATCGAAAAATGCTTGAAACAAAGCGTGACCGACAAGACGGGAGGCATGAAAACACGCCGAACTCGTGTCAGGACTTGTCACAAGTCGAAAAATCTCCATCCGCCGACGGACTACCTTCCGGTTTTAAAGTGTGCATTCCCTCCTCACCGATCGGTGCAATACATGATGACTTCTTGCTCTATCTCGCGGCAGAGTTGCTCGTACTCCTTGATCAGGACTTCCTCCCTGGGACTCTGTCTTCGAAACCGGTCCAGCGCATCGGCGGCAAGATCGTAAGCTTCAAAGATCTCGTCCAGTGTCTCACTGGCCCTGTCGGCCAAAACACGACGGAAATCGGGGAGTCTAAGCATCAATTTCCTCCGTCCACGCTCTCTGCCCATTGATTAGCTCCGCGTTAAGCACCCCCGCAAATCATACGAAATCGCTCGAGTATCAGATCGTACCATAGGAGATCTGCATTGATGTGTTTTCGGAATGAGAGATCGGCTGGGATGCAATGGCGGTGGGAAGCCGTTTGCGGCGAACGTGGACATGCCAGCGCGAAAACGTAGCTTTATGTGACCTAGCATATCGATGGCACGCCGCCGGACGGGGGAAGACGTCTCGTTGACATGTCCTACTCCGCGCTGCCGCGATCAGTCGCGTTCAAGGCCTTCACAGTGACCGCAGCAACGACGCCGGTCAGTATAATTCCCGCAAAGCCGATCACCACTGCCAACACCCGCGCCGACACGTGCTTGGGCGTAAAATCGCCATAGCCGATAGTAAGCCCTGTAACGAAGGTGAAGTAGAGAGCTTCGTCGATTCGCCAATCCTCTATGCGCCATATCGCAAGGCCGGAGATGATCATTATCGACACAATGCCGGATAGAATCGGCCAGATTACCCGCAGCTGCTTAGCAAGCGCGATGAAGAACAGACGTCTAATTTGCCTATTGCTCGGCTCATTGCCTACTTTTGACGGCATGACTTCGACCTTTCTGCGGTCAGCGTCAGGAGAGAGCAATGAAGCGTGGAGAACCCAAGCCCGAGATCCACCAGACCGCATCAGTCGCGCTCACATCCAACCACAGTCTATTTGCCTCCGGACGATTGCCGCTCTCTCTCGAGAGCGGCAATCCACTTCACGGCATTCGTGGCGGCAAGACATAAAGCGTTATGGCGAAGATCAAATAAACCATCAGCACCAACACGCCGACGAACCATGCAGACCGTCCGCTATTGGTTACGAACATCGCCGTAATGGTCGCAAGCAGCACCATCACCACGACGCCTGGCGGGAACTGCAGGTCCATCGGTGACGGGCCGATCACGTAACTGAGCAAGACCAGGACGGGCGCTACGAACAAAGCGATCTGCGAAGCACTTCCCAGCGCGATGCCCACGCTGAGGTCAAGCCGGTTCTTGCGGGCGCCGGAAAACGCCGAGGCCATTTCGGCAGCGCCGCCAACCAGTGCGACGACAATGAAACCGACAAAGGCAGGCGTCATTCCGAAAGCTTCCGCTGCCTTTTGCACGGATTCGACGAAGATCTCGCTGACCAGCGCCACGAGGACGGTGACCCCGGCGAGCGTGACCAGGGCCAGGCCGATCGGCCACGGCATTTCGTCTGTCTGTGCGTGTTCTGCGGCGGCGAAAATCTCGCGATGCGTCCTGAGGCTGAACAGCAGCCCAAGTCCGTATCCGACGATGAGCAGGAGGGCTAGGCCAAGACTGAGCTGTTGGGTGACGGCGGCCGCGGAGGTGGAGTCCATTTCAGCAACAGCCGAAGGCATCAGCAACCCGACTGTGGCGAGAAAGAGCAGGCCGGCTTGAAGACGCGCGCTGGCTCGGTTGAACTCCTGGAAGTGGTACTTAAGCCCGCCAAGCAAAAACGAAGCGCCCAGCATGAACAGCGTGTTGGTGACGATCGCGCCGGCGATGGACGATTTCACCAGCGTGTACTCGCCGGCGCGCAGGGCAGCCAGCGCGATCACCAACTCGGTGAGATTTCCCAGGGTGGCATTGAGCAGCCCACCTGCGGCGTCACCCGTTTTGGCGGCAACTGATTCCGTAGCGTGACTGAGCAACCCGGCCAGCGGCACGATAGCAAGCACCGACAGAACAAAGAGTGTCGTGTGGGCCTCGGGGATGAATATCGCAGCAACGAACACCACCGGCACGGCGATCAGCAACCACAGCATAGGGCTGTCGCGTATCTCTTTCAAAAGGAGGCTCAACGGACGCTCCTATTCGGGTGATGCTATTCAGGCAAGGCCGTCTGCTGGAAGAAAGTGACAGTCGCTTCATCCGGGGGCCGAACCACTTTGAACACCATCAAACTATTTTGGCCGGTCATGTCATTGATCGCAGACAAGGTGCGCTGCAGCATCCTGCGATTGGGCACATTCAATGGAGGCGTGAAACTTCGCATCGATGGATCTGCCATATGCGCCAATGGGTGGGGTGGACTTCCAGTCGTTCACCAGTCATGGCATTCGCCCAACCATCAGGCAGGCGCCGACATGGAAAGATCAGGGCATCAACGCCTTGATCGCCGATGACGGCGAGTTCTATATCCTCTTCGAATGGAGCTTCGACAATCAACCGCCACATCACCGAATCCTCCACGACGATGCACCAGCATCAACTGGATAGAACATCCTCTCGGCTTGCCAGCACTCGGCCGACGTGCTTACTCCTCAAGCGCTTCGCACTTGTCGCGACTACGCTTGCCTGTCCCAACTCGGCGATGAGGCGATCAATGGCGATTTCACGTGCGGAAAAACATCCTGTCAGTGCGACAATCGCTCATCCTATATAGAAAGTCAGATTGCCATTACGGGTCTGTGTCACCCATTCGATGACTTCAGACGCCAGTTTCTTGGCTTTCAGTTTGAACCAGCCACTTGTTGGAACGGGCGGCCGCCCATTTGCTTGCCATAGTAGCGGAACAATCACGCCCGGGCATTGCGCCGGATCAATGGAGATGAGGAAGCCCGAAATATCGCGAGCTTCTCGCTGGGGGGCGCAGGACGACAATAGAGCCTACGCGATGCTACACCGCTCATCCGTTCAAAGGTGGTAATCTTGCATCATTATCGACGAGCAAAACGGTCCAGCTACTGCATAACTTCTCGGATGAGCGCAGGAGACCATCATGTCCATCAAGATGGAAAGGCCGCATGTTGCAGAGTACGGTCCTGACGTTTCAACCGTGGTCGAAGGGGACTCGTTCATACTAGGGCGCAGCCAACCTTCACGCGTGCTCCGCCATGAAGATAGAGCACCGCGGATGGACTGGATCTGGAAGCTCTACGAACACATGCCGGATGCGGTGTTTTTTATCACCGAGAGCCATCTTGTTTCGGCCTGCAACAAAACGGCAGTCGCCCTGTTTGGCTACGACGAAAGCGAATTGGTCGGCCGCAAGATCGACTTCGTCTGGCGCTCGACACCGGATGTTCAACTAAGAGGGCGATGGGCAGACCAAGGCCCAGTACGCGCCGGCCTCGCAATCACCAAAAGCGGTGCTCAATTCCCGACTGCCCTTACAATCATCAGGGGGCAGGACGCAAAGGAGGGCTTCACTGCAGCGATTTTCGAGGACTTCCGCGCCGAGCGCGAGACATTGCAGCAGGTTCAGGAGCTTCAATGCGAGATTGCCCGCCTCGCAAGAATAACCGCGCTCGGGGAAATGGCATCGACCCTTGCCCATGAGCTTTCACAACCGCTCTCGTCAATCGCTGCCTATTCGCAGGGATGCAGACGCCTTGTCATGAATGATCACCGTCGATGCGGCGAGAAGCTTCGCGAAGCCCTATCGGACATTACGCAACATGCTATGTGGGCAGGAACGATCGTCCAGAACATAAGAGACTTGGTAAAGCCCGGCGCTGGCGCCAGAAAACAGGAAGCGATGCACGAGTTGATCCATGAGGCGACCACACTCGCGTTCATCGGATCACAGCGCAAGGGGCTCCATGCGGATCTCCGCCTCGAAGCGGCGTGGGACACGGTCATTGTCGACCGTGTCCAGATCGTGCAGGTGTTGACAAACCTTGTTCGCAATGCCCTGGAGGCAACCGACGATGTCGATCAGCCCCATATTGCGATCCGAACCAAATCCGACACATCTTCCCATCTCGTTGTCGAAGTGTCCGACAACGGCTGCGGTATCGCAGCCGAGATCGAGGAGGCATTGTTCCGCCCCTTCGTGACCAGTAAACCGCGCGGCCTCGGCATGGGCCTGGCCTTGTCCAAGCGCATTGTCGAAGCCCATGGAGGCCGCATAACTGCGCGCAAGGGGATGAACTGCGGTTCGATGCTCTGTTTCTCGCTTCCGCTGGCGGAGATCTAAGCCGATGGCAAACGATCTCACGATCCATCTCGTTGATGACGAGGAATCGCTCAGACGGTCGGTGACATTCCTATTGGTATCGGCAGGTTTTGCCGTTCGCGCGCATAGCTGCGCGAGGGCGTTTCTCGAGCTTTTGCCTCTTTCCGGGAGGAACTGCCTTGTTACCGACCTCCGCATGCCGCATGTCGACGGTATCGAACTGCTCCACCGCTTGCACGATTTCAACGCGGACGTTCCGGCGATCGTCATCACCGGCCAGGGCGATGTCGCAGCAGCCGTTCTGGCGATGAAGGCCGGAGCGTCCGACTTCCTGGAAAAACCTCTCAAAGAAGAGGCGCTGATAGCAGCCATCAACGAAGCAATGGGACAGAGGCGTGCCGGCAGGGCGGTTGCCGATCCCGAAAGTGTCACGGCGCGACTTCGGCAGCTTACGGACCGCGAACACCAAGTCCTCATCGGCGTGCTTGACGGCCTTCAGAACAAGATGATCGCCTATCATCTAGGCATCAGTTCGCGGACTGTGGAAGTCCACCGCGCCAATGTGATGGCAAAGATGGGCGCGCGCAATCTGACAGAGCTCATGTGGATGGCCATTACCATTGACGCGACCGGGCAGCGATCTGAAATCGAGAGGGGCGCGCCCGTCGGCCACATATTGCCCCACCTTCGCTGATCGAAAAGCAATCCTTGCAAGCAAAGACATGTACGATATGATGTGTTAGAACATACTTAAATAATAGCGTGATCTTGTCGTGGGGGCGGTCGGTCATGAGAAGCGCCAAGCTCAACACTTTCCGCAGTTTTGAGCCGACAGCAGACGAAATCTGCCTGCAAGTCGAGCGAATCCTCATGAGCGAGGAATTTCACACCCCCAAACGCGGGCGAAATTTCCTGGAATTTGTCGTCAACGAGACACTTGCGGGTCGATCGGGGTTTTTGAAGGCCTTTACGATAGCAAATATGGTTTTCGGCCGGGAAGCATCCTTCGATCCGCAAAACGATCCGGTCGTCCGGATCGAGGCCGGCCGAATAAGAAAAGCCCTCGAGCGCTACTACCTTGTCGCGGGCCAAGCGGACGAGGTCATCATTACCGTGCCGAAAGGCGGATATGTGCCCCATTTCGAATATGCTCAGGATGAGCCCGACCCCGTATCTGAGAAAGGGCTGGAAAAATCGCCGGCCGGGGGACTGGATGATCAAGACGATCCGCTTCCGGACATAGATCGCAGAGCGAGGCCAGTCGCTCTTGGCCTTGGAGCCACTCTCGTCACCGTTCTTGCGCTTCTGCTCCTCGCTCTTGCTGGCGCACTTTCAGTTTCGCGGGATGTTTCGACCCGGGCATCACCAGCGGGATCCGCGAAACCAAAGGTGGTTGTCGATTTTTTTTCCGAGAGCGGCCCCATAGGCGCCGGTTCGGACATCGCCCGTGGCCTGAGGGACGACGTCATCGGCCAACTCGCTCAGTTCGATGACATCGTCGTAGTTGCCGGGTCGGTACTCGGCGAACCTGCTGACGGCGCCGCCTATGCGCTCCAGAGCAATGTCCAGCTCGATGGCAGCAGGATGCGCGCCGCTGCGAGGCTGGTGCGTCAATCGGATGGGGCCGTCATATGGGCCGACAACTATGATGCTAATCTCGATGTTCAAAACAAGCTTGTGATTCAAGGCGATGCCGCCCGGAAAATCGCCAGCGCGATTGCACAGCCACATGGCGCTATCTTCCAAGCCGATACGGAAACGATCGCCAGGCCTGCGGAGAATGGCGGCTCGGACGCCTATGCCTGCACCCTGATCTATTACAGCTACCGGCAGGCCATGACTGAGCAAAGCCATAGGAAGGCACGCGAATGCCTGCAACAAACAACCCAGCATTTTCCCGATAACGCATCCTCTTGGGCCCTCCTGTCCATGGTCTATCTTGACGAGATACGTTTTCGCTACAAACTCGGCACGCCAGCCTCAGCCCAACCCCTCGAACTGGCGATTGCTGCGGTGGAACGAGCAATATCGCTGGCGCCCGGCAATCCGCACGTGCTGCAGGCCCAGATGCTGGTGAGCTTTTTCAGAGGGGATATCGAGAAGGCGCTGACGGCCGGGACCTCTGCCTATTCCGCAAATCCAGACGATGTCGAAGTTGCAGGCGAATACGGCTCCCGCCTTGCGATGTCAGGAAAATGGCAATCAGGTTGCGAATTGCTGTCGATCGCTCTCAGCAGGAACGCCGGACCTAAAGGCTTTTATGAGGTCGGCATGGCTTTGTGCGCCTTCATGCGAGGCGATATCGAAGCGGCGGAGCAGTGGTCGCGACGGTCCGATCTCGATGGCAACCCCATGCACCATCTCTTGCTGCTGTCCATTCTCGGGACCGCCGGAAAGACGAATGAAGCCAGACTGGAACGGGAATGGCTCAACACCCACGCACCGGAAATGATGGGCAATGTCCGTACGGAGGTCTCTCTGCGTTTGCAAAGACCGGAAGACCAGGAGCTGTTCCTCAACGGCCTGCGCGCCGCGGGAATGGTCATTCCTCCTGTCAACACGCCAAGATAGTTACGGGTCAGGGCCCTGCGTCGCCAAGCTTGCGAAATTTTGAAATCTCCATCGCGATTTGCACGGCGATGTCGTCCTCGACATCGAGAATGGTCTGGCCACTCAGATCGCGATCATATTGATTTGCCCAGACGACTACCCCGTCGGCGCCGTCTATCAGGCGGATATGCAGATGCACGATCGTGCTTTCGACAAGTGCACTTCCTTGCAGGTTGAAATGCGGTCCGCTCGTTACCGCGCCGGAGCGGCCTGGAGTAAGCACGACCAGGTTTTGCACCTCCATGAGTTTTGCAATCAGCTGATCGCCCAGTCCCTTTGCAAAATCAGCTGTCTGCGCCGTGCCGTCGAGGGCGACGAGGGGGTCGACAGTAATCCTGATCCTGTTCGTCGGCGCTGAGGCAACAGGGGTCCGGGTCGCTTGCGGTGGTGTTAGGTAGGATTCGAGTGGGCGAATGAGGGCTAAGATCGCCATTGCCCCGAATAGTGCAGGGACACCAATCGGCAGCAGAAGATGGCGATAGGTCGTTGGCCCCTGCTGCCCAGTCTGTTTTTGTGGATTCTCGTGATCTTGCGAAGCGGCCACTTCTCTGGCAATCGACGTGTTTTCGCCGCTCGAAAACAGCGTGGCGTAGCCTCCTTTGGGAATTGTGATCCTTATCGGGTCGTTGCTTCCACACACGAGGTAATATCGCTCGAGTGCGCGGCGGATACGGCCAGCCTCTATGCGCACGACCGGATCATTCTGGGCATCGAAGGACGCGTCGCGTCCGAAAACGATCTGCGCGATCATATGGGCCTTGAGCCGTTCGCTGTGCCCTTCAAGCGTCTCTTCAACAATATACTGCAGAAAGCGACGCCCGCGCTCGGGAGCATGGAATTGCGGGCTGGCGAGTATGCGTTCAAGCTGCTCTCGCACGCTGGCGGGACCTTGAGATAAGTCGCTTTCCCCTCCCTCTTCCGATGCCATAGGACCTCCCACGACATTTTCGTGTCGCTCTCCCCAAAGGGCGAAAGCCTTATACACCGCAGAGTAATCCGGGGCTTCCGTAGCAATACGTAAGGGGTATCTCGAATATCGGGTCGCGCGGCAATTGCTTATGCTCCGATGCGGATAGGGGCGACGCAGATGCTTCAAAATCACGCAATAAATTACACGACTGCTCGAGGCCACCGGTATGGGGGCGCAGCCGCTACAACCAAGGATCAGTCGATTAGGCTCAAGGCCGATGAGACGATCTACAGCGAAGGCGAACACGCGCTTACGATCTACCACGTAGAAGCGGGCGCTGTGCGGATCTATAGGCTGACGGCCGCCGGACAGAGATACATTCTGTCGTTTTACGGAAAGGGCGAATGGTTCGGGCTTGAAACGGGCGATATACGCACCGATTTTGCCGAAGCCGTCTGCGAAACCTGCGTCACGCCCTTTCGCGCCAATCATGACGCCGTCGTTCCCATCGATCTTCTGCACATTGCCTTGACGAATCTTGCCAAGGCGCAACACAAACAACTCGTCATCACCGAGCAGAGCGCACTGAAGCGCGTCGCGGCCTTTGTCTGCGAAATGGCCGACCGTCATCCGGGCGATTGCGAATTTGACATGATGATTTCCCGCAGCGATATCGCCGACTATCTTGGACTGACAGTCGAAACCGTTGCCCGCTGTTTCACGAAGCTCCGCGAAAAACGTATCCTTTGCCTGAACGGCAAACTGCAACGCATCGTTCGCCTTCTCGATCGCGATGCGCTGATCAGCCTCACGATCTAACGGCAAAGCATTCGCAGGTTCGATCTCAGAAAGAAGGACTTTGACGATGACGCATGCATCTCGCCGGAAATCAGGCACATCGGGCAAAATGCTCTATGCAGGCTTGATATCGTTGGCCTTTCCCATGACGGCAGTTGTGGCGCAAGACAATCCGTTTGATCAGTTCCCGGTGGTTATCCAGTGCAAATACCACGAAACCTTTCACGCCTTTTATCTGTCGCGTGTGTCTCAAGATGGAACTGCAACCTATTCTGCATCCGACCGGATCGCCGGCACCATCACGATCGACGGCAAGGCAAAGGCAATAGGCGCTGAAGGCGGAGGCAGTTGTGTCGGCAAAACCTTGTCAGAGCTTCGCGCATCGCACCAGGCCTACGACCTGAAACGCTAGGGCATCGAATTGAAAATGAGAGATCCAGAGGACTTTCGCATCCTGGCAAGGCTCACCCCTGCAATCGCTGCGTCCTCGGACTCGATCGCGGTGGTCGGGCCGGAGGAGACGACGATTAGTTCAAGCCTGAGCTTCATAAAGGTTTCTTGAACGCCTCGATGCGGTGAAGCCCGGCGACATATATGAAAAAATCCAAACCTCCGGCGTCGCGCTCCTCGACCGTCCGACGGACGCCGCCCTCAGCATCAGGCGGTAGGGTACGCCTCAGCATCACGGGTTTGCACCGACCTAACGTGACTTACCCGGCAAATGAATGTTTGCCATTTCTTGTTTTGCAGTGCACAATATTTACTGCAAACAGGGACGTGAGCCGTTGAGAATTTGCATCTACAAATCAGATGAAGTTCCTGAAGTAACGCTGTTCTTACGAGAAGGCGTACCGGTGCCCGCACATCCGAAAAGCCAAAAGTGGCGGCACATAAAAGCAGTCGTTGGCGAGGAGGTAAGGGCGGACCTTCTGACGCAAATCGAGATCGGCAATGGATGTCTTTTTGTCAAGCTTGGGGCATCTCCGAAGCACTGATCTAGGCTGCTGGAGTTGAACGCTGTTCGGCCGCCATGGAAACATGCTCGCTCATTATCGTCCCCCGCTAGATCACCAATCGGCTGTCCTCAAGCAGCGCGCCGATAGCGGCGTGCTTATCGCCCTTGTGATAGGCGATCACCTCCTCATGCCCACGGCTTCGCTGATCGGCGGCTCGCGCATCTCCGCACTCCATATCTGAGTTTTCAGATTGGCAGCCGCCCCGCCGATGTTCTTATTATGTTCTCGTGAATTCAATAATCAATCTGGGTGAATTGCTTTTTAAGGCTTTGCTGATGAACTGCCATCATGACAAAGCCGCCCCGCAAGCCGTCCGAGCCGCTGCTCGGTGAAGCCTACGAGCAGCTCCGCAGCCGACCGCGTCGGCGGCGAGATCCCGCTCAGCCTAATCTTCCTCACGATCCGATGCCGGCGCGTATCGCGCCGCCTCGGCCGTCACGGAAGACAGGGTTTCAGATGACAGACGACCTGGAATTGAAGCAGGCCGAAGGTCAGCAATACCCGCAGGAGACGACCGACCGGGACATGGCTGCTGGCAACTACCTCAACACGGCGATCTTGCTGGGGATCCTGTTTATTGCAATCGTCTTCAGGTTCCACAAGATCACCTTGCCGCTGGTCGACGGCTTCAGCTGGCGCGAGATAAGCACTGCAATGATGGCCGACAATTTCCAGCAGCGCAGCTGGAACATCTTCTTTCCGGAGGTCAGTTGGACCGGGCCAGGGCCAAGCTATCAGGGCCGCGAGTTCCAGATCGTCAGCTATCTCACAGCCCTGCTCTACCAACTCTTCGGTTGGCACGACTGGTTCGGCCGCATGGTTGCGGCCTTCTTCGGTCTCGTGACGGTGTTTTCGTTGCACAGACTAACGGCCCTCTGCTGGGACGAGATGCGTGCCCACGCGGCGGCACTTGCCTACGCGCTGATGCCGGCGGCAATCATGATCGACAGCTCGTTTCTTCCCGATCCCGCGATGCTGGCCTTAGTGACCCTTGGCGTCTGGCTGTTCGTCAAATACTGGGCCGGCGGCAGCGGCTGGCTCTTGCCGCTCGCCACGGTCAGCTTCTCGCTCGGTGTGCTGTCAAAGCCACCAGGCATCGCTGCCGGTGCCGTCATCTTCTATCTGATGGTCTGCTGGATTCTGGAGAGGAAGCGAAAGCAGGCGACCTGGGTCTTCCTGTCGGGGCTTTTGAGCCTGGCCATCATCGGCGCTTATTTCAGCTGGGCGATTTATCTTGGCCGCAGCTATCCGCCGTTTCATGTCGCCGGCAGCGGCGGCTATATCTGGGATTACGGCTTCTGGACATATGTCAGGGACAGGTTCTACTTCAAATCCGTGTGGAACACCTCGGTCTTGTGGTTCTACGGCTATCCGTTCATGGTGCTGCTCGCGGTCGGCTTGTGGATGCCGGCCAGCCTCGCCGAAGACCCGAAGCAACGCACCCTTTCGGCCATTCCCTATGTGTGGCTGGTTGCCGCCCTAATCATCTATCTGGCAGCGGCGGGCGAAATCACCAGCAATGTGTGGAATCTCCACATCTTCCATGTGCCGGTCGCGATGTTCTGCGGTCGCGGCGCGCTTCTTCTGGCAACGCTTGCATCGAGAACCATTCTAACGCCGGCGGTGGTGCTTCGCTCGATCTGCATCGTGGCTCTCACGCTTGCCTGGTCGACCTTGCCGCTCGTCAGGACGATGAAGAAGCCGATCGCCATGAACGGCAAGCTGCTTGGCGAGGAACTGGCGCGGTTGGCGCAACCGGGCGATCTCGTCGTCGCCATCGCCCCCGAGGTCGGCGATCCCGTCGCAGTCTACTACAGCAGGGCGCGCGGCTGGGTATTCCCGCCTGGCGGAGGCGATGCGGAATGGTCGAAATTCGTCGCGGATGACGCCACTGCGATCGCGCAGCTCGAGGAACTGCGCGCGCAGGGCGCGAACCTGTTCGGCGTGGCCAAGAACGCCACCGACAAGCAGGACCTGCTGTTCATCGAGCATCATGATGGGGTTGTCGACTATCTCGACAAGACCGCAACCAAGCTTGTGGATTCGGCTGATTTACTGATCTACAGGATCACCCGTCCATGAGAGCCGATGGGCCTTGGACAGCATATGGCCCGACGGTTCGAGAGAAAAGGGAGTTCGGCATCTCGCGTTGCGTATTGCCTTACCACGACCGGATCAATGTTGATCCGGTCGCAGAATCGCAGTGCGCGGTCTATTTGCTGGACGCAGCGTCTTCGATGACTTTCGCGACTTTATCGGGATGAGAGACCATCACGACGTGAGACGCGCCTTTAACCACAACCGTCTCTTTCGAGCCCGCCCGCTCCGCCATCCATGCGAGCGCTGCCGGCGGTATGTTCTTATCCGCGTCACCATAGACGAACCAAGACGGGATCTTCCTCCAGCTCGCCGCAGTCGAGGCCTCGCCAAGAGCCTTATCAGTGATGGGGCGCTGTGTTGCGGCCATCAGCTTGCCCTCCGCCTTGGATACATCTGCAGCGAATTGATCGTGAAACGCGCTCTGCTTGATGTACAGATCCTTTACTCCACCATCCAACGGGACGGGCTCGCCAAGGGTCGGTGCGAGCGTGCTTCCCGGAAACTTACCTGAAAGCGCAACGGCGGTTTCTCCGACATCAGGCGCGAAGGCCGCGACGAAGACGAGCGATTTGACGTTGGCGCTGTCTGCTGCTGCCTCATTGATGACTGAGCCACCGTAGGAGTGACCGACGAGAACAACGTCCGTCTTCAGTCCCGCCACCACTTTGCGCACGTAATCGCCATCCGACGTCACGCTTCGAAGCGGATTAGCAACCGCCACCACCGGATATCCATCCTTTTCCAAACGTGTAATTACGCCATTCCAGCTGGAGGCGTCGGCGAATGCGCCATGCACCAGCACGACCGTCGGCTTCTCGGCGGCGTAGGCATTCAAAAAGCTTCCCGCAGTGATTGCGGCGGCGGCGACAAACATCTTCAACATAGCTTAACTCCTTTTGTATCGCGTACGATTATTTAATGCACAATCTTTTAGAAAGCAAGTCTTGGAATCCCGTTCACCTCGATTTGAAGATTGCGATGAGCCTTTGAGGTCGCGCTCATTGCTTAGACCAGGCCCGACAACTATGCTGGCCTATTGCCACATCCGGCTCGAACTCGACAAAACTCTTGCGATTCCGCCGGGCCTGGCCACTTGTCGTATTCAAAGGCGCCAGGGCTCTAATTGCAGCCAGGCGAAAGTTCAGTGGCAGATCAGTTAATCCCCTGCCAGCGGGGAGAGAAACCGCACAGCCTACTCCCCCATCGATTGGTAGAGCCAGTCGGATAGCTTTTCGGTCGCCACCCGCGCACCTGCCTCAGGAAGCAGCGCGTCTTCAGTCAATTCAACACCGAAATACGATGCGGATGGGTCCGTCACCACCTGCCGCTCATCCTCATTCGCGGTGAGATAGATCCGGGCGATTTCGTCGATACCGAATTGTTCCGGGCCGCTGATTTCGGCGATATCGTCCAACGGCGCTCCGACTGCCAATTCCGCCAGCAATGCGGCGACGTCGCTCGCTGCGACCGGCCTCATGAACGCCGGGGGCAATCGAAACACATCGCCATCAGCACCGGTATCGATCAATCCGCTGATGAACTCGTAAAACTGTGTGGAGCGGAGAATAGTATAGGGTCGGCCTGAAGCCCTGATGAGATTTTCCTGCACCATTTTCGCGCGAAAATAATCGCTTTCCACGAGACGAGGCGTGCCGACAACAGAGAGTGCAAGATAGTGCCTGACGCCAGCCTCGGTCGCGGCCGCGAGCAAATTCTTCGTCGAAGCCTTGAAAAAATCCAATGCAGCACGGTCGCCGAATGATGCGGCATTGGTCACATCGACAATGACTTCGGTTCCCGCCACGGCCGCTTCGAGACCCTTGCCCGAAACCGTATCGACACCTAGCGACAATGATGCGGCCATTACCTCGTGACCTGAGCGGCGCAAGTTCTCGCTGAGCCGCGTTCCGATAAGGCCGCTTGCTCCAACCACCGTGATTTTCATATCAGCATCCTCCATCGCATGCCGTCTTCCCAAAACCGCGGCACCCTTTCGGGCGACATGCATTATAGATAGCCGCCGAGTTGCGCGGCGCGAACGGCGACACAATGACCGGAAAGCCAGACCCCTTCCACTATGTAAGAGGTCTAGCGGCTTAGACTTGGGATATAGCGGAGCCATCCCGAAGGTTAGGAAGACCAATCGGCAAGACGGAACGACATGCCGGTCTTCGTTCGCGCCGAAAATTCCGACCTGGCGCGGCGGCTACATCCCCGCGCAATGCATGGGTTTCCATGAGTTGCGGTTGCAATGTGGCGGGGTTACGGTTCGAATATGAGCCCGCCAGACCCGAAATCGAGAACAACGACGGTACGAAACGCTGACGATCCCCTGACTTTGTCTGTCCTGCAGGAACAGCTGATGATCAGCGTCTGGTCGCACCGCCCCCAACTCCTGCACCTGGGGCTCTTTATTGCGGCCTATGTGCTGGCCTGCGGATTCGCGCAGTCGCTCGCGATCGTCCCTGGAACAGGTATTTCCATCTGGCCAGCGGCGGGGCTTTTCATCGCGACACTTGTCGTCACATCCGGCTACAGCTGGCCTTGGTGGGTGCTGGGAGGCTGCCTGGCGGAATTGTTCAGCAATTTTCTGTGGTTCCACAGTCCGCTGCCTGCGGCTTTCCTGATCTACATCGGCAACGCCCTTGAAGCGGTTGCCGGGGCATGGCTCGTCAACCGGACCTTGACGCGGCCGGTTCGGTTGGAGACCTTGCAGGAAGTTCTCGCATTCGTCGTACTGGGGGCTGGGATTGCGCCCATCGTCAGCGCGACCGTGGGAAGTGCGACCCTGGCGTGGTTTGGCATACAATCGCAATCCTTCGCAACGGCTTGGCCTCTATGGTGGATCGGAGACGCCACCGGCGTCCTGATCGTAGCGCCGCTGGCACTGGTCGTGTTTCACAGCTGGCGTGGCAAGACCCGGCTCTCGGCCGCGCAATGGGTGGAAGCTTGCGTCCTGGCACTGATCTTTCTCGGCGTTGCCGCTCTTTCTCTGAGCGGCTACCTCCCCTTCGCATACATCATCATGCCGCCTCTTCTTTGGGCCGCGGTTCGCTTCGAGTTCAAAGGCGCTGCCGTATCCTTGGCTCTCCTCGCCCTGATCACGGCGCTGTTCACGATAACAGGCACCAGCCAATTTGCCGGCGATCCCGAATCCCAGAAGCACAAGCAGGTCATGCTGCAGCTTTTTCTGGCCATCTCGGCATTTTCGGCGCTCATCGTGGCCGCCATATCCCGGCAGCACCAGCTGGCAGTGCTCACATTGCGCCAAAGCCTGGATACGCTGCGCGACCGCGAGCGGGAACTCTCGCAGCTCGTGGATATGGTTCCGAGCCACGTCTGGCGTCTGACCCCTGACGGTGAGCCGACCTTCTTTAACAAACGGATGATCGATTTTCTCGGTCTCGATGTGGCGGATTTCGACAAGCCCGGCATGAGCCGGCTGGAGGCTGTCCTGGAGGCCACCGTTCATCCCGAGGACGCGGCGGGGTTCGGAGATGCCCTTCGCCATTGCCTCGTTACCGGCGAAAGCTTCGCCATGCGGTATCGACTGCGCCGCGCCGACGGCCTCTATCGCTGGATGTCGAGCCGTGCCGAACCGATGCGGGATCAGTCGGGGCGCATCGTTCAGTGGTACGGTCTTTGTCACGATATCGACGATCAGGTTCATGCCGAAGAGGCTGTGCGGCGGAGCCAGCAACAGCTTCAGCAGATCATAGACGCCGTACCGGTCCGCATCTGGAGTGTGGAGCCCACCGGGGGCTCGTTCTATTTCAACAAGCGGTATCAGGATCATTTCCGCTCCGTTATCGCCGATTTCGACGCTCTCGGTGAGCCGCGCATCGACGATCTGCTGCAGCAGCTGGTTCATCCCGAAGACGCTCCCGACGTTCAGCGTACGCTCAGGAACTGCTTCGAAACCGGCGGCGGCTGCGCGATGCGATTTCGCTGGCGCGAAAAGGATGATGTCTACCGCTGGGCAGAGTGCCGGGTGGAGCCGCGGCGCGACGAAAACGGAACGGTCGTGGAATGGTATGGCGTTTCTCTCGACATCGACGATGAGGTGCGTGCGCTGGAGGCGTTACGCGAACGTGAGCGGGAGCTGTCATTGCTCGTCGATATGGTCCCCGTTCATATTGCCCGCATGGCGCCCAGCGGCGAGCCGACCTTCTTCAGCAAGCGTACCCTCGAATCCATCGGGGTGGATGACGTCGCGGCTTGGGACAAGCCGGACGTCAGCCGCTCGGCGGCCATCATCGGGGCGACAGTCCATCCCGAGGATGCACCCCGCATGAGAGAGGTGCTCAGCCATGCCCTCGCCACCGGCGAACCCTACACCATAAGGTATCGTCGGCGCCGTGCGGACGGTGAATATCGCTGGATGGAGGGTCGCGCAGAACCATTGCGGGATGAAAACGGAATTATTCTACAATGGTACGCTGCTGCACTCGACATCGACGACGAGGTGCGCGCGCAACAGGCCCTACGAGAGCGGGAACGCGAGCTGTCACAGCTGGTCGACATCGTTCCGAGCCTTCTCTGGCGGTTGGACTCGCAGGGCGAGCCGACTTTCTTCAACAAACGGCTGATCAATTTTCTGGGACTGGACGTTGCCGATGCAGACAAGCCCGGCATGAACCGTCTTTCCGCCATCATGGAAGCCGCCGTCCACCCTGACGATGCGGAGAGCCTCGCCGAGGCGCTCGACCATTCCTTCGTCACCGGCGAGCGCTTCTCCAAGCAATATCGCCTGCGGCGCGCCGACGGCATCTACCGCTGGATGAAAGGCAGCGCGGAGCCTCTGCGGGACGAGAGCGGCCGGATCGTCCAGTGGTACGGTCTGACGCATGACATCGACGATCAGCTGCGAGTCGAGGACGCGCTGCGAGAGAGAGAACGCTCGCTCTGGCAGATCGTCGAAACGCTGCCGGCAATGATCGATTGCGCGGCGCCTGATGGAGAACCGGTATACCGAAACCCTCAGCTCCGCGACTTCCTCGGATATAATCTCGAAGAGCTGGACGGAACGGGGAAAACCCGGCTGGACGGCACACTCGATGCCGGTGTTCATCCCGACGACGTGGCGGGGGTCAAAGAGAACTATGCCCATTCATTGTCCACCGGCGAGCCCTATGCGCGCAGGCATCGTCTGCGGCGCCACGATGGTGAATATCGCTGGGTTGAGACGCGTGCGGCGCCGATGCGCGATGCCGACGGCATCATCGTCCAGTGGAATGTCATCTGCCTTGATATCGACGGTGAGGTTCGGGCGGAGGAAGATTTGCGTCAGGCGCGAGAGGGCCTTGCACGGGCGAGCCAGGTGGCGAGCCTCGCCGAGCTTTCGGCCTCGATCGCGCACGAGGTGAACCAGCCGCTCGCGGCCGTCGTGGCCAACTCACATGCCTGTCAGCGCTGGCTCATGGCCGAACCGCCGAATATGGAGCGGGCGCAGAGGACGGTGGAGCGCATCATCCGGGATGCTAACTCAGCGGCAGATGTCGTCAGCCGTATCCGCGCCTTGTTCAAGCAATCCGCAGACCGCAGGATCCACACGACGCTCTCCGGCGTCGTCGACGAAGCGCGCAACCTCATGGCCGACGAAGCAGCGCGCCGCCGCGTTCGGATCGACATGGGCATCGACGGCAACCTTCCGCTGGTCGCAATCGACCGCGTCCAGATCCAGCAGGTGCTGATCAATCTCATCCGCAACGGCATCGAGGCGATGGACGCCGTTGCAGACGACAGGGTGATCCAGATCCGTGTGCAGCATATGGGGAATGCCGTCCGGACCGAAATCAGCGACCACGGCCCGGGCATCGAGTTTCCCGAGAGGATGTTCGAGCCGTTCTTCACGACGAAAGAAAATGGCATGGGCATGGGACTGGCAATCTGCCGCTCGATTGTCGAGCTGCATGGCGGACGATTGTGGGCCGAGAAGAACAATCCGCGCGGAGCGACGTTGATCTTCACCTTGCCCATAGAAACGAAGGCGGCGCCATGACAGCCGATGACCATATTGTCTTCATCGTTGATGACGATGGACGCATTCGGGAAGCGCTCGGCGAGCTGCTGGAATCGCATGGCATGCGCGCCATCGCCTTCGAATCAGCCTGCGATTACGTCAGAGCGGACAAGCCGGATGTCCCCGCCTGCCTCATCCTCGATATCGAGCTGCCTGACATCAACGGCCTCGATCTGCAGAAACAGATCGCCGACAGGGACCATCCGCCGATCGTGTTCATCACAGGACACGGCGACATCCCCTCCTCCGTGCGTGCGATCAAGCATGGCGCGGTGGATTTCCTGACCAAACCCTTCAGCGACGCGGACCTGATGGCGGCAATTCACGCGGCGATCGCTGAGGATCGGGAGAAGAGATCGCAACGCGCCGAACTCGACATGCTGAGGCAACACTATCTCAACCTGACGCCGCGAGAGCGCGAGGTGCTGCCTCTCGTGGTCAGCGGCCTTCTCAACAAGCAAGCAGCAGCCGAATTGGGGATCAGCGAAGTGACGCTGCAGATCCACAGAAGAAATGTGATGCAGAAAATGGCGGCGGCATCGCTCGCCGATCTCGTGCGGATCGCGGAGAGATTGGAAATACCGATAACCCACTCGCGCCGAGTGGGAGGGAATTGAACATGAACAAGACAAGACATGTGGTGGCAATTGTCGATGACGATCCAAGGCTGCTTGAATCGATGGGCGACCTTCTGGAATCCGCGGGTTATGTGGCTCGCAGCTTCTCGTCGGCGGGCTCGCTGCTCGTCAACGGGCTATCGGACCTCGACCTGCTCATCACCGATATCGGAATGCCTGGCATCGACGGCTTCGAACTTCGCGACCTGGTGAGGAAATCACGGCCGGAGCTGCCGGTATTCCTGATCACGGGCCGCCACGAGATAGCAGATCAGGGCCGCGCTCAAGGCGTGGGCGGATTTTTCCGCAAGCCTTTCGATGCCCAGGCGCTGCTGGCGGCCATCGCCAACGCTTTGCATAAATCGACAGATGGAGGGTAACATGAGAGTTGACCAGCCGTTGCTGCGGAAATCGGCGCCGTTATCGTTACAGTGCAGTTGTGAAGAGAACCAGCCGCTCGTCATTATCGTCGATGACGACGCCTCCGTTCGCGAGGCGCTGTCGGAGCTGATCCTGTCGGCTGGCTTCCAGTCGACCAGTTTTGCCTCGACCCGCGAACTGCTTGACGCCGATATCCTGGATTGCCCCGGCTGCCTGATCCTCGATGTGCGCATGCCGGGAGCAAGCGGCCTCCACCTGCAGCGCCATCTGGCTGAAAACGGCATATCCAAACCGATCATCTTCCTGACCGGGCATGGCGATATTCCGATGACCGTCCAGGCGATGAAGGCCGGCGCCGTGGATTTTCTCACCAAACCGGTGCGGGACCAGACGCTGCTCGACGCCATCACAGCGGCCATTGCGATGGATGCCGAACGAAGGGCGGAAGCCGCGGTCGCCGAGCGCAATATCAAGCGCTTGGAGACGCTGACGCAGCGCGAGCGCGAGGTTCTGCATGAAGTGGCGCGCGGACGCCTCAACAAGCAGATCGCCTTCGATCTCGGCATCAGCGAAGTGACGGTCAAGCTGCATCGCAGCAATGTCATGCACAAGATGGAGGCCGCCTCCATCGGCGAATTGATCCGAGCGTGGGAAACACTGCCCATGCAGATGCGCCAGGCTGGCGCGCGCTAAAACGCGTCGCGTCAATCCGGATCATCGACGCGCGCTTCAAGTCATTGATTTATGCTTTTAGCCGCGTGTCTTCCAATGGTGGAAGATACCGGCCTCGAACATCATCTGCGGCCGCTGTCCATTTGAGGCGAGTCGTATCCGATTTGCGCCAAAAAAAGCGATGCGGCGCCGGCAATGGGTTTCGGTCTCGCTCTCATGCGGTAATCCTAAATTAAAGCTCGGGGATATGACCTGGTGCCCAGCTTTGGTTCCCTAAAGGAGATCTCGCCGTGAACAATCAATCGTCAACCGCGCCCTCCCCTGAAACCAACGCCTTCGAAAACGAAGCAAACTTCTTGTCGGCTATGGGGAATGCCAAACGGCTTCACATTCTGCATCTGCTGGCCGAGGGAGAAATGTCCGTGAGCCTCCTGGCCGACGAGGTGGGCTTGAGCCAATCTTCGACGTCCCAGCATTTGGCAATTCTTCGAGAACAGGAACTCGTGCAGACGCGAAGAGCTGCTCAGACGATCTACTATTCACTTCAATCCGGCGCGGCCAGGGCAATGCTCGATACGCTCGCTGACATCTTCGGATCGTACCGTCGCACCGAAGTAGAATGTGTCCGAGCCCTGGGCACCCAATAAAAAATACGAAACGTCGATCCTACACAGCTGATGGTTGGCGCCGCGGCAGCGAAGAGCAGCGCAATGGCGAAGAACGCGGTTTCGAGGAGATGACTGCGGCTTGAGTGTAAGCACCAAGTCCCGCGATGCCTCGCCGACATGCCCCTCGAACACATCGATCCCTGATGTACGTTTGATGTACCCCTCCTAGACCACCGTGTGATTACGCCTCCATTGCGAATGGAGATAATGAACCACATCAGGAACGGAACAGTCAGGACGAAACGACCATGAGTATGGACAACACCTCATACCCCGGCAGACTGGAACCCGGCGAGCTGGTTCCGTCGCGCTATGCGCTTGATATCGGCGAGATTGACGTAACGGCGGTCAGCGATGGGATGCGAGCGCTGCCAGGCGCGATGTTGGGCCACAACGCTGGCCCGGCCGTCCGGGCGGACGGAGGCGATCATGGACGTATATGAGGCAGTCAAAAGTCGACGATCGGTGCGCGGGTTCAAAGACAAGCCTGTGGAGAGGGAGGTGCTTGAGCGTGTGCTGTCCGCCGCAGCTTGGTCGCCGTCAGGATCGAACATCCAGCCGTGGAACACCTACGTGATGACTGGCGCGCCGCTGGCTGAGCTCAAGACGTCCGCCGTCGAGCGCGTGGCCCATGGCGACGCCTGGGACAAGCGGCAGTACGAGATGTACCCGCCCGCACTGAAGTCCCCCTATGGGGAGCGCCGGTCCGCCTTCGGCAAGGAGCGCTACAGCGCGCTCGGTATTGCGCGCGAGGATTGGGAGGCGCGCCAGCGGGCAGCAATCGCCAACTGGAACTGTTTCGGCGCGCCCGCCGCCCTGTTCTGCTACATCGATCGTGACCTGGGCCTGCCCCAATGGGCCGACGTCGGCATGTATCTGCAGACGGTCATGCTGCTGCTCCGCGCCGAAGGTCTTCACAGTTGCCCGCAGATGGCGTGGTCGCAGGTTCGCGAGACGGTCGCGGAGGTCCTGTCACCCCCCGACGGGCTCATCCTCTTCTGCGGCATGTCGATCGGGTACGAGGACCCCACGGTCAGTTATGCCCGTACAGGCCGCGCCCCGCTCGGCGAGACGGTCACGTTCCTCGGCGAATAGTGACTTGCCATCATCATGCGAGATATTGGAGAACGCCATGACCACGCATAAAGTAGGTTATCTCATCGGCAGCCTGGCCAAGGGCTCGATCAACCGCAAGCTCGCCAAGGCGTTGGTGCGGTTCGCGCCGCCGGAACTTGAAATGTCGGAGATATCCTTCAAGGACCTGCCGCTCTACAGCTACGACTATGACGCCGACTACCCTCCGGCTGGCAAGACATTCAAGGCGGCAATCGCAGCCGTCGACGCCGTGCTGTTCGTTACGCCCGAATACAATCGATCCATACCCGGCGGGCTGAAAAACGCAATCGACTGGGCGAGCCGCCCCTACGGCACCAACTCGTTCACACGTAAGCCGTCAGCGGTGATCGGCACGTCGCCGGGCGCGATAGGCACAGCAGTCGCCCAGCAGAATTTGCGCAGCGTGCTCAGTTTCTGCAACTCTCCCCAGATGAATGCCCCGGAAGCCTACATCCAGTTCACGCCGGGCCTGATCACCGATGACGGCGAGGTCACGAAAGACACCACCGCCGATTTCCTTCGCACTTTCATGCAGGACTTCCATGTCTTCATCGCAAGGGTTCGCTCAGTGCTGCCGAAAGATGCCTAGAGCCCTGCGGGAGCTGGCCGCGTCCATCCGGGCGGCCAGCTCCTGTTTTTAAAGGGGGCAATGCCCTCAGGCGAAGGCGTAGGAGCCGTCGGGCCGCTTCGGCACGCGCCGCTGCCAATGGATGTAGCCTTCCTCTTCCATCGCCTTCTCGTCCATTTCGACGCCCCAGCCGGGCCGGTCGGGACGCAGCTCCAGATAGCCGTCCTTCGGCAGATAGGGATCGACGACGTAACGGGTTTCCCCCTCCCGCTTCTCGATATCGAGGCCGCCATAGACGTAGGCCTGTCCCTTTGGCAGCCGGTATTCGAGGATACGGAAATTCTGTGCCGCCGCAGAAAAATGAACGTTGACCGCCGTCGCAAGTGGACCCATCGGGTTGTGCGGCGCCACGCCGACGAAGAAGGCTTCGGCGAGGGTGGCAATACGGCGCATTTCGCTGATGCCGCCGACGACGCAGATGTCGGGCTGGATGAGGTCGGCGCCCTTGACCTGCAGCAGGCGCAGGAACTCGTTTCTGTTATAGAGCGACTCGCCGGTCGCCAGCACGCAGTTGAGCCCCTGTTTCAGATCGCCCCAAGCCTCGATATTTTCAGGACGCAGCGGCTCCTCGAAAAACAGAGGGTCGTAGGGCGCCAAGGCATTGCCGAGTTGCCTTGCGGCGATCGGCTCGAAAATCTTCGCATGGGCGTCGAAGGCGATCTCATATTCGTCATTGACCGTTTCGCGCAGCGAGCGGAAATAATCCGCCGAGGCTTTGACGACATTGCCCCAGCGATTGGAGTGCATGTCGATACGCCAGGGGCTGAGCTTGAAGGCGGTGAAACCCCACCCTTCCTTCAGACGATCGAACTCGTCGCGGGCCGCCGGTGCATCCGGTGCGGTATAGACGCCGGCATAGACCTTGATGCGGTCGCGCACCTCGCCGCCCAGCAGCTTGTAGACCGGGACGTTTGCCGCCTTGGCGGCGAGGTCCCACAGGCAGTGATCGAGTGCGGAGATCGCGGCAAGGCCGAGCGCGCCCGGCGGGAACCGGCTTTGCTGGATCAACAGATTGACGAGATAGTCGACGCGTGTCGGATCCTGGCCGGACAGAAATTCGTAAAGATAATCCAGGAGCGGCGGAAGCGCCTTGTCGGGGCCGTGATTGTAGCATTCGCCCCAGCCCGTTAGCCCGTCATCGGTGTCGAGCGCGACGATCACGCGGGGACGGTCCTTGTCGCGGGTCATGAAAACCCGCATGCGGTCGATCTTCATCTTTCTGTCCTTCTAGCGATTGAAATAGGTGCGGCGTGACAGGCGCGTCTGCACGTAGAGATGCTCGTTGTCGGTTCCGGGATTGTAGGCGCCGGCACTTTGCGGCACCGAGACATTGCCGTTGCTGGGGAAGCGCGCCACGAAAGCCTCGTCGATATCGCAGCCAAGTCCCGGGCCATCAGGAACGGCGATCAAGCCGTCAACCTGTTGCGGATGCGGCACGATCGTCTGGCGGCGGCCGTCCCAGTCATCGTCGAGGCGCTCGAGAATGAGGGCGTTCGGGATCGCCGCAAGCAGATGCAGAGCCGCATATTCCGCCACCGGCCCGAGCGAGCCCGAATGCGGCGCCATCTGGATATGATGCGCCTCGGCCATGGCAGCGATCTTCTTCATCTGGGTGATGCCGCCGGCCCGGCCCGTGTCCGGCTGGATCACGTCCACCAGCTCCTTTTCGATGAGCTCGCGCTCGCCGAAGATAGTCGCCGAACGTTCGCCGGCCGCAAGCGGCACATGCGCTGCGTCGCGGATGCGCCGGTAGCCGTCGAAATTCTCCGGCGCGATCGGATCTTCCACCCACATCAATTCATAGGGTTCAAGCGCCCGAACCAGCCGGCAGGCATCCGCAGGCGTCAGCCACGGCGGTCCATGCAGATCGATGGCGATGTCCATGTCGTCGCCGACGGCGTCACGCAACGCGGCGACCTTGCGGACCGGATCGGCGACACCGCCGCATTTGATCGCCTTTATGCCGCGCGCTTTGAGGGCAAGCGCTCGCTCGGGCGTATTCGCATGCGAATAGATCGGGATCCGGTCACGCACCTTGCCGCCGAGCAGCATCCAGACAGGCACGCCGAGCGCCTTGCCCTTGACGTCCCAAAGCGCCATGTCGATGCCGGTCATCGCACCGCCGCCGACCGTCCCGAGCATGCCATGGCCCATCATGGCGATATGCATCTTCTGCCACAGCCGTTCGATATGGGCCGGATCTTCGCCCACGAGGAGTGGGGCGAGATCATGGATTGCCGTCTCGACGACACGCGGCCAGCCCGAGCATTCACCGATGCCGGTAATGCCCTCATCGGTATCGATCTTCAGAAAAAGCCAGTTTCTGGTGCCGCCGAACTGCTTGGAGGCGCCACCACCGGAACGTTGGTCGGAAGCCCAGTTCGCGGGATCGGGCTGACCGACATGCATGAGAAAAGTGCGGATCCCGGTAATTTTCATCGCTGAAAAGTTCCATTTTTCAGAATGTCCGGCGCGACGTAGCGGAAACGCCGCGAATGATCGCGATCGCGCGGATCGGGGCGCGGGATCGCTGATATGAGCGCCTGCGTATAGGCGTGCTCGGGCGTGCGGCAGACCTTCTCCGCATCGCCAATTTCGACGAGCTGGCCTTTGTACATGACGCCGACACGGTCGCACATGTAGCGGATAACGCCGATGTCGTGGCTGATGAAGATATAGGCGAGACCGAGTTCGTCCTGCAGGCGCATCAACAGATCGAGCACCTGCGAGCGCACGGAGACGTCGAGCGCCGAGGTTGCCTCATCGGCAACGATGACACGCGGATTAAGGGTGATGGCGCGGGCAATGCCGATGCGCTGGCGCTGGCCGCCGGAGAATGCGTGCGGGTAGCGTTCGCGCGCCCTCGGGTCGAGGCCAACCTGTTCCATCAGATGGCAAACGCGCTCCTCCAGCGCTCGCCCCTTTGCGACGCCATTGACGAGCAGCGGCTCGCCGATGATCTGGGAGACGGTCATGCGCGGGTTGAGGGAGCCGAAAGGATCCTGAAACACCATTCGCAATTCCCGCCGTGCGGCGGCAAGCGTCTGACCCTTTGCCGTTGCCAGATCGATGATGTCGCCGTCGGCGCGGCGATAGAGGATTTCACCTGCAGTCGGATCGATCAGCCGCATGATAGATCGGCCCATCGTCGTCTTGCCGGAGCCGCTCTCGCCGACGATGCCCAGCGTTTCGCCCGGCAGAAGCGAAATGGAAACATCGTCCAGCGCTTTCACCTCGCCGAAATCCATCGATACGTTGCGGAGTTCGAGGATCGGCGCCGCCGTCGTATCGAGCGGCGGGCGCGCCTGTCGGATTTCGGCCTTTGCTTCCAGCTTCAGCACCGAGCCGATCAGCATGCGGGTATAGTCGTCTTGCGGCGCATGAAAAATCTGCTCGACCGGCGCATATTCCTTGGCGACGCCGTTATGCATGACGAGCACATCGTCGGCGATCTGCGCTACGACGCCCATGTCATGCGTAATGAACAGAACGGCCATGCCCTTGGCCTTCTGCAGCCTTGCGATCAGGTCGAGAATTTCGGCCTGGGTCGTGACGTCGAGGGCCGTGGTCGGCTCGTCGGCGATCAGCAGCTGCGGTTTGCAGGCGAGCGCCATGGCAATCATAGCGCGCTGACGCATCCCGCCGGAATATTGAAAGGCATATCGATCCAGCGCTTTATCAGGCGAGGGAATTTCGACCTGCTTGAGCAGCGATATGGCTTCAGCGCGCGCCTCTGCCTTGCTCATCCTGGTGTGAAGGCGAAGCGCCTCGACGATCTGGTTGCCGACCGTGTGGATCGGCGACAGCGACGACATCGGCTCCTGGAAGATCATGGCGATGTCGCGGCCCCGGATCGCTCGGATCTGACGCCCGCGCGGATTGAGGCTGGTCAGATCGATCGAGCCGCCGTCCTGATTGTTCAGTATGATCGATCCGCCGGATATGCGGCCGGGCGCATCGACGATCTGCAGGATCGATCGCGCCGTCACCGACTTGCCGGATCCGCTTTCGCCGACGACACAGAGCGTCTTGCCCGGCTCGATCGAGAAAGACAGATCGCTGACGGCGCGAAAGACGCCGGTGCGCAGAGGAAACTCGACCGTCAGATTTTTCACCTGGAGCAGCGGCCTGCCGGCAATGGGAACGATATCGGTCATGCCAGCCTCATTTGTTGTAGGGATCGGCCGCATCGCGCAGGCCGTCGCCGAGAAGGTTGAGCGCCATCACGGCGACCACGACGGCACAGCCCGGCATGAAGAGCCATGGCGCGGTGGCGATCGAGCGAATGTTCTGGGCCTCGCGCAGAAGCACGCCCCAGGAGATGGTCGGCGGCTGCAGACCGAGCCCCAGGAAGGAGAGAGAGGTTTCGGCAAGGATCATCGCCGGCACCGCAAGCGTGATCGACGCGATGATATGGCTGGCAAAGCTCGGCAGCATGTGGCGAAAGATGATGCGCCTTTCGCGAACACCGTCGAGCCTCGCGGCGGCGACGAATTCCTCGGTGCGCAAAGACAGGAAGCGGCCGCGAACGACGCGGGCGAGCTGTGCCCAACCGGTCAGCGACAGGATGATCGTGATCATCATATATTGCAGCGTCGCAGGCCAGTCCTGTGGCAGCGCCGCGGCCATTGCCAGCCAGATCGGGATCGTCGGCAGCGACAGCACGAAATCGATCACCCGCTGCAGGAAGAAATCGATGCGGCCGCCGTAATATCCCGAGATACCGCCGAGCACGATGCCGAGCATCAGCGAGAAGAAGACACCGACGAGGCCGATCGACAACGAGATCTGCGAGCCCTGGACCGTTCGGCTGAAGACATCGCGCCCAAGCCTGTCGGCGCCGAAGAGAAGCAATGGCGTCGTCTTGTCGGGTGAGGCGATCAGATGGATGTTGGTCCTGAACAAGCCGAACACCGAATATTCGTAGCCGCGCCCGAAGAACTCGACGTCGACACGTTTTGTCGTGTCTTCCTTGAAGATGGCGGCCAGCGTCTCAGGATCGCGGGTCAGCTTCATCGGATAATAATGCGGGCCGAAGGAGAACCCGTTCTGCGTATCGATCAGATGCAATCTCTGCGGCGGGTGAAAAGTCGCCCGCGCATTTTGCAGGTTCGGATCGTTGATGGCGAAGAAGCCAGGAAGCAGGGCGACGATATACATCAGCACGGTGACGACGAGCGCCACCATGGCCAGCCGATGCCGGCGGAAAGCCCACCAGATGAGCTGCCACTGCGACGCGACGGCGGCGCGATCCGGCGGAATGTTCGTAACGGTGATGTCGGCCATGTAAGGCTCCTATTCCAACCGGATGCGGGGATCGACCAACGCAAGCAGGATGTCGCTGATCAAAGAGCCTATCAGCGTCAGCGCGCAGATCAGCAGAACGAAGGCGCCGGCGAGATACATGTCCTGGGCCATCAGCGCCTGCAGCAGCAAAGGTGCTGCCGTCGGCAGATTGAGGACGATGGCGACGACGACCGAGCCGGAAATGAGGTTGGGCAGCAGCCAGGCAATCGTCGAGATGAACGGATTGAGCGCGATCATCAGAGGATATTTCATCAGCAGCCGGAACTCAGAGAGACCTTTTGCCCGTGCCGTTGTGACGTAAGGCTTCGGCAGCTCATCGAGCATGTTCGCGCGCATGACGCGGATGAGGCTCGCCGTCGAGGAGACGGCAAGGATGATGACGGGAAGCCAGAGATGCGAGAAGAGGTCGACCATCTTGGCGAAGCTCCAGGACGCGTTCTCATATTCCGGCGAAAAGAGCCCGCCGACATCCTGTCCGAATTCGACCGCCGCGACATACATCAGTACCAGCGCCAGCAGGAAGGACGGAACGGCCAGGCCGAAAAAGGTGAAGGCAGTGAAGAAATAGTCGCCGATCGAATATTTACGCACCGCGGAATAGACGCCGATCGGCAGTGCGATCGCCCAGGTAGCGATCAATGTCGACAGAGCCAGAACGAGCGTCAGCGCCATACGCTCCCAGATCAGGTCAGAGACCGGCTGCTGCCATTCGAAGGAAATGCCGAAATCGCCGCGTGTAAGAATGCCCCATATCCATTTGAAATATTGGATGAGCATAGGGTCGCCGAGGCCAAAGCGCTCGCGCAACTGCGCCGCTGTGTTCTGATCGACGATCTCGTTGGAGGCTGCCAGCGTCGCAATATAGGTCGTGACGTAATCGCCCGGCGGCAGCTGGATCAGCACGAAAGCGAGGAAGCTGACGGCAAACAGCGATGGAATCATCCATAGGAAGCGTTTGGCGATAAAGACCAGCATGAGGCGCCTCTTGCATTGAACGCCGCCCACCTGGCCTTGTCGGCCGTCAGGACCGGCAAGGCATCTCGGAGGGCGAACTGAAAGAAAGCGCCGTACCGTCGGGCACGGCGCTTAAGACGAAAATCAGCTCGTGAAGGTGAATTGCTGCGGCATTGCAGGGCCGGGATTGGGCCAGGACCAGCTATCCGGCTCCTTCTCGGGAACATTGCGCAGATTGTTGCGGATGATGCCGAAACCGCCGACAGCAAGGCAAAGGCCGACGGTCTCGAACTCCTCAGCCGCGATGTCGAAGATCTGCTTCATGATCGCGCCGCGCTTGTCGAGATCAGCCGTCGAACGTGCTTCGTCGAAGAGCTTCATGCGCTTCTTCTGGCTTTCCGGCGGTTCTTCGCCACGTGCACCATTGGAGGTGTACCAAAGCGTCCATGGAATGGCATAACGCGAGCCCTGCGGATGGAAAGCGAAGAAATCGCGCGGATCGAGCATCGGATCGAGACCGCCGGGGCCTGGCCATACCGCCGCATCATGGGCATTGTCGTCGCCGCGGGTGTAATAGAGCGCCCGCTCGATCGTGTTGACCTTCATGTCGATACCGATCTGGGCCCAATGCGTCTTGACCAGTTCCAGGGCATCGACGAGGTCGGGATAGAGCGTCGGAATGACGTCAATCGAGAAGAATACCTTCTGGCCGTCGGGCCGGAGCCGGAAACCGTCGCCGCCTTTCTTGTATCCGGCCTCGTCGAGCATCGCGCCTGCCTTGTCGGCGTCATATTCGGTGAACTGGCGCGCGTATTTCTCGTTATACCAGGGATGGGTCGGACGCGGCCCAGCCTGGTAGGGCTCGCTCTGTCCGAAATAGACGATGTCGATGAGCTCCGGGCGATTGATGCCGATCGAAAGCGCTTGCCGGAACGCCTTGTCCGCAAACATCTTGCGCATGGCAGGATCTTTGTGGGTGATGTTGAAGTAGATCTGGCACTGTTGCGAGGCCGAAGGCACGAGCGTCAGCAGCCGATAATCGCCTTTCTCCATGTTCTTGGACAGTGTGGGCTTGTTGGCCAGAACGCTGATATGACGTTCCTGGATGTCGATCTTTCCCGAGATGACATTCAGCATCAGCGATTCGACGTCCTGCGAGATGCCGAAGTTGATTTCATCGATGTAGGGAAGCTGGTTGCCCTCGGTATCGACCTGCCAGAAATAAGGGTTGCGGGTCATGACGACGCGCGTCGCGCCACCGGCGTAGGGCTCCTTGATCACCCATGGATCGAGTGTCGGCTTGTCGACATTGCCCCATCGCGACGGGATCTCTATGTCGCCGCAACGGCTGCGGAACAGCTCTGTCCAGCTGGTGACGCCGGCCTTCTTCGCATCGGCCTCGATATTCGGATTATATTTCGGCAGGAACTGGCTGCAGTAATGCTTCGGGAACAGCGTCGGATGCTGACCAAGTGGCGTGGCAAGGTTTTCCAGATAAAGCGCGTTGGCGGCCGCAAAGGTGAACTTCACCGTATAATCGTCGATCTTCTCGACGGTGACCGGCTTGCCGGCGACCGCAAGCTGCGCCGGTGTCGAGCTGTAAAGCTCGGTGTTCTTGACGCAATCTTCGATCGCGAAGACGACGTCATCGGCCGTAAAGGGATGACCGTCCGACCAGCGCACGCCTTCGATGAGATGGAACGTGAATTGCGTTGCGTCATCGCTGACTTCCCAGCGTTCGGCAAGGTTCGGCTGCACGGCGGTAAAATCGAGGTTCCAGCGCACGAGGCTCTGGTTGCCGACCATGCGCAGGATGCCGTTATGGTCGGATGAACCGCGAAGGCCTCGGCGCAGCGAACCGCCGTAGGTGCCGACTTTCTCGAACGGCGTCACGACCATCGGCTTTTTCGGCAGGCGCTCGGCGAGCGGCGGCAGCTTTCCATCCTTGGCGAGCTGCGCAAGTGCTGGCGCTTCGCCACCTGCGGCAGAGACGCGACCGGCGATAGACAGCGCCGCGACACCAGCCATGCCGCCAAGCACGGCGCGGCGGGTGACACCACGCGACAGTATTTCATTGGCCATCGAATTCCTCCCTTTTGTGCCGGCGCAGCCTTTGCCCCGGCCGATGCGGCGGGCTCCCGACCCGCCGCTGCGCCCTCCTCGGCGCTACGACCTGAACCATAGACACGTTCGCAAATGATTACAAGAGTTGACAGATAATTACAAATTTTGTAGCGATGCAGCATCGAAATACGATGTTGTGCCGCTGAAATACGGCCAGCAGGATCAAAAACGTTCGATCTGTCAAATGCTGTGCGCCGCCCTGAACATCATGGTCGGCGACAGCCAGGGTGCGACCTGGCGTCGAGAGACGAGAGAAAAGGACCAGAATGACATTTACGGTCGATGCCGTTTCGAACAGGGGCGCAACGCGCTTCAGCGACATCATCTACGAGAAGATCGTGGGGATGATCGCCGACGGCAACTTTCCGGTGAACGAACGACTGCCGCCGGAGACGAAGCTTGCCGCAGATTTCGGCGCATCGAGACCCGTCGTGCGCGAAGCGCTTGAACGCTTGAGAGCCGACGGCTTGGTCGTTTCGCGCAAGGGTTCCGGTTCCTATGTCAGGCAGAGGCCGGATTCGTCGATGCTGAAAATGGTGCCGGTCGGGTCCTTGGCCGATGTCCAGCGGTTCTTCGAATTCCGCGCCGGTCTCGAAGCCGAGGCGGCGGAGCTTGCCGCACGGAACTGGCAGCCGGCCGACAAGGAGCGGATAACGGCAGCGCTTCTTTCGATCGAACAATGCCTGCGCAACGGAGAGCTTGGTGCCGAGGAAGACCAGGCTCTGCATGACGCAATTGCCATGGCGACCGGTAACCAGTTCCACATCACCCTGCGCGAGTGGTTCAAGCCGCATTTCGCCATCGGGCATTCCGTCACGCGAAGCTTGAGCTTGAAGCGGACGCCGGAACAGATCCGCAGCGTCCAGGATGAGCATGCGGTGATTGTCGAGGCGATCTTCGCGCACCGGGAAACCGAAGCGCATGATGCGATGAAAAAACACATACTGAATGCTCGCGCCCGCATGTTCCAGGGCGTTTGAGCACAATGGGAGGAGAAATGATGAAACGGGTCGCCATGACGGGTGCTGCCGGACGTGTAGGAACTCTGCTGCGCCCGCTCCTTCGATCGCATGTCGAAGAGCTGCGCCTGATCGATCTCCAGGAGCCTGCCGGGCTCGGCGAAAACGAGAACTTCGTCAAGGCCGATCTTGCAAAGCTCGACGAGGCGACGGCTGCACTGAAGGATGTCGACGGTGTGGTTCATCTCGCCGGCATTGCAAGCGGCATCGACATGAACGCCATTCTGCACGCGAACGTGCTTGGAACATACAATCTTTACGAAGCGGCGCGGACCAACAAGGTCCAGCGGGTCGTCTATGCATCGAGCAACCATGCCACGGGCTTTTATCCGCGCGGCCAGCTCGTGTCGCCGCTCGACCCGATGCGCCCCGACAGCCCTTATGGACTTTCCAAATGCTGGGGCGAACTTGTGGCAGGGCTGTATTACGACACATCAGGCATTCGCTCTCTTTCCATCCGCATCGGCAATGCGGGCACCTATCCCAACAGCGAGCGATCCGTTGCGATCTGGATCAGCGCCCGAGACCTGGCGCAATTGGTCAGGATCGGCCTGTCGCACCCGTCGATCGCAGCAACGGTGGTTTATGGCGTTTCTGATGCCGAGGAGATCTGGTGGGACAACGGTCTGGCGGCACGATTGGGCTACCAGCCACAGGATCGGCCGCGCGATCACGCCCGCATCGAGGAGGGATCCGAAGGGCCGGTCGCGCTTGCGTTCCAGGGTGGCGGGTTCTGTGAAATCAATCACGACGGCACCATCCGCATGCGCGACGCCGAGGGTCTGGCCAAGAGCCTGGAGACGGTTGAATGACGGCCCCGCTAGTCATCCGCCCAGACGTCCGTTCCGTGATCCAGCAGCCGCTGACGGTTGGTGAATCGCCGGTATGGGACGAGGAGACCGGCACTTTGTGGTTCGTCGATATTCAGGCGCCAGCACTCGTCCGGCTCTCGGGTTCAGGAAAGATCGACCGCTTCGACATGCCGGCCGCAATCGGCGCCCTCGGGCTTTGCCGCGATCACAAAATCGTCGTGGCGCTCCAGACGGGCGTCCATCTCTTCGATCCCGTCTCCGGAGATTTTGAGCTCGTGTCCGATCCAGTCGGGCGCCACATCAACTGCCGCCTCAATGACGGAAAGGTCGGGCCCGACGGGCACTTCTGGATCGGCTCGATCAGCGAAGCCAAGCCGCAGACCGATGAGGCCGCACTTTACCGCGTAAGCGCCGATGGCCGCACGCGGACCGTTGCAACCGGACTGACGAGCTCCAACGGCCTTGCCTGGTCGCCGGACGGCCGGCGGATGTATCACTCCGACAGCCGGCAATGCTTCCTGCAGGCATTCGACTTCGATGCTGATACGGGCGACCTCGGCGATGGGCGCCGGCTTCGCAGCTTTACGGAAGACGAGGGTCGGCCCGACGGCGCGACAACCGATCGTGATGGGTTCTACTGGAGCGCCGGCGTATCCGCCGGTCGCCTCAACCGAATATCGCCCGAAGGCAAAATCGTCGAGATCTACATTCTGCCGGTCGCGGCACCGACAATGCCGTGTTTCGGAGGGCCGGATCTGCGCACCCTCTTTGTCACGAGCCTGTCGACGGACCGCATCGGACGTTTCGAGGCGGGGACGGTCATCGCTTTTGACGTGGATGCAGAGGGCCTCCCGCCCTTCCGCTTCGGGGCGGGTCACCCTCCGGGATGACAGCGAGCCTCCCTTCGAAATGACAGCGAATAGATGGAAAGATAACGGGGAAGAAAGATGAGCATCGCAACCATGCGCAAGGCGCTTACAGGCGTATCGGGTGTTCCCGTCACCGCCTATGACGGCAAAGGTGAAGTCGAACCTCGGATCACGGCGAAAGTCTATGAGCGAGTGGCGGTAGCCGGCATTCACAACATTGTCGCTGCCGGCAATACCGGCGAATTCTATGCGCTCACGCCGCAGGAAATCAGGATCGTCCATGAGGCGGCGGTTTCAGGCGTCAACGGCAAAGCGCCGGTGACGGCGGCAATCGGCCGATCGCTGCGCGAGGCGATCGGCATGGCGAAAGATGCGGCCACGATCGGCGCATCCGCCGTCATGTCGCATCAGCCCGTCGATCCTTTCGCAGCACCTTCGTCCCAGATCGACTATTTCTGCAATCTTGCGGATGCTTCCACCCTGCCGCTCATCGCCTATGTCAGGGCCGAGGGTTTCAGTGTCGAAGATATCACCCGTCTCGCAAACCACGGCAATATTGCCGGCATCAAATTTGCCACCACCGATCTGATGCTGCTGTCCAGAGCGATCGCTGCAGCCGATCCGGCCGGCGCGCTGTTCGTCTGCGGCTTGGCGGAGAGCTGGGCGCCGACATTTACCGCTGCGGGCGCGCGCGGCTTCACATCCGGTCTCGTCAATGTCGCGCCGCACTTGTCGCTTGCCGTTCACGATGCACTCGAAAGAGGAGACTTCGGCGCGGCAAGGGCTATCGTCAACCAGCTTGAACCGTTCGAGCGGATGCGGACCAAATTCCGCAATGGTGCGAACGTGACTGTCGTCAAGGAGGCCGTCACCTATTCCGGCCTCGATGTCGGCCCCGTGCGCGTGCCGGGATTGCCGCTGCTCGATCGGCACGACCGCGAGGAACTCCATCGGCTGCTTCAGCGCTGGGATGCCGCCGGCAACAACCAGATCCATCCACACCAGCAGGATTCCGCAAAGGCGGCCGGCTGAGTTCGACACTATTTTCCACAAACAACAGGATTGGGAGGTCTTGAGATGTTGAGACAGGTACTGACGACGATCGCAATTACCGGCGCCATGATGACGGCGCAGCCCAGCTTCGCGGCGTCGCCGCCCAATATGCTGGTGATCGGCACCAATCTCACGGGCATAAGGACGCTCGATCCGGCGCAGAACAATGCCCGTACGGTTTCCGAACTGATTTCGAACATTTACGACAACCTCGTGCAGCTGTCGCCGGACGACCTCAAAACGTTGAAGCCGATGCTCGCGACGCAATGGAGCGTCTCGGCGGATGGCAAGATTATCACGCTGACATTGCGCGATGATGCGGTCTTCCAGAGCGGCAACAAGGTAACCGCCGACGATGCCGCCTGGTCGATTCAGCGCGTCATCAAGATGGGCCAGGTCGGCTCCACCGACGTCGCCCTCTGGGGCTTTACACCCGACAACGTCGAAAAGCTTGTTCGGGCAAAGGACGAGCATACCCTCGAAATCGAGCTGCCGCAGGCTGTGAACACCGATCTGGTGCTCTATTCGCTTGCCGGCTCATCGATCGGCATCATCGACAAGAAGACGGCACTGTCGCATGAGGCAAATGGCGACTTCGGCGGTGCATGGCTTTCTGCCAATTCGGCCGGCAGCGGCCCGTTCGCGCTGACGCAATGGCGGCCGAACGACGTTGCGATCTTCAACGCACGGAAGGACTATTGGGGCGGGGCGCCGGCCATGGCTCGCGTCGTCGCCCGGCACATCCCAGAATCCGGCAACCTCAGACTGCAGCTCGAAGCCGGAGACGTCGATGTCGGCCAATACCTCGCAAGCGGCGACCTCGACGCCCTGTCCACCAAAAAGGACATGGTGATCGAAAGCGTTCCGGGCCTCGGTTTCTATTATATCGCGCTCAACCAGAAAGACCCGGATCTGCAGAAGCCGAAGGTTCGCGAGGCCTTCCAGCATGCCTTTGACTGGAAGGCGATCTCCGGCAACATCATGCGCTATACCGGCTTTCCCTGGCAGTCGATGATCCCGCGCGGCATGATCGGTGCCCCTGAGGAAGCGGCCTCACGTTACGATTACGATCCTGCCAAGGCCAAGCAACTGCTGGCGGAAGCCGGCTACCCCAATGGGCTGAAGAAGGTGCTCAATCCGTCAGGTGCGCCGACACTGCCCTTCGCCGAAGCGCTGCAGGCGAGCGCCCGCGCCGCCGGCCTCGATCTCGATCTCGTGCCAGGCGAATTCACGCCGGCCTTCCGCGAGCGAAAATACGAAGTGCTGCTTGGCAATTCCGGCGCCCGACTGCCTGATCCTTTCGCGGTCGCCACGCAATATGCCTACAATCCCGACAATAGCGACGAGGCGCGTCTCGGCAGCTATTATCTTTGGCGCACAAGCATGAAGGTGGACGAGCTCAACACACTCGTCGACCAATCGATGAAGGAGCGCGATACCGGCAAGCGCACGGATATCTTCAAGAAGATGGACGGCATTTACAGCGGCATGGCCTCCCCGCTCGTCATCTTCTTCCAGCGAACCGACCCTTATGTCATGCGCGCCAACGTCAAGGGCTATCATGGGCACACGACATGGTCGACGCGCTGGCATGACGTGACCAAGGAGTAGAACGCCGTGGCGAGCGCCGATCTGACATCGAAGCGAGAAAGCAGCCGTCGTTCTACGGAGGGCGGGTTCGCCGATGCCGCCCCGCACCCTCTAATGAGCCTGTTGCGGCGCCTGGCAGGGCGCGCCGTCGCGGTCGTGACGACGCTGCTCGGCCTGCTCTTCCTGACCTTTTCGATGGGGCGCCTGCTGCCTGCCGACCCGGTGCTTGCCATCACCGGGGCGGAGGTGAGCAAGGAGGTTTATGATCGCGTCTATAATGAGCTGGGGCTCGGGCAACCTGTCTGGATGCAGTTCCTCGCCTATGTCGGGAAGATTGCGACAGGCGATCTCGGCACATCGGCGACGACCGGCCAGCCGATCCTCACCGATCTCCTGACGATTTTTCCCGCCACCATCGAATTGGCGGTCATCGCCATGATCATCGGGGCGATCATCGGTGTTCCCCTGGGGATCACGGCTGCCGTCAGGCGCGGAACGATCATCGATCACGTTGCCCGCATCATCGCCCTTGCCGGCCATTCCATCCCGATCTTCTGGACTGGGTTGATGGCGCTCTTCATCTTCTATGCAAAGCTCAAGCTCGTCGGCGCATCGGGCCGGATCGATGTCTTCTACGAGGGTCTCGTCACGCCGGTGACCGGCTTTCTTCTGATCGACGCGGCGATAGAGCAGCAATGGGACGTGTTTCACAACGCTCTTGGCCACATCATCCTGCCGGCAGCGATCCTCGGCTATTATTCCGTCGCCTATATCAGCCGCATGTCGCGAAGCTTCATGCTGGAGCAACTGAGCCAGGAATACATCATCACCGCGCGGGCAAAGGGGCTCGGCACCCGCAAAGTGGTCTGGCGCCATGCATTCAAGAACATCCGGGTGCAGCTTTTAACGATCATGGCGCTGACCTTCGGCGGGCTGCTCGAGGGGGCGGTGCTGATCGAAACCGTCTTCGGGTGGCCGGGGCTCGGCCAGTACCTGACCCGGGGACTGCAGATGAACGACATGAACGTGGTCATGGGTTCCGTCCTGACGATTGGCGCCGTCTTCCTGACGATCAACATCCTGTCGGACTTCCTTTATCGCATTCTTGATCCGAGGACACGGTGACGCCATGACGATCTCTTCTGAGCATGCAGACAGCGTTAACACTGGCGGCCTTCGCAACTGGCTGCTCGCGCCGGAGCCTCGAGGGTGGTTCCAGTCATCGGCGCAACAAATTCATCAGGGCTGGCGGAAATTCAGCCTGCACCCACTTGGACTGGCCGGATTAGCCATCATCGTCGTGCTGATCGTCGTAGCGCTGGCCGCCCCTCTGTTGACGAGCTACGATCCGATCGTTCAGGACATGGCTGGACGGCTTGCCCCGCCATCGGCGAGCCATTGGCTCGGCACCGACAATTTCGGCCGCGACGTCTTTTCCCGGGTGATCTATGGCGCCCGCACCACGCTCTACATCATCATGCTCGTCACGGTCATCGTCGCCCCGCTCGGCCTGCTGATCGGCACCGTCTCAGGCTACTTCGGCGGCATCGTCGATGAAGTCCTGATGCGCGTCACCGATATTTTTCTCTCCTTTCCCGGCCTCGTGCTGGCGCTGGGTTTTGCCGCAGCGCTCGGTCCGGGCATCACCAATGCGATCATCGCGATTTCACTGACGGCCTGGCCGCCGATCGCGCGTCTTGCCCGCGCCGAGACGCTCAGCCTGCGCAAGGCGGACTATATCGCCGCCGTACGCCTGCAGGGCGCGACATCAATCGCGATCATCACGCGCCACATCCTGCCGATGTGCATTCCCTCGGTGATCGTCCGCGTCACCCTCAATATGGCCGGCATCATCATCACTGCCGCCGGCCTCGGTTTCCTCGGCCTTGGTGCGCAGCCACCGTGGCCGGAATGGGGTTCGATGGCTGCCAGCGGACGTGAATTCATGCTCGACAGCCCCTGGGTCATCGCAGCACCCGGCATTGCCATTGCACTCGTCAGCCTCGCCTTCAACCTCGTCGGCGATGCGCTTCGCGATGTTCTCGATCCCCGAGGTTCAGAATGATGGACTTGATCGATATCCAGAACCTCGAAATCGCCTTCGGCGGCGGACAGGTGCGAGCCGTGCGCGGCGTCAGCTTTTCGCTTGGACAGGAAAAGCTCGGGATCGTCGGTGAATCCGGCTCGGGGAAGTCGACTGTCGGCCGCGCGATCATGAAGCTGCTGCCACCGACCGCGATCGTCAATGCCGAGCGGATGCGCTTTCGCGACGTGGATCTGCTCAAGGCGACCGAAAAAACGATGATGACGATCAGGGGCCGGCGGATCGGCCTGATCCTGCAGGACCCGAAATATTCGCTCAATCCCGTCATGCGGATTGGCGAACAGATTGCCGAGACCTACCGCTTCCATCATCCGAGGACGAGCAGGGCAAAGACCTGGCAGCAGGCGCTCGATATGCTCGAGGCCGTTCAGATCCGCGATCCGGAGCGTGTGGCCCGCCTTTATCCGCACGAAATCTCGGGCGGGATGGGCCAGCGGGCGATGATCGCCATGATGCTGATTGCCGAACCCGAAGTGCTGATCGCCGACGAACCGACGTCAGCGCTCGATGTGACGGTGAGGCTCGAAATTCTCGCCCTGCTCGACGAGCTCGTCCTGCGCCGCAATCTCGGGCTGATCTTCATCAGTCACGATCTCAATCTCATCAGGAATTTCTGCGATCGCGTTCTCATCATGTATGCAGGGCGGGTCGTGGAAGTGCTCGAGGCGCGCGATCTCGACAAGGCCCGACACCCTTATACGCAAGGGTTGCTGGCATCCTTGCCGACGATCGAAGATCCGCCTGCCCGGCTGCCGATCCTGAAACGAGATCCGGCCTGGCTTGAAGAATTCGCATTGGAGCCGGCGCGGTGATTAAAATCGACAATCTTACGGTCCGTTTCGGGCCTGGGCAGCGGCCTGTCGTCCGAGACGTAAGCTTCGCCATCGAAAAGGGAACTGCTTTCGGCCTGGTCGGCGAGTCCGGCTGCGGGAAGTCCACTGTCCTGAGGGCGCTTTCCGGCCTCAACGCCAACTATGACGGCCGGATCGAGCTCCACGGCGAGACGTTAAATCAGCAGCGCAGCCGGCCCTTCTTCCGCCGGGTTCAGATGGTGTTCCAGGATCCCTACGGATCCCTCCATCCCCGCAAGACCATCCGCTCGCAGCTGAAAGAACCGCTGCGCAACCAGGGGCTGGATACGAATTCGGTCGACATGAACGCGGTCCTGAGATCGGTTGGCCTCGACCCGGCGCTGAGCTACAGATTTCCGCACCAGCTGTCTGGGGGCCAGCGGCAGCGCGTGGCGATCGCCCGTGCGCTGATGCTGGATCCGGATGTACTGCTTCTCGACGAACCGACATCGGCGCTCGATGTGTCCGTTCAGGCCGAAATCCTCAATCTCCTCCAGGATCTGCGCACCAATCGCGGTCTGACCTATCTGCTCGTCAGCCATGATCTCGCCGTCGTCTCGCACATGTGCAGCCGCGTCGCCATCATGGAAGCGGGCGAGATCGTCGAACAGGTCGATGTCGGCGCCTTGCGAAAAGGTGCGGTCGAACACCCCTATTCGCAACGCCTGCTGCGCGCGAGCAGGATGTACGGAAGGGCGTAGCCGTGACTCGGCACGGGCCCCTCCCTGCTTTTTGACGCCATCAAGCTACGGACCGCAATGTGCGTCGATAGCAGAAATGATCTCTTGCCAATCTTCGGGATGCAGTTCGTGGCCGCCACCTTCGAGCCGAACGAGCTTCGCTCCCTTGACGGTTCGTGCCAACAATTCGCCGTGCTCAACAGGGTAAATCGGATCGGCCGTTCCGTGTATGACAAGGAGGGGCGCGATCAGCTCACCCAGTTTTCCCCTCAAGGTCTGGCCACCCTTGAGCATGAAATGATTGGTGGCGCTGACGAAGTTCTTGGCCCGTTTGACGTCACGTTCAACAAAGGCGCGCGCCCGCCCTTCGTCGTAGGGATGCGCCGAACCGGCGATCATCTGGGTATCCTTGACGAGGAATTCGATCACCTGGGCATTGTCTGTCCAATCGACGTTCTCACCCGTCGATGCGTGCTCCATGTAGGCGTCGGTGGTATGGGGCAGAGCACTGGTATCAACGCCCACCGGCGTGGTGGAGATCAGCGTTAGCGTCTTGACGCGCTTCGGATTTGAGAGTGCGGTGATCTGGGCGATCGTGCCACCCAACGACATTCCAATCAGATTGGTGCCGTCGATGCCGTAGCCATCGAGTACCCTGATGGCGTCCTCAGCCATGTCGTCCATTGCATAGGGCGGTTCGCCCGGCGGGTAGATCGTCGAGCGGCCGGTGTCTCGATTGTCGTATCGGATGACATAAAACCCGTGATCAGCAAGTTTTTGGCAGAAGTCGTCCGGCCACCACAACATTGAAGCCATGGCGCCCATGATGAGCAGGATCGGCTCATGCGCCGGATTGCCGAAAGCCTGAGTGGCAATCTCGACGTTATCAAACTTGATCATACGTTCAGTCACTTGGGGGCATCCTTTATTGGGTTGGATGAAGCAGCGAAAGTCTTCGTATCTGCAGGCTTCCACGCGAAGGTCACTCGACGTCCGCATATTCCCCAACCTGTGGCTAGTGGGTGGTGCCGCATCGGGCATTTTGAGTATGGCGGGCCCCAAAAACCATTTTGGCTGCATAAGGTGATCCAGTCAGATCCAGGTCAGGGTTCCGGGGACTGAACATCACCGGTGCTTGGGATCTCCACATCGCCACTCTGCACCGTCGGGATGACTATGTCTTCATCTCTGCTAATCTCGAAATTCAGGTATCGGAGCATCTTGTGTCGACATCCCTCAGAAGGTCTCGGTTTTCAGGCCGTGCAGTAGAACTCGATTCGATGGAATCCGCTTTCCGAGATGTTTCTGGCGGGCGGCAACGTTCCTTTCTTCTCGGGGCAGAAGCAGGCGGGGGCAAAACCCGGCTGGTTGAAGAGTTTGCCAACCGATTGTCCGGCCGTGCCCTGATTCTGAAAGGCGGGTGCATTGAGCAGCGGGAATCTGCGTTGCCCTATACACCTGTAACGGCAGTGCTGCATGAGCTTGTTCAGCTTCGCGGTGGGCCTGCGGCCAAGTCGCTTGTCGGCGCCGAGGGTGCGCGCGAGCTGGCCTGGCTTCTTCCCGAATTCGGCGAGACCTCTCAAAGGTTCGATGCTGGCATCGCAAGAGCGCGGCTGTTCGAGGTGCTGCGAAAGTTGTTCGAGGAGCTGGCACGAGAGGTGCCGCTCGTCGTGGTCATCGAGGATATTCACTGGGCCGACCAGGCGACATGCGATCTGCTTCGCTTCCTCGCGACGCGGCTGAAGAAAATTCGGATCATGCTGATCGTCACCTATCGACCCGAGGAGACCAGCGCCACCAACGCCCTGCGGACGACCATCGCGGACCTCTCACTTTCCGAGGGCGCCGAGGTGTTGACGCTTCCCCGCCTTCAGCGCGCGGAGGTCGCCGTACAACTCGAGGGGCTGCTGGGACACCCGCCAACACCTGCGATGATCAATGAGGTCCATGCGCGGTGCTGCGGAATCCCGCTTTTCACGGAGGCGCTCGTCGACGCCGGCGGAAGCTTGCGCAAAGATTTTCCTGGTTCGCTCAATGACTACCTGCTGAGATCTGTCAGGGACATGCCGGCGCCGACGGCCAAGCTGTTGAAGGTGATGGCGCTCGGCGGTCCGCATATCACCCATGCGCTTCTTCGCAGCGTGGCTGACAAGGCTGACCTTGAATTGGCAGAATTGCTGCGTCCTGCGATTTTGGCTGGGATCCTGGTGCCTGATGATGATGGATATGCTTTCCGGCATGCACTTATTCAGGAAGCAGTGCGGGGTGACCTGATCGCCGCCGAAAAGGTGGCCATCCATCGCGCCTATGCCGAGATGCTCGAACGCGGACCGGTTCCAAGCTACCGGGTTTGGCATTCCGTTGCGCTCGCGCGCCATTGGCGCGGCGCCGGCCAAGCCGAAAATTGCCTGCGATGGGCCTGGCAATCCGCCACGGAAGCCGCTGCCACTTTCGCCTATGCAGACCAGATGGAGATGCTGAAGCTCGTGCTGGCAGTGTGGCCCGAGGTCGATGATGCGATTGAAATGATCGGCGCGGATCACTGCAGAGTGTTGGAACTCGCTGCCGACGCCGCCTGCTGGGCAGCGGAGGCGGAACAGGGGCTGGCCTTTGTCGAACGCGCACTCGCCGAAGTGGATGCGGATCGCGACAACGAGCAACTGGCAGCGCTTCTTCTACAGCGCGCGGTGATGCGTCAACACGCACTTATCCCAGGCGAGATCGCCGACCTTGAGCGCGCGCTTGACCATGCACCCGATTCCACAAGGCTGCGCGCGGACGGACTGGGCCAGTTTTCCCGCGCGCTGATCTGGAGGGGAGAGTTCGATCGCGCCAGGCGCCTCGGCGACGAACTGAAGGATCTGTCCGAAAGGCTCGATGATGAGGAGTACCGCATGGAGGCACTGATCGTTGCGAAGTCTTTGGACATGGCATCGGGCAGTTACCACATCGATGCCCTATGGAGCGTTGTTGCCCGCGCCAGGCAGGCCGCCATCGGAAGGGTCGAGGTGCTGGCGGGCGCGGCATTGCTTCAAGCCCTGCTTGAGACAGGAAAATACGCTCAGCTCATTGAAGTCGGACCGGCGATCTTTGCGCGGACAGTCGAGTTCGGCCAGGCGCGCTATATCGGGGCGATAGTCGGTTCGCCTTTGTGCCGCGCCCTCCTCGCTTTGGGCCGCGTTTCCGAAGCCATTGAGACGTGCGAGCGGATGGCGGCATTGGATCCGCTGCCGCTGGGGCTCGTTCATGTTTTGGAATGCCAGGCGGAGATCGCCTTGGTATTGGGGAATTCGGATCGAATTGCCGTGGCGGCAAGGTCCTTGCGCAGTCTGCCACCAGGCCCTCAGGTTGCGAGCCGCGTGGCGGCCGATCTTCTCAGATTTGGCATCGAAAGCCGCGCGTTGGCGGGTGACATGGATCAGTCTGCGATCCTGGTAAGATCCGCCTTGACCCATTTCGAGAAGCAAGGAGGCGTCTCTTGGCCGCTCCTGGCCTCGGCGATGCGTGTTGCCGTTGATACGAACCAGAAAGATGTCGCCCGGCAGTTCGCGGACCTTGCTGCTCGATCCCAGTGCCGCAATGCGGTGGAGGAAGCCGAGAGGCTGGGCATCCTGGCCGAGATGTCGCGCTCGACGGGTTCCGACCTCGGTGCGTGGGAATTGGCTGCCCAAAGCTGGGCTGATTTGAGCCAGCCCTTCCGGCAGGCATATGCCCTTATGCAGGCCGGTGGTGCTGCAGTGAATGCCGGCAAGCGCGCAAAGGGTGCGGGCCATTTCCGGCGAGGCGCGGATCTTGCCCATTCGATCGGCGCTCCCCTCTTGGGCAATCAGATCGAGACCCTCGCCGAGAAGGCCCGCATCGATCTACGAGACGGGAAGGAGGGTGGCATGCCGAAGGCACCCCTCGGCCTGACGGATCGGGAATTCGAGGTGCTCCGGCTTCTCGCCGCGGGACAGAGCAATCGCGAGATCGCCGTCAATCTGTTCATTTCCTCGAAGACGGCGAGCGTTCATGTCTCCAACATCTTGAGCAAGCTCTCCGTCCCCAGCCGCGGCGCTGCGGCCGCAATGGCGCACCGGCTCCGGATCGTCGATCCGGCTTAAGGTTCGCTTGTCTGGCTATACCCTACCGCTATCTGTCTTTCCCACGACACCCGGCCTCGCATTCCTATTTCATTCCTTGTCTAGGCATGTTGCCTGATGTGCTTACGCCTGCCTTAGGCCGATGATGGTTTGAGACGCCCCGAGCGGCGTCCAGGATGCAAACCATTCGGAGGTCAAATGCACATCTCTTCCGCCACCTTGGCCAACACCCAGCGCACGATCGATTCTTATGAAGGTTGCGCCGATGAATATAGTCGCATCGTTGATCCGTTTCCCTCGCCAAGCCTCGAGGCGGCACTGCGCCAGGTCGCTACCGCCGCTGGCAAGGGCGGCCAGATCCTTGAGATCGGGTCTGGGGCCGGATGGGATGCGGATTTCCTGGAGACACAGGGCGCTTCGGTAAGGCGAACCGATGCCACGCGGCGGTTTCTGGAACTGCAGGCGGCGCGCGGCAAGGAGGGCCAGCTCCTCAACGTCATCACCGACGACCTCGGCGGCCCCTATGACGCGGTGGTCGCTCTCTGTGTCCTCATACATGTGCCGCGTGACCAGACCGGCCCAGTCCTCGAAAAGATCGTCGCTGCGCTACGCCCGGGAGGCGTCTTCCTGGTGTCGATGCGGGATGGGGATGGAGAGACGAGCGGCGCCTACCATATGTCCTACTGGCGCCGGGACGATTTCGCGCTGTGCATCCAGGGGGCGGGCCTGGCTCTTGAATGGGACGCATACAGGGTGAACCGTGACGGCGATGGGTGGCACACGATTTACGCTCGGAGACCAGAGTGACGCGATTTCGTACCGTGCGCTACGCGGGGCCTGACAGGCTGTGCCGATGATTGTTGCGGCATCAACGAAGGTGCCCGCCGGACTTCATCTCAGGCGATTCTTTTCGGGTGTACCAACCAGTCGTGCAGCCTCGATATTTGCCTTCTGAAGCGCGGTGTTCATCGTCTTCCCGGATGCGATTTCCGCAGCGAGGACGCCGATGAACTCGTCTCCGGCCCCGTGCGTGCTCTCAACCTCAACCTTGACTGCTGCAACGGCGATCTCTTCTCCGCTGCGATTTGCGTAGGCGACACCCGATCCCCCAGCGGTCACCACCACTTCGGGGAAGATCTTCACAAGCTTTCTGGCCGCCTCCAGAGCGCCGTCAAGCGTTTCAACAACGGGAACGCCTGCCAGCATTTCGGCTTCGATGGCATTGACGACGATGATGTCGATCAGATGTTGCAGATCGTTCGACAGAACGCGTGCCGGAGCTGCATTGATCAGCACCCGCCCGCCTGCTTGCTTGACGGCCTTTGCCGCCGCAACGTTGGCGGCATCGGGAATCTCGTTTTGCAGGACGAGAATTGTTGTTCTGCTGAGCAGATCTCGAGCTGCCGAGACATCGTGGTCGCCAAGCGTCAGGTTGCTTCCCGACACGATAACCGCACCATAGTCGCCTTCGGCATCGAAAGTCGCGACACTCATGCCGGTTGACTGCGATGCATCACGTCGGACGAATGTATGATCGACATTTTTGCGAGCGAGATTTGCGATAAGAAAATCCCCGAAGTCATCACCAGCAACCGCCCCGATCATGAAGGTGGCGACCCCGGTGCGGGCAGCCGAAACCGCCTGATTGCCGCCCTTGCCGCCGCTTTTCGGATGCCAGGATGTCCCCGTCACTGTCTCGCCCTTTCGGGGCCGGGCCGGTCCGAAGACGGCGATATCGTAGTGAAGGCTGCCGAAGACGGTGACAACAGGCGAAAATGTCATGGGAGGCGATCTTTTCGTTTGGACGTGACGGCGGACATGGTGCGTTCAAGATTGCGTTCGGCTGCCTGATAGTCACGCTGGGCGACGGCAACGAAGATGGCATCAAGGATGTTGAGCTGGGCGATGCGCGCTGCGGCATTTTCCCCCATCAGCGGTGAACCTTGTGCGGTGGAACACAGAACCACGTCTGCGGACTGGGCGAGAGCCGAGGAATCGTAGTTGGTGATTGCAATGGTGCGCGCGCCGTTCCTGCGCGCGAGCTGGATTGCCTCGATCACAGCGATCGTGTTGCCGGAATGGGAAAAGCCAATGGCGATATCGCCATCCACCAGCAACGAGGCCGACATCAGCATCATGTGGGAATCGTCGAAGACGCTGGCGCGCACGCCGATGCGAAGAAACTTGTGCGCCACATCCCGTGCGATCTGCGCCGAGCCGCCGACACCGTAAAAGTCGCGGTTTCTCGCCTGGTGGATCAGATCCGCTGCCCTGTCGAATGCTTCCATATCGAGAATGGCAAGCGTTTCCTCAAGGGCGTGGATCGAGGTGCGAAACACTTTCTGGACGATTTCAAGCGACGTATCCTCGACGGACAGTTCCTGATGCATCTCTGCCGTTGGCTGGCGGTTATACTGGCTGACGGCGGAGCGGAAGTCACGGAAACCGGAGAAGCCGAGCTTCTTGGTGATCTTGACCACCATGGCTTCGGAAACGCCGGCGTTCTCCGCGATCTGCTTGAGCGACGTCTCGTCACTGAAATCGCGCATGGCGAAAACGGTATCGACGACCTTTGCTTCGAGCGGCGTCAAGAGCGGCATCATCATGCGGATGCGTGGCCCGACGGCCTTCATGTCGAAGCTTTCAGCGTTCATCCCCGTCCCCTTGTCGCGCGATCGATCATCATGGCGACGAGGATTATAAGGCCGGTGGCGAGCAGTTGATAGAAGGCTTGAACGTTCATCAGCGTCAAACCGTTACGCATCGCACCAAGGATGATGGCGCCGAGGATCGTGCCGAGAATGCTTCCCTTGCCACCCATCAGCGAAGCGCCGCCGATGGCCGCAGCCGCAATCGCGTCAAGTTCCCATAGGTTGCCGAGGATAGGCTCGGCAGCCCCGAGACGCCCGATCAGGATCAGCGAAGCGAGTGCTGCCAGCCCCCCGGAAATGACATAGGCCGTGATCTTGGTGCGCGCAATCGGAACGCCGGCCACATAGGCTGCCTCTTCATTGCCACCGACCGCCATCAGATATTCGCCGATCGGTGTCTTCTTGAGCAGGATCCAGGCGGCAATCGCAACGACAGCGACGATAATGACTGGCGTCGGAATGCCGAAGAGATTGCCGTTGAAGAGTGAGCGGAAGCCCGTGGGAATGCCGAGAACAGGATTGCCGCCGGTATAAATGAGCGCGATGGCCCGGTAAGTGCTGAGCGTGCCGAGCGTGACGATGAACGGCTGCAGGCCGACATAGGCGACGAGCGCGCCATTGATGAAGCCGCAGACGACGCCGACGCCGAGACCGGTGAAGATCGCCAGCGGTATCGGCGTGCCGGTCAGAAGAAGGGTCGCGGTGATGACGGCGGAGATTGCGGCCGTCGGACCAACGGATAAATCGATGCCGCCCGAGATGATCACCAGCGTCATGCCGAGCGCAAGGCACGCATTGATGCTCGACTGCTGGAGGATGTTGATGAGGTTTCGTTCGGAGACGAAGCCAGGAACGAGCGCGGCAAACACGGCCATGATGATAATGAGCCCGATCAGGGTTCCGGCATCGCGGAGCGAAAACGAGAAGCGGCGAAAGACCGGTGCGGGCTTAACGGATGCAGTCGAAGAACTGGTCATTGGGTGTCCTGTCTGGTTCACGCGGAGCTCGCAGTGCGGGCGACGGTGGCGCCGGGGTTGGCCCCGGGGATGGCATGCGCGACGATCGCGCTTTCGCTCAGCTGGTCGCGTGGAATGTCCGCAGCGATCGAACCTTCCCGCATGACCAGCACGCGGTCCGAGAGCCGGATAACCTCCGGCAGTTCCGAGGAGACGACGATGATCGAATGGCCTTCGCGGGCAAGATCCTCGATCAGATGATAGATCTCGGACTTGGCGCCGACATCGATACCGCGGGTGGGCTCGTCGAACAGCAAGATCTGCGACTTGGCCGCTAGCCAACGGGCAATGATCGCCTTCTGCTGATTGCCGCCGCTGAAAAGGCGAATGGGGCGATCCAGTTGAAACGGCCGCAGATTGACGCGCTTCAACAAATCTTGTGCGGCCGCACGGAGCTTGCCCGTGTTGATCATGCCGCCCGACGAAAAGCTGGAAAGCGAAGCGAGCGCCATGTTGGTACTGACTGGACGTAGGGGAATGATCCCTTCCCGCTTGCGTTCTTCCGGCACGAGACCGATGCCGGCGGCGATCGCATCGCGCGGGGAGGCGAAGCGCAGGGCCTTGCCGTCGATGGCGATCGACCCGTCGCTCAGGCGGTCAGCGCCGGCCAGAAGCCGCAGCAGTTCCGTGCGACCGGAGCCCACGAGCCCGGCAATGCCAAGCACTTCACCCTTGTGCAGCGTGAACGACACATCGCGGATCTTCGTTGCGGATGACACGTTCTTGGCCTCGAGCTTGACCGTATCGGTGACGAAGGAATTGTGTTCCTCTTGCATCAGCTCGCGACCGACCATCATCGCGATCACGTCCTTTTCCGAGGCACTCTTGAGATCGACCATGCCGACGAGCTTGCCATCGCGCATGACGCTGGCGCGCTGGCAGATGCGGAAGACCTCGTCCATCTTGTGGGAGACATAGATGATCGAGACCCCACTCGCCGAAAGGCTGGCGATCACCTCTGCCAGACGGTCGAACTCGCTCGGCGTCAGGCTCGACGTCGGCTCGTCCATGGCGATGACCTTCGCCTTGTCGAGCAGCGCGCGACCGATCTCGACGATCTGGCGTTGCGCGACCTTGAGGGAGGAGATCGGCGCTGAAGGATCAATAGTCCTGTCGATCAGCGAGAGGGCTTGCGCCGCGCGGCTCTCCTGCTCACGGCGGGAGACGAAAAGACCACCCAGGCGGGTCAGCGGATGACCGAGAAACATGTTCTGGGCGACGCTCAAATGCGGCACCTGCTGCAATTCCTGGTGAATCATGGCGACGCCCACACTGCGGGCATCTATCGGCCTTTTGAGGATCAGGGCCTGACCATCGACAAAGACCGTTCCGGAGGTCGGGCGGAACACGCCGGAGAGGATTCGCAGAAGTGTGGATTTGCCGGCGCCGTTTTCGCCTAGAAGTCCGTGGATCTCGCCGGCTGCAACATCGAACGACACGTCGGCCAGGGCGTTCACCCCGGGGAAGCTCTTGGAGATCGTCTCGAATCTCAGTCGCGGCACCATCACTCCACCTCCTTCAACACATCGGGATGCCGGCCTTGACGGCCGGCATCGTCGACGTTCGTTACTTGGCTGCCTTGGCATCTTCCATCAGCACCGCCCGGACATCGACGCCCGCACCCTGGTAGCGGCTGAGATTGTCGGCGGTGATGAGGGCCTGCGGGGTCGCCACCACGCGTGGCAGCTTCTGGCCGGCAACCAGGCGCAGCGCGGCCTCGAGCGCCACTTCGCCGGTCAGGACCGGGAAGCTGTCGACCGTGCCGGTCAGTTCGCCGGCCTTGATCGAAGCGTAGGCGTCAGAGATGCCGTCGGTGCCGAAAACAGCGACCTTGCCCTGGAGGCCTGCGGCTTTCACGGCCTCGACGATGCCGAGCGCCATGCCGTCATTGTTGGCATAGAAGCCGACCAGGTCGGGATGCTGGTTAAGGATGTTGGTCGCAGCATCGTAGGACGTCTGACGATCCCAATTTCCCGGAACGCTGGCGACGACTTCGAACTTGCCGCCTTCGCTGATTGTCGATTTGAAACCGTCGGTGCGTTGCACCGCCGCATAGACGCCGGCTTGACCTTCAATGATGGCGACCTTACCGCCCTCGGGACGATGCTCGATGAACCATTTGGCCACGCGCACGCCGTTGTCGCGCTGGACGTTGCCGACATAATGCTCGGCCTGCGGAATGACGGCATCGTTGACGTTGACGACCGGAATATTGGCCGCCTTGGCCTGCTCGATGACCGGCTGCAGGTTGGCGTCCGTCTGCGGAGAGACGAGCAAGACGTTATAGCCCTGCGTGATCATGCCCTCGGCGATGGTCAGCTGGCCGAGCTGGTCACCCTCGCTCTGGGCAGCCTGATAAATGACGGGAACGTTGACCTTCTTGCCGAGGGCCGCGTAGCCTTCGCCCAGCGAGCGCCAGTATTCGTTCGTCAGTGTCTTGGAAACGGCACCGGCCTTCGTGCCTTCGGGCAGCTTGGGCAGCGCGCCAAGCTTTGTCTCGAGCTGCGACCAGTCCATACGGTCCTTTTCGGTATCGGAATTGAGGGGCGCGAGTTCCTGCGCGACGGCCGCGCCGAACAGGAGGCTGGCGGCAATGCCGGCAGCAAGGGTCGTCTTCAAAAAGGTCGTCATCGGTTCCTCCCGGATAGGGTCGATCGGCACGCCTCCGGCATGCCTTGGGTTCAAGGGTCGTAGAAATTCAGGGTATGTTGACGGTCAGGCAGTTCAGCCGAGCATGAGTTCCTGGACAACCGCCTGCGCAGAGACTGCATCCTGTCGGTCAATCGCCCCGGAGAGACGATTGTCCTGCTCGAGGCGATCCACCACCGTCAGCATCCGCTTGACGGTCTGGATGTTCACCTCGCATTCGTGGACCGGATCGAGACCGGTCATATCGGGGAACGTGTCGAAATAGATCGCGCCGTCATAACCGTCCTTGCGGATCTGGCGTAGCAGCTCGATCGTCTGCTGGGTATGCACCGCGCCGACCATCAGACCGTCGTCGCGTTTGGCATAGCCGTCATTGAGATGAACACCCAGAACGCGGCTGTAGCGGGCAATGAGAGCTGCGGCAAATGCCGGCTGCTCGTCGGCATAGAGCACATGGGCAAAGTCCAGCGTGACGCCGAGATTGGGCATATCGACATCCTTGATCGCCAGGAGCGTGGTCGCGCAGTCGGGCATCAGGCTGTAGGAGCGTGGCTCGTTCGGCTTGTATTCGATGCTGATCTCGCAGTCGGGATCATGCATGCAAACTTCACGAATTCCGTCTATTTCGTGTTGCCAAAGCGTATGGTAGTCCGCCTGAAAGGCATAATCGAAACCATCCTGTCCAAGCCAGATCGTCATCAGCTTGCTGCCGGCGGCGCGGGCCGAGTCGATGCCCTTCTTGGTGAGATCGATCGCTTCGCGGCGAACTGCCGGATCGGGGTTGGTGAAAGCGCCGATTTTGAAGGCCGGATTGGTATAATAGCGCATGGCGAAGCCGTTGATGGCTAGGCCGAAATCACCGATCTGACGCGCCAGGACGGCCGGATCGTCGGCCACATGGTCAGGATAATTGAGATCGAGATCGGTTAGACCATCGACCTTGGCAGCGCGCGTCGCCATTTGCAGGACGGTCGGCTTGCCGGAAAGCTCCGGCCATTCGGCCGTTGGCTTCGAGGCAAAAGAATTAAGGCGGGTGGCGAATTTCAATTGGGTCACGGCTTTGGCTCACTTCAGTCGCTATGCACACTACTTCACAGAATAATTTAGATTTGTAAAGTTATAAGTGTTGTGCAATGCGTCAATTCGTTGTGGGCCGCGTCGGAGATATCTGCTTCCGCCCTTGCCTCCCTCGCCAAAGCACCGGCGTGCGGAAACCCGCCGCCGGTATTGACAGCCTTGGCTGGATGGAATTCGAAAGGGCCCCAAATGGGTCGCCTGTACGGCAGGATGTCGGCGTCAGCCGGCCATTACGGCCTCGATCTCGGCAAGCGAGGGCATGGCAGGGGCCGTCCCGCGTCTCGTCACGGCGATGCCGGCAGTGGCGCAGCCGAAGCGGACAGCATCGAGCGGCGGCGCGCCTCGCGCAAGTGCTGCTGCAAAGCCGCCGACGAAGGCATCGCCGGCGCCGGTCGTATCGATGACCGGGCCGCAGGAGACGGCTGGCACATGAGCCGACTGCCCGGCATTGTGAAACAACACGCCGCGGGCGCCGAGCGTGATGACCGCCGCACCCACTCCCTGCGCCAAAAACACGTCAGCTGCGCGTTTCGCATCGTCCAGCGTTTCGATCGGAAAGCCGACCAGGGCCGCGGCTTCTGTCTCGTTCGGGATGATATAGTCGCAGAGCCGGTAGATCTCCGCTGGAAAGGCGCCCGCGGGTGCGGGGTTGAAAATCGTGGTGACACCGGCCTTCCTTGCAATATCAAGCGCCCGATGGGCCGCGGGTGCAGGCTGTTCCAGTTGGGTGATGAACACTGCGGATTGCTCGATCGTCTCGCGCGCTCCCTCGACATCCTCGATGCCGATCGTGCCGGCTGCCCCGGCATAGACGATGATAGCGTTGTCGCCGGTGCGGTCGTTGACATAGATGAAAGCGGCCCCTGTCGGCTTGTCGTCCATGACGATCAGCTTCGCCGTCACGCCGGCCTGCTCATAGGTCTTGAGCGCCAGATCGCCGAATGTGTCGCGACCAATCTTCGAAATGAAGGACACGTCAGCTCCGGCACGCGCGGCAGCCACCGCCTGATTGGATCCCTTGCCGCCAGGGCCAACAGAAAAGCCGCTGCCGGCGATGGTTTCGCCCAGGGCCGGCATGCGCGGCGCGAGATAGGCGGTGTCGGCGACAAAAATGCCGAGAATGGAAATTCCGGTTCTCATGGCTGACACCTCACACGCCTGCAGGTGCGATGACGCCCTTGGTGAACAGGAAGCAGCCATAGAACCGCGTCTCGCCGGTCGAGATTACACAATAGGCCTTCTTGGCGAGATCGTAGAAGGCGAAGCGCTCGATGCCGTACATGGGCGAAGGTTTGCCTTCCGCCCGGTCGATCTCCGCCTGCACCTCGCTTTGCACCGCCGGCATCTCCCCCGGCGCACCCATGACTTCCATGCGGCCGGCGGAATTCTGGAGCGGTGTGTCGAGTGGCAGCACAGAGAGGATCGCACGGATCGCCTGCGGTGCCGAGAGATTGGCCATGCTGAGCGGCCTACCGATCACCGTCTGGCGGGCCACACTGTCGCTCGGGAAATTGGTATCGGACACAACAAGCGTGTCCCCATGCCCCATGGAGCGCAAGGCGTGCAGCACGTCTGCATTGAGCGCCGGGTCAAGATTTTTGAGCATTAGAAATGTCCTCCTCGTGCCTCTATTTAACGGCGCCTGCCGTCAGGCCCTTCACAATGTAGCGCTCCAGGAAAATGCCGACGAGCACCAGCGGCATGATCGCCGCCGTGGCGATGGCGGCCATTGACCACCAGTTAATCCCCTGCGACCCCGTCTGGCTTGCCACCATCACCGGCAGCGTTTTTGCATTCGAACTCGTCAGCAGTGCCGCAAAGAAATATTCGTTCCAGCAAAGAATGACCGAAAGGATGAAAGCTGCCACCATGCCGGGCAGTGCGATCGGCAGGACGATCCGTAGGAAAGCGCCCCAGATCGAGCAGCCGTCAACCAGTGCCGCCTGTTCCAGCTCGACCGGGATGGTGTCGAACTGGTCGCGCATAATCCATATCACGATCGGCAGCACCATCAGCGTGTAGATAAGAATGAGGCCGATCAGCGTATCGAGCAGCATCAGGTGCTTGTAGAGAACCAGGAACGGCATAGCGAGCACGACCGGCGGCAGGATCAACTGCGACAGGAAGAAGAAGGAAATGTCCTTGTTCGCCATCCAAAGGAATTTATAGGAGAACCGGCTGAGCCCATAGGCCGCCAGCGATCCGATGAGCACCGCCAGGAACGACGCCCCCGCTGACGCCACGATGCTGTTGAGAAAGCGACGGATGAACTCATCGCGCACAGTCGATGGCGCCAAGATCGTATCCGGCGAGAGGCCGAGCGAGCGCCAGCCCTTCCAGTCCGGCGTAAAGTCCACGAACGGGATCAGATGCCCCTGCGTCACGTTGACCGCTGTCTTGAACGAGGTCGTGATCGTCCAGTAGATCGGAAAGAGCGAGATGAAGGCCCAGAAGACCAGAGCCGCATAGATCAGCAGGCTGTTGGTCAGGAATTGCGGGCGCCGCGACCAGAGGCTCCCCGGCCTATCGGATGTTTCAGCGATGATCGCCATGGGCTTCGCCTCAATTTTCACGTTGCATCCATCGGCTCGCCCCTTTCAGGATGAGCGCGACGAAGATGATGATGATGACGAGATAGAATTCCGCAAGCATGGTGCCGTAGCCGACATTGGAACGGTCACGATATTCGCGGAAGATGAAGCTCGACACGGTATCCGTCGCCCCGCCCGGTCCGCCAGCGGTGACGTTGATGACGATATCGGCGAGCTTCAGCTGGAAGATGATGCGCAGGATGATCACTGTCATGCTGACCGGAAGCATCAGCGGAAAGGTGATCTCCTTGAAACTCTGCCAGCCTGACGCTCCATCCACTTTCGCCGCCTCCTTGATTTCGGAAGGAAGCGCCTGAAGGCCGGCGAGCAGCAGGATCATCATGAACGGGATCGACACCCAGGCATCCATCGCCATGATCGAGGTGCGCGCGAGCCACGGCGTCGAGAAGAATGCCGGATTGTCCCAGCCGAGATGGCGCGCAAGGGTCGCCGCCGGGCCGAACCGGTATTCCATGAGTGATTTTCCAATCATCCAGCTGACGGCCACCGGGCTCAGCATCAGCGGCAGGAGAAAGGCAACCCGGAAGAATTTGCGCGCCTTGATCTCGGCGTTGAGCAGCAGCGCCAGCCCGAAGGCAATGACATATTGAACGAGGACCGACAGAACATAATAGACCATGTTCAGCAGCGCGTTCCAGAAATACCGGTCCGCGAACAAAGTGCGTAGATTGTCGAGCCCGTTGAAGCGTCGGCCGGCCGCCGCGCTCAGGTTCCAATCCGTGAAAGCGATATAAAGCCCGAAGACGGTCGGGAAAACCACCATGGCGACGGTGAAGAGCACGGCAGGAAGCACGAAAACCGCGCGCTGCCCCGCCTCACCGCGGATCATCACCTGGCTCGCACACAGTGCCACCGCCCAGACGATATAGGCAAACAGCAGCGGTCGCCAGCTGACGAGGCCGAGCGCCGTGACCCCGCTCGCATCGAGGATCTGGAGAATGAGGACGGCGAACAACAAGATGGTCGCAGCGAAGAGCAGCAGCCGACCGCGCCTGGCGGCGGCGCGCTGGACCGTCGCGCCCTCCACAGGGCTGACGGCTGGGGTAATCGTATGCGACATAGGCAAGACCCTTGAGGCAGAAAGGCGTGCGGAACCGGGCAACGGTTCAGGCGGCACGACTTTGTGCCGCCTGAGATCATGGACGAGACATCCGAAGATGTCCGTCGTATATCAGGCCCCGAGCGAGGCCTTGTAGAGCGCAAGCTGCTTGTCGCGGCCGAGCTGATCGGTGATCTTCTCCCAGGCGGCAGCGATCGCATCGGCGCCGGCCTGTGCGGTTACCTGTCCGGCGAAAACCTTGGCCAGTTCGTCTTCCGCGACGCTGTAATATTGGAAGATGCCCGGAATACGCGGCTCGATAGCGGCGTTCGGATGGTTGTAGGAATTCGACTGCGAAGCGAGATAGCCTGAGATAAAGGCTTCGTCATAACCTGCCGACACCCATTCCTTGATGTCGAACTGGCTCTTGCGATAGCACTGGAAGCCGGACGGATAGGCCGCCGTCCAGAGTGCCAGATCCTTGCCGCCGAGATGGGCTGCAGCACTCCAGGCCGCTTTCTTCTTTTTCTCGTCGCTGTCGACCCGGGCCATCACATAGACGCCCCAGCCCAGATAGGCCATGTTTGGCGCGTGGTTCGGGCCGCTGGCAAGCTTTTCCCACTGGCCGGTCTTCGAATTATAGACATCGTCCGATCCCGGAAGGATGTCGAAGCCGATGGTGTCGCCAACGACCGAGCTGTCGCTGGTGCGCGCGCTTGCACCCACGTCTCCCCACCAGGAGACCATGGAACCGGTGCCGGCCAGAAATTGCTGGAAAGCTGTCGTGCCCGGATCGGCATTGAGCTGATCGCCCGCTTCCGATGGCAGGGCGTCGATGACGTCCTGAATCGCCCGGACCCATGCCGGGTTGTTGATGCGCGGCTTCATCGTGTCGGTGTCGAACAACCAGGCCTTGTCATCGGGATGCTTGGCATAGGCCGTGGCGCGGCTGCCGAGGAAGTAGAAGCCGAAACCGCCCCAAGCCTTGGGTGCGTCGAGATAGCCGACCGCTTCCATGCCGCCGATGGTCTTGCCCTTGAGGAATTTGGTGACCTCCTGAACCTTCTGCCAGGTCTTCGGAACGCCCCACTCGCCCTCGTGGCCTTCGTCCTTCCAGGCCTTCGCCAGGTCGGCATCGGCGAAGTAGTCGGTGCGGTAGTTGAAGTTGTGGCAATCGCCATCGACCGAGACGCGGTAGGTCTTGCCGTCCCAGGTGCCAACCGGCGCCTTGAGGTAGTCGACATAGTCGTCCATATCGATCTGGGTCTTGACCCAGTCCGGCATCTCCGACGCCAGCCCCTTGCCGCAGACATCACCCTCGAACGGCGCGCCCATCTCGAGCAGGTCGAAATCGACCGTACCCGTTGCGATCGCCTGCTGCAGGCGTGGATTGTAGTCAGCCTGCGCAAGGTCGATCCAGGTGATCTTGGCGCCGGTATAATCCTCCCAAGGCTTGAGGAAGCCGCGGAACAGAACGTTATGCAGGTTCTGGTTATTCAGGCCCATGAAAGATAGTTCGACGCCGGCGAACTCGCCCTGTTTGACGCTCTTCTTCGTCGCTTCCAGGCACATCTCGCCAACTTTCTGCCAGTCGGCATCCGTCGGCGAGCCTTTGCCGACACCCGGCACCTGCAAGATCTGGCTGCGCAAGGATGCATCCTGCGCAAAGGCCGTTCCGAATGGACCGAGCATGGCGCTTCCGGCTGCGACCGCACCGAGGCTTGCACTGGTCTTCAGGATGGCGCGCCGGCTCAGGCCGATCGCCATCATTCTCTCGAAATCACTGACTTTCATATGGGTCTCCTCCCGTTGATAAACCGCCACGGTTGTGGCTGCCGGCGCTTCCTCCTCGAAGCGGCAGCAAGAACTCTCAGATAAGCCTCAGTCCGCTCTCTCCGTCAAACAGATGGACGAGGGCGGCGTTCGGCGTCATCGCGATCACATGGTCCGAGGGCTCCTCGACGCGGTCGCGAAAGACGCCGATGATCTTCTGTTGCCCAAGCTTTGCAAAGACCTGCGTTTCCGATCCGGTCGATTCAACGACCGTCACATGTGCGCTGACCGAGCCGCCAAGCGTGAAGTGCTCGGGCCGAATGCCGTAAAAGGCTGGCCGCCCGTCCGAGCCCGCAGGCGCGCGGTGGAGCGGCAGCCGAATACCCTCATCCGTCTCGAAGAACGGCTCGGCGGCAGAGCGGATGTGGCCCTTGATCAGGTTCATCGACGGCGAACCGATGAAACCGGCGACGAAGGTGTTGGCAGGCGTATCGTAAAGCGTCAGCGGCGAACCGATTTGCTCGACACGTCCGTCGCGCAGCACCACGATTCGGTCGGCCATGGTCATGGCCTCCACCTGATCATGCGTCACGTAGATCATCGTCGTTGCCAGCCGGCGCTGCAACTCCTTGATCTCGGCGCGCATCTGCACGCGCAGCTTGGCATCAAGGTTAGAGAGCGGTTCGTCAAACAGGAATACCTTGGGATCGCGCACGATCGCCCTTCCCATCGCCACGCGCTGACGCTGGCCTCCAGAAAGCTGGCGGGGATAGCGGGCAAGATACGGCACCAGATCAAGGATCTCGGCCGCCTTGCGCACCCGCCCCTCGATATCGGCCTTCGTCTCACCGCGCATCTTCAGCGCGAAGCCCATATTCTGCGCCACCGTCTTGTGCGGATAGAGCGCATAGCTCTGAAATACCATGGCGATATCGCGGTCCTTCGGCGGCAGGTCGTTGACCACCTTGCCGTCGATCCGGATGTCACCGAAGGTTATCGGTTCGAGGCCGGCGACCATGCGCAGCAGCGTCGATTTTCCGCAACCCGACGGCCCCACCAGAACGACGAACTCGCCGTCGGGGATTTCGACGGAAACGCCATGGATCACCGTCAGGCTTCCATAGGCCTTACCGACATTGACGATATTCATCGATGCCAAATATGATCCTCCTCCAACGGCGTCGCGCACTCCTCGCGACGTTTGATCGACCTTCCTGCAAAGCGGCGGCAGGTAGAGCGCTCAGCTGCACCCGCCGCCCCTATCCTGGGAGGACGTCATTCGCACCGATAACTTCACACATGGAATTACCGTTGTAAAGTAATCCATTGCAGAATTCTCAGATATTTCTCGTTTTCGTTCTCGCGACGACTTGACTAACCATAAGCATCATCGGATATGTGCGGTGCTTTTGTCCAAAAATATAAACGAAGCATTTGAGGCTGAACCCATTTCAAAACATTACGGAATTTGCATAATCTGTAAAGATTAGACCTTTGGACAGGGAGGCACAACATGCTGAGGGGAATCGATCCAGTCTTAAACGCCGAGCTGATGCATGCTTTGATGCTGATGGGGCACGGGGACCAACTGGTCTTGTGCGACGTCAACCACCCTGCCCAGACCATAGCCCGGCATACAACCTACGGCCATCTCATCGACGTTTCCGGCTGCGGCTTGGAGCGTGTCGCTGAAGCTATTCTGACGCTCTTCCCACTGGACACGTTCATCGATGCGCCGGTGAAAAGGATGCAAGTTGTTGGCGACGCCAGCGGGCAAATGCCGATTTTCGCGACGATACAAAAAGTCATCGATCGCGCTGAAGATCGCCCTGTTCGGATGGAGGCATTGGAGCGTTTCGCATTTTACGAAGCAGCGAAAAAATCCTTCGCGATCGTCAGAACCTCCGACCCAGGGCCCTATGGGTGCTTCATTTTCAGCAAAGGTGTCATCTAATCTTTGACTGCGAAATTGGTCCGAGACGCTTGCGTTTTCGGCGACCGGTACGGCTTCGGCTGCCTGCCTGCGTCGTCGCAGACCAGGACTGAATGAATTAGAGCCGTGAAGCGCTTCGTGGAGACGACGCCAGAGCGACCGGCCGTTGAGCGAGCGGTCGCTTTGACGGCCTCACATGTGTTCAGGACTGATTTGGACGCAGAAACGCCGAAAGCTTTCACCGCAAAACGGCCCGCCCTGGTCTACCGCCGATCGTGAAGGCTCGGTCAAACAGCGCGGACCGTCTTGCTATTTCCAGCTCGTGTAATCGTCGGCGACGCAACCAAGAGGCGCGCGATCCTGACCAAACCGCTTCTTGAGCTGCCCGCATCCCCACTCGTTTAACGGCGCCGGCATAAGATTGTTGATGTCCATGCCAGGCGATTGGAATGGTGTCGTGGAGGTCGTGACGTACCAAAGCCAGAAGCCGACCACACCGACGAGGATCAGAAGCAACATACCGAAGAAAACCTGCAATCGCCTCCAGATCGATACCCCCGCCTGCTTGGGGTCTTCGATCAAAACCGGCACACTCCGATCGCTTTCTTGCTGATGCGCGAAAGGTGCAAGAGCCGCGTTGCGCTCATCATCGGTAAGCTTCACGCGCTGCAGACGATCGTCCAGAAGCACTGGCAGGGCAGTATTGCCGTGCCTGACAGCCAGTCCGATCGCTTTGCCATTGGCTTCCCCGACGATCAGAGGCTCTTCTCCATTCTTCATGCGCGTGTAAGCCGATCGCCCCGTTTTGTCGTTGGCAATCTTGTCATTGTAGGTGATGGAAAGGACGCCGCGTCTGCGGTCGAATGCGGTGACCTCGACCGGAACGGGGGTCAGCATGGCAGGCCGAAGCAATTGGCCCTTGACCCACCAGATGCGGATAGCGAGAAAAATCATCCCCAGGCCCATGCCGCCAAACAGTAGCGCGAACACGGTGAGCGTGATGATCCGGTTCCAGAGCATGTCCAGACCCAAGCTCATCGTCGCAAGTTCCGGATGATCGGCTGATATCACAAGACCGGTTTCGTAGTCGCCAGTATGGAAATCGACGAACATGACCTCGACTTCGGTGTCGTAGTCTCGTCCGCCGTAGCTGTAGACAAGGCGTGCCTCGCAATCGGTAAAGACTGCCTTGCGTGTCGTGCATCGCCCGTTTTGCACGTCGCCATTTTCCAGCGTCAAAGGGTTCTGGCTGATCTGGAAATCGCGGATTACGCCTGGTGCTTCCGAGACGAATAGAAAGACAGCCAGTGCCAGGATGATGGGCGTTGACCAGAAGTAAGCATTCGGGGTGGAGATGACGTTGCGCGCCAACGAGAGCGGGCGACTAGGAAGAACAAGCGAAGACAATGGCGTAGGTCCCCTCATGTGGCAGCGCAGTGCGCTGGGAAAGCTTCAGACAGTGACCGATAACGAACGAGCGGAGTTGACGTCATTCCGGCCGCTTGCACAATCCCATTGTGCGAAACTCATCTACAGCCTGAGACAGGCGATCGGCAATCCCTTTCAGCACGCGTGGGTAGCATTGGCATGGTGATCTCTTCGGCAAGGGCCGGTGGTCTTGTTCCGCGTCGAGCAAAACCGCTGCGCACTTTTACCGGAATTGCCCTACAGCCGATTGGCGCGCAACAAAGTGTCCCGCGACAGATATCCCGCAAGCGTGCCATCGGCGGCTCGGACATGCAGGCCCGGCATCTCACCGGAGAGGATGAGCGCCAAGGCGTCGTGAACCGTGGCGTCAGCGGCGATCTCGGCATCGCCGTTGGACGGTTCCGGCGTGGTCATGATCGTCGATACGGCAATCAAGCTCAGCCTTTTTATGGCTCGGTCAGGGCCGAGGAAACTCTCGACGAATTCATTGACGGGACGCGCAAGGATCTCCTGCGGGCTATCATATTGAAGGAGGCGGCCATCCCGCATGATCGCGATACGATCGCCCATCTTGATTGCCTCATCGAGGTCATGCGTGACGATGACGACGGTCTTCTTCACCTTCCTGAGAATATCGCGGAATTCGTCCTGAAGCCGGACGCGGGTGATCGGATCAATCGCGCCGAACGGTTCGTCCATCAGCATGATCGCCGGATCGGCGGCGAGAGCGCGGGCGAAACCGACGCGCTGACGCTGCCCGCCCGACAATTCGTGCGGAAGACGCTGCCGCATGATGGCCGGATCAAGACCGACGAGATCCAGGAGTTCGTCGACCCGGCGATCGCTGCGCGCCTTTTCCCAGCCGAGAAGCCGCGGGACGGTCGCAACATTGCGTGCGATCGACATATGCGGAAACAGACCAACCTGCTGGATGACATAACCGATGCTGCGGCGCAGCTCCTTCTGATCGACCCGGGCGATATCCCTGCCGTCGACCAGCACACGTCCCGTCGTGGGGGTCTCCAACTGATTGATCATGCGCATGGTCGTGGTCTTGCCGCAGCCCGAAGGACCGATCAGGGCAACCGTCGTACCGGTCTCGATCAGGAGATCGAGATTGTCGACCGCATGCTGGCCGCTTCCGTCGTAATTCTTCGTAACATGATCGAGATGAATCATCCTGATATCCGCTTTCGGCCGCTTAGCGCCGTTGAGTGAAGACGCGCTCCAGGGCGCCGAACGCCAATTCCGCAAAGATTGCGAGCAGGGCTATCGGGACCGCTCCGACGAGAAGGCGCGGCATGTTCATGATCGCAATGCCGGCATTGATGAAATCGCCAAGTCCGCCGCCGCCGATAAAGGAGGCGAGTGCCGCCCCGCCGATCACCTGGACGGCACTCGTCCTGACGCCTGACAGAATCGCGGGAACGGCCAGAGGAAGTTCGATCTCCCACAGCATCTGCCCGGCGCTCATCCCCATTCCATCGGCCGCATCGATCACCGAGGCGTCGATCTCGCGAATGCCGATGATCGTGTTCAACAGCAGCGGCGGCACGGCAAGGACGATGAGGGCGATCACCGACGGCAACAATCCGATGCCGAGGAAAGGCATCGTCGCCGACAGGATCGCAAGGCTCGGTATGGAGCGCAAGGCGCCGGCGATATTGACCACTGCAAAGGCGGCGCGGGGTGCCCGTGCGACGGCAAATCCGAGCGGCACGGCAATGACAAAAGCGATGCCGAGCGACAGGACGCACATCAGAAGATGGCGATTGAAAGCGTTGAAGAAGGTGCCGGAGTTGTCGAAGATCCAGCTGAATGCATCGATCACGATCATGCCGCTTTACCTCCACTGCGGCGGCGCAGCAGCTTTTCGAACGACGCAAAACAGTAGTCGGCAAAGAGCGCCAGAAATGACGTCAGCAGCCCGCCTGCGATGATCTTTTCAGGAAACCGCTGGTCGATGCCTTCGAAAATGATGACGCCGAGCCCGCCGGCATTGATATAGGCGGCAACGGTCGCGATGCCGATCACTGTTACCACGGCAATGCGGATGCCGCCGACAATATAGGGCATCGCCAGCGGCAGCTCGACTTCCCAGATCCGCCGCGCCGTGCCGTAGCCCATGCCGTCGGCAGCTTCGAGTATGTCACGCGGAATAGCCTGAAATCCCATGCCGATATTGCGGATCAGGATCATCAGCGAATAGGCGGCAAGACCTGTTATAGCGGGCGCCGCCCCGATACCCATGATGGGAATGAGAAGCGCAAACAGCGCCAGGCTGGGCACGGCGAACAGGATACCGGTGAAGATGACGATGGCCGCAAAACTTCGCGGTCGCCTTGCCGCCCATATCCCGACGATCAGCGAGATCACCAGGGCAATGCCGACCGATGAAAAAACGAGATACAGGTGCTCCAACAGCGCTTCGAATAGCCGGTCGAGATGTTTAGGGACCCATTTCATCGCCGAGACCTCCGCGTCCGGGCGCTCATTCGCCTGTCTACCATGGGATCCCCAATCTGCGATCGGCGTCGTCGGCTCTCTGCGGCAGAATATCGTAGGCGGACGGAGTGACCGCCGAAAATCGCCTGAGGCCGAGCCGTTCCAAAACCGCCGCTCCCTCAGGCGTTTCATGCAATGCCACGAGGCTTTGCTTTAACGCTGTGGTGATGTCCACAGGCAATGTCTGCGCGGCAACCAATAGCGGCGCGGGAAGCGGCTCGGTCGTCGCCAGAATACGAAGACCATCGATCGCGTCGGGTTCGTGCATCGACAACAATTGGAAGGCGTAAGCGTCGATCGCGCCCGCATCGATCCTGCCATCCTTGAGGGCGGCGACGATGCCTGAAGGGTTGAGCAGCGGTCCGACCGTCATGCTCTGCTTCATTTTCCCGGCAAACTGGCCGGCAAGGAAGGAGCGCGCCGCGTGGTAGCCCGATTGAGAATCGCGCACGGTCCAGCCCCAGCGTGCCGCAGCGAGATCGGCCACCGCGTTGACTGGCCCGGTGGAGGCGATGAGAATGTGGCTGGCATAGAGCGGCTGGTCCAAAGACCATGCCTCGCTCGAGACGGGTGCGGCAAGCATCGTCGGTCGCGCAGCCTCGCGCATGCGCGAAAACGGATAGCCGCACATGAAGACCGCGCCCATGTCCGGCCTCGCCCATAATTCCGACAGGGGGGCTGGTGCTGCATGAGCGATGATCTCGAGTTCTATGCTGGACTGCGAGCTGACCAGCGCAAACAGCGCGTCCCACAGGCCGCGAATGCGCGGGCTGAGATTATACATTCTCGAACAGGCGATCGGCTTGGACATCACCATGGCGACTATGCGAACCGAAGCCGCTGGCCGATGTTCATCTCTTTTGCCTTGTCGACCATGGCGGCGCCGAGCGCCACGTCGGTCGTGCTGAGGCCGCGATGCCAAAACAGGATCGTCTCCTCATCACTTTCGCGGCCGGGCTTCATGCCGCAGACGATCTGGCCGATTTCGGCATGCAAGTTCTCGGCCGTCACCTTGCCCTCGTCGACGTGACGGCGAAGCGCCCCGAAAGGTTTGCCGGGGCCGCATTGTCCCCAATCGTCGACGACGACCTTGTCCATGATATCGGTGAGATCGAATTCAAGTGCGCTCATCGTGCCATAGGGCACGACGAAGGCCCCCTTCTTCACCCATTCGGTCTTGAACAGCGGCGCTGGTTCCGGCAGGCGGCTGGCCTCGACCATGATGTCGGCGCCCTTGAGGCAATCCTGCCAATTGTCGGTGACAACGATCTTCTTGCCGAGATCCGCCTCAAGACGCTTTGCGAAGGCATCGCGACTTTCCGGCCGGCGCGAATGCACGCGGATTTCCTCGAAGTCGAAGAGATGGTCGAGAAGCCGGACATTCCAGTAAGAGGTTCCGCGCGCACCGATATGACCGAGAATCTTGCTGTCCTTGCGGGCGAGATATTTTGCGCCAAGAGCGGTGACGGCCCCGGTGCGCATGTCGGTGATAGCAGTTGCGTCGATGATGGCCTTCGGCACGCCGGTGTTCGGGTCGAACAGGTTGAGGACCGCAAGCTCCGAGGGCAGATCGACCTTATAGTTGTCGACGAAGTCACCGACAACTTTGACGCCGGCATAGTTCAGCGCTTTGACATAGCCGCGAAGCACGTTGAAATGGCCTTTGTCGGAGCTCTCTGGCACAAGATGGACGCGCGGCTCGATGACGGTTTCGCCCCTGCCCTGCGCATCCAGCGCCTTCGACACTGCATCGAGAACCTCGTCATTCGTCAACGCCAGCGCCTTGGCATCAAGGGCATTGAGATAATCGATCCAGATTTCCTGCATTTCCCGCCTCTCCACATTCCTGTCCGGCTGCTGAGCGGACGGACTTTCGAACAGACACCGTGAAAGGATCGCCACGCCAGGTCGCGGCCGGATCGATATCCGGCCGCGGGGCATGACAATCATTTCGGCAGCAGGCCGTTTTCCTTGAGGAAATCGACCGCCACGTCCTTGGCTTCCTCGTGGTCGGTCTCGACCTTGGCATTGAGGACCCGCATTTTCTCGTTGTCGAGATGGGTGCCGACCGCTTCCAGCAGTTCGGCAACTTTCGGATTGGCCTTCAGCACGTCCTGGCGGACAACGGGGGCCACGTAGTAGGGCGGAAACAGACCCTTGTCGTCTGCCAGCGGCACGAGGTTCTTCGAGCCGATCTGCCAGTCGGTCGCTGCACCGTTGGCGACGTCGATGTCCTTTTGGTCCAGTGCATCATAACGAAGACCAAGCTTGGCAAACTGCTTGAACTCCTTGAACTCGGCATCGTAGACGCGCTTCAGGCCGGGCAGGCCATCGGCGCGGTCGGGAAATTCAGCACCGCCGCCGAAGACCAGGGTCTTGGAAACCTTGGCGAGATCCGACAGGCTCTTCAGATTGCTGGCCTGCGCCGTTTCCTGCCGGACAACGATGACGTAGCCGTTGTTGATGCCGCTCGGCTTCAGCCATGTGAGGTTGAACTGCTTGGCGTAGAAATCCTTGACCTCAGTGTAGACCTTGTCGGCATCGGTCGACATCTCACCCTTGACGACAGAAGCGAGCGCTGTGCCAGTATATTCCGGATAGAGATCGATCTCGCCGGCCACCAATGCCTGGTGAGCAATCAGCGTGCCGCCGAGATTGATCTTGCGCTCGACGGTGATGCCGGCATTTTCCAAAACGGCGGCGTACATTTCGGCGAGGATAAACTGCTCGGTGAAATTCTTGCTGCCGACCTTGATGGTCTCTGCGGATGCAGGCTGGAACATGGCGGCTGCCATGATGCCGGCTGCAAAGATGCCTTTTGTCCAATTTTTCATAACCATTCCCTCTTGTTGACTTTTCAATGAACGAACCGACGGCATTCCCCAGAATGACCGCCGGCATGACCGGTCAGTGCCCTGCCCTTCTTGCCGGGGCAGTGGCGAACCGGGCTTATTGCGGGCCGAGCCCGATCAATGCGGCAATCGTCGCAAAATCCGGCCCTTGTGCGCGATCCTCTTCGAGCGCCGGGACTTGGGTGCGGACGAAAGCATAGGCTTCCGCCGATCCCTTGCCCAATTCGCCTGAGACCCCTCGCAGCTCGACGGCCTGTACCGAGGCGATCAGTTCGATGGCAGTGAGATAGCGCAGGCGCTCGACGATCGCCTGCGTCTTTGCCAAAACGCTCGGAGCCATCGACGCCTGGTCTTCGACGCCATCGGCAACAGGAATGGGCGAAAGCGAAACCGGCATGGCCAGATGGCGGATTTCGGCCTCCATGGCCGAGACGGTCTTTTGCACGGTCGCAAAGCCGGTGCGGCTCTGGCCCATCGCGGTCAGGAAGCGCGGGAGGTCGGACATGGCAGGCGACATGATCTTCATGATCCGATAGGCGGTGCCTGCCGCGCAATGCGCCATGGCCTGCCCCAGCCTTTCCCAGGCGAGCACAAACGCGGTCATGTCGAAATTGCCGTGTGAAAGAATGACGCCCTCGGATACGATCACGACAGGATTGTCGCCGGAACTGACGAGCTCAATCTCGGTCGCCTGCCTTGCCTCGTCGATCGCATGCCTCAACGCACCCCAGACCTGCGGCGTGCAACGGTAGCTCAAAGGATCCTGGAGACGTCTTGCTGCATCGGCGGCAAGCAAGGAGCTGCCCGAAAGCAGCTCCATCAGTTGAGCGGCGACACGGCGTTGCCCGAAGGCGGGTCTTGCAGCCAGAGCGCGATCGTCGAAGACGCTGACATTGGCCCGGAACGCTTCGAAATTAACGGCAATCGCCTTCAGGGACCAATCGAAGAGCCGCTCGATCTCCTCAAGCGCCAGACAGGCGAGGCCGATGGAGAGGCTGTTGGCCACAACAAGCGCATGCCCGTCCTTCGGCGCCAATTCGAGGGGCTTCAGGCCGGCCCTTTCAAGAGCGATGGCGGCCGGCAGCACTTCGCCGCCAAGCTCGATCTCGCCGAAGCCGAGAAGGCCGCGGCTCATATGGGCAAGCGGAGCCAAATCCGCCGCACCAATCGAGCCCAATGATGGGACGACGGGATGGACACTTGCATTGATGGCGGCGATCAGACCGTGGAATACTTTCAGCGAAACGCCGGAACCGCCAGCCGCCATGCCGGCAGCCCTGACGGCCATCATCGCCCGCACGGATTCCTGTGCGAGCGGTTGTCCGACGCCGACGGCGCGGGCTTGCGGCACACGCATCTGGAACGCCACGAGGTCTTCCGTTGCAAGTCGCGTGTCGACACCGGCTCCCAGTCCCGTCGTCAGGCCATAGACCGGCAGATCGTTTGCCGTATAGCGATCGACGACGGCACGCGCCGCGACAATCCGGGCTTCGACCTCGGCGGATATCTCAATCCGCGCATGACGACGGGCAACCGCTGCGATGTCCTCGATCGTCGGCGGAGCCGCGCTGAAGATGATCGATGGAGAATGGGTGGCGCTCACTGTTTCTCTCCGAGAATGGCGACGGGCTTAGAGGGACCCTTGCTGGACCGTGCTTCCAGCCGATATTGCGCGCCGGGATAGTATAAAAGCGCGCAGGTCACGACGGCCTCGCCCGACCAGGTCCGTCGAAAGACGCGCAGGCAAGGGTGATCATTCTTCAGGCCGAGATATTTGCGTATGGCCCTATCCGGTTTGACGGCCTGGACGATATGTTCGAACGCCGTTATCGGTGCGACCTGCGTCAGATATTCGTGCGGCGTCATGCTGTAGAAGTCGGCAGACAGATAATCGGGCGCCACCAGCGGATTGACATAGCGCTCCTCGACCTGAATGGGCTGGTCGTTTTCCATGTGCACGATCAGCGAATGCATCACCTCAGCGCCGAGGATCAGTTGGAGCGCGTCGGCAACGTTAGCATCCGCCTTCATCAGCCCGGCCTTGACGACCACCGCCTTATGCGTGTGACCCCGTTCCAGTATTTCGTCGGCTATGTTGCGGATTTGAAGCAGATCGACGTCGAGGTGCTTTGGCGACACGAACGTTCCGATCCCGGCGGATCGCTTGAGAACGCCCTCGAACATCAGCTCCCGCAGGGCCCGGTTCGCCGTCATGCGGCTGACGCCGAATGCCGCCACCAGTTCGCTTTCGGAGGATACCCGGTCTCCCGGCTGCAGCTTGCCCTCGGCGATGTCGGCCAGGATCTGCTCCTTGATCCTGATATAATGGCGCGCTTCGCCGGCGGCCGGTTTGACTGCTTTCGTCATGACAGCCTCGCCACGCCATTGTCGAGGATGATAGCGCTCCGCGAAGCAACGAGCCCCCTGAAGCGGATCTCGGCGCCGTTGCGCCATATCTGCAGGGTGATCGTTTCTCCGGGAAAGATCGGTGCGCTGAAACGCGCCGCGATTGCGCTCAAGCCAGTCGCCATGCCTGGATCGATGGCAGCGACGATGGCGTAGCCCGCATGGCCGAAGCTGCACAGCCCATGCAGGATCGGCCGGTCAAAGCCGCTTTTGCCGGCTGCCTGCGGATCGACATGCAGCGGATTAAGATCGCCGTTCAGGCGATAGATGAGAGCGGCGTTACCAGGGATGTCGACATTGAATTCGAAGTCCGGCTCTCCGTCCGGGACTTTGGGCAAGGGTTCAGGCGCAAATCCCGCCGAACCGCATCCACCGTCGCCGCGGCACGCGTTCGTCTGGACGATCGTCGCGATGGGCTCGTCACCGTCCGCGGTTGCGATCAGGCGCTCGAAGCTGACGAACATTCCTTTTTCAACACCGCGATCGACTACCGAGAGGACGCGTGAGCGAGAGGTCAGCGGCACATCAAGCGGGACCGGCCGGTGGATCGTCAGGCGATGTTCGGAATGCACGAGACGCGCCCAGTCGACGCCTGTCTGTCGCATCCATGGGCCTGGATGCGCTACGATATTGGCAAGGGTCGGCGCGGTCACGAGATCGCGTTCATAGACGTAGTTCAATGCCTTTTCGTCGAGCGCGTTGGTGCCGTAGCCAACCGACAGGGCGTAAAGGATGGCATCTCTTGCGGTGACCACATGTGTTGCTTGCGGCACCGGGAAGTCGAGGATGGATTGGGCCGGCAGCGTCACGATGCGGCGCCCCCAGATGTCGCGGGTTTGCGAACGCCTCCGGACAGGCGGATGCCGCCGTCAACGGACAGCAATTCACCGGTGACGAAGTCGGCACCCTGAACAAGCCAGACAATGGCGCCGGCAACGTCTTCCGGTGTCGCGACACGGCCGAGCGGCGCGGCGTCCGAAAATCGCTTGGCAGTGGCTCCATAGGCGTCCGGCCCGAGCGTGTCGCGCATCCAGCGCGTATCGATGATGCCAGGACAAACGGCATTGACGCGGATATCGGGACCGCAGGTGCGCGCCAGGGCCAAGGTCAGCGCATTCAGCGCGCCCTTGGAGGCCGTATAGGCAAGCGAGCTGCCGCCGCCAGTAAAGGCAACATTGGATGAGACATTGACGATCGCACCGCCGCCGCTGTCACGCATCGCAGGCACTGCCGCCCGGCACATCTGATAGGCGCCGATGACATTGACACCGAAAACGTTCTGAAAATCTTCGGCCGACAATGTCTCCAGATCGAAAGGATCGGATTTGACCGTCATTGCGGCATTGTTCACCAAGGCGTCGAGCCGCCCCCATCGATCGACGGCAATCGCGACCATTCGGCGGCAAGCCGCGTCATCGGCAACGTCGGCCTGGACGATCTCCACCTCCGCGCCCAGGCTGCGGCAGATATCGCCAGTCTCATCGGCCTCTTTCTTGCTGCGGCTGTAGTTGACGACCACCCTGGCACCGCCCGCGGCGAATTGTTTGACGCATGCAGCCCCGACGCCCGTTGCCGAGCCTGTGACGATGATGGCGGCTCCATCGATTTTCATGGGGCAAAGTCCTTCATGGCGTGGGGCGAAAACAGACGCGCATCCATCTGCTTCAGCCGATCTGACACCGCGACGCTCTTCGGCAGGCGATCGAGAACATGGGCGGCAAGATCGATGCCGGGGGCAAACTCCGTCAGCGTCAGGCATCCGTCAATTACCCGAAAGACAGCCCGTTCGGTGACGACGAGCTGTGATTGCCCTTCCGGCGCAAAGGCGGGGCTCGAACTGATCTGGTCGACATCATCGACGATCTTGCAGAAGCGGCCGTCCTGGATGATGTCGAGCGTGCCGTCGGCAACGGCAATTTCAGCGCCACCGGCCGAAAACGCGCCGAGATAGACAACGTGCTTGGCCGTCTGCGAAATATTGGTGAAGCCGCCGACCCCGACGATGGAATTGTTGAAGCGGCTGACATTGACCGCACCGTGCCGATCCACCTCGGCCATGCCGAGGAAGGCGATATCGAGGCCGCCGCCGTCGTAAAAATCAAACTGCGATGCCTGTGGGATGATGGCGGTCGGATTGACGGCGGCGCCAAAGGACAGCTCCTCGGCCGGCACGCCGCCGATGACGCCGGATTCGATCGTCATCGTATAATCGTCGAATCCCTCTTCGCTGGCGATGCGGCCGATCCCGGCGGCAATGCCGATGCCGAGGTTGATGGTTGGGCGATTGAGCGGCGCCAGCTCCCGGAAGGCACGTCGCTGAATAATTTTATCGACCGACAGTGGCGCCGGCTGCAGGCGGCTCATCGCCATCCGGACGCGCCCGGTATAGGCGATATTGTCCGTCTCGGCGAAACTGACGCCGTGCTGGGCCGGATCATCGCAGACGACGACATAATCGACCAGCACCGCCGGGATGCGAACGTCGCCCGGCGGCAGGGAGCCGCGTTCGGCAATCCGCTTGACCTGGACGATGACGATGCCACCGGAGTTTCGGCCCGCCTGCGCCATGGCGAGCACGTCGAGCGGGAACGCCTCGTCCTCGAGGGTGATGTTGCCGTCTTCGTCGGCCGTCGTTCCGCGCAACAGCACGCAGTCGAGCGGCATCGACGGATAAAGCAGCCATTCCTTGCCGCGCAACGACACACGCTCGACAAGCGCACGCGGCGCCGTCGCATTCATGCGGCCGCCGCCATGAAGCGGATCCATGAAGGAGCCGAGCCCGATATGGGTGACCACTCCAGGCTGACCGGCGGCAATCGCCCGATAGAGCTGCGCGATGACGCCCTGCGGCCAGCAATGCGCTTCGATCTTCTCCTCGATCGCCAGCCTGCCAAGGCGCGGCGTTCCGCGCCATCCCCCGGCGATCACGCAGGCGACGAGGCCTTCATAGCCAAAGTGCCCCATGCCGCGCGTCTGACGATCGCCCGTGCTGGCAGCAAACAGAAGTGTCAGGTTGCGGGGTTTTCCAGAGGCGAGGAAACGCTCCTCGACGGCCGCCGTGATGGCTTCGGGATGACAGCATCCTCCAAAACCCGAAGCAGCGACAGTCATCCCATCTTCGAGGAGATCCGCAGCTTGCTGTGAAGAGATGACCCGCATGACGATCTTTGCTTCCCCGGCCTGTATATACAGGCTAGCCGCCGATCGTTTGTAAGGCAACTGGAATCTTTGCCAGTATTTTAGGCACACCACCTTCGATCAGACGATATTCAGCAGTCCGATCAGGCAAAGCCCAAGAGCCGCCAGCGCCAATAGCGACAGCGCCGCCGCCGCGAGGACACGACCGCCGGTATGGGCGACGGATCTGACATCGACGGAGAGACCCAAAGCGGCCATGGCGGTGACGGTGAAGGCGGCGGAGACAGCCGACATCCCGGGCAGCAGCGGCGCCGGGATCGCGTCGAGAGAACGAAGTGTCGCCATGGCTGCAAAACCGAGGATGAACCAGGGGAGAACATGGCGGAGATTGACTGCAGAGCCGCCAGCACGGCGGCCATGAACTGCACCGAGCAGAAGGATGACCGGTCCGAGCATCATCACGCGGATCAGTTTGACGAGCGTGCCCACCTGGGCGCTGACGGCTCCGGCAGAGGCCGTGGCCGCCAATACCTGCGGGACGGCATAGGCTGTCAGGCCTGCGAAAACGCCATATTGTACGGCGCTCAGACCCAAGAGCAGATGAAGAAGCGGCAGCGTCAGCACTGCCCCGATGCCGAGCAGCGCGGTAAAGGCTATCGAGGCCGCGATATCATCCGGTTTGGCGCCGATCACGGGCGCTGCGGCGGCAATCGCAGAATTGCCGCAGATCGAGTTGCCGCAAGCAACCAAGGTCGCCAGGCTGGCCGACAGTCCGAAGAGCCGTCCGATCAGAAAGCTGCCGGCCAAAGACAGAGCAACCAGAACGGCAATTCCGCCGACAAGCGGGAGCCCAGCCTGCCGAATGGCAGCCGTGCTGAGCGAGGCGCCAAGCAACACGACGGCAATTTCGAGAAGCGTCTTGGCGGCGAACTGGATGCCGGGAATGAAAGTCTGCGGCAGACAGACCGAGGAGCGCACGGCAATGCCGATCAGAATGGCAAGCACGAGGCTCTCGATCCAATGCGAGCCGAAAATCATCAACTGCAGCCGCTCAACAAGATGCGCAGCGAGCGTGACCGCCGCACAAAGAACGAGTCCCGGCAGGACAGCAGGAAACGACGGGGAACGGGAGGCGGAAACGAGCATCGGCAAGACCTTGCGCAAGGACTGCACTGTCCCACACTCAATTATCGACTTCCATTGAATAGTTTATTATGATTCATTCGGTAAAATCGAACGATTGATCATGACATTTGAACAGCTTTCCATTTTCGTCGCGGTTGCGGAACGCGAGCATCTGACCAATGCTGCCTCCGCGATCGGGCTGACGCCATCGGCCGTCAGTTCGGCGATCCGCAATCTCGAGGCCTCCTATGGCGTCGAGCTTTTCCACCGCGTCGGACGCCGCATAGAGCTGACATATGAAGGACGGGTGTTTCTAGGGGAGGCAAGAGCGACGCTGGCGCGCGCCAAGGCCGCGGCGCTTGTCTTGTCCGATCTCGGCGGCTTGCAAAAGGGTGAACTGGTCGTTTTTGCAAGCCAGACGATCGCAAGCTACTGGCTGCCGGCGATGCTGATGCGTTTCAAGATCCGCTACCCGGGCATTGACCTGAAGCTGATGATTGGCAACACGACCACGGCGGCAAAAGCGGTTCTCGATGGATTGGCCGAAGTCGGCTTCGTCGAAGGCAGCGTTGACGAGCCGGCGCTGAATATTCAGCCGCTTGCCGAGGACGAACTGCTTGTCGTCGTAGGTCCGCGTCATCCCTGGGCGCGTGGCAAGGCAATTGCACCGACGGACCTGGTTTCAGGCACGAAATGGGTCATGCGGGAAAGAGGGTCCGGAACCCGGTCGGCTTTCGAGGCGGCGATTTCCAATCTCGGCATAGCCCCCGGAAATCTGGCTGTCGCGCTTGAACTGCCGTCGAACGAGGCGGTCATATCGGCAGCAAGAGAAGGCCTCTGCGCGACGGTCGTCTCAGGTGCCGTGGCGGCGCCGCTCTTGACGCAAGGTCTTCTGGTGAAGGTGCGCTTTCCTCTGCCGTCCCGGCAATTTGCAATCCTGCGGCATAAGCAAAGGCACTCCAGCCGTGCCTCATTGGCGCTGGAAACGATTTGCCGCGAGGATAAAGCTGCCGAAGTCAAAAATGGGGAGGACTGGGCGCTCTAGAGCCTTTCCGGGTTAGATTGAAGCATTCTGCCGGAGCAGGTTTTCGTCAGGGCAAAGGCGATTGGCGACGGGCATACCTCTTGGTACGTCCGAGCCGATCGCCTTTGCCCTGGCGGAAAGATGCCCGGCCCTTCGGGTTGGCTGAAACGGGCCGGCTGATCGACCGGCCGGCTTGGCCGTAGAGCTGGGCTACGACGCGCGCCGGCCGGTCGACCATCCGACTCCGTTTGAGCCAACAGAATGCTTCAATCTAACCCGGAAAGGCTCTAGGTGTGGATCCTCAAGAGGTTGTCTCGGTTGAGGCCGAGGCGACTGATGGGTGTTTTTGATTTCAGGCTGCCGTGCGGACGAGCCCGCGAAGGCCCCGGCGAAGGTTCCTGCTCGGGAGATGGTGGTGGCTGCGAGCCCAATCGATGCTTCCCGTATGGAACGAAAACCACGTGCGGCGGTTATATGACCGCCTTCCTCCTCAACAACCGAGCGTGGCGGTCCTGATGTAGCGCGATCGAAAGTGATTCACATGATCAAAGTCCTTGCATGCTCCATCGCCGTTGCGACGGCCGCAATGGCAACGGCAGGCGCCGCCCACGCCGACGAATCCGCCTTCTTGAAAACACTGGCGGGAAGTTGGAGCGGTAACGGGACCGTGAAAGTGCGGACAAATGCACCCACCATTAAAGTCACTTGCCGTTTCAAATCGGATGCGAATGCAAGCTCCCTCGCACTCAATGGGCGTTGTACCAGCCTTGTCGTTTTTTCCCGCGTCATCAGCGCGAACCTCAAGGCCACTGGTGACACCTACACTGGCTCCTACGTGGGCGCGGGCACCGGCACCGCGGGTCTTGGCGGAAAGCGCGCTGGTAATGCCATAAGTCTCGCGATCAGATGGGCGAAAGAAGTCAACGGCGATCGGCGTGCGCAGATGACGATCGAAAAAACCGGAGCATCGGGCATGCGCCTCACAACCATCGATACCGACCCTGCTACCGGTCGATCGGTTGTTACGAGCCGCATTGAGCTTCGTCGGAGCTGACGTCTTTTTGCGTTCAAAAAGCCACGAGTGTGCTAAAGGGTTGATAGAGAAGCGTCGAAGCTATAGTTTCGCCTTCGCAAATCGTCGAACGATACAAGGAAATATTTATCTCATGCCGACAGGTACCGTTAAATTCTTCAATGACGACAAGGGCTTCGGCTTCATCACCCCTGAGGGTGGCGGGCAGGACGTTTTTGTTCACGTGTCTGCGCTGCAAAGCGGCGGGTCGCTCCGCGAAGGCGACAAGGTCAGCTTCGAAGTTGGCCAGGATCGCAAGACCGGAAAATCGAAGGCTGAGAACGTCTCGACTCTCTGATCGAAAATCGATGGCCCAACCTGCATTGAGCGGGTTGGGCTCATCGTCACGAGCCGCAATTCCACGCATTCACTTTAGAGAATGCGAGGGGCTAATTACGCCCCTGATAGGACGCTCTCCGCGGCCTTCTCGGCAATCATTATCACCGGCGAGTTGGTGTTTCCCGACACGATCGTCGGCATGATCGATGCATCGACCACCCGCAGTTTCGCCAGCCCATGCACCCGCAATTGCGGATCGACAACCGCCATCACGTCGTTGCCCATCTTGCAGGTGCCGACCGGATGGAAGATCGTTGTGGCGATATCGCCGACGCGACGGATCAGTTCCTCGTCACTCTGGTATTCCAGGCCCGGCAGCATTTCCTGCGGCCGGTACTTGCGAATGGCGCCGGCCTCCATGAGCCGGCGGGCGTGCCGAACCGATTTCGTCGCAAGCAACCGGTCGCCGACGGTCGAAAGATAATTCGGGCGGATTTCCGGCGCCACGGAAAGGTCCGGGCCGCCAACATGCACGGTCCCCCGGCTTTCCGGCCGCAGATTGCAGACGGAGACGGTGACGGCGGGATATTTGTGCAGCGGCTCGCCGAGCCGGTCGGTGCTCAAGGGCTGTACGTGATATTCGAGATCGGCGGTCGCAACAGCGGGGTCGCTCTTGGCAAAGATACCGAGCTGGCTCGGCGCCATCGACAGTGGCCCTGACCGGCGCAGCATATATTCAAGCCCCATGCCCGCCCGGGTGAACAGGTTGTGATAGAGCTGGTTCAGCGTCTTTGCGCCCTCGATGCGGAAGACCGTACGGATTTGCAGATGGTCCTGCAGGTTTTCGCCGACACCCGGAAGTTCATGGACGACGTCGAGTCCGGCAGCCGACAGCACATCCGGGCGACCGACCCCGGAAAGCTCCAGGATTTTCGGTGAATTGATCGCACCGGCAGACAGAATGACCTCGCGACCGGCGCGAGCCAGATGATTCTGCCCGTTCAGCCGGAATCGCACGCCGGTCACCATTCTGCCGTCGAATTCCAGCCGCTCGGTTTCGGCGCTGGTCAGCACATATAGATTGGGCCGCTTCATTGCCCGGCGCAAAAAGGCCTTGGTCGTATTCCAGCGCAGGCCGCCGCGCTGGTTGACCTCGAAATAGCCTGAGCCCTCATTGTCGCCATCGTTGAAATCGTCGGTCTTCGGGATACCGAGTTCTTCTGCGGCATCACGAAAGGCATCGAGGATCGGCCAGGAAAGCCGCTGCTTTTCCACCCGCCATTCGCCGCCTGCCCCGTGCATCCGCGACTTGCCGCGATAGTTGTCCTCGGATTTCAGGAAATAGGGCAGCACGTCGTCCCAGCCCCAGCCGGAATTGCCCGCCTGCCGCCAACCGTCGTAATCGGCCGCCTGGCCGCGCATGTAGATCATGCCGTTGATCGACGAGCAGCCGCCCAGCAGTTTTCCGCGCGGATAGGGCAATGACCGGCCGTTCAGTCCGGCCTCCGCCGCCGTCTTCATCATCCAATCGGTGCGTGGATTGCCCATGCAGTAGAGATAGCCGATCGGCACATGCACCCAATGATACCGGTCGCTGCCGCCGGCTTCGAGCAACAGGACGCGGGTTTTCGGATCGGCCGACAGCCGGTTGGCCAGAACGCATCCCGCCGATCCTGCGCCGACGATGATGAAATCGTAGCTTCCCGCATCAATGGCCGCATAATTCATACGCATGTTCATGCCGCCGCCCCCGCTGCCGCCGGCGGAACCGCTGTCAGACGCCGCCAGAGCGGTGCCATCGCTTCGGCGATATCCTGATAGAGAGCGTAACGCCGCGCATAGTGTGCCTCGAGCGAGACATCCGGACGATAATACCGCTCTGCCCGAACCATGGCCGCAGCACCAGCGCCGAAGTCCGCGAAAATGCCGACGCCGGTTCCGGCCGCAATAGCCGCTCCCAGCGCACCGGTTTCACGCGAGCGGGCAACGCTGACCGGAACGCCGAGCACATCGGCGAAGATCTGCGGCCAGATCAGGCTGCGCGAGCCGCCGCCGGACAGCACGGCTTCGTTGAAGACCGCGCCCGCCTTTCGGATCGTCTCGATGTGCTGGCGATGACCGAAGGCGACACCTTCGAGAAGCGCGCGAACGAGATGTCCCTTGGTGTGCCAACCGGCAAGACCGTAGAAGCCGGCGCGCGCGTGGCCGTCCTGCTGGGCGCCATAGAGATATGGATGGTAGATCGGATCGTCTGTCGTGGGCTCGATCGCCCCGGCCAGCGCGCAGCAGGCATCAAAGGGCGAAACGCCTTCAGCATGCTCGCCTTCGAAGAACTCCCGCACCAGCCATTCGAGATTGGCAGCCGAGGTGGCGCTGTTCTCCATCGCCATGTAGCGGCTGCGATCGAAGGTCGAGGACATGAAGACTGGCTCGTCGAGGTCGGGGCTGTCGATGATGACCTGGTTGATGCTCCAGGTGCCGGCAATGATCGAGGCGCTGCCGGTGCGCGCAACGCCGGAGCCGAGCGCCGAGGCGACGACGTCGAACAGTCCGCCGACCACAGGTGTACCAGCGGCGAGCCCGGTTTGCCCCGCCACCTCTTCCGTCACCGTCCCGGCAATGTCGGCGCTTTCGATGAGCGGCGGCAAGAGGTCCATGCAATCGTCCAGTCCATAGGCCTCCATCAGCGCCTTGTCGTAGCGGCGCGCGGCAAGATCCAGCAGACCGGCCCCCGACATGTCGGACACTTCGCTGACACGCAGGCCGGTCAGGCGGTTGACGACAAAATCCTTGGAGAAGAACACCGTACCGATGCGGTTAAACAAATCCGGCCGGTGACGCTTCAGCCAGGCAAGCAATGTCGGCGTCTGGGATGGCCACGGACGCTGGCGGGCAATCGGATAGGTCCGGTCACCAACGCCGGCATCTCGCCATTCATCGACCAACCCGGCCGCCCGCGTGTCGAGCGACTGGATGCCGATGAGCGGAGCGCCGTCGCGATCAAGCGCATAAAGACCGTTGCCATGCCCGGCGCAACCGATCGCGGCGATTTCCTCCGGCTGGATCTCTGCCTTTTCGATGCAGGCGCGGATGACCTGCCGTGCATTTGTCCAGAGTTCGTCCAACCCTCGCTCGACATGCCCCGGGCTCGGCATGCGGCTGTGTCCTTCTTCGGACGCAGCCGCGATCTCGTTGCCGTGCCGGTCGAAAATCACCGCCTTGATAACGGTGTTTCCGGCGTCGAGCCCCAAAAGATACTCTCCCATGCAGAACCCTCCCGAGATTCGAAATCGCTGCTCAGCCCTGCTGATAGAGCGCAAAGGCCTGTTCGCTGCTCGCGTCCTCGTGCACGATCGCCATCAGCCCGCGCACCACGGCACTCGGATTGGCGTGCTGATAGATGTTGCGGCCATAGACCATGCCCATTGCACCCTGCCGCATCAAGGCCGCGGATTTGTCGAAGACGGCACGAAGATCCTCCTTGCCGCCGCCGCGCACGAGAACCGGGCAACGGGCTGCTTCCACCACTCTGTGGAAATCCTCGGCATTGGTGGTTGGGTCCGCCTTGACGATATCCGCACCTATCTCGCGGGCGAGCCGCGTCAACGTAACGATCTTGTCGGCATCGCCGTCGACCATGTAGCCGCCCTTTTCCGTCACCGGCTGCATCACCAACGGCTCGATCATCAGCGGCATGCCATACTTGTCGCAATCGGCCCGGACGCGGGAAATATTCTCAACGCACTGGCGGAACAGGTCCGGCTCGTCCGGCAGCATGAACAGGTTGACGACGACGCAGGCTGCATCCATCTCGATCGCGCCGATCAATGGTTCGGCCTCGTTCTGCAGCACCGCCCACATGTCGCGGTGGCGGACCCGGTTATAGGGATTGCCCATGTCGATGCGCATGACCAGCGCCGGCTTGTCCTTGCCGGGCACATGCTGCAGCAGGTCGGCCTGGCCGTAATTCATCTGGATCGCGTCCGGCCCTGCAGAAACCAGCGCCTTGACGACGGCCTGAATGTCCTCCAGCCCGTTGAGGAAGGATGGTTCGTTGCAGACGCCGTGATCGATCGCCACATCGAGGCAGCGGCCGCCGCCGAACAGCCGGTTCATCCGGACTTTGCTGTTGTGTCGCATTCTGTGCTCCTTGGTTCGTTCCTTGCGGAAAGCATGTCTTCGTCGACGCCGTGGCGTTGGTTGAGAAGGGTGAGAAAACGGTCGCGCTCACGGGCGCGATGCGCGAGCGTCCAGCGCTTTTCCTGCGCCAGCAGGTCGAGTGCGGCATCCATCATGTCGAGCGTAAGCTCGCCGGAAACGGCAAGCGTCGTGCGCCGCAAAAGCAGGTCGTCGAGATGTTCCACCGCTTCCTCGCGGATCAGGAACTGCAATTCGCGTATCGAGTAGCCGGCGTGCGGCAGCGCCGCATCGGGGCCTGCCGCGGTGAAGCCGGCAATTGCCTCGGCATCCGTGCCGTATCGGGCAAACAGCTCAGCCATGCGCCCTCCGGAAAGGCCTTTGTTGGCTGCCATCTGCGTTAGCCAGGCGAACGCGTTGGCCGGAAATGCCCGCCCGCCGCCGATCGGCCGATCGGTTGTCGCAACGCGGCGGCGCCTGCCGAGCCTTGCCAAAGCCATGTCGGCCGCCAGTTCCCCGAAGGACCGGAATGTCGTCCACTTGCCGCCGATCATGCAGAATACCGGCGGACCACCCTTGGAAGGCTCCAGCACGGTGCAGAAGTGATCGCGCGGGATGCGGCCGGTAAAACTGTCGGTGCTGGCCGGCAGCGGCCGCACGCCGGAAAACTGGAAAACGATTTGTTCGGGCCGGATGGGAATGCCCGGCAGCACGAAGGCGAGCGACTGCAGGATATAATCCCGCTCGTCCGCCTCGCAGCGCACCGTTTCCGGATCATCGACGCGGATATCGGTGGAACCGACGAGAACCTTGCCGAGATAAGGAAACAGGATGCAGATCCGCCCGTCCTCGTTCTCGTAGTAGATCATGTGATCCGCGAGCGCATCGCGCAGGTCCGCATTGTCGATGATGAGATGCGAGCCCTTGGTGCCGCCCATCAGCGGTGACGGCCGCGCTTCCGGCGAAAACAGGGTCTGATTGGCAAGGTCGATCCAGCCGCCGGTGGCGTTGATGATCAGCGCCGGTTCGACGCTAACGGACGCGCCGCCGATCTGGTCTTCGACACGATATTGGCCATCCTCTGTCCGCTGCAATTCGGCATAGTTCAGCGCCATCGCCCCGAACTTTGCTAAAAGACCATCCTGCAGAAGCTCGATGCCTAGCCGCTCCGGATGGCTGACCCAGGCGTCGAAATAGGTGGCGGAACTCTTGATGTCGGGATTGAGCGCCGGCCATTTGGCAAGCGTCGTGCGCCGGCCGCGAAACTGGTGGCGCGGCATCAGTGCCCGCTTGCGCGTCAGGAAATCATAGATGCTCAGGCCCGCCTTGATGGCGACGGCGCCACGCCGGCTCGGGCGACGGCTGAGGCCCAGAAAGCGGACGATGCCATTGCCGAGGCCGGAAAAGTTATCGAACACCGGCACCGTCGTCGGCAGCGGCGCGACATAATGGGGCGCGTTGCGCAACAGCCGGTCCCGCTCGACCAGCGATTCCTGCACCAGCTTGAATTCGCCGTTCTCAAGATAGCGAAGCCCGCCATGCACCATGCGCGACAGCGCCGAACTGGCCCCGGAGCAATAGTCGTGCTTCTCGACGAGCAGCACACTCAGTCCCTGCAGCGCCAGTTCCCGAAAGACGCTGATGCCGTTGATGCCGCCACCGATGACGCACACGTCCACCTTCGGGCTCTGGCTGAGCCCGTCCAAAATCTCTTGCCGTTTCATGATGGCGATCCGCTACCTGTCCATGTCAGTCAGTTTCGCCGCTATGGCCGTATCGATGGTCGCAAGATCGGCCGCATCCAGCCGGATGGTCCCGGCCCGCGCATTGTCGAGCGCTTGTGCCGGATTGCGCGCCCCGCAAAGTGCAAAGGTGATGCCCGGCTGCGCCAGCGTCCAGGCAATCACGATTTGGGCGATGCTCGCGCCGTGTTTTTCTGCGACCGGCCGGATGGCGTTGGCCAGCGCCGTCGCCTTCTGGCGGTTGTCGACTGAAAAGCGCGGATTGTCCTTGCGCTGGTCATCGCCGGAAAACACACGGTCGGGACCGATGGTGCCGGACAGCAACCCCAGCGCCAGCGACGAGTAGCTCAGCGTCGCAATGCTGTTGGCCTTGGTCAGTGGCAGAAGCTCCGCCTCGATCTCCCGGTCGATCATGCTGAACCGCTCCTGGATCGCATCGAGACCACCGACAGCGATATAGGCATTGAGGTCGTCGGGGCTGACATTGCTTGCGCCGATTGCCCGGATCTTGCCCGATGTGCGCAGGTCTTCCAGCGTCCGCATCGTTTCCTCGACCGAGGTCGTCGGATCCTGCCAATGGGTGATGTAGAGATCGATATAGTCGGTCCCGAGCCGCCTCAGGCTTTCCTCGACCTCGTGCAGGATCGCGTCGCGGCCGAGATAACGGTGGACCGGTTTGCCGTCTTGATCGAAGAAATGACGACCCTTCTGCGTATGCCAGACAAGGCCGCATTTGGTGGCGATGACAGCCTTGTCGCGGCGCCCAGCCAGTGCCTTGCCGACGATCTCCTCGGAACGTCCGAGCCCATAGGCTGGCGCCGTGTCGATCAGCGTCACGCCGGCATCGAGCGATGCCTGGATCGCAGCAATGGATTCGGCCTCATCGGTCCCGCCCCACATCCAGCCGCCGATCGCCCAGGTGCCCAGTCCCACCGCCGAGGCGGAAACGCCGGATTTGCCGATCTCACGTGTCAATTGCTGCCCGCTCATGCCCATTTTCCTTCGCCATTCGCCAGTGCCAGCACCCGCGCACCCGTCGCCTCATCGGTCACCAGCGTATCGAGATGATTGCCCCTGAGAACGCTGAGGATCGGGCCTGCCTTGTTCGGCCCGCTCGCCACACCGATCTTGGTGGGGATCGAGGCGAATTCCGGCAGCGTCAGCGACACCAGCGAACGGTTGAGGCTGTAGTCGCAGACCTGGCCATGATCATCGAGCAGATGCGCCAGCAATTCGCAGGAGGCGCCGGACCGCTCGATCGCGGCGCGGTCGGTGCTTGAGGACGGATGCAGGTCGTAATAGCTCGAATCGTCCGACAGGATCGAGCCAATGCCGACCACCGCCACCTTCGCCTCGCGCGCCCGTTTGAAAACGTCAGCGACGGAACGCATGTTGATCAGCATCGCCCGCTGCTCGGCATCATCGGCAAAGAGAGGCGCATGGATCTGGTAGGAACGTCCCCCAAGCCGGTCGGCCATCAAGGTCGAGACATGATTGACGTCGGTATAGTGTTTACCCTGCACGCAGCCGGTTGCTGGAATGACCTCGACATTGAACCGACGCGGCGGCTGCAGACCGGCAACGACGGCGCTCACCCCTTTGCCGCCGGTGATGCAGATCGTATCGCCGTCGGTGATCTCTTCCAGCAGCAACCTTGCTGCCGCTTCGCCGACGGCCTGGAGCGCCGTCTGCGGATTGTCGGACACGGTCGGCACCACCACGGCGCGGCCGATGCCGCCAAGCGCCCGTAGCCGTTCTTCCATGTCGACCAGCGGCTCGACCGGCGACTTGATCTTGATCTCGACCAGGCCGAGCTGGCGGCCGCGCTTGATCAGGCGGTTGACGGTGGCGTGCGAGATGCCCAGCTGATCGGCAATCTGCGCCTGTGTCAGTCCCTCGAGGAAATGCAGAACCAGAGCCTGGTGCATCTGTCGGGCGATGACGATTTCCTCGCGCGGCGCGTTTGCGGGTTTGAGTTTGGCTATCGGCATATCAGGCAGCCTTCCGCTTGTGCAGGAAATGGTCGATCGAGACGGCGGCAAGCAGAATGCAGCCTTTGATCATGTCTTGCCAATAGACGGACACGTCGAGCAAGATCAACGAGCTTGTTACGACCGACAGCAGGGCAATGCCGAGAATTGCCCCCAAGATCGTGCCGGAGCCGCCATTCAGCGATGCACCGCCGATCACCGCGGCTGCGATGATGTTGAGCTCCATGCCGACCCCAAAGGTCGGGGTCGCGGCACCGAAGCGGGACATGTAGATCACACCGGCAACACCGGACAGCGTGGCGCAGAGCACCGTCACCCAGAACTTCACCTGGTTGGTCTTGATCCCGGAATAGAGCGCCGCTTTCTCATTGCTGCCGGTGTAGAACACCTTGCGGAAGGCGGTTGCCCGGCGCAGCAGGAAATCGAACAGCACGACGACCGCGACAAAAATCAGGATCACATAGGGAACGCCGTAGAACGTGCCCTGCCCGACCGCCTTGAACGAGGGTGGCAAGGTGAACAGCGACAGCGGCGTGCCCTTGGTGATGATCAGGCAGATACCGCGTACGATCACCATCGCCGCAAGCGAGGTGATGAAATGGTTGAGGCCGACCACCGTGACGAAGAAGCCCATGACACAGCCGATCAGGCCGCTGGCAATGATCCCGATCAGGGAAGCGCTCCACGGATCGAGCCCCATCAGGAACAGCGAGCCCGACAGCACCATCGAGAAACAGACGACCGAGCCGACCGACAGGTCGATGCCGCCGACGATCAACAGGATGGTCATGCCGACGACGACGATCCCTTCCACCGAGAACGACATCAGCATCGCCCGGAAGTTGCCGAGCGTCAGAAAATGCGGCGAGGCAAAGCTCATGACGATGCAGAGCGCCAGGATGATCGCGATCAATCCCGCCTCGCGCATCGTTCCCAGCCGTTTCCAGCCGGGCGTGCGTGCCTGATGTACAGCTGCCAACGTAGCGTCCGCCATGACCTTGTCTCCTGCCCCTGCGTTTTCTTTATGCGGCATGCTCTGATGCCTTCGAATTGTTATGACCGCCGATACCCGACGCGAGCCGCATGATCGCTTCTTCCGTCATCGTCTCGCCCTCGACCTCGCCTGCAACCGTGCCCTCGTGGATGACCAGCACCCGGTCGCACAGACCAAGAAGCTCCGGCAGTTCCGACGAGATGACGACGATGCCGATGCCGGAGCCCGCGAGATCGCGCAGCAGCCGATGGATTTCCGATTTGGCGCCGACATCGATGCCGCGGGTTGGCTCGTCCATCAGGATGACCTTGGGATTGACCGCCAGCTGCTTGGCAATCGCCACTTTCTGCTGGTTTCCGCCCGACAGCGACGAGACCGGCATGTCGATGCCACCCATCCGCACGCCGAGCCGCCGGACTAGGTCGTGGGCCCGATCCGCCTCGGCTTTGGAATTCAACAGTCCCAGCGGTCCGGTCAGCGATTTCAAATCGAGAACGGCAATGTTCTGGGCGATGGAAAGATCAAGGAAAATGCCGGAGCCTTTCCGATCTTCCGACAGATAGACGACACCCGCCTGCGCGGCCTGCGCATAGGAGTGCGCCCACAGCCGCTGTCCATGCAATTGCACCTCGCCGTCGATTACCGGCCGCAATCCGCAAATGCCTTCGGCTATCTCGGTGCGGCCCGAGCCGATGAGCCCGCCGATGCCGAGAATTTCACCCTTGCGCAGGTCGAAGCTCACATCCGTGAAGCGGCTACCGTCGCCGAGATCGCGGACGCTCAAAATGATCTCGTCGGTCCGCTCCGCCAGCGCCTGCTTTTCCGGATAGAGCTGGGTGATCTCGCGTCCGACCATGCGGCGCACCACATCATCCGGCGTCAATTCCGCCACCATTTCCGTCGAGACATAGCGGCCATCGCGAAAGACGGTGACCCGGTCGCACAGGCTGAAGATTTCGGCCATGCGGTGGCTGATATAGATGATCGAAATACCCTGCGCCTTGAGGTCGCGGATGATTTCGAACAGGATCTGGGTCTCCGATTCCGTCAAAGCCGCCGTCGGTTCGTCGAAGATCAGCACGCGACAATCGAGCGTCAGTGCCTTGGCGATCTCGACAAGCTGCTGGCTGGAAATCGACAAATCACCGACTTTGCGGCGCACGTCGATTGGTGCCAGACGATTCATCACGACCTGCGCATCCCGCTCCAGCCGGCCATAATTCATGAAAGGCGAGCGGCGGCGGTTGGTCGCTGCCATGAACATGTTCTCGGCCACCGTCGCATCGGGGCAGAGCGCGATTTCCTGATGCACGAGGCCAAGCCCGAGCGATTGCGCCACGGCCGGCGACGTCACCTTTACCGGCGCGCCATCGACGAGAACGTCGCCCTCGGTCGGCTGCAGCACGCCGGCAATGATGTTCATCAGCGTCGACTTGCCCGCGCCGTTTTCGCCGCAAAGCGCATGAACCTCGCCCTTCTCCAGGCTGAAGCTCACATCCGTCAACGCCTTCACCGCCCCGAAGTGTTTGCTGACATTGCGGATTTCCAGAACCGGCACCGACGCCATCATCGTCTCCTCCTCACGCTCGCGGTGGCTGTCCGGAGTTTCCTGCCCCCGGACAGCCGGCACAAAGGCTTACTCCTCGATGCCTTTGGTGCCCCGCCGCTTCAGATACTTGTCCCAGTAGAAATCGTCGGCATTATCAGCCGTGACGATCGACAGGCCGTTGTCGACGAACGGAATGCTCATCGGGTTGAAGCCGGCGCGCTTGGCGTCGTTCATCGGGTCGATGAGTTCCGGATGCTTGGCAAGCCACAAAAGCATGAAGCCCATGTAACCCTGCATGCCCTGGTTCGGATTGATCGAACCGAACACTTCGCCCGCCTTGATCATGTCGAGGATGTTGGCATTGACGTCGGCGCACATCACGAGGATCTTGCCGCCGCTTTCCTTGTTGGCCTGCGAAGCGCCGATGGCCGAATTCGCTTCCGGCATGAAGACGGCCCCAATATTCGGATGGGCCTGCACCAAGCTCATCAGGCCCTGATAGGCCTTGTTCGGGTCCTGGTTGGACGCAGCGCGGCCGACCAGCTTCATATCAGGATATTTTTCCTCCATACGGGCGATGAAGGCGGCGATACGCTTGTCGTGGTTGTCCTGGCCCGGATTTTCCAGAACGGCATATTCACCCTTGCCACCCATCTTTTCGGCAATCGCGTCGGCCGCATAGGTGCCTTCGCGGGTATTGTCCGAGGTGACGAACGAGATGCGCTTGGAAAGCGGCGCATCGGCCGCGAAGGTCACGACCGCCGTGCCCTGGTCGATCGCCCGGTTGATCGGCTCGATGAACGGATCGGAGTTCATCGGATGAACGAGGATACCGGCCGGGTTCTGGGCCAGCGCCTGGTCGAAGGTGGCGATCTGCTTGTTGACGTCATATTCCGGCGTGCCGGTATAGGCGGTCTCGCAGCCGAGCTGCTGACCGGCCTGCTTGAACATTTCATAGACCGGGAACCAATATTCGACGCCCGATACCATGACGTTCATGACGTATTTTTCACCCGGCTTGCAGCGGAACGGATTTTCCGTGCCCGCGCTGGCCACGCCGGCCAAAAGCGTCGATGCAAGGACCGCCAACGCGGTCGTGCTTAGAAATTTGCGCAAGTTTCCTCCTCGAGGCCGAAGCCCCTCCCAAATATCCGGCGGCGCCTCAGCGGCTGCCGATGATCCATTGAAGACCGGAGTTCCTCCTCGAAGTCCGGTATGGGCAGATAATCGCAACGGCAGAGCTCTGTCAATATAATTCATACTGTGAAATATATTTCAGGTATCGACGTTCTGAATGGCGATTGATGCCGCCTTCCGGCGCTCGAAGACATCGAGAAGCGGCATTGATGTCGCTGCATCGATTTGCCTGAAGACGGTCGCTCGAAGGCCGAAGCGGACCTTCCTCGCACGCGCAGCCGTTTTGGCAAGAATCTGAAGGGTAAAGACTAAGACCGCCGGAGCCTTTGATGGACGATTGTCTCGGCCCCGCAAGTTCTGCATTTCATCGCCTTCGGCAGGTCGAAACGCTGGTCAGAGACTCTCTAGAAGAACCCCAAAAGTAGGCCGCCATTCGTAGATATCGACGCTGCCGTAAACACCGGATTGGACGAAGGGATCTCCTGCGCTGAACGCCTCGAACTCCGCGAGCGTTTCGACTTCCGCGATCACCAAGGCGGTAGAACCCTTGCCCTCCGCCGACGGTGTAGAGGGTCCGGAAAGCAGGATGCGGATCGCCGCGCCTCGCAGATAGGCCTTGTGTTCGTCGATCAATCGGGAACGTTCGGCAGCCTTGCCGGGGTCGGATACCGCATAGCGGGCAACGATCATTCTCCACTCTCCACTGGCGTCAGCACGAAATCGAAATCGGAACGCCAGACCGTCGCACGATCGACACGCTCGAAAGGCGCAACCAGGCTGTTTTTCACCCCAAACACCGTATCGGATCCCAGATAGGGATCGTCTCCGACAAAGGTGTGGGTTACCAGCTTCCGATAACCTGAAGCCGTGATCAGGTAATGGGTATGGGCAGGACGGTAGGGATGGCGGCCGAGGGAGGTCAGCATCTGGCCGACCGGGCCGTCATCCGGAATCGGATAGGAAACCGGCTTTATGCCGACGAAACTATAGGTGCCATCTGCGCTGGTGACGAAGATGCCCCGGTTGTTCCACTTCGGCTGGATGTCCGGCTGCTGGACATCGTAGAAGCCATCGGAATTATCCGACCATACATCGATCTGGGCTCCCTCGATCGGATTGCCGTTAAGATCCAGCACTCGCCCGATGAAGAGACAGCTCTCGCCCTTGCCGTCGAGAGAGATGTTTTCACCCATCTGCCGTATGGGCGCGCCTTCGACATGGAACGGCCCGAACACGGTATTTTCCGTGGCGCCCGGCGGACGCCGGTTGTTGATTGCATCCACCAGCATCGACAAACCCAGCGTATCGCTGAGCAGGATGAACTCCTGTCGCTCGTCATGACAGAGATGGCCGGTTCGGGTCAGAAAGCCGATGGCCAACTCCCATTCCTCCTGGGCCAGGCTGATATCCTTGGCAAAGGCATGCAGGTGCCTGACAAGCGACGCCATGATTTCGGCCAGACGCGGATTAATGTCCCGCCCCATCCGCGAGTTGACGGCCTCCGCGGATCTCTCTTCGCTGAAATATTCGGGCACGTGGCCATCCTCCAAAGCGTTAACGCGGCCGCGCGCCCTCCCAGGCGCTCTCCAACAAAACCCGGATCGCTTCCCGTTCGATCGGGCGCGGGTTCCAGTAGGGGTTCTGGGCGGCGAGTTCCGCCGCAGGGTCCAGATCGGCTTCCTTCATACCCAGATCGCGCAGCGCCAAGGGGGCGCCGATCGAAGCGGCAAAATCATAAAGACCGCCGCCCAGCGAGCCGCCAAAAAGATCGGTAGCGGGTTCTAACGCATCCGCTGCGGCCTCCGCATTGTAGGCGGCAGAATGGGGAAGAATGACCGCATGGGTTTCCGCATGCGGCAGATCGAAGCTACCGCCTAGCGTATGGCAGAGCTTGTGATGCAGGGCCATGCCTACCGCTCCGAGCACCGTGCCGCACAGCCAGGAACCGTAAAGCGCTTCGCTTCGCGGCTCGATGTCCCCAGGGGCATTGACGATTTGAGGTAAAGCCTGCTTCAGCGCGCGCAGGCCCTCGACCGCCATCATCGACGAAATTGGATTGCGATCCTGTGCATAGAGACCTTCGACCGCATGCGCCATTGCATTGAGCCCGCTGCTGACGCTGATGTTGACCGGCAATCCCAATGTCAATTCTGGGTCGTAGATCACCACTTCGGGCAGGATGCCAGGCCCGCGGACCGTCGTCTTCTGCCCGTTTTCTGTCTGGCCGAGGATCGGTGTAACCTCCGATCCCGCATAGGTCGTCGCCACCACGATTTGTGGCGCGTCGTTGCGATAGGCGATCGCCTTGCCGAGACCGATCGTAGATCCGCCGCCGATTGCGACCACGCAATCGGCGCCGGCCAAGTTGTATGCCGCAATCGCGCGCTCGGTCACATCGACCGGCGTATGCATCGTCGCATCGTGGAATAGTCCCGCCGCAAGCGGACCGAGGGTAGCAGCGATCCGTTCGGCCTCCGCTTTCTGGTGCGGGGTCGAAAGGATCAGCGCGCGCTTGCCGCCCTGCCCTGCAATCGCCTCGGCGAGACGGTTCAACGAGCCGCTCCCGAAGAAGACCTGGGCCGCGCTGGCCGTGTATCTGAAAGGTGCAACCATGCTATCGATCGAGTTTGAATAGCGAAACCGCGTTGGTGCGACCGATCTTCAGACGGTCGGCCTCGGAGATGGTCGTGCTGTCGAACCAGTTTGCAGCATGGTCGACGTTCTCGAATGGCCAGTCTGTCGAGAACAGAATTCGGTCCGCGCCGATTTCCAGCATAGCATCGATAAGCGATTGCGTGCGGAAGTTCCCCGACGTCGTGATGTAGAAATTCTCGTTGAAATAATCGGCAATCGGGCGTTTGGCCGGATAATTCTTTTCCACCTTGACCCACGCATTCCGGTTGTCGATGCGCCACATCATGTACGGCAGCCCCTCGCCCATGTGACCAACGATGATCCGCAAAGCCGGATGTTCGTCAAACAGGCCGGATCCCATCAAACGTAACGCATGAACAGCGGTCTCCTGCGCGAACGCCCATGTCGGACCCATCAGCCAGGAATGGCCGGCATAGATCCGGCTATCCTGCGGCAACGGGTTGCGCGGATGCAGATAGAAGGGAACGTTGAGTTTTTCGACTTCCGCCCAGAACGGACGATATTGCGGCAGGTCGTAGTAGAGCGGCGTCGTTCCGTCGCCTTCCTGCGAGAAGCCATTGACCAGTGCGCCGACGAAACCCAGCGTTGTCACGCAGCGCTGCAATTCCTGCGCGGCCGCATCTGGATCCTGCAGGGGCAAAGCTGCAAATCCCAGGAAACGGTTCGGGTTCTTGACGCATTGCTCCGCCAGAAAGTCGTTGGCGCGCCGGGAAATTTCCAGGGCCTTTGCCTTATCTGGGATCGCCTGCACGGCCGGAGCGTTCAGCGACAGGATCATTTTCTCAATGCCGTGGGCATCCATCAGCCGCAAACGCTTGTCCTGGATATCCAGAAGACGGGCGGACAGTTCCGTCCAGTAGTCGCCCGGCACGAATCCAGCCGAATCCTGTAGCGTCTCGGGAATGGCGAAATGTTCTTCAAGCGCGATCTTGCCTTGCACGATATGCTCTCTTTCCTGTCTTAAGTCGAAACAATGGGGATGGCGGATCAGAATTGTCCCTTGGGCGGTAGACCGAGCAGCTGCTGGCCGACCATGGTGCCCACGGCATCCCAGTTCATGGAAATATGGCGCCCGACGGCATTTGCATCGCGCCATGCCCGCTGGACAGGATTGGACATCTGGAGGCCGAGGCCGCCTGTCGATGCATTGAGTGCTTCCACGGCCCGAAGGGCCAGGCTGACCGCAAAGGACTGGCTACGACGGGCGAGAATCCGATCGTCCTCGGTGATCTCGCCGGTGCCATCCTCGCGGGCCTGGGCCAGTTGCTGCGCCCGGGCAATATCGCGCAGAATGATTTCGCGGGCGGCATCCACGGATGCGGAGGCTTCCGCCACGCGAAGCTGGATCGTCGGAAATTCCGCGATCTTGTTGTTGCCACCGGCCACTGCACCACGTGTCACACGGGCCCCCATATGGTCGATATAGCTCTCCAATGCGCCCTTCGCCGCACCGACGGCTGCGCTGCCGAGGCAGAACGGAACCCCCATGAGCAGCGGAATGTTGAAAAGGCCGATACCCTTGTAGCCACGTCCGCCCGGCGTTCTGCCGGAGGTCGCATCCGGAAAGCTCAGCATGCGGTATTCCGGAACGAAGACATCCTTGAGGATCAGGCTTTTTGAGCCGGTGCCCGCGAGGCCGACAACGTCCCAGGTCTCGGCAATGGCATAATCGCTGGCGGGAACCAGAAGGAACGCCGGCACAGGACGCTCCCCCTCGCCATTTGGCGGAATGATCGCCGCACAGAGCGCCCACTGGGCATTTTCGCATCCGCTTGCAAAGGCCCAATCGCCGGTTAACCGGAAGCCACCGTCGACGCGTTCCGCCATGCGGACCGGCGCATAGGAACCGCAGAGCAGCGCATCCGGATTGCTGCCCCACACTTCCTGCTGAACCCTTTCATCGAACATGGCGAGGAGCCATTGATGCGCCGAAAGGAGGCCGGCAACCCAGCCGGTGGAGGCACAGGCCGACGACAGTTGGATATTTGCATCGACAAGCTCGGCAAACGATCCTTCGTCGCCACCGAAACGGGCAGGCTTGACGATATCGAAATAGCCGGCGGAGCGCAGCAGATCAATATTGCGTGCCGGCACGCGGCCGGATTTTTCCGTGTCGCGCGCGCCGGCACTGATCTCGTCCAACACCGGGGCGATACGATCTGCAAGACATGCGTTCTCAACCCGCGCCGAGGCGGGAAACAGGGCAGCTGTATTGTTCATGGAACTACCTTCAGTTCTGGGATGCAGGAAGCGCGTGCTGTGGCGCGCAATATTTCGAGTTCTCGTACATCAGCGCGGTCGTGTCGTCGGAATGGCGTGTATCCACCACCTGCCCGATGAAGATCGTGTGCGTTCCATAGGGAACCGCGCCCATACGGCGGCAGACAACCGAGGCATGAGCGGAGCCCAGCACCATCATGCCGCGCTCATGGCGAACCCAATCGGCAGCATCGAAGCGACGCTCAGGCGCAATCTTGCCGCTGAACCCTTCCGATACGGCTGCCTGTCTGTCGGTCAGAACGCTGACTGCGAATTCCGGCACCTCGAGCAGCATGTCGTGCAGGTAGGTGCGATTGTTCAGGCAGATAATGAGAGATGGCGGATCCATCGAAAGTGATGTGACGGCAGTAGCCGTCATTCCATGATCGGCACCGTTGCGACAGGCGGAAATGACCGTCACCGTTGCCGGGAAACGGCGCATGGTCGATCGAAACGCATCGCTGATCGGTGCGGGGGCCGGCGCTATGCCGAGGGCAGCAGTGGCAGACATGATTTCCTCCCGTGTCTCCTTGGTGTCCAAATTATTGCATTTGCAACTATTGTCAATGCAAATTTAGAAATTAGACGGGAAAATGCTTGATCTACCCAGCCGTTCTCGGCAGCAGAAAGCCAATCGTGTTGTCATCCCGGTAATTTAGGTGCATGTCGGAGGGAGCCCTCAGCAAGCCGAATCCCGCCAGCAGACAGAGACATGTACAAACTTACCGATTCCGTTCCCTATCTTCTCAATCGCGCCGGCGTGCGGATAGCCGAGGTATTCGCGCAGAGAATCGCCGAAGACAATCTCAGCGTGGCGATGTACCGGGTCCTGGCCATGCTCAAGGAACGCCGGGAGAGCACCCTGGGGGATCTCGCCGACGTCGTCTCTGTCGAGATTTCGACGCTTTCGCGCCTCGTCGGTACATTGGCCAAGCGCAAGCTGGTGTCGCGAACACGTCCGGAAGATAACGGCCGTATCGTCATCGTAAGGCTGACCCCGCAGGGCGAGGCGATGACGGAAAGGCTTATGCCGCTTGCCGTGGAACTTGAACGCACCGCGGTGCAGGACATGTCGGACGAAGAGGTCGCAGCCCTGAAGAAGGCGCTGCGCCGCATGCACAGCAACCTGCCGGCAATATCCGGAAAAGGAAAAGTTGCGAGCTGAAAAGTTTGCAGTTGCAAATATTTTATTCGCAAGTATTTAATAGCGTGTCATCGTTGTCTTGACATCGCCCTCTCACGGGCGAGTCTGGCGCTGGGAGGAACCACGCCGGCAACGATCCAGGAGGATTTGTACATGGATCGACGCGGACCTGCCGCTGGCAGGAGCGTACTTCTTGTACTCAAATGTATGGGGAGGGAAAATTGGCCATACAAGATCTCGCTATTATTAAGGAACACGTTCGCAGCCCGAATATCATCATCGCTCTTTGCGGTCTGCTGATCCTGTTCGACGGCTATGACCTGATCGTCTATGGCGCAGTCGCGCCGGCATTGCTCGCCGAAGCCAGCTGGGGCCTGACGCCCGGCCTGGTGGGACGCGCTGCCTCCATCACCCTGTTCGGTATGCTGCTGGGCGCTCTCGTCGCCGGAACGCTCGCCGACAGGATAGGTCGCCGCAAGGTCATCATAGGCAGTCTGCTGAGCTTCTCCGTTATGATGATCGGCAGCGGTCTTGCGCCGAGCTTTCTCATTTTCGAGGGAACACGCTTTCTCGCCGGTCTGGGCCTTGGGGCTCTTTTTCCCACGGTAACCGCTTTAATCATCGAGTTTTCTCCGCCGAAGCGGAAGGCAATAGCCTACTCGATTGCTCTTCTCGGTTATCTGGCTGGCGGCATCATCTCGGGTATCCTCGGAATGCTGCTGGTGCAGACATACGGATGGCGTCCCCTGATGATCATCGGCGGCGCACCGATCCTGCTTCTGCCCTTCTTCATCCGCCTCATCCCCGAATCCCCCGAATGGCTGGCAACGAAGAACCGCCAGACCGAAGCCAATCAGATTGCAAACCAGTACGGGCTGCCCGATCCCGTCGCCAGGCCTGTTGCGTCACGCCAGGTCGGCATCCGGTCGCTGTTTTCCGAAGGTCGCCTGCTGCCGACATTGAACGCATGGGGCATCCACTTCTGTTCGCTTCTGCTCACATTCGGCATGGTCAACTGGCTTCCGACCATCATGAACAAGATGGGCTATGACCTCGGTTCCGCCCTGCTCTTCTCCGTAACGCTCAATCTCGGAGCCGCAGTCGGCCTCCTGATTGGCGCAAGGATTGCCGACCGCGGAAACGTCAAGATAGTCGTTGCAGGTATGTTTCTTCTCGGAGCCTGCTCGATCTGGTTACTGACGCAGGTGGATCAGGGCCTCCAGGTCTATGGTCTCGTCGCACTTGCCGGTACGGGAACGATCGGCACGCAGATCCTCGCCAACGTTCTCGTTGGAAACCTCTATCCGGTCGAAATCCGTGGAACCGGCCTTGGCTTCTCGCTCGGCATCGGCCGTATCGGAGGCATGATAGGACCGGCCATCGGCGGTGCGGTTCTGGGTGCAGGCCTGGCTCCGCAGTGGAACTTCTACATCTTCGCATCGGTAGCAGCCTTGGGATGCATGCTCGCACTCATGACGTTGCTGTATCGAAAAACGGCTGATTGACGGCCAGATTGTCGGCAGGCCTGCATCCAGAACCTGCCGACAAGTGGGCACAAGTGCCTAAAGAGACATCTCGCTGCCCAATTCGAGTGCAATCGCTTCAAACTGACCATTGACATCGGCAGTGTTAAGGCAGAAGCCGCAGTCGGCCGCGCATGCGCGGCCGTTTTTGCGAGGATGCCACAGATGAAGACCCAGACGGGTGTCGCCGACGCCGGAAACCTGATCATAACAGGCGTCGTGCTGATGCTGCTCGGCGATCTGCTCTTTGCACTGAACGATGCAATGGGCAAATGGCTGGTCGCGAGCTTTGCCGTCGGCCAGGTGCTGGTGATCCGCTCGGTCGGCGCTTTCATCGTGCTCGGACCAATGATCCTCCGGCAAGGGCCGATGGCCTTGTTCCGCGTCGAGCAGAAAGGCCTCCAGTTCATACGTGTTTTGATGGCGACTTGCGATGTCGCGCTGTTTTATGCTGCCGTCGCCTATCTGCCGCTCGCAGATGTGATGACCTTCTATATGGCGGGACCGATCTATATCGCGGCGCTCTCGCATTTCTTTCTCGGAGAAAAGATCGGTTGGCGCCGTTGGCTGGCTGTTCTGATCGGCTTTGCAGGCGTCGTCATCGCGCTGCGTCCATCCACGGCGATGCTGTCGCTTCCATCGCTCTTCGGTCTTGTAGGCAGCTTTGCCTTTGCGCTGTCTCTGGTGATGAGCCGCTATCTGCGCTCGACCAGCGATACCACTCTGGTGACATGGCAGACGATTGCGGCCCTCGCGATCGGTATCGTCTTGAGCATTGGCCACTGGCAGCCGGCAACGCTCGTCGATTGGTCCGGCATGCTGCTGCTCGGGATCGTCGCCTCCTGCGCGCATCTGCTCATCACGCGCTCGCTGAAGCTCGCACCGGCATCGCTGCTCGCGCCGCTTCAATATACGCTGCTGCTCTGGGCAATCGTCCTCGGCTACCTCTTCTTCAACGATGTTCCCGATATGCAGATCATCATCGGTGCCGCGATCATCGTCGTTGCAGGGCTGTTCATCTTCCACCGGAAGAATCTGAAAGAGACGGTTCCGACTGAGGCCGTCCCGCCCGACGGCCATTGAAGCTATAGCGCTGCGTATCTGTAGCTTCCGTGGACTTTCCACGGAACAATCTGGACGCTTGCACGCTACTCCCGAGCATTCAAACATGGGAGATTTCAATGGCATCCATGACCCTCGAAGACCTATCCTCGCAACTGAAGAAGATCGATTTCTGCATGCTGTCGACGAACGCCGGGTCGGGCCGCATCTCGGCCCGACCGATGAGCAACAACGGCGACGTCGAATATGATGGGGATTCCTGGTTCTTTTCCTATGAAGACAGCAGAAAAATCACGGAGATCGAAGGCGTCGACACCGTCTCGCTGACGTTCACGGCGCCTCCCAGCCTCCTCGGCAAGCCGGGGATTTTCATTGCTGTCGAGGGCGTCGCTTCGCTGGTACGGGATAAGGCGGCACTCGAAGAACATTGGATCCCCGATCTCGAGCGGTGGTTTCCTGACGGAGTGGACACTCCTGGGATCGTTCTCATCAAGGTTTCAGCGTCCTCCATCCGGTACTGGGATGGTGAGGAAAACGGCGAGGTCGCCCTGGCTGGCTCAGCGAGTTAAGGTAATGGCATAAAGGGTGCCCTACTCCGCGGACGGCTCCTCCCAGCCGAAGACGCTCCGGCCGCCGAAATCGGCGGATTGGCGAAATTCGCCGGCGATGATTTCCTTGAGGTCGGGACCCGTCACATAGCGTTCCAGCTGCCTGGATTGGTCGTCCAGGCGCTTGAGCGCCTGCAACTCCTCCTCGCGTCCCAGCCTGCCCTTCTGCACCGCCGATTTCATCACGGCGATCGTCTCGTCATAAACTTTGAGCGGGACCGGAAAAGGATGGCGATCCTTGCCGCCATGGGCGATCGAGAAGCGCGCCGGATCGGAAAATCGGCAGGGCGCACCGTGCACGACTTCCGCCACCATCGCCAGAGCGTTCACCGTGCGGGCACCGACGCCGGGGACGAGCAGCAACTCTTGGAAATCCGCTGGCCCGCGGTCTGCCGCGGCGGCCAGATTTCCGTGCAGGCGCCGCATGTTGACGTCACTCTCGCGGACATCGTGATGGGCAGGCATGATCAGGTGCGGCAGCATCGGCTGTTCGGCGGGTTCGGGCGCCGGCGCTTCGGCACGCAGCAGTGCGGCGGCTTCACGGATGATCCGGTCGGGACCGAGGGTCGCCAGCAGATCGAGCTGACCGCGCCGCGAGCGTTCGGCGCGCCTGTCGGCAAGATTGACGATCTCGCCCTGGCTCCGTCCCTCGATTGCCGCATGCGGCGAGTCGACGAAGCTCTCCAGCCCTTCGGACAGCCAGTGATACCGCCGGGCCTGACGCTTGTCGCCGTTCATGCCTTGCTGAACAACCACCCAATGGCCGTCATCGGCGACGATGAACCCGTGCAGATAAAGGTCGAACCCGTCCTGAAGGGCGGCGCTGTCGACCTTGGCGATGAGACGGCTCGTGGTCGCGAGCCCCTCCCCGTCGAGGCCGACACGCTCGCCGATCGAGACGAGTTCCTGCGGCGTCTTGCGAGAATGCGCGCCACGACCGCCGCAGACATGCAGGCCGAGCTCGCCGGCACGGGGCTTCAGCCCGCGCTTCAGCGCGCCGAGGACGCTGGTCGTGATGCCGGAGGAATGCCAGTCCATACCCATGACCGCGCCGAAGGACTGGAACCAGAAGGGATGCGCAAGCCTGCGCAGGAATTCGTCGCGGCCATAGTGATGGACGATCGCCTCGGTGATCAGTATTCCCAACCGCGTCATACGGTCGCCCAGCCAATGCGGCACGCGTCCCCCGTGAAGGGGAAGATCGGCGCTGCCTGCTCGTTGTGACATCTCGTTTCCTTGCATTCTGCATCGCAGGCGGCCGTCGTCCGACGCCATCGGGGAACCCAGGCAAATTCCGGGCGTTTGTGCTCCAGTTAGAGGCCGAGGCAATCATGACGACATTCGAAACCATCTTCAATAACCCGAGCTTACCCCAGACAAAATCACAACGGCCGGGCGACCGCCAAGAACAGGAGGGCAGCGCCTTGCGCCTGAAAGGGAGTGCTGCCAAGGCGGCCTTCCTGATCAACGGCAACAGCTATTTCGCCGAGCTGGCGCGCACGTTGCGGCAGGCGCGGCGCACCATCTGGATCGTCGGGTGGGATTTCAATCCGAACATCCGGTTGGAACCCGAGAAGTCCGACGAAACGCTGGCCGACCTGTTGCATGCCCTGGCAGCGGTAAATCCGGAGCTCGAAATACGCATCCTCATCTGGGCGCTCGGCCCCGTCTATTCTGACAAGTCCCTGCGGGTGCTGCGGAAGAAAAACTTTCCCAGAAATGGGCGGATCGATTTACGCTTCGAGCCTCAGCCAACATTGCGCGGTTGTCACCATCAGAAACTCGTCTGTATCGACGATGCCGTCGCCTTCATCGGCGGCATAGACCTGACGTCGCGCCGGTGGGACACCTGGCTCCACCGCGCCAAGGATAAATTGCGACGTGACCCCAAGGGCGTTTCCTACGATCCGCTGCATGACGTTCAGGCAATGGTCACCGGCGACGCCGCAAGGCTGATCGGCGATATCGTCAGGCAGCGCTGGGAAAACGCTACCGGCGAAAACCACCTGTCGTTGGCCGAAGACGTCCCTTTCGCCTGGCCGGAGGATCTCGCCGTTTCGATGAGGGAGATCGCGGTCAGCTTCGCGCTGACGGAGCCGTCGACCGCACTTCGCCCCGGCATCAGCGACGGCATCGCCATGACATTGGACGTCATCGCCCGGGTTCGGCGGCAGCTTTACATCGAGGCGCAATATCTCGCCTCCTTCCGCGTCGCCGACGCCATTGCCGCGCGACTGCAGGAGGAAGACGGGCCTGAAGTCGTCATCATCTGCACGCGCAGCTCTCACGGGCTGATCGAAAAGCTTGTCATGGGCGGCAATCGCGACCGGGTCATCCGCCGCCTGAAACGCGCCGATCGTGCGGACCGCCTGCGCGTCTATTATGCCGTCGTGCCCGGGCCAATCGTACCCGAGCCAGTCACGCCCGGAGAGAATGGCGAGGTCGAGGTGCTCGTCCATTCCAAACTGATGATCGCCGATGACGAGCTGGTCCGCATCGGCTCCTCCAACCTCAACAATCGCTCGGAAGGACTGGATTGCGAATGCGACATGCTGTTCGAGGCCGGCAACAACGAGCATCGCCGCGCGATCGCGGATCTGCGCAATCGCCTGCTTTCGGAATATCTCGGAACCACCCCGGAAAGCTTTGCCGCAGCCTTTATGCAAAGCGGCTCGTTGATCGAGGCGGTCGACGCGCTCAATGATGGCCCTCGGGGCTTGCGGGAATTCACCGTCGAGCTGCCGGGCAGCATTTCGCCGATTTCAGGCACCGCGCTCTTCGACCCGGTTCGACCCTTCGCCCCTCTAGACCGACTGGGCCTCGGCGCGCTCGTCCGCCTCCTCATCCGCCCCGCGTGATCTCCAGCGGAAGATCACCTCGCTGATGACGAGAAGCGTTGTGCCGAGCACCAGCGGAATGAAGAAATAGGCACAGCGGAACGCAATCAACGCGCCGATCGAGGCCTCCTTCGGCACGGCATAGGAGACGGTTGCCTCGAGCACGCCCAGACCGCCCGGAACATGCGTTGCGAGGATTGCCGAATTGGCGAGGACGTAAGCCGTCACCGACCTGAAGAAGGCGACGTCGCCGAAGGCCGAGAGCATCTGGTGCAGACAGGCCGACACGAGCATGAAGTTGACCGTCCCGACCCCGACCTGCCCAACCGCGATCGAAAATCGCGGCAGCTGAAACGACCAGCGCCATAGCCGCAGCGTGCCCCGGATGAAGAACGCCAGGCCGGCATAGAGGACCGGCACAACCAGCGCCATCGCACCGAAGATGCGGACGCTTGCCGGATCGATGCGCAGCAGGCGTCCGGCATCGCCGGGATTGACGATCATCGCAAGACCACCCAGCGTGATCAGCCCGAGCCCCACCGTGACACCGCAAAACAGGATGATCTTCGCCACGTCCTCCGCTGTCAGTCCCCAGCGCGAATAGAAACGATAACGGAAGGCGCCGCTGCTCAGCCCGGCAAAGCCGATATTGTGGCCGAGCGAGAGGCTGATGAAGGACGCCAGCGCAATCCAGGAATAGGGCAAGGATTTGCCGAGCGAACGGATCGCCAGGAGATCGAAACAGCCGAGGCACAGATAGGATGCCGCCGCGAAGAGCAGTGCTGTGCAAAAGGTCGAAAGAGGTATGCTGCGGACCGATTGGACGATCTCTCCCAGACTATACTGCTCGAAGATCCGATAGAGGAGAAAGACCGCGAGACAAAGGGCGGCAACGAGCAGTCCATTCCATATTATGCTTTTCAAGCTCATCGATTGTCCATTTCCGAGATGCGAGCGCCACGGCTCGATCATCTGGAACGATCAAACGAGTTCTGTGTTCCCCCGGAGAACAAGTTCTATGTTCCCCCGGGGGAACGAGCTTTCAGCGGGCCTATGCCGGATAAATCAATCAGACTCCTGACCTATAACGTCCACAGTTGCATCGGCAGTGACCGGAAGCTCGATCCCGGCCGCATCGCTTCCGTCATCGCTGAAGCTGAGGCCGATATCGTCGCGCTTCAGGAGGTCGATGTCCTCAGGCGCAGGACCGGCGGCGTCGACCAGGCCCACGCGATCGCCTCGCTTCTGAAGATGCAGGCGCATTTCCATCCGGCCCTGTCGATTGCCGAGGAGCAGTATGGCGATGCGATCATCACCTCGCTGCCGACAGGCGCGGTCAAGGCCGGCCCGCTGCCGTCCATCGGCGAACAGCGCGGCGCCTTATCCGTCGAAATACTGGTCGGCGACAGAAAACTGCTGGTCGTCAACACCCATCTCGGCCTTCGCGGCCGCGAGCGCGTCCGGCAGATGACGACGCTGCTGAACTCGGGCTGGCTGCGCGGCACGGCGGACCAGCCTCTTCCCACCATTCTCTGCGGCGATTTCAACGCCATTCCGTCATCAGCGACTTACCGACTTGCCACCCGGTCATTGAAGGACGCCCAGCTCGCAGGCGGCGCCGCGGCAAGAGCGACCTTTCCCTCCCGTTACCCGCTAATGCGCCTCGACCACATCTTCGTCAGCGACGATCTCATCGTCAAGCAAGCGGCGGTCCTGCAAAACCGCCTGACAAGGGTTGCCTCTGACCACCTCCCTCTGTTTGCCGAAATCGGCTTCGCCTGATCAGTCATTGCTGCTGACGATTTTCACCGGGCGAACTTTCGGTTCATCGCCGCCGCCACCAACGGCAACGCCGTCGTCGCCACGGCACCCAGAGGCAGTCGCCTGATGCCCCTCGTGACGACGAAGGTCGCCGCCATTGCGGCTGCCAGCTTGAGCCAGGGCTGATTGCCGAGCTGCGCATGAGCGCTTGCATCGGCCCATCGGACGTTCTCCGTAACGACGGTCGCGGCCTGATGTTGGATCACGTGAAGACGAGCGCGAAGGTTTTCGATCTCTTCTCTCAGTTCTCGCAGCCGGCCTTCGAGGGCATGACCATCGGAGACCAGGAGAGGTTCCTCGACGGTGCCTTCAACCGGGGTATGACCACCGAGCGTGGCAATATACGCCCGATACTCGGCCTCGCTGGTAAAACCCTCGCGTCTGATGAGATCAGGGTTGATGATCGCCTCTTCGAAGGAGGCCGGTGCGGTTTCCACACCGTCGCGCATACCCTTGTCTGTGCCGATGTCCCCGTGTTCGTCCTTGAACATGATGCGTCTCCAGTTGTTCCTGGCGATAGAACGCCCGACGGCTCAGAAGGATGCATCGGCTGCCCGCCGTCGGGCTGGACAAAATGCTGGTTTCGGCGAATATTGAAACGAATATTTCACGATTCGTGCAGTATGAAATATTTATTCCACTGATGCGTCATGCGTCCGGCAGGGATTATGTGCAAAGCCGGTTCGAGGGGACTGGTATCTTCACCCGAGATTGATTGTTCTGCTTCAAGCCATTTCCTTCCGACGGATATAGGAATTTCGGAAGGTCAAGAGGAAGGGGCGAGCAGCCGTTGGTTGCGAGCAAACCCGTGGCTGCCGCCTCAGGCGGAAGGAGGATTTCACTCGAAGGGAGGCGATCTGCAACAGCCCTGCGCCAAGGCGCCGCAACGAGACGCTGTGAGCCGAGGAGGGACTCATGTTGGGAAGGCTGTTGTCACGTGTTCGCATCCAGACGCAGGTGATGGTGTTCATCGTTCCCTTCGTCTTCAGCATCATGGCCGTGGGTGCGACCGGTTTCTATGCGTCGAGCTTGCTTCAGGGGCGGATGGATATTTCCAATTCCGTTCTGCAGTCGTTGAGCGGATTTCGCGATTTGTCGGCCGCGATGGGCGAATTCCTCGCCAGTGCCACGCAAGAAAACCGCGATGTTGTTACCCGCAAACTTGCCGATCAGCGCGTTCTTCTGAAATCCGGCATCGACAAGCTCGCCGCGGATCGCAGCGGTCAGCAGGAACTGGAGCAAGCGCTGTCTTCCATCGACGGAATTTCGGCCCGCATGGATGCACTGTGGCAACTTCAGGAAACTCGGTCGGCGCTCTTTACCGATCTCCAGAAGGCGCAGAGCATCGTCGTGTCGTCCCAGACGGATATCGTTGAACGCTCCAAGGTCCTCCAGCGCGCCGCCGACATGCAGGAAGATGAAGCCCGCAATACACTGGGCGATGCACAGCGCATTTCGGACTTCGCCTCCTTCGCCCAATCGCTAAACGACAAGGCTCAAGCCGCCGCCCCTATCGGCGGCCCCGATATGGAGGAACTCGCCCGGCAGCAGCGCATCGTGGGAATGGCGCTTGGCGGCGAGGCACCGGAAGCCAAAAAGGCGATTGACGATGCCATTGCTTCGTTGAAGCCGCTTGTCGAAGCCTCCAGCCAGACCGAGGAGAGTACAGCCGGTCTCAGGAATGCGACGAGCCATATCGTCGGCAGGCTGCCCGAATTGCAGGAGGTCGCCTCACGGCGCGTGAAGGCGGTAACGGATAAGGCGGCCGAGACCGCCAAAACGGTCGAGCGCGCCAAAACCAGCCAGAGAGACGGCCAGAAACTCACGACCTCGGCTTACGTGATTCAGATCGTTATGGCGAAACTGACCTTGGCGCCAACGGACGCCAATCTCCAGCGGCTTTCGCAGGAAATCGCGGCTGTCAGAAAGGGCCTGGACACGCTGATTTCCAATGCCGGCGGTGTCGCGCAGTTCGATAATCTCAAAGCCAAGCTTCTGCCGGCGCTGGACAAAATGCAGAAGGCTGCCACCGACCTCGTTCGCATCAGCGCGCAGCGCCAGGACGAATTCCATTTGGCCGCGGCCGACGTGGACCGGATGTGGTCTCAGTTGACTGCATTCGCCGAAATGCAGCGGCAGAATGCTGCTGAGGAACGCGCGGATGCCAATTCGATGTCCCTGGGAACGACGATCCTCGGCGTGGTGATCGCAATCCTCGCAGGCGTCGGGCTGACCGTTACGCTCAAGGGGCCGATCAATCAGATCACCTCGGCTATGAGGCGCTTGGCGGACGGCAAACTCGAAACATCCATCGTCGGTGACAGCCGAGCCGATGAAATCGGCGATATGGCCCGCGCCCTGGGCGTATTCAAGAATAATGCCATCGCCAAAGTTGAGATCGAGGAGAGTAGCGAGGTCGAGCGATCGAGGGCCGAGGAGGAGCGGCATCGCAATGATGAAGAAAAACGCACGGTCGAAGAGCAGATAGACTTCGCGGTTACGGCGCTGGCGGAAGGTCTCGGACGTCTGGCACGGGGCGACATTTCTCAGACGATCGCAACCCCCTTCTTCGGCCGATTGGAGCAGCTTCGTAACGATTTCAACTCGTCGCTCCTCCGGCTGCAAGAAACGATCGACCAGATCCGCACCAACACCCGGATGATCGAAGGGAACGCCGGTCAGATGGATCTTGCCGCGAACGATCTTTCGCGGCGCACCGAACAACAGGCCGTCGCACTGGAAGAGATAGCCGCAGCTATCGAAGAGATCACTACTACGGTTCGTTCGTCGGCGGCCTGCGCCGATGATGCCCACCAGATCATCACGGATACCAAACAGGTGGCCGATTCGTCATCCCAGGTCGTTGCAAGCGCCATCGACGCGATGGGCAAGATCGAAGCGGCATCCGACGAGATCGTTCAAATCATCGGCGTCATCGATGAAATCGCGTTCCAAACGAACCTACTTGCCCTGAACGCCGGCATCGAAGCGGCCCGCGCCGGCGAGGCCGGAAAAGGCTTTGCGGTCGTGGCTCAGGAAGTGCGCGATCTGGCTCAACGCTCCGCGGAGGCCGGCCAAAGGATCAAACAGCTCATCGGACGTTCGCAGACGGAGATTACCAACGGAGCGCGTGTCGTCCGCGAGACGAGCGAAGTCCTCGAAAGCATTTCGGCGAAAGTGGTCACCGCCTCCGAGCAGATGGACGTGATCGCTCGCTCGAGCAGAGAGCAGTACAACGCCCTCCATGAAGTGAATTCTTCCGTCAACCGGATGGACCAGATGACGCAGCAGAATGCGGCCATGGTCGAGGAAACCAGCGCGGCGACGAAGGAACTTGCCGACGAGACGACGATACTCCTCCAGTTGATCGATCAGTTCCAATTGGAGCAAACGGGGGCGCTTCGTCGAACCGCCGCGGCATAGAACGGTCATCCGCTTGGCGAGCGGCTCAAGTTTCCGCATGGCGACCTTCACCGTCGCGACGCGCTGAAACGCTCCGGCCGAAAGTCCGCCAGCAGTGGATGGCGGCGTCCAGTAATGATCTCATCCGCCAGCAGTTCGCCGGCAATCAGGCCGAGGGTGGCACCGCTATGGCTGAAGGCAACGAAATAACCAGGGATTGACGGCAACTCGCCGAAGACCGGCTCGCCATCGCCCGGAATGGGCTTCGGGCCGACCCCATAATCTTCGATCTCCAGTTGCGGATTGCCTTCGAGAACCCTTGAGGCCTCGCGCAGCAGCCCCTCCAGCGTCGATTGCCTGACTTCGTAGCTGCCATCGGGTTTCACGCTCACTTCTTCCTCGGACCAGGCGGAATCGAGCGCGAAGCCGCCGCCGGGCGTCGGACGGATGGCAATGCGAGGTGTGTTGAGCACAGCCTTCAGCGGATGGCGGATTGCCTTGGTCCGGACGAGAAGGGCGACAGGCGTTGCATCGCCGATATGCTGGCCGACCTCAGCCACGATTGCGGGAACGTCACCGCCCGCAGCAAGCAGCACGGCATCCGCATTGCGGCGCATGCCGTCGGCCGTGATCACGCCACGGGCACGCCCGCCTTCGATATCGACCGTCGCGCGACCGGCGTCCGTGACGATCTCGCCGCCCAGCGTGCGGAATTCTTCCGTAAGCGTGCCGATCAAGGACGGAAGATCGACCCAGCCCTCCCCGGGATTGAAGATCGCGCCTTGCGGCGTCACGGCGCTTGCGTCGACACCCGGCGTCGTCGCGGCAATCCTTGCCGGGGCGAGCCATTGCGCGTGATAGCCGAGATCGCGCTCATAGTCGAAGATCTCGGCGATCTCGTTGCTACCATCGTCCGCATCCCAGGTCAGGCCGCCGTCGAAGCGCAGCCACGGCGCATTGGGATATCGGGCGGCCAGCGTGCGATACCGATCTATGCCGGCCAGACGCAGCCGGTGATAGGCATCGGCGCGTTTACGCGCCGAGTTGAGCCAGGCAAGCGAACGGCCGGAGGCGCCGTTGGCAAGCGGACCGTCGTTAATGAGCACGGTGCGGACCCCGAGCCGCGCCAGATGGACTGATGTCGAGACGCCAAAGATCCCGCCACCGATGACGACGACCTTCAAGGGTTTGGTGGAAGCATTCATGTCGATAACCTTGTTTTCTGCTCTTGCTACAGCGGGTGAAATCCGGCGCAGCCGGTGTGAGGACGACCGGGGCACCATGCGTTGCCTCGGGCGCTTCAGAGAACTTCCGCAAGGAAGCGCTTCAGTCGCTCGCTTCGGGGATTGTCGAAGATCTGCTTCGGGCAGCCGGCCTCGACGATGCGGCCCTCATCCATGAAGACGACCTGGTCGGCCACCCTGCGCGCAAATCCCATCTCATGCGTCACCACTGCCATCGTCATGCCCTGGCGGCCGAGGGCGGCCATCAGGTCGAGCACGCCCTTCACCAGTTCGGGATCGAGCGCACTCGTCACTTCGTCAAACAGCATGACCTCCGGATCCATGGCCAGCGCGCGTGCGATGGCGACGCGCTGTTGTTGCCCACCCGACAGACCTGCGGGCCGATGATCCTTACGCCCTGCAAGACCGACATCGGCCAGACGTGCCTCGGCGATGCGCCGCGCCTCCTGCCTCGGCATCTTCTTGATCTTGGTCAGCGAAAGCATGACGTTCTCGAGTGCCGTGTGGTCGGGAAACAGGTTGAAGTGCTGGAACACCATCCCCACCCGCCGGCGCAGCCTCTCCGGCTTCATCGCCAGGATGCTCTCGCCATCGAGCAGGATGTCACCACCCTTCGGTTCGACAAGCCTGTTCATGCAGCGCAGCAGCGTCGATTTGCCCGAGCCGGAAGGGCCGATGATGCAGGTGACGGTACCGGCGGCGATGTCGAGATCGACCCCCTTCAGCACGTCGAGATCGCCATAGGCCATGGTGAGGTCCCCGATGTTCAGGGCGCCGCCTTTGAAGTGCGGCGTACTCTCCTCCGACGCCTTAACAGCGGGGCGAGGGCCGGTGGCGGCCTGCAGCTCGCTCACCTCGATTAATCCGCTCGCAGCACCCGAGCCGCGGCCTTGTTTTCCGAGCCGCAGTCTCGCATCGATATAATTGACGAAGTGGGTCAGCGGCACCGTGATGACGAGGTAGAAGACACCCGCCAGCAGCAGTGGTGACAGATTGCCCGTGACGACAGCCTGATCCTGCCCGACACGGAATATCTCCCGCTCGGAGGCGAGCAATCCCAGGAAGTAGACAAGGCTGGAATCCTTGACGTTTCCGATGAATTGATTGACCAGCGCCGGCAGAACGCGCCTGATGCCTTGCGGGATGACGATCAGGCGCATGCCCTGCCCGTGGCTCATGCTGAGCGCCCGGCAGGCTTCCATCTGGCCGCGCTCGACGCTTTGAATGCCCGATCGGAAGATTTCGCCGATATAGGCTCCGGCGATCAGGCTGAGCGCCAGGATGCCGAGCGGAAATGGCGATGGACCGAAGATCTCACGCCCGATCCGGGCAAAACCCTGGCCGATGATCAGGATCGTGACGATCGCCGGCAGCCCGCGGAAAACATCGGTGTAGATGCGTGCCGGCAGCCGCAGCCAGCGTGACTGCGAGATGCCCATCACGGCGAGAGTCATGCCGATGACGACGCCGAGCACGGTCGACGCGGCGGCCAGGATCAGCGTATTCTTCAGGCCGACGCTGATCATGCTCGGCAGAACTTCCGCCATGGCGTCCCAGTCCAGGAAGCTGCGGCGCAGATTTTCAAGCCAGTTCATTCAGATCCCCATGAATTCGTGCCCGGCGCAGACGCCGCCGTCCGGCAGAGCCTTGGTAAGCCGCCCGCCATGAGCGGGCGGCTTGCGGCGTCACTTCTTGGGAAGATACTGTTCCGGCATCGGTGAGCCGGGGAACCATTTTTCATAAAGAGTCTTCCAGGTGCCGTCCTGCATCGCATCGTGAAGCGCGCCGTCCAACGCCGTGCGAAAGGCATCATTTCCCTTTCGGACCACGAAGCCAGCAGGCGCATCGAAGGACGGGATATTCACGGCAACCTTCAGCGCGGGATAGCGCTCGCCATATTGCTTGGCGGCCTCGTAGTCGAGAAAATGCGCATCGACCGTCCCGTTGTTGAGCGCGGCCACGGCAGAATTGTTGTCGGGGAATTTCACCAGATCAGTCCCCCCGAAATTCTTGGCTGCGTAGACTTCCTGCAAGGTTCCCTGCACGACGCCGAGACGCTTGCCCTTGAGGCCATCGGCATCCTTGATACCGGCATCCGGGGTCAGGACAGAGAGATAACCGGCAAGATAGCCGTCGGAAAAGTCGACGGTCTTCTTGCGGGCTTCGGTGGTCCCGATCGCCGCAACGGCAACGTCGAACCGTTCGTTTGCGACCGACGGCAGGAGTGCTGAAAATTCCTGGCCCGTAAACGTCACCGTGTCTTTTTGAAAGCCGAGGCGGGAGACGACGTTGAGAAACAGCTCGATATCGAAACCGGTGAACTGGCCGTCCGCCGTCGCAAACGTATAGGGCTTGGAATCGCCCATCGTCCCGACGCTGATCACCCCGGGCTCGATGAGGTTATAGGGATTGTCGGCGGCGGCCGCAGAGCCTGCGCCCATCGCAAGAAGGCATGTCAAAAGGCCGGCCCGCAATGGGGCGAGGGTGGCCACGAATGATTCAAAAGGCTTCATGTTCGTTCTCCGCTCTGAAAGGAATGCTCTTGTCGGCATCGTCGGGTCGCCCTGCCCCACCGCGCATTGCGATAGAGCCTTCTGGACAAGATACCGGTCTCCTGTATAAAGAGACCGGTATCACAACATATTTGATATCCGTCAATTGACCGGTCGTCAATAACTCTTGTAGTCCTCGGCTCATGGAAGATTCCGCTCATTCGAAACGTGCAGTTACGGTCGCCGACGTCGCGAGGGCCGCAAAGGTCTCGAAGGCGACGGCCGCCCGTGTGCTCGGCGGCTACGGCGTGGTCAGCGCCAAGATCACAGATCAGGTCACGGCAGCAGCCGCCGCCCTCGAATACCGCCCGAACGAGCTCGCCCGGAGCATGAGCACCGGAAGGTCCGGCATCATCGGGGTGGTGGTCGGCGATATCGAGAACGCTTTCTTCAGTCTGGCGGTGCGCGGCATCAGCGATGCGGCCCGTCTTGCGGGATTCAACGTCATCATCGCGAATTCGGGCGAAGAGCTCGATGCGGAAAAATCAGCCGTCGACCTCCTGATCGGCAAACGTGTCGATGGCCTGATCGTCACGCCAGCCCGCTGCGACAGCATCGAACATCTGCAGCACGTCCGCCGCGCCGGCGTGCCGCTGGTCCTGTTCGACCGGGCTATCCCGGAACTCGATGTCGACGCCGTGACCGGCGACGACCGGGATGCGGCCATCACCGCCACCCGCTATCTGATCGCGCAAGGACATCGCCGCCTCGCCTACGTCTCTGCCATGGATGCCGAGGATGGTGGGCTCACCGATATCGGGCGGATCTCGAATTCCGCCGTCCGCGAACGCGTGGAGGGTTTTGTCAGCGTCCTGACCGAGGCGGGTTTGCCGAACCCTCTTCATTATATCAGGCTCGGCGCCACGAACCAGCAACAGACGGACAGCGTGATCAAACGCCTGCTCTCGGAGGGATCGCCGCCAACGGCACTGCTGGCTTCAGACAGCCTCGTCGGCTTGCGCATCTTCAAGTCGATGCAGTCGCTTGGCCTGTCGATCCCCAAGGACGTGTCGATGATTTCGTTTCTCGACGCCGACTGGACCAGCGTTACCGTTCCGCCGATCACCATCGTCGACCAACGCGTCTATGAGATGGGCAAGCTCGCCGGCGAGCGGCTCATCGCCCGTATCGAACGCGCCCCGCTTGCCGTCGAACGCCTGCGCGTCAGCACGAGCCTCGTCGTGCGCGGCTCCGTCGCAACTATCGACCGGTGAGAACTATGGAGTTGGCCATACCTGCATCGCTTGCGAAGTAGCGAGTAGTACCGCATTGCGATTGGTCACGAATGCCCATGGCCGCCGATTTGATATTACATGGGGCTGCTGTTGTCTTTGCCTGAGCAACGTTATTTAATACCGGAAATACTCGCTGTGGGATTTTCAGAAAGATCATGCTCCAGTCAAAAGACGCTTCATCTGAGCTGATAGATTTGATCTATGGAAGTCTATTCGGTGAGTGCGATTGGCAGGATTTTCTGGATCGCGTGGCGCAAACTTTGCCAAATGGAAAAGCCGCCCTCCATTACCACGATCTGGCCTCGCCTGTGGCCCATGTTCCTTACGTATCGGGGTTCTCGAGGACCGAGGTCGACCAATTCAGCAGCCACTTTGCCGCAGTGAACCCCTGGATTCCGAGATTGAGCTTTGTGCCCGTCGGTCAGGGTGTCTGCGGAGACGAAATCTTTCCACGCAAGGACTTGCTCAAATCGGAATTCTACAATGATTGGCTGAAGGGACAGGCCCAATGCGAGACGAGCATTGGTGTCTCCATCATTCGGGAGGAAACCCGCACCTTCGTCCTATCGACCTGCACGTCGTCAGCAGACCCCGATTTCAACAAAGAAGCAGCCGGGCGCTACACGCTACTCGCTCCCCATTTGAAAAGGGCTTTCGATTTCATCCGGAAGCGCGATCTGCTCGCCCCGGAAAGACAGACAACGCAAACCCTGTTTGATAGCATCGGCGTCGGACTGATCTACGTTTCGGAGCATGGGCGAGCACGCCAATGGAATAAGAGCGCAGAAGCCTTAATGGCGGCTGGCTTTCCTATGCATGTCGCCCCAAGCGGCAAGCTCGAACTTCAATGCGAGAAGTCGACTGCCGTTCTCGATTTCCTGACGTCAAGAAAGGGTGTGCAATCAAGGCCGCATACGGCGATCGCAAAGGGGAAGGACAAGGCCAGTTATCGCATCACACTCCTTCGGCTCCAGTCCGATGCATTCACCGAGTTCTTGGAGGGGCCGACCGTGGCCGTCATTGTCGAGCCGATGGTGGCCACGCCACTCAATGAGCGGCGAGACTTCTTAATGGAAGCCTACAAACTGACTGCGACGGAGATTCGGATCGCCTCAAGCATTGCCTCCGGCCATTCTCCAAAGGAGGTGGCCATAGCCGATCACATCAGCTACGAAACGGTCAGAACCCACCTCAGAAACATCTATTCCAAGCTCGGGGTAAACTCCCGGGTTGGTTTGGTCGCGCTGCTCATGCGCTGACGATAGACTTGCAATTCGTCTCCTACCGCCCGCATGGCTCATATTGCGAACGGGTTAATACGACCTAGCAAGTCTGGAACACGGCTAGTGTTACCGTGGGCCTATACCGCAAAGCTCGAACCCGCAGCCCAGTAGAACCACCTGGGCTTCACTCGCCGTAGATGGCAATTCCAATGGTGGCAGTGGCGACGTAAACGCAGAATCCAACGGCTACCCCAGCAAAAACCCCAGCAGCCAAGCTCGTCCTTTTGGTGATAACGATTGCGGCAGCTAGTGGTCCAAGCAGCAAACCGAGCGCTTGCACAACACCTAGCGCTCCATAGTTCATATTGTGAACTGACTGCTGGACAACATAAATCCAGACGAATATGCCGCCGAAGACGATTAAGCCTGCACAGGCTCCCAAAATCCAGCCATGCCGTCTCCACACATTCCGTAATTCCCAAAGAGCGGGAGGCAGCGCAAACGCCCACGGTATAAGATCAGTTATTGTCCACATTTACGAAACTTCACAAGTTTCTAGTCTGTGAACTAACCGTTCGAAGACGTGGCCTGGGAACACCGTCTACACTAGTCATAGAGCTCGCCGTGACCAATCTGCTCCCTGGCAGGCGCATCGCTGATTGAGGGGTCATCGGTCGGATCTGGCTCTCTCTTGTTGGCATCGCTCAGAAACTGCGCGGCCTTAAGGAGTGCCGCGGTTATCTCCTCGGTGCCCCATCCGGCTTCATTGGCGGCTGCAATCAGCCTTTCCAACGCGTCGCGCGCGGCTACGGTCGCCTCTTCGAAGCGCTTCGCGGGAGATTCGGTCTTCGGCGGTGGAAAGGTCATCGGCGTTCCCTCCATAGGTCCGGCTATTGTGGATGAACGCGGCCCAGCGGAAATGGATGCACGACCATGCTGATTTAACAAACCGATGCCCTGCCCCGCCATACCGGCAACGACTGGCGACGTCTTTCCGCCTCAGATGACCGTTTTCAACAGAAACGGAGAGCGCTCCAACGGACGCTGGGCGAGGATTCTCAGCATCGCCGGGCCTTGTATGCCGGAAGTCGTACACGAGTGGCCGTCGTGATAGACCACCGTCATGACGCGGCTCAGACTATCGTATCTGATCTCTGCGATCGTCCGGGTGTGAACCGGAAAGATGAATTCATGGGGTTGAGATTCCTCCCCCGAAGTGTTCAAGCTCATTGCGATGCCCCAACGAAAAAGCAATTTTGGCTCGACCCTGCCCTGGTCTGAGCCTAACTGCGCCAATCAAGCACATATTGCTGCGACGGTCGCGTGACATCAGCGTGACACGCAGAATCAGCCGTCAATGCAATGTCCCACGGATCTCGTGTGCGAGAGCGGTTTGCGACCAGCATTCAACCGTGCGAGCTAGCGATCGAACGGCCTCGTCCACATTGAAAACCACGTCCCCGAGCCGCTCGATCTCATAATCGAGCTCATAGACCTCGACTTCGTCGAGGTCGTCACTCTGCAGCAGTCGCCTCATTGCTTCGACGAGGCGCTCAGTGCGCCCAACGACATCAAGAGCGCTGCGTATGATGATATCCAACATGAATGTCCCCTCGCTTCGATAACGAAGCGTCGGCCATAATCGTGACGCTGACAATCCTGAAATCTTGTCAGACGCGGCCTCGGATCATGTCGTAGAGATCCCTCAACTCACGCAGTGCGGGTTGGGGCCGATGGCGCGGTAGTGCGGCGCGACGTCCGGCGAATGCGAGCGCGCCGGCGATCACCGCGACGAGGAGGAGCGTCGAGGCCGGGTAGAGCTTCACCGCCGCTTCCGTCTGACGCATTGCTCTGCCGGCACTTCCTTTTGCCGACCGGGCAGCATCGAGGACTTGATCCTGAAGCGCGCCGATCTGCTTTCGCAGCACGCTCAGTTCTTCGCCCAGGTCATGATCAGGCTGCCGGGGAACGCCGACGGAGGCTGTGTTCGTATCGATGACGGCTTTCGGAACCGGCTCGCCGATCTTGGCTCCTCTGCTATCGAGGGTCGTCGTCTCAGTGCTCTTGCGGCGCGGCATGATCATTTCTCCTTCCTAGAGCATGACGCCGAAAAATGTCAGCGATTTTCGGGCGACATCATGCTCTAACTATTGAATTTAAAACAGGATTCAGACTTTAGCCAACCGGGCCTAAAGTCATCCTGTCTAGTCATCGTCGAGGGCGAAGACCGGCCGGTAGTGGCGCTCGGCGATCAGCAAGCTCCTGTCGGGCCGGATGATGTAGATCTCCTCAACCTGGCGTCCCCATTGATCTGTGAAATCATGCGGGAAGGAAGAACCCACGGGCGATTTCGTCAACTTCGTGCGAGGCTGGCCATTATACGTGATGCTGCCGGGAATGGGGGCCAGTCCCGCCGACGAATAACTGCCTGCGCTGGTCGTGCAGCCGGTCAGCACAACGGCAAAAACCAGCCCAAATCCTATGCTCCGCTTCATCGAGCCCTCCAGCTGCTTCGTCTTTCGCGCGGCACTCGTTTTCATCGTCAATGTAACAGGGGACGACAGACATTGTTCCAGAACATGCGAATAAGTCCTGGAGCTATCCTTCTGGCTGTCGCAACCATTTTGGGCGCACCGGTCTTCGCGTGTGCCGGAGCGGTGGAACCACCAGATGTTTTCACCGTCATTCTCTCCGTCTCACCACGGACCGTTCGTTGGGCCACCGTCTAAAAGCATCCGGAGCCCGCCGATCACGATCCCTATTACCATGTCGAGCTGATCGTGAAGGAGCGAGGTTCTCCGCCATGCAATTCAAACGGCTTGCCGCACATGTTGTCGTAACGGCAGACGCTTTCGACAGGAGCCGCCTGAGACGAAAAGCCAGGACCTATTTTTACAAGGACATCGAATTCCGGATCGCCTACGGGCCTGGCGCGCGCAACCTGTCATGCGGCAGGAGGCCGGCGTTTGCCGCACGATAATTCTTGAATGCGTTGGCGCCGCTGACAATATGCACCCATGAACGTCAGTGCATACTGAAAAGACGCGCGGCGCTGCAGGCGCGCGGATATGGTCACAGGAACGGGCCGCATCGACGCGGGAGTGTGAACGAAAGGGAGGTTCGGCCATGTTGGCAAGACCAGCAGGATATGCAGGGGCCACAATCGCTGCTCTGTGGGCGGCCCGCCAAGTCGCCCGACTTTATTCCTCCACCGAACCGTTTGGTCCTGAGTTCCTGAATGTTGCGAGAAATCTCGGCATTTTTATTCTACCGGCGTTCGTTCTGCTTCTGGCGGGGCCTTTCAGGATGTGGTTCGACAAGTTTGCCCCGCTCTATCCTTTGGTGCTCGGAGCCGGAGTCCTCAACATCTATCTTCAAGACGATGCGCTGGCTGCCGGTCTGCCGCTGATCGTGCTCGTCTACCCCTTCCTGGTGATCTTTGCGCTCACCTATCTGTTGCGCGGGCGGGTGTCGCAGGCGTAGGGACACTGGAAGGTGGCATTCAGCCGGACTGGCCGTTTCCGCGGGCGTTCGAAATGCGCACTAAATCCAGTCGAACACTTCCCGGTTTGGCATCCGATTCGAAGGGTTGCAAGAATCGAGGAAATACACTTTCTGTGTAGCGGATGAGTCGAAACGCTACCCCTGCTAGAGAAAATACTGCCGCCCGTCGCTGGCGGAAGGATGACTATATTTTTTCAGCCTCAGCGTTCCGGCTGATCCTAACTGCACCACCCCCAAATTAGCTGACCAGATGAAAGCCGTGATATCCAGCGGCGCTCTTCGTGTCCCCCGCCTTTCCGATCTGAGAGTGGAAGGTGGCACATCTGGGAATTTCGAAATCCTCGCATCTATTTTCTACATAAGGACATCTCCATGAAGCATATGCGTAATCTCCACCTGATGATGGCAAGCACCGCGTTTCTGACGTTGGCCGGCCCGGCGCTTGCCCTTGATGGCACCGACATGATGAAGAAGCTCAATGCCGCAACCAGTGCCGGCGGTACGGTCATCACCTTCGAGAAGGCGGAAGCCGATGGCGACACGGTAACGGCGACCGGTGTCCAGGTAGGATCTTCGAGCCTGCCCGGCGATACTTTGAAGATCGGCGATCTCACCTTCGAGGGTGTTGAGGAAATCGAAGGCGGTGGCTATCACGCCAAGACCGTCTCCTTCCCGGATATCGATATCAGCCAGGAGGAAGGACGTTTTTCCGCAAAGGAGATCCAGATCACCGGCCTCACGATCCCCGCCAATGCGACGGGCGATACGCTGAACGACATCCTCCTCTATGAAACGGTCAGCACCGGACCGATCGCTCTCAACATCAAGGGCAAGGACGTGCTTGCGATCGAGAGCATCGAGTCGAACCTGGGACGCCAGGATAGCGGCTTTTCCTATGACGCCAATGTCGCCGGTCTCAAGGCCGACCTGTCGCAGGTCGAGGATGCGAATGCGAAGGAGGCCATCGAGAAACTGGGCCTGACGACGCTCGACGGCACGGTGACGATGAAGGGCATCTGGGAAATCGAAAGCGGCAAGGTCGCTGTCGACGAATATGCTTTCGACTTCAAGAATATCGGCCGGCTGAATTTCGCCGTCGACTTCTCCGGTTACACGCTGGGCTTCATCAAGTCGCTGCAGCAGGCGGTGAAGACCGCCGAGGCCAATCCGAACAAGGAAGAGGCCAACCAGGCCGTGGGCCTTGCGATGTTGGGGCTGATACAGCAGCTGACGATCAACAGTGCCTCGATCCGCTTCGACGATGCCTCGATCACCAAGAAGGCGCTCGATTATGCCGGCTCGCAGCAGGGCGTCACGGGCGACCAGCTGGCGCAATCGCTGAAAGGTCTCGTGCCGATGATGATGGCACAGCTCAACATGCCCGAGCTGCAAAACCAGGTGTCGGCTGCCGTCAACGCCTATCTCGACGGACCGAAAAGCCTGACAATCAGCGCCGCACCGGAAAAGCCGGTTCCCGTCCCGATGATCATCGGCGCGGCCATGGGCGCACCGAACACGATTCCTTCCGTGCTCGGCGTCAAGGTCACGGCGAACGACTAACGAATAGCAGAGACGCTTCACGAAGCGCCGGCTGCCGGAGGCGGGTTTTGCCGACCTGCCTCTGGATCCCCTGGGAAAGCCGAGCAACGTCCAACTAAAACTCGTCGCTGCGACGCTTCACGGCGTGCTTCAACGCCACCATATGCCTTCGCCGCTCCAGCATATAATCGGCATATCCGACGCAGATGAACAGCAATGTCGGACCGGCGTAGATGATGATGAGAGCCAATGCGATAAGAATGAATGCGCTCGTCATGGTCTTGTTTTCCATCAATATTGGTCGCCGCAACTGAAGCGGCGAAAGCGGACAGGTCCTCATCTCGGCAATGCCTGTCCCTATTCCTTCAAAATTCGCCGGCTTCCTATTCGTTCCCTCCTCGATCGATTTCCACATGCGCGACGAGCCCGATCGAACGACAATGACGAAGCTGATGGCCGCCCGGCATCGGTCACTCCCGCGGCCTTTCCTCCCGCATTGCCGCCGTCACGCTCTTCAGCAGCGGGCTCGACATCAGATCCGCGAGCAAAACCGATAGCTTCGGCTTCCAGTTCGGATAGCTGTCGCTGGTGCCTGGCACATTGGTTGGCCTTTTTTCGTCGGTGAGATCGGCGAGACGGATCGCGGCGAGAAGCGAGGGCGTTCTGGCGATGAAGCGATAGGCGCTGACGGTCAATTCCCTCAGCGTCTCCTCGCTTGCCCGCGCTTGGGAAAGCCTGGCCGGCAGGTCGAGGCCGGCAGCCTTCAGCGCCGCTTTCAGGTTCCTCCGCTCGCGCTTGCGGTCTTCGAGATGTGCCTCGGTGAGATCGGGCGGCACGATGCCGTGCTCGCACCGGGCCTGAATGTCGGCGCCGCGCCACCAGCCGGCAAGGGTCTGGTGGTCGTGCGTCGAAATGCAGGCCAAAGCCAGGACTGGATAGACGTCCGCCGGCTTGAAGCCCTTCTCATCCTGTTCATAGGAAAGGATGCGGTAGGAGAGAATGTGGGCCGCGGCCAGGTCGTCCTGCAATCCCTTGGGGATCAGTCCCAGGTCTTCTCCGATGACGAGGCACCGATGCTCGGCGGATACGTCGGCGAGGATCTGCAGCAACCGATCCGCGGGATAGCGGACATAGGCGCCGCCGTCCGGCCTGCTGCCCAATGGCACCAGGAAGATGCGGCGAAGCGCTGCGGCGTGGTCGATGCGGATGGCGCCGGCATATCGCATGGCAGCACTTAGCATACGCCGGAAAGGCGACATCTCGCCTGCGGCGATCGCGGAAGGCAGGTATCCGGCAAGGTGCCAGTCCTGCCCATCTATGGCGAAGGGATCAGGAGGGCTGCCGATCGTGGCCTTGGAGACATAGATATCCGGCTCACTCCATGTCGCCGAGCCATCGACCGCCTCCCCGACGGCAAGATCGAGATAGAGCCCGATCCGTAGGCCGGCCTTCCCGGCCCGGTCCGCCGCCTGCATCAGCTGGCGGTGGGCGAGCCACTGCAGCCACATGTGGAAGCGGACATCCTCCGCGTGTCCGCGCTCGAATTCGGCGACAGCGGCGCTGTCGAAGCGCTGGAAATCGGCCGGCCACCGTTGCCAGCCGGCGCCTGCCCCGCGCTCGACCATGGAAAGAGAGAGGCATTCGAAAAGCGCGTGCAGCCGCAGGCTGTTACCGCCTTGCGCGATAAAAGCGTCGAAATCGGCCGGATCATAGGTATCGCACTGTCGCCAGGCCGGCCAGAGATCGCGCAGGACCCTAAGCTTTATCTGTGCGACGCCGGCGTAATCGACGAGATCGGTTTGGCGAAGGCGTGCCAATTGCCGTTCGAGTTCCGGACTACAGGCAAAACCCGGCAGCCGGTCAACCGCGATATAGAGCGGATTGAGATGCTGGCGGCTCGAGGGCTCATAGGGGCTGCAACGCTCGGGATCGGCGAGAAATGGCGCGTGAAGCGGGGTGAGACCGATGAAATCGGCGCCCAGCGATCCCAGGAGATCCGCCATATCGGCCAGATCCTCGAAGTCTCCTATGCCCCAGTTGCGTCCCGAACGGAGTTCGTAAAGCTGCAGGCTCACACCCCAGACCCGCGTGCTGGAAAAGAACTCCGGCAGAAATGACCTGGCGATCTTCTTAGCCGCCGGCTTTGGCTCCCGCCGCATCGCGCCGGTCTCGGGATCGACCGCTCCCGGCAAGTCGATCTTCAATGCCGAGAGGATCTTGCGCTTGGTCTCGCCTGAGATCGCTACCTCCCGATTGTCGGGACTGGGCCTGGTCGGGCTGATACCGTGCCGGCGGGCGAGCTTGTCGAGCTCAGCAGATTTCATCGTTCGATCGCCTTCCTGTCAGCACGCCGTCACGCCTCGCCGATGCTCCAGATCACCGTCCAGGGCGCGAGATTGCCGCCATCGCTACCGCCGAGATGGAAGATCGTCTCGCCGTCGCCCTGCTGCGAGACGAGCGTCGCCGCCTCGGTACCGAGGTTGGCGCGCAGATGCAGACGCCGGTTTTGCGCCAGGGTCCAATCCACCGCGAGTGCGCTTCCCGCCGAGCGATAGACCGCGTTTCCGGCGCCAGCGCCTTTGAGCAATGGCACGATCCTCCGGTGTCGGAGGTCGAGAAGCGTCCTGTAAAAATCGAAGACATCGGAGGAGGCGAGTTTCGACCAGTCCAACTTGGCAGCCGCGAAGGTCGATGGCGCCGTCGGGTCGAGAAGGTCGTCGGCGTCGAAGCCCGGCAGACGGGAGAGCTCCTCACGACGGCCTTTCCTGACCTTCTCGTTCAGGTCCTCATCAAAATCGCAGAAGAAGGGAAAAGGTTCTGTAGCGCCCCATTCCTCGCCCATGAACAGCATCGGGATCTCGGGCGCCAGCAGGTAGATGGCAGCCACAGCCTTGACGACATCAGCCGGGCTCGAAGCCAGAACCCGGTCTCCCAGCGCCCTGTTGCCGATCTGGTCATGGTTCTGGATGAAGGAGATAAAAGCGGTGGGCGGCAGATGACCGCTCGGCCGGCCGCGGCTTCCGCCGCGGTAGGGCATATGTTCCCCCTGAAACACGAAACCTTCTGCCAGCGCCCGGCCGAGCTTACCGGCGTCACCGACGTAATCGGCATAGTAGCCGAAGGTTTCGCCCGTAGCAGTGATATGCAGCACATGGTGCACGTCATCGTTCCACTGGGCGGTGAACAACCTCACTTCCCCGTTTTCGTCACGCTTCAACAGATCGCTGTCGTTTTCCTCGTTTTCGACGATCAGATGAACAAGCCGGTCGCCGGCCGCTGCCTTGACGCGGCGCGCAAGCGCGTGAAGCAGATGCTCGGCGCTGTTGTCCTTGATGGCGTGGACGGCATCGAAGCGGAAACCGTCGAGCCTGAACTCGGTGATCCAATAGATGGCGTTCTGGATGATGAATTCGCGGATCATCTCCGATCCGTCGCCGTCGTAGTTGATGCCGTTGCCCCAGGGCGTCTTGTGGTGCTCGGTAAAGAGCGGCGCATAGGCGGGGATAAAATTGCCGTCAGGTCCGAAGTGATTGTAGACCACGTCCAGGAAAACCGAGATGCCGCGCAGGTGTGCTGCGTCAACCAGCGCCATGAAATCTTGCGGCCGGCCGTAGCTGCTGTCTGGAGCATAGGGAAGGACACCGTCATAGCCCCAGCTGTAACGGCCGGGAAATTCACTAAGCGGCATGATCTGCAGCGCCGTAACGCCCAGCGCTTGCAGATGGTCGAGCCGCTCGATCGCGGCCTTGAAAGTCCCCTCCGGCGTGAAGCAGCCGATATGCATCTCGTAGATGACCATCTCCTCCCACGGTCGACCCGTCCAGTCGCTCGTCGTCCAGCGATAGGTGGAAAGGTCGACCACTTCGCTCGGCCCGCGCACATCCTGTGGCTGGAACCGCGAGGCGGGATCGGGAACTTCGGAACCGTCCGGCAGGACAAAGCGATAAAGCGTACCGGTATGGGCTTGCGCGACCGTGCAGCGGTGCCAGCCGTCCTCAGTCGCCTGCATCGGCCACGGATCAGCGCCTTCGATCTTCAACGACACGCTTTCATGCAGGGGAGCCCAGAGGCGGAATAGAATGCCCCCTTCGGTGAATGCCGGTCCGAATGTCATTTTGGTCAAGAGAAAGCCTTCGATGAAATTGGGATGGGATTTGGGTAACTTTTGCGGGAGGAAAAAGTTTCGTCCGCAAGCGGACGCGCGAAAGCGGTCGCTGTCACCAGCATGGCCGCGCCGGTCGCCTCGGCATGTTTACGCTTTGATCGTCAGGCCGCCGCGATTTTACCCGAGCGCTTGGTCCATCGCCGCCTGAAGCTGTTCCTGTGTGAATGGCTTCTTCATCCGCAGCATCCGGCCGAGGCCATGGTCTTCGGAAAACTCGGCATAGCCCGAGGCAAGGATGATGGGCAGGCCTGGAAAGGAGGAGCGAAGGTGACGCGCAAGCTCTGCGCCCGTCATCCCCGGCATGGCATGATCGGTGATGACGAGATCACAACCCTGTCCGTCAGCAAAGAATTCCAAAGCCTGGGAAGCGGAAGACGCCTCTTGCGGCAGATGCCCGAGATCCTCCAGCATTGCCACGGTTCCCGTCCTGACAAGGGCGTCGTCGTCGACGACGAGAATGGCGAGCGGCCGCGACGCCGGTTTCAAAGGCTCCGTCGCCGGAGGCTCGACGACCGGCTGCACCTTGACGAATGTCTCGGCGACGGGGAGCCACAGGGAAACGGTCGTGCCCTTGCCCCTGACGCTCGATATCTGGATCGAGCCGCCGGATTGCGCTGCCAGGCCATGCACCATCGACAGGCCGAGACCGGTGCCCTTGCCGACGCCCTTAGTGGTGAAAAACGGTTCGGCGGCACGCGAGACCGTTGCCTCGTCCATCCCCTCGCCATCGTCCGACACCGATATCCTGATGTAATTTCCGCCTGCGAGGCTGGTCGGCAGGGCTTCTTCGGCTGCCGCCGCGGCCACCGTCACGGCTCCGCCGCTTTCGAGCGCATCCCGGGCATTGACGAACAGGTTGAGCAGCGCCAGTTCCAGCTGGTTGCTGTCGACCAGAAGAGGGGCGAGATCCGCCGGGATGCTCTTGTGGATTTCGATGCGCGGCCCTACCGCCTTGGCGAGAAGATCCTCGACGTTTTCGAACAGCCGGAGGAAGTCGACCGCCTGCGGTTTGAGCTCCTGGCGGCGTGCGAAGGCAAGCAGGCGCTGGGTCAGCGCGGTGCCGCGCTCGGCCGCCTGAATCGCGTTCGTCACCAGGCGTTCGCTGCGTTCATCGGCCGGAAGCCGTTTCTTCAGAAGATTCAGGCTGCCGAGAACTGCCATCAGGAGGTTATTGAAGTCGTGGGCCACGCCACCCGTCAGGTGACCGATCGTGTCGAGCTTCTGCGCCTCGAACAGCTGTGCGAGCGCCTCTTCGCGCTCCCGTGTCCGTTGATCGATCCGATGCTCGAGCTCCTCGTTGAGCTCACGCAACTGCGCTGCCGAGGCCTCGAGTTCGGCGGTGCGCTGGTGAACCCGGGCCTCCAGCTCGGCGTTCAGGCGTTCGAGTTCCCTCGTCTTCCTGTAGAGATCGGCAAAGACCCGAACCTTGGCTCTCAGCACTTCGGGGACGATCGGGACGGAGACATAGTCGACCGCGCCCACCGCATAGCCGCGCAGCCGGTCTGGTTCCGCCAGCATGACGGCGGAAACGAAGATGATCGGCGTGTTTTGATAGCGCGGATGCTGCCGGATCATGCTGACGAGCTCGAACCCATCCTGTTCGGGCATACAGACATCGACGAGGATCACCGCGATTTCGGTGCGCAACAGGTGCTCAAAAGCTTCGCGTGCGGATTGCGCCTTGATGAGGTTTTCTTGGAGCTCTTCGAGTATGACCTCGTAACTCAGGAGCTTTGCCGGTTGGTCGTCGACGAGGAGGATGTTGACGGGGTTCATGGCGAGAATCCTCAGCGATGCAGCCACATGCGAAGAGCCGACAACAGCTGTTCGGTATTGACCGGTTTCGCCAGGTAGTCGGACGCGCCCGCTTCCAGGCATTTCTCGCGGTCGCCCTTCATCGCCTTGGCCGTCAGCGCCAGGATTGGCAGCCGCCGGAACCGGGGCTCCGAACGGATGACCTGCATTGTCTCGTAGCCGTCCATTCCGGGCATCATGATGTCCATCAGCACGATCGCCACAGAGGGTTCGTTGTTGATGACGTCGATGGCTTCGCTACCGGTCGTCGCGGTCAGGACCTTCATTCCCCGGCGTTCGAGGACGCTGCTCAGCGCGAAGATGTTACGGGCATCGTCGTCGACAAGCAGCACGGTCTCGCCGACCAGATCCTCGTCCGAGCTGTGCAGGTCCTGCAGCGTCGCCTGCTTTGCCGCCGGCAGGTCGGCGACAACCCGGTGCAGGAACAGGGCCGTCTCATCCAGCAGACGCTCGGGCGATTCGACCCCCTTGACCACAACGCTGCGGGCCATGCTGTGCAGTGTCGCGTCTTCCTCAGCGGAAAGCTCCCGGCCGGTGAACACGACCACCGGCACCTCGCCGATCTCGGCGTCGTCGCGTATTTGCTCCAGCACTTCGAAGCCGGACATGTCGGGAAGGGAAAGGTCGAGCACCACGCAGTCGGCGGCATTCTGCCGAAGAGCGGCGAGAGCCTCCGATCCGGAGCCGACGCTGGTGATATCGATGTCGTCGTGTCCGAGAAGGGCGGTGACGCTCAAACGCTCGGCCTCGTTGTCTTCGACGAGCAGCAGATGCTTGCGACGCGGCTGCGCATAGGCCTTCAATCGCGACAGCGCCTTGCCCAGGCCTTCCGGCGTCGTCGGCTTGCTCATGAAAGCGAAGGCGCCGCGGGTCAGCCCATGCTGACGATCCTCGTCGAGGCTGATAATCTGGACCGGAATATGCCGCGTCTGCGGATTCTGCTTGAGCTGGCTCAGCACCGTCCACCCGAGCATGTCGGGCAGGAAGATGTCGAGCGAGATCGCCGCCGGCCTGTAGTCCTGCGCGAGTGCGAGCGCATCGCTACCGCGCATCGCCACCAGAACCTTGAATCCGTTGTCGCGGGCGAGATCCACCAGGACGCGGGCGTAGTGCGCGTCGTCCTCGACGACGAGCAGCACCGAGTCGCCGGCCGCTATGTGGTGGCGATCGTCTTCGACATGTTCGGTCGGCTTGTCGGCGCGGCGGTTTGCTGCCGCTTCGGCAAATTCCACGACATTTGCCGGCGGAACCGACTTCGGCGCAACCGCGCCGGCGCCCACATAGGTGAGCGGCAGGTAGAGAACGAAGGTGCTGCCGACACCGGGGGTGCTGCGCAGCTGGATCTCGCCGCCCAAGAGGTTTGCCAGTTCGCGGCTGATCGCCAGGCCGAGGCCGGTGCCGCCATATTTGCGGCTTGTCGAGGCATCCGCCTGTTGGAAGGCCTCGAAAATGATGCGTTGTTTTTCAGGCGGTATGCCGATGCCGGTGTCGACGACTTCGAAGGCGATGACAGAAGGCGCATGCTTCAACGAGGGGTGATCGGACGACCAGCCGCTCGTTGCCGAAGCGACGCGAAGCGTCACGCCGCCCTGCGCGGTGAACTTGAAGGCATTCGACAGCAGGTTCTTGAGGATCTGCTGCAGTCGCTTCGAATCCGTGATGAGGCTCTTCGCGACATCGGCGCCGACGTCGACCGAGAACGACAGGTTCCGGTTTTCGGCCTCGTGCCGGAATGGCCGCGCCATCATCTCGAGCAGGTTGCTGACAAAAATCTCCTCGGCATCGACCGAGACCGTTCCGGACTCGATCTTCGACAGGTCGAGGATGTCGCTGATGAGGTTCAACAGATCGGTTCCCGCGCCGTGGATCGTCTTTGCGAACTCGACCTGTTTGCCCGACAGGTTGCCATCCGGATTTTCTCCCAGCTGCTGGCCGAGGATGAGGATCGAATTCAGCGGCGTGCGCAGCTCATGCGACATGTTGGCGAGGAATTCGGATTTGTACTTCGATGTCAGCGCGAGCTCGGTTGCCTTTTCCTCCAGCGCGCGCCGGGCCTGCTCGATCTCCTGGTTCTTCGCCTCAACTTCGACGTTGCGTTCCTCCAGCTGCTGCGCCTTCTGTCCGAGCTGCTCGTTGGTCTGTTGCAGCTCGCGCTGCTGCGTCTGAAGCTCGGCGGCAAGCTGCTGGGACTGCTTGAGCAGGCCTTCGGTCTGCATGGTCGCTTCGATCGAGTTGAGGACGATGCCGATCGATGTTGTCAACTGGTCGAGGAAGGACAGCTGCAACTCGGTGAATTCGCCGGCTGAGGCCAACTCGATCACGGCCTTCACCTGCCCCTCGAAATGCACCGGCAGCACGATGGCGCTTCTCGGCAAGGTCGTGAACACGCCGGAGCTTATCGGAACGACATTGTCGGGAAGGTCGGTGACCAGGATGCGGCGAGCGTCGCTGGCGCACTGGCCGACAAGTCCCTGGCCGAACTCGAGACGTGCCGGGTGCGCCGCCTCGCCCCCTTTCGCGTAGACGGAGAGCAGCGACAAGATCGGCTGCCGCTCGTCGGCATCCACCTGGTAGATAACCCCTTGATGGGCACCGACCAAAGGCGCCAGCTCCGACAGCAGCATCTTGCCGACCAGCGTCAGGTCGCGCTGCCCCTGCAGCATGTTGGTGAAGCGCGCCAGGTTGGTCTTCAGCCAGTCCTGCTCGGTGTTGCGCTCGGTGGTGAGCCTGAGGTTGTCGATCATCGTGTTGATGTTATCCTTGAGCTCAGCCACTTCGCCGCGCGCGTCGACCTTGATCGAGCGCGTCAGGTCACCCTTGGTGACGGCGGTCGCCACCTCGGCGATGGCGCGCACCTGCGTCGTCAGGTTGGCTGCCAGCAGGTTGACGTTGCCGGTCAAGTCCTTCCAGGTTCCCGCGGTGCCGGGAACATTCGCCTGACCGCCGAGACGGCCTTCCACGCCCACCTCGCGCGCCACCGTGGTCACCTGATCGGCAAAGGTCGCGAGCGTGTTGGTCATGTTGTTGATGGTCTCGGCAAGGGCTGCCACCTCGCCCTTGGATGCGACCGTGAGATTTTGCTCGAGGTCGCCGTTCGCCACCGCCGTCACCACCTTGACGATGCCGCGGACCTGCTCGGTCAGGTTGGCGGCCATGACGTTGACGGTGTCGGTCAAGTCTTTCCAGGTGCCGGCGACGCCCGGCACCTGCGCCTGGCCGCCGAGCTTACCTTCGGTGCCGACTTCGCGGGCCACACGCGTCACTTCGCCGGCGAAGGCGTTGAGCTGGTCCACCATCGTATTGATGGTGTTCTTCAGTTCGAGGATTTCCCCCTTCACGTCGACGGTGATCTTGCGCGACAGGTCGCCACGCGCCACGGCTGTCGTGACTTCGGCGATGTTTCGAACCTGGGTCGTCAGATTGGCGGCGAGCAGGTTGACGTTATCGGTCAGGTCCTTCCAGGTGCCGGCGACGCCCGGAACGACAGCCTGGCCGCCGAGCCTGCCATCGGTGCCGACTTCACGGGCGACACGGGTCACTTCGCCGGCAAAGGAGCGAAGCTGATCGACCATGGTATTCAACGTATCCTTCAGGAGCAGGATTTCGCCGCGCACGTCGACGGTGATCTTGCGCGACAGGTCGCCATTGGCGATTGCGGTCGCGACCTCGGCGATATTGCGCACCTGCGCCGTCAGGTTGCCCGCCATGGAGTTGACGCTGTCGGTCAGGTCCTTCCATGTGCCGGCGACGCCGGAGACCTGCGCCTGGCCGCCAAGCTTGCCTTCGGTGCCGACTTCGCGGGCGACGCGCGTCACTTCGCCGGCGAAGGCGTTGAGCTGGTCCACCATCGTATTGATGGTGTTCTTCAGTTCGAGGATTTCCCCCTTCACGTCGACGGTGATCTTGCGCGACAGATCGCCACGCGCCACGGCTGTCGTGACTTCGGCGATGTTTCGAACCTGGCCGGTAAGGTTGGAGGCCATGGAGTTGACGTTTTCGGTGAGGTCTTTCCAGGTACCCGCGACACCCGGCACCTGCGCCTGGCCACCGAGCTTGCCCTCGGTGCCGACTTCACGGGCAACGCGCGTGACTTCGGAAGCAAAGCGGTTCAGCTGATCGACCATGGTGTTTAGCGTTTCCTTGAGCTCGAGGATTTCACCCGAGACCGACACCGTGATCTTCTTCGACAGGTCGCCATTAGCAATCGCAGTCGAGACTTCGGCGATGTTGCGCACCTGCGCCGTCAGGTTGCCCGCCATGGAATTGACGCTGTCCGTCAGGTCCTTCCAGGTGCCGGCGACGCCGAGCACGTTCGCCTGGCCGCCGAGCCGCCCTTCGGTGCCGACCTCGCGCGCCACACGCGTCACCTCGCCGGCAAAGCCGTTGAGCTGATCGACCATCGTGTTGATGGTCTCCTTCAGTTCGAGGATTTCGCCAGACACGGTGACGGTGATCTTCTTGGACAGGTCTCCCTGGGCGACGGCAGTCGCGACTTCGGCGATGTTGCGCACCTGGCCGGTGAGGTTGGACGCCATCGAATTGACGCTGTCGGTCAGATCCTTCCAGGTGCCGGCGACGCCGCGCACATTGGCCTGACCGCCGAGCCGGCCCTCCGTGCCCACTTCGCGGGCGACGCGGGTGACTTCCGAAGCGAAGGCATTGAGCTGATCGACCATCGTATTGATGGTTTCCTTCAGCTCGAGGATCTCCCCCTTCACGTCGACGGTGATCTTCTTCGACAGGTCGCCGTTGGCGATGGCGGTCGAGACCTCCGCGATATTGCGCACCTGCGCCGTCAGGTTGCCGCCCATCGAATTGACGTTCTCGGTAAGATCCTTCCAGGTACCGGCGACGCCGCGCACATTGGCTTGGCCGCCAAGCCGGCCCTCCGTGCCCACTTCGCGGGCCACACGGGTCACTTCGGACGCAAAGGCATTGAGCTGATCGACCATTGTGTTGATCGTCTCCTTCAGCTCGAGGATTTCCCCCGACACCGTCACCGTGATCTTCTTCGACAGGTCGCCATTGGCGATCGCGGTCGAGACTTCGGCGATGTTGCGCACCTGCGCCGTGAGGTTCGAGGCCATGGAATTGACGTTGTCGGTCAAGTCCTTCCAGGTGCCCGCCACACCGGGCACTTGCGCCTGGCCGCCGAGCCGACCTTCGGTGCCGACTTCACGCGCCACACGCGTCACCTCGCCGGCAAAGCCGTTGAGCTGGTCGACCATCGTGTTGATGGTCTCCTTGAGCTCCAGGATTTCGCCGGAGACGTCGACGGTGATCTTGCGCGACAGGTCGCCGCGCGCCACGGCCGTCGTCACCTGGGCGATGTTGCGGACCTGAGCCGTCAGGTTGCCGCACATGGCGTTGACGGAATCGGTGAGGTCTTTCCAGGTTCCGGCGACGCCTGGCACCAGCGCCTGTCCGCCGAGCTTGCCTTCGGTGCCGACCTCGCGCGCGACGCGCGTTACTTCCGAGGCGAAGGACCTGAGCTGGTCGACCATGGTGTTGATCGCCTCCTTCAGCTGCAGGATCTCGCCGCGCACGTCGACGGTGATCTTCTTGGAAAGATCGCCATTCGCAACGGCGATCGTCACTTCCGCGATGTTGCGCACCTGCGCCGTCAGGTTCGACGCCATCGAGTTCACACTTTCGGTGAGGTCCTTCCAGACGCCCGTCACCTCCGGCACCTGCGCTTGGCCGCCGAGCTTTCCGTCGGTGCCGACCTCGCGCGCGACGCGCGTCACTTCCGATGTGAAGACGCTCAGCTGCTTGATCATCGTATTGACGATATCGGCCGAGCGTAGGAACTCACCTTTGAGCGCCCGACCGTCGACATCGAGCGGCACGGTCTGCAGAAGATCTCCCTTGGCGACCGCAGTGATCGTGCGCGTGACAGCTGTCGTCGGCCACAGAAGGTCGTCAATCAGACCGTTGATCGATCCTTCCATTTCGGACCAGGAACCGTCCGACAGGCCGAAGCGCACGCGCGTGCTCGTTCGCCCGTCCCGGCCGACCACCTGCCCGACATGCTCGAGCTGCTGGGCCATGCGCTGATTGGCGGCGATGATGTCATTGAGAGCGTCGGCGACCTTGCCGGTGACACCGGTCAGATCCGACCGCATCCGCACCGAAAAATCGCCCCGTCTTACCGCAACCAGCACCTCCAGAAGGGCGCTCGCCTCGTCCAACGCCATTGCTTTGTGGACTTGACCATTGAGGTTATCTGCCGCGGCATTGTCGCGCGCGAATTCGCTGGTTTGGTTGTTCACGAGAATCCCCCTCTTCGACGACTGGTAATTTAGTGCTCGACTGGGAAAATGGTATGGCCGTCCCGCGTCGATCCTAACATGATTCAGCGCCCAAAATGAGCCTGATAGTTGCAGATATCCAAAGTGCGCGCCGGACATCGTCTCAGTGGAATTTGCGGTTTTTCGTGCGTGGGGGAACACTTGGCTGCCGGCCGTCGTTTCCGTCCTGAATGGAGAACGACATGTCGAACGTCTCAAGGACAGGCAAGGAAGAGATCAACAACGCGACCAATCCCAACACGTTTGGGAAGTCGGTCGAGAGCCAGGCGCAAATTGTCAATGCGACTTCGCAATCGTCGGCCGACGCTGGCGACGAGATGCTCAACATCTATCGGCTGGAGCCGATCGCGGCGCCCGACGATCCGAGATGGGACAACTCCCCCGGACATGGTACCGTCGTCGTCGCCGCCAGAACGGCCGGCGACGCCAGGATCGTCGCTGCGGCTCGTGAGCTCGATTTCATGGAAGTGGATGCAGCTCCCGCCGAGGATGTCACAACGGTCAATGCCAGCGCCTTTCGGGACGACAAGCTTTACACCGTCATTGAGATCGAGCGGAACAAGCGCGATGTTGAGCGAGGGATCCTCGAAGGCGCCATCGCTGTCGACACGATCCGGCCGATTCAATCGGACTGACGTAGCAATTTACAGACGCAATCGGCGAGGCGCTACGGCGTCACCATCATAGGTCCCTCGTTCCCTTGGAGTTCTCATGAATACGGCCAACCTCCAGCTCAAGGGCCTCATCATGGCCATGGCGTCGATATGTGATGCGATCGTCGAGAAGGAACTGCTGACCAGCGGAGAACTCAATGCCGCGCTCGCGAAAGCCAAGCAGGCAGTCGAGGATGACGACGACCATGAACTGTCGGATGCCAATCGCGCCGCGATCCTGTTCCCCATCCGTGTGCTGCAGCTTGCCGAAGAGGCAGGCAGGAGAGGCGAACGGTTGACGTTTTCGGACTATGCCAAGCTTGTAGGAAAGATGACCTGAACAATGTCGAAGGCTTCGCTGACGAGAACCCGTATGTTCTCTCCCGGGCAATCGGGGCTTTCTGGAAGCTTATTGATGCGCGTGGCCTCTACACATGTGGTTGACTTCATATCGGCATGAGCCATATAAATACCTTGTCAACCAAGGAGCCGCTCCATGGCCCGCCACGCATCCACTCCCGTCACCGCACAGGAAGAGCCGAATTCCATCAGAGCCGCGTTTATGCGACGCGCGACTTCGGCGCTCGAGCGCATTTCTGCAAACGTGCCGGCAAAGGATCTGGCCGATGCGCTTTCAGCCCCGACCGACGCCGGATCGTTGGCGCAGCTTCTCAGCCGCTCGGATATGGTGGGCGCGGCGATAAACAATCTCGATCCGCTGGTTCCGGCGTTGGCTCGCAACGTCGAGCATCGGCAAAATCTCGTCGAACGGGCCGGCGGGACGATGTCAGCCGAGGACGCCGGACGGATCCTCGGCATCAGCAGACAGGCCGTCGACAAAAGGCGGCGAGCCGGCACGCTGCTTGCCATGCGCGAAGGCAGCGACTGGCGCTATCCGCTCTGCCAGTTGGATCAAGGTGAGGTGATCGCAGGGATTTCCGATGTCGTGCGTGGTTTTGCCGCCGCCGGTCCCTGGATCGCATTGGATTTTCTGCTTGCTTCCGATACGGTTCTCGGTGGTCGGACAGCTCTGCAGGCGCTGCGCGACGGCGATCGTGAAGCAGTCCGGCGTCTGATCCGGATCGAAACCTCCGACGGCTTTGCCTGATGCCGGCAAATGCAGGCAGAGGGCCGTCGGGAGCTGCACTGCCCCCGCCCGCTTGGCTCGCCCATTCGTCGTTGCCGATCGACCTCATTCCGGTCGGGCAGGTTCTCCATAGGGTCCATCGGACGCATCTCGACCCCATCTTCTTTGGACCCGGCCCCGGGATTGCCGCCACCAATCGTTTCGACAGCGCCAGCGGACGTTTCGGAATTCTCTATGTCGGGATGAGCCGCAGGGGAGCGCTTGCGGAAACGATCCTGCGCAATCCCCAGCGGTTGATGGTGTCCATGACCGAAATCACCACACGCGCCATCAGTGAACTCAGCTGTATCAGACCACTGAGGATCGTGCGCATGCACGGAACCGGCCTGCAGACCCTCGGCACTGATAATGCCATCTCCACCGGCCCCTACGGACCATGCGGCCTTTGGACCGACGCGCTCTGGGACCATGCCGACCGGCCGGATGGCCTTGCCTACCAATCGCGCCATGATTCGAGCGAGATCTGCCTCGCCCTTTTCGAACGCAGCGACATGGCGTTCGACAGAAAAGGCACGCTTCCGCTCTCCGGCATCCTCCAGGAGATTGCGGCGATCCTCGAGGTCTACGGCAAGTCGCTGTCACCGGTCGGCCCCGTTTAGACGGCGAACGCGGCTGCCGTTCGACAGGCGGTGGCACGTTGTTCCCGCAGCAATGCCTTGTCAATTTTGCGATAAGTTGATTTGTTTGGTCTTGTTTTCTGGCCGTTTCTGAGGCTATACGGCCGCATATACTCACGCACCGGGAATTTCTTCGTGACCAGCCTCAAATCGCTTCTGGCCGCCTGCGGCCTCTCAACCATGATCGGCCTTGCCGCAGATCCGTCTTTGGCCGCTTCGACGACCTACCCGCTGACCCTGGAAAACTGCGGCGCGCAGGTGACTTTTCAGAAGGCGCCCGAACGGGCGATCGGCCTCGGCCAGAACAGCGCTGAAATCCTGCTGTTGCTCGGCCTTCAGGACAAGATGGCCGGCACGGCTTTCTGGCCGAGCAAGGTTCTGCCGCAGCTCGCAGAAGCCAACGCCAAGGTCAAGCTTTTGACCGTCGAGATGCCGACCTTCGAATCGATCCTCGCCGAAAATCCCGACTTCGTGGCGGCAGCTCTGCCGAGCCTGGTCGGACCGAACAGCAAGGTCGCCAAGCGCGAGGATTTCGACAAGGTCGGCGTCGCGACCTATCTTTCTCCCAGCACCTGCCTCAGCACCAAGGACGTCAAGGACCAGTACGGCAGCCGCGCCGAGCTGTGGAACATGGATCTTCTCTACAAGGAGATCGACGAACTCTCGCAGATTTTCGATGTCGCCGATCGCGGCCAGGCGTTGATCGCCGACTTCAAGGCGCGCGAAGCCAAGCTTCGTTCCAGCGTTTCAAAGGACGGCAAGAACCTTTCCTACGTCTTCTGGTTCTCCAGCCCCAGCCCGTCGGCCGACGCCTATCTCGGCGGCAAGAACAGCGCGTCCGGCTTCATCGCCGATCTGCTCGGCGGACACAACGCGATATCAGCGGAAGCGGAATGGCCGACGCTCGGCTGGGAAGGCATCATCGCCTCCAATCCCGACGTCATTGTCGTCGCCAGTCTCGACCGCAATCGTTGGGAGCTCGATAAGCCGGAGGCCAAGATCAATTTCCTGAACACCGATCCGGCCGTCAGCCAGATCCCTGCCGTCAAGAACAAGGCGATCGTGATCATGGACGGCCAGGCCATGAACCCGACCGTCCGCACGGTCTACGGCGCTGAGCAGGTGGCCGGCCAGCTGAAGGCTCTCGGTCTGTTGAAGTGACGGAAGCGGGCCGTATCTTCCGGCAGCTGGGAGCCGTCCTCGCAGTGCTCCTGGCCTCTTTCTGCCTCATCGCTGTTGCCATTGGCGTCAGCGTCGGGATCGGCGACCTGCCGATCCCGCTTGCAACCACGTTTTCGGCCGTCACCAACCGGTTGGGATGGACCGCGGTCGAACTGAACCGCATCCACGAGACTGTCATCTGGGATTATCGTCTCAGCCGGGCGCTGGTTGCCGCTTTCTGCGGCGCGGGCCTTGCGCTATCGGGCGCGATCATGCAGTCGCTGCTGCGCAATCCGCTTGCCGAACCCTATGTTCTCGGCATCTCGGCCGGCGCCTCCACAGGCGCCGTCGCGATCGTCATTTTAGGCGTCGGCGCCGGCGCGGTCTCGCTTTCCGCCGGCGCCTTTGCCGGCGCCTTCGCGGCCTTCTTCTTCGTCGCCCTCCTGTCGAACGGCACGCGCGGCGGCGCCGATCGCACCATCCTCGCCGGTGTCGCCGCTTCGCAGCTTTTCAACGCCACGACGTCTTACATCGTCACGACATCGGCCAACGCCCAGCAGGCCCGCGACGTCATGTTCTGGCTGCTCGGCAGCTTCGGCGGCGTGCGCTGGCCGGAATTCGCGCTGGTCTCGATCGTTGTCGGCGTCGGCCTCGTCGGCTGCCTGTTTTACGCCCGCGTGCTCGACGCCTTCGCTTTCGGCGACGAGGCGGCATCATCACTCGGCGTCAATGTCGGCCGCGCGCGGATGGCGCTCTTTGCGCTGACGGCAATGATGACGGCGACGATCGTCAGCATGGTGGGGTCGATCGGCTTCGTCGGCCTTGTCGTGCCGCATGTCGCGCGCTTTGTCGTCGGGCCGCTGCATGTCCGCCTCCTGCCGGCTTGCGCAATAACAGGGGCGATCTTCATGGTGCTCGCCGACATCGCCGCGCGCGCCCTCATTCCGAACCAGATCCTGCCGATCGGCGTCGTCACGGCCCTGGTGGGCGTCCCCTTCTTCTCGATCATCCTCTACCGGTTCCAGCGCGCATCATGAGCATCAAGGCCGAAAACCTCATCTGGAAGATTGGCAGGAAGACCATTCTCGACGGCGTTTCCCTGGACGCGCCGCCGGGCAAGATGCTCGGCCTGCTCGGGCCGAACGGCTCGGGCAAGACCTCGCTCCTGCGGCTTCTCGCCGGCCTGAAGCGGCCGCATTCCGGCCGCATCACGCTCGACCGGAGCGACGTCGCCACGATCAGCCGCCGCTCGATCGCCCGGCGGATCGCCTTCGTCGAGCAACACGCCACCACAAATGCCAATCTGCGGGTCGTCGACGTCGTCAAGCTCGGCCGGTTCCCGCACCGGTCGATGTTTTCAGGCTGGACGAAGACCGACGAAGAGGCGGTCGAAGCCGCGCTGGCGCGCGCCGGCATGGCGGAGAAACGCGACGATCGCTGGCAAAGCCTGTCGGGCGGCGAGAAGCAGCGCACCCATATCGCAAGGGCGCTCGCCCAGTCGCCCCAGGAGCTGATCCTCGACGAACCCACGAACCATCTCGATATCCAGCATCAGATCGGCCTGATGCGGCTCGTCTCCGGCCTTCCGATCACCAGCATCGTCGCCCTGCACGATCTCAATCATGCTGCCATGTTCTGCGACCAGCTGATCATCATGCAGCATGGCAGGATCGTCGCCTCCGGCGCGCCCCAGGACGTGTTGAACGAGGATCTTCTAAGGAATGTCTTTTCCGTCGAGGCCCGTGTCGAAGCCTCTCCCTATCACTCGCGCCCGCATATCCATTATCTCAGGTGACGGTGAAACTGTCACCGAGTTGACTATCTACGGTCGTCTCAGATGACGGTGGAACCGTCATCGACGTGACCACTGTCAAGGCGACGGCCCCTGCAGAAAGATCGTGGACAGCGGCGGCAGCGTCAGCGACAGAGAGACGGGCCTGCCGTGGGCGGGCACCGGTTCGGTCGACACCGCGCCATTGACAAGGCCCGAGCCGCCATATTCCCGCGCATCCGTCGTCATCCGCTCGATCCACACACCGTCGCTGGGCACGCCCACCCTGTAGCCGTAACGCGGCACCGGCGTGAAATTCGACATGACCAGGATCGACGAAGCACGATCGGGTGCATAACGGAGCATCCCGAGCACGGAATTGACGGCGTCGTCGGCTGCCGCCCATTCGAAGCCCTCGGGATGAAAGTCGCCGAATTGCAATGCCGGCGCGTCCGCGTAGAGGCCGTTCAGATCCTTCACCAGCCGCTGGATCCCCACATGCTGGGGCCGGTCCAGCACATCCCAGGTCACCGAACCATCATGGTTCCACTCGCCCGGCTGTGCGACTTCGCTCCCCATGAACAAGAGCTTCTTGCCAGGATGACCCCACATGAAGGCGAGATAGCTGCGCAGATTGGCGAATTTTTGCCATTCGTCGCCCGGCATCTTCGTCAGCAGCGAGCCCTTTCCGTAGACGACCTCGTCATGTGAAATCGGCAGAATGAAGTGTTCGGAATAGGCATAGATCATTCCGAAGGTCATCGTGCCATGCGCGTAGCTCCGGTAAATCGGATCCTTCTCGATGTAGCTCAGGCTGTCATGCATCCAGCCCATGTTCCATTTGATGTCGAACCCCAGCCCTCCCTGCTCGGGCGGCTTCGTCACGCCGGGCCAGGCCGTCGATTCCTCGGCGATCGTCATCGCGTGCGGGCAGCGCTCGTGAATGATGCTGTTCAGGTGCTTGAAGAATTCGACCGCTTCCAGATTCTCGCGGCCGCCATATTGGTTGGGGATCCATTCGCCCTCGTTGCGGCTGTAGTCGCGGTAAAGCATCGAGGCAACGGCGTCGACCCGCAAACCGTCGATATGGTAGCGCTCGAGCCATTCCAGCGCGCTGGCTATCAGGAACCCTTTCACCTCGTTGCGGCCGAGATTGTAGATCAGCGTGTTCCAGTCGCGGTGAAAGCCTTCGCGCGGATCTTCGTGCTCGTAGAGCGCGCTGCCGTCGAAGCGGGCAAGCCCCCAGACGTCTGTGGGAAAATGAGCAGGCACCCAATCGAGGATGACACCGAGCCCGGCGCCATGGCATCGGTCGATGAAATAGGCGAAATCTTCAGGCGTCCCATATCGGCCGGTGGGCGCGAATAGCCCGAGCGGCTGATAACCCCAGGACCCGCCGAACGGATGCTCCATGATCGGCAGCAGCTCGATATGGGTAAAGCCCATATCGCTGACATAGGGAACCAGCCGCTGACTGAGTTCAACCCAGTCGAGCGACCTGTTGCCGTCCTTTAGATCTCGAAGCCAGGAGCCGGCGTGCACCTCATAGACCGAGAACGCGCCCTCCAGCCTGTCTTGGCGGGACCGGCCCTTCATCCAGCCGTCATCGCTCCATCGAAACGGCGTCGACGATGCGACGATGGAGGCGGTGGACGGAGCCGCCTCGCTCGCCCTCGCGACCGGATCGGCCTTCTGCGGCAAGCAGGTCCCCTCAGCATCGATGATCTCGAACTTATATCTTTCACCGGGGGCGAGGCGCGGAACGAACAGCTCCCAGACGCCCGCCGACGGTCTCAGCCGCATCGGATTGCGCCGCCCGTCCCAGGCGTTGAAGTCGCCGACAACCGAGACGCGGCGCGCATTCGGGGCCCAGACGGCGAAACGAACGCCCGATATCCCGTCGATCGACATATCAACTGCGCCGAGCGTCCGGCTCAGACTGTAGTGGGTGCCCTCCGATATCAGATGGAGGTCGAGCTCTCCGAGCAGCAGACCGAAACTGTAGGGGTCCTCGGTGACCTGAACTGCATCCGGCCATGTGATCCGCAGCCGGTATCCCGTCCTCGAGGCCGCCACCGCCGCAAACAGGCCGGACGGGTGTGCGATGCTGAACGGCGCCACCACCCGGCCGCTCGTCGCATCGATGAGATCGACCGCTTCCGCTCCGGGCAGATACACCCGCACGATCGTCATGCCGCCGCTTTGGTGGGGACCGAGGATCGAAAAGGGATCGCCATGGCGCCCCTCGATCAGGGCCCATAGCGCATCCTGTCCGATGCCCGCCAGAAGTTCCGAGCGCTCAACATTCATGCCTTGACTCCCGTCAGACGCGCTACGATTTCGGTAAGGCCGGATAGCGGGATCGGAAGCCATTTCGGCCTGTTGCGGGCTTCATAGGCGATCTCGTAGGCGGCCTTTTCGAGTAGAAAGGCATCGAGAACCCTGCGTCTTTGGTGGGGTGGCATGTCAAGCTCCTTCGATACGGAAACCGCCTGCGAATAAGCATCGAGAAAGGCCTCCTCGGCATGGCGCCCGAAGCGGGCGATCGCCTCGCGGCGGACCTCGTTGTCGTGTTCGATGACCGCGTCGTTGTCGAGCTGGGCGGTGGCCACGAGGTAGCTCAGCGATCTCAAAAGCCCGGCGACATCGCGCAGCGGGTTCGTCTTGGCGCGGCGCTCGGCTAGGTTTTTCGCAGGCTCGCCCTCGAAGTCGATGATGACGGCATCACCCTCGCTGACGAGGATCTGGCCAAGATGGAAGTCGCCATGCGTGCGTGTCATCAGCGTATGGCGGGCGCTCTCCGCCAGCGTCCCGGCGAGCTCTGCGAGTTCGGAACGACGGTCGAGTAGCGGCCTTGCGAGCAGGTCGATTGCGGGGTCGGCATTCTCGTCGCGTTCCTCGAGCTTCGACATCGCATAGGCGAGCTCCCCGGCAACGGCCTTCCTCATCGCCTCGACTTCGCTGTCGCCTGATACCACCGGGCTGAAGGCCTCGTCCCCGGTCTTCGCAGCGAGCACGACATGCAATTCGCCGAGCCTGAGACCCACCATCGCGACGAAACTGATCAGCGACCGGAAGACGTCATCGTCTGGTTGGACCGCCGGATCGTTCAGCACGAGTTCGTCGGCCCCGCGGCGCAGATTGTTCAGCATCCAGTTCCAGGCGTCGCCCTGATTGCGGATCGCGCCCTGGACGATGATCAAGGTGGAACGGCGTCCGCTGGAATCGGTATGCGCGACCTCTCCGAGCAGGGGCGCCGTGTGGTCATAGCCGGCGCGGGTGAGATAGCGCGTCATCTCGACTTCCGGATGGATGCCCGGGAAGATGTGCCTGATCAGTTTGATCATCGCTACGTCGCCGACCAGCAACGAGCTGTTGGACTGTTCAGCCGATAGCCAATGCACCGGCAGCTCGTCTGAAATCTCGAGACTGTCGAGCCGTTCTGTCCCAATGAATTCGAGCGTGCCGGTCCGGCCGGTGGTGCGCGAGCGGTCGCGAAGTCCGTGCAGAATGCCACGCGCCATTGCCTCCGCGGCAAATCCGTCTGTGAGGAAACCGACGCGTCTGCCTTGGCGAATCCTCCCAAGCGCAAGCTGCTGGGCAAGCGCGGAAGGATGCGCATCGTCCCAGGCGACCGCGAGCGGCAGTTGATAGGATTCGCTGTGGTTCGGCAGCACGACCTCCAACTCGCCGAGGACGACGCCGTCGGCGAATGGGATTGGTGTCGCGGAGATCAGTCGGGCGGCCTGAAGCGCCTGGTCCTTTGCCCCGAACCATCGCCGCTTGGAGAGATAGGCGGGCAGGATTTCGCCGCTCAGAATGCGCGCATGACCCGGTTCATCCACGAGGTCGAGCAGGCTACGCCGGATGACCATCGTCAACAGATCGGGAAGCTGTTCCGGCGGTGCGGTGCGCCACGCCGGCGGGTCGGCATCAGCCGTCAGCTGGAACCAGAAGAAACCGTAGGGCGGCAAGGTCAGCAGATAGGTCAACTGGCCGATCGGCGGAAACGGCGACATGCCGGTCAGTTCAATGGGCACGCGCCCCTCGAAGCTCGACAAGTCGAGTTCGACGGCCTGGGGCAGCCGCGAGAGGCTTGCAACACAAAGCAAGACCTCGCCTTCATACTCCCTGAGATAGGCAAGGATCTTGCGATTTTCCGGTGAAAGGAACCGCAGCGTGCCACGCCCGAAGGCGGGATGCCTGCCGCGCAACGCCAACATTCTGCGCGTCCAGTTGAGCAACGAATGCGCGTCCGTGCTCTGCGCCTCGACGTTGACGGCCTCGAAACCGTAGAGCGGGTCGGCGACGGGCGGCAGGACGAGACGCGCCGGATCTGCCCTGGAGAAACCGCCATTGCGGTCCGGAGACCATTGCATCGGCGTCCTCACTCCATCCCGGTCGCCGAGATAGATATTGTCGCCCATGCCGATCTCGTCGCCGTAATAGATCACCGGCGTTCCCGGCATCGATAGAAGAAGCGCGTTCATCAACTCGATCCGCCGGCGGTCGCGCTCCATCAGAGGTGCAAGGCGCCGTCTGATGCCGAGATTGATGCGGGCACGTTTGTCGGATGCATAGGTCTCCCAGAGATAATCCCGCTCGGCGTCGGTCACCATTTCGAGCGTCAGTTCGTCGTGGTTGCGAAGGAAGATCGCCCATTGGCAGTTGTCTGGAATCTCCGGCGTCTGGCGCAGGATGTCGGTGATCGGAAACCGATCCTCCTTGGCGATCGCCATATACATGCGCGGCATTAGCGGGAAGTGGAAGGCCATGTGGCATTCGTCGCCCTCTCCGAAATATTCGCGCGTGTCCTCCGGCCATTGATTGGCCTCGGCAAGCAGCATCACGCCGGGATGAGTGGCATCGAGCGCGGCGCGTATGCGTTTGAGGATCCCGTGGGTTTCCGGCAGGTTTTCGTTGATCGTCCCCTCGCGCTCGACGAGGTAGGGGATCGCATCGAGACGAAACCCGTCGATGCCGGTTTCCAGCCAGAAGCGCATCACCCTCAGCAATTCCTCCATGACAAGAGGGCTGTCGAAATTCAGGTCGGGTTGATGGGAATAGAAGCGGTGCCAGTAATAGGCGCCGGCCACCGCGTCCCATGTCCAGTTGGATTTTTCCGTATCGATGAAAATGATGCGCGTTTCCGGAAATTTCTGATCGGTATCCGACCAGACGTAGAAGTCGCGCTCCGGCGATCCCGCCGGCGCCTGGCGGGCGCGCTGGAACCAGGGATGCTGGTCGGAGGTGTGGTTGATGACGAGTTCGATGATGACGCGAATATTGCGCTGGTGGGCGGCGTCGACGAAGGCTCGGAAATCCTCCATCGTCCCGTAATCGGGGCTGACATTGCCATAGTCGGCGATGTCGTAGCCGTCGTCGCGGCGCGGAGAGGGAAAGAAAGGCAGGAGCCAGATGGCATTGACGCCGAGCGCTGCGATATGATCGAGCTTCTGGTGCAGGCCGGCGAAGTCGCCGACCCCGTCGCCATTGGCATCGTAGAACGACTTGATGTGCAGCTGGTAGATGATCGCATCCTTGTACCAGAGCGGCTGCGGCGCGCTATCTGCATTCATCGTGTCCATTCATGCCTCCCTTGAGCGAATACGCCAGATCGCATAGGGCAGGATCTCAGGATTGAGCCCGATGCTCTGCCATTTGCCGGTCCACTTGAAACGATGGCCGCCGATCAGATCTTCCGCATCCAGCGTGCCGTCGTCTCCGAGCGACCAGTGCCAGAGCGGCAGCTCGACGTCGCTTTGCTGGAAATTATGGGGGTCGAGGCTGATGGCGATCAGCAGGACGTTGTCGCGGGCGCGGCTTGCCTTCTCGAAGAACAAGATATTGTCATTTCGCGCATTCAGCAGCGTCAGGCCGAGATGCGAATGCAGCGCGGTGTTTTCGGTCCGGATGCGGTTGAGCGTCCTGATTTCGGCAATGATATTGCCCGGCCGGTCGTAGTCCCAGGCGCGGATTTCGTACTTTTCGCTGTCGGCATATTCCTTGCGCTTGGCGTCCGGTCGCCCCTCGCAAAGTTCGAAACCGTTATAGACGCCCCACAATCCCGAAAGAGTGGCGGCAAGTGCAGCGCGGATCAGGAAGGCCGGGCGCGGTGCGTTCTGCAGGAAATCCGGATTGATATCATGGGTGTTGACGAAGAAATGCGGGCGGAAGAATTCTTTCGGCGCCGTCTCGGTCAGCTCCCGCATATATTGCTCGAGCTCCCACTTGGCATTGCGCCAGGTGAAGTAGGTGTAGGACTGGGAGAAGCCGATCTTTGCCAGCTGGTACATCACCTTCGGCTTGGTGAAGGCTTCCGACAGGAAGACGACGTCGGGATGACGGGCCCTGATATCGCCGATCAGCCATTCCCAGAACGGAAAGGGCTTTGTGTGCGGATTGTCGACGCGAAACAGCTTGACGCCCTGGTCCACCCAAAGCTGCACGACATCCCTGAGCTCCACCCAAAGCGAAGGCAGGGCATCTTTCGTGTAGAAATCGACGTTGACGATGTCCTCGTATTTCTTCGGCGGGTTTTCGGCATATTTGATCGTGCCGTCGGGACGCCAGTCGAACCAGCCGGGATGCTCCTTCAACCAGGGGTGATCCGGCGACGCCTGGATCGCAAGGTCGAGAGCGATCTCCAGGCCATGCCGCCCTGCCGCCTCGACCAACCGGCGGAAATCCTCGAACTCGCCGAGCTCGGGATGGATGGCGTCATGGCCGCCATCCTCGGAGCCGATGGCATAGGGGCTTCCGGGGTCGCCCGGCCCGGCTTTCAGGCTGTTGTTGCGGCCTTTCCGGTTGGTCGAACCGATCGGATGAATCGGCGGGAAATAGAGCACGTCGAAACCCATGTCGCGGATGGCGGGCAGTCGCGGGATGACGTCGTCGAAGGTGCCGTGTCGGTCCGGATCGCCGCTCTGCGAGCGCGGGAAGATCTGGTACCAGCTGGCAAAGGCAGCCTCCTTGCGTTCGGCATCGACGGCGCTTGCCGTCGAGCGAAGCCGAAACGGCCGCCTGTCGGCCTTGTTCATCAATTCGGATGTTCCGGCATCGAGCAGGATCGCCGTGCGCTCGGCATCGGACGCCCTTTCGAGATTGTCGCCGAGGGCCTTCAATTCGGCATTGAGCGTTGGGCCGGCATGCATCTCGGCCGAGCGGACGAGGTTCAACCCCTCCTGGAGTTCGAGCTTCAGATCCAGCCTGGCATCGTTCTTCTTCGTCAGTTCGTAGCGGAAAATCGCAAACGGGTTCTTCCATGCCTCGACGGCAAATTCATAACGTCCAATGCGCTCCAGCAGGAATTCGGCGCGCCAGCGGTCGTTTTCGACCAATTGCATCTCCGTCTCATTCCAGTCCGCCGCATCGAGCGGCCGCCAGAGCAGGACCGCGGCGATCGGGTCGTGGCCGTCGGCGAATATATCCGCCTCGACGGTGACGATGTCGCCGACCACCCGCTTGACGGGAAAGCGCCCTTCATCGACCCGCGGCATGATGTTTTCGATGGCGAGCCGCGGTGATGCTATCGCCTGTGCGACGTCGAGGATCGGCCGGGATGTGATCGGCGCCGGCGCCTTGCCTTCGACCACCAGGGTCTCCCCTGCCCGCAGCCGCAGTGCCGTGCCGTCGGCCGCGGCGGGAAGAAAACCGGAGGCCGCTTCGCGCAGTGCGCTCACCGGAGCGGGCGCACTTTTCCGAAGGTCCCTGTTGAGCAGGATGAACCGCACATTCTCAGTGCTGCGAAGGTCTTCCACCTCAGCCTGCAGCAGCGCTGAGACCGGTCCGTTGGCGTTGCGGATGAGCCGAAGCGATGAGGTCGGCGCATGGGGTTTCTTGCCGATCTCGGTGTTCGCAAGGCGAATTTCGGAGGAGATATCGAAGGCAAGGTCATGGCGCATCCTCCGCAAGCCCGCTCCATTCCCATGGGTCGGATCGAGCGGCGTGACTGCGCCATATTCGAAGCCCATCGGAACCATCAGGCCGCCGCCGAGTGAAGCAGCCAGCCGGAGCGCCCTTATAGCGCGCCGTTCGAGGGTTTCGCGGCTTTCGGTTCCGTGGGCGATCCGCCTGGTGAAGGGTGGTTCCGGAAAAGCGATCTGCCAGCCAAACTCCTTCTGGACGCGGTGTTCTTCGATGAACCATCTCTCATCGAAATCCCACCAAGCCATCGATGAAAAACATCCGTCGAAGCCTGTATCCTTGACCGCGGCCCTGGTGCCAAAATCAGTGCCGGGCGTCCAGGCGAGGAATTGCGCGTCCGCCTTCTCGCGCACCGCCGAAATCAGTGATTTGAAAACCGCCGGCGCAATGCGATCGATCCCGAGCGCCCGGTAGCCGGAGATGCCGAGACCAGTCAGTCCTCGCAGCCGTTCGGTCCATTCTTCCAACAGCCTGGATTGAGACTCCGCCCCCATCGCAGTCATCGGTTCCGCCGGGTCCAACGGCGAGCGCCTCGGATCGACAGGGTGAAAGCTCGCCTTGGGATCCCGGGCCTTACCGTCGAGCATCAGGTCCATCATCAAGGCGACGCCACTCTTACGAGCGGCCTCCGCCAAGCGTCCCACCCCCTCCTCGACTGCGCTTCCGAGCGACAGTTGAGGATCGAGGCGGCCTAGGTCCCGGGAGGCAAAGACGCTGCGCTCCCCGCCCCGGTCGAAAAGAGGCGCCGTCAGCACAAGGTCGAAACCCGTATCCGCTGCATGGTCGAAAACTTCGCGCCACGCATCGATACCCTGAAGAAGGAGTGGATTGACATAATAGATCCGGGGTGGGGTGCTCAACACACCCTGTTTTGGAGAGGATAACATCGGCCGCCGCTCGAGTTGCTTTACAGGCAAACTTCTGTTGGCGGCGGTTGTTCCACCGAAACTGCCAATTCGCGATGCGCTGGACATCGTGGGCCGCATTGAAGCGGGATCGATCGGACGCGTTTCGTTCGAGCATCAAAGGCGCTTGTTTCTGACGAGAACCCTTGAAGGCGTACCGCATTTCGGTAGTCTTCCCCTCCCTGGGAGGATGACCAATTTGGCCGCTGACGGCTCACTGCTTCGATCGACACTCCTCACCGCCGCCCTGTCGGCCTGCGCGCTGTGCCTGGCCTCCTGGAGCATCGACACCGATCGTTCCACTGAGAACACCCATGGCCTGTTCGAAATCCGCGAGGAGGCCAGGCGCTTCATTTCGCACGAGAACGCCAAGGGGCATCAGCAATGGGACGTGCTGGAGCCCAACCTGAAGACGCTGGTTCCCCGCTGTGCGGTGCCGCTCGAAACACAGTGGACGCCGAAGAGCCTTGGCCGCTCGAAACTGAGCGTGATGGTGATATGCACGGTCGCGGTGCCGAACAGCGTGATGAGACGTTGGGATGTCCATGTTCCGGCAGAGCGCAAGCCAAATCTGACGGGAAGCCCCGCCGCCCCGCACCGTTCGGAAAGAGCAGGCGCCCGAACGGGACTTGATGTATCCGAATGAATCTCTGCGATTTGCAATAAAGGCGACCAGACGTGAATCCATTGGTGGAATTGTGTTCATACCCCGACCTCGATGATCGGATCGTGATCGTCAGGGCGGGGGACGAAGTTGATGCCGTGTTCGTCCAGACCGAGAGGCTCAATGTCCTGATCGATACGCTCGGAACGCCCGAATTATGCCGGGCGGCGCTGGACCTGCTCGAGGAACAGACGAAAGCACGCCCGATGATCGTCATCAATTCGCACATGGATTGGGATCATTTCTGGGGGAATGCCGCCGTTGCGGGGCGCGCTCCGATTATCGCGCATGCCGCAGGGCTCGACCGTTTACGTGACCCTTCCGCACGCGAGGTCCTGAGGGACAAGGCAAGTCAGGATTCGAGGTTTCGGAACGTCGACCTCATCGGTCCCGACATTACGTTCTCCGGCTCGATGACCCTCAATGGCGGTGATCTGACGCTGGAACTCATTCATACGCCGGGTCACACGCCCGACCATATCGCCGTATGGATTCCCGAACTTCGCATCTGCCTGGCCGTCGACGCGGTGGAGTATCCCGTTCCCGAAGTCTGGAGCAAAAGTGCTGATGATCTCCGCCTTATCCGTTCCTCGCTGGAGCGAATACGTGACCTGGATGCAAGGCTGATCATCCCTGCGCACGGCCGGACGTACTCCCCTTCGACGGTGGATGCGAACCTCGCCTATTTCCAAGCCCTGGCCGATCGTATCGGCAGTTTGAGCGAGAGCCAGCTAGCGGATCCACAACTCGGCAGCTCAATCGGCCTGCGGCTTGAAGACTTCGTCCCCATCCCCGACGGAATGCCTTCCGACGTGGTGGCGTTCTACCGGAACTGCCATGAGACAAACCTTGGCGCGACGGTTCAGGCCCATATCGAAGAGACCGGAAAATGAAACTGTTGGAGGGCGGCCGAACCGGGCAGATCTGGCGTGATGGCGATACCGTGATCAGGCCTTCCGGCGCGTGGACGCCGACGGTGCACCGGTTTTTGCGCCATCTGAGGAGCAGAGGCTTTTCGGGAGCGCCGGATCCCATTGAAATAACGGGGAACCAGGAGGTCATCAGTTATGTCGCCGGGCGCGTCTGCGAAGATTTGAGCGACCAATTTGTCGGATCGGAGCCCATGCTGCTTTCCGCAGCCAGGCTTCTGCGCGACTTTCATTCGGCATCTCAAGGATTTCTGGAATCGGATCGCGAGGTCCAGACATGGATGTTGCCGCCACAGGAGCCGCGCGAGATCGTATGCCACGGAGATTATGCGCCCTACAATGTCGCCACAGCAGGTCAGGCGGCTGTCGGCATCATCGATTTCGACGCCGCCCATCCCGCGTCGCGCCTTTGGGATTTGGCCTACTCGGTCTACCGCTGGGCGCCCCTATCCGATCCCGCCAACCCACATGTGGCATTCAACCTCGACGAACAGCTGCGGCGAGCGGAACTCTTCTGTGAGGCATATGGGGCGACGGTGGACGAACGGCTCCAGCTCCCAGAGATGATCTGCAGGCGGCTTCAGGCGCTGGTCGATTTCATGCTGGCGAACGCCTCGGCTGGAGAGGCGACATTCGCGGAGGACGTCGCCACAGGAGATGCCCGGCTCTATCTAAGCGATATCGACTATATCAGAAGCCATCGGGATCGACTGCTCGAAGCTCTGTGCTGACGCCTTCGCCAGGCTTCATATCTAGAGCCACTTCCTCCGACGGAAGAAACTGAAGAGAAACAGGCACAAGAAGGCGATAACACCAAGCACGACGAAATAGCCATATTGGAATTTCAGTTCGGGCATATCGCTGAAATTCATCCCGTAGATACCGGCGATCGCGGTGGGAACGGCCAGGATCGCCGCCCATGCGGCGAGTTGGCGGGCGATCGCCGTCTGCTCCGTCTGGCCAATCATCACGCTGGCCTCGAAGGCAAAGGCGAGAACCTCGCGTAGCGCATCGATATCTTCCTGAACCCGGCGCACGTGATCCGTCACATCGCGAAACAGCGACTGGAGCGTCGGATCCATGCCGGGAAGATCGATGTGCTCGTATCGCCGACAGACGTCTACCAGCGGCACCACGGCATTGCGGAGCCGCAGCAGCTTGCGCCGCAACAGGTAAAGGCGCTCGATGTCAGACTTTGCCAGCTGTTCGCGCAGCACCAGATCCTCGAGCTTCTCGACCTCCTCCTGCACGACCTCGATCACCGGCATATAATTGTCGACGATGAAATCGAGGATGGAATAGAGAATATAATTCTCGCCGTGGGCAAGCGCTGTCGGCGTGGCCTCGCATCGCTGCCGCACCGCGAGATACGAGGACGAGTCCCCGTGGCGAACGGAGACGACATAACCGCGACCGACGAACAAATGCGTTTCGCCGAAGATGATTTCGTCATCCTTCATGTGGGCGGTCCGGGCGACGATGAACATCGCGTCCCCATAAATCTCCAGCTTCGGGCGCTGGTGGGGCTGCGCTGCATCCTCGATCGCCAGCGGATGGAGATTGAACTCGGCCTGGACCTGGTGCAGCAGCACTTCATCCGGCTCGTGCAGGCCGATCCAGACGATGGCATTCTCCCTGCTTCGCCATTCGCCGGCCTCTTCTATCCTGATGTCGCGAATGCGTTGCCCATGCTGGTAAACGGCAGCAGCCACGACGCCGGGCCGTTCATACGGAAGCGATGTGGAACCGCCACCTGATTGCGCGGAAATACTGTCCAGATCCTTTAGCCGTTCCAAATCCTGCCGTCCTCCATTCCGCGCGGATCACAAATCCGCGGCCAGCCCCTCCGCCAGTCCATGCGCTCAGCCGATCATAATGCTATTTCGTAAAACATGCATCATCCGCGTCGGTACGTGGCCTGACCAGGCGCCTTCGTCGTGGCCCGGCGCCGGGCGGCGTCATGTGTCCTTGGAAATATCGTCCCAATCCTGATCCATGTAGCCGGTCAGCCAGTTGAGGGCATAATGCCGTTCGTAAACCACGCCCTTGTCCAATCCGGCAGGTGGCTCCTCTCCCTTCAGCCGCGCGTTCACTGCGGCCCAATCGTAGCGGTAAATGAGATCGGCAGCGTCGAGCAGTTCTTTCTGCGGACGCAGCTTGGCACGACGCATCAGGCCGTCGGTTCCCAGTTCGCGAAGTGTGTTGGCAATGAATGGCACGTCGCAAATATGGTCGGGGCGTTCAAGATCGGAAGTGATCCCGAGCGCCCATAACATGACGTGCACGCCCTCGTAGCGCCAGGCGAAGTTGGTCCGGTCCTGATCCGAGGGATCGGGATCGTCCATGAAGACCCGTTCTTTCGGGGTGAAAAAACTTGCGGCGTCGAACTGCCGGATGAGAGCCTGACCCATTTCGTGGTCGCCGGTCTCGCCTTTCACGGCAACGATCGCAAGCGCAATCGTGCGCTGAACGACAGCCTTTGTATTTCGGCGAGTGCTCTCGCTCTCGGGCTCGATGGTCGGCAGATGATCGATGATCGGCACGCCTTCCGACTGAAGCTGGGCGATAGACCGGGCTTTGCGTGCCCCCGCCTCGTCAGCGGGTTGCGAAACGGCTGCCTGCACCGGAAGAATCAATGCAAGAAGGGCGGAAAATATGCGCTTCATCATCTCTGGCTCCTGTCATCCGTGCCGCAGCATCGATAGGCATTCTGCTGCTTTAGCGGGAGCCGGAGCGCGAAGGCGGCAGCAGTTTTCCGGAAAACTGGTAAACGGCGTTTTTACATATGGAACAAATCGTTAAATTTTTTTGGATAAAAAAGTCCTTGGCCAATCCGATATGAAACCGGATGTTCGATGGGGGCTTTCAATGCGTCGTCCAAACATAAAATCGAGTTTGCTGTTGATTTTCAGCGGCATAGCTCTTCTTTTCGGGCTTGTCGCTTATCTCGCGGTCGACGGTCTTCGAAATACGAACGGCTCCACCGAAGAAATTGCGACCAACTGGCTGCCGAGCGTGCAGGCGTCGCAAGCGATCAATCTCGCCATGACGAATTTGCGCCTCGCCTATCGTGATCACATCATCGCGCAGTCGGATGCAGAAAAGAAAACGCGCGAAGAGGCCATTAAAGTCGCCGAGGATACAGTTGGCAAAGCGGTAGACGCCTATCTCCCGCTGGCTTCGTCCGACCACGAGCGCGAACTGATCAAGACGATCAAGGAGAGCGTTGGTGGCTACATCGCCAGCAGCTCGCAACTGCTCGTCCTCTCCCGGGCCAACAAGACCGAGGAAGCCGGGCAATATCTGGGTGGAGAGATGCGCTCGCATTCGGATAAGCTCAAAGAAGCAACTGCGGCCCTGGTCGAACTGAACGTCAGCGGCAGCAACAAGGCCGCCGAACTCAGCAAGGAGACCTTCGCCTCGATAGAATTCGAGCTGTTTGCCGCGATCGGCTTTGCGGGATTGCTCGTTCTCGGCGCCGTCGTCTTCGTTCTGACGGGCATCGCCAATCCGATTACCGGCATCACCGCCTCGATGCGGCGGCTGGCCGAGGGAGACACCGGTTCAGAGATTCCGTTCGCTGACCGCGCCGACGAAATCGGATCGATGGCGGGAGCGGTGGAGATCTTCCGCCAGGCCGCGATCACCAACAAGCGAATGGCAATCGAAGCCGACGAAAACCGCAACAGGGCGGAGGCCGACCGCCTTGCCGCCCAGCAGCAGGCGGAGGCTGACGCCTCGGAACGGCTGCGCATCGCTACCTCGGGTCTCGCCGCCGGTTTGAAGCGGCTGGCCGCAGGCGACCTCGCCTTCCAGCTCAGCGAGACCTTCGCCCCCGACTTCGAGGCGCTACGCCATGACTTCAACCAGTCCGTCAACCAGCTTGGCGCGACGCTGAGAGCAATATCCGACAGCATCGGCACGATCGACGAAGGCACGCGGGAAATTTCTTCCGGGGCGAGCGATCTTGCAAAGCGCACGGAGCAGCAGGCCGCCTCGCTCGAAGAGACGGCGGCCGCGCTGGAAGAGATCACGGCGAACGTGTCGAACTCCAGCAAGCGAACCGAGGAGACGCGCACGGTGGCCACGGAGGCAAATCGCAGCGCCGGGGTCTCCGCGGAAGTCGTTTCCCACGCCGAAGAGGCGATGGGACGCATCGAGACGTCGTCGCAGCAGATCTCCAACATCATCAGCGTCATCGACGAAATTGCATTCCAGACCAACCTACTCGCATTGAATGCCGGCGTGGAAGCGGCGAGAGCCGGCGAGGCCGGCAAGGGCTTCGCCGTCGTCGCCCAGGAAGTGCGCGAACTCGCCCAGCGCTCGGCAAGTGCGGCCAAGGAAATCAAGGGCCTGATCCAGAACTCCTCGAAGGAGGTGGAAGGCGGGGTCAAGCTGGTGCGCGATACCGGCCAGGCCTTGAAGACCATCGGCGGCTTCATTACCCAGATCAATCACCATATGGATTCGATCGCCACCTCAGCGAAGGAGCAGTCCATCGGCCTCAGCGAAGTCAACGTCGCGGTCAACCGGATGGACCAGACCACGCAACAGAACGCAACCATGGTGCAACAGTCGACGGCGGCATCCGATTCGCTCGCGCAGGAAGCCCAGAAGCTTCGCGAGCTCATCGCCCAGTTCAAGCTCGACGATGTGGCCACCAGCCATTCCTCGGCCCTTCGCTCGACGGCGAGAACGATGGCGCAGCCCGCTGCTCGTGCAGCCGTGCATGCGGTTGCCGCTCGCCGTTGAACCAGGCGGCAGCAGAAAACCAGACATGAAAAGGCGCCCGGCGATTGCCGGGCGCTTTCATTCGATCATGCCGCGAAGGCCGGATTGCGCCGCGCGCCCATTCTCAACACGAAATAGATCGCCCCGCCGATGGCGACGCCGAAGAACCAGCCGTAGGTTCCCCACCAGTCCGGCAGGATGGTGGTGAAGGTCGGCAGGATCGATGAGAAGAGCACGCCAACCGCAAATGCGATGAAGGCATTGCCATGCCATCCGTTCTGGAACCGGAACTCGCCATTCTCATGATAGAGCGCTTCGACGTTCAACTGGCTTCTCCGGATGAGATAGTAATCCACCATCATGATGCCGAAGATCGGCCCCATCGTCGATCCGATGAAATTGACGAAATGCGCCGCACCCGTCTCCCAGGGAGCAAACGGGTAAAGCACGAGAGCGATCAGGGCGGCGATATATCCACCGCGTTTGAAGTTGATCTGGCGCGGGAAGACATTGGCGAAGTCGAAGGCCGGCGACACGAAGTTCGCCACGACGTTGATGCCGAGCGTTGCGATCGCGAATGTCAGCGCGGCCAGGAGCGCCAGGAACCAGCTGTCGAATTTCGCCGATATTTGTTCCGGATGCAGCAGCACCTCTCCGTAGACCGTAAAGGCGGCGGTGGTCGTAACACCTGCGACCAGGCAGAACGCCAGAAGGTTGATCGGAAGCCCCCAGAGGTTGCCTTTCCTGAGAGCCTTTTCATTCGTTGCGTAGCGCGAGAAATCGCAGAAATTCAGGTAGAGAGCCGCGAAATAGGTGATCCATGTGGCGGCCACGGCGGCAAGCGCTGCAATCGAACCAGGCTCACCCGGCACGCCTGCATCCTTGGTCTTTTCGATCAGCACGTCGCGCGGGATTTCGGACCCGAAGGAGAAGGTGCCTGATTTGGCGACCAGATAGACTGCGAGCACCAGCATCATGATCCAGACGGCCGGACCGGCCCAATCCTGGAACTTGCGAACCGTTTCCATCCCACGCTGAATGATCAGTAGCTGCAGCGCCCAGACGATGACGTAGCAGATGACCTCGAGGGTCGAGTGGCCGAGGAAGTGGCTGTTCTGGTGAAAGGCGAGCAGGTTGTCGTTGCGGATCAGCAAGGCGACGATGGCGCCGGATGCGGCGGCGGTCTGCGCCCCGTACCAGAAGCAGGCGACCACCGCCCGGACCAGTGCCGGAACATTCGCCCCAAACGTGCCGAAGGAGGCGCGCGCCAGGACCGGAAAGGGTACGCCGGTGCGCACGCCGGCATTGCCGACCAGGCTCATCAAAAAGAAGATGACCAGAGATCCGATGCCGATGGCGATGACGAAATTGACGAAGCTGCCGCACAGCAGGAACAGGCTCGCCGCCAGATAGTAGCCCCACAGGCTGTGGACGTCTGATGTCCAGACGTTAAAGATGCTGAATGCACCCCATTTGCGCGCCTCGGCGGGTGCAAGATCCTCGTTGTATAACGAGGGAGACGGATTTCGTACGCTCATGAATGCCCTCCCCTATCCTTGAGGCCAAATCGACCACAGGCGGAAGTCTGCTCTTCATTTGTGCAGCTGACAATTTAATAGTCACATTGTACACATCTCTTGACGATGCCTCAGGATTAGCCATGGGCGCTCGCCCGAGACGCCAGTTCTCATCATTGCGAGCCGACGACACGTCCGGCCAGGCGAAACGGACTTGCGACTGCGGCGCCGGCGGCATCGAAGACATAGGCGCCAACGTCGCCGGCGCTCGACCGTCTCCCGCTTTCGAAGGAGGCAAGCTGGGCGCCGAACTTGGCAAGCGATGCGTAGCGGTCGTGCCCCAACCCGTCGGACGCCTGGATCGACGTAATGTCGATGACCCGAAGCCTTTCCTTCAAGGCAGCCTCCCTGATGACGGGATCGTCGATATCGAGACGTCCGACGCGCGCCCGCTCTCCCGCTATGAAGCTCGAGGCCACCAGCGCCCGGTCGTCCTTCGAAACGACAAGAGATATCGGGATCGGCATCCGCCCGATATCCTTCAGCTGGGACCGGAAAACATCGATGTCAATGTCAGGGGCGGCCAGGATCACCGCCAGTTTATCGATGATGTCGTCACGATGCTGCAGTTTGAGCTGGCGCACGGTCTCCATGACCAGGAATCCTCCCATGCTATGTCCGAAAAGGATGATGCGTTTCACCTTTCCTGAAGCCGAGAGCGAGGTGACAAGCGAGTCGAGGTCGCTGCGCGAGGACAGCGCCGCATCGCGGTCGGCGACATAGCCGGCGACGGCGGCGGCCGATGGCCAGGAAAACAGAATCGGAGAGCCCGGAATATTGGCGTCCGCGGCGATCTGCGCGGTGCGAAACAACGCCTCTTGATAACTATAATTGTAGCCATGGACGAAGATGCCGACGGTGCCATCGGACTGCGTGGAGCGGAGCGCCTCCTCTACGAATGCGTCCCTTGGAAGCTGCTTGCGCTGGATGACGACAAATTGGCGTTCGGGATCCGGCCTCGAGGTCGGATATGTGATCGCGGTGTCCTTCCGGTTGGGAGGGACCGAAAACGCATATTGCTCGTAGGTGAGATTGTCAGCCCAGGCGCTCCCGAACCCGCCGCGCGCGGTATCGGGGTTCCTGTTTGTCGCAGCGAGCACGTTTACGCGGCTCGAGGCGGCTTCATCGGAACGAAGCGATGCATTGAGATGAACCGGCAGATGGACCGGGTTCAACACATCAGGCGACGGTCGTGTAGCGCAACCGACAAGCATCGCCAGGCCGATCGCGGCCAGCATCGTCTTGGCCCCCAACGGAAACTCATTCAACCGCTGGCCCGTCATCGAGTTCTCTCCTTGGAAGCCAGGACCTGCAGCGGCCGCCGCGACGGCCGCATGCGATGGACGTCGAAGCCCGTGCTCACGCCTCTGCCACGGCATCGGCCTGGACGACGCCTTCATCCCGCCGGATCCTGAACCACGCGACGTAGAGCGCAGGCAGGAACAGCAGGGTGAGCGCCGTTCCGACGACGATGCCGCCCATCATGGCGTAGGCCATCGGGCCCCAGAAGATCTCGCGCGAGATCGGGATCAGCGCCAGCGTGGCCGCCGCGGCCGTCAGCATGATCGGCCGCATGCGGTGTTCGGTGGCCTCGATGACGGCCTGCCAGGGCGCCATTCCTTCACTGCGCAGATGCTCGATCTGGACGACCAGAATGACGGAGTTGCGGATCAGGATGCCGATGAGCGCCAGCACGCCGAGGATCGCGACGAAGCCCATAGGAGCATTGCTCAGCAAGAGCGCCGCGACCACGCCGATCAGCGCCGTCGGCGCGACGGCGAACACCAGGAAGAGGCGGCTGAAGCTTTGCAGCTGGATCATCAGGATCGTCGCCATCGCAAACAGCATCAGCGGAGCAACCGCCGCGATCGGCCCCTGAGCCTCGGCGCTGGATTCGACCGCGCCGCCCACTTCCACCTTGTATCCCACCGGAAGGTTTTTCTGGAACTCTTCCACCTTGGGCTTGAGCTGGTCGACGATCGTGGCCGGTTGCGTCGGACCGACGACGGCTGCCTTGACCGTTATGGTGGGTTGCCTGTCGCGACGCCAGATCGTCGGCTGCTCGAGCTCGTAGCGGAAATTCGCCACGGCGGAGAGAGGCACGACCTTGCCGTTGGAGGTGGAGAGCTGCAGATTCTCAAGCGTCTGGATGGAGTCGCGCTCGGATGCCCTGGCGCGGCCGATGACGTTGACCAGGTAGATGTCGTCTCGAACCTGGGTGGCTGTCGAGCCTTCGACGATGCCGTTGAGGGCGGTGGCAATGTCTTCGGAGGATACGCCGAGCTGGCGCGCCTTGTCCTGCAGGACATCGACCTTCACCACGCGGGACGGCTCGTTCCAGTCCAGGACCAGGTTTGCCAGAAGCGGGTGTGATCCCATGACGCCGGCAAACTGCTGCGAGAGATCGCGGACCTTTTGAATATCGGGGCCGGTGACCCGGTACTGGACCGGCTTGCCCACCGGCGGACCGATGTCGAGAAGCTTGACGAAGGCGTCGGTGCCGGGGAAGGTTTTCGTCAGATAGTCCTGCAGTTCCGCCCGCACCTTGTCGCGCACGTCCAGCCCTTTGGTGACGATGATCGTCTGTCCGAACGACACGTCGGGCGTCTGCACGTCAAAGGACAAGATGAAGCGTGGCGCACCCTGGCCGACATAGGTCGTCCAATGATCGATATCCTTGTTGTCGGCCAGCATCTCCTTTTCGAACCTGGCCATCTGCCTGTTGGTTTCGGCAATCGAGCTGTTGTGGGGGAGGTTCCAGTCGATGACGAGCTCGGTCCTGTCCGAGTTCGGGAAGAACTGCTGCTGCACCAGCCCCATGCCGCCAATGGAAAGCCCGAAGACGCCGACCGTGAGGATGATGGTGACCCAGCGCCAGCGCATTGCCAGCCCCAGAAGCCAGGAGAAGATGGAAGCGAAGCGGCCCTTCTTCTCGTGATGCGATTTCATCGTCTTCGGCAGGATCGTGACGCCGAGAAGCGGCGTGAACAACACCGCCACCACCCAGGAAACGATCAGCGAAACTGCGATGACCACGAAAAGCGTGAAGGTGAATTCACCGGCAGCACTGTTGTTGAGACCAACCGGAATGAAGCCGGCAACGGTGACGAGCGTTCCCGTTAGCATCGGGAAGGCGGTCGATGTATAGACGTGGGTGGCGGCCTTCCTCAGATCGTCGCCCGCCTCCAGGCGGGCCACCATCATCTCGACGGCGATCATGGCGTCGTCGACAAGCAGCCCGAGCGCGATGATGAGCGCGCCGAGCGAGATGCGCTGAAGCGAAATGCCGGAATATTCCATCACCACGAAGGTGATCGCCAGGACGAGCGGAATAGAGATCGCCACCACCATGCCGGCGCGAAGACCAAGGCTGATGAAGCTGATGATCAGCACGATGACGATCGCTTCGAACAGCGCGCGGGTAAATCCGGACACCGCTTCGTCGACAACGGCCGGCTGATCGGAAACGCGGTGGACGTCCACGCCGATCGGAAGGTCAGCGACAACACGCTTCATCTGCGCGTCGAGCCCCTCGCCGAACTCCAGAAGATTGGCGCCCTGCTTCATGCCGATGGCAAGCCCGATCGCCGGTTGGCCGTCGAAGCGAAACAGCGACGAGGGCGGATCCACGTAGCCGCGTTTGATCGTGGCGACGTCACTCAGCGGAAAGAAGCGGTCGTTTATTCGGAGATTGATCGATCTCAGGCTGTCCTCGGAGGTGAATTGTCCGCTGACCCGCAACGCGATGCGCTCCGGCCCGGCGTCAACGAAGCCGGATTGAGTCACGGCATTCTGCGCCTGCAGGGTCTGGATGACCGACTGTTGGTCGATCCCGAGCGCTGCGATCTGGCGTGTGGAGAATTCGAGATAGATCGCCTCGTCCTGAGCGCCGACCACATCGACCTTGCCAACGTTGGGCACGGTCAGAACCTTGGAACGGGCATCTTCCACCAGATCGCGAAGCTGGCGCTGGGTAAGCCCATCGCTGGTGAAGGCGTAGATGTTTCCGAAGACGTCGCCGAAGCGATCGTTGAAGAAAGGACCGACGACCCCCGTGGGAAAATCGCCCTTGATGTCGGCGATCATGTTGCGGATGCGCAGCCAGGTCGGCGCGACATCCTTTGCCTTGGTGGTCGGCAGCAGCTCGACGAAGACGGTCGTCTGGCCGGCAACGGTCTCGCTCTTCGTGTAGTCGAGCGATTCCAGTTCCTGGAGCTTTTTCTCGATCCTGTCGGTCACCTGCCGCGTCACCTCATCGGCGGAGGCGCCGGGCCACTGCGCGGTGATCACCATCGTCTTGATCGTGAAGTTCGGATCTTCCTCGCGGCCGAGTTTCACGTAGGAGAAGGCGCCTGCGAGAATGAAGACGATCATGAAGTACCAGACGAGCGAACGGTGTTCGAGCGCCCAGTCGGAAAGATTGAAGGACTTCACTGGCTGATCTCCTGGTCGATCCTGATGGTCTGGCCATCTTCAAGTTTATGCACGCCTGCCACGACTACCCTTTCTCCGGGGACGAGCCCTTCGGTGACGCGAACGGTGCCGCCGTCTTCGACGTCGCCGTCGATCTTCACGCGGCGGAGCGATACCTTCCTGGCGGGAGCATCGACGATCCAGACGCTCGGGCCGTCGCTGCCGGCAAGGATTGCCGAGGAAGGCAGCACGATCTCAGGATCTGCAGCGATGGTTGCAGAAGCAGTGACGACCGAGCCGAGTCTGAAGGCCTCGGGCGGATCAGTGAGCGCGATCTTGGTTCTGCTCGTGCGGGTAGCGGTCTCCGCCTCCGGGGCGATCTCGCGCACGACGCCCGACGTGCGGATCGTCGGGGCGAGCTGCAGCGTCACTTCGAAGGGCGCGCCGATTTTCAGTTTCTGGGCGGCGGCCTGGGGCACGTCGACCACAGCGTCGCGCTTGTCCGGCCGGGCGATGGTCACGACCGTTTGGCCGGCCGACACCACCTGGCCGACCTCGGCCGAGGTCGCCGTCACCACGCCATCGAATTCCGCCCGCAGCTGCGCATAGCCGAGCTGCTCCCTCGCCTTGTCGAGATTGGCCTGCGCCTTGGCGACGGCGGCTGCGGCGGTTCGCCTTGCCTGCTCGGCCTCCTCGAGCGAGGCTTCGGTGCCGGAGCGCGACTCCAGCAGCGCGCGCTGGCGCTGCTCCGTCGTCACCGCGTTTCTGAGCTGGGCGTCGCTATTTTCCACGTCCGACTGCGCGTTGCGCACGGCAAGCTCCAGCGCCAGCGGATCGATCGCGGCAACGACATCATCCTTCTTGACGAGATCTCCGACATTGACGTTGCGGGCGATCATCCGTCCGAGAATCCGGAAGCCGAGTTCGGTCTCGATCGTCGGCTCGATCGTACCGGTCAGGCCTAGGCTCGTAGCGGCCATCTGCTTGACTGTCATCGACAGCACGGGACGGGGCGCTTCGTCCTTGCTTTCCTCCTGCGGTGCGCAAGAGGAAATCAGGGCCGTGCCCACCATCAGTGCGACTATGTTGAAACGAATACTCACTTGGAAGCTTCCTTGACATAAGACACGATTTCACCCGCCCTGAGGAACTTGGTCCCGTCGGTCACCACGACATCTCCTTCCGACACGCCCGACTTCACGATGAAGCTGCCGGTCTCGTAGCCAGCGACATCCACTGCCCTTGCCGAAACTGCAGAGGATGCGGGATCGACGATCCAGATGGCAGGCTTGCCGCCCTTGGACATCATGGCCGACCAGGGAAGCTGGATGACGTCCTGCGAGACGTAATTGAATCTTCCGACGACGGGAGCGCCGAGAGGGATCGGAGCGTCGCTCGATATCGCGACCTTGACCTTGATGGTTCCGGTGGAAGAATCGATCGTCGGCGAAATCTCGCGAACCTTCGCCGCGATCTTCTGCGTCGGGTTCGACAGAAGGGTCACGGTCCCGTCGCCGTCGATCGGGCGCAGGAACGCGCTTTCGACCACCTCAAAGACGGCATCCCGGTCGCCGTCATGGGCAAGGGTGAAGACGACCTGGGCGGCCTGCGCCACCTGCCCGACCTCGGCGTTGCGCGCGGTGATCACCCCGTCGGCATCCGCCTTCAGCTCCGTATAAGACAGGGTATCCTGGGCGGTTTCGAAAAGCGCCTGCGCCGACTTCGTCGATGCCTGCGCGGTCAGAAGTGCCTCCTGCGCCTGGTCGAGTGCCGCACGCGTCGTCACCTGCGTTCGAAACAGGCTCTGCTGGCGGTCGTATGCGAGCTGCGCCTGGGTCTGTTGCGCCTCAGCCGACTGAAGATTGGCTGCCGCCACATCCAGGTCAGCCTTCTGCTCTTCCGGATCGATGCGCGCGAGGAGTTGCCCCGCCTTCACGGACTGCCCGACCTCCACCAGCCGCTCGATGATCTTGCCGCTGACGCGGAAGGACAGATCGGTCTGGACACGGGCGCGGACATCTCCGGTGATTGCGCCACCTTGGACCAACGGCTCAGGCTTGGCGACGACAACGCCGACCTGCCGCGGGGTTGGCTCAGTCGGTCCGCGCTCATCGCTGCATGATCCGAGACCGATGGCGCATACGATCGCTGTGGCGACCAGAATGGTTCTCATAGTTGACCTCTTGCTCTCAACGGCAGCTCCTATATAATTGACTGACGCATTAGTCAATGAAACTTTGTGCCGCAGGAACGAGGGCGTGCGCAACACGGGAGGCGAGGCAAATGGCAGCTCAGAATCAGAAGAAGATCACGCGCGCGGAACAGAAAGCGCTGCGGCCCATCCAGATCCTGGATGCCGCCTTCGAGGAGTTCGTGAGAAGCGGTTTCACCGGCACGCGCGTCGAAGACATCGCCGACAGGGTCGGCGTCACCAAGGGTACGGTGTACGTCTACTTCGAGACGAAGGAGAAGCTTTTCGAAGCCATGATCAACCACTTCTCCGTGCCGTTTCAGGAGCTGCTGGGGATCACCGCAAGCCTCAGCGGCAGCGCCACCGACCGGCTGCTTTCCATTCTCGGCCTGCTCTACGACCAAATCGCCGAGGATCGCACGACACGCGAGCTGACGCGGCTCGTCATTGCCGAAGGACACCGGTTCCCCGACCTGATCGACCGCCACCACGATCAGTTCATTGAGCCGATCATCGCCAAGGTCGACGCTCTCATTCTGGAGGGTGTGGCGTCAGGGGAGTTTCGCGAAATTCCGGTGGAATTCTCGGAAATCGTCGTCGCCCCCATCCTGACGACAACAGTTCTGCGGCTGATATTCGACGACCGCCGCGTGCCCACTCCCAACAAGGAGGCCTTCCTGCGGGCCTATTTCGACCTGTTGCTCAACGGCCTGCTTGCCAAGAACTGATCGCCGAATGACGAAAAATACCGCGCAAGGCACGTAGCTTTTCTCAAGTTTTTATGTAAAAACATCGAGTTAGCTGTGCCTTCGAAGGTATGGCCTCAATTCGTGACGGAAAAAGTGGAACGCAAAGTCAATCTCAAGGATGTCGCGCGCGATGCTGACGTATCGCTGAGTACGGCCTCGCACGCACTGAACGGAACCGCACCGCTGACAATCGAGGTGCGCGAGAGGGTTCTGGATTCGGCAAAACGCCTGGGTTACCTCGACCGCCGGAGGAAGAAGGCAACGATCGCGACCTTACGCGTCCTGCTTCTCGCCATTCCCGACGATGCCGCGCCGGAGAGCGACCTCAACCTGGTGAGCTGGACGATCCTCAACGGCCTTCGCAGGGAGTGCGAGCGCCGCGGCATCAGGATCGTGCCCTTTGTCAGCACCGGCCGGCGCATCGACGGCGCCCAGGTCAGGCAGATCGCGCTCTCCGAGCGCGCCGACGGCATCGTGGTTCTGAACGATGATCAGCCGGAACTGATCCGTAGCCTCGCCTCCCCTGATATGCCCGTCGTCATCGTCAACGGCGAAGACCCAGCCATGCTGGTCGATACGGTCACCCCCGAAAACCGCTTCGGGGCAAGGCTCGGCATCGAGCACCTGCTCGCACTCGGGCATCGCCGCATCCTGCACCTGACCTGGAAGGGCCGCACGACGATCCAGCGCCGATATGACGGCTTTACCGACGCCTTTTTCGCCGCCCAGCTTCCCGTGCCGGACGATATGATCGTCGAGGCCGAGGGATATGAGCCCAGGCACGGCGAGGCTGCCATCAACACGCTGCTCGACCGCGATCCCACGATGAAAGGGGCGACCGCCGTCTTCTGCGCCGCCGACAACCTGGCGCTTGGCTGCCTGAAGGCATTGGCCGATCGCGACATACGCGTGCCCGAAGCGATCTCCGTCCTGGGCTTCGACGACATCGTCCCCGGCGAATTCAGCCGTCCGCCGCTTTCGACTATCAGCGTTCCCACCGACAGGCTCGGTGCCGCCGCCCTGGCGCTCATCGAACAGCGGCTGATTGCCAACGATCCGCAGCGACCCGCCCATCGCCTGGAACTCGGATGCCATCTTGTCCTGCGCGGCAGCATCGCGCCGCCGCGCTAGATGTTTGAGTGCCGGGGATTGTGCTCAACTCCCGGCGTTTGCCTCAAAATTGGAGCGGTTCAGACGAATAGGTGTGAACTTTACTGCCCAGGCAAGGGCGCATGTCACTCAATAATGGACGACCGCTTGAGAGCATGTCCAAGACAAAGACCGAAGCGCGCCGCATGAAACAAGTTCAATGCGACGCGCCTCAGCCGGGAGGAAGACAGTATGGTTCTTCGGCGGCTGCGAGGAGGTCTTTCTCCACGCCAGCACCGTTCATTTCATGCCTGTTCCGGCGATGCCCGTGGTGATGTATTTCTGCAGGAACAGGAAGACGACGGTGACAGGCAGCAGGCTGAGGAACGTCATCGCCAGGATATAGTGCCACTGCACCGAGAACTCGCCCTGGAACGCGTTCAGACCGACCTGCAGGGTGAAATTCTCGCGGCTATTGAGGACGATGAGCGGCCAGAGGAAATCGTTCCACCGCCAGAGCACCGAAAAGATCGCCAGCACCGCGAGAGCCGGTGCCGTCAGCGGCAGGATGATGCGCCAGAAGATGCAGAATTCGCTCGCCGCATCGACGCGCGCCGCCTCTATCAGCTCGTCTGGTATGGTCAGCATATATTGCCGTAGCAGGAAGACGGCGGTCGGAGAGGCGACCGTCGGCAGGATGACGCCCCAGAGATTGTCGGCAAGCCCGACCCCGACGATGACGAGATAGGCCGGCACCATGACGACGGCGAGCGGGATCATCAAAGTCGAAATGATGATGACGAAGACCGTCGTATCACCAGCAAATTTGTATTTCGACAGGGCGAAGGCCGCCATGGCGTTGACGATCAGCGTCAGGAGCGTTGCGACGAAGGTGACGAACACCGAATTCTTGAGGAAGGTCAGGAAGTTGAAGCGCGTCAGCGGATCGGTGTAATTCTGCGTGGCGACCGTCAGCTTCTGCACCGGCGTCATCCCCTTGACGTCGACGCTGACGGGTGGTCCCGGATTTGCAGGGTCGACCATCTGGGCCTTGAGGCCGATGCGGCGGACCATGGCCATTTCACGCTGCTGGCCGTCGACAGTGACCTGCCAGAGGCTGAGCGGCTTGTCGAAGCCGGGCACGGTCTGTTCGACGGCAGCCCGGGGGAGCAGCGTCGGCGGAAACCGGGTGATCTCAGCCGCCGGCTTCAGCGAGGAGAGGCCCGCCCAGAGAACCGGAAGCAACACCACGAAGGTTCCGCCGATCAGCCAGACCCATGACAATATGTCGGTTATATCGATGCGTCCGGCCCGGCGTGTGCGCGTGAAAAAGCTGATCGGGTTCATCTCAGGACTCCATTCGCTTGCCGATGCGCAGCTGTATGAGGGTGAGAACCAGAAGCACCAGCCCCATGAGAACCGATGCCGCGGATGCAAGGCCAAAGAGCCGAAGATCGCTGCCGAACGCCATCTGGTAGATATATTGGACGATGAAGCTGTTGGCCGTGCCGGGCCCGCCGCCATTGGTCAAAACCCAGGCTTCGTCGAAGATCTGGACGGATTTGATCATCAACAGAATGAACACGACCAGCAGGTTCGGCGCCAGCAGGGGAAGCGTGATCCTGAACAGCGTGCGGCGTGGCGAGGCGGCATCGATGGAAGCAGCCTCGTAGAGCTCCTTCGGAATGGCCTGGAGGCCGGCGAGGAGGATGAGGGTGTAAAAGCCCATGTGAAACCAGACCGATACCACGACGACGAAGAAGCGCGACCAGCCGACGTCGAGCAGGAAGATTTCAGGGGGAACGCCGATCATCTGGAAGAAGGCGTTCAGCAGCCCGTTGCGATCGAGGAACCATTTCCAGATGAGGCCGATGACGACGGGAGACAGCAAGACGGGATAGAAGAACATCGCCCTGAAGAAGCCACGCGCGACGATCGCCCGATTGAGGATCAGCGCCGTGATCAGCGCCACCAGCAATGTGGCGACGACATTGCACGCCACGAACCAGAGCGTGTTCCACACGGCCGTCCAGAACAGCGATTCCTGGCAGGTTCCCGGCTGCAGATAATTGCCGCAGGAAAGCAGCGTGCGGAAATTGTCCAAGCCGACGAAGGGACGCTCCGACACGAAAAGATTGGTGCCGCCGGTGAAGGCGTAACCAATCGCAATCGCGATCGGAAGGAACGTGAAGATGGCGAACAGAACGAGGTTCGGCGCTAGGAACAGCCATGGCATGCGCTTGCGGCCGAAGATGCGCTCGATCGCATTCATCGGGGCTTCGACCACCCTCATCGCCGCTTCGCCTGCCTGGGACAGCAATGCACCTGTCTTGAGCGCCGCCATATTCAGCGCCTCCCCTGTCCGGGCCGCCGGGCAAAAGCCAGGCCGCTTTCGGGATCGAACAGATGAACCCGCCCCGGGGCGGCGTCGATCAGGATGTGATCATCTGGCGCCGGCGCGAAATGGCCGGCCTCATGAATGATGATCTGCTCGTCCTGTCCTGCAAGGTTGCCGTAGACATAGGTTTCAGTGCCGAGACCCTCGTGATACTGGACGATGAACGGCAGGCCCTGCTCGCTGGAGCGTGAAAAATGCGCGGGCCGGATGCCGGCGAGAACGGCCTGGCCGACAGCAATGCCGGCAGGATCGACGTCGCTGACGATCTTGCCGCCATTGCCGACATCGATGGTGACGCCGCTTTCGTCGATGCCTGATACCTTGCCCTTGATGATGTTCATGCGCGGCGAGCCGAGGAAGCCCGCGACGAAGAGATTGCGCGGGCTGTCGAACAGATCAAGCGGTGCCCCAACCTGCTCGACCCGCCCGGCGCGCAGCACGACGATCTTGTCGGCCATCGTCATCGCCTCGACCTGGTCATGCGTGACGTAGATCATCGTCGTCTTGATGTCGCGGTGGAGCTTGGTGATCTCGGCCCGGGTCTGGACGCGCAGCGCCGCGTCGAGATTGGACAGCGGCTCGTCGAAGAGGAAAATGTCAGGTTCGCGCACGATGGCCCGGCCGATCGCCACGCGCTGGCGCTGGCCGCCCGAAAGCTGCTTCGGGCGTCGGTCCAGATAGGGCTCGATTGCCAGCATCCTGGCAGCTTCGGCAATCCGCGCCTCAATCTCGGCGCGCTTGAACTTCAGGTTCTCCAGGCCGAAAGCGAGATTCTTGCGAACGCTCATATGCGGATAGAGCGCGTAGGACTGGAAGACCATCGCGATCTTGCGCTCGGCCGGCGAGAGCGCGCTGACGTCGCGCGCCCCGATCGCGATTGCGCCCGACGTCACCTCTTCGAGGCCGGCGATGACGCGCAGCAGGGTAGACTTGCCGCATCCCGACGGACCGACGAAGACGACGAACTCGCCGTCCTTGATATCGAGTTCGACGTCATGCAGGACTTTGACCGAGCCATACGACTTGTTGACGTTGGAAAGCTTCAGTTCTGCCATGCCCCACTCCCATCAGGTGCCGCCGTTTCGAAGACGGCGTCGTTTTTGTTCCAGCCTTGCGGCAGCGGTGTCGGCCTTGTGACCCGCACCTCGTTCATCAAGATCCCGGTGACCCCCGCCACGTAGACGGCCGGCATTCCTCCCGGATAGTGCTCAAGACCGATCACCCGGCCGTCCGACCCGCGGGTCCAGGCATTGGCGCGGCCGCCGCCATCGGCTTTCGGGGAAAGGTCCGCGTTTGTCGGACGCAGGTCGTAGGACCGCGCGGTGCCGAGCTGCCCTGGCTGCTGGTCCAAGGCGATGCGTGCCAGCGATGCGTTGCCGATGCCGGCCGACGAGGTCGAGATGACTGTGATCGCCCCCTCCATCCGCCCGGTTATGTCCTCGACGACGAGATTTTCGATGGCGCCCGCCGTGCGTTCCGTGACACGGTCGACAACATTGACGGTCAGCGCCTCCCCCGAGCCCCAGAATCCATCGGGGGTCTCGCGGCACTCTACCGCAATTCTCGAGAACCTCACGTTGGATATCCGGCCGCCGTCGCGCGAAAAGACGCCGAGCGCCCTGTTGGAGGATGAGACGCTGCAATCCTCGAACACGACGTTGGTGACGTCGCCATGCGTTTCCGTGCCGATCTTCAGCGCGCAGCTGAGGCTCTGAACGGAGCAGCGGCGGACGAGAATGTTTTCACATCGCCCGATGGCGACACGGTCGGGACCGATGCTCGTCTTCAGGCATATGCCATCGTCGGCCGTCGATATCCGGCAGTCCTCGATGACGGCGCCGCGGCAGGCATCCAGAACGATGCCGTCGGTATTGGGAAGGCGGCGGTCATTGTCGATGGTCACGTTCCTGACGGCGACATCGGTGCAGTTGACGAAGTGCAACGTCCACATCGGCGAGCGGCTGATATGGATGGAGCTGATCTCGACCTCGTCGCAGCCTTCGAACACCACAACGCGGGGCCGAAATTCGGCCGGGATGAAGGTTCCGACGGTCTCGTCGTCCCCCACAATGAAGCTATCGCAACCGGCTTCGATGCGACCCGCCCCGGTCAGGCTGATCCGCCGCGCATCCTTGGCGACGATCATGCCGCGATCCGACTTTTCGGCAATCACCGAAACGGTCGTATGCGTGTAGGCGGCATAATCCGGAACGGGACGCAGGATCGCGCCGGCGGCCAGATGAAGGTCGACGCCGGATTTGAGCTGGAGCCCGCGGCAGACATGGATACCCGCCATGAGCTCCACGCGTCCGCCGCCCGAAGCCGACAAGCCGTCGATGGCCGCCTGCAGGCGGATCGTATCGTCGCCCTCCGCCGGCTCGATCGCGACAAGAGACACCGGGCTCATTGGCGCTCGCCGTTCTCGAGAAAGACTTCCGTCAGAAGCAGCATGGTCAGCGCCTGGCCATAAGGCGTCGGCACGTTGGGAATGCGCCTGTAGAAATCGAGGTCATGGCCCATCGGCGTGCCGTCCGAGACGCCGTGGACGACGCCTTCTTCGTCGATCTGCGCCAACACCGCCGCAAGCGCGCGCTCCGCATAGGCCCTGTCGTCCTTGTCGAGAATGCCGGCATCGATGGCGCGCAATATGCCATAGGCAATGCCTGCCGTGGCCGAGGTTTCCAACGGCGAAGACGGATCGTCCAGAAGCGTGGTGAACATGCCATCCGGCCGCTGGTATGCTTTCAAGGAGCGCACTTGGCTGACGAGGACGTTCGACAGAAAACGCCGGTCCTTCTCGCCGAGCGTCGGAACGAGATCGAAGAGCTCAGGGATGGCGACCGTGATCCAGGCATTGCCGCGCGCCCAGAAGGCATTGGCGAAATTGTGCCGCCCGTTGAAGGTCCAGCCATGATACCAGAGCCCGCTGACCGGATCGGAAAGGTAGCGGGTGTGGATCACGAACTGATAGACGGCCTCGTCGATCCATTCACTGCGTTCGCAGAGCACGCCGGCCCGGGCGAGAAACAGGCAGGCCATGAACAGCGTATCGTCCCACAATTCGCCGTCGTTGAGGCGCTCCTTGACGACGTGCTGAAAGCCACCGTCTTCGGTCTTTGGCAGTTCCTTGACGAGCCATTCCGCCCAGTCCTCGACGAGAGCGCGAAAATCGGGACGGTCGACATGCTGGACGAGGATCGCTAGCGGCAGCATCGGCGCCGTGCTGTTGATCTGGCGCGGCGGCAGCCCGCGTTCGATCTGTCCGGCATACCAGGTCACCAGTTCCTGCAGCGCTTTCTGATCATTGGTGGAAATGGCGCGCCGCAGGAAGCCGTAGAGACCGACGCCGACTTCCCAGTCCCATTCGTCGAACTGGATTCCGGAGGCGGAATTTCCCGTCACGAGACCTTCCTTGATGCCCCTGAGCCGGCTGAAAGCCGTTGCCACGCGATCGATCGTCGTCAGGAGCGCGGCGTTATCGACAGATGTTGTGTTCATGCTGGAGACCTATGTTTCAAGAGTAGAAGGGTCCGTCAGTGCCGGCGCCGGAGGCAGCACTGTCGTGTGTGAGGATCGGGTGCGGCTGATCGTGGGTGAAGGGCCTCGCCTCGCAGCCGATCGAAAGACCGTCGGCATAGGACAGGCAGATCGCCGGGCCACCCGGCGGCGTCAGGGAGAGGCGCCGAAGCCCGGGATCGAAGGAAACCGTCGTCCGGCACAGGCGTTCGGTGAATGCCTTGAAAGCGTCGCCATCGCCGCATCCGACGATACCAGCCCAGCCGCAAAGCGGTCCGTGGGAGCGTGCCTCGCGGCCGGCGGTCGGGCCGTCGGTGATCAGCTCCAGCCCGTTCGACGCCCAGAGGGCGGAAAATCCCCTGCCCGATCGCGCGATGAGCCACTTGTCTTCGATGATGAGATCGTCCAGGCCGTCGCGGCCGATATAGGCGTGCGTCCATGCATGGCGTGCGTCGCTTGTGTCCTCGACCAGCAGAGCGACGTCGCGATGCTGGGCAACGCGCGGCAGGATGCCGTTGCCGGCCCAATAGGATGGCCTTTGATTGCCCCAGGGATCGTCCTCGCCGGGATGATTGACCCACAACCTTGCCATCGGGTGGCCGGCCAGCCGGATGTCGAGGACATGTTGCTGGTGCCCCTTCAGGCCGGTCTTGTGATCGACGACCGTCGAAAGCTGCGCCGCTTCGTTCTTGAACAGCACGAGTTTTCCGCTCTCGAGCCCCTGGCTGTAGCGCGCCTCGACGCATCTTCCCGGCGCAAGCGCTGCAAGCTCGGCCAGATCGGCGGGCGGCTCGTAGCCGCCGGCGCAGAACATGGTCAATGCCGCAACGCCGTTGTTCAGCCAGCCGGTTCCAAAGGCGACCTGGGCGAAGGGCGCAAGCTCGGTCAGCGGGCCGGCACGCAGTTCCTTGTCGTAAGCGCGCCCCTGCGATCCGGCCGGAACGCCTGCGAGCGTATGCAGGGCGATCATGCGGAAGATGAGATCGATCTGGGCGCGGGCGCGCGCTGACATCGCCATCTCGGCCCAGCGCTCCAGTGCCAGCAGGCCAATGAAGTCGATCGGGTAATAGGCCGCCGAGTTCCACTCCGCCAATCCATGGGCTTCGACGCTGTCGAACCAGCGCCCGAGCCGCTCGCCGGCGATTTCCGCCTGCTGCCGCCCCGTCCGGCCCGAGGCTGAAAACACCTCGTCGGGCAGAAGAAGTCCCGCCAGCAGCTGGCTCGTGTGAAAGCAGAGCACATGGTTCTCACTCCAGAACCACATCGCGTCGTTGCCCGGCTCGTCGACCCAGTAACGATAGGAGCGAACGGAATGCCGAATGCGAGCGACCACGGCATCGGGCATCCGGTCGGCATAGGCGCCGAGCAGCCACAAGAGCGGCACCATGATGAAATCCGAGCAATCCTCCCGCGCATCGATGGAGGCGAGCGTCGCGTCGATGATGCGGTCGAAGCTTTCCAGGTCGTGGTGACCGGTTTCCATCATCGCAATGAGGCGCCCGACGCGGTTTGCGCCGAAGCGGGCGCTGTATTCCAGCGCCTGCCGCTTGCGGGCGGCGAGCGAGGTCTCTGGCGGCAACGGTGAAATGCTGCTCATGAAGGCAGCATCGATGACGCGGGTGACCGAGCCCGTGCCGGAGCCGATCGTCATGTGGACGCCGTGATAACCGTCCGCAATGCCGCAGACATCGTCGGCCGTGAGGCTGCTCTGATGGGCGCGCAGCGTCAATCGTGAGTGCGCGAGAACGGGCCGTTCGTGACCATGGCCGATGACCTTGATCTCGACAGGCAAGTCGCGTTCGGGCGCGGTGCCGAATATGATCTCCAGCGGCTGATTGACGAAGACGTCGCGGGCCGGGCGGACGCCACGGGCAAGGGCCTCCAGCTCGCGGACCTCATTCTGATCCAGCGATACGGGCAGTAATACGCAGAGCGGCTCCTCGTCCAGCATCTCGAGCTCGAAAAACCACGTCGTGTCGCGCTCGGCCAGGTCTTCGGTGTGAACGAGAATCTGGTTGTCGCCAGTTTCAAGGGACAGGCTTATGTCGGTCGCGCTCTCGACATTGCGCTTGAAGGGTTCGAAGCGCACCGCCTCCTGCCCGTTGACCCATATGCGAACGCCGCCGCAGGTCTTCAGTCTGAGATTGAGCGTTCGCGCAGTCTCCGTCCTGAACGTGCCCTTCAGCCATCGCCTGAGATGCGTCGGCACATGCCAGAAGCCGGTGAACTCAACGCGGCGGTTCGAGCCAGGAAGATTGAGGCTTTCGGTCGGCCAGGAGCTGTCGGGCGAGAGCGGCCGGCCCACCATGGTTGACCAGAACGCCTTGCGGCAGGGCAGGTCGCCGACATCGACGAAACCGTTGATGAAACGATAGTTCACGCGGTCTTCGGCCGGCGCGGGCTCGCCGGGAAAATAGCTGGCGATGAGGCCGGAAACGGCCCATGCCGTGATCGTTTGCCCCGCAGCCACGCTGTATGCTGGCGCCATATCGTCCGGCTGCTTGATGCATTCCGTTTTCACAGACCGCCTCCTCCGCAATCCTATGAAAATATTTTCATTAGGTTTTTGTGCGCGCTATTTTTGCATATTGCTCAAAAACATCGCTATTGCCGCAGAAAATAGCTTGACGGAACGAATGTCAAGTATATGAAGTTGATTTATCGATGGCCGAGGCCGCGATTGATGAAAATGTTTTCATGGGAGGATGAAAATGAAAACCTATCTTTCAGGTGCCCTCGCAGTGGCGCTGGCTACCGCTTCTTTCGCATGGTCCGGCGCGGCCATGGCGGAAACCAAGACAATCACCTTTCTGTTCACCGACGACGACCAGGCTTACGTCGAGCGGATGGAAGCGCTCAGCAAGGAATTCGAGACGGCGCATCCAGACATCAAGGTCAATTTCGTCTCTTCGGGCTATGATGCGGTCGCCAAGCAGCTGCCGGTACAGCTTGCCGTCGGCGAAGGCCCTGACATCGCCAAGATCACCGACTGGCAGCTTGCCCCCTATTACCTCGACATGCGTCCCTACATGAAGGACCCGGATGGCTTCGCCAAGCTGCACGGCGACAGCCTGAACACACTTCGCTTCCCCGGCGTCAACGATCCGCAGTCGATCAACGGCTATATCGCGTCGCAGACCTTCAACCTGCCTTTCGTCAACAAGACGCTGTTCGAACAGGCCGGCGAACCGCTTCCGAAGCCCACCGCCACGCTGAAGGACATCGTCGAAGCTTCGGCGCGTGTTGCCAAGGCGACCGGTGCCCAGATCCCCTTCACGATGGATCGCTCGGGCCATCGCTTCTCCGGCGCGGCATTCTCCTACGGCTCGAACTACGTCAAGGACGGCAAGTTCTTCTTCCCCGACGATGCCGCCAAGCGCTATGTCACGGATCTCTACGGCTGGACGAAGGACGGCTCCTTCCCGAAGGAAATGTGGGGTGCTGCCGGCGGAACCCAGTACAAGAACATGGGTGACGAGTTCGTCAACGGCAACGTCGTGACCTATCTCGCCGGCAACTGGATGGTCAATCCGTTCCAGAAGAAGATCGGCGACGCCTTCGACTGGACGGCGATCAGCGCGCCGTGCGGCGATGCCGGCTGCTATGCGATGCCGGGCGGCACCGCGATCGTCGGCTTCAAGCGCACCAAGTCTCCGGAGGCCGTTGCCGCGTTCATCGAATTCCTTGGCTCTGAAAAGGTCCAGCGTGAAATCGCTGAAAACTACGTCATCCTGACGGGCGCCGACATCAAGGACCCGCAATACAAGCTTGAGAGCAAGAATGCCAAGGAGGCGATGGCCGTCTTCCTCGGAAGCCGCAATAGCGTGCCGCAGGCAGCCCGGGACCTGGAACGTCTCAAGGGATCCTCCGCCATCTATCAGCTCATCGTTCAGAGGATGAGCCAGCTGATCGTCGGCGAACTCTCCCTCGACGAGACCTTCAAGGCAATGAGTGCCGACGTCGACAAGGTCAACGAGGCGCTCGCCGCCAAGTAACCGGTCACGCGTTGTCCCGCACAATGCGCGCATGCTGCAGCCACGGCCTCGCAACAGGGCCGTGGCTTTTTCGTTTCGTGCATGGCGCCTCCGCTGGCGAAGGCGTCGTGACATCCGGTTCGGGAGAGGCTATAGGCGTTGTCAGCCTTCGCCGGCTCGCGGGCGCCATGGTCAACTCACACATGCCGGCAACCCGGTTACGTCCGGCGACCCAGCGACTGTCTACCTTATAGAGGTGCATTTCCATGCCGATGGGCTCCGAGCATCCGCTGCGAAGGGAACTTCACAACGAGCTCCACGCGCGGCCGTCGCTTTACTTCGATGGCGACACGGATGTGTGGCACGTCGCTATCGTCGGAGAAAATGCCCCTCCTCAGATACCGAATTCCCTGCCGGGACTGGAGGATGTCTCCACGACCCGCGAGGGCAACCACGGCATCGGCCGCATCGGCGACGGCCGGCTGAAGTGGGAGGCGCATACCGAGTTCCTCACCCTGACCTTCGTCGTTCCCGCGTCGGCCGAACCCGGCAGCAATCCGCCTGAAGCCTTTCAGGCCTGCTGCCGCCAGATCGACGGGAAGATCATCGCGGCCGTTCGGGTGCTGGTGCGGGACGAGAAGGACGGGCAGCGTCCGGAAAAACCGAGGCTCGACTATGTCGCCTCTCAGGTCGGCGGCGGCGATGCGGAAGTGCATTCGAACTTCCGGCTGACCGACAGCGGTTTCGTCGAATTTCTGTTCTTCAACCGCAACCTCAATGCCTATCGCACCGGCCGCATGGTCAGGCGTTTCCTGGAGATCGAGACATATCGGATGATGGCGCTGCTGGCATTGCCGATGGCGCGCGAGACGGTGTCGAAGCTCTCCATCTTCGACCGGCGCCTCGACCTGCTGATCGGGCATATGCAGAGTGCGATCAAGGTCGACAAGGCGCTGCTTTCCGAGGTGACCAGGCTCTCTTCGGACGTTCTCAACTTCTCGGCCCTCGCCCGCCACCGCTTCGGCGCGACGAAAGCCTATGCCGAGATCGTGGCGAGCAGAGTGTCGGAGCTTCGTGAGGAACGCGTCGAGCAGCGCCAGAGGCTCGGCACCTTTATCGATCGGCGGTTTCAACCAGCCGTTCGCTCGGTCGAAGCCGCTGAACGCCGCCTCGACGAACTGGCCGAACGCGTCAGCCTGGCTGGAGACCTCCTTAGAACCACCGTGCAGGTTCAGCTCGAAGATCAGAACGCGTCGCTGCTGACGTCGATGGAAGAACGGGCGCGCATCCAGGTTCATATCCAGCAGGCGGTCGAAGGCTTCTCCGTCATCGCCATCACCTATTACACCGTCGGCCTGGCGAAGATCTGCCTCGAAAGTATTTCCGAACTGGGTGTCGATCCGCACGTGGCGAAGCTCGCCGTTCTCGGCGCCATCCCGCTCGTGCTCTTTGCCGTCTGGACAGCGGTTCGTCACGTTCGCAAGAGCATTGCCGGCCACTCCGCCGGTCCAGCATCCGGAAGCCACTGAAGGCGCCAGACATTCGCTCACCGCCGCCCTTTCGAGGCGACGGCGTTTGCTTGCCTGTATCGGCAGAACGTCAGGATGCCATTGCGTAGTGGCGATGCTCCGACGCCCGGCCGCTGCCCGTCCTGAACCGCCGCAGCAGCTCGGCCAGGCTTTCGGTTTCATGTGTCAGGCTCTGGGCGGCCGCCGTGGTCTCTTCGACCATCGCGGCGTTCTGCTGCGTCACCTTGTCCATCTGGTCGCCGGCGGCCGAGACCTCGCGCAGGCTCGTCGCCTGCTCGCGGGCGGCAACGGCGATCTCGGCCACGGTCGCATTCATGGCGGTGACCTGCTCGACGATCTGTTCGAGCGAGAGGCCGGATTCACCCACCAGCTGGACGCCGGTCTTGACCTGCGCAGAGGAGGTGGAGATCAGCTGCTTGATCTCCCTTGCCGCGTTGGCGGAGCGCTGGGCGAGCTCGCGGACTTCCTGGGCGACGACGGCAAAGCCCTTGCCTGCCTCACCGGCGCGCGCCGCTTCCACCCCAGCGTTCAGCGCCAGCAGGTTGGTCTGGAAGGCGATCTCGTCGATGACGCTGATGATGTTGCCGATCTTCGACGACGAATTTTGAATTTCCGTCATCGCGTCGATGGCGCGGGCAACGATCTCGCCGCCCTTTTCGGCATTGGTGCGAGCGGTTGCCACGACACCCTGGGCGCGGCTTGCGCCCTCCGCCGTTCCGTTGACGCCGCGGGTGACGTCACCCAGCGCCGCGACGGTCTCCTCCAGCGAGGCTGCCTGCTGCTCGGTGCGGCGGGCGAGATCGTTGGACGCCGTGGAGATTTCCGCAAGGCCGGACCGGATGGTGGCGACGGCGCGAATGACCGAGTCGACCGCCTCTTCGAGGCTCGCGACCGAATTGTTGAAATGATCCCGAATCCTGACATAGCGATGGTCGACTTCGCCGACGCGGACAGTGAGATCGCCCTTGGAAAGCGCGTCCAACCCGACGGAAATCTGGCGGAAGGCATGTTCCATCACCTGCGCATCGCTGAGCCGTTCGGCCTCCTGGCGGAGCCGCTCTTCCTCGGCGGCCAGGCGAGCGCGTTCGGCATTGGCTTCCGCGATCAGTTTGGCGCGCCCGGTTTCCTGGAAAACCTTCAGCGAACGCGCCATGGCCCCAAGTTCGTGGCGGTGCTCAACGCCCGTTATCACGATCCCTTCCTCGCCGCGGGCAAGCTGCTCCATGGACTGTGCCATGTTACGGACCGCAGAGGAAATCAGCCGGCCGACGAAATAGGAAAGGACGAGACCGATCACGATCAGCAGCCCGCTGATGACAAGCGTCGTGCTGGTCGCAGAGGCAACCGTTGCGTCCACCGAACCGTCCAGCGTCTTCTGCGCGCCCGTGACGGTGGCCTGCAGGTCCTTGAAGCCGCCTGATATTTTCGGAGCGAGCACGCTGAGCTGCGTCTGGCGAATATTGCCGGAGGCCTGCAAGACGTCCTTCATGTCGCCGAGACGGGCGGTGTAGTTCTGCATGAGCTGGCCGGCGCCCATCAGGCGCTTCTTCTGCAGCTCGTTCTTCGCGGCCTTGGCGGCGGCTTCGTTGAGCGTGACCGCCTCGGCGAGTGCCGCCTGCGCGGTGTCATAGGCCGCAAAATCGTTGGAATGCACGAAGCGTTCGGAGAAATAGAGGCTGCGGTTCAAAGCCTCCAGCGTCGCTGCCGTCATCTGCAACAGGGCCACATCGTTCTGGCGCCAGGCGCTGCGCACGACGTCGTTGAGCGCGATGCTGGTCCAGGGGCCGAATTCGGTGACCTTGGAAATCAAGGCGTCACGCCTGGCCTGAAGGGAGACGATCTGTTCGAAAGCCATGCCGTAGGCGGCAATGTCTTGGCGGATCGCCGCAAGGCCGGACTGCAGGTCCTTGTTGCCGGCAAAACGCGGGTCGTCGGCGTCGAACGCTTTCACACCGGCGCGGAAGCGGTCGACGACATCCTGCGTCGGCGTGGAGCGGAAGGCTTCCGCCGACATCTGAATCTCGTTCAGCTGGTCGCTGTAGTCCGAGATGGCGAGACTTTGACCAGCCGTGGCGCGATAGGACGCGAAGATGGAGGCGAGCCCGTTCATGCCCGAGATCGCGCTGACCGTGAGCAGGCTCATCAACAGGATCAGCGGCACGAAGCCGGAGGTGATCTGCGCGCGAATGCCGAATTTATTCCAGATATGCAACATCATAGTCCTCTTATGCTCACTGGCTCTTCGGCAGATAGGTGGCAATGTTCTCAGGTGTGACGAGTTCGAAGGGAACGTTGTTTTCGCGCGGCACCTTCTCTTTGCGAATAAGCTTGACGGCGGCATCGACAGCGGCAGCGCCCTGCCCGACGGCGCTTTGGAGAATGGTGACGTCGAGATCGCCGGCCACCATCGCGGCGAGCGCGTCGTCGGTCGCATCGACGCCGGCGACGACAACATCCTTCATCGGCATGCCGGCTTTCTTCATGGCCCGGATCGCGCCGAGCGCCATCTCGTCATTATTGGCGATGACCGCATCGAACTTGACGCCGGCCGACAGCCATTCCTGCATCTGCTGGTCGGCATAATCGCGCGACCAATAGGCGGCCTGCCGCTCGACGATCTGAAGGCCCTTGCAATCCGGCGTGGCGATGACGTCGGAGATGTCCTGGGTGCGGGCGCGGGCGGCCGCGTGGAAGGGTTCGCCCATCAGCACGACAACGCGGCCTTTGCCTTTGAGGAGCGCGCAGACCTGCTTGGTCTCCAGCGTTCCGGATTCCTTCTCGTTGGAGGCGACCACCACCTGATTGTCCGGCAGGTCCAACAGGTTGGAAGGAACGTTGTTGATATAGATCAGCGGAATGCCGGCATCTGCCGCCATCTTGGTCATTTGCGGCCCGAGGTCGCCATCGGAGACCGCAAGAATGATCGCGTCGACCTTGTCGGCAATGAGCTTCTGCACCTGCTGCTTCTGGACTTCGTTGTCGCCCTTGGCATTCTCGGTGACGAGCTTGAGGCCGGATATCGTCTGCCCATGCGAGACGACGCCGTTGAGAAGCACCGTTCTGAATTTGTCGAGATCGGACATCGAAACCCCGATCGTCTGGGCATGGGCAGCAGAGATCGATATCGCCAAGGCGATGGATGCAAGCGTGGCCGTTTTCATGAATTCCCCTGCACAATTCGGATATGAAATGCGTTATTTCAAATTTTGGTTAAATTTTACTTTTCGGCCGGAAGCAAAAGTTAAACGCGAGGCTATGATTGCGACGGCACGAGCGCCTTCTTGGGCGGCAACCGAGCGGACTTGAAGGGCATCACAACAAACTTGATGCGATGCGCTTAAATCTTTGTTTTTTAACTATTAGCGTCCACCAAAGCCGGAGCTGACGGTGATACCCTTGTAGATCACCCTCTGCAGCACGATGGCCAGGACGACGCCCGGCAGCATGGAGATCGTCGCACCCGCCATGATGTAGTTCCACGCGGTGCCTTGCTGTGTCTGGAACAGGGTGAGCCCGAGCGGCAGCGTGGCTTTTTCAACGCCGCTGGTGGCGATCAGCGGCCAGAGGAAGCTCTTCCACTGCGCGATGAAGGTGAACAGCGACAAGAGGCCGATGGCCGGCATGGCAAGTGGAACGATGACCGTGACCAGGATGCGCAGGCGCGAAGCCCCGTCCATCATCGCCGCCTCGTCGAGATCCTTGGGAATGCCGAGGATGAACTGTCGCAGCAGAAAGGTGCCGAAGGAGCTGAAGGCGACCGGCAGGATCATGCCGTGATAGGTGTTGATCCAGCCGAACTTGCTGACGATGAGAAACAGCGGGATGACCAGCATCACCTGCGGGATCATCAGCGTACTGAGATAGGTGAGCAGCAACCCCTCCCGGCCGGGAAACTTTAGCCGGGCAAAAGCGTAGGCAGACAGGCAGGATACCGCAATCACGATCGCCGTGACGCCGCAGGCGACCACGAAGGAATTCAACAGGAAGGTTCCGAACGGCAGGGAAACCAGGGCTTCGACGAATGTTCCCCAACGATACTCCTCGGGGAAGATGCGGACCGGCACGGCCATCACCTCGGCATTGGAGCGCACCGCGTTCGACACCATCCAGAAGAAGGGGAAGAGGAAAAGCAGCGCGATCAGCGAAAGTGCCGTGTAGCTGACGAAGGCGCCGACGCGCCGCAATATGCGGTGACGATGCTGGGACACGGAATGCGGATGCCGTGAGGTCGGATCAATCGTCATAATGCACCCATTTGCGCTGCATGTGGAATTGCAGGATGGTGAGCGCCATGATCATGACGAACATCACCCAGGCCAATGCGGAGGCATAGCCCATCTGGAAGTTGGTGAAGCCCTTCTGGTAGATGGCGAAACCGAGCGTGGCCGTCGCCGAGCCCGGGCCGCCGCGCGTCATCGCGAATATCTCGTCGAAGACCTGCAGCGAGGTGATCGCCGTCATCACGGTGCCAAAGAAGATGGTCGGCGATATGAGCGGCAGGCGGATGCGCCAGAAGCGCTGCCAGGCATTGGCACCGTCGATCGTCGCCGCCTCGAGGTAATGCTTCGGCACGAGGTCGAGCGCGGCGTTGAACATCACAACGTTGTAGCCGACATTCGCCCACAGGGTGACGAGCACGACCGCCTGCATGGCCCAGCTCGAGCTCAACAGGAAATTCGGCAGACCGAGGCCGAGCGCGCGGATGATGCTCTCGGCCAGCCCGTCCGGCGTGAAGATCAGCAGCCATACCACCGATGCGGCGATGGTGGGCGTGAAGGTCGGCAGGAAGAAGATCACCCGGAAGATCGCCTTGCCGCGCTTCAGGCTCGATATCCAGACCGCGAGCGTCAGCGAGACGATTATATTCAGCGCCAGATACTCGACGGCGAAGAACAGCGTGTTGCTCAATACGGTGTAGAAGGCCGGATCGACAGTGAAGAGCCTGATATAATTCTGAAAGCCGACGAAGGATGGCGTCGAGATCAGCTGCCAATTGGTAAAGCTGAGCGCCAGCGACGCCAGGATCGGCAGCGCCATGAAGACCATGAAGCCGAGGAAGCTCGGCAGCAGGAACAGCATGGCTGTCTGCGTCTCCGGCTTCAGGAAGCGCCGTGGCTGACCGGGCTGCAAGGGAACTGCGGCAACAGCGCTTTGCGACATGTCTTCCTCCATGCGCGGCAGAACCTGCCGCAGCGCGAGCTGGCGCATGACCCGAAAATCGGAATCGATTTTCCGATAGGATCATGCGCAGATTTCAAAGCGACCGCGCGTCCTGTCGGACGCGCTGGCTCTATTGCTGTGCAAGGCTCTGGATAGACTCCATCGTCTGCTTGGCATCGGCGCTGCCGGCGAAAGCCGGCGGGAAATACTGGTTGAACAGGTTTTCCACCGCCGCCCAGTTGTTGGTGATCACGTAGGGCACGGAGTGCGCCAGGGAATAGTCGATGGCCTCGCCGCCATTGGTGATGTCCTTGGCCGCCACCTTGTACCAGGCGGATTGCGACGCCGTGCGCGCCGGCAGGGCACGGCCCTGCTCGGCGAGATAGGATAAGGCTTCAGGGCTGGTCAGCACCTGGATCGCCTTCCAGGCAGCATCCTTGTTCTTGCTCGTCGTGGCGATGCCGAAACCGGAGCCTGCGGTGACGGCGGAAAGTTCGCCCTCATCGCGCGGCAGGGTGGTGAGGCCGATCTTGAACTTGGCCTGATCCTTCATGCCGATGATCGACCAGGGGCCGTCGATATACATGGCGACATTGCCCGAATTGAACCGCCCCTGGATGACATCACCGGGATCTGCGCCACCCGAGGGAACCAGCGGCGCGATCTTATCCTTGGCGGCGAAACCGACCACTCTCTCGGCGGCGGCAACTGCACTCGCACTGGTCAAGTCAAGCTCGCCGGCATCGTTGACGTATTTATCGCCCCAGGCCGCGGCCAGGACCGAATAGTTGGTCGGGGTGATGCCGAAGCCATACTTGCCGTCCTTCGTCAGCTTCTTGGCGGCATCGGTGAACTCGGCAAGCGTCCAGCCCGGCTTCGGCAGCGGAACGCCGGCGGCTTCGAGCGCGTCCTGGTTATAATAGATGACCCACGGACCGACATCGTAGGGCAGGCCGTAAAGCTGCTTTTCGACGGACATGCCGCCAATGATCGAGGGGGTAAAGGCGCCGACGTCGAATTTGTCAGCCTCGATCCGGTCATTCAGGGGCTCGAGCAGCGAATAGAAGTTCGGCATGCGCAGCGACTGCATGGAAACGATGTCGGCGAGTTGGCCCGATGCCGCCAGCACCGGCAGCCTCGTCCAATAATCGACCCAGCCCGTCGTCGTCAGCGTTACCTTGATGTCGGGATACTTGGCGGTCACCATCTCTGCCAGGTGTTGCCAGCTCTTGGTGTCGGTTTCGGAGCCGGTCCACATCTGCCAGGTCAGGGTGACCTGTTCCGCCGATGCGGCAGTGGCAAAAAGACTGCTGCCGATAGCGGCAAGCAAAAGCGTTTTCTGCAGAACCTTCATGGGTTTCTCCTCCCTCCATGAACGCAAAGGACACGCGAGTGCGATCGAGCTCACGCCTTCAGGACGATCTCGATCACCGGCACGGTAACGTCCGGGCGCCGGACCGGCAGTTCGAGCGTGATCATGCCTTCCGGCACCGTCACGCCGATATTGGAATCCACATCCTTGGCATGGCTCAGCCAGTGCACCTCGCTGGCGTCGTGCAGGAACTGCGCATAGGCGATCCTGTCGGCGAGACCTTCGATGTGGATGTGGCGGTAAGGCCAGTTGTAAACATGCAGATAAAGGCGGTTACCGCGCTGGGTATAACGGCAGCCAGCCGGCACCGGATAGCGGGAGGGCCCTGCCCCATAGATGGAACGTCCGTTGACGGCCATCCAGTTCTGATAGACCTCGAGCGCGCTGATGGCGCGCGCATCGAGCGTGCCCCGGCCGGTCGGGCCGACATTCATCAGGAGGTTGCCGCCGAGCGCGACGGAATCGATCAGCAGCTGGATAATCTGTTCCGGGCTCTTCCAGGTATCTTCGTCGCGGTGATAACCCCAGGAGCCGCTGAAGGTGTGGCAGGCTTCCCAGAGTACCCCCTGGCTGGCGATGGCGGGGGCCACGCGCGGCGTATATTGCTCCGGCGTCGTGACGTCAGGCAGGTTGCCGGGCGGCAGGTCGAGGCGGTTGTTGACAATGATTTCAGGCTGCAGCTCGCGCACCACATCGACCAGGCGCTCGCTCTCCCAGTCGGCGCGCCCCTTGCCGGGCAGGCCGCGATATTCGCGCCCGGGATAGCTGAAATCGAACCAGATGATGTCGATGCGGCCGAAGCCGGTCAGAAGCTCGCGCACCTGTTCGCGCATATAGGCAGCGTAGTTGGCTATGTTTCGGCCAGCGTTCAGCGCCTTGGCGTCGGGATGGTTGCGTAGCGGATGGTGAACGTCGATCGGGAAATCGGGATGGTGCCAGTCAAGCAGCGAATAGTAGAAGCCGATCTTCAGCCCTTCGGCGCGGAAGGCGTCGACCAGCGGCGTGAGCAGATCTTTGCCACAGGGCGTGTTCGTCGCCTTGTAGTCCGTCACCTTGCTGTCCCAGAGGCAGAAACCCTCGTGGTGCTTGGTCGTCACCACGACATATTTCATGCCGGCAAGACGTGCCCGCCGCGCCCACTCCTTGGGATCGTAGAGATCGGGATCGAAATTGTCGAAATAGCGCTGGTAGTGGTCGTCGGTCAGCTCTTCGCGGTTCTTCAACCACTCGTGCCGGGCTCCCAAGGCATAGAGGCCCCAATGGATGAACATGCCCAGGCGATCCTGGCTGAACCAGGCGTGTTTGCCCGCCCCTCCCGATGCCGGATTTTCCGGCTGGCGTTCCGAACTCATGACAGGTTTCTCCTCCCTGTTTTCCGGCTGAACGTCATATCGAACCGGTTCGGTAAATGATCATCTCGCCTGATCCTATATCTGTCAAGCCGAAATTCGCGATCACAAGATCAGAAAAGCAAACCCTGCAAAACAGGCGATTTGAAGCATGCATGTTGCGCCGACCAATAAAATCGGACATAACAAGACATTAGAACCGGTTCGATCGTTATGACCACCATACGAGATGTCGCGCGCCTTGCGGGGGTTTCAATCTCGACCGTCTCGCTGGCGCTCAATAGCCCGAAGCGGGTCGGCGCCGAGACGCTTGACCGCATCCAGCAGGCGATAAAATCGACCGGTTACCGCATCGACCCGGTGGCCCAGACGCTGGCGCGCGGACGCAGTTCGCTGATCGGTTTCGTTTCGGCCAATCTCGGAAACATGTTCTTCGGCGACATCCGGCGAGAGATCGAGCACCAGGCGCTCGACCACGGCTATTTCGTCCTGATCGCCGACTCCTCCGGCAGGGCCGATCTCGAACGGGCGCTGCTGGAGCGGCTGGAGGCGCAGAAGATCGCCGGCATTGCGCTGGCGGCAAATGGGCGGGGCGAGGAGTACGCCACGTTCCTGCGCGACTTCAAAACTCCGATCGTGATGTTCGACCAGAAGGTGGAGGGCGCCGAGCGTGATTTTGTCGGCTCCGACAATCCGCTGACCACCACCATCCTGACGGAACATCTGCTGCAGCTCGGCCACAGGCGCATCGGCTTCATCTCCGGGCCGAGCGGCCTGCACACTGCCGACGAGCGCCTGAAGGGCTTCATGAACACGATGGCCGGCGCCGGTGTGGACATCGATCCTTCGCTGGTGGTCGAAGGCGGCTACACCAGGACCGGCGGCCATGCACAGGCGATGCGGCTCTTGACCCGCCGCGACCGGCCGACCGCCATCATCGGCGCCAACAATATGACAGGCCTCGCAGCACTTCAGGTGATGCAGGAGATGGGTTTCCGCTGCCCTGACGACGTGTCGCTAGCGATGGTCGACGACGTGCCCTGGAGCAATGTCATCACGCCCCGCATCACCATGGTGGTGCAGGATGCGCAGAAGCTCGGGGAATTGGCGGCGCAGCGTCTGCTGGCTAGAATAGCAAGCCCGGAGGGCGCCGCCGCACCGCCGCAGGATTTCATCCTGACGCCGAGATTCGTGCGCGGGGAATCGACCAGGCGGCTGTGAGTGCTTCCACCGGTCCTCACGCATATGCGAAAGCCGCGTCGAGAGATGTAAGCGCAGTGCCGGATTTTCACTGGCCGGCCGTTATCCATTGAAAGTCGGAAAAATTTGTCATACATGTGTGATGAATTGTGAATTTCGCAATGCCGCGTTTGAACGGCATGCGGATCAAAGCCGATGCGGGGGCGTGCGTGGCTATGCAGATGAAGGATCGCAGCAAAGGCTCCGGGTCGCTGGTCTCACAGGTCGGCGAAAGCCTCCGGCAAGCCATATTGAGCGGCCAGTATTCGGCCGGCGACAAGCTTCCGAGTGAGCATGAACTGACCGAAACGCACAGCGTCAGCCGCACCGTCGTGCGCGAGGCCGTGGCCGCGCTTCGCTCCGACGGGCTTGTCGAGGTGCGTCAGGGAGCGGGTATCTTCGTCCTCGGCGCCGATCCGGTTCTCTCCGCTGGGAAAGCCGACAAGGCCCGCGTTGTTTCCGATCTGGAAGTGCTCGAGATCAGAACGCCTGTCGAAATCGAAGCCGCCGGTCTTGCGGCCTTGCGCCGCTCGCCCGCGCAGGAGGAGGCGATTTTCGAATGCCACCGGAAAATCCTCCTGTGCATCGAGAGCGATCACTCCATTCGCGAGGCGGATCTGGAACTCCATGCCGCCATCGCCGAAGCCACGAACAATCCGCTCTTCCGGCAGTTCCTGGAGTCCCAGGGCTCGGCGATCATCCCGCAGTCGCGGCTGGTCCCTGAAACAAGGACAGCCGAGCAGACCGCCTACCGAAAGCTGATACACAGGGAGCACGAAGCGATCGTCATCGCCATCTCCGACAGGGACGATCAGGCTGCCCGCAACGCCATGCGTGAGCACCTGGTCGGCAGCCAGGCAAGGTACCGCAACCTGCTGAAGGATCTGCGAAGCTTTACGAGCTGATAGTTGATCCCGGAACTGTCTGGAAGCGTCCGCAGCGATTGGCGCGAATTGCCCGCTATTTGTCCGGTGCGCGCATTTTCTCGTACCATCAAATTGCCGAATATGGCTTCATGATCAACCGCCATGGAGCAAAAAATGTCCGGCCATGATACTGTCCTTCTCGTTATCGACGCCCAAGAGTCTTTCAGACAACGCGATTACTGGGATGAAAACCTCGCTTCCGCCTACATCGATCGTCAGCAGGCTCTGATCGACGGCGCGGAAGCCGATGGAATACCCATCATCCAGATCTTCCATGTCGATGAAAACGGGCCGTTTTCGGAAGCATCCGGATTCGTCAGCACACTCGCCCCGCTCAGGATCACTCCCAAGGCGACGTTCAGGAAGGGGCGCCACAGCGCCCTGGTCGGTTCCGGTCTCGACGTGTGGCTGACCGAGAACGGCGTCCGTCGTATCCTCGTCTCCGGCATTCGCACGGAACAGTGCTGCGAGACCACCACCCGCCACGCCTCCGATCTCGGCTATCAGGTCGACTATGTCGGCGAAGCGACCCTGACCTTCCCGATGACCGACGCAACGGGACGCACTTGGAGCGCAAGGGAAATCCGGGACCGGACCGAACTGGTCCTCTCAGGCCGTTTCGCTCGGATCGCGACCGTCGAACAGGCATTGGCGGGGCGCGAAAAGTCACTCGCCGCATGACGGACGCCGCGCAGCCCTTCGATATCCCGGTCTTCGTCGTCGTGCCGCCGCGCGTGCTGCTGCTCGACGTCGCCGGCCCGATCGAAGTGCTGCGCAAGGCGAACCTCGAACAGCGCACAGTCCGCTTTACCGTCACCTATATCGGCCCATCAGCGACGGTCGGCAGTTCGATCGGTCTTGCCGTTACGGGCGTCGTCGCATTGCCGGAACGCTTGCCCGATAGCGCGCTTGTCGTCATTGCCGGCAGCGCCGACGCCCCGATGGCAAACAGTCGTCCGTGGGACAAACAGGAACGCGCTGACCAGGCTACCATTATCGCATGGCTGAAGCGCGCCATCCGTCCGGGAATTCGACTGGCTTCGATCTGCTCGGGCGCATTGCTCGCTGCCGAGGCCGGAATGCTCGACGGTCGCGAATGCACCACCCATCACGGCTGTATGGAAGATCTGATCAGGCTCGCGCCCACCGCGCGCGTCCGGGACAACCGGCTCTATGTCGAGGACGGAGACCGCCTCACGAGTGCCGGCATCACCGCCGGCATAGACCTGATGTTGCATATCGTCGCCGAAGCGGCGGGGCATGCCTGCGCGCTTGCGGTGGCGCGATATCTTGTCGTCTATCTCAGGCGCGGCGGCTCGGATCCGCAGCTTTCGCCCTGGCTTGAAGGTCGCAACCATATTCACCCGGTCATTCACCGTGCACAGGATGCGGTGGTCGCCAACCCCACTCAGGACTGGTCGGTGGCGTCCCTCGCCCGCCTCAGCGGCGCCAGCCCGCGCAACCTTTCACGGCTGTTCAACGAGCAGACGGGCATGAGCGTTACGGATTTCGTCAACCGCATGCGCGTGGCTCTTGCCCGCGAGATGCTCTCTGGTTCGCGGCTGGACATGGAGGCCGTCGCGATGCGCGCCGGCTTCGGCTCGGCGCGGCAGCTCCGCCGCGCCTGGAACCGTTTGAATGACGGCCCGCCGAGCGCGGCGCGGGCAAGGCTGCCGGCAGGTTCATAGGCTGCTCACCACCGGTCACCAGATCGCGATGACGGTCGCGGACATATTCTCTCCCTATTTTCACTTTGAAGCTCTTGCCGCGATGGCTCGATGCTGCATGCGCCCCGTAATGAGATCCGTCTGGGCACGCATCTGTGGAAGGGGCGGCGCACCTGACTTATGAAATGACTGCGCGCCCGTTGCGTCCTGTCGGGGGATGCATCGATGGAATTCCACGGGCTGCTTACCCATCCGTGACTGAAAGCTAGTTGAAAGCTTCGACGTCATAGGAAGGGGCAGCATCGTGGAGGAGACACGGTCAAGGTGGCGAGACGACGATGCTAGCAAACCACAGGAGGAGATTTCCATGCGTTCTTCACGCAGCCTTTTTCACACCGTCGCTTTTTCGACGCTTCTCGCCGCAGCATCTTTGGCTACCAGCGCCGCACATGCGGCCGATAAGATCACCATCATGGTCGGCGGTTATGAGAAGCAGATCTATCTGCCCGCCAAGCTTGCCGAATCGCTCGGATACTTCAAGGACGAGGGTCTCGACGTCGAACTGCTGAATGAAGCCGCCGGCGTCGATGCCGAAAACCAGCTTCTGGCCGGCGCCGTCCAGGGCGTGGTCGGCTTCTACGACCATTGTGTGGACCTGCAGGCCAAAGGCAAATTCGTCGAATCCATCGTCCAGTTCAGCCAGGCGCCGGGCGAAGTCGAGATGGTTTCGAGCAAGCACCCTGACATCAAGTCGCCGGCCGACTTCAAGGGCAAGAGCCTCGGCGTCACTGGTCTCGGCTCGTCCACGAACTTCCTGACCCTCTTCATGGCCTCGAAGGCCGGCCTGAAGCCCGGCGACGTCGTCACGGTTCCAGTCGGCGCCGGCGGCACCTTCATCGCCGCCATGCAACAGGACCAGATCCAGGCCGGCATGACGACAGAGCCGACGATCTCGCGCATGATCAAGACCGGCGAGGCGAGCGTGCTCGTCGACATGCGCACGGTCGAGTCGACCCGTCAGGCGCTTGGTGGCACCTATCCGGCCGCCTCGCTCTACATGGAAGCCTCCTGGGTCGATGCACACAAGGAAGAAGCGCAGAAGCTCGCCAACGCCTTCGTCAAGACGCTGCGCTACATCAACACGCATTCAGCTGCCGAGATCGCGGACAAGATGCCGAAAGACTTCTACGTCGGCGACAAGGACGGTTACATCAAGGCTCTCGACGACGGCAAGGGCATGTTCACATCGGATGGCGTCATGCCGGAAGACGGTCCGAAGACCGTGCTTGCCGTGCTCTCGGAGTTCTCCAAGAACGTCAAGGGCAAGCAGATCGACCTTTCCAAGACCTATACGACGGAGTTCGTCAAGAACGTCAAGTAAGGCGTCGCGTCGCTTCCGGCCCCAACCGGAAGCGACCTCCCGATCGATCCATGGGCATTGCGTGCACGCGCCCAAAGCACGCCTCAGGTATCATCATGCAATATGACAAGAACCAGATCCCGGCGATCGAGCTGATCAACGTCAGCCGCCGCTTCGTCTCGCCGACCGGCAAGTCCCTTACGGCCTTGCGCGATTTCAACATGACGGTCGCCCGCGGAGAGTTCGTCGCCGTCGTCGGCCCTACCGGCTGTGGTAAATCGACGACGCTCAATCTTGTGACGGGTCTCGCACGCCCGAGCGCCGGTGAAGTCCGGCTGATGGGCGGGCCGATCACCGGCATTGACCCGCGTGTCGGCTTCGCGTTCCAGACCGACGCACTCTTTCCCTGGAAGAACGTGATCGACAACGTCATGGCCGGCCCGCTGTTTCGGGGCAAGTCGCGCACTGAAGCGGAAAAGAGCGCACGCGACTGGCTGGCCCGCGTCGGCCTTTCGAAATTTCTCCATCACTATCCCCACCAGCTTTCTGGCGGTATGCGCAAGCGCGTCTCCCTGGCCCAGACATTCATCAACGAGCCGGAAATCCTGCTGATGGACGAGCCGTTTTCGGCTCTCGACGTGCAGACCCGCACGGTCATGCATGAAGAGCTCTTAAAGCTCTGGGCGGAGCGCAAGGCCTCGGTGGTGTTCGTGACCCACGACCTCGAAGAGGCTGTCGCCCTTGCCGACAAGGTCTACGTCCTGACCGCCGGCCCTGCGACGGTAAAGTCGGTCTACACGATCGATCTCCCCCGCCCGCGCGTCGTATCGGAAATCCGCTACGAGCAGAGCTTCATCGACTACTGCAAGACGATCTGGGAGGACCTGCGCGAAGAGGTCGAGACCAGCTACCGCCGCGCAAGCGAAGCGGCCTGAGGGAGGATATCATGGCACACACCACACTTGAGGCCGGTTCGGCCACCATGTTTCGGCCGGGCACGTCGGACACGGAAATCGAGGCATCGGCGCTGAAGGCGATGCGCCGGCGCAAGACGCTGGTGCGCTTCTGGCAGATCGCCATCCTGGTCTTCGTGATCGGCATGTGGGAGCTGTCTTCCAACATGCAGTGGATCGATCCGTTCTTCTATTCGAGCCCAAGCGGCGTCGTTCAGCGCCTCTACGAATGGGCAACCGAGGGCACCACGGAGGGTTCGCTCTGGTATAATCTTTGGGTGACGATGGAGGAGGCCCTGATCGGCTTCTTCGCGGGTTCGATCACCGGCGTCTTCGTCGGCATTGGTCTTGGCCGCAACCGCTTCCTGTCGGACATTTTCTCCGTCTACATCAAGGCGATCAACTCGATACCGCGCGTCGTTCTCGCCCCCATCTTCATCATGATCATGGGTCTCGGCCTGCCCTCCAAGGTTGCTCTCGCCTTCATCATGGTCTTCTTCGTGGTGTTTGCAAACGCCTTCCAGGGCGTGCGCGAGGCCGATCGCAATATGATCGCCAACGCGCGTATCCTCGGCGCCTCGGACTGGCAGGTCACCCGCACCGTGGTCATCCCATCGGCCATGAGCTGGATCTTCGCCAGTCTGCACGTGTCCTTCGGTTTCGCGATCATCGGCGCAATCGTCGGCGAATTCGTCGGCGCCCGCTTCGGTATCGGCCAGCTCATCTCGATCGCCAAGGGTACGTTCGACGCCGCCGGCATGTTCGCGGCAATCCTCCTCGTCATGGTCGTCACGCTTTTTGCCGAATACATCATGACATTGATCGAGAACCGCCTTGCGAAATGGCGTCCGCAGCAGCACCTCGATACCCAGTGATCAAATCGACCTCCTCCCAAGGCAGATCGACCAGAAGGCCGGGCGCGATGCCCGGCCTTATTTTCATTTGATGCACTTAGGTCTAAGCGAGCGGCAGCCGCACCGTCACGACGAGCCCACCGCCTTCCGCGTCATCGAGCGAGACTGAACCTCCAGCGCCTTCGACGACCTCCCGAACGATCGCAAGCCCCAGACCACTCCCCTCGGCTTCGGTCCCCATGATCCGGTAGAAGCGTTCGAAAACCTGTTCGCGCTCCCCGCTCGGAATACCCGGCCCGTTGTCCTCGACGGTCACGACGGCGTTGCCGTCCGCCTCCCCGACCGCGACGGTCACCTGCCCATTCGGGCGGGTATAGCGGATCGCATTGTCTATGAGGTTGACCAACATCTCGCGCAACATCGTCGCGTCGCCGTCGACAATGACCGGGCGGACGGCTTCCAGGCCGACGTCGATGTTGCGCTTGAGCGCCTCTTCGGCATGCGCTTCCAGGATCTCGCGGGCAGCCTTCGTAAGGTCGGTCGCATCGCTGCGCGGGCGCCGGCTTCCGGGCTCGGCGCGCGACAAGGTAAGAAGCTGGCTGGCGAGACGCGAAATCTGCTTCGTGCTGCTGCGAAGGGCGAAAAGCGCCTCGTCGCGGCGGGCCGCATCGGCTTCGCGGGCCGCCACGCTCGCCTGCGTCGAAATCAGCGCCAGGGGGGTTCGCAGTTGATGCGCAGCATTCGATACGAACCGTCGCTGCGCGGCCATCTGGTTCTGGACGCGCTCCATGTAGTCGTTCAGGGCGTGAACGAGCGGCTGCAGCTCGCTCTGCACCATCTCCGGCGACAGCGGATCGAGACGGTTGCGCCCGCGTTGGCGCAGGGCGTCCCGTAGCCTCAGCGCAGGGGCCAGGCCACGCTGAAGGCCGAGGATGGTCACCAGGCTTGCGACGAAGACGAGCACGAACTGCTTCGAAAAGTCTGAGAGCCACAATTGCCTTCGCATCGCATACTGGCTGTTATGCGTAACGGCGACGGTCACGGAGATCGCGCCGTCATCGGGAAGGCCGACGACAGGATGGTCGAGCATCATGACGCGCACATCGGCACCGTGGAACGTGCGATCCTCACCGGTGCGCTGGACGGCCGGCAACGGCAGGTCGGGAAAGCCGCTGACCAGACTGCCCCATGCGGTAATCACCTGATAAGACACTCGGTCGCCGAAGCCCGTATCAAACATCTCCAGCGCGGAAGGCGGCACGTCCACCTGAACATTGCCGCCCTCGTCGACGCGGACGGCTTCGGCAATGACGCGCGCCGATGCCAGAAGTGTTCGATCCGTCACCAGCTTTGCTGTGGCGTCAGCCGTCCAGAAGCTGTCGTAAAGATTGAAGCCGATCGCGCCGAACAGGGTCAGCAGCACCCAGCAGAGCAGTTGCACCCTCAGGCTCTGGCTGAGCCGCGCGATCGTCGCTCCGACCTTTGTGACGAGGCTACTGGACATGTCTGAGGAGATAGCCAAGCCCGCGCAACGTGGCAATCTGAACCGAACTGCCCTCGAGCTTCTTTCGCAGCCTGTGGACGTAGATTTCGATGGCGCTCGGATCCGCCTCGTCGTCGAAACCGAACACGCTTTCGGAAAGGGCGGCTTTCGAGACTGTGTTGCCAAGCTTCATGACGAGTTGCTCAAGCACGGCATATTCACGCGGCGTCAGTTGCAGCAGCTCGCCTGCGACGAAAAACTGCCGCGTCCCGCCGGAGAAGCGCAGGTTGCCGACGGTAATCTCGGATGATGCCCGGTCCTGGCCGCGGCGGACCACCGCACGAATCCTCGCTTCGAGCTCGGCGATTTCGAAGGGTTTGGCGAGATAGTCGTCGGCGCCGCTGTCAAGCCCTGCAACACGGCCGTCCAGGCTCGCATTCGCGGTCAAGATGATGACCGGCAGCTTGTTTCCGGACTGCCGCAATCGCTTCAAAAGCGTCAATCCGTCAAGCTTGGGCAGCGCCAGATCGAGGATCATCGCCGAATACTCCGCCACCTTGAGCATATGCTCCGCGTCCTCGCCGTCATGGGCAATGTCGATAGCGTATTGCGCCTGTCGCAGGGCTTTACCCAGCCAGGCCGCCAGATCCTTGTTGTCCTCCACCACAAGCAGTCTCATCTGACCTTCCTAGCACGTGCAAACGGTCTGACAAGCGTGACACAGTTTCCACCGCGGATGCTTGGCCTCTGTTCCCGACCGAAGCAGAAGGAGATGGTATCACCTGCGATCGGTCTCCGCGTCGTCAAGACGAACGCTGACAGGAACGGAAGTTTTCAGGCGCCCATGAGCGCTCCCGGAATCTCTTTCGACCGCAACCGGGACGTCCTGGTCTCCGGCGCCCGGCGCCTCGATTCCCCAGATTTCGATCTGGGTCAGCGCCGGATAGGGCGAGGCGTCCTCGGCCTTGATCAGGCCGTGCAGTTCCACCCATTCGACGATGCAGGGCTCTATCGGAAAGGCTTGAGCGACGCCCGATTTCACCAACGGAAAACAGGAGGTCTTGCCGTTCGAGAAGGTGACGCTGGCTTTTTCCCACCAGGAATCATGCGGGAAGTCGGCCCGGAGATAGAAAACGATCTCGTCGATCCTGACCGGCCTGCCGAATTCCACAGTCAATGCCGCTTGCGGATCGCGATTGATGCCCCAGCTCGTATAGGGCCAGAAGCCGTGATCATCGTTGGCCTTTTCACCGTCGATCGCGTTGCGCGCGGCAAAGACCGCTTCGCCCCGGGTTTCGACATTGGCGCGCGCATGCGGAAACAGCGTCCGATTGGCGTGATCGTCCCAGGGGTTGAGAGCGAGATTGCGCCGGTGAATGATCTCGTCCGGCCGCGTGCTTCGCGCCGATAGCCGGTGGATATCGCCCCTGAAGGCATTCGGGGAATAGGGCTTGCGTTTGTCGCCGAAGGGCACAGCGAGCGAATAGGCACATTCCTTCATATAGACCAGGCCGGGTTGGATCGCGCCATCAAGGGAGAGGAAGACATGTCCGGGCTCGGAGACCTCCACGACCACGCGATCGCCTTCGCGATAGCTCTGGCGATAGACCAGGAACGTCTCGTCCCGGCCTGCGGAACTCGCCAGCACCGCCCCATCGGCATCCACGATCTTCAGCGTCAATTCCATGCTCGTCCTCCCCAGAGCATGATGCCGAAAAGTGTGAGCGATTTTCGGACGACATCATGTTCTAACTCTTTAATTTAGAACAGGATTCAGATTTCAGGCCGACCCGGCCTAAAATCATCCTGTTCTAGACGATCCGCAATCTCAGGAGCCTGCCGACAAAGGGCAGGCGCAGCCGATAGATTTTCTCGGGCCAGGCCGATCTCAGCCGGGCGTCGTCCACGACGATTTCATCAATTTCGATCTCGCCGGTGCCATCGACGAAAATGCTGCCGAGGTCGGCCAGATCGATCCTGTCGGGGCCGACAGTCGGCACCACGCATGTCATCAGAGACAGGACCGCCGGCTTGCCCCCGTCATAGGTATCGACGATCTCGACGTGGCGGCCGCGCAGCAGGGAAACGACGCGCCGGTAGCTGTGCAGCTGCGCCTCGGGGGAATAGGCGCCTGATATATCGAGCGATATGCGCGCGTGCTCCTCGTCAAACTCGACCTCGACATCGCGCGCGCCAAAGGCTTCGCCGGCCGACTGCATGACGCCTGCGAATGTCGGCAGGTTGTGGAAAGCCGACTGCATCGTCCATATCTCGTAGCGCCGCGCCGAAAAGGTCTTTGCGGTATAGGTCTCGACGCCGACATCGATCAGGAACGGATGTCCGTTCTTGTAAAGCGTGACACTTCCGACATCGTTATGATTGTGGCCCTCGCCATTGTTGCCGCCCTTGACGGCAAGCGAAAACTGCCGGTCGCGGGCGATGAACAGGCCGATGCCGGGATAGAAGATATCGCGCCCGGACGCAGGATGCGGCGGGGCGGCAGCGGGAAGCGTCGGGCCGGCCAGCAGTTCCTGCACGCGATACCAGAGGTTCCATTCCCCGGGCAGGTGCGGATTATCGGAAGCGGCCCTGTCGGATGCAGCGAACTCAGCCAGCATCTCAGAGCCGACCGCCTGTCCGAACAGGTATTCCCGCGCGCTGCAGGGTTCAACCACCGCGGAGGAATCCGCGAAGTTGAAATAGTAGCGGCCGGCCACATGCATATGGGCAATATATTCGGCCATGTTGCGGATCTTCGGCTGCTGCCAGACCCCGGCGAACAGGCCGGGCGCCACCGTATCCAGGATGGTCAACGCGCCATGCAGGCAGAGTGCGGCGTGGCGGTAGTAGAGCACGCCCTCGTCGCAGGCCCCGTCCTCGGCATAGTCCTTCAGGAAGGCGTCGAGGCTGCCGAGCGCCTTTCTGACGACGGCGTGGCGCGTGGGCTGATCGGTTTTCAGGGAGAAGACCGTCAACAGGACGTTCTGGCTTATCCACGCCGTCCAGTTGTTCATCCGCTCCTGACCGCGGCCCATCCACCAGAAATGCCGGCCGAGATAGGGCGAAAGGATGCGGGTTTCGATCTCGCGTTCCACGCGTGCCGTAATCTCGGGGCTGATGCCGTCGAGCTCGTCGCGAAGCAATGCAACGATGGTGGCAAGCAGCGCCGCCGTTTCGGCGGCGAAGAGATCGACGACAGGCTGCGAATTGTCGGGAAGCGGCAGGCGCGCGCCGCTTCGTTCATAGGCGTTATGCGCCGGAAGCTGCCAGCCGCTCTCCTCCGCAATCAGGAAGATGCCGTCGACGACCTTCGGCAGGAACCGCGCCTTGCCTTCGATGAGTTCGCCGAGCACCAGATTGTTGAGCATCCGCCGCCGCGTGAAATAAAGCTCCTCGAAGCGCGCGCGGTTGCCCGTTGCGGTGAACTCCCGGTAATCCGAGGCCGCAATCAGCGGCCAGGCGCGCGCAAGCGTCTCTTCGGCCTCGCGAATGATCAGATCCCGTACCGCTTGCGGCACAGCGCTCCATCTGGCGCGATCGGAGCAGACCGCCCCGGGCGTGAAATCGCCCAGCACATCCGGCAGCTCCCCTGAAATCTCGCTGAGCATGTCTCTCCCCGTACCGGAAAAGCATCGATGGGCGTTTGGTCTGCATGCTCACCTATCATATGTATTTTGCGCTTTCCATAAAATTCGTATGACCTGTTCAGAACTTGTTTGACCAATACTGGATATGTGCTATGTCGTTGCGGGAGGAAGAGGAGGCATCGGTGTCCCTATCGAATTCGGTCATCGCGACGGATGGCGCCCTGGCAACCTCCGGTCGGAAGGTCGCAGTCCTGTCCAAGCGCCAGCGCAGGATCCGCAACGCGCTCGTCGCCTATTCCTTCATCGCGCCGAATTTCCTCGGCTTTGCCGTCTTCACGCTCGGCCCGATCCTGTTCGCCTTCGTGCTTGCCTTCATGCATTGGGACGGTTCGAATGCGATCACCTTCGCCGGCCTCGACAATTTCTGGCGGCTCTTCGATGACAAGGCTTTTATCGCGGCGTTCTGGAACACGGTCATCTATACGGTCGCTTCCGTGCCGGCGACACTCATCTGCGCGCTCGGCCTCGCCGTACTTCTCAACCAGAAGATCGCGGGGCGCGATTTCTTCCGCACGGCGATGTTCTTCCCCTATGTCGCCTCGCTGGTGGCTGTCGCGGTCGTCTGGAACATGATCTTCAATCCCGAGATGGGACCGGTGAACATGATCCTCTACACGCTCGGCCTCGATCCCAGGAACATGCCGGGATGGGCGGCCGATCGCCACTGGGCGATGGTGACGGTGATCCTCTTCGGCATCTGGAAGAACATGGGCTACTACATGGTAATCTATCTGGCCGGCCTGCAGGGCATCAATTCAGAGCTCTATGAGGCCGCCGATCTCGATGGCGCCAATTCCTGGCAGAAGTTCATCCATGTCACCGTCCCGCAGCTCGGGCCGACGACCTTCTTCGTCACCGTCATGCTGACGATCCAGTCCTTCAAGGTGTTCGACCAGATCTACATGATCACCCAGGGCGGACCCGGCACCTCGACGCTCGTCCTCGTCTACCACATCTACAACGAGGCCTTCATTTCCTGGGATCTCGGTTATTCCAGCATGGTTGCGCTCGTTCTGTTCTTCCTCGTGCTCGCCGTCACCGTCTTCCAGTTCCGGCGCCAGAGGGAGGATGGTGAATGAGGATCGCAGGACGCAAGGTGACCCTCAAATCGGTCGCGATCTACGCCATCGTCATCGCCGTCACGCTCATCATGCTGATGCCCTTCGCCTGGATGCTCTCGGCATCCCTGAAGCTCAGCCGCGACGTCTTCGCCTTCCCGATCGAGTGGATACCGTCCGAGCCGCAATGGCATAACTACGTCGATATCTGGACGAAGATCCCGCTCGCCCTGTTCATCTACAACACCTCGAAGCTGACGATCATCGTCACGCTGCTGCAACTGCTGACCTCCAGCTTTGCCGCCTACGCCTTCGCCAAGCTGAATTTCCCCTACAAGAACACCCTGTTCCTCGGCTACATCGCCACCATCGCCATGCCCTGGCAGGTCTATATGGTGCCGCAATTCCTGCTGATGCGCGAATTCGGCCTCAACAACACCCATCTGGCGCTGATCTGCCTGCAGGCTTTCACCGCCTTCGGTGTCTTCCTGATGCGGCAGTTCTACATGTCGATCCCGACCGAGCTCTGCGAAGCGGCCCGCATCGACGGCATGAACGAGTACCAGATCTGGGCGCGCATCATGCTGCCGCTGTCGAAGCCGGCGCTCTCGACGCTGACGATCTTCACTTTCGTCACCACTTGGAACGATTTTCTCGGGCCGATGATCTACCTGACCAAGACCGAGCTGAAGACCGTCCAGATCGGCCTTCGCATGTTCATCTCGCAATATTCGGCCGAATACGGGCTCATCATGGCAGCCTCCGTCGTCGCCCTCATTCCGGTTCTCGTCGTCTTCCTCTCTCTCCAGCGCTTCTTCGTCGAGGGCATCGCCTCGACGGGACTGAAGGGTTAAATCCATGAACGCCGTCTCGTCCGTCGCCCCGCAGCCGATCACCGACCAGGAGGTCGAAGCCGCGCTCGACCTTGCCGTCGGGCAGATCAGGCGCAACCTTCCCACCTTCACCCATGCCTCGCAGAACCATTCAAGCGTCGGAAATTTCTATCCTGCGGTGGCGAACGACCAATGGACCGCGGGTTTCTGGCCCGGCGAGCTGTGGCTCGCTTTCGAGCACAGCGGCGAGGCCGTTTTCCGCGATGCCGCGCAGATCCAGGTCCAGTCGTTCCTGCATCGGATCGTGAACCGCATCGAGACGGATCATCACGACATGGGCTTTCTCTATTCGCCCTCCTGCATCGCCGCCTGGAAGCTTGTCGGAGACGAGGATGGCCGCAGGGCCGCCATCCTGGCAGCCGACCAGTTGATCGAGCGTTTCCAGCCTGTCGGCCAGTTCATCCAGGCCTGGGGCCGCAGGGGGGTGGCGGAAGAATACCGCTACATCATCGACTGCTTGCTGAACCTGCCGCTTCTCTACTGGGCAAGCCACGAGACCGGCGATCCGAAATATCGCGAGATCGCTCTCATTCACGCCCGCACCACGCTCGCCAATTCGGTTCGGCCGGACGATTCCACCTATCACACCTTCTACATGGACCCGGTCACGGGAGCGCCGGTGCGCGGCGCCACCAAGCAGGGTTACAGGGACGACAGCGCCTGGGCGCGCGGACAGGCCTGGGCCATCTCGGGGATGGCGCTCTCCTATCGCTATGAGCGGATCGAGGAATACCGCCAAACCTTCGACCGGCTGCTCGCCTTCTATCTCAACCGGCTGCCGGCCGACATGGTGCCCTATTGGGATCTCGTCTTTTCGGACGGCGATGGCGAGCCGCGCGACAGCTCGTCGGCGTCGATCGCGGCCTGCGGCCTTCTGGAAATGGCCGATCTCGTCGAGCCGGAACCGGCCGCACGCTATCGCACGCTGGCGCGCCGCATGATGAAGAGCCTTGCCGATCACTACGCGGTCAAGGACCCAGCCGTCTCCAACGGCCTAGTGCTGCACGCCACCTATTCGAAGAAATCGCCCTTCAACACCTGCCGCGGCGAGGGTGTCGATGAATGCGTCTCCTGGGGAGATTATTATTACATGGAAGCTTTGACGCGCCTTTCGCGCAGATGGCCTTCCTATTGGTGAATTCAGGAGGACCCGATGGCCAGCATTTCGCTTAAAGAGCTGAACAAATCCTACGGCGCGCTCACCGTCGTCCACGACATCGACCTCGAAATCGCTGACAAGGAATTCATCATCCTGGTCGGCCCCTCCGGCTGCGGTAAATCGACGACGCTGCGGATGATTGCCGGCCTCGAGGAGATATCGGGAGGAGAGCTCAAGATCGGTGGCGACGTCATGAACGACGTCCCTTCCAAGGATCGGGATATCGCCATGGTCTTCCAGAACTATGCGCTCTACCCGCACATGACCGTTTACAAGAACATGGCGTTCGGCCTGCAGTTGAGGAAGGTATCGCGCGACTTCATCGATGCCCAGGTGCAGGACGCCGCGAGGATCCTCGACATCTCTCATCTCCTGAACCGCAAGCCGAAGGCGCTTTCGGGCGGGCAGCGCCAGCGCGTCGCGCTTGGCCGCGCCATGGTGCGCAATCCGGCGGTCTTCCTTCTCGACGAGCCGCTTTCCAATCTCGATGCCAAGCTGCGCGGCACGATGCGTTCGGAAATCACCAAGCTGCACAAGCGCCTCAACGCCACCTTCATCTACGTCACTCACGATCAGGTGGAGGCCATGACCATGGCGGACCGGATCGTCGTCATGAAGGACGGGCATATCCAGCAGGTGGATACGCCGCAGAACCTCTACGACCGTCCCGTCAACATGTTCGTCGCCGGCTTCATCGGCGCGCCGCAGATGAACATGCTGCCCTCGACCATTTTGCGCCGGGGCGATGGCTACGTCGCCGTCTTCGACGGCCGGGAACTGCCGCTGCCTGCCCATTTCGACAAGAGCAGGATCGCCCCCTACGAGGGCCGCGAACTGGTGCTTGGCATCCGTCCGGAGAATTTCCACGAGCTGCCGCCGGCCGACATCGCACCGGAGAACCTGGCGCCCCTCAAGGCGGTCGTGGAACTTGCCGAGCCCATGGGCTCGGAAGTGCACCTGAACATGGTGGCAGGCGGGCGCAATCTCATCGCCCGCGTGTCGCCGCGCTACCGGCCTGATATCGGCGAGGAGGCGACGCTGGTCGCCGATATGACCAATGCGCAGCTGTTCGACAAGGAAACGGAACGCTCGATTCTATACTGAGGCGCGTGCGGGAGACGGCTATGCAGTGGTTGCGGGACATGTGGACGAGGGAGGGACCGGGCATTGCGAAGGATGCGCCGAAGAGGACCGGCCTTGCTCTGTTCGCCGAGATCCTCGTCCGCGAATGGTGGGAGATGGTCAAGCTGAACATCCTCTTCATCCTGGCCTGCCTCTTCGTCGTGACGCTGCCGGCAGCCCTCGCCGCCATGGCCCGGGTCTCGGTAGCCTTGGTGGAAGATCGCAACACCTATCTGCTGCGGGACTTCACGGAAGCCTTTCTGCGCTACTTCTGGCGCGCCACCGCCTGGGGCCTGGCGTTGTGCGGCGCGCTCGCAATCGGCATCCATGCGATCGTCACCTATGCCGCCGGCGCACGCGACAATCTGTTGCTGAGCGCACCACTGACGATCGCCCTCGTCGCCACCGCTTTCATCGCGGTCCTCGCCTGCCATCTCATCGTTCTCATGGTGATGCGCGATCTGCCGGCTCTGAGGCTGCTGCGCCTCGCCGCGCTCGCCTCCGTCATCCGTCCGCTCCCGGCGCTTGCCGCGCTCGCCTTCGCCGCCTGCCTGTGGCTGGCGCATATCCTCTTCTATCCGGTTTCGGTGTTCATGCCGGCAACCTTCAATTTTTCACTCGGAATGTTCGCCGTCGCATTCGGCGTCCATCGGGCGGCGGTGACGGTTCTAGACCTGCCAAACGCAACGCAGCCGCACCGCGAACCGCATGCACGAGACGCTTCATAAAACAACTGATCCAGAGATGATCCAGGGAAGGAGAACGGGAATGTATTTGGATAAATTCGGGAGGACGATGAGACTTGCCTTGGCAGGTTTCACCTTGGCCGCAACGACTGCCGGCGCAGCGCTTGCTGAGGACGCTGTGACGCTCAAATGGGCTTTGTGGGACTGGGACAAAACCGCCTATTACAAGCCGCTGATCGAGGCCTATCAGGCCAAACACCCCAACGTGAAGTTCGAGCCGATGGACCTCGGCTCGCAGGACTATCAGCAGATGATCTCGACGCAGCTGACCGGCGGCTCCAAGGATATCGACATCGTCACCATCAAGGATGTGCCGGGCTACACCAACCTGGTGCGCGCCGGCAACATCGCCGATCTCAGCAGCTTCGTGAAGGATCAGAAGATCGACCCGGCTCCCTATGGCGGCCTGATCGAGGAACTGACCATCGACGGCAAGGTCTATTCGCTGCCGTTCCGCTCCGACTTCTGGATCGTCTATTACAATAAAGACATATTCGACAAAGCAGGCGTCCCCTACCCTACCAATGACATGACCTGGGCGCAATTCGACGCGACTGCCGAGAAGCTTACCGGCGGCATGGGCACCAACAAGACCTACGGCGCGCTCCTGCATACCTGGCGGTCGACCGTTCAGCTGCCCGGCGTCCTCGACGGAAAACACACGCTGGTCGACGGCGACTACGACTTCCTCAAGCCCTGGTACGATAGGGCGCTCACCCTGCAGAAGGATGGGGCGATTCCCTCCTACGCCTTCCTGAAGACGTCAAACACGCATTATTCGGCGCTCTTCTTCAACGGCACGATCGGCATGCTGCCGATGGGAACCTGGTTCGTCGGCACCCAGATCACCAAGGTGAAATCGGGTGAATCGAAGAGCAAGAACTGGGGCATCGTCAAGTTCCCGCATCCCGATGGCGTCGCGGCCGGGACAACGGCCGCGCAGATCTCCGGGCTGGCGGTCAACGCCAATTCCGACCACAAGGATGCAGCTCTCGATTTCATCAAGTTCGTCACCGGTCCTGAGGGCGCTGATGTCATCGCGTCGACGGGCACCTTCCCCGCGCTCAAGACGGATGACGTCAGCGCCAAGATCGCGGCAACGCCCGGCTTTCCTGAGGATGCCGCCAGCAAGGAGGCGCTGAAGCCGTTGAAAACCTACCTTGAGATGGCGGTCAACCCGAACGCCGCCAAGATCGAGGTGGTGCTCAACCGTGTGCATGACGCGATCATGACCGACAACACCTCCGTCGACGACGGGTTGAAGGAAATGACCGAAGGCGTGAAGGCCATCAAGTAGGCCCACGAGATATCGACGGCCGCGGGTTACCATCCGCCCGCGGCCGATCGGGTTTTCCATGAATTTCGAGCTGACAATGATATATGATCCCGCCCGGGCCAATCCGCTTTTCGGCAATCCCCTGAAGACACGCGACGACCTCTCCAAGGCCGTCATCGATCTGTTCGAACCGCTGCTGCCGTATTTTTCCGAAGGCGGCGCTCGTGTGCGCCTCGGTGCAGCCGGCGCGATCTTCGACCGGGCAGCGGCGGATCTGGAAGGATTTGCGCGGCCGCTCTGGGGAATTGTTCCGCTCGCTGCCGGCGGCGGTGCGTTCCCGCATTGGGAGCTCTATCGGCGCGGGCTCGCAAACGGCACCAATCCTGCTCATCCCGAATATTGGGGCGATCTTACCGACCGCAATCAGCGGCTGGTCGAGCTCGCCGCCGTCGGCTTCGCCCTGGCGCTTGTCCCCGAGCATATCTGGGAACCGCTTGACGACAGCGATAAGAAGACGGTCGCTGCCTATCTTCTCAGAGCGCGCGAGCTGGAATTCATCGACAACAACTGGAAATTCTTTCGTGTGCTCATCGATCTCGGGCTGGAACGCGTAAGCGTGGCGTTCGATCACCGGAAAACCCTCGCCTATCTCGAAGAACTGGAAGCTTTCGACCTCGGGGAAGGCTGGTATCGCGACGGACCGGTCCGGCGGGTCGATCATTACATTCCCTTCGCCATGCATTTCTACGGCCTGATCTATGCGGTGCTGGCGCGAGGCGACGAGGCGCGCAAGGACCGCTTCCGGCGTCGCGCCCAGACCTTTGCCGGGGATATCCGCCACTGGTTCGGCCCCGATGGCGCGGCACTTGCCTTCGGCCGCAGCCAGACCTACCGCTTCGCGGCGGGCGGCTTTTGGGGCGCGCTTGCCTTTGCCGGCGTCGAAGCGCTGCCCTGGGCTGAGATCAAGGGCTATTACATGCGCCATATCCGCTGGTGGTCGGCGATGCCGATTGCCGAGCGCGACGGCGTTCTCTCCGTCGGCTACGGCTATCCGAACCTCTTCATGAGCGAGAGCTACAATTCTCCCGCGTCACCCTATTGGGCGCTGAAATTCTTCCTGCCGCTCGCTCTTGCGGGGGATCATCCGTTCTGGACCGCCGAGGAGGCGCCGCAGCCGGAATTTCCGGAGCCGGTCGCTTTGACGCCGGCGGGAATGGTCGCCATGCACACGCCGGGAAACGTGGTTGTGCTCTCCTCAGGGCAGCAGCACGACAAGATGCTCGGCGCAAACGAGAAATATTCGAAATTCGTCTATTCCACGCGCTACGCTTTCAACATCGAAGCCGACGACCGGAATTTCTCCGCCGCAAGCTTCGACGGCATGCTCGGTCTCTCAGACGACGGCGTCCATTTCCGCATGCGGGAAACCCTCGAAGAGGCGTTGATAACAGGCGACCTGCTCTATTCGCGCTGGCGCCCCTGGAACGACGTCACCATCGAAACCTGGCTGCTTCCCGAAAACCCGTGGCACATCCGCCTACACCGCATCGCTACGCCGCGCGCCCTCAGCACCATCGAAGGCGGCTTTGCGATCGAACGCGCGGATTTCAATGCCGACCGCTCCGATGTAAGCGATGGCCGGGCTGTCTGGTACGGGCAGACCGACGTCAGCGCTATCGTGGATCTATCGCCCAATCCGAGGGCCGGCCATGCGATGAGCCCGATCCCAAACACCAACCTCATCCACGCCAAGACCCTGCTGCCGCAGCTGCGCGGCGAAATCGGCCCCGGAACCATCGTGCTCGCAACTGCGGCAATGGCGCTTCCCAGTCGCGAGAATTGGGCAAATGCGCTCGATAACCCGCCCGCCAACCCCCGCCTCGACGAGGTGGAGCGGCTCTTTCGAGAGAAAGGCGCGGGGGTGCCGGCATTCGCTCTCGGGACGTAGCTTGGAGGCACTGGCTTCCGGGTTTCAACCGCGAGCCGGACGGTTGATTATCGGGCGGTCAACTCGGAACGATATGCTTCGGCAATGCGCTGCGCCAACTGTGCCATTTGATCGTCAGGTATCTGCAGAACCCCGTACTCCGCCATCAGCGCGTGGTATTGCTGCTCTTCAAGAGGCACACCAGAGGGTAAGGGAACGACATGAAAATGCAGGTGGCTATTGGCTTGCTGGCTGCCGAGCGAAAGCACATAAATTCGTTCGGCGTCGAACACGCTTTTGAGCGCGCGAGACAAAATATGCACATTCTCCTGTAGTCGAAGATATTCATCGGTCGACATGTCTCGCGCCAGATCCTCGAGGTGCTCCCTCGGACAGACAAGGCAATAGCCTGGCAGAGTGGGATACTTGCTCAGGAAGATGATCGTCTCGTCGTCTTCAAAAACGCGATGATGAAAGAAGTCGGGGTCATTCCTGACCAATCCGCAGATAAAGCATGACCTTGTTCCGATGTCGTGCACATAGGCCCTGAGATCAAATGGTCGGCGTTCGTTCATCCTGAACCTCCGTCGTCTCTCGCGCGGCGGTCGCGGACGCCTGAACTATTGCGAAAGCCATTGCCGGAAAAATAACACGCGCCAAAACCGGTGGCCAACCGTAATATTTTCGGATTACTCCAAATAATTATATTTATATCTTCGGCAGAAATAGCAAAACACCCCCTCATCGCAATATTGTTGAACTAAAGTTTAGCAAAGCGTAGTGATGTACTGGCCTTTCATTTTTCAAGGCCAGAGGAGGATGCAATGCCTACCATAATGGTCCATCACAATGTCAAAGACACGAAGCACTGGCTCGCTTCACCCATCCGCAAGCAGGTATTGGAACCGATTGGCGTCACGAACATTCGCACGTTTACAGACCCTCAAACGTCTAATCGCGTTGGTTTGGTCATGGACGTTGCTGATATGGAAAAGTTGATGGCCTTCATGCAGACCAAGGCAGCGGCCGATGCGATGGCGAATGATGGTGTCTTGCCCGAGACCATGGTGTTCCTCGTGCAATCGTAAAACGCCTCTCAACCAAACCTGGAAATGCAACGCGGGAGGATGATATGACGACGTTATTCGTAAGGCACGAGGTCTCCGATTACGCCGCCTGGCGCAAGATATATGATGCGTTTTCGCCGGTGCAGAAGGCCAATGGGGTGACGGCGCAAGCCGTTTATCGAGCCATCGACAATCCGAACGATATTACCGTCACCCACGAGTTTGCCACGCTTGAAGCGGCGCAAACGTTCAGCAAGCTGGACGAGCTGAAGACGGCGATGCGCACGGGAGGCGTGCTCGGCGCGCCGACCGTGTGGTTTACCAACAAAGCATGAAATAGAGCCAACGACCTCCGCCGCTGCAAGCGGAGGCCAGGTTGCAGTCGCGCTCGGCACATGACATGGAAGCCGAGCAGTGCGCTCTTGCGCCGATTGCCAACCTTGGTGGCAGTTGCAGGCGAACTGCGCAAATTTGTCCGAACTCCTATTGTCCGTTCCTGATGTCGCGCAGAAGATCCAGGCCGCGCTGGTATTTTTCCGTTTTCTTGTCAGCTTGTTCGGCCTGCCGGAGATTATCTTCGAGATCGGCCCGTTTGACGGGCAAGGCCAGCGGGTTTGATGCCGCACGTCTGACGAAGTCGTCATCCGGCTCGTCCGGCCGCCTTGTCAGAGCATTCACCGCCGAGATGATCGCCGGCGGAAAGCCTTCTTCCCTCAGCCTGTCGAGCGTCCAGCCGCTTCCCTTCTCGACGACGTCATGAAGATAGGCGACCGTTCGCGTCTCGTCACCGGAAACCAGAAGGGCTACCCGCTGGCAGTGCTCGAAGAACGGCCGGCCGGTTTTGTCCGCCTTACCTTCATGGGCCGTAAGAGCAATCTGGATGGCATGATCAAGATGCTGCATGGCGATCACGGTCCCTCGGTCTTCCTGATCTTCCATCGAGAAGGCTTTTCGCCCGTCGTCATCTCGATGTCAGGGACGGGAGCCACGGCGGCCTGGACAGGCCTCGCCGGCCGCCGATCGAGATCGCCGCTCTCACCGGCGCCTTGAAGCAGGGCTGCATCATCCCTATCGTCTTCATCGAGCAGGTTCTGCAGCGTCTCATGCTCATCCTCGCCGGCAAGTTCGTCGCAGGCTTGAAGCCAATGGCGCTCGTCGGCGCCATCCGGGCGGCCCTCAGTCTCCCAGATCTCGTAGGCACGGCGACGGATCTGCTCGTGCTTGTCTATAGCCATGATCGCCTCCAAGCGCATTTCGTCCGAAGAACGGACCCAGCCGCTTTCACGGCGTGTTGATGGTTGGAAGAAAATCCTCCACCTGTTTGCGCTTGCCCTTCGAAAGCGTCTCCACCCGTTCCTTCCAGAACCGCTCGGCCTCGGGTGGATCCTCATCCCATTGGCGAACATCGGTGATGTTGTCGTCGATCATGGACCGACGGTGGCCGCCAAGGCTGAGATATTCTTTCGCAAGCTTCAGGCTTGGGGTTTCAGTGCCGCTATCGCGATCTGATGTCGAACTCACGTTGCGCCGGGCATTTTCCAATGCTCGCTTGCGATCGGTCTCGGCTCGCTCCGTATCGGCGGAACGAGCGTCATCTGTCCCGCTCTCGGGCGGCACGTTGGATCTGGAAGTCATCATGGATCACCTCTCGATGTTGTGATCCAATAACCTTTGCAAGCAGTGAGAGTTCCGCGTGGGTTGCGATTGATTTGAGCGGGCGATCGAGCCGCACCGTCCGGGCGGCAATCAATGAACGGCCATACTCACCATCCGATAGGGGTGCACGGCCTCGAATTGCGAGATCATCGCCGTTGCCTGCTGAAATACGAGCTCGGCATTTTCTGGATCGTCACGGGCGAGTTCATCGGCATTGACGCGGATCGCTTCGGCCATGTTGTTGGAAAGTGCGGCAAAATGCGTATTGCCTTCGACATAGGCCTCACGCGCCGTGTCCTCCAGCGTTCGAGCGATATCGACGAGGATTTCCTCGCGTTCTTCGATACTGAGGTCTTTGATTATATTGGACTTCTCTTCCATGTCACTCACTCCAAAAGACGTGGGACGCTGCTCGAGCTCATTAAGCCTCGATCACCAAAGAGTTGGGAACGCCAAAATCCGGATTCAGTTCAGTATAGCTCGAACTCGCCTCGGGTACGGCGCCATCGCCTTCATCATTCGAACGCGGGAGCCGATTTTCTGTTCCCTGTCAGGCGTTGGCACTCACGGGCAGGGAGTGCTAATTTTTCTTCCATCCCTCTTGAATTGCAAAACCGTCGAACCAAATCATTCTCGCAGGGCTCGCGGCTCGCGCGCTGCGCACCCGCCCGGATTGGTCATCCGGTCCGGCTAGGGAACAACGTCATCATTGTTTGTCGATGGAGGAAGACATGTCGTTCCGACCGCTTCATGACCGCATTCTCGTCCGCCGGGTCGATTCAGAGGAAAAGACCAAGGGCGGCATCATCATTCCCGACACCGCCAAGGAAAAACCGCAGGAAGGCGAGGTCATCGCCGTCGGCCCCGGCGCACGCAACGACGCCGGCCAGATACAGGCGCTCGACGTCAAGCCCGGCGATCGCATCCTATTCGGCAAATGGTCCGGTACCGAGATCAAGATCAACGGCGAAGACCTGCTGATCATGAAGGAAAGCGACGTGATGGGCATCATCGAAGCCCAGGGCGAAAAGAAGCAGGCCGCATGAGATCCCTGCGGACATCAGTCAATGCAGGGCAGGAGCGCATCTGGAAACGCAGAACCGCTCCAAGTTTTTATTTCTGACGCAATTCCGAACGGAAAAACCGCTACGCACTTTTCCTGGAATTGCTCTGGCTGCCTATGAAGGAGTGAGGACATGGCTGCTAAAGAAATCAAATTCAGCACCGAAGCCCGCGAGAAGATGCTGCGTGGCGTCGACATTCTGGCCAACGCCGTGAAGGCGACCCTCGGCCCGAAAGGCCGTAACGTCGTGATCGAGAAGTCCTTCGGCGCTCCGCGCATCACCAAGGACGGGGTTTCGGTCGCCAAGGAAATCGAACTCGAAGACAAGTTCGAAAACATGGGCGCCCAGATGGTCCGTGAAGTTGCTTCGAAGACCAGCGACATTGCCGGCGACGGCACCACCACCGCAACGGTGCTGGCCCAGGCAATCGTCAAGGAGGGCGCCAAGGCGGTTACGTCGGGCATGAACCCGATGGACCTGAAACGCGGCATCGATCTTGCGGTCGCCGCCATCGTCGCGGAACTGAAGGCCAACGCCCGCAAGATCTCCAACAATTCCGAAATTGCCCAGGTCGGCACGATCTCCGCCAATGGCGATGCCGAAATCGGCCGCTTTTTGGCGGAAGCCATGGAAAAGGTCGGCAATGATGGCGTCATCACCGTCGAAGAAGCCAAGACCGCCGAAACCGAACTCGAAGTTGTCGAAGGCATGCAGTTCGATCGCGGCTATCTCAGCCCCTACTTCGTGACTAATGCCGACAAGATGCGGGTGGAGTTCGAAGACCCTTATATCCTCATCCACGAGAAGAAGCTCTCGAACCTGCAATCGATGCTGCCGGTTCTCGAAGCCGTCGTCCAGTCCAGCAAGCCGCTGCTCATCATCGCTGAAGACGTCGAAGGCGAAGCCCTCGCAACGCTCGTCGTCAACAAGCTGCGCGGCGGCCTGAAGATCGCCGCCGTCAAGGCGCCCGGCTTCGGCGATCGCCGCAAGGCCATGCTTGAAGACATCGCCATCCTGACCGCCGGCACCGTCATCTCCGAAGATCTCGGCATCAAGCTCGAATCCGTCACGCTCGACATGCTCGGCCGTGCCAAGAAGGTATCGATCGAGAAGGAGAACACCACAATCGTCGACGGTTCGGGCGCCAAGACGGACATCGAAGGTCGTGTGGCCCAGATCAAGGCTCAGATCGAAGAAACCACCTCCGACTACGACCGCGAGAAGCTGCAGGAACGTCTTGCCAAGCTCGCTGGCGGCGTTGCCGTCATCCGCGTCGGCGGCTCGACGGAAGTCGAAGTGAAGGAGAAGAAGGATCGCGTCGACGACGCGCTTCATGCAACCCGCGCGGCGGTCGAGGAAGGCATTCTGCCGGGCGGCGGTGTGGCGCTGCTGCGCGCCGTCAAGGCGCTCGACGCCGTCAAGACCGCCAATGGTGACCAGCGCGTCGGTGTCGACATCGTTCGCCGCGCGGTCGAGGCGCCGGCTCGCCAGATCGCCGAAAACGCCGGAGCGGAAGGCTCGGTCATTGTCGGCAAGCTGCGCGAGAAAAGCGAGTTCTCCTACGGATGGAACGCTCAGACGGGCGAATATGGCGACCTTTATGCACAGGGCGTCATCGATCCGGCCAAGGTGGTTCGCACCGCGCTGCAGGATGCGGCCTCCATCGCCGGCCTCCTCGTCACGACGGAAGCCATGATCGCCGAGAAGCCCAAGAAGGACGCGCCGCCGCCAATGCCCGCCGGCCCCGGCATGGACTTCTAAGGCGTTTTCCGGCCCGCCGGCCTCGCCGGGCGGGCCTCATCCGAGGGAATAGAGATGGTTCAAACGATCAAAAACCGATCGCAGGTGCCGCTGGACTCCCGCGATCTTGAAACCTGCCAGCGCGTCTTCGACAGGCTCAGCGCCGATTACCAGGTGGCAAAGGACAGCGACGAAGCCGAACGAATGGCGAGCATCATCATCGAGCTCTACCGACAGGGCGTGCGCGACCTCGATCACCTGCAGTCGATGGTCGAGGCGGCCCGCGGCCTTTTCGAAGCGAGCGAGCACCCGCCTACTGCTCCGGGAATTTGACCATGCTGCCGCCGCCCGTCGCCTGGTCCGTCGGGAAGACCTCTATCCTGGCGACGTCGACGAAGACGGGAAGCTCGATGGCGTTGGAGATAATCGAGGCGATGTGGGAAGGCTGGATCGGACGATAGCCGTCATAAAGCAGCGTCCGCGCCTGGTTGCCCGCTATTGCGGTGCGATAAAGCTCCGTCTGAACACGGCCCGGCACCACCTCGGTCACTCGAACCGAGGTCCCGAGCAGGTCGCAGCGCAGATTGTCGCAAAACAGGCTGAGCCCGGCCTTCGACGGGCCGTAGGCCGCCATGTTCGGATAGGGTGCCTGGCCGCCGCTCGAACCGATATAGATCAGGTGGCCGCGCTTTCGCTCAACCATAGCAGGCAGGAATGCGCGGGTCAGATGCATCGGGGCTTTGAGATTGATGTCGATCATGGCATCGATCTCGGACGGTTCGATCTCGCTTAATGTCGCCCGTGTCGAGAGAATGCCGGCATTGTTGACCAGGATGTCGACGTCTGTTCCGTGAAGCTGCTTGACGATTTCGGCGGTATCGCGCACATCGGCACGGACCGGCTTCGCCCCGCTTTCTCGCGCCAGTTCCTCGAGCGCCTCTGCGTTTCGGCCAACGGCATAAACCGTCAGCCCCATCTCGCGTAGTTTGCCGACGGTGGCGCGACCGATGCCGCTCGTCGCACCGGTGACAAGGGCGACCTGATAGGGCAGCGGCTCAGACATAGATATAGCCTCCGCTGACGACGACATTTTCGCCGGTGGCATAGGTGTTGCGGCTCGATGCCATCATGACGATCCACTCCGCCATTTCGACCGGCTCGGCCGCGCGGCCAAGCGCGCTGGCCTTGGCCAGCTCCGGAAGAAATCCCAGCTCCCGAGCGCGATCCGTCGCAAAACCGGCAGGAGCGACGGAATTGACAAGGATCTGGTCCTTGGCGCATTCCTGGGCAAAGGATTTCGTCAGACTGACGACAGCCGCCTTGGTTGCGGCGTAATGCGCATTCTGGGGATGAGCCTTGAAAGCATCGACCGAGGTCACGTTGACAATCCGCCCGGTAACCGCAGGCGCGTTCACGTGCTGGCGCATATGAAGAACGGCGGCCACCATCATATGATAGGTACCCTTCACGTTGATCGCATTTTCGAGGTCCCATTCCTCGTCGGTGATCTCGAGAATAGGGCGTCTCGGATAGATGGCGGCGCTGTTGACGAGCACGTGGATCCGACCGAGCTTGCCGGCGATCTCATTGAACCCGCGATGAGCCGTTTCCGCCCGGGAAATGTCGGCAACCGCCGTTGCCACCTCGGCGCCGAGAGCGCGAAGCGCCGCGGCCGAGACGTCGAGCAGCTGCTCATTGCGATCGATGAGCCCAATCCTGGTCGCCCCATGCGAGATCATCAGCTTGGCCGTCGTCAATCCGAGCCCGGAAGCGCCGCCGACGATGATTGCGGTCTGGTTCTTCAAAGTTCCACCTCAGTATTTTCAGTTACGCCGCTAGTATTGTATGTTATCACTTATATGCCAACTTCGACAAAGCTCAAGTGCATTCTGAAGGTCTCGAAATGATTCCACGCCTCCGGCCGAACGGTTCAATACCCCTTCCCGCTGGGGGATTCTTCCAGCCGCTCATCGAGGCAGGGTTCGATGGCGACATCGAAACCGGCGCGGCGAGCCGGGCCGTTTTTTCGACCGACAATTCCATCTATCAGATCGAGCCGACCGGTATCCTTTTCCCCAAGGGGATCGAGGATCTGCAGGTCACGGCGGCCGTGCTGTCGGAACCGGCCTTTCGCGGGATCACTGTCGCGCCGCGCGGCGGCGGAACCGGCACGAACGGTCAATCCCTCACCTCAGGCATCGTCGTCGACTGCTCGCGACACATGAATTCCATTCTTGAGATCGACCCTATCAGGAGAATTGCGCGGGTCCAGGCGGGCGTGGTCAAGGATCAGTTGAACCAGGCGTTGAAGCCCTATGGCCTGTTTTTTGCGCCGGAACTCTCCACCTCCAATCGCGCCACCATCGGCGGCATGGTCTCCACCGATGCCTGCGGCCAGGGTTCATGCCTCTACGGCAAGACCAGCAACCATGTGCTGGGATTGCGCATCGTCCTTGCCGATGGCACCGACTGGTGGTCGCGTCCGCTCGATGCGGAGGCACTCGCGGAGATCGCCAGGCGCCAGGACCGTGTCGGCGAGATCCACAGGACGGTCGACCGCATCGCGCGCGAAAAACGCGATCGGATCACCGAGATTTTTCCGAAACTCAACCGCTATATGACCGGTTACGACCTCGCTCACATCCGGCGGGGCGACGGACGCTTCGACCTCAACGCCATCCTCTGCGGCTCGGAGGGAACGCTGGCGATGATTGCCGAAGCCGAACTCAACCTTCTGCCGATCCCCGCCCATGCGGCACTGATCAATATTCGCTACGGGGACTTCAACACCGCATTGGAGGATGCCCGCACGCTCGTGGCGTTGAAGGTCGCCTCAGTGGAAACGGTCGATGAGAAAGTTCTCGGGCTTGCCAGGGGCGATATCGTTTGGACGGGCATTGCTCGCTTTTTTCCCGACGATGCAGGCGGAACCACGAACGGCATCAATATCGCCGAAGTGCTCGCCGACGATGAGGCTGAACTCGAACGCAGACTGACCGAGGTGACCGCCGCGCTTGCCACGGGCGCGAATGCCCGTCACCTGGCTTATACGATCGCGCGGGATCATGCCGATGTCGAGGCGATCTGGTCGATGCGCAAACGGGCGGTCGGCCTGCTCGGCAATGTGGACGGACCGGTCAGGCCTGTCGCCTTCGTCGAGGACACCGCAGTGCCGCCGGAAAACCTCGCGGCCTATATCCGCGAATTCCGCGCATTGCTTGATGGCGCGGGCCTTTCCTACGGCATGTTCGGCCATGTCGATGCCGGCGTCCTGCACGTGAGGCCTGCCCTCGATCTCACCCGCGATGACCATGTCCGGCTGGTCCGGGAGGTCAGCGACGCCGTCGTGGCGCTGACGCGTAGATATGGCGGCGTGCTCTGGGGGGAGCACGGCAAGGGGGTACGCTCCGAATATGTGCCTGAATTCTTCGGCGACCTCTATCCCAGCCTGCAGGAGATCAAACGGGCTTTCGATCCGGAAAACCGTCTCAACCCCGGCAAGATCGCAACGCCTTCCGGCGGCCAAGCGCTGCTGAAGATCGACGAGGTTCCGCTGCGGGGAGACGTCGACCGCATCATCGGCAACGAGATCCGCGCAGCCTTCGACAACGCTGCCTATTGCAACGGCAACGGCGCATGTTTCGATTTCGACGAAACGAGTCCCATGTGCCCCTCCTACAAGGCGACACGCGACCGGCGTTTTTCGCCCAAGGGCCGCGCCGCTCTGATGCGGGAATGGCTGAGGCTGCTTGCCGAGAAAGGTATCGATGCTCGCCAGGAGGCAAAACGCCTGCGGCAGAGCGTTCCGCTCGCGAGCTTCGCGCGGCGTGTCTTCAACTCGCTGAACCCTCAAAATCGGGACGACTTTTCCCACGAGGTCCGCGCTTCGATGGACACCTGCCTGGCGTGCAAAGCCTGCGCGGGGCAATGTCCCGTGAAAGTCAGCGTCCCGGCCTTCCGCTCCAAATTCCTGGAGCTTTACTACGGACGCTACCTCCGTCCGCTGAAGGATCCGCTCGTCGCGGCCATCGAGACCACCCTGCCCCTGGTCCACCGGATACGACCTGCCTACAACCTGGTCGTCGGCACGCGAGCCGGCAGGATGATGATGCGCGTTGCCGGCCTGACATCCCTGCCTCGCCTGCCGCGGATCTCTCTGGCGAAGGAAGCCGCCCGCCTTGGCGTGCCGCTTGCGACCCCTCGGCGGATCGAGACCTTGTCGCCGCGTGAGAGGGAGCAGAGCGTCATCTTCGTCGCCGATGCATTTACCGCCTATTTCGATCCTGAAGTCGCCCTCGCCGCGATCGGGCTTGCGCGGAAAATGGGGCTTTCGCCCTTCCTCGCTGCGTCCCACGTCAATGGCAAAGCCCTGCACGTTCACGGCTATCTCGGGCGTTTCGAGGCTGCGGCCGGGCGGACCGCGCACTATCTTCAGCAGTTGGGTGACGCGGGCGTGGCGCTTGTCGGGCTCGATCCGTCGATGACGCTTGCGTTCCGCAGCGAATACAAAGGGATGTTGAAGGCGAACATTCTCCTTCCGCAGGAATGGCTGGCCGCCAACCTCGGCCGGCTTGCCGCTTCACCCTCCGCCGCCAAAGGCAGGAGCTTCCGATTGATGGCCCATTGCACCGAACGCACCAATGCGCCCGCCTCCATTGCGCAATGGAAACAGGTGTTCGGCAGCCTCGGCATCGACCTTCAGGCAGCAGAAACGGGTTGTTGCGGAATGGCCGGTACCTTTGGCCACGAGGCCCGCAATCGACCGATCTCCGAGCGCCTCTATGCGATGAGCTGGAAGCCGGAGGTCGATGCCGCCGGCGACACCGACAGTCTCATGGCCACCGGATATTCATGCCGCTCGCAGGTGAAGGAAATCGACTACAAGCGCCTCCCGCACCCCTTTCAGGTCATCGATAAGATAATGTCTGAAAGAGCCGACATTCCGCAATCAGACGTGGCATGATATGTGATATGTGCTAAATTTGATCGTGAAAATCGGAGCAAACCAGTGTCAATCATCACGCAACGAGGCAATCTCGCGGAAATCGTCGTTGCGAAGCTGATGGAACGGATCGACTCCGGTCTTTATGCTCCCGGCGAGAAAATTCCGTCAAGTGCCCAGCTGTGCGAAGAGTTCGGCGTGTCCCGAACCGTCATTCGCGAGGCGCTCACCTCTCTCAAGGTTGGCGGACGTGTGACCGCGCGACAGGGTGCCGGCGTCTACGTGAGCGACAAGGACGCAAAGACCCTCAATTTCGAAATCAGCCGCATCGAGGACATTCGCTCCGCGATGCAGATCCTGGAATTGCGGCTCGGCGTCGAGATACAATCTGTCGCCCTTGCAGCGTCGAGGCGCACGCCGGAGGCGCTGGCTGAAATTGCCCGCGCCTACGACAACCTTGAAAACCTGGTGACGGAGGATGCCGAGGTCGAAGCACGCGCCGATTTCGAGTTTCACCTTGCGATCGCCCGTGCCACCCGCAATCCCCACTTCCCGAGTTTTCTGGAAGCGGTGATAGAGAGCATCAATTTCGACCTCGTGCTCAAGCATCGCCAATCGGCGCGCGGCTACAGCACCTACCTGAAGAAGATCAACAAGGAACATGCCGCGATCCTGGCAGCCATCACCCAGGGTGATGCCAAGGCTGCGAAGGCCGCGCTGATCGTCCATCTGGAGGAAAGCCTCCATCGTTACCGCACGATGCTCAATGAGCCGACGAGCAGCGAAACGGAGAATTAAGTCAGGGGAAGGAAAGGATGATCCGCCTGCTGCGACGCTTCCTGCGCTCCTATCTTACCGTTTTCCACGACGGAAAGGATCAAGGATCAGCGCCGCTGGCTTGCCGTTGGGGGTGATCCTTGTCCACGCCCCTCAAGCGACTTCACTTTCCGCTGGTCTGCTGCGGCGCCGCCCGGCTTTTTGAGGCGGCGCCTTTTCCTGCGATCACTTTCCCTGTGCGATCGCCTGGTCGCGAATTTGCGTCAGGCTCATTTTCGGCGTCAGCGCTTCCGGGTCGATCCGGATTTCGATGAGACCCGGCTTGCCGGATGCCTCGCAGCGTTGGAAGGCGCCGGCGAAGTCCTCGGTCTTTTCCACCGTCTCACCGTGGAGGCCATAGGATCGCGCCAGCGAGGCAAAGTCAGGGTTCGTCAGGCGGGTGCCGGAGACGCGGCCGGGATACTCACGCTCCTGGTGCATGCGGATCGTGCCATACATGCCGTTGTTGATGACCAGAAAGATGACGCGAGCGTCATACTGCATGGCGGTTGCGAGTTCCTGACCGTTCATCAGGAAACATCCGTCGCCGGCAAAGGCAACGACCGTGCGCGCGGGATCGGTGATCTTGGCGGCGATCGCCGCCGGCACGCCGTAGCCCATGGAACCATTTGTCGGTCCGAGCTGGGTGCGGAAGGTGCGATACTGATAGAAGCGATGCGCCCAGGCGGAATAATTGCCGGCGCCGGTGGTCAGAATGGCGTCCGGCTTGAGATGGCCGCGCAGCCATTCCATGATATCGCCCATCTGCACCGGACCGGGCACCTCAGGATGCGCGAGATTTTCGAGATAGTCGGCATGGGCCGTCCTGGTCCAGTCCTTCCACACCGGCGCAGCCCGCGGCTTCAGCTTTGCCGCCTGCGAGAGGAAACCCGCGACGCTGGCATTGATCGGCAATCGCGCGTGATAAACGCGCCCCAGCTCCTCCGCGCCCGGATGAATGTGAACGAGCAACTGCTTCGGGACCGGAATGTCGATCAGCGTATAGGCGCCAGTGGTCATCTCCCCGAGACGGGCGCCGATGGAGATCAGCAGGTCGCAATCCTTCACATGGCGGATCAGCTTCGGCCCTGCGGCAAGACCGAGGTCGCCCGCATAGTTTTCGTGCGTATTGTCGAACAGATCCTGGCAGCGGAAGGAAGCTGCGACAGGCAGGCCGAAGGCTTCCGAAAACGCCTTCAGGTCGGCAACGGCCTGCTGCGTCCAGCCGCCGCCGCCAACGACAACCATCGGGCGTTTCGCCTCGGAGAGAAGGCCGAGCAATTCCTCGAATTGCGGCGGGCCGGCAAAGCCCTCAACTCGCTTGTAGGGCGGGGTGTCGGCGACATCGACCATATCGGTCAGCATGTCTTCCGGAAGAGCGACGACCACCGGTCCTGGCCGGCCGTTGACGGCTCGGTGGAATGCCTGGCTGATGAGCTCAGGGATGCGGGCGGCATCCTCGATCTCGACGACCCACTTCGCCATCTGGCCGAACATGCGGCGATAATCGATTTCCTGGAAGGCTTCGCGCTCCATCTGATCGCGCGCCACCTGCCCGATGAACAGGATCATCGGTGTCGAATCCTGGAAAGCGGTGTGCACGCCCACGGACGCGTTCGTCGCGCCCGGCCCGCGGGTCACGAAGCAGATCCCGGGCCTGCCGGTCATCTTGGCGTAGGCTTCCGCCATGTAGGCGGCGCCGCCTTCCTGCCGGCAGACGATGAATTCGATGGTGTCTTCCACGTCGTGAAAGGCGTCGAGGGCAGCAAGATAGCTTTCGCCCGGCACGCCGAACACGCGCTCGACACCATGGATGCGCAAGGCATCGACGAGCGCCTGGCCGCCGCTGCGCTTGGATGTTTCGTTTCTCATCGGGAGCCCCTCTGCTGTTCGTTAAATGACGGCGTCTTCGAGGAAAGGGCGCTGTGCGACTACCCGCTCGTAGCCGAATGGCGAAAGATCAAGGGTCTTGAAGCCGCCATAGGTAATCAGTTCCGAGAGACCCCGTCCCATGGCCGGCGACTGCTGGAGACCGTGCCCCGAGAAGCCGTTTGCGAAGAGGAAATTGCTGACCTCAGTATGCGGTCCGAGGACGACATTGTGATCGAGGGTGCAATAGTCGTAGTGGCCGGCCCAGGAATTGACGACCTTGATCGCCTCGAAGGCCGGCACCCGGTTCGCCAGGATCGGCCAGATTTCCTCGTCGAATTCGTCATGCATGACGTCGAAATCGTTCGGATCCACCTCAGGGTCATGTTTGGGATAGGTGCCCATCAGATAGAACTTGCCCTCGGGCCGGAAGAAAACGCCGGTGGGGTCGATCGTCAGCCCCACCTTTCCTTCCAGGGGCGTTCGGCAATCGACGACGAACAGCGAGCGTCGGCGTGGCTCCACGGGGACGTCGAGCCCAGCCATCCCAGCGACTTTCTTGCCGTTGGTGCCTGAGGTGTTGACCATCGTGCCACAGGCAATCGTCTGGCCGCTCTTCGTCGACACGGAAACGATGCGGTCTCCCTCTCGGTTGATGGCGACGACTTCGTCTTCGATGTATTCGACGCCGAGCGAGCGCGCCTTCTTGCGAAAGCCCTGCAGCAGACCGACACTGTCGAACCAGCCCTCGCCCCGCTCGCCGGTGCTGCCGAGCGTCAATCCTTCGAGGTTCAGCCAGGGAAACCGGCGGCCGAGACCATCCGGATCGAGCAGCGTCACCTCCGCGCCGCACGAGACCTGGGTCTCGTGGTTGCGCCGGAGAACCTGATCGCCGCGATCGTCCTCGGCGAGGAACAGATAACCGGCCTGGTGAAAACCAATCTCGGGCGTGTCGTCGTCGATGGCGACGTTTTCCTTGAAGTGGCGGATGAACTCCGTCCCGAACTGCGAGACTTTGACATTGATCGCATTCGAGAACTGATGGCGGATGGAGCTGGAAGACAGTGCCGTCGCCGATCGCTGATAGGTCCAGTCCTTCTCGATCACCAGGACCGATCCGTTGAAGTCGGGGTTGGTCGCCAGAAAATATGCCGTCGAACTGCCGACCACTGCACCGCCGACGATCACCACGTCATAGGACGACTTGGAAGCTTGCATCAGGGCGTCTCACTTCTTCTCGTCTTCATAGTGGCCGGCGGCGGCAAAGCTGCCGCCCTGGAAGCGCACCGCCGGATCGTTGGGATCGCCCTGTTTCGTATTCTCGAAAACCTTGTCCGCGTAATCGTCGGCGCTGTCTTCCGGCCTGTATCCGAGCGATGCCGCCGTGCGGTTGTCCCAGAACGCCCGGCTGTTGTTGGACATGCCATAGGCGACCATGAAGCCGACGCGTTCGGCCGACAGGCTCTTTTCGACGAGCTGGCGGCAATCGCGATAGGAAAGCCAGGTGATGAGATGGCGCCGGTCTGTTGGCTCGGGGAAAGACGAGCCGATACGCAGGCTCACGGTCTCGATCCCGAACTTGTCGAAATAGTAACGGCCGAGGTTTTCGACGAAGGTCTTCGACACGCCATAGAGACTATCAGGACGGGTCGGAACATCGCCGTCGATCGTCTCGGTGCGCTCGTAAAAGCCGATGGCGTGAACGGAGCTGGCATAGACGATGCGCTTGACGCCATGCTGCCGGGCCGCCTCATAGATGTTGTAGCTGCCGACGATGTTGGCGTTGAGGATGGTGTTCCAGGGAGCCTCCAGCCCTTGACCACCCATATGAATGATGGCGTCGCAGCCCTCCACGGCTTTCGAAACAGCGTCGAAATCGGAAAGGTCCGCCGGGAAATCCTCCTCGTGCGGCTCGAGGTTCTCGCAGGGCTTGCGTGCAGACAGCCTGAGGATCTTGCCAAGCCTTGTTCCTGACTCGCGCAGCTGGGTTCCCAGAGCGCCGGCCGCGCCGGTCAGAAGCGTGCGCTGATAATCGGTCATCGAATTTTCCCTTTAGCGAAGTTTGGCCAGTGCATCGGCGGTGCGCTCGATGGCGATGGCAAGATTGTCGCGCGATGTCGCGAAGGAAAGGCGAATATAGGGTTCGACACCGAAAGCCGCACCGGGAACGGTGGCGACCTTGCCTTCCCTGAGGAGATAGGAGGCCAGGTCCGTATCGTTGGAAATCCTGGCGCCGTCGGGCGCCGTCTTGCCGATATAGTGGGCGCATTTGGGAAAGAGGTAGAAGGCCCCGTCCGGAGCCCGCACATCAAGACCGGGTATCGCGCTGAAACCCCTAGCGACCAGTTCGCCGCGCGCCTTGTATTCGGCAACCGCCGTCGTGACGAAATCCTGGGGACCGTTGAGCGCTGCGGCGGCCGCAAACTGGGTGATCGAGGACGGGCAGGTCGTGCTCTGGGACTGAAGCTTGTTCAAGGCCCTGGTCAGTTCCCGCGGGCCGGCCGCATAGCCGAGCCGCCATCCTGTCATGGCATAGGCCTTGGATACGCCGTTGATGATGAGCGTGCGGTCCTTCAGCTCCGGGCACGCGACGACGAACGACGTGAAGGGCACGTCGCCGCAGACGATATGTTCGTAGATCTCATCCGACATGATCGCCACGTGGGGATGCCGCGCCAGCACCGCACCAAGCGCCCTCAGTTCGTCCGCCGTATAGATCGCCCCCGTCGGATTGGACGGAGAATTGAACAGGAACCAACGCGTCTTCGGCGTGATAGCTGCTTCCAGCCGCGCAGCTGTGATCTTGAAGGCATCCTCGACACCGCAAGGCACGATCTTCGGAATGCCGCCATGCAGGACGACGATGTCGGTGTAGGAGACCCAGTAAGGCGCCGGCACGACCACCTCGTCGCCGAGCTCCAGCGTGGCCAGGAATGCATTGAAGAGGATCTGCTTGGCGCCGTTGCCGATGGAGATCTCATCCATGGCGTAGTCGAGGCCGTTCTCGCGTTTGAACTTGGCGACGATCGCTTCGCGTAGCTCCACCAGTCCGTCCGGCGCGGTATAGCGGGTAAGCCCCTTGCGCATGGCCTCGATCGCCGCCTGAACGATATGATCAGGAGTGTCGAAATCTGGCTCGCCGAGCGACAGGTCGACGACATGCTCTCCTTTGGCCCGCATCGCCTTGGCGGCGACCGACACCGCCATGGACGGCGAGGATTTGATCGTCGCGACGCGTGTGCTTTCGAATGCAATCATGTTCATGCCTTGCCTCCCTTAGTCCGGCTCCTGCCGTAGGCTTCAGCCTGTTCTTCGGTGATGTATCCATGCTTCAGGTCGTGCTCGATCGCCTCAGCCGGGCGATGTGCCGGATCGCCGTAACCGCCGCCGCCCGGAAGCGACAGAACCAGGCGCCGGCCTTCGGGCACGAATTGCAGCCCCTTGCCCTTGAGAACCGTACCGTCGTCGAGCGCAACTGCGCCGGCCGTGCCGCTCAGTCCGCCTTCGCGGCCGCGGGCGGGGTGGCCAAGCCTGTCGAACATGGCGGAGAAACGGAAGCTGAAGCCTTCGGCCGCTTCGATCTCGATCATCTGACCGAGACCGCCGCGCTGGGCGCCGGCACCTCCCGACCCCTCGCGCAATTCCTTGCGCCAGACGATGACGGGGCCGACATTCTCCGTCGCCTCGATCGGCATGGTGTGCACGCCGCTCGGAAAGGCGGTGGCGTTCAAGCCATCGAGAGCGGCGCGTGCGCCGGTGCCGCCGGAATTGAACATCAGGATTTCTGCGCCCTTGCCGCCGATCTGATCGGAGACGGGGCGCACGCTCATATGCAGGTTCCAGAGTGCGCTGGCACCTTCCGCAGGCACCTGGCCTGGAAGCGCCTGATGCAGCGCGCCCAGCACGAGATCCGGGACAAAATGGCCGAGAACGTGGCGGACAGCGACCGGCGCCGGCCGCTTGGCATTGAGGATGCAACCTTCCGGCGCCACCACCTCGAAGGGTGCAAGCGAGGCAGCGTTATTTGGAATTTCCGGCGCCACGACGCATTTGATGCCGTAGCAGGCATAGGCCTTGGCATAGACGAGCGGCACATTGATGCCGAACTTGCTCATGCCCGAGGTGCCGTCGAAATCGACCACGATCCCCTCGGGGCCGATGCTCAGCTTGGCGGCGAGATGCACCGGCTCATCATAGCCGTCGAGATCGAGGCTATAATTCCAGGAGCCATGCGGAAGGTTCTTCAGCCGCTCCAGCGTTGCCTCACGGCTGTGCTTGAGGATGAAGCCGCCGATCGTCGACAAATCAGGGAGGTTGAATTCCGTCAGCATGTCGACGAGCCGGCGCTGGCCCGTTTCGTTGCAGGCGGCGAGCGCATAGAAGTCGCCGACGACCTTGTCGTTTTCGCGAACATTGTTCCGGACGATATGGATCAGCGTCCGGTTCAGCTCGCCGCGCTCGAAGAATTTCATGATCGGGATGAAGAGACCCTCTTCATAAACTTCGCGGGCATCCGGCCCGAAACCGCGGCCGCCGACATCGACGACATGCGCGGTCGAGGCGAAATAACCGACCAGCTTGCCGTGATGGAAGGAGGGCGTGACGACGGTGATGTCGTGCAAGTGGCCCGTTCCCTTCCAGGGATCATTGGTGATGTAGACGTCGCCTTCAAAGATATTGTCCGGCCCGATGTCGCGAATGAAATGCGCGACGGATTCCGCCATGGCGTTGACGTGGCCGGGCGTGCCGGTAACCGCCTGCGCCAGCATACGGCCTTCCAGGTCGAAGACGCCGGCCGACAGATCGCCCGCCTCGCGCACGGAGGTGGAGAAGGCCGTGCGGATCAGGGTCTGCGCCTGCTCTTCAACGACAGAAATCAGCCGGTTCCACATGACCTGCATATGGATATCGATCATGGATTGTTTCATGTGACTATCCTCAGATCCGGGTTGCGAGAAGGCAGCCGTCGTGCTGAACGATGGCCTTGAAGGAGGAAGTGAGAACGGTTGAGGTCTCACGCTCGACGATGACGGCGGGGCCCTTGATCACGTCGCCGGACTTCAGGCCGGTGCGCTCGTGAATGCCGGCTTCGAGATAGGCGCCTTGGGAGGCCTCGAACAGGCGTCGGGTCTTGCCCGGCTGCACGATATTGCCTTCGGCGACGGAGGGAATGCGTTCGACCGGCGGGAGCGGCGAACTCGCCTTGACCGACCAGCTGACGATCTCGATATCGAGACCCTCGATGGCGCGGCCGAAGAAGCGCTCATATTCCTTTTCGAAAGAGGCCGCGATCGTCTCGGCGCTCGCAGGGTCGAAATTGTCGTCGGCAAGCGGGACCGGGATATCCCAGCCCTGCCCGGCATAGCGCATGAACAGCGTGCGCTCGATCACCGGGGAGCCTGTGTCGAGCCCGCCTTCGACAAAGCCGAGTGCTTCGGCCTTCATGGCTTGCAGCAGGCGGTTGGCCTCTAAATATTCGAAATTCGACAGGCTGAAGACGGCGCTGCGGACGGATTCGTAGCCGAACGGCGCCTTGAGGAAACCGATCGCGGAACCGACGCCGGCGCCCGGCGGAACGAGGAAGGTCGAGATCCCCATCTTTTCGCAGAGGCGTGCGGCATGCAGCGGTCCTGCGCCACCGAAGGTGATCATGGTGAAATCAGAAATGTTCTTGCCGTTCTCGACGGTGTGGACGCGGCCGGCATTGGCCATGTTCTCGTCGACCATTTCGCACGTGCCGTAAGCGGAAGCCTCCGGGTCGAGGCCGATGACCGCGCCGATATCGTCGCTCATCGCCTGGCGGCTCGCCTCGACGGAAAGCGGGATCGCGCCGCCCGCGAAATTGGCGGGATCGAGCTTGCCGAGGATCAGGTCCGCATCGGTCACGGTGGGGTTCTTGCCGCCGCGCTGATAACAGGCTGGGCCTGGCTCGGAGGCTGCCGAATGCGGGCCGACGCGGATCTGGCGCATTGCGTCGACCGAAGCGATCGAACCGCCGCCTGCGCCGATTTCGACCATCTCGACGACGGGGATGGAAATCGGCATGCCGGATCCCTTGCGGAACCGATAGGTGCGCGCGACCTCGAAAGTCTTGGCCGTCTTCGGTACCTGGTTTTCGATCAGGCAGATCTTGGCAGTCGTGCCGCCCATGTCGAAGGAAAGAACCGTATCGAGACCGTATTGACGAGCGATGTCGGCCGCGAAGATCGCGCCGCCCGCCGGACCGGATTCGACGAGGCGCACCGGAAATTCGGAGGCGCTCTCCACCGAGACGATCCCACCGCCGGAGTGGATCATGAAGACCGGGCAGCGGACGCCGATATCCTTCAGCGACACGACGAGACGGTCGAGATAGGATTTGATCGCCGGCTTGACGTAAGCATTGGCACAGACCGTGTTGAAGCGCTCGAATTCGCGCATTTGCGGAGAAACCTCCGACGAGATCGAAACGGAGAGGCCAGGAAGGCGCTTTAGGATCGCGTCGCGGACGGCGATCTCGTGTGCGCCATTGGCATAGGCATGAATGAAGCCGATCGCGACACTTTCATAGCCGCCTGCCGCGACCTTCTCGACGACGGCTGCAACCGAAGCATTGTCCAGATCAAGCAGAACCTTGCCCGCCGCATCGATACGCTCACGCACGACGAAGCGGTCGGCGCGCGCGATGAGAGCCGGCGGCAGGGAAATATTGAGATCATATTGCTCGAAACGGTTCTCGGTGCGCATCTCGAGCACGTCGCGAAAACCTTCCGTCGTCACGAAGGCGGTCCTGGCGCCGCGCCGCTCGATCAGCGCGTTGGTGGCGAGCGTCGTCCCGTGAATGAGGATGCCGATCTCTGAAAGAGCGATGCCCGCCATGTCGGCGACGGCCTTCACACCCTTGAGGATCGCCCTCTCCGGCGCCGTATAGTCCGTCAGGATCTTCGTCGAGTGAAGCGTCCCGTCGAGGTCGAGAGCGATATCCGTAAAGGTGCCGCCGATATCGACGCCCACCCGGCAGTTTCGTGGCGTGCTGCTCACCGTCTTGTTCCCCGCTTTCTTAACGTTCGAGGCCGCGCTTGCGCGATCATCGATCCTGCCATTCTTCACTGTTGCAAGCGATGCCGCAACATTTCCGCTTGACGGTTTTCGTATATGTCACTTATCATATAAGTGTCAATTAAGAAAAGGACCGGAAATCTCGAAAATCGCTCTTCGCAGCGGCTGAGACAAAGAGAATTTACCTAACGAAAATAATAGCTTCACCTTCAAGGCGAAGCATGAACACGGACTGAACCGCGTCGAGAACCACTAAAAACCAGAGAGCTTCAACCAGAGGGAAAAACACATGAAATCCATATCGAGACTTCTTAGCGCCACCGCCGTCGCCTCCGCCTTGCTGTTTTCCAACGCTTTGGCGGCCGACACGATCAAGATCGGCGTCGCCGGCCCCTTTACCGGCGCCAATGCGACCTTTGGCGAGCAGGTATTCAGCGGTGTGTCCGCCTACGTCACCGTCGTCAACGCGTCGGGCGGCATCAACGGCAAGAAGATTGAACTGGTGAAGGGTGACGACGCCTGCGAACCGAAGCAGGCCGTTGCCGTCGCCAATCGTTTCGTGGACCAGGACAAGGTCCAGGCGGTGATCGGGCATTTCTGCTCGTCCAACACGATCCCTGCTTCCGAAATCTACAATGATGCCGGCATCCTCGAAATGACGCCGTCCTCCACCAATCCGACCGTCACCGATCGCGGTTTCGACAATCTGTTTCGTGGCTGCGGCCGTGACGACCAGCAGGCCGTCGTCGCCGGCAGCTTCATTCTGGATACGCTGAAGCGGGACAAGATCGCCCTCATCCATGACAAGGACACCTATGGCCAGGGCCTGGTGGACGCCGTCAAGAAGACGATCGAAGCGCGCGGAATCAAGCCTGTGATGTACGAAGGCCTGACCCGTGGCGAACGTGACTTCAATGCGCTCGTCACCAAGATCAAGAGCTCCGGCGCCAACGCCGTGTACTTCGGCGGTCTCATTCCCGAAGGCGGCCCACTGATCCGCCAGCTCAAGGAGCAGGGTGTCGACGTGGTCATCGTCAGCGGTGACGCGTTCGCCCAGACGGAACTGGTCGCGGCAGCCGGCGGCGCTGAGAACCTCAAGAACGTCTATTATTCGGCAACACCGGATCCGCTGGCGGATCCCTCCACGCAGGGCGTCCAGGACGCGCTGAAGAAAGCCAACATCACGCCGGCAAACTACGTGCTCTATGGCTATGCCAATGCGCAGGCCGTCGTTGCCGCGCTGAAGGCCGGCGACGAACTGAAGGCCCAGGCCGACTATCTCCGCAGCAACACCGTCGATTCCGCCATCGGCAAGATCACTTGGGACGCCAAGGGCGACATCAAGGACTTCAAGTTCGTTTTCTACAACTTCGACGACAAGGGAACCCCTGTCTTGGTGAAGTAAGGCATTTTGCCCGAGCCGGCCGGACCTAAAGCTTGTCGCGCAAAAGTGTGCAGCGGTTTTGCGGTAGCGACATGCGGAAAAATAAAGACCTAAAGCGCGATCAGAGACGCTGAAAGATCGCGACGCGCTTTAGGTTCGGCCGGCTTATCCATCCCCGAAAACCATAAGAGGGGTTCGCCATGGACTTTTACATCCTGGTTCAACAATTGTTCAATGGCATCACGCTGGGGACGATCTACGGCCTGATCGCGGTCGGATACACCATGGTCTACGGCGTCATCCGGATGATCAATTTCGCCCATGGCGACGTCTATATGGTATCGGCCTATATCGCCGCCATCACGCTTGCCGTCCTTGGCTATTTCGGCGTTCAGTCGGTTCCCTTCGCCTTGATATCCGTGCTGGTGATCAGCTGCGCAATCACGGCCGTCTATGGCTGGGTGATCGAGCGCGTCGCCTATCGGCCGCTTCGCGGCTCGACCAAGCTTGCTCCGCTGATATCGGCCATCGGCATCTCGCTGATGCTGCAGAGCTACGTCCAGATCGCCCAGGGCGCGCGCGACCAGGGTGTGCCGACGCTCATCCAGGGGGCGTTTCGCATCGGTAACGATACCCAGTTCGCGCAGATCACCTACATGCAGACGGTGATCCTGTTCGCGTCGCTGATCGCCATGGGCGTGCTGACCTATGTGATCAACTACACCAGGATCGGCCGCGAATGCCGCGCCACCCAGCAGAATATCCGGATCTCCGCGATACTCGGGGTCAACACCGACCGGATCATTTCGACAGTGTTCGTGATGGGCGCGGCCACTGCCGCCGTCGGCGGCACGCTCGTCACCTTCAACTACGGCTCCTTCAACTTCTTCATCGGCTTTGTCATGGGCATCAAGGCCTTCACGGCCGCGGTTCTCGGCGGAATCGGCTCGCTGCCCGGCGCCGTGCTAGGCGGCATCGTCCTCGGCCTGACCGAGGCTCTCTTCGCCGGCTATGTCAGCACCGACTACAAGGACGTCTTCGCCTTCGCATTGCTCATCACCCTTCTGTTTTTCCGACCCTATGGCCTGCTTGGCCGACCGGAAATCCAGAAAGTCTGAGGAGGAGCAAGAAACCATGGAATCCAACCGCCTTCGGGTGCTCTTCAAGGAAGCGCTCCTCACTTTTACGGTCTCCCTCATCCTGTTCGGCCCGATCTCAGGGCTGGTGCTCGAGGGATTTTCGTTCACGAACGAACTGATGCGCGCGGTACTGCTGGCGGCCGTCGTCACGGCAGGACGTCTAGCGCTCTCGCTGTTCCAGATCAGCAGCCCCGGTCGAAAACTCACCCGGCGCATGGCCGGAAACGGTGCCGGCGTGACCGTCATGACCGGCAAGGAGAGGTCGCCGGTGCTGGTCCTTTCCCTGTTGTTTCTCGCAGGGCTGAGTCTGCCGCTTTTCGCGGACAAGTACTTCCTGGGTATCGCGATTCTTGCCCTGATATACTGCCTTCTCGGCCTGGGGCTTAACATCGTCGTCGGGCTTGCTGGCCTGCTCGACCTCGGCTACGTCGCCTTCTACGCCGTGGGCGCCTATCTCCTGGCGCTCGGATCGCAATATCTCGGGATCGGCTTCTGGGGCGCTCTGGTGCTCGCCCCATTCCTGGCCGGCCTCTTCGGCATGATCCTCGCCTTTCCCGTTCTGAAGATGCATGGCGACTATCTTGCCATCGTGACGCTCGGATTCGGCGAGATCATTCGTCTGGTGTTGAACAACTGGCTGGAATTCACCGGCGGGCCGAACGGCGCCCCGGTTCCGGCACCCACCTTCCTCGGCCTCGAATTCACCCGTACCGCCAAACAGGGTGGCGTTCCCATTCATGAATATCTGGGCATCGCCTACAGCGCGGACTACCGGTTCTGGTTTCTCTATTTCGTGCTGTTTCTTGTCGTCTGCTTCGTCATCTACGCCGTGGAGCGACTGCGCGTCATCCCTCTCGGCCGCATGTGGGAAGCGCTGCGGGAAGACGAGATCGCCTGCCGTTCGCTCGGCGTCAATCACGTCTTCACAAAGCTCACGGCCTTCATGCTCGGCGCCTCCACGGGCGGCCTCGCCGGCGTCTTCTTCGCCGCACAACAGGGTTTCGTGAACCCGACCTCTTTCACCTTCTTCGAATCCGCGCTGATCCTCGCCATCGTCGTCCTTGGCGGCCTCGGATCGACGGCGGGCGTCATCTCGGCCGCACTCGTTCTCACCATTCTTCCGGAGCTTCTGCGTGAGTTCGCCGAATACCGCGTTCTGGTCTTCGGTATCCTGATGGTGGTGATGATGATCTGGAAACCGCGCGGCCTGGTCCGCATCAAGCGCCCGGCATTCTTTCCGAGCTCGATGAAAGAAGGCATCGGCAGCGAACTGTCCTTTGAGGGCAAGGCGGAGGCGGGACGATGAACGGACCCATCCTCGAAGTACAGAATGTCACCATGCGTTTCGGCGGCATCGTCGCCAACCGGGACGTCAGCTTCTCGGTCGAACGCGGCGCGGTCACCGCCCTGATCGGTCCCAACGGCGCCGGCAAGACGACGATGTTCAACTGCATCACCGGATTCTATCGCTCCAGCGAAGGCCGCATCATGCTGAACGGACGCGATGGTCCGACGGATATCGGCCAGTTGGTGACCAAACCGATGACCGGCGGCTCGCATCTCGTGACGCGCGCCGGGATTGCCAGGACGTTCCAGAACATCCGCCTGTTCAAGGAAATGTCGGTCATCGAGAACCTTCTGATCGCCCAACACCTCGCCACCCGCAACAACATCCTCAGTGGCGTTTTCCGGACCCGGGCGTTCCGCAAGGCCGAGGCAGAGGCTGTCGACCGGGCCTATCACTGGCTGGGGCAGATGAAGCTTGCCGAAGACGCCAACCGCCTGGCCGGCGAACTGCCTTACGGCCGGCAGCGCCGCGTCGAGATCGCCCGCGCCATGTGCACGGGCCCGAGCCTCATATGCCTCGACGAACCGGCTGCCGGCCTCAACCCTTCCGAAACGCTGGATCTAGCCGAGGTCATCCAACGGCTTTGTGCCGATCACAAGCAGACGGTTCTCGTCATCGAGCACGACATGGGTCTCGTCATGCGCATTTCGAACCACATCGTCGTGCTCGATCATGGCGAGGTGATCTCCGACGGCACGCCGCAGCATGTCGCCAACGATCCGGCCGTCGTCGCCGCTTATCTCGGGGTCAGCGAAGAGGAGGTCCAAGCATGAGCCAGTCGTCCGACATGCAGGTACCGCTTCTCGAATTCGCCGGCGTTCATGCCCATTACGGCCCGGTAGAAGCGCTGAAGGCGGTGAACGTCCATATCTCAGCCGGCGAGATCGTCAGCCTGATCGGCGCAAACGGCGCCGGCAAGACCACGCTGCTTTCCTCCATCTTCGGGGCGCCGCGTGCCTCATCCGGCAAGATACTGCATCGTGGCGAAGACATCTCGCAGATGCCGACCAGCAGGATTTCCAGGCGCGGCATAGCGCTCGTTCCGGAAGGTCGCCAGATCTACCAGGAGATGTCGGTCGAAGAGAATATGATGATGGGCACGACGCCGATCGGCATGGCCCACTTCGAAGAAGACCGGAACACCATGTTCGAGCTCTTCCCGCGCCTCAAGGAGCGTCGAAATCAGACCGCCGGCACCATGTCGGGCGGCGAACAGCAGATGCTCGCCATCGCCCGCGCCATGATGGCGCGGCCGGAACTGATCCTGTTCGACGAACCGTCGCTCGGCTTGGCGCCGCTGATCGTCAAGCGCGTTTTCGAGGTTTTGCGGGAAATCGCCGCAATGGGCAAAACGATATTTCTCGTCGAGCAGAATGCCAACCATGCACTGAAGCTTTCGCAGCGAGCCTATGTCATGGTCAACGGCCGTATCCACCTCTCCGGCGAAAGCGCCGCCCTCCTCGACAACCAAGACGTCCGCAAAGCCTATCTCGGACTGCACTGAACAAGGGGCTTTCCGGGCATGGTCATGGTCAATCTGCCGACGGCCGGCGTAGACTTCCACGTGCTGCTCGGCGGCCGCAAGGGATCGTTCCTTCGGTCCGCGCGAACAGGGCCGAGCGGTGCAGCAAACCGGCGTCACGCACCATGCATAAGGACGGGGTCAGCGCGGATGCCGTCCGGAGGACTTACCCCGAAGAACGGTCATCTGCTCTTGCTGCACTTCATTTTCATCGTTCAAAACGGCTTGCCAAAGCCTGTTGCCGAGCCGAAGCGACACCCGTTTCGTCCCCTCGTGTTCAGCAGTACCGATTTCCACGGAGCTGACGACGGAGCCATGGCGCATGTGGCGGCGAAGATCGGCCAGCGACAATCCGAACCGCTTCGCGAGCTCCGATGATTCCAGGATAAAATCGCCATTTGAATCGCGCTCGATCAGCACCGACTTTTTCTCCAGCTACGTTCCACGCTCACCGCTCAGGCCACCGCCGGAATCGCATTGTCCTCCTTTGGCAGCAGTCGCGCCACTGCGCTCAGGAGATCCGTCTGCGATATCAGGCCAAGGATCCGGTAGTCGTCGTCGACGATGATGACGGCATGCGTGCGACCGTCCGTCAGAACAGGCAACAGCGACAGAGCAGAATCCGAAGGTCTGGCCACCGCCGGCCTCGAGATCGCGTGCGCGATGGTCTCGGTGCTCATGGACAATTCCCGCAAGCCGACGGCGCCGACGAGGCGGCCCTCCGGATCCTTCACCGGCAAGGTGCGGATATTGTGCTTCAAGAGAAGATGCCGTGCAGCATCCGGTTCCGAGGCTTCGCCAATGGCGATCACGTCACGCGACATGATATCGGCACAGCTGATCTTGCCGTTTGAGCGGATGGCCGCTTGCAGTTCGACCTGCTGCAACAGCCGGCCGAGGTCTGCCCGATCGATATCGAAGGTTTCGTCGAGCGCTTCGAGGGCCGCATCGACATCCTCTTCGCGGAAACCCACCCGCACGGCAGATGGCAGGTCCACTGTCTGATGGGTGTTCTCCGCGGGTTTCGGAACGACGTGCGGATAATTCCGCTTGGAAAGCTTGTGGAACAACAGGCCAAGGCCGACGAGGATGCAGGAGTTCAAAGCGACGGGCACGAAGGGAAAAAGAAATCCCCAGCCGGCAACGACAGGGCCGCCGAGCACGGCGGTCAGTGCGGCGGCTCCTCCCGGTGGATGCAGGCAGCGCGTGAAGGACATCGCGCCGATGGCAAGCGAAACGCCGACGCCTGTCGCGATGATCGGATCGCGAATGAAATAGGCGGCAATGATCCCCATCAGGGCGGAAATCGTATTGCCGCCGATGATCGACCAAGGCTGCGCAAGCGGACTTGCCGGCACCGCGAAAAGAAGCACCGCGGACGCCCCCATCGGCGCGACGATCAGGGGAAGATGCGGCCCCTGGCCGAACAGATAGCCGCTGATGACGCCGGTGAGACCAATGGCCAGCAAAGCGCCGAGACATCCAATCAATCGCTCTCGTAAGGTCGCACCGGCCAGAATAGGTGAAAACAAACGGAAGCGGCGGAAGCGGCTCGGTCCCACCTTCGGGGAAACGGGATACTGCATGACAAGACCAATTTTAAGCGAGGATTATCTGGCGGCGAAGGAGGAAGACGTTCAGGCTAGTTTGTTGCCAGCCTGATATCTCTGCCCCTTGTCGCGCTGAGGACTTCGTGGAATGCGTTGAACGCGCTTGGACGATCATTCCTGCGGTAGACGAGCAGCGTATCGACAGGCCCGAGCTGATGGGTCTGGACAGGCGTCGGCCAGTGCATGAGATCAAGGACGGATCGCGGCATGACGCCGGCCGTATTGCCCGTCGCAACGCTCGCCAAGATCGCGTGGTAGGAGCCGAGTTCGCTCGTCGGCAGGGTGCTCGATTTGCGCGCCCAGTTTTCGGCGATCCGGCGATAGGTGCAGCCGGGTTCCAAAGCGGCGAGTGATCCGACACGCAGGTCTGCGGCTGACTTGATCGAGGGATGCCCGGACGGCAACACGATCAACAGGTCTTCGACGAAGACCGGCTCCATTTCGAGCGCCTTGAGTTCGGCATCGAAGCTCGAGTCTTCCTCGCGCATAGTCTTCGGTGGACGGGCAATCAGCGCGCAATCCAGTGCATCAGAGAGAACGTCGCGGATCAGATCGCGGGACGCCCCCATCGTCAGATGAAGCGACACCTCCGGCCACATCTGATTGAATTGCGTGAGCGCCGCCGGCAGCCTGCTTGCCGCCGTGCTCTCCATGGTACCGACCCGCAATGTCCCGGATGGGGCGAGAGGCCGCACGGCCTGGCGCGCTTCGAGCGCAAGCGCCATAAGCCGGTTGGCATAGGCGAGAAACGTCCCGCCCTCGCGCGTCAACGTCATCTTCTTGCCGTCACGGCTGAAGAGGGAAACGCCGAGGTCCTCCTCCAATTGCTGGACGCGCGTCGTCACATTCGACGGCGCCCGCCCTACGGCCTTGGCAGCCTTGGTAACACTGCGGTCGCTGGCAACGGCGAGGAATATCTCGATCGATGAAAGGTCCAATGAAAGGATCTCGTTTGCGGAATTAAGACGATAGATAATTCTCTATATAAAAATCATTGCGTGAGCTCAAGCCGGTTTCGGCATCGGACGAAAAACATGAGCCCAAGCAGACGAGCGATTGCCGAAAAAAGGGTCGCGACGCCGAGGAAATAGCCATGCAAGCCGCGACATCCTCTGTCGGATGACGTTTTGAGGGTTTGAGGCTGGCATGAGGTTTGCATGTTTAGGGCTATCCGCGGATCGATCGGCGACGACCCTATGTTGCAACTTGTCTTGACCTGTCTTCTTCTGAGCGTCGCTTCAGGCTTGAGCATGCGGCGTTTTCTTCTGCCGTATTTCCCAGGCGGCGATCTCGCCGAGAAATCTGCCCCTGTGACAATCGTCGCAAGCGCCGTCTTTCTGGCGGCAATCGCTTTCACCGTCTCCGATCAAGATCTCTGGGCAAAATCCGTCATCCTGATGCTCGGCCTTTCGCTGGCAGCCATGTTCGACGATGCGAGACCCAGGCTGACGATCGCTCTCTCCGCAATCAGTCTGGCAGCCTACCTCGGGCTGCGTTCGATCGGCTGAGCATCCAACCATCACGCAAACAGATCAGTGGCGATTGAACACCGCAACTTATCGCCGGTGTCGAAGCCCAATCGAGGCGACTGCATCCACCGACGAAATCATTCGTCAACAGAGCCACATCTCACAACCTGAAACATCTCCCGACGGGGGAAGAGGAAGAGTTCGCGCAATACGAGAAAATGATCTCTATTGAAGAATATTCTTCTGCTGCTATTCTGTATTATAGAACATTCGCCGCGGCACGCTGGGATCGCAGCAAGCAGAAATCGGACCTCTCGCGATCGGTGTCTCTCGACTCCAGGAAATCGAGACCATCGATCCCAGGAGCTGATCGTGACCGATGCCGAAAGCCGGTTTCGTAACGACAACGGCTCCCGTGCCGCACGGATGTTCGAGTTGCGCTGACGATGAGGAGGCGAGTGGCGATCATGGACAACGACCCGGCAGGAAAAATCTGGTCGGAATGGTATGCCTGGCATCCTGTCTTGCCGATCGATGACTCCGTGTTCTGGCTCGAGACCGTATACCGCCGGGAAAGCCCGGAAGGTCTCTGGCAATATCGTTCGTTCCGGCCCGAATTTGAACGCCGGCAGGCTCTGATCGACATACCGGTCTGTCCCGGCGCTTAGAGCAATTCCAGGAAAAGTGCGAAGCGGTTTTCCGTCCGGAATTGCGTAAAAACAAAAGGATAGAGCGGTTCTGCGCTTCCGTTAAAAGCTGAACCGCTCTAGAATCCGACAACGATCGCCAGGTAGGCCTGCGTCAACCGAGTGCCTGACTGACGAGTGCATAGGTTCTCGGCTCGTGCGCCGCCTGATGTCCCGGAACCGGAAGCCAAGGGCCGCCGAGCGACATGGTCGTCACGATGTCGTAAACGGGAAGACCGCAGCGAGAGAGGAAATCGGAAAAGGTCCCGCCCTGCTCGCGTGTGTCGAGGCGCAGGAACGCTCCTGCATGCTCGGCGGCATGTGGGCGGACGACGGCGATCGCGTCTGCGTCACTGCCCGCCACAATAGGACCGATGACATGGCCACGCCCAAACCGCCGGCAAAGCGAGAAAGCCTCGATCCTGCCGGCACGGGTTAACACGATGCCTTTGGAATTTGCCATCAACCGGGCCAGGAGCAGCTTGCGATCGGTGCCGAAGGCCACGCAGTCCAATTCGGCGATCGCTTCCAGATCGCCGAATTGGATTGCCCGTATTACAGCACCGGACGGCAGCTCCACATCCGGCGGCGATATCGCTTCGCCCTGGCATTGAAAGACGAGTGCCTCGCGAACAAAGTTCAGGGAACGATAGAGACGTCGCGCCGCGCGCGTGGCATTCAGCCCGAGGTTGCGCCCGGCGACCTGCTCCAGCGCGTGGCCCATGAGCCATTGCCCGGCGCCATTGGTTTGAAGACGCGGCGAGGTGATGACCATACCGATCGTTGCAAATTGGGCATCGTAGGGAAACCACATCGCAGAGCCCAGGATGCGACCGATGTCATCGATCGCCACGATGCCCTGGCCGAATTCCCGCAAGAACTGCCAGTCTTCGCCACGATGCGGCCAGGCGACGGTCATCGACAGCGCATGCAACTTGTCGAGAGCGACGCTGTCGATCCCGGCAATGTGCGTCTCGAAACTGTCGACGAACCTGGATTCGGATGTCAGTTCGCTCACTCCCACCCCCTGCCGCATTTTTCTGGCCAAGCCTGCGCCCGGAAACTTCTCTGACCAGACTAGAACAGATCGTTCGATACAATTCACTGGTTGGGCCGGCGCAAACACAACAATCGACCAAATCCGCTGCGCTTTCGGCAAATAAAGCCTGGACCGTCCTCTAAAGTCATTGACTAGGCCCGACCGGCCGCAGTCGCCGTTCACCGTGAGCCTGGAATGTCGCCTCCCGTCAGCCCAGTTGCAAGCACCCTCAAAGATCCCCGCACTGTGAGGAATCCCATGCAGGCAATTGAAATTCTCGAAAGGCTCGTTGGCTTCCCCTCCGTCGTCGGCACGCCGAACGGCGAGATCGTCGCGTGGATCCGGCACTATCTGCAAAGCCACGGCGCTGTCGTCACCGAGCTTCCCGGCCCGGAAGGCGATCGGTCGAACCTCTTCGCCACGATCGGCCCGAAGGAAACGCCGGGCTATATCCTCTCAGGCCATATGGACGTGGTCCCCGCCGCCGAAAGCGGCTGGACCAGCGATCCGTTCCGCCTGCGCGCCGAAACGGACCGCCTCTACGGTCGCGGCGCCACCGACATGAAGGGTTTCCTGGCCGCCGTTCTCGCCGCCGTCCCGGCGCTTGCGGCCATGCCACTTCGTCAGTCCATCCACCTTGCCTTTTCCTATGATGAAGAGGCCGGCTGCCGCGGCGTGCCGCACATGATCGCCCGCCTGCCGGAGCTCTGTGCAGCCCCGCTCGGTGCAATCATCGGCGAGCCGAGCGGCATGCGGGCGATCCGCGCCCACAAGGGCAAGGCCGCCGCCCGGCTGACGGTCAGGGGCCGGTCCGGCCATTCCTCGCGCCCGGACCAGGGACTGAACGCAATCCATGCCATCACCGATGTTCTGGCCTGCGCTCGCGCCGAAGCCGAACAGCTCGCCTCCGGCCCGTTCGAGCATGTCTTCGAACCGCCCTACTCCTCCCTTCAGGTCGGCACGCTGAAGGGCGGCCAGGCAGTCAACATCATTCCCGACAGTTGCGAGGCCGAGTTCGAAGCGCGGGCTATTTCCGGCGTCGATCCAGTCACGCTGCTGGCGCCGCTCCGAGTGGCGGCCGAGGCGCTGTCGCAGTTCGGCTTTCAGGTGGAATGGCGCGAATTTAGCGCCTATCCGGCACTTTCGCTTGCCGCCGATGCGCCGCTTGCGACACTGCTTGGCGAGCTGACCGGCATCGAGCCGCTCGCCGCCGTCAGCTTCGGCACGGAGGCCGGCCTTTTCCAGCGCGCAGGCATCGACGCGATCATCTGCGGCCCTGGCGACATCGGCCGCGCCCACAAGCCGGACGAATTCATCCTCACCGGCGAACTGCTCGCCTGCCAGGCGATGGTCGAGGCGCTTGGCCGCCGATGCGCCTGATGACATCCGATCAAGGAGCCGACGCAATGACCTTTCTCTTCAATTCCGACGCGAAGCGCGGCGCCATCTTCGCCGAAGCCTTCGCGCGCGAATTGCCCGACATTGCCTTCTCCATGGATCCCAAGTCGGTCGAAGCGGACGCCGTGCGCTACCTGATCACCTGGACCGTGCCGGATGATCTCGCGCGCTATCGCAATCTCGAAATCCTCTTTTCGATCGGCGCCGGCATCGACCAGTTCCGCATCGATGCCGTGCCAGCATCGGTCAAGGTCGTGCGCATGGTCGAGGACGGCATCATCAGGATGATGCAGGAATATGTGACGCTGGCCGTACTTGCGCTCCATCGCGACTTGCCGACCTATCTCGACCAGCAGCGGCGCCGGACCTGGCAGACGACCGCGCCGGTACAGGCCTCGGATCGCCGCATCGGCGTGCTCGGGCTCGGCATGCTTGGAAGCGCGGTGCTCGAGCGTCTACAGCCCTTCGGTTTTCCGCTTTGCGGCTGGAGCCGCAGCCCGCGCGAGATCGACGGCATCCGATGCCTCAGCGGCCGCGACGGCCTCGATACCCTGCTTGCAACCACCGACATTCTCATCTGCCTGCTGCCGCTGACGGATGAGACGCGCGGCTTTCTGAATGCCGGGCTCTTCGCCAGATTGCCGGCCGGCGCTGCGCTCGTCCATGTCGGTCGCGGCGCTCAGCTCGATCATCAGGCGCTCGTCGACGCGCTCGACACCAGACATCTATCCGGCGCCGTCGTCGACGTCACCGAGCCGGAACCGCTGCCTCAGGACCACGCCTTCTGGAACCATCCGAAGATCCTGCTGACGCCGCACATTGCAAGCGTCACCCAAGCTGAAACCGCCGCGGCGGCCGTGATCGGCAACATCAAGCGGCACCAGGCAGGCCTCGATCCGATCGGACTGATCGATCGCAGCCGCGGCTACTGAGCTCTCAACCTAGGAAAGCAAAATCATGTCCCTCCTCAAGACGATCGACACCAACCCGACCTTCGCGCCGCGCGAGTCCGGTCCACTGCCAGAACGGCTGATCTCGGGCAATCCTGCCTTCAAGACCTGGGCGCAGGACGTCGCCCGCGGCGAGACGGTTCATAGCGGCGTGTGGGAAGCGACACCCGGCGAGACGCGCTCGATCAAGGGTGAGACGTTCGAGTTCTGCCACATCCTTTCCGGCCTGATCGAACTCACGCCGGAAGGCGGCGAACCGGTGGTCTACAAGGCCGGCGACAGCTTCGTCATGAAGCCGGGCTTCGTTGGCGTCTGGAAGACGATCGAGACGGTGCGCAAGATCTACGTCACCGTGTCGTGATGCCGACGCCGTAGATTTGACTGCCGCAGCGGCGAAAACGCAATTTTTCGCCGCTGCGGCATCACCGGTCGATGCATGCTGCTCGCATTCCCCAGTTAGGCTTGCCTCAGCCCATCCCGAGGACATGCGATGACACTCAGCTTCGATCCGAACACGATATCCCTGCCCGTCGGACATTTCATTGGCGGGCGGCTGGTTCCGGCCGAGGCCGTCATCGACATGCATCGCCCATCCGACGGCAAGGCTTATGCCGGCTGTCCGCTGGCCGACGAAGCCCTTGTCGATCACGCCGTCGAAACGGCCAGGACCGCATTGAAGACGAGCAATTGGGGCGGCATGCGGCCGCGCGAGCGCACCGTGGCGCTGCAGCGCTGGGCGGACCTGATCGAAGCCGAGGCGGAGACCCTCGCCAGGCTCGAGGCGCTCTCCTCGACACGACCCATCGGTCATCTCGTCGCCGGCGACATCGCCGTCACCGCCGAACAGATCCGCTTCTTTGCCGAGTTCGCCGACAAGGAAGGCGGCGACCTCGTTCCGACCGACGATGCGAACTTCGGCATGATCATGACGGAACCCTATGGCGTCGTCGGCGCCATCACGCCCTGGAATTTTCCCTTGTCCATGGCCGGCTGGAAGCTTGGTCCGGCACTGGCGGCAGGCAATGCAGTGGTGTTGAAGCCGTCGGAAATGACGCCGTTTTCGACGCTCTATCTTGCCGAACTTTCGGTGCGAGCCGGCCTGCCGGCCGGTCTCGTCAACGTCGTGCTCGGCGACGGCCCGACCACCGGAAATGCCATCACCGGACATCCCGGCATTTCCAAGGTCAGCTTCACCGGCTCGACGGCGGCCGGCACGGCGATCATGACCAATATCGCCCGCACCGGCGTCAAGCCGATGACGCTGGAACTCGGCGGCAAAAGCCCGCAACTGGTCTTCGCCGATGCCGATCTCGAGCTTGCGGCGGGCGCAATCGCCGGCAGCATTCTCTCCAACGCCGGTCAGGCCTGCGTATGTGGATCCCGCCTCATCGTCGAGGCGACGGTGGCGGACGAACTCGCGGCAGCGCTCGTCGAGAGGCTGGCGGCCATCCGCCCCGGCCCCACCTGGGACGAGGCGACCGATTATTCGCCGGTCATCTCCGAACGCCAGATCGCCCGCATGGACGGCATCATCCGCGCCGCCATCGACGACGGCGCCGAGTGCCTCACCGGTGGCCGCCGCCTCGACCGCGAGGGCTATTTCTACGCACCGACCCTGATTTCCGGCGTGACGGCAACGTCGCCGGCGGTTCTCGAGGAAATCTTCGGACCGGTGCTGACCATTCAGACCTTCGAGGACGAGGAGGAAGCGCTGGGGCTGGCCGACCATCCGGCCTATGGGCTCGCCGCCGGCCTCTTCACCCGCGACCTCTCGCGTGCCATCCGCGTGACCCGCCGCCTTCAGGCCGGCACCGTCTGGGTCAACCGCTACGGTCGCTCGCGCGACCATATCCTGCCGACCGGCGGCTATAAGCAGTCCGGCATCGGCAAGGATCTCGGCCGCGATGCCTATCTCGCCAACCGCAAGAGCAAGAGTGTGCTCATCAGCCTGTGAGGACCTGCGATGAAAACCTACAAGATCGCCCTTCTGCCTGGAGACGGCATCGGCCGCGACGTGACGGCAGCAGCCTGGGCCGTGCTCGAAAAGGCGGCTCAATCGAACGGATTTTCTCTTGATGCAACCAGCTATCCCTGGTCCTGCGACTACTATCTGGAGAACGGCAGCATGATGCCCGCCGATGGCATCGAAACGCTCAGGTCCTTCGATGCCATCCTGCTCGGTGCCGTCGGCTGGCCTCGTAAGGTACCGGATTCAGTGTCGCTGCATGGGCTTCTGTTGCCGATCCGCAAGGCTTTCGTGCAATATGCCAATATCCGCCCGCATCGGCTGCTGCCGGGTGTGCAGGGGCCGTTAAGGGCTGACGGCTTCGACATCCTCTGCATTCGTGAAAACACCGAAGGCGAATATTCCGGTGCCGGTGGCCGCGTCCACCAGGGCACCGATAATGAGGTAGCGGTCGAGACCTCGATTTTCACCCGCAATGGGGTTGAGCGCATCCTGCGTTTCGGCTTTGAGCAAGCGCGTGCGCGCAGCGGCAAGCTTGCCTCGGTGACGAAGTCCAACGCCCAGAAATATTCGATGGTCTTCTGGGACGAGATCACCCAGAAGCTTTCTGCGGAATATCCCGATGTCGAGGTGACCAGCTATCATATCGACGCCATAGCCGCCCGCATGGTCATGGCGCCTGATAGTCTCGACGTCGTGGTCGCCTCCAACCTGTTCGGCGATATCCTGACCGACCTCGGCGCTGCCATCCAGGGCGGGCTCGGCTTTGCGGCTTCCGCCAATATCAATCCCGATCGCTCGGCGCCATCGATGTTCGAACCGGTCCACGGCTCGGCGCCCGATATCGCTGATCTCGGCATCGCCAATCCGATCGCCGCCATCTGGTCGGGCGCGATGATGCTCGAGCATTTGGGAGAAGCGGCTGCCGCCGCAAGGGTGATGGCCGCAATCGAGGCGACGACGGCACGCGGCATCGGCGCAATTCCCGGCAAGGACAAGACCGACGCGATCACGGCATCGGTGCTTTCGGCACTTGGCTGATCAATGGGGCTGATCAATGGAGAACAGAATGAACAGATTAAGGGATAGCGGCCTGTTTCGTGAGCAAGGGCTGATCGACGGAGAATGGCGCGGGGCCGCAGCCGGACGCGCGATCGAGGTGATCGACCCGGCGACGCAGCATATGCTGGGCACAGTGCCCGACATGGACGGAGCCGATACGAGGGCGGCAATCGCCGCAGCGGAAAAGGCCTTTGGTCCATGGCGCGCAAAGACCAATGCCGAGCGCGGCGCATTGCTGGAGGCCTGGCATGATCTGATGCTCGACAATATCGAGGATCTGGCGCTGATCCTCACCAGCGAGCAGGGCAAGCCACTAACGGAAGCGCGCGGCGAAATCCGCTATGGCGCCTCGTTCATCAAATGGTTCTCCGAGGAGGCGCGCCGCATCGGCGGAACGACCATTCCGTCACCGACGACCGACCGGCGGATCGTCGTTCTGAAGGAGCCTGTCGGCGTGTCGGCGATCATCACGCCGTGGAATTTTCCGAATGCGATGATCACCCGCAAGGTTGGGCCAGCGCTCGCCGCAGGCTGCACCGTCGTCATCAAGCCATCGGACCTGACCCCCTATTCGGCGCTGGCGCTCGGCGTATTGGCAGAGCGCGCCGGCATCCCGAAGGGCGTCATCAATATCGTCACCGGCATGCCGGCCGGCATCGGCGACGAGCTGATGGCCAACCAGACCGTCCGCAAGATCTCTTTCACCGGCTCGACCCGCGTCGGCTCGCTGCTGATGCGCGGCGCGGCCGACAGCGTCAAGCGGCTCAGCCTCGAACTCGGCGGCAACGCGCCGTTCATCGTCTTCGATGACGCCGATCTCGATCTTGCCGTGGAAGGCGCAATCGCATCGAAATTCCGCAATGGCGGGCAGACCTGCGTTTGCGCCAACCGCCTTCTCGTCCAGTCCGGTGTCTATGAGGCCTTTGCCGCCAAACTTTCCGCACGCGTATCGGCCATGAAGGTCGGGGCCGGCACGGATGCCGGTACGGATATCGGGCCGATGATCAACAAGGCGGCGATCGAGAAGATCAAGCGTCATGTCGACGATGCGGTGGAAAAGGGAGCGAGGATCCTCGCCACCGCGGGTTCCGTGCCTGAAGGCGATCAATATGCGGTGCCGATGGTGCTCGGCGGTGCGACGACCGAGATGCAGCTTGCCAGCGAAGAGACCTTCGGCCCCGTTGCCCCGCTTTTCCGTTTCGACAACGAGGAAGAGGCGATCCGCATCGCCAACGCCACGCCCTTCGGCCTTGCGGCCTATTTCTACACCGAGAGCCTGAAACGCTCCTGGCGTGTCGCTGAAGCGCTCGAATTCGGGATGGTCGGCCTGAACACAGGGGCCATTTCGACCGAGGTCGCTCCCTTCGGCGGCGTCAAGCAGTCCGGCCTCGGCCGTGAAGGCGCGCAATGCGGCATCGACGAATATCTGGAAATGAAGAGCTTCCACATCGGTGGGCTCAACTGACCAGCGGCAAGGGCAAAAGAAAATGGGCGCCGTGGACTCATCCTCGGCGCCCTTTTTCGTACTCGCTGATGCTTTACTGAAACCGGTCGAGTGTCTTGTAGTACAAGCCCACCAGCGGCAGGAACCACGGTTTTCCGAAATGGCCGGGGACGGCGGGCCAGTCGAGCCCCTTGATCGGGTTACGGTCGGCCTTGCCAAGGATGGCGTCGGCCATGATCATGCCGAGATGGGTGGAGAGCTGGGCGCCGTGGCCGGAATAGCCCATGGCATACCAGACACCATCGACATAGCCGGCGCGCGGATAGCGGTCCTTAGTCATGTCGACGAGCCCGCCCCAGCAATAGTCGATTTCGACGCCGGCAAGCTGCGGGAAGATTTCAGCCAGGCTGGCGCGCAGAATATCGCCGCTCCTTGCGTCCGATCGTTGACCCGACGTGGCGGAAAACCGGGCGCGACCGCCGAAGATCAGCCGCTTGTCGGGCGACAGCCGGAAATAGTTGCCGATGTTCATCGACGTGACACAGGTGCGGTTGCCGGGCATCGTAGCGGCGATTTCGGCGTCGGTCAGCGGACGGGTGGCGATCAGGAAGCTGCCGACGGAAACGATCCGGCGGCGGAAATAGTTAAAGAGCGACGGCGTATAGGCGCCTGTCGCGACCAGCACGTGGTCTGCGGTGACGGTGCCCCGTGCGGTCGTCAGGCTGTGGCGACCATTGCCCTGCCGGTGTGCGGTCACCGCCGCCCCTTCGAAGATGGTGGCGCCGTGGCGGGCGGCTGCCGTGGCGAGCCCGGCGACATAGCGGCCCATATGCATCATCGCGCTCTTCTTCGAGAGCATGGCGCCATGGAAGGTCGAGCAGACCTCGCTTTTCAGGTCACTCGCCGTCAGAAGTGCCGTGTCCGGATCGACCTCTCTATGAACAGCCTCGAAATTGCGGGCAATGGCATCGAAATGCTGCGGCTTCGAAGCGAGCTTCAGCTTGCCGGCGCGGCGGAAATTGCAGTCGATCCCCTCCTCGGAAATGATCGCCTCGATCGTGTCGATGGAAGCGTCGAACGCCTTGTAGAGGGCGACGGCCCGCTCCACGCCGAGTGCGGACTTGGCGGACAGGAAACTGTGGGCGAGCCCGTTGTTGAGGTGGCCGCCATTGCGCCCCGACGCTCCCCAGCCGACCCGTTCGGCTTCCAGCACCACGACCTTGACGCCGGCCTTTGCAAGCTGGCGCGCCGCGGCAAGCCCGGTAAAGCCGGCGCCGATGATGGCGACGTCGTAATGTCCTTCGACGGGGCCTTGTGCGCCGCCGGCAAAGGCTGGAGCCGTGTCGTGCCAGTAGGATTCGAACTGCATCCGCGTGTCTCCGTCAGAGCCCGACGACGCCAGGCAGGCCGGAGATGTCAGGAATTTCGACATAACCGTAATAGGGGTTGGCAGGCTCATGGCCGCGATTGACCCAAACCTTGTTCTTGATGCCGAGATCGTGGGCCGACATCAGGTCGTAGCGGAAGGAGGACGAGCAATGCAGCACGTCTTCCGGCCCGCAGCCCAGCATATCGAGCATATATTCAAAGCCCTTGAAGCGTGGCTTATAGGACTGCGCCTGCTCGGCGGTATAGACCGCATGGAAGGGCGCGCCCAGTTTTTCGACGTTCGACATGATCTGCGAATTCATGGCGTTGGAGAGGATGACCAAAGGGATTTCCTTGGCGACCTTGGCGAGACCGGCCGGGACATCCGAATGCGGCCCCCAGGTTGGGACCCGCTCATAGATCATCCGGGCGGCTTCATCGCGAAATGTCACGCCGTTGCGCTTGCATGTCCGCTCGAGCGAATTGTGCACCACCTCGGCATAGGGTTTCCAGTCGCCCAGGATCTCGTCGAGCCGATAGGCGGCGAAATTCTTGATGAACTCCGCCATGCGCCGCTCGTCGAGCTCTTCGCCGTAGAGGTCGCGCGCCGCTTCCGCCATCTGAAAGTTGGTCAGCGTGCCGTAGCAGTCGAAGGTGATGTATTTCGGACGGAACGTCGTCATCTGCGTATCCTTGAGCGATCGGAACTGGGGACGTGTCACAATCATAGGCACCGCTTCACCCACAGCTCGCCTGAATTGGCGGCATCGGAAGCAGAATCTATCGTATCGAAAGCAGGGTTTGGCAGAAGGTTGCGCGCTTTCACCCGCGATCAACGGCCGGCGGAGTGACGCCTTCAATCGCCGTCGTGATCGTGATCGTGATGCGACGGAAGGTCGAGGCCGAAGGTGTTGACGAGATCGGCCACCTGCGCCGGACTGAGAAAACGGGGATTGAGGTTGCGCAACAGCAGATAGAGCTTCGCCGTTTCCTCCAGTTCCTCGGTCGCAAAGACCGCCGCCTCCAGGCTGTCACCGGCGACCACAGGTCCGTGATTGGCCAGAAGCACTGATGAATACTTGCCCGCCAGCCCACGGATGGCGTCGGCCACATCAGGATCGCCGGGACGATAATAGGGCACCAGCGCGGTTTCGCCGGCCCGCATGAGATAATAGGGCGTCATCGGCGGCAGGGCGGCGCGCGGATCGATCTCCGGCAGCATGGTCAATGCCACTGCGTGGGTGGAGTGAAGATGGACGATGGCGCGGGCGCTGCCGCGCGTATCGTAGAGGGCGGTGTGCAGCGGGATCTCCTTGGTCGGCTTGTCGCCGGACAGGAGCCGGCCTTCGGCATCGAGCCTGGAGATACGTGCCGGGTCGAGAAAGCCGAGCGAGGCGTTGGTCGGCGTGACCAGCCAGCCGCCATCCTCCAGCCGCAACGATATGTTGCCCGACGAGCCGGGCGTCAGCCCACGCTCGAACAGCGAGCGGCCGTATCGGCAGATTTCCTCACGCAGGCGCGCGTCGGACATGACAGTTCCTCCAATATTACGCAGTTGCCCCTTCGATCAGTTCAAAGCCGAGATCGACGGCCTGCGGTGGCGCATTAGCGACGACCAGTTGCGCGGCTATCTGCCCCGTCGCCACGCGCGGCGTTCGGATGGTCGACAAGGGTTGCGGTGTTGCCCGGCCGATATCGAGGCCGTTATAGCCGAAAATGGCAAGCTTCGAGGGGATCGCGATCCCTTGAGCCAGACAGTGAAAATAGCCGCCCAGCGCCATGTCGTCGTTGGAGAAATAAACCGCATCGAGATCGGTCGTGCGGGCAAGCAACCGCTCCAGCCCCAACCTGCCGTTTTCCACGGATGAAGCGCCTGCGAGAATTTCGCGGCCGACGAGAGGGGCGTCATGCGCTTTGAGCGTTTCGCAAAAGCTGGAAAACCGCTTGCCGGCACGGGTATCGCGGTTCAGGTCGTGACCGACATAGCCGATCCGGCGATAACCCCGCTTGAGCAAGAAGGCAGCGCTCTCCCGTCCGGCCGCGCGGTTCGAGAAGCCGACGGCGATATCGAGAGCATCGCCGTCCAGATCGAGCAGTTCGACGATCCGACACCCGCTGGCGCGCAGCATCTTCACCGTACCCTCGGTATGCTCGTACCCTGCCAGCATGACCGCCGCCGGCCGCCAGGCAAGCATCGCGGCGGCGAGCGCTTCCTCCTTGCCCGGATCATAATCGGTCACCGACAATACCGCCTGATACCGGTTTTCCTCCAGAACGGCGCTGGCACCGCGCAGCACATCGGGGAAGACGATGTTGGACAGCGAGGGAATGACGAAGGCGACAAGACGCGAACCGGTGGAGGCAAGCGTTCCCGCGATCCGGTTCGGCACATAGCCCAGCCGCTCGACCGCGGCCATCACCCGCTCCCGCGTCTTGCCGGAAAACGAACCGTGGTTGCGCAGTACGCGCGACACCGTGCTCTCGCCAACACCGGCCGCTTCCGCGACCTCGGCAAGCGTTACCGTCGGTTGATTTTTGAATTCCATCGTTACGTTTGAACCCGACTGTTGAGGTGGTTATCCGGCCTGCCCGTCCGATGACCACCGCGTTGCCACCATTTTTCACCGCTCCCGCCAAGAAGCAAGGTTTTTTTGGCAGCGCTACCAATTTGCTATTGGCAGCGCTGCCAAAATGAATTAATGAAAATGGCAGCGCTGCCAAAGGTGGCTCGGCGTGCCGCGGGAGGATCGACAGGAGACCGCGGCAACAATCGGAGGAGAAAATCATGACGCTGCAGACGCAAGCGCCAGTCGTTGGCGCACATCCCGCCCAGACGCTCGAAGACCGTGCCTATGGCAAGGTATTCTGGCGCATCGTACCCTTTTTGATGCTGTGCTACGTGGTCGCCTATCTCGACCGCGTCAATGTCGGCTTCGCCAAGCTGCAGATGTCGAGCGAACTCGGCCTCTCGGAAGCCGCCTATGGCATCGGCGCCGGCATTTTCTTCATCGGCTATTTTCTGTTTGAAGTGCCGAGCAACATCATCATGAACAAGGTTGGCGCACGCGTGTGGATAGCCCGCATCATGCTCACCTGGGGCGTCATTTCGGCCGCCTTCATGTTCACCTCCTCGGAAACCGTCTTCTATGTCCTGCGTTTCCTGCTGGGCGTTGCCGAAGCCGGATTTTTCCCCGGCATCATTCTCTATCTGACCGCGTGGTATCCGGCCCATCGCCGCGCCAGGATCATCACCACCTTCATGTCGGCGATCCCGATATCCGCCATTTTCGGCAATCCGCTTTCGGGTCTCCTGATGGACAGTTTTCACGGCACGCACGGACTTTCCGGCTGGCAGTGGATGTTCCTGATCGAAGCCATTCCGGCCATTCTTTTCGGCGTTGCGACGTTGTTCTACCTTGATGATACGATCCAGGGCGCGAAATGGCTGAACGATGAGGAAAAAGGCGTGCTGACGGCCAATATCGAGGCGGAGAACCGGGCCAAGACGGCAAGCCCGCACAGCATCGGCGCAACGCTGACCGACCGTCGCGTCTGGCTGATGTGCCTGATCTATTTCTGCTTCGTGCTCGGGCAATATGGCCTGAATTTCTGGATGCCGACCATCGTCAAGGCCTCGGGCGTCAGCGGAAACCTCAATATCGGCCTGATTTCCGCGATCCCCTATATCTGCACATTCGTTGCTATGCTGGCGCTCGGACGTTCCGCCGACAGGCTGCGCGAACGCCGCTGGCACCTCGTCGTCCCCGCCCTCATCGCCGCCGGCGGTTTCGTTGCGGCGACGATGGCGACGAGCACGACGGTCTCGATTGTCTGCCTCTCGCTGGCTGCTGCCGGCGCCATTAGTTGCGCGCCGCTGTTCTGGTCGCTTCCGACGGCTTTTCTTGCCGGTACGGGCGCTGCGGCCGGCATTGCCTGGATCAATTCCGTCGGCAATCTCGCCGGGTTTCTCGGGCCGTTTCTGGTAGGCTATCTCAAAGACTTCACCGGCACCAACAGCGCCGGCATGTATCTGCTGGCGGCTGCCTTGGTCGTTGGTTCGCTGGCCGTGTTGACGGTTCCTGCGAAAACCGTCAATCGCTGAACAACAGCCCCTCCGGGATAGCACCCGGAGGGGCGCAGACCTTTCCTCACAAGACTGGAGAACCTCCTCATGCCACCGCTTGCTGAAAACTCGGGCTCGGCCGTTGTCGCAGCCGTCATCGGTCTTGGTTCCATGGGGCTTGGAATGGCCCAGTCGATGAAGCGCGCAGGTCTCGACGTCGTAGGATATGACATCACGCCGGCGGCGGTGGACCGCTTCATCGCCGACGGTGGACGTGGCGCGTCAACCCCTGCCGCTGCGGCAAAGGACGCCGACATCGTCGTCTCCGTGGTCGTCAACGGCGCGCAGACCGAGGCGGTGCTGTTCGGGCCCGAAGGTGTCGCACGTGCGATGAAGCCCGGCGCCGTCTTCATCTCGTCGGCCACCATGGATCCCGCGGTCGCACGCGATCTGGCCGGGCGGGTGGAGGCTCTCGGCCTGCACTATCTCGACGCGCCGATTTCAGGCGGCGCGGCCAAGTCGGCGCGTGGCGAACTGACGATCATGGCGTCCGGCTCCCGACAGGCCTTCGACACGGCACGCCCGGGTCTCGACGCCATGGCCGCCAAGGTCTACGAACTCGGCGACGAGGCCGGAAAAGGCGCGGCCTTCAAGATGATCAACCAGCTTCTCGCCGGCGTGCACATCGCGGCCGCCTGTGAGGCAATAACCTTTGCCGCCAAGCAGGGCCTCGACCTCGACAAGGTCTATGAGGTGATCACCGCTTCGGCCGGCAATTCCTGGATGTTCGAAAACCGCGTGCCGCATGTGCTGGCGGGAGACTATACGCCGCTCAGCAGCATCGAGATTTTCGTCAAGGATCTCGGTATCGTCCAGGACATGGCCCGCTCCGAGCGTTACCCGGTACCCCTCGCGGCAGCCGCCTTGCAGATGTATCTGGCCGCCTCCGGGGCCGGCATGGGCCGTGATGACGATTCCTCGCTCGCGCGGCTCTATGCCAAGCTGTCGGGCGCTGAATTGCCCGGTTCCACCAAAGAGCCGCAGAGCCTGTAAAAGGAACGCTAGACATGCCGGTTTTCGCCGCCAACCTGACGATGATGTTCAACGAATGGGCGTTCCTGGACCGCTTCGACGCCGCAGCCGATGCCGGCTTTGCCGCCGTCGAATACCTCTTTCCCTACGAAGCCACGCCGGAGGCAATCGCCGAACGGCTTGCCCGCAACAATCTGCAGCAGGCCTTGTTCAACCTGCCGCCGGGCGACTGGGCAGCAGGCGAACGTGGCGTCGCGGCTCTTCCCGGGCGGTTCGATGCGCTGAAAGCGGATGTCGAACGGGCCCTGGACTATGCGGCGGCGACCGGCGTCAGGCGCTTGCATCTGATGGCAGGCATCGCCGACCCTCATGACCAAGACGCCTCATCCTCCTACCGGCGCTCCGTCACCTACGCTGCCGGACGGCTTGCGGAAAAGGGCATCGATCTCCTGCTCGAGCCGATCAACGGGCGCAACATGCCCGGATATTTCCTCAACGACTTCGCCGCCGCCGAACGGCTGATTGCCGAATGCGGCCTGCCGAACCTGAAGCTCCAGTTCGACATCTACCACCGTCAGATCATCCATGGCGACGTCGCTATGGCGTTGCGACGCCTGCTGTCGATCACCGGCCATATTCAGATCGCCAGCGTGCCGTCACGCAACGAGCCGGACGGGGAGGAACTGAACTATCCCTATCTGTTCGGCGAAATCGACAGCCTGGGCTATGACGGTTTCATCGGCTGCGAATATATCCCGCGCGGCCAGACATTGGACGGTCTCGGCTGGTTCAAACCTTTTGCACGGAGCTAGACGATGGCTATTTTGCTCGGATCAATCGCTGACGACTATACCGGCGCTTCCGACCTCGCCAACACGCTGACGAAGAACGGTCTGCGCACGGTGCAGACGGTCGGCATCCCCGATCCGTCGCTCGCCCTGCCGGATGTCGACGCCGTGGTCGTTTCCCTGAAGATCCGCTCCGTCCCGGCCTCGGATGCCGTGACGGCCGCGAGCAGCGCCGAGCGATGGCTGCGCCAGCGGGGTGCCGGCCATGTGCTTTACAAGATCTGCTCGACCTTCGATTCCACCGATGCCGGCAATATCGGTCCGGTCACCGAGGCCTTGAGCGAGGCGGCCGGCGGCGGCTCCGTGCTGGTGACACCCGCCTTTCCGGAAACGGGACGCACCGTCTATTTTGGCCATCTCTTCGTCGGCGGCCAGCCGCTGAACGAAAGCCCGCTCAAGGACCACCCCCTCAATCCGATGCATGACGCCAATCTCGTGCGGGTTCTCACCCGACAATCGCGCAATGCCGTCGGGCTGATCGATCTCACGACCATCGCGGCCGGACCCGGCGCCGTCAAGGCGAGGCTAGACTCTCTGCGCGCGGCAGGCGTCACTGCTGTTATCGCCGATGCGATTTTCGAACGCGATCTTGAAACGCTCGGCGAGGTCGCGTTGAAAACGCCGGTGTCCACCGGCGCGTCCGGCCTCGGCCTCGGCCTTGCCCGCGCGCTCGTCCGCTCCGGTCGGATATCGTCCGGCGGTGCAACGACGGCGGACGCCATTCGCCCGGTGGGCGGGCTGTCGGCGATCGTTGCCGGCAGTTGCTCCAAGGCGACGCTCCACCAGCTCGACGTCGCCGAACGGTCGATGCCCGTCCTGCGGCTCGACCCGGAACGGCTGCTTGCCGGTCCCGATGAGATCGCCGCAGCGATCTCTTGGGCCGGAGACCGCATCTCCGCCGGCCCCATCGTGGTCGCCGCGAGTGCTGCGCCTGAAACCGTGTCCCGGCTGCAATCGCTATACGGGCGAGAGGCCTCCGGCCACGCGATCGAGACCGCGACGTCGATCATAGCAGCCGAACTGGTGGAGAGAGGCGTGCGGCGCCTTGTGGTCGCCGGCGGCGAAACCTCAGGCGCGGCGGTCGACAGGCTCGCCATTCCGGCATTTCTGATCGGCCCGGAGATTGCGCCTGGCGTGCCGGTGCTGCGCACGGTCGGCAATGCGCAGGGCGACATGCTTCTGGCGTTGAAATCCGGGAACTTCGGAGGCGAAGATTTCTTTACGGCAGCGCTGGCGATGATGCACTGACATGCCCATTGCATGTCCGTGATGTGTCGAGCGCCAGGACCCACCGCCAGGATCTGGATAGGACGCATATCGGTTGGTTCTAGCATAAGATGCGGCGGCCGATGATAGCAAAGCCATAAGATACTGCCTGAACCATGGCCTTCAGACGATCTGCCCGCCGGCGCTCCGGCAGACTGGCGGGCACGACATGAAGGACGCCCCCATGCAAGCAAGTCAGATCGAAATCGTCCCGTTCGGCCCGGACCATCTGGAAGCCGCCGTTGCGCTCTCAAGACAGGCGGGCTGGCCGCATCGGACGGAAGACTGGCGGTTGGCGCTCGCCTTGAGCGAAGCGATGGTCGCGGTCGAGGACGGCAAGGTCGTCGGCACCGTGCTCGTCACGCCATACAAGGGGGATTGTGCGACCATCAACATGGTCATCGTCGACGAGACGATGCGCGGCCGCGGCCTCGGCCGCAGGCTGATGGACGCCGCATTGCTGACCGCGGGAGATCGGCCGCTGAGGCTGGTGGCGACGACGGCAGGTCTGCCGCTCTACCAAAAGCTTGGCTTCCGCGAGACGGGAACCGTGCTGCAGCACCAGGGTCTTGCCGGAGAAATTGCCGCGCCGGAGGAAACGGAAGCCGCCACCGATGCCGATCGCCCTGCCATCGCGGGACTCGACCGACTTGCCTTCGGCGCCGACCGTGAAGGGCTGCTCTCCTATCTCGCCGGGATCGGCGAATTCGCCGTCATTCGCCGCGACGGTCGCATTTCCGGGTTCGCTTGCCTGCGTCCTTTCGGCCGTGGCGAAGTGATCGGACCCGTGGTGGCCGCCGATCTCGGCGAGGCCAGGAAACTCATCGAACATTTCATCGCCAGGCGGCCCGGACGGTTCCTCAGGGTCGATACAACTGCCGAGACCGGGCTTTCCCCATGGCTCGCCGAACACGGGTTCGCCCATGTCGGCGGCGGAATCACGATGAGAAAGCCGTTGGCCAACGACGCCGCCGATCCGACCGCCACCACCTTTGCCCTCGCCAGCCAGGCACTCGGCTGATCCGGAGATCTCCATGTACAGCAATTCCCTCATCGAACTCGATCGCGCCCACCTCATTCATCCGGTCGCCTCCTACCGCGGCCATGAAAAGCTTGGCGTGCGCGTGCTGGCCTCGGCCAAAGGCGCGACGGTCACCGACGCATCGGGCAAGCAGCTGATCGACGGCTTCGCCGGCCTCTGGTGCGTCAATGCCGGTTACGGCCACGAAAGCATCGTCGAGGCGGCGGCCCGACAGATGCGGGAACTTCCCTATGCAACGGCCTATTTCGGCCTCGGCTCCGAGCCCGCGATCCGGCTTGCCGGCGAACTCGCCGACCGTGCGCCGGGCGATCTCAACCACGTCTATTTCACCCTCGGCGGCTCCGATGCGGTGGACAGCACGATCCGCTTCATACGCTACTACTGGAATGCCCGTGGAAAGCCTGAGCGCGATCAGTTCATCTCCGTCGAACAGGGTTATCATGGCTCCTCGACGGTCGGCGCGGGTTTGACGGCGCTGCCCGCCTTCCATGCCGGCTTCGGCGTTCCCTTCGACTGGCAGCATAAAATTCCGTCTCACTACGCCTATCGCAACCCGGCGGGCGACAATCCGCAGGCGATCATCGACGCCTCGCTTGCGGCGCTGAAAAGCAAGGTCGAGGCGATCGGGCCGGAACGCGTCGCCGCCTTCTACGTCGAGCCGATCCAGGGCTCGGGCGGCGTTCTGGTGCCGCCGAAAGGCTGGATGAAGGCCATGCGCGAATTCTGCCGCGCGCACGACATCCTATTCGTCGCGGACGAGGTGATCACCGGCTTTGGTCGCACCGGCCCGCTGTTTGCCTGCAGCGAGGATGAAGTCGTGCCCGATTTCATGACGACCGCCAAGGGCCTGACCTCCGGCTACGTCCCGATGGGCGCCGTCTTCATGGCCGATCACGTCTATGAAACGATTGCCGAGGGTGCGGGTGCTGCCGCCGTCGGCCATGGCTACACCTATTCGGCCCATCCCGTCAGCGCCGCGGTCGGCCTCGAAGTCTTGAGGCTCTACGAAAACGGCCTTCTCGAAAACGGCGTCAGGGCCGGCGCGCGGCTGATGCAGGGCCTGGAGTCGCTGAGGGATCATCCGCTGGTAGGCGATGTCCGTGGCCGCGGCATGCTCGCCGCCGTCGAGCTTGTGGTCGACAAGGTCAACAAGACGCCGTTGCCGGCATCCGCCGAACCCGCCCGCCGTATCTTCGATCGCGCCTGGGAGAACGGCCTCGTCATCCGCGCCTTCGGCAATGGCGTGCTTGGCTATGCTCCGCCGCTCTGCTGCACCGAAACGGAGATAGACGCGATCGTCGAACGCACCCGCATCACCCTGGACGAGACGCTGGAGGACCCGGATGTGCGTCGGGCGCTGCGGGCCTGAGAATACCGCGAAACGGTCAGATTCGGTATTTTGTGCCGCCTCATGGCGCCTATTCGGCGAATCCGGTGCGGTGCAGGTGACACACTGAAATCAACGAAAGGCCTGGATCCCGGCACATGCGGGCCTTCCATACAAGAGCGGGACAATGACCCCGCCGGCGGAACAGAATTTTCTTCTTCGAGAACCGCGCTCCCACCGGAGCCGAACACTGGGGAATTCACGTGAGCAAGAGCCTTCCGGAATTCAAATATATGACCTTCGATGTCGTCGGCACGCTCATCGACTTCGAAGGCGGCCTCAAGACCTGCCTCGCCGAGATCGCGACCGAGGCGGGAACTGAAATCGACGGCGAGCAGGCGCTTGGCCTCTATCGCGCAGCCCGCTACTCCAAGGATGCCGACCTCTTTCCCGACGATCTCGTGCGCGTCTACCTGGCGATCGCCCCGAAGCTCGGCTTGCCCGCCGATCAAAAATATGGCGAACGGCTTCGGGATTCGGCGAAGGGCTGGAAGGGTTTCGCAGACAGCGCCGCAGCGCTGGCCAGTCTTGCGAAGGATTACCGCCTCGTTGCGATGACCAATGCCCGCCGCTGGGCATTCGATTTCTTCGAGAATGAGCTCGGCAATCCCTTTTATGCCGCCTTCACGGCGGATGATACGGGGACCGAGAAACCCGATCCCGCCTTCTTCGAGAGGGTGTTCGACTACGTCGCCTCGGAAGGACATTCGAAGGACGACATCCTGCATGTCGCCCAGAGCCAGTACCACGATATCGGGATTTCCAGGAAACTCGGGCTGACCAATTGCTGGATCGAGCGGCGACATGCTGAGAAGGGTTACGGCGGCACGATCGAACCGGCCGAGTTCACCAAACCCGATTACCATTTCACCTCGATGGCCGGCCTTGCTGATGCCGCGGCCGCCGCGCGCGCCTGACTTTGAAAGCAGATCGGGCCCGCCCGTAACGGGCAGCCCGCCACACAAGAAAAGGGGAATGAGATGAACGACAAAATCACCAATTGGACCAAATCCGACGACGCCATGGTCGAAACCGCCATCCGTCGTGGCGCCACTCGTCGCGAGTTGCTGCATATGATGCTCGCGGGCGGCGTGGCCATATCAGCCGGCGGGCTCGTGCTTGGCCGCGCCGGCAAGGCGCTCGCCGCAACGCCTGTTTCCGGCGGCACGCTCAAGGCGGCCGGCTGGTCGTCCTCCACGGCCGATACGCTGGACCCCGCCAAGGCGTCGCTCTCTACCGACTATGTCCGGTGCTGCTCCTTCTATAACCGCCTCACCTTCCTCGACAAATCAGGCACGCCGCAGATGGAGCTCGCCGAAGCGATCGAGTCCAAGGATGCGAAGACCTGGACGGTCAAGCTGAAGAACGGCGTTACCTTCCATGACGGCAAGCCGCTGACCGCCGATGACGTGGTTTTCTCGCTGAAGCGCCATCTCGACCCATCAGTCGGCTCGAAGGTCGCCAAGATCGCCGCCCAGATGACCGGCTTCAAGGCCGTGGACAAGCAGACCGTCGAGATCACGCTCGCCAGCCCAAACGCCGACCTGCCGACCATCCTGTCGATGCATCACTTCATGATCGTTTCCGACGGCACGACCGATTTCACCAAGGCCAACGGCACCGGCGCTTTCGTCAAGGAAGTCTTCGAGCCGGGCGTTCGGTCGGTCGGGGTCAAGAACAAGAACTACTGGAAATCCGGCCCGAACGTCGATTCCTTCGAATACTTCGCCATCAGCGACGACAATGCCCGCGTCAACGCCCTGCTTGCGGGCGACATCCATCTCGCGGCCGCGATAAATCCCCGCTCCATGCGCCTCGTCGAGGCCCAGGGCGACGGCTTCACCTTGTCGAAGACGACGTCCGGCAACTATACCAATCTCAACATGCGACTGGATATGGAGCCCGGCAACAAGCGGGACTTCATCGAGGGTATGAAGTATCTCGTCAACCGCGAACAGATCGTCAAATCGGCGCTGCGCGGTCTCGGTGAGGTCGGCAACGATCAACCCGTTTCGCCTGCGAACTTCTATCATGACGCAAACCTGAAAGCGCGGGCCTTCGATCCTGAGAAGGCGAAGTTCCACTTCGATAAGGCCGGCGTCCTCGGCCAATCCATTCCGATCATCGCTTCCGATGCGGCGAGCTCGTCGATCGACATGGCCATGATCATCCAGGCCGCCGGCGCCGAAATCGGCATGAAGCTCGATGTCCAGCGAGTGCCATCTGATGGTTACTGGGACAATTACTGGCTCAAGGCGCCGATCCACTTCGGCAATATCAACCCGCGGCCGACCCCTGATATCCTCTTCTCCCTGCTCTATACCTCGGACGCTCCGTGGAACGAAAGCCAGTACAAGTCGGAGAAGTTCGACAAGATGCTGATCGAGGCGCGCGGCTCTCTCGATCAAGAGAAGCGCAAAGCGATCTACAACGAGATGCAGGGCATGATCGCCCAGGAAGCCGGCACTATCATTCCGGCCTATATCTCGAACGTCGATGCCACGACGGCCAAGCTCAAGGGCCTGGAAGCCAACCCGCTCGGCGGCCAGATGGGATACGCCTTCGCGGAATATGTCTGGCTTGAAGCCTGATAAAGCAAAGGAGACCGGGGCTGCAGCCGCGCCCCGGCTCTTCCATCTGCATTGGTGGAACTTAACTCGAACGCACAAAGGGAAGACGCCCGTGAATAGCCAGGTCTTATCCCTTGTACTGAGCAGATTGTTCGTCGCCTTGATCACCCTGGTGATCGTCTCCTTTGCCGTCTTCTTCGCGACGACGCTGTTGCCCGGAGATACGGCGACGATCCTGCTCGGCCAAGCCGCCACGCCGGAAGCTGTCGAAGGCCTGCGCAAGGCCATGCATCTCGACGAACCAGCGCTCTTTCGTTTCCTGCGCTGGTTAGTCGGGCTGCTCCAAGGCGACCTCGGCACCTCCTATGCCAACGAAATGCCGATCGCCGCTCTCATTGCCGGTCGCTTCGTCAACACGCTAAAACTTGCCGGCGTCACCGCGCTTTTCTCCGTGCCGATCGCGCTCACGCTCGGGATCACTGCGGCGATGCTGCGCGGCACCCTTTACGATCGGATTGTCACGGTGATCACCATCGGCGTCATCTCCGTACCGGAGTTCATGGTCGCGACCTCCGCCGCGCTCATCTTCGCCGTCTACCTGAAATGGCTGCCGGCGCTTTCTTTCGCCAATGAGGTCCATAGTATGACCGACCTGTTGCGCGTCTATGCCATGCCGGTGATCACCCTCACCTTCGTCGTCTCGGCCCAGATGATCCGCATGACGCGCGCAGCTGTTATCGAGACGCTCAACACGCCCTATGTCGAGATGGCATTGCTCAAAGGCGCCTCCCGGCCGCGCATTGTGTTTCGCCATGCACTGCCCAATGCGCTCGGCCCGATCGTCAATGCCGTTGCGCTTTCGCTGTCCTATCTGCTCGGAGGCGTCATCATCGTCGAGACCATTTTCAACTACCCCGGTATCGCCAAGCTGATGCTGGATGCCGTCGCCACCCGCGACCTGCCGCTGATCCAGAGCTGCGCGATGATCTTCTGCCTTGGCTACCTGCTGCTGATCACCATCGCCGATATCATCGCCATCCTTTCCAACCCGAGGCTCCGATGACCATGACCCGTTCCGAAACCGCTTCCGGCCGGCTGTCCGGAACCCGGTTTGGCTATCGCTTCAACATCGTCGGCGCGATCGGCCTTACCATCATCCTCGCGTGGGCGCTCGTCGCGATCTTTGCGCCGTTGATAATCCCCTACCCCGTCGGCGAGATCGTCGATCTCGACTATTTCGGCCCGATGAGCCGGGAACTCTGGTTCGGCTCCGATTATCTCGGCCGCGACATGCTCTCGCGAATTCTGATGGGCGCGCGCTATACGGTCGGCATCTCGCTAGCGGCGGTGACGATCGCCTGCTTCAGCGGCGTCGTGCTCGGCATGATCGCAGCGGTCGCCGGCGGCTGGCTGGACACGATCCTCAGCCGCTTCCTCGACGCTCTCAACTCCATCCCGAGCAAGCTGTTCGGTCTGGTGGTTGTCGCTGCCGTCGGCTCCTCGGTCCCGGTTCTGATCCTGACGCTGTCGGTGATCTACATCCCCGGCGCCTACCGCTTCGCTCGGGCGCTCGCCGTCAACATCAATGCGATGGATTTCATCACAGTCGCGCGCATCCGTGGCGAAAGCACCCTCTATCTCATTCGCTCGGAAATCCTTCCCAACATCGTCGGGCCGGTGCTTGCCGATCTCGGCATCCGCTTCGTCTTCATCGTTCTGCTGCTCTCCGGGCTTTCCTTCCTCGGCCTTGGCGTCCAGCCGCCCTATGCCGATTGGGGTGCGCTGGTGCGCGAGAATATCGGCGGCCTGCCGTTTGGTGCGCCGGCGGTGATGTTTCCCTCGCTTGCCATCGCCAGTCTGACGATCAGCGTCAACCTGCTGATAGACAATCTGCCGCAGAAAATTCGCGACCGGAGCACGTCATGAGCAATTTCATAGAAATCCGTGACCTGAAGGTCGAGGCCACCACCGATTCCGGTCGCCGCGTCGAGATCATCAAGGGTGTCAGCCTCGATGTTGCCGAGGGCGAGATCGTCGCGCTGATCGGGGAGAGCGGCTCGGGCAAGACAACGATCGCCCTGACCCTCATGGGCCATACCCGTGCGGGCTGTCGCATCTCCGGCGGCAGTGTTTCTGTCGGCGGCAAGGACATGGTCAGGCTCAGCGAGAAGCAGCGCGCCAAGGTGCGCGGCACCGAAGTCGCCTATGTCCCGCAATCAGCCGCTGCCGCCTTCAATCCCGCCACATCGATCATGGACCAGGTGATCGAAGTCACGCGTATTCATCAGCTGATGTCGCCGGATGATGCGCGTGCCAGGGCAGTCGAGCTCTTCCGGGCGCTGTCGCTCCCGGAACCCGAGACGATCGGCAGCCGTTATCCGCACCAGGTTTCCGGTGGCCAGCTGCAGCGTCTGGCCGCCGCCATGGCGCTGATCGGCGACCCGACCCTCGTCATCTTCGACGAGCCGACGACGGCGCTCGACGTAACCACCCAGATCGAAGTGCTGCGTGCTTTCAAGTCGGTGATGAAGAAGGGCGGCATATCAGGCGTTTATGTCTCGCACGACCTTGCCGTCGTCGCGCAGATCGCCGACCGCATCGTGGTCTTGAAAGGCGGAGAGACCCAGGAAACCGGCACCACCGAAGAGATCCTCAACAACGCGAAGCACCCCTATACCAGGGAGCTGCTTGCAGCCTTCGAACCGAAACCGCGCGGCGCAGCTGGCCCCGCCGAACCCGCGACGGCTCCACTGCTGAAGATCGAAGATCTCGTAGCCGGCTATGGACAGCGCCAGGCTGACGGCCTGCCGCTCGTGCGCGCGGTCGAGCATGTGAGCCTGAAGGTGGAAAAAGGCCGTAATCTCGGCATCATCGGCGAATCCGGTTGCGGCAAGTCGACGCTTGCCCGCACCATCGCCGGCATCCTGCCGGCCGCGGTCGGCAAGATCGTCTTCGACGGCACGGAACTGCGTCGCAGCGCTCGCGAGCGCTCGCGCGACCAGTTGCGCGAGATGCAGATCGTTTTCCAATATGCCGATACCGCACTCAACCCGGCGAAATCGGTTGAGGAGATCCTCGACAGGCCCTTGGTCTTTTACCACGGCATGGATCGAAAGATGCGGAACGCCCGGATCGATCAACTGCTCGACATGGTGCGCCTGCCTCGCAATCTGCGTCATCACCGGCCGGGAGAGCTCTCGGGCGGACAGAAACAGCGCGTCAACTTCGCCCGGGCGCTCGCCGCCGATCCGAAGCTGATCCTCTGCGACGAGATCACCTCGGCGCTCGACACGGTGGTCGCCGCAGCGGTCATCGACCTGCTCAAGGAATTGCAGCGCGAACTCGGCCTCTCCTATATCTTCATCAGCCACGACCTCTCGGTGGTGGAGGCGATCTGCGACGAGATCGTCGTGATGTATGGAGGCCGTAAGGTCGAGGAAATCACATCCTCGACGGTGAAGACGCCGCAACATCCCTATTCGCAGCTGCTCTTCTCGTCGGTGCCGACGCTCGATCCGGCCTGGCTCGATGAGCTCCAGCAGGATCCGGAACTGGTGCGGGCCTACTGCCGGCACTGACCGCCGATTCAAGGTGTTACCACGCTGCCCTCCTCGAAACCACAAGCAAGACGCTTGCCAGACCCGGCGCGCACCGGGGCAGGTCATGTTGAAAAGCCTGGGCTCCACGGCACAAGATCTGCAAGTGGCAGTGAATATGGCTTCGGAAAGAAAGCCCGAAATTCTGTCGCAAGTCCTTCCAACCAGTATGAAGCTCTAATTATAGGGAGAACAACCTGCGACAGAGAGAATCGGCATCTGCGCAGGACCGATTAGGTCGGAGAGATGCAACTGGGTGTGGTCGGTCTGGAACCCTGAGAGATTGCGTTGGGACTCTCGGCCAAGGGGAGTTTGCGGATCAGGAGCGGGGCCTGGCCGCGGCCCTTCTCGCCGGCTAAAGCGGAAACAAGGTGGTCAAAGGCATGTGGGCTTTGACGATCGGCGATTTCAGGACGACGAAGCTGAAATACTTGTCGATACCGACGTCCAGGTCGGTAAGCCGCTCCATGATCGTCTGGTATTCGTCGATGCCGGCGGTGACGAATTTCAGCAGATAATCGTAGCCGCCCGAAACCAGATGACATTCGATCACCTGATCGACCTTCTCGATCGCCGCCAGGAAGCGGGCGAAGTCGATCTGCCGGTGGTTCTTCAGGGTGATCTCGGTGAACACCGTCAGCGTCTGCCCGAGTTTGCTGACGTTGATCTGGGCCGAATAGCCTTCGATATAGCCTTCCGACTGCAGCTTCTTCACCCGCATCAAGCAGGGGCTAGGCGACAGATTGACCAGTTCGGCGAGCTCCACATTGGTGACGCGGCCATTCTTCTGCAGTTCGTAGAGAATTTTTACGTCGATCCGGTCGAGTTTCATCTCACACGGCCCTCACTTGCTCGAGATCGCCAATGACGCAGCAGATTATGCTGCCGTATTCCCGACATCGACCTTAACACATAAGTCAGACGTGTCGACCGCGTTGCGGGACAGGCCGAAGCACAAACCGCTGCTGGCATCCTGCCAAGACGGAATCTTCTGCTGCCACCAACCGATCTCCAGCAAAGCCGTAGCTTTGGATCCGCTAGACTACGCCTGAAACGGAGACTGTCCCATGCCCGCACCGCTGAATCGCGTCGCCACTACGCCGGAACTTCCTTCCACCGCCGATGCGGTGGTAATCGGCGGCGGCATCGTCGGCGTTTTTGCGGCCTATTATCTCACCCGGCGCGGATTGAAGGTCGCCCTCGTCGAGAAGGGCCTCATCGGCGCCGAACAATCCAGCCGCAACTGGGGCTGGTGCCGCCAGCAGAATCGCGACGCCCGTGAACTGCCGATGTCGACGAAGAGCCTCGATCTGTGGGAGCGCTTCGCCACTGAGACCGGTGAGGATACGGGGTTCCGTCGCTGCGGTCTCTTCTATCTCAGCAATAGCGACGATGAACTGTCCGGCTGGGCACGCTGGCGCGATTTCGCCCGCTCGGTCGGCGTCACGACGCACATGCTGAGCAGCGCCGAAGCGACCGAACGCGGGCGTGCCACCGGCGCCTCATGGAAGGGCGGGGTGTTTTCACCGACCGACGGAATCGCCGATCCGGCGAGTGCTGCGCCGGCCGTTGCACGTGCGATCCTGAAACTCGGCGGCACGGTGCATCAGTCGTGCGCTGCCCGCGGCATCGACATCGAAGGCGGCAGGCTCTCGGGCGTCGTCACCGAGCATGGCACGATCCGCACGAAAATCGCGATCCTTGCCGGCGGCGCCTGGGCCTCCTCCTTCTGCCGCCAGCTCGGCATTCGGTTTCCGCAAGCCTCGGTTCGCTCCTCGATCCTCTCCGTATCCCCAGGCGCAAGCGGCCTGCCGGACGCGCTGCACACATCTGCGGTCTCCGTTACGCGTCGCGGCGATGGCGGCTACACATTGGCGATCAGCGGTGGCGGGCGTGTCGACTTGACGCCGCAGCAATTCCGTTACGCGCCTCAATTTCTGCCAATGTTCGTCCGGCGTTGGAGAAGCCTCGCGCTAGGCGGATTGGAGGGATTCAGGTCTGGGCACGAAACCCTGGCGCGTTGGCGATTGGACGCACCCACTCCGATGGAACGAATGCGCATCCTCGATCCGAAGGTCGACCAAAGAACAATTCGGCTTACCCATTCGCGCGCGCTTGAACTCCTGCCTGCCCTGAGGAACACAAATGTCAGTGCCGTCTGGGCCGGTTATGTGGATAGCACCCCCGATGGGGTGCCGGGAATCGGTGAGATCACCACCGTTCCAGGCTTCATTCTCGCCGCCGGTTTCAGCGGCCACGGCTTCGGAATCGGTCCCGGCGCCGGTCATCTCATCGCCGATATCGCCACCGGTGACACGCCGATCGTCGATCCCCGGCCTTATCACCCGGAGCGGTTCCAGAGATCGGCCTGGGGCAAAGTCGCCGACTTCTGAAGGGTGGAATGGCTAGCAGGCATTCGACCATGGCGTGCCGCAAGCCGGTGTCCTCAAGGTAAGACCCGCCCTAGCGGAGGAGAATGCGAAATTTCCTGCAAGTAAAGGCCATAGGATAGAGGAACGATTTTGTGAACGTTTTAGCGTCGCGCGTCTTTTTGCATGCGTGAAAGGCCCTGTAATGCTTTGAATTGCTGCTTGATTTTGGCGCGGCACGCAGCGTGACGACATGGTGTTGCATCGTTTTGGCGATCACCGACATTCGGTATTAAGTCCTGCGTGAGGATGCAGGATAGGCGGATTACGCCGGCTCGGTCAGCCTAGTATCGAGGGGTCGATGAACTGCCCGAAAAGGAATAGCTTTCATGAACCTCTTTGCTCCAGATCTGAAGGCCGAAACCGAGGGCGAGGAATTGTGGGAGCGCGTCCGCGCCCAATACCCTGCCCAGGAACCGCTCCTGAATTTGAACAATGCTGCCGTCAGTCCGCCAACGATAGCGGTACAGGAGGCCACGATTGACGCCTATCGCTTCATCAGCCGCAATCCCGACTATAACATGTGGAGCAACCTCGATGCTGCGCTGCCCGGTATCAAGCGTGATTTGGCCGAGTTGATCGATTGCACGCCAGACGAGATTGCGCTCAACCGGAATTCCTCGGAAGGACTTTCAGCGGCGATTTTTGGAATACCGCTGACCAAAGGCGACCAGGTGTTGATCTCGAACTGGGACTATCCGAGCGTCCGTGCCGGATGGCTGCAACGGCATCACCGCGAAGGAATCGAGGTCGTGAACTGCGCCTTCGATATCATGGACAGCGACGAGGATATCATTGATGCCTATGTGGAAGCGATGACGCCCCGGACTTGCGTCCTGCAACTGACGCATATGTATCACTGGAATGGACGCGTTCTTCCCATCGAGCGACTCTGCCGGATCGCGCGGGAGCGCAACATCATCACGATAGTCGATGGCGCCCAGACGTTCGCTCAAATGCCGGTCAGTTTTCGGCAACTCGATTGCGATTTCTTTGTCACGAGCCTTCACAAATGGCTCGGCGCACCCGTTGGCAACGGAATGCTGATCGTCAACCGAAGCCAGATCGACCGAACTTGGCCTCTGCTGGCGCCCTTCGACCAACCCGCAAAGACCATAGACAAATTCGATCACTGGAATTTGGGTACCTATAATTCCGCAATTCAGGCCGGAATTAAACCGGCGATCCAATTCCATCGGGAAATAGGAGCAGACAGGATGCACGTCCGACTGCGCGAACTCACCCGACACTGGGTCGGCCAAGCTCGCGACATTCCCGGCTTCAGGCTCCACACGCGGACCGACACCGAGAGCCTAGGTGCCATATGCCTGTTTTCAATCGACAACACCGACATGAAAAAACTGGAGAACACTCTTCGAGAGAAATACCGAATCCACACGAAATATCGCCAAGTCGAGCATGTCGAAGGTCTGCGGGTTTCGCCGCATATCTATATGCCGAAGAGTGACCTCGACATGTTCGTCAGCGCGCTCAGAAATGCGTTGGCTTGAACCGGAAGCCCGTTCCTGAAGATAGAGGCGCCGGCATCGACACCTCTCAGACAGCAAAGATAACGTCCTCAGGAGACCAGGGACATCGTGCCGGGGATCGGCGAGATCGCCACCTTGCCCGAAAATGCGGCTCGGCCAGCCCCACTCGAACCTCGAACTGCGGCAGAAATGATCACTGTCCGGATCGCTGCATAGACCCATCATCTCGCGTTGGCGTGAACCAGCCACCGAGCGCTTCCTCCAATCCGTCCGTATTGTTCTCTTCGCCGATCCAAGCAATGCAAGCGTCGGGACGGATCAGCATCGAGGGGCCCCGATCGACGGCGACGCAACGTATCCTCTGCTTGCTGGCTGCACCGAGCCTGGACGCCGTCCGCTCAGGCGAGGCGTCGAGAAGAACGCCCATGCCATCCTGCATCAGATCATAGAGCGAGACGGCGGCATCGCCGTCACCAATCGACCTGTCGCCGATCAGCCGCCCGACCTCGTCCAGCTCCGAGCCGAGATCGTAGCGGGTGGAAAGGCCGCTCATCATCTCGCCGATGAACCGGTTGACGTTGTCGAATTGCATGAGGTTCGCCACGATGTCCCGCATCGCACCCGCCTGTGGATCGGGCCGCAGGATGGCGACCTGGGCACGGGTGTTGGCCAGAACGGCTTCGGCGACGGGTCGCCGCTCGGCCGTGTAGGTATCGAGCAGGCTTTCCGGCATGTCGCCGCGAATGACCGCCGCGAGCTTCCAGCCGAGATTTGCAGCATCCACCAGCCCGAGGCTCAAGCCCTGACCACCAAACGGCGAATGGACATGCGCCGCATCGCCGGCAAGCAGCACCCTGCCGCGGCGGTAGCTATCGGCAAGCCGGGTGTTGTCAGTCCATCGGCTGCCGCTTTCGAGCGCTTTCACGCGGACATCCGTGCCGCTGATGCGGCGCAGTACGGCTTCGATCTCCTCAGCTGTGACCGGCGCTTGCCGATCTTCAGGCGGACCGCTGAAGTCGAGCATGAACAGTCGACCGGGGAAAGGCCAGTAGGAAAATACGCCACCCGACGTGCGATTCCAGCCAATCGGTAGCAGGCGTTCGGGATGATCGATCTCGGCGATGGCCTGGTAGAACGTCAGGCTTGGGGCTGTGCCGGGGAACTCAAAGCCGGCCATCTTGCGGATGAGGCTACGCCCGCCGTCGCATCCAACGAGGTAGGAGCAGCCGATTTGGCCTGCGCCTGTCGGAGATCTCAACTCCACGTCAATGCCGTCCGCCTGCTGCACGAAGCCGGTAACGTCAAAGGCGCGGCGCACCTCGATCCCAAGAGCGCGGGCGCGATCGGCCAGCATGGCTTCGAGGCTAGGTTGATCCACTGCGTGAGCACGCCGTTCCGGCTCTTTCTGCGCGTCCTTTCGGATAAGAGGCAGGCCAGCGAAATGACCGCTGAATTTGGACGACCGGCCACGCAGCTCCGCTCCGGCCTGCTCGGCGAACTGCTTCATCGCCGCGAAGCTCTGCGCTTCCGCGGCGGCGATGGCCGCAGCCATCCCGCGACGCTGGAGTGCCTCGCTTCCAAGCGGCCCGAGCGACATTGCCTTCATGGCCATACTGGCCGACGCCAGACGCTCCAGCACGAGGACGCGCACGCCTGACAAAGTCAGCTCGATGGCGGTCAGGAGTCCGACCGGTCCTGCGCCCACAACAACAACATCAACTTGTTTTTCCATCTCACATTCCATATACTGGATATCAATATGTACTCAGTACATAAATAAATGCGCAATCAGAGACAACATGTCAATGCCATCGGACTCAATGCCACCGGACCGGCGATCCCGTAAGCGCCTCGCCACGCGACAAGGCATCTCCAACGTCGCCACGCGCCTCTTCCTGGAGCGGGGCTTCGATCATGTGACGGTCGATGAGATCGCGGCAGCCGCCGATGTCGGACGGATGACGGTGTTCAATCACTTTCCCCGCAAGGAGGACATGTTCTTCGATCGCGACGAGGAGGGTCGAGAGATGCTGCGCGAAGCTCTGCGGCAGCGCCATCCCAGCGTCTCTCCGATCGAGACGCTACGTCTGCTCGCTCATCAGCTGGTTGCGGAGGAGAGCCCTTACCTCAGATTTACTGCTAGGAGCCAAAGCTTTATCGAGACGATCGAGGCCAGCGACACCCTCAAGGCTCGGGCGAGGGCAATTCGTGACGAGATCGCTCACGTCGTTTCGGTGGCGCTATCCGAATGCGTCGGGCGAAAACCTGATGATCCCAACGCCCATCTGGCGGCCGGTATTCTCCTGGCGACGTGGACCGTGGGCTTTATCCAGGCTCACCGGACCTTTCGGCAGAGGCAAGATACAGAGGAAGCAAAAGCCGTCTTTCTCGCCGCTGTAGATAAGGGAACCACCGGCCTGAACGCTGCTCTGGCAGGCACACCTTATGCCTGAGCAATCACCCTCTGGTGGGGCCGGAATGCCCGTCTCCGCAATGTTGAGGTCTTCCGGGCGGATGCCGTAAGTGCGCGCCGCGCTTTGGCTCAATTGCGGCGGAAACGGCAACGAACACCGCCGTCCATACGGAAGCCGCCGTCGCTGATGCCACCCTCGAAGAGGTTAGGCTAACTTCGGTTCTCCAAGCGGTTTGTTTTGCGCCACTCTTCGTACTCTCCGCGGGCATCGTTATGCAGCGGATAGTAGCGCTGTAACGACCCGCCCTCCATAAGCTTCACTCGGGAGAACTCCTCCCAATCGTGATGCTTTTGCGACTCTTCGATTACCTTCGAGGCCATTGCGACTGGAAGCACCACCACCCCGTCGTCGTCGGCGACGATGATGTCGCCGGGAATTACCGTGACACCGCCGCAGGCAATCGGAACGTTGACGGCATTGGGATAGATGCTGGTCTGCACATGGTAGTTGGGAGTCCAGCCACGCAGCCATAGGGGGAGATCTAGCTTGTCGACATTGGGCCGATCGCGCATGCACCCGTCGATTACGATGCCAGCGCCGCCTCTGCCTTTGAAATACGTCGACATCATATCGCCAAAGACACCCGAGCTCATGTCGCCGCGCGCGTCGACCACGACCACATCGCCCTCCTGCGCGTGATAGAGCACGTGCCTGTGCAACTGCGTCTCCGGATCGGCATATTCTCCCTCGGTGAAGAGGTCCGGCCGCTGCGGCATGAACTGGAGCGTCAGCGCCGGCCCGACGATCGACTTCCCGCGGTTCTGCGGGACGGGACCGACCATGTGCGGATTGCGGAAGCCCATGTGGCCAAGCGTGCCGGCAACCGTCGCGGCGCCGATTTCCTTCAGTGCGTCGATCAGCTCTTTGGGCGGTCGTGTAATGTCGGGAGTATGGGTCATTTTAGACTCCGGTGGATGAACTACCAGTTCGTAACAGAACCGTCGCGGCGCTTCAGGTGAGGCGCTTCCCAAAAACGAAAGCTCTCGGCCTTGACCGCCTCTTCGTTGACTTCGATGCCGAGCCCCGGCAGATCGCTGACCGGATAGTCGGGGCCGTCGAGCCGTGGTTGCACGGGGAAGAAATCGGAACTGTCGAAGCCCAGCTTTGTTTCGGGCACCCTGGTCTCGAGCCAAGCGAAATTCGGCACCGCGGCGGCGAGATGGATGGTCGCGGCCGTGCAGATTGGGCCAAGGGGATTGTGCGGCATCAGGTCCACATAGTGCGCCTCGCTCCAGCCAGCTACCTTCATCGCTTCAGTGAGCCCGCCAACGTTGCAAACATCGAGCCGGTTGAACTGATGGATGCCGCGCTCGATGTAGGGCAGGAACTGCCACTTGCTGGCAAATTCCTCGCCGATGGCAAACGGGATGTCGGTCATCGTGCGCAGGGATTCGTAGGCCTCCGGTGTCTCGTCTCGTATCGGCTCCTCGAGGAAATCAAGCACGCCACGGCCGAGCTTGTTGCAGAAGCTCGCCGCCTCTGCCACCGACAGCCGATGATGATAGTCGATGCCGAGGACGACGTCGTCGCCCAGCGCCTCGCGCGCCTTGTTCAGCATGCTTGCTGTAGCGCCGATCGATTCACGCGGCTCAAAGATGTCCTTGCTGTTTTGCCCGATGGGAAAGAAGCGGATCGTCTGCCACCCCTGCGCGCGTAGTTCGCGGGCTCGTTCGATAGCAACATCGCCCTCGGCCTCGTCACCGGTCGAGGCGAAGGTAGGAATGCGGTCGCGCTGCTTGCCGCCCAACAGATCGTAGGCCGGCACCCCCAGCGCCTTGCCCTTGATGTCATGAAGGGCAATGTCGATGGCGGAAATTGCCGCCTGCAAAACGCGCCCGCCTTCGAAGTATTGGCTGCGATAAACTTCTTGCCAGATCCGACCAATCTGCATCGGGTCGCGGCCGATGAGAAACTCGCGATAGTGCTCGATCGCGCCGACAACGGCCTTCTCGCGACCGCTCAAGCCGCTCTCGCCCCATCCGAAGATGCCGTTGTCGGTCTCGACCTTGACGAGCATCTGGTTGCGTGTTCCTACCCATACTGGATAGGGCTTGATAGCGGTGATTTTAAGCTTCGTAGTCATCCACACCCTCGTTCCAGATGCATCGGCTCTGTCTCAGTTGGCCTTGAGGGCCATTTCTGTTTCGCCGTCGAACAGATGCATCCGCTCCTGGTCGAACTCGAGCCAAATCGGCTCGTCGGGCGCGACGGCAATGGTCGGCGGCACGCTGACGTTGACGATGGCGCCAGACAGGAACGCCTGTACGAAGGTGACGTCTCCGGTCGGCTCCACCGTGTAGGCCTTGGCAGGAATGCTTCCTGGCACCGCACTCTTGTGCAGCTTGATCGTCGAGTGACGTGCGCCGAGCACGACTTTCTTGGTGGTTGCCCTCGCGACCTTCTGGGCGTTGTGTGGCGAGAGCTCGAGGCGCCAGCCCTCCGCGCTGGTCAACACTGTATTGCCGCTTGCCGTTGATGCCTCCAGCGGAACAAGGCTCATCGCCGGGCTGCCGACGAAGCTGGCGACGAACATGTTCACCGGATGGGCAAAGACCTGCGCCGGTGAATCGTATTGCTGCAGGTAGCCGCCGTTCATCACCGCCATCCTGTCGGCCATGGTCACGGCTTCGAGTTGGTCGTGCGTCACATAGATGATCGTTGCCTTGAGGTCCTGGTGGAAGCGCTTGATCTCCGACCGCATCTGCACGCGCAGCTTCGCGTCGAGGTTGGAGAGTGGTTCATCCATCAGGAATACCGCCGGATCTCGAACGAGGGCGCGGCCGAGCGCCACGCGCTGCTGTTGCCCGCCCGAAAGTTCGCGCGGCTTGCGCTCGAGCAGTTGCGTCATGTCGAGCACTCGCGCTGCTTCCTTGACCTTCCTGTCGATCTCGTCCCTTGGCAGTTTGCGCATCTGCAGCGGGAACGCCAGATTTTTATAGACCGATTTTTGCGGATAGAGCGCGTAATTCTGGAACACCATTGCAATGTCCCGGTCCTTGGGGTCGAGGTCGTTGACCACCCGGTCCCCGATGACGATGTCGCCCGATGTGATGGGAATCAGCCCCGCTACTAGATTGAGCGTGGTTGTTTTGCCGCAGCCTGAAGGGCCGACGAGCGCAACGAATTCGCCGTCATTGACCGTCAGCGAAACATCGTTGACAGCTTTGAAGCTGCCATAGGTCTTGACAAGATCTTTGAGGACCACGTGGGCCACCGGCAACTCCCTAGTGCTTAACGGCGCCTTCTGTCAGGGCGCGTACGAAGTATCGTTGCAGGACGAGGAACAGGACCACGACGGGCACGCTCATCATAAAGCTGGCCGCCATCAGGCCCGGAAAGTCCGTCGTATTTTCCGAGAAGAAGCGCTGGATACCGACCGGCAGTGTCAACTGGTCGTTCTTGGAGAGGAACGTGTAGGCGTAGATGTACTCGTTCCACGCGCCGATGAAGGAATAGATCGCCGTGGCGATGATTCCTGGCGCCGAGAGCGGCATCACGATCAGGAGAAAGGCCTGGAACCGCGTCGCTCCGTCGATGCGCGCCGCCTGCTCGAGCTGCACCGGGATGTTGTCGTAGAAGCCCTTGAGGAGCCAGATTGCCAGCGGCAGGCCGAATGTGAGGTAGGTGAGAATGAGCGATCCATGCGTGTTCACCAGCCCGATCGCGCGCATCAGGATGAAGAGCGGCACGAGAAAGATCACAGCCGGGAACATATTGCGAAGCAAGACGGCGAAGAACAGAAAGTTCCGGCCCGGGAAGGTGAAGCGCGAAAACGCGTAGGCCGCCGGAACCGCCACGATCACCGAAAGGATGGTCGTGGCAGTGGAGACGAAAAGGCTGTTCCAGAAGAAACGAAGGAAGTCCTGGCCGACGCTGTTTTGCGGATCGAGCAGCTTCTGGTAGCTGTCAAGGGTGGGTTGGTCAGGCCACCATTGCGGCGGGAATTGCATGGCCGCGAAGCCGGACTTGATCGAGGTGATCAGCATCCAGATCATCGGCAACGCAGTGTAAAGCAGCATGAACGCGAGGAAGATGCGTCCGCCCCACCGCCATCCGTCGATGCGCATACGGCGACGGGCCTGGCCTCGAGGAGCAGTCTCGGCAATCGTGCTCATGCGGTCCCATCCTTCCGCTCGTTGCCGCTTAGAGCACGGACGTAGAAGTAGCCGAGCGACATCAGGATCAGGAACAGCAGCACCGAATAGGCCGATGCCACCCCCCAGCGCTGGCGGCCGAAGGCGAGCTCATAGATGTGAGTGATCCAGATATGCGATGCGTTCGACGGCCCGCCGCCGGTCATGATCCAGGGGATGATGAATGAATTGAAGTTGGCCACTGCCAGCAGAAGGATCGTCACCGTCGAGACGTTTCTCAAATGCGGGAAGGTGACGTGCCAAAACCGCTGCCATGCATTGGCTCCGTCGACTCTTGCGGCGCGCAGCAACTGATCGGGAACCGTCTGCAGGCCAGCCATCATCATGATCATGGCAAACGGAAACTCCCGCCAGATATTGACGACGATCAGGGAGGGCAGCACTGTGCTGACGCTGTCGATGAAATTCGGCGGCCTGTCGGCCAATCCGAGGCCGACCAGCACCGCGCCGATAATCCCAAAGTCTGAATGGTAGATCCACTTCCAGATATAGGACGCGGCGACCGCGCTGATGACCCAGGGAATGATCAGGATGGCCCGAAGGATGCCGCGGCCGACAAAGTCGCGATGAAGCGCCAGGGCGCAGGCAAACCCCAGGACAAATGAGATGAAAGTGGATCCCAATGTCCAGATCAGAGTGTTCGAGGTGACCTTCCAGAACACCGGACTTGTGAGGATGGCGGTGTAGTTGCCGAGGCCGATGAAAATCTTGTCCCGGAGCTGCAGGCCAGGCGGCGTATTGAAGAACGACAGCTCGATCGTGTAGTAAATCGGATAGGCTATGACGATGAGCATCACGGCGATCGCAGGGAGCACGTACGCGTAGTCGGCGCGATGCTCCCAAATCTTTCGCAGCACACCGGACCTATCGAGTTGCAGTCTCCGGCGAGCCTCTGCCTTGCCGATCAAGATCGTCACCGTGGCGTGCCCTTATTCTTCGGAACAACCGGCCGCACTCTTGGCGCAGCCGGTCAGATCGTGGTCAGGCTTGGTCTAGAGTCCGCCGTCCATCAGGTCTTTTACCTTCTTGGCCGCGTCGTCCGCTGCTTGGTCGACGGTCATGGCTCCGGTCAGGGCATTCTGCAGCATGTCCGGGACGATGATATTCATGATCTCGGGGGACTGCGGCAGCGCCGGGAACGGGATGCCGTATGGCAGCATCGAGGTCGTGACATCAAGGAACTTGATGTTCTCCAGACGCTCCTTCATCCATTTGGTCTTGAAGCCGTTAAGGTTTCCCGGGTTCGAGCCGGCATAGGCCATCTTCAGCGACCATTCAGGGCTCGTCCACATGCAGATGATAGCCTTTGCGGCCGGCTCGTCTACCTTGCCGCCCTCGACATATTCGGGCTTCAGGATGTGAATGTTCGAGCCGCCAAACACGACAGCACGCTTGCCGTCGGGGCCAGTCGGAATCAGGCCGTAACGCATGTTGTCGATGACGGTCTGCGCCTTGTCCTTGTCGGTAGCCGTCGCCTTTTTCTGCAGGTCGAGCATAACGTTGTAGTCGGACGGGTGCGAGATCATCATGCCGAGCTGGCCACCGAGGAAGAGGGGCTGGTTGTCGGCCTGCTGGTTGGTGAGCGCCGAAACCGGAACCGACTTGTCGCGAACATACATATCGTACGAGGCTTGCAGCGCCGCCTTGCTCTGCGGGCTATTGAGCTCGACCTGCTTATAGGTCGGGCTCGCGGTAGCTTCGTCGAAGACGCCTCCGCCATAGGCCCACAGCTGCGGCATGAAGCGATACGGCGTATTGCCGGCATTCTTGCGAGCCACGAGGCCGTAACCGGCAATGCCGAGTTTGTCGTGGATCTGCTTGGAATACTTGACGACGTCGTCCCAGGTTGCCGGAGCCTTGTCCGGATCCAGGCCTGCACGCTTGAAGATGTCGGCGTTCCAGATGAACGCCATCGTCTCGTTGTTGGTTGGAATGCCGTAGGTCACATCCTCCCAGGTCACGGCCTTCATTGCGCCGGGCCAGAAGTCCTCGGTCGAATACCCAACATCCTCGGGTTTGAGCGGCTGCAGATAGCCTTTTGAGGCGAACTCGGTGCCACCCAGGATTTGCAGGCGGACCGCCATGGGCGCTGCATTACCCAAGAGCGCGGTCCGGAACTTGTCCAGAAGGTCGTTATAGGTGAGGGCTTGTTCCTCAAGCTGGATGTTTGGATAGGTTTTGCGGAAGGTCTCGAAGAACTCCTTGTAATACTGGCGCAGGAGGTCGGGGTCGCCCTCGAACACGCCCTGATACCAGAAAGTCAGTCGCCCCTTGTAGTCGAGCGGCGTGACCTTGGCGCAATCGCCCGCCGTGTCAAAATCCTGCGTGCCGGCAATGGAGCGGACATATTCCGGCGACCACTTGCTCAAGTCGACCGGCGCACCCAGCGCCGACGCGGACATCAGCGATACTATCAAAGCAGTGGAGACAGTGCCGCGCAGGACGGCACCGCCGAGTGAAATCCTCGTCATAAGGTATCCTCCAGGTTCTCCCATGCCGCTCTGCATCGAGGCGAGCGGTCTTTGCTCATCGGCCGCGGGACGCTTTCAGCCAATGTATCCCTTCGATATTTTTATACATTTTCAGATCACGAATTGCCTGTCAACTAGACAAATCGTACATTGTTTATAGCAATCTCGCGTGATAACGAGATCAATGTGTGTATTGATTGGGGACAGCCTTGGCCGAAACAAGCGATTTTAAAGCAAAGCCCCCCGAAGGGATCGACGCTCTCGGGGCCTCCAGCGAGGGCGCCTCGCTTTATCAGCTGATCAGGGAAGACATCATCGAAGGGCGGCTGGCTGCCAACGAGCGGCTTGTGGTCACCGATCTCGCCCGGCGCCACGGCACCTCAACCAACCCGGTGCGCGAGGCTCTGCAACTGTTGCGCGGCGAAGGCTTTGTCACCCTCGTTCCCAACCGCGGAGCGCGCGTGCGGCCCATAGATCAGGATTTTGTACGGGACATCTACGAGATCGGAGTCTTGATCGAGCCGGCACTGACGCGATGGTTCGTGAATATGGCCACCGTCGAGGACATTGCTGAACTCGAACGCATCCAAGGCCTGATTGAAGAAAACGACTTCGCCGACACGTTGAGGCACAGCGAGCTGGACACCGCCTTTCACACCGTAATGTACCAAAAGCACTACAACCGCCATGCCGCCGAGCTTTGGTGGAAGCATCGCGAAGTGCTTCGAGCCGTGAGCCGGCGTTTCAACTTCACGCTCGCCCGGCGTGCCGCGATCCTTAGCGAGCATCGTGAGCTCATCGCACATGTGAAAGCGGGAAATGCGAACGAGGCAGCCGAACTCATTGCACGCCATGTCGAGGGTTCCGGCCGGCACATCCTCGAACACATGCGCGCGCGTAACGCCGCTCGGGCAGGATAGAATAGATAGCCTGGAATATCGTTATCCCGACCACGTCAGTAAAGGCAGTTGAGATGAAAATCACCAGCGTTCGGCCGTGGCTCATCAGATCCGATGCTTCTTATTGGGGAGAGTTTCTGTTCGTCGAAGTGACGACCGACGAGGGGGTGAGCGGCTGGGGCGAGATCACCACCACGACAAGGCTCGCCAATCGCGCACTCTGCACGATCCTGCGGCAGATCGGTGCCGCTGTAACAGGCGAGGACCCGGCGCGTATTGAGTATCTGTGGCACAAGATATTCCGCAGCTTCACCTATATGGGCAGTCGCGGCGCCGCAGTCGAATGCGTAAGCGCCATCGACATAGCCCTTTGGGACATCCGCGGCAAAGTTCTTGGTAAGCCGATTTACGAGCTGTTGGGCGGACCGGTACGCGATGAAATCGCGCTCTACACCCATCCCAACCAGGCCAAATTCACCAGCAAGGAGGCCGTGGTCCGCGAAATTAGAGACATCGTCGAGTCCGGCCACACTGCGCTCAAATTCGATCCTTTCCCCCACCAGGGCCGCACCGCCGATGGACAGTCCCGCGAACAGCGGGACGGCTACCTCGATGGCAGCATGACCCGCAAGGATGAGCGCGAAGCCGCCGAACTCACGGCTCTGATCCGCGAAACGGCGGGCTCTGATGTCGACATCCTCATCGATGCGCATGGCCGCTTCGACGTTCCCACCGCCATTCGCCTCTGCCGGAGCCTCGAGGAAGCCGGTCAGATCGACTGGTTCGAGGAGCCTTGTCCGCCCGAGAGCCTCAATGCCCTCAAGCAGGTCCGTGAGAAGGTCAGTGCCGCTATCTCGTGGGGCGAGCGCGGCCACACGAAGTGGGATTTCGTGCCGGTGCTCGAAAACAAGCTCGCTGACTACATCATGCCTGATGTCACCTGGACCGGCGGCATTACCGAACTCAAGAAGATTTCGGCCCTATGCGAAGCCTACTACATCCCGGTCTCGCCGCATGACGCCGCAGGGCCGATCAACGTGGTTGCTGGAGCGCAGGTGATGATGACCGTTCCTAACTTCTACAAACTCGAAACGTCGGAGTGGAATCTCGGCAAATACGATCACCTCATCGACAGACCACTCGATGTTTCGAACGGCAGCCTCAAGCTTACGCCGAAGGCTGGTCTCGGCGTTGAGATGAACCGCGACTACCTTCAAAACCACGAGATAGAGCTGGACTAGCTAGCAACGCTCTGCGCCGCCTCAGCATGCGCGACGACGAGCCCCGCCGACCAGAACGAGGATAAATCATGCCAGAGGCAGATGGAGCCGACGAGGCGCTCAATCGGGTGAACACGCATTCCAAGCCATCCGACCTTCGGATCACCGACATGCGGGTAGCCGAAATTGTCGGCGCGCCGTTCACTTCAGCGCTGCTCAAGATTTACACCAACCAGGGCATCGTCGGGCTTGGCGAGGTGCGCGACGGCGCCAGCGCCACCTACGCGCTGATGCTGAAGAGCCGGTTGCTTGGCGAGAACCCTTGCAACATCGACCGACTGTTTCGCCGGATCAAGCAGTTCGGCGGGCACGGCCGGCAAGGCGGCGGCGTATCGGCCGTCGAAATCGCGTTGTGGGATCTTGCCGGCAAGGCCTATGGCGTCCCCATCTACCAGATGCTCGGCGGCCGGTTTCGGGAGAAAGTGCGCGTCTACTGCGACACCGACGCCACCGTGCCGAGCGGCACCGAGACCGGCAGGCGCCTCAAGCAACGCATGGAGCTCGGGTTCACCTTCCTCAAGATGGATCTGGGGCTGATGCAGATCGCAGATGTGCCCGGTGCGGTCGTGTCTCCTGCCGGCTCACTTGAAGGGTACCGCAACCACCCCGGCCGCGGCCCGCTGAAGACCATTGAAGAGCGGCGCGTCCGCAACGCTGCGTACGATTTGCATAACGTCCCACACCCGTTTACCGGCCTGCACTTTTCCGACAAGGGCCTCGACTTCCTTGAGCAATACATTGCCGAGGTTCGCGAGGTCATCGGCATGGATATTCCGCTCGCCATAGACCACATCGGCCACATCTCAGTGCAGAACGGCATTCGCCTTGCCAGGCGAATTGAAAAATACGTGCCAGCCTGGCTCGAGGATGTGATCCCATGGCAGTACACTGAGCAGTACCGACAACTGCAGGACGCCACTACGGTGCCGATCTGCACCGGTGAGGACATATACCTCAAGGAAGGCTTCGAGCCGCTGCTCAAGAGCGGCGGCATCTCCGTTATCCACCCAGACCTGCTCACCAGCGGGGGCATCCTCGAGACCAAGAAGATCGGAGATATGGCGCAGGACCGTGGTGTCGCCATGGCCATCCACATGGCAGAAAGTCCAATCGCCGCAATGGCCGCGGCACATGTGGCGACCGCGACTGAAAACTTCATGGCGCTCGAATACCACTCCGTCGATGTCGACTGGTGGGACGATATCGTCACCGGCCTTCCCAAGCCACTCGTGAAGGACGGCTTTATCACTGTTCCTGACAAGCCGGGCCTGGGGATTGACGACGTCGTCGACGAGGTGATCTCGCAGCATCTGCAGCCGGGTGTCACCGGCATCTGGCAGCCCACGGATCACTGGGACGATGAGTATTCCTGGGATCGCACCTGGAGCTGAGGCGAAAAGGAACGAAGATGAAGATCACCGATCTCCGCTGCGCCGTTATCGGCAAACACCCGATCGTCCGCATCGTTACGGACGAGGGCCTCCATGGCTTGGGCGAAGTCGAGTTCACCAAGTCCTACCTCAAGCCCTGGGTGCTGCATTTCCGCGAGGTGCTGATCGGCGAGGACCCGACCGACGTCGAGAGAGTCATGCTGAAGATCCGTCAACGCGGCTCTTTCAAGCCGTACGGCGCGGCGGTAAGCGCTATCGAGCATGCGGTGTGGGATATTGCCGGCAAGGCCGCGGGCGTGCCCGTCTATAAACTACTCGGCGGCAAGGTGCGCGACAAGGTGCGCGTCTACAACGGCTCGATCCGCCGGCAACGCACGGGCGACCGGCCGGAGGATTACGCCGCTGACGTCAAATGGATGATGGAGCAGCCGCAGAACTTCTTCATGATCAAGCAAGGAATCTCGTTCCACTCCAACATGAAGGACACCATTGGGGGCTTCCACTACGGCGTGACGCAGAAGGCCGGCTATCACGGTGCCATGGATCAGGGCGTGATCAGCGAGCGCGGTTTCAATCACATGCTCGACTGCGTGATCGCGATGAAGGAAGTGCTGGGCGACAAAGTCAGCCTGGCGCTCGACTGCGGCCCGGGCTGGATGCTGCCCGATGCGATCAAGTTCGCTCGCGCGGTCGAGAAGTACAATTTGATGTGGCTCGAGGACATGCTGACTGGCGACTATGTGCCGTGGGTCAATCCGCAGGCCTATCGGGAACTGACAACCTCCACCTCGACGCCAATCCACACTGGTGAGCAAATCTACCTGCGGCACAATTTCAAGGAACTGATCGAGACGCAGGCGGTGCGCGTGATCGGCCCAGATCCAGCCGATATTGGCGGTATTGCCGAACTCAAATGGGTCGCCGAGCACGCCTACATGCACTCTATCCTGATGGCACCGCACGGGGTCGCCAACGGCCTGCTAGGCCTCGGCGCGTTGATCAATGTCTGCGCCACCTTGCCCGCAAATTACATCGCGTTCGAATATCCGAGCGCCAGCGACCCCTGGTGGGAAGATCTGGTCGTTGGCTTGCCACCGCAGATCGTGAAGGACAGTATGGTGGACCTGCTGGAAGCGCCGGGGCTGGGCCTCGATATCGACGCCGAAGCGGCCAGGAGATATCTCAGGGAAGAGGATGCGGGCTTCTTCGACTGAACCTCCCTCCTCACGCCAACAATACCGTGTCGCGACGGGATCGCCGCCCGTCGCCCTTATAGGCCGAGGTATCGAGCTTGAATCCCGGGAAGAGAGCCGTCTGGAGTTTCGAGGGCGCATTTTCTGCGCCCTCGTATTGCAACTCAGCCGATGGCCATGAGGCTTGCATTGCCGCCGGCGGCCGCGGTGTTGATCGACGTCGACACCTCCTCCAGCAGCCAATTCAGGCAATAGGCTTCGGGATCGCTCGCCAATTCCTCGGCTGTCGCGGCCTGGACCAGCAGAAGCGGACCGGGCAGGTGAGCGATCTTCTGATTGACGGCCAGAACCCTGTCGCGATCCCCTTCGACGAGGGCACCCGAGAACGGTCCGTCCTTTTCCCAATCCGATGTCCAGGAAATTCGGCTGGCGACAGCCGCGGGAAGATCCGCCAGGACTGACTTCGATAGGGAACCCGCGTCCACGACGATATGGTTACCGGTCGACAGGGCTGCGGCGATCTGGCGATGAAGCCCGCTTTCCGTCTGCGGCACGAGGAGAATACGGCCGCGGGGATGGAGCGCGTAGAGATTGAGCTCCCCGACCGGACCGGTGAGTTCGCGTTCGAGCCCGAGCGCCGAACGGCTCGCATATCCACGCGCCGCCTCCCCCTCGCCCGGCAGGCCCTTCTTATCGAGCCAGACAATGTAGTCGCGAAGGGCGAGGTCCGTATGAACGGAATCCTGCTGCGGCGGCACCGGAGCGCGTTGCACCAACCGGCCGATATAGAGCGGACCGCCGGCCTTCGGACCTGTTCCCGACAAGCCGCGACCGCCGAAAGGCTGCACGCCGACGACGGCGCCGATGATGTTCCGGTTGACGTAGAGGTTGCCAGCCTTGATGCGGCTGGTCACATGCGCGATCGTTTCATCAAGCCGGGTGTGAAGCCCGAATGTGAGCCCATAACCCGATGCGTTGATGTCGTCGATCAGACGGTCGAGCCCGTTTCGCTTGAAGCGGATGACGTGCAGGACCGGTCCGAAGACCTCCCTCGTCAGGTCCGACAGCGACTGGATTTCGATAATCGTCGGCGGAACGAAGGTCCCCGCCGCGGCACTTTCGGGCAGCGGCAACTGATCCACCTTGCGGCCTAAGCCGCGCATATGCTCGATATGCTGGTCGATCTCCGTCTTTGCGCTGTCATTGATGACTGGGCCGACGTCGATGCTCAGCCGATCGGTACGGCCGATCGTCAGTTCGCGGAAGGCGCCCTTCAGCATGTTGAGGGTCCTGTCGGCGACATCGTCCTGAAGGCAGAGAACTCTGAGCGCCGAGCAGCGCTGACCGGCGCTATCGAAAGCCGAGGCAATGACGTCGGCCACCACCTGCTCGGCCAGTGCCGAGGAGTCGACGATCATGCCGTTCTGACCGCCCGTTTCGGCGATCAGCGGAATCGGCCTGCCGCCTGCTGACAGCCGTTCCGCCAGCTGCGCCTGGATCATGCGGGCAACTTCGGTCGACCCGGTAAACATGACGCCTGCCGTTTCCTCCGCCCCGACCATGCCGGCGCCAAGGCGGCCGCTGCCGGGCACGAACTGCAAGGCACCGACAGGCACGCCCGCCTCGTGGAGGATCTTCACGCTTTCCGAAGCGATGATCGGCGTGACGCCGGCCGGTTTGGCAAGCACGGGATTGCCGGCCACCAAGGCTGCGGCGACCTGCCCGGTGAAAATCGCCAGCGGGAAATTCCACGGGCTGATGCAGACGACCGGGCCGAGGGGCGCATGCGAGGGGCCGAGGGTCTTGCGCGCCTGTTCGGCGTAGTAGCGCAGGAAATCGATGGCCTCACGCACCTCGCCGACGGCATTGGCCGCGGATTTGCCGGCTTCGCGCATGACGATGCCCATCAGCGTCTTGATGCGGGCCTGCATGATGTCGGCCGCACGCTCGAGACAGGCGGCACGCTCGGCCGGCGGCACGGCGGCCCATTGCGGCGCATGCTCGGCCGCCATGCGAACGATGCGCGCTGCCTCCTCGACCTTCACTTCGGTCACCGTGCCGACAACATCCCGGTGATCGGCAGGATTGAGAACCTCCCGCGTCACCCCACCTGTAGAGCCGTCGGCAAGGATGGGAAGTGCGTGCCATAGGGTCGCAGCCGTGGTGGCGAGCGCCTCTGCCAAATCCGAAAGGGTGGCCTCGTTCGAGAGATCGAGGCCGTCGGAATTGGCCCGGGCGTTGCCGTAAATTGCCTTCGGCGAGGCGATCTGCGCGTGGGGCGCGCCAACGACCGGCATGGCTGCGACGATTTCGGCGGGATCGGCGATCAGGGCCTCGACCGAGACATTCGGATCGGAGATGCGGTGCACGAAGGAGGAATTGGCACCATTTTCCAGAAGACGTCGAACCAGATAGGCGAGCAACGTCTCATGTGTTCCCACAGGCGCATAGATGCGGCAGGGCCGGTCCAGTTTTTCCTTTCCGACGACCTCGTCATAGAGAGGTTCGCCCATGCCATGCAGACATTGAAACTCGTATTTCCCGACCGCAAACTCAGGACCCGCCAGACGATAGATCGTAGCGAGCGTCTGCGCATTATGGGTGGCAAATTGCGGAAAGACCGCATCCGGAGCATCGAGCAGCTTGCGCGCGCAGGCGACGTAGGCAACATCGGTGTAGATCTTGCGAGTATAGACCGGATAGTCGTCGAGGCCGTCCAGCTGGGCGCGCTTGATCTCCGCATCCCAATAGGCGCCCTTGACGAGACGGACCATAACCCGGCGCCCGGAACGGCGTGCGAGATCGATGATGTAGTCGAGGACGAAGGGGCAGCGCTTGCCATAGGCCTGCACGACGAAGCCCAGCCCGTTCCATCCGGCGAGATCAGGGGCAAAGCAAAGCGCCTCGAGGAGGTCGAGTGAAAGCTCCAGCCGATCGGCCTCCTCCGCGTCGATATTGAGGCCGATATCATAGGTCTTGGCGAGAACGGCCAGCGCCTTGACCTTCGGCAGCAGCTCGCTCATCACCCGGCCGGCCTGCGACCTCACGTAACGCGGATGCAGGGCTGAAAGCTTGATCGATATGCCCGGGCCGTCATAGATGCCGCGCCCGTCCGACGCCTTGCCGATGGCATGAATCGCCTTTTCGTAATCCCGGTAATAGCGCTCGGCGTCAGCGCCCGTCGTGGCGGCCTCGCCCAGCATGTCGTAGGAATAGCGGAAACCACGCGCTTCCAGCGGGCGGGCGCGCTTCAGCGCCTCTGCGATCGTTTCGCCGGTGACGAACTGCTCGCCCATCATGCGCATCGCCATATCGACGCCGCGACGGATGACCGGCTCGCCGGCGCGCGCGATCAGCCGTGTCAGCGCTGCCGACAGGCTTCGGTCGTTAACCGTCGAGGTCAGCTTGCCGGTGACGACGAGACCCCAGGTGGCGGCGTTGACGAACATGGATTTTCCGCCACCGATATGGGAGGTCCAGTTGCCCTCGGCGATCTTGTCGCGGATCAGCGCGTCCCGGGTTTCGGTATCGGGAATGCGCAACAGCGCTTCGGCGAGGCACATCAGCGCCACGCCTTCCTGGCTGGAGAGTGAGTATTCCTGCACCAGCCCTTCGACACCGGTCCCCTTGTGCTTGGCGCGCAACGCCTCAATCAGGCTGCGGGCCGTGCTGCGAATGTCATAGCGTTTTGCCTCGGAGACACGCGCTGCGGCAACGAGCGGCGGAAGGCATTCGGTTTCCGGTCGGCGATAGGCTGCCGTGATGGCCTGGCGAAGTTCGGATTGCGGTCGGATCGGTGGGGCAAAGCCGGAGAACGGCGCGCCGTCGACCGGATCATGGGAGGGCGTGGAGGGCGTCGCTGCGTTCAACATGGGAGTCCCTATTCAATCGATGTTTGGTCTAGCGGATAAATGGAACAGAGGGCTCATCGTCCCAGAGCGCATCATCCGTGAAAGCGGGGCCGGAATATTCGGTCTCGCGCAGCGGGCGCGCATCTGGTCTGTCGCGCTTGAATGTGAGCGCCGCCGCCACAGCCCTTATTGCCACCGGCCGGTAGTGAACGAGCAGGTCGGGTTCTTGGTCATCATCCGCTTCGTTGTCATGCATGTATGATCCCCCGTTTTGAGGTCGACGCCGATACCGATCACAGCGCTCTTTCACCCGGCGCCCAATCTATCACAGCCACAAATCGCGATCTCACTTGATTTTTACAGTTTCTAGGCCGTATGAACTTATTAATACGCCATCGAGAGTTCAAATGGCCACAGAAACTGACATCTTTAGTGAATTGGACCAGTTCGATAAAAAAATCCTCGCCGCACTCGCCGAGGACGGAAGGCTGTCGATCACCGATCTGGCTACGCGTGTCGGACTGTCGAAGACGCCATGCCAGATTCGCTTCAAAAGGCTGATCAGCGAAGGATACATCGAAGGCTTCAAGGCCATCCTCAATCCGTCGAAAATGCAGCTCGACCACATTGCTTTCGTCGAGGTGAAACTCTCCGATACCCGCGAGCATGCGCTGAAAAGCTTCAACGATGCCATCAAGAAGATCGGGGAAGTCGAAGAGTGTCATATGATTGCAGGCAGGTTCGACTATCTCTTGAAGATCCGCACCCGAGATATTGGCCGCTACCGCCGCGTCCTCGGCGAGCGCATCTCGACCCTGCCCCACGTTGCCAACACCTCGACCAACGTCGCAATGGAGACGGTCAAGGAAGGCTGGGACAAGTCCGGTTCGAGTTTTTCGTGAATGTGATCCGTGGGAAGCTATGACGAGCTGCCGGTGAGTTGCCGCCGGAGGGACTGCGATATAGTCATTGCCATCGGCTGTCGCGCCAATGCGATCATTCCGACCATTCGCATGAAGCGATGGCTAAAGCGGTTGCGGCAAGTAGCAATCCACCCACAGCCATTCAGCCATCTCTCGCTTTTCGACCGCGTGGGCTCGATTTCACCGGCACGCTCTTGCCGTACTCTTTCCACCACGCCGTCTCGAGTGTTGGTTACCGATGCCGGTAGCGAAAGGCTTCGACGAAGGCGGAGAAAGCAGGGGATGGATGGCGCCGGCTGGGGTAATAGAGATGATACCCTTGGAACGTTGGCGCCCAGTCCGACAGCACTTCGTGCAGTTGACCGCTGTCACAATATTGCCTGATGAGATCCCTCGGCACATAAGACAGCCCCGCCCCATCGAGAGCGGCATTGATCGCAGGTCCTATGTTGCTCATCACGAGCTGGCCTTCCACACGTACGCTGAACTCGCGGCCATCCTTTTCAAACTCCCAGGCATACAGAGCGCCTGACGTCGGAAGACGCAGGTTCACGCAATTGTGGTCCGTCAAGTCTTGCGGGGTCGAAGGTGCAGTGCGGGCCACAAAATATTCCGGTGATCCGACCACGGCATAAGAGATATCGGGCCCGATGCGAACGGCCACCATGTCGCGCGCAATCGCCTCGCCGAGCCGCACGCCGGCATCGAATTGGCGCTCCACGATATTTGTGAAACCGTTGTCGACGATGAGTTCCACGGTGATATCGGGGTAATCCCGTAAAAATGCCGACAGCCTCGAACGGAAAACCAGCTCCACGGCATCATCGGGACATACGAGGCGGACTGTGCCCGAAGGCTTGTCGCGCAACGCGCCGAGGGCACTGATCCCGGCGGCGATGCTCTCGAAATGCGGCTGGATAGTTTCCACGAGGCGCGCACCGGCCGCCGTGGGAGCCACGTCACGCGTCGTGCGGGAAAGAAGCCGGACGCCGAGTCGGGCTTCGAGCGCGCTGATCGTATGGCTCAACGCCGAGCGCGTAACTCCCAATTTTGATGCAGCGCGCGTGAAACTCCGCTCCTGAGCCACCTCCAGAAACGCACGCATTTCCGTGAACTCGTCGCGCCGCATTGTTGAATCTCCTTCATCACGACGTTCAGATTATAGCTTCTAGTCGCGCAAAACCAGTCCGGCTATCTATCTGGCAACGGACAGGAGAACGTGAATGACCGTCGAGTTGACATTGAATGAGACCTCACTGATGGACGACACGGCGACCTCATGGTCTGCTGTGACCTGTCTCTCGCTTCTCACTTTCCTTTTGGTGGGTCTGGAATTTCTCCCTGTGAGCCTTCTGACCCCAATCGCCAGGGACCTCTCTATTTCAGAGGGGCAAGCCGGATTGGCGATCACCGTGTCGGGTGTCTTTGCGGTTCTCACCAGCCTTTTCGGCAATGCCTTCCTGGCGAGGATCGACCGGAAGTCTGTCGTCTTGCTCTATACGGCGGTTCTTGTTGCATCGAGCTTGGCGGTTGCTCTCGCACCCAACTTCCCTGTCTTTCTTGTCGGGCGGTCCCTGGTCGGCGTTTCGATCGGCGGCTTCTGGTCGCTGTCGACGGCTATTCTGGCACGCTTGGTTTCGGACCGTGATCTGCCCAAGGCCATTGCGCTTCTGCAAGGCGGCACCGCGTTCGCGCTCGTCCTTGCCGCGCCACTCGGCAGTTTTCTTGGCGGGTTCATCGGATGGCGCGGAGCGTTCTTCATTACCGTGCCGATCGGAATTGCCGCACTCGTCTGGCAACTGGTCGTTCTGCCGAGGATGCCGGCGACATCAACCGTCTCGGTGGCCAGAATATTCGGGCTGCTGCGCAATCGCACATTCGCAGTTGGAATGGCGGCGACCGGCTTGGCCTTCATTGGCCAGAACGCACTGTCCATTTATCTTCGCCCGTTCCTCGAAGGCGTCACGGGACTGGAATTGAATGTTCTGTCCATGGTGCTTCTCGGCCTCGGAGTCGGCGGGCTAGCTGGAACCTCCGTGATCGGCTTCGTCGCCCGGCGCCACCTCCTACTCGTTCTCGTAGGTCTGCCGGCTGCTCTTGCTGTCCTTGCCCTGCTGCTGATCGCTCTCGGGCCGTTCGCAGCGATTACGACATTGCTGCTCGTCTTCTGGGGATTCTTCTCGACCCCGATTCCGGTGGCCTGGAACACCTGGATGGCCGCCATCGTTCCTGGTGAATTGGAAGCGGCAGGTGGACTGCAGGTGGCGCTGATCCAGCTCGCCATTGCAGGCGGCGCCTTTGCTGGCGGCATGCTGTTCGACGCCTCGGGATGGCGGAGCACCTTCCTTCTGGCCGCCTGCCTTCTCGCCGGCTCGGCTGTCCTGGCCGCGCTCGCCGGCCGCCGTTCCTGAGCCTTCAGAAACCAAACAGGAGATCATCATGTCCCAAGGAATTGAAAACAAAGTGGTCGTCATCACCGGGGCAAGCAGCGGGCTTGGCGAAGCCACCGCGCGTCACCTTGCGGAGCGCGGCGCGTCCGTCGTCCTCGGCGCGCGGCGTAGCAACCGCATCGCTGCGCTGGCTGAGGAGCTGTCCGCCAAGGGCTATAAGGCCAAGGCAGTCCAAACCGACGTCACGGACCAACATCAAGTCAAAAAGCTCGTCGACACGGCCGTCAACGCGTTCGGTCGCATCGACGTGATGCTGAACAATGCCGGCCTGATGCCACTTGCGCCGCTCGAACGGCTCAAAGTTGACGAGTGGGATCGCATGATCGACGTGAACATCAAAGGGGTGCTCTACGGTATCGCAGCAGCGCTTCCGCACATGAAGGCGCAGAAGTCGGGGCACATCATCAACGTGTCCTCCGTCTACGGTCATGTGATCGATCCGGGCGCCACCGTCTATTGCGCGACGAAATTCGCCGTGCGCGCCCTCTCGGAAGGGCTGCGGAAGGAAGTGAAGCCGTACAACATCCGGACCACGATCATTTCACCCGGCGCAGTGAGCACCGAACTCCTCGAACACATCAGCGAAAAGGACATCCAGGCGGGCACAAAGGAGTTCGTCAGCAAGATCGCCGTCAGCGCGGACACGTTCGCCCGAACGGTCGCCTTCGCGGTGAACGAGCCGGACGATGTCGACATCAACGAAATCCTGTTCCGGCCGACGGCTCAACCTGTCTGACGCGAGGCGCGCTATGTCGATGACATCCAAGTTCATGAGCCGTCGCGCGGTGCTGGGCTTAACCTTGGCGGCCGCCGCTCTGCCTCTCGTGGCGCAAGGGCAGGACGAGTGCGGCCCGGCGGAGCCCGAGGCGACAGGCGTCAGGATCCGGATAGGCTTCAACAATCTAACCCTGACCGCGACACTCGCCGACAATCCGACGGCGCGCGATCTCGTTTCCATGCTACCCCTGAACCTTAAGATCGAGGACTATGGCAGGAACGAAAAGATCGTCCATCTGCCGCGCAAGCTCACCGAAGAAGGCAGCGGTGCTTTCGGAAACGAGCAGCCGGGCGACCTTTGCTACTTCAAACCCTGGGGCAACTTGGCCCTGTTCTACGCGGATTACCGCTGGGACGGGCTGATCAGGCTCGGCCGCTTCGACAATGACTTCGAGCCGTTGCTGGTGCGCGGCGAGTATCCGCTCCGCATAGAACGCATCTGACAAAGGTTGCATGAGCAGAAATCTAAAATAGCGTTCCTCTCGGGCGTCCGTTGAGCCGAGATCGGCCAGCACGTCAAACCGATATCTGCTTCGGATGACAACCCTTGGAGAAATGGCAGGAATACTGCCACCGAAGCGTGCCCCGTTCGCCGCTTGGCATCGCCATCTCCTCCCGTGCGAACGCGGAACCGGGGCGCCGCAGATTGGTCGTCAGCAGCGGGTGAACGAGCGAGCGAGACCTTGGTGGCCGAGTAGACGCTGAAGGTCGGCAAGCCCTTCAAGCCAACAAGCGGCCTACCGCGGTCTTTGAATTTCACAGTAGACAATGCTGCGGTTTGAGCCGGACCAAACCGACACCTTCACATCCGCCCCAGCCACGCTTTCACTGGCGATCAAGCCCATCTCTCGTTCTGACCGCAACAGCAGCGCCCAGTTCATAAATGTTTCCATATAGCCATCGACCTCCGTCTCCGGGGAAAAGTTGGCGAATAGGAATGTGCCGCCAGGCTTAAGCATGCTGACGCACTTCTTGGTCAGCTTTACGGCGACCGCGTCCGGCAAATAGTCATAAAGACCCGCGGCATAAACGAAATCGAACATTCCCAGCGCATGCCTTCCACCGAGCAGGGATTTGACCGACCCGTTCACCGCTTCGACGGACGTGCCGGCGAAATCGCGGGTGACGGTTCCAACGCTCATCGGGTCTTGATCCAAGGCTACCCAGCGCCTGATCGCGCCGGCGCCGAGAGCGCGTGACAAAGGCCCCTCACGAAGATGTCCGGCCGCGATGGCGAGGACTTCGGTGGAACCAGGCCGGGCCAAAGCGATTTCGTCAACGCGGCGAGCCAGAATGTCTCGACGCTCTCTTACCGCGACGGATGACGAAGCATTTCGAGTGTAGGCGTAGATCGAGCGTCCCAGGTTGCTCGCTGATAAGACGGCGTCCTCAATCTCAGGTCTGCCGTAGATGAAGTCGAGAAGGCGTGCGTCGCCAGAATAGCCGCGCGGCTTTTCGAACGACCAGCGGGTCAATGGATCTTGATGAAGATAGTGAGCAACTGGATGAGATTGCGCGATCGGAACGATGGCGTCCCACACCTCCGGATGAAAGCGCCGCCGTATCTGATGCAAGGCGTCGGTAAGACGCTCGATTATCGCATTAGGCTCGATGCCGGATTTGAACTGACGGATCGACACGTCAAGGCTGAGGGCAAGCTCGGCTCTGGCAACGATAAGGTGGCCGGGATCTGGGGCAGCAACCCTTCTTGCCGCCCGACGAATTTCACCTGGCGCAACAAGACTTTCACCGTCCAAGACCAGGTTTTGTGCCATTTCGAGCCCCCTTTGACATAGCGTTAAGCATAATCAACCTCGAAATAGGATGCGACTAGAATCTACACGGGATAAGGGTAATTCTACTCTTGCGGGTCCGATGCTACCCCTCTAACAAAGCTAAGCAACAAGACAAACCGGTTGCAGGTTGCCGAACGCAACTCTGGAGGGCGCCGAAGTATGGCTTACTTTTCAACATACTTTAGATGGCTGTCAGTCCGGCGTTTTTGCAGGACCGCGGCTTACGCTAATGTCCCGCCCGACGAATCCACCGCCAGCTTTTCATTCGCCGAGGCCCTCAAGTCTTTGAAAACTGAAAATGATGCTGTCCGATGGCGGAGTTCACGGCATGGTCTTTGGATCGCGGTTGCCGTTTATGTGTCCTTCGCACTTCCCGACCGTTGGCTGATCCCCGATGTTGCGCCTGTGACGATCGCCGCGCGATTCGTCGTTGCAACGATCGCTCTGCTGGTTTTCGAGACCCTGCGCCTGGTAAAAGCGAAAACCGTCTGGCTTGACATCACATGCGCCTCGGCACTGCTTGCGGGCTATGTGGGCTGGCTTTACCCGGCGATTGCCACCCGCGACGTCACCGCCATGTCATACTACATGATATTCGGCGCCATCTTCATGATGGGCGCCAACCTCTTTTTCAGTTTCCCGTTTCGGCTTTCGGTGATCACCTCGAGCCTCGTTCTTTGCGCATTTTTCGTTACGATCGAGGAATTTTTCCCGTCAAGCCAAACCTACAAGTTTGCCTTCGGGTTGTTCTACATTTCGTGCTTTATCTTCACGTCTTTCGTCAATTGGCGATTGAACGTGGAGCGTCGAAACGTGTTGTTGAACGCGGCGGAGGCTCGCCACCAGCACTGGGAAGCGTCCGAGCGGGGAAGGTCACTGCTCGAGCTTTCACATACTGACTACCTGACAGGCATAAGCAACAGACGCGCGCTGGATCGGCGACTCGACGAATGCTGGGCCGCTTGGAAAGACGAACAACGCGACTTCTCCGTGTTCCTCATCGACGTCGACTTTTTCAAACGCTTCAATGATCGCTACGGACATCAGGAAGGAGACCGATGTCTGATTGTCATCGCCAATGCGCTGAAGGCAGTTGTAGAGTCGTCCGACGGCATGATCGGCAGGTATGGTGGCGAGGAGTTTATCGTGGTCATGCCGGCTGCCCTTCCCAAGGTCGCGATGACTCTCGCCGAGAAGATCAGAATGGAAGTCGAGTCTCTTGCGATTGCTCACGACGAGCGACCAGATGATATGTCGATCGTAACCGTCAGCATTGGCGCCGCCTTCACCCGCGAGAAAGTTGGAGAGAAAGTTGAACGAATAGTGCGTGAAGCCGACCTTGCTCTCTACAATGCCAAAGCAAGTGGCCGAAACTGCATTCGTAGTTTTGATCCGTTGTTGCCTCGCCCCGACGACTATGCTGGTAAACTCGTCCCACTGCTGGCGGCCGCCATTGATCGCAAACTGGTTTCGCTCGTGTACCAACCGATCTTCGACGTGACGAACGAGAAGGCAAGAGCTGTCGAGGCTTTGATGCGCCTCAGGATGCCGGACGGCACCGCGGTTTCGCCGAAGACATTCATTCCGGTGGCAGAACGAAGTGGCGCTATCCTCGAACTGGGCAGGTGGGCGATCGAGACGGCATGCCGCGATATATTGATGACCGATCGCATGGTTACCGTCAGCGTCAACGTGTCGCCAATACAACTGCGTTCCCCCGGCTTTGCTGCCAGTGTCGCTGATATCCTTGCTCGGTGCGGGGTCTGCGGATCGCGACTAGCCTTGGAAGTCACTGAGGGCCTGGACATGGATATGCAGTCGGAGGTGCTGAAATGCATTGCCGATCTGCGGGCACTCGGCGTCGAGATCTGGCTTGACGACTTCGGCTGCGGTTTCGCGGGCCTCTCTTGGCTGAGGGCAATCGAGTTTCAGACGGTCAAGGTCGATAGAACCTTCCTGCACGACTGCTCGAACCCACGCGGTCTGATGATGCTTCAGGACATGATTGCTCTCATCCGCAATCGTGGGAATACGATCCTGGTGGAAGGCGTCGAAACTGCAGCACAGTTTTCCCTTCTCAAGGATCTTCGCATCGACCGCGTCCAGGGCTTTCATATGGGAATGCCGGTTAGCGCTGAACTTCTGAGCGCGGCATAACTCGCCTCAAGGTTTCCAGATGGCTCAGCACGTTGCCGATGATCGGTGCGTGGTGCATGACGTCTCTGCCAATTGCGAATTCAGAGGTGAGCGTGGCAAGCATACCCTTATCTTCTCGCCGGGCGGTGCGCTTCGTACAGGCGATGAACCCGGGCGCCTCGGCCGAACCGATTACCTACACGGCAACCAAGGCAATTGGAGCCATCGCAACGAGGGCTGTGCCACCATTGTCAGAAGTCTTGCTTTTGGACGGATCACGCCGTCTGATGCAGCGAGGCAACGGATCGCTGAATCAGACGAATATTCGGCGGTTGAACCTGAGAATGAGGATCAGATGGATCACGCCAATGGCCCGCAAGCCCCGGTGAACGAACAGAGGGAAGCGCGCAGGCTTCAATACCTTACCTGGGAACACATTGTGTCCGACCTCGGCCATCCAGCCCACCTTGCCCGCAAGGCGGAACTCAGGCGATCATGCGGTGCGGAGCTGGCCGAGACGTCCTACATCGCCGAGAATGCCGCGATCTTCACCGAAAGCCTGACGATGGGCGAGCGATCCTGGATCGCCGGGCACGCACTCGTCCGCGGCCATGTGATCCTTGGCGATGATTGCACCATCAATCCCTATGCCTGTATTTCCGGCACAGTGACGTGCGGCAATGGCGTGCGGATTGCTTCGCATGCCTCGATCGTCGGCTTCAATCATGGCTTCGACGATCCGGCAGTTCCCATACACCGCCAGGGTGTCGTCAGCATCGGCATAGTGATCGGTGACGATGTCTGGATCGGCGCCAATTCCGTGGTCCTCGATGGCGCAACAATTGGAAATGGCGCCGTGATCGCCGCCGGAGCGGTGGTTACCGGAGACATTCCCACCATGTCGATTGCCGGTGGCGTGCCCGCCCGGGTACTGCGGAGCCGAGGCTCGGCACCTAGGAAATCCGGCACTGGAGACATCGAAGATCAATTGGTCAGGCTGGGGCAGAAGGCGAAAGACCAGTGGCCGGACATTCTTGCACGCTGGAAAACGCAGGGAGCCTATGAATCCCTGGAAGCGGACGGCGTCCGGAGGCCGGCGATCCGGCATTTATGCGATGCCATCGAGATCGCCGCCGGGTTCGGTCACCTGCCGCCCGACCTCAATCTCTCGGAAACCGTCGAGCTTCTCCAAGGCCTCCAGGAACGAGAGACCGGGCTGTTCCCGGATGAGCATTCGCGCATGCACGACAAGGCGCTGAGGGATGATCCAAAGGCGCTCTACAACGTCCTTTCGGTCGGATATGCGCTTGAGCTGCTTGGCTCCAGTCCACGGCAACCCGTCCATGCCGTCGAGTTTGGCATCGGAGAGCTTGACGAATGGCTGAGCGCCCTGCCCTGGCCAACCCGGGCATGGCACGCCGGCAGCGTGGTCGATGCGATCGGAACCGCCATGTACTTCAATGCCAAGTATTTTGGCATCGGGCATTCACGGCAGCAGCTCTTCGAGTGGCTGAGCCGGAATGCCAACAGCGTTTCAGGGCTCTGGGGCGAGCCGACCGCGGGGGAAGGATGGCTCCAGCCTGTGAACGGCTTTTATCGCCTGACGCGTGGCACCTACGCCCAGTTCGGCGCGGCACTTCCCCACCCGCATGCCTCGCTCGAAACAGTTCACCTCAATTATCGCAACCATAAGGGCTTCGTTGCTGCGAAATACAATGCGTGCAACCTGCTCGATACGATTCATCCTCTGCTGCTGATTGCCCGGCAGACCGACTACAGGCGGGCTGACGGAGAGGCGATCGCCCGCAATCTCATATCAAGGGCTCTGGATAGATGGCGGGATGGCGAGGGATTCCCGTTTGCCGACGGTGGTGAACCGAGCTTGCAGGGGACGGAAATGTGGCTTTCCGTCATTCACCTGGCGGCCGATTTCCTGGGACTGGCAGATCACTTCGCCTTCGTCCCCAAAGGCGTCCACCGAACGGCCACTGTAGGATTGGGCTTGTGAATACGGCAGTTTCGATCAACCGTGCAATGATGCCGTCAGCCAGGCGGCGGCAAGGTCCCGCGCGTTGTTTCGCTTGGCTTTGACGGGCACGATCACGTTGTAACGATCTTCCGCGGCAAGCTCACCGCCGCCGATCCGCACCAGGGTTCCATCCTCCAGAAAAGTGCCCACCAGCACGCGCCATCCCAAGGCAATCCCTTGCCCTGCGCGCGCGGCGGCGATGGTTTCGGTATAATGGTTGAACCGAAGCGACGGCTTTACCTCGAGCTTGGCGCCGGTCAGAGAAAACCACTGCGCCCAGCTATACCAGGAACGATCAAGAACGTCCGTTTCGATGAATTCGTCGACGGAGCCTAGCGGGCCATCTCCTCGACGCCTGAGGTAATCGGGAGAGCAGACGGGGCAGATGACGTCGCCGCGCGAGGCGATGACGGTAGCATCGCTGAAAGGGGGCACACCATAGCGAATTGCCACATCGACTTCTCCGTCGTCGAGAGCGATCGGGCTGTCCTGGGATATCACTCGCACCAGAATGCCCGGGTTCGCCCGGCGGAATTCGGCCAGCCGCGGCAGCAGCCAGAAGGAAGAGAATGCAACGGTCGCCCCTATCGTCAACACGTCCTGGCTGCGCGACTGGATCGCTTCCACGCTCTCGGCGATATCGGCAAAGCTCTTCGCCAGCGTGGCTCCGAGGTTGATGCATGCCGTTGTCGGTTCGATGGCTCGATGCTTGCGCACGAATAGGGGCTGGCCGAATTCCTCCTCCAGCAACGCAATCTGCCTGCTGACTGCCGCCTGGGTGACACCCAATTCGGTCGCAGCCGTGGTGAAGCTCTTCTTCCTGAGCACCGCCTCCAGGGTCACCAGTGCCGTCAGCGACGGGATCCGTCTTCGGAAATGCATCGCAGAACTCCTCTTCACATGATAAAAACTCATGCGAACGTGATTTTTTATGCCGTTGAAACGTCAGCGTTGCAAGGGCAATCTCGGGAAACTCTCGCATAAGAGGTTCTCATGCTAAACAGGCTTCCATCTACCATTTCAGCCCTTCTCGACGCCCGCGCCGACGGTCACTCGCTGCCGGCCGGCCTTTACGTCAGAGAAGACGTGTTCGAAGCAGACCTCGAGGTCTTTTTCCACAAGCACTGGATCTGTGTCGGCCTGGACTGTGATGTTCCCGAACCCGGCGACGCCACGGTGGTCGATATCGGCAAGACGAGCCTGATCCTTCTGCGTGACGACGACGGAGAAATCCGCGTCCTGCACAATGTCTGTCGCCATCGCGGCTCCCGCCTTCTCGATCCGGGCAAGACGATCGTCTCAAAACTCGTCTGTCCCTATCACACCTGGACATATGAACTGACGGGTGAGCTCAGCTACGCGCCTCACATGGGCAAGGACTTCGACAAGGAGTGTCGGAGCCTCAAGTCCGTCCCCTTCAAGTCGATCGGCGGACTGATTTATGTCTGTCTTTCCGACAATCCGCCCGAGGACATCGCTCTCCTCGAGCAGGCCATGACCGAGCGCCTCGCCCCCTACGACATCCGGAACGCAAAGATTGCCTGCCAGACGGACGTCATCGAGGACGGCAACTGGAAGCTGACGATGGAGAACAATCGCGAATGCTACCACTGCTCCGCAAACCATCCGGAGCTCTGCGTCTCCTTCGTCGATCTCGACTTCGGCTTCGACCCCGAAACTCTGAGCCCGGAGGATCGTGAACAGGCCGAAGAGCATTTCAGGCTGTATGAAGAACGGACCAAGGCGTGGGAGGCTGACGGCTTCCCCTCGGCTGCCGTCGAACAACTCGCCGACTGCGCCACCAATTTCCGCACCCAGCGCCTGATCATCGCAGGCGCCGGTGAATCCCAGACCCACGACGCCACTGCCGCATCCTCCAAGCTTCTCGGGCAGATGACCCGCAAGGATCTCGGTGACACACATCTTTGGGGCCACAACAGCTGGAACCACTTCATGGGCGACCACGCCGTGGTGGCCACCGTCATTCCGCTCTCCGCGGGCAAGACGCTGGTTAGAACCAAGTGGCTGGTCCACAAGGACGCCGTCGAAGGCGTGGATTACGATCTCGACAAGCTGACGGACGTCTGGGTCGCGACGACCGACCAGGACGCCGATCTCGTCGCCCGCTCCCATGCCGGCGCTCTCGACCAGGCATATCAGCCCGGCCCCTACTCCCGCTTCTCCGAGACGAACCTCGACAAGTTCGCCGCCTGGTACATCGACCGGATGCGCGCCCATGGATACTAGAAGCCCGCAGGCGCCCGCGCCCAGAGCCGCCCTTCACGACCTGTGGAACCCAGAGGAAGACGACGCGCTGGTCTGCCTCGACGTTCAGCAGGAGACCCACGACGTCAAGACATTCACCTTCGCCTCCCGTGAGGGCAAGCGGTTCGCGTTCAAGGCCGGGCAGTATTTTCTGTTCGACCTGGAACATAATGGAGACGCTGAAAACAGGTGCTACAGCATCTCCTCCTCGCCGCATCGAACGAACGCCTTCTCGGTGACGGTGAAGCGCGTTCCCGGCGGCAAGATTTCCAACTGGCTTCATGACACCCTGGTTCCCGGTGCAACCGTCAAGGCGAACGGCCCGCTTGGCCATTTCGTCAGGCCCGCGACGTCGAAACCGAAGCTTCTGCTGCTGTCCGGCGGTTCCGGCATTACGCCCGTCATGTCCATCCTGCGTGAGATCGCCGACAGTTGCGAACCCGCCGACGTCGTCTTCATGCATGCCGGCCGGACGCCGCAGGATCTGATCTTTCGCGACGAGCTGGCCTGCATCGCCCGCAGGCTGAAAGGCCTTCGCCTGCATTTCCTCCCGGAGACCGTGGCCGGCGAGCCGTCCTGGCCCGGTCTGACCGGTCGTATCTCGGCAGACTATATGCGGCTGGCGGTTCCCGATATCGCCGACAGAACCGTGATGTGCTGCGGCCCCGCGCCGTTCATGGCTGCCGCGCGCGGCATTGCTGCCGAGCTCGGTGTCGCCGGCTCGAACTACTTGGAAGAAAGCTTCGACGCAGCGGTCATCGACGAACCTGAAATCCCTGCGGTTCAGGAGGCCGCTGCCAAGGTCTTTCAGGTCACCTTCTCGAAGCAGGCCCGCAGCATCGACGTCTCCGGCGACCAGAGCGTGCTCTCATGCGCGAAGAAGTCAGGCGTCAGGATCCCGTCGTCCTGCGCGAACGGCGTCTGCGGCACCTGCAAGTCGAAGCTTACGTCAGGCACGGTCGACATGAACCACAATGGCGGAATTCGTCAGCGGGAAATCGACGCCGGCTTCTTTCTGCCATGCTGCTCCAAGCCGCTTAGCGATCTCGTCATCGAGCGCTGAGTGCCCGGTAACGTCGCGTCACCCACCGACAACAGGGACTCACTGAGATGTTGCGAGAGGAAAGCGATTCCGCCGAGCTGACCGGCCCGACGGTCTTCAAGGATGAGCGAAAGCAGGCATATCTCAATCCTGAGGGAGCGGATCGACCTCTTATCAGTCCTTTGCCGGCCACGACGCTCGATCGGGCTCGCCGCTATCGTCTGGAACGCCTGCGCGCGAAGATGCGCGAATGGGATTGCGGCGCCCTGCTCCTCTACGATCCCGTCAACATCCGATATGCCTTCGATTCATCGAATATGAGCATTTGGACGATGCACAACGCCTCGCGCTACGCTCTGATCCTGGCCGATGGTCCGGCCATACTTTTCGAATTCGAAGGCGCCGAACATGTCAATGACGGGCTTCCCGGCATCGAGGAGATCCGGCCGGCGAAGTCATGGATATTCTTCACGGCCGGGAACCTTATGGAACCCCGGCTGAAAGCCTGGGCGGAGGAAGTCGCGGACCTCATAAAGAGCAACGGCGGCAACAAGCGCGTGGCGGTGGACAAGCTCGAACCCGCCGGCGCGTTCGAATTGCGGGAACGCGGCTTCATGCTCTTAGACGGTCAGGAGCTGGCCGAGCGGGCGCGATCCATCAAAAGCGCTGACGAAATCGAGCTGATGAGATGGACGATCCGTGTCTGCGAAGCAGGCATGGCGCGGATGTACGAGGCATCCGAGCCCGGCCGCACCGAAAGAGAGATCTGGGCCGAGCTTCACTTCGAAAACGCACGTAGTGGCGGCGAGTGGCTCGAGACCAAGCTCCTGACCGCAGGCCCGAGAACGAACCCCTGGTATCAGGAATGTTCGGACTATGTGGTCAAACGCGGGGAGATGATATCCTTCGACACCGATATGATCGGACCCTACGGCTATTGCGCCGACCTCTCGCGCTCGTGGACAGCAGGGCACGTCGCGATGGACGCCAAGCAGAAGCAACTCTACGCCGCCGCCAGGGATCAGATCGAGCACAATCTCGCAATCCTGAAGCCCGGCATGACCTTCGCGGAGTTCAACGCGCTGTCGTGGCGGATTCCGGAGAAATACCAGCCTTATCGATAAACGCTTGCTCTGCACGGAACCGGAATGGCGGACGAATGGCCAGGGATCCTTCTGCATCCGGATTTCGACCCTGATTTCAGCGGCCTCATCGAGGAGGGCATGGTGCTCAACGTCGAGAGCCTGATAGCCGAAGCCGGATCTGAAAGCATCAAGCTGGAAACCCAGGCTCTGATCACGGCAAGGGGCGCGGAGCGGCTGGACACCTTTCCGTGGGAGGATATCTGAATAAGCTCAGTGTGCTCTCGAAGCGGCTGCACGATGCTGTGAGGGGGTCTGCCCGAATGTGCGTTTGAACGTTCGCGTGAACTGCGAGGCATTTTCAAAGCCGACATCCAGCGCGATCTCGATCAGGGGCGCCTTCGACTGAGCCAGGATCGATTTCGCTCGCTCCATGCGAACACGATTATAGGCCTTGGCAGGAGACATTCCCGTCTTGTCGATAAAGATCCTCTCCAGTTGCCGCCGTGACAGGCCAACCGTGGCGGCAAGCTTTTGAATCGACATGCTGCCATCGACGAACTGTTCCATCGTAATCATCGCCGCCTTGACGCGGGCGTCGTCATAGTCGTCGTAGAGCGGACGCCGGGGCTGTATGTCCGATGGAGTCCGGGCCTTTTCGATCTGAAGCACTTCAAGCGCGTTTCGTTCAGCGTCGCGGCTTATATATTTCCTGACCAGCAACGCCGCCATGTCGGCGGAACTGCTGCCGCCTGCGCACGATCCGCGCTGGCGATCGAGATTGAAGAGCCGGTCGGAGCGAACGCTAAGCTCGGGGAACCGCTCCCGAAACTCCTTGTAATGCAGCCAGCTCACACAGGATTCGTGCCGCTTCATCAGGCCTGCCGCAGCAAGAATGAACGAACCCGTGCACACGCCGATCAGCGGCACCTTCTTGACGTCGGCCTGCTTCAGAAAAGTGATGGTCTGCTGGTCGACAGGGTTCTCCACCGTCAGAAGGCCGCCGACGACCACGATGTAGTCGAACCTCGACGGATCGACGAAATCGGATGTCGGAGCAACCTGGACGCCGCAACTCGCGGTGATCAAGTGCCTCGTGCTGCCGATCACCTGCCAGTCTGCAAGGACCCTTCCGGAACGATCCTGCTCGTCGCTGGCAAGCCGCAGCGTGTCCACGAAGAGCGCAAAGGCGGACAGCGTGAATGATCGCGCCAGAACAAAGCCCACCTTGAGCCGGCCAGCCGACTTCGCGTCGGCGTCTGCCTGTCGATGCTGCTCAGGTCGCATAGTCATCTCCTTGCCGCTTCTTACCCCGCCCCCGTCTTTTCAGACGAAAACGCGCTCATCGGATCTGAAAGCCATGCGCCAGCGGATCCCGATCGTCAACGAAAATGGTGTTGTGTCCGATGACGCGTGCCCAGCCTCCGATGCTTGGAAGAATACCGCTATAGGGCCCAATGCGTGCCTCGGCTTCGACCCGGCCCTCGAAGACGGTTCCGATCAGGCTTTCATGCCGATATCTCGACCCGACGGTAAGCCGTTCCTTCCCATAGAGCTGGGCCATGCGAGCGGAGGTGCCGGTGCCGCCCGGCGAGCGATCGATGGCCTTCTCGCCATAGAAGACCGCGCAACGCCCATCCGAGGTGTCGTTCACGGGGCGGTCACACCAGATGGCATGATGCACGCCGCGAATTCTCGGATCGTCGGGATGAACGGGATCGCAAATATCGGCAAGCGCTGACCTGAGCTTCTGGCTGCAGCCGACGATATCCGATGCGGTCATGCCGTCGAGCCCGCTCCAGTTATCCTGCGGTTCGATGACCGCATAATAGTTGCCGCCATAGGATATATCGACGCGCAGGCGGCCCATTCCCGGCACATCGACCTCGACATCAGCCTCGTGCAGATAGCTTGCAACATTGTGGAGACGAACGGATTCGACATATCCGCCCTTTTCCTCATAGGTGACATCGACTCTTCCCGCAGGCGTCTCTATGGCAACCCTTCCCGGCTCCCGCGGCTTGACGAGCCCTTCCTCAATCGCGGCGGTCACGACGCCGATGGTGCCGGCGCCGCACATCGGCAGGCAGCCGCTCACTTCGATGAAAAGAACGGCAAAATCGCAATCCTCCCGGTAGGCCGGATAGATGATCGCCCCCGACATGATATCATGCCCCCTTGGCTCGAACATCAGCGCCTGGCGCACCCAGTCGTGATCGCGGACAAAAATCTCCCGACGCTCGCTGATGGGCGCATGCGGAAGCAGTGGACCGCCTCCGGCAACAAGGCGCACGGGATTTCCTGACGTATGGGAGTCGATGCAGAAGAAGCTGTTTCTCATCTTTTGGTGTCCTTGCTCATCTCGTCTTCGGCAGCCTGTCACGGTCGAGCAGACCGCGGGACAGCCGGTCGAGCAGAAGGGCGATTGCGACGATCGCCAGGCCCGCCCGCAGGCCAAGCCCCATCTCCATGCGCGTCAGGCCGCGCGTCACCTCCGCGCCGAGACCGCCGGCGCCGACGAGCCCGGCCAATACCACCATCGCCAGCGACAGAAGGATGCATTGGTTGAGCCCGACCAGGAGCGTCTGCCTGGCCAAGGGGATCTCGATCTTCCAAAGCACCGAACGAGGCGGCGCGCCGATGGCGCTGCCGAGTTCCACGAATTCTCTGGGCACCTGGTTGAACGCCAGCGTGGTCAAGCGGAGCATCGGCGGAATGCCATAGACGATGGTGGCGATGATTGCCGGCACACGTCCAAGGCTGAAGATCATCACCGCAGGAATGAGGTAGACCCATGGCGGTACGGTCTGCATCACGTCGAGAACCGGACGAACCATCGCCTCCAATGTCTTATGGCGCGAGCACAGGACGCCGATCGGGAAGGCGATGAGCACGGAGATCAAGACAGCGACCGTGACCAGGGAGAGGGTCTGCATCGATGCCGTCCACAGCCCCATGAGGAGACAAAACCCCAGGCAAAGACCGGCAAGGATTGCGGCGCGCAGACCGACGGCGACAAATGCCAGGATGACGACGATCGCGATAAGCCCATAGGGCGGCACGAACAGGAGGGCCGCCTCGAATCCGGAAAGAACCGCTTCGATCAGGTAGCTGATCGCCGCAAACAGCGGATGAAGGTTGGTGTTGAGCCAATCGACTGACGGCGCCAGGAAAGCGCCGGGCGAAAACTGCAGGATGGACGGATTCATGACTTCCTCCCCGTTCCCAAACGAGCCGCGCTCTGAGTTATCCGGTCAAGCACCATGGTCAGAACCACGATGGCTATCGCTCCATTGATGGAGGTCGCGATGTCGAGCGTTCTGATCGCGCCGTAAATCGTCTGGCCGAGCCCGCCGGAACCGACGATGCCTGCGATCACGACCATGCCGAAGGCCATCATCAGGCTCTGGTTGATCCCTGCCATGATGCTCGGCAGCGCAAAGGGAAGGCGGATCTTGAAGAACATCTGCGCCGGTCTGATCCCAAGCGCCTCTCCAAGTTCGATGAACTCCCTGGGCGTCATCCGGATACCGAGAGACGTCAGGCGGATTGCCGGCGGCACGGCGACGATCACCGTCGCGATCAGTGCCGTCGCCGGTCCATAGCCGAGCAGGGCGATCGCCGGCAGCAGATAGATGTATGGCGGAAGTGTCTGGATCAGATCCAGGCCGGGCTCCATGAAGCGATCGAGGGCGGGGAAAAAGCCGGCGGCAATACCGATCGGGATCCCGATCGCCAGGGCGAGTGCGGTTGCGGTCAATACCAGCGCCAGGGTGCTCATCGTCTCCGGCCAGAGCCCCATGGAAAAACAAAGCGCCAGCGCGACGCCGCTCAGCACGGCGAACCAGACATTGACCAGCCGCCAGCCGATGAGCGCCACGATCAGCGCGACCAGGTAGAAAGGCGGAAGCTGCAGAAGCCAGAGGATCCCGTCATAGAGCCCTTCGAGGACCTGCCTGATAGAATCGAAAAGGAACTCGCCGTTGTCGCTCACCCACTCGAGCGCCGAGTCCGTCCATTCGTCAAAAAGATCGGTGAAGCCTGAACTATCCATGTCAATCAGCTCCAGTTGTGGGACGCCGCCGTGAGATCGTGGGTGGACGTCCCCTTGACGCCCATCAGGAGGCTGCGTGGCGTGACCACGCCGACGATCTGATCATTGTCGACGACGGCGATGGCATCTCGCTCCGACTGCATCGTCAATGTGATGAGTTCGTCGATGTCGGCATCCGGCGTCGTGCGCGCCAGCGATGCGATGTCGGAATTCGGCTGGCTCTCATGGAATTCGGCGACGCTGCGCATGACGGAATGCGCCTTGATCAAATGGAGGCGGGATATGCCGGCGACGAATTCGGCGACATAAGCATCTGCCGGGTTGAGGATGATTTCCTCGGCCGTGCCGGTCTGGATGATGACGCCGTCCTTCATGATCGCAATGCGGTCGCCGATCCGGATCGCCTCGTCGAGATCATGGGTGATGAAGACCGCGGACTTGCCCAAGGCTTTCGTCAACTGCCGGAACTCGTCCTGAAGCTGACGCCGGATGAGTGGATCGAGAGCGCTGAACGGCTCGTCCATCAGAATGATCTCGGGGTCGGAAGCGAGCGCGCGGGCGAGCCCGACGCGTTGCTGCATGCCGCCGGAAAGCTCGTTCGGATATCGATTCACCCAGTCGGCGAGGCCGACCTTCTCGAGCGCTGCAACGGCGGTCTTGTTTCGCTCCGGCTTGGCAATTCCCTGTACCTCGAGGCCGAAGGCCGCATTTTCCAGGACTGTGCGATGCGGCAACAGAGCGACGCTTTGAAACACCATGCCGATGTTCCTGGCGCGCATCTGCCGGAGATCGACCGGCGACAGGGCGGCGAGGTCGCGTCCCTTGACGAGGACTTTCCCAGAGCTCGGCGTGATCAGCTTGTTGAGAAGGCGGATGAGCGTCGATTTTCCGCTTCCAGACAATCCCATGATGCAGAAGATTTCGCCGCGCCGGACCTCAATGCTCGCGTCGGACACGCCGACGACGCAGTTGAACTCCTTCAACACCTCCTTTTTGCCGAGGCCGCGCTCCTTGATCGACTTCATTGCCGCAGCGGACTTGTCACCGAAGACTTTCCAAAGGGATTGGCAGTCGATCAGAACGTCATTGATATCGGCATTTACGGCTTTCATAGCGATCCCCTTTGAGCCATTCGGCGCTGGCTTCTTCATTAGGTTTCAGGGTGACCGCCCGACGGATCGGACGGCCACGACGCGTTTAGTTCTTCTTGATGTTTTCCCAGCGCTTGATCAGGTCGGCATGGGCGCCGATCCAATCCTGCACGGCCTGGTCCATGGTCTTGCCTTCATTGACCGCGCCGTTGATGGCGGTGATGTCGGCGATCGGGACGTAGACGCTGGCCATCACTTCACGCGCATGCGGGTTCTCTGCGGAGAAGCCCTTGTGGCCGATCCAGTAGTAGCTCTGCGGCGGCGGGAATACGCCCTTCGGGTCCTTGAGGTACTTGACCTCGTACTTCTGAACCATCCAGGACGGCTCCCAGATCGTCACCGCAATCCACTCCTTGCGATCATAGGCGGACTTCAGCGCCGCCGTCATCGCGGCGGTGCTGCCCTCAACGAGCTGGAGCTTGAGGCCGTAGTCCTTGACCGCGTTCGAGGTATCGCGCATCAGGCCGGAACCCGGTTCGATACCGATGATCTTGCCGCTGAACTTGTCGGCGTTTTCGTTGAGCTGTTCCAGCGAGTCGATCGGGACATATTTGGGAACCGCAACGCCCTGATAGAGGCCATGCGAAACAGGCGAAATCTTTTCGAGGCGGTTCTTGTTCTTGTCCCAGTAGTCCTGCGCAACATAGTCCGTCTGCGAGGTGAGAACCTGGATGTCGCCCTTGGCGAGAGCGGCATAGGCGATGCCCCATTCGGAGAACTCGGTCACCTTGACCGTATAGCCGGCGTCTTCGAGAACCTTCTTGGTGATTCCGGTGATGGGCGTCAGGTCCTCCCACGACATCGTACCCATGGTGATCGTCTTTTCTTCCGCGCGAGCAGGAAGGATGCTGACCCCGATCATCGCAGCGGCGCAGAGCGCCCTCCACAAATTTTTCATTGTTCTTACTCCTGTTTTACGTTCCCATTCTCATTGAAGTCTGCGAGCGGGCAGTCTTCATATTGCGTGGGCCGAGGGATCATCCCTCGCGGCCTGCGCGCAATTCCTGCAAACGGATCATCGCGTTTATGCCCAGCCAGGCGAACGGCTCCGGCGGGAGCCTCGAAGGCTCAGGGTGATCCATGTATTGTTCGAGATGCCGGGAGGCCGTTCGGGTCGCCAGTTCCGCCGCCATCATACCGGCGAGTGTGCTCTTGACCGTTCCAAGCCCGTTTTCGCAGCATGCGGAAAACAGTCCTTCTTCGATCTCGCCGAAGGCGGGCACGTGGTTCCGGCTGAGGCACAGACGACCTGCCCAGCTATATTCGAAAGGGACATCCGCGAGACCCGGGAACCGCGCGTCGAGCGCGTCTCGATGGGCCTTGGCCATCTTGCCCATGCGCCAGTCCGACGCCTCCAGCTTGCTTTCGTAGGTGTACTTCGTGCGGATTACGATCCGCGACTGGCCAGCGGAGGTAATCTTTCGAATCGTGGCTCCCATCGCATCTGCTGGGAGCAGCGCCCACTTGTCCTGCCCTGAGGCCTTCTGGCCGAAGTCGTCTGCTGAAAACGGCGCTGTCATCGAGGCATAAGCGAAGATGTGCATCAGGCGGCCGCGATAGTGCCCGAAATCGTCGATGTGGCCATTGACCCCGAGGATCACCTTTGGAGCGGTGACCTTCCCTCGGTTTGTCATGGCGGCCCAGGTGCCGCTGTCTTGCTTCAATGAAGTGACAGGAGAACGCTCGAAGATACTGACCCTGTCCGACAGGCCCGCCGCAAAAGAGCGGATGTAATCGGCGGGCTGGATAAGCACCGCTCCGGGCGTGTACAGACCGCCGGTGTAGTAATCCGATGCGGTGATCTCCCGCATCTCTTTCGCGTCGAGAAACGTATGCTTCTCGCCAGCGCCCATGAGGGATTCTCCGAAGCTCCGGTTGAGCCTCATGCCGCGAGCAGTGGCCGCGGCGTTGATCTTTCCCGCCGGGTCGAATGTCGCGCGCGACATCCCGTATTCCTCCGCCGCTTGCGCGGCGAAGGCTATCGCTGAGCGGTTCTGGGCCATCTCCAGCCGAGTGGCGTCCGCCTCTCCACTCGAATACTCCCCACCTGAAAGGTTGTGCGGAACGTCGATCATGAAGCCGGAATTTCGGCCCGACGTCCCCTTCCCCACTTCGCTCGCATCAAGGATGACGATCTTGTCATCCGACCGAAGTTCGAGAAGACGGCGGGCCGCCGAGAGGCCAGCAAACCCCGCGCCGACGATCAGCCAATCCGCGGTCACATCGCCGTCGAGGGTCCGGACCGGGAAAGGACGTTTGCTGACCGCCTCCCAGCCCGAGACGCCATTCTCAACAGGCAAACGTTTGACCGACTTCGAGATCATCGGATGGTCTCGTCGACCGAGCGGTCCGAGACGTCGATCCAGATCGTCTTCAGTTCGCAGTAGTTGTCGTGGGCGAAGACCGACTTGTCGCGGCCGCCGAAGCCGGACTCCTTGTAGCCGCCGAACGGCGTGCTGGCGTCGCCTTCTCCGAAGCAGTTGACGGTGACGACGCCGGCGCGGATTTCGCGCGAGAGCTTGATGGCGTTCCTCAGGCTGCCGGTATAGACGGACGCCGTCAGACCGTAATTCGTGTCGTTGGCAAGAGCGATTGCTTCGGCAAGCGAATTGAAGGTCGTGACCGAAAGCACCGGTCCGAAGATCTCTTCCTGGAAGAGGCGGCTGGCGGGCGTTACACCCTCGACCACCGTCGGTTCGATGAAGATGCCGCCATACGTTTCACCGCCATGGGTGACCGTCAGCTTCTCCTTCCTGGCGTCGTCGAGGAAGGATTTCACCTTCTCGAAATGGGCCTTGCTGACGAGCGCGCCGATGCGGTTTGCGGGGTCGAGCGGATCGCCGGTCTTCCATTCGCGCATATAGGCGCCGATGCGCTTCAGCAGCTCGTCCTTGATCTTGGAATGAACGATGAGACGCGACGTCGCCGAGCAGTTCTCGCCCATGTTCCAGAAGGCGCCGTTGACGACCTGCTCGGCAACGAGGTCCAGGTCTTCGGCATCGTCGAGAACGACGGCGGGGTTCTTGCCGCCGCATTCGAGCACGACGCGCTTGAGATTCGAGTCCGCTGCATAGCGCAGGAAGCGGCGGCCGGTAGGCGTCGATCCGGTAAAGGCCACCATATCGACATCCATATGCATGCCGATCGGTTCTCCGACTTCCTTGCCGCCGCCGGTCACGACATTGAAGACGCCGGCTGGAATGCCCGCTTCATGGGCAAGCTCGGCGACGCGCAGCGTGGTGAGCGTCGTTTCCTGCGCAGGCTTGACGATCACCGAGCAGCCGGCAGCAAGCGCCGGGCCGATCTTCCAGGCCAGCATCAAAAGTGGGAAATTCCATGGAAGCACGCATCCGACGACACCGACCGGCTCACGCACGATCATCGTCAGTGCATTCGCGCCGACAGGCGCGGTGTTGTCATAGAGCTTGTCGATCAGTTCGGCGTGCCAACGGATTGTGTGAATGGTATCGGGAACATCGACCGTCTGGCATTCGCCGACCGGCTTGCCACTGTCGAGGCTCTCCATGACGGCGAGTTCGTGACGATTGTCCTCCAGCAGCCTGGCGAGCTTGAGGAGCACCGCCTTGCGTTCTGCCGGCGAACGCAGCCGCCAGCGGCCGTCGTCGAAGGCTTGCCTTGCCTTGGCGACGGCGGCGTCGACATCGGTGGCATCGCATGCGGCAATCTCGGCGAGAACCTCGCCCGTCGCGGGATTCGTCGAGGTGAATGTCTGCCCTGAATTGGCCGGACGAAATGCGCCGTCGACGAAGGCATTCGTCGGAAACTGAAGACCGGCGGCGATCGCCTTGTATTCGGAAGCGGTCAAGGGTTCATGCATGATTTGCTCCCGAGGTGATCTGGCCGACCGTGCGCTTCAACGTGGCGACGACGGTCTGGAGGGTTCGTTTTTCTTCGGAGTTGAGCGGCCGCAGCGGCGCGCGGACCGATCCGACATTCAGCCCGATCAATTCGCATCCGTGCTTGATCGATTGGACGAACTTCCCGCATTCCAGGAAATCCATGAGCGGCAGCATCGCCGTCATGATGGCGCGGCCCTTGTCGAAATTCTTTTCGAGGACGCAGGCTTCATAGAGGGCGACATGTTCGCGCGGGAGGAAATTGGAGCCGGCGCAGACCCAGCTCTTCGCGCCCCATGCGAAGAATTCGAGCGCCTGGTCGTCCCAGCCGCAGGACAGCGCAATATGGGGAAATTTCCGGGCTAGCAGGTGCAGATTGCCCATGTCGCCGGAGCTTTCCTTGATGGCGATCACGTTCCTGGACTTGCCGAGGCGGGAGAAATACTCCTCGCCCATCATCACGCCCATACGAGCCGGATAGTTGTAGAGCATGATCGGCAGGTTCGCCGCGCGGTCGACGGTCAGGGCGTGGACCGCATTCTCGCGCTCGGTCGGCAGCGCGTAGGGCGGTGACGACACCAGGATCGCATCCGCGCCGATTTCCTTCGCCGCCTTTGCGTATTCGACCGAATCTTCGGTCCGCGTGGCGCCGGTCCCGATAATGAGCGGCAGCCGCGTGCCGATGACTTCCCTCGCATAGGCCGCAAGCTCGAAACGTTCCTGGCTGCTCTGGGCGTAGTACTCGCCGGTCGAGCCGCCGACGATGACGCCGTGGACGCCCGCCTCGATCAGCGACTCGAGCACGGCGGCAAATCCAGCCCTGTCGATCTGACCAGTTTGGTCGAGCGGCGTCACCGCCGGCGTATAGATCCCCTCAAACTTCACGACGATTTCTCCAAGAGTTGGGTGGCGGGGCCGCCGAGGAAGGCGTCCGCCTTGAGACCTTGCGGGGCGATGAACATCTCCATGTTCTCGCGGGACAATTCCCAGTGTTCGAAGACGAGGTCGACGACGGCATTCTCGTCGTGAGCGCCGAGCGCATCGATGAAGCCGTCATGATGGCCGACAGCCACTTGAAGCCGTCGCTTCATGTCCTCGTTCCTCGGCCGGAAGAAGGTGTGGCCGATACGCGCGTGGTCGATGAGCAGCCGGCCAAGGCTCGGCTGCAGATAGACGTTGCCCGACATCTCGCCGAAGATTTCGTGGAAGCGATTATTCTCGAGGACCATCGCCAGGGCGTCCATGTTCTCGCTGGCGGCGCGGAACCGCTCCTGGGTCTGCTTCAGGTCCGAAAGCTGAGTGGGCTTGAAGTTCTGCACGGCAAGACGGCCGATTGCCGCGTAGATCATCGGCGCGACAAGAAAGAAATTCCGCAGGGTGGAGTGGTTCATCGGGATGACCCGTGCGCCCCTGTTCTCGCGGATGTCGATATAGCCCTCACCGGCAAGGCGACGGAATATGTCGCGGACCGGCGTCCGGGAGAGCCCGTATCTTTCGCTCAAACTGGCCTCGTCCAGGTCGGCGTCCGGGTCCAGTTCCATCGTCAGAATCTGCCGTTTCAGATCTTCGTAGAGATTGCTCTTGGGGGTCTTCGCCATCGTCACTCTCCGGCCGCTGGTTGCTCTACGCCGTGAAAATGCCACGCCTCTCGGGGTGAGTCAATAATTGTGTACACTGCGTACACAATTAGTATTTCTTAAATACACAATGATGCCGAGCGAAGCGTCCCCGCCGCGCGTCAGGCGTCATTTCAAAGCGCTATCCAGGGATCGGCGTTCCGCGGCGGCGGCCATCGCGGAGCTTCCCAAGCGAATTATGGTGGCGGGTCTGTGAGAATTTCGGTGCAGTCGAGGTTGATGCGATTTTTATGCGCATCAACCTTGATCATCAGGCGTCGGATGGCTGCCGGCAAGCCGGTGCGCGGCCATCACGGACTATCTCGATATCCGGTGGCGGCGGTTTTGTCGGAGAGCGCCGGCTCGGCGTCCCAGAGCATTTCCGCTTTCTCTCAAGTCACGGAAATGCTCTCTTTTGTTTTTACGCAATTCCGGACGCAAAACCGCTGCGCACTTTTGCTGGGAATTGCTTTAGCCGATCACGAGGCCAGCACGCCGCTCTTCTTGGCGGTCCAGGTTGCGATGTAGTCCATAAGGCCAGGGTTTAGGCAATCGTAAGGCTCGAGGCCTGATGTCCTCAGCTGTGCTCTGACGGCGTCCATCTTCGCGGGGTCGAAGCCGCTTTCGATGATCGACGACACGAAGGCTGCAAAGCCCGGCTTCGCCCAGCCGCTTTCCTGGAAACGTTCCGGATGGATGAACGACAATCCCTGGAACGGATGTTCGCGCACAACCGGCCCATACATATGCACGCCGCATTCCTTGCAGGCGGTGCGCTGGATCAAGGCAGCGGAATCGACGACAGCGAGCTTATCGCCATTCTCCAAGACTTCGACACTTTCGGTCGGAGCGACCGCCACGACCGAAAAGACTGCACCTTCGGGCTTCCAGCACTTCGTGCAGCCGCAGGCGTGATTGTGGGCGATATCGCTCTTGATTCTTACCTTCACCGGATTGCTGGCGCACTTGCAGACGAGCGTCCCGCCTGCAAAAGCAGCGTCAGTCGCCCGAAAGCCTGAATCCACTGCCGGATGTATGGCTATGCTGGTCATGGGTTTCTCCTCCCCTTCTGGGCCGTTTGCGATATGCCCGGCCAAGCTCTGCAATCAGTCTCCCAATCTCCGCGCGTGCCAGCGTAGATGGTCTTCCATGAATGTCGAAATGAAGAAGTAGGAGTGGCCGTAGCCTTCCTGCATGCGAAGCCGCAGGCTGATCCCGGCCGTCTCGCAGGCTTGCCTCAGCTCTTCGGGGCGCAATCCATCCTCCAGGAAGCTATCCGCCGTCCCTTGGTCGACGAGGAATTCCGGGAACCGGTGCCCGTCTTCGATCAGCGAGCAGGCATCATATGCCCGCCAGTTCTTTTCATCCGAACCGAGGTATTTCTGGAACGCCGGCTTTGACCAGCCGGAGACCGATGGATGGCTGATCGGCGCGAAGGCCGAACAACTGCTGAAGCGTTCGGGGTTCTTGAGAGCGATCGTGATCGCGCCATGTCCCCCCATCGAGTGACCGAAGATTCCCTGTCGCGTCATGTCGACCGGAAACTCGGCCGCGACAAGCTGCGGCAATTCATCGACGACGTAGCTGTACATCCGATAGTTCTGTGCGAACGGCGGCTCGGTGGCGTCGACATAAAAACCGGCACCCTTGCCAAACTGCCAATTATCCGGCTCGTCCGGGACGGCATCGCCGCGTGGACTGGTGTCGGGGCAGACGATGACAATACCGAGTTCTGCGGCAAGACGCCGATACTCTCCCTTGTCCATGACGTTTGCATGGGTGCACGTCAGACCGGAAAGGTACCACAGAACTGGCAGCTTCCGTCCTTTGGCCTGCGGCGGTAGAAATACCGCAAAGGTCATGTCGCAGTCGCAGACATCCGAGCGATTAACGTAAACGCCCTGGGTGCCGCCATGAGAATTGTCGGTCGAGATGGTTTTCATGACTCAGTAGACCACGACGCCGCGGATGCTCTTGCCCGAATGCATCAGTTCGAAGCCCTTGTTGATGTCTTCGAGCGGCATGGTATGGGTGATCATCGGATCGATCTGGATCTTGCCCTGCATGTACCATTCGACGATCTTCGGCACGTCGGTGCGGCCGCGCGCGCCGCCGAAAGCCGTGCCCATCCAGTTGCGGCCGGTGACCAGCTGGAACGGACGGGTGGAGATTTCCTGGCCGGCACCGGCAACGCCGATGATAACCGACTTGCCCCAGCCGCGGTGCGATGCTTCCAGCGCCTGGCGCATCACCTTGGTGTTGCCGGTGCAGTCGAACGTATAGTCAGCGCCACCGATCAGGTCGCCGTTGCGTTTGGTCAGGTTGACGAGGTAGGGCACGATGTCGTCGCCGACCTCCTTCGGATTGACGAAATGGGTCATGCCGAACTTTTCGCCCCAGGCCTTGCGGTCAGGGTTGATATCGACGCCGATGATCATGTCGGCACCGGCAAGTTTCAGGCCCTGAAGCACGTTGAGACCGATGCCGCCGAGACCGAAGACGATCGCCGTGGCGCCGATCTCCACCTTGGCGGTATTGATGACCGCACCGATGCCGGTCGTCACGCCGCAGCCGATGTAGCAGATCTTGTCGAAGGGCGCGTCGGGATTGACCTTGGCAAGGGCGATCTCCGGCAGCACGGTGAAGTTCGAAAAAGTCGAGCAACCCATATAGTGGTGGATCTTGTCCTTGCCGATCGAAAAGCGGCTCGTTCCGTCCGGCATCAGCCCCTGGCCCTGGGTAGCGCGGATCGAGGTGCAGAGATTGGTCTTGCGGGAAAGGCAGGAATAGCACTCGCGGCATTCCGGGGTGTAGAGCGGAATGACGTGGTCGCCCTTCTTGACCGAGGTGACGCCGGGGCCGACATCGACGACGATGCCGGCGCCCTCATGGCCGAGGATGGCCGGAAACAGGCCTTCAGGATCGGCGCCCGACAAAGTGAAATCGTCGGTGTGGCAGATGCCCGTCGCCTTGACCTCGACCAGCACTTCGCCGGCCCGCGGCCCTTCCAGCTGCACGGTCATCACTTCCAGCGGTTTTCCGGCCTGAACGGCAACGGCGGCGCGAACGTCCATCTTGATATCCTTCCTCTTAAATTGAATTCTGATGCTACATATTCCGATAGACCGGCTTCTCAGCGATCTGCTTCGCTGCGTCACCGCCGAGACTTCGTGCTCTCGCCTTCGGTCTTTTCGTTCATCTCAGGCTCGTCGTTGCCAAGCACCCATCACGTCTCCCGCTCAACCTGGCACCAGACCGCAAGCAGAGGCCGGGCTGTGCATCTTATCGCGAAAGATTGGCCGGCGTCGTTCGCAAAGACCGTGCCGACACCAGCGGAGAACCACTCGGAATCGCCAAGGCGGATTTCGCCCGGCGAAAGCAGAATGAAGGCGCGCGGCTGCGTCTGAACATGATCCGGGAAACGGGTGTAGCGATCCATGTAGATCACGCCGACCCTGAGATCGGCGCGTTCCTCCATGCCGCCAGGACCGACCACGACCGCATGGGAATGCGTATCGCCAAAATTCAGGCTTGCAAACGGACCGGAGCGGCCGCGTCTCCAGAGCAGTTTGTCGGCGAGACTATGGAACTGGCTGGCGATCGCCTCGTATTTCCGTCCCGATTTTGCAAGATGGCCGATGGCGTCATCAAGCCCTTCCGGCGCACCGGGAAGAGACCCGCCCTCCGGGCGCACCTTGCCGGTCTTGAGCAGTTTCTGGAGAACCTTGCCCGCGACGAAGCTGGCGACGGCAGGAGCCTCCGCCGACAACATCAGCCCGCCGACATCGTTGAGGAATTCCTGCAACGGCCGAGAACGTCTTTCCCTGCCGATGTCGTGCAGCCGTATGTATGCCGGCTTCTCGTCATCGTTCAGGAGAAGGTCGGCACCAGGTTTGATTGGACGTCCCACGAAGCGCGCCACGTTCGGTCTCCCCCGCTAGAGCGCCTTTTGCAATTCCGGCAGGGCGTCGAAGAGATCGGCGACCAGTCCGTAGTCGGCGACCTGGAAGATCGGCGCCTCCTCGTCCTTGTTGATGGCGACGATGACCTTCGAATCCTTCATGCCGGCCAGATGCTGGATGGCGCCTGAAATGCCGCAGGCGATATAGAGCTGCGGCGCCACCACCTTGCCGGTCTGGCCGACCTGCCAGTCGTTCGGCGCATAACCGGCATCGACGGCCGCACGGCTGGCACCGACGGCAGCACCGAGCTTGTCGGCAAGCGGCAGGATGACTTCCCTGAACTTCTCGGCAGAGCCGAGTGCCCGGCCGCCGGAGATGATGATCTTGGCCGAGGTCAGTTCCGGACGGTCGGAGGCCGACAGCGCGTCCCTGACGAAGGTCGACAGCCCCGGATCGGAAACCGCCGGGATCGCCTCGACGGTGGCCGAGCCACCTTCCGGTGCAGAGGCAAAGGATGCGGTGCGCACGGTGATTACCTTTTTGGCATCGGTCGCCTGCACCGTCTGGATGGCATTGCCGGCATAGATCGGCCGTTTGAAGGTGTCAGCAGAGATCACCTCGATGATCTCGGAGACCTGGGCGACATCGAGCAGGGCTGCCACCCGCGGCAGCACGTTCTTGCCGACCGAGGTGGCGGCCGAGATGATCGTGTCGTAGCTTCCCGCCAGCGAGACGATCAGGTCGGCCAGCGGCTCGGCCAGATTATTGGCGAGTTCGTCGCTTTCGGCGAGCAGCACCTTGGAGACGCCGGCAAGCTTGGCAGCCGCATCGGCAGCGGGTTTGGCAGCCTTGCCGGCGACCAGCACATGCACGTCGCCGCCAATCTTGGTTGCGGCCGTCAGCGTCTTGGCGGTCTGGTCGGACAGGCTTGCATTGTCGTGGTCAGCCAGAAGAAGAATGGTCATGATGATGGTTCCTGTTCCAACCTGATTACAGCACGCCGGCTTCGTTTTTGAGCTTGTCGATGAGTTCGGCGACCGACTTGACCTTGACGCCGGCCTTGCGGCCCGACGGCTCCTCGGTCTTCAAGACCTTGAGGCGCGGCGTGGTCGACACGCCGAAATCATCAGGCGTCTTCTTGTCGAGCGGCTTCTTCTTCGCCTTCATGATATTCGGCAGCGAGGCATAACGCGGTTCGTTCAAGCGCAGATCCGTGGTGACGACCGCCGGCAGCTTGATCTCGATCGTCTGCAGGCCGCCATCGACCTCGCGGGTCACCTGCGCCTTGCCGTCACCGATGTCGATCTTCGAGGCGAAAGTGGCCTGGGCCGTTCCCATCAGTGCTGCCAGCATCTGGCCGGTCTGGTTGCTGTCGTCATCGATCGCCTGCTTGCCGACGATGATCAGCCCGGGCTGTTCGGCATCGGCCACAGCCTTGAGGATCTTGGCGACAGTGAGCGGCTCGACTTGATCGTCGGTCTCGACCAGGATCGCCCGGTCGGCGCCCATGGCAAGTGCGGTGCGCAGCGTCTCCTCGGCCTTGGCTGGACCGATCGAAACGACGACCACTTCCTCGGCCTTGCCGGCTTCCTTCAGCCGCAACGCCTCTTCCACCGAGATCTCGTCGAACGGGTTCATCGACATCTTCACATTGGCAAGCTCGACACCCGTGCCATCCGGCTTCACCCGGATCTTCACGTTGTAGTCGACAACCCGTTTGACTGGGACGAGTATCTTCATGGGCAACCCCCCTTTATTTCTAAACTGCTGGCCGTCAGTTCGGCCGTTCGGCAAGCAATGCCCAGAAGGCGAAGAACGGCGTGTCAAGCGACCTCATGGCATGTTTGATGCCAGGGACATTATAGAAGGATCCGCCGATACCTGGCGAAAACCAGTCCCCTTCCCCCTGCTGGAACTCTCCCTCGGAAAGCACGAGATAGACTTCCTCAGGCGCATGGTCGTGATCGGGATAGCGCACGTGAGGCGCCATCAACGTCACGCCGATCCACAGGTCGCTCCGCTCCTCCAATCCTCCCAGGCCGATAATCATCGCATTGGCATGCCCATCGACAAAATTGTCGCTGGCCGTGTGGTCATACTTGGTGCGCCGATGCCATTCAAGCATTGGCTCGATGCCTTTGAACCCCTCGATCAAACGCGTCAGCGAAGGATAGGACGTATCGACGGAAAGCGCCACATCAAGGAGAGCGCACACAGGCAATCGACCTCCCTCCCCCGCACGCGCCGTTCCCCGGCGCTCCAGCGCCGCAGAAATCTGACGAATCGAGCGGCGAGCCTCCGGGGTATTCGCGAACTGGTCGAAAGCCACGAAAGCCGCGTCCAGGAAAATCTGGAGGCTTTCATTCCGTAAACTCATCTCATCACCTCCCGAGACGATCGGCCGACAAGGGGCCCACTCTTGCAATCAGATATCTTTCGCGATGCGCAACCCATCATAGACGGCGGCATGCGTGTTGCGTGCGGCAACGGCATCGCCGATCCGGAACAGCTGGAACTTGCCATCAGGATTGCGGATCACGGACTGAGGTTCTCCGGAAAGAAGCTGATCGTGCGACATTTCGCCGAGATTGCTCGAGCTGGGTTTCAGTTCGAAATAGAGTTCATCGAGCGGAATGGTCCCATGATTGACGACGATCTGGTCGAAGCTCTGCTGCTTGGCAATCCCGCCGTAATCGCTGCCGACATGGGCGACGAGCTGGTTGCCGCTCTTTTCGACGGCTTCCAGACGGTAGGTGACGGTGAAGGTCACGTCATGCTTCTGCAGAGACCGCATATAGGGCACGAGATTCATGGCCATGACCTCGGGCGCGAAGGACCGGTCCGGCGTCATGATCTCGACCTTGGCGCCTGCCTTGGCGAGAAACTCCGCCGCCTGCAGGCCGGCATGATCGCCGGCGTCGTCGAAGATCAGCACGTTGGTTCCAGGCTTCACGTCGCCGGAGATGATGTCCCATGACGAAACCACCAGGTCGTTGCCGCTCGCCAGGACCTCGGTATGCGGCAGGCCGCCGGTTGCGATGATGACGACATCGGGATTCTCGGCCTCGATGGTGTCCGCTTCCGCCCAGGTGTTGAAGTGGAAGGTGACGTCGTATTTGTCGCACTGGCTCATGCGCCAGTCGATGATGCTGATCATTTCCTTGCGGCGCTCGCTTTGAGCGGTGAGCCGGATCTGACCGCCGGGATTGTTCGCCGCTTCGAAAACGACGACCTGGTGGCCGCGTTCTCCGGCGACGCGCGCCGCTTCCAGACCGGCCGGGCCGGCGCCGACGATGACGACCTTTTTCTTGGCGTCGGCCTTCGCCACGATATGCGGCATGGTCAGTTCGCGGCCGGTGGCGGCATTGTGGATGCAGAAGGCCGCCCCGCCCTGGTAGATACGATCGAGACAGTAATTGGCGCCGACACAGGGACGAATATCGTCTTCCCGCTTTTCGATGATCTTGCGGACGATATGCGGGTCGGTCATGTGGGCGCGGGTCATGCCGACCATGTCGACCTTGCCGGAGGCGATCGCGTAGCGCGCGGTGGCGACGTCAGGGATTTTCGCCGCATGGAAGGTCGGAAAGTTGGTTGCGGCGCGAATTTCGCCGGCGAAATCGAGATGCGGCGAATTCGCCATGCCCTGGATCGGGATCACGTCGGTGAGGCCCGCATCGGTATCGATGTGGCCGCGAATGACGTTCAGGTAATCGATGAGGCCGCTTTCCTTCAGGCGCCGGGAGATTTCCAAGCCTTCGGCTTTGCCGGTACCGCCGGGAAGACATTCGTCGGCGGTATAGCGCACGCCCAGAATGAAGTCGTTCCCCACTCTTTGCCGGATTGCCCTGAAGACGTCGAAACAGAAGCGCAAACGGTTATCGAGCGATCCGCCATAGGGGCCGTCGAGCTCGTTGGTGAGCGGCGAGGTGAACTGGTCGATCAGATGGCCGTAGGCCTCCAGTTCGACACCGTCCATGCCACCCGCCTTCATGCGTTCGGCAGCGTCGGCGAAATCCTTGATGATGCGCTCGATGTCCCAATCTTCCACCTTCTTCGGGAAGGCGCGGTGGGACGCTTCGCGCTGATGCGATGGCGCCACCACAGGCAGCCAGTCGCCCTTGTCCCAGCGTGTGCGCCGGCCGAGATGGGTGAGCTGGATCATGATCGCCGCTCCCTCTTCATGCACGGCGTCGGTCATCTCCCTGATCCAGGGCACGATCTCGTCCTTGTAGGCGAGCAGGTTGTTGAAGACCGGCGGGCTGTCCCTGGAAACCGCGGCCGAGCCGGCCGTCATCGTCAAGGCCACGCCGCCCTTTGCCCGCTCCACCGTATAGGCGCGATACCTCTCCTTCGGCATGCCGTCTTCCGGATAGGCCGGCTCGTGGGAGGTGACGATGATACGGTTGCGCAGTTTCAAATGCTTGAGCTGGTAGGGCTGCAGAAGGGGATCGTTCGACATGGGCCGTGGTTCCGGATTAAAAACGTCAGAGCCGACGCTAGGCACAATGTACATATGTGTCAATGTTGAAAACATGTGGGTCGTCATTTTCGACACTAATGTACATTTTCCTTGTGCGCTGCCGTATAATTTGATAGGAGATAGCCTATGGATCAGGCTCTGAACGACACTGGCTGGCGGGGATCACAAGAGGGATGGCTGGAAGCAGCTTACCACTCGCTGCTGGATTCCGGCGTGGATTCGGTGAAAATTCTGCCGCTGGCGAAGAGGCTCAATCTCTCGCGCACGAGCTTCTACTGGTTCTTCAAGGATCGGGAGGAGCTGTTGGCCGGGCTCGTGGCGCGGTGGCGCGACAAAAATACCGGCAACATCGTCAAGCAATCCGAAGCCTACGCGGAATCGCTCGCCGAGGCGATGCTCAATGTCTTCGACTGCTGGCTCAACAATGATCTGTTCGACGCCAGGTTCGAATTTGCCGTGCGCAGCTGGGCGCTGCAGTCCGACGAGATTCTCGCCGAGGTCCGGCAAGCCGATCAGCTCCGGCTGGAAGCCCTCAAGCGCATGTTTATCCGGTTCGGGCTACCAGAAGCGACATCAGATGTCCGAGCGCGAACAACTTACCTCGTGCAGATCGGATATATCTCCATGCAAGCTAAGGAGGAACTCGCCGTCCGCATGAAACGGATTCCCGAATATATCGCGATCTACACCGGCGAAGTGCCGCAGCAGAGGGAGCTCGATCGCTTCTTCTCCCGGCATGGCTATAGGCCGGGTTAGGGAAAGCCGAGATGAGCGTTTCCTTGAGGATCGGTATAATTGGTGGCGGCGGTTGGCTTGGCGGAGCAATCGCCGGCTCGATCCTCGATGCCGGCCTGGTCGAACCTCAAAAACTCTCCCTCTCCTATCGCAGCGAAGAGCCGCGCCGCTTCCCGAATTCTTTCTTGACCACCGACAATCAGGCGCTTGCCGACCGTTCGGACGTGATCATTCTTTCCGTCCGCCCTGATGACTGGCATGCTCTTGATGTCGATGCCGGCGGCAAGCTCGTCATCTCAGTCATGGCGGGCATCCGCCTGGACGCACTTTCGGACCGCCACAACACCGGTCGCGTCGTCCGCGCCCTGCCGAATGCCGCCGCCGAAGTGGCCAAGTCCTATACACCCTGGATTGGCGCGAGCGATGTCACCGAAGACGACCGGGCGCTCGTCCGCGCGATTTTTCAGGCATGCGGATCTGAGGACGAGGTGGCAAGGGAAAGCGACATCGATTACCTCACCGGCCTGTCCGGGTCCGGACCGGCTTTCCCGGCATTGCTCGCCGCCGCCATGATGAGCGATGCCGTCGCCCATGGCCTGCCGGCGGAGATTGCGCGGCGCGCCGTCAACACGGTGATGACAGGCGCCGGTCGCCTGCTGGAGCGCCGCGACGAATGTCCCGATGAGGTTGTTCAAACCTTTGTCGGCTATCGCGGAACCACGGCGGCGGCCATCGAAGGCATGCGCGCGGCCGGGTTCGACGCTTCGGTTGCGGAGGGACTATCGGCAGCATTCAAGAAATCGGTGAGTATGGGAGACGCTTCCTGACAACCGTTGGAGCGGGTCCTGCGGCGCCCCGCTCAGCAAAACTGGCCGCTAAACAGAGGGAACGAGAATGAAAAAACTACTCGCATCGACATGTCTGACGTTTGGCCTGATGGGCGGGGCGTCTTTCGCCAGCGCCGCCGAATGCGGCACTGTGACCATTGCCAGCATGAACTGGCAGAGTGCGGAGGTTCTCTCTAACCTCGACAAGCTCATCCTGAACGAAGGTTATGGCTGCGCCGCCGAAATCACCGTCGGCGATACCGTCCCGACGATTACCTCGATGGCCGAAAAGGGCCAGCCGGACATCGCGCCCGAAGCCTGGATCGACCTGCTGCCGGATGTCGTCAAGAAGGGGACGGATGAAGGCCGGATCGTCCAGGTCGGCTCTCCGCTGCCCGATGGCGGCGTACAGGGCTGGTGGATTCCCAAATATCTGGCCGACGCCCATCCCGATATCAAGACCATCGGTGATGTGCTGAAGCATCCGGAACTCTTCCCCGACCCTGAGGATTCGAAGAAGGGCGCCATCTACAACGGGCCGCAGGGCTGGGGCGGCACCGTGGTGACCACGCAGCTCTACAAGGCCTTCGAAGCCGAGAAGGCGGGCTTCACCCTCGTCGATACCGGTTCAGCTGCAGGCCTCGACGGTTCGATCGCCAAGGCCTACGAACGCAAGGAAGGCTGGGCCGGCTATTACTGGGCGCCAACCGCGCTGCTCGGCAAGTATCAGATGGTCAAGCTCGAAGCCGGCGTGCCGAACGACGCCGCCGAATGGAAGCGCTGCAATACCGTCGCCGATTGCCCCGATCCGAAGCCGAATGCATGGCCGGTCGATCACGTGGTGACCCTGGTTGCCAAGCCTTTTTCGGAAAAGGTCGGGCCTGAGGTCATGGACTACCTGACGAAGCGCTCCTGGAGCAATGAGACGGTCAACAAGCTGATGGCGTGGATGACCGACAACCAGGCAACCGGCGAGGATGGTGCCAAGCACTTCCTGAAAGAAAACAAGGACCTGTGGACCAAGTGGGTCTCGCCTGAGGCAGCTGCGAAGATCGAAGCTGCTCTTTAAGACCGACTATTGCGGTGCGCCTAAAGCGCACCGCCTCTCGCTGCCGATAAAATCAAAAAGACTGCCGCGGCTCTTTGAAGAAAAAGGGGAACCGAATGGAATGGTTTTACAAATTCCCGCATATGGATGACGACGCCCTTCGCAATCTGAAGAAGGCGATCGATGACGGCTTTCGCACATTCACCCGCACCTATGGCGACGCAATCGAAAGCCTCTTCTCCCCGCTGCAGCATTTCCTCATCGCCGCCGACCGCTTCATGACGCAGACGCCGTGGCCGATCATTACTGCAATCATCCTTGTCATCGCATGGTTTGCGAGCCGCAGCCTGAAGATCGTCTTCGGCTGTCTCGTCACGCTGCTGCTGATCGGCTATTTCGACATGTGGGACGATACGATGCGGACGGTCTCGATGATCTTCGTCTGTACCGTGCTCTCCATCGCCATCGGTATCCCGATGGGGATCTTGATGGCGCGTTCCGACCGGCTGCAGCGCATCATCAATCCGATCCTCGACGTCATGCAGACGATGCCGAGCTTCGTCTATCTCATCCCTGTCGTCATGCTGCTCGGCATCGGCAAGGTGCCGGGACTGATCGCAGTGGTCATCTATGCGATACCGCCGATGATAAGGCTGACCGACCTCGGCATCCGCCTGGTCGACAAGGACGTGCTCGAGGCGGCCGACGCCTTCGGAACGTCGAGTTCGCAGAAACTGTTCAAGGTCCAGCTGCCGCTGGCGCTTCCCACCATCATGGCCGGCATCAACCAGACCATCATGATGGCTCTCGCCATGGTGGTCGTCGCCTCGATGATCGGCGTCCAGGGCCTGGGCCAGCCGGTTCTGAAGGCCATCGCCAACCAGTACTTCACCCTGGGTATTTTCAACGGCCTTGCCATCGTCGGCATCGCCATCATCTTCGACCGGGTCAGCCAGGCGTATGGCAAGAGGCTCCAGAAGCATCGGGAGATCGTCCATGGCTGATCAACGTTTCGGCGGCATCAAGATCCGCCACCTTTACAAGATCTTCGGTCCCAACCCTGCCGCTCATGTCGATGCCGTCAAAAAGGGATTGTCGAAGACCGAGCTCAACGAAAAGCACGGCCACGTGCTGGGCCTGAAAGATATCAATGTCGAGATACCCTCGGGCCGCATCCAGGTCATCATGGGCCTTTCGGGTTCGGGCAAGTCGACGCTCATCCGCCACATCAATCGTCTGATCGATCCGACCGCTGGCGAAGTGCTTGTCGACGGCGTCGATGTCGTGAAAATGAACGAGACCGAATTGCGGACGTTTCGCCGGCACCAGACGGCAATGGTGTTTCAGAAGTTCGCGCTTCTGCCGCATCGGAATGTTCTCGACAATACCATCTTCGGCCTCGAAGTGCAGGGCATGGAGCGCTCGAAAGCCGCCGACGTCGCCATGCGCTGGCTGGAGCGGGTCGGCCTGAAAGGTTTCGAGAGCAAATACCCCAATCAGTTATCGGGCGGCATGCAGCAGCGCGTCGGGCTGGCCCGAGCCCTCTCGAACGATGCTCCCGTTCTGCTGATGGACGAGGCCTATTCGGCGCTCGATCCTTTGATCCGCACGGATATGCAGACGGTCCTTCTCGATATTCAGAGGGAGATCAAGAAAACCATCGTCTTCATCACCCACGATCTCGATGAAGCCCTTCGCCTGGGCGATCAGATTGCGATTCTGCGCGATGGCGAAGTCATCCAGCAGGGCACCAGCCAGGACATCGTTCTGCGTCCGGCCGACGCCTACATCGCCAACTTCGTCAAGGAGGTCAATCGAGGCCGGGTCATCCAGGTCGATGCCGTCATGACACCCTTGCATTCCGGTGCTGCGCCCGGCGGATTGACAATTGCATCAGGCACGACCGTCGAAGAGGCTGTGCGGATGTTGGCATCGGCGCCAGACGACGATGCCAGGGTGCTTTCACCATCAGGAGAAGCTTTGGGGCTTGTCACCTTCCGCCAGCTCGCGGGTGCAATGGTGAACTCGCAGGAGGTGGCTCCCCGACGCGATAGCGCCCTTTCAGTCGCCCTCTGAAGTGCGTCGCAATCAACATGCCGCCATCTCTGCAGCGGCCAACTGGCTGGGTGAGGAACTGTGTTCGCACAGGCACCTATGCCTTCTATGAGGGTAGACGAGCCGCATTGGAGCTGTGATGGCAAAGCAGAGGATGAGAATGCCGATCGACGAGCTCCGCCAATTGGCGCTCGAAGCCTGCCTCGCCTGCGGCAGCAGCCCGGCCATGGCGAAGGCGCTCGTCGATGCAACGCTTTCGGCCGCCTGCTTCGGTCGTACCGAGCTGGGTTTTCCGCATTTCGTCGATTATCTCACCAGCCTGCGCGACGGGCGGATCAACGGAGACGCCAAGCCCCGCTTCGACCACGTGCTGCCGGCCCTGATTTACGCCGATGCGGACGGCGGCATAGCGCAGCTCGGGTTTGACCTGATTTACGACGACTTCGTCAAGCGCGTGAAAACCTTCGGCATTTCAGTCTTCACGCAAAGAAACAGCTATACCGCCGGGGAACTGGGATATTACGTCCGGCGCCTCGCTGAGGACGGGTTGATAGCCATCGCCGCCGCCAACGGACCGGCCTTGATGGCCGCCGCCGAAGGCGGGGAGCGCGTCTACTGCACAAATCCGCTCGCTTTCGGCGCGCCTTTGCCGGAACCCTTGCCGCCCCTCGTCATCGACCAGGCGACGAGTGCGACGGCCTTCATAACTCTTGCCGAGGCGGCAAGGGAACAGTCGCCGATTGCGCACGGCATAGCCATCGACGAGACCGGCGCAATCACCACCGATCCTGTCAAGGCGATGCTCGGCGCCCTCCTGCCCTTCGGCGGCTATAAGGGCGCCAACATCGCTCTTATCGTCGAGATGCTTTCCGCGGGTCTTTCCGGGGCCGCCTGGTCGCTCGATGCGGGCCACTTTTTCTCGGGCGAGCACCCGGTGAATGCGGGAATGACCGTGATCGCGCTATTCCCCGCGGCCGTGGATACAGGTTTCCCGGAGCGCGCCGAAGCCCAATTGGAACGGCTGCGCTCCAAGGGAGTCCGTATCCCCGGAGACAGAGCAATGCCCGCCAGCGTCACGGAAACCGATAGTCTTGACGTCGATATAGGCGTGTTAGAAACGATCCGTCGCTTGTGCCTTCGGTGAGAAAATCATTACTCAGCTCAAAGAATCGAATGCATCGTGCCCAGCGGCAGCATGCCGAAGTTCCCATCGTTCGTGCTAAATGAGAAATTGAAGATCTCTATCCACTCTGCGCAGGCCATGACGCGGAACACGCGGCTTCCACGAAGCGCTTGCCTATACATTTTGCGCAAGGTCAGTCCAGACTGCGTCACGAAAAGCCGGTTGGCCGACAATATCGGGGCCTGACAATTGCTCCATAGCTAAGGAACAGTAAGATCAATCTCGACCAAGGCCATGATGGTTGACGGTCCCAAAACCAAGCCCTTCCATCCGTTACCCCCAAAGGATGAAAGGGATCATACATACGCACTCCATCCCGTGCGTATGCTTGCATGCCTGTCTGCCTGCCGAAGGCCATCTTTAAGCGGTCCACTAAGAACCTTCGGCAGGCGACTGCGCAGCTCGCGAATTGGGGCGCTCTCTATAAGCTGCAGATGATGCGCATCGCGGCAAGATCGCCGCGGTTGAACCTGTGGCGTGGCGGCTACAGCTGTAAAATCGCTCCTTCAGCGTAATCGTTTTATCAGCGGGTTGTCGTCATCGCCGGCAGCGTGACGTCTTGCCAATGGCCGCGGGTTCTGTCAGTTCCTGATCTGGATGGGAACTAATGCATTCAACGGGTTGGTCTTTTTGACGTCTACCATACCCGAATTCGGCCTGCATCAGCTGGCACAAGCCGCTGATCTCGATGCCGGTATGACGCGGAGATCCACCTGCTCCGTTGCAAGCTGCTGCACTCTATTCAACAATCGTCTAATATACGTCCTAGGCCGCTCATCCATGCCGTCTACAGGCTCTGATGAAGCGCCGCAGCGCAGGACGACCATCCATGACGACTGGCAAGGCTGGCAGAGGTACGTGCACCAATCCGACACTCTCGCCGGCCGCGCGTCACGCTGGCACCTGCGAGCGCTGGAGAAAAGCATGTCGAAACAGCCACATCGAACAATGGGAGCAGCATGACGGAAAATAGCACTGCGCCATTCTCATTCCGATTTAGCGGTTCGTCCTTCGACAACATGGTCGAAACGCTCGGGGGGGCTTTTGGCGCATTTGATGCCGAGCCTGTCGGCCGCGCCCAGGACTTCCATTGGGGATTGGATTTCTCGGTATGTGACAACGCCGTCCTGCTCACCGGTTATCATGAGGCGGAGTTTCAGTTCAATATCGAGCCGACCGTCGATACGGCCGAATACCTGTCGATCGTCGTGCCGCGCAGCGGCGGCATGGGGGTAACCTATGGGTCCCGCGTCGCCGAGGCCGGGCAAGGAAAATTGCTTCTTTATAACAATTTCGAGCCCAATAGCGTCATCATGCATGGGCGATCGAACGTCATCGACGAGTTGCTGATCAACTGGCCTCTCATCCTGCAAACGATCGGCCAGACGTTCGAGATGCCGTTCAGCGGCTCCCTTGACCTGCTGCCCGAACTGGATCTGTCCAAACCGGAAGGCCGGTTGATCAACAATCTCACGGAAACGATCATCTCAGGCATGCGCGACGATGGCCCCTTGCTGCAGTCGCCGATCGCCATGGCGCATATGACGCAGGCGCTCGCCGATCTGGTTGTGCGCCTGGTGCCGCACCGGCTGTCGCATTTCCTGGAGAATGGCCCCGCCCTGATCGCCCCGCGACATGTGCGCCGGGCGATCGAATTCATGCACGCCAATATCGATCAGCCGATCACAATGCCGAAGGTGGCCGAAGCGGCCGGCGTATCCAGCCGGGCGCTCGAAACCGGTTTTCGTGCCTTCAGAGGAACCTCTCCCGCTGCCTATCTGCTGACGCTTCGGCTGCGTGCCGCGCGCCAGGATCTGCTCGATCCCGAGAGCAAAGAGACCATGAAGGCCATCTGCCTCAAATGGGGCTTCTTTCATTTCGGCCGGTTTTCCGCAGTCTATAAGACGACATACGGAGAATACCCTTCCGATACCAGGAAGCGCGTGATGCGGCGATAACGCATGGGGGTTTACGTCTCGTCTCGCGGCGGCAATGTGTAATGCACTCTCATTGTCCTTAGATCCCGCTTCACGATCTGCAGCATCCCTTCGCGTTCCGCCAGGGCGTTGAGCTCCCTGAGCACGAGAGAATGCGCGATCCCCAGCATGCGCGCAAAGGTGCGACTGTCACGGGCAATCCCCAAATCCGCGGCGACAAGGAGACCGGCCTGGATGGGTGTCAGCCTGTTATCCCTGCCTTGCGCCGCAGCGACGAGGGCGAGAAAGCGATCGGCCTCCGACGCTTCTTCGCTCACGCGGCTTTTCGTCGCCGGAAGGACACCATGATCGATTTCGAGGTGGGCGTATCGCTTTCCCTACCCGCGCTGCCAAGCGGCACGAGCACGTTCAGCTCGGGATAATAACCCGCTATACTTCCCCTCGGAATATCATAGGGCACAAAGCGGAAATCCTCTGCGATGCGCTCGATACCGTCATCATGCTCGCCGATCACGTCGACCCGGTCGCCGGCCTTGGCATTCATCGCCGTCAGGTCGGCTGGGTGAATGAAGATGACCTGCCGCTCCCCATAGACGCCGCGATATCGGTCATCGAGACCATAGACCGTCGTATTGTATTGATCGTGCGATCGGAACGTCTGCAGGGCGAAACGCCCCTCGCCCTTTCGCGCCCGCTGATGCACCGTCTCCTCCGGAAGCGCCTCCGAAGAAAATGATGCCTTGCCTGCCGGCGTATGCCACTCCCGATGAGCGGCCGTGTTGCGCAGGTGAAAACCGCGCGGCTTGCGCAGGCGCGCATTGTAGTTTTCGAAGCCGGGAATGGTCGCCTCGATGTGATCGCGGATGCGGTCGTGGTCGTCGGCGAGCTCTGCCCAGTCGACCACGGCGGGGCCGACCGTCGCCTGTGCAATGCCGGCAATGATGGCGACTTCCGAGAGGAGATGCGGCGAGGCCGGGCGATTGATACCGGCAGAACCATGCACCATGCTCATCGAATCCTCGACGCTCACGAGTTGGGAGTTGCCCGCTGCGTTCAGATCCATCTCGGTGCGCCCGAGGCACGGCAGGATGAAGGCCGTCTCGCCGGGCATGAGATGCGAATGATTGGGTTTGGTCGCGATGTGCACCGTCAGCTTCAGCCGCCGCAGCGCCTTTTCAACGAGTGCGCTGTCAGGCGTGGCACGGGCGAAATTGCCGCCAAGCCCGATGAAGGCATCAGCCGAGCCGTCGAGCATCGCTCCGATCGCGGCAAGGACATTGTGGCCATGTTCGCGGGGAGCACTGAAGCGGAAGTGCTTTTCCAGCGCATCGAGGAAATCCTCCGATGGCTTTTCGTTGATGCCGACGGTGCGATCGCCCTGCACGTTGGAATGGCCGCGAACCGGGCAAAGGCCGGCACCCGGCCGGCCGATGTTGCCGCGCAGGAACATGAAGTTGGCGATCTCGCGGATCGTCGCCACGGAATGCAGATGCTGGGTCACGCCCATCGCCCAGGTGCAGATGACCCGCTCGGCGTTGATATAGACATCGGCCGCCCGTTCGATCTCCTGCCGGCTCAGTCCCGATTGGTCCTCGATGTCAGCCCAACTCGTCGCCTCGACCGCTGCCCGGTATTGCGCAAAACCCGCGCAGTGTTCGGCGAGAAATGCATGGTCGAGAACCGAGGGCAGACCGGCGGCGACCGCTGCATCTTCCGCAGTCAGCACGGCCTTCGCCATCCCGCGCACCGCGGCCATGTCGCCGCCGAGTTGCGGCTGGAGATAAAGGCTGGCGATGTCAGTCGAACCGCCGCGCAGCATCTCGATCTTGTCTTGCGGGTCGGAGAAGCGCTCCAGGCCGCGTTCACGGATGGGATTGAAGACGACGACGCGCGCGCCGCGGATCGCCGCCCGGCGCAAGTCGCCGAGCATCCGTGGATGGTTGGTGCCCGGGTTCTGCCCGATCACGAAGATCGCGTCGGCCTCTTCGAAATCCTCCAGCAGCACGGTGCCCTTGCCCACACCGACCGCCTGACGCATGGCGATGCCGCTCGCCTCGTGGCACATGTTGGAGCAGTCGGGAAAATTGTTGGTGCCGTAGATGCGCACGAACAGCTGGTACAGGAAGGCGGCCTCGTTGCTCGCCCGGCCCGACGTGTAGAATTCCGCCCGGTTGGGGCTATCGAACCCCCTCAGAATGCTGCCGATCTCGGCAAAGGCATCTTCCCACGCGACCGGCAGATAACGGTCGCTCGCCGCATCGTAGCGCATCGGATGGGTGAGGCGCCCGTTGAGTTCCAGTTCATAGTCCGTCAACTGGCGAAGCTCAGATACCGTATTGTCAGCGAAGAAGGCGGGCGTTGCCCGCTTTTCCGTCGCCTCCCAGGCGACGGCCTTCACGCCGTTCTCGCAGAACTCGAATGACGATCCGTGCTCCGGATCACCCCAGGCGCAGCCCGGGCAATCGAATCCATCCGGCTGGTTCGCCTTCAGCATCGTCCGCGCGCCTGAAATGGGCATGCCGCTTTGAAGCAAACGCTTCCCGCAGCTCTTCAAAGCGCCCCAGCCGCCGGCTGCCGCCGATTTCTTACCAATGAATTTTGTGTCCATGCGCCCTGTATTGTCGAAGCGAGGAAAACATCAAGGGCGCACGAGCGATGGCTCGATAGGAAAAACCTATCAAGGATCTAACCGACGTCCTTCATGGCATGCCGTTCGTCGGGCGAATGTGCCAGGATGCGATTGCGACCTTGGGTCTTTGCGTCGTAGAGGGCGGCATCGGCCTCGGTCAGGAGGCGGTTAGGGTTGACCCTCAAGGTGGCTCCCGTCGCGCAGGAGATGCCGATACTGGCTGTCACCCGTCCGAATTCACTGCCGGAATGAACGATATTCTCCTGGCTGAGGAGACGCGCGAATTGCTCGGCAACGATCATTGCCCCTTTCGCACTGGTTGCGGGGAGCAGAACCACGAATTCCTCTCCGCCGTAGCGCGCGACGATGTCTGCCGGCCGGCTTACCGACTGGCGCAGACACTTGCTGACGACACGCAGGCATTGGTCTCCGGCGGGATGACCATAGGTATCGTTATATGCCTTGAAGCGGTCGATATCGACCATCAGAAGGCTGAACGGCGTGTTTTTCCTGGCGCTGCCTGCGGTCTCACGGGCGAAAGCTTCGTCGAAGGCCCGGCGATTGACCATGCCAGTGAGCCCATCGGTCTCGGCCAGATTCTTCAGCTGCTCCGCCGACAGCCTGAGCGCGATTTCCGCCTGCTTCGTCGCGGTGATGTCCGAGACAACGGCCATCGCCGTGCCGTCTTCCGCAAGCCTTGTCCGGATGCTGCGCCAGTCGCCGTTGTGAAGCTGAACCTCTTCGTCCTTGTTGCTGTGCAAGGTAGCACTGGCGGCCTTGATCCACTCTTCGCGGTCATTGTCCGGAATACCGGCCCGCTCGCCTGTTTCGGCGACGCGGCGAAGAATGTCGCTGATATGCGCGCCAACCACTCGGGCGTCCCCGGATAGCGGAAACGCGGTGCGATACTGCTCGTTACAGAAAACAAGAAAACCCTTGCTGTCGTACATCGCGATACCATCGGACATGCCGGCCATCGCATGCGACAGCAGGTTCTTGCTTTCGCGCAGTTCCCGCTCCAGAGCAGCACGCTCCGTCACATCACGCGTTACCCCGGCAAGGCCGATCACCCGCCCCTGTCTATCCCTCAGCGGCACCTTGGAGGCGAGCAGGTATCTGCCTTCGATGCGCTCGGTGGAGTCGATCAGAGGCACGCCAGTGTCCATGACCTGCTGTTCGAGATAATACAATTCTTCGGCGAGCGGCCGTGACAGAAGATTGAAATCCGACAATCCGGTCATCTCTGCCGTCGTCTTGAAACGATAGAGGCGGATCATATTTTCATTGACGGTGATGAACCGGCTGTTTCGGTCCTTCACGTAGAGATAGTCGGGCGACTGCGAAAACGCGGTCACCAATATGCTTCGCTCCAGGTCCCATTGCTGTGTCTTCAACAGCACGAAACCACAGAGCACGGTCGCCAGGCAGTTCAAAACGGTCATGGGTAGACCGATGATGGCCAATACACGGGCGTGCACCAGAGTGGGAAGCACCGCCATCAAAACAACAAGTGCGGCGCCGAGCGCGAGGCTCAGCAGTGCAATGTCCATGAACCCGGGAGATCTCTTGCGGATCCAGAAATTGGCAGCCAGGCCGATGCCGGTCGCGACAGCAATTGCGATCAGACCATCGACCATTGCCGTGCCGCCGACACAGAAGCGGAAGGCCATCGCCAGCGACGCCGCAAAGGCCGCCGCGATCGGTCCACCAAACATGCCCGCCAAAGCAAGCGGCGAAAAGCGCATGTCGATATAGATGCCGGGATTGACTTCGACGGCCAGCAATATGGACCCGATGGAGGCGCCGCCGGCTATGATTCCGAAGGCGATTTTTTCCTGTATGGCCGAACGACGCTGAAATTGGATCGAGAAATGCGCCCAGAGCGAAATCGCCAGGCACACGAATGACAGGTTGCCACCGAATTGCGTCCAGATGCCATTCACTGCGTTGGATCCACCTTCCAATACATGTACAGAACCAATCATAGGGCAACACTGGTTTGAGCTTCGTTAAATTGGAGACCTATCAGGCTATACTCGTTTGCTTATGCGTCTCCAGCCCAGTCGGCAGCAATACGGCGACAGGAAAGCGGCGACTGCCGCGACGATGCGGTATGGGCAAGCAGGGCCTGCTGCCAGATTTGATCACATGAGAAATAGGCGAAACCGGAATTAAAGGTCATGCTCCAGGACGGCAGGGGACATCATGTCCGCAACGCCCTGCGGTTCAACGGCTAGCACCTGATGCATAAGGCATGTTTAACAACGGCATCCTCTGCATCAGGACACGTAGCCTAGTGACGCAATATAGCGTTATCCGGATAAGTCTGCGCAATCGGGCCATTCCTTGAGGTGAAAGCAGTCGCGAACCCACAGCGCCGCGCGTCATGCCGTCAGCAGCCGAGGCTGCCGACGGCATCGCCTGCCACTTCTCTTTTACTTGCAGATCGCCGCCGCCAAGAAGTCACGCATCGCCTCGCCATAGGGCGGCCGCATCATGTATTCCGCTTCGACCATTCTGCTCTGGTGATAGACGGCGCGCGGATGCGAGAAGGCGAGGAAACCGAATTTGCCGTGATAGGCACCCATGCCCGAATGGCCGACGCCGCCGAAGGGCAGGCCTTCCGCCGTGACGTGGCTCATGCAGTCATTGACCGTCACCCCGCCGGAGGTCGTATTGCCAAGGACGCGGCGTTCCTCTTGCTGATCCTGGCTGAAGTAATAGAGAGCGAGCGGGCGCGGCCTGGCATTGATACGGTCGATGACGTCGGCGATATCGCGATAGGGAAGGACCGGCAGCACGGGTCCGAAGATTTCCTCCTGCAGCACGCGCATGTCTTCCGTGGGACCGAGGATCAGGGTCGGAGGTATACGGTGGGCCGATTGCTGGGAGAAATTCTCTGCCGCCGGGTTGATCTCGACAATCCCAGCGCCCTTGGCCCTGGCATCGTCGATCAGGCCCTGGACGCGGGCGAGATGGCGGGCATTGACGATCGAGGTGTAATCAGGATTTTCCTTCAGCGTCGGATACATCGCGCCGACTGCCGCGACCGCGTGTCCGGCAAAGGCCTCGACGCTTTCCTCGGGCACATAGACATGGTCCGGCGCAAGGCAGATCTGGCCGGCGTTAAGGGTCTTGACGGTCATGACGCGCCGCGCCGCGTCTGCGAGGTCGGCCGAGCGGCCGACGATGACGGGCGACTTGCCGCCGAGCTCAAGCGTCAGCGGTGTCAGGTTTTCCGCCGCCGCGCGCATGACATGATGGGCGATCGCAGTTCCGCCGGTGAAGATCAGATGGTCGAAGGCAAGTGATGTAAAGGCCGTGCCCGTCGCCGGTCCGCCCTGAACGACTGATATTTCCGTTTCGTCGAAAGAGCCGGCGATGAGTTCCGCCATCAAGGCTGATGAAGCCGGCGTCACCTCCGACGGCTTGATCATGGCGCGGTTACCGGCGGCAAGAATGCCGGCGAGCGGCGCAAGGGCGAGCTGATAGGGGAAATTCCAGGGGCTCAGGATCCCGACAACCCCCTTCGGCTGATAGACCACTTCGGCCACCGCGTCCGGGAACAATGCCTCGTGCTGCTCGGGCTTCAGCCATTCGGCCAGATGGGCCTTGGCATATTTGAGCGAACCGACGCAGGTAAAGACGTCGAGAAGCAGGCTCGCCTCGACGCTGCGGCTGCCGAAATCGTCTGACAGGGCCGCGGCAATCGCATCCTTATGGTCGACGAGAAGGGCGATGACGCGGTCGATGCGATCGATGCGGGTCTCAATGCTTGGCGGCCCTTCCCTCAGGAAAGACGCCCTTTGCCGGTCAAGCAGCGCCTTCATCGCATCGGGACTGGTATCGGTGGCGATTGGGGTGACGGTGTTCATTGTTTCCTCCCTCGAACGGTGTCAGACGGCCGGCTGGCGCACGACCGGTTTCAGCACGATGCCCTTTTCCGAATCCTCCACCGCCTGGTTGATGTCGGCGAAATCATAGAAGGTGATGAGCCGGTCGAAGGGGAAGCGGCCCTGCCGATGCAGGTCAATCAACAACGGGATCAGCACGTCGGGATTGGAATCGCCCTCGACGATGCCGCGGACCCGGCGCCCGCCGGACAGGATATGGGTGAGGTCGAGCGTCAGCGTCGCGCCATGGGGTGAGGCCCCGACGATACCGCAGGTGCCGCGCGGCGCCAGCACACGTACGCACTGATCGATGACCGCAGGCACGCCGGAGGCATCGATCGAATAATCGACGCCGGCGCCGGTCAGCGCCATGATTGCGGCAACCGCGTCGCTCGCCCTGCCGTTGACGATATCGGTCGCGCCGAGCTCCGCTGCAAGCGCCAGCCGCGTCTCGTTGACATCGACGGCGATGATCCGTGAAGCACCGACGATCCGCGCCGCCATCACCGCGGCAAGACCGACTGAGCCCATGCCGAAAACCGCGAGCACTTTCCCCGGCTCGACATCAAGCGCGTTCATCACCGCGCCGGCGCCGGTCTGGATGCCGCAGGCGAGTGGCCCGAGCAGTGCCAGGTCCGCATCCTCAGGCACTTTCACGATATTGCGTTCATGGCACAGCGCGTGGCTGGCGAAGGAGGATTGTCCGAAAATATTGCCGTGAACCCGTTCTCCCTCGCATGAGAGCCCGCTCGAACCGTCAGCGCGCGCACCGAAGAAATTGCGCGGGAAAAATTCGTGGCAATAGGTCTCCTCGTGATCGTTGCAGCTCGGGCAATGACCGCAGGAATTGAAGGTCATGACCACGTGATCACCGGGCTTGACCTTGGCAACGCCCGGCCCGACGCGCTCGACGATGCCCGCACCTTCATGACCGAGCACGACCGGCTGCGGCACCGGCAGGTGCTGGTCACGCATGACGATATCGGTGTGGCAAACCCCTGTTGCCACGACGCGAACCAGGATTTCACCCTCGCGCGGCTCCTCCAGATCGAGCCTTTCCAGCGAAAACGGCATATGGGGTGCACGCGCCACCGCGGCATGAATTTTCATTGCTTTCCTCCTCCCGATGATCGGCTCGTGAACGGCCCGGCATGCCAGGCCCGTCCTCAGCGGCCGCGCTTGTAGGCGCCGAGCCCCGGCTGATAGGTCTTGTCGTCGAGGAACTGCTTCAGCCCCTCGTCGCGCCCCTTGGTCTTGTCGAGAAACAGCATCTGCTCGAGCTTGGCGTAGATGTAATCGTCGGCGAGATCCCATGGCAGGTTGCGCACCCGCTTGTAGGTGTCCTTGGCGGCCTTCAGCGTCACCGGGTTCTTTTCGAGCAGGCTGGCGCAGATCTTGCGGACCCGGATTTCCAACTCCGCCAGCGGCACCGCCTCGTTGACGAGACCCATTTCGGCGGCCTTGCGCCCGCCGAACAGTTCGCCGGTCATGATGTAATAGAGAGCGTCGCGATGGCGCATCACTTCGGCGACCGCACGGGTGACGTTGCCGCCCGGCAGAATGCCCCAGTTGATCTCGGAGAGGCCGAAATTTGCCTCCTCGGCGGCGATGGCGAGATCGCAGGAAACGAGCGGCGTGAAGGCGCCGCCGAAGCACCAGCCGTTGACCATGGCGATCGTCGGCTTTTCGAAATACATCAGCCGGCCCCACCAGTTGCCGGACTGGCGCCGCGCCTTCAGCGTGACGTCACGCGGCTTGTCGTCATTGTCGCGGAAATATTCTTTCAGATCCATGCCGGCGGACCAGGATTCGCCGGCGCCGCGCAGAACGAGGACGCCGCAGCGCTCGTCGCCCTCGAGCTCGTCGAGCACCTCGAGCATCCTGATATTCAGGGCCGGATTCATCGCATTGCGCTTTTCCGGACGATTGAGGGTCACGAAAGCGATACCACTATCGAACTCGACCAGAACCGGCGATTGCATGTCAGTCATGATTTACTCCATGGGTTTCGGCGTAAATGCCGGGGCCGCTTCACAGGGCCTGTCGTTGAAGGGTTTCGTCGGAATGGAACTGGCGCAGGACATGTTTCTGCACCTTGCCGGAGGCGGTTCGGGGAATGGCCTCGACGAAGAGGATGCGCGCCGGACGCTTGAAGGCGGCGAGCCTTGCTGCGCAATGGCCGGCGATCTCATCGCCCGTTGCCACGGCACCCGGCCGCAGCACGACATAGGCGAGGCCGCATTCGCCCCACCGGATGTCGGGGATGCCGACGACCGCCACATCGAGAATATCGGGATGACTTGCGAGTACTGCTTCGACCTCGGCGGGGTAAACATTCTCGCCGCCGCTGATGTACATGTCCTTCAGCCGGTCGACGATGCGATAGAAGCCGTTCGCTTCGCGTCGGCCGAGATCGCCGGTGCGGTACCAGCCGTCGGTGAAGGCGGCAGCGGTTTCCTGAGGCTTGTTCCAGTAGCCCGGCGTCACCGCCGGCCCGCGCAGCCAGAGTTCGCCGATCTCGCCTTCGTCAACCTCCCGGCCGTCCTCGCCGACGATGCGAATGTCGAGCAATGGCGCGGGAAGACCAACGCAGCCGGGATTGTCCTGCACGGCGCGCCGGTCGATCGGTATATGCAGCACCGTTCCCGCCTCGCTCATGCCATAACCGTTGACCAGCGCAACGCCGTCGTCGAGATAGCTTTCGATCAGCGCCTGCGTCAGCGGTGCACCGCCGACGAAGAGCGCATGCAGGCCCGCAAGGGCCGCGGCGCTATAGGCAGGGTCGTTGCGCAAGGCGAGCGCGATCTGCGGCACGGCAAAATAATGGGTGATGGCACGCTGCCGGTCGGCAAGGGCTGCGAGTGTGCGCGCCGGCGTGAAGCGATCGGAGACGACGAGCGTACCGCCCAGCATCAATGTGGTTCGTGCGACGGCGATCAGACCGATCGTGTGGAAGAAAGGCAGGTCGCATAGGGCGACGGATCTCGGCCCGATCTCGCCGACCACGGAAAAATTGATGGCGGCGAAAAAGGCGTTGCGGCGGGTGATGACGACGCCTTTCGGCTGTCCCGTCGTGCCCGAGGTGTAAAGAAGGACGCAGGGTCCATCGGCATCGGCGGGCACGGGAGCGGCCGGAAGGCTCGCCTCGATCACCGCGGCGAGACCGGCCGAACCGTCTGCCGTCGATATCACCGCCATCTCGGGATCGGCGTTCGCAACGCTGGCCACCGTTGCCGCGAACTCCTCGTCATGAACGAGCAGAGCCGGCGCGCAATCGGCAAGGATCGGCCGAAGCTCGGCGGCGTTGAGGCGCCAGTTGAGTGGCACGTAGATGGCGCCGGCACGCTGGCAGGCAAAGGCAAGCACGATCGAATCCATCGAGTTGCGCGCCAGCATGGCGACACGCGCCCCATCGCGGCGCACTCCGAGCACATCGCTCAGGAAGCCGGCGCAGCAGGCGATCCGCGCATCGAGCTCGGCATAGGTGAGCTGCCGGCCGGTGGCGATTTCGAACAGAGCCGGACGGTCCGGTGCGACGCGGGCGCGGTAAAGGATCGGATCATCCGTCACCAGTCCGCAATCCGCCGACGAAGCCATCCCGGAAAAGGAATACGCCATTTTCTCCTCCCATGCCCATCGCTCCCCATGACAGGCACCAAATTTGTATGTAACACATACTAATATCTTTTTCCCGCGATGCAAGAGGCTGTTTGAGGCAAATCCGATCGATCGAATGGCGCGGGGAAATCCGCACTACGGATATTGACTAACCTGCTGATTTTGATGGTTATGGCGCCTGGACGAGGCGAGAACGAACGATGGCGATAAAATCACCGCAGGACGATTTCGAGGGCGAAGATGCGCCCGCGACGCCAGGCCTCGACGTCGGCCGGCTGGGCGATCTCTTGGGGTTTCATCTGCGCATGGCGCATGTCGCAATCTATCGCGACTTCGCCGAAACCATGGAGGAGCTGGCGCTGACGCAGAAGCAGCTGGCGGTGATGGAACTCGTCGCCGGCAATCCGGGCGCATCGCAGATCGACCTTGCCAACACGCTCGGCACCGACCGGGCGACGATGATGGCTCTCGTCAACCGGCTGGCTGCCCGCGACCTGATCGAACGCCGCCCTTCCGCGGCCGACCGCCGGCGCCAGGAACTTCATCTGACGAAGGCCGGACGCGCGATGCTCGCGCGGGCGCGTGCGCTGATCGACAAGCACGAGCAGCGTTTCATCGACCTGTTTTCGCGCGACGAACTGGATGCGCTGCTGGTGGCGCTGAAGCGCATATACAAGGGGAAATGAACCCGCTTCGCTGAGGAAACAAGCAGCATCCAGGCCTATAGATTTCTATTGGGAAGTTCCCGTGTTATGATCCCGGCCCTGGCGTCGTCCGCCGTGGGTTCTGCACACGGAGACTTGTCTGATGAGCGAAGTGGACGTCCTTTTTGCCTCCCTGCGACAGGCGGCTGACCCGCAGACGGTTGAGTGCATCGAGAAGGTCGTCATGCATGGCTCGGATCGCGAGCTCAATCGCATCAATGCGCTCGCTTTCGCCGATAAACACCATCTCGATGAAGAGAAAACCATCGCCGCATTTCTCCATGCAGCCCGCATAGGCGCGTTCGAGATGACCTGGAATGTCCTTTGCCCAGGATGCGGCGGCGTCCTCGACAGCGGCGCAACCCTCAAAACCGTCGTCCACGAGACGTACCATTGCGCGCTCTGCGCGGCCGGATACGAGCCGACCCTCGACGAGATGGTCGAGGTCACGTTCACGGTCAGCCCGCGCGTGCGCAGGATTGCCGCCCACGACCCCGATCGGTTGCCGCCGCTCGAGTACTATCGCCAGATCTTCTTCAGCTCCGGGGTCGACCTGCCTGACGATCTCGAAGCGAGGTTTTCGCGCATCCAGCTGGAGATGATCGAGTTGGCTCCGGGCGAGAAGGCCTTCGTCTCCCTGCAACTGCCGGCGCAGTTCGTCATCATCTTCGATCCGGTGACACACTCGGCGCAGTTCATCGACGTGCAGGGTGAGCCCACCGACGAACGTCAAACCCTCTCGATGATCATCAGTCGGACGCATGCGCTGAACGAAACGCTGACCCTGCGCCCGGGCTCACTGCGGCTCACCCTCGAGAACCACACCGATCGCAGAGTGGTGCCGAACGTCTGCATCGCAGGAGACGAGCTGCACGACCTCCTGGGCCGCAGGCGGGCTTTCCTGACGGCCAAGCGTCTGCTGACGAACCAGAGCTTCCGCGACATCTATCGGACCGACACACTCGACGTCGACCAGCGCCTCAAGATCACCAGCCTGACTTTCCTCTTCACTGACTTGAGGGGCTCGACCGCTCTCTATGAGCGCGTCGGAGATCTTGCCGCTTTCGATCTGGTGCGCGCCCATTTCCGGGTTCTTCACGAGATCGTCGCGACCGAGGCCGGAGCGGTCGTCAAGACCATAGGCGATGCGGTGATGGCGACCTTCCCGAGCCCGGACCGTGCGGTGGCGGCGGCACTCAGAATGCGGGAGGCGATGCTTCGGTTAAATGCCGAACACGGCAGCGACGATCTCCTCCTGAAGATCGGCATCCACGAGGGACCATGCCTCGCAGTCAACCTGAACGACCGGCAGGACTACTTCGGCCAGACCGTCAATATCGCCTCCCGCGTCCAGGGCCTTGCCGATCCCAATGTGATCATGACGACGGAGGCGATCGTCGGGGATGCCCAGGTTTCAGAGATCCTGCGTGATAGCGGCATCTCATCGGTCTCCCGGATGGAAGAACTTCAGGGCATCGGGCGGGAGGTGAGGATTTTTGCGCTGTCGTGAGTTTGGTCTTCTTGGTCAAATTAACTTCAGCAGTTTCCGGTAACGGTCGGCCCTAGGCGGACTTTTTTCGTTGTCGAAGAACACGGCTGCTTTGCGCCTAATTTTGCCGTTGAAACAGACCTTGCACCTGCCGGAAAGCAGACATTGTCTAGTTTCAAGGTAACGGCATCTTTCCCCTGCCGATAGCGGAAGCAGGCGTCGTCGCCTTCATGTCTCGGCGAAGCTGCTTAATCGTTTCGCAAAGCATCCTGTCTTCATTCTGGGCTACGGGCTCATCGCCACCACGATGCAAGGCGGTCCAGCGGAAAAGTCATGTAAGACTCGGGCTGATTGACGCGTTTTGTGGAGCGTCTGAGGAAGCTTGGCACTGCGATCCAGGCCGCCGTTCTCGCGCAGCGCATATCCGTCGATCAAGTTCTCGAACGCGTCGCGATTGTCCTCACCCGCTGTCACATCTCCGGCAGGCCGGCCTTTCGGAAGCCGTCGACAAAGTGGTCTCGTACAGATGCATCGCGCAGCGGCTGGGAGCTGAGCCAATGGCCAATCGTGAAATGAGGGTGGGCGATCAGGAACAATTCTGCTTCTCGCCGCGCCTCCTCATAGTGGCCCAACTGTGCAAGCGTAGCGGCCAGGAATTTGCGTGAGTTGGTACGATACGTGTCTTCCCTGCGGAGTGTAGCGGCTGCCGCCTCATAGTCACGCGCGGCGTATTGCGCTTGCCCAAGATGACAAAGATACCAGCACGCTGGATAGGGATTGAGCCGCAGAGCTTTTTCGATTTGCGCTAGTCCGTCGGCAACCCTGCCGTCCAGCACGGACATGTCCGACATGGCGGCCCAGGTGTCGGCGTGGTTGGGGTCCAGCTCCAGGGCCTTGGCGAAGGCGGCCTCCGATTCCTCCCATCGCCGCTCATAAGCCAAAATGGTCCCTAGAACGTAACGGCAGCCGGCATCGTTGGGATCCAGGTCAACCGCCTTCTGCGCGAACGTCATCGCCATCCGACGGTTGGGATCTTCGGGCTCGCCGAAATGAGTCCAGGCAAGCCAACGATTATAGGCGAGCAGACCAAGCGCCTCGGCATATGATGGCTCGAGCTTGACCGCGCGTTGGAGCAGCATATAGGCCTCACGCTCAGTTTGCGGCGACTCTTCCGTCAGGAGGCGGGCGCGCACACACAGGTCGTACGCCTCAAAGTTCTTCGGCCGATTGCGCTGCGGCGGGATGGTCAGTCGGCCGACGAGGGCTTCAACAATCTTGGCGTTAACTTCATCCTGTAATTCGAAAACATCTTCCACCGTCCTGTCAAACCTCTCGGCCCACAAGTGCCGGCCACCAAGCGCGTCGACCAATTGGGCATTGATGCGGACACGGCCCATTGCGCGTCTGGCGCTCCCCTCCAGGACGTAGCGGACGCCGAGTTCCTGGGCGACCAGCCGTACGTTGACCGGCTTGCCCTTGTAGCCGTACACGGAATTGCGCGCGATGACGAACAGGCCAGCCGTTCGGGAAAGGTCAGTGATCAGGTCTTCGGTCAAGCCGTCGACGAAAGGCGCGTCCGCTTCATTCCCACTCATATTCGTGAACGGCAATACAGCGATCGAGGGCATTTCGGGCAGCGGCAATATGCTCTGCAGCGCATCCGGCCAATGCCACACGTGGACTGGGCGAGTCAGGTTCTTCAGGTAGCGTTCGCCTGCATCGAAGAACCGGTCGCCGATCTTGCCAACGATCTCGCCGTGAACGCTGGCTGAAATGCAGATACCTCCCGGCGCGGCCTGCGTCTCGAGGCGCGCCGCGACATTGACCCCGTCGCCGAGGACGTCTGAACCGTCGTCAATGACATCACCCAGATTGACGCCGACACGCAAAAGCAGGCGACGGTCGGAGGTCTCAACAGCGGTAGTGGCCCGTTGCATTTCCAACGCTGCTGCGACCGCTTCCACCGCGCTACTGAATTCGATCAGGAAGCCGTCGCCCACAACCTTGAAGATGCGGCCGTTGTGGCGCATCACAGCCGGCTCGATAACGCCAGAACGGAGTTCCCTGAGGTTCGCCAGCGTTGCGACTTCATCAGCCTCCATCAGGCGTGTATATCCCACCACATCGGCAACGACGATGGCGGCAAGGCGACGCTGAATAGATTGGTCCGTCATGTGAGGACAAGCCTAATGACCAGATTAGCAAGTTATTGTTCAACCGCAGGTGAGTCAACAAATCGTAAGAGGTAATATCCAGGCGATCTCCACCTTCCGGCCCCAAATCCGTCATTCCTTCACGCCGGGCCAACGACCGCTTCTTGGCGCATTGCAGACCTACGCCGGCTTGGAGTTCCGCATCAGCATGATCTCCGATCCAAGACTGGCAAATTCTAGCCTTGACCATTGAGCCCGAGCCTAAGGCCAATCGGCGTAACCCGAGGACAGCATGCTGTTTTCCGAGCCGGCCGACGCGCGGGCGATCTCGCGGTAGCCGGCGGGAGAAAGGCCGGTCTTGCGTTTGAAGAAATGGCTGAAATAGGTTGGGTCGCGAAAGCCGAGGCTGTCGGAGATTTCTTGAATATTGCGGGCCGAACGCTCCAATCTCAGCTTTGCCTCCTGCACCACGCGCTCGTGCAAGAGCTGGATCGGCGAGCGGCCGAGCGCCCTTTGGCAGATGGAATGTAGCCGGTCGGCCGTGACGCCCAGCTCCGCGGCATAATCGCTGATCGACCGGTGCCGGCGGAAACCGGCCTCGACCAGCTGCCGGTATCTCTGCAGGATCGATCCGGTTTCGCCCTGCCCGCGCTGCTCGCTTCTCTCGCCATCGGAACCGCGCCACAGCGCCATCAGAATGAGCCTGATATAGGCGGATGCGACCATCCAGGAGGAGCGGGTGGGATCGCCGAGTTCCCGCACGAAGCCGGAGATCAGCGGACTGATTTCGGCCACCGCCGAGGGATCCAATGCCTCGACCAGCTTGCGCTGCTCGGTGAAGATGCGCAGCGAATAGGATTCCACCTTGTCGCCGATCGCATCGACCATGATCTGCGGCGAGGCGCCGACCAGATGGGCCGCGGTTCCGGCTGATATCGACAGGTCGCATCGCGCCTGCGGCGGCAGGAAGGCAAGCAGCGGTCCGTGCAGCGGCCGATGTTCGCCATTGTCGAAATGAAGCTCTCCACTCCCCTCGCCAAGCAGAAGGAAATGGTGGAAATCGGCATAGAGTCCTTTTTGAAAACGGATACGCCGGTGCGACAGCGACGGTCCGTGCCACTCGCCCCTGGCATAGTGATGAATCCCCCCGTCCGTTGCCAAGCTTCTCCTCCATTCCCTGTGCCAAACAATGCTCATATCACCGGATAATTACAATATTAACCCAATAAATCGCATTCCATCCGCGCCAGATCGGCGTAACCTTTTCTCATCAGCCTTTGGGAGGAGGCTCTTCAACAGATGCAGGAACGCTCAGGCGACCCTCGTGGCGCCGCGTCCGCTCGTTTTCTCCCATGGCAACAACGCAAACCGGCATATGGCGCCAGTACGTGGCGCCAATGCGTGGCAAATGGGTGGAACAGTGTTCGCGGCAAAGCTGATGATCAACAACGAGGCGATGGATGCTTCCGAAGGGGCCACCTTCGAACGCATCGATCCGCTGACCGGCGATGTCGCAACGGTCGCCTCGGCAGGATCCGTTGCCGACATGACAAGGGCAGCCAATGCGGCTGCGGCGGCTTTTCCGGACTGGTCGCAAACCGGTCCGGGCGAACGGCGCAGGCTGCTGAATGCCGCAGCCGATATCCTCGAGGCCCGCACGTCCGAACTCATTGCCGCCATGACCGGAGAAACCGGCGCCACCGCACAATGGGCGGCGATCAATTGCGGCCTTGGCGCGGATATTCTTCGCGAGGCGGCGGCGATGACCACGCAAATATCAGGCGAGCTCATTCCTTCAGGCATTCCGGGAAGCCTCGCCATGGCGGTCCGCCAGCCGGCGGGCGTCTGCGTCGGCATTGCCCCCTGGAATGCACCGATTATCCTCGGCACCCGCGCCGTTGCCATGCCGCTTGCCTGCGGCAATACGGTCATCCTGAAGGCCTCGGAACTCTGCCCGAAGACCCATGGCCTGATCGGCGACATCCTGCGGGACGCCGGTTTCCCGCGTGGCGTCGTCAATGTCGTTTCTAATGCGCCGAGCGATGCCGCCGCCGTCGTCGACGCGCTGATCGCCCATCCGGCCGTGCGCCGCATCAATTTCACCGGCTCCACCCGTGTCGGCAGGATCATCGCCGAATCCGCGGCAAGGCATCTCAAGCGCTGCCTGCTCGAACTCGGCGGCAAGGCCCCGTTCATCGTCCTTGCCGACGCCGATATCGACGAGGCGGTGCGTGCTGCCGCCTTCGGCGCCTTCATGAACCAGGGCCAGATCTGCATGTCGACCGAACGGATCATCCTCATGGACGAGATCGCCGACGGTTTCGTCAGCAAATTCCGGACAAAGGCCGCAACCCTCGTCGCCGGCAACCCCAAGGACGGCAACACGCCGCTCGGCACGCTGATCAACGCCGAAGCCATCAGGCGTGTCAGGTCGCTCGTCGATGATGCCCTGCAGAAGGGCGCGGTCCTCGTCTGCGGCGGCCAGGCCAACGGCACGCTGATGGACGCGACCGTCATCGATCACGTGACCCCCGCCATGCGCATCTACCGCGAGGAGAGCTTTGGACCGGTCGCGGCGATCATCCGGGTCGGCAGCGTCGACGAGGCTGTGACGGTTGCCAACGACAACGAATATGGGCTTTCGGCGGCCGTTTTCAGCGCCGACGTCAATACAGCACTTGCCGTCGCCATGCGGCTTGAATCCGGCATCTGCCACATCAACGAAGCCACCGTTTCCGACGAGCCGCAAATGCCGTTCGGCGGCGTCAAATCAAGTGGCTACGGCCGCTTCGGCGGCAAGGCCGCGATCGATGAATTCACCGAGCTCAGATGGATCACCATGGCATCGGGAAAACGGCACTACCCGATCTGAATTGAGATCGGTCGACATGAACATTGGGAACGGGCTGGGAGGCCCGCATCAAGAGGGAGGAATGAATTCATGAACGGCATTTTCCGCAGCGGAAAATTCAACGCGGCATCGCTGAGCCGCCGGTCTTTCATCGCATCGACCGTGGCGGGCGGTGCGGCGCTGGTGCTATCAGGCCGCACGGCCTTTGCTCAAAGCAGCGACACGCTGAAGGTCGGCTTCATCAGCCCGCGCACCGGCCCTCTCGGCGGCTTCGGCGAGACGGACGGCTATGTGCTCGACCTGGCGCGCAAGGCGTTGGCGAACGGCCTGCAGGCGGGCGGCAAGACCTGGAAGGTCGATATTCTCGACCAGGATACCCAGTCCGATCCCTCGCGCGCCGGCCAGTTGGCGAAGGACCTGATCAACAACCAGGCGATCGACCTGATGCTCGCCGTCTCGACACCCGAAACCATCAATCCGGTGGCTGATGCCTGCGAAGCGGCCGGCATTCCCTGCCTCTCAACGGTCATGCCTTGGGAAGCCTGGTATTTCGGCCGCGGCGCCAAGCCGGGCGCGCCGTCGCCCTTCAAGTGGACCTATCATTTCGGCTTCGGCGTCGAAGAGTTCCACAAGGCCTATGTTTCGCAGTGGAACCTGATCGAGACCAACAAGAAGGTCGGCGTCATGTATCCCAACGACGCCGACGGCAATGCGATCCGCACCCATCTGGCGCCGGCGCTTGCCAAGGCGGGCTTCACCATCGTCGATCCGGGAGCCTATGAAACCGGAACCACCGACTTTACCGCGCAAATCGCTCTCTTCAGGCAGGAAGGCGTGGAGATCTTCAATTCGTTCCCGATACCGCCTGATTTTGCCGCCTTCTGGCGCCAGGCCGCGCAGCAGGGCCTTACCCAGCAGATCAAGATCTGCCAGATCGCCAAGACGGGCCTGTTTCCCTCCGACATCGAGGCGCTCGGCGACCTCGGGCTGAACATCGGCAGCGCCGCCTACTGGCACAAGGCCTTCCCCTACAAATCCACGCTGACAGGCGTATCCGGAACCGAACTCGCCGACGGCTATGAGACGGCCAGCGGCAAGCAGTGGACGCAGCAGCTCGGCGCCAGCCTTGCGCTTCTCGACGCCGGCTTCGATGCACTGAAGGCCAGCACGGACGTCAAAAGCAAGGAGGCCGTCGCCAAGGCGATCAGCACGTTGAAGACCACCACGATTGCCGGCAAGGTCGATTTCACCAGCGGCCCCGTCGCCAACGTCTCTCCCGGACCGATCATCGGCACGCAATGGGTGAAAGCGGCGGAGGGCTCGAAATTCGCGCTCGACTACGTCGTCACCGAAAATGCCACCGACCCCAATGTCCCGGTCGGCGCCAAGCTCACCGCTTACAATGGATAACCAAGTGCAGCGACAGGAAGCACAAAAACGGCCGGGGGGAGCCTTTCTCTCGGCCAAGGGGATCCACAAGCGGTTCGGCGCGCTTGTGGTGCTGGAGAATCTGGATTTTTCCATGGGCGATGGCGAGGCGGTCGGCATTGTCGGGCCGAACGGCGCGGGCAAGACGACCCTGCTCAACGTGCTCGCCGGCGCCTTCCCGCCGAATGAGGGAAGCATTGCCTTCGACGGCGCCGACGTCACGAGCCGGACGGCGGCGGAACGCTGCCGCTCCGGGCTCGTCCGGACCCATCAGATTCCCAAGCCTTTCAGCGGCATGACGACCTTCGAAAATGTCTTCGTCGCCGCATCGCACGGCAGTGCCGCAAGCCGCGACGAGGCCTATGAGCGTGTGGTGGATTCACTTTCGCTCTGCGGCATGCTCGGGGTGGCCAACCGCCCTGCCGACACGCTCGGCCTGCTGGATCGGAAACGCCTGGAGCTTGCCCGTGCGCTCGCCACGCAGCCGAGGCTATTGCTGCTCGACGAGATCGGCGGCGGCCTGACCGATGGCGAGGCGAGCGAGCTCGTCGAAACCATCCTCGAATTGCGCCGCCGCGGCATCGGCATCGTCTGGATCGAACATATCGTTCACATCCTCCTGCAGGTGGCGGAGCGACTGATCTGCATGGATGCCGGCAGGATCATCGCCGATGGCGAACCGAAAATGGTCATGAGCAATGCGGAGGTGGTCAAGGCCTATCTCGGAGGGACACCCGCATGAGCCTTCTCTCCATCCGCGACCTCGACGTTCGCCACGGCCTGCTCCAGGCGGTGCGAGGCGTCAGTTTCGATATTGGCAAGGGCGAGGTGCTGGCGCTGGTCGGCGCGAACGGCGCGGGCAAGACGACGCTGCTCAGATCGATCGCCGGCGCCCACCTTCCATCCTCCGGCCGCGTCCTTCTCAACGACGAAGATCTGGCCGCCATCCCGTCCCATAAGCGGATCGCCAAGGGCATCGCTTTGGTGCCGGAAGGCCGGCGCCTGTTTTCACAGATGACGGTGGAGGAAAACCTGCTTCTCGGAAAGACCTCCGGACGCAAGGGCGAATGGAGCATCGATCGTGTCCTCGACGCCTTTCCGAACCTGAAACCCCGCCGTCACGCCAAAACCGGACACCTCTCGGGCGGGGAACAGCAGGCGACCGCCATCGGCCGGGCGCTGATGAGCAATCCCGATATTCTTCTCCTGGACGAGGTCTCGCTCGGGCTTTCGCCTCTGGTCGTCGATCGCGTCTACGCCCAGCTGCAGGCATTGCTCACGTCGGGAACGACTATCGTGCTCGTCGAGCAGGATCTCGCCCGCGCCATGAGCGTGGCGAGCCGTGTCATCTGCATGCTGGAAGGACGCATCGTCCTCGACAGGCCGGCGGCGGCCGTCACGCGCGAGCACGTCACCCAGGCCTATTTCGGATTGCACCGGGCAACCGGCGAAAGGAGCGCATCGTGATCAACACCCTGCTCCAGGGCATCCTGCTCGGCGGCTACTACGCCGTCATCGCCTGCGGACTGTCCTTCATGTTCTCGGTGATGCGGATCATCAATCTTGCGCATGGCAGCCTGGCGGTTGCAGCCGCCTACGGACTGTGGCTGCTGGCCGCCAAATTCGGCATTCCGCCCTTCGCCGGCCTGCTGATCGTGCTGCCGGTCATGGCGGCCATCGGCTGGCTGTTGCAGCGCTTCATTCTGGAACGCAGCGCCCGCGGCGGCACGCTCCTGCCGATCCTGACGACCTTCGGCCTGTCGATCGTCATCGACAACCTGCTGTTCGAGCAGTTCGGCGCCGACACCCGCTCGCTCGCACCGTTCATCGGCAACCTGTCCTATGCTTCCTGGCAACTGCCAGGCCACATCTTCGTCGGCAAGCTTGCCGTCCTGATGATGGTGACGGCAATCCTCATTCTCGGCGGGCTGCAGTTCTTCCTGAGCCGCTTTGCGCTTGGTCGCGCCATCCGCGCCACGGCCGAAGATCCCGATACGGCCGGGCTGGTCGGCATCGATGCCCGCCGGGTCAACGCCGTCGCCACCGCGATCACCATGGTCACGGTCGGCATCGCCGGTGCTTTTCTCGGGATGCGGGCAACCTTCAGCCCCTATGCCGGCGGCCCACAGCTTCTCTTCGCCTTCGAGGCGGCCGTCATTGGAGGAGCGGGATCACTATGGGGGACGCTTGCCGGCGGCATCGTTCTCGGTCTTGCCCAATCGCTCGGCGCGCAATTGCATCCGCAAGGCTTCCTGATCGGTGGCCATGCCGTGTTCCTGCTGGTGCTTTTCGTCAGGCTGTCCCGGTTCGGCATGCCGGTTCTCGATAAATTTGGCGCCTCTCTCAAACTGCGCGCCCGTCTCCGGAGCCCGACATGAGCCCCAACGCGACCCTTGCCTCCACCGGAATATCGATAGAGCGCTGGACGAAATCGTCGCGGGTGGCGCTTGGCTGCATGGCCGCGGTGCTCGCCCTGCTGATGTTTGCCCCCGCCGTGCTCGGCGCCGGTGCGATCGACCGGATGACGGCCCTGTTCATCTACGTGATCCTTGCCGCCATGTGGAATGCGCTTGCCGGTTTCGGCGGGCTGGTTTCGGTCGGCCAGCAGGTGTTCTTCGGCCTCGGCGCCTATTTCACCATCCGGCTTGCCGATGCGGGGCTCAATCCCTTCGTCTCGCTGTTTGCCGCCGCGATCGTGACCGGCGCGCTGTCGATCCCGCTTTCGCTGTTCATGCTGCGCCTGAAGGGCGGCGAGTTCGCGATCGGCATGTGGGTCATAGCCGAACTCGCCCATCTGCTCGTCAATCTCGACTGGCTAATCCAGGGAGAAACGGGAACCTCGCTGATTTCGCTCAATGTCTATGACGGCAACACGCGGCGGGCAACGATCTACTGGCTCGCCTTGATAGCCATGGCCGCCCTGCTCGGCGCTCTCTTCCTCCTGATGCGCAGCCGCGCCGGTGCCGCCATGCAGGCGATCCGCGACAATGAGGAGGCGGCAACCTCGCTCGGCGTGCGCGTGATCGCCACCAAGAGGCTGCTCTTCGTGCTCGCCGCCTTCGGCATCGCGGTCGCCGGAGGCCTGTGGCTGGCGACCGCCACGACCTTCCAGCCGAAGACCTATTTCAGCGTCCAATGGACAGCCTACATGATCTTCATGGTGCTGGTCGGCGGGATCGGCAAGTTCGAAGGCGCGATCCTCGGCGCCATCCTGTTCTTCGTGATCGAGACCTTCTTCGGTTCAGCCGGCGTCTGGTACCTGATCGGCCTCGGCGCCACCGCCGTGATTTTTTCGCTCTATCTGCCGCGCGGCCTTTGGGGCGAAATCGAGCGCCGCTACGACTTTCAACTTCTGCCCGTCGGCTACCGGCTGAAATTACCCGGTCCGCATAAAATCAAATGGGAAGAATGAGCCGGCTTATTTCCGGACCCTCCTGCGAAAGGTGACGTTCATGCTTTTTGGTAAAACAATCCTGGTGACCGGAGTGGCTTCCGGCATCGGCGCCCGCACGGCGGAATTGGCGGGTCAGATGGGCGCCGAGGTCATCGGCGTCGATGTCCGCGAGCCTGCCAGTGGAAGTGCCGCCTTCATCAAGGGTGATCTGTCCACCGCATCAGGCGTTGCCGACATCGTCGCGCAGCTTCCAGCCCGTCTCGACGCGCTCGCCAATGTCGCCGGCCTTTCCGGCAGCACCGGCGTCGTCTCGACGCTCGCCGTCAATTTCTACGGGCTTCGCGCCCTGTCCGAAGCCGTGGCACCCCGCCTGCGCGAAGGCGGCGCCATCGTCAACGTCGCCTCGATCGCCGGCTACGGCTGGCGCGCCAATCTCGAGCGGGCAAAGTCGCTCGCCGGCATAGACGGCTTTCCCGAGGTGGCGGCGGTTGTCGCCGAGCACGGCCTCAAGGACGAGCAAGGCTACCCGCTCTCCAAGGAGCTGCTGCTGCTCTGGACCATGCGCGCCGCCCATCAGCCGCTGTTCAAAAACCGTGGCATCCGCGTCAATGCCGTCAGCCCCGGGCCGGTGGAAACGCCGATCCTCAAGCAGTTCCGTGCCGTGCTCGGCGACGCCAGGGTCGATAGCGACATCACCCGCGTCGGCCGGGCCGGCACCTCCGCCGATATCGCGCCGGCCGTGATCTTCCTCTGCTCGGATGGCGCGCGCTGGATCAACGGCGCCAACATTGCCGTCGACGGCGGCCTCGAAGCTTCCATCAACGCCGAAGTCCTCGGCTTCTAGTTCTTTTCCCAGGAGACCTCCGATGAATATTTCCCTCCTCATAAATGGCGCCGACCGCGCAGCCTCCGGCGGCCGGACCTTTGATCGTCTCGATCCCTTCACCGAAAAGCTCGCAAGCCGCGCCGCAGCGGCAGACCTGGACGACGTTGCCGCAGCCGTTAATGCCGCCTCCGCTGCCTTCGGCGCCTGGTCGAAGACCGGCCCCGGCCAGCGCCGCGCAATCCTGATGAAGGCTGCCGACATCATGGATTCCAAAGTGGGCGAGTTTACCCAGTTGATGATCGAGGAGACGGGCGCAACCGCGCCCTGGGCCGGCTTCAATGTCATGCTCGCCGCCAACATCCTGCGCGAGGCCGGAGCCATGACGACGCAAATCACAGGCGAAATCATCCCTTCCGACAAACCCGGCACGCTCGCCATGGGTGTTCGCCAGGCCGCGGGCGTCTGCCTGGCAATTGCCCCCTGGAACGCACCCGTCATCCTCGCCACCCGAGCCATCGCCATGCCGATCGCCTGCGGCAACACCGTCGTCCTCAAGGCATCGGAACAATGCCCCGGCACGCACCGGCTGATTGCCACAGTGCTGACCGAAGCGGGCCTGCCGGCCGGCGTCATCAACGTCCTCACCAACGCACTGGAGGATGCGCCTGAGATCGTCACCGCGCTGATTGCCCATCCGGCTGTCAGGCGCGTGAACTTCACCGGGTCGACCAAGGTCGGCAAGATCATCGCCGAGACCTGCGGCAAGCATCTGAAGCCTGCCCTTCTTGAACTTGGCGGCAAGGCGCCGCTCGTCATCCTCGACGACGCCGATATCGACGGTGCCGTCAATGCCGCCATTTTCGGCGCCTTCATGCATCAGGGCCAGATCTGCATGTCGACCGAGCGGATCATCGTCGACGAGACGATCGCCGATCAGTTCGTCGCCAAACTGGCCGCCCGCGCCAGCCAGCTGCCGGCCGGCGATCCGCGTGGCCACGTCGTTCTCGGTTCGCTGATCAGCCTCGATGCGGCGAAGAAAATGGAGGAGCTGATTGCCGATGCGACGGCCAAGGGTGCAAAGCTCGTGGCCGGTGGCAAGCGCTCGGGCACCGTGGTCGAGGCGACGCTGCTCGATCATGTCACGCCCGAGATGCGCGTCTATGCGGAAGAATCCTTCGGCCCGGTCAAACCGATCATTCGTGTTGCCGGCGAGGAAGAAGCCATCCGCATCGCCAACGACACCGAATACGGCCTGTCCTCCGCCGTCTTCAGCCGGAATGTCCAGCGGGCAATGACGGTTGCAGCGCGGATCGAATCCGGCATCTGCCACATTAACGGCCCGACCGTGCACGATGAGGCGCAGATGCCCTTCGGCGGCGTCAAGGGCAGCGGCTACGGCCGCTTCGGCGGCAAGGCGGCAATCGCCGAATTCACCGACCTGCGCTGGCTCACGGTCGAGGATTCCGCCCAGCACTATCCCTTCTGAGCAGGTTTTACAGTCGTTGCCGTGCCACGACGCATTGCGGTCGTGGCACGGCCTATGCTCAGACCGGCGAAGAGATTTCGCACCGCCCTTAGGAAGATGCTTCAGCGCTTCGATATGGCGTGGGCGGCGACCGCGATCGATCCGCGTTCAGCTCTCCAGCCATTCGGCGATAAGCTTGGCTGCCACCCGCCTGCGGCCCACACGAATGTCGGCGGCGCCGGTGTCGAAATCCATGCCATTTTTCTCGCGCACCTGTCTCAGCCATGTCGGAAAGGCATGAAGATTTCCGCATCCGAGAATGGGAAGACCGAGATCGTTCCGGTAGGTCTTTTTCTCGCTTTCCGAGAACTCTCCGCGCTCGGCGATGCGTGCGTTCAGTTCCCACTCCCAGTCCGGCTTCGGCCGGATCTGCAATCGCACGACGTTCTTGGCGATCAACGGATGGCCTTCGGTGCCACGCAGCGGGACCGCAATATGGATTTCCCAGTCCTCGTCGTCGTCGAATGGCAGGCCCAGCCTTTGCGCCAGGGCGACGGATTCGGTGGCATTGCGGCGCCCAAGCTCGATGTCCTTGAGCTGCCCCGCCAGCGAGCGGAAACGCTCTTCGTCAGGCTCGATATCCGGCAGAACTGTCTCGACATAGCGGTGTAACATCGCCAGCTGCTCGACGCGCCGCATGAGATCATATTTGCCCTCAATCATATCGGCAACAAGCTCGCCGCGGGTCGCCTTGTTGAGCAGGCAGATAAACACCATGCCCCAGAAGCTGAGATTGGTGACGTCGTAGAGGTCTTCGCCATAACGTCGGTCGTGGCGATAGCCCAGATGCCGGAAAACCTCGAGAATACGCACCGCCTCGTCGGCGAAAGGAATAAACTTTGCCTTCTTGTCGCGCTGGGCAGGCATCGTCGTATAATTGCCGACCTGCGCGATGAGCTTGAGCCGCACCTTTAGCGCCTTGGTCGAAATCGTCTCGCCGCTCGGCAGGGCGCCGGTATCGTCAAAACCGAACACGAACAGCAATTTGTGCCGCCGCGACATCGGGATGACGCCGCCAAGATCCAGAAACGGCAGCATCCGCCGATAGGCCTCGAGCAGCAGCGGCATGTCCTTATCTCCGACGGAGGGTGCGCCGCCGGCAATGCGCATGAAATGGAAATAGAAATCGATTTGCTCGTTCGGATCGAGCAGCCCGGAAACTTTGGTCGCCAGAGGCCCGATACGATGATGATTGGCCGGCCAAAATTTCCCCTGGCGCCGGTCGGCAAAGGCTTCGTTCTCGTCGGCAATGAATGTCCGCAGCAGCTTTGCGTCGGTGTCCGTCATGGTGTGTCCCTATCGATCAGACGGTCATGTCCGATCGTACGGACAGCCTCGAGATGTCCAAAGGGTCCTCGGCCACCCTGCTTCGGATCGATATAGCGTTCGAGCGTAAAGGATCCTATCTGTGACAGAACGCCCAGATATTCGATGAAGCCGCCGATTGAAAAATCCTTGGCGGTGCCATCGCCGCCGAGGCGGAAATGCGGGACCATGGTGTAGACCTGATCGGCACTGATCGGCCCAAGCCGCCGCCGAACCGCATCGATAACGGGCTTGCCGGTTGTAGCATCCACCCAGCCATGACCATCGAAAACGCTGGCGTCCACGGCGGCAGCTACCGCCATATCATCGTCGAAGGGGGGTACGCCCTCAATGACGTGGGTGGTAATGTCGGTGGTCGTGACGGTGCCGAGATTCATCTTGAGCGTGATCAGCTTGAACTTCGGATGCCAGACGCTGACCTCGCCGAACGCATCACGCATGAAGGGCACCATTCTTGCGACGTCGAATTCCGGATCGCCTGCAAACAGCGCATGCAGAACAGGCATGATCGGCTCGGGATCGCAGATCCAGAAAAGACCGTCGCGCCACTGCCCGCGCCCATGCTCAGTCCAGAAATCAACCATGGCGTCAGGCAGCTTCCCGCGATAGCCCGCAGCCCGCGAAGCAGAAACCGTCGTACCGTCTTTGAGCGGTCCGAATTCATCCAGTATTTCTTGTAAGGGACGCCGAGGTGTTGCGGCCATATTGGCTCCTAGTTGACAACGAGATTAACGTGCATCATCGGGCAACCATCGTGCGTTGCGTGTGCACGCCGGCCGGACGACGCCGTGCTACCGTGACCCGATCTTCCGGCGTGGAATCACCGTTCCGAAACCGCCTTCCCCATCGGCAGGCGGTGTGTAGTCGTACAATGTCGGCGGCTCCAGCGACGCCAGGAACACAAGATGCTCAACCACAGGCATCTTCTGCAAATGCTGTATGGCGTTGCTCCCGCCCAGGCTCAAAGCCGGCACGAATCCGTATATTTCTCCTACATTCAGCCGCCCCAGAATTTCCAAAGCGCGTGGCATCAAGTTCTTTTTGTTTTCGTCTTCCCACGGCGGAGTAGCCGGCGCAAACCGACCTGAGAAACACAGGCCCAACATGACTTCATCGGTCCACCGGCGTTGGTGTTCCTCGTTATATCCTCGATTGTCGACACCCACCTCTCCCCTCGGCAGGTTCAACCTAGTCATGGCATCGCCATACCAGATATCGATCTCACCGAAGGCAGTATAGCCAAAGGCATACATCTTTTCGGGATTGAGCTCCGGATCACCGCGGAAGACATAGTCCAGCACCGGCTTCGGCAAGGAAGGATTGCAAAGCCAGTACTGACCGTCGGACCAGCTGCACCAGCCATGATCAGCCCAGAAACGGAGAAGAAAATCCGGCAGCTTCCCGCGATAGGCCTCTATCTCAGCATCGCTCGGGTTGATGATATTGTCGATCTTGTAGGCCGAGAGAAACTCGTCGAACCATTTGATCTCGAAGATGTTGTAGTTTGATTTTTCTGCCACGTTTTCGTTCCCGAAAAGCATTTGCCTGGGTGGGACAATCTGCCGGACTGCGCCCGTTTCCTCGCGGGCGCAATGCTTAATCATACGGATTGCACCTAAGGCGAAGCGCACATCAATTATCGTCAGTTGGAAACGGCTCTTGATCACCCCACATCTAGCCTTCAAAGCGAATGGGTTTGATGAGCCGTGCGACCGCGCGATAGCTCTCCGCCCCCCGCTCGCAGCATCGCTCAAGACAGGCAAGGCCCCGGCGCGAAGGATTGCTCCGTTTGAGAACTGACGGGCGACTCAATGTTCGCTTCGCCGAGAACGGTGAGCCAGTTTGATGAGCGCGGCTTCTCCCAACCACCTTCCTCGGTTTCTGCCCAGAAGAGTCCCACAGCGTCGTGCTCCAGCCCTGGATATTGCTTGAGCCAGGGATAGCAAATGGGCATCTTTCTCGTGGCTGACCAAAAGAACAGACCGATTTGCCAATGTTAATCCGCAGTGAGCCAGCCGAGGCCCTCGACGATGCGCCCACCATGCGCGGTCGGATCCCCCATCCGCGCCAAGGCCTTGCCTTCGATGAAGACAATCGACGAGCCGCCGCTGATCGTGTCCGGGCCGCCGACCATGCAGGTGCATTTGTCGCCGACAACGGCAACCGGCACGCCGTCGACGGTCACCAAAGTCTGCGTTTGCGAAATCGGCCCGCCGACATGCGGCTTGGGTCCCGGTTCAACCATCGGGCAAAGGTGGTTGTGACCCTTGAGGGAAACGTGAGACGACATATAAAATTTCCGTGCAATCCCTGTTGATCGAAATAACTAGCCATAGAAACTCGGCCGCCGATACCCCTCCCGGCCCCAGCTGGGCTATCGGTCAGGCGTCGGACTTACTCGAAGTCCTTTGCCCGATCCTTCCAGTATTCGCTGATGAATTCACGTGACGGTGGCGAATCCTCCTCGTCTTCATCGAATTCCGGACCACCTTGGGCGCGCGCTTCCAGAGTGCGCCGCACTTCGTTGCGCAGGAACTCGCCAAAGCTGTCCGCAATTTTGTCCTTGCCGATCGCGTATCCGCCAGCAGACACCTCGTAGACCGGCGCCTCGCCGTCTACGTTCATCTCGGCGCAATCCATCACAAAGAAGGGACCATAACCCGCCGTCAGAAACGGGATCATCGTCTCGCTGATCCGACCATCGGCGCGCTCTCGTTCCGTGGCATACACGACATTGGTGATGAATTTCGCGTCTATACCTTGGGAGAGCCAACCGTAAATCTCAATCGTGTCGAATTCGAGCGCACCATATTCGGACAGCATCTTCTTATACGACACCGGCAGCGACACGCCGAGCCGGGTCTCGATCTGCTTCAAATCTTCTTCCGTCGCGCTCCTGGTCCCGAGAATGTCGATCCCGTTGTCTCGCAGGCTGCGGATTGCATCATCAAACATCGCGGTGCTCATCATCTACTCCTTTGTCCACGGCCTACCCAAAGAGCCTGGCGCTGCCCCCTATGGAGGTGGTCCATTGCCGAAATCCCTAGCCCTGGCGCGCCAATATCTCGACCGGTAATTGTTGTAGTCTATCTCGTCCTGCGGATGCAGCTTCCGCCAACTTATATAATCGGCGTCGCCTTTCGGGTAGATGTGAATGGTGTTGTAGTTGTCACTATGGAAGGTGCTTTGCACCTCCGCTAAGGGACCCTTCTTGCCTGTCTCGCGCAGAGTCTCCTGCTGAACCATGTGGTGCAGTTCGATCAGTTTTCCATCCGAACCATAGGGCGCGAGTCCAGCCTTCATACGCTGATAATTGGTGCGTCCCTTTTCATCGACTAGGTTTGGATCGATCAAATCGTCTCTCTGGTAGACCGTGCGCCCACCGACCTCCTTCTTCTTCCAGAGGCCCGGCTTTGGCCCGCCGGGATCCTTGACATTTTCATGGGTCGACTTCGGCAGCCCCGCCTGGTCGTCGCCAAAACCCTTATGGGACTTGGCATGCTCCACGACCTTCGCTTCGGGAAGCTCAATGCGGGCAGTCTTGCCGACATTTCCCCCGGCCCGCTTCAGCATGATGACGATCTTGCGCGCTGCTTTGCCGACCTTCTCGCCGATCGACACCGCCACCTTGAGGGCGATAGCGCCCGCGCCGGCCGTCAGAGCGCCGGCCGCCGCCGAAATCGCCAATTCAAGCGCGAGGAAGGCGCCGTCGATGCCAAGGGTCCCGAAGGCGTAACTCGGGCCGCCCTTCTCCCAGTCGGAAAGGAACTGCTTATAGCGCGCCAGAGCGCTCTCTTTCAACGCATTCCACACCTTGGAAAGCGCTGCGGTGACCTGTGCCTGGCGCGCGCTGACTGTACCTTGCGTGGCCGCGATGACCTTGTCCTCGGCGGTCGTGTCCGCCTTGTAGTCGTAAAGCCCGGTACTTTTGCCGAGCCATTCGACCGTCGCCTTGCCGCCCTTCATGACCTGCGAGGTCTGGTTCACGTCGACGGCGACGCTGTCGCGTATGCTGCGGTCGAGATTTTCGATATCGTCCTTAAAGCCCGGATCATAGCCGAAGAATGTGCCGACCTTCTGCGCTGCCCATAGGCCGCCGCGCTGCATACCGAGATGGGCGGCGCCTAAACCGGGCGGCGTGTAGTCGTCGATCGCAACTCCGGCGGCTTCGACGAGGCCCATGGCCTCCTTGACCGCGCCCTCCAGGGCGGCAAGCACCGCCTCTCGTGCCGCCTTCTGCTCCTCCGCAGTACCCAGGACGCCGCCCAGCAGGCCAAGCGTATAGACCATGCTCCAGTATTCGAGCAGTCGGTCGTAGGTGTATTTCTGCAGATCGGTGTCCGGATGCGGATGTGTCCCGGGAAGCTGCGAGTCGGGATATTGAGCCGCCGCGCTACCCATCGGCATCTTCTCCGAGGAAATGCCACTTCAGGAGTTCCTGAGGAAGCATCTTGTGGAAGTTCAAGGATGCGTGCCCCATCGGAGCCATGACGCCGCCGGCGCCGAGACCGATCTCTCCGAGCGCCTGCGACAGCGCTCCCAGACATGCAGTAATATCTGCCGATCCCTGTGGATTGGCCTTGGTGAGTAACCCCTGCACCAGCGGCAATTGCTGTTCGGGGCTGAGCGACAACTGACCCATCGAACTGAAAGGCTTGATACCCACGCGAGCCTGAAAGCGCTCGCGAACCTCGTCGCGAACGCTTCGGCGCTCTTCAGCAATGGGTATCCACTCTCCCGACGGCACTAGGGTCATCGCGTCAGTTCCTGCGGATATCGACCTTCGAAGCCTTTAGGACCAGTTCCTGTCCCGCCTCGATCGTCACATTTTCGCCCTTGAGGTGAACCGTCCCGTCCGCCTCCATCCTGACACTGGTCTTGCCGACCACGATCTCGTAGGTCTTGCCCACGACCGTGGACTTGGCCATACCCACTTCCTGATAGTGGCCGATGGCGGTCGAATCGTTGCGGATGCCCCCGACCGTCGTTTGCAATCCGCCGCCGATCGTCATCGACTTCGCCGCGCCGACGATTTCTGTGGAAGATACCATCACCGTCTCGGCCTTGTTCTTGGCCACCCCGATCACGAGATTGCCCTCGCCCATGGCCGTGTCGGACAGGAAGCCGAGCTTGTCTGTGAACGCACCAAGCTTATCGGTGAGCAAGTCGCCGACCTTGCTGCGCAGAATACCCATGGCGGCCGTCACTCCCTTCTGAAGGATGTTTGGGCCGACCATCAGCGTCATATTGCCGCCGATCACTTCGTGGTGGTTGTTACCGACCTCGATCGTCTTGTTATGGCCGACCGACTCCGACTGGTTGTTATCGACGCGCTTCGAACGAGAATTTTCGACATGAATGCGGTGATCCCGCTGCGCATGCATGTAGATTTCTTCCCGGCCGTTCTCGTCCTCGAAGCTCATCTCGTTGAAGCCGGTGCCCTTATGGGTTTGAGTTCGGAATGTACTCTTGGTCTTATTCGCCGGCAGCGTATAAGGCACCGCATTGGCGGGATTAGGCACTACCCCGGTGACCAGCGGCCGGTCGGGGTCGCCGTCGATGAAGGCAACCATCACCTCCATGCCGATGCGCGGGATGATCTGTCCGCCCCAGGTCGAACCTGCCCAGCTCTGCGCCACGCGCACCCAGCAGGTGTCGGAGCCGTCCTTCTTGGCCTTACGGTCCCAAGGGAACCACAGCTTGATGCGGCCGTACTGATCGGGATGGATCTCCTCGCCGGAAGGGCCGGCGACGATCGCTACTTGCGTACCCTCGATCCGCGGCCGCTTGGTCTCGCGATGCGGCGTCATCGGTACCCGCGACGGCACCGCCTCGAATGTGTTCGTGTATTCCGGCTCGTTGCTGTTGGTTTCGTAGGAACGGTCGACGACGGTATGCACCGCCTTGACGACCACATGTTCCTCATAGGCGTGATCTGGATGGGCGACTTCATAGGGGGTGAAGCGGCGTCCTGCCTCCAGGATGCGGGATGTGGAGCCGCCGAAGACCCGGTCGTGATCGGCTTCGGAGGCCTGCATCCTGAGTTTTTCCGCCCGCTCCGCCTCGGCGACCGACGAAATGCGCGCCGGATATTCGTAGAGCTCGCGCTTCGTAGCCTCGGGCATCTGCACCAGCGACGGCGTCATGGTGCCGGGCACCATGCGCGGCGTTTCGAAATTCCAGTCGGCGCCGGCGCGCTGGCCCGGCACATAGGAATAGCGCCGGCTCCACTCGGTGATGTGGTTGCGGTCGGCCGAGCCCTGCGCCAGGCGGACCCGCCCTTCGCCCTGCGCCGAGGGCGACGGGCCGAGCCAAGATCTTGCGCCGTCGGCGACATGCAGCTTGTGTTTGCCATCCTCATGGGAGAACCAGTAGAACAGGCCGTCCTCCTCGAAGCGGCGGGTGAGATAGGCAAGGTCCGTTTCGTTCCACTGCACCGAATAATGCTGCGGCGGCGGTGGCGTGATCACGCCCGAGGTATCGGGCGCCGGAATGCCGTGCTCGGAAAACAGCGTCTCGACGATATCGACCGAGGTCTTGTCCATCCAGATGCGGCAGTCGGAACGGCGCGACAGCAGCCACATTTGCGGCCGCAGCACCATGGAATAGGATCTGAGACCGCGGGTGATGGGCGGCCCCTCGTTGAGTTCGGTCACCAGGCCGTTGAACGGCCGGCGCACGCCGCCCTCGCCGTCGCCTTGCTGCACCTCGACCGAAACATCCATCAGCCGGCCGATCAGTTCCTCCGGCTTGACGGATGGCTTCTTGGCGCGCGCCGAAAGTCTGATTTCAAACAGCGAGGAAATGCCTTCCTCGATCGTCACCCGCTCCGGCAGAAGCTGGTCCTCGCCGAGCGGCGAGACGATCTTCAGAATACGGTTCGCCTGGATGAAGTCAGCGGCGAGGGATTGCAAATCGTCCATAACATCACGTTCCGTCTTGGGAGCCGAATTACTGCTGTTGCGGCCGAGGATGGGTTTTGAGGTAATCCGCCAGTGCCTGGAAATACTGCCCCAGCATTTCAGTATTGGCCTGATCGGAGACCTGCTTGTAACTTTCGATGAGCGCGTCGCGCTTGGCCTTTCCACCCGGGCTCTCATAGAAATCCGTCAGCACCGACAGATCTTCCGGAGACAGGGTGGCGAGCACGAAGGTAAGCCGCGCCTTTTCATTCGCCCGTGCCATGTCCTTCGGAAGCGGTTTCTCGTTCTCGCTTTTCGAACGCAGCGACGAGATCACGCTCTTCATCTCGGATTGCAGCTTGTCCTGCGGAGCGGACGCCAGTGTCCCGGCATCGGAGCTGGAGAGGGTCTCCAGGGACAGATACATGAGCTGGGCGGTGAAAGCGGTTTCCACGGCAAGATCCGGGCCGGCCATCAGATCGGCAAGCTGACCGATACGCCGACCGTTGTCCGGGTCGGCAAGACGCGTTTCGATGTCCTTCGCCGCTGTTTGGTCCTGCGCTTCATACATGCGAGCGACCTTCGCCTGCCCCTCTTCCAAAGCCGCTGCCGCTTTGGCTAAGGCTTTCGGATCGACGGCATCGTCGCCTGCCTCATCGACGGCTTTCGATATTTCGGCAAGCATGCTGTCGGCCTTGAAGGCAGACCGCGCCGCCGTTTCAAGCAGCGGCTGCGCATCCGAAGTCGCCGAAATGCCCCGATCGACCCCAGCCTTCGCGACATTGTCGACAGCGGCTGGCGTGCCGGAAAGGCGCGACGCCACCTGCTCGATCTGAAGTAAAGATTGATCGGTGGTATCAGACGCGCCAACCATGCCGGCAGCACTTGCGGCCATGGCGCAGACGAGACCGGCCGCAACCAGCGGCCAGCGCATGCGCCCCATCAATCCGTGCGGCTTCAGGAGATCCGTCAACAGCGTCGACACCCCTCAGATCATCCTGACGTCGGTGAGCTGCTTGGGCCGCGCTTCGGTGGAAAGACGGTTGATGATCTGCTCCGCCTTCGCCAATTGCGCGCTGCCCGTGGGGTCGATCAGCAGCTTTTCGGCAAAATTCTGCTCGGGATAGAAGGATGAATTGCCGGTAAGGCGGCTGAGCGTATTGATGCGATCCCGCACGACCGATCCGATATTGTCGTATTCGACACGCTGACCGGGTTCGAACGGCTGGAGCGGCCGACCGATAAAGCGGGGCGAAGTGGCTTTCGGATAGTCCGTTGCCGAAGGCAGCTGCGGAATGGCGTTCTTGCTATATTCGATATCCCGGCCCATGCCGCCGACGGTGCCGCCGGTGGCCGGCACATAGGTCACGAGCTTGTCGGAATCCAGAACCGCGCTCATGTAGAACAGGAGCTCCATCTTCTGGGACAGCCTGTTTTCGTCGACGCGCCGGCTCTCCGGCGGATTGCAGAACGGCGTCTTGCCGACCAGATCGGCGAGCCTGGATTTGCTGGCCTCGCTGATCGAATTGTCGTGCTGCACACCCCTGACGAAATCATGCACGCAGATGTGGTTGGTGTCGATGAAATCGGCGATCCGCGTCATGAAATTGAGGGCGGTCGGCGCAGAGGCGATCGGCGCGCTGCTCGTCAGCTTTCCCGCAGCGCTGGTCACCTGCTTGTTGGCGAGCTTTTTGGCCTCGTCGAGCACGCCACCGAGCGCAAACATCACCGGCTTGCTGGTGGCGGCGGCATGCATCAGGTCGAAGGTGCGGTTGAGATTGTTGTTGCAGATCACGCGCAGCGCCGTGCGCCCCGCCAGCACACGCACCGAGGTCGTCGCGAAGGCGGCCATCATGATGCTGCCCGTCAGGACCGAAGCAGAAAATACGAACAGCTCGGCCAGCATCCGGTCACGGGCTTCCTGGGCCTTTGTGGTTTTCTGGTAATTGTCGATGGCGAGATCGTAAGCCCGCACATAGGGATTGGCGACATTCGTCTCCCATTGGGATTTGTACTTGGGCAATTCTACAAGAATATCGTTCAAACGATCAGTTGCAGCCGACACGATCATCTCCATTGTCTAAAGCGCAAGGATGTCTCTCAACTCATCTGCGAAAACAGCTTTTGATTGCCCTTTCCCGAGATGAGAAAGGCAACCGAAAATATGAGGTGCAGTGCCAGCCAGGGCTGGCACTGCCGATGTCGGGAAACCTTAAGCGGCCTTGGTGGTCGCGAGATCGTAAGAGGCGATCATCGGCGACTGCGGCGAATGCTTGTCGTCGTAAGGCGTGTACTTCACTTCCATCTTGGTGAAGTTCAGCTTGATCGTCTCGACCGGGCGGTCGCCGTTGGAATCGATCGAGTAGCTGGCAATCAGCGTGTTCTCGAGGGAATACTCGATGTAGGTGTCGCCGGGATTACCCGTGGTGACGAGATGGATGACGGAACGCTTGCCAGTGCGGCCCGAGCAGGCCTCCTGGAAGAGCTTGGTCGACGAGGAGTCGCTGACCTTGGTGAGGATCACTTCCGAAACGGTCGGCTCGGAAGCTTCACGGTTTGCCGCCGAACCGGCGGAGGTGTTCATGTTGCGGGCGACGTTCCAGTGGATGGCTTCGATGTCCATCCACTTGCGATGCTGCTCGTGGGTCGCATCCCCCTGGATACCGTCGATCTGAAGATAAATCGGCATGCTGTCAGCTCTCCTATTGGCGGTTGAGTGCCTAGTTGCGTCTAAGGCGTAGTTGCCTTTCTTCTCGCTGCTCCCCGAGTGCGCTTGCGGCTCGGGGTTACTTCATCCGACAACCGGTTTTCCCCCGGCGTGTCGAATTTCTGTGGGGCGGCCTCTTCGGCATCGAGGCCGAAGCGCTGGCCGTCGTAACCGATGGTGACCCCGGTAATTTTCTTCCCCTGCCCAACGGCGTCGAGGAAAAAGGTCGAAAGCACAGGCAAGAGGTCGCGGGCAATCATGACCTCGATCGCGCGGGCGCCCACCTCGCTCGTGCGTGCACGCGAAATCAGCGCGTCACGGGCTTCCGGTGATAGTGAAAGCGTGGTCCCGTAGGTGGCCCCGACCCGGTCGCGGATACGGCCGATCTGGATATCGACAATGCCCGAAAGGGTCTCGTTACCAAGCGGCAGGAAGGGCAGCACGGTCGTGCGGCCAAGGAAGGCCGGCTTGAAATGCTTCTGCAATTCCGGCGCCAGCAGCGCTTCGAGCGCCTCTGCCTCCGGCATTGTGTCGGGATCGGCGGCAAGTGCTGCGATCATCTCCGAGCCGGTATTCGCCGTCATGACGATGGTGGTGTTCTTGAAATCGATGTCCCGGCCTTCGCCGTCGCGCAGCGTTCCCTTGTCGAACACCTGATAGAAGATTTCCTGAACACCCGGATGCGCCTTGTCGATCTCGTCGAGCAGCAGCACCCCATAGGGCCTGCGCCTCACCGCTTCGGTGAGCACGCCGCCTTCGCCGTAGCCGACATAACCGGGGGGCGAGCCGAGGAGCATGGAAATCTTATGCTCCTCCTTGAATTCGGACATGTTGATGGTCGTGAGGTACCGGCTGCCGCCATAGAGCATGTCGGCGAGCGAAAGCGCGGTTTCGGTCTTGCCGGTGCCGGACATGCCGACCAGCAGGAAGACGGCCGGCGGCCGGCGGGGATCGGAAAGCCCGGCGCGGGCGGCCCGCATGGCCGACGCGATCCGCTCGATCGCCGCGTCCTGGCCAAGCACCCTCTCCTTCAGGCGGGCATCGAGCGTCTTCACGCTCTCGATCTGGTCCGACAGCAGCTTGCCGACGGGAATTCCCGTCCAGCGGGCAACGACGGCGGCAACGATTTCCTTGTCGACGACGCGCGGCAGGAGCGGCGTTTGGTCCGCCGCTGCCGCCAGGCTCCGTTCGGTGACCGCAAGTGCGGCGCGTGCGCTTTCCGCCGTCATCGCCTGCGACGGGAAAGGCGCCACATTCGTGCCGTCGCCGGTCTTGTCGGCTGGCGCCAGCGGAACGACGGCGTCGTCGGGCGAGAAGAACTCCTCCAGCCGGTCGGCTTCCCGGACGAGCCGGTTTTCTTCGTCGAACTTCGACCGGAGCGTCTCGATCTCCAGGAGGATCTGCTGCTGCTTCGCGGCGATTTCGCCAAGCCGGGCGCGCTTTTCCGGCGTCTCCGGTTCACGTGCGAGCCAGCCCGACTCGGTTTCCAGAAGATCGCGCTCGTCGGCGAGCAACTTCAGCGCCTCCGGCGTCGTCTGGCGCGCCAGCGCCACCGCAGCAGCTGCCGTATCGATCAGGCTGATTGCCTTGTCGGGAAGCTGCCGGTCCGGCAGATATCTCGCCGAAAGCCGGACGGCGGCGACGATCGCCTCGTCGCGGATGCGCACCTTGTGGTGGGTTTTCAGGCCTTCCGCCACGCCGCGCAGCATGCGGATGGCGGCTTCTTCGTCCGGCTCGCGGACATGTACCGTCTGAAAGCGACGGGTGAGTGCAGCATCCTTTTCGATGAAGCGTTTGTATTCGCTCCAGGTCGTCGCCGCGATCGTCCGCAGTTCCCCGCGCGCCAAAGCGGGCTTCAGGATATTGGCGGCATCGCCCTGCCCTGCCTGTCCGCCGGCGCCGATCAGCCCATGCGCTTCGTCAATGAACAGAATGATCGGCTCCGGCGACGTCTTCACCGCATCGACCACGCCATGCAGCCGTCGTTCGAACTCGCCTTTGACGCCGGCGCCCGCCTGCAGCAGGCTCAGGTCCAAGAGCAGCAGCTTCACGTCCTTCAATCGGGCCGGCACGTTACCGGCGGCGATCTCCAGCGCCAGAGCTTCCGCCACCGCGGTCTTGCCGACACCTGCCTCGCCGACGAGGATCGGATTGTTCTGCCGCCGGCGCATCAGGATATCGATCAACTGCCGCAATTCGCGATCGCGGCCGATGACCGGGTCGGTTCGGCCGGCGCGGGCGTCCGCGGTCATGTCGTGGGTGTAGAGCCGCAGGAATTCATTGTTCCCAGTGACGTTCGCAGACGCGGCGACGGGCACGGAAAGATCGCCCGACGGGCCTGGCGCCGCTGTCTCCAGCAGCTTGTCGAGCGTCGCTCTGTCGAGATTGCGCATCGACGGGGCAATGCCGCGCGTCACCGCCCGCAATGCCGGCTCGTTGATCAGCGCGGCAAGCAGATCGGCCAAAAGCACGACATTCCGCCCGCACTGCAGCGATGCAACCAGAAAGGATTCCCTCCCAAGGGCAAGCAGGTTCGGGGAGAGGGCTAGCGAGGCGCCATCCTCCCGCGGAATGTCGGCGATCGCCGCGTCGAGCTCCGTCCTCAGCATTTCGGAGGAGAGCTTGAGCTCTTCGAAAATGGCAGAAAATCCTGCGATATCAAGAAGGGAGCGAAGCCAGTGGGCGATATCGACGACGGCGTGCTGATGCCGCACGGCAAGCGACGCCGCTGTCTCAAGACCGACACGTAAATTGGGCTCAAGCGTTCTTATCAGACGATTGAGATCGATATGGGACATCCACCAGTCCTGTCTTTACGTCGAAATTCAGTACGCTCTCCTAACGCGAAGAAACAACTAGGGCGCTCATAAACCCTTGTCCAGAAGAAAAACGACTCTATTTTGAAAAATGAGCATATCGACAGTCGTCATAAATCCGTCATCATCCATCGATGGTTGACAAGCCAATATGAGCCGCCCAAAATGACCGTTATTCGCAGTAATCTCTGCTTTTTGAGGAATTTAACGGCGTGAATGTCCGCGAAATTATAGATCCACTTGAACAAGGGCATCCATGCGGAGAAAACGTGCGGGTTAATACTGTATCTCGCGAAATATACTATAGAATTAAGGACGCGAGAAACGCCGCTCGTACAGCCGAACGTAGTATTATCCCAGGTGAGACTATTGCGATTGCACCTGCCTGGCACGATGTTAGCAATCTTGGATTGCAGATCCTTTCTTCCAGAAGCAAGGATATCGAAGTATTGGCATGGCTCGCAGAGGCGCAGTTGCGGCTGCGGGGGTTCTCAGGATTGCATGATGTTTACGTCGCAACCGTGTCGCTTTTAGACAAGCATTTCGACACTTTGCATTCGATCGGAGATGGCGATTTCGAGGAACGGTTTGCGCCCTTCGCGGGTCTCAACGGCGTCGGCGGCGAAGGCACGCTCATCCAGGCTATTCGTTTGACATCGTTGATCCCGGGCGGAAAGTTCGCCCAGTTTTCGCTTTGGGATTTCCAGCTTTCGCAGCGGCCGAATGAAACCGAACGGCGCAAGGAATTGCAGCAGGCGGCGGCAGAAGCCGGTGTCGCTCAGATGTCAGCCTATCTCGACGTGCTGACCGGGTGCATCGCCGCATTCGATCGCATGGTCGAAATACTTGACGAACACTGCGGCGACCAGGCGCCACCGAGTTCGAATACACGCAATGTGTTGCAGGAGGCGGCATCTGCAATCCGGATGCTCGCCGGGATCGAAGCGCCGCTTGCCGCTCCACAAGCCCTTGCCTCGCAAGGGTCCGAGCCACTGCAGGCAAGCGAAACCAACGAGTCCGAAGCCATCGGCCTGCGGCCTGTCAGCGCCGAGACGATTCGTTCGCGGGAAGAGGCCTTCGAACTTCTGATCGCCGTTGCGCGCTATTTCCGCCGCACGGAGCCCCATTCACCGATCTCCATGTCGATCGAAACGCTGGTGCGTCGCGGCCGCATGGATTTTTTCGAGCTTCTTGCCGAGCTCCTGCCCGAACAGCAGACGCGCAACGCGGTGCTGACGGCAGCCGGCATCCAGCCCGTAGCCGACAAGGGAGGCTAACGGCACGCCGCAGCATCCTCAATTGATAATCCGCCGATGAGACGAAGGAGAATCTCGATGGCAAGTGTGCATGAAAAACTGGAACGGGTTCGCAAGCCGCGGGTCCACATCAAATACGAAGTAGAAACCGAAGGCGCGATGGTGGTGAAGGAACTGCCCTTCGTCGTCGGCGTGCTCGGCGATTTCTCCGGAAATCCCACGCAACAGCTCAAGCCTTTCGGCGAGCGCAAGTTCGTGCAGGTCGACCGCGACAACTTCGACGACGTCATGCGCCGCATGACGCCGGGCCTCACCCTGTCGGTCGAGAACACCCTCGAGAAAAACGAAACCGAGCTTCCCGTTTCGCTGAAATTCGAAAGCATGGCCGATTTCGAACCCGGAGCGGTCGTCGATCAGGTGCCTGCGCTGAAGGCCCTGCTCAACGCGCGCAACCAGTTGCGCGACCTGATGAGCAAGGCGGACCGCTCCGAGGAGCTCGAGCGTCTGCTCGAGGACATCCTGCAGAACAAGGCCGATCTCTCGCAGCTGGTGGCCCAGCTTGGCGGAGACAAAGCCGAAGACGCGAAGGACGTGTTGAACTGAGTGCCCGGGATCGCGGACCGATAGCGGCCCGCGCGCTCAATTCCTGAAGAGTCGTTGTCCGGCAGCGGCCCCTTTTGAAGGGAACCCCTCATGCTTCGAGGGCCGCCGCTTTCGCAAAAAGGATCGATAGATGACCGCTGAAACGCAATTGCAAACAAAGGAAGAAGTAGGCTTCGCACCTGATGAGAACCTGCTCTCGAAGGTGGTTGCGGCAACCCGCCAGACCGAGCCCGACCGTGCGCAGGACCTTCTGCGCACGCTCACCGATCAAGCCCTGAAGGGCACCGTCACCTATGATCGCAACCTGACGATCACCTTGAACAATGCCATTGCCGAAATCGACAAGGCAATATCCAGCCAGCTCGCGGCGATCATGCAATCGCCTGAGTTCACCAAGCTCGAAGGAGCCTGGCGCGGCCTGAACTATCTCGTCAAGAACACCGAGACCAGCGCCAACCTGAAGATCCGCGTGCTCAATGCATCCAAGCGCGATGTCGCCAAGGATCTGGCAAAGGCCGTCGAATTCGACCAGTCGCGGCTGTTCAAGTCGGTCTATGAAGACGAATTCGGCACGCCGGGCGGCGAACCGATGGGCGCGCTGATCGGCGATTACGAATTCGACAATTCCTTCGACGACGTCCAGCTTCTGCAGGGCGTCTCGATGATCGCCGCTGCCGCTTTTGCCCCGTTCATCTCCGCCGCCAGCCCGCGCATGTTCGGCTTCGAGGATTTCCGGGAGCTGGCAAAACCCCGCGATCTCGAGAAGATCTTCGAGACGGTTGAATACGCCAAGTGGCGCAGCCTGCGCGAGAGCGATGATTCCCGCTTCGTAACGCTCGCCATGCCGCGTGTGCTTGCCCGCATGCCCTACGGCCCGAAGACCAGCCCGATCGAGGAGTTCAACTTCGACGAAACCGGCGGTTCCAAGACCGGCGAGCTGTCGCACGGCTCTTACTGCTGGATGAACGCAGCCTATGTGATGGGCACGCGTCTGACCGAGGCCTTCGCCAAGAACGGCTGGTGCACCGCCATTCGCGGGGCGGAAAACGGCGGCAAGGTCGAAGGGCTGCCGATGCACATCTTCTCGAGCGACGACGGCGATCTGGATCTGAAATGCCCGACGGAAGTCGGTATCACCGATCGCCGCGACGCCGAACTCGGCAAACTCGGCTTCCTGCCGCTCTGCCACTACAAGAATACCGACTATGCCGTGTTCTTCGGAGCGCAGACGGCACATAAGCCGAAACTCTACGACCGGCCCGAAGCCACTGCCAATGCGGCCGTTTCAGCCCGTCTGCCCTATATGATGGCGACCTCGCGCTTCGCCCATTATCTCAAGGTCATGGGCCGCGACAAGATCGGCTCCTTCATGGAAGCGGAAGATTGCGAGGCCTGGCTCAATCGCTGGATCTCCAACTATGTCAACGCCAATGACGACGCCGGCGAAGAGTCGCGGGCGAAATATCCGCTGCGCGAGGCAAAAGTCACCGTACAGGAAATCCCCGGCAGGCCGGGCGCCTACAACGCCGTGGCCTGGATGCGCCCGTGGCTGCAGATGGAGGAATTGACCACCTCGCTGCGCATGGTCGCCCGGATTCCCTCGAAGAACTGATGAAAGCAGGTCCAAGCGCGGCGGGTTGCCGCCGAGCTTGGATCTTGCGTTCGAAACATCTGTGTCAGGTTGACGATGGGTTCCAGCACTAAATGGCGGCGCCGGGCGGATCAGCTGATTACGCTGATCGACGAAGCGCTGAACAAGCAAGTCAATGCCATCCTCCACCATCCCGATTTTCAGGCGATGGAGGCGAGATGGCGTGGCCTTGCCATGCTCGTGCGCGAGGCAAGCCGCAGCGGCGAGGTCAAGGTCAAGCTTCTCGGCGTAAGCTGGGGCGAGCTCACGCGGAGCATGGAGCGTGCCAGCGACTTCGACCAAAGCCACCTCTTCGAACTGATCTATAGCCGCGAGTTCGGCATGCCGGGCGGCGAACCCTTCGGTCTGCTGGTCGGCGACTATTATCTTTCCCCGGCCGATCCGGCCGGCGGTGATCCGGTCAGCACGCTGTCGCAGATCGGCATGGTGGCCGCCGCCGCCTTCTGCCCCTTCGTCGCAGGTGCTGCGCCGCTGGCGATCGGGCTTGAAGACTTTCACGAGCTGAACCGGGTCAACGACTTTTCCTGGCTTGCCAATGAGACGGCCCGCATCCGCTGGAACGGTCTCCGCGCGCGTGAGGATTCGCGTTTCCTCGGACTTGTCGCGCCGCGTATCCTGATGCGCGCGCCGCTGACGCCTCATGCACGCAATCGCCACGATGGCTTTCCCTTCCGCGAAAGCATTTCCGCCGACGGCAGTTCGCTTCTCTGGGGCAACGCCGCTTTCGCATTTGCGACCGTCGTCATCCGAAATTTCATCGATTCCGGCTGGTTCGCGGATATCCGCGGCGTCACGCAGGACGCTGTCGACGGCGGCCTGCTAAGTGCAGCGGAACTGCCGCCCTATGATTTCGGCACCGAAAGCAACGGACTATCCGCCCAGGCGCCAGTGGAAATCCATCTTACCAGCGGCCAGGAGCAGCAGCTCTGCGATCTCGGTATCATCCCTGCCGCGACGACCTATCTCTCCGCTTCGGCGATTTTCAATTCCAATCAGTCCCTGCATGCGCCGCCGCACTATTCCAACGAGCATGCGCGCCAGAACGCCCGCCTCGCCGCGATGCTGCAATATGTGCTCTGCGCGTCGCGCTTCTCGCATTATCTCAAAGTGATCATGCGCGACGAAATCGGCCAGCTTTCGGATGCGATCTCGATCGAGCGGAAGCTGGCGGATTGGCTGACCGCCTATACACTCGGCAACGACGATGCCGACATCGCGCTACGCACACGCTTTCCCCTGCGCTCGGCCGGCATCGGCGTCGCCGAGATTCCGGGCAAGCCCGGCAGCTTCTCCTGCACCGTCCGGCTGCAGCCGCATTTCCAGCTCGATGACGTTGCCACGAGCTTCCATCTCATCGCCGAGACCGCGACCACCGGCCAGATCCTGAGCCGCCCCGTTGCCATACCCGAGAGGATGTCCGCATGACGCTTTCCGCCAGCATCGCCCAATCGCTCAGCGACGACGCCCTCGATGACGCGATCGAGGAGGTCAAGGCGTATCTGAAGGTCAAGCCTTCGGATCAGGAGGCGCGGCATCTCTATATCGATCTTCTCGTGCTTGCCGGTGACTACCAGCGTGCGGACAATCAGTGCAGCCTTGCTGCCACCCTCTCTCCCGACGCGACGATGGGATTCGCATTGCTGCGCAACGAGCTTCGGGCGATGGCGGCGCGCGACGCCTGGTTCGAGAGCAGCGCCCTGCCGGAATTTCCACAGGGGCCGAGCGAACTCGACAAGCTCGCCGTCCGCCTCGGCATCGCCCATCACGACGGGGATGCGGATGAGGCGAGAACCACGCTCGATGCACTCGAGAACCTCAGGGGTGAGCGCCGGCTGATCTGGAACGGCAAGGCCGTCTCCGATTTCCGCGATCTCGACGACCGCACGCCGCATGCTCTCGAAGTCATCATGACCGGCGGCGGCTATCTCTGGATCGATTTTTCCAAGATCGCAGCTCTCTCGATAGAGCCGATTGCCCGTCCGCGCGATCTGGCCTTCCGCCGCGCCGAGCTCTCCCTGATCGACGGCGCTGCCGCGTCGGTGCTTCTGCCTGCGGTCTATCATGGCACCGGCAAGGATGAGACGCTCAGGCTGGGCCGCGAGACCGAATGGATCGAGGAGACGACCGGCATCACCACCGGCCGCGGCCAGCGCTGCTACCTCGCCGGCGACGAACTGGTTTCATTCCATGACACCCAAAGTCTGGAGATCGTGCCGGCAGCGGCTGCCGGCAGGCAGGTTGCGCATGGTTGATCCCCTCGAACGCTACCGGTCGCGCGACCGCGTCCTTGCCCGCTCGATCCTCGACAGGCTGATCGACGAGGCTCCGGATCGCGGCGCCGATCCGCCGATGAGCTTCGTCGATCAGGTCCGCGACGTCAGGGAGGCGATCCGCCGCGATCTCGAAGCGCTGCTCAACACGCGGCGCTGCCCGACGACTCCACCGGCGGCACTTTCCGAACTCAGGGACGCCCTGGCGAGCTACGGCGTCGACGGCATCGTCTCGGCAAATCTGATGACCGACCAGGCCAAGCTGAAGCTGGCGCAAGCGATCGAGAGGCGGATTGCGCTTTTCGAAACGCGGCTGTCCGATGTGCGGGTGACGATCCTCAAGAGCCGGACGATGACCGAACGGGCGCTGCGCATGCGCATCCAGGCGACCTTCCGCCTGCATGAAGGCATGCCGCCGATCAGCTTCGAGTCGACCATCGATCCCTCGACCCAGCGCTTCCTCGTGGAGGCGGCGCATGGCTGAAGGTTTCCTTCATCGCTACAATGAGGAATTGCTGGCACTCCGCCGCCGCGCCGCGCGCTTTGCGGATGCCTTCCCGAAGATCGCCGGCCGCCTGCGCATGACCGGCGACGTCGCCGACGACCCGCATGTGGAGCGCCTGATCCAGAGTTTCGCCTATTCGGCCGCCCGCGTCCGCCAGAAGCTGGACGACGAGTTTCCCGAACTCACCGACGGCCTGCTCGAAACCCTTTATCCCCATTATCTCTCGCCGCTCCCCTCGATGAGCATCGTGAAGTTCCGGTCGAGCGATACGCTCGCCTCGGTCCAGACCGTGCCGCGCCACACCGAAGTCCTGGCCGAGCCGGTGCGAGGGGAAGCCTGCCGCTTCCGCACCACGCAGAATGTCGAGATGGCGCCGATCGAAATCACCGGTGCTATCCTTTCCGGCCAGCCGATCAATGCGCCGCTTTCTCCCTATGCCGGCGTTGCCGGTTGCCTCAGGCTGTCCATCCGCAGTCTCGATGCCCGAACGCCCGTCGGCAGCCTCGGCATGAGCCGCCTGCGCCTGCACATTCCGTCCCCCTGGCAGCAGGCGGTGGCGATCTATGAGCTGCTTGCCAACCACACCCTCGGCATCGCACTTGCCAAACATGCGGACGACCGTTCGCCGGTCTTCCTGCCGGCGGGGAATCTCAAACCGGTCGGCTTCGAGCCTGAAGAGGCCATGCTGCCCTATCCGGCGCCGAGCTTCACCGGCTACCGGCTGCTGACCGAGTTTTTCGCTTTGCCGCGCAAATTTCTGTTTCTCGACGTCGAAGGGCTCGATGCCTGGCGGGGGGAGACGCTGGAGCTCTTCGTCTACCTCAGGGAAAGCGACGCCAAGCTCGAACGTGCGATCTCGGTCCGCGACTTCGCGCTCAATGCGACGCCCGTCGTCAATCTCTTCCGCCAGGTCTGCGAGCCGATTGCCATCGACGGCACCCGCACGGAATACCGTCTTCTGCCTGATGCACGGCGCCAGAAGACCCGCGAGATTTATTCGATCGACCGCGTTCTCCTGACCGGATCACGCGGCCAGGAGGAATTCTGCCAGCCGTTCTTCGGACGGTCGCAACGGGCAGGCACGAGCGCGACCTACTGGCAGGCCTATCGCCGTTTCGACGAAGACGACAGAACCAGCGACATGGACATCGCCTTCGTCGACAGGCAGCGCCGTTCTTCAGGTCCTGTCGATGCGGTCGCAAGCGTCGATACGCTCTGCCTCAACCGCGACCTGCCGGAACAGCTTCCCTTCGGCGGCGGCCATCCATTCCTGCAGCTCGCTTCCGGCCATGAGGCTGTCGCCAGCGTCGAAGCCCTGATCCCGCCGACGCCGTCGGTCAGGATGAACGATCAGGAAGGGCGGAACTGGCGGCTGATGTCGCATCTCATCCTCAATCACCTGTCGCTCTTCGACAATGACGGTGCGGCGCTGAAGGATATCCTGTCGCTCTACGCCTTCCGGGACAGCCCCGAGACCAAACAATTCGTCGATGCGCTCGTCAGCATCAAGGCGGGCACTTCGACCGCCCGTCTCGGCAGCGGCGGCATGGTGCCCGGCACCGAGATCGCGCTTGAATTCGATCCGTCCGCCATCGACCGGCCCTCGGCCTTCCTGTTCGGCAGCGTGCTCGACCGCTTCTTCAGTCTCTACACCTCGGTCAACAGCTTCACCCGGCTCACCATTGGGATGAAGGGGCAATCGAGGCCGATCGCCCGGTGGCCGGCACGTGCCGCCGAACGCCCGCTTCTCTAAGGAAGGATCGCTAGCCAACCATGGATCTCCTCGTCGCCCGCAAGCCAGACGCCCTTGCCGATCTGCTCGAACGCGACCCCGGCCGCTTCGAGCCGGTGACGGCCTTTCGCGTCGCGCAGGCTTCGGTGGAGGAAGGGCGGCTTGATGTCGCCTCCCATGTCGGCGTCTCGCCGGCGCCTCTTGCCGTCAGCGGGTACAAGCGCAAGGGCGGCGGTGCCGCCGTCCGCAGTGCGCTTGCCGGTCTCGTCGGGGCGATCGGCTCCATGCCGTCGACCTACAACGACCTCGTCATGCGCGAGGAGCGGAACAGGTCGCGGGCGCTGGCGGGCTTCTTCGACCTGTTCAGCGCGCGGATGGCGGAACTTTTCGCCGACGCCTGCGAGAAATACCGCATCGCCAGGCGGCTGCGCTGGGGCGGCAGATGGGCAAACAACGCCTTCGTCACCACGCTGCTGTCACTCACCGGCTTCGGCACCAAGCGCCTCGTCGAAAAGAGCGGCGTCGACGAGGAGTTGATCCTGCGTTTTTCGGGCTTCTTCGCCGCACGCAACCGCAATGCCGTCAATCTCCGCGCCATGCTCTGCGAATTCAGCGGCCTGCCGGTGGAGATCGAATTGTTCCGTGGTCGCTGGCTGACCATCCCGGAGGCGGAGCGCAGCCGCATGGGCCAGCCGCAGTGCGTCCAGCTTGGCGTCAATGCGACGGCAGGTGCTGCGATCCACGATTTCAGCGGCGGCTTTCGCATTGTCATCGGTCCACTCGGTTATGCCGATTACCTCTCGCTCGCGCCGGGCGGCCGCGCCATCACCGAGCTCTTCGCCCTGACGCGGCTCTATGTCGGCGCGGCGCTCGAATTCGACATACAGGCCATCCTGAAGAAGGAGGATGTTCCCTTCTGCCAGCTCGGACAGCCGGGCGATCCGCCGCGCTTGGGCTGGAACAGTTGGGCGAGGGTCGCGCCGGCTGCAAGCGACAGCGGCGATGCGGTGATCGTCGAGCGCCTGTCGGTTCAGGCGCGGTGAGGAGGCGAGGATGCGGCTTGAACTGAAAGAGATCACTAGTGACGCGACCGCGCCATCGGGCCAGTCGAAATGGTTCTTCGAACGCGGCCGGCGAACGCTCGGCCGGGCACCGGATTGCGACTGGCGGCTGCCGGAGGATCGGCGCTCCGTTTCGAAGCTCCACTGCATCATCGAGCGCGACCGCGAAGGCTTCCTGCTGCGCGACCAGAGCGCGAACGGATCCCGGGTCGACGGCGTCGCCGTGCATGAGGGCCAGATCGTGCGACTTTCCGACCGGTCGCGGCTGGAGGTGGGCGGACTTGCCTTTTCCGTCCACATATCAGGCGATAAGGACCGCGAGATCGGGGATCCCGATGCCGCTCTCCTGCTGAGCGACGAACCGCTGACCATCTCAGCAATCCTGGCCGATATCGCCCCGGGCGGTCATACCGCAAACGGCATCCTTGGCGAGCGTGCGGTCGATGATTGGGGCGTTCCCGAAAAAGCCGGGAAAAAGGGAGCGGCCTCATCCCGCAATGTCGAGATCGGCTGGAGCGGCCCTCCGGAGATCCGCTCAGTCACCCAGTTTCTGCCGGAGGACTGGAATTCGGAGGAGACCGAATATGGCAGCCACCTGGAACATGGTTCCGCTACCCATGTTTCCGTGCCTCTCGCTCAACGCCAGCCGGCGCCACTGATCGAGATCGTCAACGACAATGATCCACAGCCGGAGCCGGAGCTGGAGAAGTTTCCGACGCTGACGATCGGCCGGCCCGAAGCCTTCGCCGATCGCCTGGAGCCGCTGCTTGCCCGGCTCGAGGAGGCTGTCGAGAATAGCTATGCCGTTTTCGATATGAATGCGCCGTCCTCCGCCAACGAGCCGGATTTCCTGGCCGGCAGCAGAGAGGAAGCGCTTCTTGCCCGCATCGAGACCCTGCTCGGGCAGCAGCTGAAGCTCAATTCCGCGCTCGAGGCTCTCGTTCAGGCGGCAGGCCGGCTGGAGCCGCGCGTCCTGGAGGCGCGGGTCGAGACAGGCGCCTGGCGCCTGCCCTGGCGCCGGGACCAGGCCTATTGGCGGGCTTACCGGGCACAATTCGAAACGGACGGCAAGAGCCGATCGATCCATGACGTTTTCCGCCACGCAATGTCGGGGGCGGTGAACGGCATGCAGGCAGGGTCTCGTCCGCACGACGGGCAGGAAGGAAAAGACGCGCATCATGAGAAATGAAAACCGGGTGGCCTGGAGCGAAGGCATGTTCCTTCGCGTGCAGCATTTCCAGCAGGCGGACCGTTGGACCGAGCGGCTCGTGCGCACCGCGACGCACGGCCTGTCGCCCTATCCCTGGGGGGTAGCGGAGATCGGCATCGACCGCGGCGCATTGGCGATCGGCCAATTCGCGCTGTCGAACCTGCGCGGCGTGTTGCCGGATGGAACGCCGTTCGAAGCCCCGATCGATACGGACCTGCCGCCATCGCTCGATCTCGACGAGAACACCAAGAATGCAATCGTCTATTTGGCGCTTCCCGCCCGCCAGCCGGGCAAGGCCGATGTGGCGCTGAACGGCGGTGCCGCACGCAACAGCGTCCGCCTCGTCGCCTCGCCCTACGAAGCACCCGATGCCAATGTCGAGACCGACTTCATGGCACCGATCGATGTCGGCCGCCTCAGCCTGCGTTATCTCAGGACCGGCGATGAACTCGCCGGCTACGAGCTCATCGGGCTTGCCCGCATCATCGAGGTGCGCTCCGACAGGGCCGTGATCCTCGATCCGGACTATATCGTGCCGAGCCTCAACTGCACGGCCGCGGGCCGGCTGAACGAATTGATCACCGAATTGCTCGGCATCGTGCGCCATCGCGCGGAGGCGATCGCCGAACGGATCGGCGATCCGACCATTCGAGGAACGGCAGAAGTCGGCGACTACCTGCTGCTACAGATGCTCAACCGCGCGGATCCGATGCTGAAACACATTTCGGCGAATGCGACACGCATCCACCCCATGGTCTTTTATGAGACCTGCATCCAGCTTGCCGGCGAGCTCGCCACCTTCACGACCGACCGCAAGCGCGCCAGCGACTTCCCGCCCTACCGCCACGACGACCTGAAGGCGACCTTCGCCGCCGTCTTCGACGACCTGCGCGCCTCGCTGTCGTCCGTGCTCGAACAGGCGGCCGTGGCGATCGAGCTGGCCGAACGCCGGCATGGCGTCAGGATCGGCACGATCAACGACCGTTCGCTGCTGAGGGATGCCGGCTTCGTGCTGGCGGTCCGGGCAGAGATGCCGGCCGAAGACGTGCGCCGCAAGCTGCCGGCGCAGATCAAGATCGGCCCGGTCGAGCGCATCGCCGACCTCGTCAACGTGGCGCTGCCGGGCATTCCCGTCCGGCCACTGCCGGTGCTGCCGCGCCAGCTCCCCTATCGCTCCGGCACCATCTATTTCGAACTCGACACCAAGAACCCGCTTTGGAAACAACTCGACACTTCCGGTGCTATCGCCGTGCATCTCGCCGGCGATTTCCCCGGGCTCGAAATAGAACTGTGGGCCCTTAGAGAATGAAGACCGAATCCGCCTCCACCTGGCAGAACCTGCCGACCATCGTCGAACTCACCGAGGACGGCTCTAGGAAAAAGCAATCCGCCCGCAAGATGGCGGAGATGCTGGATGACGTCCTCGACTTTCCCGAAAGTGAGGGAGGAAAGGCGCCGGCGGGATCACTTCCGAAGAGCGCAGCCTCCATCGAAACACTCGTCCGGGATTTTCGCTTCGGGGCCGATGACGTGCCGACGCTGGTGCGGTCCGCTGCACCGCTCCTCAACCTTGCCCATGCCCTGCGCTACACGGAGGAACAGCCCGAGATCGAGGCGTTGCGCCAGGTGGCGATCGAAGCCGTCGGCCGCTACGAGCGCGATCTGGCGAGCGCCCGTATCAGCCCCGAACGCGCACGTGCCGCCCATTACGTCGTCTGCGCGACGGTCGACGATGTCGTGCTCAGCAAGGCCTGGGGCGTTCGTGCCGGCTGGGCCCGCTCGGGACTCGTTTCCACCTTCCATATGGACGTGACCGGCGGCGAACGGGTATTCGACCTGCTCGACCATTTCCACCAGAGCCCCGGCGCCAACAAGGACCTGCTTCTCCTCATCTATCTCTGCCTGTCGCTTGCCTTCGAGGGGCGCACCCGCGTTTCACCGCGCGGTGGGCTGGAGCTTGGCCGCATCCGCGACAGCCTTTACAAGACGCTGCTTGGGCAATACGGCGTCTTCGAACGAGAGCTTTCTCCGCATTGGAAGGGTGTTTCGGCCCGCCACCAGCCGCTGCGCACCGCGGCCGCGATCTGGACGCTTCTTTCCCTTCTGACGCTGATCCTGGCGTTCGGCTACCTGTTCTTCACCCTCTCGCTCAATCGCGCCTCCGACGGAACGTTCGAGCGGCTTGCCAAGCTGCCGCCGCGCGATATGCCGAGCGTGCTGGTCAAGGTGCGGGAGCCTCCTCGGGAGCCGCCGCCTGTTGTCGTCGCCGAAACCCCGCCCCCACCCCCGCCGCCGCAAGTGAAGCCGCCGAGCCGGCTCGACAATCTGCTCGCCTTCCTCCAGCCGGAGGTCGAGAAGAAGCTGGTCACGCTCTCGGATTCGAATGGCAGGCTGCTGGTGCGGATCAGCAATTCCGGCCTGTTTGCCACCGGCAGCGCGGAGGTCAGCCAGAAATTCCACGATCTTCTCCAGCGGATCGGCGGCGCGCTGGCCGCAGAGAACTTCCGCGCCGTGGTGGTGGGTTATACCGACAATGTGCCGATCCGCACAGTGCAGTTTCCCTCCAACTGGCACCTTTCCGAAGCCCGCGCCAAGGCTGTCGGCGAAATCCTCAGTTCGTTCACCGGGCCGGGCGCGATCCTCACCGAGGGGCGTGCCGACACCGATCCGATCGCCGCCAACGATACGCCGGAGGGCCGGGAGATGAACCGCCGCACCGAGATCCTGGTCCTGACCGATCCGAGCGAGCGGCTGAACGATGCGGGTTTGACGACACCGCGTCAGGCCGACATGCCGGATGAACCGACGACGCCTGCCGCAGGAGGTGGTTCGCGATGAACCCGCTCAGTTACTTCTATACGCTCCGCTCTTATGTGGAGGCCTATGCCGGCCTCATCGGCCGCCGCTTCATCTCGATCATCTGGGTGGCGGCAATCTGTGTCGTCATCTGGTTCTACGGCTATCTCGCCGCCTATGGCGATTTCAAGCCGCTGGCGAGCACCAGCGCGCGGCTGACGCTGATCGGCATCATCCTCGCCGCCTGGCTCGCTTATCTCGTCTTCACGACCATCCGCGACCGCCGCCGCGACAAGCAGCTCGTCGAGGGTATCGAGCGGGACGCGGAAGCAGAAGCCGCGGCCAGCCAGCAGGCTGAGGTCGGCGAGATCCACGGTCGGCTCAAGGAAGCGCTGCAGCTGCTCCGCCGCATCACCAAGAAGCGCTTCGGCTATATCTACGAGCTGCCATGGTACGTCATCTTCGGCGCTCCGGGGTCCGGCAAGACGACGGCGCTCTCCAATTCGGGCCTCAAATTCCCGCTCGGCGATGCGCTTGGCAGCAATTCGGTGCAGGGGATCGGCGGTACGCGCAACTGCAACTGGTGGTTCACCGACGAGGCCATCCTCATCGATACGGCCGGCCGCTACACGACGCAGGACGATCTGAACGGCACCGCCAAGGCCGGCTGGGAGGGATTTCTCGGCCTGCTGCGCAAGTACCGGCGTTCGCAACCGATCAACGGCGCGCTGGTGACGCTGTCGATCGGTGATCTCCTGACGCGCGATCCGGAAGCGCAGCGCGAAGAGATCAGGGCGATCCGCCAGCGCCTTTCCGAACTTGATGAACTCCTGCATGCGCGCGTGCCGGTCTATCTGCTGCTGACCAAGGCCGATCTGCTGACCGGCTTCGTGGAGTTCTTCGACGGCTTCAACAAAAGTGACCGTGAACAGGTCTGGGGCACGACGTTCGGCCTCGACGAGAGCTACAAGGCGGCAAATCTGCCGGAACGCTTCATGGAGGAATTCACCCTGCTGCAGCAGCGCGTCGATACCATGCTGATCGAACGCCTGCAGCAGGAGCCCAATCCGGAATTGCGCGGCCGTATCTTCCGCTTTCCGGCCGAGCTCACCGCTTTGAAGGAGCGCCTGCACGAGGTCGTCACCGAGCTTTGCTCGGGTTCGAAGCTGGTGGAGGCGCCGCTGCTGCGCGGCATCTATTTCGCCTCCGGCACCCAGCGGGAGGAGACGGTCGCCGTCCCCCGCATGCGACGCAGCTATTTCCTCTCGCGGCTCTTCAAGGAGGTGATTTTCGGCGAGGCCTCGCTGGTCGCCCGCGACAAGCGGCTTTCGGGGCGGCAGTTGCTCTTCCGCCGCGCAGCCTATGCCGCCACGGTCCTGCTGCTTGCCGTGGTGCTGACGAGCTGGACGGCCACCTACATCCAGAACACCACGGCCCTGGCCGGCGCGGAAAGACGCATAGACGCCTACGAACAACTGGTGCGTGGCGTGCCGGTTCGCGACGTTTCGGATGCGGATTTCCTGCGCATCCTGCCGGCGCTCGACAATCTCGCCGCCGTCACCACCGACTTCTCGAAGACCCGCGTCTGGCCGATAAGCCTCGGCCTCGACCAGGAAGGCAAGGTCGCCAGCCGGCAGCGCGAGGCCTATCAGCGGGCGCTGAACACGCTGCTCCTGCCCCGCATGCTGGTGCAGCTCCAGAAGGATATGACCGAGACCACCGACGTCACCCGCACCTTCGACGCGTTGAAGCTCTACGGCATGCTTGGCGGGCTCGGCCCGGTGAATGCGGACTTCGCCGCGCTGGAAGCAGAAGACATGTTCACCAGGCTCTATCCCGACGAAGGCAGGGCCGCGGCCCGGCAGGCGCTGATTGCCCATGCCGATGTCATGGCGCGCGGCGCGCTGCCGCCGATCGAGCTCGACAAGGCGCTGATCGCCAAGGCGCGCGAGGTCATCCGCTCTGAGAACATCGCCAACCGCGCCTATGACATACTGGGGGAATATCGCGAGTCCCGCGCCCTTCCCGCCTGGAGTGCGGCAGGCGCGCTGGGGCCGCTCGGCGAACAGGCCTTCGAGCGGAAATCGAAGGCGCCGCTTAACGAAGGCATTCCCGGCCTCTTCTCCGCGACCGGCTACCGCACCGTCGTCCTGCCTGGGATCACCGACGCCGCGCGCGAGGCGCTCGACGAGCAATGGGTCCGCGGCGATCCCAATCCTGCCGGCGTCTCGGTCGATACAATCGCCCAGGCGACGCTGCAGCTTTACTTCGACGCTTTCGAGCAGCGCTGGTCGACGATCCTCACCGATATCAGGGTGAAGCCTTCCCAGACGATCGCCGATGCGGCGGAAACCACCCGCATCCTGGCGAGCAAGCCCGGTCCGGTCGAGACGATCACCAAATCGATCGTCGGTGCCACAGATCTGCGCGCACCCCGGGCGGAAATCGCCTCGGCCGGCGACAGCCTGCCCGCCTCGACCACGGCGCTTGCGAGTGCCGCGAATGCGCCCGATCCCTTCGGCCGTCTGCGCGAAGCCCTGAAGGCGCCGGCCGGCCAGTCGTCGCCGGCCGACCAGCCGAAGGATGCACCGCGATCCGAGATAGGGCAGCTCGAGCCGATCCTGCAGAAGGTCCAGGAGCAGCTTTCCCGCGCCACGACGTCGACCGCCGAAGTTGCGAAAGTCTTCGACGTTGACAGCCAGCTCACCGACGCCAACCAGGACCTGCTGCAGCAGGCCCGCAAGCTGCCGGCGCCGGTCGATAGCTGGATGGCGGGGTTGGCTGCGGATGTTGGATCGCTGGCGGTCAAATCCGCCCGTTCGCGTATCAGCGACGCCTGGGCGGCCGAAGGCGCAGGTTTCTGCTCGAATGTCGTCGCCGGTCGCTACCCCTTCGACCGGAAATCTCCGCGCGACGTGGCGATGAGCGATTTCATCAGGCTCTTTGGACCGGAGGGGCTGTTCAAGACCTTCTTCAAGGAAAAGCTCGAAGCCTTCGTCGACACCAGCGCCTCGCCATGGGGCTGGAAGGGCACGTTTGGTGCGGCGAGCATTCCGAGTGCGGCGATCGCCCAGTTCGAGAATGCTGACAAGATCAACCGCGCCTTCTTCCCGGCCGGCAGCGAGAATCCGTCGATATCAATCAACGTCAAGCCGGTATCGCTGACCGAGGCGGCCAGCGCCGTGATGCTGGAGATCGAGGGCGAACGCGTGGTCTATTTCCATGGCCCGATCCAATCGAAATCGATCACCTGGCCGTCGACGGACGCCAGCAACGTTTCGCGCCTCGCCTTCCAGCCGGGCGGCTGGCAGCAGGCCCTGACGGAGAACGGCGACTGGTCGCCCTTCCGGCTCTTCGACGATGCCAACCTCGCCATCCAGGGCGACGACCTCTTCCGGGCGAAGTTCCAGCAGAACGGCCAGGCGGCGGAGTTCGACGTGCAGTTCGGTTCCGTGCTCAATCCATTCCGGCTGGAGGCGCTCGGCGCCTTCTCATGCCCGGCACAATTCTGACCGGTCCGATATGAACGAGCGCGCCGCCCTGGACCGAAGCCCTGCTGAAGCCGACAGAATCGGCTTCTTCGGCAAGTTGCCGAGCCACGGCGATTTCGTTTCGATGGGACTGAGCCGCAACCTGCAGGCCGCACTCGACGCCTGGCTGCAGTCGGGGCTGCAAGCGGCGCAGCGGGAACTCGGCGAGGATTGGGAACGCCGGTTTCGCATGATGCCGACGTGGCGTTTTATCGTCGAACGCGGTCTTTGGGGATCGGCCACCATTGCCGGTGTTCTGCTTCCGAGCCTCGACCGCGTCGGGCGCAGTTTTCCGCTTGTTATCGCCACCCAGCTTCACGGCTTTGCCGAGCATCCACGCCAGCTCTACCTCGACGATACCTGGTTCACGGCCGCCGAAGCGATCGCCGAAAGCTCGGCCAGGCGGAATTTCGACATCAATCATTTCACCGCAAGCCTGAAGCGGTTGCGGACCCTGCGTCCGGCCGACCTCGCGGAAAACGAGACGCTGCGGGACAATGCTTCCGGCCGAGGCACGCTCTGGTGGCGGATTAATTCTGAGGATCGGCGAGCCAAGGGGTTTCGTGTCAGCGGCGCCCCGGATCCCGAGGATTTTCCGAAGCTGCTGCCCAACGATTCTCCCGCGGTTTCGGCGCCACAGCAAGCCGAAACAGCCGCGACACCGCGCCCTGTTATCGACGAACCTCAGCGTCCTTTCGTGCTCCGCCACAGCCATGCCACGCACGTCGGCACGCGGCTCACCGTCAATGCCGATGCGCTGCTCGTATCGGAAACGCCATCACTTTTTGCCGTGGCCGATGGCATTGGCGACAGCAACGCTGCTGCCGAAGTCGGCAAGATCGCCATTCATGTGCTGGGTGAAATAGCCGAACAGCAGACGATCGAAGCTTTGGTGCAGGACATCAAAGGCAAGCTCGGCCGCACCCACGGCCTGCTTCAATCGGCCTATCTTTCCCAGGATCGCGAACCGTCGGCCGCGAGCATCGTCGTGCTGGCCACGCTTCGTGAGAACTGCGCCCTGCTCTGGGTCGGTGACGCCCGCTGCTATCTTCTGCGGGACGGCATGATGCGTTGCCTTACCCGCGACCATGTGGAGATCGGCCTGCGACGCACGCTTTCGCGCGCCATTGGCATGCGGGGACATCTCGTTCCCGAAGTCCGTTCCGGCGAATTGCAACCCGGCGACAGGCTGCTGCTCTGCAGCGCCCCGCTACCAAGCGTCGTCCCCGAGAGGAACATCGCTGAAATCCTCATTTCAGCAAAAATCGAAAACGCGGCCGATATCCTCGTCCAGGAGGGGTTGATTGCCAATTGCCGCGAAAACCTCAGCGCGATCGTGATCGATGTGAAGACTGATGACACATGATCATCCCGCGGATTTCGAAGAGATCGCGCGACGTTTTTCGCATCTCTGGCAGGCGTTGAATGAGGGTTCACCCGAGACGCGGCAAATCCTGGCAGACCGCGTCCGGGACGCGCTCGACCGGGGCGAGGCCCGGCTTCGCGACACGGATTGCCAGATCGTCGCCAACAGCTTTATGCTCGAGGCGCTGATCCATGACGGCGCGGCCACCCGGGTCTATCGCGCCCGCCATCGCGATCTCGGAACGTTTCATGCCATCAAGATGCCGCGGCCCGACCACGCCGATGATCCCGTGCTCAGGAAACTGATGCTGCGCGAGGCGGAAATCGGCATGGCGCTCCGTCATTCCCACATTGCCGCGACACAGACCGTTCTGCGCCTTGCCGATGGGCGCCCTGCCCTCGTCATGGAATGGATCGGCAGCCGGCTTGCGGACCTTTTGCGGGAAAGGCCACTATCCCTCGGCGAGATCACTTCAGTGATGACCTCGGTGCTTTCAGGCCTGGAGGCCATCCATGCCGCCGGTTTCGTGCATTGCGACCTGTCGCCGCTCAACCTCCTCGACGACGGCGATCTCTCCCGTTTGAAGATCGCCGATTTCGGCATCGCGCTTCAGCGCGGATCCCGGCATGGTCAATTCGATCTCGCCTTTGCCGGCCAGCCGGATCTCGTATCGCCCGAACAGATGGCCGGTCAACCGCTCGACGAACGGTCCGATCTTTACGCAGCCGGGTGTCTGCTGTCCTTGCTGCTTAGCCGTTGCAACGAGGAGAGCGACGGAACCAAAGCCCTGAAGGCATTGGCGAACCACCTGTCCCAACAGGATCCGCAAGCCAGGCCCGAAAAAGCAAGAGCCGCCTTGCATCTGCTCGGCGGCTCCCCAAAACGTCCTGTTGATGCTTAATTACCGCTCGAACCGGGGATCGGTGCCGCGGCCGTCGGCACGCTTTTCTGATACACGTTGAAGAGCTTGGCAAAGTCCACCAGGCTGGCGTTGCTGGCGTAGATGATATCGCCATCCATCATCTGGAACCGCTGCATCAGCGCCAGATTGGAAACGTCCTTCAGATCGACGCGGTAGATCACCGGCTTGGTGCTCACGACAGCCGGCACGGGGGTCTTGGCGTTTGCGGCAGCAACCTGCGTATAGAGCGGCTGGTTGCGCAGCACATAGAAATTGCGCGCGTCGGCACGATCGTCGAGCAGGCCACCGGCTCGCCCGAGCGCCTGGGCAAGCGTCAGCCTGCCCGGCTCGAATTCGAACTCGCCGACACTTTTGAAGGCGCCGAAGGCGGTGAAGGTGGGTGAATCCTTGTCGATATAGATCTGGTCGTCGGGCAGCAGGTAGACATTCTGCTTGTTGTCGTCGATGACGCGCTGGAGCGGCACGGTGGCGCGCTGCTTGCCGCGCATCAGCGTGACGATCGCCGAGCCCGGAGCAGACGATGCGCCGCCGGCGAGTGCTACCGCATCGAGCACACGCTCCTTGCGGGCGGTGAGCGGGAAGCGGCCGGCGGAACGCACGTCGCCATTGACGGTGATACCGCTGGAGGGCCTGTCGACCACGGTGACGACAGCTTGCGGATTGACTGCCGACCCCTTCAAGCCGGTGACGATGCGCGTCTGCAGAGCCTCGGTCGAGGAATCCACCACTCGCTGTTTGCCGACGAAGGGAAGGGTCACATTGCCCGTGGAATCGACAGTGAAGCGGCCGAGATTAAGAGTCTTGCTCTGGGTTGAAGAGAAAAGCCCCTCTTCGCCGGTGTCGAGGATCGTTACCTCGATAACGTCGCCGCGTCGCAGCCTCGTATCGGCAAATCCGCTCGAGCGCATGGCGCTTAGCCCGGGATCGGTGGCCGCATAGGCAAGTGGGGTGGCCGCAACCGGACCCATCGGCGCTTCCGAGAGCCTGACCACCGGGATCCTCTCGTTACTTTGAGGGGCAGTGGCATTATAAAAACCACCGGCGGTTGGGCCATCCGATGGCCGGGCGCAGGCGCTAAGAACTGCGACAAGGACGAGCGGCGCCAACTTTCGCATCAAGTATCCTTTTGGCAATATTGAGAGAATCGGAAAATATCAGCGGTGTACGACCGAGCAATACCAGTTGCACGCGAAAAATCAATTATGACAGTCCGCAGGTAGGCGGGTGTGACTAATTGGCAACCATATTGCTTAAGTTGATTCGATGGATGGCCGTTTGAACGGTTCCGCCACCTGCTCGATCTGCTCCCTGGGGGAACCAAAACCTAGTCACGCGTATTCGATCGAGATTGGCTTTCGAACCTACGGCGGGTGGACAAATGGCCTTGCACATCAAACGAATCTACGAGCCGAAAGACGACAAGGACGGCGCGCGCATTCTCGTCGACAGGTTATGGCCTCGCGGATTGAGCAAGCAGGATGCAGCAGTCGATATCTGGCTGAAGGATATCGTGCCAAGCCCGACGCTGCGCCGATGGTTTGGCCACGACCCCGCCAAATGGACCGAGTTCCAGCGCCGGGATCGGAACGAGCTGGAAAAGAATCCGTCTGCCGTGGAGGAGTTGAAACGCCAGATCGGGCAAGCGGACACGACGCTTCTCTACGCTGCGAAAGACGTGGACCACAATCACGCTGTCGTGCTTCAGCGCTTCATCGGCAAAGACTGACGCGTCGGTGACCGACGCCGATGACAAGCTGTTTCTCTGGGTCCGAAATTTCCGGGAACCTTTTCGTCTGAGCCGCATCCAATGCTCGCTTCCGAAGGCACATCACCGTTGCCGCCGGAAGGCGTTCAGTCACGACACAAGGGAGACAGATCATGTTGAAGCGAATTCTCGGCGCCACTCTGATGGCAGCCTCACTCGGCACGGCTTCGATCGCCGCCGATGCCAAGCCGACCGATCCTCAGATCGCCCACATCGCCTACACGGCGGGACAGATCGATGTCACCGCGGCAGAACAGGCGTTGAAGAAGAGCAAGAATGCCGAAATCATTGCATTCGCCAAAACCATGGAGCGCGACCACAAGGCCGTCAACGATCAGGCGCTCGCTCTCGTCAAGAAGCTGAAGGTGACACCCGAAGACAACCCCGTCAGCCAGTCCTTGTCGACACAGGCGACCAAGGAACTGACGACGCTGGAGGCGCTCGACGGCGCGGCGTTCGACAAGGCCTATGTCGAAAACGAAGTCGCCTATCACAAGTCGGTCAACTCAGCGCTTGCCAACATCTTGATCCCGTCGGCTGGGAATAAAGAGCTCAAGTCGCTGCTGGAAACGGGCCTGACCCTGTTCAAGGAGCACCAGATGCATGCCGAGCATCTGGCTTCGAAGACCAAATAGACATGGCAATGGGCTTGCTGATGAAATCCCTACGGCTCCCGCTGCTCTTTGCACTACTTTGGGCAGGCAACGGGGTTGCCTCGGCGGCGGACTATCGGATCACCATCACCGGCATGAAATTCAGCTCGCCGCCTCCCGAGCTGCATGTGGGCGATGTGATCGTCTGGAGAAACGATGATATATTCCGGCACACGGCAACCGCTCGCGACAAGAGCTTCGATATCGACCTGCCGCCGACATCGGAAGCCCGCATGACGGTCGCCCAAGCGGGAGCGATTGATTTTTATTGTCGTTTTCATCCCGCTATGACGGGCAAGCTGGAGGTCCGGCCATAGGCCGGGCTCCAATCGAAAGACGGGCGAGCGGGCGGAGATTTCCCATGACAGCAATTCCGGTTCGAGCCGCGCGACACCGGCAACAGATGACGATACTGTCTGACGCCGATCTCGTGCCCTTGGCGAGAATGGGCGACGAGCCTGCCATCCGCACGATCGTTCAGCGTCATAACCAGCGCCTGTTCCGGACAGCGCGCGCCATCATTCGCAACGATGCGGAGGCGGAAGATGTCGTCCAGGCCGCTTACATCAAGGCATTCACCAATCTGGCGACGTTCCGGGGCGAGGCGCAACTTTCGACATGGCTGACCCGCATTACGCTCAACGAGGCGCTGGGCCGTGTGCGGCGGCGGAAGAACACTACCGGGCTCGAGGAAGTCGATATGCAGACGATGGCGCCGGGTGGCGAAGTGTTGCAGTTTCCCTCCCCCTTGTCCGCGGCCGATCCGGAAGCCGAGCTCGCCAGGAGCCAGGCGCGGCATCTCCTCGAGAATGCGGTCGACGAACTCCCGGATGATTTTCGCGCCGTGTTCGTGCTCCGGGATGTCGAGGGCATGAGCACAGACGAGGCCGCGTCTTACCTCGGCATAAGACCCGAAACCGCCAAGACCCGGCTGCACCGGGCGCGCAAGATGATGCGCCATTCGATCGAAAAGCAGCTCTCCGGCGCATTCTCGGCCCTGTTCCCGTTCGATGGCGCCCGTTGCGCTTTCATGGCCGACCGCGTCATCGCTGCCCTTCGTCACAAGACGTTATGATGATGTCTCGCAATATCAGCGGGCAGCTTGCCACGCACGCCTGCCATGGTAGTCGCGGGGCGCTAAAACATGCGGAGGTTAATCGTGGTATCGAGCGCGTAACCCGCGCCATAGACAGTGCGAATCCTCAGATTGCGGAGTCCTGCAAACGCTTTTCGCAGCCGGCCAATGTGCACGTCAACGGTCCGGCTTTCTACAGCGTGCGGAACGGGCCAAACGGCCTCGATGAGTTGCTTGCGGGTACTGATCTGCCCTTGCCTTTCGATTAGGAATTTAAGGATTCTCATTTCAATAGGCGCAAGCGCTACTATCTTGCCTGAAACTACGACTGCGTGCGGCCCGAAGACAATCTCGGCGGCGGAAGCGCAATTTGGCAGAGTCGAAACCGCCGGCCGAGGGCTTATGTCGTGCAGAAAGGCGAGAAGCTTTGCAGGCGACAGAGGACGCGTGATGCCTTCGTCGAGGCCCGCCTTGATCAATTGCAGGTGCTGCGTGCGCATATCCTCGCCGATGAGTGCACCCACGGAAAGCCCCGAGCCCTTCAAGAGCGCACACAGGGGCGCAACGTCACTCGGCCAACCTGCACAATCCAGTACGACGGCGGAAAGTTCTACTGATGTGCAGGCGTCCACCACATCGTCGTCACTTGCAGCAAGACGAGCCTCAAAGCCTTCACTACGCAGAATATGCGCGAGGAGCAGATAAAGCTCGGCGTCCTGTGAGCAGACCAGAATGACCGGGGTCATGTCTATCGCCTCTTCTGTCGGTTGACGATGCGGCAAGCCCTAACTCGTTGCGAACTCGCCGCCATTGACATCTATGATGGCTCCGTTGACGAACTGTGCATCCTCCGATGCCAGAAACGCGATCACCGCGGCGACGTCGTCCGGTGCACCGAGCCGCCCGGCCGGAATACGGGCGAGCGCGTCGATGTTGGTCTTGCTTTGCGGGGAGCCTGTGAGTGGCGTCAGGATGCGACCTGGCGCCACGACATTCGATGTTATGCCGTAGGAGCCATATTGAGAGACCAGCACGCGGGATAATCCTGAAAGTGCGGCTTTGGACGTCGCGTAGCTCGCGCCGGCGATCCGCGGTATCGTCCGGCCGGCAAGAGATCCAACGAATATGACCCGTCCAAAACCGCTTTCCTTCATGGCGGGCAGAGCGGCTCGGCAGCACAACATCGCCCCTGTCAGGTTGACCGCGAGCACGTCGTTCCACTCTTCAAGGGTAAGGTCGGCGACGTGAAGAGGGCCGTCAGGACTTTTCGGCGAAATCCCCGCGTTGCAAACGAGGATCCCAGGTGCGCCTAGGACACGGGTGACTTCGCCGAAAAAGGAATTGATCGCCGCCGGTTCGCGGAGATCGACCTTTCTCGTAAGCGAGCGCTCTGGCCCGAAAGCCTCGGCAAGCGCAGAGCCCGCGGCCATGACGCTTGCTTCACCATGGCTGAAGACCGCAACCCGATGACCGGCCCTGAGAAGTCGAAACGCAGTGGCAAGACCGATCCCAGTCGTGCCACCGCTGATGACCGCAACATGCGAACTGCCACCAGGGCTCATGCCGCTTGATCCATTCCAGTAAACAGCGAAAGGGGCGGATGGGCGGCGGCCTCTGTTATTACCTCAATCAGCAAGGGCCCGTCTCCAGAGAGACCGCGCTCAAGGTATTGAGAAAGGTTGGCGGGATCCGAGATGCGTACTGCTGGGCAGCCGCAAGCTTCCGCAATTCGCCGATGATCGACGTCCGCGAAACTGCAGGCAGTCGTGAAGCTGCCGAACTTGACAGTTTCCGCATCACGTTGGAAGCCAAGGATACCGTTGTTCAACACGATGATGAGTACCGGAAGCTTGCTCCGCACCATGGTCTCCAACTCCGCCCAGCTATGCGCGAAACCGCCGTCCCCGACGATGACAACGACCGGCTTGTCGGGCTTTGCCACTTTCGCGCCGAGCGCAAGTGGCAGGCCCCAGCCAAGTCCGGCAAGGCCCCGCGGCGATAGGAAGCGCATGCCGGCCGAAAGGGCTCGGAGCTGGCCCGCGACCCACATCGAGGAATAGCTCGCATCGGCAACAACGGTCGTCTCTGCCGTCAATACTTGTTGCAGGTCGGACATGACTCGCTCGGGACGGATCGGACTGTTCTCCGAACGGGCAATAGATCGTCGCTCCATGTCAAACGCGCGCCAGAAACCCGCAATCCGAGCCGTCAACTTGTCGCGCTGCGATGCGCGGTAAGAGAGATCGCGTCGGGCAAGCGCGCGGCGAAGCGCGCTGATAGTTTCGGCCGCATCGCCTGCTAATCTGACCGCTTCGTAGGTACGTCCGATTTCGGTGGGATCGACATCGATGTGGATGACTGACGCGGACCGGGGAATTTGGCGCCAACTGTCAGTGCCATTCTGATTGGTTCGCGTCCCCACCAGAATGACGAGATCGGCTTCTTCGACGAGGGCAAGCGCGTGCTGTCCAAGCGATCTCGGCCCGACGAGAGCACCGAGAACGCCAGCTGACAGCGGGTGGTATTCGTCGACCGCGCCTTTTCCCATATTGGTCGTCAGGACGGCAAGCGAGGCTTCGTCCTGTAGCGCCGAAAGCTCGCCGGCGGCATGGCTTGCATGGACGCCTCCTCCGGCGATGACGATGGGCGCCTGGGCTGCGGCGATCATCGAGGCTGCGTGCTCGATGTCGCTATCGCGTGGACGCAACCGATCGAGTGGCCAGTGGCCAAGCACAGCCTCACGACGAAACAGCGAAGGGGAGATCTGCTCACGCAAGAGGTCGGCGGGGAGCAGGAGAGCTGCCGGTCCCGGCCGGCCCGAGGCGGCTGCCGTGAAAACAGCATCGACATAGTCGTCGATCCGCTCAGCAACGAGCACCTTGCGCACCCACTTCGTGCATGATTGGAACAGGGTGAGATGATCGAGTTCCTGGAATGCATTGCGATCAGCCTGATCTCGTTCCACATCCTGAACGAGAGCAACGACCGGAACGCTAGCCTTCAGCGCTTCGGCCAGCGGCGGAACGAGAAGCGTTGCCGCAGGTCCGTTCTGCGCTGCTACAACGCCGACCTTGCCTGACAGCCGCGCATACCCGTCGGCCATGGTCCCGCCCATGTTTTCCTGACGGTAGGCGATTTGACGTATGCCGATTGCTTCGGCCGCAAGGATAACCGCCGAAGGCAGACTCTGAGCAAAGATATGGGTGACGTCGTGCCTCTTCAGGGAAAGAGCGATCCGCTCGGCGACGGTTAGATGATCAGTTGCCATGGTCACATGCCTGCTTCGGTTGGAGTTGCTTCGAGGATTGAAAGGAAGTCTGCGAAGGCTGAGACGACCGCATCACCGTCCGCAGTTGTCATTGCCGTCGAAAGGCACGCCGCAGCGCCATTGGGAAGCAGGATCCCGCAACTGAGGAAATGCCTGGAGAGCCGCCCCATCAACTCGGCCTCTTCCGGGGCGAGATACGCCTCGCGGAAGTCCGTTGGCTGCTTTCCTTTCGGATGGATACGAAACAAGGATGCCGCCCCCGTCACGCTGAAGGCTGCCCCGTGGCGCGCGATTTCCTTTCGAAGTCCAGCCCGGATTCTATCGCCAAGGCTCTCGAGTGCAGCGAAAGCGCCATCCGTCATCGCCTCCATGGCAACCCGGCCCGCAACCATCGATACGGGATTTGCCGAAAACGTGCCGCCTTGCGGCAGCAGCGGCTTGCCGCTGTCGCTTGCGAACACCCGCATCACGTCCTTGCGCCCGCCGATCGCCCCGACGGGAAAACCTCCGCCGATGATTTTGCCGGCGGCGACCAAATCGGGGTGGAGACCATAGCGGGCCGACGCCCCCACATATGACTGCCGCAGATTAAGGACCTCATCGGCCACGATGAGAATCCCGTATTGCTTCGCGATCGCCTCGACAGCGGCAAAAAAGCTTGGCTCAGGCGCTATCAGCCCGGCGCGGCTTGGCATCGGGTCGATCAAGATACAAGCCAGTGAAGGGGCAGCCGAAGCAATTCGGCGCTCTAGATCCGCGATGTCATTGAAGCGGATAACCGTTACCTCGTCCCTTACCGAACGGGGCATTCCGCGATAGGCCGGTACGGCCTGAGACACCGAGGGATCGTTCCATATAGCCGGCGACACCGCCTGCCCCGTTTCCGCCCAGTCGTAAGCGCCGTGATAGGCGCCTTCAATCCGTGCGATGCCGGGCCGGCAAGTGAAGGCGCGAGCGGCCTTGATCGCAAACATCACAGCCTCGGTCCCGCTGCTGACAAAGCGAATATGTTCGATAGCCGGAATGCGCTCGATCAACAGCTCAGCCAGCGTGATTTCGTGCTCGGTCGGGTTAGAGAAACATGTGCCGCGATGAAGAAGATCTGCAACCGCGTCGGCAACTGGAAGAAAACCATGGCCGTGAATCAGCGTCGTGAAATTATTGTTTAGGTCGAGTAGGCGGTTGCCGTCGACGTCGATGAGATAGGCCCCCTCCCCGCGCGAAATGTAGAGCGGGCTGGGCTCATGATCGACGGTGACGCGCGTGATCCCGGTTGGAAACACGCGGCGACCCTTTTTGAAGAAATGTTCGGACCTCGACCGGGGAAATCCCCGGCCGTCGCGCAAGATATAAGGGTGAAACATTCGATCTTCTCCGGCAAATGGGTCACGGCGCGACCCTTCATAATTTTGTTATCACAAAAATCATGAACCCGAAGAAGTTGCAACAAAAAAATCCGGCCACGATGTTATTGCCGCTTGAGACGCTCCTGCGCTGCTTTCTTGAGGCGCCGATAGCCGTCTCGAATGTCGTTTTCCATTGCCGCTCGGACGGCGGAGGGATCTTTATCCACCAGAGCCTCAATCGCGGCCAGGTGGTTGTGGACACCGTATTTCACTTCCGCAAACTCAGGATAGAGGTCGTGGAACGAGGCGCCGATCCTTAACCATAGGGCCTCGATGGTCGAAAGAAGGTGCGGCATCTCGCACAGTCGATAGATGGTAAAGTGGAATTCTTTATTGTCGTGAAGAGCATCGCCGTAGCGCTTTTCCTCGAGCGAAAGTGTGATTTTTTCCTGTATTACGAACAGCTTGTCAAGCACATCATTGGTCGCACGAAGTGCGCCTTTTTCGGTCGCTAATCCTTCGAGGGCAAGCCGCATCTGCGTGACTTCGTAAAGCGCCGAAAGATCGAGATGCGGGACGATGACGGTTTTAGGACCCACCATGACGAGCGCACCCTCAAAGACCAGGCGGTTAATCGCCTCGCGCGCCGGCGTCGCACCAACCTTCAGCATTTCGGCAACCGAACGGATCGGCAACTTGTGACCGGGCTTGTATACGCCCCGCGTAAGTTGCTCCTTGATGGATGAATAGGCGAAGTCGCTGAGACGCCCGGAGTGCAATTCCGACGCCGACGATTCCTCTTCAGTTGTATTCTCGTTCAAAATTAACTCCCCACGAGTTGACTTCTTCACATTTTTGTTGCAACAAAAATGCATTGTGTAAAAATTGATCACGCAATGTGACAGCATAACGGGATCGTGAATATTAGCAACGCCTTGGCCCCGTGCGGCCATGCCTGAACAGATGCTGGCCTTGCCGGCTCGACACTCACACCACCTGGCGCCGCGCGGGCGGAGTCGGGAGGGATCAATGCATCTTAAAGCAAAGGAGATATCAGTTTGATTGGTGCGCCTGTTTTTATCGATCGCATAGGCAAGGCCTACGGCAGCCAGACTGCCGTAGGCGCAGTGACCTTGGACATTTCAGCAGGCGAATTCCTGTCGATCCTCGGTCCATCCGGATCGGGCAAGACGACGCTTCTGACAATGATCGCCGGTTTCGAAAGTCCGTCTGCCGGACGCATTATCATTGGTGGGCGCGATGTCACCGCCGTATCGCCCGATCGCCGCAATATCGGGATGGTCTTCCAGCGTTATGCTTTATTCCCGCATCTGACCGTCGCCGAAAACATCGGCTTTCCCCTGAGGATGCGCGGCATCCGCAAGGACCTCAGGGCAGAACGCGTTAGCCGGGCGCTCGACCTCGTCCAACTCCCGGACTATGCCAAGCGCTATCCCCACGAACTTTCCGGCGGCCAGCAGCAGCGGGTTGCAGTCGCGCGAGCAATGGTGTTCGAACCGCCTGTTCTCTTGATGGACGAGCCACTCGGGGCACTGGACAAGAAGCTGCGCGAATCCATGCAGATCGAGATCAAGCAGCTTCAGCGGCGCCTCGGTGCAACGGTCATCTACGTGACGCACGATCAGGAGGAGGCGTTGACGATGTCCGACCGGATCGCTGTCATGGCAAAGGGGCAACTCGTGCAGCTTGGAAGCCCGGCGGATCTTTACTGTAATCCGGAGAGTGCCTTTGTCGCCGACTTCATCGGCAAGATGAATTTCCTAACGGGAGAATTCCTGGGCAAGACCGCTGGTCGTCACACGATCAGACTGGGTGACGACGTGGTTATTGATACGCCCGGTGCCGCCCATAATTTCGAGGGTTCGGCAAAGATAGGTGATCGCGTTCGGCTCGCGCTGCGCCCTGAGCGCCTCGGCCTTGCAGCGCGGGGCGCAGGAGGACAGAACGCCCTCCCCGGTCGGATCGAAACGTCGGTCTTTGCCGGCTCCTTCGACCTTCATCTCGTTCGCACTGATTTCGGAAGCGGCGAGATCATTCAGGTGCAGATCCCTGCTGATGGAAAGAGGGAGCCCTTCGCAATGGGGGCACTCGTGGACGTCGTCGCCGAACGCGACGGCCTCCGGCTCTTTACGGTTGAGGAGGGATGAAATGACCACGACCGTCGATAATCCACGCGTTGTACCAACCCGTCCAGCGAGCTGGTTTTTCTCACGCTCGGCGCGCCAGTATTCGCATGCGCTGACGTTCCTGCTTATTGCGCCGTTGATGCTGTTACTGGCCGGAGGCTTCATCTATCCGATTGGACGGCTCGTCTCTTTGAGCTTAATGGCGCCGGGATTCACGCTGGAGCATTACGAGCGGATCGTCACCGAGCCACTCTACATGGAAGTCCTGCTTCGGACGTTGCAGACGGGCGCCATCGTAACAGTGACGAGCTTGCTGCTTGGATTTCCGGTTAGCTTTCTCATGGCGCATGCCAAAGGCAGGATGGCGATGCTCGTATCGGCCGCGGTGTTGGTCCCACTATGGACCTCAGTGCTGGTGCGATCCTATGCCTGGATCGTGCTGCTGCAGCGAAACGGCATCGTTAACGGTCTGCTGATCGAGAGCGGCCTCATTGGCAGTCCGTTGAAGCTAATCTACACCGAAGGCGCGGTGATCCTTGCGATGACGCATGTTCTCATGCCCTTCATGATCCTGCCGGTCTACAACGTTCTTCGCACTATTCCTGCAGAGTACACTCAAGCCGCCCGCAATCTCGGCGCCGGCCCGATTAGCGCGTTCTGGCGCGTGACCTTGCCGCTCAGCTTGCCTGGAATCTTTGCCGGATGCGTCATGTGCTTCATCCTGGCGATCGGTTTTTATATCACGCCGGCACTCGTCGGCGGGCCTGGAGCATTGATGATGGCAACGCTGATCGGCCAGCAAACCACCGTTCTGCTTGACTGGCCATTTGCCGCAGCGCTCGCGACCGTCCTTCTGACCACGACGCTGATCTTTGTCCTTGTGTTCCGCAAGGCGCTTTCCGTCAGCAAAGGAATGAACAGTGTCAATTGAGCCCGCAGTCACCGCCTCATTCGCCCCCTCTCCCGTCAACAGCACCCATCGGCCTTACGGCAAAGCGGCATTGCGGCTCCTTGGGGGCTTCCTGATCGGGGAAATCCTGTTCTTCCTGGTTCTGCCGACGTTGCTCGTCATCCCGATTTCGCTGAACGACAGCAGCTATATCGAGTTCCCGCCGAGGGGCCTGACGCTTCGCTGGTATATCGACTTTCTATCCGATCCGGACTGGCGCGCAGCAACGATCTTCAGTCTGCAGATTGCGCTGGCGACGACGGTCGCTTCGACGGTTATCGGTACATTGGCCGCCATCGGGCTCGTTCGCGGTAATCTGCCGGGAAAGACGCTTCTGCGGGCATTGTCGTTGGGGCCAATGATCGTTCCCCATGTTGTCTTTGGCGTTGCCCTTTATCTGGTTTTTTCCCCGCTCAGTCTGACCGGCAATTTCGCTGGTTTCCTGATCGCGCACACCGTACTTGCTGTTCCCTACGTGATCATCACCGTGTCGGCAGCACTCGAGCGCTTCGACACGTCACTCGAGCTTGCCGCACTGAATTGCGGGGCAAGCCGGAGCCGCGCCTTTATCAGCGTTGTGCTTCCTAACATCGCCCCGGCGGTGGCTGCGGCTTCGGTCTTTGCGTTTCTGGCGTCGTTCGATGAGGCAACAGTCGCCTTCTTCATTTCCGATACGGGCGGAAAAACGATCAGCCGCAAGATGTTCGAGGACATCGATTTCAATCTCACCCCGGTCATAGCGGCGGTTTCGACGCTGCTCGTCGCGGTATCGCTGCTGCTCATGGGGACCATTCATCTCCTTACCGGCCGCGGGGAGGATTAACATGATCACATCAATCGGAGAGAGGAAGAACCGATGAAAAAGCGAACGAAGATCAAGCCACTGCTTGCGGCTTGCCTCATGCTTGCCGGTGCGGGGGCGGCGCAAGCCGAGGAGCAGGTCATCATTGCGACCACAGGCGGCGCCTACGATGCCGCGCTTCGAAAATTCTGGTTCGAGCCGTTTACCGAAAAGACCGGCATCAAAGTTGTTTCCGTCGCGGCAACGAATGCCGAGATGCGGGCGAAAGCGGCGGCCATGGTCAAGACCGGCAACGTGACCTGGGACCTTTATCCGGACGGCGAGATCCAGGCGAGCGCTGAAGCGCATCGGCTTACATCTGAAGACCTGACCGACTTTTGCAAGTCTTTCCAGAGCCGGCCAGATCTGGTCGAGGATGCCTGCGTCAGCGCTGGGGCCAGGCTTTTTTCAACCGCAACGCTGATGGCCTACGACCCGACTGCCTTCAAGGATGGGAATCCGTTGAGCTGGGCCGATATGTGGAACCAGACAAAATTTCCTGGGGGTCGCTCGTTTCCAAATTTCGACGATCCGTGGAGGGTAATGGCTGCCGCGCTCCTCGCCGATGGTGTTCCGCGCGACAAACTCTTTCCGCTCGACGTTGATCGCGCCCTTAACAAGCTCGACGAGATCCGCCCGGCGATATCGCTCTGGTGGAAGACCGGTGACCAGAGCGTTCAGGGCTTTCGCAACGGCGACTACAGAATCGGGCAGATCTGGCTGACGCGCGCAAATACACTGAAGGCGGAAGGACGCCAGATCGCCTGGTCCAAACAGGCCTCGTTCCTCGTCGGCGATCGCTTGACGATTATCAAGGATGCGCCGAACCGCGCAAACGCGTTGAAGTTGATCGGCTACTGGCTTGATCATCCGGAGGCGCAGGCCGGGGTGTGCAACGAACTCCTTTGCACGCCGCCGAGCCGCAAGGCGATCGATTTGATGTCGCCGGCTGCACGCGCGGCACTGCCGAGCGACGAGGACATCCGGGATTACATCGTCATCCCGGACGCCAAATGGATCAACGACAATGCTGCGATGATGCTCGAGCGTTGGAATGCCTGGATCCGATAACGATCCCCCTTTGGCGGTGGTTCCGCCCGAAGGGGCGGAGACAGATCTTTATCCCTTGAGAGCACGATTGACGGCAGCTGCGACGTCGCGCAATTCGGATGCCGTGTGGCCGGCAGTCGGACATATTCGCAGCCCCGCCCTTCCCTTGGCCACAGTCGGGAAGAAAATGGCCGACGTGTAGTAACCAGAACCAAGTACAAGTCTGGCAGCGCCGATTGCCGCAAGCTCGTCACCGACGACGACGGTCCTGATCGGGAGTCGGGACCCTGCCTGTGCGGTCGGCACCAGCTCGTCGAAAAGAGAGATGTGTTCTGCGAGCGTCCTTTGCCGCACACCAAGTTCCGGTGTGCGGTGAATCGACTGAGAGGCCAGAGCTGCACCGATCGCCGCAACATTGATGGAGGCCGAGAAGGCATGCGCGAGAGCAAAGCGCCGGAAGATCTCTTCCTGGAACGCCGTTGCGAGCATCAGCATGCCGCCCGACGCTCCGAAGCCCTTCCCGAGCGAGGCGGCGATGATCGTCCGTTCACCGAGACCTTCTGGCATCTGTGAACGGGCAAACCCCTCGCCTCTTTCCCCGAAAATCGATATACCGTGAGCATCATCGATGTAAAGGAAGAGGCCGTATCGCTCCTGAAGCTCCCGCAACTCCTTGATCGGGGCACAGCCACCCATGGAATAGACACCGTCGCAAACATAGGCGACCGCCTCGTTCTGGCGGCAAATTTCTTCGAGCGCCTGAAGATCGTTGTGGCCTATAGTGCGCACCTCGCATTCTTCAGCAACGACGGGCTTGTTGAAGGCGAGCGTTGCATGCGCGAGACGGTCGAATACCATGACTGGTTTTTTGCCGCCCGTCAGAACGCCGGACGCAATCAGCGGAAGCGCGCTTAAGTTGGCGGCAAGCACTGTTGTGTAGGTGATAACCCTCGCGCCGAAGAGATCAGAAAGAGCATCCTCGAGGTCTCCGAGGACTGCAAAATTGAGCCGCGTCCGGGCGCAGGACCAGTGTAGTGTTCCGTAGCGCCGAACTGTCTCTATTGCGCCTTCGATGATTGAGGGGTGATTGTCGAGCCCGAGATACGAGCAGCGGACGAAGTCGACGACGCGCTTCAATCGGCGATCCGAAACCGGCAGCTCCACCGCTCGACCGTCAGACGGATGGACATAGAGGGCCATCAAGCCGTTGAGCTGGGCGGCGGCAAAGTGGGGACTCGCGTGGCTGATCAGGCCCGCGGTGTTTCTGTGGGATGTTTTCGCCGATCCGGCGCCCGAAGCTGCCTCTTGCATGTTGTGCTCCCAAATGTTCAACGGACTTCAAGCTATGCGCGTGATCGTCGTTTATGCAACGAAGGCGACAGCAAGTTTTCGGGAAGTTTCGATGAACATGTGACCGTGGGGAAGTCACATACTTTACGCAACGTCGATTGCATATCCTTCCTTTGGCACGGTGCGGATCAAATCGCGGCCAAGCGCCCGCCTCAATGCACGCCGGAGCCGGCCGATATGAACATCGACTGTCCGAGGCTCGACGAAAGCTGATTTCGGCCAAGCGACCGCGATCAGTTCCGCGCGGCTTAGAACACGCCCCGCGTCACCCATAAGAGCGCTCAGCAGACGAAACTCGATCGGGCTGAGATTAACCGGCATACCCCTTACCAAGACACGCCGGCCGCTGACGTCCAGCTTCAGATCGTCATATATTGGAACGAAGCGGCCAGACGCTTCGTCGGAGGAATTGCCTATTTCACCGTGGAGATAAGACAGCAGCCGTTCCGGAGGCATCGGCCTTGTGAAGCTCTCATCGACGTCGGCTTTCAGGATGTCGAGATAAGCGGCCTTTTCGGCGACGAGTGCGATGAGTGTGAGTTCGTCGGCAAGCCCCTTTTCTCCCAGGCTCGACGCGATATCAGCCAGAATTTGTGAACCCGGCTGGCAGTCGACGATGATAGCTGCAGCGCCGCGCTCCTCGGCGATCGCCACGGCCTCGTTTGGAATATCGACCAGCACCGTCCTGTATCCGGCCCCCCTCAAGATGTATGACAGCATCAAATAATAGTCGGCATCCCGGGATACGATCGCCAGAAGTGCGCTCATCGGCTCGCACCGCCAGCTGTTGACCCCACCATTTCTACGTTTGCTACGACAAAACTCTCACCGGATTGCCTCATTCTAAGTGACACCTCAAGCCTGATTCGTAAAATATCGCGAAAATCGCTCTCATTGCGGGTATTTTTATAGCTTGCCTTTCGGTTTTGTTACAACATAATGTTGAGCATGAGAAGCACTTCGCACTGAAGCGCGTATTTGCCAGGGACGGCACGTGATCGTGGCCCACTCGGTGGGATCGACGTCCGGCATAATTTGATGGCCTGTTTCCGGACGGTAACGGGGCTTTTTAATGCGCGAAATGTTCGAAAGGTTCTCAGCCGGCTGCGCCGCAACCGCACCGGATTTTTGGAGTGATGCAGATGTTGGGGACATAAGTACTGCTGTCCGTTCGCTTTACGGACAACATGCGAAAACCGCGGCAGCCTGGTGTGCCATAAGCGCTCGCTCCGACGGTCGCTCAGGCGATTTCAAGTTTTGGGTCCGAGTTTTCCAGCAGTTGGGGAAATTCGAAAACAAATGCGAGGGCCATCGGCTTTGATGTCGCACGCATGTTTACTCCGACAGCATTCCGACACTACGAATCTGTCCGGCCTTATAGGTCGGACAGATTCGCGGTGATCATGCCAGCCGCTCGGTTGAACGCAGATTTCGGGAGCGGGACGTGTAGGGGCAGACAGGGTGTCCCCACAGCGAAGGGTTCATGATCAACACGCAGAGCAGGGGGACTAGTTTTATCTGAATACGATGGCTACAAAAGTCCTGTCATGAAAGACGCCTGCCGCATCCTGCACCAGGAGTTTCAGACGCGTTGAAGGGCAGCTCGGCTGAGTTCGAGGAAATGGGGCGCATCCTCAAAGTCAGCTTATTTGAGTCATGCACCCGCGATCGACACGCTGCTTGAAGCCGTTCGCTGCCTCCGCCAAGTAATTGGGTTGACAGAATACTCCATGAGCCGAGGGATGGCCCACAGCTGACGGGCGAGCGAGCGACCGCGCGCCTGGTTCTTGATCTCGATCGCGATATAGGCGCGGGCGATCGCATTGCAGCGATTTCCTGCCGTCCATAATCTCTCCCGCAGCTCATTCATTGGTCTCAGAGACTAATGCCACGACTGACAGCCCGCTGGTGCCGTTCCGAGATGATCTGTTCGCTGCTTTCCATGCGCACCGTCCGCTGCAGGACCTTCAACCTGTCCTGCATCGCCTCGAAAGCATTGCGCTGCGCTGGTGGCACACGATTGATGAGATCCTTTTCGCCGCGAATGATGGCATTGCGACCAAAGCGCTCGTCGAGTGCCCGGCTGACGGCGGCGAACTCCCGGCGAATGCTGGGATCGAGAGGGGCAGCGGAAGCCGTCAGCTTGCGGTCGTTGTTCTTCGCCTCGGCAGTCAGTCGCATGAGCACGTCTTCCGCCGCCGTCGACAGAGCAGGAATGGCAACCGCCATGCGCCGCCGCTCTTCGGCGATAGCCTGGCGTTCGGCATCGAGCACATTGACGTAGGCCGAACCGAGCGATCGCAAACGGGCGCCGGCTTCAGGCACGGCCTGCACCGCCTGTTTCCGCTCCCGGCCGGCGGCCAGCATCCGGTCCATCAGGCGATCGGAACCGCGCAATGCGCCATAGGCGGCCGGATCGTTGGTCACCGCGGCCGCGATGCGCTCGCCAGCAAAGCCTTTCTGAAGCAGCTCTTCGATCTTGCCGACGGCGTCGACCGGATCGCGCCAGATCGCGCTTGCCACCGCCGCCAGCGCTGCTCGCTGCTGGCGATAGAGAGGATCTGAGAGCACCGCCTCCTCGTCGATCCCGGTCCTGAACTCGGTGACGGCGGCAAGCATGGGGACATTCTCCATCCCTTGATCGGCACTGGCGCCGGCAACAATCTTCGAACGATCCCGCCGCTCGGCGAGATGCTGCTCGTCGGCAAAGCGCTTCACGGCCTTGAACAGCCGGGTCAGCTTCTCGCCTCTGATACTGGCGAGGTCCTCCGGCATACGCTCGACCATGTTGCGTTCGCCAACCGCGTCGGCCTTCGAGGTAAACGCGCTCCAGCCGAAGCGGGCGGTCAGCGCCTCGCTGACCGCCTTGACCTCCTGGACGATCGAGCGGTCTTTGGCGGCAAGCGCAAAGGCGGCCTTGTAGGCGTCGTCACCACCTTGCCTGCGCACCGCCTCGATCTCGGTAAGACGTGCCATCACCTTTTCGGAGAGCGCCGGGATCGGCAATGCCATATGGGCGCGGCGCTGTTGCTCGTGGCTTTCGAAGCGTTCGGCATTCCGGCGGAACTGGGTGGCATGGGCGCGGACGAGCGGCAGTAGGTCCATCAATGCCGTGAAAGCGACACCGCGCTGGTCGCGTGCCGCACGACCGTCGACGATCAGGTCGGAACCCCGCAGGCGGCCGAGCCGCTCGGGTGCTTTGGCAAGATCATCGGCAAGCCTGCGCGGATCGACGCTTGTATCCGATGAAAGCGCGTTCAAGGCGACAAGGGCTGCATCCGGGTCACGATAGATCGTCTCCAGCAGCGGCCGGAGGATGGCTTCCCGTTCCTTCCAGGCAGGAGACGAAAGTTGTGCCAGCCGCGCATCTTCCTCGGCACTCCTGGCAAAGCCTGTGGTGGGTGGGATCAGATATCGGCCGCTCGCAACATCCGCCTCCAAGACGGTTTGGGGTTCACGTTCCTCGTTGTAGGCGATGCGCCGTTCCCGCTCGATCGTGAAGCCGAGCGCCACGCTTGCTCGCTCCCACAGCTTCGCCAGCTGCTCGCGCTTCTCGGCAATCCCGGCCCACCGCCGGGAAAGGCTTTCCTCCACCCCGGCTGCAGCTTGAGAGAGGCTGTCGATCCCTCGACGGCGGGCAAAATCTTGGGCATGGGCGCGATAACCGGCCTCGCTTTCAAAATCGAGCGTCGTCGTCTTGGCGCCGGAACGCGACAGGCGCTCTACCAGCTGCTTGAACAGGTCCGGTCGATGGCTTTCCCGCTCGATCCGTTGCTGACGCTCTGCGGCGGTTTCGATCCGCCTGGCGGTCCAGACGTTGCGGTCGACCTCTCTTTCCTCGAACCGCTTCTGGCCGGTTTGCTCGTCGACGATCGCAACCTTGATCGTCACCCGCTCGACGCCGTCCTTGCGCAGCGTGACGGTATCGCCTTCTGAGACGCCAACTTCCTCGAGCGCCTTCGGCAGGCTGACGCCCCATAGACGATGGAGGGTGCCGTCATCCGTCCTGACATCGGCATAGGGGCTGTCGTCGGCATCCTCGTCATTCGGCCGGAACTTGGCTTGTCCTGTTTCCACGAGCGCGCCGGTGACGCCGGCGGCATGATCGACATGCGGCTTTCGTCCCCATTCCGGCTTTGCTTCAAAATCGTCCTTCGCCGCATAGAGGTCGACGCGGTCTCTGTGTCTCGTCATCGACACATAGGTCAGGTGCTGGTCCATCATGCCGGTGGCGAGCACGAAGGTTCGCTCGACCGTGGCGCCTTGAGACTTGTGAATGGTCGCGGCGTAGCCATGATCGACATTGCGATAGCTGCTCTCGCTGATGACGACATCACGGCCACTGTCGAGACGAACCGAAAGCACTGCGTCGCCACGTTTGTCGCCGGTGGAAACGACCGTGCCGAGCATGCCGTTCTTCACATGTTGCGGGCCGAGACGCATTGCGCGCGCTTCAACGAAGCGGGCATTCTCCAGGAAGATGATGCGGTCACCGGCAGCAAATTCCCGCGCGCCGCGCTCGGTCTGGAAAGCGCGGTTCTCACCAAGTGCGCCCTCTCCCACCATCACCGATCGCAGCGCCTCGTTCAGACGCTTGACGTCCTCGTTGGTGTGGGCGAGCGCCAGCAGTTCGTCACCACGAAGACGACCGTCATTGCCTGCCGTGGTTGAGTTCTGGATTGCCTGTTTGCGCGCTTGGCTCCAATCGGCGACGATCCGATCGATCGTTTCCGCTCGCGTCCCTGCCTCGACCAGGTGGCCATGTCGGGCATAGACATCGAGGCCTTGTTCGACCTCGCCACGGGCAAAAAGCCGCGACGCTTCGCGCGCCCATGGCTGGCGCTGGCGGCGCACGCCAGCAAGTTCGGCAAAACCGATCCGCTCAGTGATCGCCCGGAATGCCGCCCCCGCCTGGATCGGCTGCAGCTGCATCGCGTCACCAACCAGCACGACCTTCGCCTCGGCTTGCTCGGCGATGTCAAGCACACGGGCCATCTGCTGCGACGACACCATGCCGGCCTCGTCGATGACAAGCACATTGCCACGTTCGAGCAATTCGCGTCCGCTGGCCCAGGCGAGTTCCCAGGCGGCGAGTGTCCGCGACCTGATGCCGGAACTGTCTTCCAGCCCTTCGGCGGCTTTGCCGGCAAGGGCAGCACCGATCACCCGGCGGCCATCATGTTCCCAGGCAACGCGTGCGGCGGCAAGCAAGGTCGACTTGCCGGCGCCGGCAAGGCCGACCACGGCGGCGATACCTTTGTCGCGGGTGATATGGTGGATGGCGTCCACCTGTTCCGGATCGAGCCGGAATGACGTGTCCGGATCCTGCGTTTCGACCTGCCTGATCGCCGCCGCAACCACCCGATCGGAAACGGCAAATCCGCGGCGCTTCGCCAAAACCCGCGCCGACCGCCCCATGTCATATTCGATGCGCAGCATCTCCCGCGTGGTGAAGACGGCAGGTTCGCTCGCCTTTCCCGTTTCGGCATCGATCTGCTGCGGCTTCAGCATGATGAGATCGTCCGACGCCATCAGGCGCGCGCGGATATTGGCGAAGTCCGCGGGATCGTCGACAGTGCGATGCAGCGCCTTGGCGATATCGCGCTCATCGAAGGTGGAGCGTTCATTGCTCAACTGCTTCAGCAGAAGCGCAGGATCGGCAAGCAGCCGGTCGGCCATCTTCTGGCGTCTGGCAAGGTCGGCCGGAGCAAAATACATCTCCGCGTCCCTGCGGGCGAGTGCTGCCTTCTCCGGTCCGAGGTGCTTCTGCGCGATGCCATCGAGGCCCTGTTCGGCATAGGAGCGGCCATCGAGCCGGATCTCGTGACCGGCAAGCGCCAGGTGCCGGCTGGCCGTTTCCGCCCAGGCGATCTTCCATCCCTTCATGGTTTCCTTGTCGCCAGCCCAGAGTTTGTAGACGACCTTGCCATTCGGGCGATCCGGCGTGACGACCCGCAGCGGCTTTCCGTCCTCGCCACGGACAGGAACCTTCTTTGGCCCGAAGCCCTCCTCCGCCAGCGGCCTGAGCGTCGTCATCAGATGGATATGCGGATTGCCGTCCTTGTCGTGATAGACCCAATCGGCGACCATCCCTTTCGCAGTCAGATTGTCGAGCACGAACTCCCGCACCAGCGCGATGTTCTCAGCCCGCGTCAGCTCTTCCGGCAGCGCGATGATCAACTCGCGCGCCAGCTGCGCGTCGGCGCGTTTCTCGAAAGCATCGACGGCATTCCACAGCGCTTCGCTCGCCTTGGCGACGGATTGACCAGAAATCGCCGACCGCAGCCAGGCCGGTATTTGGTCCGGAAGAGCCAGCTCCTCATGCACCAGTTCGGAAGCTCCGCCGCGATAGCTGAACGATGTGCCGGCCTGTTCGTCCATCATCCGGGCGCGATGGCGATAGGCGGCGGCCGAGACGACGCTGCGTCCCGCGCCCCTGCCGATCACCTGTGCTCTGACGAACATGATCGCCACTGTCGTCTCCACCTCGCCCGAGCACGTCGCGACAGCGACGTATATTGCGCCCTCAAACCAATCGGAACGCAGGGCCGATGCCGCTTTTCCGGAAGACGGCCATCGGCCGAAATTCCGGCTGCGACGTTTTGGGGCTGGTCGAAAATAGCCTATTTAACTATCGTTTTGTAGTTAGTATAATCGGTCTTCGGAGGCTATTTTCGGGAAAGGGAGATTCACCAATGGCCGTAAAATCATCAATTTCTGATCTCGATGCGCAGATGGAGAAGTTGCGAGAACGTCGGCGAATTCTGATAGTTAAATCGGCGGAGCGGTTTGCCCGCGCGGCGACGAAGTCCGGGCTGGCGGAAATGGAGATCGCCGACGAGGAGGTCGAGCGGATCTTCGAAGAGATCGCCGCTCGATTTCGCAAAGAGGAGAAGAAAGGCACTAGTGCTGCATCTCCTCAAACGCGTCGACCAGCAGTTGATGGCACTGGATCGACGTCGGAGGTTTTACATGACGGCTGACCGCAAGAAGGAAGCACGCGAGAAACTCCTGCTTGGCGGCATCGTCGTGAAGGCTGGTCTGTCGACGGCCGACCGGGCTTTTCTTCTGGGTGGCCTCATCGAACTGGCAAGAGTGATAGCGGGATCGGCCGAACATAGGCGGTTGCGCGATATCGGCAAAGAGGCGTTCAGGCGCCCTTCGCTCAGTCCGTCCACACCGCGCGTCGAGGAGACCGCCGGATGGCGCTGAAGGGTCGATTGCATCCGAGCCTGCTGCTGGTCTTCGTGCCGATCGCCGTAACAGCGATCAGCGTCTACATCATCGGCTGGCGATGGCCGGCACTGGCCCACGGCCTCTCCGGCAAGATCGAATATTGGTTCCTGCAAGCGGGACCCGTGCCGGCGCTCCTGTTTGGGCCGCTCGCAGGACTTTTGACCGTCTGGGCGTTGCCGCTGCATCGCCGGCGGCCAATCGCCGTGGCCAGCCTCTTGTGCTTTCTCGTCGTCGCCGGTTTTTACGCGTTGCGCGAATATGGACGCCTCGTGCCATCGGTGGAGCGCGGCATCGTCACCTGGGACCAGGCGCTTTCCTATCTGGATCTCGTTGCCGTCATCGGCGCCCTGGCGGGCTTCATGACTGTGGCGGTTGCCGCCCGGATCTCCGTCGTCGTGCCCGAGGCAGTCAAACGGGCAAGGGGCGGAACCTTTGGCGATGCCGATTGGCTTTCAATGTCGGCGGCAGCAAGGCTCTTTCCGCCCGACGGCGAGATCGTTGTCGGCGAGCGTTACCGCGTCGACAAGGAAACCGTCCACCAAGTGCCCTTCGATCCGAAGGATCGCAGCACGTGGGGACAGGGCGGCAAGGCGCCACTCCTGACCCACAGCCAAGATTTCGATTCCACCCATATGCTCTTCTTTGCCGGATCGGGCGGATACAAGACGACCAGCAACGTCCTGCCGACCGCACTGCGTTATTCCGGCCCTTTGATCTGCCTCGATCCTTCCACCGAGGTTGCGCCGATGGTGGTTGAGCATCGCACCCGCATTCTCGGGCGCGATGTCATGGTGCTCGATCCGACCAACCCAATCATGAGCTTCAATGTCCTCGACGGCATCGAGCATTCGATGCGAAAAGAGGAGGATATCGTCGGCATCGCCCACATGCTTCTGTCCGAAAGCCTGCGTTTTGAATCTTCAACTGGCTCCTACTTCCAGAACCAGGCGCACAATCTCCTGACCGGACTGCTCGCCCATGTCATGCTGTCGCCGGAATATGCCGGCCGGCGAAACTTGCGCAGCCTGCGCCAGATCGTTTCCGAGCCTGAACCTTCCGTGCTCGCTATGCTGCGCGACATTCAGGAGCACTCGGAATCTGCCTTCATCCGTGAAACGCTTGGTGTCTTCACCAACATGACCGAACAGACCTTCTCCGGTGTCTATTCGACGGCGTCGAAGGATACGCAATGGCTCTCATTGGATAGTTACGCCGCGCTTGTCTGCGGCAACGCCTTCAGGTCGAGCGATATCGTATCGGCCAAAACGGACGTGTTCCTCAATATCCCGGCGTCGATCCTGCGCTCCTACCCCGGCATCGGGCGTGTCATCATCGGCTCTCTGATCAACGCCATGGTTCAAGCCGATGGCGGCTTCAGCCGTCGGGCGCTCTTCATGCTCGATGAGGTCGACCTGCTCGGCTACATGCGCGTGCTGGAAGAGGCACGCGATCGCGGCCGCAAGTATGGCATCAGCATGATGCTGCTCTATCAATCGGTCGGCCAGTTGGAACGGCACTTCGGGAAGGATGGCGCGACGTCATGGATCGATGGCTGCGCCTTCGCCTCCTATGCGGCGATCAAGGCCCTCGATACGGCGCGCAATGTTTCTGCCCAATGCGGGGAGATGACCGTCGAGGTTCAGGGGCGGTCGCGCAACATCGGCTGGGACACGAAAGGCGGCGGCACGCGCAAATCCGAGAGCGTCAATTTCCAGCGCCGGCCGCTGATCATGCCGCACGAGATCACCCAGTCGATGCGCAAGGACGAGCAGATCATCATCGTTCAAGGCCATAGCCCGATCCGCTGCGGCCGGGCGATCTATTTCCGGCGGAAGGATATGGACGAGCAAGCAAAGGCCAATCGCTTCGTGCGGAGTTGACGAGCTTACACGTTCAGCGCCGCCGCCCGAGTTGCGTTGGGCGGATGCGAGACCCTTGATTCCATCATGGCGGCAATCGATCTTCTCGGGATTATCGTTCTGTGCACCGAGTTCGTACGCAAACGTTAATTCGAGTTTTCAGGGCCTGCTCAACGGAATCGGCTGACCTCCGTGGCCGACTTGCGGCGACGGATGAATTCACGCAGCAGCGGCAGGAAGAAGGCTTTGCTGAAGCGGCCGGTTGGCGGCTCAGGCTCCAGATAGTATGAGTTTCCGACGATGTCGGTATTGAACTCATCGAAGATAATCCAGAGCCTGCGATCAGCATCGAGGCCAGCGCGGCGCTTTTCGATAGCCGGCACTTCCACGGCAAACCGCGACGCCTCCGGCTGCTTGGTGGTAACGGGAAAGAAGAGAACCAGATCACCATCGGGCCGCGGCATTCTCACGCCGACGGCTACCGGCCGCTCCTTGCGTCCTTCCGTCTCTCCACGCCCAGCCTCTCTCGCCCACAGATAAGGATAGCGTATGACGCTTGCGGTCTGGATCAACTCGTAGTTCATGAGCGGCCTGCCTCGTCCTCGCCTGCGTATGCCTCGACGGCGTTTTCGAACTCGGCAACCAGTTCATCAGGCATCGTTTCGATGGTCCCCACGGTACGCCGGTCCGACTGCTTCATCAGCCGTTGGTAGTCTTCGATATTGAGGAGGACCAGTCGGGGCTTATTCCGCTGGGTGATGGTCACTGGATGGCGTAGAGCCTCGGCGATGATGTCGCCAGACTTACGGGAGAGGTCGCTGGTTGAATAGGAACCGCTTGACTTAGGCATATGGGTTTCCTTTGGGTCTCTTAGTTGCTGTATTTGTTGCAACATACAGCATTTACAACAATGTTGCAAATTTGCTGATTTGACGAGTTGCGGCCTTGCCTAGGAGGGAATTGCGGCGTCCAGCAGTGCGCACCGCATGAACGGGGATGCCAGTTCCCAGGGTGATGTCCTAAATAATCGACCGAATTCTTCGTCGGTCAACCTAACCAACGTCGGAAGCCGGATCTCGACTCCACCCTCATCCGCCGTCAAAACGTTGATCCAGTCGCCGCCGTTGATGCGGTACTCATGTGTGTCGAAATCAATTTCTAGCTCGTCCAGCAAATTGATGGTGAAACGCCCGAAAATCTCGTTCTCGCCCTGCATCCGATATTCGGCGAATTCATCCTCTCCGGTGAGAAACCTTCGTTCCAATGCCATCATCATCAGGATCCGAGCGATTGCAGCGTCGAGCCCTTCAATCAGGCGATCATGAAGTTCTTGAGAGAAACCGCTGTCGTAGCCGAAGCGGTTTGCGACGACGACAAGCCCAAAACCGGCAAGCTTGGCGTAGGGCATGAGGTTCTGGTCGGTTGTCATAATGTGATCTCCTTCTTGATGACGGAGATCGGCCACTCCCTGGCAAAGAGGGGGGAGACCGTGCCGTCCTTGACGCCGGATTTGCTGGAGTAAAATTGGACGTCAGAGAGAGAAGAGACCCGCGACCCCAAAGGGGTTGCGACCGTTTCCGGCGTCAGCCGGCGGGGATCTCGAGGGGAACCCTCACAGGCGGACGGGCCGGTCGATCCGGGCTGGCTGCCTCGGTGTACAGTGAGAAAGAGCCGCCTTACGGCAACTCCTCTCCGGTCTGTTTTGCAAGTTCGGCGCGCGCGGCTTCCAGCTCCGCCTCGATGCGGCGACGCTCCTCAGCGGTCGGCGCTTCCCTGGCTTCAAGGCGCAGTTCCTCGATGGTGCATTCGATGTTGAAGGCGTTTTCGTTCGTCATCGTCATCTCCTTGCTGACGTGAAAGATGACGCCGGCGGTCGTGAGGATCGGGTCGGGTCAAGGTTCGCGTCAGCGACCGGCGGAGCCGGCGCGCGGAGGTGCCGATTTTGTCGGAGCGAAGGGAACCGCAGCGGAGGCAAAATTGGAGGGGCCGCGTGACCTTGAGGCAGCACGGTCCTCATGGCAGACTTGGCGAACTGAGCAGACAATCCACGTTTCGTTTGCCACCAGAAAACAGGCGGCAGGCAAAGCCGGCCGCCTCAGGAGTGTCACCGCGTAAGCCGGCCCCGATCGCTCGAGGCCGGCTGCTTGTCGTTCAGTTCGGGTTGTTCCAGAGGATAACCTTGCGGTTCGGCTCGCCGCCGGGGGCTTGTGCGAGATTGCCGAAGATCACGCCGATCTCCGGAGCCTCCAGTTTGACCGAGAGGTATTCCTCGCCGGTCAGGCGAGCGATGCGGTTCCAGCCCGCTCCGATCTCGAAGCCGGTCTTACGGTGGATGATGCGGTAGTCGGGTGCTTCATCGTTCGTCTTGCTGGCATTCGGGACGATGGCGATCGGCGCGTTGACCCGGATGGTGGCGAAGATGCCTTCGAGGGTGCCGTCGCTCTTTGCGGTGAGGGTTGCGATCGTGGTGGCCATGGTACTGTCTCCTTCGGTTGCTCGGGACCATTCCCGATGGCGCCCGAAGAAGGGGCCGAGCCGCAGGCGTCACCGGAGCGCCAGCGCAGGGGAACCCCTTGCGGGTTGACGGTGATGGCGGCCGATCCCTTAGAAAGGCGACATGGAGAACGGGAATGGTCTCACGCAACCGAAGGGCGGGACAAACCATCACGTCAGCCCGGGTCGGGGCTCTACAAGAGGGCTAGGAGCTCTTAGAGTGCCTCGCCGCCATTCTACGTAAAGCTCTCATCCCGCTCCTAATCACCGCAAGCGAGAGGCGCGCGCCAACTGCCCAATGGTACGTTGCCAGTCGGTGAGATCGGCGCGGGCTGGAACCGCAGCGCTTCCTGCAGGCCGCAGGGCATGCCGGGTGGAGTTGTTAGCTCGAGGGGTCGAACACGTGATCCTTCGTCGACTTGCCCTGGTCCCGGTTGACGCATCCGACAGTATTCCATCGGGAGATCCAACCGTCAGCGCCCGGCCACACCGAGCGACCAGGGCCGGCTTCGTCGAGCGTTCTGCGCCGTCCTAAACGCGCCAACACATCACAAAACGGAATCCATCGGCTGCAAAGGATTCAAAACTCTCGTTGGACAGGATCGGTCCCCACGGGAATGATCCCCGGCATGAGCCGAATGTCGTTCCACCTCTACTGCCAGCGCATTGATGCCAGCCGCGACATGGCGCGCTATTACATGCTCGCGATCCAGCCTACCTTGTTCGGCGAAACCGCGGTCGTGCGCAGCTGGGGACGGATCGGCAGACGTGGCGGCGAGAGGACCGACGTGTTCGAGACCGAACGGGAAGCCATGGCGCATTTTCTCGAACTTGCGCGCCGGAAACGTCGGAAGGGCTATAGGCCGAACCGAGGCTGCGATGCCATCGGGAATCTGATCTGATCGCGCGAGGCATATCCGCGCGTTCGCGTCTTAGAGCAGCGCGGTAGCCGCCCGCGCAAAGGATCGTCACGCCTTCAGGCGCGAACATTGCACCGCAGGCTTCGTGAAGCCGGCTCGCCGGCGCAATAGAGCCCGGTCCGGCGAAAACGCCGGATGCGCCCCTCGGCCCTTGAAATTGATAGCGACACATGACATGTAAGGAACGACAGATGACGCAGGAGAAAGATCATGGCCATCGCCGCAAAAGCACTTTCCTCCGGAGCAGGCGGTGAACTGCAAAAAATTGAAGCACTGCTCGGCGGCTCGCGCATTCTGTCGCGTCGCCTGACCAATGCGCTCGACGCGCATGAGCTGCTCCTGCACGGGCTGCCTGCATCGGCATTGGATCATCTTGTCGGCACCCTCGTCGTCATTGGCAAGAACGAATCCCTCGAAAAGGCGGTGGGCATGAGCTTGCGCACCTGGCAGCGGCGGAAGGACACGCCTTCCAAGCCGCTCAGCCAGGAACAGAGCGGCCGCGCTTGGAAGTTTGCTGAGATCCTCGCAAAGGCAACGGATATCTTCGGATCGCAGGCAGAAGCCGAACAATGGCTGGAGCGTCCCGCGGTCGCGCTTGATCAGCGCCGCCCGATCGATCTTCTCGGGACGCCCGCCGGCGTCGAGCTTGTCGAGGATCATCTCGACCGCCTGGAATACGGCGTCTATGCATGACTCTTTTGCCAATCGCGCTCGGCGGGACCGAACTGGTCGCGTGGCGGCTCGATCAGGCTGTCCATGCGCCGACATGGGATAGCGGGGAAGGCGCCTATCGGGTTGGCGGCCGTTGGAACAGCAAGGGGATTCACGCGGTCTACTGCTCGCTCGATCCCGCGACGGCGATCCTTGAAGTTGCGGTCCACAAGGGGTTCCGGGCGCTCGACACCGTAGCGCATAGGATGACGGCAGCTGTCATTACCGATACCAGCAATGTCCATGTTGTCGATCCGGGAAGCGTGCCCAATCCCAACTGGCTGCGCCCGGGCATTCCCGGCGCGGGACAACAAGCCTTCGGAAACGATCTGCTTCGACAGCATCGTTTCGTCGCGATCCCGAGCGCGGTCTCGCCGCATAGCTGGAACCTGATTTTTCTGGCAGGCGGCGCGGCGGGCGCCTATGCGCTGAAGTTCCAGGATGCATTTGCTCTCGATACACGATTGCATCCACCCACGATATGAACGAGCCCGATTGCGTCGCCGCAACCTGCGACGCGATCTCATTACCATCCGGCTTTCCCCCGCACGAAGGAAAGCGCTCACTCGCCATCCTCCGCGGCTTGCCAGACCGGGAGTCCGAGCCGGCGGGCCTTGTCGGCGCGATTACCTGTGATGCCGGAGCCGGGAAAGATGATAACGCCGGTCGGCATGACCGAGAGCATCTCGTCATTACGACGAAAAGGAGCGGCCTTGGCGTGCTTCGGCCCAGCAGGCGGCGACGCGCTCAGGCCCTTCGGCGAGCCACCCTTGCGCTTCTAGGCGCGCAGCCTCATCTCCAATATACTGACTTTTTTAAGGTAGTATGAAATTGGAGTCCGTGCTACATTTTCGCACCCGGCTCGGCTCAGCAAAAAGTGATTGAGGGCGATGTGCGAAAGTTTCTGATCGGCGAACAGGCGTTCGATGAAGACGCTCCGGAGCTTCGGGCTCGCCTCGAACAGGCTTACACGCACAACGTCCGGCCACTTTGCCAATGCAAAGACCCGCCGCTCCCTATGTACATCGCGCGCGTCGACGCTCTCCATGTCATCAAGCGCATGCCGCTTTCGGGGCATCGTCATCACCCCGCCTGCCCTTCCTATGAGCCGCCCTACGAGCTATCGGGCCTTGGATCCTTGATCGGCAGCGCGATCCATATCGACGCAAATGGGAAAGCCGCCCTGAGGCTCGATTTTCCTCTGACAAAGAAAAGTGTACGAAACACGCCAGCGCTCTCAACGCACGCGTCTGAAGCCGCGCTCCGCAACGAGACGAAGAAGCTCTCGTTGCGCGCCGTCCTGCATTATCTCTGGGAGGCAGGGGAACTTACGGAATGGCGCGCGTCGTGGACCGGCAAGCGCGGTTGGAGCCGGGTGCGGGCAAGTCTTCTCAACGCCGCCTTGCAGATGACCGCGCAAGGGGACCCGTTAAGTGACATCCTGTTCGTGCCTGAAGTGTTTCATCAGGAGGACCGCGAGGGAATAGCGGCGCGGCGGGCGGCTGCGCTTGCTGGTGCCCACGCCTCCCGCCCGGGGCCCCGGAAGCTGATGGTGACCGTGGCGGAGGTCAAGGGGTTCGCCGCAGCCCGCGTTAGCCGGAAAATCGTCGTCCGCCACCTCCCCTTCCCCTTCATAATCGAGGAGGGTACGTGGAAGCGGTTGGGTGCCAGATACGAGACGGATCTCGAGCTCTGGCGATCGAGCGAAGACTTCCATCTTATCATGATTGCGACCTTCGGGATATCAGACACCGGGATCGCATCCATCGAGGAGATCGCCATGATGGTGGTCAACGAGAACTGGATTCCGTTCGAGAGCGTCCATGAGCAACATCTCCTGGAACGGCTTTCAAGGCTGAAGCGAAAGAGCGTGAAAGGCTTGCGTTTCAATCTCTCCCGCGAGCAACCGGTCGTTTCTGTAACCCTGCCGGAACAACGCCCGGCTCCCGTTGCAATGTTCATCGTGCCTCCCGGCGCCAGCGAAGATTTCGAGAATGCGCTGGCTGAGATGATCGACGCAATACCGGAAATCACACCCTGGATCTGGCACGTCACGGAGGGGGAGATGCCGAGGCTCCCCTGAAGCGAAAAGTCTTGATTTGCCTATGCTGACGAGGGGATTTGATCATCAGGCATATGCTCCACACCGACGGCACGGAGGATCGACGGTCTAGTGCCCTAGGCAGAGGGCCCCGCACCGCGCTCGCGAGGCTTTCGGCGCTACAGTGGTCCCCGTCTGCATGGTTGAGGAAGAGACGGCTCACGCCGCCGCCTCCTCGTCGAACTCCGGCTGCAAGGAATGCAGGTAGTCGACGGCGCGCTGCGCATGCGCTGCCGCGGAAAAGATGGCGCGCTTGTCGTTGCCAAGAACCTTAAGCCAGCCATCGAGATAGCTTGCGTGGTCGGGGCGTGGTTCGAGCTCGGGGACGATGCGAAGATCGGCGCAGAGAAACGAGCTGCCGAGTTCGGCAATCAGTTCTTCGCGGGCGCGTTCGCTCCTGTCTTTTGCGTAGCGGCTGAGATCACGATCAAGCCGTCGCGGTGCCCCGGTCCAGTGCGTCATCTCGTGACTGAGGACGGCGACATAGGCGGCATCGTCCCGGAAGGCATCCAAGCATGGCATCTGGATGTAATCACGAATGGCAGCATAATAGGCAGCCGATCCGCCATGCCGGATGAGTGCGCCGGTATTGGCAAAGAAGCGGCCGGCATCGCCGATCCGGCGCATCGGATCCTGGACAGGTGCGATCTCATGAAAGCGGTAAGGAAGACCGGCGATCTGATCGGCGTTGAACACGGTGTAGGTCTTGAGAAATGGAATGTCCTGTTCGATCTCCGTGCCTGTCTCGGTCGTCTCGGTGCGGATGAACGAACTGGCAAAGACTATGGTTGTGCCGGTTTCGCCCTTGCGGACGGCGCCGCCGAGTTCGATTGCCTGGCGAAACGTCATCCAGCGTGATGAGGCAAAGCCGCGGGCGATGGTTTCGGACCAGAGGAGCAGGACATTGATCCCGGTATAGGGTTGGCCATTGTGGCGCAGTGGCCGGCTGACCTCACTTGCCGCCTGTCCCGTCGTCCAGGGCCTGGTCCATGGCCGCACACCCTGTTCGAGATCGGCGATGATCTTGGTGGTGATGCGGCTGTAGATATCGGATCGTTGATTGGATGGTTGCCTGCTCATGTCTGAACCTCCGTTTCGAGGTCGCGGCCATCGCGACCTGCTACGGCGGTCCGAAAGCCGGGCGGCAAGTGCTGCCTGCACCCGCAGGGCCGCAACGCAGTGGAGGACGGCAAAGCCGTTGCCGGCGGCGCGAGCCTGGCAGGACCAGAGCCGGGGCAGGACGCGATGACTGCAATCTTAGTAGGAGGTTTTGACGGAGGCGGAAGTGGCAGATCAGCGAGTCGGCATCACGTCGCTCACATCGCCGATGAACCGCAGCGCAGATCGCTTGCTGGCCGGCCGCGCCAATGACCGGGCGATATCGGCGATGTCATCGCGCGAGGCAGTCGGCATTAGCTGCTAGGAAGCCGCCGTGACCGGGGTCCGCGCCTGTGCCAGTGGTCTGGACTTTCATCTTAGCGACGAGGCATTCTACGCACTGTTTTCGCCCGCGGCGGCCGGTCGGCTACCAGTCATTCAAGATCAAGGTCGGTCATCCCGCCCTCAGGCGAGGGGCCGATCGGAATCGTGGCCCGCGCTGTTTGGCTCTACTTCCGCTTCAATCTGAGCCTGCGCGATGTCGAGGAAATGATGCTCGATTGCGGGATCGTCGTTTCGTATGAGACCATTCGCCGATGGTGCCGAAAGAACGGCCATTATGGGCGCCGCACACGCCATAAGGCGTCGACTGAAGACGATGTCTGGCATCTCGATGAAGTCGTGGTGCGCGTCAATGGCCAGAAATGCTGTGGAGAGCGTTTGATCAGGATGGATATGTGCTCGATGAGATCGTGCAGTCGCGCCGCAACACCAAGGCGGCCAAGCGCCTGCTGGCGCGACGCCTGAAGAAGCAGGGCATGCTGCCAAAGCGTATGATCACCAACAAATTGCGCTCCTACGGGGCGGCCCTATGACCTTACGAAGTAAGCAACGCACTTAGCGTCGATGTTCCTCCCCTTGAACCAACGCGAACACACAGTCGCTATCGGGACCAGGGATCAATCACTTTCAACCCTGTGGCCGCGAGGGCCGTTTGCGTCGGAGACGTACTCGCGCAGAACAAGCCTCTCAGCCGCCGGCGAAGCCCTCAGGCGGTAGATCTGGACGTCCTCACCGCAAAATTGGAGCGGAGACCGATCACAACGGCACGCGGACCTCACCGCGGCTAGGCAAATCGCGCCGGTCTCTAATCACCTTCTCCGAGGCGTTCCCTGAGAAACAAGTTTCGATCTTTGGCCCTGTGAGATAGACATCACAAATCCAAAAGCGCGCGTTCGGCTTCGAGCGTCGATACCCGGAGTTGCATCATGAAAATCGCGCCGCAGCAGCGGATCTATGTCTGCTTTTTTCTCTTCGCCGTATCACTTGGGGCGCTGCTGTCGAGGATGCCGGATTTGCAGGTGGCGCTTGGCGTCGACAAGTCAGAGCTTGGGTTGACGTTGATAGGGGCTGCGATCGGCGCCTTGATTTCGTTGACATTGTCTTCGCCCTTGATCGCCCGGCTCGGCGCGCGGACGACGGCATTCATTACCGTTCTCGGCACGTCTGCGTTGCTGTCGCTGGTGCCGTGGATCGGTGCGGCGCCGGTCGTGTTCTGTGTGCTCTTCGTCGAGGGGCTGCTTGCCGGGGCGCTGGAGATCAATCTCAACGTCGAGATCGACCGCATTGAAGCGCAACTGGGACGCGGCGTGATGAACAGGGCGCATGGTTTCTGGAGCCTCGGCTTCTTCGTCACGGCGCTTGTCTCTTCGGTGGTCCGCCAAGCCGGTATTTCGATGCAGCTCCATCTCGCCATGACCTTTGCCGCGGTGCTTGTGCTCGGCATGTGGGCGATTTCCGGCATGCGCAATGCGCCGGCGCGGATCGCGTTGAACGAAGGCAAGGTGCCGCTGGTAGCGCTTCCCACCTGGGGCCTCATGCCGCTCTGCGTAATCGGCATCGCGGCCTTTCTCGTCGAAGGTGCCGGGATCGACTGGTCGGCGATCTACATGCGCGACGTGTTTTCAGCCGAGCCCTTCATCGGCGGACTGGGATTGACACTCTTTACCTTTTGCATGGCGCTGGCGCGCCTGTTCGTCGATCCACTTGTCGATCGGTTTGGCGCGCGGGCCGTCGCCACGATGCTGCTTGTTCTTTCGGCGATCGGCATCTGCGCCGTCTGGGGCGCGCCGCATGCCTATGTCGCGCTGACGGGCTTTGCCCTGATGGGCGCAGGCTGCAGCGCGGTCTATCCTCTCGCCGTCTCGGCGGCGGCCCAGCGCACAGATCGCGCGGCCCATCTCAACGTCGCCGCCCTTGGCCAGATGACCTTCGTCGTCTTCTTCCTGGCGCCGCCGCTGCTCGGTTTCATTGCCGAACATGCGGGCATCAGGACATCCTATCTCGTCTGCCTTCCGTTGATCATCTACGCGCTCTTTTCGGTCAAGGTGCTTGCTACGCGCCGGGCTGCCGGCGACGTCAGCGTTGCGAGCGTTCGGAGGGTCAACGGGTGACGGATCGAGCTGCCGGTTTCGGCGGCTCGATTGGTTCAGCGAAAAGCATAGGCGAGCACGCCGTAGCGGCGTGCTCGGTGCTCCCTTGACGTGTATACGTTTGATGTCCGTCCGAGCGGCTGGATGTCATCCCGGCGCAGTTCCGCGTGATCGTCACCCGTCGCCCCTATACGCCTGCCGTGTCTGGATCGATGGTATTGTTCAGGCTCAGGCTCCAGCACGATTGATCCAGGCTGGATTGCCAACGGAGACGACCATCGCACATGTCCTAGTGTCCAAGCACGCCGACCCGCTCTATCGGCGAGCCCAGATCAAGGGGCAGCCAAGTCATCGATCTCAAGCTCTTGATTAGCAAGGTGCTGCCAAATGACCTGTGTGGGCATCGCCCAGCTACCACCGTGAAGATGTGGATCGCGCTCCGAACCTCGTCATGTCTCGAGCTGCTAGGCGCCACCTCAATGAGACTTCGCAGCTATTGGAAAAGGCGAAAATCGAGACGCTCATCGCGCTTCAGACATTGAGGGGGTTGGGACGAGGATGGAGTGCGCGAGGCAACTGAGCGCCGGTGACGGGCAAGGAGTAAAGAGCCGGAGCAGGAACCACCTGTCCCGACTATCGGCGCGCCTCCATCGTCATCTTTCTGAAATCTCGTGGATGGTTTGCTTGCCGGCTCGATGAAGACCGCCATATAACGCGCGATGACATTTGATTCGAAGATTTTCGTCGGCCTGAGGCCAACGAGCAAAAAATCGGCTCCGCTCCGCGAGCCTTACCAGTCGAAATGCCAGTGGGACGGTTGCGAAAGCGGCGGCACCAATCGTGCGCCCGTCGGGCGAGATGCGGAGGGATTGTACCTGGTGTTCTGCGCGCAACATGCGAGGGAATACAATAAGGGATATAATTTCGCGAGCAATCTGTCTGATCCAGTGACCGCCCGCTATCAGAGGGAAGCAGCAAACGGCAGCCGTAAGACGTGGGGGACCCGCGTTGATCAGGCGACAGAGATGCCGCTTCCTTCGACCGTTCGCTCCGGTACGGCAAAAACCCTTAACGCACGCAAGATTGCTGCTCAACATCAAACAACGAAAGCTGATCTTCAGCGACGTAAGCTCAAGGTATTGGAAGCAAAAGCCTTCGAAACGCTCGGCCTTTCGCAGGACGCGACGTCTGAGGAGATTAGACGACGCTACAAGCAGATGCTGAAGATGCACCATCCAGATGCTAACCGAGGAGATCGAAACTCCGAAGATGAACTCCGGGCGGCAATCGACGCCCATAAGATCCTCAAGTTGAACGGGTTCTGCTAGGCGGGAGGTCTCGTCGCGGCCAGATGGGAGGGCCTGCCGAAGCATGTTGCGACCGCCTTGATGGCCGCTCGAACATTAGCCTCTGCGATTTGCAAGCCAGGCTGGATGGCCGCCTTGTACCAGACGCGGTCACGACCATGCCCGGGCGCGCGCAAGACTATTGGCGCGCACGATGCCGGGGCACCCGAAGCGCAGCAATATCGGCACCAGGCGTCGCAGGCCCGACAGTCCACCGGCTGCCCATGCTAGATGATCATCGTGTCGAGCGGGGGGAACGCGGTTGCCAACAAAGGCCGATCATCATGACTAGCGTGCGAATCCCGAGTAACGTTCTCGTCGCCATCATGATCGCCTGCGTCGGCACGTGTTACGGCTTCGGCCTCAGCCTGTTTCCCCAGATCATCCCCGACATGCGGAAAGATCTCGCCTTCGACTATGCGTTCGTCGGCACTGTCACCGGCCTAGTCCAGTTTTCCACGGTGGCATTTGCCGTGCTCGGTACCTGGCTCGTCCATCGCATCGGTGCAGCGCGGACGGTGGTGGCGTCCGTGTCGCTCTGCGGGCTTTGCCTGTCGGGCATCCCCATCATCGACAATCTCTATGTTGTTGCCGGGCTGCTGATGGTCGCCGGCGCGACGGGTGCATCGACCTTCGTGCCGATGATTAATCTCGCCTCGCGAGTGGTGAGAGCAGAACAACGCGGCTTTGCCATGAGCCTGATCTCCAGCGCCCCGGCCTTTGGCGTCCTCATCAACAGCGCACTCGTTGCCGCATATGCCGGAAGCGGTCACTGGCAGATGGTCTGGTACCTCACGGGCGCGGCCACGATCACACTGGCCATTGTCACCCACATTCTCTTCGGGCGGGCCGGCCTCTTCGACAGCGGGACAAGTCACGAAACGCGCGCGCCAACTGCCGGCGGTTCAGCAAGCCTGCGCTCCATCATGCCATGGGTGGCGCTGATCTTCGCGCTCGGCTTCATCAACGGCCTGATGCCATATCCCTATCTCACCTATCTCTCGCCGTTCCTGCGCGAGGAACTCGGCTATTCCGTCGGCTTTGCCTCATGGCTCTGGGCAACGATCGGCGCGGTGGGGATCAGCGCAGGCTTCGCCATTGGCACAATATCGTCGCGCCTCGGAGCGCGCCATGCCATGCTCGCTTGTTACTCAAGCTTCCTCGCCGCCGGCGCCCTCGTAGTCCTCGATCCCTCCATGGAACTCTCGCTCCTGTCAGGCATCTTCTTTTCGCTGGGTTTTTATCCGATCTATGGCCTGCTGCCGGCCTACGTCTCACATCGCGCCACACCCCGCGTCGCGGTGACTGTCTTAGGCATCTGCACCGTGTTCCAAGGCATCGGCGGCACCACAGGGAACTTCTTTGGCGCCGTGATCAAGACATCGACCCAGAGTTTCAGCGGCATCTATCTCGCCGTTGCAGTTACGGCCGCCGTCGCGGCGGCGATGACGATTTTGCTGCCGAAGGACCAGAGTGTGCAGGCCGAGTAGCATCTGCCGATGCTGCCTTTGCCTGGCGCAAGGGCTATTATATGTTAGCATCCTCGCAGCAATCGCCGCCTGATTTTTGCCGGTCAGGCCTTTTCGAAGAGCGGCGAGATCATACGGCAACTCGCCCCTTGCCGAGGTGCTTGATCGCTTGTTCCAGTGGCCGCCGGCCATCGCAGTAATCGTCCCAGGCCGATGATTTCGAGAGGATGGTCGGGACGGTGCGGATGGTGAAGCGCTTCGGGTCGAGATCCGATTTGACCTGTGTCCATGTCAACGGCATCGAGACGGTGGCACCCGGCCGGGCACGGGGCGACAAAGGTGCCACTGCCGTCGCCATCCGGTCATTGCGCAGATAATCGAGGAAGATCCGGCCATCCCTAAGGCTCTTGGTCATCTTGATCAGATAGAGCTCGGGATTGTCTCGTGCCATCTGCTGGCACACATCGTGGGCAAAACCCTTCGCTTGCGCCCACGAAAGCGGCTTGCGCCTGTTGGCCGCAAGCGGAGTGACAACGTGCAGACCCTTGCCGCCAGTGGTCTTGCAAAAACTGACCAGGCCCAACTCGTCGAGACGGTCCCGCATTTCCCGAGCTGCCGAAACGACCGCGGAGAATGGCACGTCCGGACCTGGATCAAGGTCGAAGACGAGCCGGCCCGGTACCTCAGGCTGTTGCGGTTCACAATTCCAGGGATGCAGCTCGACGCCACCGATCTGCGCGACAGCAGCAAGGCCTTCGACGCGGTCGATCTGCAAATAAGGCTTTTTGTCGCCGAAGACCTTCACCAGTTCAAGCAGGTTGGAGGTGCCGGGCATCGCATGGCGCTGGAAAAACTGCTCGCCACCGATGCCGTCGGGCGTCCGGATGATGGAACATGGCCGTCCCTTGATGTGCTCGATCAGCCAGGATCCGACCATTTCGTAGTAACGGGCCAGTTCCTCCTTGGTGACGGGTTTGCCATCATTGGCATCCGGCCATAGCGGCTTGTCCGCGTTGGAAATCGTCACGCCCATGACCTCAGCCTTGGCGCCCTTTCGCCGGACCGGCATGGCCTTCGTCTCCGCCACCGGCTGTGGCACGTCTGTCTGCGCGGGTTTCGCCGGCCGTTCGGCCTTGACCTCCTTGGCCGGCTTGTCCGTGCGCAGCCCTTTGAAGGCCGCCTGCCGGACAATACCGTCGGCCGTCCAGCCTGCGAATTCGATTTCCGCCACGAGCTCGGGCTTCAGCCACGTGACCTCGGCCTCCTTCTTCGGCGCGCCGATGCCGGTGAAGGGCGATTTCGCCGTCTCGAGCGCTTTCAACTTCGGAAGCAGCGTTTCCACTTTCTTTACGCCATATCCCGTGCCGACGCGGCCGACATAGACGAAGTGGTCGCCGTGATAGACGCCGACCAGCAGGGATCGGAATTTCCCGTTGGTCTTGGCATAGGCGCCGATCACCACCTCGTGGCCGGCACGGCATTTCGACTTCGCCCAGCTTTCGGTGCGCCCGGATTGATAGGGTGCATCGGCCTCTTTCGAGACGATGCCTTCCAGTGAGAGCTTGCAGGCAGACCGGAGAACTGCATCACCGCCCGTTTCGAAATGCTCGACGAAACGGATGCGCGGATCGCTGCCGGCGTCGGACAGAAGGCTTTGAAGCCGCGCCTTGCGCTCGACGAGCGGTAGAGATCGCACGTCCTCGCCACCCTCATAGAGAAGGTCGAATGCGAAATAGACGAGTTCGCCGGTCTTGCCTTCCGAAAGGGCCGCCTGCAGGGCCGCGAAATCAGGAACGCCATTGTCGTCGAGGGCGCAGATCTCGCCGTCGATAATCGCATCGGGCAGTGTCGATGCCGCCTCGGCGATCTCGGGATATTTGGTCGTCCAGTCGAGCCCTTTCCTGGTCTTCAGCGTCGCCTCCCCGTCCAGCACGCGCATCTGGATACGGTAGCCGTCGAACTTGATCTCGTGAATCCAGCCGGTGCCGGCGGGCGGACGCTCCAGGGTCTGGCAGAGCTGTGGCGCAATGAAATCCGGTAGATCAACCTTTGTGGCCGTTTTCGACTTCCGACCAGCTCCAGTGTCTTCTTTTCGCTCTTCGGCAGCCAGTCCGTGATTGCTGTCCCAGACGGCATCGGCTTGAACGTCGCCGCCCTCGACCATGAAGGGCTTGGGCTTTCGTCCCTTGCCGGCGGCAATCATTTCCATGGTACGGCCAGAGGCAACTGATGTCTGATTTTCCTCAAGTGTGGCCGCGCCGTTTTCCTCGACCGAGAATTCGTCGTGGTGCTTGATCAGCAGCCAGTTTGTCCGGCTGCCACGGTCGCGGTCGTTGCGCATGCGCACCAGCACGAAGCTGCCATGCAGGCGTTTGCCTTCCAGCGTGAATTTGAAATCGCCTTTCGCCAGCGCCTGCTCCGGGCTCTTCTTTCCTTCCGGCTCCCAATAACCGCGATCCCAGAGCATGACAGTGCCGCCGCCATACTGGCCTTTCGGAATGGTGCCTTCGAAATCACCGTAGTCCAGCGGGTGATCTTCCACTTCGACGGCCAGCCGCTTGTCGTGCGGATCGAGGGACGGGCCTTTGGTGACAGCCCAAGACTTGAAGACGCCGTCGAGTTCGAGGCGCAAATCGTAATGCAGTCGGGTCGCGTCGTGCTTCTGGATGACGAAACGACGACGGTTGCTGCGCGCGAGGCGCTTTTCGCCGCTCGGTTCGGCCGTTTTTTGAAAGTCGCGCTTCGATCGATAAGTCGACAGTTTATCACTGGCCATGGTCGTTCCCGAAAGCAGTCCCGACAGCGAAATGCCGGCTGGCACTCGGAAGTTCCATCACGGCGTTCGTCCAGCCAAATAACGGGAAAAGCGGCGCTTATGCTAGACCTCGCCTCATCGGAGGCGAGGTCATCGATTCTCCGTTAATTGGCAACGAGACGCGCTGGCCGAGCCGGATGCGTGGTCGGCTTTCTCTTCCACGGGGCCAGAACGGATGGCATGCCCGCTTCGAGGCAGGCCGCCACGAAGGCCTCTCGCGCGACGATGCTGGGAATGCTGCCGTTGAGGAGGCCACGACACGTTTTCACTGCGCGTTGATGGCGCTCACCATGACGCAGCGGCCATTCGTTCTCGAGAAAATCCAAGGCGTCGTATGCGCCTGCGAAGGTGCGCTCCAAACCGCACTGCAGCCGGATTCTCACCGGCTGGGTCCATAGAACATCGTTCAGCGGCATCTTTTCCTCCTTTCATGCCACCAATGGTCCTGATGAAAATGATATTGTGGGGGGTAGCCGATCGTTCAAGGCCCGTCAGACAAATCCCCTTGGTGATCAACGGGCCGTTCACCATTGCGCCTCGCGCCAAACGTCTAAGGCCGTCACACGGTCAAGAACGGCGCGCCTGTTGGCGTGACTATGAGAGCGCCTTTTCAACAATCGGCCTTAGAAAATGCCGTTCAGAAAACGGCAGCTCATCAATGGTACACCCAATTTTAGCACTCTAGTGTCCAGAGTGCCAATTTTTGTCTGGGGTGCTCTTGAACCCTGAAAACTCCGCAACCAAATCAGTTTCGTCAGCCGCCACTAACGGGGCTGAATTGGTGGAGACGCAAGTTTCCAATGCGTCTTCATTCCATGTTGCTTTACGGAGGATATGGCTATGAGAAACGAATTCGACTTCGCCCCCCTTTACCGGTCCAGCATCGGCTTTGACCGCGTTTTCAACCTCCTTAACAATGCGCAGCGGGTTCAAGCTGTCGACACCTGGCCGCCTTACAATATTGTCAAGGCGGGCGATGACGACTACCGCATCGTCATTGCTGTCGCGGGTTTCGGCGAGGAGGATCTTTCGATCACGCATGAGCGAAACGTGCTCATTATTGCTGGTGAGAGAGCCGATAAGGAGGACGCGCAATATCTGCATCACGGCATCGCGGGCCGGTCGTTCGAGCGGCGCTTCGAGCTCGCCGACCATGTCAAGGTGTCTGGGGCAAGCCTGAAAAACGGTCTTCTGTCGGTCGAGTTGAAACTGGAGATCCCCGAAGAGATGAAGCCGCGGCGCATTCCCATCGGCGCCAGCGAAGCCCAGCAGGTTGAAAAGCAGACTGCACCGCTTCAGATCGAAGGCGGAAAGCAGGTTGCATAATCGAACCAGATGACGGCCGGCGCCGGACTTGCCGGCGCGGCCAGACATGGAGGTACAGATGAGTGTTCGTGATCTAATTTCGCGGGGCCGCGGCAAGAGTCCGGTTCCGACCGACTATGCAGGCAGAGATCATAATCCGTTCTTGGCGCTTCATCGCGAGATGAACAGGCTGTTTGACGATGTCTTCCGTGGCTTCGAGCATCGGTTCCCGGCCAGCGGTTCTGGCTTCATGTTTGAAAGCTCCTGGCCGAAGATCGAAGTCTCGGAAACCGAGAAGGAAATCCGCGTCACCGCTGAAATTCCTGGCATGGACGAGAAAGACGTTGAAGTCTTGCTCGACAACGGCGTCTTGACCATCCGGGGTGAAAAGCTTGCCGAAAGCGACGACAAAGACCGGCAGTTCTCCGAGCGGTTCTATGGCCGCTTCGAACGCCGTCTTTCCTTAAACAGCGAGGTAGAGGAAGACAAAATTTCGGCCTCCTTCAGGAATGGCGTTTTGACTATCACTCTGCCGCGCTCGGGGTCGGAACAATCGACTGCTAAGCGCATCACGATCAATAGCTAAAAGAGAGATGTGTTTGGGGTGACGCGTTGTTTGGCAGCAGTGGCATGCGATTGTCAGGCCCTGCTGCCAATCTCGCTGTATTGGCAGCGAGGTTGCCACATGATGGCAACGCTTCGGTATTGTCGCATTCAAATGGTCGCCGACAACAACCAGCCCACCTGTGGCGTTCCGTCACCAGGATATGGCCCCGCCGTTCTGTGGATGCATCGTTGCCGGTCTCCAGCAAACTTTCAGCGAGTTGGCGCGTTGAATATGGCGCGCTGAAACCGACGGGAGCGCTGATGACCAAGGGAAATCGATTTGATGTGCTCGCCAAAGGCGGCTATGCGGCGCGCGGCGTTGTCTTTCTCCTTGTGGCCGGGCTTGCTCTCTTCTCCGGCGTGGCCGGTGGCCGGCCCGAAACGAAATCCGCGCTTTCAGCACTCCTTGGGCAGCCGCTCGGTCGCGTATGGGTCGGATTGATCGGGCTCGGCCTTCTGGGATTTGTTGCCTGGAGGTTAGCGCAGTCCCTGGCAGACAGCGACGGCCATGGTAGGAACGGAAAGGCATTGGCGATCCGATCCGCGCTCTTTGGCAGCGCCATCACCTATCTCGGGCTTGCCGCATATGCGCTCGGGAACGCCTTTTTCCTGGTAGGAGGTAGCGAAGCTTCTGGTGAGAAGGATCTGGCAGGATGGATCATGTCGCAGCCGTTTGGATCCTACTTTGCGATCGCGGTCGGCGCCGGCTTCATCATCGGCGGCGTCGTGACGGCCGTGAAGGGCATCACCAGGAAGTTCGAGCGCCACCTTCAGATACCTGATCACAAGGGTATCGTGACGTTGGTATGCATCTATGGCCTTGTCGCCCGCGGCGTGGTGTTTGCGGCTACCGGAGTACTTTTCGCCTATGCAGGTTTCAGGGTGGATCCTGGGCAAGCCGGTAGCATGGGCGACGCCCTGGAATGGCTGCGCCAGCTTCCGCTAGGATCCTTTCTGTATGTCGCGGTCGCCGTTGGATTGGCGGCTTTCGGACTCTATAATCTTGTCGAGGCACGGTACCGCATCGTTCGGAGCCCATCGTTGGCGGACGCTAAGCGTTCGATCCCGATGGCAGGTTCTTGACATCAGTGTTCCGGTGCCAAGGTGCCGTCATAGGTCGAGCCTGCCGATGGGATCTCAATGTCTATAAGCAGCCCATCCTCCGACCAAGTTTTCTCAATTCGCCCTTTAAGCTGCCTTTCGACCATTGCGCCGACAATCACCGTGCCAAAACCTCGTTTGGCGAATGTAGGCAGAGGGCGCGAGCCCACCTCCTGCCACCGGATATTAAAGCCTGCTCCGGACGGTTTGGGCTTCCAACTGATTGAAAGTCTGCCTCGCGCAGCGGCGAGCGCACCGTGCTGGGCTGCGTTGACAGCGAGTTCATGGAACACGAGCGCAAGGGGCTGGACGACCGGCCCATCCATTCTGATATCCGGCCCGGCAAAAAAAGCGCGGGTGGCCGCGAACGGCGTCACCTGTTGACGAATAAGCTCCTCAACAGAAATGCTTGTCCATCTTCGTTCAGCAAGCAAGGTATGGGCACGGGCGAGCGCCTGCACCCGATGCTGAATAGCGGCGGCATAAAGGGCCGGGTCATCGGCGTTGCTCAGGCGGACGATGCTGTCGACGATCGCCAGGACGTTGTTGGATCGGTGGTCGACTTCCATCAGCAGGCGATGCTCGGAGGCCTCCAGTGCCTCGATCCGCCGGTACTCCGTCATGTCGATTTGAGAGCCAAAGAAATAGAGGATCCTTCCGTCATCCCCATGGACGGGACTCAGATGCAAGCGGTTCCAGAACTGCTCACCGCTCTTCTTATAATTGAGGATCTCGACGCTGACCTCACGCTCGCCGGCGATAGCCGCTCGAATTTCGGCGACGGCAATCGGAGACGTCGCGGGACCCTGCAGGAAACGACAGTTGCGCCCCAGCACTTCAGGCGCCGCATAACCTGTCAGTTCGAGGAATGCCTTGTTTGCGAGCACGATCGGAAGATCCGGCTTTCGCCCATCGGTGACGACCATCGGCATCCGGGTGCGTTCAAATGCGATCGCTGCCAACTCCTTCCGATCGGCGGAAGCTGCTTTTGAAGATGCGGAAGGCAAATCCCCGTGGAGTTGTTCTCTCGAATGGCCTGTCATGCTTCCACGCTCACTAAGACGTCGCTTGATAACGTGGCTCGCGTATCTTTGTTTCCGAGAAGGTTGTGTGGCTTTAGCGATCGCTCCTCCGGGACTTGCCCGACAACGTGTCACGGCTGCGGCCTTTGCCAACGCGACGGCGTCCGGTATAAAATCAGGATGAGGCCTTTCAGCCTTGCAGGCCCTGAAAGGTTCGCGCGCACAATATGATCATGAAACCCTTTTCCAGTTCCAGCCGCTCCCGAGAGCGCTTCCTCGAAGCCATTCTGCAGAGCGCGATCGAGTATGCGATCATCTCCATGGATCTCGATGGCCTGGTGACTACGTGGAATGAGGGTGCGCGACGGATCCTCGGATGGGACGAGGCTGAGATTATCGGCAAGCCCGCAGCCGTCATTTTCACGCAGGAAGACCTGCAGGCGGGGATTCTCCAACGGGAGATGACCGCCGCTTTAGCGGAAGGCCATGGCAACGATGAACGCTGGCACGTTCGCAAGGACGGATCGTTGTTCTGGGCGTCGGGTCAGATGATGGCGCTGACGTCGGATGATGGCGAAGTCGAGGGCTTTGTGAAGATTCTGAGAGATCGCACCGAGCAGAGAGAAAACGAGGAGCGACAGCGCGTCCTGATGCACGAACTCTCTCACCGCATGAAAAACACGCTGGCCGTCGTTCAGGCTATCACCAGTCAATCCTTTCGAAACGCCAGCTCTCTGGAGGAAGCGGAACAATCGATCTCGGCGCGGATCAATGCTTACTCGAAAGCACACGATATTTTGCTGCAGCAAAATTGGTTGGGCGCGACCATGGGAACGATTGTCGAGGCTACCGCGATTAATCTCGGACTTGAGACGTCAGGACGTTTCAAAGCAAGCGGTCCCGACGTTGAGTTGAGTCCACAGGCGGCCCTTTGTTTCTCCCTCGTGCTGCACGAACTCGTCACCAACGCCAATAAGTATGGTGCGCTTTCGGAGGATACAGGGACTGTTGAAATCGAGTGGTCGGTACGCGACAAGGCGGGCGCCCCGAGCCTGAACTTCACTTGGCAGGAGGTTGGAGGTCCGGCGGTGGAAACTCCAACCAGGAAGGGGTTCGGCACTCGGCTCGTCAGCTCCAGCCTGTCCGCTTTCGGGGAGGTCTCTCTTGATTACGCCCCGACCGGGCTCATCCTGAGGCTGGATGCGCCACTTCAGAAGCTGCAATATAAGAACTGTTCCGACGCCGAGGAATAGTTTGATTGCGACACTAGGATGGCCGGCGCTCGAGAAATCAAAGACATCGATGATGTCATCGCGAGACGTTTGGATCTTCCTTGTTCCTGTCAACAGCGAACCCGATCCAAAAGTCGGTTCACGACGGTCTGGCAGTTGCTAAGGTTTGTCAACAGGCTCGCCGTTTGGGTTGGGCACCGGTGCCTCCCTTGTATCTCGAGCCGGGTGTTTCTGATCGTCAGGCTCCGGTGGCAGTTCTTTACGGTCAGGGTGATTGACCGGCTGGTCTTTAGGATTGCCCCCTTTGTCATTATTCTTTTTGGACATGGCCAGTTCCTCCATTCAACAGTACGAACAGACTTGCGAGATCGAAAGTTCCGAGACAGCCAGACTGCCGTGGTCAGAGCATATGGTCCATCTGCAGCACAGCCACCGGCCATTCGCCAGGATGACGCTTGATGAACGCCCAAGGCGAAGGGGATGCAGGCGGATCAGCGCCAATACGTGACGTAAGCGCCGGCGGCAAACGACGGCGCTTACCGCAGGTGCGTAGTGTGGAACCGGAGTTCTGTTCAGGTGTTCCTCTCGATCAGCAGGGAGCGTCCAATGACATACGTCTCATCACCAAGCTACGACCGTAACGACCCCAGTCGCGCTTCGAACCTCCGTCAGTACCTGGAGACCGCCAGACGCCGCCTCGATGAGACTTCGCATGCGTCGGAAACCGAGAAAATCGAGACGCTTGTGGCTTCCGCCATCGAGGCGGGTTGGGAAGACGATGAAGTGCGCGAGGCACTTAGCCCCGGTGACGAGCAAGACAACAAAATGCGGCAACAGGAACCACCTGTCCCAACTATCGGTGTGGTTCCCTCGCAAAGGGGGCATACGGACTAAACCTTGAATATACTCTCTCGAGATCTCATCTTTCGGGAGAGCATTCCTAATCGCTTTCAAGCGAGGCACACTGCAACAGCCGGTACTGATTCCGTCCTGCGTGCGACCGATGCAAATCGCTTCTCGAACTCTACGAGGTAAGTGTTGACGCAGTTCTTCGAAACAACTCAAGGCATCATGCTAGTCGGAGCGATGATTGGGGCTGGCTGTTTCGCCGCCGGCACGATCATACCGAGCGTGCTGCGGTGGACGGCTGCTGAACGCGGTCGGAACCCAAAAGCCAGAGCGCGCAACGCGGCAATGCTGACAGCTCTGGCATTAGACGATTTTGTCGGCGCCGCATACGCTGCCGTTCACGATACGCCTGAATTCAACCCAGTCAACGAAGGCGAGTTCGTCTTCCACACAGCGGATCCGGTTCTTGTCCTCCCACGGGCTGAAGACTTGAGCCTCCTCGGCGACGAGCTCTTCCACGAGGCTTTATGGTTATCGAACCGGGTGACGAACCTTGGGAACGCGTTGGATAACCTTGATCTCTCCGGCCCAGGCTTCGACAGTTTTTTCGAGCGGCGCCAGGAGGGCTATGCGGTGATCGCGGCGAAGGCGATGGACCTCATCGAGCGACTGCTTGCCGATTTTGATCTCAGTCTTCCGGAAAAACCTGACTACTACAGGCAACGCGATGGATTTGCCTCGGTCGTACAAGCTGCTGGCGAACGCAGCAACGGCATCAAGAAGACGGCAGCGAGGGTTCCGACCCCTGGTTCCAATGTCACTCATCTCTTCCCGAAGACAGGTGAAGAGGGCGAGTAGCGTCCCGTCCGGGCGCAAGGCGCCAAGCGGACGACGGGACCGTTGACCATCACGAAGTCCTGTGTCGCATCTCTCCCGATCTGGCGGCTTGACGGTGTCGTTCGGATCATCGACGCTCGGTAGTCAGAGGTTAATGGACCTGATGCTTGAGAGTAGCAGCCGCAAGCCCGGCTGCGCCGCTTCCCGCAACGCGGTCTCCAAGGGGAACCACCGTGTCTTTCGGACACCCTTCTCCGGAAACTTGTCCGCGATCCTCGAGACCTTAAGAAGATGGACGGCCACGTGGTATTGGTTGGGACTCGTGTCCTTCCGATAAGAAAACGTACCGAACACGGTCTTGTCGACGACGCCTGAGACCCCGGCCTCCTCGAACGCCTCTCTCAGCGCCGCGGCGCTGCTGACCTCACCACCTTCGACGTGCCCCTTCGGAATGCCCCATCGACCGTTCCGTCGGCTGCCTACAAAAAGGATTTCAACTCCACCGTTTTCGTTCCGACGGTAGCAGAGAGCACCAGCCTGCGCGACATCGCGACCAGACACCGTTTTCGTAAGTTCTGTCTGGGCGCTTTCGTTGAGCATCGTCCGCCTCCGGTTTCGAAGCCCGCGCAAACTAGCTGGGCAACGTTGAAGAGTCCAGTTTGCTTCATCACGTCGTGACGCGACCGAACTATGACAGGACCTCCAGCGTTGATGAGCATCCAATCAGAATGGAGCCTGCCTTGCCATCAGAAATCGAAATCAAGCTCGACCTCTCTAGCGAAGCCCTTGAGAGCCTTTTGGGTTCCGATCTTCTCGGAGAGCCCCACGAGGCGCTGCAGCAGTCTTCGACCTACTTCGAGACGGACGATCGTCGGCTGTCGGAGAAGGGATTCTCTCTGCGTGTCCGCTCTACCGGCGCGTCCCACGTTCAGACTGTGAAGGCATCCGGGCCGGCGAAATCACTGTTTGTTCGTTCAGAATGGGAGACGTCCATTGAAGGCAATGAACCCGTCCTCGACCATACGAGCCCTCTCATAAGCGAGTTCGGACCGGAACTTGAGGTGGAAGCCGCTTTCACCGTATTCATTGAGCGTCGCGTCTGGAACATCGAGTTGAACGGCTCTCGGCTGGAGGTGGTCGTCGATCGGGGAGACGTAGTGTCTGGCAACAGGCGCTCGCCTGTTCAGGAAATCGAGGTTGAACTGAAGGACGGCGATCCGAAGGACCTATTCATCTTCATTCGCAAGATCGACGCGATCGCGCCGTTCCGATTCGGCATTCAGTCCAAGTCAGAACGGGGCCTCGCGCTTCTGGACAGGCAGCAATTCATGTTCAAGGCAGAGCGCCTCGATCTCGAACGAAACATCAAGGCGTCTAGCGCGTTTCGAGAGATCGCCGCGTCCTGCTTTCGGCAGTTCCGTCTCAACGAAGAAATCCTTCTCCAGCGACGAAATTCGGAAACCCTTCATCAGGTGCGGGTAGCTCTGCGGCGTCTCCGCTCTGCGTTCTCTCTGTTCAGGCCGCTCCTGATAGGCGACGAGCCGAAAAGGATCCAAGAGGAGCTTCGCTGGCTCGCTGGCGTCCTCGGCGAAGCACGTAATCTCGACGTCCTGCTGATGAAAGCGAAGGACTCCGATCTTCGGGCCAAGCTCAAGGATGCCCGCAACAAGGCATACGGCGACGCTGTCGAGGCTCTGGGGTCAGCGCGAGCGCGCGCGCTCATTATCGATTTCAACGAGTGGCTTCAATGTGACCTCGATCGCACTGGCGGCAGCGCAACTTCCGAGGACACATCGGCCTCGGAGTTTGCCGTGAGGGCCATCGAGAAGATGCGTAAGAAGCTGAAAAAGCATGGCAGTGCGTTGGCTGAGACCGACGACGAGCATCGTCACCAGGTTCGCAAGGACGCTAAAAAGCTTCGCTACGCGGCCGAGTTCTTCGGATCGCTGTTCGACGACAAGCGCGGCACGCGCCGGCACCGGAAATTCATCGCAGCGATGGAGGAGCTGCAGGACTATCTTGGAGCACTGAACGATCTGGCAACCGGACCGAAGGTGCTCGCGCAGCATGGACTGGCCAACCACCCTGCTCGAGATTCTGTCGTTTCTCACGATGACAAGAATGCGTTGATCCGCATGGCGCAGTCCTCAGTAGATGAGGTCATCGACACGAAGCGCTTCTGGCGCTGACATGAGGACGCCATGAACCTCAAGCGAAGGAACCTCAGCCTATCCGGCACGGTCGAGAACGTCGATGAACATGAGCAGACACGATGAATGACATTGACGTCTATCCGAAGCCGATCCAGCAATATGGTGCATTGTGTTTCCGAAACACACCCAAGGGGCCAAAGGTGCTTCTTATCACGACGCGGGAGACGAGACGTTGGATGATCCCGAAGGGCTGGCCGATATCAGGTCTTAAGCCGCGCAAGGTGGCGGAACGTGAAGCCTGGGAGGAAGCTGGCGTGATCGGAAGGGCGAAGAAGAAGCCCTTCGGCGAGTTCTTCTATGACAAACTTATGCAGGACGGAAGTGGAGCGCGACCAGTCGTTGCCGTCTTCCTACTGGAGGTCCGCCGTAACCGAAAGCGCTTTCCAGAGATGGCCGAGCGAGACTCCGTGTGGCTGACGCCAATGGAGGCCGCCCGCCGCGTAGACGAACCGGAGCTTGAGCGCCTACTGCTCAAGTTTGGACGGATGTTCAAGCGTGCGGGACGACTCCTCTAGCTCGATCGGTCGCGGACCGATGTGGGGAATTCCCGTTCCGCCTTTCGTCAGCGACGAGTTCCTCTTGGAATGTGAACTCGCCTCTACTTCTCCAGGTTAGCTTCGACCTTCTTGCGGCTGTTGCCGACTTTTTTGACAGTCTCCCTGACCTTCGACTTCGAGACCCGTTCCTTTTCCGCCTCATACTGGACCTCGTGATCCTGTCCTCCCGCCACACGGGCTCGATCTTGCGCGCGGCCTCGGCTGGTGTTTGCCGTTGGGAAGTGCCTCCTGTTGAGTTTTCTTCCTAAACGACTGATGAATCAGGAAGTTCCGGCAACGGCTAACACTGCCGACTAGGCTTTATCGAAATGGTGATCCGCGACCGGAATCAGTTTCCTAAGCAACAGGCGTAAGCCATTGAAAAATGATTCGTTTCAAGTCGGAACGAATCAGCTCGTCGAGTCTTGAGTCGCGACTCAGTGATTCGGGAGTGAAGGGTCATGGCGGGTGGTCATCGTGCTCAGTGGAAGGGCTTCCTCAAATTTAGCGAGGTGTCGTGCGGCGTCGCGCTCTACACCGCCGCTAGCACCTCGGAACGCATCACGTTCCACACGATCAACAGGTTGACTGGCAATCGGGTCAATCGCGTCTTCATCGACAGCGAGACCGAAGATCCTGTTCCGAAAGAAGCTCAGACGAAGGGCTTCGAGATCGAGAACGGCCGGTACATCATCATCGACCCCGAAGAAGTGGCCGCAGCGATCCCCGAGAGCAACAAGACGCTCGAGATCGAGGCATTCATTCCTTGCGCCGATGTCGACGACGTCTACTTCGACAAGCCCTACTATCTGACGCCCGACAAGATGGGCGGCGACGCCTTCGCCGCGTTGCGGGACGGAATGAAGAAGTCGAAGGTCGTGGCCATCGCCCGCACGGTCCTCTTCCGACGGATGCGCACGGTCCTGATCAGACCGCACGGCAAGGGTCTGATCGCAACGACGCTGAACTACGACTACGAGGTCCGCTCGTCTGCGAAGGCTTTCGAAGAAATGCCGAAGATGAAAATCGCGGGCGAGATGCTTGATCTCGCAAAGCACATCATCTCGACGAAGAAGGGCGAGTTCGATCCTGCGACCTTCGATGACCGCTATGAAGCCGCCGTGGCGGAACTGGTGAAGGCGAAGATCGAAGGTAAGGCGCTTCCGAAGCGCAAGGAAGTCAAGGTCTCGAAACCGAACGACCTTCTTGCCGCGCTTCGAGAGAGTGCCAGGATGGTGAAGGCCGCGGAGAGCAAGCCGAAGCGGACGGCCGCCAATGCCAACGCCGGTTCCAGCCGCGACAAGGCCCGTCGCGCCTCGGGCAAATCCGCGGCGGCGCCGGCCGCGCAGCGTAAAGCGAGCTGAGGAGACCAGCCATGCCGCGCCCCTACTGGAAAGGCTATCTCAAGCTGTCGCTGGTTACATGTCCCGTGGCAATGAGTCCGGCGACAAGCGACAGCGAAAAGGTTCGCTTCCACACGCTCAACAGGGAAACAGGAAATCGTGTCGTCTCACAGTACGTCGACTCGGTGACGGGCAAGCCGGTGAAGGACGAAAACGAAGCCAAGGGCTACGCCCGCGGCGAGAACGACTACGTCATTCTGACGGACGACGACCTCGACTCCGTGGCTCTTGATACGGTGAAGACCATCGACATCGACAAGTTCGTGCCGGCCGAGAGCATCGAATGGGTCTATCTCGAGAAGCCCCATTACCTTATGCCCGACGACCCGGTCGGACATGAAGCGTTTGCCGTCATTCGAGATGCGATGGCATCGGACAAAGTCGTCGGCGTCTCGAAGCTCGTAATCGGTCGTCGGGAGCGTGCGGTCGTTCTCGAACCTCGCGGCGAAGGCATCGTTCTCTGGACGCTGCGGTTCGGCGACGAAGTGCGTCCCGAGGAATCCTACTTCGAAGGAATCGATGAAGAGGCTGACCCCGAACTGATTCCGCTAGTCCAGCAGTTAATCAAGCAGAAGACCTCCCGGTGGTCCTCGGACATGGTCAGCGACCCGATCCAAGAAAGCCTGCTGAAGATCATTGCGGAGAAGAAGAGGGCTCTCAAGCCCGCCAAGAAGGCCGCGAAGGGCAAGCCGGACGCCACTCAGGGCTCGAATGTCGTGAACATCATGGACGCGTTGAAAAAGTCCGTGGCCGCAGAGCTGAAATCGAGCAAGGCCCGGTGACATCATGCACGACGTGAGCACGATACCAATCATGGAAATTGCCGTGTCTTTGCCGGATCGAGAAAACTTCGCAACGGCATCCACGATATCGGGCCTGATGGGCATCTTGATGTCGGAGAGATGGCCCAGGCATCTAAATGGTCCGACATGGCAGCACGCGCTTGCCTCATGTCTGCGGTCGCTTCAACGCGAATTGCAGCCCACGAGGGCGAGACAAGTTTTCGTGTCTGCAGCTCGAGCCGCCCATTTGAAGGTATTGCCCGACGACGAACAGCGGCTTCGGAGCCGTGCCGCGTCTCCGCGCCGGAAAATCGTCGTGCGAAGACGTGAATTGGAAGCCGGATCGGTCGACGGGTGATCATTATCCACCAGATGACGACCTGGACGAGCTGAGGCATTCTCATTTCTGGGGTTTCTGCTATCGTCCACAGGTCACGGGAGTAGGCGTCATGGTTGCAGTGAGTTTGGTTCCGCATGCATTTTACTGGGCGAAGTCCTCGAAGTATTTCGACGGACAACCAACGATCGTTCGGGTTTCTACGGTCTTCGGGGAGGATCCTGACTATTGGACGCTGGCGCTCCTGGGAACCGATCAGCACGCCATGCCCGCGGACTTCGAGATCATCGCTCCGGCGGAGCTCCCAGAAGAATACCCTGTCCGGCAGGCCGCCGAGTGAGACCGTTTATCGGGCAAGCGAACGAAGGCTCTCGACGGGGCACCCTTTTTGTCGGGCGTTCACACCGCCAAACTGCCCGATGGACAAATTTGGTGCCATAACCCATCGGAACTTGCGGGAGCTTCGACGACGGGGCTGCCCTGCTCCCTCCAACCGATTTCGACCTCACCATCCCTCCGAACGCCAGACACGTCCAACGTCCCTGTACCCATCGAGAGCGCGCCGATACCGGTACCCGTCGCGCTCTTGCGTGATCTGCTCAGGGAATATGGATCGAGCGTGTCGTCCAACCGGATCCACCCCGCTCGCTGTAGGAACGTCGACTTTCGACCGGGTCGACCCAGTTTGAACCCTGATGACGCGGCCAGCGTTGTTGGCAACGATACTGATGTCGTTTGATGGAACGCCTGCCTGCCCGCCCAACGGGCAAATAAAAAAGGCCGGGGCGAAATCGCACCGACCTTTCCAATATCGCTCTTCACACCAGTGCCAGTACATCCGTGGTCAAAAGCAGATAAGCGACTTCGGCAGTCGCGAACACTCGCGTGGAGCACTCACCAGCAACGCCGATGACCGTTAAATAGCGTCGGATTGTGTTTAATTCAAGTCGCCCGGCAAGAAGCTCCGCGAATCAGACGGACCGCCATCTCGCCTGCACAACGGCCGATGGCCTGTCGGGAACTTATTGCGACCACCAAACCGGCAACAAGGTCACCGCGGACATTACCAGTACGAGCGCCAGGTAAACAGTCCATCCAATCGCCCGGCGAAACGGTTTAGGCAGGCGGGTAATACGGACTAGCAGGCGATTTGCGAAGCCTGCCTCTGGGGGAACGTCTCCCTGCCCACGATTATTACGTCCGCTAGTCATTCGAGAGCTTTCAGTCAAACAAGTAAACGCTCGGGCGAAGTGGCCGCCCAGCGCACAGTAGTGTTGGCTGCTTGGGGTAAGCAACAATCGTCGAGCGACCGCATAAATAACCACCAAAGGCATTCAAAAGTTCCCACTATATAACGCTCAGACGGAAGTGTATCCAAAGTTGTTTTTTCAGTTTATTTGAATAAAGGTAGAGAATTAAAGACGAGCGCAAACAGCCTCGCGGTCAAATCGAGCACAGAACGATCGCGCGAAAGGTTCCACGATCGCGCAGTCCGGGCCCGGCTACCGACGAAGACGTCGAAAAGCTTCGTCAGAAGCTTCAGTATCTTACGCGAGCAAAGGTGAAGACGGAAATCGACGAATACTTCGCGAAGCCTCACGGCAAATTGGAGCGATAAGGCCGATGCTAGGCTCGTTTACCTCCCTGTCCATCTTCGCGTTCGATTTCGATAAACGGGGACAATCCCTTCAGGCTTGGCAGACCGGTCGACGAAGACGAGGAAGCGGCCGACCGGGCCGACCGGTAACAAACCTGATTGGTTTCGATCGGCTCCTTCCCCTACCCGAATTGATTATCCGCATCCTGGACGGTTGCGAGACCGCTCGCCAGTTCATACGTTCTGTGATCCAACCTCACAGGAGCAGAAGATGCAGATCGACCTCACAGGCAAGACCGCGCTAGTCACGGGATCGACCGAAGGCATTGGATACGCGATCGTCCGCCAGCTCGCGAGGGCGGGCGCAGACGTGGTAGTCAACGGACGGTCCGAAGAAAAGACCGCAAATGCCGCCGAACGCCTGAAGGGCGAAGGTGCCAGGGGAAGCGTGACCGCCGTCGCAGCCGATCTCGCAACCGCTAAAGGATGCGACGCACTCTTCGCCAAAGTTCCTCATGTGGACATCCTCATCAACAATGCGGGCATCTTTCAGCCGCTCGATTTCTTCGACGCGGACGACGAGGTGTGGGATCGCCACTGGCAGGTGAACGTCATGTCGGCCGTCAGGCTTTCGCGTGCCTACCTTCCGGGCATGCAGAACGTCGACTGGGGCCGCGTCATCTTCATCGCGTCGGAATCCGGCTTCAACATTCCGGTCGAGATGATCCACTACGGCGTCAGCAAGACGGCAGACATCGCCGTTGCCCGCGGCCTTGCCAAGCGCATGGCTGGCACGGGCGTCACGGTGAACTCCGTCCTCCCCGGCCCCACACTTTCCGAAGGCGTCGAGGCGATGCTCGCCGATGAGCGGGCGAAGACCGGGAAACCGATCGAGGAGGTCGCGGCGGACTTTGTCAAGAAGCACCGCGGCAGTTCGATCATCCAACGAGCTGCGAGCGTGGAAGAAGTCGCCAACCTCGTCACCTACCTGGCCTCCCCTTTGGCGTCCGCAACGACCGGCGCTTCGATGCGTGTGGACGGAGGGCTGATCGACACGCTCTGACTCCACCGACCTACCGCTGCACCGTCTTCGTCGGATGTTGTCTCGGCGAACCGCGGCGAGGTCGCGTCATACTTTCTGACGACGACTACGACAGTCTGTACCCTTGGCCGGAGCCGCCAGGTTTCACGGCGGTATGGCATGCCTATCAGCGCACCTGCGACCGCCATGGCAACGACCCGATCGTGGGTGGTCGCCCAGACGTGACACGACCGGCCCATTCGCCCTCGATCGTCGCGCGGCCTTCGAGTTCGAGGCCGAGCTCGCGAAAGAAGTCTATCGCCACCCCCAATGGCTTCGACGACGATCCCGATGTTAGCTTATCCTGGTGATACTACTCGTTGACGTGGAACACTGCTTATCCCATCTAGGGTTCATGCCGAAACACGAAAAGAACGATGTGGAGCTGGTCAGGACGTGGGTGCTGCCGCCATCAGCGACCCTGGGATCTTCGGTCCGCGTCAAGGGAATTCTCCTCGAGCTGCGGGCGCGGTTGCCGATCGCTTCGAAAAAGTCGCTGGATATCGAGCAAGGAGAACTCACGCTGGCGATGCCTGCAAGTGCCAAGGCAGAATTCCATGGCGCGGCGTCGGTTGTCGCCACTGCGCTGGAAGACATCGAAAGCATGCCTGTAATCCCGCGCGAGATCCAGGATATCCTGTCGATCAAGACGAGCGAGCGTCATCGCTGGCTCAAGGACGGCCGTCTGCCGAGCGCTGGCACGCGCACCGTGAAACTGCGCGGTCGAGCACGAAAGATCACCTTCCACGTGTTCGACCCGCGCGTCGTGGAAGACCTTCTCAATCGGGGCGTCGTCGATGAATGGCGGGAGGAGGATTTGGCGGCGACCGCGGAGAACCGACGCAGGGCAGCATACAAGGCGAAGCTGACGCGATCTCTGAAGAATGCTGGCAAGTCTTCTAAGACGATCGAACGACATCCGGACGATGCAGCGACGAAGCTGCGCGGCTGGGAAGAATTCAACGTCGACGGCCTTCTTCGGTGAACCCACCCCATATTCGCTGTCCTGGCGCCCAGGAGCACAAGCCTGTTTCACATTCAGGTTCCTGGAAATTCCTCGCCCTGACCTTCAACGTATCGATGTGCGGTCCCTGGTGAAGATGACTCGTGGCTGATGAATCGGCTTTGGTCCGCAGCGTGACCCCGGATTTTCCGGAGGAATTCTGCCATGGCTTCCCCGGCGATGCACATGAAGGTATGGAAACGTCTCGGTGAAATTTGAGGAGGATTGCATGGACCGCGGACAGGTGATCGCAGTCGCGACAGATGATAAACATCGGTTTTCGAAGAGGCGGATGAATGAGATCCACATCCTCGCGGGTCTGGGCGTCGAGGGCGACGCGCACCTGGGCGTGACCGTCAAGCACCGCTCCCGGGTCCGGGCCGATCCTAGTCAGCCAAACCTGCGACAGGTTCATCTGATCCAGGCGGAGCTTTTGGACGAGCTCGCCGATCAAGGTTTCAAGGTTGGTCCGGCCGACCTGGGCGAAAACATTACCACCCGCGGCGTCGACCTTCTGGCGCTCCCGCGCGGAACGGTTCTGAAGCTCGGTGCGAACGTCGAGCTTCAGGTCACGGGGCTGCGCAATCCCTGCTCGCAGATCGACAACTTCCAGCCGGGACTTCTCAAAGCCGTCCTCGGCAGAGGACCGAACGGCGGACTCATCCGGAAGACCGGCGTCATGACGATCGTGCTCAAGGGCGGAGTCGTCGTTCCCGGCGACGCTATTGCCATCGAGTTTCCCGTCCCACCATTGCTTCCGCTCGAAGTCGTGTAGGGCGCCCGTATTGTTCATGAAGCACCCTCGCATCGACGTTCGAACGCCAGACGCCAGTTATTGCACATGATCCATTTTACCGGCGATACTCATTTCGGCGACCCGCGTGTCCTTCGCCTCGACAGACGTCCATTCTCCGACGTGGTCGAACACGATGACGCCCTGATCCGCACTTGGAACGAAACGGTCGGGTCTGACGACGAGGTTTGGCACTTGGGAGACTTCATGTCGGCAAGAGCGGGCGATTGTACCGAGCTGCTTGCCAGGTTGAACGGTCGAAAGCACCTGATCATGGGCAACAATGACCCGGCGACGACCACGAATTCGCCGGGCTGGGAAAGCGTGCAGCATTACGCGGAACTCCGCCACGAGGAACGTCATCTTATCCTGTGCCATTACGCTTTTCGAACCTGGAACCAGATGGGCAAGAAGTCGATCAATCTGCATGGCCACTCGCATGGCAGATTGAAGCCTCTTCCCCGCCAGTACGACGTCGGCGTCGATGGGCAGGGACTTCGCCCCGTCACGCTGGCGCTCCTTTTGACAAGGAAGCGTTTCGTCATGGGTGGAGGAGGCATTTTGGACGAATAGGGAAGGCGTGCAGCGAGGGCAAGCCGTTTCTCAGGCGCCAACGGCCGCTACCTGGTGGTGCGGTGTTGGAGCCGTTATGCTTTTGAGTGGACTCGAACTCTAGGCACCCCTTCCCATTCGTTCGGCCAAGCCACAAGGCACTTATCATCGGGCTCACGATGATGCCCCCGCGCAGGATGTGCCTAGGATAGCCGCCACCGCGACCCTCGCCTTCGTGGTCCTTTTCGCATCCTCGATCTGGTTGTCGACTGGCAGAATTGTTCCGGGAAGTGAAAAACAAATGCCGTTGCTGGCCCGGCGATGCGGATCCGTAAACCTGCTGGTGTTCTCGGCCGTGCTGACCCTCAGCGCATTTTTACGACACCAAGAATACCGCAACCGTCCTCATTGAAGTCTCACCCTGGATTGACGAGCCGATCGGCAGTTGCCTGCAGATCGGCTCGACCCCGAACACTCCAGTGTTCGTCGATGAACGATCATCGCTTCAATGGGCGGTCGAGGTCCGCCTTCGTGAAATGAGCATACGTCTCGCGCTAGATCTCGTGGGCCTGACGAGGCTCGCGGTTCCCTGCTCAAGAGCCTTCATCTTTCTGCAACATTACACAGCAGGCCTGCTCGTTTAACGCAATTGCCCGCCCGAAGACGATCAGGCGGCTTCGGCGGAGAATCGCTCAAATAGCGGCTTGAGGCGGGGATGCCGCGCTGCCTGGGGCGGGTGGATCTCAACCGTTCGACCGGATTTCGTCTCGCGCCGGAGCCATTCGCTGATGGTCTCCGCGCTGGTGTGATCAATGTAATGCAGGTGACTGCCGATGATACTGACTTTACGACCTTCAGGCAGCCCTTCGAGCGTATTAAGTAGCGCTGGCACGTCCTTGCAGGTGACCGCTCCGCGCAGCCGAACATGTATTTCGCCGTTGACTTCGGAATGCCGGATCGCCTGCTTTCGGCGCAGATAGGGAAGCACTTCGAGGATCGACAGCGCAAGTCCGAGGGCCACACCAACCAGCAAGTCCTGCAGGACGACCATCGCCACTGTGACGGCCCAGATTCCAACCGGCATGAGACCATGGTGTTCGAACAGGTGGCGCACATGATGAAGGCTGATCAGCCGCCAGCCGGTGACAATCAGGACAGCGGCGAGCGCCGTCAACGGTATCATTTCCAGAAGATCCGGCAAAAGCGCCACCAGGCCCAGGATCCATAGGCCATGCAATACTGCCGAGATTCGCGTGCGTGCCCCCGCCTGAATATTGGCCGATGACCGGACAATGACACCCGTGATAGGTAATGCACCGAGCAAGCCGCACAGTCCGTTACCGACGCCCTGGGCGAACAGCTCCTTATTGAAGCGCGTGCGTCCGCCGTCATGCATCCGATCGACTGCCGCTGCCGAAAGAAGTGTTTCGGCGCTCGCAATGACGGCAATCATCAGGGTCGCCAAGATGACGCCGGGCTGCACCAAGTTGGCAAAACTCTCAGCGGTCGGCAGCGATATACTCTCAAGGAGTGAGGTAGGCACAGCTACGTGGGCGATTGGGAGGTCGAGCGCGGTGGTCAGGACCGTGGCGGCTGCAACCCCGACAAGCGCCCCAGGAACGAGTGGCAGCGATTTGGGGCGAAATTTCTCCCAGCAGACCATCGCGAGGAGAGCGATGAGACCAACCAGCAGTGCGACGGCCTCGTTGGTCACGCTGGCGCCCGATAGTCTGCCGACGCTCTCGTCGAAAGCGGTGACATTCTCGATGCCTCCCGCCGCCGGCTTTGAGCCCATCAGAACATGGACCTGCCCGAGGATGATCAAAATGCCGATGCCGGCCAACATACCATGAACCACGGCTGGCGAAATTGCTCTGAACCAGGAGCCGATCCGGAGGAAACCCGCTATGATCTGCAGGAGACCGACGACGAGCAGCACCGGCCCCAGCAGGGCAATTCCATACCGGTCGACGAAGCCGAAGACGATGACGGCAAGACCAGCGGCAGGGCCTGAGACCTGAAGAGGCGAGCCCGCCAGAAGCCCGACAACGAGGCCACCTATGATACCGGAGACAAGTCCCATGGCCACGGGTACCCCGGAGGCGACGGCGATGCCCAGGCAGAGCGGAATGGCGACAAGAAAAACGACCAGAGACGAAGCCAGGTCGCGCGAAAATGCAGAGCTGTTTTTCATGATGTCACTATTCCCCGGCAAGCGTTGCAGAAACCCGCGGCATGACATGCGGGTGATTTCGCCCTGTGAAGGCGACTGGCAGCGCCTCACCCTCCTGCACCTCGGTAAAACTTGCCAAAGCCCCGTCATAGACCTGGACCTCGCCCGTCTCGATGTCGAAGAACCAGCCATGCAGGGTGATCTCGTTGGTCGCGAGCTTTGCAGCCACGGACGGATGCGTCTTTAAGTGGTCGAGCTGAACGACGACGTTTTCCATGCCCACCGCACGCACACGTTCGGCTTCGGAAAGGTCGTCGGGATAGGCTTGGCAAACAATCGAAAAGGCGGCGTGACTGTGCCGCAGCCAGGCTGCAACATTCGGCATCGGTTCCAGCATTTCCGGCCGGCACAGCCCTTTCATCGCCCCGCAATCGGAGTGACCGCAAACGACAATGTCGCTGACACCTAACGCGAGGATAGCGTATTCGATAGCCGACGAGACGCCACCATTGAGGGTCGAAAAGGGCGGAACAATATTGCCTGCATTGCGGCAAACGAAGAGATCGCCGGGACCGGACTGCGTTATCGTTTCCGGCATTACGCGGCTGTCAGCACAAGATATCATCAAGGCATGTGGTTGCTGGCCTTCGCGAGCCAGCTTGCGGTAAAGCGCCGAGTGACCAGGAAACACGGCGCCGCGAAAATTGGAGATACCTTTCAGGAGATCACCCATATTCGGATCCTCTTTCTAGCCGGACGTCGGGTTGGGAGGTTGTCGCTCATCCGGCGGGTTGCAGAAGCGATCTTTTCGCAAGCGTAGATAAAGGGAAAGGAACTCCGAAAAAAAGAGCTCCACACCATATTGCAGCGCAACATTTTTTGAACGAGATGTGATCTGGCTAATTCCAACTCACGTCGCAGGTTATTTGCAGGACGGTCTGCCCTGAGCAAATCAGATTCAAAGCTGCCGCACACGCAGTTCGTCCGGCCGCGACAACCGCATGTTTGTGGAAACAGTGCTTTGGTGCGTACCGGCTCGCCCTGTCGCGACCCGCCGGAATGGTTCGAGCGATCCTGAAGTTGATGCCACTGACCGCCTTCACAACGCTTGAGAAGTTTGCAACGACTTTATCGTTGTCGCGGCGGTTATGATCGCAAGGGTATTCAGGATGCATTAATCGACTGAAGGGACAGCTGCGGCGGTAGATGCCATGTCGATGAAGCATTGCACGCTGGGGATTGGAAACCGGCCTGCCCGGATATCGGTATGGGGCGGCAACAATGATCATTCTATGGCCCCAGAATTCTTTTCATGGTGGCTCGCTGCATCGAACGTGGCGTCAAACGATTTGAAAAGGCAACGACGTTATTCATGAACCCGGCGATCACGGACGCTTTCCCCTGAGAGAGTGCTCGAAGGCCGCTTTCGGCGACTGGACGGGGCTTCATTGTCAAAAGGCGCAGTATGGGTGAGACCGGAGCCCCGGCAGCTGTATCGAAACCCGTTTCGGTGTGCCCTGGGCAAAGGCTGGTGACGACCACGCCTTGCCGACGGAGCTCTTCGTGCAGGGCTTCTCCAAACGCCAGTACATAAGACTTCGTCGCAGCGTAAGCAGCAAAGCTGGGAACCGGCTGAAGCGCAAGGAGACTTGCCACGAGAAGGATCTGGCCCGATCCCCGGGCGGCCATGTCACGTCCGAAAGCATAGCTCAGTTCGGTGAGCGCCGTGATGTTGAGCTGGATCATATCGGTGGTGCGCTCGATCGGTGTTTCGAGAAAATCGCCGTGCAACCCGTATCCGGCATTGTTCACCAGGATGTCGATCTGTAGCGACTTCTCATCCAGGCTGGTCTTCAAACGGGCAGCAGCGCCTGGAGCGGCAAGATCGATTGGCTCGACAACGATATCGACATCATGCTTCCGCCGAAGTTCGGCAGCGAGCTTCTCCATTGGCTCCCTGCGCCGGGCCGCGAGTACGAGATTGACTTTTTGCGCCGCGAGCAGTTCAGCAAATTCGAGGCCAAGGCCACTTGACGCACCGGTGATCAGGGCACGTTTTCCGGGAGCGCCATCAATTTTTTCCACGACGGAGATTTGCGTTCCCGTGTCAGCACTGTGTTGCATTCGTTTTCCTGTCAATTAACTGGACCTGACCCCCGATGTTTGATTCCCTCGGGGTTGATGGCGAATGGAGATATTCGAGCGCTTCACGCATCGATTGCTTTCAGAATAAAGTGGATCTGATCACGCAGACCTTCTTCGGTATCTACGCCGTCTCGGACCCCCTGCTCTATGAGAACAGGGTGGTAGAAGGGCATGAGGGCGTTCATCAGAGATCGGGCGGCCTTCGCCGCATCAACACGAAACGCGCCTGTGTCGATCCCATCATTTACAATCGCCTCGATGATCGCCACGAGATGCTTATTATGCGCACCGATGATCGCCCAGTTCTGTGCCGTTGCGGCGACAACCAGATCATGAACCGGCTTCTCGTGCAGGAAGGTGTTTTTCCGTTCCCTGTGAAGCTGATTGAAAAGTTCTACCAGCTTCTCGTAAGCCGGCCCCTCCATCTGTGCAATCGAAGCTGCAGACCGCATTGTTTGTCCGATGATGCGACCACAAATCGCCGTGTTGATCGCCGCCCTTGAAGGAAAAAAGCGATATATATTGGCGCTACTCATCCCGAGGTGGGATGCTATGTCGGCTACCGATGTCTTTTTGTACCCGATGCGCCGAAAGTGTTCTTCCGCCACATCGAGGATACGCTCCCGCCAGAGATCGGTGTGAGTTTCTGTACGGGTGCGGAAGGCTCGTCGGGTTGGGCACAAGATTCCTACTCCGCAGCCAGTGCTATCGGCGGTTCGAGACGCTCGATGGCTTCCTCGTGGCTCTCTTCTTTTGCAGGCTTGATACGGAACCACACCGCGTAGAGGGCTGGAAGGAAGAGCAGTATCATCACGGTGCCCGCAGCCGTTCCGCCAATCAGCGTATAGGCCATCGACCCCCAAAACACTGAATGGGTCAAAGGGATGAAGGCCAGGACGGCTGCGAGCGCGGTCAAGATGACAGGACGAGTCCGCTGGACGGTTGCTTCAATGACAGCGTGATAGTCGTCGAGACCTGCAGCCTGGTTTTCCTTGATCTGCTCCGTCAGGATCAGCGTGTTGCGCATGAGGATGCCGGCCAGTCCTATCAAACCGAGAATGGCGTTGAATCCAAAGGGTTGATTGAACAGAAGCAGCGCTGGGACCACGCCTGCAAGTCCAAGAGGCGCGGTCAACATGACCATCGTCATCGTCGAAAGGCTGCGTACCTGGAGGATGATGACAATCAACATGGCCGCGATCATCAACGGGAAGACTTGAACAAGTGCGACATTGGCCTTGAGCGATTCTTCGATGTTGCCGCCCATCTCAATGCGATATCCCACTGGAAGCGATGCGATAAGCGGCTGAAGGGCCTTCATCACCTGCTGGGAGACCTCCGGCGGCTGCGTCGCCTCGTTGATATCGGACCTGATCGTAATGACCGGTGTCCGATCGCGCCGTTTCAGGATCGGTTCCTCGAACCGGATTTCGGAATGCCCGATCTGATCGAGGGGAACCTGGCGACCATTCCGGCTCATCAGCGAAAAGTCGGCAAGGCGTGATGGATCGAGGCGGTTCTCGCCAGCACTGCGTGCGACGACGGGCACGTTGCGGATGTTGTCGCGCACCTGCGTGACAGGGATGCCGCTCAGCAGCAACTGCATCTGCTGGGCTGCCTCGGACGGTGAAAGACCGATCAGATTGAGCCGCTCCTGATCAGGGACAAAGCGCAACACAGGCGTTCGATTGCCCCAATCGCGATTGGCCTGACGGACATCGGGCACAGTTTTCATAATTGCCAGAGCTTGCTCGGAAATCTTATAGAGTTCCTCCTGATCCGGTCCCATGATCCGAAACTCGACCGGGAACGGCGTATAGGGCCCGAATACGAGCTGCGTGACGCGTACGGATGCCTCTGGAACAAGGCCGTCAGAGATTGCGGCGCGAAGGCGATGCTTTAGCTCTTCTCGTGCATGCGCATCGGGCGTCAGCACGACAACCTTGGCGAAGGCGGGGTCGGGCAACTCGGGCGCCATGGCAAAGAAGAAGCGGGGAGCGCCCTGCCCTACATAGCTGGTGACGATTTTTGTTTCCGGCTGGGCCTGCAGCCAGTCTTCGACCTTCTCCACCGCGGCCGTCGTGGTTTGAATGCTCGAACCTTCAGGCATGCGAACTTCGACGAGAACCTCAGGCCGGTCTGATGTCGGGAAAAACTGTTGCTTTACCCCTCCCATCCCGACGACCGAGACAGCCATCGTCACGCCGACCACGGCGCAGGTCATGAACTTATGGCGAACCGCAAACGCGATGAATGAGCGCAAGCGGCGATAGTTCGGCGTATCGTAGATGGCGTGGTGTCCACCTTCCACCGGTTTGATGTCAGGCAGCATCTTCACGCCGAGGTAGGGCGTAAAAGTCACCGCGACGATCCAGGAAACGATCAGGGCAAATCCCACGACCCAGAAGATGTTGCCGGCATATTCACCTGCAGTCGACTTGGCGAAACCAACGGGCATCAGTCCGATGATTGTGACGAGTGTGCCGGACAGCATCGGTGCCGCCGTGTGGCTCCAGGCATAAGCGGCCGCCTTAATGCGATCCATGCCCTCCTCCATCTTCACCACCATAACCTCAATGGCGATGATGGCGTCATCCACGAGAAGGCCCAGCGCAAGAATGAGCGCGCCGAGTGTGATGCGGTCGAAGAACCGGCCGGTTTCCAGCATGATGAGGAAGACGACGGCGAGCGTCAGCGGCACGGCGAGCGCCACGACAATGCCAACGCGCCAGCCGAGTGCGACAAGGCTCACGAACAGCACGACGCCAAGCGCCATGGCGAACTTCAGCATGAATTCACCGACCGCCTCGTCGATATTGACGGCCTGATCGCTAACTTTTGTAAGGGTCATGCCCAACGGCAGTGTCTGCGCGATCGCGGCGGACCGGGCTTCAAGCGCCTTGCCGAGGTCAAGGCCATTCCAGCCCTGCTGCATTACGGCGCCCAACATCAAAACCGGTTCGCCATTGTGACGGATGACGTAAGTGGCCGGATCCTCATAGCCACGCCGTACATCCGCCAGATCGGAGAGTTTCACCGTTCGTCCACCTGCTACGATCGGCGTGTCGGCAATTGCCTGTACGCTATTATAGGCTCCGTCGAAACGGATGAAGACCTGTGGCCCGCGCGTGTCGATCGAGCCTGCGGGCGTCACCGTGTTCTGTCTCTGCAAGGCTGCGGCAACATCCTGCGCCGATATTCCAAGTGTCGCGAGCTTGGCATAGGAAAATTCGACGAATATCTCTTCGGGGCGCTCCCCGAGGATGTTGATTTTCTTGACGCCCGGAACATGCAGCAGATCCTGGCGGATGACCTCCGCCTGCCGAACGAGGTCCCGCATCGGCATCCCCTTCGCCTTCAATGCGTAAAGGCCGAAGCTCACGTCGGAATATTCATCATTGACAAAGGGACCCATGACGCCGGGCGGAAGATTTCGAGCCTCGTCGCCGAGCTTCTTGCGCGCTTGGTAGAACTCCTCTTCAACTGCGGACGCCGGAGTATTATCCTTGAGTGTGACTGTAAGGAATGCGTAGCCAGGCCGCGTCGTTGTTTCGACGCGGTCATACCAGGTGAGTTCCTGGATACGCTTCTCGAGTGGCTCTGCGACAAGATCCTGCATTTCACGCGCGGTGGCGCCCGGCCAAACTGAGGTTACCGTCAGGGTCTTGATGGTGAAGGAGGGATCCTCGGCGCGGCCCAATTTGACAAAGGCATAGACCCCGGCGGCGGCCAACAGGACAATAAAGAATAATGTAACGGCGCGTTCGCGAACCGCGATGGCGGAAAGATTGAAGCTCATTACTTTGTCACCTCTTGCTGCGCAGCCGTCCTGACGGTCGCGCCATTTTCCAGTAGATGCGCGCCCAGAGCGACAACCTGCTGACCAACCCCTATTCCGGTGACAAATGCCATTTCCTCGCCGATCCGCTTGATCTCGACAGGCTTGAAGTTCACGGTCGATGTGGCCCCGTTGACAACCCACACACCTGTCCGGCTGCCGTCGTCCAGGATGGCACCGACTGGTACGGCGACCTCCGATCGCCGGTTCGCGTCGAATATTTTGATCGTCACCGTCGAACCAAGCGGGGCAGAGGCAGCGGCGCCTTCGAGAACATACCGCGCCTCGTAGGTCCGGGTTTGCAGGTCGGCAGAATCGGAAATCTGTCGCAAAAGGGCTTTTCCACTTAGACCCTCGCCTCCATAGACACTGGCTTGCGCTTCGGATCCTGTCTCGGGCCGCAGGGTTTCCGGTAGCCAGACAACGGCTTCACGTGGCCCCGCCTGCGCCAGTTGAACCACCGTTTGTCCCGCTGACACCACCTGTCCCGGGTCTCCGAGCGTATCGACGACCGTTCCATCCGAGTCTGCAAGAAGAACGCTATAGGAGGCGGCGTTTTCCGCAACCTCGGCGTCCGCTTCAGCCGCGGCAAGCTGTGCCGAGGCCGTATCGAGGGCCGCTTTCGCTTGTTCATAACGCTGCGGGGTGGCGGCCAATCCATTTTTGACCAGCGCCGCATACCGTTTCTCGTCTGCTTGTGCTTGGATCAGGACAGCACGCGCTGCGGTAACCGTATTGCGCTTCGCCGTCAGAGCAAGCTGAAGATCGGTTTCATCGATGCGCATCAGAGCCTGGCCTTGCTTGACCTGCTGGCCCACATCGACCATCCGCTGAACGATCTTGCCCGGAACCCGAAAGCCCAGATTGCTCTGTACTCGCGAAGCAACCGTGCCGGTAAAAGATCGCTCTGCCGTTTCAGTCCTTGTCGCCTCTGCCACCCTGACCAGTGGCGAGGCAGTCCTTGGGTCCGGAGCCTCTGCCTCCGACTTAGGGGTTCCGAAAACCACGAAATAGGCACCGGCACCCGCCGCTGCCGCGAGGCCCACGAGAGTCAGGACATGTTTGCGTTTCATCTTAAGTTCTCTTCTTGACCAGCGATCCGGATGATTTAGATTGCGATCTAAATCTAATTGCGTTATAGATGTCAAATGAAATCTAATCGGAGATCAATATGAGAGTGAGCCGGGCACAGGCCGAGGAGAACCGGGAAACGGTGATCAACGTCGCAAGCCGTCTGTTTCGAGAGCACGGCTTCGACGGTATTGGCCTCAAAGATCTGATGAAGGGGGCGGGCCTTACACAAGGTGGGTTCTATAAGCAGTTCTCGTCCAAGGACGATCTTGCAGCCCAGGCGTCCAGGCGCGCGCTGGAAAGCGCTACGCGCAGATGGTCGACGGCGGCTGCGACAAGTTCCGATCCCCTCGAAGCAGTCATGGAGTTCTACCTCTCACCCGGACATCTTGGAGAAAAGGGTGACGGTTGCCCTCTAGTGGCGTTGGGATCGGACGCGGCGCGGCAGAGTGAAGAGGTCAGGCGTCCATTTGAGGATGGTATCCGCGCTCACTTTGAGGTGCTGGATGAGCTGATGGACGACGCCAAGAGCTCAAATCCCAGCGGCAAGGCGATGGCGATACTGTCTCTGATGGTGGGCGCCGTCACGCTGTCGCGCATCTTGCAGGATGAGAATTTGTCGCAAGGCATCCTCGACGCAGCCGCTGGCGAAGTCAGGCGCATTGCGCGCGGTGATGGCATCGCCTGAAGGCTATCGCTGGGTTCGGTGACCTGGTCCGGACGCCAAATATTGCGAAGGGTCTGGACGGTCGCATCGAGATCGACAACAAGAGCGTCGACAGGACCATTCTGCCGATTGCCCTCAACCACAAGAACGCACTTTTGCCGGGCATGACGCGGGAGCGGACAACTGGGCGACCATCGCCTCGCTCATCGAGACGTGCAACTTAATGACGTCGATCCGCTTGCGTATCTAACCAGCACCCTCACCGCCATCGCTAAAGGCCATGAGCAAAGGCGGATCGATTGCCTTCTTCCGTGGAGATACTCGACGCTCCATTGCAAAACGTAACCATCATCTTGGCGGACCCGGCGGATATGATCCTCCTACGGTTTTCTGACACGACTTTTGACATGGTGCCACCTCAGGTTAGTGGGTTGAGGGAGCGATTCATTGCCACGACATCATCATGGGTGGGGCTCGGGCCGAGAGTTGCCATTTTGCTCGTGAGCTGTTCACGTTTCTTGGGTGCTTCACCCTTTACCGCCGCATTGAGTGCCCTGCGCATGGCGACTGCATCGTAATCGCAGCAATAGCCAGGCGTCGAGGGTTGCTGCCGCCAGGACTCTTCAAGCGTACCGCCATCAACCGGGTCGAATCCGACCTCGTTCACGATCCCCATAACAAGCTGCTTCGCTGCGTCATCATCTCCGGCGACCGCTACGGCCAGCCGACCGTCCGTCCCTTCAGGTTGACCCAGTTCCGCCAGAGAATGCGCAAGGATGTTGTTGAACGCCTTGATGACGGGACGGCCGATTTGTTTGGAGACCCACACGCTTTCGGCCTCGCCTGCATCAAGGTCGGCAATCTGCGGATCGCGCAGCCCCGGATAGTAGTTGCTGGTATCAACGACCGGCACGCTCGCGGGGACGTCTTTGAAGAGGTTTTTCGGCAGCCTTTCGATAGCGGGAAGCGGGATGGACATGATGACCAAATCCGCTCCGGAGATAGCTCCGTTCGTGTCGGTCGCCGTCGCTCCGATCTCCTCCGCAAAGGGCCGCACAGCGACCGCGCCTTTGGAGTTGGCCACCCTGACCTCATGCCCCGCAGACGCGAGTTTGCGAGCTATGGTGCCGCCGATGTTGCCAATGCCAATTATGCCGATTTTCATGCTGATGCTCCTGTTGTTCTGCACCACAAGATAGTAGATACTGCGGTATCAACAAGAACTAACTGATAAGTGGGTTACCCACCAAAAGGTAAGTATGGCAGCGGATCGTGACTGGAAGTGCGGAGACCCGCAACAGCATCTCAAATGGGCGGAAGCGACTACGGACGCCCTGCGTGTGCTGGAAGGCAAGTGGAAGATCGTGATCATCTGCCAACTGTTCGGAGCGAAAGAGGCCCTTCGCTTTTCCGAACTCGAACGGCGCTGCGCAGGCGTGAACCAGAAGATGCTCATCCAGCAACTGAAGGAACTGGAAAAGGACGGAATCGTGACCCGTACCGTGTATCCTCAGGTGCCGCCGAAGGTGGAATACGAGCTGACCGAGATGGGCAAAGCCCTGGGACCCTCGATGGCCGAACTTATTGACTGGGCCTACATGCGCAGGGAGCGACTGGCGGATCAAAAAGCGACCTGACAACATTGTAGGGTTAGGATGCCGCCTACGCTTACTAGGCGGGGCATGCGTCTTTCTGGCACGAATGGGAATGCCTCTTTGTCAATACATGTATAGACATCGTTCTTGAACGGTGGTTCTATCCTGCAAAAGCAAGGGGATCATCATGGCCAATAAGATGTTCGATCTGGCAGGAAGAGTGGCAGTTGTAACCGGTGCGAGCCGCGGCCTGGGCCAATGGATTGCGCTGGCGCTTGCCGAAGCGGGTGCCGATGTCTGCGTTACGGCGCGCGATCAAAATTCGCTGAGCGAAACCAAAGAGAAGATTGAGGCCCTTAACAGGACCTGCATCACGAGCGCCCAGGATGTGACAGACATCTCGTCCATCGACGAGACGCTAAGCAAGTTCGAAAACATCACTGGCGCTGTCGACATCCTTGTCAACAATGCCGGCTACGAACAGACTTCTCCCTCGCTCGAGGTCGATGAACAGATATGGGACAAGATCATCGGCACCAACCTCAAGGGCGCGTTCTTCTGGTCGCAGGCCGCAGCACGCCGGATGTCGCGCCGAGCCAACGGTGGAAGCATAATCAATCTCTGCTCCCTCACGTCCTACGTCGGCATCCCGACCGCTGTGCCCTACGGCTCCTCGAAGTCGGGACTGCTGGGTATGACGCGCGCGCTTTCGGCGGAATGGGCGCCGCTAGGGATCCGCGTGAATGCGGTGGCTCCCGGCTATTTCCGAACAGCGATGACCGAAGGGTTTTATCAGGACAAGGGCTGGTCTGCGAAAATGCTCGACAAGATCCCACAGAAGCGGTTCGGTGATGGTTCCGACATCGGCGGCGCCGTCGTCTTCCTTGCAAGTGGCGCATCGGCCTACATTACTGGCCAATGCATTCCTGTCGACGGCGGCTTTCTGGCATCGATATAGAAACGGAAATTGACGCTTGACAGCACGGGAATGATCATATTGTCTATAGATGTATAGACAACTCTAGACAATAAAATGGGAACGAAGTCTTCGACTTCCTGGGAATTTGCCGGATAACCATATCCGGCATCCTCGCACGAACAGCTTGCAGGGTATTGCCCGGTTGCCACCGACTTGCGGTGCGTTTCCGCATGACCTGTAGGGACGATATATCGTCGCGCCGGCAGGGCGCGGACGACAGCGGCTGTCAGCGCCTCTGTGCGCCAATAAGGGTATGAGCAATGACCGACGTCACCTTTCATGAATATTCCAATCTTGGACCGGATGAGCAGGCGGCACTCTTGCGACGGTCCGAAACAGACATCTCGGGCTTCATCGAGAAGGTGGCACCAATCCTTGAGGCCGTGCGCACCGAGGGTGACCGCGCCGTTGCCCGCTTCGGCCGCGAACTCGACAAGGCAAATATTACAGAAGCAACGATCAAAGCAACGGAGGCGGAATTCGATGCGGCTTTCAAGCTCGTTAGCGAGGATGTGATCGAGGCCATCACCTTCGGCATTGAGAATATTCGCCATTTTCATGAAGAGCAGAAGCCTGAAGCCATGTGGCTGAAGGAGATCAAGCCAGGCGCCTTTGCCGGCGACCGCTTCACCCCGATCAAGTCCGCCGCGCTTTACGTTCCACGCGGCAAAGGTTCGTTTCCGTCGGTCACGATGATGACCTCCGTCCCGGCCGTAGTGGCAGGTGTTCCCAATCTGGCGATCGTCACTCCGCCTGCCCCGGACGGTAGCGTGGACGCCGCAACGCTGGTGGCAGCGCGTCTGGCCGGTGTGGAAACTGTCTACAAGGTAGGAGGCGCTCAGGCAGTCGCAGCTGTTGCCTACGGGACGGAAACGATCAAGCCGGCACTGAAGATCGTTGGACCGGGAAGCCCTTGGGTGGTCGCAGCCAAGCGGAGCCTGTCAGGTATCATCGACACAGGCCTGCCTGCTGGCCCTTCGGAAGCGATCATTTTCGCGGACGACACTGTCCATGGCGGCCTTGCCGCGCTCGATCTCCTGATCGAGGCCGAGCATGGTCCCGACTCTTCCGCCTATCTCGTGACCCATAGCCGCCGCGTGGCCGAGGAGGCCCTCGCCGCGCTGCCGGAGCATTGGGCACGTATGACCGAACAGCGGGTTCAGTTCTCGAGCGCTGTCCTTTCAGGCAAATGCGGAGGGATCATCCTCACCTCCTCGATCGAGGAAAGCTACGATTTCGTCAACGCCTACGCGCCGGAGCATCTCGAAATCCTCTCGCAGGATCCCTTCGCCCATCTCGGAAAGATCACCGAGGCCGCAGAAATCCTCATGGGTCCGCATACGCCTGTCAGCATCGCCAATTTCTGCCTCGGTCCAAATGCCGTGCTGCCGACGAGCCGCTGGGCGCGCACGTTCGGCCCGCTGTCGGTGACCGATTTTGTGAAGCGCAGTTCGATCGGCTACGTGACAGCGTCGGCCTATCCCGAGTTTGCGAAGCGTGCCCACAAGCTGGCGGAATATGAAGGCTTCTCATCCCACGCGCACGCAGTCTCGGCGGTCCGCGACAACTATCTGCCAAAGCGAGGCTGACAGGATGAAGGCGGTTCGGCTTTACGACGCGTTTGATCTCAGGGTCGAGGAAGTCGACAAACCTCTGTCACCGCCCGCGGGCTACGTGACGATCGACGTTCGCGCCGCGGGCATCTGCGGCTCGGACGTTCACAACTACCGAACCGGTCAATGGATCAGCAGGCGCCCATCCACCGCTGGACACGAGTTTTGCGGGCGCGTTTCCGCGCTTGGTGAGGGTGTCGAAGGTCTCGCGATCGGTGACCTCGTCGCAGCTGACTCCCGCTTTTACTGTGGCCAATGTGAAGCATGCAGATCAGGCCGCACCAATATCTGCGAACATCTCGGTTTCGTCGGCGAGGTGTGCGACGGAGGATTTGCGGAGCAGACCCAACTACCCGGTCGGCTGGTTTTCAAACACGAGCCGTCACTTGATCCTGCAGTGGCGGCCATGGCCGAACCTTTGGCTGTCGCCCTTCATGCGATACGACGGCTTAACCCACCCCAAGGCGAGGCGATTCTCCTAGTCGGCTGCGGGACGATAGGCGGTCTCTGCGGTTTGCTGCTTTCACATCTCCACGATGGAAAGTTGTTGTTTGCGGATTTGAATGGCAGCCGTGCCGAGATGGTGGCCGCAATTTGCGGAGGATCGGTGGTCGCACTGGATAAGTCGCAAGCAAGAACCGCACTCGGCGACGCGCGACTGCGTTACGCGGTGGATGCAACGGGAAGTACAAAAGCCATCGCGCAAGGCATCGAACTTCTGGACGGGGGCGGCGCCTTCGCTCTTGTGGGTATTAGTCATGGGAAACTGGATCTGGATCCCAATGTCCTCGTCGAGCGTGAGATTTCCCTGATTGGCTGCCATGCCTTTGAAGACGAACTCGCCGATGCCATCGCGATGTTGCCAAAGCTGCAGCCTGCACTTCTACAATTTAGCGAGATCATGAACTCACTCGACGGAATTCCTGATGCATACCACCGACTGATCGATGGTCGTTCAACCAAAATAAAGACGATCATTCGAATAGCCGATTGATCGAGCACACGCCTCGGCGTGAGACGGAGATAGAAATTGCCCGGCCTTTCAAACACCGCGCTGCCGCTCTACGAAAAGGTCAAGGACTTCGTGCTCGACAATATCGGGAACGGCAACTGGCCACAGAACGAGAAGCTTCCGTCCGAGCACGAGTTGACGTCTTCGCTCGGCGTTTCTCGCATGACGGTCCATCGCGCGCTTCGTGAACTGACCGCCGAAGGCTATCTGCGCAGGGTCCAGGGGGTCGGGACGTTCGTCTCGCCTCCCAAAGCACAGTCGACACTCATCGAGATCAGCAACATCATCAGCGAGATCAAGGCGCGTGGAAGCCAACACCGCGCGGAGGTGATCCTGCTCGAGCGGATCGAGCGGCCGGATCAAATGCTATTGGACGCGTTCGAGTTCAGAAAGCTTTGCCCCGTCGATCACTCGATGGTCGTTCACTACGAGAATGGCGTCCCTGTTCAGCTGGAGGAGCGCTACGTCAATACAGAGCTGGTAAAGAACTATCTCGATCAGGATTTTACGTCCATCGGCACCTACGATTACCTTCAGCACAGCACACCCCTAACCGAAGTCGAGCATCTCATCAGCGCCATTCCGGCGACGGAGAGACATGCACGCCTCCTGCACATTCGTGAGCGCGATAGCTGCCTGGTCCTCAACCGAAAAACGTGGACGGGGCAGGCGATCGCAACGGTCAATACCTTCACCTATGTCGGCAGCCGCTATTCGCTTGGCAGCAGATACTTACCGCCCAAAAAATGAAAACCTTCGCGTCATTGCAGGAGTGAGAGAGCATGGGGCAGCCCAACAGTCGGACGGCAGCCATACGGGAAAATGCCAAGAGGGGCGACGGCAGTGCCGAAGCTCTTCTTGCCGACCTGTTGCGAGATCTGTTTGGGGTCGACGCACGCGATCTGGCCATCAACCACGATCAATACAGCCTCAATTCACTGAATGGCTTCTTCGAGGCCGACGGAAAGCCCTACTTCTTCAAATTCCATCAGGAGGAAAACGAGGAGGAGATGAGCGGTGAGTACTATCGCGCCGATATTCTTGCCAAGGCCGGCCTGCCGGTAGATCAGCCGCTTATGATGTCGACCCTTCCAGGCGAGCAGATCCTCGTCTACAGGCGCAGGACCGATCCGCGCTTTTCCGATGCTCTGCGTACCCTCGACGGGCTTCATGATGAGCAAATGGCACGCCAGGCCGTGGATGCGGAGCGCCGGCTCAATGAGACCGTCCTATCGGTCTATCTGAGGACGTTGCATCCTGTCACTCCAGATGCGGTCATGAAGGAGCCGGTTCATCGCCTGTTCCGCGATCGACTGGTGACAGCCCCGAAAGGGACCTACCCTGGCGGACGGCTGGAGAGTTTTTATGTCGGCAAGACATTTGACTTTCCAGGCATCACGCTTTCCTGGGATTCGCTCTCGAAAGCCCGCTTTGTCATCAATGGCATCGAGTATAGCGAAACTCTCGGCCAACTTTTCGACGCCGCGCATGAAAGACTGAACCCTGTCCGTCTGGCCGATAGTGGCGGGGTGACGGCACACGGCGACGCTCATAACGCCAATGTCTGGTTCGAACGGCGCGAAGGGCGCGCGAGCCTGTCCTTCTTTGACCCAGCCTTTGCCGGCGAGCACATCCCGACGCTTCTGGCGGAGGTGAAGACGACCTTCCACAATATCCTCGCCCATCCCTACTGGCTCTACGATCCGGCTCTTGCCGAACAGAAATTCAAGGCCACAGCCAACTACAAGAACGGCCGTCTCTTTGCGGATTTCGATTGGAAGCTGACCCCGGTTCGCAAGGCGCTTTTGGAAACGAAGGCCGAAGCAATATGGAAGCCATTGCTTGCCGCCCTCAAACAGCGCGACATGCTTCCTCAAGACTGGCGAAAAGTTGTCCGGCTCGGGCTCTTCCTATGCCCGACGCTTGTCATGAACCTGCGCGCAGGTGCGACAAGCCACAATCCGACATCCTCCCTGATCGGGCTTTCTGTGGCCATGATGGTCGGCTCGGAGCCTGATGAGGGCGAGGACCTAATGACCCGCTTCCTCGCAACGATAGATCCGGAGGGGTAGATCGTGACGATCGTCAATATCGATGACCTCCGGCTGGCCGCTCGCAAGCGATTGCCGAAGCTCTTCTTTGACTACATCGACGGCGGCTCCTTTGCGGAGGAAACCTATCGTCGAAACAGGGACGATTTCTCGCTTTTGCAACTGCGTCAGAACGTCCTCGGCAACTATGCCGAGCCTGATCTGGCGACCGAATACCTCGGGCGACGCCATCCTCTTCCATTCATGCTGGGGCCGGTCGGCTTTCTTGGCCTTTACGCGAGAAACGGAGAACAAAAGGCAGCCTGTGCCGCTCACGCTGCCGGCATCCCCTTCTGCCTTTCGACCTTCTCGATCGCGTCGCTGGCAGACCTCCGGCAGGCGACAGACGGTGTGCTACATTTTCAGCTTTACGTGCTCGACGACCGCGCGCTTTGCGAGGAGTTTCTAAGCGCTGCGGAAGAGGCCGGTGTCGAGGCGCTGTACGTGACCGTCGATACGGCCATCACCGCCATCCGCGAACGTGATGTGCGAAACGGCTTCCGATCTCTTACGCGTGTCACACCTCGACTGTTCGCCAGTCTATGCCGGAAGCCTGGCTGGTTGTTCGATATCGGTCGCGGCGGCATGCCCTCCGTTCGGGCGGTCGAGCATCGCACAGACTTCGGGAGGGGAGCGCTCGAACAGGCCGCCAATCTTTCCAGGCGCATCGACAAAAGGCTCGCATGGAAGGACATCGAGGCATTGCGCGACCGGTGGAAAGGCAAACTGATTATTAAGGGCATCCTTTCACCTGAGGATGCCAAAAAGGCACAGGCGATCGGCGTCGACGGCATTGTGATCTCGAACCATGGCGGTCGCCAACTCGATGGCGCCATGAGCACGATTGCAGCGCTTCCCGACATCCGGGCCGCAGTCGGACCGGATTTCACGCTGATGCTCGACGGGGGCGTGCGAAGGGGAAGCGATATTGTCAAGGCACTTGGAATGGGCGCCGATGGTGTCATGTTGGGTCGGGCCTATACCTACGGTCTCGCAGCTAAAGGCCAGGCCGGCGTCGACCGTGCGATCGAGACATTACGCCGGGAGATCTCGATTACCTTGGCTTTGATGGGCGTGAGCTCCATCGCCGACTTAAAGGAACGTGGCTCGCACCTCATACTCAAACAGTAACCGCTAACGCCGGCGAAAGGAGACAAGTACGCAATGTCCGCCACCAAGAGCTTGATGGTCGGGCGTCAAACCTAAGAAGATGCAAGCTTTGTGATCCGTTAAAATCATCAAAAGAGGGGTTCCCAATGAACTACAAATCCATCAGCAAGCAGTTTTCCCGCGCAGCGATCGCGCTCGGGATCGTCGGCATTCTTGCCGGTGCGCAGGCTAACGCCCAGGATCAAATCCCGTCCAAACCGGAGCCGGGTACCTTCAAGATCGGCATCGAGCCCTGGCTCGGTTACGGTCAATGGCACGTCGCCGCCAGCAAGGACTTGTTCAAGAAAGCAGGCCTTGAGGATGTCGAACTTGTCAACTTCAGCGAAGACAAGGACATCAACGCGGCACTTGCCAGCGGTCAGCTCGACGCTGCCAATATCGCCACGCATACGGCCATGGCCATGGTTGCCGCCGGCCTGCCGGTGAAGATCGTCTCGCTTCTTGATTTCAGCCTGAAGGCGGACGCGATCCTGGCCGGAAGCGACATCAAGAGCGTCGCTGACCTCAAGGGTAAGAACATCGCCTTCGAGGAAGGCACGACAAGCGACATCCTGCTGAACTACGCGCTTGCCAGCAACGGTATGACGATCGACGATATCGTCCGCGTGCCGATGCCGGCAGCTGATGCTGGAACGGCACTGATTGCAGGCCGTGTTCCCGTCGCGGTCACCTACGAGCCCTACATTTCAACGGCGCTGGCCCAGGACAAGAATATCAAGCTGCTTTTTGAAGCCGGCAAGGATCCGGGCCTAGTCTCCGACGTTCTCGTCGTTCGCGAGGAGGTGCTGAAGCAGAAACCTGGGCAGGTTCTGGCCATGATCAAGGCCTGGGATATGGCTCTGGCCGACTACAAGGCCAATACCGAGGAGGACCGCACCATCATCTCGAAGGCCGTGGGCGCCTCCCCGGATGATCTGAAAACGGCTTTCGACGGTGTCCAATACTATAGCTCTGCCGAAGCAGCCAAGGCCTTTGCCGGTGACTTCAAGACCAAGACCTTCGCCGACGTTCTGAAGGCGGCCAAAACAGCCGGCCTCGTGACCCAGGACGTTTCCGCCGACAGCATGATCGACACATCGTTTGTCGATGCAGCGAACAAGTGACCTCTGGCCACCAACGGGACCGTAATGTCTAGCTCAGAATTGTCGTCCACAACGAAAGAAAGGTCCCGCGCGCCATCGCGCGCGGGCGTCGGTAGACCACCCGGTGCCTTTCGGATCGGGGATCCGATCAGCGGCCGGTCGTTTTTTCTGATTGCCGTTGCCGTCTTTGCCCTGCTTTTTGCCGTGTGGTGGGTTGCTACCATCACCGGCTGGGTGAAACCGATTTTTCTGCCCTCGCCCGGAGCGGTGTGGGCCAAGATGATGGAACTGGCGGTCGATGGCACGCTGTGGACGGATGCCGGGATCAGCATCTATCGCATGCTCGTCGGATTTCTTATTGCATCGGCCCTGGCGATCCCGATCGGGATCATGATCGGCTGTTTCAAGACGTGGGAAGCGGCTATTGAGCCCTTTGTCGACTTCGTTCGTTACATGCCGGTTGTCGCCTTCGTTCCGCTGACCATTCTGTGGGCAGGAACAAGCGATATCCAGAAGTTCGTCATCATCTTTATCGGAACCTTCTTCCAGCAGGTACTGATGGTCATGGACAGCGTCAAGCGTGTGCCGACCGACTTCGTCGGACTGGGCCGTACGCTCGGAATGTCAGAAACCAGGATCCTGCGCCGCATCGTCCTGCCGTCTGCCCTCCCCGGCATCTGGGACACGCTGCGCATCAGCCTCGGCTGGGCCTGGACCTGGCTTGTGCTGGCAGAACTTGTGGCGGCGACGTCCGGCCTCGGCTATCGGATCGTCGTCTCTCAGCGATATTTCCAGACGCAGACAATCATTGGTTACATCCTGCTCCTTGGCTTGCTCGGTCTGATCACAGACCAAAGCATGAAGGCCCTGGAGCGCATCTTCTTCCGTTACGCTGCAAGGCATTGAGATGAGCGAACCCAAACTAAAGATCGAGGGTCTGAACAAATGGTATGGTGGCAGGAAGAGCCCCGTCCACGCCCTCAGCGGTATCGACCTGGAACTCGCCGACAACGAATTCGTCTCCTTGGTCGGTGCTTCCGGCTGCGGCAAGAGTACGCTGCTGTCGATCGTCGCCGGACTTCAGGGCTTCGACAATGGCCTTCTTCTGACGGATGGAGCGCCGATCGTCGGTCCCGGGCTCGATCGCGGCGTTGTCTTCCAATCCTACACGTTGTTGCCGTGGCTGACCGCGCAGCAGAATGTTGAATTCGCCCTGCAGGCGGCCGGGTTGCCGAATGCCGAGTGCCGGGATGTCGCCCGCCACCACATTGAACTGGTGAAGCTCACCAAGTTCGCCGATGCATTTCCGTCGCAACTGTCGGGTGGCATGAAGCAGCGCGTCGCCATTGCACGTGCCCTGTCCTATCGACCGAAAATGCTATTGATGGATGAGCCGTTCGGCGCGCTCGACGCTCTGACCCGACACCAGATGCAGGAACTGCTGACCCAAATCTGGGAAGAGCATCGGCTGACCGTCCTGTTCGTCACGCACGATGTCGAAGAAGCCGTCTATCTGTCCGACCGAATTGTGGCGATGAGCATCAATCCGGGGCGCATCAACGCGACTTTCCACGTCGGGCTTTCCCGTCCACGAAACCAGGACATGATTGCAACGTCGGAATTCGTTGCTCTTCAAAAGCAGGTTCTTGCCGCAATACGCTCCGGGTCGCAAAGCGAGTTCGAGCATTGATTCAGCCGACGCGGGGCAGCTGGGGCAGCTCCGCATTCGACCTTAATTCAAAGGAAAAGCCGTGTTCGAAACCCTCACCGCCGCGCCGCCAGACAAGATCCTCAGCCTCTCGGTTCTGTACAGAAATGACGCACGGCCGACGAAAATGGATCTCGGCGTCGGCGTCTACAAGGATTCGCAGGGTGCGACCGTCATCATGCGGGCCGTGCGGGACGCTGAGAAGCGCCTCTATGAAAGCCAGACGAGCAAGACCTATGTCGGCATGGCAGGCGATGAAGGTTTCAACAAGGCCATGCTGAAGCTGGTCTTTGGCGAGAAGGCCGATCTCTCGCGCATGTTCGCCTGCCAGACAGCGGGCGGCTCGGGCGCACTCCGCACGATCGCCGACCTATTGGCAAAGGCCCGGGCGGACGCCACCGTCTGGCTCTCCGACCCGACCTGGGTGAATCATGTACCGATCCTGAAGGCTGCAGGCCTCAATATCGCGACCTATCCCTATTTCGATCCCGCCAGCGGCACGGTGAAGGCCGAGGCCATGCTCAAGGGATTGAAGCAGGCAAAGGCCGGCGACATCATTCTGGTGCATGGCTGCTGCCACAACCCGACCGGCGCCAATCTGACGATCGAGCAATGGGGTCTAGTCGCGGATCTTCTCGTCGAAGGCGACCTTTTTCCCTTCATCGATCTTGCCTATCAAGGCTTCGGCGACGGTTTGGAGGCAGATGCCGCCGCCGTTCGCCTGCTCGCAAGCAAGGTGCCGGAAATGGCTGTCGCCACCTCCTGCTCGAAGAACTTTTCGGTCTACCGCGACCGCGTCGGCGCCGTCATCCTGATGGGCAGGGACGCAGAAAGTGTAAAGATCGCTGGCAGTCAGGCGCTCGCCACCACTCGCGTGCTGTATTCCATGCCGCCGGACCATGCCGCCGCCGCCGTCCGCCTTATCCTCGAGGACGATGCACTGCGCGCCGACTGGAAGTCCGAACTAGAAGCTATGCGGCTTCGTATGCTCAACCTGCGAAAGGGCTTTGCCGAAGCGCTCCGTCGCCAGTCCAACACCTCGCGCTTCGACTTTATTGCCGACCACCGGGGTATGTTCTCGCGGCTCGGCCTGACCGAAGCGCAGGTCGACCGCCTGCGAGATGAGTTCGGCATCTATATGGTTGGTGATTCCCGCTTCAATGTCGCGGGCCTCAGGGAAGACCGGCTCGACGACCTCGCCAAGGCTGTTGTTTCGGTGCTCTGAGCCCAAGGACCTGCCAGTTCAGTGGGCGAAGCTGTGGGCGTCTTCTGCTAACTTGAACGGGTCAATCTGCAAATTGAAGCGTCAACGCCATTCGCTATCGCAGAACGCGTTCTGAAACGGTGCGACACGGCCGTGATGCCTGGATGAACGGCAAGCCACGCTTCCGCCGTTGCCATCTCGCGGTCGGGCAACAACCCCACGATGCTCCGCCTCTCTAGATCACAGACTATGCTGCCGTAGCGGCAGTTGCGACGCCAGGCCAAGTCACAGATGCCAATGACATTCAGCGTTTCCGTTGGAGCGCGCGTGCGCCGACGGACGACGCGGAGCAACCCTTGAAGCGCAGTTTGGAGCACCCCTGCACCTTGCAACAACAAGGGTGTTTCACTGAGCGAAAAGGACGAACGTTACCCCAAAGGTATTTCGAAAATTAGAGAAGATCTGGGTGACCTGGCTGGAGGCTAGGGCGCGAGCGATTTCCAGCGTTCTGAGGCTTGCAATCCGCCAATCTTCGGGACGCGCTGGCGTCTTGCCGGGTTCCGGATTTCGTCGGGGGGCACCTGGAAATAACGATCACTTTCTCAACCGAGATCGGCCAGCTCGTACCCTTCGATATCTTCATCCCGGAAATCATCTAGGGATGATGGGATTCCCTCATTTCCCTCAACATTCTTTCAAGAATGCAAGTGAGCTCCTCGCCAGAATGATGGATTGCTGCGGAATTTCGCGTAGAGATTCGTGAAGCGGTCAATTTCGCTCCACCGGAAAAACGGAACTCAGGAGGAGATACCGAATGCCATCCACGCGCTTTGCGCTCACTTGAAGGATTCGGCCAGCGCGGTGAAACCGAAAAGGCTCAACTGAAGCGCTGAGCCACACGAGTCCGGCGCTTATGGGGCGTTGGCGGCCGCGTCGGCGCTTTGAAACTGTGTGTCAGAGCGGTGAGTAACGAGATCGATCGCGAGATAGAATAGGCTTCAGAGCAAATGCCTGGGGCTCCGGCGTGAGGAGGGTGCAGCCGGGCACCGCTTTGTGGAGGAAGTAAAATGAAAAAGTTTATCCTGGGCACTGCGATGGCGCTCGTCATGTCGACGGCGGCTCACGCGGAAACTGTCGGCGTCTCGATGGCGAAATTCGACGACAATTTCCTGACGGTTCTGCGCAACGGCATGACCGATTATGCAAAGACACTCAGCGGTGTGACGCTGCAGGTCGAAGACGCACAGAACGATGTTTCCAAGCAGCAGAGCCAGATCCAGAATTTCATCGCCTCCAAGGTCGATGCAATCATCGTCAACCCTGTCGATACCGATGCGACCACGGCAATGTCGAAGCTCGCGGCCGATGCCGGCATTCCGCTGGTTTACGTCAACCGTCAGCCGGTCAACGTCGACACGCTGCCGGACAAGCAGGCCTTCGTCGCTTCCAACGAGCAGGAATCCGGCACGCTGGAAACCAAGGAAATCTGCCGCATTCTCGGCGGCAAGGGCAAGGCCGTCGTGATCATGGGCGAGCTCTCCAACCAGGCTGCGCGCATGCGGACCCAGGACGTTCATGACGTCATCAAGACGGATGAATGCAAGGGTCTGGAGATCGTCGAAGAGCAGACGGCGAACTGGGACCGCACCCAGGGCGCCGACCTGATGACCAACTGGCTCTCCAGCGGCATCGAATTCGACGCCGTGATTTCCAACAACGACGAAATGGCGATCGGCGCCATCCAGGCGCTGAAGGCAGCCGGCAAGGATATGACCAAGGTTGTCGTCGGCGGTGTCGACGCCACGCAGGACGCGCTTGCCGCCATGCAGGCGGGTGATCTCGACGTCACGGTGTTCCAGGATGCCGCCGGCCAGGGCAAGGGCTCGCTCGATGCAGCGCTCAAGCTCGCCAAGGGCGAAAAGATCGACAAGAAGGTCTACATTCCCTTCCAGCTCGTGACGCCCGCCAACGTCAAGGACTTCGTCACCAAGAACTGAGGCGATGAGCAAAAGGTGCGGGCTTTGCCCGCACCTCACAGCGGCTTCGGCGCATCAGTATGCGGTGCAGGCGCCAGCCGACGTTCTCGGCGGCTACCGAGACGGCTAGACCCGATAAAACCGCGCGGCGTTGTCGTGGAGCTGCAGGCAGTTTACATCTGTTGCCAGCGCCCCCCGGCTATTCCGCTTCGTGCAGAACAGCGACCGAGGGAGAGTTCGGCGTTTATGATGATCGCGCCTCCACTGGGGCTCGATAGAGGATGACCCGACCGGTCGGTATGATCTGTGAGAGGAAATCAAAGTCGCGAACATTGCCAGTCAGCACGCTCGCACCCAGCAGCCGTGCCTGCAAGAAAACCATGGCGTCATTGACGAAGCGGCGCTCATGTCCCTCCCCCTTTGGGAGCTTGCTCAAGCGAAAGAGCAGACCCGCCAACACCCCGGCATGTCCCCAGACGGCTGCATCTGGAGCGTGAAGTCGGTGTACGGGAATGTCTTCGACCGTCGTCGCGATCGTTTCGAGGACCGCTTTTGTAGTGGCGTGCTTGGGGTCCAGTCGGCCGAAGGCATGGGTCAGCTCAGACAGGCAGACCGCCGAATGGTGACATAGGCGATACGTGATCAGCCTATCGACCTCCACCGGCGAGCGGCCTTGAAGCACATCCAGATAGACGCTCGTATCCAGGAACAGAGGTCCTCCGATTGCCGGTTCGTCGGCAGCCCAAGGAAGATCTTCGTCGGGCCTGCGCTCGAGCGTCCCGACGTGCTTCTGGGGCTTTAGTGATCGCAGGATTTCAGAGAGTTCAAATCCCAAGGTCGATATCCGTCGGGATGCGGCCCTTGCGGCCCACCAGACGCGCGCCAAAGTCGTCTTCGAGAGCCAGCCGTGAAAGCGCCAATTCCAGCAACTCAGTGTCAGATGTAACATGGGCACGCTTCTTGGCTGCCTCGATCAACTCCGACGGCACTCGCCCCGACAAGCGGGTATTCTTCGCCGTACCAAGGAGACCGACGGCCTTCGCTTGCTCAAGTACGAGCCGATTGCGAGTCAACGCGACTTCCGCTTCGCTTTCCGCAACAGTTCGTGGTTGGGTAGCCATAAGATTCTCCTGTGTTGAACAGAATATAGATTGTGTTGAACAGGAAGGCAAGGTTCAATAGCGGCAGGGGTTGCGATCCAGGAGTTCGCGGCAATCCACCATGGGAATGACGACGGGGAGCGGGCGCCGGACGGGTGGAGACCGACAACGATACCCGAAGGCTCTATTTTCCTGCTCTTTCCCGGTGCCAGGCACCGGCATGCCCCGGATCGCCGCACCGGATGGGTCGAGCACTGGATCGAATGCGGGGGGAAGCGCCTTCAATTTCGCATGCGACGCCGGCTCGGCGCAACCGGAGCGACCAAGCAGCTCCGAGATTTCAGATTTGTTCACTTCGATCCACGCGTTGGCGCAGCACGATACCGCGCGCAATCAGCCGCGCATCTCAACCCCTGGACTTCAGTTGCTGGCCCTTTTATGCCGGCCCACCGATATCAACAGAAGCGTATCCGGCAGGCTCGTCGGTTGTGCGCGAATGATTTTGATGGAGCGTTGCGGCCTGCCGCTTTCGGTTGAACAGTTCGCCGAGGAACTCGGTGTCAGCTACCTCTATTTTCGGCGCCTTTTTCGCGCGCAGACTGGCATGTCGGCCAAGCAATATCAAATGACGGTGCGCATCCAGCGGGCCAGCGACTTTCTAGTGAACACCGGCAAGTCAATCAAACAGATCGTCGGTCTCCTGGCTTTTCACTCGATTACTGACCAAAAATTATATTAGAATATTGGTCGGAAAGCGCCTGCTATCCCGAGACTCAAGCTTGAGACTATTCTTCTAGCAGGCCGTCGAAGACCTCGAGCATGGCATCGCTGATGGCCTTGCCAAGTGCGGCGGCAGTCTCCGCCAGCGCTTCCTCATTCATATCACGAGCAGCCATCGCGAAGGCCGCGCCTTCGGCCGCAACGATTGCTTGCGCGCGTTGGATCGCCCAGAGCGCCAAGTCACTGCGGTTGCTGATCTCCACGGTCTCCATGTTTTCTCCTGATCTGTACGAGCGATCCCTTATAGCGGATCTGTCGGACGATGTAGTCTGAAGAGTCGTTTTAAGAATGAACCCGAGGTAGCGAAAGACAGCAGTTCGATCTGTTTGTTTCGCCTGAGGCGGCATCTACGATACCTCTTGTCGGCCGCATGCAAGGGGCGTCCGCTCCTTCATCACGTCAGATCTGTACTCCGTCGCACAAACTGATAGAAAGAGCGCCCGCGGAAATCGAGAAATCGTCCGCTGCCGGACGCGGTCGGCAGCGGTGGAACTAGAAAACGGTTTGCACGTTTTCCGGCCGCCAAAAGGAGCCTCAACGACATGAACATGGCCTCGAAGATTGCGAAATCCCCTGTTGTCCCGTCCATCGGCGCTCTGCTTGCAGAGGCTCGCCAGGCTCGCGGCTATTCGCTGGACGACGTCGCAGAAACTACTGGTCTGACTGTTGCGGAGGTGACAGCTCTGGAGAACGACGCGGATTTCGACACGTCGAGGATCCGAAGAACCGCAGCCGCTCTAGGGGTTTTAGACAAGATTTGAGACGCGCGACGCGCTGAAATCGTTACACAGCTACTTCAAGGAGAGTGCCTGCCGCAGCTCATTGAGTAGAGGTCGCGCTTCAATGGGAAGCCGTCCAATGCTGGTACAGCTTATAGGGACAATTAAGCGCCTGACTCAGCCCGGCTGGGACGAGTCGGCTGGCCCAAATCAATTTGCCGAGCGCCTGAAGTCATTCGTCGCAACCTTGCTTTTTAGAGACGCTCGCGCGTCACCTTGCCGAGCGCAATTTACCGGGTCATTGAGCACTAAACCGGGAGTGCGCTGGTCCTGTTCGATGGACGCGGGCAGCGGTTTGATCTTTGACGGGTCAGAAGTTCATATCGTCTCAAGAGCCCCATCGTCGCCTTGGGCAAATAAGATTTGGATGACGAACCTTATCGCTTGAAGACGACGATTTTCTCCGCCGGCATCTCCCGCGCCGATATCGCTACCGTTGCCGACCAAAGAATCTTTTTGGGATGATGTCGGTTCCTCGATAACTCGTCCGTCTTTCAATCATGACGACTGCTAGACCCCTCACACCAAATCATGAAAGGGACTGAAATGGCCAAGAACACGATCTGCCTTTGGTTCGAGAAAGATGCCGAGGAAGCTGCAAACTTTTATGCGCAGACTTTCCCTGATAGCGCTGTCGGAGCCATTATTCGAGCACCCGGCGATTATCCGGATGGAAAAGTCGGCAACGTTTTGGTTGTCGAATTTACGGTTGCCGGTGTCTCTTGCGTCGGATTGAACGGCGGCTCAACCTTCAAACACAGTGAAGCATTCTCATTCCAGATTTCGACAGAAAACCAGGAGGAAACCGACCGATATTGGAACGCCATCGTTGGAAATGGCGGACGGGAAAGCGAATGCGGGTGGTGCAAGGACCGTTGGGGAATCTCGTGGCAGATCACGCCGCGCGTTTTGATGGATGCCATGAGAACTGGTGGGATTGAAGCAAAAAGAGCCTTCGACGCGATGATGAAGATGCAGAAGATCGACGTCGCGGCAATTGAAGCGGCCGTTCGAGGATAGCGTCGTCGGCAACTTGGCCGCCCACTCTACCGCCAACGTTTCAAGGCGCAATAGCCAGTGTCGGCAACCCGTCGGCCAACCAACGAGGACATTGAAGCAAAGGCGAGAAAACAGCTCTCTCAATGTTTCAGGAACGGAGGTAAAACGCGTACGCTTTCAGCCAGATCCTGATAGCTTGCATATCGCGCGTGCATTTCGTCGAGCTCGAGCATGGTCAAGGCGGATACCATCGACCGGCGATACCAAGCGTTGCCAGCGCGAATGCGGTCAAAGCGCTGGACAAGCAATACGTCCTTCCCCGACGCTCGAACGATCTTTACAGGCGATACATTCAGACCTGAAAGCGCGGCCAGGCGCATGGCAATGTATTCGCCCCTCACCACGCTATACGTGTCAGAGCTGCTCGAGAATTTTGCGATGAATTTGCGCGCCTCATCATCGATCAAGGCTTTTGGCCTAACCCCGCCAACCGAGCTGCCGTGGTGGAGCGCTTGATCCAGCTCGGGGCTGAGGGGAAGGTTCTTTTCAACCCGTTCCGCGGCATTCATGAGTTGATCAAGCGTGGCGTGGCCGGTACCGCGACCAATATATTTTATCGGCGATGTTTGAAATCGAGCGCCCCAATTCGGTCTGAGCCTGACTCAAGCAGAAATGTCAGTTTATCAAGCTCCTCCGCGATTTACGTTCAAGCTGGATCATGTTTCCTAAAACATTGACGGCAGCAATCGTATATCGTGCGTAGCTCTGTTTTTTCGTTGCCGGCATTGATCGATCCATCATACATATAGCCATAATATGCATCATGCATTGGGCAAGACAAATGTCTACAGCTTTACCTGCTATAATGATCGACATGTCGGTCATATAGTTCCTATATGCGCGATGTATCGCTCATTATTGGCATCTCAGCGAGAATATTTGGCCGTCAAGATCGGTGGCGCGCGACGCTACAGGGTTAACAACCGCGCGCTTGAATTCCATACCGTGCTGCGTCGCCCGGTTTTGGGTTGTAAGCCCGCAACGAGACATCTCCCACCTTCCCCTTCTCTCGGCAGTCTTTATCCCCATGCACAGCATTGGCCCGTCCGGCACCGTTTCTGGCTCAAAACCTGATGTCGAGTCGTGCGGAAAGGTTGTTTTCAAACGAGTCTGCGCCGATCTGACTTGAGTAGCGCAAGGCGAGCTTGCTACCGGGCGAGAGCCCCAGGTCAAGACCTATGTCCGCCACTGCGACATTGGTATCGATGGAGGCACCCTCGACGGCGAATGGGAGACCCGAAGAAAAGCGCAATGTCGAAGTCGCATCGGTATCGCCAGTAGCATGGTGCCAACCAAGCGATCCGCGAACGCTGGCCGGAAGACCGAAGGTTTCGAATGATGTTGCGGCGTGTACGCCGAGCGTCGTAAAGGCCGTCTGCTGACTGCCGCCAGATGAGCCGAGCGCCGCCGAGGCACCCTTCTCGGTGAAGCCGTCCCGTTGACGCGCATTGTTTTCGAGGGGGGTACTGAACGATCGCTGTCAATGTAGGCGATGGTTCTTTCCCCGCGGCCGGGTACAGCCGCGCGGCGAAACCGCGGTCCAATGAGCTCCTGCAAATGGAACTGTCAGGGCATCAGGGGGAACCATTCCACTGGGTTCATTTTTCCCCATGATAGCTGCCGAAGTATTTTACGGGTGCCCAAGCCGGAAGGATGTCGGGCAGTTTTGGCGATAGAGCGCTGTAGTCCTGCGCACCAAACACCACCTTTCCGTCCATAATAGTCAGTACAGAGGATATAGAGCTGATTTGATCTTCCGGCACGGCGAAGTAGTCCCTGTCGAGAACTGCGAAGTCTGCCAGATTTCCGGGTGCGATTATGCCTAGTTCGGCTTCTGCATTCATGAACCAGGCAGCACCGCTGGTGAACAGTTTCAGCGCCTCGGTGCGTGACAGGCGATTGTTCTCGGCAAGTATCTCGGATCCGGACACAGACTTGCCAGAGACCATCCAACTTACAGCCACCCAAGGGTTGAACGTGGCTGCCCGGAAGGCGTCGGTGGTCATGGCCAGCGGTATGCCGCTATCGACGAGCATGCGCAGACGCGGCGTCTCCAACGCCTTCTCGCGACCATTTGTCCTGATGAACCCATCGCCGTGCAGCGCCATTTTGGCGTCCAGGGCAATTCCGCCACCCAGCTTTTTCACCCGAGCGATGTTCTCCGGACTGATGGTCTCGGCGTGCTCAAGACTCCATTTCAGGCCATCGAGCGAGATCGTTTCGTTCACCTTCTCCAGCGCGTCGAGAAAGGGGGAGATGTTTTCGTTGTAGCTTACGTGCATGCGGAACGGGATGCGGCGCTGGACCAGCTTCATCACATCCTGCTCGACGAAGCGCCGCATCTTCTCGGGCTCGATGATGACCGCCGGACGGTCGAAGTTCTCATGATCGTGCACTTCCCCGCTCAGAACCTCCCCGGCACCTCGATATTCATGGCCATGTGCCAGGGTGGGGTGGAGGTTTTGCCCTGCACTTATCGGCGCCGTTTTCGTGATCGCCTCGATTTCCAGATCCACCATGTTCACCGGTCCGCCGTCGCCGAGTTGCAAGTCCACAAAGGGCATGCGCACATTGAGACGGTTGTCTCGTGCAAGCACGTCTACCCTCGCCTGGGCCTCCGGGTAGGGCCACCTACCGCCGTTATCGATGATCGAGGTCACGCCGAACCGGTTCAGACCATGAATGCTATAGACCATCGAACTCACTTGTTCGTCGAACGTGGGCTGCGGCACCATGCTCTCGAGGGCGAGAAACAACCAAGTATAACCGTGGATCACACCAGTGGGATCACCGCGGCTGTCCCTTTCGAATTCGGTGTCCGGCACCTTTGGGAACCGATCGGTACCGACGCCAAGCGCCTCCATCGCCTGCTTGTTCAAGAAGGCTTGGTTATAGGCATATTGCACAATCAGGGGGCGATCGGGCACGGCGCGGCGCAATTCATCCAGCGTGGGGAAGCGGTTCTCCTCAAATTGGTAGGGTGACCAGCCTCCGATCACTTTGACCCATTGACCTTTCGGCGTGCGTGCGGCCTGCTCGCTCAGCATCGTCAACGCCCGACGCAGCGTCGGCACGCCATCCCATCGAACATTGTAGTTATAGGCCAGATCGTTGAGGACATGGATATGGGCATCAATGATGCCGGGAATGAGTGTGCGGCTGCGAGCATCAATAGTCTCGGTGTTGGAGTTCTTTAGACCGAGAATGTCCGCATCAGAGCCGACGGAATAAATGCGGCCGTTCTTGACCGCCAAAGCCGAAGCTTCGGGCTGGGCACGGCTGCCGGTGAAGATCTTTGCATTGATAACGATCAGATCGGCGCCGGGCTGTTCCTGCGTCGTTTGTGCCTGAGCTACAGAGAAAGAAAAACTTGTCACAAACGCGATGAATATCTTTCTGATCATTTTACCCTCGTTCGACTGATTTTACGAAATGCGGTCATTCGGAGCCGGTGCCATGCGGATGCGCGCGATGGGCGAAGAAGTGAGTCCAAGCCGTCGCGAAAGGTCATCACTTTTTTCGCATGTCGTCGTTGAAGGCCGACTTGTCGGAAGACAAAAACCCTTGTGAAATCGTCCAGGTGGACAGTGCCATTGCAAGTTCGGCTACGGTAGGCCATCAAACTGAGACACCATGTCGCCGAATAGGAAACACCAATGGATATTGAGGAACTGCGCACCTTCGTGGAGGTTGCTGACGCCACCGGCGTCACACAGGCAGCGCGCCGGCTTGGCGTTTCCAAATCGCTCGTCAGCCGAAGGCTTGCGCGACTTGAGCAATTCCTGGGCGTTCAATTGCTCGCGCGAACGACGCGCGGCGCCTCCTTGACCGAAGCTGGCGCGACGTTTCGCGAGCACGCAGCAAAAATCTGCAGCGAGTTTGACGTTGCGAGGGAGGCCACTCTTCCCTCCGGAGATCTTCGCGGCCGGTTACGTGTCGCTGCGCCGCTTTCTTTTGGCCCAACACATTTTGCTCCTGTCCTCTCTCAAATGGCGCGCAGACATCCCCAACTACAAATCCTTTCTTCCTATACCGATCGTTTCGTGGATCTCGTCGGAGAGGGGTTTGACTGCGCCATTCGGGTTGGCCACCTCCAAGATTCTGTCCTAATCGCACGACGTGTCGGATCGATCTTCGGGATACTGGTTGCGAGTCCCGAATACATAGAAGCTCACGGCGCTCCGGTAACACCGGACGAGATTGCAAATCATCAAGTCGTCATGCGAGACGACGAGAGGTGGCAATTCATGGACGGCGATAGGATTATTACGGTGCGTCCGCAGGGACGGTTCGTAGCCGATAGCGGAATATCGCTCGTATCTGCCGCTCTGGATGGTATTGGGATCGGCTATCTGCCGGAACCGCTTGTCGCGGATCATATTCGTTTGGGCGCATTGGTGCCAATCATGACGCGCCATCCGATTCCGCCAGCCGGCATCTTCGTCGTAAGGCCACCCGGCCAGCATCCCTCGCGAAAGGTGAGAACCCTCACTGAAATGCTCATCGAACGTTTCGGAAGCGCGGCCGTCAAGGACGGCGCGGGGGGCCTCGGCAGGCAAGACGAACGATCAGCGTGTGGGTAACGTCAAGATTGCGAGGTCGACCGGCTCGCTCCCACTCTGCGGCTTGGTACAGGAGATCACTTGGCCTGAATTCAATCAAGTTCCCGATCGAACCTTCGCGGTCAAGCGGGCGGGTCGGGTGTGTATTGGGTAGCCGGTTGCCGGAAGCTGTCTGGCAGCGTGCATATGTTGCGGAGGATGCGTTGGCAGAATTGCCGGCGGATAATAGGCCGCCGCGATTCCCGATTATACATAAATCTGACCTGGATCAGCGATCGCCGACGCGGCCAGTTCCTTCCGAACGTCGAAATGGCTTTCTGTTAGTGCCGAGCTGATCCGCAACGAAAGGTGCCGCCGACGCAATAACGGCGCGGTGCTGGATGCCAATGGATGATCCACCGCTATTTCGCTGGGTAAGGCTCAACGTCTGCTGACCAATAATGCTTGGCGATATTCTGGGAGTTGCGGATGACGTGGTAGGCAGTTTCAGGGTTTCCCCCTTCGAATGTATCCGGGTCTGCGCCACACATGAGACAATACATTCGCTGGTGAACAACTGCCGCGAAATATTTCATTGCCGGCACAGCATCTTCCTGGCCGATCGCTCGCATATCCTCGGCAGCTTGTTTGGTCGCATCCTCCAGAGCACAGGAGACCGCGGCAGCAAGAGTCTTGTCGGTGCGACTGATGACCTCGGCGATCTGGCGCTCTGCCAAAGTTAGATCAGGAGTGTTTTCGGCCATTGTTTATCTCTCCGGCAGCAGCTTGAAGGGCCTGCTTCGCCTCTTGAAACAGGTGGGTGTTCTTCCGCGTTCGGCAAAATTTTTCACTTTCTCAAAACATCCTGCCATTCCGCATGGCGCTCTATCTGCGCTTTCGCGAATGGGCAAAGCGGTATGATCGAGATGCCTTCGCGCCGGGCGTCCTCTACCGCCTGCCGGACCAATTGCTCGCCGATTTTTCGACCGCGCAACGCGGCAGGAACATCCGTGTGGTCGATGATGATCAGCTTTTGCCCCGCTCGGCTGTATGTCATTTCGGCCTCGGATCGATCAACGACAATCCGGTACCGCCCCTTCGACACGCCATCTTCCCGTTCAACCTCTTCGCTCATCGTATTTCCTTCGTGTTTAAGGCGCCGACCCGCCCCTCTCAGTTGGTCTCCAAATTGAAGCCGATCGGCAAAAATCAATCGGGCAAGGGAATGTGCTCATCCCTGTCGTCAACCGGGAGATCGAAACGGCCCTTCCCCCAGTTCTGGGCGCGCCACTCGGCCTTGGCCTCTTCGATACGCTCCTTGGAAGAAGCGACGAAGTTCCACCAGATGTGGCGTGGTCCTGAAAGTGTGGCTCCGCCAAGTGCCATCAGCCTTGCACCTTGGCCCCCGGCGGTGACCGTGATCCTGTCACCGGGACGGAACACCATCATCTGCGGTGCTTCGAAGTCCTGGCCAGCAATCGAGATCGAGCCCTCAACGATATAGATCCCGCGATCCTCATGATTATCCGGCAAGGGCAGGCGAGCGCCTGCCTCCAGTGCAACATCGGCATAGAAAGTATCGGAAAACATCGTTGCGGGAGCGGCCTCGCCGTAGGCATTACCCAGGATAAGCCGCAGCTTGACACCGCGATCCTCGACCATCGGAAGCGTGTTCTTACCATGATGTTCAAACATGGGCGTCATGTCTTCGTGGCTGTCGGGAAGCGCCACCCAGGTCTGTATTCCCAGCAGGCTTTGTGGCCCGCTTCGACCCGCCGCTGTGGTGCGCTCGGAGTGGGAAACACCTCGCCCGGCAACCATCCAGTTCAACTCGCCGGGACGGATGATCTGGTCGGCCCCGGTGCTGTCGCGGTGATGAAATTCGCCGCGATAGAGGTAAGTAACGGTGCCGAGGCCAATATGCGGATGCGGCCGCACATCGATGCCCTGTCCAGTCAGGAATTCCGCAGGCCCGACCTGATCGAAGAAGATGAAAGGTCCCACCATCTGGCGCTTCGGTGCAGGCAAGGCGCGCCGAACTTCAAAGCCACCAAGGTCGCGCGAACGTGGAATGATGAGAGTGTCGATCGCATCCAAGCCGATATCTTCAGGACAGGCTGGCGCGATTGCGGGGTTCCAACTCATGCATGTTCTCCTCTTCAGTCTGCAGGGTTAGCGCCGCAGAACTGCCCATCCGCTCTGCTACCCGGCTGGCGAAAGCCGCCACCGAAACTAGAAAGCTACAGCACCCGCGACTAGGTTTGGGAAACGCTACACTGTGTCGCGGAAAGCGGAACCCGCTGTCGCGGCATCAGTCTCGGCACCCCAAAGATGCCCGTCTTTCTCAAAGGATTCGATCAGGAACTCCGAGAGAATCCGCACCTTTCGGGATGGGTGCGGGCTGGGAGGCCGTACGACATAGACCCCGCCGACCGGTAGCGGGAAACGTGTCATGATCGGAACGAGAGCCCCTGAAGCGAGGTAGTCGCGGGTGACGCAATCGGGGAGCCAGGCGATGCCGAGCCCTTCAGCGGCCGCGCTCGCAAGCGCCATGCCGTTGTCGGTCCTGAAGCGGCCCTGCGGTTGCACTGTGATGATTTTCTCGCCATCCATGAATCGCCAAGTCTCCGCACCGACCAGAGCGTGGTGTGATGCTATCTCTTCCGGCTTCTCCGGCGAGCCATGCAATCTTATATAGGCCGGACTCGCCACCAGCTTGCCGTAGATCTGGCCGACGCGTTTTGCGATCAAATTCGAATTGCGAAGAGCGCCGACACGGATTGCACAATCGAACCCGTCGACGATCAAGTCAGCGAACCGATCGCTATAGTCGGCATGGATCTGAAGCTGCGGGTGGTGGCGCGCCATCTTGGCCAGAACCGGTGCGAAATGTACCGGACCCGATGTCAGCGGAACTGCAATTCGGAAGCGTCCACGAAGGTCACCTTCGGGCAGGATCGCCTCGCGCGCAGTATCGATCTCGGCACATACCCGCGCTGCATGATCCCGAAACAGGACCCCTGCTTCCGTCAGACCGGCTCCCCGGGTCGTTCGTGCAAGAAGCTGGGTTCCGAGTGCTCCCTCGATCCTGATAAGGGCGCGGCTGACCATCGATTTGGAGACCCTCAGTCGACGCGCAGCCGAAGTGATACCTCCCGAATCGGCAACCTCGACGAATACCCGCAGATCTTCGATGTCCATCTGGCTCCTCCGTTGCGACACCGTGGATACCCGTCCTATCGCGCCGCCCTGATGATCGGAGCGACCTGCGTGCCCAGAAGCTCGATCGACAGCTTCATCGCGGCCGTTTCAAGCGAAGCCGTACTCATTTGAAAGGTGATGCGCGAAAGGCCGCCAAGCGTTTCGCTTGCCTGCAGCATCTTGGCCGCTACAGTTTTCGGATCGCCGACCAGGAATGCACCGTCGGAACCCGCCATGATCTCGAACTGTTGTCGCGTCGGAGGCGACCAGCCGCGCTCACGGCCTATCTTCGTCGTCAGATGCGCCCATCCGGGAAAGAAGGCATCCTTTGCAGCAGTGTCGGTCTCGCCGACGAAACCCATTGCATGGACTCCCACCTTAAGTTTTTGGTGATCATGCCCGGCGCGCAGGCCACTTTCGCGATAGAGATCGACAAGTGGCCGGAAGCGCTCGAAGCTGCCGCCGATGATCGCCACCATCAAGGGAAGGCCAAGTACACCGGCGCGTGCGAAGGATTCTGGAGAACCGCCGACGCCAATCCAGACTGGAAGCCGCGATTGATGTGGACGCGGAAAGACGCCTTGCCCGTTGAGTGGCGGACGAAAGCGGCCTTCCCAGGTGATATCTCTCGTCTCGCCGAGCTTGAGAAACAGATCGAGCTTTTCGGCGAAGAGCTCGTCATAATGACGCGTATCCAGGCCGAATAGCGGATAGGCCTCGACAAAGGAGCCTCGACCGACCACGAGCTCGGTACGCCCCCTGGAAATCAAGTCGAGCGTCGCGAATTCCTGGAAGACACGCACCGGATCGGCCGCGCTTAGAACCGTGACCGCGCTCGCCAACCGGATACGGGTAGTGCGGGCCGCGGCCGCGGCCAGAATGACAGTCGGAGCGGAGTCGAGAAACTCAGCCCGATGATGCTCACCGATACCGAAGACGTCGAGCCCGACGCGATCAGCGACAACGACCTCCTCGATAAGCTCGGCCATGCGATCCGACGGTGACGGGAGCTTACCCGTTTTCGGATCAGGAAGGATGGCTGCGAAACTGTCGATACCAATTTCCATGCTTGGTCCTTAAGTTGATTGCGCGGTTCGTTGTCGTCGCTACCAGGCCAGTTTCATTTCCGCCCTCAGATTGTCGCCGTCACGGTGGTCGCAGCGTCGGTGGACGGCTGGGCCAAGCGTGAACTTGAGTCGGGATGGCGAGGCTCGACTTTGGGGCCTTTACGGTGACATCAATGCGAGAGTCCGCCATCCCAGTCAGCTTTTAAAGGCCGGCCCGGCTGGCCGCCTGAACCGGCGTATTGAGGAGCTGCTGCTCCCACAGATAGGCGATGCCGCTACCACCGGCATGCTCGATGATGACGTCCGTCAGTGCAGCCGCGGTCTCCTCGCGAGCCCAATCGCGCTGCCATTCGGCGGCGATCGCGAGCCAGGTCATCATGTTGATGCCGGCTCCGATCATCCGCTGGATGGCGACCTGATGCGCTTCGACCGAGGTACCACCCGATGCGTCGGTAATCACCGTAACGTCCCAGCCCTCGCCGGCAGCCTGGATAGCCGGCATCGCAACGCAGACTTCGGTCCACAGACCAGCAATGATGAGCTGCTTGCGGCCGGTGGCCTTGACCGCGTCCACCACTTTCGAGTCCTGCCAGGTGTTGATGAATGTGCGGTCGATCACCTCCTGCCCAGGGAAAACTTCGGTGAGGTGCTTGAAGAGCAAGCCACCGCGACCGGCAATCACGCTTGTCAGGATCGTAGGGACGTTGAAAACCTTTGCCGCTTTCGCAAGCGCCGTCGTGTTGTTCACGACCGCCTGCGGATCGTGGCTGTTCACGTTTGCGAGCTGATAAGGCTGGTGGTCGATCATGACGAGGACGGAGTCTTCGGGACGAAGAAGTGAGTCAAGGCCGTTACGAAAGGTCATATTTACATCCTATGTTGGCGGTTGATTGAGACACACTGCAGGAGGGGCGAACACCCTCCGAAGCGCCGTCTGAGAAAGGATCTTGTCATTCCCGATTTCGATGCGGTAGTCATCGTTTGTGCCGAACAGTGTCGCGGAACGAGGAACGCAGGATGGAGATCGAAGATCTGCGGACGTTTGTGGAGGTTGCGGATGCCGGCGGAGTGACGCCTGCTGCGCTCCGGCTGGGTGTCTCCAAATCAATGGTCAGCCGACGGCTCGTAAGGCTTGAGGCTGAGCTTGGCGTCCAGCTACTTGCAAGGTCGACACGCGGCGCGTCCTTGACGGAAGCGGGCGCCACTTTCCGGGATTATGCCGCCAGGGTCAGCGCCGAGATCGATTTGGCCAGAGACACGATCCTGCCCGCCGGCGAACTGAGCGGCCGCCTGAGAGTAGCCGCACCCCTTTCCTTCGGCCCCACCCACTTTGCATCTGTTCTGGCGGAAATGGCATCTCGCCATCCGCAACTGCAGATCCAGACCAGCTATAGCGACCGTTTCGTTGATATGATCGCGGAAGGGTTTGATTGCGCGATCCGGGTTGGCACCCTGCAAGATTCCAACCTGATTGCAAGACGAGTCGGCCCCCTCCACGGAAAATATGTCGCGAGCCCCGCCTATATCAAAGCCCATGGCTCCCCCGAAACACCGGAGGAACTCGTCACGCATCAGGCGCTTATGCAGGGGATGGAAACGTGGCAGGTGATGGACGGCGACAAGATCCTGACCATTCGCCCGCAGGGCCGTTTCAAGGCTGACAACGGGGCGGCTCTCGTCGTCGCTGCCGCGGCCGGTTTGGGTATCGCTGCCCTCCCCGATGGCCTCACCCAGGGCTATATCAATTCCGGCGCGCTAGTGACGGTCATGAAAAATCATCCGCCGCCACCGGCCGGAATCTATGTCGTTCGTCCGCCGGGACAGCACCCCTCTAGAAAGGTCCGCGTCCTGACCGAAATGCTCATCGAGTGTTTCGATCATAGCAGGCAAGGAAACGAACAGCCCGTCTAACGGATATAGAGCGGCAGATCGAGACGGTCCCGGAGCTGACGCGCAGGCCCGCGCCTATGTCGGCAGATATTTTGAGTAGAACGCCGTCAGCCCGAGCAACCAAAAGCCATTACCAAACACTACGCAAGCGCGCCGCCGTCCACCGTAAGGATGGTGCCAGTGATTTGCCGGGCGGCCGGCGTTGCGAGGAAAGCGACTGCTGCTGCGACATCCTCCGGCTGGTTAAAGCGGCCAAGGGCGCTGAGACCACGCTGATAGTCGGCGAATTCCCCCGTCTCGGGGTTCGCGTCAGTATTTGTCGATCCAGGCTGGACGAGATTAACCGTTATATCTCGGGCGCCCAGTTCGCGGGCGAGGCCACGGTTGAATGCCTGGAGCGCGCCTTTGGTCATATAGTAGACCGTACCAGGCACGCCGGCTATGCGATCCGCGCCCGCTGATCCGATGGTAATGATGCGCCCGCCTTCCTTGAGGTGGGGGATGGCAGCCTTTGCGGTCAGAACAGGCCCACGCACGTTAACGGCAAGCAGCGCGTCGATGTCCTCGATCGTGAAATCTGCAATGTTGTTGTATCGCGCGATCGCCGCATTGTTGACGAGAATATCGAGACCGCCCAGCGTGCGGACAGTTTCGTCCACCGACCGCTGGATGGCCGAAGGATCCGCGCTGTCGGCCTGTATCGCCATTGCCTTGCCCCCATTCCTTTCAATAGTCCGGAAAAGTCGCTCCGCGCTGTCGGCGGATCGCTCGTACGTTATCGCAACGTTCGCACCTTTCTCCGACAGAGCAATCGCGATCGCAGCCCCGATGCCACGCGATCCACCAGTGACGAGCGCATTCTTTCCAGCTAGTTCCTGCATGGTCGAACCCTTTCCTATTCCTGTCGCCTTGACGCCGATTTGGAGGCTCATTCCTCGCTACGGGCTGCTCCGGCAGGCTTTTTTGTTGAGCCTCAAAATAGGCAGTTGCGACGCAGGCAACATTCCTGATCTTCCCAGACACTTGCCTGATCCTACCAAATCACTACATGCTGGCGTGATGTTCGACCCTGTGAAGCCATCGACACTTCTGCTGAACGCCGTTGCTCCGTTTGTTTCGGCGCATGCGGGTACAGTCGGCGTTCCTACCCCCGTTCCGCGCTTGACGATTTGGACAAGCACAAGGGCCACGTCGCCCACTCCGGCGGTGTTCGAACCCATGTTCTATGCGGTATTGCGCGGAACCAAAGTCTTGATCATGGGCGCCAATCGGTTCGAACTGGCCACAGGCGCTTGCGCGGTATCGTCCTTTGGCCTGCCCTACAGCCACCAATTGACCGGCGCTAAGCCTAATTTCCCCTATGTCGGCATCAGCCTTCATCTTGATGCCGATATTCTGACGCGCGTCATGCTCGATATCCCCAAGCGTGAGGACCGTTGGACATGCGCAGTCGCCGCCGGCGGTCTGGAAGGACCCGTCGGCGACGCATTTGCCCGCCTCGTAGGGCTGCTGAAAGCGCCCGACGATATCGGTGCGCTGGCACCGCACTACGAGTTTGAGCTTTATTATCGCCTGCTTCAGAGCTCGATGGGCGACACGCTCCGACAGGTCAGCCAGAGAAACGGCCGATTTCAACAACTCAAGTCGGCGGCCGATTGGCTCGCTTCCAATCATAGCGAGCCTGTCAATATTCCTGAGCTGGCGGCGGCTTCTCACATGAGCGTTACAAGCTTTCACAGGCATTTCAAGGAAGTCACGGGGTTCAGCCCACTTGCGTTTCAACGCCATATTCGCTTGCTTGAGGCGCGGAAGCTCCTTGCCGGCGGCAGCACCAATGTTTCGCGCGTGGCGTATGAGGTGGGTTATAAAAGCCCGTCGCAATTCAGCCGCGAGTACAAGAGCATGTTCGGCAGCGCGCCGGTGGCTGATCTGGAGCGATGAACCCAGTCGTTATCGGCGGGGACTAGAAGACAATCAGAAATATTTCGTCACGTCTCACCAGAAACGCTCAGCCCTTGGCACCCATATTCATCGCATCAGCGCATTGGAAAGTCGTGACCGGCGCAACTGCGTAAATTCATCGGCAAACGCTTTGTCGGGGATTAAGCGAACAACGTGACATCGCCCTTCGAACACAGGCGCCGTCCCTGGCTAGCTGGCCGAGCAGATAGCCGCCAGTGACAGCCGTACGAGATCACAGCTCCCCGAGGTTGGCTCAGTCAACATTATAAGCCTTCAGGCTGTTCCAGCAGGCGTCCCGCCGGCCGCAATGATAGCCTCCGGCGTGTCGACGTCGATCCTCGCCGCATCGCCAATCTCGACGTCTGTCACCGCCAGCCCGGAGGTTTCGACCAGATGGCGGGCGCCCACATCTCCCTCCAGGCGGAGAACGGCATCGTTCAGTGCCCGCGGCAGGATGACCGGATTTCCGCGCTTGCCGCGCGACACGGCGCGAACAATAGTTTCGCCATTGGTTTCGCGAAAGGCCGTGATCAATCTGTTGAGATCGTCTGTGGTCACGCCCGGCATGTCAGCTAGCATGACGAGAACGCCCTCCGTGTCATCGGCCTCGGCAGCGGCAAAGCCCGTCGTAAGCGAACTTGCCATGCCCGACGGGTAGGCCGGATTTGCGATGATCGTCACCGGGAGATCGACCAGGACCTTGCGGATGTCATCTTGACGATGGCCGACGACAACCGTGACCGATGCGGCATCGCTGCCCATCGCGATCAGGGCTGACCGGCGAACAAGCGGCATGCCGTCAAAAGCAGCCAGCAGCTTGTGACCTCCATTCGGGCCCATGCGTGTTGCCATTCCTGCCGCCAGCAGGACGATTGCGACCTTTGGCTCCAATGACGTCTCCTTCAAGGTCTCACGCGGCATCGACCCTGTCTGGATTTCCATTAGCAGGCCACCCACGCCCATGCGACCAATATCGTACGCGTTGGGATATGCACCTACCAGGATCCGCCCCGGCAGTCGATCGAAGCCATTCCCTTTTGGGGCTGCGGGAGTCACCCCGGCGCCCCGACGGCATAACAGGTACCGATCTCGCCGAGAAACCATGAGGTTTCCCGGATCGATCGGCATGTCGACGCGCAGGATACGACTGACCGCCTCGCGACTGCCTGCGGGAATGAAATCGCCATGATCGATCGCCGCGTATGCACCGACGACGATGATCAGTCACGGGCTTCATCGGCAATGGACGGCCGCATCTCTCCGAATGGTATCGCCGATGCGGGCTGCCGTCACCTTGACGAAGGCCAGCCCGCTCCAGCTACACAAGGTCGCCTTGGCGCAGTATATGCCGCTTCGAAAAGGCTTCTTCCGCAAGTCGTAGCGCATGAGGCGACCAGCCAGCGTCGTCGGCAAGAACTGACGGCGTTTCATTGCGGCCCATCCTAGGAGAGCGAAGGGCGGCGCGAGTGAAGCGCCTGGATGACCTGAGCCAATATGGCCACGGCGATCTCGGCGGGGTTGGACGCACCTATATCAAGCCCGATCGGAGCGTGGATGGTTGAAAGTGCATCGGCGCCAAAGCCGTCTGCGGCAAGGCGTTCGGTCCGCGCGGCGTGGGTCTTTTGACTGCCGAGTGCGCCAATGTAGAAGCAGCCGGTGCGCAATGCCGCGGCCAGGGGAAAATCATCGATCTTCGGATCGTGGGTGAGCGCGACCAAGGCGGTGTAACGGTCGAGCGGATCGGCCGTAAGCGCATCGGCAGGCCAATCGGCGGACAGCAGCACGTCAGGAAAGCGATCCCGCGTCGCAAAGGCCGTGCGAGGGTCTATGACCCGCACATCGAAGCCAGCGAGCCTTGCCATCTGCGTCAGACATTGGCTGATATGGACGGCGCCGATGATGGCAATACGCGGGGCGGGCATGTAAACGTTGACGAAGCCGCTTGCGGAAGCGCTGTCGAAGGCTATAGAGCGGCCGGACCGAAAGGCACGTTCGACGAGTGCGACAAACGGTTCCTCGATCGGGTCACCTTCCAGGATGACATGCTCCTCGTCGGCATGATGATCGGTCAGAAGCACTGCGGCAACACGTTTTCGACGCGCGGCGTTCAGGCTTTGCAGACTGTTGAGGCGCATCAGCCGATCCTTTCGACATAGACGCGGATGCGCCCGCCGCAGGACAAGCCGACTCGCCAGGCAGTTTCGTCCGCGACACCGAATTCCAGCATCTGCGCCTTGCCGTCGGCAATCACATCGATGGCCGCCGTGATCACCGCAGCTTCGATGCAGCCGCCGGAGACCGAGCCTTCGAAATTGCCATCAGCGTCGACCACCAGATGGCTGCCCGCCAAACACGGCGCCGAACCCCAGGTTTCGATCACGGTCGCAATCGAAACATCACGACCAGCCGCTATCCATTCTTCGGCAGCAAAAAGTGGGTCGGTTGCGTGTATTGCGGTTGTCATTTCGGCCCTCAGGTCAATTGTCGTTTAGCCCTGCAAAGATCTTGGCGATATCCGTCTCTTTGACGCTATCTCCGACATACCAGCTCAAAGTGTCGTAGAATCCGAGAAAGGACCCCTTCGTTTTTGCAAGGAGCGCCGTAGCTTCTGCACTTGAGATCGAAAGCCTGGCGACGAAGAAACTGACAAGAACAGCTTCAGCCCTAGGGTGGGCAAAGATGAGGGCTGTTGGAGAATTGGGCGAAATCAGTGGCAACACGGGAGCGGGCAATTTACATGGCAGAGTAACTGACAAGCGGATATCGCGGGAGGATGCCGCAGCTTCGATCACGAAAGCCTCCGCATCGAGAACCCAAGCGGAGCGTGCCGTATCGAAATAGCGGAAATCGCGCTGCCTCAGCGTCAAGCTCACCGTCTTCGTCTCGCCAGGCTGCAGATGCAGCTTGGCGAAGGACTTGAGCTCGCGGATTGGCCGCTTCAGGCCGGGCGCAAGCGGGTGCACATAAAGCTGGACCACTTCCTTGCCGGCGACCGATCCGCTGTTACGGACAGTAACACGCACCGCGCAACTCGTATCCGCGCCGATCTCGCTCTTGTCGAGCTCCATATTCTCATACGTGAACGAGGTGTAGCTGAGCCCATGCCCGAACGGGAAAGCGGGGACGATTTCTTTTAAGTCATAGAACCGATACCCGACGAAAATACCCTCGCTATAGACATGCCGCCCGTGCTCGCCCGGGTAGGTGTGCCATCCTGGGATATCGTTCACGCGCGCGGGCATGCTGGCGGAGAGTTTACCGCAAGGGTTCTGCTCGCCGAACAGAATACGGGCGATCGCTTCGCCGCCGCCCTGCCCGGCATAGAAGCTGGCAAGCACGGCATCAACATCCTGGAGCCACGGCATCTCGACGGTATCCGGCATCGACAGCACGACGACGATCTTGCGACCGGCTGACGCCAGTGCCTTGATGAGGGCGTCGTGGCTGGCGGCGAGCTTCAGTGTGTCGCGGTCATTGCCTTCGCCGTGGCGGCTCTTCTCGTTTTCCGCGAACACCACAACGACATCGGCGCGTGACGCAGCCTCAACGATCGCCTCGATCGAGGCCAACAGGTCCCCCTGCGCGGCGCAGGAGAAGGGCTGATGCCGCACCGTCAAGGTGTCTCCCGCCCGCTTGGCGATCTGAGCCAAGGGACTGTCGACGCGATAAGGATTGGTGGTGGCCGAGCCGGAGCCCTGGATGACCGGAATGACAGCGCCATCGCCGACGATGAGAAGCTCGCCCAGGCAGCCGGGATCAAGTGGCAGCGCCTTGCCTACGTTGCGCAGCAGCACGATCGATTCCGCCGCGATTTCGCGTGACAGCGCATGGTGCGCGTCGAGATCCGCCGCCGTGCCGCGCTTCTCGTGCATCTTGCACTTGATCACGAACGCCAGAACCCTGGCGCAGGCGGCATCGATCAACTCAGTCGGCACGTCGCCGGCTTCGATCGCGGCGTGAAGGCGCGCCTTGCGCGGCTGGCTTTCCGGCATGTCGAGTTCGGTGCCGGCATTGAGCGCGGCGCCACGATCCTTGATCGCATGCCAGTCGGAGACGACCAGCCCGTCATAACCCCATTCCTCGCGCAGCACGGTGCGGAGCAGCCAATGATGCTCGGCTGCCTGGATGCCGTTCAGCGGATTGTAGGCGCTCATCACGGTCCACGGCGCGCTCCTTTCGATTGCCCGCTCGAAGCCCGCCAGATAGATTTCGCGCAGGGCCCGCTCGTCGACATCGGAACTGGTCGTGGTTCGCTCGATTTCCGAATTGTTGCAGGCGAAATGCTTCAGCGAGGCGCCGACGCCATGATCCTGCAGGCCTGAGATGACAGCAGCAGCGAGTTCACCACTGATGACGGGATCCTCGGAATAATATTCGTAGGCCCGCCCAGCCAATGGCGTGCGCCGGATGTTGATGCCGGGGCCAAGTAGCAGATGAACGCCGAAATCCTGGCACTCGGCCGCAAGTGCCGCCCCCATGCGGTAGGCAAGATCGATATCCCAGGAACAGCCGAGCAGATTGCCGTTTGGAAAGCATGTGGCCGGGCGGGTAGCGCCGAACATGCCGCCTGGCCCATCGCCCTGTTGCCCGACGAGATCGAGGAATGCCTGAAGACTGTCCTCGTCGTTGTCGCCGGCATCGATCTGGGTGGTCGAATAGCGCACGCCATACGCACCATCGGTCATGACGACCGAAGGGATGCCGAGCCTTTCGATCGATGCCGTTTTCCACAGCCCGCGTCCGCTCAGTAGAGCGACCTTTTCGCCGACGGTCATTTGGCCAACGAGCGATGGGATTTCGTCTTCGCTGAGTTGGAACATGGGTAGTCTCCGAGGTTACGGCAGGCGTCGGCTCAGCAGATTTTCTGAAGGAGTTCCATTAGCATCATGCGCTCGGCAACCGTCAGGTTACTCAGTGTTTCCTGCGAAATCTGCAGTGCGACCGACAGGTTGCGAGCCACCGTCGCCTCGCCGTCCGGCGTCAGCGTCAGCACCAGCCGCCGTGCGTCGGTTGCGTCGGGTGCTGTGTGAACCAGCCCGCGCTTCACCAGTCGATCGACGACCCCCTTGATTGTCGCCATGTCCATGGCGGTTTCACGGCCGAGATTGCCCTGCGAACAGGGCTGCAGTTCGTTGAGCTTGACCAGCGCTGCCCATTGGGTCGTGGTCAGTTTCTCCGCCATCAGGCTCGCAAAGATCGCCACGTGCCGCTGGTTTGCCTGCCGCAGATAGAAGCCGATCTGTTCGCCAAGCGCATACTCGGCCTGCTGGCCTTGAACCTTAGGCTGTGCCGCCTTCCTGCGGCCGCCTTTGTCTTTGAAGGGAACATCCATCGGATCTCTCAAATCTGCCTGTTCGTCGTGATTGGCAATCGCATTGTCGAACTCAGTCTCGCCATAAATCCAGGATGGCTTCTGTCGATAAGATTTCGATCTGCTCCGAAAGCCTCGGCACCAAGATCTCGGTTACCATGGCGTGCGCTTTCATGTCACCGCTTCCCAGCGCATCCTCGGCCAGGATGACCCGGTAGCCGGCGTCCACCGCATCGAGAACGCTCGCGTAGACGCAGACGTCTGTCTCGACGCCTGAGAAAATCAGAGTGTCCGTTCCCGAGTTCTGCAAGCGGCGGGCGAAACCAGGCGAACCGAAGACGGAATAGGTTTCTTTGTCGACGATGGAGCCAGGACCGGCGATCGCCGCCAGCGGCGCGACCAGATCCAGCACGGTCGCGTCGAGCTCATCCAGCGTCACCGATGACCAGCGGCGATAGTAGTTCTTCCAGCGGCCTTTTGCATCTTCCGCGTTCTGCGGAACCACAAATCGGACAAAGATCGTGTCGAACGGGCGCGCTTGGCTGAGCGCCAGCACGTTCGGAAGAATGTCGGCGATTGCTGGTGTATGCCACGCCGTTTCCTCGGCAAACAGACGTTGCATGTCGATGACGACATGCAACGTATTCTTGGAGAGCGGCGCGGTTGCCATGATCAGTCGGCCACCGAGACGGTGTGTTCCGGGGCCCAGCTCAGGGTGATGCTGTCTCCATCGCTCAGAATCTTCCCATCGCGGTTCTGCGCAAACAGCTTCAGCGGCAGGCCATCGGCAGTCTCTAGCAGATAGGAAAGCACGGGACCTGCATAGATGACCGTGGTGATGCGTGCCGTTAGGCTATTGCCGTCCGTCGGACCAGATACGATCGACATCTTTTCCGGGCGAACCGCGAGCGTAATTTTGGATCCGCTTGATGGCAACGTCCCGGTGGTCCGGACGACCGTCCCATCGGCCAGACGCACGGCTCCATTATCCACCGTCCCGGTGAGGAAGTTGGAATCGCCGAGGAATTCCGCTGCAAAGCGCGTCAGTGGCCGTTCGTAGACGGTTTCCGGCTCGCCGATCTGGACGATGCGGCCCTTGTCGAGGATGGCCACCTTGTCGGACAGCGTCAGCGCTTCTTCCTGGTCGTGGGTGACGAAGATCGTCGTCAGGCCGCTTTCACGCTGGATGCGCAGTAGTTCGACCTGCATCTCCTGGCGAAGGCGGCGATCGAGCGCCGACAGCGGCTCGTCGAGAAGAAGTACGCTCGGCTTGATGACGATGGCGCGGGCCAGTGCGACGCGCTGCTGCTGCCCCCCGGACAGTTGCTTGGGCGTGCGGTCGCCGAAGCCGGGAAGACGGACCATCTCAAGAGCCCGATCAACTTCCTTGCGCGCGGCGGCGCCCTTGATGCCTCGACGTTCGAGACCGAAGGCGACGTTCTGGGCGATCGTCATATGCGGGAAAAGTGCGTAGGACTGGAACATCATGCCAATGTTGCGGCCCCAGACAGGGATGTCGGTGACATCGTTGTTGCCGATCCTGACGATACCCTGGTCCGGCTTGATGAAGCCCGCGATGATGCGCAGAAGCGTGGTCTTGCCGGAACCGGATGGGCCGAGAAGGCTGGTGAAGGAGCCTTCGGGAAACTCGGTGGTGATATCCGACAGGACGGGCGTGGTGCCGTAGGTCTTGGCGACGGAATTGACTTTAACGTTTGTCACGAGTGTCTCCAGGCTTGGCGAAACGCGCAAAAATCAGGATGATCGTCATCGAGCCGAGCAGAAGTACGGTCGAGATCGCGTTGATTTCGGGGGTGAAGCCCTTGCGGATCGAGGAGTAGATTTGCACCGGCAGCGTGGTGTAGCCGGGCGTTGCGAGAAAGTAGGAAATCACGAACTGGTCGAGCGAAACCGCGAAGGCAAACAGCGCGGCGCCTAGGATGCTCGGATAGAGCAGCGGCAATGTCACCGAGAAAAAGGCGTGAACCGGTGTGGATCCGAGGCTCATGGCTGCTTCTTCCAGATCGGCACGAATAGTACGGAAGCCGGTCCCGACCACCAGAACCACATAGGGGATTGCGAGTGCGACGTGGCCGATCAGCAGGGCATGCATGCCACGCCCGATGCCGCTCCAGTAAAAAAAGATCAGCATCGCCGTGCCGGTAATCAGCCACGGAATGGCAATCGGCGGCAGTAGCATTAGCTGCAGCAGGCTCCTGCCGCGGAATGTCCGTCGCGACAGCGCCACCGAAGCCATGGTCCCAAGCGCCGTCGCCAGCACTGCCGTGATCGTGGCGATGACGATGCTGTTCAGGCCAGCCGTCAGAAGCACGGTGTTGCTCGACAGAGCCTGATACCATTGCAACGAGAAACTGAAGGGCAGTTCATAGAGCGGCGATGCGTTGAACCCCATTGCCATCATCACGAGAATGGGCGTGTAGAGGAAGATAAGGATCGCAATGAGATAGATACGGCCAAGCGGTTTCATGATCCTCTCCTCAAGCTACCGTGCCACGGCGCAGAGCGCCGGAGAAGGTTGCGAAAATGGCGAGCACGACGGCCAGAAGCGTAAAGGACAAAGATGCGCCTAGCGGCCAGTTGAAGGCCTGCGTGAACTGGTCTTCGATCACCGTTCCCATGGTGACGCCGACACGTCCGCCCAGGATGCGCGGTTCCATGAACGAGCCGATCACCGGAATGAAGATCAGGACGGAGCCAGAAATCAGGCCGGGTGCGGCGAGCGGCACCAAAATCTTGAACAAAATGGTCCACCAGCGCGCGCCGAGACTCGATGCAGCCTCAATGATCGCGTCATCGATAGCCACAAGCGCGATGTAGCAAGTCAGGATCATGTAGGGCAGATAGCCGTGAACAAGACCGACCACGATGGCATAGCGGGTATAAAGAAAACCGATCGATCCGGCATCGGGCGCGATCATATGCAGGAGATTGTCAAGGAAGCCGTTTTCCCGGAGTACCATGGTCCACGAAAAGACGCGCACAAGACCGTTGGTCCAGAATGGCAGGAGAATGAGGATCAACAACATCTCACGCGTCTTGCCGAAGGTCGAGCGGACCAAAGCCACAGCCGCCAGGAAACCCAGCACGGCGCAGAACAGCGTCGTCCAGAAGCCGATCAGCAGCGACGTGATGCCGATCCCGATCAGATAGGGTTGGTCGATGAACGCGCGGTACTGCTTCAGCGTAAAGACGATCGGGGCCTTGCCCATCGGTGTCGCGGACATGAAGCTGAACACGAGCATGGTCAGCAGCGGCAGGAAAACGGCAAGTGTCAGCCATCCATAGGTCGGCAGCAGCAGTGCCGTCGTCGATATCCATGGGGGGAGCGGGCGCCGGCTGCGCGGACCCGAAGGTCCGCGCTCTGACGCTGAAATCACTCGATCATTCTGCATAGAAGGCTTTCACTTCCTGCCAGATATTGTTGAAGGCTTCACGGCGGTCGTCGGGAATGCCCGAGACAAAGGACGTCGTCTTTAAGTACTCGGTCTTGTGCACCAAACGCGTGAGATCGTCGGCCGGGAGTGCCGAAAGGGCTGCCGAATTCGACGAGGCGGGCGCCCCTATCTTGGTTGCCCACTCGACATAAAATGTCGGATCGATCATCCAGTTGATGAAGGCAAGAGCACCTTCTGGATTCGGCGCCGATGACGGAATCCCGAGACCGTCGACCCAACCGACGCCGCCTTCCTTAGGCACTACGAACTGAACGGGAAGTTTGGAAACGCGCTTGGAGCGTACTGAACCGCCCGACCAGAACAGCGACAGGTCGAATTCCTTGGCGGCGAACGACTTGTTCCACTGGTCTTCCGTCGACCACAGCAACTTGACGTTCGGCTTGATGGACTTCAGCGCGGCCGTGACAGCAGCCAGATCCTTGGGATCGTTGATGTCCTGCCCGCTCATCAGCGCGCCGACACCGACATTGATGATGGCGTCGTCGTCCATGGCAACACGACCCTTATAGGCCGGGTCTGCGAGGACCGCATAACTGTCGGGAACGGTCATGCCTTCACGGATGGCAAGCGAGGTCATGCCCCAGACCCAAGGAACGGCATAGCCCTTGCCGTCCTTGCTGAAGTTCGGGTTGGCGCGGAGGGTCTCATCGACCGTTGAGGCGTTTGGAACCTTGCTGAAATCGATCGGCTGCAGCAGGTCTTCGGCAACCGCCTGGGCGCAACGCGCAGCGTTGAGGATAACGAGATCATAAGCCCCCGGATTGGTGCGCAGCTTGGTGAGCATTTCCGATTCCGAGCTATAGTAGTCGTGAACGACCGTGATGCCGGTCTTTGCCGCGAAAGCCTCGACAGACCATTTTTCGTCCGTTCCGTAGCCTTGCCAGTTCAGGACCGTGATGGTGCCCGCCGAAAAAGCCTTGCGCGGGAGGCTAGAGAAGCTGACGCCAGCGACAAGCGCCGCGGACATTAATTTCATCGTGTTGCGTCTGGTGAGTTCAGTCATTGTGGCACCCCTCTTGAACATACACAGTTATGGACGATCGTGACCGCGGTCAGCGACCTCAACGGATCGGCAAGGCCGAAAACAGAAGACATGCCAAATGCACATCAACTAATTTGTGTACCAACTATAACCAGAGGAGAGCGAAGGCTCGAGGCGCATGATTTCCAGGCGAGCAAAAGCCTGCGCCGCAAAGAGCGGAACATGACTTCATAACCGAGATATCGGTGCCGTACTTCGATAATGACCCACCTAAATCATTCGATTGTCGGTGGACCTTTAGTTCAAACCCTCTGATCTTTGAAATCAGTCTTTTTGTTTTTTTATTTGCATACAAACTATTAATGACGAATTGACAGGTGTCAAGCGCTACCTTGCGTCTGCAGCGGAAAAATAGATGTCGAGTCGGCGGTCCTGCGCGCTTTCGGCAATCGTGAGGCGTATGCCTTCTGCGCTTGCAACATAGCCGATCCCCCGCCCATCGAGACGAACAGCAAGGACATCGCCGATATCCAACCGAGGCAGATCGATGTAGCCAGCTGCGGCAACAGGCGCGATGGTGCAGGCCAGTCGTCCATCGCTCATGACGATGCGCGAAAGCGTCGTTTGCAGGTCCGTCCGCAACATCACGCGGCCATTGAGCGTCATCGACAAAGCAGCGGCCTCGACCTGCAGATGCAAAGTCCCCGATGGCGACAACATTGGCCCTAGCGCCAGGTCGCGGCCGGTGTTGCGCACTGTCCAGCCCGTCCACGGATCAAATTCGACGATTTCGCCGGTTGCCATCATTGGCAGCATGGCGGCCCAGATGTAGAACGGGTCGGTGTCACCCTGGTCCAGTGCCTCGCCGGTCACGGCGTTGTAGTTTTCGGAGGCGATGCGATCCTCGCGCCAGTTCTTCATGAAGAGGTCGTAGCTCTGGCCGGCGAGCTTGCTCGCTTCGGCCGTGAAGCCGTAGCGACGCAGGCCGAGCCAGACCATGTAGTTGACATTCGGCCAGATGCGGCCGCGCCAGTAGACGTTGTCGGCGAAGGCCGGATCGTCACGCGTCGCGTTCGGCAGCACGAAGTCCCCGCCGAAAGTGGTCTCGTCGCTCAGATGTTCGAGCAGACGCGCCGCCTGAGCCGGCGTCGCGGCGCCGCAAAGCAGCGGATAGAAGCTGGTCGGCGACAGCGATCGGACAAAACCACCGCGGCGCTGTCGATTGGCAAAGATGCCGCGACTTTCATCCCAGAGCGTTTCCGAGATCAGCGTCCGGTGGCGTTCGGCCAAAGCGGCGAATTGGCGGGCATCGTCATGCTTGCCGAGCACGACGGCCATTTTTGAGAGCATTTCGGCATCGAGAGCGGCCGCGCAGTTGAGGCCGAGGTCGAAGGTCGAGAGCGTCCGGGTGACGGGATCGTAGATCGCTTCGTCATGCGTCGCGGAGTTGTCCATGCCGGTCTCGTTGCGCGCGCCGAAGGCAGTCCCCTTGTACAGGCCCTCACCTACATCAGAGGTGCCGCAGGACAGCAGGCCGAAACCATCGGGATCGCGATTGTCCTGCCACCAGCGCCGATTGCGCACCAGCGCGTCGTAGCTTGCCTGGATCATCGACCGTTCGCCGGTCCGCTGGTAGAGCTGCCAGACGACGAGCGCGCCGAACGGCAGCTGGGTGCGATCGACCCAGGCATCGTTGGAGGTGACGATGCAGGCGATGTTGCCCTGCGGCGTTGCGCCGGCCATGGCGGTCGCCATGTTTTCGCGCGCCAGATCGGCGTCGAACACGCCGGCGAGAAGGGCCGCGAAAATCTGGTCGTTGAACCAGACGGCAAATTTCCCGAGATTCCAAATCCGCGTCACCGCCGTATAGGGCCGCGCGTTGGTCTCGTCCCAGATGGTGTTCCAGGCGACCACGTCGCGCATTGCGTCGAGGGCGCCCTCGAACAGGCCGGTCTGCGCCACGGCGAGCTCAGCCGGCGCGCCGGCCGCAAGGCAGGCCTTCGCCTTTGCGATCGCGAGCTCGGCGCTGTCGGCGACGCCCGCCGCATAGGCGCCCTGGCGCATCATCTCAAGATTGAAGCGCAGGGCGATCACCGGCGCTTCGTTTTTGCGCGTGGCGGTGTAGAAATAGCCGTTCTCCTCGAAGTCCGCCCGCAGCGCGTCGATCGTGTCGTGGCCGGTGACGTGCACCGGCGCCTCGGCGGTCGCGACCGCCACGAATCGCGTGCCAACCTTCAGCAGCGTAATGTTGCGTGCCGCATCATGGACCGCCACCTCACCGCCATCGGAGGAGATCGCCAGCGTCACCCAAAATCGCAGCCCCCATTCGGCCGACACCTTGCCGGTCCACCTGCCGCGTACGGCGAAGGGGTCGGTCTTGGTCGTCGAAAACGAGACCGTCGTACCGCTGAGGTCTGTCTCCAGCTCGATCAACGAGCCGTCAATGGTGTGACGGCCGAGGCGAACGGCGTCGCGCCGCGGCTCTATCGCGGAGGTCGTCCTGCTACGCGTTGAATACAGAACGGGCGTGATCCGCACGCCGAGCGGCAGGAAGACCATTTCGGCCGGCCGGCTTGACCAGCTGTTCCAGGCACGCATCAGGGGGATTGTCGAATGTTGTAGCATGGCTCTGTAACTTCCGGTCAGTGTGTCAGCGGAATAAGTTTCGGTACTGCGGACAGGCCGCTCTTGTCGGCCGTATCGCCGAGATAAGGCGTGTTGGCGTAATATCGGTTTGCCGCCGTGTTGGCGACGCGCAACTCGAGCGAATGGACGCCAGGACGCAACCGGCCGAGCGCAAAACGATAGGGCCGCCAGCCCCGCCGATCGATCTGCCGGCCGTCCAGGCTGGCGGCGACCACGGTCGCGACGTCAGGCAACTCGAGAAACCAGTCGGCCTCGTCGCCGATCTCCAGCGCCAGCCGGTAGATCCCGGTGCCGGACAAATCGGCAAATCCCTGCGTCTCCCATCCGGTCTCAACCGAAATCGGCACGAATGCCGCATTGGCCGCCGGCGCAAAACTCCAACCATCGACAAGTGAGACGGCGCGCGCGGGGTCAAGCGCTGGCTGGTTCGAGAGATGGCCATCGCCTGCGCCCCCATGCGTTGTCTGACGCAGGCGGAGGCAGCGCGCTTCCTGCGCTTCGAGCGTGACGGTCAATTGACTGAAGGCAGCGGCCTCCTCGATCTTGCCTGTCGTGGCGGACCAGACTTCGCAGTCGAAACCGTCATTGAAGAAAATCTCACTTTCCAGCGCGGCTTCACCATCGTTGAAGAGAACGATCCGCCACCAGCCATTGTCCTCGTATCCGGCCCATTGCCAGAGCCGGTCCGCGGGATGGCCGGTGATGACAGGACCGGACGGCGGAAGCGCTGCCAGCAGCGCGTCGATATCGCTGCCGCCGGGCATCCGATCGATATGCGTCGACGCCACCGCAGCCACAGGATCCGTGGCATCGCAAACGGTCGACAGGCGATCTCCGGAAGACCAGACGACACCGCCAGCGGCGCGGAAGGTCTCCAGTGCCCGCACCGTTTTTTTCGTCTCCAGCACGGTCACCGATGGCAGGATCAGGGCATCGAAGACCAGCCCCGAGACCAGCATCTGGCCGTCCTCGATCCTCGCCTTGGCCAGATCGGCCTCGCTGACGAACATGAAGTCGCAGCGCCTGGCCAGAAGCCCTTCGCACCATGCACCGATGTGAGTGGCATGGCCGTGGCGTGGGCCTTCTGCGAAGGCGGTATGAAGTGGATAGAGGATTGCGACCGGGGTGCGGGGTGTGGCCGGCTCGATGAAGGCTGAGATACGCGCGGTCTCCTGCGAAAACAGGTCATGATAGCCCCACCAGGGCTCAAAGTTGATGCCCGGCGCGAAATCGAAACGCGGATTGGTAAAGGGCGTCGGATCGTTGTCGCGTCCATCCGTCTGGTAGACGCCGTGCCATAGAAACTGGCGAGTGCCGAGGCAATAAAGCCGGATTGCCTGCGCCCGCATCGTCTCCAGCGTCAGTTCCCATTGCCCGGCGGCGCGCACCGGCGTTCGCTCGGCACTGGCATAGGTTTCGACGACACAGCGGCTGCGGCCATTCGAGCGGGCAACGGAATCGCCGAGCTTGGGCGCCAGCTGTGCGACGAAATTGTTGGAGTCGACCGTCGTCTCATGCCTGTAGGCATCGATGCCGAAGAAATCCACGGCAAGCGCGACCCTGGGGTCAATGCTGGTGAAGCCCCCGTTCAAGGCCCACGAACTGATATGCGGCAGGATTTCGTGCCCCGTGAGTGCGATGCCCTTGCGTTCGGCCCATCGACGCAGCGTGCCCGAGAAGGCATCGTTCATCAGGGCTGAATAAGCGGCATAAAATTGCGCGCGCAGCCGCAAGGTGTCAGGCCCGACATTGCGCAGCAGCGCCAGCAGCGTCTTGGCGAACGGCTGGCCCGTGTTTTGCAAAACGGCATCCGGCAGCGTCGAAGCAAATAGCAGACTGTTGCCAAGACTGCCCGAAATCTGATCCCATTTGTAAAAGCCGGCCGCCGGCTGGTCATAGAAGACCAAGCCGACGGGATCAGGTACGAGATCACCAAGCGCTTCGACGAGCGGATCGAGCCCGACGTCGATAAACCGCTCCGTGGCTTCCGGCAGGAGGTAGTTGATCAACCGAGACGTCGTGGAGCGCGCGCTGATGAATACCGTTATCGTCTGGCCGTCTTTAATCTCCCCGTCGAATGCGTAGGTGCAGGAAACACCGTCGCTTCTAACGACTGATGTCTGCGTGGTCACATCGACAATCTCGTCCAGACTGCCAACCTCACCGGAGGAATGCAGCAGGGCCGACGCGACCATCCATTCGCACCACTCGACCCGACCGCCTTCATATTGCCACTCGAAAATGTCCGATCCCATCTTCCGAGTGAAAGGCGGATGAATGCCACTGATCTCACCCCGCGGATCTCCTGAGGACATCCAGAACAGATGGCGCTCGCGCAGGTCGTCGCGGTCCACGACTGTCCGGCCGCCGGCGTGCCCACTGATCCAGTTATAGTCGTCGTAGATCCCGAGCTTCAGCCCCAGCTCGGCGGCGATGCCGGCCGCAGCGCGATAGGCGACGAGGTAGGCCGGCGACAGGTAGTCGTCGCGCGACATCGCAAGCCGAGCCTGGATCAGGATCGAGCCGATCCCCTTCTGTTTGAAATCGGCAAGCTGCGCGTGGCAGACCTCCTCTGTCGGGATCGAATGCCAGAACCAGTAGGCCGACGGTCGGAACGCTGTTGTCGGGTTCTCGAATAAGTCGCGGCGATCGATGTCCTGCCCGGTTCGGATCTGCTCCAATCGTCTGCTCCCTAGTGGGTTGCCGCCGTCACGCGTTGCATGGCGTTGGTCGTTTCCGTCCAGGCCGGCTTGTCGGGCGCGAAACGCGCTCTCAGATAGTCGGCAAGATCCTTGATCTGGCTTTCGTTCAGCGTCTGGCGAAAGGCCGGCATCGACATTACTTCCGGGGCCTCACGGCCGGTGGTCTGCGCCAGAATCGCCGGCGCCTCGACACCGTTCAGGATCGCCTGGATGAGATTGTCCGGCGTCGCCGCATGCAGGTTGCTGTTGAGCGCCAGCGACGACAGGATCGAGTTTCCGGTGTGGCATGTGGCGCAGGCGCCGTTGAACAGCCGCTCGCCCTTCGGCGAAACCCGAGCGGCGACAGCCTTGGCCGCTTCACTTGCGGCAATGGCGGCCTCGCTTTGTGCGTTGCTATCGGCGGGGGCCTCGTTGAGGCTGGCGAGATATGTTGCCATGGCACGGATATCGTTATCCGGCAGCGGCTGCATGACTTCGACGACATGCGCCATCGGGCCGGCGGCACTGCCGTGATCGCGCGAATGTCCGGTGCGCAGATAGTCGTAGAAGGCGTCCGCCGTCCAGCTGACAGGGCCCTTGGCGAAGGCATTGAGAGCCGGCGCCTCCCAGCCATCGGCAAAGCCACCGGAGAGCCGGGCGCTGCCGCTCTTTTCCGCGCCCAGCACATTTCGGTCCGTGTGACAGGCCGAACAGTGACCCAGCGTCTCGACGAGATAGGCGCCCCTGTTCCATTGCGCACCACGGGTCTCGACGTATTTGAACGGCTCAGCTTTCAGAAACAGCGCATTCCAGCCCGCCATCATCGCGCGGATGCTGTAGGGAAATTTGAGCTTTGTCTCCGGCGCCTTTTCGGCGACCGGCGCCTGCGTCATCATGTAGGCGTAGAGTGCCTGAAGATCGGCTTCCTCGGCGCCCGCGAACGAGGTGTAGGGATGGGCGGGATAGAGGTGATGGCCGTCGCGGCTGACGCCCTCTCGCATGGCCCGTTCGAAGGCTGGATACGACCACGCGCCGATGCCGCTTTCAGTGTCCGGGGTGATGTTCGTGGCATAGACGGCGCCGAACGGCGTGTCGAAGCGCCGGCCGCCGGCAAAGGGTGTGCCGTCATCACCGACATGGCAGACATTGCAGGCGCCGGCCGCGGCCGCAAGCCTGCCGCGTTCGATGGTGGCCTGGCTGTAGACGTTGGCATCGGGTCGCGGAATAGTGCCGATAGCAGAACGCCAAGGCGAGGCCATTGTGACGATACCGGACAAAGCGGCGACGGCACCGACGGCCGACAGACCGATGTTCCACCACTTCCGCTTCTTCGCCACCGGGGCAGCCGGCGCTTCATCCGTCTTGCCGTTCAGCGCGGCGAGTACCAGCTCCGGCGTCAGCGGTAGTTCGCGGAAGCGAATGCCGGTGGCATCGTAAACGGCATTGGCGATGGCCGAGGCGCTGGGAACGGAGGCGGATTCTCCGACACCGAGCGGCGGCTCGTCCTGCCTCGGCACCATCAGCACGTCGATATCAGGCACCTCGGGGAAGGTGATCAACGGATAGCCGCCCCATTCCTTCGACTGCACGGCGGTCGAGGAGAATTCGACTTTTTCCTTCAGCACCCGGCTGGTGGATTGAATGATATTGCCGTGGATCTGGTGGCGCACGCCGTCGGGATTGATCATCATCCCGGAATCCTGCGCGCAGGTCACTTTGGTGACCGCGATCTCTCCGGTCTTCTTGTTGACGGCGACATCGGCGACCCAGGCGGCCCAGGCGGCGGCCTTGCCCGGAAACGGCCCATGGATGTAGACGGCATAGGCAAACCCGCGTCCGTAGAGCAGGTCGCCCTCGCCACCCAGCGTGCCCCATGTCGTATGCGGCACCCATTTCGCCCGCTCGGCCAGCGCATGCACCAGGTCGACGGCGCGCGGATCGTGGAGGTAGCGAAGCCGGTACTCGACCGGATCGACGCCGGCGGCGGCTGCCAGTTCGTCGATGTAGCATTCGTGCGCAAAGGTGTTGGGCATTGCCGACACGCCACGGAACCAGGAAGCACGCGCGATCGGCGGCATATCGTGCACGGTGACGCGGAGGTTCCCGTAGGCATAGGGCGGGATGGCGGTGCGATCGCCCATCTGCACGACGTCGGAAACTGGCGGCACCTTGCCGGTGAGGATCAAGGGAAGGGTCGGCGCCAGATTGGAGGGATAGCGGGTTTCGAAATCATAGGCGGACGGACCGCCCTCCAGGTCGATACCGCCGCGCACATCCATGACCTGGGCGGCGCCCTTCGGCTCCCAGACATGTTCCTGCTCGCGCGTCAGCTGCACCCGGACAGGTGCCTTGACGGCGCGCGACAGCAGCGCCGCGTCGGCCGTGACGTCATCGGCGCAATTGCGGCCATAGCAGCCAGCCGCCTCCAACCGCTCGACCCGGATCAGCTCTTCCGGCATGTCGAGCAGCAGCGCCAGATCGCGGCGCATGGGAAACGGGTTCTGCGTCCCCGACCAGACCGTTAGCCCGCCCTCGTTGTAATCGGCCACCGCGCAGGACGGCCCGATCGAGCCGTGCATCTGGTATGGCCAGACATAGGTGCGGTTCATCGGCTGGGCACTGCCGGCCAGGGCCATATCGACATTGCCGAGATCGGCAAGCCTGCGCGCAGTCGACGGATTGGCGCGCAGCGCCTTTTCCGGCGCGTTGAGATCCGGCCACTCGGGCGGCGCGCGCCACACGACGTTCAGGCTCTTGGCCGCCTCGATGGCGTTTTCCTCGCGGGTCGCGACCACGCCGACGAAATCGCCGAGGGCGACGACGCCGACCAGCCCGTTGATGTGCGCAACGGATGTTTCGTCGATGGAGATCAGGCTGTTTCCGACATGATCGCCGTGATCGAACCCCGCATAAGGCGGGCGAACGACGCGGCCATGCAGCATGCCCGGCACGCGCACATCATGCACATAAGTCCAGCGCCCCGTGGCCTTCTCGGGGATATCGACGCGCGGCCGCGACGAGCCGACCACTCTATAGTCCGAGGCCGGCTTAAGGGCCGCGTATTTATCGATCGACAGCCTGACATGGCTGCCGGCGACGATGTCACCGAAGCTGAGCTGCCAGTTCTCGCCGCCATCGGCACGGATGATGCCGTCTTCCAGCCGCAGCCGCTCAAGCGGCACGCCGCCCTTCTCAGCCGCCTTGGCGAGCAAATGATGGCGGGCGGTGGCGGCGGCCTGGCGCAGCGGCACCGCGGTGATCTGGATCGTTTCGCTGGCGATGGTCGCGCCCTGGTTGGGCGCGGCGGAGGTCGTGCCGAGCACCATGTCCACCTGCTCGAACGGCATGCTGAGCTCTTCGGCGACGATTTGCGCCAGAGAGGTGCGGATGCCCGTCCCTAGATCAACATGTCCGTTGAACGCAGTCACACGGCTATCGGCGCCCACCGCGATGTAGAGTTCCGCACCGTCGCCAAGCCGCGTATCGTTGACAACAAGCAGCATGTCGGCGGCCGACATATAGGCGGATTTCGGCATTTGGCGGTGGTCGGTCATGGGGAGACCTCCTTCGCAGCTTTTGGTGAGATATCGTCCGGCGTGGATCGTCGCGTCCGTTCGGCCCTGGAATAGGCGACCGCCCGCCTGGCCGCGGCAAGTATTTCCATGTGCGTTCCACAACGGCACAGATGATGGCGCAACGCCTCGCGGATCGCGTCCTCGTCGGGATCGGCATTGCGATTGAGCAGGGCTGTGGTGGCGATGATCATGCCGTTCAGGCAATATCCGCATTGAGCGGCGGCCTCGTCGATAAACGCCGCCTGGACTGGATGCAGATGCTCGGGCGTGCCGAGACCCTCAAGCGTAGTGACGCGGCGGGTGCCGACGGCACCCAGAGGCACGGTGCAGGAGCGCACGGAGCGACCATCGACGAGAACGGCGCAAGCGCCGCATTCACCGAGGCCGCAACCGTATTTCGGGCCGTTGAGGGAGAGATCGTTTCTGAGGATATAGAGAAGGGGTGTTTCCGGGCTTGCTTCGACGCTCTCGACGGCATCGTTCACATTCAAACTGAAGCAAACTGGCAGTGTCAAAGCAGGCCCTCCGCCCCGGAGAACGAAACACAGACCTCGCCTCTTTCCATCGGCCGTACCGCTACGCAGCAGACATCGCCCGGACGTCCGCAAACCATAACGATGCAACAGTCACCGACTCTTCGCATCTATTGCCCCTTTTATTATTAAGAAGTGCATACGCTTTATAATGACAAAAGACAAGTCGGATTTCACCATCGGGATTTTGCTAGTATATCCAATTGGCAAGGCGATTTTTGTGTCATCTTAATAAAAATCAGAACCTCGCTATTGCAATTTAGAGCGTATGCGCTAGACTTTTTTTGCCAAGCCTCCAATCGTGGGAACAATGCGTCGAAAGACAGCTAAGAAGGGTCGCTATGTCTAATGGAAAAGAAAAGATCGCGATTATCGGCGCCGGCCTCGGCGGCGCTGTCGCGGGTGCGCTGCTCCAACACGCAGGTTTCGACGTCAACGTCTATGAACAGGCACCGGCATTCTCGCGCCTGGGCGCCGGCATTCATATGGGGCCGAACGTCCTGAAGATTTTCGAGCGCATCGGCGTCGACAAGAAGGTGATCGGCATCAGCAGCACGCCGAGCCATTGGTTCAGCCGCGACGGCATTACCGGCGAATACACCGCCCGGGTTTCGCTTGAAGGCTACGGCCAGACCTATTGCACCGTTCACCGCGGCGACCTGCAGGCCATCCAGTGCGATGCGTTGCAGCCAGGCACCTTGCATTTCGGCAAGAAGCTGGCTCGCCTCGACGATAGCGGCACCGATGTGCTGATCGAATTCGAAGACGGAACCTCGATACGCGCCGACATCGTGATCGGCGCCGACGGCATCAATTCGCGCGTTCGCGAAACGCTGCTCGGCGAAGAGAAGCCGAATTACAGCGGCTGGGTCGGGCATCGCGCCCTGATCTCGTCCGACAAACTGAAGAAATACGATCTGACATTCGAGGATTGCGTCAAGTGGTGGGGTCCGGACCGTCATATGATGGTCTACTACACGACGGCTCGGCGCGACGAATATTACTATGTCACCGGCGTTCCGCATCCGGCCTGGGAATTCGATTCGGCTTTCGTCGACAGCAGCCGCGACGAGATGGCGGCGGCGTTCGAGGGTTATCATCCGATCATCCAGGCGCTGATCGAAAGCACCGATGGGGTGACGAAATGGCCGTTGTTCAACCGTAACCCGCTGCCGCTCTGGAGCAAGGGCCGTCTTGTGCTGCTTGGAGATGCGTGCCATCCGATGAAACCGCATATGGCGCAGGGTGCCGCGATGGCGATCGAAGACGCCGCCATGCTGACCCGCTGCCTGCAGGAAACCGGCGTCAACGACTTCCGCACCGCTTTCGGATTGTATGAGACCAACCGCCGCGATCGCGCGACGCGTGTCCAGAGCGTTTCGAACGCCAACACTTTCCTGCTCAAACAGGAGGATCCGGCCTGGGTCTACGGCTATGATATCTATGCCGCCCCCCTGAAGAGCGAGACTGCGGCATGAGCGGCGGCGCCTTGTACGGGGCGAATGTCTTCGCCAACGGCATCCGCCAGCACTATCTGCGCTATGGCGGCAAAGGCCCTGCGGTCATCCTGATCCCGGGCATCACCAGCCCCGCAATCACCTGGGGTTTCGTCGCCGACCGGTTGGCCGAGCGTTACGACGTATATGTGATCGACGTACGCGGCCGCGGCCTGTCGTCGACTGGCCCCGACCTCGATTACGGCCTCGACGCCATGGCTGCCGACGTCGTCGGCTTCGCATTGGCACTTGGACTTGCTACTCCCGCCCTGCTCGGCCATTCGATGGGCGCGCGCATCGCCATCCGAGCCGCCGTTGCGGCGCCGGAGGCGTTTTCGAGGCTGGCGCTGATCGATCCGCCGGTCTCCGGCCCCGGACGCCGCGCCTACCCGAGCAAGCTGACCTGGTATGTCGACAGCATCCGCCTGGCGTTGAAGGGCATCGACGCGGAGGGCATGAAGGCGTTTTGCCCGTCATGGACCGACGAGCAACTGAAGCTGCGCGCCGAATGGCTGCACAGCTGCTACGAGCCCGCGATCGTCACCGCTTTCGAGGACTTCCACAAGGACGACATCTTTCCGGATCTGTCGAAGCTCAAGCAGCCGGCCATGTTGATGGTCGCCGGCCGTGGCGGCGTGATCGAAAGCGTCGACGTGGACGAGGCCCGCTCGCTTTATCCGGGGCTGGAAATCACCCGGGTGCCAAATGCAGGGCATATGATTCCATGGGATGATTTCGACGGCTTCTTTGCCGCGCTTGGAGATTTTCTCTCCCGTTGATTGAAGCGGCGGTGGGGCGATGATCCACCGCCGTTTGTTTGAGAGCCGTTTTTTTTGCGAAGCAAAGGATTTCACCCGTGCAGAAGTATTACCGTATCGGCCAGATCGTTCCAAGCTCCAACACGACGATGGAGACCGAAATTCCCGCCATGCTGACGGCACGCCAGTCCATCCGGCCCGAGCGCTTCACTTTCCACTCCAGCCGCATGCGGATGAAGAAAGTGGTGAAGGAAGAACTGGCGGCAATGGACGCCGAATCCGACCGTTGCGCCGTCGAGCTCTCCGACGCCCGCGTCGATGTTCTCGGATACGCGTGCCTGGTCGCCATCATGGCGATGGGCCTCGGCTATCACCGCCAGTCGGAGAAGCGCCTGATGGGTCGCACCCAGGAGAATGGCACTGATATTCCCGTCGTGACCAGTGCCGGCGCCCTGATCGAGGGCCTGAAGGTGATGAAGGCGAGGAAGATCGCCGTCGTCGCTCCTTATATGAAACCGCTGACGGAGCTGGTCGTGGACTACATTCGCGAGGAAGGCTTCGAGGTCGTGGACTGGCGGGCACTCGAGATCCCCGACAATCTGGATGTGGCGCGCCACGACCCGGAAAATCTTCCCGCGATCGTGCAGACGCTCGACCTGACCGATGTGGACGTGATCGTGCTATCGGCCTGTGTGCAGATGCCATCGCTGCCCGTCATCGCCAAGGTCGAAGCCATGACAGGCAAACCGGTACTGACCGCCGCCGTCGCGACCACTTATTGCATGCTCAAGAAGCTCGGTCTGGAAGCCGTCGTGCCAGGCGCCGGCGCACTTCTGTCGGGCGCATACTGAAGAGGGGCCGATCATGCAGAGCGCGCAAAGCAATTATCAGGGCGTCTGGGGCAACCGCATCGGCTTCGGCCAGCGCCCTGCCCTCCTCGTCATCGATTTCCTAAAGGGGTACACCACCGAGGGCGCGCCTCTCTACGCCCCTGGCGTGGTTGACGCGGTCGCGCAGACGCCGGCGCTCATCGATGCCGCCCGCGAGGCCGGCATCCCGATCATCCATACGCGCATCCTCTATCTTGCGGAAGACTGCGCCGATGGCGGGATGTGGGTGAAGAAGTCGCCCGTCATGAAAGGAATGGTCGAAGGCAACGTGCTGGCCGAATTCTGCGACGGTGTCGAGCCTGCCAGCGGCGAACTCGTCATCGTCAAGCAATATGCCAGCGCCTTCTTCGGCACCAGTCTTGCCTCCCAGTTGCATGCGCAGGGGATCGACACGGTGATCATGGCCGGCTGTTCGACCAGCGGCTGCATTCGCGCCACTGCCGTGGATGCGGTCCAGCATGGATTCCGCGGCATCGTCGTGCGCGAGTGCGTTGGCGACCGGCACCCAGATCCGCACAATGCCAATCTCTTCGACATCGACAGCAAATATGGCGATGTCGTTTCGAGGGAGGAGGCAATCGCGGAAATCGCCAAAGTCAGGTCCGACCGCGCATAATTTGGGGGAAACGCCCCAGACTTCAAACCTAAGCCTTCAAACAAGATAGGGGAACGAGCATGGATCAATTCAGTTTCACGGAAATTTGCCTGCATCAGTTGAAGATGTCGGGTGTCCACGAGGGCGAAAAACTCATCGTCCTGACCCAGGGCAGCGAGCGCCTCGATTACGCCGACGCCTTCATGGCGGCAGGCATGCGTCTTGGCGCCAAGATGTATCACATGCGTTTGCCGCCGGTGCCACCGGCAGGTGCCTGGGCGGTCGGCCAGACGGGCCTCGCAGCCATGCCGGATGCGGTGGAGGCCCTGAAGGCTGCCGACATGCTGATCGACTGCATCTTCCTGCTCTTCAGCCCGGAGCAGATGGCGATCCAGGCGGCCGGCACGCGTATCCTGACCGCCGTCGAACCGCCAGAAATTCTGGCGCGCATGCTGCCGACCAAGGAACTGCGCGAGCGCGTCGAATTTGCCGGAGACTTGCTGTCCAAGGCGAAAGTGATGCGGATCACCTCTCCGCACGGCACGGACGTCACCTACAAGCTCAACACCTATCCCGCCATTACCGAATATGCGTGCACGGACGAGCCGGGCCGCTGGGATCATTGGCCGTCCGGCTTTGTCTTCACCGGCGGTGACGACGATGGCGTCGACGGGACAATCGTCGTTGCTCCGGGCGACATCCTGCTGCCACAGAACATCTACGTGCGCGACCCGATCATCTACACGATTGAAAACGGATGGATCACCGATATTCGCGGCGGCCTCGATGCCGAGCTGGTCAAGTCCTACATGGATGGTTTCAACGACCCGCGTGGCATGGGCATGAGCCATGTCGGCTGGGGTCTCAATCAGAACGCTAAGTGGCATCGCATGGTACCCGGCGAATTCCCGGGTGGCATGGGAATGGAGGCACGCTCCTTCTACGGCAACGTGATGTTCTCAACCGGCCCCAACAACGAGCTCGGCGGCCCGAACGACACCGCGTGCCATCTGGATATCCCAATGCGCGGTTGCTCGCTGTTCCTCGATGATGAGCCAATGGTTCTGGATGGCGACATCGCCGTGAAGGAAATGAAGCACAACTTCAAATAACCGGGCTTGCCAGCCGCTCCGCGTGAAATCGCGCGGAGCGGGTTGCGGTGTGCCACGCCTTGACCGTCGCAACATGCTGTGGTGTTTCCTGCATTCCCGCCAAAGACGCCGTAACTGATGGACCACATCGACGATGACCGCAAAAGAGACCGAACAGCTGCCAGAAGCTCCGGCGCCTCAAAATGGCTACCAAGTGACGGAGCAAGTCGGGCATCTCCTGCGCAAGGCCTATCAGCGCCATCTGTCGATTTTCCAGACCAATGCCAGCGATCCGGACTTGACGTCGGTGCAGTTCGTGACGCTGTGCGCGCTGCACGATCTCGGTCCCAGCTCGCAGGTCGAGCTCGTGAAGGCAACGTCCGTCGACCAGGCGACCATCCGTGGCATCGTCGAGCGGCTGAAGGCCCGCGGACTGATCGATCTCTCTAAGGACGAGGCCGACGGCCGCAAGGTGGTGATCTCTCTGCTGCCCAAGGGGGAAGCCCTGCTGCAGGACATGTATCCGCAAGCCTACCTCATCAGTGAAAAAACTGTCGCGCGTCTCAATCCGGCGGAACGCATCGCGTTGTTGTATCTCTTGCGCAAAATCGCCGACGATGAGACTGAACAGTAGGTGTTGATTGGGGTCCCTGCTCTTGAAGGGATTCGAACTACCGCCCCGCTCCTCGAAAGCGAATTTTTCTGGAGGTTGATCGATACAGCGCAATCAAGTCGCTCTCGCAATTACGAAAATATTTCGATCGAGAGGCGCTTCGGTCGGCAACGCTGCACTATCGCGATGCAAGGTGCTGCGATGCTGCTTGAGGATGCAAGCCGATAGCCGCGCACGGCCTTTCGTTCCGCTATTGTCACCCGACAAAGAAACTGCCATCATGGACTGGCAGGCTCCAATGGGCCGCTGATATTCCATGAGCAGGGTAGCTCTCGACCGGAAACGGGCGGGAGCTTTTTTATTTTTTGGTGGACGATGATGCATTCAGAAAGCTGGCGTGTCGGTGTGCTGTTCTCCGAAACGGGTGTGACCGGAGCGGTGGAAAAAACCCAAAGGGCGGCAACGTTGCTGGCGATCGACGAAATCAACGCGGCGGGAGGCGTGCTCGGGCGGGCTATCGAGCCCATTGTGTACGATCCGCAATCGACGCCCAATCTCTACAAGGAACTTGCAGTCAGGCTTTGCGACGAAGATCGGGTCCGGGTCGTATTCGGTTGCCATATGTCGAGCACCCGCAAAGCCGTCCTTCCCGTCATCGAGGCCCGTGACGCTTTGCTGTTTTATCCGACGCTGTACGAGGGGTTCGAATATTCCCGGCACTGCATCTATACGGGGGCGGCCCCCAACCAAAACTCGGTCCAGTTGGTCGACTTCCTGACCAGGCATTATGGAAAGCGGGTTTTCCTCGTGGGCTCGAACTACGTCTATCCTTATGAATCCAACCGGACGATCAGCGACCTTTTTCTTCAGGTCGGCGGACAGGTGCTGGACGAGATGTATGTTCCCCTGAACCTCAAAACCGAAGACGTCGCCAAAATCATCCGGCATATTCACGCGGCAAAGCCGGACGTCATCTATTCGACCATTGTCGGTGACGGTATCATCCCCTTCTACACAGCATTCAAGGAGGCCGGATTCGATGCGGCGACGATGCCGATCTCGAGCCAGTCGACCAGCGAGGCCGACGTGATCCGCATGCGGCCGGAGGTGGCCGCAGGGCACATTACCGCCGCCCCCTTCTTTGCGTCTCTGGATACGCCACGCGCCCGCGCCTTCGTCTCCGCTTACGAACGGCGCTATGGCTTGCAGATGCCGCCCACAGCACCAGCCGAAGCCGCCTACTTCCAGGTTTATCTCTATGCGGCGGCTTTGCAGCACGCCGGCAGCGACAGGCTCGAGGAGCTTCTGCCGGCTCTTTCTGAAGTCGAGTACGATGCACCGCAGGGGGCGGTTAAGATAGACCGGCTGACGAACCACACGCATCTGTGGCCGAGAGTGGCAAGGGTGAATGCGCAGGGCAGCTACGACATCGTCTACGATCCGTCGCTCCGGGTCGCGCCTGATCCGTTCATGCGCGAATATCGCCCGGACTTCACGCAGTCTTCCCCGCATAGCGTCCAGGTTTGAGAGGGAGCGAGATGTCATTCGCCCTTCTCAGGGATCTGCGGGATCTCAAAGTTGTGGTCATCCACCCTCGGACATCCGAGGGAGATTTTCTCGTGGATCATCTGCGCCGTATCGGTTGCATGGTCAATTGTCTCTGGCCGGTGCCGGCCGAATTGCCGCATGGCACGGATGTCGTCTTCCTTGCCATGGAAGACGAGGCGAGACCGGAAATCGAGCGTCTGCTGAAGTCCTTTCCCAACCCGGCCCCGACCATGCTTGCCATTGTCGGTTACGAAAACCCCTCAACGTTGCAGATCGTACTGGAAAGCGGCGCGCTTGCCATCGTCGAAAGACCGATCAAACCCTTCGGCCTCCTCACCAATCTGGCCATCGCCCGCAACCTGTGGCTCGAACGCCAGAAGCTCGTCAAGGAGGCACGCAAGTACAAGCGCAAGGTTCTGGGTGACCAGAAACTGGCACGGGCAAAAGCGATTCTGATGGCCAACCGCGGCACCAGCGAGACCGAGGCCTACCGCGAAATGCGCGAGCAGGCGATGGCCCGGCGCGTGCCCATCGATGAAATCGCCAATTCGATTATCAACGCCGAACAACTCTTGCGCCCAGCCCAGAAACATGATTAGTTTTTCATGCGTTTCAAACGAAACGCCTCCGGCACATCCCTTCGCTTGACGAAGCCATGTGCCGCTGTTGCACACGGCGCAGCCGTGATGCGGTGATGGCAAGGGTGCCCGCAGGCTGTGACAAGCCTCGCGGGTTTTTTGTTGTCTGCTGACAGTGACGTCAGTTCTCTACCCATTTTCGGCATGAAAGCCTCGCCGTTCGGCGGGCCGTGCCGCCGTGCGCGCCAATCAAAAAAAGGGGAACCAAGATGGTGTTCAACAGACGTGAATTTTTGAAAACCGCAGCCACCGCTTCTGCCGCGATCGCCCTGCCGGCTCTGGGCAGCCGCGCCTTCGCAGCCGATCCTATCAAGGTCGGTGCGCTCTATTCGCAAACGGGCGGGCTTTCGGTTGCCGAAAAGCTTCTGGCAAACGGCGTCATGATGGCCGTTGCCGAAATCAACGCGGCCGGCGGCGTTCTCGGCCGTCCGGTCGAGGTGGTCGTCGAAGATGGGGCTTCCGATCCGAAGACCTTCAGCGAGAAAGCTTCGAAGCTGATCCTCAAGGACAAGATCTCCACCGTGTTCGGCTGCCATACCTCGGCCAGCCGCAAGGCCGTGCTGCCGATCTTCGAGCGACGGGGCGCGATGTTGTTCTACCAGACGCATTACGAAGGCTTCGAGTGCTCGCGCAACGTCGTCTATTCCGGTGCCGTACCGAACCAACAGCTCTCCAACTACATCCCCTGGATCGTCGAGAAACTGGGCAAGAAGAAATTCTTCATCGTCGGCTCGAACTATGTCTATCCGCGCGAGATGGCCAAGGTTTCCAAGAAGCTGATCGAGGCAGCCGGCGCCGAATGGGTGGCGGACGAATATCTGGAGCTTGGCCATTCGGAGTGGGCCGTCATGGTCAGCAAGATCAAGGAATCGGGCGCCGACGTGGTCCTGTCCAACGTGGTCGGCGACTCCATCATCGCCTTCTACCGCGAGTTCAAGAACCAGGGGCTCTCTCAGGAGGTTCTGCCGATCTGCGCGACGGTCACCTCCGAAATCGAAATCGCGGCGATGGGCGCCGAATATGCGGCCGGAAGCTATACCTCCTTCCCCTATTTCATGTCGATCGACACACCGGCAAACAAGAGCTTCATCGACCGCTTCAGGACGTTCGTCAACGATCCCAAAGCCGTTACTTACCATTCACTCGAAGCCGCCTATTTCCAGGTCTTCCTGTGGAAGCAGGCCGTCGAAAAATCCGGCGATCTTTCTGCGGAGGCGATCAGGGCCGGCATTCGCGGCCAAACCTACGAAGCACCCGGAGGCAAGGTGACCACCGATCCCGATAACCTGCATTGCTGGCTTACGCCGCGCATCGGGCAATGGCAGGCGGACGGCCAGAGCAAGGTGGTGAACGCCTACCCGGCGCCGATCAAGCCCCTGCCCTATTCGGCCTATGGCGAGACGGAGAGCAATCTATTCTGCACCAGCAACGGTCTCGACGCCGCAAAGCTCAAGGGCTGACCCCTTCCCCGCGACGTCCCGCCATCCATGGATGGCGGGATCATCTCTCGGTAAGGCCGGCCTCCCCTCTTCTTCCGCAAGCTGCCATCAGGATGGGCAAGGCGCAGGAGAGTTCGGCCCGCCCTTCTCACGAACGGTGGCGTTATGCTCGACATTCTCTTTATCGGCCTCAGTCTCGCCTCGATCCTTCTTTTGGTTGCGCTTGGCCTTGCCATCACCTACGGCGCCATGGGCGTCATCAACATGGCACATGGCGAAATGGTCATGATCGGCGCCTATGTCGCCGTCCTCTCCGGCATCTGGCTAAAAGCAAGCCTTCTGCTTGCGATCCCTCTGGCCTTTGTCGTGACGGCCCTGCTCGGCCTGCTGATCGAGCGGGTGGTCGTCCGGCGGCTCTACGGCCGTCTGCTGGACACGCTTCTCGCCACCTGGGGAATAGCCATCCTTTTGCAGCAGGCCGTGCGACTCGAGTTCGGCCTGTCCTTTTTCGACATTCACGTCGAAGGCCTGGGGGCCGGCCTGCAGAACGTCGCCGTGCCTGTCTACCTGCAGGGCACGTTCAGGCTCGCCGGCGCTGATATCAACGCCTACCGCGCCTTCATCATCGCCGTTGCCGCCGCGCTGACACTGGCGACATGGTTCATCCTCTACCGGACCGCGGCCGGCATGCAGGTTCGCGCCATCATCCGGAACCCGAAAATGGCCGCCGCCTGCGGCATCGACGTGAAACGCGTCAACGCCATGACCTTCGCGTTCGGGTCGGGCCTTGCCGGCGTCGCCGGCGTCATGATGTCCGGCTTCAAGACCGTCTTTCCCGACATGGGCACGACGATGGTCGTCGACGGCTTCATGGTCGTGGTGACCGGCGGGGTCGGCAGCCTTTTCGGCACCATCCTCTCCTCAGGCCTGCTCGGCGAGATCAATGCCTTGGTGGCAATCGGCACGAACGACATCCTGGCGCGCGCCGTCGTGTTCGGCGTCGTCATCCTCGTCATCCTCGTCAAGCCCAGCGGGCTGTTCTCGTTCAAGGGACGCTGACATGAGCATTGAACGGAAATTCCAGATCGCGGCTTATGTACTTTTCATCGCAGTGATCTTCACAGCCCCCGTTTTCGGCGACGAATTCTGGCTGAATCGCATATCGAAATACCTGGTCTACGGCATGCTGGGCGTCGCCATCGCGCTCACATGGGGATATGCGGGTATTCTCAATCTCGGCCAGGGACTGTTTTTCGGCCTGGGCGCCTACATGCTGGCCATGTCGTTGAAGCTGTCGAGCCTGACCAGTCTCCAACAGGGTTCCGACAAGCCGGTTCCGGATTTCATGCTCTGGAATGCCGAGCCCGGTGCCCCGACGGAGCTTTGCTGCATCAACAAGGGCTCCTTCCTCTGGCTTCCCTTTCAAAGCCAGTCGGTAGGTCTTGTGCTCGGCATCGCGCTTCCGGTGGTGATTGCTGGCGCACTCGGCATGCTGGTTTTCCGCAAGCGCATTTCCGGCGTCTTCGTCTCGATCATCACGCTGGCGCTCGTTCTGCTCGTCCGCCTCGTCATGGTCGATGCGCAGCCGGTGACGAACGGCTTCAACGGCCTGACGGATCTCGGCTGGCTCACGATCGGCGGCGTCGAATTCGATCCCTACAGCCGGGCGACCTATTATCTGTGCGCCGTATGCCTGTCGCTGACACTCATCGGTGCGCGTCTTATCGTGGAAACCCGAGCGGGCATGATCCTGCAGGCGATCCGCGATGACCAGGTCCGCGCCCGGTATCTTGGCTTCGACGTCTCGCTCTACCAGGTGTTCTTCTTTGTCATTTCGGCAGGGATCGCCGGCGTTGCCGGCATGCTCTACGTCGTCGTCGCAGAGTTCGCCTCTCCGACCTTCATGGATCTCTCCTTCTCCGTGACGATGGTCGTCTGGGCTGCCGTCGGCGGCCGCTCGTCTCTGCTTGGCGCCTGCATCGGCGCAATTCTGATCAACATGATCGAAGCGGAGGTCAGCGAGACCGAGGCGCTGGTCGAGGCGTGGAAAGCGATCATCGGTCTGATCTTCGTGCTGGTCGTTCTGTTCATGCCGCGCGGCCTTGGCGGCGTCGCGCATGACGTGCTGCGGTGGTTCGTCCGCCGGCGCAAACCAGCTGAGGCCCTTCCGGCATTGCCGCGGCAAAGCGAGGCATTGTGATATGAGCGCCATTGCATTGACCATCGACGGTCTCGGCGTCGATTTCGGCGGTTTCCGCGCCGTCAACAATGTCAGCATCACCGTCTTCGACGGTGAGCTGCGTGTGCTGCTTGGCGCAAACGGTGCCGGTAAGACGACCTTGATGGATCTGGTGAGCGGCAAGACGCGCAGCACCCAGGGCAGGGTCTTCGTCTACGACACCGACATCACCAACTGGCCCGAACACCGCATCGCACGCGCCGGCATAGGCCGGAAATTCCAGATCCCCAGCGTCTTTCGGGACCTTACCGTGCGACAGAATCTGGAGGTCGCCAATTGCCGCAATCCTTCGGTACTCGCCAATCTTCGGTTCGGCTTTTCGCGTGCAGAGGCGAACCGCGTCGACGACGTCATTGCCCTCATCGGCCTCGATGCCGAACACGATGTGATGGCCGCCTATCTCAGCCATGGCCAGACGCAGTGGCTGGAGCTCGGCATGCTCATCGTCCAGGATCCCAAGGTGGTTCTGCTTGACGAGCCGACAGCCGGGATGACCCAGGCCGAAACCCGCAAGACAGCCGAGATCATCAACAATCTCAAAGGTCGCCATACGATCCTCGTCGTCGAACACGACATGGGGTTTGTCCGCGAGATCGCCGAACGCATCACCGTTCTCCATCTCGGAGAGGTTCTGGCGGAGGGAAGCGTCGAAGATATCGAACGCAATCCGAAAGTCCGTGAAGCCTATCTCGGTTCGAAAGGAATCTCCTGATGCTGTCGTTGAAAGACGTGCACAGCTATTACGGCCGCAGCCATATCCTGCACGGCGTCACCCTCGATATCCCGGCCGGCAAGGTGACGAGCATCCTCGGCCGCAACGGCACCGGCAAGACGACGCTGTTGAAAACGCTGATGGCATTGACCGACCGCATGACGGGCGAGATGCTTCTGCAGGGAAAGGACATGGCCGCATCCCCAACGCATGAAAGGGCAAGGGCCGGCATCGCCTACGTCCCCCAGGGCAGGGAGATCATTCCCGATTTTACCATCCGCGAGAACATCCTGATGGGCGCCTTTGCCCGCACCGATGGCAAACGCGAGATTCCAGCGCTGGTGCCAGAGCTTTTTCCATACCTGATGGCCAATCTCGATCGGCCGGGTGGCGTGCTTTCGGGCGGCCAGCAGCAGCAGCTCGCCATCGCCCGCGCGCTGGCCGCAGATCCGAAAGTGCTGCTTCTCGATGAACCTAATGAAGGCATCCAGCCCTCCATCGTCGAGGAGATTGAGAAGATCATCATCCGGCTCAATCGCGAGATCGGCATGACGATCATCCTCGTCGAGCAAAACGTCGCATTTGCGCGGCACGCGTCTCACCGGTTCGCGATGCTTGAGAAGGGGCGCGTGGTCGCTGCCGGCGCCATCGATGCACTCTCCGACGCGCTTGTTCATCGGCATATGGCTGTCTGAAACAGCCGGCTATCCTCCATAAAGACAATGGGAAAGACAATGACATCCACACAAAACTATACCGCCGCCACCATCCAGTTCGAACCCACCATGTTCGAGAAGGCGCGCAATATCAGCCGGCTGGCAGCCCTTTGCGAGGAGGCAGCGGAGGCAGGCGCGCGCCTGATCGTCACCCCCGAAATGGGCACGACCGGCTATTGCTGGTTCGACAGAGCCGAAGTGAAACCTTTCGTCGAAACTATCCCCGGACCGACCACGGATGTTTTCCAGGCCATTGCCAGCAAACACCGCTGCCATATCGTCGTCGGCATGCCGGAAGTCGACCCGGCGAGCGAACTCTACTACAATACCGCCGTGCTGATAGGCCCTGAGGGCGTCGTTGGCCGGCATCGCAAATCACATCCCTATATCGCGGAGCCGAAATGGGCTGCCAACGGTGACATCGTCCACGAGGTATTCGAAACGGAGATCGGCCGGATCTCGATGCTGGTCTGCATGGATCTGCACTTCTTCGAGACGGCGCGTCTGGAGGCCCTCGCGGGTGCCGACATCATCTGCCATATCTCTAACTGGCTGCAGGAGCGCACGCCGGCACCCTACTGGATCAATCGCGCCTTCGAAAACGCCTGCTATGTCATCGAGAGCAACCGTTGGGGACTAGAGAGAACCGTGCAGTTTTCCGGCGGAAGCTGCGTGATCGATCCCGACGGCACGGTCGCCGCATCCATCGATACGGGCGACGGGATCGCCTATGGCACTATCGATCTCGCTCTTGCCCGCCGCCGCGAGGTCCTGTGCGAACCGGTGTTTGAGTCCCGCCGGCCCGAACTCTACATGAACATGATGACCAACAGCTTCACCTGGAACCCGGGCGACTACTTCCGTCTCTATGGCTACCAGCCGATCCCGCGCGGACGCGCATCGCGTGCCGCAGTCGCCCAGTTCGCCCCCTCCTCCGTCGTCGCAGACAATCTCGCCCGCATCGCCCATCTGGCAGCCGAGGCGAAGGCAACAACAGCGCCGGACATTCTGGTTTTCCCGGAACTGTCGCTGACCGGACTGGAGGCGCCGCAAAGCCGGGCGGAGCTGCTCTCGGGCCCGACGGTATCGGCCTTCGTTCGTCTGGCGATGAAGCTCGGTTTCTATCTTGTCGCCGGATTTGCCGAGGCGGATGGGGACAAGGTTTATAACAGTGCGGTTCTCGCTGGCCCCGAGGGGCTTGTGGGAAGCTACCGCAAGACGCATCTCGGCATTTCCGACAGCTGGGCGACGGCCGGCGACGAATGGAAAGTCTACGATCTGGCGATCGGCCGCGTCGGTCTGGCGATCGGCCACGACGCGCTCTATCCGGAAGCCATCCGTTCGCTCGCGCTGTTGGGATGCGACGTGGTCGCTTGCCCATCAGCCATAGCTGGCACTTTCACCGGCAGCCACAACGGCACGAAAATTCCGCATAACTATCCGATCCCCAAGGGCGCCGATCCCTACCACTGGCATGCGTTGCGCGTGCGCGGCGGCGAAAACAATGTCTATTTCGCCTTCGCCAATGTCCTGGATGCGGCGCGGGGATACCTGGGCAAGAGTGCGGTGTTCGGGCCGGATTCCTTTGCCTTTCCGCGCCAGGAATCGGCAATCCTGGACGAGGACGGGATTGCGTCAGCAACCGTCGACACCACCAATCTCGAAACGCCGTATCCGACGAACATCGTCCGGCGAAAGGATCTTGTCGTCATGCGCCAGCCGCATCACTATCAGCCGCTCGTCAAATGGCATCAGTGAGAGACCGGCAAGATGTCCACATTCACATTCGCGACCGTCCCGCAGATCATCGCGGGACCGGGTTGCATCGCGAGGCTTTCGGAGCTGACGAAAACCCGGCTTGGACCGCGCGTCATGGTGATTTCGGACGATGGGGTCGTCAAAGCGGGGCTCGTTCAGCCGGCCCTGGCAAGCCTTGCGGACGGCGGCGCTGAAATATCGATCTTCCCCGGTGTTGTCGCCGACCCGCCGGACGCCATCATTCATGCGGCTGTGGCGCAGGCGATCAGTTTCGGCGCCACGGGTGTACTTGGCATCGGCGGCGGCTCGTCGCTTGATGTCGCAAAACTTGTGGCTCTGCTCTGCAAAAGCGGCGATGCGCTCGATGATATCTATGGAGTGGGCAAAGTCAGCGGGCAGCGCTTGCCGCTGGTGCTTGTGCCCACAACGGCAGGCACCGGCTCCGAAGTCACACCGATTTCCATCGTCACCACGGGCGCATACGAGAAAAAAGGCGTCGTATCGCCAGTCCTGCTGCCGGATGCGGCGCTTCTCGACGCGGAGTTGACCCTCGGCCTGCCTCCAGCCGTGACGGCTGCAACGGGGATTGACGCCATGGTGCACGCCATCGAGGCTTTCACCTCCGCGAGTGCAAACAACAATCCGGTTTCCCGTTCCCTTGCCAAGGAGGCCCTTCGGCTTCTCGGGGCGAATTTAGAGATCGCAGTGATGAGAGGAACCGATCTGGCCGCCCGGCAGGCGATGCTGCTCGGCGCGATGCTGGCCGGTCAGGCCTTTGCCAATTCGCCGGTCGCTGCCGTCCATGCTCTCGCCTACCCGATCGGTGGCCGCTATCACGTGGCGCACGGCCTTTCCAACAGCCTGGTTCTGCCGCACGTGCTGCGCTTCAACGCGACGGTGTGCGGTGATGCCTATGCGGAACTGGCACCTTGCCTTTTTCCTCATCTTGGGCCCGCCGGTCTGGCTGAGCGGCTTTCCGGTTTTGTCGAAGGATTGGCAATACTGCCTGTGCGCCTCAACCTGCCCGTACGCCTGCGCGATGTCGGAATTCCCAGGGACGGGCTTCCCCTGCTAGCGGAAAGTGCGATGGAACAGACCCGCTTGCTGGTCAACAATCCGCGCACGGTGTCGCTGTGGGACGCCACTCAGATCTATGAGGCGGCTTGGTAAGAAGATGCCTGCTGTCAGGATCGCGCCATAGTTGAGGATACGGATCGGACGAAAAGATGTGGAGGCAAATTTCCTATTGTCAGAAAAGCGCGGCTACGAAAAGCCGCCGGCCCACAATGTTTCACAAAGGGAAGCAGCGTTGCCCACTGCCGGTATCGGCTCGAAAGCCGATCGACATGATCCGGACGTGCGGATCCCGGGTCCCTAACGCACTCATGTCAGAGGCATTGCCACGGGCCGCATCGGTGCGCCGGTTGCGCCGCGCAGCTTGATGCAGGCCCCGAAAAAGGCGAATTCGTAGAGTCTTTCGGCGGCCAGCTCCTCAAGAAAAGCCATCTCAAGGATTGGCACACCTGCTTCCGCCAACAGGTAGGTATGGACGGGGAAGAAATTGAGCTCGTGTGCCGATGGCGTCTGCTCCAGCGTCAGATTGTCGGCGCCGATCATGAGCGCGCCGTGCTTGGCGATATACTCCGCACCCTCGCGGTTGAGGCCGGGCGTGTTTCGGGTGAAGGCCATATCCGGCCACAGGAGCATCTGGCCGGTGCGCAGCAGCACGACGTCGCCGGGCAGGATCTTCAATCCCTGCTTCTTCAGGCATCCGGCGATGTCGGCCTTGCCGATCGCATGGCTCGGCGGCAACGTGTCGACGCCATGCATGGCCGCGATATCGAGGAGAATGCCGCGCGCGAAAATCGGCGGATATTTTTCTGGGCCGCAAATATCCCAGGCGCGGCTGCCGAGGTGATCACGCGCCGTGAAGCCATTGAATATCTCGCCGTTATAGCCGAAGTGGTTGAACGTATCGATATGCGTGCCACAATGGGTGTACATCGAAATACTGTCGCCGGAATAGCCGACGAGTTCGTTCTGTTGGCGCGTCACGCCCATGGTGTTTGCGACGATCTCGCCCTGCGGCGTGTGGGTCATCCAGATCTGATAGGGCTGGTCACCGGCGCCGAACCAGCCGGGCATGCCGACGAAATGGTCGACCGAAAGGTCGAAGACTTTCGACGCATCGGTGCGGCCGATGATTGCGGAACGCGACTTGGCGTCGATCAGGTTCAGCATGCCGATCTCGTCGTCGCTGCCATAGGGGCTCTTCGTCACCTTATGGAATTCGGCATTGTAGGCGATGATCTTGCTCTTGGTCGCTTCGTCGACATAACACGCCATGCACATTGCAAGTCTCCTTGTTGACCGTCGCAGCCGCCGCAGCCGCCACCTTCAGATCGTTTCGCCGCGAATGACCGGTTCGGCGACGAGCGCCATCGACAATAGCCGCTCGTCGCGGCGTGCCAGCCCCGATAGCAGGAAGCCAACCGGCATGCCGGCTTCACCCGTGCCGCAGGGGATCGACACCCCGCACCAGTCGAGAAAATTGCCGAGCAGCGTGTTGCGCAGTGTCTTGCCGTTGGTGGCGATGAAGAGCTGGTCGTCGGTCTTCAACGGCTCGAGCAGCGGTGCCACATGCGCGACAGTCGGGAAGGCAATCAGCCGGTCGCCGACCAGCCGGTCCACCCCCTCGATCAGCCGCGTGCGGGCAGAGAGAATGTCGAGGTAGTGCGAAAGGGTGATCTTTTCACCGAAGCTGGTGCGCGAGACCACACGCGGGTCGATCAGTTCGGCATCCGGCCCGGTGATCCGCGCCCGGTGCAGCCAGTAGGCCTCCGCCGTTACCAGGGCTCCATGGCTTGCCATCAGCTGCAGAATTTCCGCAAAGGGCGGGATTTCCAGTGGCGTGCAGATGACGCCGGCGGCGGACAAACGCGCGACGGCCGCCTCAAAGGCCGCAACAACACCCGGCTCGGCCTCGTCGAAGACGACGTTGGTGGGAATGACGAGTTCGAGCCCGGCAAGCGGACGGTGGCTGGCCGTCGGGGCTGTCAACCCACGCATCGCCGCATCGACCCAGACGGCATCCTGTACCGAGCGGCAGAGCGGCCCGAGCGAATCCAGGCTGCCGGCAAGCGGAAAGACGCCCGTCATCGGATAACGCCCGCGCGTCGCCTTGTAGCCGACGATGCCGTTCAGCGCCGCTGGAATACGCACCGAGCCGCCCGTGTCGGAGCCGATCGAGACCGGCACGAGACCGGCTGCCACCGCAACACCCGAACCGGAGGACGAGCCGCCGGGAATGCGGGCGACATCAGTACCGCGGGGGTTTTTCGGCGTGCCGAAATGCGGATTGATGCCGAGCCCGGAGAAGGCGAACTCGCTCATGTTGACCCGGCCGGCTGCGACCATGCCGGCGCCAGCCAGCGCGGAGACGACGGCAGCGTCAACCGCAGCCGGTGCCTGATCACGAAGAAGCAGCCTCGACCCCGCCGCCGTGACACTGCCGGCAACATCGAAGAGATCCTTCCAGGCGACCGGAATGCCCTCGAGCAAGCCGCGCGAACGACCATCTTTCAGCCGCTTCGATGAAGCTTCGGCCTCCGCCATTGCCCGCTCACGCGTCAGCGAAATGAAGATCGCCTTGTCGTCATGGCTTTCTATCGCGGCAAAGACCTGTTCGGCCACAGCGACCGGATCGACGCTGCCAGCCTGGATGAGGGCGGAGAGCTGGGCGATCGAGAGAGAGCCGTAAGGGTGTGCCATTCTGTCTTTCCCGCTTTGCTCACGCCGCCACGAACTGCATCCAGCGGCGCACCAGATAATTGTGTTCATCCATGGTCGTGTTCCACACGGCGATCGAATTGGCGCGCTGCCAATAGGAGCCGCCGCTGCGCACCGCACCGGCCTTGATCCGGAGGAGCCCGTCGGGCCCCGGCAGGTCCGTCGCAGCCGGCAGGCCCTCGTACCAATAGTCCCACTCGGCCGGTGTCATGTGCGGGCGCGAGCGTCCCGGCGTCGACATGTAATAACCCTGCCGGGCCACCACCGCGCCGGGCCAGCCCGAAATCCACCAGTTGAGATAGTCGTAGGCCGCGTCGAGCATCCGGCCGGAGAGCCGTTTCGAAAGGCAGAGCCCGCCATGCCAGGCGCGATAACCCTCGGCGGGATTGGCGAGTTCGACTGGGAAGCCGCGCAGGTTCAGCTTGCTGATGCCAAGCGACCACATCGACTGGATCTGCGTGTCGCTCTTCGTCATCAGGTTCGCCGCGTCCTCGGCCGAACGCCAGAAGCCGCGGAAGAAGCCGGCCTTCTTGCGCTCTTCCAGAATATCCAGCAGCCGGTCGATCTCCTCAATGCTCATGTTGCCGAGATTGTCGAAGGTCATCAGCCCGGCCGACTGCGCCGCAAGTGCTGCGTCGAAGATGCCGATCGCCGGCTCGTTGACGAGTGCAGCGCGCCCGTGCCAGCGCGGATCGAGCAGTGCTGCCCAGGAGCTCATCTGGTTGGAATTTGCCGCATCCGTCCGGTAGGCGAAGCTGTCGAAATTATGGGTCGTCGGCAGCATCGAAATGCGCTGCGAGGGCGTTTCGGCAAGCGCCAGGTTCGGCTGCACGAAAAGCTTGGTCACCGGCGCATCGCCCTGCCCGATCCGCGCATTCGGCCCGATGCGGCCCGTTTTCGTCAGATCGGTGATCTCGTCCCAAAGCGTGATCCGCTCGATCTCGATCGGCTGCACGGCGCGCCAGTACCAGACGATGTCGAGGTTGTGGAAGCACTGGTCGTAGATGTCGTAGGTCATCGGCTCCAGCGCCGCCTTGTGCTGGGCGGTCATGAAGTCCTGATTGTCGAATTCGATATCCATGCCCAGATCGCGCTCGGCACCGAGCCGGAGTTCTTCCAGCAGCGAAATCGCCGTGCCGAGGATGCGCAGCTTGATCCGGCCCTCTGTATGGAGGGCGGGTGTCGGAAAGCTCTTCGGCGTCGGCATTTTTCTCATGGCTGCATTTCCTCGATCCGCCGCGGTGCGACTTGTGTCACGCCGAGCCCGTTGAAGGCGTCAAACGATCGCTCGATTGCCGCGGGCTCGATGCCGTCGACGATGAAGACGATGCGGGACCGCCGGTCCCCGCCGGGCCAGGATTGCATATGAACGGGCGTGTGGACCAGATGCTGCACCCCGTGGATCGCCACGGGAAAGTCCTCGCCCTCGATGTTGAGAATCCCCTTGACCCGAAGGATACGGTCGCCGTGCCGGTTGAGCAGCATGGTCAGCCAGATGCCGAAGGCTGTCCAGTCGATCGTGCCTTCGCTCACCAGCACGAAGGACCGGATGCGGCCGGAATGTTCGCCTGCAAGAACAGGCCCGGGATCGTCGCAATAGAAGCCGCCTGGCGATTGCATCGCCTCGGCGCGGCAGGTTGTGGTATCTTCCAGCAGACTGATGACATCATCCGACGCCAGGACGATCGGCGCATCAGGATTGATCTGCCGGATCATCGCTGTGATCCGCGCGACTTGGCCGGCTTCAGCGATATCGGCCTTGGTCAGCACCAGAAGGTCGGCCACCGCCACCTGCCGCATCGGCTCGCGGTAGGCGGCAAGCTGCGTCCCGGCATTGACGGTATCGACGGTGGCAATCACGCCCGAGGATCGGAAATGATGCCGCAGAACCGGATCAGCCTTCAACGTCGAAAGAACGGGGAAAGGATCGGCAAGCCCGGTGCTCTCGATGATGATCCGGTCGAAGGGCGGGACGATGCCGCGCTCGCGCTTCGAATGCAGGTCGCGGATCGCATCGACCAATTCGCCCCGCACCGTGCAGCAAAGGCAACCGGATTGCAGCAACACCATGTCCTCGTCGATGCGCTCGAGCAGGTGATGGTCGAGGCCGACCTCGCCGAATTCGTTGATCAGCACCGCGGCGTTGCAGAGCGCCGGGTCGGCCAGCAACCGGCGTAGCAGCGTCGTCTTGCCGGATCCGAGAAAACCGGTCAGCAACGTGACGGGCGTGAAGGCCGGAAACGCATCAGCCATGGCGGTTCGCCTCCAGCCGGTCGAGAAGCGTCTCGGCCAGCGGATCGAGCGGCCGGCCCGCAAGCCGCTCGGCCGCCGGCCACAGGTGTCCGAGATCTTCGATGATCTCGGTCTTTCCGGTGCGGGTCGACAGCAGGAAGGAGGATCCCTGCCAGTCGGAGATGGAGAGACCGAAGGCGTCGAGGACGCGGTTGGCAATCGCAACACGGCGGGCGCGCTCGCGCCGGCGGTCGATCCGCTCGGCGGTGCGGGTATAGACCCCGGGTCGCGCGACCGCGTCGGCCCAGTGCTCGTTACCACCCAGAATACCGCAGAGCGAACACATCGCCTTTACCTCTTACTTCTTGCGGGGGAACCGTCTGGCGAAGTCGTCGGCGATCTCGTTCATCGTCACGAACTTGACGCCGGGATGCTTGATCATGTGGGCGTAGAGACGCTCCAGCATCATCAGAACCTGCGGCCGGCCGGCGACATCAGGGTGAATCGTGATCGGGAAGACGGCGTAGTCCATTTCGCGATAGACCCAGTCGAACTGGTCGCGCCACATCTGCTCTATGTCGTGCGGGTTGACGAAGCCGTGGCTGTTTGGCGCCTTCTTGATAAACATCATCGGCGGCAGGTCGTCGAGATACCAAGACGCCGGGATCTCGATGAGATCGGTCTCGTGACCACGCTTCAGCGGCACCATCCACTCCGACGGCTTCTTCGAATAGTCGATCTTGGTCCAGCTGTCGCCCACGCGGACATAGTAAGGCGTGAAGTCGTTGTGCATGAGCGAATGGTCGTATTTGATGCCACGCTCGAGCAGGAGTTCGTTGGTGACGTTGGAGAATTCCCACCAGGGCGCCACATAGCCGGTCGGCCGCTTGCCGGAAAGCTTGGCGACGAGCTCGATGCACTTGTCGAGCACCTCCGTCTCCTGCTCGCGCGTCATGGCGATCGGGTTTTCATGGGTGTAGCCATGGATGCCGATCTCGTGACCGGCATCGGCGACGGCCTGCATCTGCTCCGGAAACGTCTCGATCGAGTGGCCGGGGATGAACCAGGTGGTCTTGATGCCGAAGCGCTCGAAAAGCTTCAACAGCCGTGGGCTGCCGACTTCGCCGGAAAACAGGCCCCGCGAGATATCGTCCGGGGAATCCTCGCCGCCATACGAGCCGAGCCAGCCGGCAACGGCGTCCACGTCGATGCCGAAGCTGCAGAAGATTTCTTTTGCCATTGCGAGGTCTCCTTGTGATGTTCTCGTTGGTCCGGCTTTGATCGGCCGGCTTTTCAGTGGGCGGGAATGACGGTGGCGTTTTCCGGCTTGAAGGCGAGCGCAACCAGCGCATCGACGGCAAAAGCGCCGGTCGGATACTTGTCGAGATGGGCTTCGAGCGCCAGCATGCGTCCGTCCGGCAGGGCGACCGAAAGATGCGAGATATGCCCGACGACGTCGAAGCGGCGGATCCTGGCGTCGATGACATTGCCGCTGCAGGCCTCAGCAATCGCGTCGCGGCCGCCCTTGTCGAGCGCATGCACCTCAACTGCCTCGGCAGGGATCACGACGCTCACCGCGTCTCCGTTCGCGACCGCGCCATTGGCATCGCCGGCGAGAAGGCCAAGCGGCGTGTCGACCACGACATGTCCCTTTTCGTGGCCCTTGACTGCACCCTTGAAGATCGTATTGCGGCCGATGAACTGCGCGACAAAAGGCGTGTTTGGCCGCGTATAAAGCTGATGCGGCGGGCTGATCTGTTCGATCCGGCCTTGGTTCATCACGACGATCCGGTCGGAAAGCGCCAGCGCCTCGGACTGGGCGTGCGTCACGAAAACGAACGTCACGCCAAGCTCGCGTTGCAACAGTTTCAATTCGCTCTGGATCGTCTTGCGCAGGTTGGCGTCCAAAGCGCCGAGCGGTTCGTCGAGCAGCAGAATATCAGGCTCGACCACGAGACCGCGCGCAAGCGCGATGCGCTGTCGCTGGCCGCCGGAAAGCTTGTCGCAGCGCTTGTCGGCGACGTCCTCGAGACCCAGCTTTTCGAGAATGCGATCGACCTTTGCATTGCGCTGGACCTTCTCCATGCGCTTCACGTCGAGGCCGTAGCCGATATTGTTGCGCACAGTCATGTGCGGGAAGAGCGCATAATTCTGGAAGATCATCGAGGTCGGCCGCTGCGCCGGGCCGATATCGTTGATCCGCTCGCCCCTGACCATCAGATTGCCGGACGAGATACTTTCGAATCCTGCGATCATCCGCAGCGTCGTCGTTTTGCCGCAGCCGGACGGGCCGAGGAACGCGATGAACTCGCCCTTGTCGACGGCAAGGTTGAAATCGATCACGGCCGGCGTTCCGTTGTCGTAGACCTTTCCGATCTGGTAGAGTTCGAGGTCATGTATCATGTCGGTCGTTCCGGTTGCGGGTTAAAGGACAGGCGACCGCAGCCGCCTGCCAGGTGGCCCCCTTCTCCGCATCGCAGATGGGATGGAGGGGCGCTGGGAGTAACGCATCAGGCGTTGAGGAACTCGTCCCACTTCTGGATGAGGTGGTCGTATTCATCCGGCCACTGGTGCCAGTAGGCGACGTTTGCCGCGCGGGTCTCGAGCGAACCGCCGTCGCGAAGATCGCCCTCCTTGATGCCGCGCTCTGGCGCACCGACCCACGGCTTGCCTTCGTACCAGAATGCATATTTCTCCGGCGCCATCTTCTCCTTGATGTTGGTGGTCGGCGAATAATAACCCTGCTCGGAAACCGTGATGCCCGGTTCGCCTGACAGCCAATAGTCCGCATAGGCGACGACGGCTTCCTTGTTCGGCGTGCCCTTCAGCATGGTGTTGCCGATGGACCAGGCGCGATAGCCTTCCTTCGGAATGGCGTATTTGCAAGGCTTTCCCTGCGCCTTGACGGCCATAACCGCCGGCTGCCAGGCGTCGCAGACGACGATTTCGCCGGATGCCAGGAAGTTGACGAGTTCGCCGAAATCGCCCCAGAGAGCGCGGAACTGGCCTTCCTTCTTTTTCGAGATCAGGAACTTCGCGGCTTCGTCGATTTCCGCGGCGGTCGGATTGCCGGGGTTCTTGACATTGGAAAGGCCAAGCGTGTTCATCGCCATGACCGCCTGGCCGAAGGCCGTCAGCGGGTCGGTGTTGAGGCCGGACTTGCCCTTGTACTTGCTGTCGAAGATCGCCGTCCAGCTGTTGGCTTCTTCGTCGGAGAGCACGTCCGGATTATAACCGACGGAGTCGAAGTTGAAGACCGAAGGCACCATCCAGAGTGCCGTCTGCGTCTCGTCGGTCCAGATCTGACCGACGATCTGCGCCTTGGGGTCGAACTTCGGATCAGGCTTGGTGAAGATCTCGCGGATATTCGACCAGCTCTTCAGGCCCGCGGTCTCGATCGGGTCGGCATTATCGGTCATGACGACGGAGGGAAGGCGCTCGCCGATCGTTTCCCAGACGTCATAATCCTTCGAACCGGAGAGGATCCGGGTCTGCGCATCCGGGAAGGTTGCCGCCGTGCCGGACGTCGTGCCGACGCCGCTTGCCGTCTTGAAGTCGGCCAGGATGCGTTCCTGTACGGTGACCGAAAGGCCGATCGTGCGCAGTTGCTCGCCGGCGAGGCTGGCGGCCTGCGCATAAGCTGCCCGCGAAGAGAGGAAGTGTGTGCCGCCGCCGATGGCAAGCGCCATCGCGCCTGCGGATCGCTTCAGCAGTGAACGTCGATTCATGTCCATCGAAATTGTCATTGTCGTTCTCCGGTTTTTTGTTCCCTGGGATGGCCTTCATGACCACCCATCGTTCTCGTCCGGCCTCGGCGTCAGGATGGGATCGATCCCGACGCGCCCGCCGTCAGTATCGGCCCACGAGGAGCCCTCCATCCACGACCAGCGTCTGGCCGGTCATGTATCTTGCGCTGTTCGACGCCAGGAAGACGATCACGTCGGCGATGTCCTCCGGTTCGCCGAGCCGTCCCATCGGGATGAAGGCGCTTGCCGCTTCCGCTCCCTTCGGTCCGAGCGAGTTTTCTTCCGAAAGAAGCTGTGCGGTGCGGATGTAACCGGGCGCCATGCCGTTGACGCGGATGCCGTCGCGGGCCAGTTCGACCGCCAGCCCGCGCACGAGGCCGACGACACCGGCCTTGGCGGCGGAATAATGCACGTGCTCGTCCCAGCCGTAGGCGACGCCCATGATCGAGGAGAGCGCCACCACCGCGCCTGATTTGCGTGCCTTCATGCCGGGTGCGGCTGCACGGACCACGCGGAAGATGCCCTTGAGGTCGATGTCGAAGGTCAGCTCCCACCTGTCGTCATCGAGCACATCGAGGGGTGCCTTGTGGGCGATGCCGGCATTGGCGATGATCACGTCGAGGCGGCCGTGACGTTTCTCCACGTCGGCGACCAGGGCATCGACGGCGGATGTCGAGCGGACGTCAAGTGCGATGAATTCGGCCGAGCCGCCCCCATCCTCGATCTCCGCCACGGCGGCGCGCCCTTCGACCTTGAGGACATCCGTGACGATCACATGGTCGCCGAGCGCGGCGAATGCCTTGGCGGTCGCCTTGCCGATGCCGATGCCGGCGCCGGTGATCAGCACGATGCGGGGTATCGAGGAGATCGTGGTCATTCTGTTTTCCTGACTAGAGCATGACGTCGCCGGAGTTCGGGCCAAGCGTTTGGCCGACGAACAGGCTGGCGGCGGGCGATGCGAGAAACGAAACGGTGGCGGCAACCTCTTCCGGCTCGCCGAAGCGACCGAGCGGCAGTTCGGCGGCCTTGCGGACGCGCCACTCCTGCGAGAGCTCGCGCACCAGCGGCGTGTTGATCGGCCCTGGAGCGACGGCATTGACACGCACGCCGCGGTTCGAGACCTCGCGGGCGAGCGATTTCGTCATGCCGATGATCGCCGCCTTGGCACCGGCATAATGGACGAGTTCGATGCCGCCGATCTGGCCGAGCTGCGAGGCGACGTTGACGATGACACCATCCCCGGCAGCAAGCATCGATGGCAGAGCGAGCTTGGTCATGAGAAAGGTACCGCGCACATGGATCGCGAACATCCGGTCGAAATCCGCAACCTCAAGGTTTTCAAACAGCGCCTGATGGACGATGCCGGCACAGTTGACGAGCAACTGCGGGTGGCCGAAGGCCGAAACTGCGACCTCGTAGACCTTCGCGGTATCTGTCTCGGAAGAGACGTCCCCGGCAACCGCGACGGCCTTGCCGCCAGAAACTGCGATCTCGTCGGCAACCGCCTGCGCACGGTCGAGGTGGAGATCGTTGACGAGGACGGCATAGCCGTCCTGCGACAGCCGGATGGCGATTGCACGACCGATGCCGGAACCGGCGCCCGTGACGATGGCTGAAGATATCTGCATCACGCCTCCTCCTGGATCGCGACGCGCTTGGCGCGCCTGATGGAAAGCATCATCAAGATGGCGTAGACGCCGAGCAGCGCGAAGGAGAAGATCGTCGTCAGCACCCCGAAAGCGAAGACGTTCGGATGCACCTCCACCGAGAAGGTCCCGTAGATGGCAAGCGGCAGCGTCAAGTCGCGGCCGGATGCAAACAGGGTGCGCGAGAATTCGTCATAAGACAGCGTGAAGGCAAAGAGCATGGCCGAGAGCACGCCCGGAAAGATCAGCGGGAACGTTACCTTGCGGAAGGTGCGCGCCGGCGACACGCCGAGCGACCACGACGCCTCCTCCACACTCTGGTCAAAGCGGTTGAGGATCGCCAGCATGACGAGAAAGGCGAAAGGGTAGGTGTAGACAACGTGCAGCACGAAGGCTGTACTCCACCAATGCCGGTCGATCCCCAGCGCATTGGCGACGAGCGCCATGCCGAGGCCGACCAGAACGCCAGGAACCATCATGCCGAGAACGATCAGGTAGAAGACGACGCCCGAGCCAGGGAACCGGCGACGGAAGGCCTGCGCCGAGGTGACGCCGAGCACGGTGGAGACGATCATCGTCATTACCGAAAGCACCAGCGAGCGGACCAAGGCCTCGTTGATCGGCAGCGGCGCGATGCGCGATGGCGGCGTCAGGCCGAAGAGATGCTTGTACCAGTAGGTCGACCACTCGATGATCGGGAACTGCGGTCCGCCTTCCGGCCCTGTCTGGAAGGACAGAATGGCCAGCACCACCATTGGCGCGTAGAGGAAGATCAGGAAGAACGCCGTATAGATGCCGAGTGATAGCTTGATGCCGCCAGCCTGCATGTCAGAGCTCCTTCCTGAGGTCGACGACGCGCAAGAGTGCCGCGACGACGACGCCCATGAGCACGGTAAGCACGACGCCGACGACAGCGGCGAAGGCCCATTTCAGCGATCCGACCTGGGTGACGATGATATTGCCGAGAAGGTTCACCTTGCGGCCGGAGAGCGCGGCGGCAGTTGCGAATTCACCAAGCACCATGACGGAGACGAAAATCGCGCCGACCACCACGCCCGGCATGGTGAGCGGCAGGATGATGGTGCGGAAAATGCGCCAGAAGCCCGCGCCGAGATCCTGCGCTGCTTCGATGACGCTCTGGTCGATGCGGCCCATCATGAAGGCGATCGGCCCGACCATGAAGACGCAATAGATCTGCGTCATGCCGATGATAACCGAGAGTTCGGAGAAGAGCAGCACCTCGATCGGCTGGTTGATGATGCCGAGACCCTGCAGGATGAGATTGATCGCCCCCTCCTTGCCCAACATCGGTCGCCAGGCGAGCACGCGGATCAGGAAAGAGGTCCAGAAAGGGATGACGCAGAGGACGAGAAGCGCCGTCTGGATCGTCTTGTTCTTGACGAAGAGGCCGACGTAGAGGGCCGCCGGATAGCCGACGACCAGCGTCGAGGCGAGCACGATCAACCAGATCCTGACCGTCGTCCAAAGAGCGCTGAGATAGGTGTCCGTGGTGAAGAAGGTCACCCAGCTCTTGACGGTGAGATCAGGCGTGATCTTGAACGTCGTCTGCGTCCAGAAGGACACGTAGATCATCATCAGGATGGGTGTTACCAGAAAAAGCAACATCCAGATGACGCCCGGCGCCAACAGCCAGAGCGTCTTGCTGGATGCCTTCTTGACCGGTTCCACGGTGGTTTCGGTCTCGGCTGTTGTGGCACTTATCGACATCAATCAGTCTCCCGTCCCGCGCTACGCGGTAAGAGTATCAGGCGTAAACGAGGGCATCCCGGCGCTTCCAGACGAGCGTGTAGCGCGACTGCGGCGTACAGGCGGGCGGCATGCTCTGGCTCAGATGAGATTCCACTTCGAAGACGCGGCCGTCATCGAGCGAGAAAAAGGAGTTGATCGCGGCGCCCGAATATTCGTCGGCGACGAAGGTCGCCTCGAGCCTCACCTCGTCGTCGGCGGCGGGCACTTCGGCCGGGCGGATCGCAACACGGTCGTAGCGGATCGCGTAACCGGTGCGGTCGTCGCGGAACTGCATTTGGTCGCCGAGCGGGAAAGCACCATAGGGGCTGAGGAAGCTCTCCCCGGCGAGCCGGCCTTCGAAAAGATTGTAGCAGTTGAGGAAGCTCGCGACCGACAGCGATTTTGGCCGGTTATAGATCGTGTCGGCGTCTGCTGCCTGCGCGATCCGGCCGCTGTCGAGCACCAGCACCATGTCGCCCATGGCAAGCGCCTCGCTCTCGCTGCCGGTGACGTGCAGGAAGGTGACGCCGCAGCGCTCGCGGATCAACCTGAGCTCGCTGCGCATGCGGGCGCGAAGATTGGCGTCGAGCGCGCCAAGCGGCTCGTCGAGCAGCACCAGCGACGGCTCCGTCACCAGCGTGCGCGCCAACGCCACGCGCTGCCGCTGACCGCCGGAGATCTGCCCGACGCCGCGATCCTCCAGGCCCGAAAGGCCGACGAGCGCAATCATCTCCTTGACCCTGGCCTGCACGATATCAGGATCGGTCACGGAGTTCTCGGCACGGTTTTCCAGCCCGAAAGCGATGTTCCTGGAGACCGACAGATGCGGAAAAAGGGCAAAATTCTGGAAGACGAAACCGATGTCGCGCCGGTGCGGCGGTACCGTCTCGATACGCTGGCCCTTGAAGATCACCGTGCCGAGGTCCGGCTGCTCGAAACCGGCGATGACGCGCAGAAGCGTCGTCTTTCCAGATCCGCTCGGCCCCAGAAGCGAGACGTAGCTGTCGTTCGGCAGCGACAGGTCGATGCCGTCGAGCGCGTTCAGCGTACCATAAGCCTTGGTGACACCTGCGAGCTTGAGAACCGAAGACAAGAGCCTCTCCATTTTGCACCAGCACGGATCGCTCCTAGGCCGCCGCGCGCCTTGCGAAACGGCAGCCGAAACCGTTCGTGGGCGGCAAGGCACACGGCGGAAGATCGATCGGCAGTCTGACGTTTTTTGTCGTTCACCCTCGGAATGCTTCTACCGGCATCCCTGTGCAGAATTGATGACATAAATGATTTTTGTATTCAATAGGCTTTTTCATGAAACGGTCGACATTTTGTGCAGAGCAACACAGAGTCACAAAACCGCAGTATGGAAGCAGGGATTCCGGAAAAACGAGATACGGGCATTCCGGACGATTATGCGCAGTTTTTCGGCAATACTTCGCCGGAAATCGCATATTTCTGCACCATTCGAGCTCTCGACGCGAGCGCTATCCGCCCGTCTGACCATCTGCGGGGCAAAATGGCCTAGACGATGATGAAATGCCGCCCCATGCGACGCTCAGCGAACAATTGCAATTTTGGTATGCAAAAGACATTTATTTTGACATAGTCCGGAACGGCAAAATACACTAAAGAGAATTCCGACTTTGTTGCCATCCGCGATTGGATGGAGGATGCCCCGCCCGATGATACGCAATCTCCCAGCACAGACGGCCCAGCGTCGGTACGAGATTGCCGAGCACATCCTGCGCGACAATATCGTCGGCGGACAGCTGCCGGTGGGTCTGGTCCTGCTGGAGGGGCCGATCGCCGATATTCTCCAAACGTCGCGCGCGCCGGTGCAGCGCGCCCTGCTTCGCCTGGAGGCCGATGGCCTTGTCCACCGTTTCCAGGGACGTGGCTTCCTGGTCGGACCTCAGGATGCGGGTCTCACACCAAACCGCACGGACATCAAATCCTTCGGCCTGGTCATAGCCCAGCATGCCGACGAGGCGTTGCAGAGCCGGTCGTCCTGGGCGCGCATCTACAACACGGTCGAGCGCGACGTGGCCGGCTGCGTCGTCTTCGGCCAGTACCGCATCATCGAGATCGAACTCGCCAATCATTTCAAGGTCAGCCGCACGGTGGTGCGCGACGTCCTCAGCCGGTTGCAGGAACGCGGCCTCGTCAGGAAGAACCAGAGTTCCCACTGGATCGCCGGCCCGTTGACGGCCCAGACGATCAAGGATCACTTCACGCTTCGACGCATGCTGGAGCCCGCCGCGCTCAAGGCCGGCGCTGCCGCAGTCGACCGCGAACGCCTGACCGAGCTCTTCACTCGCCTGGCCGGCCTCGAAGCTTCGCAACCGGTCGACCACCTCGAAAAACTCGAGGAACTTCAGGAGCAGATGATCGACATTTGCGTGCTGACGACGGCAAACGAGAAGACGCGGGAACTGATCCGCAACAACCTGTTGCCCGTCAACGCCGCCGAGCGGCTGTTGCGTCATCTCGGCCTGCCTGACGATCCGACCGCCATCACCGAGATGCGGCTGATCGTCGAGCTTTTGATGCGCGGCGCTGTCGATGCGGCCGCCGCGATGCTGGAGACCCATCTCGACGCCTCGATGAAACGCATGATCGCCCAGATGAAGATCGTTGCCATCATCCCCGGCCCGAGCGTGACGGCCGATTACCTGACGCACGTCGAGTGAGCGGCCGGCCATCGGCGTCACCTCACGACAAGCTTTGGCGGAGGCGGTCGAGCAGTGCTGCCCGATCGGCCCTCGCCTTCAGCGCTTCGTCCATCGTCACCTCGACGAAGCGCGCCGGCGTATGCGGCTGCAACTGGCCGATGAGGTCCATGTCGGCCGAGATCACCGTGCCGACCATGAAATAGCCGCCGCCGGAGACCGCGTCGCGATGGAGGATGATCGGCTCCGTCCCGCCCGGTACCTGGATCGAGCCGTAGGGATAGCAGCTGTCGACGATGTTCGACGGATCCGAACCGGCGCCGAAGGGCTGCTTGCGGTCGATAAATTCGAGCCTGCGCCCGCCGCGGAAGCGGTAGCCCATGCGGTCGGCCTCAGGCGCCACCTTCCACTCGTCGGCAAAGAAGCTCGCCTTGGCGGCATCCGTCAGCCGGTCCCAGTAGAGCCCCGGCAGCACACGCAGCGCTGCCGGCGTTCCGGGTTTGCGCCGCAGCTCTTCGGCGACGCTTTTTCCTTCCTCGGCAAGGTCGGCCTTTCTGACGGGCAGTTCGTCGCCGGCTGCCAGCGCCCGCCCTTTGTAGCCGCCGAGCGCGCCGATCGGATAGGTGGAGCGGCTGCCGAGCGCTTCCGGCACGTCGATGCCGCCCGCGACCGCGATCAGGATGCGCGCGCCGGATTTCAGGAAGTCGAAGCTCAGCACCTGGCCGGCCTTGACCTTGAAAGCGGTCCAGCCAGGCTGCCCCACGCCGTCGACCTTGGCCGGCATGTCGGCACCTGTGACGGCCACGAGCCTGTCCTCGGCGAATTCGAGCTTCGGCCCCATGAAGACCGCCTCGAGACCCGCCGCCCCTTCATCGTTGCCGACGAGCAGATTGGCAGCACGCATGGCGTAGCGGTCCATGGCGCCGCCGATCGGGATGCCGAGGTGGAAGTAGCCGGGACGGCCGAGATCCTGGACGCTCGTCGATAGTCCAGGGTGCAACACCTTAATGGCCATTGAGAATACCCTCCAGCGCGGCATTGTAACCGTCAATGTCCTTGCTGAATTCGCGAAGATCGAAGCGGACCTGGCGGATCGGCGGGCTGAAGAGCCTCTTGTCGACCTCTTCGACCGCCGTGTCGTATCCGTCGCGATCGACCGGCTTGAACTTGACGATATCGCCAGGACGGAAGAACACCATGAAATCGCGCAGGTAACTCGTTTGCTGCGTCGGGTCAAAGATCGGCATCGGCGTGACGCCGAACATCTGGTAGCCGCCGGCGCCGCGCACCGAATAGATGCAGCCGAAGCAGCCGCCATGGCCGACCGTCAGTTTGGGCGTATCGGTGCGTGGTCTCAGATATTTCGGCACTTCGATCTGCCGCTGTCGATCGACCATCTGGTACATGAAGGGAAGCCCGGCCACGAAACCGACCATCGACACGAACCAGGGCGAACCCGCATGCGCGGCGACGAAATCCTCGACACCGCCGTAGCCATTGATCCGCGCAGCATAGTCGAGGTCGGTTCCGCCAGGTTCCTGATGCCGCTCGCGAAAGCGCATCAGCGTCTCGTGCGTCCATGGATCATTGTAGAAGACCGGGATCTCGATGATGCGGGTCTTCAGGACCGGCTCGGATTTTTCCGCCACGCCCTCGATTGCCCGCACCTCCCGCAGGATGTCGTCAGGCTTGATGAGATCGGGATTGAACTTCACCTGGAAGGAGGCGTTGGCCGGGCAGATCTCGGTGACGCCCCTGATCTGGCTTTCCCGAACCGCTGTCGCCATCGACAGGCTCTTGAAGAAGGCTTCCAGCGACATCTCGCTGCTGCATTCGACGAAGAGGTGTTCGTCACCTCCGAACGTATATCGCGCAGGCATCAGGCAACCTCCTGGGTCCGGCCGGCCAAAGCGGGAAAATCGTGCTCCAGCCATTGTTCGAGAAAGCGGGTATGGAAGGCGCCCGCGCCGACGCTTGCATCGCGGGCAAGCGCCAGATGCAGCGGCACCGTCGTCGGCACGCCTTCGATCGCGAGAGCAGTCAGCGCCGCGGCAAGCTTTTCGAGGCAGGCCTTGCGGGTTTCGGCGTGCACGATCAGCTTGCCGAGCAGGGAATCATAAAAGGGCGGGATCGTGCAGCCCTCGTAAAGCATCGTGTCGAACCGGATGCCCTCGCCTTCCGGAACAGACAGCGACGCGATCGTACCTGGCGACGGCTGGAAGGCTTTGAACGGATCCTCGGCATTGATGCGGCACTCAATCGCATGGCCGCTGGCCACGATATCTCGCTGGGCGACCGAAAGGGATGCACCGCCCGCGACCTTGAACATCTCCTGCACCAGGTCGAACCCGGTAATCATCTCGGTAACGGGATGCTCGACCTGGATGCGGGTGTTGACTTCGATGAAGTAGAAGTCGCCCGTATCGTCGTCGTAGAGATACTCGACCGTGCCGGCCCCGCGATAACCGACCTCGCGTGCAAGCGCCACGGCGCTCATGCAGAGTCGTTCGCGCACGGCGGCAGGCAGCAGGAAGGCGGGCGCCTCTTCCCACACCTTCTGGCGCCGCCGCTGCAGCGAGCATTCGCGTTCGAAGAAATTCACGAAATTCCGCCCGTCGCCGAAAACCTGCACCTCGACGTGTCGGGCGCGGCCGATGACCTTTTCCATATAAAGCCCGCCGTCGCCGAAGGCGGCCAGCGCCTCGGCCGTGGCCAGCGGAAACTGCTGCTCCAGCTCAGCGATGCTATCGACAATGCGGATACCACGTCCGCCGCCACCGGCAGCCGCCTTGATCATCACAGGAAAACCGATCTCGATCGCGAGCAAGCGGGCGTCATCGAGCCCTGTGACACGCCCTTCGCTGCCAGGCACCGTCGGTACGCCTGCGCGTTTTGCCACCTGCCGCGCCGCCACTTTGTCGCCGAGCGTGCGGATTGCATCGCCCGAGGGGCCGACAAAGATCATGCCGGCGTCACGAACCGCATCGGCAAAATCGCCGTTTTCGGACAGAAAGCCGTAGCCCGGATGCACGGCATCGACACCGGCCTCCTTGGCGGCAGCGATCACTGCCGCAATGTCGAGATAGGATTTCTTCGCCGCCGGCGGGCCGATGTTCACCGCCTCGTCGGCAAGCCGCACCGCCAGCATATCTGCGTCTGCTGCGCTGTACACCTGCACGGTGCGGATGCCGAGCGCCTTCGCCGCCTTGATGACGCGAACGGCGATCTCCCCGCGATTGGCGACGAGCACCGAGCCGATCGTCATGCTTCGACCTCCGCAATGACCTGCCCGGCCATGACAGGCTCTTCATTGTCGACGAGGAAGGTGATCGCCTTGCCGGTAACGCCGGCCGTAACTTCCTGGAATGTCTTCATCACCTCGATCACGCCGATCGTCTCGGCCTCGGAGACGTCATCACCATCCGTCTTGAACGGCGGAGCATCGGGAGCCGAAGCCCGGTAGAAGGTGCCCGGCAGGGGCGAACGGATTTCAATCTTGCTCACTGGTCGATCTCCACAAATCTATTGGCCAAGGATCTGCGACACCGGCGCGATCCGAATTCCCGCACCGATCAGAAGCTCGCGCATGTTCAAAACGATATCGAGCGCGCCGAGCGTATCGGAATGAAAGCAGATGGATTCAAATTCGATGTCGATGTCGTTGCCTGAGACCGTGCGGACCTTGCCTTCCTGGCAGGCGCGCAGCACTTTCTGCGCCAGCACCATCGGGTCCGGACGGCCGGCATCGCGGGTAAAGACGATCGAACCGCTGTCGTCGTAGTCGCGGTCTGCGTAGAACTCGCGCACGACAGGCTGTCCGGCATCAAGTGCTGCCCGGTGCGTCGCCGAGCCGCCCATGCAGAAGACAAAAGCGTTGGGCGAGACTGTGCGCAGATACTGGACGAAGATCTGGGCGAAATCCGAATTGACCGCCATCTCCATGTAAAGCGCGCCATGCGGCTTCACATGCTGCACCGGCACGCTGTGACGGCGGGCGAACTCGCGCAGCGCCCCCACCTGGTAGATGATGTCGTTGACCAGCTCTTTGCTGTTGCCGAGAATCTTGCGGCGGCCGAAGCCCTGAAGGTCATTATAGCCAGGATGCGCGCCGACCCCGACGCCGTGAGCCGCGGCAAGTGCCACGGTCTCGTCAATGAGGTTCGGGTCGCCGGCGTGAAAGCCTGTGGCGATATTGGCCGAGCTGATGTGGGAGATGAGCAAGGCATCCTGCGTGTCGCCGATCCGCCAGCGACCGAAGGCCTCTCCCATATCGCAGTTGATATCGACGATATTTTTCAAACTGTCTTTCCGCGGTTGTCATCTGGCGAAGACGCTACGTGACAAAACAGGATTTGAAAAATTCAATTTTTGCGCCATCATTATCGAGAAAAGAGATACCTGCGCTCAAATCAAAGGCAAAAAATTTATGTTTATTTCCAATGATTTAATTCCATTCCACCACCAATTCACAACGCGCGCGCATAAATCATATGCAGCCAATCGAATTTATTGACGCTGAGTTCAGATAATTCGATGGGAAATACGGAACTATGAGCCTCAGTTTCCGACAACTCCGCTATTTCGTCGCAACTGCCGAGCAGGGGCAGATTTCCTATGCGGCTGCACAACTCTCCATCTCGCAATCGGCAGTGACGACCGCAATTAAGGAGCTGGAAAAATCAATCGGGGTCGCACTGTTTACCCGCATGCCGCAGGGCATGGAACTGACCGCCGCCGGTCGGCAGTTTCTTTCCTACGCCTACGAGATCCTCGCCAAGGTCGATGAGGCAACGCATCTGAACTATGTCAGCAGCGACATCGAGGGCGATCTGACTGTCGCGGCGACCTACACGGTCATCGGCTACTTTCTGCCGCTCCACATCGAGCGCATGAGGCGGCTTTATCCGAAGCTCCGCATCCAGCTTTACGAGGTGAACCGTGAGTCGATCGAGGAAGGCCTGCTGGTCAATCGCTACGATATTTCGGTGCTGCTGACTTCGAATATCCTGAATAACGCACTTACCACGGAGACGCTTTTGCGTTCCGTCCGCAGGCTCTGGGTGTCTGCGCAGCATCCGCTGCTGAAGCGTGCGGGCGTCGGCCTGCAGGATATCGCCGAGGAGCCCTACATCATGCTGACGGTGGACGAGGCGGCATATTCGTCATTGAAGTACTGGAGCACGACGCCTTACCAGCCACGGGTGATTCTGCGCACCTCGTCGATCGAGGCGGTACGTTCCATGGTCGCCAACAACCTCGGCGTCGCGATCCTCTCCGATATGGTGCACCGCCCCTGGTCGCTGGAAGGCCGTCGGATCGAGACGATCAACATCACGGATCCGGTGCCACCGATGGATGTCGGCCTCGCCTGGCGCGCCAAAACCGACTTCACCCCGGCCATGCACGCCTTTCGCCGATATTTTCAGCAGGCGTTCGGCCTGCCGGGCACCAATGCATGAATTCGTCTTCGAAACTCGGCGTGCCAGGAATGGCTGCCGGCGCGCCCAGTTGATGATACAACGCGCTCCCGCGGCTATTCGTCGGCGCCTGGCAAGGAGGACGCCGGGAGGATTTGCCGCCAACGTGAAATGGAATGATTTTCGCGCCAAGTCTTGTGGTGCCGGCGCTGCTGCCGCAGGCAAAGCCGATCACCGCTATACAGCCATCGTCGCGCCCCTTTGCGCGCCTCAGATCATTAAGATAGTCGATACCGAGCTCATCGATGATTATGTCAAGATTCTTCGCACGTCTGATGGTTCTCTCCGTCGCCCCTTTGTGGCCAGAGAGCGTCATCCCCTGACCAGGCGACATCGTGCGAGTCGGACGGATCTTCCTTGTTCCAGGCAACGCCAGCCTGATTTCTTACGCCTGTTTCACAGGCTATAAGCTGATATTATCGATATAAATCAGATTACGGCATGAATTGTGCATATCGATAATCAGTCTGTATGCTGATAGAGATTGCATAGATGAGTCTGCAGCCTAAGGCATCGAAAAGGCGAACTCCAAGGCGTGGCGTCGGCTTGATTAGCTTTCCTCAAGTCCCGTGTATCTATCGTTCGCAGAGGCTTGGACGACTGACGGTAGCAATCCAAGTATACGTCACTTTGAGATGGTACAAAGACCGCTTAAGGCTCCAAGCTAACACTTTTACCGCATTTTACTTCAGGTCAAGGACTCGGTTAAGGCGCCGCCTGGATCGCCGCGATCACAAGGCTTATTGCCCGAAAAGCAATCGAGGCGCCGGCCGCAGAAACGTCTGACGACCATCCTTCCAGCCCGTCACCGCCGGTGAAAGCCTGGCTACGGCGTCAGCGCGGGATACCCTATCAAACAGAACGAGCGGGGCGGGACCGCCGACTTCAAGCGAGTATTGTTTCACGGCAAAGCGACCTTTCTACACGCTCAATCCGGGGCTGGGGCTGAGAGACGGTAAACCTGTCCTGATCTACGGAACGCAAGGGCCGGCATCATTGCGCGGCAGACGGATGGTTCACTTGCGGGCGCCCATGACCCGCGTGGGGGACGGGGTCGCATTGCTCGTAGAATCGATGTGATGACTTCGTTCGGGTAGCGCGCGACACGGCAGGTCAGGGCCAATTCCTCGCGTCAGAATATATCCGCATCGAACGAACCCATGCCCCGACCACTTTCATTGTGAGCCCTATATCGCCACCCGCTCAAAACCCGCGCTCACCTTACCCAGACGACGACCGTCGTGATGGCGGGGTCATATTCGAATGTCTGGCGGCTGGCTTTCGACGCCCTTAACTGCAACGACTACACATAACGGCATGACCAGCGACCTCGTCGGTTGGCATGAAATATGCCTCTTTTCAAGCTTGTTGCACCGTTCGACAAGGGAAGGCTGATCATGATGCGACAGGCGAATGGGATGATGGATGTGCGTCTGATGCGCACGCTCCTGACCTTGCTGACGGAATGCAGCGTTTCGAAAACCGCCGACATTCTGGGGCAGGCCCAGCCAACGGTCAGCCTGACGCTGAAACGGTTGCGGGAAATGCTGGACGACCCGCTTCTGGTCAGGTCAGGAGGGGCGCTGGTACCCACGGAGCGAGGTCTCGCCCTGAAGGAGACGTTGCGCGACATTCTCGGCCAGATCGACGCGCATCTGTCGCCTCACGCCACCTTCGACCCGGACAATGCGACGCGAAACTTCCGCATTATCGCAGACAATTGCCTCGGAGCCGTGTTTCTGCCTCAGCTGGTCGGAAAAATTGCACAAAAGGCACCCAATGTCGGTGTCGACGCGTCCCACATGCCGAGCTATGATGATCTTATCAGCCAGCTTGCGGACGGGTCCATCGATGCGGTCATCGGCAATTGGCCGCATCCGCCGGAGTACCTGCGGATGTCCCCCCTGTTAACCACCGACATTGTCTGCGTCGTCCGCCCGAACCATAGACTGGCAAGGCAACGTGAACCGATCTCGATGGGCGAGTTCCTGAAGGAAAAACATCTTTCTCCGACTTCCGACAAGCGGGCCCATCTCAGCCCGATCGACGGGCGGCTGATCGAACTCGGGCTCAAGCGCAACATCGCTGTATCCGTGCCAGAATATGCGATCACGCCCTACGTGCTCACACAATCGGACCTCGTGTTCACGACGGGGCGGATTTTTGCCGAGCAAATCGCTCAGGCCTTTCCACTCGTCGTTCTGGAGGCGCCGCGCGAACTCGGGCAGATGCAGTTCTACATGCTCTGGCATGAGTGCAAGCACCAGTCTCCCGATCACGTCTGGCTCCGGCAGATGATCAAGTCGGTTGCGGCCGGCGTCCGCGTCTGCGATCCGACGGAGTCGGTACCGATCACATTCCTGCGGTCCGGAGCGCAGGTCTTCGTTTAGACCAATCTCGCGGGATCGCGGCAGAGGTCGTCCGGCTTTTGCGCAGTGCAATATAGTCTATTTGGGTTCTGTTATAGGCTTTCTTGTCCAAACAAACGACATTGGTCGCAGTTCACTCGCAACCAGATGAGGGCATGATGGCAGGTTCAGGAATTAGCCGACGCGAAGTGCTTGCAGGGATCGCCGCCGGGGCGGCGGCGGGGATGTTCGGTTCACTGAGCAGTGCCAAAGCTGCCGTTTCCGAAATGGTCTGGGCGACCTGGGATTCCAATGGGCATCCTGAATACATTGCGGCCTTCGAGGCGCAGACCGGCGTCAAGGTGAAGCTGTCTTATCTTTCCAGCGAGGACGCGCAGTTCGCGGCGCTGAAAACCGGCACGGCTTCCGACTGGGACATGATCAATCCGTCGCTGAATGGAAGCTGGCGCTATATCAAGGCAGGCCTGCTCGAAGAAATCGACATGGCGAAGATCCCCAACGCCGCCAAGATGTACGACGTCTTCAAGACCACGCCCAAGGTTCTCGATGCCGCCGGCAAGCAGTTCGCGGTTCCCTATCTCTGGGGCCTCAATCCAATCGTATACCGAAAGGACAAGTTCGAGAGCGAGCCTGACTACACGACGTTGTTCAACGAGAAATACAAGGGCCAGCTCGCCATGCGCGACTATGCGCTGGAATCCATTGGCATCGCCGGTCTGGTCGCCGGCGTGCCGCGCGACAAGGTCTTTCTCATGGAGACCAAGGAGCTGGCGGAAGCCAAGAAGCTTTTGGTTGCGCAGAAGCCGCTGCTGCGCACCTATTGGCAGACGATCGGCGATCTCACCAATCTGTTTGCCACCGGCGAGGTTTCCTGCGCGTTTTCGTGGCGGGTTCCCTATGATGCGTTGAAAGACAAGCTGGCGATGGGGATGGCCAAGCCGAAAGCCGGCATTATGGGCTGGTGCGACTGCTTTGCCATGCCGGCCACCCTGTCTGCGGAAAAGAGCGAGATCGGCTACAAGTTTATCGATTATCTGCTTGGGGCGGAATTCGCGACCCAGATCGCTAAGATCGGCAACTATGCGACCACATCGTCGATCATCCGCGACGAATTGTCGAAGCAGCAGCAGGAAGCGATATTCGTCGACGACATGGATGTGATGAAGTCGTTCATGTGGCCGGTCGCCCCGGAGAATTATTCCGAGTGGCTGAAGATCTGGAATGAAGTCAAGGCAAGCTGATCATGACGACGACGCCTGACATGGCGGCCGATCCGTCAAGATCCGGGCTTTTGCTTTCGGCGCGCGGTCTGACCAAGAATTACGGCAGGGACCGCGCGGTCGATAGCGTCGATCTCGATATTCCGGAAAGGGCTTTCACCACCTTTCTCGGCCCTTCCGGATGCGGCAAGACCACGATCTTGCGCATGATCGCCGGCTTCGAGACGCCGGACGCGGGATCGATCGTGCTTGACGGACGGTCGCTTTCCGGCGTTCCGCCGGAGCGTCGTCCGGTCAACACCGTATTCCAGAGCTACGCGTTGTTTCCCCACCTCACCGTCTTCGGAAATGTCGCGTTCTCGCTGACACTGCGGCGCCACAGCAATGTCGACATGGCAGCGCGCGTCAAAAGGGCTCTGGATGCCGTACATATGGCGGAGTTCGGCGATCGGTATCCACACCAGCTCTCAGGCGGCCAGCAGCAGCGGGTCGCGGTGGCACGCGCCATCATCGCCGAGCCGCATCTGCTGCTTCTCGACGAACCCTTGTCTGCACTGGACAAAAAGATGCGCGGACATTTGCAAATCGAACTGAAGGATTTGCAGCGGCGTCTCGGTATTGCCTTCGTCTACGTCACGCACGATCAGGAGGAGGCCTTCGCGCTCTCCGACATCGTCGTCGTCATGAACAAGGGGCGCATCGTTCAAAAGGCGGCGCCGCTGACAATCTATGCCCGTCCTGCCAACGCTTTCGTTGCCGACTTCATCGGCGCGGCGACACTCATTCCAGGCGAAATCGTCGATGCCGGCGGGGCCTCCGGATCGGCTGCGATCGATACGGCCACCGGTATCGTGCAATGCCCGGCAGTGGAGGGATTGGCGAAAGGGGATAAGGCCGTGCTCGCCATTCGGCCGGAGCATGTCCGTATTGGCACTGATGGCCTGAACGCGACGATCCGGCATGTGGTGTTCAAAGGAGATCGCTACCTTGTCGAGGCAGAGGTTAACGGTGTCATTTTGCGGTTCATGGCGGATAATCCGCTGACGCCTGGCGCGAATGTCGGGCTCGTCGTCGATCAGGACCGCGCCTTCATCACGAGGATCGACTGATGGCGTCGGTTTTTCACCGGGCACAGCTCGCGGTGCCAGTCGCCTTTATTTTAATCCTCGGATGCGTTCTACCGCTTGCCGTGCTCTTGGTTTTCAGCGTCTTTGAGGTGGATCTCGATGCGTTCACGCTCGTTCCGGCCTTTTCCGGACAGAGTTGGGCTCAGATGTTTGTCAATCCGGTCTTCGCCTTTCTGATTGGCAAGTCGGTCGTCTCGGGTGCGGGCACGGCTTTACTGGCGGCCTTGATCGGATACCCGATCGCTGTCTCGATGACGCGACTGCCCGTTCTCTGGAAAGGCATCGGCAGCATCGTCCTTTTGACGCCCCTCTATACCGGCGAGATCGTCCGGATTTATGCCTGGCGGGTCGTTCTCGGCTCCGAAGGGCTGGTCAACGCTGCTCTGAAATGGTTGAGCGTGATCGATGAGCCGTTGAAGTTCCTGCTGTTTTCGCCGTTCACCACGCATCTCGTGCTTCTCTACAACAATCTGCCCTTCATGGTGCTGGCCATCTGGATCTCTGCGGAATTGATCGACAAGCGGTTGATCGAAGCCGCACGGGATCTCGGGGCTCGCCCGATAGACGCGTTCTTCAAGGTCATCTTGCCTTTGACCACACCCGGACTGGCTGTCGGCGTCTTTACGGTCTTTGCACTCGCCGCCGGCGACATGATGACGCCGAGCCTTTTGGGCGGGACGTCGGGTGCGACGCCGATGGCCATGATCGACAACCTGTTCGGGACGGCGTTCGATTGGCCGCTGGCTTCCGCGCTGTCGCTCAGCCTCCTTGTCGTCCTGTTCGCCTTTGCCACCGGCTTCGTGACCATCCTTCTTCGGTTCGATGGCGCCCGCGCGGTCTTTCGACGGGGGGCACGATGAGCCGCCTGGTCATCCTCACGCTCGGTCTTGCCGTGTGTTTCTTCTATTTGCCGATCGTCGTTCTCGGAATTTTTTCCTTCAACGCCGCAAGCACGATGGCCTTCCCGTTGAGTGGATTTACGTTCACCTGGTATGCCGATCTTTTCGGCAACGAAGCGTTTCTGGGTGGCTTCGTCACCAGTTTTCTGATTGCGCAGCCCGTCGGTCTGCTCGGCGCGCTGATCGGGCTGATGGCAGCATTGGCCGTGACGTCGCCACGCATGAAGTTCCGGGCAGCATTCGCCATCCTGGTCCTCGTGCCCTTTCTGGTGCCGAAGACGGTGCTTTCCATTGCGCAGGCCATGCTTATGAGCTGGGTGGGATTGGGCCGTGGGGCAACCGCGCTCATATTGGCGCAGACTTTGGTCGTCATTCCCTTCACCGCCACAATCCTTGCCGCGGTGATGGTCCGGCTCGACCCCAGGCTTGAAGAAGCGGCGCGGGATCTCGGCGCCACCCCGTGGCAGAGCTTCCGGCGCGTTCTGCTGCCGCAGTTGAGCGTCGCCTTGAGTGCCGCCTATTCCATCGGGGTCATCCTGTCGCTGGCCGATCTGACCATCTCCATGTTCCTCGCCGGCCGCACGCAGCCCCTGTCGCTGATCGTCGCATCGGAATTCCGGCGTGAGCTGAAGCCCGACCTCAATGCCATGCAGGTGGCCGTCCTCGTGTTGACGGCCCTGATCGTGGCACTGACCGAAATCAATCGCCGACGCCGCCTGCGCGGACGGTTGGCCCATATACGAGATGACCTATGATGATCACCCCAATCGATGCCCCGCGCGTGACGCTTGACGACCTGAAGCAGGCAGCGCTTGCCGATCTTGCCGCCCTCGGCTACCCGAGCGCAGCATGGCTCAGCGACCTGCCGAGACCAGACGCGGCTGATATCGCCGATGCGATCATCGTCGGCGGTGGCCAGTCAGGCGTCACGATCGCAGCAGCCCTGAAATGGGACGGGCTCCGGCGCATCCGCGTCTTGGACAGCGGAGCGCCGGGCGCTGAGGGGCCATGGCTGACCTTTGCGCGCATGGAGGAATTGCGTACCCCGAAGACCCAGGTCGGCAACGAGTTCAACGTCGTCAATCTCTCCATCCGCCGCTGGTTCGAAACGCGCTATGGGCAGCAGGCCTGGACGGATCTGTCCCGCATTCCGCGAACAGACTGGAAGGCCTATCTCGACTGGTATGCCGACGTTTTCGAGATCGCCATCACCAATCATTGCGACGTCCTGGACGTCGCGCCGGAGGGCGATCTGATTGCGGTTACGACCCGCATCGGAGGCAGGATTGAAAAATCTCTGGCGCGAACCGTGGTGCTCGCCACCGGGTATGACGGCGCCGGCGCATGGCGGGTGCCGCCATTTGTATCAGAAGCACTGGCGGCCGAAAAGTTCGATCACACGAACGGTCCCGTCGATTTCGACGCTTTGAAGGGATTGCGCGTCGGCGTGCTCGGTCATGGCGCCTCTGCGTTCGACAATGCGATCAAGGCGCTGGAAGCCGGTGCTGCCTCCGTCGATCTCTGCTTCCGGCGCGCGCGCCTGCCGCGCACGAATCCCCACCGCGCAGTCGAGACGCCCGGCATGATGACGCATTACCCTGACCTTTCCGAGACCACACGCTGGGATATCGCCCGGTTCTTTCGCAGCGTCGATCAGCCGCCGCCGGTGCGCAGTTTCGAGACCGCAATGCGCCTTGAAAATTTCAAGCTTCGTCCCGCAACACCATGGCTGGAGGTCTCTCAACAGCCAGATGCGATCCGCGTCACCACCCCGGACGGTATTCTGGAGTTCGATCACTTGCTTCTTGCAACGGGGATGGATGTCGATCTCGCCGCCAGGCCTGAACTCAAAACCATTCATGACAAGATCGCGCTTTGGGGCGAACGTTACACGCCGCAAGACGGCCGCGCGGACGCCCGGCTGGCACGGTTTCCCTATCTCGACGGATTCTACGGGTTCATCCCGAAAGATCCGGATGAGACGTGGGTCAGCCGGGTATTTGCCTTCAACAGCAGCAGTTTCGTCAGTCACGGTCCGCACTCGACGTCGATCAGTGGGCACAAGCATGCCGTTCCACGGCTCGTGCGCGGCGTCCTGCGCCGGCTGCTGCTCGATCGGGAAGCGGTCATCCTGCCGGAACTGGCATCTTACGTCTCACCGGATCTGCCGATCCCCGACGACTTCGAGATCGTGATAGCCGAGGCCAATCGGCAATCGGCAAGCTCGCCCGATACCGGCAAGTCGGCCATGCGGAGTGGCGCATGACGCATTCCTTTTACTGGGCCGATTATTCGACCGCGGATTTTGCGTCCCGCGATCTGAGCGAAACCGTCGTCATCCTGCCGATTGCGGCTGTCGAGCAGCATGGCCCCCATCTTCCCGTACAGGTTGACGCCGCCATCAACGCCGCCATCATCGATCGGATGGTGCCGTTGCTTGACGCAAACGCGGACGTCCTCATCCTGCCGGCATTCGGTGTCGGCAAGTCGGATGAGCACCTCGCCTATCCGGGGACGCTGACCATATCGGCGCAAACCCTGCGGCTCGTCTGGCTCGATATGGCCAGAAGCGTCAAGCGGGCCGGCGTTAGAAAGATGATCCTGTTCAATTCGCATGGCGGGCAGATCTCGCTGATGGAGATGACCTGCCGCGATATCCGTGTCGAACTCGACATGCTGGCAGTCGCCTGCTCGTGGTTCAGGATTGCGCCGGTCGACGATCTGTTTTCGTCTGCGGAAATCGTTCACGGCATTCACGGCGGCGATATCGAAACCAGCATGATGCTGGCCATCGCGCCGGAACTGGTCGCCATGGACAAGGCCGAAGATTTCGTGCCGCTGACCGTCGGCATCGAGCAGTCCGGCAGTCCTTTGACGGCGGAAGGCGCGGTCGGCTTCGGCTGGCAGGCGCAGGATCTTCACCCCGCAGGCGTTAGCGGAAATGCCGCCAATGCCGATGCCGTCAAAGGCGCGATCGTGCTTGAGCGGGCAGCGACCGGGTTGGTGCGCTTGATCGAGGCGACGCGCATATTCGACATGGCGAGGCTCACCTCCGAAACCCGCTTTTCGGTCATGAGATAAGCATGCTGGCACTCCGCGACATCGAAACTCTTCGGATGCGCATGGCGGACGGCGTTCATCTCGCGGCCGACGTCTATCGTCCCGTCGGCCCGGAGCGCTATCCCGTTCTGGTGATGCGCCTGCCCTACGGGCGAAAGGTCGCCTCGACGGTCGTTCTTGCCCATCCCGCATGGTATGCTGCACACGGTTATGTCGTGCTGGTGCAGGATGTTCGCGGCCGGGGAGATTCGGAAGGGATCTTCAGGATTCTCGAGGACGATGTCGCCGACGGCGCGCAGACATTGTCGCTGGCCGCCGATCTTGTCGGCGGCAACGGCATGGTGGCAAGCTATGGCTTCAGTTACCACGGCATGAACCAGTTTCTGGCCCTTGCCGGCGCGCGAAAATCCGGCGGGAAAGTGCCCGATGCGATGGCAATCGCCATGGCAGCGTTCGATGTGCGCAACCACTGGGCCTTCGAGGGCGACGGATTCCGTCTGCAGTCCAACCAGATGTGGGCATGCCAGATGGCCGTCGAAAATGCCCGGCTGGCCGGCGACCTCGATGCCGCCCACATGTTGCATGCCGCTTTGCCTTCTCTGCATTCCGGCGCGGTTTCGGCACGGCCGGACGGGTTGGAGCAGGCATCGCGATACACGCATTATCACGACTGGCTTGCCGATGATCCGTCCTATTGGCGGACAAGGTCGCCGCAATTGCTACTTGAGGGCGTGACACTCGACGTCCCCGTCCTGCATGTCGGCGGATGGAACGACATTATGCTTGAGGGCACGTTCGCCGCCTTCGAAGCATTTTCCGCGGGCAGCAATCTGCAGCGGCTCTCCGTCGGACCATGGTCGCATATCCCCTGGGGGCGACGGGTCGGCGCACTGGATGCCGGGGCCGGCGCGGCAGACGGCATCGACCGCGAGATCGTCTCATTCTTCGACGAGGCTCTCAAAGGCCGCGAAAATCCTTACCCGAAGGTCCGGCTCTACGATGTCGTCAAAGAGGCCTGGGCCGGTTTCGAAAGCCTGCCCACAGCCGAGACGCTGGTGCTTCATCTCGCGTCGGGCGGCCGGGCGGCCGCGACGAGCATCGATGGAACGCTTGGCGAGAAGCCGGGGCTTGCGAGCGCCGATTATCTCGTCCACGATCCATGGCGGCCGGCCCCGAGCGTCGGGCTGCATCTCGGCACACCGCCGGATTTTGCCGACCGGGCGGCTATCGACGACAGGGCCGACGTGTTGGTCTACACCTCCGATCCGCTCGACCGGCCGCTGCTACTGACCGGAGCCCCGAAAGCGGACCTCTTCGTCACCGCCGACAGGCCGAGTTTCGACCTGGATTGCACTTTGAGCATGCTCACCTCTGATGGGGCCGCCATCAGCGTGACGTCGGGACATAAAACCGTAAATGCGGACGGCGGAGGATCGCCGGTTTCCGTCACGCTGCGGCCCGTCCACGTAACGGTGCGGGCGGGGCATTGCCTGCGTCTATCGATACAGGCGGCGTCGTTTCCCGCTTTCCCCGTCAATCCGGGCACCGGCGCACGACCGCAGGACGCGGCCGTAACGGATCGGCTGGTCACGACCCTCGTGCTCCGGTCAGGCGATGGCTACCCCTCCACCCTGCGATTGCCCGTGATGCGGCAGGCCGATGCGAAAGACAGCCAATCGCATACGGTAGAGGAGAACGGTCATGAGCCTTGATCACGAAAGTCTTCTCAGATTGACCTTCGAGATTGCGCACCGAGCCAAAGCGCATGGCAATATGCCCTTCGGCGCGCTTCTGGCCGGTCCCGGCGGTGAAATTCTTCTTGAGGAAGAAAACGGATATTTCCCCGACCTCGATGCAACGGCCCATGCCGAGCGCCTGTTGGCGACGCGTGCCTCGAAGCTCTATCGCGAGCCGTTTCTGGCGCAGTGTACCTTGTACAGCTCGGCGGAACCCTGCGCCATGTGCGCCGGCGCCATTTACTGGGTCGGTATCGGCCGGGTCGTGTATGGCCTTTCCGAACATCGGCTGAAGGCCATGACAGGGGATCACCCGGACAACCCGACAATGGACTTGCCATGCCGTGATGTGTTTTCGGCGGGCCAGAAAAGCGTCGAGGTCATCGGACCCTTGATTGATACGGAAGCGGAAGCTGTTCACCGGGACGCCTGGCAACCAACGGTGTGAATGCAAGCGGGCATTCCGTTTTCAACGAGGAGTTTAGATCCATGGTACCAAAAGAAAGCACTTCGGACGAACTGAGAACGCTGCTAGCCGACATGCCGGCATGGGGTTCTGAATTTTCGCGCACATTTGCCAATCATGCGCCGATGGTCCTCGTCGCGCTGGACCGGATCGGCGGCGACCCGGCTCAGCTTCGGCGCTTTTTCCATCACTACAGAGACGCCAAGCAGCTTTTACCCTTCGCCCAGCCATTGAAGCGCCTGGATAGTAAAAACTGGAAAACCGCGATCGGGATGCGTGAGCGAGAACCTGATCTGCGCCATTTTTTTGCCGGGGAGTTGGCGCGACTCGGGATCCATGAGGCTCTTCAGCTTTATCTTCCGGATCTTGCCGACGGCATAACTGCCAGCGCCTTTCATGCGCTGATGCGAACGGCCTACGGGGTGCTTCGTTCTGACGAGACCGATGTCGCCATTGCGCTCGCCTATTGGGCCGCCACCTATCTGCCGCTTCCCCAAGCCAAAGGGACGCCGCCGATCACGCACGACCCGGCCGAAGTCTTGGCCATGACCGCTGCGATCAAGCCCTTGCATGGCATGCAGCTTCACGACCTTCTCTGGCAGAACATGCGTGACGCCGGCAACGTGCTCGAATTTGCGCCCGTCGTCGATTGGCTCGACATCGGGCCGGACACGATGGAAAAAATGGCGGCGACTGCGCTCGCCATTTTTGCGGCAACCCAGCACTTCGCCGCTCTACACATTATCACCGGGCTGCACTGGATTCGTCTGCTCAAGCCGCATTGCGACGAGGCGACCCTCTATCGGATGTTGCGGGTGTTCTGGCAGGGGATCGCCGCACTGATGGGCGAGCTCGGGTTTCCCGAGATGCCGGACAGAGCGGCAGTCGATCGCTGGCGTCATATCCAGGTGCCGGATTGGCCCGAGATGCATGCGATCGCCGCGCAAAGCTACGACGAGCACGATATCAGTCTCGCCTTTTCCGCCAGCGAGGAAATGAAAGTCTATAGCGACCCGCTCTACCGCGTCGTGGTCGCCCGCCGCCTCGGACTTGTTGGAGACTACACGAAATGAGCCTGGAACAGCCGATGTCAGGCGACTGCATCATTGAAGCCGGAACCGTGCTATGCGGCGTTTTGCCCGACGGCACCATGTCCATGCGCCACGATGTAGGCATCCGTGTCGCGGGCGGCATGATCGCGCAGATCGGGCCTCTTGCCGCCGTTGCCTATGGCAACGACCATCTTGCCCGCTTCGGATCTCCCGACATGATCGCGATGCCGGGATTGGTCAACAGCCATCACCATTTCGGGATCACGCCGCTTATGCAGGGCGTACCCTTTGCTCCCCTGGAGTTTTGGCTGCCGCAATTCCGGGCGATGCGCCAAATCGATGTCCGGCTCGACACGCTCTATTCGGCCATCGAGATGCTGGAAAGCGGAACGACGATGGTGCAGCATATCAACAGCGGGCTTGCCGGCGCACCGGAGAACTGGATGGCGACGGCAAATGCCACGCTGGAGGCCTATATCGAGATAGGCATGCGGGCCGGTTTTTCCTTCATGATCCGCGACCGCAACATTCTCACCTATGACGAGGATGCCAAGGTGCTGGCCACCCTTCCGGACACCGTCCGCAGTTGGATCGCGCCCAAACTCCACGCGTCCAACATCCCAATCGCAGATCTGATGACATTTTACCGTGCGCTCAGAGAAAGCTGGTTCGACGCTCGGCCGGATCACGTCCGCATCAATCTCGCCCCTGCCAATCTGCACTGGTGTACGGATGAATGCCTGCACACGATTTTCGAAACGGCGAGGGAGACCGACGCGCAGGTTCATATGCATCTCCTGGAAACGGAGCGGCAATCGAACTTCGCCCACAATAAATTTGGCCATAGCGCCGTTCAGCATTTGAAGGCGCTCGAATGCCTCGGTCCGAACGTCACCCTCGGGCACGGCAACTGGATGAGCCGCGCGGATCTCGACATCGTAGCCGATTGCGGCTGCAGCATGTGCCACAATGCCTCATCCGGTCTGCGGCTCGGCAGCGGCATCGCCCCCGTCAACGAAATGCGCCGGCGCGACATTCCGGTAGCACTCGGCATAGACCAGTCGAATATAGCTGACGACCGCGACATGACGCTTGAAATGAAGCTCGTCTGGGCACTACACCGCGAAACAGGCCTGTGGAACGACCGTCCTGATGCTGGTGCCGTGCTGCAGATGGCGACGGAACACGGTGCTAGAACCGTGGGCTTCGGCGGCTTTACGGGCCGGCTCGAACCAGGTCATCAGGCCGATATCGTGCTGATGGATCGCCGCAAGATCGGAAGGCCGCATGTGAACGTTCGGACGCCGGCAGTAGAAAGCCTCCTGCATCGCGGCGGACGACATGCCATCACCCAGGTGTTCGTCGGCGGTCGCCTTGTCGTCAATGATGGAAAAGCCATTACGATCGACCGTGAGGCGGTGCTTTCAGAAATTCGCGAGCGGTTGGAATGTCCCGAAACGCAAGGCGAGCGGCAGGCCTTGGATGCGATCGCCTCCCTGCTCCCCCATCTCGAAGCCTATCACCGCAATTTCACGCCGGCGGCCGGTTATCGCCCCTATCGATATAACGCGATGGCGGACGAGGAATACGTCCTGCCGAATCGAAAGTGAAAGCGATCACGCCAATCTCGATAATCTCATCCTTGCGAACACTGAGGCCCGTGGTCTCGGTGTCGACAATGTTGCCCTTGAGGGGTACGCGGGCCGGGGCGAATGGTGCGATTAAGCGCGATCAGTTTCTGCAGGATCCAATATCGAGCTGTCTCTGACAGATGTCGGGCCATGTCCCCTCCACTCATGGGGTTGGAATGCTTGTCGGGTTTGGCGGATTTTGAGGAGCCACGCATGACCACTTGGTCGCGCGTAGCTTGCTCCGAAAGCATGTCAACTGTTCCACCGGCCAGCCCCACGGCTTGCTCGCGCGACGACGCCGCAATGGCATCGACGTGTTTGTTCATCGCGACCACCAGTTCCCCGATCTGCTTCAATGAGCCGCCTGTTTTCCGAGTTCAACACCAGTAGCAACTTCACCGCTTGAGGTTTGAATGAGCGCCTTGATTTCCTTGGCAGCCTGTGCCGATCGTTGCGCCAGTTCACTGACCTCCTGGGCATTCGCCCTTTGAAACAGCCCCGCGACAACCGTGCAGGAGACGATAGCGAGCCACACGGACGCGGTCCGCTGAAGTATCATCAGCCGCCAATGGCTTCGCGCACCGACCTGCGTCAACCTGCCTATTAAACCCCAAATCACGGCAACTATGCTTGCCAAGGCAACGAAAATGATAAGCTTTGGCAGGAAGTCCGACGCGCTCGGCGGAGGGAGAAGAACAAGTCCGAACACAAGGGCCTTGGGGTTGAGCGTCGTCGTCACATATATGCGTCGAGCGGTCACGCTGCGGTCCGATACATCTTTGTTTCCCGCCACCCAAAGCTTTATTGCGAGATACATAACCCAAATCGCCGCTGCGGCCTTCAGCACCAGAGCAGTTTCCGGCCAACGCCTGATCAGCTCTCCCCCGAGCCACGTAAGGGGCAAGATCATAGTAAGGTAACCGAGCAATTCGGCGGGGAGTAGTCTCGGAACGACCCAAAAACTGTTGCGTGCCGATGCCAACCCCATCAACGTATTGGTCGGGCCGGGGCTTAGCAGGAGAATGAACACCGTCGAGATAAATGCTGGATAGCTCATTGCAGGTCGCCTGTAGTGGTAGTGTCTTGAGTCAAGTTCGATGGGGTACACGCAGGTGCTTGCCCTTGGCTTTTCTCAGGTCCAACTATCTGTCTCGTCGTTGTAAGGAATGCTCGACTGGCTTCCCGGACGCGAGCAGGCAATCGCAGCGGCCTTCGCGGCTCGTCGCATCGCCGCGTCGAGCGAGAGGCCTCGATCGAGAGCCGACGCGAGGACGCCCACAAAACAATCACCAGCTGCGGTCGTATCCACAGCATCAACGCGCAGCGCTGGAACCCTTACATTCTCGCCATCGATGAACGCTTCGGCTCCCTCTCCTCCCATGGTGCGTAAGACACCGGTGTCGAGAGACTCGGACAACGATCTCGCGGTCGACTCGCAACCAAGCCAACCGGAAAGAGCTTCGGCCTCGTCTTCGTTGACGATTACGATATCGACGAGAGAGAGAAGGTCGCGATCTAGCCGGTAGGCAGGAGCGAGGTTGAGAATCGACTTTGCGGGATGATTGGAAACCCGTCTGATTAGATTTTCAATCTGAATAGCGTCGTTCTCCATCTGCATCAGGACGTAACTTGCGTTACGAAGCAGCTCATCTTCAACGCTATCGGATTGGGCTGCCAGATTGGCGCCTGCTGCGACTGCGATCATATTGCGGCCATCGGCATCAATCATTATTGCGGCGGAGCCGGTAGGCTCGTTCGATCGGACCACACGGCGGATATCGACCTCGCTTTCCAAATTCTGAAGGGCGATAGGGGCCATGGCGTCGTTACCCACCGCCCCGGTCATGACGACATTTGTGCCATCCCGCGCAGCTGCCAGCGCTTGGTTAGCCCCCTTCCCTCCAGCCTCCGTTCGCGATCCGCGGGCTAAGACCGTCTGACCCGCTTGAGGTATCTCGTTGACCAGGTAGATGAGGTCAACATTTATGGATCCGAACGTGACGATCATACTACCAACCCCTCGTTTGCTGCTCGCCGGCGGCGCCAAAATGAGCGATCGCTGTGATCTTCGTCTGCAATCGAAGTGCACATCACCGTGACAATCCGTTAGTTCTCACTCTCATTCGCATCGCTTATAATCAGAATTGATTTTTCTTTTAGAATCCATTTCTATTTTCATCAAGCTCAAAGAGCATTCCGAACTTGTCCGGCTCGAGCGCCCGGACCAAACAAACCGAGACTTGACAGCTGCGACAACAAATGGATCGTTGTGGAAGCCTATTCCATATTGGAAACAAACCTTATAGGCTTCACTAAAAGGAGATTAGGGTTTGACCGTCGCAGCCGTATCACGATGCCTGACGCTTTTGGAAGTGTTGGCTGGAGAAGCAGGATCAATCGAGTTGTCCGACCTCGCTGGACGTCTTGATATGCCAGCGAGTGCGGTCCATCGCCTTTTGACTACGCTGATTAGCCACGGTTGGGTGACCCAAGATGCCGCGAGCCAAAACTATGCCCTTTCTCTTCGGTTGAGCGCCTTGGCGTTCCGGAATCTCGATGCCCGGAACGTCCCCGACGTGGTCCAATCTGTCCTGAATCGGTTGGCTGCGGAAACGCAAGAATATTGCCGTCTAGCGATCCTGGAAGGTCAGGATTTGGTATGGGTGGCACGCGCACAAGGAGCGACAACCGGCCTCCGATATGATCCGGACATGGGACAAGAAATCGTTCTTCACGCAACGGCGAATGGAAAGGCGTGGCTTTCCACTCTGCCTGAAGAACGCGCACTGGAGATTGTCTATTCTCGCGGTTTTACGGCCAAACGAAAGCTTGGTCCCAATTCTGCGCGATCGATCGATGAACTCAGAGTCCGACTGAATGAAACCCGGGAGCGGGGCTTCGCAACCTCTGTCGAGGAGGGTGAGGCTGGTACCGCAGCAGTTGCGGTTCCCTTTCGAACGAGTTCTGATGCTGAAGCGCCGGTCGCTGGAACGATCTCCGTTGCCGGACCTCTTATGCGCATAACCGAAGATCGTTGGCCCGACTTAGTTCGTTCCCTCAAAAAGGCTGCGGAAGAACTGAGCGACATCTGGCCTCTGCGAGTTCGTCAGCGAACCATGACGCCACTGATCGTTGCAACCGGCGCTGTGCGGTAGCTGCGTCTACACTTACTTTCAAGCATGATCACGTCCGGCTGGATCTGCAAGGACCACCGAGCTCTGGCATTGCAGACCTCATCATGTGCCCTCACGAAGCGGTTCTGCGCCTCCCCGCGCCCTCGGTGGAACAGCTTGTCCACTGCCAGCCCGCCAGCAACGCAGGCTGATTGGCAGCACACTCGCGTCTATCCTCTGCTCTTTGCCGGACATCAGCCTCTTCCCCCCTATCTATCACGGTCCCGATGTTGCGCACCCGAAGGCGCGCCTCACTCAATTTTCCAGTAGATTTGAAAGGTGTTTTCGTTTTAGAAATCATTTCCAATTAAATCCCCAAGTAAGAGAGGGTTTGCGATGAGCGTAACAAGATGGGAGGACGACGCCACTCTTTGGCACGGTCCAGACTATGGCTCGGAGGCTTTGAAATACCACCCGGACGTCAAGTCGGCGGCTGTCGCAGGTCGGATCATCACCTGTGTCGAGATCGTCGATTGGAGCGGCACAGGTACAAAGGACATGCTGATTTCTGCATGGGACGCCTGCTACGACGGTCGCGTCTTCTTGCGTCGCCAAATCGGCACCAATCCTGACGGCACACCTATCCTAGGTAAAGAAGAACTGGTCGAAAGCGTCCGCGGCTACGTGACGGCCGTTAAGGACGGAGATATTTTCCATCTTGTCTCCGCGTCGCGCCTGCGCAAGCAGATTTATGTGTTTCCCAACATTGGAAAAAAAGGCGCGCCTGAATTTGGCGACCCCGTGCGCCTTGACCTCGATGCCGACTGGGTCAAGGGTAACGAATATTTCCATATGGCCCGGTTCCACGATATCGATGGCGACGGGGTGGCGGAACTCATCGTCGGTAGCGACTACTGGAACGATTATTGGCCGAACGGTCTGGAATGGAACGATGAAGGCTATCGTGGCTATGACGACGCCGGACGTTGGCTCGGCGGTCCGCTGCGTGGCTTCCTGTACGCATTCAAGAACAACGGTACGCTCGCAGCTCCCGTGCTGGAAAAGGGTCATGCCCTCATCGCCGGCGAAACGCCACTTGAGGTCTATGGGCAGCTGGCGCCCGCATTCGGCCAGTTCGGGACTGGGCAGCAACACATCATCGCAGGCGAGTTCTGGAATATCCTGCATATTGCCCGGCAGCGCGAAGACGGAACCTTCGAGCCGACCAGCCTGGTCCGCGGTGTCGACGACACGGTTCTGGAACTCGAACAGTGCATCCATCTCCCCTGCGTCGTCGATTGGGATGGCGACGGTCGCGAAGATATCGTTTACGGCGCCGAGGATGGATACATCAGCTTCCTCAAGAACGTCGGCGACGGCGAAGACGGACTTCCACGTTTCGAGCAGCGCGGTCGCATCGAGACCACGAAGCCATTGATTCACGCGGGTATCCTGCCAAGCCCCGCGGCCTATGATTTCAGCGGTGACGGGCACTACGATCTTATCGTTGGCAACAGCACAGGCGAACTGCTCTTCTACCAGAGCCGGGAAAAAGACGGGATCATTTATCTCGACAAGGAAGTCATGCTGAAGGGTGGCGACACGCCGATCCGGCTTACAGCCGGATTGACGGGCTCTATCCAGGGGCCGTCGGAAAAAATGTTCGGCTATTCCTGCCCGACCCTTGCCGATTGGACCGGCAATGGCAGCATGGACATTTTGGTCAGCGACGTCACGGGCCGTCATCGGCTATTCCGCAACACCGGCGAAAAGGTCCTGCCGCCGCGCTTCGGCGAGGAGGAGTTCCTAACCTTCAAGGGCAAGCCCTTGAAGACAGTCTGGCGGGTTCGACCGGCGGTCGTTGATTGGCACAAGGACACCGACCTCCATTATGTCGCACTGGATGAGGACGGCGTGCTTAGTGACTGGAGGAAGGCGTCCGACACGGAACTCGTCGACAAACGTTTCCTACGTTGGGAAGATGGCGAAGCAATTCGCTTTACGGTCGATGTCGGCGGCGGTCGCGGTCGCGTGAAGCTCTGCTTCTGCGATTGGGAGGACTCAGGTCGCACCGATCTGATCTTTGGCACCCATGCTCGCGCCTGCGTGCCACCGGATCCGAAGACCGGCGCACCACGCAATACAACAAAGCAGGCGGGCCTGTTTTACTCCCGCAACGTCGGAACACCAGAAGAGCCGCGCTTTGCGTTGCCAATCCCCATCAAGCACCGTGACGAGACCATCCAGATGGCGATGCATGTCGCTTCCCCAGAAGTCGTCGACTGGGCGGGCCGCGGAAATCTCGATGTCGTTGTCGGGATCGAAGACGGCAGCATCGTCTGGCTCAAGCGCGAGGAACTGTCGTGGTGAGCGTCAACATTCGAGGCACAACTAAGCTGATTGGCATCATCGGCGACCCGATCGCCCAAGCTAAGTCGCCAGCTGCGGTCAATCCTCTTTTCGCGGCACGCGGAGCAGATATCGTCTCTGTCCCGCTTCATGTCCCCGCAAAAGACCTGACGACAATCTGGGCCGGGCTGAGGGCGATGCCGAACCTCGTGGGGTTCGGCATTACTCTGCCTCACAAACAGACGGCCATCGATCTTTGCGACAGTCTCGATCCGGTGGCCGCCCGGGTCGGCGCTGTCAACTTCGTCCGGCGCGAACGCGACGGTAGCTTTCGAGGCTACCAATTCGATGGCAGAGGTTTTGTGCGTGGCCTCCAGTCGAAGGGGATCTCGATTGAGGGTCGCGATGCTCTCATCATCGGAGCCGGTGGCGCTTCGGTCGCTATAGCGTTTGCACTCGTCGAGGCAGGTGCAAACAGCATTACGGTATCTAATCGAACTTTTGACAAAGCCGATGCGCTGGCGGAGACGGTGAACGCTGATTTTGGAAGAAAAGTTGCCAAGGCAGGCAGGGCCGAGCCGGAAGCAGGCCAGCTCGTCGTCAATGCCACGTCACTCGGCCTTCAAGATACTGACGCGCTACCGCTCAATCCGGATCTCCTGCAGCCCGGGATGACATTCGCTGAAGTCATTGCCCAGCCGGAAACAACCAGGCTTCTTGCGCTGGCTGCGGCAAGGGATGTCGAAACGCATTCCGGCATGCACATGATCACCGGACAAGCCGGCCTCACCGTCGACCATATCTGTGAGCTTTGGGCTTAGTCGCGTTCAATTTGGCGCACCCATCCGGCATGCCGGACGTTTCACCATGCCATTCGCACCGGCCAACCGATGCGAAGTGGGGACGCCAAGTTCAGCCCCGATTTTCAGTTCGCGTGTGAGCCACAATATTTCGCATGACGATAGCCAATCCAACCCACTCCGATTGCGCCGATCCGCGGCTTACCGACGAACCTGTTCATGTCTGATGCCTCCCACCATTGGATGAAGATGCTCGCGCACTGCTTACAATATTCGCGGAATTTCTGTGTTGACACACGACGGTGCGTCCGGACGGCCATGTCAGGGTGCATTCACGGTCTGCAGTGCTGTGAGCCTTGCGCCTGATGAACGTTAGCATCCGAGTGCTTCTCAGAGTTAACTTCCTGACAGGATTGCGCTCAGGCTCAGTAGTCTCCAACTGACGTGGCTTCAAAAGCTCTCACTGGCACCTGTCGGGAGGGCCATCGTCAATGCATTGGTCATGAAGAAGCTGCCGCTCTTGCAAACGGGGCCTCTGCCGAGGCAGTGCCAGGATTATCGAGTTCCCTGATTTTGCAGCCTCAGACCTTTCTCTGGCCAGCGAAGTCTGCCAACCATGCCTGTCAGCGATAGCGTCACGACGGCGTCGCGCAATCCTCGGCCTGCAAACCCGAGGTTTGTCGGATAGATTTCCGGCATCCACACTTGGTCAAGCAGTTTGCCCCGTGGAGAAATTACCGTTATGCACCCGGTCACCAAGGTCGAGACACAGATGTTACCGGAAGCCGCAATCTTCAGGCTATCCAGGCGTTGGAAGCCGCCAAGTCCGATAACGAGCTCGCCGCCGCTCTGGCTCGGAAAAGGTCTTTTATGGACTACTCCGGGCCCAGCGATGGCGTAGCTCCACAGTCGTGCTGTTTCCATTTCGGCGACGTAAAGCGTCGAAAGATCGGGTGACAAGCCAATTCCGTTTGGTGCGAGAAGTGGGAACACCACCCTCTTTATCGAACTGCCATCGGCTTTTCCGTAATAGACAGCCCCATGGTCCCGGTAGAACTCCCGGACCCTGCCCGTGTCAGTAAAATAAAAGCCGCCCTGATCATCGAAAACGATGTCGTTAGGGCCGCTAAGTATTCGGCCGTCGCACTGGTCATACAAGGTCGTGACCTCACCCGTAGCGATATCGACCCTTTGGACCAATCCACCGGAGTAATCTGGAGCCAGACCAACGGGTCGCAACCAATCACCCACCTGTTCCCAGGAGAAGCCCCCATTATTGCAAACGTACAGCGCTCCATCCGGCCCTAAAGCCATCCCGTTAGGACCGCCGTTGGTGACCGCCAGTACGTCCTGTTTTCCGCCTTTCCTGATCCTCACGATCCTGCCGCGACCGATCTCAACGACGGCGATCGAACCGTCGGGGAGTTCGACGGGGCCTTCCGGAAAGTGAAGTCCCTTAGCAATGATCTCGATGGCAGGCTTCGTCATACAATCGGCCGATGGTGCAATACGATGTCCGCGTAAAAATCTAAGGCGAACGGATGGTTGTCATAGACTCGGGCGCCCGAGGCCAGGCCGTTGTCGCAATGGGCTACGTCGCGGCTGACTTTTGCAGCTCGAGCTGAGGGTCATCTGCGCCGCCAGACAACTGTTAAGCGGCGAGTTAGGTAGTGGCGTCGATCTGTTCAGGAAGGCCCCCGTTTGCCGCCGAACGGTACCCCGCTTCGATGACGGCCAGTGCGCGTTCCGCCTCGAGTAGACCTGCAAAGGGAGGGCGGCCATTTGCGAGATCAGCCCAGCTGCGGCGAAGAAAAACCGGGTAATACTCGTCCGTATTGTATTCGATTGTCGTCGACCTAGCCTTCTCGTTTTCACGCGACTTTGCATAGAACTGGTCCGCGTAACCGCGAATGTAAGATTGACGATGCGAGATCGAGAACGAAAAGTCTCGCTGATCCTCGGCTGTGGAGGGATACAGATAGCCAGTCTCGATTACACCGATCTGACCTGAACCGGTGCGGCAGGTGAACACAGCTTGTTCGTCAACTGTTACATCAGGTCGATAAATCTGGACCTGGCCTGAGACCTGGGTGATTGGGGATTGGGTCAGGTTTGAAATCATGTCGATGAAGTGAACGCCGACGTTCAGCATAGACCCACCTCCGGCAAGCGCCTTATCAAGCATCCAACCGCATCCGTTTCGCTCATAACGGGCAACCGACCCCACGATAAACCTGAAGGAAAGATGCTGGAAACCCTCTGGCGAGAATCCTGCAGCCGGCGAGAGACGATCGCCCAGGTCGCTCACGCGCATAATGAGAGGCACGCTCACATAGACGCCATGCTTCTCCGAAAGTTTGCGGATACGACGAACTTCCTCGAGATTCACCCCGCATGGCTTCTCTATAAGAAATGGCTTGCCTTTGGCGATCAGACTCTCTGCGAGTTTGGCCATGTCGGAATGACGGCTAAACACGAGCGCAAAGTCAAAGTCCTGGCTCATCAGTTCGTCATTGGAACCATAGAGCTTGCAATTGAGCAGATCGGAAAAACGAGGCCCGGCGAATGAAGCGCTGTCCGATATGCCGATTACCTCGATACCCGGGTCCTTCAGCGCAGGGATGTATAACGGAAAATGCCAGTGGCTGACGTCGAATACTGCGATCTTCATCTCGACTCCGATTATTGGAGGTTTATCAAGGCGAGGAGACATGGTTAAACGCATCAAGGGCCGTGGCCAGACGACGGTGCGCGGACTGATGTTTTAACTGCCGTCAAGCGGCTCCTTGTGAAACGCCTCTCGTAATGCTATTGGAATAGCGTTCCGATAAACCGAATATCGTGGTACCATGCGCCTTGTCAAATCCCTTCTAGACCGTTGTTTCGACGTCATCACGCTGTTGACGGAGAACGCCACTGGACTGTCGCTAGGCGAAATCAGTCGTCGACTGGACATCCCCAAGAGCGCAGCGCATCGCCTGCTCAACAGTCTGTGTGATCTGGGTTGGGCCGAACAGGATCCCGAGAACGGGTTCTACCGGCTTTCGTTGCGCCTCGCCGTGATGGGCCAGCGCCTGCTGGCCGGGACAAGAATCCCCGATATCTGCCAACCTATTCTGGATCGGTTAGCCAGCAATACCAAGGGACTAGGCAGGATTGCGATCCTGGATCCAGACGGCTTGACGTGGATCTCCCATTCGCAGGGAATGCGGTCGGGCCTGATTTACCAGCCCGAACTCGTTGCAAAGGTCCCGTTGCACACGACCGCCAACGGAAAAGCCTGGCTAGCGACGCTGGATCGGGAGGAGGCGCTGGCCAGGGCGGTTGCCAGTGGATTGGGACGGACAGACCTGGGTGGCCCGCGTGTTATCACGTCTAAGCAGACATTTTCTGCAGCTTTGGATGAGACTGAAGAACGGGGATGGGCCGCAGCGATCGAGGAAGCTGAAGCCGGCGTCGCCGCTGTCGCCGCTGTCATTCGCGTTGGAGGTCAGGTCGTTGGAACGGTGAGCATCGCTGGACCGATCCACCACTTTTCTCCGCTCGTACTTCCGCAGTTAGCGGAACAGGTGAAGGCCACGGCCGAGGAACTTTCGCAACTTTGGCCGTATCGGATAGCCTCACCCAGTGCTCAAACCAACACTTCGAGAATCTCGCAAGTTGTTGGAAATATTATCTAAAAATCTCCAAGAGCTATCAGTGTATTTCTCGCATCACTGAACCTCTGTTGACACCCGCCTTTCTTAATGGAATAACGTTCCAATAGCGATTGTGGAGATCGCCTTAAGGAAGTGGCCGCTTCGGTGGCCGGCAGGAGGAAACAGTTGGCTAGTGTTGAGCTCAAGTCCGTTCGCAAAGCTTACGGCGCCGTACCCGTGCTTCATGGCGTGTCAGTCGACATCAATGAAGGGGAGTTTGTAACCCTGGTCGGGCCCTCGGGCTGCGGAAAGTCAACTCTGTTGAGGATGATTGCTGGCCTGGAAAGCATCTCAGGCGGCGAGATCCAGATTGGCGGACGCACCGTCAACGAAGTTCCTCCCAAGGCCAGAGATATCGCGATGGTCTTCCAGAACTATGCCCTTTATCCGCATATGACCGTTGCGGAAAACATGGGCTTCTCCTTGAAGCTGAAAAAGGCGCCCCGCGAGGAGCGGGCGACACGCGTTCAACGAGCAGCTGAAATCCTCAGTCTCACGAAACTCCTTGATCGCTACCCGCGCGAACTCTCGGGTGGACAACGTCAGCGTGTCGCGATGGGCAGAGCAATTGTTCGTGATCCGCAAGTCTTCCTGTTCGACGAGCCGCTTTCTAACCTCGATGCAAAGTTGCGCGTGCAAATGCGCGCGGAGATCAAGGAACTGCATCAGCGGCTCAAAACAACGACTGTTTACGTGACCCATGACCAGGTCGAGGCAATGACTATGGCCGACAAGATCGTCGTCATGCACGACGGTTATGTTGAGCAAGTCGGTGCGCCGCTTGAGCTTTATGATTACCCCGCCAATATATTCGTTGCTGGTTTCATCGGATCGCCGTCGATGAACTTCCTTAAAGGCAAAGTCGAGCAAGGTCGGTTCGTTCTTGAGGACGGCCACACCCTTCCACTGCCTGCGAGCATAGCCGATATGTCGGAGAAGGTGATCTACGGCGTTCGTCCTGAGCATCTCGCTCTGAGTGACGGAGGAATGCCCCTCACCGTCACGGTCGTTGAACCAACAGGGTCGGAAACGCAGATCATTGCCCGTCATGGCTCTCAAACCATCGTCTGCATCTTCCGTGATCGAGTTCTACCGCAAGTCGGCGAGACCATCACCGTAGCCCCTGATCTTTCACGCGTTCATCTCTTCAGCGAGAGCACTGGCCGTCGCCTGTCCTGAGCACGCGACAACCCCACTCTGCCTGAGGCGCCTACACGGGATTAGTAATCGAATGTCGATACCTCCGCTACAACTCAGCACTGATCAAAGCGGGACCAACCTTGCGAGCGACGTTGTGGACGCCACTGACGACGCAAACCGCTTTAGTTGGGCTCCCTTTCTGTGGTTTACACCCGCTATCTTGATCCTGTTTCTTGTTACGCTCTATCCGACGATCTTCGTGATCTGGTTGAGCTTCCAGAAAACGAAATACTACGAGCTCGTTGGCTTTGCTGGTCTCGCCAATTACGTCGAAGTTCTAAGCTCATCCGAGTTCTGGGACACGACCGTAATTTCCCTGACCTACGTTGGGGGATCTCTGGCCGGTGCCATAATCCTTGGAATGGCCTCAGCGCTGGTTTTGAACCGGGCGGGCGTTACAGGTTCTGCGCTGCGCGTTTTCATCCTTTTTCCCTGGACGCTATCCATGTCGGTCGTCGGCAGCATCTGGCTCTGGCTCCTGAACCCATCATTTGGCCCCATACCCTACGTGATCCAGAAGCTGGGTATCGATCCCGGTTTGATGTTGGGGGATCCAGGAATGGCCTTGCCCCTCATCATCATCGTCACAGCTTGGTGGTCGTTCCCATATGTCATGGTGATGGCGACGGCAGCCATGCAGTCCATTCCGAAAGAACTTTACGAAGCCGTAGAGATCGATGGAGGTGGCGCGTTTGTGAAGTTCCGTTACGTCACGCTCACTGAAATTCTTCCCACCTTGGGCAGCACGGCGCTGACGCTTTCCATCATGTACCTGACCTTGATGACACTGATCATTGTCATGACAGGCGGAGGACCGCTGGGGTCGACGACCACGCTCAGTTTCGAAGCCTTCCGTGGGACCGTTCAGGCGGTCAACATTGGGCCGACTGCTGTCGTCTCGATCGTCGTCCTCATTATCAATGTCGCCCTTGGTGCTCTTTACACCCGGCTAACCGGCCGCGTGACCGGATAGGATTCTAACATGAGTAGCGCTCTTTCGAACCGCACAGGCGGACAAATACCCGCCGTCCTGGGATCCTTCATTATCGGAATTATCGTTCTTGGGCCGATTCTTTGGGCCTTTGCAACGTCTTTCAAGACAGAAGTTGAAGCGGTTGTTGTTCCCCCGACCATATGGCCAAATTCACCAACTCTCGAGAACTACACCAAGGTCTTGCAGGACGCGGCTTTCTTGACCGATCTCTGGAACTCCGTCGCTTACTCCGTCGGTGCCGTGATCATCGCTCTCCTCGTCGGAATTCCCGGGGGCTACGCCGCCGCACGCTTTTCCTTCAAAGGCAAGCGTGCCCTGATGCTGACGGTTCTTGCGACCTCGATGGTGCCAGGAGTCGCGTTGCTGGTTCCCACCTATTACCTGCTGGAAACGGTCGGTTTGCTCAACAGCGGTATCGTTGTGACGATTATCCTTTCCGCAAGGATCATCCCGCAGACCGTCTGGTTCATCGCAAATTTCGTCGAGGCTGTTCCAATCGAGATCGAGGACTCAGCCATGATCGACGGCGCTTCCCGCTTCCAGATCATCTGGAGCCTGATCTTGCCGCTGATACGTCCCGGTATAGCCGCTGTTGCGACGATCGGCATTGTAACGACTTGGAATGACTACATTACCGTCGCCGTTTTTGCGCCCGAGGTCGCAAAACGGACCCTGCAGGTCGCCCTCGTTAATCAGGTTTTCGACGCTGTCGGGATTTCCTGGTCCTACATGATGGCCTTTGTCATGGTCGCATCATCGCCCGTTATCTTCATGTTCGGCTTCGTTCAGAAGTGGTTCATCTCCGGCCTTACGGCAGGCGCTGTCAAAGGCTGATGACGTACACAAAACATCCACACACCTTGTTCAACCTGGGAGGAAGACGCATGCAAACCACATCAAAACGGAAACTCATCAAATCGGTCGCGGCACTGGGAATTAGTTCCGCCATCTTCGCTTTCCTTGCTCCGCAAGCCTTTGCGGAGAGCACGAAGATCATCTACCAGACTTTCTTGGATCCGAACAATTCGAAGGATCCCCGGTCTGCTGCTCAGACCAAGATGATCGACGCTTTTCAGGCGAAGAACCCTGACATCAAGGTCGAGCTCCTTGTCGATCCGACGGGGGCAACAGCAGCTCGTGCTATCAAGTCCGGCAGCCAGACACCGGACGTGATCCGCGTCGTCGGTTTTGCTGTTCCCGAATTCGCCGCCACTGGAAATCTTCTTGAACTCGATGATTTGGTAAAGAAGGACGGCATTCCGGATGACGATTGGCTCCTGCCTCTGTCGCGTACGAAGGTCGCCGGAAAACTTTATGCCCTCCCCCAGGATTTTCGCATTCCGATCCTCTTCTACCGCAAGAGCATGTTGGAGAAGGCCGGGGTGAAGCCGCCGACGACTTGGGATGAAGTGTGTGCACTAGGTCCCAAATTCGGCGAATCCGACACGATCCCGTTCGCCGTTCCGCTGGGAGCCACAGGCGGGCTTGGTGGCGCCCAGAGCCTCGGCGAATTCTTCCTGAGTACAATGCTGCCTGGAAACGGCGGTGAATACTTCACCCCTGATGGTAAAATTGCTTTCTCAAAAGAGTCGTTCATCAAAGCGGCGCAAACGATCAAAGACTTCTATACGACATGCAAGGTGACGCCGCTGCGCAGCGCGCAGATGGGGTTCAACGAATTGCACGACGCGATCCGGTCAGGTAGTGCGGCGTCGGCCGTTTTCGGCCTGTATCGTTATAAGACAGTAAAGCAGCAAGGTGGCGGTGATGATTTGGCCTGGGCTCCGGCGCCAGGATATACAGCAAATGACAAACAGACGGTCTACAGCTACAACATTGCGATCAACAAGAAGACCGTCAATCAGGATGCCGCTTGGACCTTCGTGAAGTTCATGGTGTCACCGGAGGCACAAGCTTTCGCAGCCGAGGGCGGCGAAGTTGTATCGCGCAAATCAGCGTACACTGCGCCATATTTCCAGAGCGACGCTGGTCAGGACCAGAAGAAGTGGGCTGACCTGGTAGCCCAGCGTGGCCAAACTGTAACCTACACCCCCATCCTCTCCACATATCACACCATCCTGGGCGAAGCTTTCCAACGAATGATCCTGAAAGACGGATCGCCGGCAGATGCCTACGATGAGCTGATCGAACGGTATGGCGCGGCACTCGCGAAGGCGCAGTAATTGACTTAACTGCAGATGAAAATGCTGGATGGGGGTGAATAGTCCCCTCCATCCAGCCGCTACCAAGACATTACCATCAACGCGCGTCGCCGATCGTCGACGCGAAGATTAGTGGTTTCGACGGCCCGTGTTCAGGCTTTTCGCCGGCTGAAATAAGCCGACGGCATCGGTGTGCCCGACGATCGCAGATCGCGTCAACACCATCCGAACCGAGCCGTTTTCCAACTCGCAGAGAGGCGTGGTTATGAGGTATCGTTACCTTGGGAGGACGGGAGTTCAGGTCAGCGAATACATGCTGGGGACCATGAGCTACGGATCAGATGGGAATACTGACGAAAAAGAGTGCATAGACATCGTGCACCATGTTTTGGACCGCGGCATCAACTTCATCGACACTGCGGACACTTATTCCCATGGAGAGGCCGAAGAGATCGTCGGCAAAGCGATTGCAGGCCGTCGGGACAAGGTGGTACTCGCAACCAAGTTTCGTCTGGCGGCAGGTGAAGGGCGCAACGAACAGGGCGGATCACGCTACTGGATTATGAAGCAGGTCGAAAACAGCCTGCGCCGGCTGAATACTGATCATATTGATCTTTACCAAATGCATCGGCCCGACCTTCAAACTGATCTCGATGAGACACTGGGCGCTCTTAGCGACCTGGTAACCCAAGGCAAAGTTCGTTACATCGGCTCCTCGACACTGCCGAGCTGGTACCTTGCTGAGACACAATCGGTTAGCCGATTGAATAAGACAGCGCGGTTCATCAATGAGAGCTCGCCCTACTCGATCTTTCAACGCGCCGTAGAGAGAGAAACCCTTCCCGCAGTTCAACACTATTGTATGGGATTTACCGCCTGGAGTCCCCTGAACGGCGGCTGGTTAACCGGCAAATACAAAGCCGATGGCTCCACGCCGTCTGGTTCCCGGGCCGAGCGCGTCAAAGGGCAATGGGGACAGCACTATCCCATCCTGCAGTCTCGCTTCGACATGCAGCGCGAGGGCAACAAGCGCAAGCTGGAACTACTCCCCGAACTTGAACGCGTCGCAACTGAGGCTGGCTTGTCGCTGATGCACATGGCTCAGGCGTTTCCCCTAGCGCATGCCGCGGTGACGTCTGTGATCCTCGGGCCTCGTACGCTTGAGCAGTTCAAGGCCATGGAAGCCGGGTTCGAGGCCACCCTTCAGGCAGCGACCCTTGACCGGATTGACGAACTTGTGCCGCCGGGATCGCTCATCGAAGAGGCTGATCGCGGCTATGTGTCTCCATGGCTCGCGCCAGAGGTTCGTCGCCACCTAGGTAAGATCGCCTAAACAACAGACGGCCGTGACGGGGCTTCGTCGTCAGATGACATTTCGTCCGTATCCCGCGCGAACGGTACGATCGTGATGTTCCGGCAGAACCAGTAGCGGCCCGAGAAATATTGAAATTCGAACAATAAGAAGGAGCCGATGACAGACATTGTCTTCAACCACGCCACGGTGCGCGAGAGAGCAGATATGCTGACCTTTCTTCGACTCTGCTCGGAGCGAGGACTTCACACCGTTTCCATTTGGGGGGACGAGATTGCCAAGGTCGGCGAGAAAGACGCTCTCTCTGTTTTGCAAGATTTCGGGATGGCGGTCTCAGGCTATAATCGCGTTGGACCGTTGGCAGCCGATTGCCTTGACCGGGCTGAGGCGGAGCTTGAGCGCGCAGCCAGATTCGAGGCTGATCATGTTTTCCTGTTTACGGGAGGCTTGCGGGACAATGAAAAGGATTTGGGTTCAGCAAGACGACGGATCGAGGATCTAGTTGGCAAAGTCCTCGAGCGCGCACGCAAGATTGGAGTGAAGCTGGCCATTGAGCCACTTCATCCAATGCTTACCGGCGATCGCACCGTGATCTCCAGCCTTTCCCATGCAAATTCTCTCTGCGAAGCATTGGGACCGGGCATCGGCGTGGTCGTGGATGTCTATCATTGTTGGTGGGACGAGCGACTTAGTGCCGAAATCGAGCGTGCTGGTGAGGCCGGCCGGCTCTTTGGTTTTCATGTCAACGACTGGCTGATCCCTACGCGGCATCTCCTCACCGATCGAGGCATGATGGGAGATGGGATCATAGATCTGCGCGGCATCCACTCGATGATGCGAGATGCCGGCTACCATGGCGCGGTGGAGGTAGAGATCTTCTCCGCCGACTGGTGGGCTCGCGACCCTGCGGAGGTCATGGACATTGCGCTCGATCGCTGCCGTAGCCTGTTCAACAAGGCAATAAAACCATGCGAGTGAATATTCCCAACCTTGATGGCAACTCGCGTGTCTACGCTGTGTTTGGCGATCCAATCCACCAGGTCCAGACGCCGCGCCTGATCAACCCGATCTTTGCCGCGGCCGGAGTTAACATCTACGCGGTGCCGTTTCTGATAACCGACGAACATTTTGCTGCGGCGTGGGATATTTTTGCTGCGATTCCCAACCTTTGCGGTATCAGCACGACCATCCCTCACAAGGTGGCCGCCGCCAAGAGGTGTTCAACCCTCACGCCGACGGCAAAGGCAGTCGGCGCCGTCAACTGCGTTCAGCGTGGCGAGGACGGCCAGATGAATGGTGCGCTGTTTGATGGTGTAGGCTTTGTTGAAGGACTTGGAGAGGCAAAGCCGCGACTAAGTGGCGCCCGTGTGCTGATTGTCGGCGCAGGCGGCGCAGGCCGCGCGATCGCCTTCGCGCTAGCTGAAGAAGGCGTAAGGAAGATCGATCTTATGGATCTTTCAGCTGAATCCGTCGCCTTCACCGCGAATATAGTCAATTCCTTTCGTGGCGAGGAATGCGCCGTTTCAGTCGATGGATCGACAAGGTGGGACTACGATATCGTCATCAATGCGTCTCCGATCGGCGTCAAGGGTGACAGCGTCTTTCCTATGCCAGCGGCCGCGATACGGCCTGAAATGCTCATTGCTGACATCGCCAGCTTAAGCGGCGAGACGGCACTATTGCGCGCCGCTAAGGCAGCCGGCGCAACCGTCTCTGATGGAAATGACATGCTGCTTGCGCAGATCCGCCTGATGGCAGGTTTTGCCGCAGGCTTGCCGGCAGGAACTGCACTCTAACGATCAAAAATAGCGAAAGATTACATCATGAAGATCAAAGCCCAGGGGATCGTTCCCGTTATGCTTACCCCTTTCACCCCGGATAACCGGATCGATTGGGAAGGTCTCGAGCGACTTGTTGAATGGTATATCGCCAATGGTGCCGATACGCTCTTCGCCGTTTGTCAGTCGAGCGAAATGCAGAAATTGTCGCTGGAGGAGCGAGTTGAGCTTTCCAAGAAGGTGGTCTCCTTGGCGGCCGGACGCGTGCGGGTGATCTCATCCGGACACATCAGCGAGAGCAGGGATGACCAGCGCGCAGAACTGGTGGCGATGGCTGAGACTGGCATCGATGCCCTTGTCCTGGTCAGCAACAGGCTCGACACCGGCAATGCCGGAACCGAAGCATTTCGTTCCGCCCTCGATGGAATCTTGAGTTGGCTCCCCAGCGACCTGGCCCTCGGTCTGTACGAATGCCCAGCTCCCTATCGCCGCCTCTTGAGCGATGACGAATTCAAGCTGTGCCGCGACACCGGCCGCTTCGTAACGCTGAAGGATGTCTCCTGTGACCTCGAAACAGTCAAGCGGCGCATCGCGCTTTCTGGCGATTCCGGCTTTGCGATCGTCAACGCCAATGCGGCCATCGCCGCTGCCGCTATGCGCGCAGGTTCGAAAGGCTTCTCTGGCGTCTTCACCAACATCCACCCCGACCTCTACGCCTGGCTTTACAAACACGCTTCCGAAGAGAGCGTTTTGCGCCGCGACCTTGAAAACTTCCTGGCGCTAGCAGCGATGGCCGAGCCGATGGGCTATCCCGGTCTTGCCAAGGTTTGGCACAAGCGCCTTGGCACGTTTGATAGCGTTCATTCCCGTGTCACAGATTATGACATTACCGAGCGGCACTGGGCAGTCGTGGATCTGCTAGACCATATTCGGCGGGGGACCGACAGGTTCAGAGAGCGGATCAAGCAAGTCTCCTAACCATTAGCCACCGTCGAGTTTGCTTCTTCAATGCGCGGGAACGCGCGCTACGCATTGAAGAACAATGGTTATCCGCGGAGCGCGCCGTCATCCATGCGGTCATCATCGGACGATTCTAACACTTTCATCTTTCAAGCGAAGCCGTCCAAGAGGCAGAAATGAGCCCTACTCTAGCCACACCTGATCAAATTGCGTTGGCTTATCAACTTCGCAGTCTCCGTCATGACGCAAGCCAGATTCCGACGGGTCAGCTCGTGTCAATGCCCTTAGCGCTTGAGAACGCAATAGAGGTGCAGAGGCAGTTGTCGAAACTCGAAGGAGTAGACGTCCCTGCTTGGAAAGTGGCCAAATCGCCCGACGGCGAACCTGTTATCGCTCCGCTTCATCCATACTTCGATAATCCTTCCGGTGCGGCCATTGCATGGCGAAGGGACATAAAACTGGAGATAGAAGTTGCGGTGGAGCTTTGCCAGGATCTTCCTGTTCGGGCCGACACATCCTATGAGCGGGCCGACATCGAGGCCGCAATCTCAAACGTCTACCTCGGTGCAGAGTTGGTGTGGAGCGGCATTTTCGAAGGTGGCAGCATTTCCTTCCAGGCCTTTGTGGCAGACCGCCTCGGAAATATTGGCTACGTAAGAGGGCCGGCTCTAACCCTATCGGTTCTTCAGCCCGGTGCCAGTTTTCCCCTCAAGATTTGGCTCAACAAGCAGGTCGTTTTCGACGCTGCCGCAGAGCATCCGACGAAGGATCCGCTTACTTGGCTCTGCGGGTACGCGAACAATCGATCCAGGCCTGACGAAGTGCTCAGAGCAGGCTCGATTATCACGACGGGAAGCCTCTGTGGTGCACTCGAGGTTGCCAATCCGGGGGACGTATCCGTCCAACTGGGCGAGGACGATGTGCTGGATTTCGCGCTGTCCTAAGCCTCTTTACACATGACGAAAAAGGAGCCCGAAGTGATGCAGTTGAACGCTTCCTATACTGTGAACACTTACTCTTACACGACCGGTTACTCCGCTCTCGATTGCCTACGCCATCTTTCTGGTCTTGGCTTTTCTAGCTTCGAAATGATGCTTGTCCCGGGGCATTTTTGGCCGAGTACCGCGACAGTCGCGGAGCGCAAAGCGGTCGAAAGTCTTCTAAACGAACGAAACATTCGCATCGAAACCCTCAATCAGCCAAATCTCGACGTTAATCTTGCAGCCCTTACGCCCGAATGCCGCAAATACTCTTGCGGTGTTGTTGCCGCTGCGTTGGAACTTGCTGCTGACTGGGGTGCCGCTGGAGTAGTCGTCAACCCTGGAAAGACAAACCCTGTTTTCCCGGCGAGTCTTGAGAAGCTTACTGAATGTTTTCAATCGTCTCTCGACATCCTGGTGCCGCGCGCGGCCGATCTGCAGGTCCAGCTCATAGTTAAGAACCATCCGCTGTCGTGGCTTTATAAGGGAAACGACCTTCTGTCCTTTTTTAATCGTTATGGGTGGCCGAACATCGGGTTGGGATATGACATTGCGAATGCTGCCTTCGGGCGCGATCCGGCGGTCGATGTGATTCCCAAATTAAAAAAGCATCTGTCGGCCATCTACGTTGCAGACACGCCCCTGGATGATTTTCGTCACGATCCACTTGGAGGAGGCGCAGTGTCATTTGGACCTATCGCGCAGGTTCTGGAGAGCATCGATTATCGCGGACCTTCGATTTTCGAGATCGTTTCAGCTGACCCTGACAGAGCAATTCTGGAAAGCGCATCATTCTTGAACAAATTCTGGCGGCCCAGATGATCGAGATCGGTCCGTTGGCCTGCGATCTTTCTCTCTCAGATTGCAGATAAAACCACACCACGCAGCTAGATGTCGCGCTGAAGGCGACCAGGAGACGTCAATGATCATAAATACTTTTTCCTACCTTTGGAAATCCACTGCGATACAGGCGATGTCTGAACTTATCCGGCATGGCTTTACGGTATTTGAAGTTCCCGTGAGTTCCCCACACTGCTGGCCGGACGAACTGTCGGCAAGTTCGCGTTTGGATGCGAGAGAGCAACTGCAGGACCACGGAGCGAGCGTCAGGTCGCTGAATGCTGGCGGATATGATATTAATCTGGCCAGCCCAGGCGCAAATATGAGGCGCAAAAGCACTGACCACATTAAAGATGTCATCCAACTCGCGGTCGATTGGGGGGTTGCCGACGTTGTAATCTCTCCAGGAACGCGCCGTCCGATGATCTCTCCCACCATCCCGCAAACCCTTGGATGGCTATATGAGAGTCTTGACGTGCTTCTACCGGTTGCAAAGCAAGCCGGCGTGCGGCTCCTCATGGAGAATACCCCATATTGTTTCAGGCCGACAATCGGGGAACTCGTCGGTCTTGTCGAGGAAATCAAAAACGAAAATCTGAGCATCGTCTATGACGTCGCAAACGCGGCCTACATTGGCGAGGATCCAGTAGCGAGTCTTCGGTTGCATCACTCTCACATAGGTCTCGTGCATATCTCGGATACGGGTACGGACGTCTGGGGCCACGATCCTATCGGCACGGGGATCATAGATTTTGCGGGTCTCGGGCGCGCCGTCGATTCAATTTTTAGTATTGATAGGGTTGTCCTCGAGGTTATTCGCGAAGAAGAGCCGCTGTTGGAAGTTAACAATGCGATGCAGGAGCTCAAAAAGAGGGGCTGGAGGGTTGATTGAAAACTCCGCATCGCAATTACGCTCGGTGGAAGATCCCCGTCGGTATCGCCCACGATATCCATCTAAAGTGGTGGATACCTTGGGGAGCGCGAATTTTTGTGAGTGTCATGACGCCCTAGATGCCACAACACGCCATCTTGTTGGGCGGGCAGAGTTCAACAATTTTCGTATCTGGAAGCCATTTAGAATCGTATTGCGATTTGGAAGTGAATTCCATATTATTCGACATCATCAATCGGAGAAGTGTCCATGAGAGTGTTAGTTAGTGGAGGAAGCCGCGGAATTGGCGCAGCGGTTTGTATACGTATCGCAGAAGCTGCTGCATCAAGAGGCGAGCGTGCTCAGATCGCAGTGTGTGGCCTTGGCTCTTCCGAAGGGCAAGAGGACGTTGCGCGTTCGGTGCGCGCGTTGGGAGGCGATGCTATTGCGTTGTCTGGCGACCTGGGCAACATCGATGTGGCCCCGAACCTCGTAGAGGCGGCGGTGTCGGAGTTTGGTGGCCTGGACGCTCTTGTTGCCAATGCTGGCATGGCAAGTCCCGGAAACATCTGTGATTTGTCGGTTTCAGACTGGGACAAGATGTTCGCGGTCAACCTTCGCGGGGCTTGGCTTCTAGCCAAACACTGCCACCCGCACTTAAAGCAGAGTCGAGGCGCTGCATGCTTCACATCGTCGATGTCGGGACAAGTACCTCATGCGGGATCAGGTGCATATAGTCCAAGCAAAGCGGCGCTAACTATGCTTGCGAAGACCCTTGCCTTGGAATGGGCGCCGGATGGCATTCGTTCGAACATCGTCTCTCCGGGAATGACGCACACTCCAATGTCCGCAAAAATGTATGCCGATCCAGCGATTAAGCGGGCGAGAGAGGATCTGATCCCACTTTCCAGGATCGGCGATCCAAAAGACATTGCTAATGCGATTGAGTTCCTGATAAGCCCACTTGCGAGTTACATCACCGGTCAAGACCTCTGCGTCGACGGCGGCTTCTCAAAATCAATCTTAAGCCATATCCCTGGGCGCCCAAGCTCAAATTCGTAATCAGCGAAGGCGCGACCGCACGCTTGAATAAATTCCAGCATTTGGCCCCGGAAGACGAAAGCTTTTGAAGGTTCTGGCGATCGCGGAAGCGCTGTGATCGTCAGAATTTTACGCCCGTTCCCTGCAATGCGCGAACTCGTTGCCCTCTCCGCCGTTCGCTTGAACTGTTCGTCACGATTAGCCAGAGCGGCCAAATCGCTTGACACCAGTCGAACAGCTGCTGGGCAACAAGATGGACGACCGTGCTCTCTCGCTAGTGCCACGATCCTGGTCCAGTACGGGAGGAGCTTCTCCTCCCACTGGTAGCGAAGGATAGCCTGCGTTTCCGGCGGCCATGAGGAGACCACCCAGTTCGGCATGGTGTCGGCGGCATTCCCGGCTGGAAGTCCCGACATCGCGCAGACGGTCTTGATACCCAGCTCGCCGGCAGCGCGGATCGTATCCTCAAGACCCTGCCCCTGGCCATGATCGGTCGGATGCAGGGGATTTCCGTTGGCGTTCAAGCCTACCACTTCCAGTTCCCGGTCGGCGAAAGCTCTGAGGAATGCCTTCTGCGCGTTCTTGTCCCGCAGGATCGTCGATAGATCGAAATGCGGCGCCGTCGACCAGCCACAGGTGTTGACCTCGACGCCGGAGACGCCCAGCCTTTGCGCGTGATCCAGCATTGCCTCGAAGGGCAGGCCGCCGAGGCTGTCTGATACGAATCCAAGCTTCATGCGTAAAACTCCGGTTTGGAAATCATTTCGACGGGAACCTTGCAGCCGTCGTTCAAGGCCGTAACGCCGGCTTCGGCGACCCTTGCGGCGCAGTATCCGTCCCAACTGCTCGACGCGATGTGCGGGAACACTCCGGTCTCGACGAACCGAATGAAAGCGCGGTTCTGGCGGCGATAGGCTTCGGCATAGCGGCCGCGCCAATCCGCTTCGTAGCTTGTGCTCTGGCCGAGCTCCCGGTCGACGCGGGTGTAGTTGACGGCGTTCATGGCGATGGTCGCCTTCTCGCCCACCAGTTCCGCGCGCACGTCGTATCCGTAGGCCGCGTTATTGTTGATCTCGATATTGACGAGTTGATCATCGGCGGTTTCGAGCACCATATAAACCGGTGCGACCAGCGCGTCGGAGCGCTTCGGCTGGAAGGCGGAGATCGATACGTATTCGGTGTCGAGCACATGTCGGACGACATCGAACTCGTGCGGGGCGGAATTGGTGATTGCCATCGCTCCGGTGAAGTCCGACGCGGGCGTCGCGACATTACGATGAAAGTTGTGCATCATCAGGGCGCGGCCGATCGCACCGTGCTCCAGAGCCTGCTTCATCTCCACATAGGATTGATCGAAGCGGCGCATGAAGCCGAGCATTATGAACTTCTTTCCCGCGGCTTCTTCCGCCTGCATGATCTCCAAGCATTCTTTCGAAGATTGCGACAGCGGCTTTTCGCAGAGAGCCCGTTTGCCGGCTCTTATGCAGGACAGCGACAAGGGCGCGTGCGTGAAATCGGGGCTTGCGATGATGACTGCATCCACGTCCGGACGAGCGGCCACCCGGTCGGGGTCTGAGTCGACGTCGTGAGCGCCGTAGGCGTCCGCCACCTTGCGGGCGCGATCCGCATCCATGTCGCAAACGACCTGGAGGCTCGCCCCCGGCAGATCTTCCGCGACGATTCTCGCATGATCGGCTCCCATCAATCCTGCCCCGATGACGGCGATCCTTATTGTCATTTCGATATTTCCTGTCGTTAGAGAACCAGCGATTTGCGGCAAGCATTGCGTCTGTCGTGCGAAATGCGTGCCGGGAACCCCATCCCGACACGCACCCTTGGGAGGGCTTTATTTCTTTGCGTATTGGTCAACGTTGTCCTTGGTGATCGAAGCAAACGGCACCAGCTTTTCGGCCGGCGCATCCTCGCCTTTTTTCAGGCCTTCCACGACCTCGAAGGCGGCCTTCGCCTGGCCTGCGGCGTCCTGGAAGATGGTCTGCGACATGGTGCCGGCCTTGATCGCATTAAGAGCATCGGCCGTACCATCGACACCGGAGATCATCACGCCCTTGAGGCGGTCGGCACCCTGAAGTGCTTCGAGGGCACCCAGCGCCATCTGATCGTTGGCTGCGACGATTGCATCGAACTTCGGAAAGCTTTGGATCCAGTCTTCCGTGACCTTCATGCCTTCAGCGCGGTCGTAGTTTGCCGAAAGGCTGGCGAGGGTGGCCACGTCGGAACGGCCGAGCGCATCCTCGAATCCCTTCTTTCGCTCCTGCGTGTGCGAAAGCCCCGGCGTGCCTTCGAGGTAGAGGATCTTGGCGTCCTTGGGCAGGTGTTCTTTCATGTATTCGCCCTGAAGACGGCCGGCATCGATGTTCTTCGAGCCGACGAACGTGTATTTGCCGCCTGCCGATTGGATGCCGAGCGCGATGACGGGAATGCCGGCCTGGTTCGCCTTCTCGACGCCCGGTACGATGCCCTGATAGTCGACCGGCACGACGACAATTGCATTGACTTTCTGCGCTATGAAGTTGTCGATCTGATCGAGTTGCTTGCTGACGTCGTTGTTGGCGTCGGAGAAGCTCACTTCGACTGCCGGATCGGATTTCGACGCTTCGATGAAGGCGTTTTTGCGCGCCATGACGAAGACGTCCGTATCCGCCATATTGGCGTAACCGACGACGAATTTGTCCGCGGCGAATGCAGCGCCGGTGGAGATCCCGGCAAGGGATATGGCGCAGGCGAGAGCGAGTTTGGAAATGGCTTTCATTGGGTCCTCCCATAGAGTTTCAGATTCATTCCGGATGCGGGAAATCCCGCCGACAAAGAGGTGGTTCCTCAGCAGGCGCTAGCCCGCCGAAGAACATCGGTCATGCCTTCTTTTTGCTGCGGGCAGACTTCGTCCAGACATCGAGGATCACGGCGATCGCGATGATCAGACCCTTGATGATCTGCTGCCAGTACGAGCTGACATTCATGAGATTGAGCATGTTGTTGATGACGCCGATGATCAGCGATCCGATAATTGTGCCGGTAATGGTTCCGGTGCCGCCCATCAGGCTGGTGCCGCCAACGACCACCGCGGTGATCGCGTCGAACTCATAGCCGACGCCGCCGGCTGGCTGACCGGAATTGATGCGAGACATGAGGACGATGCCTGCGACGGCGCACAGAATGCCGTTGAAGATGAAAGCCTTCACGACGATGCTGTCTGGATTGATGCCGGAAGCGCGCGCGGCACGCTCATTGCCGCCTACCGCATAGACGTATCGGCCGAACTTGGTCTTGTTGAGAAGAATCCAGGAAATGACGACGACGATCGCGAGGATGAGCACGGAGATCGGTACTGGGCCAAGCGAGCCTTGCCCGATCACTTTGAAGTCGCCCAAGCCCGTCACGGGCGATCCACCCGTATAAAGGAGCACTGCGCCGCGTGCGACGGTCGTCATTGCCAATGTCATGATGAACGACGGGATGCGGAAGAAGGTGATGACGAAGCCATTGATGATGCCGGTCAGAATGCCGACTGCTACGCCCGCGACGACCGCGAGGATGACGCTGGCGGTGATGGCCATCACGCTCCCGGCGATGACACCACAGAGCGCGAGAACAGATCCCAGCGATACGTCGATGTGTCCCAGAATAATGATAAAGGTGACGCCGCATGCGAGAAGGCTAACCACCACAACCTGACGAAGGACGTTGGTCAGGTTGGCTTCCGTCAGGAACGTCGGGCTCAAAATCGACGCGAGGATGCAGATTCCGACGAAGATGAGAACCGTGCCGTACTTCCGGTAGATCTGGGAAAAGCTCATGTTCCGAGAGCCTGAAATCACCTGGCCTCCTCGCTTCACGGCCGCCTCTGCGCGTTCGATACTCATCAGTGTCCTCCCGTGGCGAGGCGCATGATGTTTTCCTGCGTGGCCTCGTTCCTTGTTAGTTCGCCGGTCACCCGGCCTTCGCTCATCACCACCACGCGGTCACTCATGCCTAGGATCTCGGGCAGTTCAGATGAGATCATGACGATCGCCAGCCCCTGACGAGCGAACTCGGTCATCAGTCTGTGAATTTCGGATTTCGACCCGACGTCGATGCCTCGTGTGGGTTCGTCGAGAATGAGCAGCTTCAGATCACCCAGCAGCCACTTGGCGAGAACGATTTTCTGTTGATTGCCGCCGCTGAGGTTCTCAACGATCATTGCCGTATCGGGCGTCTTGATCTGGAGCATCTTGATCATGCGCTGGGAAGCCGTCTCTTCCTGCCGCTCGCTGATGAAAAGGCCGGAAGCGAACTTCTTGAGGTTCGCAAGCGAAATGTTCTCGCCGACGGACCGGCAAAGCACCAGACCTTCCGCTTTGCGATCCTCTGAGACCATGGCGATGCCGTTGGCGATGGCATCCTTCGGGGACATGAGCTTTAGCGGTTTTCCGTTCAGACGGATGACGCCCGCGTCCGCCGCGTCCAGGCCGAAGATCACCCGGGCGACCTCTGTCCGCCCTGCGCCGATCAGGCCGGAAAGGCCAATGATCTCGCCGGCGCGCACCTCGAAGCTGACATTTTCGAAGCTGCCGTCACGAGAGAGGTTCTCGACGGAAAGGACAATCTCGCCGATCGGCACTTCCTCTTTCGGAAAAATGCTGGAGATCGTGCGGCCGACCATCTGGGAAATCAGCTTTGCGGGCTCATATTCGCTGGCCGGGGCGGCAGCGATGAACTGGCCATCACGCATCACCGTGATGTCGTCGGCGATCTGGAAGATCTCGTCCATCTTGTGTGTGATGTAGATGATCGCGACGCCTGCTGCCTTCAGGTCTGCGATCTGTCTGAAGAGCATCGCGACTTCCGTGTCGCTGATCGCCGACGTCGGTTCGTCCATAATCACCAGAGAGGCCTCGCGCGAAATCGCCTTGACGATCTCGATGAGTTGCATCGTCGCGATGGACAGGTCTCGCATCTTGGTTTGGGGGCTGTATTTCAGACCCAGCCGATCCAGGAGCGTCTGCGTATCTGAATTCATGCGATCGAAATCGACAAACCGGGACAAAATGCCTGTCCGGCCGTAAGTGGGCTCGCGGCCGAGAAAGATGTTTTCGGCGATGGTCATGTCGAGCACCGGGCTGAGTTCCTGATGGATCATCGAGATCCCTCGGTCCAGTGCGGCTGCGGCGCTTTGGTGGTCGAGCTTTTCGCCTCTGAAAAGGATTTCTCCGCCGTCGATCGCGTAGATACCGCTCAGAATCTTCATGAGCGTCGACTTGCCGGCGCCATTTTCCCCGACGAGGACATGGACGGTGCCGGGACGAACCTTCAGGCTCATGCCATCGAGCGCGAGAACACCAGGGAAGGCCTTGGTGATTGAACGCATTTCAAGAACGAAGCCGGCTCCGCTATCTATAGGCGTGCGATGGCCTTCGCCGCCTGAAAGCGGCGCCACCTTTTGCAAGGTCGCAGACATGAGAGTATTTCCTCCAAATGAGAGAGCTCTCCCAAGCCCTCCCGCCAAATTGGCTTTTGCTGAAAGATGAAATTGCGAAAATTCCGCCATCTGTCAACGAAGCTGTGGATTTTTCTCCCAAAACCTCTCATAAATAGCGTCAGATTATGAGAGGCTTATTATGTCGCGCCCAACGATCCCCGACTTGGCAAAAGCCGCGAATGTAAGCATTTCAACAGTCGACCGCGTGTTGAACGGTCGCGACCCCGTGCGCCCACAGACGGCGGAGCGGGTTCTTAACGCCGCCCGCCAGATTGGTTTCCATGGCGTGACGGCCATCGCCCGGCGACTCGAGCACGACAAGCCGGTGATCAAATTTGGCTTTCTTCTCAAGCAGTCTCACCGCAAGCTTTATCAAATGTGGGGCGATGTTCTCGTCGCGGCGACCGAAGCATTTCCCGACGCCCATGGAAGGGCCATCGTTAGATTCATGGACGATCTTGCGCCCGACAAGGCTGCCGAGGCGATCTACGCTCTCAGTCGCGAAGCCGACGTCATTGGAATGATCACCTCCGACCACCCGCAGGTGAACCACGCCGTCGATGGTCTTGCAGCAGAGAACATTCCGGTCGTGACCATGATTTCCGATATTTCCACTGCCTCCCGCGCAGCCTATGTCGGCAACGACTGCGTCAAAAAGGGCCGCACGGCCGCGTGGTTCATAGCCGGGCTGAATGGCAATGGCGGCAAGGTTTCCGTCTTCGTCGGAAATCACCGATATCTTGCGCAAGAACTAAACGAAATGGGGTTTCGATCATACTTCCGGGAGAGCGCGCCGGGCTTTCAGATGCTGGAGACGGTTGCAACCCTTGAAGAGCCCGAAATTGCTTATGAGGCCACGCGTCACCTTCTACAGACCGAACCAAATTGGGTCGGGCTTTATGTTGCCGGCGGCGGCATCACCGGTGTGATGCGAGCTCTGCGGGAGGATGGTGGACCGGCAGCCAAACGCCTTGTGGTCATAGCACACGAGCTCACGAATGAAACAAAAGCCGGTCTTGCTGAAGGATTGATCAAGGTCGTCCTATCTCACCCGGCAAAGCAGTTGGGGGAGACCTTGGTGCGCGCAATGGCGCAAGCTCTCGATACCGACCGATCACCGACCGTGTCGCAGCACATTGTACCCTTCGACTTCTACACAGCGACTAATATCTAAGAAAACTGCCTGGTGATACGTTGGCGGCCGTTGTGACATCGCCCCCTGGCCTTTTCTCAATACTCTGCGGGCACCTCATATACTTCTGCAGCTGGATCCTCGAGGAATGAGCGCACCGTCGGTGGTAGCTGGCGCGACGATAGCGGGACAGGTCCACAGCGCGCAAGTAGTTCACGCAAGTCTGGCTCGGTGCCGACATGCCGCCAGATCATCCGCGAGGCATAGGGGAGGTTTTCCCTTCGCCACGAAATTCCCATCGTCGTCCCACGCAGATAGACGCGCTGATACTCGTCGAATGGCAGGAGGATCGTCTGCGACAGCATGGCGTTCGGTCCGACGACACGTTGCGTGATGAAGATCCGGTTCCGATAGAAGGCCGCCAAGCCCAGATATTTCGAAAACTGCTGAATGCCGCTTCCGAGGTCTCGAAGCCGCTCCATCGATTTGGCCTGCACCAATCCACCCTGCTCGATAAGGCGGCTGCACGAACAGACAACCATCCCGGGCCAGGATGGCGAACGATAATAGGTCTGAAAATAGCCGATATGACGCCTGAGCGCGGTTAGGTTTCCGGGAAACGCTTTGAGAAGCTCTGAACCTCCGTTGATACCGAGGACGGGTTTGTGAAGTCGCTCGCGAAACTGTTTGGGAGCGAGGTCAAAGTCGGCTGCATCAAGATCGAAATAGTTGGCGATGCGAGCCAGATTATGGGCGGAAGGCCTCGTCTGGCCGTTGATGTATCGATTGAATTGTTGCCGGTTGATATCGATTGCACGGCACAGATGCGAAATTGAACGTTGCGTTGCGCAGGCGATTTTGAGGTTCTCGACCAGGTGAGGCATCCGTAACTCCGTCTTCTCGTGAACTAGCGTAAACTCGCTTAAGGATGCGTCAAGTCGCGAAATTGCGTGAGCCGACCCAGCCTCTACGTTCCCACTTACAAATGAAAAAGAGGGGACCGTTATGACGCATCAAAAGGATCGATCTTCGCAGCCGAGAATCGGCCGCCGCCACTTCCTCGGCGGTGCCGTCGCGCTCGGCGCCTTGCCGGCCCTCGCCTCGGGCCTCCTGATGCCGCGTGACGCACGGGGGCAGGAAGCCAAGCGTGGCGGCCATCTGAAGCTTGGCCTCAAGGGCGGCGCCACCAGCGACGCGCTCGACCCGGCAACATACAGTGCCTCGGTACTGTTCGTCATTGGCCGCCTCTGGGGCGACACACTTGTCGAATCCGACCCCAAGACTGGCGCACCCCTGCCCTCGCTGGCAACTTCCTGGACGCCGTCGACGGATGCTTCGATCTGGACCTTCAAGATCAGGAACGATGTACGGTTTCACGACGGCAGCAAGATGACCGTCGCCGACATTGTCGCGACGCTGAAGCGGCACGCGGACAAAAACTCGCAGTCGGGCGCTCTTGGGCTCATGGCGTCAATTGCAAGCATTGAAGAAAAGGCGGGCGACCTTGTCCTGACGCTTTCGGAAGGCAATGCGGATCTGCCTCTCCTTCTCACCGACTACCACCTGATTATCCAACCCAAGGGCGGCGTCGAAAATCCGGCAGCAGCAGTCGGCACCGGTCCTTACATTCTGAAAAGCTTCGAACCCGGGGTCCGCGCCACATTCGAGAAAAACCCAAAGGATTGGCGCTCCGACCGCGGCTTTGTCGACAGCGTCGAAATACTCGTCATCAACGACAACACCGCGCGCGTTGCGGCGCTTGCCTCCGGCCAGGTCCATTTCGTCAACAGCATCGACCCGAAGACAGTTCCCATGCTGCAGCGGGCACCGACTGTGAGTATCATCCGGAATGCAGGCAAGGGCTTCTACTGCTTCCTGATGCATTGCGACACGGCGCCCTTCGACAACAGCGACCTTCGTCTCGCGTTGAAATATGCCATCGATCGTCAGTCGATCCTGGACAAGGTTCTCGCCGGCTATGGAACGATCGGCAACGACTATCCGGTCAACTCCAACTACCCCCTGGCGCCGACCCATATCGAGCAACGGCCCTATGATCCCGACAAGGCCGCCTTCTACTTCAAGAAATCGGGTCTCGACCGTCCAATTCTGTTGCGCACCTCCGACGCAGCCTTCCCGGGCGCCGTGGATGCGGCGATCCTGTTCCAGCAAAGCGCGCGCAAGTCCGGGATCACGATTGATGTGAAGCGCGAACCGGAAGACGGCTACTGGACTAATGTCTGGAACAAGCAGCCCTTCTGCGCCTCCTTCTGGGGCGGTCGCCCGACACAGGATTCGCGCTATTCCACCTCCTATCTATCGACCGCCGAATGGAACGACACGCATTTCAAGCAGCCTGACTTCGACAAGTTGGTATTGCAGGCGCGGTCTGAGCTCGATGAAGCCAAGCGCAAGGTGCTTTATCGACAGCTGGCTTTGATGGTGCGAGACGATGGCGGTCTGATCCTGCCCGTCTTCAACGACAACATCATGGCCTCTTCGAAGACGCTGAAGGGCTATGTCGACGACATCGGCAACGATATGTCGAACGGCTACGTCGCGACGCGTGTCTGGCTGGACGCCTGATGCCCGAAGCCGGGCGAATAGGGCGCGCGCGGATTCTAACCAATCTGTCCCGCATTGGCGGAAATTGATCTTCACTCTGGCAGTGCATAGCGCGTCAGCAGAGCCTCGCCCTCTTCGATGGCGATCTCGATCACCTCGTTCACCAGATCCGGAGATCCGGCGAGTTCCCGCAGAACGAGCGTGAACAATTCCCGCTGCTGCATCGGCAGAACCTGCGGCACGATGATCACCAAGCCAGCATGCAGATCCTCTCACGCATGGAGTTTCCTGAAGTCGCGGGCATTGTTCGTCACGAAGGTAAAATCTTCCGCGACGATCCGAGGCATCAGATCCCAATCGGTCTCGCCGCTCAGGCCCAGCCAATTGACGTGGAAGCAATCGTGGCCGTGATGTTGAGCCACGGCCACGAGCGATGTGTGCCAGCATTCATCGACGAGAAACTTCACGTAGCCGTGCCCGAGGGCTTTTCGGTACCGGCCTTTCCGAGAGGCAAGCGCTTCACCGACTTCACTTTCAGTCCCTGCTCCGACAACTTTCGTGGCCGCCCACGGGCAGGATGAGCCGCTACCCAGATTTCGGCGAGGTCCACCATGCGCGCAGTGAGAGCCGGATAGCCCTCGACGATCTCGTCCGTGGGAGCGCCTTGCAATTTCATCGCAGCGATTGTTCGGACAGGAACGCGCGTTCCTTTGAAGACCGGCTCACCGCCAACCACACCTTTCACGCTGTGGATGATCTTGTCCGCTTCCCTGAGCGCTTCGCCACGCGCGGCCAAGTGCTCCCTCGCTCTCGCGACGTCGACGATCAGATAGTCGTCTACTCTGACCGTGTCGGCTTCAGGATTTTCGTCGATGGCGGCAAAGAGGCGCTTCCGGCGCTCGGCGGAAAGGATTGAGCCGACGCCGAACCAGAGTTTCAGGCGCAGCAGATCGTCGTCAGTGATCGCTCGGCTTCGGTGGCCGGTAGAGGGGCTTCCAATGATTCGTTTGTCGATCGCGTTGTGTACCGACTTAATGCCGATCTCACTCACGGCAGCCGCCTCAGTGGGTGTGTATTCGCGAAGTCCTGCAGCCATAATTAATATTCTCCTTCGAAAGAATATATATAATTCACGGGTAATTCGCAATGTGGCTGCTCAACGACATCGATCCGCAGACTTGGCTTGCTGACGTCCTGGCCCGCATCGCCGACACGCCAATCAGTAAGCTGGTGCAATTGCTTCCGTGGAATTGGCAGCTACACGGACTGAACGCTCAAGCAGCCTAATCTGCGGCCTTCACCGGATGCTTACGATAAATCCGATCCATCGAAACAGAATCTCACCATGCACATATGCTGCCCGAGTTGCTTTGTGCATTCCATTAGCGACTTCCAATAAATACTGACAGATTTCACTGGAAATCAACGACCCGGTCTACTGGACAATGAGGTTTGAAAAATCCAACGTGAAGCGTTTCTGCTGAAGAACGGCGTTCATGATGTCACCGACAGACGGTAATAGTCCGTTTGCATGATCGCGGCGAACTGTTCGGCGACCGAAATATCCTCACAGGCGTAGATGCAGGCCGCCGGCGCGGTTGCCACCATGACAACTGCCAACCAATCTGACGGCGCGCAGCTTTGCGAAATCAAAGCAACGCCTGGAGCAGGTATGGTCAGATTGGATGCGCTCGTCCACGCCGACAAGTATGTCGGGGGGACGTACACCTTCCATGTCGAAAAAGTGGGAGACGGCGGAAGCTCCACGATCAACCAGAGTGGCGATTTTGATGCCGTCGAGGGACGTACGGCAATCCTTGGTTCGGTCTCGCTCGACTCAAAAGGAGCCAAATACAAAGCCACACTGGACGTCGTCATCCGGGCTAGGAGTTTCAGTTGCACGAAACAGATCGGCGGCGACTAATCGGCCTCCACACGCTGCAATTTTCGTAAAGGGGCGCCGGTTCCCGGCGTCCCGCGAAAGTTGATCATCGGCCGAAGCCGCCGGATGGAGATCAGAATGAGCCGCAACGTGTTTAAGATCATTACCGTCACTCTTCTTGCCGGGAGCCTGGCGCAAGCAGCGTTGTCTGTGCCAGCCTTTGCCGGCGGCCGAATCTCGTTCAACCTCGCACCGGACAACGCCGAGGATGCGGGTCTTTTCTCAACCGGACTGCGCGTCTATTCGCTCTATCGCGGCCTGAAAGACGCCGACATCCAGCAGGTGGGCCGGGGTAACGCGGCTGGTATCGCTCAGGCTGGCCGTGGCAACCTCGGCTTCATCCGGCAGCGGGGCCATGGTCATTCCGCGACCTTGCGGCAGAACGGCAACAACAATGCCTATGGCATTTTCCAGTATGGGCGAAATGCTGAAACCGACGTGGTGTAGGATGGGGATAACGGCAGTGGTGCCACGTTCAGCTATGGCTGGTGAGGCGGTTCACAACAGTCCAAAAAGGCGATGTCACGTCGTTTCGGCAGCGCATGTTCGCCGCTTTCCCCGAGGCGACCCCAATGGTGATCACCTACACAATCGCGTCGAACATCCGGACATCTTTTTGGCCGTTGCCTCAGAGGAAGTCGCGCACAACACTGGCACCGCCCCCAATCCTGACCGGCTTTCCATCAGCAATGGCAACAGCCTGCCGGAGTGGCTCGGCCGGGTTCGTGTTGAGGAAATGGGATGTTATCCTGCCTGCCGCGCAGACGATCATCGACGTCCAGATCGAGAAGATTCAGAAGATGTCGAAATAGGTCGAAGCAAGCGAGCGCTAGTGACCTGATCGGCTACGGTAGCCGCCACGCGGTCGCGCAGCTCCGGCTCTCACTCGGCGGTCCTCAGGTATCGATGTGGGAACTAGGCGTAGATTTTATCACCAAATGGTGCTAGTTAAAGCGCCAGGACAAGGATAAGAAACGATGCGATCGACTATCAATCTAGACGACACTCTCATGGAAAGGGCCAGGTCCCTGACCGGCACAAAAGAAACCGCTGCTATAGTCCGCCAGGCGTTGGAGACGCTTGTCCGAGTAGAGTCCGGAAAACGCCTCATCGCGCTCGGCGGAACTATGCCCGATGCAGAGGCAGCTCCACGTCGCCGGAGCGCAGCTGCCAAGTGATACTGGCAGACACTTCTATATGGATCGATCATTTCCGCCATGTTGATGCGGAACTTCGGACGATCATTGAGGACGATCGTCTACTCTGCCATCCGGCTGTAGTTGGCGAACTGGCGCTTGGCAGCCTTCGAGATCGCGGGCGCGTGATAGCGTTTCTGGCAGCCCAGCGCCAAGCGTTCGTCGCAACGCACGACGAAGTGATGACAATGATTGATCGTCACGGCATTTTCAGTATGGGCATCGGCTATACAGATGCCCACTTGCTCGCCTCGATACTGCTTGATCGGCGAGCGGCGTTATGGACCAGGGACAAGCGTCTTCAGGCGGCCGCCAAAAAGGCAGGCGCTTCATTGCATAAGCCGGCCAATGCTCGCAACTAAACACCTAAATAGTTCTGCCGATCTTTCGCATTTTTCCGATCTTTCGCCTTGAGCAGGTTCGAACCGGAGACCCGTGGTTCGCGCACAGATTTGAGAATGCGATTTCAACCGTTTTCGCCGATGAACAGGTTGGCGCAATGGTGCGTCCTTTCGGTATCAACCTTGAGAAGGCCGGCCACCCGCTTTATATGATGCGTGATGAGGCGGATATGAGAACGACCTTGGCAATCGACGACGATGTCCTGATCGCCGCAAAGGCGATGGCAACCCAGCAGCACCGGAGCGTCGGCGAGGTCATTTCTGAGCTGGCGAGACGTTCTCTGCGCCGACCGCCCAGCAGCCGCGAGCGCAATGGCATTCCTCTCCTGTCAGCTCGGCCGGATGCGCCGCCAGTGACGCTCGAAATCGTGAACGCCTTGCGTGACGAACTGCAGTGACTTTCCTGCTCGACGTCAATGTGCTGATTGCCTTAATCGATCCGGGCCATATAGCCCATGATGATGCGCACGAATGGTTCGCGGCGATGGGTCAGACCGCGTGGGCTACCTGCCCCATTACCGAAAATGGTGTCATCCGGATTGTCGGCAACCCCAAATATCCCAACTCTCCCGGTTCACCGTCAATCGTGATGGAGATCGTCCGCAAATTGCGGTCGCTCCCGGTCACAGTTTTTGGCCGGACGATGTGAGCCTTGTCGGGTCAGGTGATATCGCTCCCACGAAAATTCTAACATCGGGGCAGGTAACTGACACCTATCTGCTTGCGCTAGCCAAGGCGCGTGGGGGCCAGCGGGCGACATTCGATCGCAAGCTGTCATCAGCAGCGGTTACAAGGGGCAATTCTGCCTTGCACCTGATCACCACGAGTAGTTCGTGAGTTCCCGTCGATCCATCTTGAAGGGACAGAGTGGGAACACCATGCCAACGAGCTAGCACTGGCTGGGTGCCAGCGATGTAGGAGCCCGGCTGAAGCGGATGGCGACTATCAAACTCAATCCTCGACAAAGCATGGCTCGTGGAATCCAGCAACGGCTTGATCAGGTAGTCGAAAAACGTCCGGTCCCCCGTGCTGATGAATACCTCAACAGCATCCCCGAATGAAGATCGTCCTTGGCGACGCCCGCGGGCAAGTCTTGCGTTATCTCGAGGAGGCTCTGTAATAGGGCTGCTGTGTGGCCTGATCGAGTAGCCGATCGGCTGACACCTGTTTCACCACTGCCTCAATCTCAGGCGTGCGCCGGGCATCGAGGGCCGTAAAACGTAGTCGCGCGTGCTGACCGGTATGGACCACGTCGATATCCTTCGGTTGCAGCCTCGCCTCGATCATTGGCCGGCCTGCTGTGGGCAGAATCTCCATGATCTTCTCACCTGGTCCGACGACGTTGTACACCGACGTGACCACGATGCCATCCGAAGGCGCCTTGATTACCCTAGCTGTTCAAGGCGCTCTTTGAGAATGGTCTGTTCCGACCGGAAACGGGCCATACGGGCGTTGAATTCCTTCTCCTCCAGGATGAGCTCGCTTCATTAAATAATCGACATTCGCCTTGAACAGGATCGACCCGGCGTTGGCTAATCGTGAAGCACCTGATAGGACCGCCGAGTATGAGGTCTTGGCACCATCTTCAGAGAGCCTCGGACCGGATCGGAGAGCTTTTGATGGGCTGGAAAACACCGAAGATCGAATACGTGAATGGCTATAAGATCGTTGAAGTTGAAGGGCCCAGCTTCAAAGTCTACGATGGCGACCGTCAGCTCGGGGACGATTTCCCCTACCCCGGCGAAGCTGCTGCTTACGCAACCTCGTTGCCAAAACGGGATCATCCACGCAGCTAGGCGAGAAGCCGCGGAAGATCATTGAAAACCCTTTATGGCAGCCTTAACGAATGTGGAACAGGATTTGACCAGCTCCCAACTTTCTTCGCCGCTGGAACTGCTTGGGTGGTCAGAATTCTTCGCGGACCAGGTCCAGCCCAGCGAAGCTGACTTGATCCCCAGACGCGTCGCTTCCGTTCACCGGGCACGCATCGAGGCAATCGATGTCACCGGGCCGGTCGGACTGGAATTTCCATCCAATACCAATACTGGTGACTACGCGGTCGGCGACTGGGTTCTTGCCGATCCACTGACTGACATGCTCATCAGACGTCTCGACCGAAAAAGCGTCTTTCAGCGACGACCGGAAGGCGGGCGTGGCCAGCAACTTGTTGCCGCCAACGTCGACACCCTGTTGATCGTGACCTCGTGCAATGCCGATTTTAATCTTGCTCGGCTGGAACGTTACCTGATCATGGCCAACCAGGCCGGGAGCAATCCGGTGATTGTGCTGACAAAGGCCGACACCGCGGAAGATGCCGGCATGTTCCAGGCGCAAGCCGAGGCTTTGCAGCGTGACCTGCCTGTCATTGCCTTGAATGGGCGCTCCGCGGACGCCGTTTCCCTGTTGAGGCCCTGGTGCGGCATCGGCCAAACGGTTGCGTTGGTGGGGTCTTCTGGTGTCGGAAAATCAACACTGGTGAACACCATGACCGGGCCTGAATCTGACACAAAGCAAAAGACAGGCACCATCCGCGAATATGACGCGCAGGGCCGACACACAACCACCGCACGATCCCTGCATGCAATTTCAGGCGGCGGCTGGGTCATCGATACCCCGGGAATAAGAACGCTTTACGTGAGTGATGTTACCGACGGTATCGACACCCTCTTTGCTGAAATAACCGAACTGGCGCCGCTTTGCCGCTTTCGCGACTGCACCCATGCCCATGAACCGGGGTGCGCCGTTCAGGCAGCTGTCGCAAGCGGTGCCCTGGTCGCCGATCGCCTGGAACGCTGGCGGAACCTGCTTACAGAAAATCGCGACCGGACACCGGTCGTGAGCGGACCCCGCGGCAACAAGATCGTCCGCAAGAAGAAATATTGAAAGTGTTGAACGTTTGCGACGGTGCTCATCGGCGTCAGCCACGATCCGCCACCTGAATTGGCTGGGCTGGGATAGCGTCAGCGCTCAATGATTGGGATTGCGGTCAAGAAGAAGACCCTGCAAACGGCCGCTCCCCGCTTGTGCGGGATATGTCTTTGAACAAACGAGATGCGGACGTGCTTTCTCTAGCTGTCCCGCTCGTGCAAATCGCCTTGGGCCTCGAACTCTCGGCACCATATTTGTCTTCGGCTCTTCGAATCAAATCAACAGCTTGGCTGTCGAAGCTGAAGACAGCCTATACTCCAAGCGGAAGTTCAATTTCTTCGCGGTTTCTTTTTGCGCCCTCGATCAGGACCGTGTTGAATCGCTCGGCATCTTGTGCCGGCAGCATTCCCGCCCCGGTTCGAATACCTTCTTGCCAGGCAGGCCCGCGCTCCCATGCTTCGTTGTAGACGAGCGCCAAGTCGGCAGATCGCCTTGTCTGCTGCAGGGCTTCAAAGAGCAGCGCAGCTTGACGAACGTCCTTTTCTCGCTTCGCCAGTCCCTGCCGGTCAGTGTGTCGGCGGCTGGCGACTATGAGCTTGTGGACCGCATACCGGGACGGATCAGGGACGACGACTGAGACACCGCTTCGGTGGAGCAGCATTGTCCTGACGGGTTCCCTTATGAGGAAGTCGAGAAAGCGTAGTGGATCCGCGCTGGCGCCACCAAGGGCGGGCATCTTCGCCGGCTGGTCGATGTAGTCATCAGAACCACGGTTCGACGTCAGGAACTCAACCCTGTAGCCGTTGGCGTTCTGAAACGCCGACGAGGCCGCGGACCCCGATCGATGTGGAACTGGCCGGAAGCTGGGGTCGACGCCCTGCAGCAGCTCAACGATCGGAGGCAGACTGTCTTCAACCTCGCGACTGATGGCGTGGTCCTGGGCGATGTCCGCATCGCCGGTCAGGATCGCAGCCATGGGGAGGCGGACGCCCAGCAGTCCTGCATAGCATTGAAAGGCCACCGTGCCGATGAGAACACCTCGGAGCCGAAAGAGACCGCCATCGGCAAGAGCCTCGACGATGTCGCCCGACATGGCATCAGGGGCGATCATCCCGCCTTCGCGGGTCAGGGTATTTACCAAGCGCCTGCGAGCGCGTAGATCGTCCTTGTCCCGCTTATGATCAGCTACGCGCCGCGCGATATCCGGATCTTCAGCAGAACCGACATAACGACGTTTCGTACCACCATGTCCATCTGGGATGTCGAAGTACCAGTACTTGCGCCCCTTGATGTTCGCCGGAGTGAACCGACCCTCTGGAGGGAAATCGGCCGTCCAGGCGGAGTCGAGCGAGCGCTGACCGAGCTCGGCGAGCATCGTCTGATACATGAGGTCGATGGACTTCATAAGTTCGACTCCGGCGTTATACTGTTTTTCAAACACAGTATAACCGTCGAGAGGATAGGTCGCAAGATAGGATGCTCACCTTCGCGCAGGGCGCCAACAATCTCCGCAGCAAAGCGCGAGCGCTCTTTAATCGTCGGCCCGCCATACCGGTCGCAAGGCGCTCCCACGGAGGAGATCGTCGAGGGCTATCCGGCTCTCACTGCGCGCATGGTGGACCTGGCCGAAATCTGGGTAGCGGCTCATCCTGCCCGTGGGCGGCCACGAAAATTGTCGGAGCAGGGACTGAAAGTGAAGTCGGTGAAGCGATTGCCTCTCGGAAAGGCCGGCACCGAAAAGCCCTCGGCACGGCTACGTGAAGTTTCTCGTCGATGAATGCTTGCACACATCGCTCGTGGTTCTGCCGATGCAGCAGCGGATCTGCCGGGGGCGAGCCTCCAGGTCGTTTGCGACATGGATGCAGATCGCGCCCGCAAGGTGGCGGACGCCTACGGCGCTCACGACGTCGACTCAGACCCGACCGGGTGTCCGCTCGTCTGGACGTGGACGCAGTTATCATCGCAAGCCCCGATTTCACGCACGCGCCCTTGTCGCTGTCCTGGATAAGAGCCGGCAAACGGGCTCTCTGCGAAAAGCCGCAGATTTCACTGGAAATCAACGACCCGGTTTACTGGACAATGAGGTTTGAAAAATCCAACGAGAAGCGTTTCTGCTGAAGAACGGCGTCCATGATGGCAGACGCCAGAGGGAAATAAGCGAGCGGACCTTCATCGGTATGTTGCTTCTCAAGCGCCATATTCGCCAGAACCCGCGCTGTATCCACACCTTCGACCGTTTCGCCAAACAGTTCGCTCGACAACATTTCAACGACTGTGCGGCCAGTTCCCAATCCTTGGCCTAGGCGGCTGTTACGCCCTCCGCCAACAGTGACATGAAGATCGCCCAATCCGGCCAGCCCGAATGCCGTGGTGGTTTGCCCGCCCAGCCTCTCGCATAGTCTGGCCATTTCCAAAGTTGCCTGGGTGAAGACTGCAGCCGTCGGATTCTTAGATTGGCCGTCCGCACGTCTTTGATCGGGATACCGCGTCTGCATGGCGCTCACGCCGATCGCGTAGAAATTCTTGAGCGCGGCACAAGCTTCGACGCCCGTGACGTCCGTCGTCACCGACAGACGGTAATAGTCCGTTTGCATGATCGCGGCGAGCTGTTCGGCGACCGAAATATCCTCACAGGCGTAGATGCATGCCGTCGGCAGACGGTTGGCGAGTTCGCGGGCGATACACGGTCCGCCGATCCCGATGAAAGCGCTCATCAGCGGAATACGGGAGGGAAGCGTTTGGGCATAGGTCGATACGGCGGAACCCGCAGACTCAAGCCCTTTTGTCACAAAGGCTATGGGACAGGCCTCCGTCATGACCCGGTTAAGAATGTCGGTCACCCAGCCAATGCCTGGGCTACTCACTCCGACAACAATGATATCCGCGTTCGCGAGGTGCTCCGATCGCAGTTCGTCGAAGCGGATCGCCTCGACGCCGGCGGGCGGGGCAGCGTCGAGTTTGGGATGGATCCCGCCCGGACGCCGCATGGTAACGACGATGTCCTGATCGAGCGGCGTGCCGACGAGCAGCACCTTGTGGCCGTTGTCTGCAGCGGGTACGCAAAGCGCGGTGCCCATGACACCCGCACCGAGTACAACGATTTTTGCCACGGTAATCCTCCTCTTGGTGTGGTTCGAAACGGAAAGCCGACCCGCTACCGCATCATAGCAGCGACATTGCCGCCATCGACCGTGATAACCGCGCCGGTGCTTGAGCGCGCCTTAGCGAGATGCACGAAGGCGGCTGCCACATCGGCACCCGTTACCTCGCGGCCAACAAGGTTGCCGCGCATATAGGCTTCGGGTGTCAGGCCGCGCGCGCGGCTTCTTTCAGTGACCATCTCGTCCGTCATTAGACCCGTGCGGATCCGGTCAGCATTGACGGCATTGGATGTGATGCCGGATGCGCCGTGCTCGACTGCATATTGGCGCATCAGCGCCATCAGCGCGGCCTTGGAGGTGCCGTAGGGGCCGAAATCCGCACCTGGATTGACAGCCTGCTTGGAAACATTGAAGACGATGGCGCCGCCGGTCTTCTGCTTCTCCATCACACGCACGGCGGCTCGGGCCATGTAATGATGGCTCCAGAAATTCAATTCGAACGCCTTCCTGAACGTCTCCTCTGGCACGTCGATCAGCGAGCCCTGAAAGGCTGCTCCTGCGTTGGAGATCAGGATGTCCACCCCGCCGAAATGGCTCGCCACCTTGGCAATGGCGGCATCCACTGCGGCCGGGTCGGTCACGTCGCAGGCGACGCCGAACCCTCCTAGCCGCTTTGCCTGGTGAGTTACGGCGTCCTGTGCAATGTCGATCAGCGCAACCTCGGCGCCCTCGGAGCGAAGTGCTTCGGCGATGGCGAGGCCTAGTCCGCCGGCGGCACCTGTCACGACTGCTATCTGCCGGGTCAGGGGCTTTTCCACCTGCTTGGTCAGCTTGACCTGTTCGAGTGACCAGTATTCAATATCGAATAGGTCAGCCTCGGAGAGCGCTTCAAAGGATTCGATGCCCTCCGCCTTGGTGATAACATCGACCGTTGCTTCTGCCACATCTGCACCGACGAGTGCGTTCTTGCGCGTGGCGCCCGCGGCGAACAATCCAACACCCGCAACGTAAAAGACACGCGGCATAGGATCGAGCATCGTTTTTCCGCCGCCGACGCGACCATTGTTGCGTTCGAAATAAGCCCGGTAGTCCGCCTGATAAGCATCAACGGCGACCTGGGCCATGTCCTTCCAGGTATCGAGTTCGCCTGCCACCGGTGCCGGCAGCGCAACACCGTGGCGCTTGATATGGATGACATGCTCCGGCGTCGCATTGCCGCGCCTAACCAGGCTCTCCACATTTTCCGCATTGCAGAAGTCGAGCACGCTCTCTGTGCAGCGGTGTTCCAGTATCAAACGTTTCGGTGCGCCCTCTAAGCCGGTATCGATGGCGATGGCGCCGCGCAAGATCGGTGCGATTTCCGCCACACTGGCGAGCGATTTTGGCACTTTGGCGGAAGTAAACGGCTTTGCCCGACCTTTCGCCAGCCTGTGTTGCGCGCGGTCGATCTTAGCGATCATGTCCTCATAGGCCGCGCGCGGATCGTCAGACCAAGTGAAAATTCCGTGTTTCAGGAGAACCATGCCGTCGCCTTTGGGATTGGCGCGGAAGGCTGCATCACAAGCCTTCGCGAGAAGGAAGCCAGGCATCACATAGGGCACGACGATCGTATCAGGGAACAGTTCTCGGATAAGGTCTTCGCCATGCGGCTGGTTTGTCAGAGAGACTATCGCGTTGGCATGGGTGTGGTCGATATGCCGGAATGGCAACAGGGCGTGCAGGATGGCTTCGACCGAAGGGTTAGGCGCGTTCGGATCCATCAGCAGCCGCCGCTGCAGCATCACCATCTCATCATCGCTCAGCTCATCGAAACCGACCATCGCTTTCAGCGGGTCCAACCGCACGGCCGGCAAGCCCTGTGGCTCTATAGTGCCCATGTCCCAACCGCTGCCCTTGACACAAAGCACATCAACCGAGGTGCCGTCCCGATCAGTCCATGCAGTCTTGACCGATGTATTACCGCCGCCGTGCAGCACTAGTTCCGGATCCTGTCCGAGCAGTCGCGTTGTATAGGTTCGGATCGCTAGATCGCGGTTGATGCCCTTTCCGACATAAGCCTCGACCACGGATGTAAACTCGCTGTCGTTCCATCTCGATTTCATGACTATCACCTCTCTTCCCGAGTTGTTGGCGAACCGGGTTACAAACGTTAGATATCTAGATGCGTATGTGTCAGACCCGGTTTTCCGTTGCGGCGTCGAAGACGTGGACCTTTTCGGGCGCAATCGAGAAACGGACATCCATCCGCTCGTCAAAATGCGCAGACTTGTCGACGATCGCCAGGAACTGACCTTCCGGCCCCTCGCAGCAGAGCTGAGCTTCATGCCCCATGCGCTCGATTAGCAGCGACCGGGCTACAATGGATCCCTGCGGATCGACCGTGACATCTGTCGGGCGGACGCCGCAGATCACCCGCTGGCCTGCAGATAGTTTGAGGGACGGCTCGAGCCGGATAAGGCCGGCCTTGGTCTCCGCAGCTGGCGCTCCCTGGTCCGCGACAATCGTGCCCGTCAGGAAATTGATCGCCGATGAACCGATGAAATCGGCGACATATTTGCTTGCGGGTCTATCATAGACATCGTCGGGCGTGCCAATCTGCTCGATCTTCCCGGCTCGCATGACGACGATCTTGTCGGCCATCGTCATCGCCTCGATCTGGTCGTGGGTCACATAGATCGTTGTCGTCTTGAGACGATTGTGCAACTGCCGGATTTCGGTGCGCATGTGCGCACGGAGCTTGGCATCGAGATTGGAGAGCGGCTCGTCGAACAGGAAGACCGCCGCCTCGCGCACCATGGCGCGACCCATGGCGACCCGCTGGCGCTGGCCGCCGGAAAGTTCTTTCGGATAGCGCTGGAGATACGGCGTCAGATTGAGGATTTCGGCGGCATGCTCGACCCGCCGCTTGATTTCGGCCGGTGGCTGCTTTGCCACTTCGAGACTGAAGGCAATGTTTTCGTAGACCTTCATTGTCGGGTAGAGCGCATAGTTCTGAAACACCATGGCAATATCACGGTCGCGCGGATGCATATCGTTCACCCGTTTGCCGCCGATGAAAAGATCACCTTCGCTGACGGTTTCGAGCCCGGCTGTCATGCGCAGCAAGGTGGTCTTGCCGCAACCCGAAGGCCCGAGCAGCACGACGAACTGGTGATCCTCGATCAGGAACGAGATATCCCGCATGATGTTGAAGGCACCAAACGACTTGCCGATGCTCTTGTATTCCACGGTTGCCATAAATTTCTGCTCCACTCGTCTTCTAGTATTGCTGACGGTCGCGTGCCGGTCAGTATTTCTGCCGGGTCGGGGTGATGACGATTTCCTGCACGATCGCCTTTTGAGGCAGATTGTAGGCATTGAGGATCAACTCGGCGACGATATCGGCGGAAATGCCGCCGCCGATCGCCTCCTTGTTGGCCTTGTAATTGGCGAGCGTAGTCTCGTCCTTCACATGGTCGAGCACCTCGGTGTCGATGATGCCAGGCGACAGAACGATGACGCGCACATCGTGCGGTGCCAGATACTCGCGGAAGCTTTCCGAGACCGCATGGACGAAATATTTGGTGCCGCAGTAGACGGTGTGATCCGGATAGACCTTGCGGCCGGCGATCGAACTCATCATCATCAGCGTGCCGTGGCGGCGAGCGATCATGCCGTTCATCACCGCATGGACGGAATTCATTACGCCCTTGGTATTGATGTCGATCATCTCGTCCCATTCTTCCGGCGGCTGCTTGGCGATGTCGCCGAGACGGGCGATGCCGGCATTGGCGAACATCATGTCCACCGGGCCAAATTGACTTTCGGCGTCGACGACGGCTGCGGTCAGTGCGGCGCGGTCACGGACATCGACTTGTTTCAGCACGGCGTTCGGCAGCCTCAGTGCCTCCAGGCGATCGAGACGGCGTGCCATCAGCAGCACCGGGTGGCCGGCGGCCGAAAAGGCCCGCGCCGTCGCCTCGCCGATGCCGGAGCTCGCACCTGTAATTGCAATCAGCGGCTTGTCCGCCATGTTTCAGCCTCCCGGTTTTGTTTTTGTCGATCCCCGGGATGCGAATGCCACTGGAAGAGGGCAAGATGGCATCGCAACCCCAGGAACCGTTTGTTTGGCAGACGGCGGAAAACCGCCGCCCGTCCAATCAACCCTTCATCACGGTGCCAACCTGGGCAGCGATGTCGTCGAGGGCTTCCTTTGGCGAGCCGTAGCTGCCGGCGAAATACTTGCCCAGCCCAACGGGGATCGTGTCGCTCGACAGCTGTGCCCATTCTGGCAGGTCCGGTTCGGAGCCCATGTATTTCGCAATCGTCTCGCGCACGATCGGCAAGTGACGGGTGGTGCCGGCACCGACGCGAGCATTGGCGAGAACGCGCGGATCGTCATAGACGCTGGTGCGGGTCGGACCCGTACCGCCACCAAGCGTGGTGATGAGGGCCTGTGTATCGGCGCAAGTCGCCCACTGCATGAACAGCCAGGCTCCATCCGGGCTCTTTGAGTATTTCGACACGGCAAGAGACGACCCGCCCTGGTGACCGACGCCGGGGATTTCGCCGTAACCGGTTTCCTTGACGGTGCGAAGGGCAATCGGCTGCGGCGGCACTGCAACTTCGCAAAGGCCCGAAACCTTGGTCTGGGTCGGATCGTCGAAATAGGGAAAGAATTCGCCCCAAGACAGCATCGACGCGGCAACACCCTGTGCCACCGACTGGCCCTGACCATCCCAGGTCCAGCCATCGACGCCTGGAGGCATGGTTGCCTTGAGCTTCGTCCAGTATTCCAGCGCCGCAACGCCCTTTTCGTCGTTACCGGTGAACTTGCCGTCCGGTCCGAAGATCGAGCCACCGTGACCCCAGAGCCATGCGGTCCAGTCGCATTCCAGGCTGTAATGACCGGATTTCATCTGGCCGCTGGTGCCGTAGACGTTCGGGCCCATCTCGTCGGTGATGGTCTTGGAATTGGTGTACAGTTCCTCGAGTGTCGCCGGTGCCTTGAGGCCGAGCTTCTCGTAGATATCCTTGCGATAGATCATGATGAAGATCGGGATGTCGTAGGGAACGCCGACCCAGCGGTCCTCATACTTGGCGATACCGTCAACCAGTGCCGGCAGGAAGTCATCGATATTGTAGTTCGGCATCGCCAGGTCGGCTTTGGCCTCGATCTGCTCGCGTGGATCGAAGACGTCCTTGCTGAAGGATGCCGCCCAGCTCTGGTCAATATAATAGAGGTCATAGGTGCCGAGCGATGAGGCCACGTCGAGTGTCAGCTTCTGCAGAACTTGCTCCAGCGGCAGAACCTCGATCTCGACCTTGATGCCGGTGGCTTCCTCGAAATATTTCTTCAGCTGCGAGTTGATGGCGTTTGACGGGGGTGTCGATTCCGTGGCGAGTTTGAGCGTGGTGCCGGCAAACGGCTTGCCGACGTCCTGCAGCCACTTGATCACTTCCGGCGACGGCTGCAGTGCTTCCTGTGCATTGGCCTGCGAGAACCCGCCAAACGGCCGGCGACCCAAACCCATGCCGAGTGCGCCTGCACCCAGGCCCAGCTTGCCGGCGGCCATCAGGAAGTCGCGGCGGGCCATCTGGCCCTTGACGAACCTATCGGTGATCGATGCGAGATGCATCTTTCTAATACTGTCCTTCATCCTCTTCTCCTCCACTTTTAAACGGACGACAGAATTGCCGGCCGGATATTCAAGCGCCTCCGCGCCGAATTACTGTTTCAGCGACCCCATCGTCAGGCCACGCACCAGATGGCGCTGGACCAGCAGGATCACGATAAAGGCCGGTACGATGGCCGCTGCACCCAGCGCCGCCATGTTGCCCCAGGCCGTTCCAATCGATGTCACGAAGGTCGACGACACCACCGGTACGGTCTTTAGGCCGGTCTGCGTCAGCGTCAGTACGAACAGGAATTCCGTCCAGCTGAAGATGAAGCAGAGAACCGCGGTCGCGGCGATGCCGCCCTTGGCCATCGGCAGGACGATGCGCCGGAAGATCGTCCAGCGCGACGCGCCGTCAAGCAGCGCGCTTTCGTCGATCTCGGCCGGGATATCGTCGAAGAAACTCTTCAAGAGCAGCACCGCCAGCGGCAGGTTCATCAGGCCGTGGATCAGGATGACGCCGATATAGGTGTCGAGCAGGCTGAACTGCTTGAAGATGAAGAACATCGGGATGGCGACGGCGACCGGCGGCATCATGCGGGTCGACAACACCCAGTTGACGAACTCGTGCCGGCCCCGAAAATTCATCCGTGACAACGAATAGGAGGCGAGCGTCGCGACGATGATGGCGAGCACCGTCGACATCGAGGCGACGACGATCGAATCCCAAAGCCGGGGCGCCATGTAGAAATTGCCGCCACCGGGATTGACCGTTTCCTGCGTCCCGAAACCGAAGCCGAGCGAAATGCCGAATACCTGCTCGAAATTCTTGACCGTCGGTTCGAAGACGAAAAATTTCGGCGGCCAGTTGAAGATGTCCTTGGCGTTGCGGAAAGCAACCGACGTCCAGAAGTAGATCGGGAAGAAGAAGGCTCCCACGACGAGCCAGCCGGCGATCGTGCGAAGTGTTCGTGTGCCAGCGCTCTGGTGCATGTTACCACCTCACCTTGAAGACTTTGATGAAGACGTTGGCCATGATCATCACCATTGCCAGGCTGACGAGGCTCAGCGTTGCGCCATACCCCCATTTCAGGAACGAGAAGGTCTGCTGCCAGGCGTAAAGGCTGACGGTATAGGTGGCCGTTCCAGGGCCGCCCGAGGTCATGACGAAGACATAGTCGAACACCCGGAAGAGATCGATGCCGCGCAGGAGCACGGCGACCGCGATGACCTTCGACATCATCGGCAGCGTCAGCCGGCGGAACATCTGGAAGGACGAGGCGCCATCGATCATCGCTGCTTCATAGGGCTCGGCCGGCAGCGAGCGGAGACCGGCCATGAAGATCAGCACCATGAAGGGCGTCCACTGCCAGATTTCAGCGACAAGCACGCCGGCCAAAGCAAGGGATGACGTGGCAAGGATTGGAGTCGATTTGTCGAGCAGACCCATCGTGCTGAGCAGATAGGGGAGCACGCCGAATTGCGGATCCTCCATCAACAGGAACATCATACCGGCGATGGCGGGGGGGATGACCAATGTCATCGACAGTGTGGCTCGCAGTACGCTGAAGCCCGGCAGTTCGGCATCCAACAGCATCGCGATTGCCATGCCGAGGATGATTTCGAACACCAGCGCGACAATGAAATAGAGGAAGGTGACGCCCAGCGCGCTCCAGAAACGCGTGTCGTTCCAGAGCTGAACCCAATTCGCCATGCCGACGAATTTCAACGCGCGCTTTGTCGGCACGAATTCATGAAAGCTCAGCCAGACGTTGTAGATCAGCGGATAGATTGTGAATACCACGAGCAAGCAAACCAGTGGCAGGAGCCACGGGATCGGCGAGTCCGATATTGCAATGCGTTTCACCTGTGCGACGGACATTCCGTACCCTCCAGCGAGCGGACTGCGGCTATTGCGCCCGGCATGAGCGCGCGTCACCGTTGCCAAACCCGCACTCCTCTGCCGGTTCAGCTCTGCTCGATCCTGTTTCTCTACGCCGGCGCAAGCCGGCATGCGTCTTCAAAGCTGCGGCCGGTCAGTGTGCCGCTGCTTTCTTCTCACTGTGCATGCTTGTCGCGGAGCGTTGCTCTGCCATCCAGGCATCCAGTTCGGTAATCTCGTTCAAGCCCATGCGTATGCCGGCTTTTGTCCGGCGAAACACCACATCCTCGGCCGTGCGCGCATACTCGCGGGTCATCAGGAAACGGACCTCCGCCTCCGTCAGGTCGGCGCCGAAGGACCGGCCCAGGTCAGCCCGTGTGCGGGAACCGGCCAGAATGGCGCGCGCCTCGGAACCATAGTGCCTGACAAGGCGCCGCGCCGCGCGTATGTCCAGAAATCCATAGTCCCGCGTAAGATCCTGAGCCAGGAACTCTGCTGAACCTGCGGGAAAGTCGCCGCCGGGCAAGGCATGCTTGCCCGTCCAGTGCGCCCTTACACCCCACTCTGGGAACCGCGTTGCCAACTTCTGCATCGCATTCTCGGCAAGGCAGCGATAGGTTGTAATCTTTCCACCGAAGATACTCAGAAGCGGTGCTTCGTCTTCCGCGCCGTCGACTTCCAGCACATAGTCGCGCGTGGTTTCCTGCGCATTGGCAGCACCGTCGTCGTAAAGTGGCCGAACGCCGGAATAAGTCCAGACGACCTCTTCTCGCGTCACCCCGGCCTTAAAATAGGAAGAGGCTGCCTGGCACAGATAGTCGATCTCGTCATCCGAAATACGGACGTTTTCGGGTTGATCCTTATGATCGACATCGGTTGTGCCGATCAGTGTGAAGTCGTCCTCGTACGGGATGGAGAAGACGATACGTCCATCGGGATTCTGGAAAATGTAGCAGCGATCATGTGCGTACAGGCGCGGTACGACAATGTGAGAGCCCCTGACGAGCCGGATTTTTGCTTGCGTCTTCCGGTTCAAAACGATGGCCAGAACCTGGTCCACCCACGGACCGGCGGCATTGACAAGCGCCCGGGCAGAAATTGTCTCGCATCGCCCGGTTTCAGCATCCTCCACGGTCACATGCCACAGCCCGTTCTCGCGGCTTGCCTGCACGCAACGTGTGCGCGTGCGAATGTCGGCGCCCCGTTTTTCCGCGTCGCGCGCATTGAGGACGACGAGGCGGTTGTCCTGTACCCAGCAATCGGAATATTCGAACGCGATGGCGGACACGTCGCGAAGGGGTGCGCCGACGGGATCACGCGAAAGCTTGAGTGTCCGTGTTCCCGGAAGCTTTTTCCGACCGCCGAGATGATCGTAGATGAACAATCCGAGCCGCAACAGCCACGCCGGCCGCAGCCCCTTGCGATGCGGCAGCACGAAACGGAGCGGCCAGATGATATGCGGCGCTACGTGCCACAGAACCTCCCGCTCGCGCAGCGCATGGCGCACGAGCCCGAATTCATAGTGTTCGAGGTAACGAAGGCCACCATGAATGAGCTTGGTCGACGCCGATGACGTGGCGGAGCCAAGATCCGACTGTTCGCACAGAAAGACGCGGAGCCCGCGACCGGCCGCGTCGCGCGCCAGACCAGCGCCGTTGATTCCGCCACCGATGATCGCCAAGTCGTACGTCGCCATCGTCATGCAGTCGGTCTCCCCTTGCGGGCTTCCAGAAGACGGTCTGCAACCTCGACGAAACCTTGTCCGCCTTCAGCGGCCGTTACATAAGTCGGTTCAGCCTCGATGCGGCCTTGAAAATGCAGGACATTGGCAACGCCGCAGGCGTTGGGAAAGAAGTGGAACATCGGCGCATCGTTCGGACTATCGCCGACGAACACGACCTTGTCCTTATCCCGGTCGATATCGAGCCCGAGCACGTCGGCCGCGAAACGGCGCGTCATCGTCAACTTGTCATAGGCACCATACCAGCCGTTGACATGGATGGACGAAACCTTTGCAACCGCACCCTCCTCCTCGAAGATCCGCTTGATGCGGTCCACTGCGCTGGCCGGCAAGGATGGCACATCCTCAGAAAAGTCGATGGCGAGGTCGGCCTCGCGATAAAGCTGGTCGGCCGAAATGGCGGTACCGGGCACTTCGGCCAGGATGCGAGCGCGCACTGTTTCCAACCGTTTACGATCATCGGCGCGCTGATCGCTACTGATCGCGAAAACACGGCGCATGCGCCGGCTGTGTTGATCATAGGAAAAATAGAATGCGCCGTTTTCACCTACAACGCCTGAAACGGGCCACATCCGCGCAATCATATCGCACCAGCCAGCGGGTCGGCCGGTGATGGGAGCTACAGCAATGCCGGCGTCCAGAAGTCGCTCCAACGCCTGATAGGCGCAGGCCGGCAGACGTCCGTCCGTGGTCAGCGTGTCGTCTATATCGGCAAACAGCGTATGGATCCTGCCTGCATCTTCCAACGGCATTTCGACGATCGCGCGCATGAGATCACACCTCCCCGCGCGAGAAGTCTTCGAGAATGCCTTCGTCGGCGGCGATATCGAGAAACGAATACCGGTTGCGCATCTCGCGGCAGTGAACCACTGCCTCACGGTAAAAGTCGACCGGCACGCCGAGTTCCTGTGCCGTCGTGGGACCACCTGCTGCCTTGAGCAGCCGCGTCATTTCTTCGACCGGAATGACGAAGGCTTTCAGTTCCTCCCGCAGTACCGGCCAGATCTCGGCGATCTTTTCATTGAGCGCGCCGATTTCTTTTTCATCGAAGATCTTGGGCTGAATCTCATTGAAGCATTGTTGGGCAATATCTGCGCCCATGCGACGCGACATTCCCTGAAGATCGATCCTGGTTGCCTTCATTTTCGGCGGTGACGCGTTTTCCAGGTAGTGCCGCTGTAAGCGGCCCATGGTCAGCACGCCGACGCCAACCTGCTGGCCATGAAGCGTCCCCGGATGGCGGTCTCCCGCGAAGCAATCGATGTAGTGGGAGATCTGGTGTTCGCCCATGGAGCCATGGTTCGACATGCCGGTAAAGGAGACACCGAGACCGCACATCGTCAGAACACGGTAGAGGTAGCCGTTTGCGGAGACATCGCCGCGGTTGATCCCCTCGGCGCGCCGGTTTAGCTCCGCCTCGTCCTCCTGCTGAATGATATAAGGCGCGTTATCGTAGGCCGTCCCGAAGAGGCGATGCGACAGCCACCAGTCCACCTGCGCCACAGACCGAACGAGGCAATCGGCGAAGCCGGCAGCCGATAGATAGGTGGGCGCCGCAGCGGCGACAGAAAGGTCGACAAAGAAACCCGCCGGCGCATGCGATGGCAAAGACACTTTGAGACCGTTGTCGAGGGTTATAGACGCGGTGGTCGAGGTATAGCCGTTCATCGAGGCGGCGGTGCCGAATACACAATACCGCCGTCCATCGAGGCCGGTCACGTATTTCACCAGATCGTTGATCGTGCCCGACCCCACTGCGACCACACCTTCGGCGCCTTTCAGTTTTTCGGTCAACACAGCCACATTCGCCATATCGGCATGCGGATGGTCGAGAAGAACGGTCTTGACGGGGCCGAGCGATTGGAGTGCATGGGCGATGCGTTCACCCATCGCATCCCAGGTGGCGTGATCGGCCACGACTGTGAATGTGTTGCCTAGCCCTAGTCCGGCAACCAGTTCGGCTTCCCGTCCCTCAAGGGTATCTGCGATGACGATCGATTCGTAAGGCACAGTTGCTGGTTTGCGGGTCTCCGGATCCACCCAGCGCCCGGCGACGATATCATCAATCAACGCGGTCCAGCCGCCCTGGGGAGCGCTTGCGGCGCCGCCCTGGTTCCCTGTCGTTTCCATTCCTGATGTCCAGTCTTATTGTGATGAAAACAAAAGACACCAGCCACTGACACTTGTCAATACATAAATCAAACTGCCTTGACATTTGCCATCCGGTGTCATCAGATAAGGTGGAAACAAGGAAACACCGAGGAAACACATGCTGGACGCAGGCGTCACCCTGCCCACGGAGTTCGACGACGCCGTCAATTGGGCCGCATGGCTCTATTACGCCGACGAGATGACCCAGAGCGAAATCGCCAAAACGCTCAACGTCTCCCGCGCGACAGTCGTCAATTACCTTCAAGAGGCGCGCAGCCGTGGCATTGTCTCCATCCGGATCAGCACCTATGCGAGCGGACGGACAAAGATCGCCCGTGCATTGAAGGAAAAATTTGGCCTTGAAGGCGCGCTGGTCATCCCCTCGACCGGAAATGGAGACCTCGTGCGTCGGTTGGGGGACGCCGGAGCCCGTGTTCTGGCCGACCAGGTGACGACGGGAGATGTAATTGGGGTGGCTTGGGGGCGCACCGTGCTTTCGGTCGCCGATCAGATTTCACTTCCTGAACCGGTCTCCAATCTCACCGTGGTCCAGGTCTCGGGAAGTTCTACGGGCGAACCGGATTTCTCGCCCGAATTGTGCACCTCGCTTCTGTCGAGCCGTATTGGCGCGCGTTGCGTCAACCTTCTGGCACCGGCCATTCTATCGACCAAGGAACTCAGGGCGATGCTGCTCGACGAACCAGTCCTGAAAAAGCAGTTCGACCTCATACACTCGACAAACCGCATTTTGTTTGGTGTCGGCGATGTCGGCCCTAAAAGCACCGTGCGAGCGTCCGGGATCGCAAGCCAAAGGGAAATCGACACATATGTCGAACATGGTGCGGTCGCGGTTATCATCGGTCGGTTTATCGATGCGCACGGTCGCGCGGTAGGCGGCGAGCACGATGAACGAATGGTCGGAATCGCACTCGAAGAGCTTATTCAGACGCCCAATAGGATTTGCGTGGCAGGTGGGGCCGGCAAGATAGAGGCCATTACCGCAACACTCGAAGGCGGTTACGCGACGCATTTCGTCACAGACATGGCCACGGGAGAGGCCTTGTTGGGGGTTTGACAATCACAAGCAGTGGCGAAGGGCCGCTGCCTGTGGAGGTATTCAATGGACCCACCCGCATCACATCGGTTCGTACCGAGGTATCGCGGATCACTCAGCGGAGAGGAGCCGCTTTAATGCAGTCGGAGGAACGTTATGTCATAGGGATCGATTCATCGACGCAATCGGTGAAGGCCATTGCCTGGTCGAAAGACGGTCAGCCTTGTTTCGAAGGGCGTGCGCCGCACACGCTTATAACGCCTGACGCCCACCGGGCAGAACAGGATCCCGACGAATGGTGGAGCGCAGCGATCACTGCCTTGAAAGCTGTAGCCGGAGCTACCGATCCCGACCGCATCGATGGCATAGCGATTTCCAATCAGCGCGAGACAATGGCATTGCTGGACGACCAGCGACGTCCGCTGGCGCCCGCCACGGTTTGGCTCGACCGGCGTGCGCGGGACATGCCCGCGCTCCTTGCTGACGAATTGGGCGCGGATGTTCTGCACGGCATATCCGGAAAGCCGGTCGATGTTATTCCTTGCGTCTATCGCCTGCGCTGGATGCGTGCCAATCAGCCGGAGTTGCTCGATAAGGCGGCTTATATTCTGTCCGTGCATGACTACTTGACGATGCAGCTGAGCGGCACACCGCAGGCGACATGGACAAGCGCCGATCCGTTCGGAATTTTCGATATCGTCAGTAAAACCTGGTCGAAGACGATCCTCGGCCACCTCATGATCGACGAGGCCAAGCTTCCGTCGCTCAATCCGCCCGCCTCCAGAATCGGCTCCATCTCCCAGGAAGCCGCTGCGCAGACGGGCCTGAAACCAGGCACGCCAATCTTTGCTGCCGGCGGAGATGGTCATTGCGCCGCTCTTGGCGTAGGCGCGATCGAACCGGGGACAGTCTATCTTAATCTCGGAACAGCGGTCGTGGGTGGCCTCTGGTCGGCCACGCCGGAATTGAGCGGACATTGGCGCACGCTGGTATCTCCCACTGGCGACGGCTATGTTCTGGAAAGCGTACAGCGGGGCGGTGCTTTTTTCGTGAACTGGCTGCTCGATAATTTCGCTGGCGGACGCACGGATGTGGCGGTTTTTCAACGACTAGAGGCGGAAGCCATGCGCCTGCCTGTCGGCTCTGACGGGCTGACGGTGTGCCCATATCTGATGGGCTGTATGGATCCCTACTGGGATGAAAATGCGCGGGCGAGTTTTACTGGCTTCGGGCCGGATCACGGAATGGGTCATCTCTATCGCGCATCCCTTGAAGCGATCACGCTCGAATTTGCAAGGAGCTTGCAGGAGATGAGGGCCACGGGGCTCGTAGCCGAGCGAATTTTCGTGATCGGCGGCGGAGCTTCGAGTGTGCTGTGGAGAAAAATGGTTTCAGATGCTACAGGGCTTCCTGTCCATCGCAGCCTCTCCAATGAGGCATCGGCACTTGGTGCAGGCATTGCGGCAGCGGTGGGTGCCGGGTGGTACAGCAATTTCCACGAAGCGAAAAATGCCATGGCGCGGACGACCGAAGCCCTTGCGCCTGATCCTGCCGCTTACGAGGATTGGCTTACCCTCTCGGAAAGACAGGCCCAAGTTTACATCAACAATCGCGACCAAGGGCGGACGTGAGCCCGGCTCTGTGAACGAGCATGAAGTGGCGCGAACGTTTCAGTGTGCGGTGCCTGGTTTCTCGTTTGCCCTCACAATGGCGTCCGCTTCCTTGCCGTATAGTTCCTCGAAGTGATCGAAGGTCTTGGAAAAATAACCAATGCCCTGCGTCGCCGAGCGCAGCGCCCGCGCCAGATCGTTAAGCGCGCCGCCCGGAACGAGCGCCCGGAAGATGTCCCATCCCTTGGCGGTTTCATCACGGTCGAAGCCGAGAACCTGACCGTTGAGAGCGGCGACGATCTGGACAAGGCTGCCTGAATAGACCGATGGGATGTGGAACTCGCTGCGGAAGACCGGCTGCATCAAGACGGTCGATCCTTCGGAAAGCGCCTGTCGCACCCCCATTTTCGACGCAGTCCGGAAGGCGTGTTCCGAGCTGTCGACGGTATGGTGCTGACCATCTAACAGCGTTACGCCGACATCGATGACTTCGAAGCCTAGCGGTCCTTTCTCCATCGCTTCGCGCGCGCCCGCTTCGACGGCGGGGATGTAATTGCGCGGAACGGCGCCGCCCTTGATGGTTTCGCCAAAGGTGAAGCCCTGGCCGCGCTCGTTGGGGTGAATGCTCAACTTCACATCCGCGAATTGCCCGGCACCGCCGGTCTGTTTGCGATGGCGGTAATGAACCTCCGACGGTTTCGTGATCGTCTCGCGGTAGACTGGGCTGGGCGTTCGGTCGGTCACGGAGATATGAAAGACATCGGACAGCGTTCGGCAGAGATCACGCAGATGCACCGGCCCCTGGGCACGGACGAGTTGAGCGCCCGTGCCTTCCTCCTGCAAGACTTTCAGACCACGATCCGTCTGGGAAAGTTTCGCCAGCGTTTCTGAAAGTTTGTTTTCATCGCGCTCGCTGCCTGGAATTAGGATCCTTTCAAGCATCGGCGTGGGTGGATCCGTCCACTCGGGCGGGGCGACCACCGCGCCGGAGGTCAATAGCGAAGGGACGGGCAGGTGGTCGGACTTGACCGTTGCGAAGACATCCCCCGGCGCAGGCAGAACCGCCGAATCGGACCGCCCGTTTGCGAGATTTTGTATGGCGCCGAGGTTGGAGCCGCCCAGTGATGCGCCTTGCCGCAGTCCCTCGCCAAGTGCGCGCACGAGCACCGTCTTGCCGACATTCTGGCGATGATAGGCATGGAAGCTCACGGCCACCAGCTTGCCTTCATCGACAGTTCCCGTATGAGCGAGACGCTGCCGAAGAACCCCTAACGGCGGCGCCTCGTGGCGCAGCGCCTTCATCAGCCTCGTCATGCCGTTGCCGTGACTTGCAGCACCGATCAGGACCGGGATAATTCTATTTTCCCTGAGAACCCGTGATGAAATGGCATAGAGCGCGTCGCTGGGCGGCTCGCGATCCTCGATCAGTTCCTCGAGAAGCCAGTCATCAAATTCGGACAGGTGTTCCAGGAGCTCGGTGCGCGCTTCGTGCTCGCGCTCGGCGGCGCTTTCGGGGATTGCGATCAGCGCCGAAGTCTGGCCTTCCCGGTAGCGCCACGCCCGTTCCGAAATCAGATCGCAACTGCCTATGATCCTGTCTCCCTCGCGGATCGGGATTTGGCGAAGCAAAAGCGTGTGGTTGGCGTAGTCTTGAAGCGCGGCGATCACGTCCCTCAGCCGCCCTCTCGGTTCGTCCATCCGGTTGACGAAGAGGATGCACGGCGTCTCCGAGGCTTCGACTATCCGCAGATAGGGCGCGGCGAGCACAGCCTCCTCGGGTGCCGATGAAACGCACAGGATGCAGGCGTCGCTGGCAAGAAGCGCGTGCTGCGCATGCGCCAACGCTTCGTTGGGTCCTGGCGCATCCAGCGCACACCACGCCTCGTTTCCGAAGGTGAATTCCGTGAGGTTCAATCCGTAGGGGGAGCTGGATTTTTTCGGCGCCCCCTCCAAGGAGCCGAGCTTTTCCACGACTGTCGATTTTCCGGTCTGCGAGGGTCCAAGCACGGTAAAGCAGCGCATCGGTCTTCCTCCAACTGCCATAAACACAATTTTCAGCCATCATAGGATGCCCTGAACCGCTGCAAGGCGCCAGAGGTGTTCAGTTTCACGACGCTTTGACTTAGACTTGCATTTGAGGCTGATCCATTGAGCTTACGGTTCGATACTAAATCCGAGAAAGTCTCGTTTGATCTTGAAGCCAACCCGACGGGCTGGCAGGAAAATTGCTTCTTCCGCCTTTCTCGACCTAGGCTTCGGGTGCTGATTACGGCCAAGGGCTGGAAGCCGTCGACGGCGGAGGGCGTCAGGTTCAGTTCCTCCGCAGTTGCATGAAAATCTCCGCCCGCGCCGCTGCTTGTGCCAGGGACGTAGGAACGTCCTGCGCCGAGGCGGATGTTAACTGACCGCTAGAGCCAATATCGGTTCCTCGGGGGAAGCTTCATGCGTGCGCCCCCTCATTCTTTTGGATAGCTTTTCGCGCATCGTAAAAGCGTAATACTATCTTGGCGGGAAATCCGGAGAGGGGCATGCAATATCGCCAAAGGTCGGTGCTGTTCGCAGCACCTTGGCTGATCATCGGAGCTGCCGCAGCCGGCGCTTCGAGCGGTATAACGATTGCAGACTTCGAAAAGCCGGAACTGTTAGTCGCCGCACTGTTTGTCGGCATTATCATCGGAATGGCCGTTGAGCAGTTCCTCGCCACGATGAACAAACAGGCGTGGCGGCAGAGAAGCAGATCACGCTGGGAGAACCGGCGCCGGAACGAGCGCATCGTACCGAGGCCCTGGCTTCAGACGCCAGTTGCGGAGCGATTGCGACCGGTCGATGCTGCGGATCAACTGCGTATCGTGATGCGCTCGAATTTCACGATTCAACCATTGCTGAACAAAAGCGAAGCCCGGGTGTTTTGGGAGCTCGACAGCGTCGTGATCGGCTGCAATTCCTCCTGGCAGGTGATGGCGCAGGTTTCATTGGGCGAGATCCTCCGAAGTGCCGATCCGGAGGCCTACAGTTGCATCAACTCCAAACGTGTCGACCTGCTCCTCGTGGACGGTAACTGCCAACCGCGGCACGTCATCGAATACCAGGGCGGAGCGCACCATCAAGGAGCCACGGCCGCGCGTGACGCGGTAAAGAAGGAGGCGCTACGACGCGCCGGGATCGGCTATTATGAAGTGGTGGCTGGTCAAACGACGCCGTCGGAACTCAGGCGATTGGTCGAGAAGCTGGTGGACAAGCCGAGTGTCACTTAAAGCGATCTCAACACGCATGACTGCACGCTCGTGCCTCTCTGAGTGGATAAGCAGATTGCCGTGCCTTAATGGAATTGAGGCGCACCCGAGATGATCTCCGACTTCGAGGCAGTTCGCGAAAATCTGTTTCCGGCGAGTCACGGAGCGATCGAGGACTGGAGCAAGTTCCCCTGGCATCGTGATCGAACCAATCAAATTCAGGCTTATAAGGCGCATTCGTCGCAAGCCATCGCAATCGATGTCTTCGGCACCCTGAAGATGAGCAGAGACCGCGATCGCATTTTCGACGCCATCGCTGAGTGCGTGGGGGTGGCACGGGGTGGCCCATGGGCAGTAATACTCGAGTGGACTGATACCGATCGGCTTCTGGGAGAACCCAGGCCGACGCAAGTGGATGCACTTGCCGTCGGCTCTGCGGCCGCACTTGTCATCGAGTGCAAGTTCACCGAGCCCGCAGGACAATGTAGCCAAACGGCCGTTTCTCGCTCGGGCGAACGCCAATGCAACGGAAACTACCAAGACCAAATCAACCCAGGCAATGGCGTGCGATCGCGATGCGCTCTGACAGGCAAGAGCATCCGGTACTGGGAATACATCCCAAAGATCTTCGAGCTCGATCCAGGTGTGGACCATACGCCCTGCCCCTTTAAGGGAGACGCCTATCAGTGGATGCGCAACGCCGTGTTGGCGGCTGCGCTAGGCAAACACCGCAATCTTCAAGCGGCTGCCCTAGCAGCCTTTGCCGATCATCCAATTTTTCCAACAGCGCGAAAAGTGAAACGAGGCCTGGTGGATCCTAGTCTCGCCGGCCAAGGGGCGATAACGCCTGTCTCATACCAGCAGATCGTTGCGATCGCCTGCCAAGTCGGCCGTGACCGAGCGCTCTGGAACGAGCTTTCTGCATGGATAGATCATAAGATCGCACGGGCAGCGTCGCGAAAATCGGACTTCCAAGAGGTTCAAAATGGATGCTGATATCTGGAATGGAGCCTTCTATGACGATGGCGAGTGGGTTTCCTGGTCCGACGTGGAAGAACAACTCCAATATCAAGAGTGGCGTGCCAAGTATCCCAATGCGATTAGACATCTGATCCCATATTTTCAGGACCTCTTGGCACTGGCCGAAAGCTACCACTGTGAGACAGGTCGTCATCTTGATGTGTACGGCGTCATTGGTGAACTGTTCGGAGCAATCACCTACGGAATAAAGCTGAATAAGAACTACGCGCAGGGTGCCGACGGGCGGCTGGGCAACGACCACGTGGAGATCAAAACCATCACGCCGTTCAAGTCCAAGGACGAGGTTTCCGTCAAGGTGTCGAGTAATTTCAGCAAGCTGCTCGTCGTGAAAATCAACGGCGACTTTGAAGTGTCGTCGCGGATGGTTGACCGCTCGAAGCTTCCGAAAACGACCAAACCTCTCCTGAGGATAAGGTGGAGCGATCTGCCCAAAGGCCAATGACGACTTCATGCGTGATCGCGCCAAGTGGCGGCCTACCCCTCAGGCCCTCGAGCGCCCTCTCCTCTCGTGCGGCAAACTTTGGTTGCACGACGTAGCAGCCAAAAATCATTAATTCAGAATTTTAGATGCACGCGTATAGTCCGCTTGGCATCACAGCATCCGTGCCTTGAGGGGTCGAGGGCAATGAACTGGAACACATCGTCGACATTCACGGCCGCTTTGGGCGCCGCTTGCGGTGATTGCGGCATTGGCCAGTGGCGGCAGGGCGCGGCGTTAGCACATCGAGATCCGACAATCTCTGAAGTCCAAATTCAATATCATCCGACCGCAAAGAGGCAGGCTCCGAAAGGTGCTGGGGCTTATCAAGTGTTTGGCCGCTCGCGATGAGCAGCGTGACAAGTGTACTATCCCAGTCTGCACAACCGGCGAAAATCCTCAGAAAACTCGACGCTTCGGGCTCCATCCCTCGGACCATGAATAGGAACGCAACTTGACCGGCCATTTGCTGCGCGCCGGCCTTGCCCTCCTCGGGCGATGTCGAGGAGCGCTATGTTGAAAAACAGCAGGGGCACACTTCGGCTGAGTTGACGCGCAAACGTCAGCGGCGGCGCGGCCGCTTCCGCAGCAACCTCACCAAGCGTCTCGGCTTTAAGGGCCCTCCCCAAGCGGTCAAAATTGCCGGCTGGGTGTTCGCGCTTCAATTGAAATCGGGGAGTAAAAGCTACAGGGCTGTAGGGACCTTATCCCGCCAGCATACGTGCGAGCATATTTCTGATGTGGTCCTGCGCGCTGTAGAAAATTGCCGCGACAATGATTTTGCGGCTATCTTCTACCGGTAGAAACCAAATAGCTGCCTTGTCCCGCCGAAGAAACCGGATCCCGGGATGAATATCGGGCCGCAGAGTCCCGATATAAGGCGTATCGACGAGACGATCGATTTCGACACGCAGTTTGTGGATCCGTTCAGCGGTGCGCTCCACCGCCTCGTCAGGCGAGTCCCCGAGTTCGACATAGGCGCCGAACAGATGATCGAAGATCAACTCGAAATCGCGTTCGGCATCCTCTGAATATTCAAGAGTCCACACGAACAACCCGTCGCTTCCGCTCAATCATTGCCGAGACGCGGCTTTCCATTTCCGTCGCAGTAATCATAGGTCCATTCAATCGCCGCTGAACCAATTCGCGAAGCGCTGCCGTTTCGACGGTCTCGGTTTCCGTCTTTTGGCGAAGCAGTTCTAGGCCCTGCTGAAGAACGGAACTCAGGCTGGCATACCGGCCGCTCTCCACCAACGAACGGGCAAACGCATCCTGCTGGTCGGTCAGCGAGATCGACGATTTGACACTCATAGGTTTAACTCCTTTGAACCTAATTTGCTACTCAGTAGCACATTTGTCAATATGACGAGATGTCCGTCAGGGCGGCAAAGGATGGCAGCGCAATGTCAATCCAGGATCAACGCTGGATCAATAGCTTTCTGCTGGTTCGCGGTCCGCGTCACGATGTGCGCCGCCGAGCGCCCCGCCGGGGGCCGAGTGTCCCAAGCGATTCTTGAATATCCGGTTCTCGGACTCTCAGCACTAGCTGTGTGGAAAGGTCCTCGGACATATGCTCGACAGCTACCCGATCACCATGTTTCTACCCGAGGCTTTAGCCTGATAAAGGTTTTCGTCCGCGGCTTTCAAACAAGAGTGTGGATGAAACCCCGGCCGGCAATGAAACACACCGATACTCGCCGAGATTAGCACTTTCGAACCCGAAGGAGATCGCAGATCAATACGCGCGATCTCTTCCCGGATTTCCTCGCTACGTATAAGCATCTCGGCAGGCGTCAAATTGCGTTGAAACAGACCGAACTCTTCGCCCCCGAGGCGTCCTGCGAACCCTGACTGCCCTTGGTAGCGGGCGAGGATAAGACCGGTGCAGCGGAGTGCTTCATCGCCCGTTGCATGACCATATCGGTCGTTGATCGACTTGAAATAGTCGAGGTCCAGAAACAGCAAGGCGCCGGATACACCGTGTTGACTGGTCGCGTCTAGCTCTTCAAGGAAGGCGCTGCGAGTGAGGGTGCCCGTCAGGCCATCCGTGCGAGATTGGAGGCGAAGGGCGTCATAAGCGTCCGCGAGCTTGTTCAAAGCCTCTTTTGTCGCAGCTTCAGCGCGTCGGACTTTTTCCGACTGAGTAAAATGCAGCGCCGAAGCCGGGATCGATATCGCCAGCGGGCAAAAAATCGTCATGAATAGGCCAGCGCCTGCCACTTGTCCGCCCAACAGTGGAACAATGATGAATGAAAGTGCCAGTGAGGCGAACACTGAAAGCAGTCCAGTTAAAATAGACTTCTCGACAATACGACGCATCAATACCACCGTGACGAAGTGAAACTGCTATGAGCTCATCAATTTAAAATGGGTTGAAACACATCGATAAAACTTGATTCATGCGTCTCTCTCACCGACGATTTGCCTCGAATGGCCACCCCCCGCATCTGGCCGCCAGATCGTCGCAGCTATCCTTGTTCTGTTTTTAACTATGCGAGAAAGCGCGGCTGCGCGGTCGGTCATCGTGGCCGTCTTGAATGGTCGTGGAACATCGAGAGGTTTATCCCATGATTGCCGCCCGGCGGATTTGCGCGTCTAAGCCTGCCGGCAGAAGACGGGAAGGCTCGCCGGACGGCCTGTCGTCAGGCAAATTTCCTCGCCATCCCGACCGAGCGCGGCGCGGTTTCAGCGAAACCGAACTGTCGGTACAGGCGGTTCGCCGGGACGTCGGCGATCAGACTGACATAGGCCGTCTTTGGCAACTGGTTCTCGATATGGTTCGTCAGCGCAGCCATGATCATCTTGCCAAGCCCCCTGCCCTGGTGTTCGGGCATGATCGCGACGTCGGTGACTTGAAAGAAGCAGCCTCCGTCGCCGATGATGCGACCCATGCCAATTACCGCGTCGCCGCTCATCAGGCAGACACCAAAGATCGAGTTGGGCAGCCCCCTTTCGGCCGCCTCTTTCGAAAAGGGGCTGAGGCCCGACAGGTATCGCAGGCGCAGGTAATCGTCGATGCCCGGGACGCGGGGCTCGATGCGGTAATCGTCATGCTGGGTCATGTGATGCCTTTCACTGTACGTCTCCTAAAAAATCTCTCTCGCCACCGTTATCGCGGTGCTGGCGATTGATGGGCCAAGTTATCGCGCTATGAACTGGCCCTAAAAAGATAACAGAACGTCTCTCCAGGCCATGTTTCCTCCGAACCACTCTCTGATCATCCGCAAACGGCTGCGATCACTTCGCCAATAACCGCGGCCGACAATCGCGCTTAAAATGGAACTCGCGGCAAGCCAAAGGTCCCGAAGACCGTGGCGATGGAAGTTTCATCCAGAGCTCTGTCCCTAAGCGGGAAAAAATCCGTGCGCTTAACCATGTTGATTAGCCTTTGATTCATCCTCCCAGAGCAGTTTGCGGCCGGGATGGCTGGGAACCAACCTCAAAGGATCAAAAGCTATGACCTATGCACTCGTGCTTTTCTCGGCGGTAACGGCGATCGTGGTGTCCATTTCGGCGATTGGCACTGCACCGGCGCCGAATAGCAAGTGGCCGGAAATCCATTCGGAAAAGACCTCCAGACTGGCGCCGGCGCACCGGCCCTGAGCCGCCATATTGGATGAATAGCGGATTCGCGAAGCGGCGTCGGTTGCGCCGCTTGCATTGGACAAAGCCACCTCAACAGACGCTACTAAGGCGGATTACGCCTGCGGCCGCGGCTGCGATACCGGTCAGGCCCTCATCAACGCTAATTTCCACGTCGATATCGGGATACTGCGCCAAAAACAACGTGGACTTCCTACAGAGCGCACGACGGAAGCGTGGTGGTACCCTCAATAACGCCACGGTGCCGTGCGATCGATCCATTCGCGCGTCCGCGCTTCGGGATCGGCGTTCAAGGTGATGTCGGTGACAACCGCCACGGTGTCAGCGCTCGCGTCGAATACGCCCTGTAGCCTGTCCACATTCAAGCCTCCGATGGCCACCAGCGGCAAGGGTGCGACACGCTTCTTCCAATCCGTGATCCGTTCCAGACCTTGCGGCGCCCATTTCATCTGCTTGAGAACGGTGGGATAGATCGGGCCGAGCGCCACATAGTCAGGTTTCGCAGCCAACGCCGTTTCGAGCTCCGTCTCGTCATGTGTGGAAAGACCGAGTTTGAGGCCGGCTCTGCGAATAGCATCAAGGTCGGCTTCCACCAGATCCTCCTGGCCCAGATGGATGAAATCGCATCCCTCGTCGATCGCCAGTTTCCAGTAGTCGTTGACAACCAGCTGGCAATTCGCCGCTGCGCAAACGGCCTTGGTACGACGGATTTCCTGGCGCAGGATCTCGTCCGGGCGATCCTTCACGCGCAGTTGCACCAGTTTGACGCCCAGCGGCACGAGACGTTCGATCCATTCGGAACTGTCGACGATGAGATAGAAGGGATCGAGCCTCATGCGAAAACGCCCTTTCCGACAACCGGGGTGGACGGTACCGCCATGTCGCGCGGCTCCAGCATGCCGGAAAGATAAGCGAGCCTTCCGGCCTCGATCGCCTTGCCAAACGCCTCGGCCATGGCAGGCGGATCGCCTGCGACGGCGACCGCGGTATTCAGCAACACCGCGTCGTAGCCGAATTCCATCACCGCTGCCGCATGCGACGGCCTCCCGATCCCCGCATCCACGATCAGCGGGATGTCCGGAAAGGCGCTCCGCATTGCCTTGAGCGCGGAAGGGTTGCGCGGACCGGCCGCAGAACCGATCGGCGCGCACCAGGGCATCAAGACCCGACATCCGACGGAGACCAGTTTTTCACCGACCACCAGATCGTCCGTCGTATAGGGAAATACGCAAAACCCTTCCGAACAAAGAATGCGTGCGGCTTCGACCAGTTCGAACACATCCGGCTGGAGACTGTCGTGATGGCCGATCACCTCGAGCTTGATCCAGTCGGTACCAAATACTTCGCGCGCCATCTTGGCGGTCAGGATCGCCTCCGACGCACTGTGACATCCCGCGGTGTTGGGCAGGACGTGCACCGCGAGCTGGCGGATGAGTTCGAAGAAGGCTCCCCCCGTCTTTCCGCCGGCCGTTTCGCGGCGAAGCGAGACCGTGACAATCTCCGCGCCGGACCGGCTCACCGCCTCGGCTAGGACGGCCGGCGAAGGATAACGCGCGGTACCGAGCAGAAGCCGCGAAGACAGTGCAGCATCATAAAGAGAAAGCATGGATCAACCTCCCTGCATCGGGGACAGGATTTCGATACGGTCACCATCGTCCAGCCGGTGATCGGCTCGGTCCTCGCGATGCACGAGATCTCCGTTGACGGCGGTTGCCAACCAGTCGCCCCCGTATTCCAGAACATGAAGAAGTTCGGCCAGGGTTACGGCCTCGCAGACCTGGGTTTCGCCATTGATGATCAGTTTCATGGGGTTAGCCTTTCAGACGTGAATGTCGCGCGAGGAGAATATCGGCGGCCCGCACAGCCATGGCGGGGGCCAACAGGAAGCCATGCCGATGCATGCCGGCGATGGCGAGCCCCTCCTCTGTTTCGATTACTTGCGGAATGTTGTTGGCAAACGCCGGACGTATGCCGGTCCCGGTCTCGACAACACGTGCCTCGCCAAACGCCGGATGCAGCGTATAGGCCGCGTTCAGGAATTCCATGAGCGAACGCGCGGTAATCGGTCCGTCATCTTCGGCCTCGATCATCGTCGCCCCGACCATGAAACGGTGATCGTCGCGGGGCACGATATAGATCGGATGGCGTGGATGCAGCATCCTGATCGGCCTGGAAAGCGTCACATCCGCAGTTTCCAGATAGAGCATTTCGCCTCGCACGCCGCGCATGCCGGAAAGTCGCGGTATCGCCGCTGGCCCGGTGCAGTCGAGCACGCCGGCAAATCGCCGGTCTTGCGGCTCGTGTCCGCCGAAATTGAAGACGACGCCACGCTCGCGGAGCCTGCCGGCTAGTCTGGCCAGTGCGCGGCGTGGATCGAGATGCGCTTCCTGCTGGAAGAAAAGAGCCTTTTCGAAGCGGCCGGCAAGTGCAGGTTCGAGGTCGGTCACACCCTTGCGATCGATCCAGACATGACCGGTCGTGCGCGCCGCAAACCGGACGAGATCCGGAAGGTCACGCGGCTGCGCCAAGACCAGAGTACCGCGGCGACGAACCTCGCCGGGCACGGCCTCCTCCCACCATCCGGCCGCGCCCAGGCCCAATGTCAGGACAATCTCTTCGGCCGCCTCCCGTTCGCAATAGGGCGCGAGCATTCCTCCAGCAAAGTGCGAGGCGCCAAGTCCCGCCGCGCCGGCTTTTTCGATCACCTCGACCGAAAAGCCCCGCATGACGAGCTCATGGGCCATCGCGAGGCCGGCAACGCCGGCCCCTTTGACGAGAAAGGTAGACATTATGCGTTACCCGGAAGGTCTGCGACCGGCATGTAAAGATCGCCGCCATCGCGGTATTTGGCGGCCATGGCTTGCAACCCCTCCCTCTGCGCTTCGGCGCGGATATCGTGCGAAATCCGCATCGAGCAGAATTTCGAGCCGCACATGGAGCAGAAATGCGCCACCTTATGCGCCTCCTTCGGCAGCGTTTCGTCGTGGAAGGAACGCGCGGTTTCCGGATCGAGCGAGAGGTTGAACTGGTCCTCCCATCGGAACTCGAAACGGGCGCGCGACAACGCATCGTCGCGCACCCGCGCCGCCGGATGGCCCTTGGCGAGATCGGCGGCATGTGCCGCGATCTTATAGGTGATGACGCCCACCTTGACGTCGTTGCGGTCCGGCAGGCCGAGATGTTCCTTGGGCGTCACGTAGCAGAGCATGGCGGTGCCGAACCAGCCGATCATCGCAGCCCCGATGCCGGACGTGATGTGGTCATAGCCCGGCGCGATATCGGTGGTTAGCGGTCCGAGCGTATAAAAAGGCGCCTCGCCGCAAACCGCGAGCTGCTTGTCCATGTTTTCCTTGATCTTGTGCATCGGCACATGGCCGGGACCTTCGATCATCACCTGGCAATCCTTCGCCCAGGCGATTTTCGTTAACTCGCCGAGCGTTTCCAGTTCCGCGAACTGCGCCGCATCGTTGGCGTCAGCGATCGATCCCGGGCGCAGGCCATCCCCGAGCGAGAAGGAAACGTCGTAAGCGCGGCAGATGTCGCAGATTTCCGCGAAATGCTCGTAAAGAAAGCTCTCCCTATGGTGGTGCAGACACCACTTGGCCATGATCGAGCCGCCGCGGGAAACGATGCCGGTGACGCGATTGACGGTCAGCGGGATATAGGCGAGCCGCACGCCGGCATGGATGGTGAAATAGTCGACGCCCTGCTCGGCCTGTTCGATCAGCGTATCGCGATAGACCTCCCAGGTGAGGTCCTCGGCAATGCCGTTTACCTTTTCGAGTGCCTGGTAGAGCGGTACGGTGCCGATCGGCACCGGCGAATTGCGGATGATCCATTCGCGGATGTTGTGGATGTTTCGGCCGGTCGACAGGTCCATGACGGTGTCGGCACCCCAGCGGATCGCCCAGACCATCTTCTCCACTTCTTCCGCCATGGACGAGGTAACAGCCGAATTGCCGATATTGGCATTGATCTTTACCAGGAAGTTCCGGCCGATGATCATCGGTTCGGATTCTGGATGGTTGATATTGGCGGGAATGATCGCTCGGCCTTCCGCGACTTCCCGACGGACAAAATCCGGTGTCACGAAATCCGGGATATGGGCCCCAAAACTTTCGCCGTCGCGGATGAGAGCTTCCTTGGCCGCCTGTCGGCCGAGGTTTTCGCGAATGGCGATGAATTCCATTTCCGGCGTGACGATGCCGGCCCGCGCATAAGCGAGCTGGGTAACGGCCCTCCCCGCCTTCGCCTTGAAAGGCTGGCTGCGAACGGGGAATTCCGGCGTCAGCCTGTCGCCTGAAACAAAGCCGTTATCCTCCGGCCTGACGATGCGGCCCCCGTAGGATTCAACATCACCGCGAGCAAGAACCCAGCTTTCGCGCAGGCGTGGCAGGCCTGCATCAATGCGGATTTCGGCACCTTCTGCGGTGTAAGGACCCGAAGAATCGTAGACAGTGACTGGCGGTTCGCCAGAGGTCGGATGCAGTGCGATCTGACGCATCGGTACGCGGATATCCGGATGAATGGTGCCTGCTTTCAGGACTTTCGCGGAGGCGGGAAGCGGACCTGTGGTGACGAACGGAGTGAGTTTGGTGGCTGCAATATTCATGGTTCGAGGCTCCAAGTTTTGACGTTTGGAGACCCAGTTCCAGTGTTGGAATGATGAAAAAACGCCGTGGATTCCGAAGGACGGATACCCGCCCTCGCTGCCGCAGCGCCCGCACCGTCCCTACGCCAGTATGAACTGGATCAGGTTCAACGGGTCACTGCGCCTCGGGCGGCCAAAGCCGATCCGACCAGCAGTATCTCAGCCCCTTGGCGGGACCCCCCTGGTGAATAGGGCTAAGCTATTGTGAGAAATGCCGCTCCGTCAAGCCCTTAGGGCACCATTCAGAACCCATATCCCGACCGCTTGAGTTCTATTCATCGCGCCGCTGGGCTGACTGGCTTCATGGAGTTTAGCGAATGTGGCATGCTCAGCGCCGCCCCAATTCCCCGCCAGAACCTCCAGGAACGCAAAGCAATCGCCAACGGCTCGGTGCCCATCCGCTGTCACCCGACCACCCCTAGCGGCACCACTTTCGCCGGCGACAATAGAATGCCCTCGAAAAGCCAACTTGCGCATGGCGTCCCTCGCCAAAGCTGCGCAAACCAGACTGTTTTTCATTGCCCATCCTGTCAATGATCGGGAAAAGGGCAATAAGATCAATAATTAGACGGTATGATCAGTTTTTAATCACAAATCAAAAAGCTCATCATTTTGGCAGAATTTGCGGTTTATTTGGCCGAATATGAAACATCAGGTCTCTTGCCTCGTGACGGTATTGCAAGTGTAATTCTCCTCGTCTGATCGGCGCTCCGGCGTAATCAGACCAGCAAACAGCAGCGGAGCCGCCTTTTCAGCCCGGTCATTTGGCCGAGACGGCGGAGGCGTGCTCGGACGGCAAGGGGATGAGGCATGGCAAAGCTTGCGACGACAATTCTGACCGGGTTTCTCGGGACCGGCAAGACCACGCTTCTCAATCACCTGCTCACCTCAATCGAAAACGAGAGCGTAGCGGTGATCGTCAACGAATATGGGGAGGTCGGCATCGATGGAAAGCTCGTGGTGCCGACGGCGGACGAGGTCATCGAGCTGAACAATGGCTGCATCTGCTGCACTGTCAGGGGCGATCTCATCGCCGCGATCGGCGAACTGCTGCGCTCCGGACGGCCAATCGACCGCATCATCATCGAGACTTCGGGTCTTGCCGATCCGGCGCCGGTCATCCAGTCCTTCCTACTCGACGAAACGCTCGCCAGGCGGCTGCAGCTTGATGCGATCGTGACCGTCGTCGATGCCCGCCATATGAAGCAACAGCTCTCTCAGGACGAGGCGAGGGAGCAGATCAGCTTTGCCGACGTGCTGCTGCTCAACAAGATCGACCTGGAGAGCGCCGAGAACCTTGCCGCCACCGAGCAGCAATTGCGCGGGATCAATCCGCTTGCCCGGATCATCCGGACGAGGGATTGCAAGGTCGAGCTCTCCGCGGTGCTCGACGTCGGCGCCTTCGACCTCAAGAACATCCTGTCTATCGACCCCGATATTCTCAAGGACCATGAACACGAGCACGACCAGAGCATCGGTTGCGTGGCGATCCAGGACTTCGGCCCGCTCGATCCGGCGGCGCTGAACGTCTGGCTCAATCGCCTGGCTCAGGAGATCGGCACGGACCTCTTCCGCATGAAGGGCGTGCTGAATCTCCACGGCGAGCAGCGCCGCTATGTCTTTCACGGCGTGCACATGACGCTTGAAGGACGCCCCGGAAAGGCCTGGGGGCCTTCGGAAAAGCGGCTCAACGAAATCGTCTTCATCGGCAGGAACCTCGACGACGCGATGCTTCGAGACGGCTTCATGAGCTGCCTCAGCCAGCAGCGCGCGCTGGCATCCTGATGCGCATCCGCCCAACCCCTCAACAAGGAGACAGACCCATGCCCCCGCTCGTTGCCGCAATGATCAGCCTCGGTGTGCTCGGCGCCATCGACACCTATATCACCGCGACGATATTTCCCGTTCCCGTGTGGGTCACCTTCATCGCCTGGGCGTCGTTCTTCGCCTGCGGCGGCGGAAACCAGGGGCTGGTCAAATCGATCGTTTCCAACTGGACCGGCATCGGCATCGCCTCGATCACGCTGCTGATCATCCAGTATGGCCCGGCCCACCCGATCTTTGCGGCGATCCTGGTCGGCGCCGGCACCTCAGCAATGATCCTGGCCTCGGCCATCCCGATCTTGAACTTTCCGCCGGCGATCGTCTTCGGCTTCGCCTCTCTCGTCGGCACCAGCGCGGCGACGGACACGACGATCGTCACCTCAGGTCTCAATCATCCGACCCTCGTCGCCATGGCCGCGATGCTGCTCGGCGGCGTCTTCGGCCTGCTCTCGGAAATCGGAACCCAGCTTCTGGCCGGCAAGAAATCCGCGACCGCCTGAGCGTCATCGTCACCATTCACCATAAAGGAACGATCCCATGAAACTTCAGCATTATCTTGGCGGCCTTGAGGGGCTGGGGCCCGTGAGCACCGAAACGCGCGTTTTCGTCGATGTCTGGGAAACCAGGATCTTCGGCATCCATACGGCGATGATGGCGCTGTCGCCGCAGCTTCCGCTTCCCGAGACGCCATCGACGTTCAAGACCATCTGGACCTGGGCGGACCTCAGGAAAGGGGCGGAGTCCCTCAATCCGTTCGATTATTTCAGGTTTCGCTATTACGAGAAGTGGCTCGGCGGAATATCGGGATACTTCATCGACAACGGCTATATCACGGCAGAAGAGCTCGATGCGCTGACGGAGGAATATTACAACGAGCCGTCGAAGCCGCTGCACGAGGCCGGCGATGAGGCGATCGACCGGCGCGTCGTGCAATATCTAGTCGAAGGCGACAGCCCCAAGCGCGACGTCGGCGTGACCTTCGAATTCAAAGTCGGCGATACGGTGGCGATCCGCGATGTGCCGACCGTCGAGCATACGAGGCTGCCCGGTTTCCTCCGCAACAAGTTCGGAACGATCGAGACCGTCTATGACGGGGCTTACACCTATCTCTGCGACACCGGCCCCGACGGCGTCGGCGCGGCGATGCCGGTCTACTGCGTTCGCTTCGAACCGAGTGACCTCTGGCCCGATAATGCCGAGAAGAATTTCAGCCTCTATGCCGATCTCTACGCCCACTATGTCGAGGCACCGGAAGCCGGCGAAGCCTCCAAGGCCGCCTGAGACGCACACCAGCCGCCGCCATTCCAGTCAAGGAGCCACAACAATGATGGACCGTTTTCACTATCGCCAGGACCGGGAAGCCTACAGCGCCGCCCGCGTCAAAGCCCTGGAAGCCCTGCTGATCAAAAAGGGCGTGATCACCGACAAAACCGTCGATACAGTCCTCGATTTCTTCGAGACAAAGATGGGGCCGTTCAACGGCGCCAAGATCGTCGCGCGCGCCTGGGTCGACCCGGCGTTCAAGGACAGGCTCGTCGCCGACACGCCGAAGGCCATCGCCGAACTTCAGTTGCCCGAGGGCATGGCGGGTGCCGAGGGCGAACACATGCGCGCGGTGGCCAACGCCCCCCATGTCCATAACCTCATCATCTGCACGCTTTGCTCCTGCTATCCGTGGCCGGTGCTCGGCCTGCCACCCTACTGGTACAAGGACCCGACCTTCCGCAGCCGTGCCGCCCGCGAGCCGCGCGCCGTACTGACGGAGTTCGGGCTGGCGGTTCCCGATGCGGTCGAGATCAAGGTCTGGGATTCCAGCGCCCAGATCCGCTGGTTCGTCGTGCCGGAACGCCCGGCCGGCACGGACGGGCTTTCCGAAGCGGAACTCGAGGCCCTGGTCACGCCCGAAGCGATGATGGGTGTCGCCGTCGCCAGGGCAGCGTGAGGAGGGGACATGCTGACGCAATTCGAGCATTTCGCCGTCACCGAGATGATGGGCAGCACCGACAACCCGCCGCGGGCGAACGGCTCGCTCTGCTTCGGCAGCGAGTGGGAGCGAAAGGCCTTCGGCATGGCGCTTGCGCTCGCCAAGGACGGCTTCTTCGAATGGGACGACTTCCGCGACGAGCTGATCAGCACGATCAGCGCCTGGGAAGCGGCCCATCCAGTCGATCGATCCTCCTGGAATTATTATGACCAGTTCCTGGCCGCCCTCGAAAAGGCCGTGGCGAAATCCGGCGTCATCGACGCAGACGAGATCAAGGCCGCCTTCGCGGCCTGATCACCATAGAGCGCCGCGCGTCCCGCAGGACGCGCCAAGGACGTTCTATCACTTTGAATTGGCGCATGATCCTTTCCGAAATCGATTCCGATTTTCGGGGTTATGCGCTGGCCCTTCAGTCAACATGTTATCGGCGCCAAAGGCGCCATGTCGAAAGGTTTTCCGATGTCCACGCCCTATATCGTCTCATCCTCGGCACCTGTTGCCACCGCTTCCGCCACGAGGCTGCTTCAGTCGGCGATTGCCGCCTGCCTTGGCCTCATGATCGTCGGCTTTGTCGGCTTCTCGCATATCGAAATCGTCCACAATGCTGCGCATGACACGCGCCACGCCAACGCGTTTCCGTGCCACTGAGAGGAGAATGACAATGTCGCTGTTTCGCTCGATCGTCTTCACCGCGGTGCTCGTCGGCAGTATCGTCGGAACCGCTGTCACGGCCGTCCAGTTCTTCGGCACGAGCCAGCTCATCGCCAAGGCTGAAGTCTACGAGAAAGCGGGTGAGGCACTGCCGGCGGCAGGCGCCGCAGCCGCTATTCCCGCCGGACACGATCATGCGGCGATGGCCGCTCATGACCATGAAGAGGGAGGTTGGGAGCCGGCCGACGGCGTCGAGCGGACGGCCTTCACGCTGGCCGCCAATATTCTCACTGCCATCGGCTATGCGCTGGCGCTGACCGGGCTGATCTCGATGCGCGGCAAGTCGCTCGGCTGGCGCGAAGGGCTGATGTGGGGGCTGGCGGGTTTTGCCTGCGTGATGATCGCGCCGTTGCTGGGATTGCCGCCCGAACTGCCGGGCACGCCATCCGCGCCGCTTGCCGACCGGCAGGTCTGGTGGATAGCGACGGCGGCTGCGACGGCTTGCGGCCTCGCCCTGATCGCCTTTCACAGGAAGCCGTGGACGGCGGTCGCCGCCATCGTGCTGATCGCGGCTCCGCATGTGATCGGTGCGCCAGCCGCGCCAGAGGGCCGGCATGCGCTGGCTCCGGAAGCGCTCGAACATCAGTTCATCGCCGCCGCAGCCATGACCAGCCTCGTCTTCTGGGCGCTGCTCGGATCGCTGACGGGCACGTTCTTCCGGCGTTTCGAGGCATAGGGTGGAAGAGTTGCACCTGACATGGCGCGAGGATATCGACGCGCAGCAGTTTGACGCCGGCAACGGCGGCCACTGTTTCGTCCACCGGTTTGCGCTGCGGACATTGCTCGGCGCCAGGCCTTCGCCGGACGAATGCCTCGCCTTCGCCAGGCGTAACGCCCCTGCGTTGCTCAGTGCCGCCCGGCAGAGGATCGAGCCCGGCGAGGCACCGGCACAGCGGAATTTTCATCTCGACAGCCGGCAGATCCGCCGCAGCCTTTCGTAAGCTGGCAGGCTAATTGCATGGATTGAACATGCGGGCGTTTCCGGATCCGCATCGCAACAGGGGTCAAGGCAATGCGCGTTGTTATTCTTTCCCCGCCCGGGGTCCAGTCTCTGGATATCGTCGGTCCCGCCGAAGTCTTCTGGGAAGCCGCCCGAAGGCTTGGCGACACGGATGCATACGACATACAGATCATGTCGACAGGAGCGGCGTCCGTCAACGGAACGGGCAAACTCCGGTTCCTCGCCGACCGGACGATCTTCGACCCGGACGAGCCGATCGACACGCTGCTTGTCGCTGGCGATCCGTCGTTCCAGACGATCGATCCCGAGGTTATCGCGTGGCTGCAGCGGCGGGTGCCGACGGTCCGGCGCTTCGGGTCGATCTGTACCGGCGTGTTCCTGTTGGCGGCTGCGGGGCTGCTCGACGGAAAGAACGTAACGACGCATTGGGAATGTGCCGGCAAGTTCGCCAGGGACTTTCCGGCAATCGATCTCGATCCCGATGCGATCTATATTCGCGACGGTGCACTCATAACGGCTGCGGGCGTCACATCGGGCATCGATCTGGCGCTCTCGCTGGTCGAAGAAGATCACGGGCGCGATGTCGCGATGATCGTTGCCCGCTACATGGTGATGTTCATGAAGCGTCCAGGCGGACAATCGCAGTTCAGCGCCCATCTCGTCGGCCAGATGTCGGAAACGACGCTGATCCAAAAGGCGCAGGAATATGTGCTGGCAAACCTCGGCGCTCCGCTCGCTGTAGATGATCTGGCGCAGAAAATCGGCATGAGCAAACGCAATTTCGCCCGGGTGTTCCGCCGCGAGCTCGGCATGACGCCAGCGGATTTCGTCACGGCGGCGCGAACCGACGCTGCCCGCCGTCTGCTGGAGGATACCGCCCAGCCGCTGCAGAAGATCGCCGCCATGTGCGGCTTTAGCGACGTCAATGCGATGCGCCGCGCCTTTGCGCGAACGATCGGAGTGAGCCCTAACCACTATCGTGGCCGCTTTCAACGTTCCGCGCCTGCCGGTATCGAACGATCCAAGTATATGGTTTATGAGACCCGCCAGCCGCGCCGACAGGAGCTGCGATTGTAATGGACGTTCATGCCCTGATCCCCGAAAACTGAAGGGGGACTCTCAGGTCAGAGGAAAATCCCTGCGGATTCGGTTGTGATCTTGCATCCGAAACTTACGCAACGAGACCAATCACCGTTGGCGTTTCTCATGCGCAGCGGCCTGACAAAACCTAGCTCTTGAGAGGATAGGAACTTCTGACCCGCCAATCGCGGGCAGAGCTTACTCTAGCCATTTGCGACCGTGCTTTTGAAAGCGGTTGCGACAGAGAATCTAGACAAACTGTCTTCCAAGTCTTGATCATCAATGTGCATAGATCTAATGAGGCGCGCGTCAGTGACCTTGGGAGTTTAGAATGCAAGTTATGGTACGTGACAATAACGTTGAGCAAGCGCTCCGTTTTTTGAAAAAGAAGTTGCAGCGCGAGGGCGTTTTCCGGGAGGCCAGACTTCGGGAGCGTTTTGAAAAACCCTCCGAAAAACGTGCTCGTGAAAAAGCCGAGGGTATCAGGCGTGTCCGCAAGCTGGCTCGCAAAAAACTTGAGCGGGAAAGCGGTATCTCGGTCCCCAAAAAGGCGAGAGCTTCCGCTCGCTAGCAGGGATCGGGCGACGAATGTTTCGTCTGTCGACGATAGGACTTTCTCGTGCCCGAGATGTCCTTTGCGCGAGGGCGCACGGCTGCGCCCCGGGGCTGGAAAGGCCCGGCGGAGGGTGATGTGTTTATGGACTTGGCTCTGCTGCTTAGAGTTTGATCTGCGACAGCTGCCGGTCGAAATCACCTGCGTCGAAATAATCGCGCCACACGGTAATCTTCCCGTCAACCACCGTGATGGTCCCCATGACGGGGAGCGTAATGGTACCACCACTCTGGTGACGAAAGATGTCAACACGTTCGTTCAGGACGACGTTGCCGTCTGCCGCGATCGCTTTCACCTGCCAATCCAAGGTGAATGCGGTACCGATGCCGAACTCCTTGTGGAACTTCGCGACGGCGTCAGCGCCGACGATATTAGGGAGCGGGACGTTGTCGTAGACAACGTCGGAAGCGAGCATTGCCAAGGCCTCGTCGACGCGATTGGCATTCCAGTGGCCGAAAAACGTCTTGGCGATCTCAATTGGTGTAGAGTCTGGCATTGATGTCTCCATTGCTTTCGGCGCTGCAGTTCATTTCGAATAAGCATCAAGAGGTCGCTTGAGAAGCCGATGAAACTCGATATGTTTTATCGGACTTTCCGATGGGGCTGGTATGAAAGACGTTTCGCTTGAGCGCCTAAGGGCATTTGTCGCCGTAGCGGAGCAGGGAGGCCTTTCAGCGGCCGGACGCTTCCTCGGCAAGGCGCAGTCGGCGGTCAGCGAGGCCGTCATAGCCACGGAGTCGCAACTTGGTTATGCCCTATTCCGGAAGAATGGTAGGCGCACCGAACTGACTGAACATGGCAGGGCATTGTTGCCGGACGCTAAGGCTGCGCTCGATGCAGCCGATGCGTTCAGAGCCAAGGCGGCGAACTTTCAGGGTCACATTGAAGCGGAACTTGCGTTCGCGGTGGATGTGATGCTGCCAACATCGAGACTGACAGCCGTCATAGACAGGTTCAGGCGGGAATTTCCCCGTACCGCTCTCTCGGTATATTCGGAGTCGCTCGGATCGACATTGCAAACCGTCTGGGACAGCCAGGCTTCGTTTGCGGTCATTGGCACCTTGCCCGACGCGCCCTCCGAATTCGTGACGACACCGCTTTGCGACATACCCATGTGTCTCGTCGTCGGAAGTAGCCATCCTCTCTCAATGGAACGAGAGCCAATCACGCATTCGGCGTTAACTCAGCACAACCAGCTTATAATATCAGACAAGACTTCTCGATCAACTGGGCGATCTTTCGGGGTGTTTTCGCAGAAGGTCTGGCGGGTGGCCGACCTGGGCTCGAAACAGGAATTCCTGCGTGCTGGCCTCGGGTGGGGGTTGATGCCAGTCCATCTCGTCGAAGAGGATTTGAAGACAGGACGCCTCCGGAGACCTCGGACCGAAGTTGAGAATTCACCGGATGGGTGGAAGCCAATACCCCTGTCAATTGCTTTTAAGCGATCACGCCCGCCTGGGCAGGGTGGGAGGTGGATGATCGACAATCTCATAAGCGAGTTGGCGTTACCTATAACTGATTGACAAAACGCGAAAGCCCGAAGAACGAAATGGGAGATTGCCCTGTCACCTGCCAAATAGGCCGGCGCGACGGAGGCCGGGCCACCAAGGTCATGGCTGAGGATATGGAAGCGTTCAACACCTTCGGCGTCCATCGGTTCAATCATGTCCTGCGCCATCGTGCTCGGCTCTAACCGCCGAGCGGCTTTTTTTTCGCTATCGGCGAACCCTCGGAGGTCCGAGACCTGCTCTGTCGCAGCGCTAACTGATCACATGCGGATGGGATTGTGCTGCGGGGGGACGCTTGCAATGTTTCTAGCCGCGCTTGACTGGCGCAGAGAAAAGACTTGTCTCTTACCGTTTCGCAGTTCTGCCATATATTTCAGAATATGAGAGTCCGGCGGACGATTGTGTGGCGTTTGGAGCTTTGGCGGTGGATGCCGTCAATCCTTGCTTTGCTGCTGACGTTGTTCTCGGCTTTGGGCCTGGCGACGCCCGCATCTGAAGCTGAGCGTGTCGCCATAGTCCTGAAGATGAACGGGGCGATTGGCCCGGCGACGGCCGACTATGTAAGACGCGGCCTTCAACGGGCCAATGAACGTGGCGCCAGCCTGGTTGTCCTGCAGATCGACACGCCCGGCGGTCTCGACACGTCGATGCGCGACATCATTCGTGCGATCCTTGCCTCCTCGATACCGGTCGCGAGTTTCGTTGCACCCAGCGGAGCACGAGCCGCCAGCGCCGGCACCTATATTCTTTACGCAAGCCATATCGCGGCAATGGCACCAGGCACCAATCTGGGTGCGGCGACGCCAATCGCACTTGGCGGCCGACCATCCGATGGTGACCGAAACGACAGCCCTGATACGACCGGCAAGCAGCGGCAAGTGCCGCGCGATGCCGGCGAGGCAAAGGCGATCAACGATGCGGTGGCCTATATCCGCGGTCTTGCGGAACTGCGTAATCGCAACGCCGACTGGGCGGAGCGCGCCGTGCGCGAGGCCGCGAGCCTTTCCTCCGCCGCAGCTCTGCGTGAGAAGGTCATAGATTTCTCGGCGGCCGATATAAACGATCTCCTCGCACAGGCGCAGGGCCGGGTCGTGCGGGTCGGTCAAACGGATGTCCGGCTCGAAACATCGGGTCTAATCGTCCAGGAACTTGAACCGGACTGGCGAACCCGCCTGCTTTCGGTGATCACCGATCCGAACATCGCGCTGATCTTGATGATGGTCGGTATCTACGGCCTGATCTTTGAATTTCTGACGCCCGGGACGCTGGTGCCGGGAACGATCGGCGGCATCTGCCTGCTGCTTGGTCTCTATGCTCTGGCCTTGCTGCCGGTGAGTTTTGCGGGCCTCGGGCTGATCATTCTCGGCGTGGGTCTGACGGTGGCCGAGGCGCATTCGCCGTCCTTCGGCGCACTCGGCGTCGGCGGCGGCATCGCACTGGTGCTCGGCGCTACCATCTTGTTCGACACGGACATACCCGGGCTTAAAGTTTCCTGGTCGGTGCTTGGCGCAATCGCCGTCGCCTGCCTCGCTCTTAGCCTTGTCATTGCCCGTCTCGCCTTCATCTCGCGCTGGCACGATGTCGTCACCGGCGGCGAGCAGATGATCGGAATTTCAGGCAAGGTCGACAGCTGGACGGGCATCTCGGGCTTCGTCATCGCTCATGGCGAACGCTGGAAGGCCATTTCAACTGAGCCGCTTGCCGCCGGCGACCGTGTGAAAGTGACCGGCCGGGATGGGTTGACGCTCGAAGTGGTCCGCAGTTCGCAGGAGGCCTAACGGCCTTCAGAATGCAGGAGAAAAAGTCATGGGCATGTTTGCAGATCTCGCCTTCTATCTTGTGATCATCTTTATTCTGCTCGTCGTCGTCGCATCTGCGATCAAGATCCTGCGGGAATACGAACGCGGCGTGGTTTTCACGCTTGGCCGTTTCACCGGTGTCAAGGGGCCCGGCTTGATCCTGCTCGTCCCCTATGTCCAACAGATGATGCGGGTCGACCTGCGCACGCGGGTGCTCGACGTGCCCGGCCAGGATGTCATTTCGCATGACAATGTTTCGGTCCGCGTCAGCGCGGTGATCTATTTCAGGGTCGTCGATCCCGAGAGGTCGACGATCCAGGTCGAGGACTTCATGATGGCGACGAGCCAGCTCGCCCAGACGACACTGCGCTCGGTGCTCGGCAAACATGACCTCGACGAGATGCTGGCGGAACGCGACAAGCTCAACATCGACATTCAGGAAATCCTCGACGCCCAGACCGATGCCTGGGGCATCAAGGTCGCCAATGTGGAGATCAAACATGTCGACATCAACGAATCGATGATCCGCGCAATTGCCCGGCAGGCGGAAGCCGAGCGCGAGCGGCGCGCCAAGATCATCAATGCCGAAGGCGAACAGCAGGCTGCAGCCAAACTGCTTGAAGCAGCCGAAATCCTCGCCAGGCAACCCGAGGCCATGCAACTTCGTTATTTGAGTACATTGAACGTCATCGCCGGCGAAAAGACCTCGACGATCATATTTCCTTTTCCGATGGAGTTCGGCAATTTGATGCCGCCCAAACCGGACCGATGACGACGCCTGCGTTGTTTTTGCCGATGGAGCGATGGTCCTGCGGTCAAGGTGTCTTCAGCCAGATTGCTGAGGGTAGCAATGGCCGGCGCGGACAGCAGGAGAGAGAGAGAGAGAGAGAGAGAGAGAGAGAGAGAACGATCACGCTTGATAATAGTTGATAAACGACATATCTTGTCTCCATCGAAACCGATGGAGAGCAGAATGATTAGTGCCGATCTGGGAAAGCAGCTCGAAACCTATATCCAGCAACTTGTCGACACAGGTCGCTATGGCTCGAAAAGCGAAGTCCTCCGCGAAGGTGTCCGACTGGTTCAGGACCGGGAGACCCGGCTTGCCGCACTGGATGCTTCCATCATGCGCGGCATTGCCGATGCCGAGGCGGGCCGGACTAAGCCAGCGAGCGATGTCTTGGACCGGCTCGAGGCAAAGTACAGTGTGATGGCTGATCAGGCCGAAAAATCGGCATGATCCTTGAATTTTCCGACGAGGCGGAGAACGATCTTGAGCAGATTGCCGATTACATCGCATGGGACAATCCGCGCCGCGCCCTTTCATTCGTCCGGGAGCTCCGCAGCAATTGCGAAGACCTCGTCGACAGCCCCAACGGTTTCGCCCTCGTTCCCCGCTACGAGCACCATGGTATCCGCCGACGCGTTCATGGCAACTATCTGATCTTCTACCGCGTCGAGAACGCGAAGGTGATCATCGTCCATATCCTGCACGGCGCCACGGACTATGGCGCAATCCTGTTCGGCGAATAATTTAATGGGTAGATCCGGGGCGACCTCGCGCCCTAAAGCCGAGCTAAGCGGCTACCCTCGTCTCAGTGTCATCGCGCGGATCAGCCATTCCACAGTCATGCAGTTGATGAGATAGGAACCGGCCCACCTGCAGTTTTGAAGGTTTCGTGGGTACGACGCCGACGCATATCGCTGGCTAATCGACGCGCCGGCCGATTATGGACCGAAGAAGACGCTCTACAGCCGGTACTTGCGATGGGCCAAAGGCGTGGGGGGACACCGCTGCGGTTCTTTTAACTGTTCGGATCACCTCGCAGGACCGTCCGCTGGTCTCGGACGAAGATGCGCCCTATGTCGGATTACCTCCTCGACGATCCGACCCTAGCAGCGACCGGCTTCCCGGTCGCAAACGGCGAAGTCGATGGCCTCGTCCGCTCCGCCGCTCTTAGCCTCGACCCGCAGCATCCGGATCAACGCCGTAAGCCCGAAATGGCCGAGGAGTTCGGACGCATCAAAAGGCCGCGACGAGTTATTCGTTGCTCCAGATGTAGATTTGACCGCCACTCATACGTCTTGAAGGCGTAACCTCAACCGGTCACGGAGAACGCAAATGACCAAGGTCGCTTTCAATATCAGCATATCGCTCGACGGCTTCATTACCGCAGGAAACCAGACCAGGGAGGAACCACTCGGCAAGAACGGCGAATTTCTTCACGGATGGTTCTTCAACGGCGGTGCAGAGGGCGATGCATATGTGCAGCGCCTCACCAGCAATGTTGGCGCCGTGATCTGCGGGCGCAAATGCTATGACGACTCGATCCCATACTGGGACGAGAACGGGCCGACGGGGCCGTTAAAGCTGCCGCTTTTCGTCGTCACCCACCGGCCTTTACTCGCCTCGCACAGCACTGGAATCTATCACGCGGCTGGTTCAATTCCCGACGCGGTGAAGCAGGCGAAGTCGGCGGCCGGAGGCAAGGATGTGAGCCTCATGGGTGGAGCCGACGTCTTTCGCCAAGCACTGGCCGGCGGGCTTGTCGACGAAATCGAGTTGCATATCGTGCCGGTGCTCTTTGGTGCTGGGACTCGGCTGTTCGACACGATGCCCAACCTGATCATGCTTGAGCCCACCAGCATGCTCGACACGCCGCTCGCTCGGCATATCGCCTTTCGCATTGTGAAGTAAGCGAACGCAACCAGCCATGTCTGATTACTAAAGCATTTGAAACAGATAGGTCTTGTAACAGCAAGGTCGTCGGTTCAAATCCCACGCCTTGAATAGATTCGAACCTACGACCACTGGTTGGCGACTGGGACGGAATGGATAATCAATCGGCTCCCGGCGTTGTGTGCTGCTTCGAATGAAATGGTCATGACTTGCGTACGGTACGCTAATCGCATACCATTCAGCAGTAAAATCGGAGGCTGGAAACTATGGCGACGGTCGAGAAAATTACGATTGCACTGACATCCGAAATGGCGGGCTTTGTGCGAAGCGCGGTCGATGCTGGCGAATATGCATCGACGAGTGAAGCCATCCGTGATGCCGTCCGCGAATGGAAGGAGCGACGAGATTTGCTCGGCTACACCGTCGAGGATCTGCGAGCGCTCGTACAAGATGGCATCGAAAGCGGCCCAAGCTCCCGCACGACAATGGCAGAGGTAAAAGCTGCAGCGCTCGAGCGATTAAAATCTGCACGACCCGAACGCTAAGCATGCTTCCAATTATCCGAACCAATCGTGCGGACGAGGACCTGATCGAGATATGGTCCTACATAGCCATTGACAACATATCTGCGGCTGACCGTGTTCTTGACGCGATTGAAGCACGCTGGGACAATCTCGCCCGACACCCCTACTCGGGGGTTGCGCGCGACGATATCGCGCCAGGCATTCGGCATCTCGTTTCAGGTGAGTATCTGACTCTTTATCGGCTCAGTGGCAGTGCCATTGAAATCGTCCGCGTCCTGCACGGGCGCAGAAAGATTTCCTCCAAAGTGATTATATAACGGCGGGCTCGCGGTACCCCTCATATAAGATCTCGGATTGCATGCGTTTTCAGGCGTAAGCATATTTATGGAACTCTTAAGTTAAGGTTACCTTCGTTCTATGCGAGAAATAGTCGTCCAAGTATTGGGCAACCACGCCCAGATGTAAGCGACGGTTCGGCAAGCTCAACCGATGCGACTTTCGGGTAAGTCAGCTATGGGCTCGCCTCGGTAAAAGAGGCCCGGCCAACGCACCGGTCAGAGGCGGTGCGCGATGACCTCGAACACCTGCATGGCGGGCGGCCCGGCCAGAAAGGGCGCGGTCAGCGGTCGATTGGCCGCCATGTGCGGCGATGCGCGGTGCGCCTGAAGCGCGGCATCATCCTCGTAGATTTCAACGAGCGTGTAGCTGTCAGACAGAGTGGTCGACTTGAACAGTTCGTACAGGCGGTTGCCCGGTTCGTTGGCCTGTACCGCAGCCGCCTGAACGGCGAAGGCACGTTCGAATGCTGCACCGCTGTCAGGCGTGACTGCGAGTTCGACCATCAATCCAATCATCGTAGTGCCTCCGAAGCTTTGATAAACCAAGGACCGACCCTGAAAGGGCCGGGCGGTGGTAGTTCACTCGTGCGACACGAATTCCTGCGTGGTGATAGCGTTGGCGTAGAAGGGTGCGATCTCCGCCACGAAGTCGTCCTTTTGCTTGCGGGTATAGCCGGCCGACGCGTCGTAGATAACGTTGGTGTGGTAGCCGAGGTCGTGGGCATTGCGCATCGAAGACTCGACGCACTGGCGCAGCGAAAAGCCCGACAGGTAGATCTCATTGATGCGGTTGTTGCGCAAGTAGCCGTCGAGCGTGGTTCCGACGAAGACACTGCTGCCGCCGGCGCGCTCGCGAACGACATGCTCGCCTTCCGCCGGCTCGAAGCCGGGGAAGAAATCGGCCTGCTCGCCCAGGAACGCGCCATGGTCGCGCGTCATCTTACGCAGGCCGTACTTGGCCTCGCCCAGCACCTTGAAGGTCGGCTCGAACCTCAGCGCTGCGTGGATCACGTGCAGGCCACGACGGCGGGCCTCTTCGAGGATGATCTTCGAATTGGCGATCGCGGTGTCGACCTGCTCCCGGTCCTGAAACACCGGATAAATGCCGCCGGTCGGGGAGAGCCAGTCGTTGACATATTCGATCAGGATCAGCGCGCTATTGGATGGGTCGGTCATGATATCACTCCGTGGAATTCTGGTTGTTAAGCCGCGATCATTGCGCCTTGCTGGCGCAGGTGGTCGCGAAACAGGTCGGGATAGGTGTCGATCACGGCGTTCTTGACGCTGGATCGCTCGGCAAGTGCCGCGCGCCACGCCGTCACACGTGGCAGGCCAGCAAAGATCGGGTCCGCCACTTCCGGATCAATGATCCCGAAATAGCGGAACAGCGGTGCGTAGACCGCATCGACCAGACCAAAGTCCGGCCCGGCGAAATACGGGCCGTCGCCCAGTTCCGCTTCGATCTTGCTCAGCCGATCACGGAAGGCGGCCCGCTTGGCGTCGGCGGTCGCCATGTCCTTGGCGTGGAGGAACTGCCAGCCCTCCGTAAAGGTCTGGGTGGCGAATTCGATCCAGGCGCGATGCCGTGCACGCAGCAATGCATCGTCGGGGTACATCGCCGCGCCATCCTGCGTCTCGTTCAGATATTCGCAGATGACCACGCTTTCGAAGAGGATCGCCTCCTCACCGTTAAGCTGGCGCACCTTCAGTACCGGCACCTTGCCGGTCGGCGACAGGGCCAGAAACCAGTCAGGCTTGGCCGATAGATCGACGTTGACCCGGTCGAACGCCACCCCCTTTTCGAGGAGGACGATCGCGGCACGCTGGACGAATGGGCACAGCGGGTGGCTGACGAGAGTGAGGTTTTGCTCGGTCATGACGGTGTCTCGATGTGCTGGAACAGAGATCAGAGCGACTGGCCGCCCGACACGTCAAACGTCGTGCCGTTGGCCCAACCGAGATCATCGGACAGGATTGCGGCGACCGCGCCACCGATGTCGTCGGGCTGGCCGACGCGGCCGAGCGCGATATTACCGGCAACAAAGTCGTTGATATGCTTGTCGTCGCGCACGCGGCCGCCGGCGAAGTCGGTGGCGATGGCGCCCGGCGCGATCGCGTTGACGCGGATCTGACGAGCGCCCAGTTCGACCGCCATGAACTTGGTCAGCGTCTGCATCGCCGCCTTGGCGGCGGCATAGAGGCCGTAGCCCGCCATGGTCGTGCGAACAAAGCCCGAGGAGACGTTGAGGATCCGCCCGCCGTCGACGATCAGCGGCAGCAGCTTCTGGGTCAGGAACAGCGGCCCGCGCAGGTGCATGTCGACCATCTGGTCGAACTGGTCCTCGCTCGCCTCGGCGACCATTGCATAGAGGCCTTCGCCACCGTTGTTCACCAGATAGTCGAACCGGTCGACGCCAAACGTGGTCCCCAGCGTGTGGGTGACCGCCTGCGCGAAGCCGGAAAGGCTTGCCGTGTCGGTGACGTCGACCGGCAGCATCGCTGCCTTTCCGCCCAGGGCTTCGATCTCGTCGACCAGCGTCTGGGCTTCTGCGGCGCTGTTTCGGTAGGTACCGATGACGCCCACACCACGCCTGGCGAGATGCAGCGCCATGTTGCGACCGAGGCCGCGGCTGGCTCCTGTAATGAGTGCGATCTTCTGAGACATGGCTACATTCCTTGTGATTCTGATTATCGGATGGCACGCCGCTGGGGCGCCGCATTCGCTGCCAGTCAAATAGGCGATTGGTGAGTCCGGCGCCCCGCCTAATGCTCTCAATTGCTTGCCTAATTGTCTCAAGCGCTTTGCAGATGGGAGAAATGGTGTCATACTCCTTGGCATGACCGACAACCTACAGCCGCATCGCGATATCGCGCTCCGCCACGGGCGGACCGGAATGACCCTGACGCCGATCCCGCGCCTGGAAATCGGCGTAGGACAAACGACCTCGGGAACGTCACCGTGTCTCTACCGCTCGATGATCTGCTTCATTCTGCAGGGATCGAAAGAGGTGGCCATCCACGACGACCTCCTGCGCTACGACGCGTCTCAATATCTGGTCAGCGCACTCGATCTGCCTTTGAGCGGCCAGATCCATGACGCTGACGACGGCAGTCCTTATGTGGCGATTTCGTTAGTCCTTGATCCGGCACTTCTGGCCGAGGTCGCATCGACGATGCCGGCGGTGCGCGACGCAGACGCGCCAGGCAGCGGCATCGCGATCAATCCGATGACTCCGCCGCTGCGCGACACGCTGCTGCGACTGCTGGCGTTGCTCGACACGCCTGCGGACATCCCGGCGCTCGCGCCGATGGCCGAACGCGAATTGCTTTATCGTCTCCTGCAGGGCCCGCAGGGGCGACTGTTGCGCCACATCGCCCGCCCAGAAGGCGCGATCGGCGGCATCCGCCGCGCGGTCGAATGGATCCGCGACCACGGTAATACGCGGCTGCGGATCGAGGCTCTGTGCGAAGCTGCTGGCATGAGCCGTGCGAGCCTGCATCGCCACTTTCTCGCGCTGACTGGATTGAGCCCGATCCAGTATCAGAAGCAGATACGCCTTCAGGAGGCGCGCCAGTTGCTGCTCGCCGGCGACCATAGTGCCTCCGACGTCGCCTATGCGGTCGGCTATGAGAGCCCCTCTCAGTTCAGCCGCGAATATCTGCGGCGATTCGGGGCTCCGCCCGTCCGCGACGTTCGCAGGCTTAGGCAGTCGATCAGCGACCATACGATCAGTTAGATGGCTTCGTTATTATTGAGCACAGGCTGTCGAGCGAATTTGGCGTTGTTCGCGCCATGGCTAGCTCAAACTGGGGTTGTAACAGTCGGGCGAAATACCCTCCGCAACGTTCCTCCGATCAGTCCAAGCTTTCCTCTCGCGGACGACACAATCTACAGCCTTCGCCAGTTTTAGGATCAGCCTGCAGCGACCGTTAATCGCTGCCAGTCCCCTCCCATTCGCCCGTTGGGATCAAGGGTGAATGCACGTCCCCAGGCCAGATGCGCCTGCATACTCCTACGCGACTTATCAATCTCGCCTTCGCGAATTGCATCTACAATTGCCCTGTGCTGTTGCGCGTTCAAACTCAGCCGCTCGGGATGAATTCGGTGCAGGCGCCGCGAAAGCCTGTACATTTTGTCGCGCATCTGTTGCAGGGTCCGAACCATCTCGGAATTTCCATGCAGCTCGGCAAGCGTTGTATGAAAGTCCAGATCAAGCTGGTGGTAGCGGTTCGTATTGCGTATTTCTGCGCAGATATCCTGCTCGTCCAGTATCGCGTACAGTTGTTTTAATTGGCAGTGTTGCGTGGATCGGCGCGGATCTGATACCAGGCGACCGTTTTTGGTCCCAGGGTATTTGGATGCCGCATAAGTTCAATGAAGACCGTAGGCACAAGATAGCCAAGCAGAAGTTTAAGGTCACGAACTGGGCGGCTTATAATGAAAGCCTTCGCCAGCGTGGTGATTTGACTGTCTAGGTGAGCGATAAGGCGCTTTCTCAATGGTCGGCCCAGCGCCGGACGTCTCGTGGCGGCCAGCCGAAATACTCGGACCTGGCGATTACGATGTGCCTGACCGTGCGTGTTGTTTACGAATTGCCTTTGCGTCAAACCCAAGGCCTGATGCGCAGTATCGCGGCGCTGATGGGAGTTGAAATTACCGTGCCGGATTTCTCCACCCTGTCGCGCCGGAGCAAGGGACTGGCTTTGCCGCCAGTGCGGCGGCGAACGGCCTGCTGGAGGCCGGTTCATCTGGTGGTGGACAGCACCGGTCTGAAGGTCTTTGGTGAAGGCGAATGGTTGGAAAACAAGCACAAGATCAAGGTGAAACGCAAAAGATGGCGCAAACTGCACCTTGGTCTCGATCTTGTAAGCGGAGAGATTGTCTGCTCCGATCTGACCACAGACGATGTCGGTGATCCCACAGCCCTGTCAGATCTTCTGGGCCAGATTGATGGTCCGGTCGGCAAGTTTATCGCCGATGGCGCCTATGATGGCGCGGCGCGACCCGTGATCTTCTGACGACACGCCTTGGTGAGATCGTCGAGGTCATTATCCCGCCTCCCAAGACCGCCGTTGCCAGTTTTCAATCAGCGCTCAATCCGACGGTTCGCGACCGGCATATCGCCGAAATCGAGACCAAGGGCCGGATGGCCTGGCAGAAATCCACCGGCTACAATCAGCGCAGCCGGGTAGAGACCCAAATGGGCCGATGGAAGACGGTCATTGGGCCGAAACTCAAAGCCAGGGACCTCGACAATCAGAAGACCGAAGCAAAAATCGGCGTCCGAGTTCTCAACCGGATGACTGAACTTGGCCATCCCGAGTTCAGTCGCGTTGCATGAAAAATCCAAAGGGTAGGGCTATCACGTCAAAAAGCTGATCGCTGCAACACGGCCGATCCCGGCGCATCGGCGGACCAATCACTCCGGCTTCAAGTTAGGCCGTACCAGGTCCCGCGACCCGCTCCATGAAGGGTCAGATGCCCCTGCTCGGTCAACACCCGAAGATGATCCTTGACGGTGTTGCGGCTTGCGCCTGTGGCCTTGGCCGCGTCCATCACCGTAACGCGCCCGCGCTCACGCGCAAGTTCGAGGATCGAGACCGACAACTCCGGCAGGTCGCCCAGCAGGATACGTTCACGCTCGATCTTGCGCTCGAGTCGCTGCTTCTGGCGCTGCAGGCTCCGGAGGAAAAACTCGATCCACGGGTTCCAGTCCTGTTGATCTGTCCGGATCGTGCCCTGCGTTCGGCGAAGCGCGAGGTAATAGGCTTCCTTGTTCTGCTCGACAACGCTTTCGAGAGAGCTGTATGGCACGTAGGTATAACCCGCCCGAAGGAGCAGCAAAGTGGTCAAGGCTCGCGACAGGCGGCCATTGCCATCCTGGAAAGGATGGATTTCCAGAAAGCCCACCACGAAGACAGCGACGATGAGCAGAGGGTGGAACGTCCCATCCTTCTCCTGGGCCTGTTGCCAGGACACCAGTTCCGACATCCGGCCTGGCGTATCAAAGGGGGATGCTGTCGCGAAGACGACGCCCAGGCTTCGTCCATCTTCGTCGAAGGCTTCGACGTTGTTGGCAAGGGTTTTCCAGTTTCCCCTGTGTCGCTCATCCTTAGTCGAGTGAGCGAGTAGATCGCGATGGAGTTGGCGGATGTGATTTTCGTCAAGCGGGATCGCGTCGAAGGCGGAGAAGATCGTTTCCATTACCTCGGCATAGCCTGCGACCTCCTGTTCGTCTCGGCTGGTGAACGAGCCGATACGGAGGTTCGAGAGCAGTCTTTCGACTTCTCGGTCGCTCAGTTTTGCGCCTTCGATACGGGTCGAAGAGCCGATGCTTTCGATCGTCGCGACCCGGCGCAAGCTGGAGAGCCGATCTGGCGCGATACGACCGAGCGCTCGCCATGCGCCTTTGAATTCGTCGATCTCGGCGATCAACGACAGGATCTCAGGCGTGATACGCAATTTCGCGAGATCAAGGGCCGTCATCCATTATCCCATCCGTTTCCATCCGAATGGGATATGACATACTAGGCTCCATTTTTCCATCCATTTTCATCCAATAAGGAAGAACGGCTTGCGGCCTTCGCATTTCGACGTGGCTGAACCAGAATGTCGAGCACATGGCCGTCCGCGTCGATGGCCCGCCATAGCCAATGCTTTTTGCCACGGATCGTGATCACGACCTCGTCGATGTGCCATTTATCGCGAGGCGCAGGTCGATCTCGCCGGACACAAACTGCAAAATGCCGCCCGAAGCGATTGACCCAAAGCCGGATTGCTTCCCGGCTGACAATGACACCGCGTTCGGCAAGCAGGTCTTCCACGTCGGCGGTGCTGAGCGCGAAGCGATGATAAGCCCATACCGCATAGGCGATGATTTCACGGGCAAAGCGAAAGCCTTTCAGGCGCGGCATCTGGCACGGAATATTCATCCGGCTCGAATAGCCCACCCAGACAAGTCAAACAACGTGGCAATACCGACAATAGAGCCAGTTGAAAAGCCAAGCCCGTCGGGTGCAGCAATATCCCTTTCGAAAACCTTTTAAAAACAAACTCAGTTCATTCGATTACCGATATAAACGCCGGGACCTGCTGTTCAAAGAACTTCGAGAACGAGGCGATACGGGGCGGCAGCACCTGATACGGGGGGTAATACAGGGTCAACCATAAGTCTGGCGGCGCCCAGTCCCGCAGGACGTGGACGAGCCGTCCGGTCCGCAGATGCTCGGCCACATGGAACTTGGGCAGCATGGCGACCCCGACGCCGTCGGCCGCCATCCTCGCCAACACCTCTCCGCTATTGGCGCTGAATGCCCGGCCCGCAGAAATCGTGGCGCTACCACTGCCGTCCGACAGCGTCCAGGTCTCCCGCTTGCTGTCACCGCTATAGGCCAGGCAATCGTCTGGAATGAGCTCGTTCGGATGTTTCATGTCGGAAAACCGGCTGCCTGGCGCTGCGACCAGGATACGGCGCACGACGCTGATCTTGCGCCAGATCGTGAACTTGTCCGAGGGTGCCGCGGAAATGCGGATTGCCAGATCATAGTCGTCATCGATGATGTCAACGAGTCCATCCGCAAGCGAGATCTCGAAGCTGATCTTCGGGTAGCGTTCCTTGAAGGCCGAGAGGATGGGCGGCAGGACCTGCTGGCCGAACCAGGTCGGCGCGCTGATTCGCAGGCGGCCATGATCGGCCTTGTGGGTATTCATCACGTCCTTGCGCGCGTTGTCCAACGCCTGCACCGCCGGCTGTATCTGGGCGGCGAAGATCGCGCCGTCGGTCGTCAGCGACACCTGGCGCGTGGTCCGCACGAAGAGTTGCACGCCCAGGTCTTCTTCAAGGGCCGCGATCGCCCGCGTGACGGCGGCCGGGGTCATTTCGAGCTCGCGTGCGACCTGCGCGAAGTTGCGTTTCTCGGCGGCCAGCAGAAAGGTTCGAAGCAGCTTGTAGTCGTTCATTGATTATTTCACCTGAGGCAATTCACTGACAAATATTATTGCAATTCCGACCGCTGATCAACGGGCGTACGTTTTCAATCACACCAGACAAACAACGCAGCCGCGGAAGGGCGAGCATTATGATCAAGGATATCAAGGGACTGCATCACATCACGTCGATGGCATCGGATGCCCGGCAGAACAACGCGTTCTTCACGGACACGCTTGGCCTGCGCCGCGTCAAGAAGACCGTCAATTTCGACGACCCCAACGTCTACCACCTCTATTACGGTGATGAGGCCGGCACCCCCGGCTCCGTCATGACCTACTTCCCTTTTCCCGACGTAATGCGCGGCCGCCCAGGCGTTGGCGAAGTCAGCGAAACACAGTTCGCAGTGCCTAAGGGCTCACTCTCCTTCTGGCAGGATCGCCTGTCGGCAAAAGGAGCCGTCAACCTGCTTACCGACACTGCCTTCGGCGCTGCCCGCCTCCTGTTCAAAGGGCCGGACGGCGAAGGGTTTGCCCTTGTCGAAACGGAAAATGATGGCCGCAAGGCCTGGAATGGTGCCGGCATCGACGAAAGCGTTGGCATCCGCGGCTTCACCGGTGCCAAGTTCCGCCTGCATGACACCGCTGCCACGTCCGAACTGCTTGGGTTCATGGGCTACCAGCGCGCCGAAACGGATGGTGCCGTCACCCGCTTCATCATCCCCGGCGGCAATGGTGCGGATACGATCGACCTCGAGGTCCTTCCGAACACACCTTTCGCAAGGCAGGGCGCAGGTTCGGTGCACCACATCGCTTTCGCCGTCGAGAACCGTGCAAAGCAGCTCGAAGTCCGCAAGGTTTTGATGGACACGGGTTACCAGGTAACACCTGTCATCGACCGTGATTACTTCTGGGCCATCTACTTCCGGACACCCGGCGGCGTCCTGTTCGAAATCGCCACGAACGAACCCGGTTTCGACCGCGATGAAGATACGGCGCACCTCGGCGAGGTTTTGAAGCTGCCGGCACGGTACGAGCCTTATCGTGAACAGATCGAGGCCGGGCTGGCACCGCTCGCCGCCTGACGTCGCTTTCCAACAATACGGCGGCATAACTTTCAAGACGTGCCGCCTTCCCTGCCCCATTACCTACCTTCAACTCAGTCAAAGGAAGATACGAGATGTCCAGCAAGCTTCAGGTCCTCACCCCGCAGAACAGTCAGATCATCTTCATCGACCAGCAGCCGCAGATGGCTTTCGGCGTTCAGTCGATCGACCGCCAGGTCTTGAAGAACAATGTCGTCGGTCTTGCCAAGGCCGCCAGGATTTTCAACATCCCGACCACAATCACCACCGTCGAGACCGACAGCTTCTCGGGCAACACGTTCCCGGAACTGCTCGCCGTCGCTCCCGAAAACGACATCCTTGAGCGCACATCGATGAATTCATGGGACGACCAGAACGTCCGCGACGCACTTGCCAAGCAGGCTGCCGATGGCCGCAAGAAGATTGTCGTCGCCGGCCTCTGGACCGAGGTCTGCAACACCACCTTCGCGCTCTCCTGCATGAACGATACCGACTACGAAATCTACATGGTTGCGGATGCTTCCGGCGGCACCTCCGTCGATGCGCACAAATATGCGATGGACCGCATGGTGCAGGCTGGCGTCGTTCCGGTCACCTGGCAGCAGGTCCTGCTCGAATGGCAGCGCGACTGGGCCCGCAAGGAAACCTACGACGCGGTCACGTCGCTGGTGAAGGAGCATTCCGGCGCTTACGGCATGGGCATCGATTATGCTGTTACGCATGTTCACGGTGGTTCCGAACGCGTCAAGCATGGCAAGCGGATCGGCCCGAACCCTGCCAAGTAAACCGTCAATCACTCCGGCCGGCTGCGTCCTGCCGGAGTGATTTTCTTTCACCACGCGAGGTACCCCCATGAAACTCTATCTTCTTTCACTTGGTGCCGGCCTGCTGGTGGGCGTGATCTACAGCCTGCTCAATGTCCGCTCGCCTGCCCCGCCTGTCGTCGCGCTCATCGGGCTGCTCGGCATCCTTGTCGGCGAGCAGCTCGTGCCGCTGGCAAAGAGCATTTGGGCTCGCGAACCTGCCGCCGTCTCCTGGCTTCATCAGGTCAAGCCGCACATGTTCGGTCACCTTCCGAAGGGCGGGAAAAACGTGGTGGCGGTGAACCCACCCCATGTAGATTCAACATCGGGGAAAAGCTGATGACGACGCGCCGCACATTCCTGGGCGCAGCATCGAGCCTCGCCTTTTCAAACTTGTTTTCACCGGCCAATGCCGCCGATCCCAACAAGACCGGAGCCGCTTCCATGTACGCAGACATCGTTCTTCACAATGGATTGATCACGACGCTTGATCGCGCGAATCCGAACGCCACCGCAATCGCCGTCAAGGACGGCCTATTCATGGACGTGGGCACCGACCGTGACGTCATGGTGCTTGCCGGACCCGATACGAAGATCGTCGATCTCAAGGGCAAGCGTGTATTGCCTGGTCTGATCGACAACCACACGCACGTCGTGCGCGGTGGCCTGAACTTCAACATGGAGCTTCGCTGGGACGGCGTGCGGTCGCTCGCCGATGCGATGGACATGCTGAAACGACAGGTGGCGATCACGCCTGCTCCGCAATGGGTGCGTGTCGTCGGGGGCTTCAGCGAAATCCAGTTCGCGGAAAAACGCCTGCCGACGATCGACGAGATCAATGCTATTGCACCCGATACGCCTGTCTTTCTGCTGCATCTCTATGACCGCGCACTGCTCAACGGTGCTGCCCTTCGTGCCGTCGGCTATACCAAGGACACGCCGAACCCTCCAGGCGGCGAGATTACCCGCGACGCCAACGGCAATCCGACGGGCCTTTTGCTTGCCAAGCCGAATGCGGGCATTCTCTATTCGACTTTGTCGAAAGGGCCCAAGCTTCCGTTCGAATATCAAGTCAATTCCACCCGCCACTTCATGAGGGAACTGAACCGGCTGGGCATCACCGGCGTTATCGATGCCGGCGGCGGTTTCCAGAATTACCCGGACGACTATGCGGTGATCCAGAAGCTCTCGGACGAGGACCAGCTTACAGTACGTCTGGCCTACAATCTCTTCACGCAGAAGCCGAAGGAAGAGAAGCAGGATTTCCTTAACTGGACGCAGTCGGTCAAATACAAGCAGGGCAACGATTATTTCCGTCACAACGGCGCCGGCGAGATGCTGGTGTTTTCCGCCGCGGACTTCGAAGATTTTCGCCAGCCCCGCCCGGACATGCCGCCGGAAATGGAAGGCGAACTGGAGGACGTCGTTCGAGTCCTCGCTGAAAACCGCTGGCCCTGGCGGCTTCACGCCACCTATGACGAAACGATCAGCCGCTCGCTCGATGTGTTCGAGAAGGTCAACAAGGACATCCCGCTCGAGGGCCTGAACTGGTTCTTCGACCATGCAGAGACGATTTCCGATCGCTCGATCGACCGTATCGCAGCGCTCGGTGGCGGCATCGCCACGCAGCATCGCATGGCCTATCAGGGAGAATATTTCGTCGAGCGATACGGCCACGGCGTTGCAGAAGCGACACCGCCGATCAGGCGCATGCTCGATAAGGGCATCAACGTCTCTGCCGGTACCGATGCGACGCGCGTCGCCTCCTATAATCCGTGGGTCTCGCTGTCCTGGATGGTAACGGGCAAGACCGTCGGCGGCATGCAGCTCTATCGCCGCGCCAATTGCCTCGACCGTGAAACGGCGCTGCGCATGTGGACCGAGAAGGTCACTTGGTTCTCTAACGAGGAAGGCAAGAAGGGCCGCATCGAGAAGGGCCAGTTCGCCGATCTCGTCGTGCCGGATAGGGACTTCTTCACCTGCCCAGAGGATGAGATCTCGTTTCTGTCCTCGCAGTTGACCATGGTCGGCGGCAAGATCGTCTTCGGTGCGGGCGACTTCAAGTCACTCGACGAGAACGACGTGCCTCCTGCGATGCCGGACTGGTCTCCCGTGCGCACGTTCGGCGGCTACGCGGCATGGGGCGAACCGCAGGGCGCAGGCATGAACTCCTTGCGCCGTACCGCGATCTCGACGTGCGGTTGCGCCAGTTCCTGCAATGTCCATGGTCACGACCACGCCGGCGCCTGGACATCGAAGCTGCCGATTGCCGATCTCAAGGGCTTCTTCGGCGCGCTTGGTTGTGCCTGCTGGGCCGCGTGACGCCGCGCGGTATCGCGCCTGAATTGAGTGGGCAGCGGCCTCCGCTGCCCAATTTGCTCTATCGGATCGTTTATTGCGAAAATCGCAATTAAATCGAAATAATTGATGCAATTGTTGGCGGTAATCTTTCTGGCCAATATCGCTCCACCAGCGGCAAACAAAGCCGCTTGTTTTGATCGACAACACGACAGGAGCAGACATGATTGATCATTTTTCGTCCAGCCGTCACCGGGGCTCTCGTCTTGCGCGGATCATCACTGCACCAGCGACACGGTTCGTCGCGCTCCTCGCTCTCTGCGCGGCCTATATCCAGGGGCCGCTCACCAAGCTCTTCGATTTCCAGGGCGCAATCGCTGAAATGAACCATTTCGGTCTGTATCCGGCGGCATTCTTCGCGGTCGCCGTTATCACCTTCGAATTAGCGGCCTCGGCCATGGTGGTGTCGGGGATCCTTCGCTGGGCAGGTGCGCTGGCGCTCGCCGGGTTCACACTCTTTGCCACCCTTATCGCCCTTCGTTTCTGGGAGCTGCCCCCGGGCATGGAGCGCATGATGGCAACCAACGCCTTCTTCGAACATCTCGGGCTCGCTGGGGCTTTCATCATTGTCGCGACAATTGATCTGACCAAGGGAGCTGGCAAATGAGCACTACCAAATCCTCCGGGAGCAGCTTTGCCCCCCTTGCCCAGCCCGTCTTTGCAGTTCTTTGGGCTGCAACCGTCCTCGGAAATACCGGCAGCTTTATGCGCGATGTCGCCAGTTCCTGGCTCATGACCGATCTATCGGCGTCGCCGGCGGCCGTCGCGCTGGTGCAGGCGGCCGGAACCCTGCCGATCTTCCTCCTGGCGATACCTGCAGGCGTGCTCACCGATATTCTCGATCGCCGCAAATTCCTGATCGCCGTGCAGATCTTGCTCGCGTCGGTCAGCGTAAGCCTCATGATCCTGGCAAATACCGGCATGCTTTCGGTCAGTGCGCTGATCGGCCTGACCTTCCTTGGCGGCATCGGCGCCGCATTGATGGGGCCGACCTGGCAGGCGATCGTGCCCGAACTGGTGAAGAGAGACGACGTCAAGAACGCCGTCGCGCTCAACTCGCTCGGCATCAATATCGCCCGGTCGATCGGGCCGGCTGCCGGCGGCCTGCTCCTTGCTGCCTTCGGCGCGGGCGTCACCTATGGCGCGGATGTTGCGAGCTATTTCGTCGTCATCGCGGCGCTCGTCTGGTGGCCGCGGGCAAAGAACGCGAATGATGCGTTGGCGGAAGGCTTCTTCGGCGCCTTCCGTGCAGGCCTGCGCTACACCCGCGCCAGCAAGCCCTTGCATGTCGTACTTTTGCGCGCGGCGATCTTCTTTGCCTTCGCCAGTGCCATCTGGGCACTCCTGCCGCTCGTCGCCCGAGAGTTGCTCGGCGGTGACGCAGGCTTCTACGGTATCCTGCTTGGCGCCGTTGGCGCCGGCGCGATCGGCGGCGCATTGCTCATGCCTAAACTGCGCGAGCGTTTTAATGCCGATGGCCTGCTGCTCGGTGCCGCTGTTATCACAGCACTCGTCATGGGCGCTTTGTCGCTCGCGCCGCCGAAATGGGTCGCCATCATTGTTCTGCTCTTTCTCGGAGGTGCTTGGATCACTGCCCTGACCACATTGAATGGCGCAGCGCAGGCCGTGCTCCCGAACTGGGTCCGCGGTCGCGGACTGGCGGTCTATCTCACCGTCTTCAATGGTGCGATGACGGCAGGTAGCCTTGGCTGGGGTGCAGTTGGTGAAGCTGCTGGGGTGCCGGGAGCGCTGCTGATCGGCGCGGTGGGACTGCTCGTTGCAGGCTTCATCATGCATCGTTTAAAGCTGCCGGCCGGCGACGCGGATATGGTGCCGTCCAATCACTGGCCAGAACCCTTGGTCGCCGAGCCTGTCGCCCACGACCGCGGACCTGTTCTGATCCTCATCGAATACCATGTCGAAAAACATCATCGCACAGCCTTCCTGCATGCGCTGGATGAGATGTCCCACGAGCGACGCCGGGACGGCGCCTACGGATGGGGGGTGACGGAAGACTCCGCCGATCCGCAAAAGATCGTCGAATGGTTCATGGTCGAATCCTGGGCCGAGCATCTTCGCCAGCACAAGCGGGTCTCAAACGCCGATGCTGACCTACAGGGCCAGGTCCTCGCTTATCACTCAGGAACGGACAAGCCGGTCGTCCGGCATTTCCTCACAATCAACCGGCCGGGGGCCGCCTAGCAACGCGGGAGAGCGGCATCCCGACTACCCTCGAATCATAGCCATCAAAGGATCACGGTACGCGACAATGACCGAGAATTTCCCTTCCATCACCCGCCGCAGCGCATTGCTTTCCGGCGCTGCCACCGCAGCCGCCATGGCATTCCCCACATCTTTCGGGTTTGCTGCCAACATTTCTTCCACCCCCACCTCAATCAAAGGAGACAATAGAATGGGCTACATCACCACCAAGGACGGCGTCGAAATCTTCTACAAGGATTGGGGTCCGAAGGATGCCCAGCCGATCGTCTTTCACCATGGCTGGCCGCTCTCGTCGGACGATTGGGACGCACAGATGCTGTTCTTTCTGTCGAAGGGTTACCGCGTTGTCGCCCACGACCGTCGTGGTCACGGTCGTTCGGCACAGGTTTCCGACGGACACGATATGGACCACTACGCTGCCGACGCCTTTGCTGTCGTCGAAGCGCTCGATCTGAAGAATGCCGTTCATATCGGCCATTCGACCGGCGGCGGAGAAGTTGCCCGCTACGTTGCAAAATATGGCCAGCCCGCTGGCCGCGTTGCCAAGGCCGTTCTGGTTTCCGCCGTCCCGCCGCTGATGCTCAAGACCGAGACAAATCCGGGCGGCTTGCCAATGGAAGTGTTCGATGGCATCCGCCAGGGCGTAGCTGAGAACCGCGCGCAGCTCTTCGTCGATTTTCCCACTGGTCCGTTCTATGGTTTCAACCGCCCTGACGCCAAGGTCTATCCGGGCGTTATCCAGAATTGGTGGCGGCAGGGCATGATGGGCAGTGCCAAGGCCCATTACGACGGCATCAAGGCCTTCTCCGAGACGGATCAAACGGAAGACCTCAAGGCAATCACTGTTCCGACGCTCGTTATGCACGGCGACGACGACCAGGTCGTGCCGATCGACAACGCCGGCAAGCTTTCCGTCAAGCTGGTGCAGAACGGCACCCTGAAGGTCTATCAGGGTTATCCGCATGGCATGCTGACAACCCATGCCGATGTCCTGAACGCCGACCTCTTGGCATTTGTCCAGGCTTAATTGGACTGTCCGGGTGAGGCCGTTTCGGCCGCACCCGGATCCGGCCACACAAGCTCGACCAATATGGCCATCGCCGTGAGTTTTCTGTTCTGAAGCTTAGCTCAAGAGCAGTGATGCGCGATTGTGTTTCCGTCAGTGTCGGTTGCGCAAGCGCCAAGCCGCAGGAGGCACTCCCTCGGCCCTCGTGAAGGTTGCGACGAATTCATTTTCGTCCGGAAAGCCGCACTCTGCAGCGATCCGGGCAATAGTTTCACCGGTTCTGCTCAGTTGCGATTGGGCTCTGCTCATTCGATATGACGCGATCCATTCCGAAACTGACTGCCCGGTCGTGCTCAAAAATCCGGAACAGAGCTCATCGACTGAAAACCCGCACGCTTCGGCGATCTTATCGACCGGTGTGCCGCCTGATAGGTTCGCAGCTATGTACGCCTTGATGCGCTTTTCCTGCAGCGGAGACAGTTGACCGGTGCCCGAAAGGTGCTGGATGGGGGACCGCCCATAACGATGCGTAAGATGGGCGCTTAGCGCTAATCCGATATGAGGAAGCAGTGTGTCCCTGACTTCGTCCGGCATGTCGAACATCGGTATCAGTGCAGCGCCGATATTGCGGACCACCTGATCGTCAATCCCGCGGCAGGTTATGAGGTCATCAATACGCGGCTCGCCTGCTTCCTCAGCGAGCTCGATAAAAAGCGCGCTTGGGATATGAAACGCGAGTGCTTCGAAGCGGCCACGAACAGAAATTGCGGCGCCGTTCCTCAGACTGATAAGACACATAGAACCTCTGGAATAGGCCTTCAGAGGTGTCCGTCCACCGTCCGGGCGGATGTCACAATGATCAACGTCGACGAGATAAAGCATGACCAGAAAGGCGTCATCAGCCGGCAGGATGATTGTATGTTCGCCATTGTCATAGGAGTGCTCGAGATGGACGACAGCGAGCTTTGCCTCGTAAAGAGGCCTGATTGCCAGCGCCCTTGCAGCACTAATCCCAAAACACGCCGCAATTCTCTCACTGACCGTCAACGCTTCACTCACATGTGTCTCGATCATCCTGGCTGGGGACTGTATAGCCGTCCCGACGAGATGCTGCGCTTCAAAGTTTCCTACACAGGTTTCAAACGGCAATATTGAACAAAAGGATCCTCGCGGGGCCGATTTAACAAATTGTCGTGTGGCAACTTAGCGTGGGAAAGCTACCAAGCCGGCATGTCCCGTGTTCGAGTGTCTAAAAATGAAAGAAGTGCGTCGTGGTCCAAGTTCTCCCCCTCCGCCACCAATCTTCCACTGGAAACTCGACCGACGGGTTCGGGTGCTCGTTGAAGCAGTTGTCGATCAACCAAAGCCTACCTGGTTCAGACATCGATATCTTTCGGAAGGCGACAGTCAACACTAAAATCGATCAGGTTATGACACCGGCAAGCGATCGAGGTTTCGTCGTGGGGGTTTCCTCGCTTGGTGGCCACACACGGCGCATCTTCCACGAACATCGTGCGACAACCCACGACTTTACCGAGAACTCTATCTATATTCGCGATCTCTCGGACGCCTACAAGGCGGATCTCGGGGGTCCTTTCGATTTCGTGTTGTTTGAGATTTCGCCAGCGTCCCTCGGCAAAATTGCCGATGATGCTGAGATGCCCGGCGTGACGTCGCTGGTAGTTGAAACCGCGTCAAAAGATATTGTGCTTGCTAATCTCGCTCGGGCGCTGATCCCGGCACTCGAAAAGCCGGACGAAGCCAACGCGCTGTTCGTCGAGCAAATGACGACAGCCATCGGCACCTACCTGGTCCAGCGCTACGGCGGCCGGCCAACGGTAGCCTCCGATAGGTCGGGCAGCCTCTCGCGGACGCATGAGGATCTGGCGAAAAGTCTGCTTCTTGAGAACCTCGACGGCAACGTGTCGATTTCCGAAGTCGCGCAGATGTGCAACCTGTCGCGCGGCTATTTCATTCGCGCTTTTCGAGAGACGACCGGTATGACGCCCTATCAATGGGTCCTTCGTGAGCGAATAGACCGTGCCCGCGACCTCTTGCGGACCTCAAATACTCCGCTCGCCGAAGTGGCCATCGCCTGCGGCTTCGCCGACCAAAGCCATTTCACGCGCGTCTTTGCAGGTATCGTCGGCACCACGCCTGGCAATTGGCGGCGCAACACCTGATCCAGACGAATCCTCTTGGAAGATTCGTTCGAACCGGAAGCTCTTGACCCGATTCGAACCTGAGATACACCAAATCCCACAGCAGCTCCATCCGAGGTGCGCTAAATTGATTCACTTGCCCAATCTTCATTCGCGTGGCGAATTCGTATTACAAAAATTGTCTCATCATCTTCGATCCAACAAACGATTAGATGCGCTTTGAAGGGATGTATCCTAACGGGCGGATCAATCTCATCCCGTTCGCGCGCGATGCGTGGATTGACAGCTATCAGATCAAATAATGCGAAAAGTTCATTGTGGTATCGCTTTGCCTGGCCTGCCCCGAACACACGGACACCTTGCTCGGCGATCGCAATAATGTCCTCTTCCGCTTCGGCAGAAAGCTTAAAACTCATAACTTGCTGGCACGAGCCATCGCTTCAGCAAAGAGTTCATCCTTTGATCGGATGCCGACACCACTTTGGAGCCCGGCCTCGACGAAGCTTTGCATGGCGGCGATCTTGTCGTTTCGCGTCTGGTCGCGTCGGATCAGGTCGCGCACGTAGTCGCTAGCATTCGAATATCGCCCTGTCCTGGCCTGGGCCTCCACCCAATCCTTCATCGGGCCTGGAAGAGATACGTTCATCGTGGCCATTGATAACCTCCATTTGAAGGCAACTTAGCCGATTTTGGCAAAGTTTGTCAAAAGCTCGAATGCCTCCAATGAGATGCGGACCAGTTCATCTCGATAGCATCAACTTCAATGACTTGGAGAATCTACACCAAGTGCAACATGGGCGTTTGGTCCGTTCGCCCTATCGTACGATTTCGCACCGCTCTTGTTCCGACCAGCGGTTGTTCGTGCGCGGGCCGCGTTTGCCCTTCGTGCCGCCCGGCAAACAATCCTTGATCCGTTCCCACTGGCCATCCCGAAGCGCATCACAATCCACGGCCGATCTCCAAAAGTCAGCCTTGAATCTGATTTGCGCCTCCGGCGGAATCCCAAATCGTTAAATCGTCACCACGACCTAATTCGGTCGAAGCCTTTTGGTCGCAATCATCATGACGAGATCTTCGGAGGCATCTGCGAGCGCCAGTGCCAATTCCGCAGCCGACCATCCACGTTTCTGCAAACTGACGAGCATTTCCACCATCGCGACTTCGACTTCTCGTCTGCAGCTCGAAATCGGCTTCAATTCGATATGTTTCTCATCACATGCCGTGGTCATCGTAGCCTCCGCTCTGCCATATGAAAGGCAGCGTTAACAATTTCGACAATGGGTGGATATGGTAGGGGTTGCATGCAAGCCGAGCCATTACACATCGACACAGATTGCCTCGGCTGCGCGCAACCCCTCGCGCGCCATTATTTGCCGATGTCCGGCATCAGGAGCGTCTCGCATGAATCTGCACAATAGGTGGTGGAATTCTTCCCGGCGCCTGAGGGATGCACGCGGAATGAGTCCTGTTGCAAGCCAACGCTTGCGCAAAGCGCGCAAGAACAATCCTCCGATGGTTCACGACCTATCCTCCTATTTTTGCTTGTTTTGTTTTGAACAAGTATCGTTGTAAGTTGCCGGCGCCTCGAAACCACATTGCACCGGCAGCTGCGTATTTTGGAAGTTTCGAACTTCCTTCGGAATTAACCACTACTCATTTAGATATATGAACAGGACGCAATTGTCGTTATCGCCGCATCCTGAAACTTATCAGTCCGTCCATTTATGCTCGCCAGGGAATATGATAGGTAGCGGTTTTGTCGCAAACTTTTTAAAAGGCCGCAGAAGCGGCCATCGCTGGACACAGTTATGCAGCGAGTGCGGCGAATTGCTGAAATGCCGATTGGCAACTGGTTGAAAATTGGCACTTGCGGATCATGTGAGCCACCTCGATACCATCCAGTGTTGCTGACGCAGACTGAAAGGATTTGAACCCCTTCATGGGGCGGGTCAGCTTCTTGATAAACCGGTGGTCCTGCTCAATCGTGTTGTTGGGGTATTTGACCTGCCGGATCTCGATCAGCCAGAACCATCCATACAACAGCAGCCGCCAGTTGATGTTTTGCAATCCTGCCAGGTTCGCGCCGCTCTTGTCGATGACGACCTTTTCGGGCCAGCCATTGTTCTTAATCGTGCGGGCGAAGAACGCGCTGGCCGCGGCCTCATCGCGGTGCTCAGACAGCATGAAATCAAGGGTTTTGCCGAATTTGTCGACAGCCCGATAGAAATAGGTCCACTTGCCTTTGACCTGGATATAGGTCTCGTCCATCCGCCAGGAGCTGCTGGTTGCGGATTTGCGCCGCTGGGCCTGGCAGGCAATCAGGGGCGAATATTTCACGACCCATCTGTTCAGCGTCAGGTGGTCAACGGTAACGCCGCGCTCGGCCATAATCTCTTCCAGATCACGATAGGAGACCGCATATCTCACGTAGAAAAATACCGCGTATAAAAGCACGTCTTTCGGGTAGTGACTGCCTTTGAAATCGACCATGATCGGGAAACTCAATCTGCCTGCTCATCTTAACCCCGGATCTACGCCTACAATACTGGTTGCAAACCCGGTGAAAAGTTTTGCGACAGAACCATCACCGGTCCACAAAACAGCACCCGGGGTCCCGAGGATTCAAAAGGAGCTTGAGAACGCTTCCTGCTTCGACCCCGTCGAAATCGACACCGGGGAGCCCCACGTTCTTTTGAACCGTATGACCGCTGTCTGACAAGCAACAAACGACTGCAGTCGGATAGACGTTTTCACCGTATGCAACATATCGCATGGTTAGAACCCTCCCCTGAACGCGGTGCCAGTTTCGGCGTCGGTGGCCCAACAAAGCGGCATCTCCGACGCGTAGCAAAAGGAGAGCCAGGAAGGCCGCGCAGATAAACACGATTTCCATTCTTCGACTTTCCCTACGTGTTCACAGACGCCACGGTTGGGGCACGAACCTTGGCGTCTCCAGGGATCCGAAATGGGTTACCGGGCCCTCATCATTAGGCGTTGCTCTGGTATTGCCAAGTTGTTGGACTTGTCTGCGTGGGCTATTCGAGCCGGATGAATATCCCGTGCCAAATGCCGCGCCTGAAAGGCTTTCGCTTTGCCCGTGAAATCATCTCCTATGCGGTATGGGCTTATCATCGCTTCGCGCTCAGCACCGGCGACGTGGAAGACCTGCTCGCCGAACGCGGTGTCATTGTCAGCCGGGAAGCAATCCGGCTTTGGGTCAATCGCTTCGGGCGGCATTTTGCAGTTTGTGTCCGGCGAGATCGACCTGCGCCTCGCGATAAATGGCACATCGACGAGGTCGTAATCACGATCCGTGGCAAAAAGCATTGGCTATGGCGGGCCATCGACGCGGACGGCCATGTGCTCGACATTCTGGTTCAGCCACGTCGAAATGCGAAGGCCGCAAGGCGTTTCCTGCGCGGCCTGGTTGCTCGGTTCGGCATGCCAATGGTTGTCGTTACGGACAAACTCCGCAGCTACATCAAGCCGCTCCGAAGCCTCGCGGCAGGCGCCGAGCATCGGGCGCACAAAGGGCTCAATAACGCGGTCGAAGTCTCGCACAGGCCGACACGAAAGCAGGAGAAGATATTCGGCCGGTTCAAGTCACCACGGCAAGCACAGAGGTTTCTCGCTGCCCACGACCAGATCAATCTGATCTTCCGGCCCCGCCGCCACAAAATTAACGCCGCGTCTTGCCGTCACGCCAGGGCGGATGCGTTTGCCCTCTGGCATCATTACACCGCAGAAATGACCGCCTGAGCTCGCCCAGTTGCTCGCGCGCAACTTGCTTCAAACAACTTGGCGATACCCTGTAAATGGTGACACCGTTATCATGGATCGCGACATGGCGAAGAAGTTCGTTGAAGCTGCCTATTCGGTCGGCCGGTATCATGGTCTGTTCGCCTAGTCCGGAAATATAAGATCATACCAGTTGAAGCGCAGCTATCAGCCGTCCTCGCCCGGATTGTCGAATGCAAATCGAACTTGATCCCCACCGGAAGCGGCAACACGATAAGCTTCGTATTTCGTGGATGGACATCGCCCATGCGCTGCAGTGTGCACGTTTTCGTTGCAGCCAATGGCCCAGTCGTTCAAGATGCATCAGGACGCAGCAAATTTGCGTCCTGATGGGTCGTCAGTGCAGCCTACACCGTGTCCCAGATTTGTGTTCTGTTCCAAGAGGATCCGTCCGCGAAGTTGATTTGTTCGATGCCCCAGAATTCACTTTCTGAGTAGAACTCTTCATCGATCGTTATCGAATCCACCGAACCGTTGAAACCGATCACCAGATCGTTTCCGGATCGGGCGAATGTCAAATCTGAAGCGTTCAAATTCTTCAGGACCAGGATATCGGTATTATCTGTGAAGCCTGCTTCGTCGTCGATCGTGTCGCTGCCATCGCCTGCCGCATACACATAGATATCGCTGCCGGCACTACCGAGCAGAAGGTCGTCGCCTGCAAAGCCGCGAATAACGTCATCGCCGAAAGTCCCTTCCAGCGTCTCTGCCGCTGCTGTGCCAGCCACAGTGACTAGATAATCAGGCTGAGCGGCCGCTTGAATTTGGCTGCGATCCCAGGAACTTCCGTCGGCAAAATCAATGCGTTCGAGTCCCCAATATTCGGTTTCCGAATAGAACTGGTCATCGACAGTGATGGTTTCACCTGTTGCTGCAACGTTGATGGCAAGGTCGTTGCCATATCGGATAAAGGCGAGGTCGGCAGCGTTGAGGTCCTTGAGTGCCAGGACGTCGGTATTGTCCGTGAAGCCCGCCTCATCATCGATCAGATCGTTTCCGTCGCCCGATGCAAAGACATAAATGTCGCTGCCGGCGCTACCGCGTAGCTCATCATCGCCAGCAAAGCCGCGAATGACATCATCACCCCACGTGCCTTCCAACGTCTCGGCCACCGCAGTTCCAGCAACGGTAACAAGATAGTCCGGTTGAGCCGCGGCCAGAATCTGACTGCGATCCCAGGAACTGCCATTGGCGAAATCAATGCGTTCCAGCCCCCAATACTCGGTTGCCGAGTAGAACTGATCGTCAACCGTTATGGTCTGGCCGGTCGCTGTGACGCTGATAGCAAGATCGTTGCCATATCGGATAAAGGCAAGATCGGCGGCATTGAGGTCCTTCAACGCGAGAACATCAGTGTTGTCCGTGAAGCCCGCCTCGTCATCGATCAAATCATTTCCGTCCCCCGACGCATAGACGTAAACATCGCTGCCGGCGCTACCGAGCAGGAGATCGTCGCCAGTAAAGCCGCGAATGACATCGTCGCCCCATGTACCTTCCAACGTTTCAGCCACGGCAGTGCCGGGAACCGTCACCAGATAGTCGGGTTGGGCGGCCGCTTGAATCTGGCTACGGTCCCAAGACGTTCCGTCCGCAAAGTCGATCCGCTCCAAACCCCAATACTCGGTCTCTGAACGGAATTGCTCATCGACGGTGATGATTTCACCCGTTGCGGCGACAACAACAGCTAAGTCATTTCCATATCGCACGAAGCTCAGATCGGCTGCGTTGAGATCTAACAAATCGAGGACGTCGATATTGTCGGTGAAGCCCGCTTCGTCATCGATGATATCGCTGCCGTCACCCGAGGCGTAAGCGTACGTGTCGCTGCCGGCACTGCCAAGCAATATGTCGTCGCCTCCACCACCCTCAAGCGTATTGTCGCCGAAATTGCCGCTCAGCACGTTGATGGCGGAGTTGCCGATGGCGTTGATCGCAGATGTGCCCGTCAGGGTCAGATTCTCGACATTGCTGCCCAGCACGAACGACGCCGAGGCCTGCACCAGGTCGGTGCCGCCCGTCGTGCTCGTCTCGCTGACCACGTCGCTTGCACTGTCGACGATATAGGTGTCGTTGCCTTCACCTCCGAACATGACATCCGCACCGAGACCACCATCGATTGAATCGTTACCAGCGAGGCCAGATATTAGATCGTCGCCATCCCCGCTATTGATAACATCATCGTTCGAGGAGCCATTGATCGTATCATCGTTAGGCGTGCCATTGATTGGCGTCGGATTGGTAGGATTATTAGGCTCTGTGCTGGATAACTGGTAGGCTGTAAGATCAATTCTATATTTCTTCGAATTTCCATACTCATCACTAATGAGAGTATCGACAGCCGGTTCAAATACATTCTCAACATTCGTTTCCTTGAGTGATCCCAAAGTTCCGGTAAGCGGATCTGGAAATACATCGAGACCTGTAAATACAGAGTCCAAGCCGTCAACTAGAACATCCAAACCATCCGCATCTAAAGTGCTCGAAATATAATCTGACGTATAATCAAGAAGCTGATAATCGGCCTTTGTTACAGTATATGTATTGACGTCTGTATTCTTCTCGAATTGAATTCCTGCCGTGCCATCGGTAAATCCCTCAATTACCTGAAAGCTATATCCATTGGCGACGTTAATAGAAGTATAGTACGACCCATTTTCAGAAAAAGCCGTTCCGTCCCCGACACCCGTACCTGGCGAATACAATATTCCGTTCTGTTCACCATCCTCCGATTTCCAATAATAGTTCCAGGTAGTCTGTTCGGTAACCTCGTCCGTCCAGGTATCGAATCTGTATACCGGAACGCCATCGATCTCATACCCGGCCGGCGTGACCGGATTGGATCCATATCCGTGGCTTCCCCCGGTTGTTTTCGATCCAATTTCGAATTGCAAAAGGGCGTCGCCGCTATAGAATTTGTCATCGTAATCCGGATTAAGGATCACGTAGTTTACGTCACCGAATTCACTTTCGAGATCCGCAAAAAGCTTCGTCTGATCAAGGTTCAGAACAAGGTTAGCGGTAATGTTGTCCGCGTAAAGAATAACGGCTTTCCAATTGGCGCTCTCCATGAAATGGAATTTATCGGCCCCTTCGCCACCCCAAATAATGGATTGCATTGAAGCTTGCGCTTGATATGGCAGCTCTTCCGAAGTTGTCTCCGCAAGGTAAATCTCATCATCCCCGTCGCCTAAGACAACGATATCTTTTCCTTCGCTGATATAAACTGTGTCATTTCCGGCACCGGCATCAATCTTGTCGTCGCCGACGTCAATTGTGAGAGGTACGTCTTCGTCCTCAGGCGGCGTATAGTCTTCGCCTGGCTTTTCGCCAGCATGGATCAGATCGTCGCCCTGACCACCACGTATAAGATCGTTGCCTCCTTCGCCAAAGAGTTGGTCATCATCTTCTTGACCCCAAATAATATCGTCGCCGCTCTCGCCGTGAATTTCATCATTGCCTCCACCGCCAAGCACAAGATCATTACCTGCCCCGGCCCGCATGACATCGTTGCCGAAAAAACCAAGTGTTGGCTCCGTACCCGCAAGGATGTCTGCATTTGACGTTCCCTCTCCGCTCCAGTGCGCCATCCCCGGTGTAACAGACGCTGTCAACGGCCCCTGCAAGTCACCGTTGAAACTGGTTGTGTTTGACTCTGTAAGGTGTGACGGGTCCAAAGTGCCATAGTCGGATGGCCAAATGACGCCACCAATAGCCTCCTGCAAGAGTTCATAGGCGGCTGTGCCCCCGAAAGGACTGAATGCCAATTCCATAGCGGCGTGAGCCGCCGATTGCGCCGCTATCACCTGAGCGTCGTTGATATCCATTCCAAGCACGGCGCCGACCTTGCCGTGGGTGTCGACGTACAAAGTGTATCCGTTGGGGCCTGAGACTTCCGAGTATCCAGCAGCGAGCATATCGCTCGCGGACTTGCCAAACATGTCAGCCGTTAGCGTCGCCAAAGCAGAAACTACGATCCCTGGCACGCTTGAGCTGGAGATTGCAGAGCGCAGGGCATCGATCAGGGACGCAGAGTTAGCCAACTGGCCCATATAATCTGAAACGAACGTCGCCATGACTGTTGCGATAGTAGTCGGCTCTTCATAAAGCTTGATTATCAACTGGCCCGGGAATAGATTTTCAATCGGCCCGCTCCATGCATCCACCGCAGTGTTGAAGAATTGGTTTTCGTCTATATTCCCCGATCCTCCATTATCGAGATCTGAGTGGATACCCGAGAATGCAGATGCTGCAACGCGCTGTGATAGGTTGTAGATGCCAGGATAAAGGTCCCCCGTTCCAGGATCCGATCCGAAAGCAAATTGGAGCAATCTGTTAGCGCCAAGCGCTACACCGCCGACAGGCCCAGAGAATGACGAAATCCTAGCCTGGAGGGCGGCTTCGGGGTTATCAAACATCGCCTGGTAAGTCATATAGAAGCCAGCACGATCATGAGCATCAAGCAAAGATTGCAAGACTGCCATTTCCTGCTCAGTCAGAGCGGCCTCGTGAACATCTTCTGACACGATCAATCCCCTTAATGTGTTGTTCCTGGAAATTCAGAAATTTTATCTGTACGCTGCCCGATGAAATCTAGGACAGCATTGCAATAAGCCTGATAGTCGCCGTTGTAGTGGCGTCTAGGCATAAGTATCTCTACCTTCCAACCCTTGTAGTGCGCGTAAACAAGGCATCGGAAATCACTCGCCTCACGGGTGTCACACCAGGGCAATCCCTTGTAATTCGTCTTGTAGAAAGCGCCGCTATCATTAATGCGCAGGCACTGGTTCGCACTGACTAACTGTGAGCCTGCGGTGGCACCAAAAAGACTAATTATTGCCACATCCTTCGCATCTTTTTTGTCGGCAAAAATGCCCGGCGAAAACATCTTATCCGCAGAGTTTTGAATCACCGCAGCTTTCGCGATGTAGACCCCGTGGCGACCATCACTCACTTGGCCGTTTTTTCCGATTTCCATGTAGATGAAGGCCTTCGGAAGCGTCACGCGCCACTCTGCCACGCGTCGATCCGGGAAATCGTGGGTCGCCGCGTTCGCATCAAGATCAATCTTGAAATCTAGCGTATAGTTTTTTAGACTGCCGGATGGCGTAGCAGCAATCGGAGGAAAAATTGAACGCCAAACGCTAAATACCGCATCGTGAAGAATAAAAAATGTACAGACAGCTACTAAAGACAGCAACGAGATCAAAATTGATTTTTTTGAAAACTCGATATTCATGCGATCCCCGCCCAACCAAGTTATATCGACTTCAAAAGATTGCTGCGTACCCGGCCCGCATGGTTATAAGCAAAGCTCGCTCTCCAAGGTCAGAGATCGGCCCGCAAGAAGTCGACCGAACTTCAAATTGATCTCCATGGCTCTTGGTTGCAAGATACATACAAAAGCTGTAGCGGCAACCGCTATTTGCAATTTTTAATCAAAACACTCAACTTAAGAATTTAAGAATAAGAGAAAATTCATCCAAATTGCCTGCAACTCACGGTATTTCAAGGTCTATCGCATTCAGAAAAAATACAAAACCGGGCCGCAGGGTACGATTTTCCACAAGGACGGACCATGCGCGGCCAGTCAAGCTACCGTCTTGCGTCCTGCCGCTTCCTGGATGACGGCAGTATCGAGATCGACAACAATGCTGCTGAACGGGCGATCCGACCGATTGCCACGACCAACTCATACTACACCTCCCTCAATGATCATCGCGCCATCGGTGGCGTTTTTCCCCGACGTATTGGGGTCGGAACAAGAGCAGTTAGAAATCCTGCGCTTAGAACGAACGGACGATGAACATCCTGCGGATTTGAGACGTTTGTCGGGAAGTCGCAATGGCTCGATCCCTTCCAAGCGCAAGAGCCGTGCTCATGGGCCTCCTCTTGAGCAATCCATTTTGACCTGATCAATAACAGCTTCAGCGTTTGGTGGCGCTCCATTTAGGAGCGGCAGTCGTCATCTATTGAATTTGACCATTTGCCGCCGTGAGCTGGCAAAGTATGGTCGAATCTCCCCATCTCCCAGTCACGGCGGCTCCCTAAGAGGAGTGTTCCATGACTAAATTCTCACTTGCTTCAATTCTCAGGCGACTCTCTGAAGGCCATGACATATCCGCTGACCAAGCGGAATCGATGATGTGTTCCTTTATAAACGGGGACTTCTCGCCTGTTGAACTGGGCAGACCGTAGCGGGTAGCCATTCCACCTCCTAAACCGCCCCGTTGCCCTATCGGTGCAGGTACTTCACGACCTGGTCGAAGACGCCGGCGAGACTGGCGCCCAAATGCCATGCCGCCCATCCACACGGAACGCACGGGAGGGGGCAGTCGGTCCCGCCTCCCTGCCGGCGGCTATGCTGAGGCTCCTGCGGCTGCCCTTAGTCCGCCCTTAGCGTGACGAGACTCCCGAAATCCCGCTTTGCGGCCGCTATGCTGATTTCTCCGATACTCTTCATTGTTTTGGTTTGGAACCCGTCCTGCAGCGGATTCCGTTATCGCGTTTCCTTTTCTACCAGCGTCCTTGATCACAAATAGCGATTGGTAAAAGCGCTTTGTCGGGCTCTTCTCCGGCACCTTATTTTTTTGGATTTCCGTCTTACCAAGCGGCGCGTCGTAACGCGGCTACCAAACTCCTTCTCGATCCGACCTTGGAAGATCCGTTTCCCTGTTGAGGCCCTGGTGCGGCATCGGCCAAACGGTTGCGTTGGTGGGGTCTTCTGGTGTCGGAAAATCAACACTGGTGAACACCATGACTGTGCTTGAATCTGACACAAAGCAAAAGACAGGCACCATCCGCGAATATGACGCGCAGGGCCGACACACAACCACCGCACGATCCCTGCATGCAATTTCAGGCGGCGGCTGGGTCATCGATACCCCGGGAATAAGAACGCTTTACGTGAGTGATGTTACCGACGGTATCGACACCCTCTTTGCTGAAATAACCGAACTGGCGCCGCTTTGCCGCTTTCGCGACTGCACCCATGCCCATGAACCGGGGTGCGCCGTTCAGGCAGCTGTCGCAAGCGGTGCCCTGGTCGCCGATCGCCTGGAACGCTGGCGGAACCTGCTTACAGAAAATCGCGACCGAACACCGGTCGTGAGCGGACCCCGCGGCAACAAGATCGCTCTCAAGAAGAAATATTGAAAGTGTTGAAGGTTTGCGACGGTGCTCATCGGCGTCAGCCACGATCCGCCACCTGAATTGGCTGGGCTGTGGTGACAGCGTCAGCGCTCAATGAGTGGGATTGCGGTCACGAAGAAGACCCTGCAAGCGGCCGCTCCCGCTTGTGAGGGAAAAGTCTTTGAACAACCGCGATATGAGGCGCGGTCGCAATCCTTGCCTCTCATCGATGAGGAGGAATGACATCCTCTTTATCTCGATCGTGATCACGCCTGCATTGTCATGGCGACGATAATTCCCGGAATCCATCGCATGGAATCCATTTTCCACCGCCCAGGCGGCTATCATATCCGCGTTCATCAAGGTCCTGCTTTAGGAGATGCGGACGTGCTGTCTCTAGCTGTCCCGCCCGCGCAAATCGCTTTGGAGTCCTACGGATACCGCAACTGAATCGCTCTAATCGAGCCAAATCCGTCCAAGATTACAATTCCCGCTTAGGTGTTGCGAGAAAGACTCGGAGCAATCGTTCAATCGGTACGACTCAGCCGATGCTCCTGAAGGAATCTAAACCGGCGGCGACAACTCAGATAAGCTAAGAGTCGGATAAACCGAAATTCACGGCATAACGTTGATTTATGGAACTTAACCATGCTTTAACACTATTGCGCGAACAGCCTCCATCCAGCAATTTTTACTTGTGCCAACACCGTTCATCATTGGGAAATTCCGCCAATTAATAAATCGATCCTGCCATTGTCGGCCGAAAGCGTGGGAACCGCTACTAGTAGCGGACCTAGGCTTTCGAGCGCCTAGGCTCGAAGCTTTCTCCGCGCTTCGAATTATATGGATCCGGCGCACCAGCCGTTCTTGCGATGACGAGCGCAGACGGTTCCGACTTATGCGCTAGCAGGCCAATGGACATTGTCATCGACCACTCCCAGCTCTGTGCACTCTCAGTCAAAACTAACTGCAGACATGGACACGACGGCTGCGCCGCTTTCGGCCATGATATTCTTCAAGGGTGAGAGGAGATATCATGCGCTTCAAGAACAAGGCCGCCTTGATTACGGGCGGAGGAACAGGGATTGGAGCGGCGGTCGCGCGCCGCATTCGGTTGGAAGGCGGAAACGTCGCGCTCGTGGGGCGGCGTCCGGACCCACTTCACGCCGTTGCCGAAGAGATCGGAGCCACCGTCGTTGTAGCCGATGCAGCTGATGGCGCCAGCATGAAGGCTGCCGCCGTAGCCGTCGCCGAGCAGTTTGGCGGACTGGATATTCTCGTGGCCAATGCCGGCGGCCACGGTGTCGGCCCCACAGTCAGCATGTCGGACGAGACCTGGGATCTGGCCATCAGGCTCAATCTCAATACGGCCTTCGTCAGCGCGCGCGAAACCCTGCCGCACCTGATCGAGAGCAAAGGCAACATCGTCGTGCTTGCCTCGATCGCGGGGCTTTTTGCTGGCCCGGATGCCGCAGGCTACGTCACCATGAAACACGGTTGTATCGGCCTGGCGAAGTCGCTGGCTCGAGACTATGGCCGCCTCGGCGTCAGGACCAACACCGTTTGCCCCGGCTGGGTGACGACGGCAATGGCCGACGAGCAGATGGAATTCATCATGGAAAAATTCAAGCTGAAGAGCATCGAGGACGCTTATGCACTTGTGACGAAGGACGTGCCGCTTGGCTGTCCCGCAACGCCTGAGGATGTCGCCAATGCAGTCTGCTTCCTGGCCTCGGCGGAAGCCGCGATGGTCAACGGCGCCATCCTGACCGTCGACGGCGGAGCCGGGACCGTCGATCTACCCACGCTCGCATTCACCTGAGGAGGAGACAATAATGAACCAGAATCCGAAAGACTGGAAAACCTACGATCAGTTCGCATATGGGATCGACGCGAACCGTCTGCCAGCGACGAATGCCCTTTCCAGCTCATCTCACACGATCGCCTTTGACGATGGCCGCAAGCTCGAACTCACCTTCCACGACGACAATGTGCAATGGTCGGACGGCGATGACAGCGCAACCGACAAGGTCGAAGTCATCGAGGTTGCGCCCGACACCTTCTTCGTCGAAGTCATTTTCGCGGGTCGACCCAAAGAAGCCGAGACCTTGATCCTGAACGTTTCGAGCCGCCGCGTTCTCTCGATCTATTCGGTGGTTCGCGAAAAGGAGCAATCCGTCGGAGAGCCGCAGGTGGCGCAGATTTTTCGGCCCGGTATTCTCGAAGGCGGTGCGGTCAGCGGACCGGTGCCGGCCGAAAGCCGCGACCTGATCGGGCTGAGAGCACATTTCAGCTATAGCCCGAACCACGTCTACGAACATACCTATCTCTCGTCGCAACGCTATGCATGGCAATGCCTTGTCGGCGTGCAACGCGGGCACGGGGACGTCGACCTGACGACCACCTATAAGTTCGACGAGGACCAGTACATCTTCACCTTCCGGGAATTCAAGATCGCTGTCGCCTCGACATTCTTCTACAATTTCAAAGATATGCGTTCGACAGGCAAATTCCTTGGCATCACTGGTGATGGCCATATCCAGAACAGCCCGGCCGGCGCCTTCATCCGCAAGGCATCGATGACCTACTATCTCCCCGGGCAGGAACCAGTTTGAGGCAGAACAATGCGCACAGCCTATGAAATCGTGAAGGCACACTACGACGCCAACGCGCGCCGGGATATGGACGGCATGCTTGCCGACATCGCCGCCGATTGCCGATGGACGGAAATGGATGGCTTTCCCTGTGCCGGCACCTATGTCGGTCCGCAAGAGGTTTTCAAAAACGTTTTCTTCGCACTCGGAGAAGCCTTCGACGGCTACACGTTCGCCCTCGAACGGCTGCTGGATGCAGACAGCGACGTGATCGGAATCGGTGATTATGCCGGGACTTACAGACAGACCGGCAAGTCCTTCAAGGCGCGTGTCGTTCACGTCTGGAGCGTCGCAGACGGCAAGATCCGGCGCTTCGAACAATTCACCGACACGCTGCGTGTGGCGGACGCAATGCGATAAACGCGTGGCGGCCTCGCGAATTCACGCCGCGCCGCCCTTTCGCCAATCGGAGGGCGAAAACGCATAGCGGCCACGAAACGCCCGGGAGAAATGCGCGCTCGAAGAAAACCCAAGCGCAAAGGCAATCTCCGATATTTCGCCCGGGCGGCATGTAGCGTCCCGTAGTCGGGACGCGGCTCTTTCCAGCCGCAGGCTCCAGATATAGTCGGCCGGCGTCGTGCCCTCGGCCTCAAATGCACGATAGACGTAGCGAATGGAACAACCCATACGGCGCGCGATCATGCCGACATCGAGATCGGGCCGCGAGATGTGGTCCGAGACAAAGTCTTTCACACGCCGTCGCAGCAGGTCAAGGGAATGGGCGCTTGATCGTTCCCGCTGCGGATCGCCGATCATGGTACGAACGAGTTCGATCATCGTCTGGCCGAGGCTGGCACGCGCCGTGTCGTCCAACCTGCCGATCTCCCGGATTGTCGAATCCATTAGCGAAAGCAGGATGCGCTGCATCCCCGCATGTTCGGGCATGGCGACAAACGGCTCCATCAGCCGGTTGACCGCTTGAACTGGAAGCGCGCGACGCGGCAATTGCAGGAGAAGCAGGCGGACAGCCGTTCTGTTGGTCAGCTCATAGGGACGGCTTGGATCATACATGATGCTCGCGCCGGCGCCGACGGGAACGCTACGGCCATTTTGGCTGAGGGACGAAAAGCCATGTGTCTGGAAAACCAATTTGATGGCATCGGGAGAGTCCGAGCCGAGGGTCACGCGTTCGCCAAAAACCGTGTGCGTATCGGCTTCCAGCAGCGTCAGGCGGCAGGTGCCGAGCATTGCCGACAACAGCCGGCTTTGATCTTCGTCACCCGATTGAAAATCGAGCCGCACATTGCCGAACAAGCTGCGGGCAACGCTCGGAAAATCCCTTCCCCCTGCGACTTTAACGGATGAGAAAACCGGTTCCATGGTGTCTTCCTCATGAGGTCAGGTAGCCGCCGTCGACCGGCAGGCAGACGCCGGTTATGTAGCGTGCTGCCTCGGACGACAGGAAGACGATCGCGTCGGCGACTTCCGCCGCCTCGCCCCATCGTCCCGCCGGTATGCGGTTTCTGATCGGCGCCGAAACGACATCATCGGCGAACAATGCCCGGCTCAGCGGCGTTACGATCCAGCCCGGCGCGACAGCGTTGACGCGAATATTTTCCGCCGCAAATTCCTGCGCCAACGACTTGGTCAATTGGACGATCGCCCCTTTGCTCGCCGAATAACCTGGCCGGTCGGCCGCGCCAAACGTCGAATACATGGAGGCAATGTTGATGATGGACGATCCGGATTTCATCCGGCCACGACCCAGGCGACAACAATCCATGACCGACGTCAGGTTGATTGCGATGACCTCGTCGAATTTCTTCTTCTCCCATTCGTCACGATCCCGGCTGACGCCGGTGCAGTTTACAAGGACGTCGATCTGATCGAGGGTCGCAAAGAAATCGTCGAGAGCGCCGGGCTGAAGGACATTGATTTCCCGGCTCTCGATGCGCTCGCTGCGCGGCCCGGTCATGGCGCCAAGACCACAACAGACAACGTGGGCACCGAGCTCGGCAAAACGATCAGCCGTCGCAGCCCCGATGCCCGATGTTCCGCCGGGAATAACGACCGTGCGGCCGGCAAAAAGATCGTTGGCAAAGGTCATCATCGCTCCTTGAGATCAGCTGGCGAGATAGGCGCCATGCAGGATTTCGGGATTGGCCTTCAACGTTGCGGAGGCACCGTCATAGACCAGCCGACCGCGCTCCATGACCATCGCGTGGTCAGCAAGATCGAGAGCAAGATTGGCGAACTGTTCGATAAGAAGCACACCAATGCCGTTTTGGGCCGCCATCTTCAGCGCTTCGGCCAGCCGTTTGACGACAGTCGGCGCCAGCCCAAGCGAAAGCTCATCGACCACCATGAAGCCCGGCTTGGCGATGAATGCCTGTGCCATCGCAACCATCTGCTTCTGCCCCCCTGAGAGATCGGAAGCCAGCTGGCGTTTGCGCTGGGCAAGTTCGGGAAATATCTCATAGGCTCTTTCGAGCCCCTCGCGGCGGGCGGATGGCGAGCCGCCGAGCGCGGCAACGAGAATGTTGTCTTCCACCGAGAGCTGGCCGAGCACCCGATGCCCCTCCGGCACCAGCGCGAGACCGGCCCGGCGGATGCGATCAGGCGAAAGGCCGTTTAGTGACATCGCGTCGAGCCGCATCGCGCCGCGAGCAACAGGCAGGACGCCAGCCAGCGCCATGACTGTGCTGGACTTGCCTGCACCGTTAGCACCCAGTAACGCGGTGATTTCTCCGCTCCGTATCGCAAAGGAGAGATCATGAATGACCCTTTTTCCACCGCGCTCGACCGCGAGGTTTTCGACGACCACGGATGAGATCGCTGCCATCTCAGAGTTCCCCCAGATAGGCGCGGCGGACGTTCGCGTCGGCAAGCACGATTTCCGTCGGCCCCAACGCCAGCAGTTTTCCATAGTCGAGCACCATCGTTTCGCTGCACATGGCGCGAATGAGCTCGACGTCATGATCGATCACCAGCACTTGCGCCCCGACTTCGGCGGGGATGCGCAATATGAGTTCGCGAAACATGCCGCCCTCCTCTTCGGTCAAGCCGGCTGCGGGCTCATCGAGCAGAATGAGTTTGGGATTGCCGATCACGCATTTGCCGAGTTCGACCAAACGGCGCTGGAACAGATTGAGCGACTGGCCCAACTTATCGGCCACGGTGCGAAGGCCGACAAAAGCAAGTGCGGCATCGACGGCCGCAGCACGGTGAAGTGGTGCGACCACGTGATCTGCGATTGCGGTGAGGTTGCCCGACACCGACAGATCCTCGACGACCTGCTCGGTCTGGAAAGACCGGCGGAGGCCGGCGCGCACGCGCTGCAGCGGGGCAAGATCCAGGAGTTGATCGCCATTCAATGCGACGCTGCCTTGAGCCGGCCTGACGAAACCGGAGAGAACATTGAGCAGGGTTGTCTTCCCCGCACCGTTCGGGCCAATCAGGCCGGCGATCGGCGCAGCGAGTGTCGCCGTCAGTTCGTTGATCGGCCTGACGCCGCCGAACTGGACGACGAGATTGTCGATGGCGATCATCGCGCCCTCTCCTTTGCCGAACGGAATTGCAGCCGGGTGACCAGCGAGGCGATCTGCCCGGCAATGCCGGATGGTGCCGTCGCCAATGCCTGGAACAGCGCAACGCCGAAAATCCCGATGGTCACATACCCATCAATGCCGAGATCGGTCAGCAGTGCCGGCACCGCCCGCAGCAGTAGACCGGCTATCAGCGCCCCGTACCAGTTGTAGACGCCGCCGACGATTGCCAGCGCGAAGAGGTTCAAGCTCTCGAAGGCGCCGAAGGCACGACCGTCGAGCTGACCGACGTTTCCGGCAAGCAGTGCACCGGAAACGCCCGCGAGGAAGCCGCTGAGCGCGAATGCCCATGCCTTGTAGGTCAGCACATTGACTCCGCTTGCAATGGCCACCGTCTCGCCCTTGCGGATCAAAGCCCAGGCGCGGCCTGGTCGCCCCAGCTTGTGCCATTGCGCAATTAGCAGAGCGATCGTCGCGGCAAGGCAAACGTAGAGAAAATAGGCGACCGCTCCCTCGGCAATTCCAGGCCGGGGCAGCATGGCGCGGCCGGAACCGTCGGCACGGCCGAGAAAGCCGTCGCCGCCGTCGGGAAAGCCCCAGGCGCTGATGATGATCTGAAAAGCGCCCGCGAGCATCAGCGTGACAAGGGCGAGATAGAGCCCTCTCAGGCGCAACGCCGGCAAGCCGAAGGCAAGGCCGACCACGGAAGCGACGATGCCTCCGGCCAGAAGGCTGACTTCGAACGGCGGGTGAAAGGCGTGGCCGACACGAAGCGTTACCCAGCCGCCAACCCCGACGAGCGCGAATTGGCAAAGCGAGACGAGGCCGAGCTGCCCATAGAGGATTGCCAGCCCCGCCACCGACAGCGACAGCGCCACCGCCGACGTTGCGGCCGACAGCCAGTAGGAATTAGCAAAACACATGACCACGGCGGCAAACAGAGCCATCGTCGCGGGAACCTGGAGAAGCTGTTTGGGAAAGCGGCCCACCGGAACGCGCTCCGGTGATGCCTGTATGGTCTGCTGCGAAGTCATCATCGGTCCTTCAACACGGCCTTGGCCGTACTCCCCAAGATCGTGACCGCGACGAGCGCGATAATGAAAGGTGCAGCCGCGCGATAAGGCGATATCCAACTGACCGGGGTAAGCGCAGCTTCGGCGATGCCGATCAGAAGCCCGGCGACGGCCGTTTCCCAAAGCGAGCGCAACTGGCCAAGAATTGCGGCCGCGATCGCCGGGATGACCAGCAACGTCAGAAATGTGCCCTGCAGGCGAACGAGGTCGGCAAGCAGCAGGCCGGCGAAACCTGAGAAGACGCCGGTGATGACCCAGGCGGCCGTCTCGGTGTAGAGGATGCGAACACCGAGGATTGCACTCAGGTCGCGGTCGTTCGCCAGGGCCCGCATGTCAAGGCCAAGGCGCGTCCGATCGAGCAGCAGCGTGATCGCGCCCACCATGACGACGGCAAGCAGGATAGCGATGATACGCGTGTAGGTCAGGCGAACGCCGAAGAGGGAAACGAACATCTGATCGGTCGGAAACTGCAGGCGACGCGGCAGTTCACCCCAGATGATCCCCATCAAGGCGATGAGCACCAGGGCCGGCGCCAATGTCCCGACTGCACGCACGACCGTATCGCGATGCGACAGCATGGGTGCAAAGATGCGCCCGTAAAGGAAGCTGATGGCCGTGGACACGACGACGGCCGCCAGGATAGCGACGGCAAGCGGGATTTTCCATTCGAGAAGCTGCCAGGCGCAGTGCGCGCCGATAGCACCAAACGCGCCGAAGGCGAAGTTGAGTACCCCTGTCGCGCGGAAAAGCACGACGAGGCCGACGCCGGAGAGGGCATAGACGGCCCCAATTCCGAGACCCGATATGAGAAATGGTAAGAAGGTCATGCGCGGATTCCGATGTGGCGGCGGGCAGTCGTCATCCCGTGGCTCAGACCACGGGATGATGCGTAATACCTCGATTTACGGAGCTATTCCGGCGCTCTTTTCAAAGGCGCGGATGTCGGCCAACTCCGGATCGGGCGATGGCGCGCAATCGGAAATCACCTTCCACTTACCGCCTTCGCTGACTGCCATGCGCGTCGTTGAATTTGCATTGTGGCGCGGCTGACCATCGCCGAAATACCAAGGCGCGCAGAAAATATCGCTGGCAAAGCCCTTGACCTGCCGGATGGCAGCACTGGTGCTTTCGCGCGTGATGTCCTTGGGATCAAGTGACATCAGTGCCTTCTCGGCAATCCGGGCGGCAAGATATCCGGCTTGGGCGAACGTGTCGCGCGGATCGGAAGGTTGGCCATATTTGTCCATGACGGCAAGCCAGTTCTGATTGTCGGGCGTCGCTGCCTCAAGATCGTTGAACTCCATGTTGACATAGAAGTTTCCATCCCAGCCTGCGCCGATCGTGCCGGGCACCGAAAGGTCATAAGCCGATGCGGCACTGAGGAACTTGATGGTCTGGTTGAGCCCCTGTTCTTCGGCCGCGGTCAGAAGCGGGATTGTGACGCCCTTGGGAAGGCCGAGGATAATGACATCAGGCTTGGAAGCCGCCGCCTGCAGGATGATCGAGGTCGAGTCGGCCGTACCGGGATCCATAAGGATCGTTTCGGCCGTGAAGCCTTTTTCCTTGGCCAGAGACTTAATGCCGTCGCAGGACCATGTACCGACATTCGGGATGTTCGGACCGATGCAAACGACCGACTTTGCCTTGAGCTGATCCAATGCGTAGCCCATGGCGCCCAGCGTAGAGACGCGCGGCCCGGCATTCGTCGCGGCGTAGTTTTCGGCAAAGAAGCATTCGCGAGGAACGCCGACGCCAGCGACGACGACAATGCCGGATTTCTTGTAGAAATCGGCATTTGCGCCACATTCGACAAAGCTCGAATTGCCGACCATCAGCACCGCCTTCTCGTCGTTGACGAGCTTGGCGGCCAGCTGAGCGGCCGTCTCCGGATTCCACTGATCGTCTTCGACCAGATATTTGACCGGCCGCCCCTTGATGCCGCCATTGGCGTTCAAGCAGTCGAAATAGGCCTTGGCCGCCCTGGTCGAATTCGAAAAATCGTCCGGACCGGTTTTGCCGGTGATCGCCCCGATGACGATCGGCTCGCCGGTCGCCGGTTTGCCGGTATTGTCGCCGCAGGACGCAGCGGCATGAGCACTGAATGCCGAAAGCAGCGTCAGGCCGAGGCCGACCACCAGCCCCCTCATATCTATTCTCATCGTTTCCTCCTCCAGTTTCCGTTATTGTCCGCACTCCCCGCGAACGTCTTCCATCGTGGAATCTCTGCCTCAGCCGGCGATCGCCTTGCCTGTCATGAAGGCGGCCGCCCGCGCCGCAATCATCATCACCGGAGCGTTGGTGTTGCCCGATACCAGCGTCGGCATCACCGACGCGTCGCATACCCTCAGACCCTCGACGCCGCGGACTTTCAGATCGGCCCCGACAACCGCCATCGGATCGTCAGCTCGCCCCATGCGCGCCGTGCCCGCCGGATGGAAAACGGTCTTGGCGGTCTGCCGGATGTAGTCGCGCAATGCCGCGGGATCATTTTCGACCCCCCGTTTCGGCAGGACGCGTCGCTTGATAAGCTTCGCAAGTGCTGGCGCATCCAGAATGCGGATCGCTGTCTCGACACCGCGCACCAGCGTATCGAGGTCGGCCGGGTCCGAGAGGAGATTGGCGTTGAACTCCGCCCTGTCATTCGGGTCGGCGCTTCTCAGACGAACGGTGCCGCGCGAGCGCGGCCTGAGGTAGCAGGGGCCGATGCTGAGACCATGACCGGGTTCGGGGTCGCGGTCGACGAAGCCCACAAGAACCGGCAGGACATGGAACTGAACATCCGGCTGGCCGGTGCCGGCCGTATCCACGAAACCACCGCATTCGACGATGTTCGACGAAAGCAGGCCACGATGCGACAGCAGGTAGCGCGCCATATGTCCGGCGGCGCGAATCCCACTGTCATGCCCGAGGATGGAGATCGGCTCGTGGGTCTCGCCTTGAACCGGCGCTTCGAGATGATCCTGATAGTTTGCGCCGACGCCCGGCAGGTCGGCCACCACATTGATGCCGTGAGAGCGGAGATGCTCGGCCTCGCCAATGCCCGAAAGCTGCAGGATCTTGGGTGTCGCGATTGCCCCTGCCGTCAGGGCGATTTCCTTGGAAGCGGTGAATATGGTGCCGTCCTGCAACGCCACACCCGTCGCCCGCCGACCTTCGAACAGGATGCGGGCGACCTTGCGTTCGGTCAGGATCGTGACGTTCGGCCGTGTCTCCGCGTCGCGCAGAAACGCCTGCGCGGAACTCCAACGACGTCCCCGATACGTCGTGCTCTGGTAGAACCCGACGCCTTCCTGGTTGGCGCCGTTGAAGTCCGGATTGTATGGAATGCCGACTTGCGTGGCTGCCTCAATGAAGGCTTCGCTCAGCGGATGGCGGTGACGAGGGTTCGAGACGTGCAGGCCACCGCTGCGGCCATGAAATTCGCCACTGAGGCTCTCATTATTCTCAAGCGATCGGAAAGTCGGCAGCACATCGTCGTAGGACCAGCCGTGACACCCCATCTGCGACCAGGTATCGTAGTCGTTCCTGTGGCCACGGATGTAGATCATCGCATTGACGGAACTGCCGCCGCCGAGCACGTTTCCTTGCGGGGTAATGCAAGGGCGGCCGTTGAGGCCCTTCTCCGGCTCGGAGGCATAGGGGTGAATGTCGACACCCTTGCCGAGAACCTTGAAGAAGGTCGCTGGAACATGGATCCAACGGTCCGTGTCACGCCGACCGGATTCGATCAGCAGAACCTTATTTTGCGGGTTCTCGGAGAGCCGGTTTGCCAGCACGCAGCCGGACGATCCGCCACCGACGATGATATAGTCGAAGTTCGCCATGGCTCAGCTCAACACCGTCTGGATCGTGGTGAATTCCTTCAGCCCTTCGGCGCCGAACTCGACACCCATGCCCGATTGCTTGACGCCGCCAAAGGGCGCGTTCGGCTGGATCGTGCCGTGCTTGTTGATCCATACCGAGCCGCATTCGAGCTGCATTGCGTAGCGCCTGGCTTTTTCGGCGTCCGCCGACCAGACCGAGCCGCCAAGCCCCGCCGGATTGGTGTTGGCGCGGGCGATGACTTCATCGATATCGGTATAGCGAATGATCGGCAGCGCCGGCCCGAACTGCTCTTCGTCGACGAGGCGAACACCATGGTCGACGTCGGCAACAAGCGTGATCGGATAGAAGTAACCCGGCCGATCGATCGGCGTGCCGCCGGCGAGAATTCGGCCGCCATTGGCGCGCGCATCATCGACAAGTTCGCGAACTTTGTTGAACTGCATTTCGTTCTGGATCGGGCCAAGAATGCTGGTTTCATCAAGGCCGTCGCCGATCACGATCCTGCCGGCGTAGTCGGCAAGCCGTGCACAAACGTCTTCATAAATGCTGTCGTGCACGTAAAGGCGCTTCAGCGCTGCGCAGGTCTGGCCGTTGTTGATGAAGGCTCCCCAGAACAGGCCCTCGGCGATCTGCGCAGGATCGGCATCGGGAAGCACGATACCGGCATCGTTGCCGCCCAGCTCGAGCGTCAGGCGTTTCAACGTCGCGACAGCCGACGCCATGACCTTCTTGCCGGTCTCGGTCGAGCCTGTGAAGGTCATCTTGGCGATGCCGTCATGGGCCGAAAGTGCTGCACCAATGCTGTTTTCGCCGGTGATGACATTGACGACGCCGGGCGGCAGCACTTCATTCATGATCTCGACAAGACGGATCGTCGAAAGTGGCGTCAGCGGCGAGGGCTTGATGATGACCGTATTGCCGGCTCGCACCGCTGGCACGATATGCCAGCAAGCGATCATCACCGGCCAGTTCCAGGGTGTGATCGAACCGACGACGCCAATCGGCTTGCGATGCAATTCGACACGCCCTTCATTGTCGTCCTGCAGAATTTCGATGGGCAGATTCAGCTCTGCCGTATGGCGTGTCCACGCAAGTGCACCGCCGATTTCAAACCGGGAACCGAGACCATTGAGAGGCTTGCCCTGCTCCAGCGTCAAAAGGCGTGCAAGTTCCTCGCCATTGGCTGCGATCTTTTCAGCAATGGCGCGACAGGCGGCCTGGCGCTCGTCTTCCGATACCTGGCTCCAAGTGCGAAAGGCGACTGAGGCTGCGGCAACGGCATGGTCGAGATCCGCCGGCGTCGCCAGCGGCATCTGACCGACGATTTCGCCGGTCGATGGGTTGCGAACCTCGGCATAGGTTGCGGTCTCGATGCGTGCTCCGCCGATGAACAGACTGTACTGCTTCACGATTGGCTCCTCCCTGAGCTTTGGAAGGAGTATGACGGGGCAGAAGAAAGCCGTCTTGGGCAGGAGCGCGCCGCGACTTGGTTTCAAACGCAACAGGCCGTTGGCTCATCAAGTATTCAAACCGCACTATTGTGCGGTTGATGTCACCGGCCTGAGCAGATCGGTCGGCGCGCAGTCGAACAGATCCTTGAAGCTGCGATTGAAATAGGAAATGTCATTGAAGCCGGCCGAATAGGCGACTTCGGCGATCGTCCTTGGGCTTCTTTGATCTCTGATCTGCGCGATCTTTTCACGCACCAGGCGCAAACGCTTGTCGCGGATGACCGTGGTGCAGGTCATGCCGATACCTTGAAAATCCTGCTGCAGCGTGCGGATGGATACGCCGATCCGTGTCGCCAGCCACTTGGCGCAGAGATCGCTCTCGGTCAAGTGTCGGTCGATCAGTATGTCGACCATTTCCAGCCGCCGCGAAGCGCTGTCGTTGAGAGCGGACATGGCGTCGCCGTTTGAGACGAAGGCCTGTCGCGTCGCATTGAACATCAGGTGCCGCAGATTGGCGGACGCGGCATCCGATGCCGAATTGGACATGATCTTCGCCACCAGCGCCCGCAGCATCATTGCCATCGGGTCAAAGGCCTCGAGTTTGCGGGCGATGTCGAAATCGATCGGGCTTTCGGCATACATGATCTGGCGTGGCAAATGCAGCGACAGATGATTGCTGAACTGTCCACCGAAATGGAATGTCGTGGGCCGGGTCGAGTCGACGAGAATGCAATCACCGACATCCAGGACTGCCTGGAGGCCGACGTGCTCCAGACCACAGGACCCTTCGAGCTGCATGATGAGAAAAAGGTGCTCGTTGGCGTCTCGGCGAATGTCATCCCAATCTCGATGGACGCGATCGAGATCATTGGAAACATGGGCGAACTCCATACCGCAGACATCGATACGCCGGGCTGCCCCCGTTACGGCCTTGCCGCTCTCCATTGCTTTCGGATTGAAGTTGCCGCAGATCGATTGGAGATCACTGGTCCATTGATCATAGGGAACGGTTGCCCATGCGTGTTGCATCAGGGCCTGATTGTTCAAGAGCTCCAACTCTGCCTCCCAACAGTGTCAGTCAACGACATGTCCGTCTCGCGCGACTCTCCCACAAGCGCAAAAAGGCGGCAACACCTGAGACCGGTAAACTGAAAGAGTGTCGAAGATCAATCGCCCTGTCAATATATTTCACATGTTAACTAGAATCCGTCGTCCCGACTCTTCTCACCAGCTATGTTTTGCCGCCGCCATTCACTGGGCGGCACACCGGTCCGCGTGCGGAAGAAGCGCGAGAAATAGGCGGCATCCTTCAAGCCCACCTCGTAGGCTATGTCCTCGAGCGGACGGATGGTGAAAAGCAACAGCCGCTTGGCCTCGAGCAGACGGCGCTCGGCAATCATATCCTTCACGCCCTGGCCGAAAGCCATGTGCCCGGCCTTGGCAAGAAGATGCGGCGTAGTGCCGAGGCTCGAAACGTAGCGCGCAACCGGCCAGTTCTCACGAAAATGCCGGTCGATCAGCCGTCGAAGGTCACCAGCAAGCAGGCGTTGTGGCGATTGTGCCAGCATCGGCGCGTCGGACGCCAGGCGTCGGATCTGGGTCAGCATGGCGGCAACCAATGGTGAAAGGATCGTATCGGCCTGTCCTCTCTCCTCGGCGTACTCCTCCAGGATTAATTGCATGGTCCGCCGAAGTCTCTCCCAGAACGCTTCCGCGCCCTGCCCCGTCACCATCACCGGGCGATCCAGCGGCAGCGTCGTCTGGCCGGCGATCGACGGCAGCAGACTGTCTGCGATCGACACGACGACCGCGTCTGAGACAAGCGGATCGACATTGAAGCCGTGGATGACGCCGCTCGGCACGAAGCTGACGGCAGGCGCCAAAAAGTCCAAACGTTGGTCTTCGATGAAATAGGATCCGCTGCCGCTGGTCCAGAAAGTGACCTGCATCATCCGATCATGTTTGTGGGCTCGAACCTGGCCGGAATGGAGATTCGCGCGCGCCATCACCGTTTCGACATGAAGAAACCCGATCTCCAAAGGGCGATCCGGTTCGCCGTAAACAAAGAAACTTGGGACGATGTCGCTCATGCTGGCCGCCGTAAAAAGTACAAGTGATTTCCCTATTCTGTCCATGGTGGAAGGCGGACGCAAGGACTAGCATTTGCCTCACATCAAGGGAGGACGACATGCGATCAGAAGATTTCCGGGCCGATACCAAGCGGCCCTTCACCGGTGAGGAATATCTGGCATCCCTGCGTGACGGGCGGGAGGTCTACATCAATGGTGAGCGTGTCAAGGACGTGACAGCGCATCCCTCGATGCGCAACTCCGCCCGCTCGCTCGCCAGGCTTTACGATGCGCTGCATGCGGAAAAGACCAAGGAACGGTTGACATCGCCCACCGACACCGGCTCTGGGGGCTACACCCACAAATATTTCCGTGTCGCAAAGTCCTCCGCCGATCTCGTCGCTCAACAGGGTGCGATCGCCGACTGGGCCCGCATGTCCTATGGATGGATGGGCCGAACCGCCGACTACAAAGCAGCATTGATGAATACGCTGGGCGCCAATGCCGACTGGTACGGTCCCTTTAAGGACAATGCACTCGCCTGGCACAAGCGTGCCCAGGAAGCGGCTCTCTTCATGAACCACGCGATCGTCAACCCGCCGATCGACCGCCACAAGCCGGCGGATGCCGTAAAAGACGTATTCGTTCATATCACCAAGGAAACCGACGCCGGCATCTACGTCTCGGGCGCCAAGGTGGTGGCGACGTCCTCTGCTTTGACGCACTACAATTTCCTGGCACAGAGCTCGGCGACGGTCACGGAAGACCCGTCGCTGTCGGTGATGTTCATCGTCCCGATGAATGCGCCCGGCATCAAGATGTTCTGCCGCGTCTCCTATGAGGAAACGGCAAATCGTGTCGGCACGCCGTTCGACTACCCCCTCTCTTCCCGCTTCGATGAGAACGATGCCATCCTGGTTCTGGACAACGTCTTCATCCCCTGGGAGGACGTGCTGGTCCTGCGCGATGCGCCGAAGATCCTGTCCTTCCACCCCGCTTCCGGCTTCATGCATGGCTATTGCTTCCAGGGCTGCACGCGTTTCGCCGTCAAACTCGACTTTCTGGCAGGTTTGCTCGCCAAGGCTTTGCGGGCGACCGGCGGCGATGCCTTCCGCGGCAATCAGGCCGCACTTGGTGAAGTCATCGCGTTGCGCCACATGTTCTGGAGCTTCTCCAATGCCATGGCCTACAATCCGATACCATGGGCGAATGGCGCAGTGCTACCCAATCTGGAGGCCGCTCTTGCCTACCGCACCTTCATGTCGGAAGCCTATCCCCGTGTCATCGAGACAGTCCGCAAGGTCGTCGCCTCGGGGCTGATCTACCTGCCGTCCTCGGCCAAGGATTTCGGCAATCCTGATATCAACCGTTATCTTGGCCAGTATGTGCGCGGCTCCAACGATATGGGCCATATCGAACGCATCAAGATCATGAAGCTTTTGTGGGACGCAACTGGAACCGAGTTCGGCGGACGGCATGCGCTCTACGAGCTGAATTATGCCGGTGCGCCGGAAGAAGTCCGCCTTCAGGTGCTCAAGGGAGCCGAGCGTGGCGGTCGACTGCGCGAAATGGAGGCCTTGGTTGATACCTGCATGAGCGACTACGACGAAAATGGCTGGACCGGCGATACCTGGTTGCCACCGATCTGTGATGCAGACACGTTCAAATCTGCCGCTGAATAGGAGGCGACCATGGAGGAGGCCGTTTCCAAGACCGAGTTCCGCAACGCCATGGCCCGCGTCTGCGCACCGGTCAACGTCATCACCACCAACGGACCCGCCGGGCGCGGCGGGTTTACGGCAACTGCCATGTGCAGCGTGACCGACGAGCCGCCGACACTGCTCGTGTGCATGAATAGTCGATCCGCACAAACTGCACTATTTCTGGAAAACCACCGGTTCTGCGTGAACGTGTTAAGTCATGACCACAGAGAACTGGCTGGGAAATTTGCCGGGGCAACCGCCGATATGGAGGCGCGCTACGCCTCTGCGGACTGGGTCGCAATGCCTTCGGGCACGGATGCTCTCGCCGACGCGATCGTCTCGTTTGATTGCGAGCTGTCGGAGGCAAGACTTGTCGGCAGCCATCACATCTTCATCGGACGGATCGCAGGCATCAGATCCCGCCCCGATGGGAATGCGTTGCTATATTTTGACCGGAACTACGTCCATGTCCCGACGCAACTTGGCAGCTTCGGAGGTTGAACGGGCGAGCTGTCTGCCGCCTTGCTCTACCAAGGCATAGGAGACGTCCAACTACTTGTGCAACATCGCCAATTCGTCGAGCATATCCAGCAACGCATCGATCCGTTCCCGACCAAACCGCTGCTCCAGCGCCGTGTAAATCATACTGCTGTCTGGGCTGACTTCATTGATGACTTTCAGCCCGGCGGGCGTGATCTCAAGGAGAATGCGGCGACCGTCCTCAGCATCCTTGGTCTTGGTGATGAAGCCACGTTCCTCCAGGGATCGGATGATCCGCGTCAGGCTCGGGGCAAGAATGAAGGCCCGTTCCGACAGCTCCGAGGCATCCAATGTTCCGGCTTCCGCCAGAATGCGGATCACCCGCCATTGCTGTTCCGTTACGTCATGCAGCGCCAGCATCGGACGGAAATGCCCCATCACCGCCTCACGCGCCCGGAGCAGCGCAATCGGCAGCGAACGGCGAGTGTCACGGGGAAGAAGAGCGTCCTGCACTATGCCGTTCGTCTCAGGGGGGTGTCGGGCCATAATGGTTCTATGGATCAATTTTTTGCGGCGCGCAACGAGGCGAGCGCCCCCGCACCGTTGACAACGCCGCATATATTGTTAACATGTTAAATATATCAGTCACTGTGGCGCGGGAGGAACGATGCCGCATTTCACGATGGATTATTCGGCCAATCTCGATCGAACCGTGGACTTCGACGCGCTTTGTCGCGTGGTTCATGCGGAAATCCTGAAAACGGGCCTGTTCGAGGTCGGCGCGGTGCGGGTGCGCGCCATTCGGTGCGAAGCCTATGCGATCGCAGATCTTCTTACTGAAAACGCCTTCATCGACATGTCCTTCCGTATCGGCAAGGGGCGCAGCGAGGATGACAAGCGCCGGACCGGCGAGGCAATCTTCCACGCGGTGACGCAGCACCTGGATACTCTTTTCCAGACGCCGCACTTTGCGCTAACCCTCGAAATCCGCGAGATCGACCCCGCGCTCAGCTGGAAGAAGAACGCCATTCATCCGCGCCTTCGCAAAACAAATAGCTAGGCCGCCCAGCAAGAACCCAGACGCGACAGACAGCGAAACGTTGCACAGCTGCCTCGTTTCCGGCGCTGCAAGATCAGCAATATCGGAGAAGAAAATGTCGACATTTGAAAACAACATTGCGAAGGCAGAGGCTTATTTGGCCCGCTTCCGTGAGCAAGGCGTGCTGAACCATATCGATGGCGAAGCGGTTCCGGCCGCCGACGGTGCGACCTTCGATGTCATATCTCCGGTCGATCTGAAGGTGCTGGCAACGGCCGCACATGGCAAGGCGGCGGATGTGGACCGGGCAGCGAAGGCGGCAAAGGCGGCCTTCCCGACCTGGGCGGCAATGCCGGGCGATGCTCGCAAGGCGCTGCTGCACAAAATAGCTGATGCCATCGTCGCGCGCGCCGAGGAGATCGCCTTTACGGAATGCATGGATACCGGCCAATCGCTGAAATTCATGGCAAAGGCTGCGCTGCGTGGCGCAGAAAATTTCCGTTTCTTCGCCGATCGCGCCGCAGATGCTCGAGATGGAAAGAGCTTGCGTGCGAACGGCCAGGTCAACATCACCAGCCGCGCACCGATCGGACCGGTCGGCGTCATCACGCCCTGGAACACGCCGTTCATGCTGTCGACTTGGAAGATCGCACCGGCACTCGCCGCCGGCTGCACCATCGTCCACAAGCCGGCGGAGTTTTCACCGCTCACGGCGCGGCTGCTGGTCGAGATCGCCGAAGAGGCGGGCTTGCCCAAGGGTGTCTGGAATCTCGTCAACGGCTTCGGCGAGGACGCCGGCAAGGCATTGACCGAACATCCTGCCATCAAGGCAATCGGTTTTGTCGGGGAGAGCCGGACCGGCTCGATGATCATGAAACAGGGTGCCGATACGCTTAAACGCGTGCATTTCGAGCTCGGCGGCAAGAACCCCGTCATCGTCTTTGCCGATGCCGATCTGGAGCGCGCTGCTGACGCCGCCGTCTTCATGATCTATTCGCTGAACGGCGAGCGCTGCACCTCGTCCTCCCGCCTGCTGGTCGAAGCGAGCATCTACGAGCGATTCACCGCGATGGTCGCTGAGAAGGCCAAGCGCATCAAGGTCGGCCATCCGCTCGATCCCGAAACCGTCATCGGTCCATTGATACATCCCATCCATGAAAAAAAGGTGCTGGAATATATCGCGATCGGCAAAGAGGACGGTGCGACGCTTGCCGCCGGCGGCGCGAAATTCGATGGGCCGGGCGGCGGATGTTATGTCTCTCCGACCCTGTTCACCGGGGCGAATAACCGGATGCGCATTGCCCAGGAGGAAATCTTTGGTCCCGTGCTGACCGCCATCCCCTTCACGGATGAGGCCAACGCGTTGTCGCTTGCCAATGACGTGCAGTACGGCCTCACCGGTTATCTCTGGACCTCGGACGTCACCCGCGCCTTCCGTTTTGCCGATGCGTTGGAAGCCGGAATGATCTGGGTGAACTCGGAAAATGTGCGCCACCTGCCGACACCCTTCGGCGGCGTCAAGAATTCCGGCATCGGACGAGACGGCGGTGACTGGTCCTTCGATTTCTACATGGAAACCAAGAACGTTGCCTTTGCTACCACGGCGCATGCGATCCAGAAGCTCGGCGGCTGACCGCACGGCGCACATTTAAAACTTCGGAGGAACCCTTCATGCCCTTGCCCACACCCAATCTCTACCCGCCCTTCAACATCGTGCGCCTCAGCCATATCGAGCTTGCCGTGACCGATCTTGCCAGGTCTCGCGCCTTTTATGTCGATACGCTCGGCCTGCAGGTGACCGATGAAACAGCGCACACGATCTATCTGCGCGCACTCGAAGAGCGCGGGCATCACTGCATCATCCTGAAGCAAGCCGGTACTGCTGAAGCCGGGGACCTGGGCTTCAAGGTGTATTCCGACGAGGACCTCGACAAGGCGGAGCATTTCTTCAAGGGCAAGGACTTGCCTGTAGAATGGATCGAACGGCCTTACCAGTCGCGCACGTTCCGGACCCGCGATCCGCATGGCATTCCGCTGGAATTCTATTCGAAAATGGATCGGCTACCGCCGATCCATCAGCAATACGCCCTCTATAAGGGCGTAAAGCCGCTGAGGATCGACCATTTCAATTGCTTTTCGCCGAATGTCGACGAGAGCGTTGCCTTCTATAATGAGATCGGTTTCCGGGTGACGGAATACACCGCCGACGAGGAAACGGGCAGGCTCTGGGCCGCCTGGACACACCGTAAGGGCGGCGTTCACGACATTGCCTTCACCAACGGTCGCGGCCCGCGCCTGCATCATACCGCTTTCTGGGTGCCAACGCCGCTTAACATCATCGACCTGCTCGACCTGATGGCGACCACTGGCTGGCTTGCGAATATCGAGCGCGGGCCGGGACGACATGGCATTTCCAACGCTTTTTTCCTCTACATTCGCGATCCGGACGGGCATCGCATTGAAATATACTGCTCGGACTATCAGACCGTCGATCCCGATCTGGAGCCGATCAAGTGGGACCTCAAGGACCCGCAGCGCCAGACACTCTGGGGTGCGCCGGCGCCGAAATCCTGGTTCGAGGAAGGCAGCCTTTTTGTCGGAGCACCAGTGGTGGATTCTGTCCTGAAGGCGCAGCCGATCGTCGCGCCGTGACGACCGGGCGGCTCAGCCGCTAAACTGGCTTGGCCGAGCTGCCTATCCCCTCACCATCAACCGATCGGACCGTGATCATGCTCTTGAAAGACCCTTCACTTTTCCATCAAGCGGCACTTGTCGCCGGCGAATGGATCACAGCCGATCCCTCTAACGCGATCGAGGTGAACAACCCGGCGACCGGAGAGATCATCGGATATGTGCCGAAGCTGGGTGCTGCCGAGACCAGGACGGCCATCGAGGCCGCCCGCGTGGCGCAGAAGGGCTGGGCCGCGCGCACAGCAAAGGAACGCTGCGCGGTGCTTCGCAAGTGGTTCGACCTGATGATCGAGAACAAGGAAGACCTTGGCCGCATCCTGACACTGGAGCAGGGCAAGCCCCTGGCCGAGGCGACCGGCGAGATCGTCTACGGCGCAAGTTTCGTAGAATGGTTCGCCGAAGAGGGCCGCCGCATATATGGCGACTTGATCCCCGGCCACCAGCCCGACAAACGCATCATGGTGATGAAGCAGCCGATCGGCGTCGTCGCGGCAATCACGCCGTGGAACTTCCCCAATGCGATGATCACCCGCAAGGCCGGCCCTGCCTTCGCAGCCGGTTGCGCCATGGTGCTGAAGCCCGCCTCGCAGACACCGTTCTCGGCGATCGCGATTGCTATCCTGGCCGAACGCGCCGGATTGCCGAAGGGCGTCTTCAGCGTCATCACGGGCTCCGCCACGGCGATCGGCGGCGAAATGACTTCGAACCCCGTCGTGCGCAAGCTGACCTTTACCGGCTCCACCGAAATCGGCACCGAACTCTACAAGCAGAGCGCACCGACCATCAAGAAGCTCGGCCTTGAGCTCGGCGGCAATGCGCCGTTCATCGTTTTCGACGATGCCGATCTCGACGCGGCGGTCGAAGGGGCGCTCATTGCCAAATATCGCAACAACGGCCAGACCTGCGTTTGCGCCAACCGCATCTATGTGCAGGACGGCGTCTACGACGCTTTTGCGGCAAAGCTGGCGACTGCGGTCGCCAAGCTAAAGACCGGCAACGGCTTTGACGAGGGCGTGATCCTTGGACCGCTGATCGACAAGGCGGCCCTTGCCAAGGTTGAAGAGCATATCGCCGATGCCCTGGGCAAGGGTGCGCAGATCCTGCAGGGCGGCAAGCCACATGCGCTCGGCGGCACCTTCTTCGAAGCGACCATTTTGACGGATGTCACGAAAGATATGGCGGTCGCACGAGAAGAAACCTTTGGTCCGCTGGCGCCGCTCTTCCGCTTCAAGGATGAGGAAGATGTGATCCAGCAGGCCAACGACACCGAGTTCGGCCTCGCCTCCTACTTCTACGCCAAAGATCTCGCTCGGGTATTTCGTGTGGCCGAGGCACTGGAATACGGCATGGTCGGCGTCAATACTGGGCTGATCTCGACAGCGGAAGCGCCGTTTGGCGGCGTCAAACTGTCGGGTCTCGGCCGCGAGGGCTCGAAATATGGCATCGAGGAATTCACCGAGATCAAATATGTCTGCCTCGGTGGCATCGGCTGAACTGAATATGGAGAGAACGATGTCCCGCCCGAAATTTGTCAACTTTTCTCGCAACGGATACACCGGATACGGCTTGCTTGCCGGAGACGGTATCGTCGATCTTTTCGCGCGCCATGGCACCAAGTGGCAAACGTTGCGTGAGGTGATCGCGGCCGGCGCGCTGCTGGCGGTCGCCGAGGAAGCTGCGGGCTTGCAGCCCGATTTCCCGGTCTCGGAGATCCGCTACGAAATCCCGGTGCCCGCTCCGGAAAAGATCATCTGCGTCGGCGTGAACTTCCCCGACCGCAACGAAGAATACAAGGATGGGCAGGCGGCCCCTTCCAATCCCTCCCTGTTCATCCGCTTCCCGCGCTCGTTCACCGGCCACGGCCAGCCGCTGATCCGCCCACCGGAAAGCCCGCAGCTCGACTACGAAGGCGAGATCGTCATCGTCATCGGCAAGGGCGGCCGGCGCATCCCCGAGGCTGAGGCGCTCTCCCACATAGCTGCGCTGTCGCTGTGCAACGAAGGCACGATCCGCGACTGGGTCCGCCACGCAAAATTCAACGTCACCCAGGGCAAGAACTTCGACCGCACCGGCTCGATCGGGCCCTGGCTCGTGCCATATTGCGACGAGAGCCAGCTTGCCGACATCAAGCTTCAGACGCGGGTTAATGGCGAGGTGCGCCAGAACGATCGCACCAGCCGGATGATCTTCTCCTTCCGCAAGATCATCAACTACATATCGACCTTCTCCACGCTCGTTCCCGGCGATGTGATTGTCACCGGTACGCCGACAGGTGCTGGTGCACGCTTCGATCCGCCGATCTGGCTGAAGCCCGGCGACCTCGTCGAGGTCGAGGCCGATGGCATCGGCATCTTGCGCAACACGATCGCTGACGAGGTGTGAGATGCTGACATCCGACGAGATCACGCAGGCGGCAGAGCGTCTCGGTATCGCCGAGCGGACGCGTGAACAGACGGAGCTTCTATCGCTCAGGTATCCGCACATGACGATGGACGACGCCTATGCCGTGCAGTCGGCCTGGGTGAAGAAGAAGATCGCAGCCGGGCGCAAGGTGATCGGCTGGAAGATCGGACTTACCTCGAAGGCGATGCAATATGCGCTGAACATCGACACTCCCGATTCCGGCGTGCTATTCGACGACATGCTGTTCGAGGACGGTGCGACGGTTCCCGCCGATCGCTTCATCCAGCCCCGGATCGAGGCGGAGATCGCCTTCATCATGAAGGCTCCCCTGAAAGGCCCCGGCGTCACCGTCTTCGACGTGCTGAATGCCACGGACTACATCACCCCGGCCTTGGAGATCCTTGATACGCGCATCCTCAGGGTCGACCCCGAAACAAAGAAGGCCCGCACCATCGTCGACACGATTTCCGACAACGCGGCCAATGCCGGCATCGTGCTTGGCGGGCGCATGGCGCGGCCCGACACCGTCGACATGCGTTGGATGGGTGCAATCGTCAGCCGCAACGCCGAGGTCGAGGAAACCGGCCTGGGTGCCGGTGTCCTGAATCAGCCGGCGCGAGGTATTGCCTGGCTTGCCAACAGGCTGGCACAATATGGTGATGGCGTCGAGGCCGGCCAGATCGTACTCGCCGGATCCTTCATCCGACCGATCGAGGCACGTCACGGAGACACCATCGTCGCCGATTTCGGACCCTATGGAACAGTCAGCAGCTACTTCGCATAGGAGAGTGCCGATGCCCGCGCCCAAGAACACGTTCAAGACGGCTTTGGCCGAGAAACGCCCGCAGATCGGCCTCTGGCTGGCGCTCGCCAACCCCTATACGGCCGAGATCTGTGCAGGTTCCGGCTATGACTGGCTGCTGATCGACGGAGAGCATGCCCCGAACGATATCCCGCTGATGACGGCACAATTGCAGGCCCTCAAGGGCTCGCCGAGCCACCCGGTCATCCGGGCACCGATCGGAGAAGCTTGGCTCTTGAAGCAGATCCTTGATATCGGCGCGCAGACGGTGCTGGTGCCGATGATCGAGAGCGGCGACCAGGCAAGAGCCATGGTGCGCGCGGTGCGCTACCCGCCGCAAGGCGTGCGAGGCGTCGGGGCCGCACTTGCCCGTGCCTCGGCCTTCAATCGTATCCCCGACTATCTGCAGACGGCCAATGAGGAGATTTGCCTGCTGCTACAGATCGAAAGCCGCGCTGGGTTGGCCGCACTTGATGACATCGCAACCACCGACGGCGTGGATGGTGTTTTCATTGGACCGGCCGATCTCGCCGCCGACATGGGCCACCTCGGCAGACCAGGCGATGCAGAGGTGCAACAGGCAGTGGAAGCGGCATTGATCCGTATCCAGTCGCATGGCAAGGCCGCCGGCATCCTCACCGCCGATCAGTCGTTTGCCAAACGCTACCTCGAACTCGGCGCCACCTTCGTCGCCATCGGAAACGATGTCAGCCTGCTGGCGAACGGCGCGTCGCGCCTGTTGTCCGATTTTCAAAAGGCGAATGCCGCCGGCGCTGGAAGCGCAGCTACGGCAAGAGTTTACTGAGATGTGCCGGAAGCGAATTAAGGCGTTCGCATTATAACGGTATTCATATCGTTGTCTGTGTTTATTAGCGGGCTGGATCCGTTAGTTGAGAAGCTTGGAACTAGAAGCGGCACCCACTCATTTGGAAGGTTGGTCGCCTTGAAGGGATTAGAACCCTCGACCCGTTATTTCGACTTCGTGGGATAACCGCTTTTTTATGGAACTTTTCTGCGTGCCCTGAACAGGATCAAAGTGGTTTCTTAGTGTCATTTGGGGAGTCCCGAGCATGATGACTGGCCAGCGCGAACGCCGGCGGGCAAAGAGCCGACGCGTTAGCCGCCGGATCGTCGCCCGCCCGCGCTATTAATTCTGGGCGACCTGTGTGTTCAGGGCCTGGACAAACGCTGTGCCGAACGCCGCGTCGGACATCGGTTGTTGGCCGGTGATCAGTTCGCGATCGATCACAACATTGCTGGCCCAGGGTGCCGACGCGTTCTGCACAACGGCCCCGGCCGAGGCCAGCGCCTCATCAGGGTAGAACACCACATAGCCGCCCAGCAGTACATCACCTTCGACCTGCTTTTCCTCGGCGGAAGAGAACGCTGTCAGGCGATAGCCGGCATAAGGCCAGCCCTGGCTGAGCGATTGCAGCTGGGTGCCGTCGTTCGCGCCGAGCGCGACACGATAAGCCTGCGGGTCAGGCAACGTGGACAGGAGCGCCACCGGGCCATGGCAGATAATACCCGTCGGCCGGCCAGCGTCATGGAACGCGCGCAGTATCTGTCCGAGCGATTTATCCTGGACCAGGTCCTGCATCGGCGCATGCCCACCGGGAATAAAGACGCCGACGAATTCGCTAACGCCTTCAGATTGAACCGCCGAGAGGCGAAGCGGTTGCTTCAGGCTGTCGAGTCCGTTGATGTAAACCTCCGCCTCGGCACGCTTGGCATCGTCGCCCCCGAAATAGTTCTTGTGGTTCGAGTTCGAGTCCATTTGCGGCGTATCGCCGTTCGGATTGGCAAACACAGGCGTGTAACCAGCATCGACGATCTGCTGCAGCGGAACGGCGAGTTCATTCAGGAAATAGCCGGTCTTGTAGGTCTTGCCGTCTCGAAGTTCGAGCTGATGGGCGCTCGACATCACCACCAGAACTTTGCCCTTGCTCTGCGCGGAGGCCCCCGTCGGTGCCACCAGCGCCAGCCCCATCGCCAATCCCATCGCGAGGACAGCGCTACCCATACGTACAATGCTCATCTGCTTTTCCTTTGTGTTGATCGGTTTGGTCGAACTCTCCCGGAGCCGATCCGTCCGGGGCAACCCCTTCAACGGATTGGGAAGCTCCTGGCCAAACCAACTTCAAATTAACGGCATATGCCGATAAATTATCTATGGCATATGCGGCTATCTTGTCAAGACGACGAAATAGGGCTAGTGAAAAAGAGAAAACAATCGCCTGTGTCCGAGGCTCAAAGGAGGTCTGTCGGTTGAAGAAGAAGGCCAGTGTCGACCCGAATTATTGCAACAACACCGTTTTGCGGCAGGCCACGCGGCGGATGGGCCAACTCTACGACAGCATCATCGCACCGAGCGGCCTGAGGGCCACTCAGCTGGGATTGTTGACCCATTTGGTCTCACTTGGCGAGCCTACGATGCGGGAACTCGCCGAGGACATGGTCATGGACCAGTCTGCGCTTGGCCATACGTTGAAGCCGCTTGAGCGCAGCGGCTATCTTGAGTTGATCGTCGATCCTCAAGATCGTCGTGCCCGTCGGATTCGTCTTACCCAAGCGGGGACACGCAAGTTCGAAGACACATTGGTCCTGTGGAAAACGGCCCAGGATAGCTTTGAGGCCGCCTTTGGGCCAGAGAAGGCAGCCGAATTGAGAGCGGTCCTGACGTTCCTGGCATCGGATGATTTTGAGCGGGCGTTTAACGCGCCAACACCCAGCGCCGCCGGTGATTAGGCCGCCGGCATTTCGCTTTCGTCAGATTGAGAACAAGCCACGACACCACCTGTCCCAAGCGAAAGGCGTTCACCGAGCTCGGGACGGCGGTCAGTCTTTCAGACTGCGACGCGCCTCATAGGCTTCCAGGAATTCCGGAGAGGCGACATCATCCGCCAGCGTGCGGAGCACAGCCGCGGAAGGACCGAGTACGACCTCAACGCGCTGATTGGCGTCAGCCCAATGGACCAACGCCTCATGCATGCGGTGCTCGCCCGATCCCGTCAGCATCGCGTGCTTCGTTCGGCCGTCATGTTCGTCAGGCACGAGTTCGACGAGCCCGTCCCGGACCAGCGGGCGAAGCGCGTGGGTCAAAGCGGAAATGCTGACGGCAAGGCGCTCGGCGAGCGATTGCAAGGTAGGCCATGTATGGCCACCCTCGCGCAACGCGGCTATCTGGGTCAGAAGCCCGACTTGAGTAGCCTTCAGCCCGGTTGGCGCTACCGCATCATCGTAAAGCTGGCCCAGCCGCCGTGACGCGCGCCGAAGAGACGTGTTGGTGCACACGAGTTCGGACAGGAGCTCCGGCGGGCTCAGTCTGCCCGTGCGCAGCGCCTCGGCTGCATCGTCAATCGAAAGTTTGTTACCCATCACGCCAAAATAGTTGAGCACTCAGCCATTGACAAGGGAAAAACCTGGCCATACTTAAACTTGAGCACTCAACAAAATAGGAGCTTCACATGTCTGCATCATCGCTCAAGCCCATTGCTGTCGTTACAGGCGCCTCTGCCGGCATCGGCGCCGTCTACGCCGAACGCCTCGCTGAAAGGGGCTATGACCTTATCCTTATTGCTCGGCGCGCTGAACGCCTGAAGGCGCTCTCGGACAAACTGGGTGCTGCCCACGGCACCAAGGTTGAGGTGGTGGAAGCCGACCTCACGAAAGACGCCGACCTCGCGCGCGTCGAAAAGGTGCTGAAGGCCAATGCGGCGATCACGCTTCTGGTGAACAATGCCGGTAACGCGACGCTGGCTCCCATCGCCAAGACCTCTGAGGAAGACGCGGCCTCGATGATCGCACTCAACGTCATCGCGCTCACACGCCTCACGCACGCCGTTCTCCCGGAATTCCTCCGCCGCGACGAGGGCGCGATTATCAACGTTGCTTCGGTGCTGTCCTTCCACGCACTGCCGATCAGTGCGATCTACAGCGGCACCAAGGGTTATGTGATGAACTTCAGCCGCGGCCTGCAACAGGAATTGGCTGGAACCAATGTCCGCCTGCAACTCGTCATGCCGGCATCTACGGCAACCGAACTCTGGGATTTGTCGGGAATCCCGTTGGCGTCCCTCAACCAGGCTGCAGTGATGACGTCCGAAAATCTGGTGGATGCTGCTCTGGCAGGGTTCGACAGCGGCGAAGACATCACGCTGCCATCCGTTGCCGACGCAACTCTCTGGGACACGTTCGACGAAGCCCGGTCCAAGCTGTTCGCAGCAACGCAGACCGGTGAACCAGCACCCCGCTACCGTACCGCCTAATATAAGCCAGCGTTGTAAAACCCAATGGATCGACTGCACGGGGTAATACGTGCGGCAGCCGGCGTAAGCAAGTCCATGCAGAAAATCTGCTTCCCTTATTGAGGAGAACCAAATGCCCCATTTATTTGACCAATTCACGCTGAAAGGCGTGACACTCCGAAACCGGATTGCGGTTTCCCCCATGTGCCAGTATTCCGCGATCGATGGCGTCCCCAACGACTGGCACAACGTCCATCTTGCGAGCCTGGCGCGTGGTGGCGCCGGCCTCGTCAATGTCGAAGCCACAGCGGTCTCTCCCGAGGGCCGGATCACACCGGGCTGCACCGGTCTTTGGAACGATGACCAGGCCGAGGCTTTTGCGCCGATCGTCGCAAGCATCGAAAAAGCCGGCGCGGTTGCAGGTATCCAGATCGGCCATGCCGGCCGCAAGGCCAGCGCCAACCGCCCTTGGGAAGGCGACGATCATATCGCCGAGGACGACCCGCGCGGCTGGGAGACCATCGCACCCTCCGCCATTGCGTTCGGCGGCGGTCTGCGGAAGGTACCACGGGCGATGACGAAAGCGGACATCGATCGCGTTCGTGGGGATTTTGTCTCTGCGGCGATCCGCGCGCGCGACGTTGGATTCCGTTGGCTCGTGCTGCATTTTGCCCATGGGTATCTCGGCCAGAACTTCTTCTCGTCGCATTCGAACCAGCGCGACGACGAATATGGCGGCAGTGCCGAAAACCGCGGACGCTTTCTCCTCGAAACGCTGGCGGCCGTTCGTGAGGTCTGGCCCGAGGATCGTCCGCTGACGGCTCGCTTCGGCGTTATCGAGTTTGATGGCCGTGACGAAGAAACCCTGCAAGACGCGATCGATCTTGTTGGGAAATTCAAGGCAGCCGGCCTCGATTTCCTCGACACCAGCCTCGGCTTTTCGACGCCGACGGCCAACATTCCGTGGGGTCCCGGGTTTGTTGCGCCCTACGCCGACCGGGTCCGGAAGGCCACGGGCCTCCCCGGCTCGGCGAGCTGGAATATCAATCAGCCGGAGCAAGCGGACGAACTCATCCGCAGCGGACAGCTCGACCTGGTCATGATCGGCAAGGCGATACTCGCCGATCCGCATTGGCCTTACACAGCCGCGCGCAAGCTCGGTGTCGAGCGTCCGTCCTGGACATTGCCCGCCCCCTACGCACATTGGCTGGCATCCTACCGCGCGGCCTGAATGATCGGGCGCCTTCGACACTTTTCGAAGGCGCCCGATTCTTGATCTCAATAGAGTCCAATCATAAAACTCAAATCTCGGGGTAACCCTGAAAAACAAGACGCCATCACATGACGGTCACGCTATTCGGAGTGGAATCCAGCTTACCGGCCACCGCGATGCTTAGGTCGTCTCGCGTCCTACCGCTTCAGCACGAGGCTGCCAGGTTCGGCGTAAATCCGCGCGCCTTGGCGGATCGCGAACGTCCAAACGAAAAACAGGGCGAAACCCACATCTCATGCCTGTTCGCTCTCAAAACATGCAGGGCATATCATGTTCAATGATTCAGCGTTGCCCCCCAGATGGGCCGGAAAAAACTTCGAAGGCATGTTGGAAACTTTGGTCGAAATTGCTCCTTTTGAGGGATCCTCGACTGATGACATTAAAGACTTCGCTTGGAGCGCCAACGCTTGGTCGAATGGGACTTTGACCCTCAGCGAGATGTCTTGCAATAGGGCGTGGCATCTCTCGGCGACATCGGGCACACCGAAATGGCTCACGATTATGGTCCCACGAGATGGAATCTGCGGGATAACACGAGGGCAAATCACAACCACAGCTTTGCCCGGCCAGCTTCTGCTCGGCCAAAATCATGAGGTAGATCGTTTCTTCGTACAGGGTACCCCTCATCGATCAGAAAAGCTTCATCTGGACTCGAGCGTAATATCACAGACAGTCGGCGAACTGCTCGAGGCGCCGGTAAGTGGATCGCTTGATTTATTGCCTCAAGTTGACCAATACAGCCCCTCTGGACATGTGCTCAAGAATCTAGTCGAGACCATAATATCTGGAATGCGCGGAGACGGTGTCTTGCTCCATTCTCCGATCGCAATGACCAACCTAACACAAGCGCTCGGTCATGTGGTCGTGCGATCAATGCCCCACCGTTTCTCAAAGCAATTGGAAAAGACGACCTTTGCGCCGGCGCCTTGGCACATTCGTCGCGCTATAGATTTCATGCACGCGAACATTAATAAACCAATTACAATCTCGATGGTGGCTCATGCTGCCAATGTGTCAGTTCGGACATTGGAAAACGGTTTCCGGACGTTCAGGGAAGCAACGCCGGCCAACTACTTGAGGAAATTGCGACTACAGGCGGTTCGAAAAGACCTTCTCGACCCCTACAACCGACAAACCATCCGGGAGATCTGCCTGAAGTGGGGCTTCTTTCACGCCGGGCGTTTTTCGGCAACGTACAGGTCAGTTTATGGCGAAACTCCCCAACAAACGCAGAAGCAAAAGCACAGAAATGGGCTTTGAATGGGAGTAGTTCTCCGATCAGAATTTGCCAGCAATGGTGGGCTGTCCTCCGACGCACTTTCAACCCATGCGTCCGACGGGTAATGCCCCCCTTTCCAATACAGATGCGACAGAGAGCCACCGGCCCTTCGACGGGGTCTATCACCAGCTCGCGGGGGTGGCATGAGTGTGGAGTGGTAGGCGCTTTACATAATTGCAGCGTCGCTGCCAATAGTGCGGCGATGTGGCCTTCTAAGGCACGCAATGCAATCGCCGACACAAACCCTGTGGTAGACGCACGTCATACTCTAAGCGACGCCAGGATGAACGCCTAGGCGAGCGGTTCGCTCCTCGGTCGCAGGGCCCCACATCAGGCGCGCAACGCTCCCACGTCCACTGGCCGTTCTGCTAGACATCGACTCGGAACGCCGACCGCAACGACGCGGGCATAGAGTAGCCTGCCGGATCCGGAGGTCGGATGGATTGCGACGACATGCGTACGGGTCTGCGTGCTCGGCGCAAAGTCGCGGCCGCGATCTCGGTCAGGTATTGGGGACAAGTGCATTTCCCACCAGTCTGAATGTCAATTTGCGCAAAGATATCCGGATTCCGAAACTGTCAGAAGGTTCGATTTCTCGTTTTAATAAATTCTTATCGATCAAACTATACCTTTTGCATCAACGTATAAAAGAGGGTTATTATAGATTAAAGAAGGGAACGTGCAAAATTATTTGAGAATATTTCTAATTTAACTTCGGGTGTAAATCGTACTTAAATTCATTCACCCTAGTTAATACAATGACTTCACGCCATATGATTTGAAATCGAAGCGAGCAAGGAGGCTAAATTCCTCCAGTTCATCGATCGGAGGACATAATGCACCACTTCAAAAGTTTCGGGCTCGCAGCTCGCTTGGCCACCGGTTTCGGATTCCTTTTCTGCTTGATGGTAGGTTTGACTGCCTACTCAACTGGACAAGTTGCTCAAATCGACAGCAAGCTTGCCACTATCAACGACGTGAACAGCGTCAAGCAGCGATATGCCATCAACTATCGCGGAAGCGTGCACGATAGAGCGATCGCCGTACGCGACGTCACCCTAGTGACCTCTGAGGCTGAGCGCATGCAGGCCGTAGCTCTCATCGAGAAGCTCGCGGCATCGTATGCCGATAACGAGAAACGCATGGCGGAGATGGTTGCATCCCTAGCTGGTGCAACAGATGAGGAAAAGACGATCCTCGCCGAAATCGCGGACATTCAGGCCAAGACCAATCCCTTGGTCGCCGAAATCATATCGCTTCAGAATAAAGGGGACGGCAGCGCCGCGCGTAGGGTACTGCTGGAACAGGCGCGTCCGCTCTTCGTTGCTTGGCTCGGCGCCATCAACAAGTTCATCGACTATCAAGAAGCGCTGAACAAATCTGTCGGTGGCGAGGTCCGCGACACAGCAAGCCATTTCAAGTCCTTGGCATTCACTGCGCTGGGAATTGCGGCCGTTCTTTCGCTCATCGCCGCTGTCCTCGCAGCCCGCTCGATTATTGGTCCTCTCTCCCGGCTTCAGCAATCTCTGAAGGCGATGGCCGCGGGTAACCCGGAAGGAGACCACGATCTCGAAGCACGTGGCGATGAGATCGGCACGCTCGCGCGCGCTGTCGCCACGCTCCGGGACACCATTTTCAAGAAGGCCGAGCGGGAGGCAGATGCCGAAGCCAAAAGGACGATAACCGAACGCCAGAGGCTCGAGGAAGAAGCCCGGGAACGCAGCGCTCTTGCGGAGCAGACGAGCCATGCGGTCAATCAGCTCGCCGATGCGTTGCAGGCGCTGGCAGCCGGCGACCTGACACGCGAAATCAAAAGTCCCTTCATCACCTCTCTCGACAAGCTGCGTGTCGACTTCAACTGTGCTGTCGCAAACCTGCGCGATGCCATGCACAAGGTTGCCGAGAACGCGCGTTCGATCGCCGCGGGAGCTCAGGAAATCCGGTCGGCATCCGACGATCTGTCCAAGCGCACCGAACAGCAGGCAGCCTCGGTCGAAGAGACTGCGGCAGCACTCGAAGAAATCACGACGACCGTTGCTGATTCAAGCAATCGGGCCCAGGAGGCAGGCCAACTCGTTCGTCAGACCAGGGAGAACGCCGAACACTCAGGTATCGTCGTGCGTGATGCGGTTGTTGCAATGGGCAGCATCGAATCGTCCGCCTCGGAAATAGGTACCATCATCGGCGTTATCGATGAAATTGCATTTCAAACAAACCTTCTAGCGCTCAACGCAGGTGTCGAAGCCGCGCGCGCAGGCGATGCAGGCAAGGGCTTCGCCGTCGTTGCCCAGGAAGTTCGCGAACTGGCCCAGCGTTCCGCAAAGGCCGCCAAGGAAATCAAGGGACTCATTAACGCCTCCAATACCCATGTGAAGAGCGGCGTCTCGCTCGTTGCTGAGACCGGTAAAGCCTTGCATCAGATTGTCGCTCAGGTGCAGCAGGTAGACGGCAACGTTGGGGCTATCGTCCAAGCGTCCAAGGAGCAGGCGATTGGCCTGCGGGAAATCAACACTGCCGTCAACACCATGGATCAAGGCACTCAGCAGAATGCGGCCATGGTGGAGGAAGCCACAGCGGCAGCTCACAGTCTGGCGAGAGAAGCAGATGCCCTGTTCGAGCTTGTCCGTCAGTTCAAAATAGGAACTGAGGTTACCTTTAAGCAGAGCTTAGTGGCCCCCGGTGTGACGAATGCGCGACCGAGCGCCTCTCCCGCACTCCAAATGATTGCAAAAATCAACCACTCGTTCAACGGAAACGCCGCCCTGGCTAGCGAATGGGAAGAATTCTAGTAGCGGCTCGCCTGACATCAATCGTGGAGTTGGCCCTATAAACCGTGACCTTAGATTTCGCCTTCTTCACGGCGTTACCCGTAGCTTTGGTTCGTCCTGGTTCCTCATATCAACGACCATTCACGAAAGAACCGAAAATGTCCCACGTCATCAAGTTACCGCTTTTCCGTCCGGTGAAGGGTTTGCCCCCTGTGTCAAACCCCGACGCCGAAGCTCCAGCGGCGCTGCAATCCAAGCGCAACGATATGGTTTACGTCACCAATTTATTGGAGGGCCTGCGGGCAAGATTATTGACGTTGTCGACCAACGAAAAGCCAATTGCAGCGATCTCATCAAAGGGCGCGTTCGAATACCGCTCGGTTGGTGGTCTCGTGAGGGACAACTGAGCACACGGTCGATGAGATTGGGGAGGCCAGACATTTGATGTCGAAGAACACAAATGCGAGGGGCGTGGTGCGACGCTGCGACTTCACAACACGCGGCGTCTTGGTCTCGCTGGGGAACCGTTCTGTTTTTGACCGTTTAATTTGAACCACGGGAAATATGAATATCAAACACTTCAATGCGGAAGCCTTGCCGTCAAAAAATTCCACGGCGTATCCGTAGGTCGGCTGTCGGAGATGATTCCTTTGATCTCATCCACCAAATCATGACCCGCGGCCAGCCTGCCGCGGGCTTTGGAGCGATGCTGGTTCATTCGATCCGCCGGGACATTGTTAAGGCCATTGATTAGACTGGAGGTGGTTAATGAAAAGCAAAACAAAGAACTCACCCTCTGAGGCAAGGCGGCTGGCTCGGTTGAGAAGCTACGGCGTGCTTGACGAGAAAGAAGATCCAATATTGAGCCAATACGCCAAGATGGCCGCCCAGATCGCTGGCACACCCTTGTCGATGGTCTCCCTGGTCGACGCCGATTGGCAGTTCGCGAAGGGCTCGTTCGGTCCAGTCGCTCCTAGGCTCGCACGCCAGGAGACGGTTTGTGCGCACGTAGTAGACAACGCCAACGAAGGCTTGATCATAAACGACCTAAGCAAGGATGAGCGCTTTGCGCGCAGGAAGTTCGTGACAGAAGGCCCCCAACTCAGGTTCTACGCGGGCATTCCTCTCGATGGAGACGATGAAGGGAGCATCGGTAGCTTTTGCGTGATGGACACGATCCCTCGAGAGTTGACCGTGGTGCAAATCGAGCAGCTCAAGCTGCTGGGCAAGGCGGTGATGAGCCACATCGAAATGATGAGGATGGCTAAGCATTTGGAGGAGCTGACTGGCGAGCCAGCGGCAGCCAACTTACGGAACTCGGAGGAGCGCTCAGCAAAGGTGGGTGATATCAAACGCGCACTGGCTCGCGACGAGTTCATCAACTACTACCAGCCTAAAGTAGACTTGAAAACGGGCAACATCATCGGCGCCGAGGCGCTAGTCCGATGGATTCATCCGGAGCGCGGGCTCATCCAGCCCTCGGAGTTCATTCCACTCATGGAGGAGACCGGCCTGATCGTTGAGGCAGGCAGAGGAGTGCTGGAGCGCGCAATGGAAGACTGGAGCACGTGGTCCGGCTACGGTTTGTCGCCGCCGCAAATTGCCGTCAATGTATCCGCAAAGCAATTTCTTGACGACGAACTTATAGACGACGTCGCGGCGGCCCTGGTTTCTTCTGGAAACAAGGATGCGAGGCCATTGTCTATTGAGTTGACAGAGAGCGGGTTGATCACCAACCGGGATAAAATCTCCCAACAGCTTAGCACCATTCGCGAGTTGGGCGTGCCCGTGGCTTTAGACGATTTCGGCACGGGCTATTCGAGCCTCTCCTACTTGGCGACGCTGCCAGTGGATGTGCTGAAGATCGACCGGACCTTTGTAAGGAAAATGATGACAGAGATCCATTACATGACGTTGGTGAACAATATTATCCAATTGGCCCATGGACTCGACTTGAAGGTGGTCGCGGAAGGCGTTGAGACTAAGGAGGAGGCTCAATTGCTTAAACTTTTACGATGCGAACAAGCGCAAGGCTATTTGTATAGCAAGCCCGTGAACGCCGAGGCCTTCGCGGCGATGCTCAGGTAAAAGTAAAGGCCGTATCCGAAAACAGTGTTGGGGTTGGCTTAAATGTTTGGTCCCAGCATTTGATAGATCGGATGCAGTCCGAATCTTCTCGGCTCGTTTGTCCACTCTTGGATCGTTTGCGGGTGCGAGAAATCCTACGATACTCCGGCTTCACCCCTGTCGAACGGCGGAACCGATGGCGTTGACGACAACGCGAGCGTGGGCCAGGGCCGACATGCCGTCGATGTCGGCGGGAGATAAAGTTCCGACAAGGTCGAATCCTACGATCTTGGCCCGCCTGCCCAAGCCTGCCATCAGAATGATCACATGCCTATGCCTTCATTCAACATCGCCGTTTGCAGATGGCGAAGCGGGAAAAAAGGAGATGGCGCTTTCGAAAGGGACCACCTGAGCCGACTCTTGCGGCCATTCCGCCGGGCCATCATGAGTGCACTCGCCATGACGGAAATCTCTTTCCGATGCCTGCATTGTCTGCAGCCAATCGCAAACCTAGAATTCAATTTGCCAAAGCAGTGCATCTAGACTAGTGGAAGGTCGCTCGAGCCGAAGCGCTTGAGCCCAGTTGGACCGGCACGACGCGGCAGCAAAGTCCTTCAGCATGGCCCCATCGCTCAGATACTCGATAAAGGCTTGATCGACAGTAGGCCCTCCGCCGAGACCACCGGGACGATGTTGGTGTAATCATCTATTGTTTGCAAGTTCGGCAAATAGAGACCGTGACCGGCGGCCGTAACGACCATCACATCGGCGCCTGCCGCGCGTCCGGCTTTGACACCAGCCTCAACATCCTCAAAAACAAGACAATCTGCAGCCGAAACCCCCAGCCGCTTTGCTCCCAAAAGAAAACACTGGGGGTCCGGTTTGCCTACTGCGACATCGTCTCCGGTGACGATAACGCGTGGTTTGACTAGCCCAGCGGCTTCAAGTCGGCTTTGAGCGAGCTTCTTTGAAGCAGATGTGACAATCGCCCAACGATCAACGGGAAGTGCAGCTAAGAACTCTGCGGCTCCCGCAATCGCAACGACCCCCTGAACGTCCTCGATCTCTGCTTTGGTAATCCTTGCAGCCTCGATCTCCGGGTCCAGTCCGGGAAGCTTCAGCCGACGAATAGTGTCGATCGCTCTTTGTCCATGCATTGTCGGCAGGAACGTGATTGGATCCAGGCCTTGGCGTTGCGCCCAAGCGCCCCAAACTCGCTCGGCTGCTGCTATGGACGTCAGAAGCGTCCCATCCATATCGAAAAGGAAGGCCGAGAATTTCTTATTTTCATTGATTTTCAACGGGAAATTTATCCTCATTTGGGTGGCGCTAGGTTGTGGGTGTGGCGATAAGGCTGGCAATTCCGGGTCTAGGCGGCCCTCTCAGTACGAACAAATGGCGCTTCATTCAGTGCAAATGAGTCTACCAGCTGGACGAGGTCGTCGACTTGCTCGGCAAGGCGGCGAGTGGCTGCGCCTGCCTCCTCGGCCATAGCGGTGTTGAGTTGCGTCACTGTTTCCATGGTGCTAACGGCGTCGTTGATCTCGTTGAGGCTTTTGGCCTGGCTTTGACTTGACAGAGCCAACTGGCCAACATCCCGGGAAACATCACCAATCTTCAGCGCGATATCATCCAGGGCGTGGCCAGTTTGTTCTACAAAGTTTACCCCCGCGTCCACCTCGCTCGTAGAATGATGAATGAGAGCTCCGATTTCTTTCGCGGCCAGCGCGGCGCGTTGGGCAAGTTCTCTGACTTCATGCGCGACGACAGCGAATCCCTTTCCTGCTTCTCCAGCGCGGGCGGCCTCAACTCCCGCGTTCAACGCAAGCAGATTTGTCTGGAATGCAATACCGTCGATTACGGTGACGATACTCGTTATGCGATCGGACGCTTCCTTGATCCGGGACATTGCGCCGATAGCATTTCCCACGATTACAAGTGAGCCATCTGCTTCGAGCTTGACCCGCTGCACGATCTCGGCAGCACTTGCTGCGCGCTCCGAGACTTCCGTAACGCTTGTGGTGATCTTTTCGATTGCTGCCGCGGTTTGTTCGATAGAGCCTGCTTGCTGCTCATTTCTGCGAGAAAGTTCTTCGGAGGCGTCCGCGAGAAGCCGGCCATTGGTGTGAATTTCGTCTGACGTCGTCCGGACGTCCTGCATAGTTGAGCTCAGATCGCTGATGGTGCTGTTGAAGTCTCGTCTGAGCGTATCCAGATCTCCGGTAAATGAGACCTCGATAGTTTTCCGCAGATCTCTGTTCGCCATGTTTTTAAGACCGTCCGCAAGGGACGTTACCGCAAATTCGATGTTCTTCTGGGTTGAAGCTCTTTCGCGCTCGTTTGAGTCCCGCTCCGACTCTGCCAATCGATGAAGCTCTTCGGTACGCGCCTGTATTGCAATCTTCTGAGCAGCGTTTTCCTTGAACACCGCAAGTGCACGCGCCATCTCACCGATCTCATCTTTTCGCCGCTCTCCCCCAATTGCTACGTCCAACGAACCAGCAGCCAAACGACGCATGACGTCAGTAATTGACCCGATCGGTCGCTTAAGCGTGATCACCAGTGCAACGCCCGATGCCGTTGCGATCAGCAATCCGACGGCCATCGATGTGAGTGAAACAGAGTTCGCCAGCGACCGCTCAGTCGATGCCATATGCCGTTGAGAGTCAGCGAATGCATCCATTTGTCCCCAGATCTCATTGATTTTGTCCGTCGCGTAGCGGTACTGCTCTTCGGAAGCGGCGCGATTGGCTTCCAGTCCGGCGGCACTTTCGCGCAAGTCGTCGGCGATCGCCTGAACCTTTCCGGGGATCTCGCCGAAGTAGGGATCAATCGCGGCCAACTCAGTCACCAAGCTTGCCTCGCCAGTATAGACGAACAGAGCCCGCTCGACGCTCTTCACCTTATCCTCGGTCGGTTCGCCCAGAATGCTGGCAAGAGCGATTTTCACATCGCTGCTGTTGCTTACAATCGATCGGAGCTTTTTCGTCACCTTGTCGGCGTCGAGCGACCCGTCGCGGGAGCCGTTCAGATCGGTGGCTGCGTGGTCGACGGCTGCCACACTCTGCGTCCGCAATCCTTTCGATAGACCGGCCAACTCGTTTGCAATGGCTAATTCCTCAGCCTGGTCCCCGGTTTCCTGATTTGCACTTTGTTTCGGGAGCGCCAAAACTCGGTCAGCTAAGCGCGTCCCGTCCCGCACACCGAATGAATTGAGAAGACGGTCAGATTTTGACAGTTTGCGTGCAAAGTTTTCCAAAGAAGCTCGTACAGATGCTCCTTCAGGACGAAGGGACCAGCCACTCGACCGCAGTTGGGTCTCAAGTTCTTCGCAGTCGTTCAGAATTGATTGAAGGGCCAGCGTCTCGGAAAGTCTCGACTTTCTTTTACTATCAAGCTGAGTTGCTTGAGCCACGATCTTGAATGCGTGCTTGCCAAGCTCCAGCTGGAGGGAGTTCAGCGCGTCGAGTTGTCTGGTGATGTTATCTGTCAGCCGCGACCGGTCCTGCCGAATTCTCCATATCTCGTTGACGTTTGACAGGATCGTTCTCGTAGCTTCCTGCGCCTTCTGTAATTCCGCAACATCTTGGGCGTTCGGGATTTCTTCGACCGTACGGTCGATTTCCCCGATCTGTGCTGTAGTTACCTCGGAGGCATGCGCGAATGTGGCATCGTTGGGCTCGCGAAGAAATGTCGTAATGCCAGCGTAAACACCCTTAAATCCCGAGAGGAGCCGGACCACGTCGTTGGACACGTTTAATCGGGCTTCCAAAACCCCCGTTGCATACAGTCCTGTGGCGCCCACAGCGATGATCGTCATCAGCAGCGGCAGAACCAGTATCACCACCTTCGTTTGTATTTTGAATCGCGCAAGTATCCTGTCCATGTCGCCCCCCAAAGCAGTTGATCTCGGTGCCGACACTCTGACAGGAACAGCTTAAATTTACCTTTCATTCTTACAAATGATCAGAAATACATCAAGATGTTCACGGTGGGAGGTCATCAAACGGCAATTTGGGATTGAAGTTAAACTAGTCGAACAAAATGGAGGTAAATGTTCTAACGTGTCCGTTATGCGACATTCCACTCTAAGTGAAAACCGGATCGAGCGCCCCAGACGCATAGCGCTTTGCCATCGCCGAGACAGGGAGGGGCGTAATCCGCTCCGCCATGCCGGCGGTGCCGAACTGCTCGAAGCGCTCCCTGCAAAGCCTGGTGAGCGCGGCCATCGCCGGCTTCAGATATTTGCGCGGATCGAATTCGCTCGGATCTTCCTGCAGGACCCGGCGGATCTGCCCGGTCATGGCCATCCGGCCGTCGGTGTCGATATTGACCTTGCGAACGCCATTCTTGATGCCGCGCTGAATTTCCTCGATGGGCACGCCCCATGTGGGTTCCATCCGGCCGCCATATTTGTTGATGATCTCCTGCAGCTCGATTGGAACTGACGACGAGCCGTGCATGACGAGATGCGTGTTTGGCAGCTTACGGTGGATCTCTTCGATGACATTCATCGCCAGCACCGAACCATCTGGCTTGCGCGTGAATTTATATGCGCCGTGCGAGGTGCCCATGGCGATCGCCAGTGCATCGACCCGTGTTTCGCGCACGAATTTCGCCGCGTCATCCGGGTTCGTCAGCAGCTGATCGTGAGACAGTTTGCCTTCGGCGCCGTGCCCGTCTTCGGCCTCTCCCATGCCCGTCTCCAGAGAGCCAAGCACACCGAGCTCGCCTTCAACGGAAATGCCGCCGAGATGCGCCATCTCGGTCACTCTTTTGGTCACGCCGACATTGTAGTCCCAGTCGGCGGGTGTCTTCGCATCCGCTTTCAGCGAGCCATCCATCATCACGGAGGTAAAGCCCGCCTGGATAGCCGTCATGCAGCTGGCCGGATCGTTGCCGTGGTCGAGATGCACGCAAACCGGGATATGCGGGTAGATTTCGACGACCGCGTCCATCATGTGCTTGAGCATGATGTCATGAGCATAGGCGCGCGCGCCGCGCGATGCTTGCATGATGACGGGGGCGCGGGCCGCATCCGCAGCTTCCATGATGGCGAGCGCCTGTTCCATGTTATTGATATTGAAGGCGGGAACGCCGTAGCCCTCCTCCGCCGCGTGATCCAGCAACTGTCTGAGGGTTATCCTTGCCATCTGAATTCTCTTTCCCGGGGTATTCGAAAACGCCGCCTGTACATTTCGTCACGATGTGAAGCTAACTCTCGTCCGGTAACTCAAGCGTTCAGCACACGGCCGTAAGCATCGAGCACCGCTTCCTTCATCGTTTCGGACACGGTCGGATGCGGGAAGATCGTGTGCATCAGCTCTTCCTCGGTCGTTTCGAGGTTCATCGCGACGACGAAGCCCTGAATGAGCTCTGTGACTTCGGCGCCGACCATGTGGGCGCCGAGCAGCTCACCGGTCTTCTTGTCGAAGATCACCTTCACCATGCCCTGGTCTTCGCCGAGCGCGATCGCCTTGCCGTTCGCTGCGAAGGAGAAGCGGCCGACGCGGATGTCGCGGCCCTGTTCCTTGGCTTTGGCTTCGGTGATGCCGACGGAGGCGACCTGCGGATTGCAATAGGTGCAGCCCGGGACCTTGCCCTTGTCTGTGGGATGGACGTTCGGCAGGCCGGCGATCTTTTCGACGCAGACGACGCCCTCATGCTCTGCCTTGTGCGCCAGCATCGGTGGGCCGGCGACATCGCCGATCGCATAGATGCCGGCGACATTGGTCTTGCCGTAGCCGTCGATGACGACGCAGCCGCGGTCCGTCTTGACGCCGAGCGCCTCGAGGCCGAGATTCTCGATATTGCCCTGAACGCCGACGGCCGAAATCAGCCGGTCGGCAGTGATCTGCTGCACCTTGCCATCAGCCGTCTCGACATGGGCGGTGACGCTGCCGGCGCCCTTCTCGACCTTCGTGACCTTGGCGCTGGTGAAGATCTTGAGGCCGCGCTTTTCAAGCTGCTTGCGGGCGATCGCCGTTACCTCGGCATCCTCGACCGGCATGATGGTCGGCATGACTTCGACGACGGTCACATCGACGCCCATCGAGCGATAGAAGCTTGCAAATTCGATGCCGATCGCGCCTGAGCCCATGACGATCAGCGACTTCGGCAAAACATCCGGCTTCAGCGCCTCGAAATAGGTCCAGATCAGCTTGCCATCCGGCTCGATGCCAGGCAGCGCGCGCGGACGGGCGCCGGTCGCGATGATGATGTGCTTGGCGGTATAGGTGCCCTCGCCGCTCTTGACGTTCTTCGGCAGCGGATGCTGCGGCTCGACAACGGGCTTCGACGCCTTGCCGACAACGATCTCGCCGGGCTTGGTGATCTTCGCTTCGCCCCAGATGATGTCGATCTTGTTCTTCTTCATCAGGAAGCCGACGCCGGCATTCAGGCGGGCGGAGACGGCGCGCGAGCGGCCGACGACGGCCTTGGCATCCGGCTTGACCGTGCCTTCGAGAACGAGGCCGAAATCCTTGAAGTGATTGGCGTGGTCGAGCACCTCGGCCGAGCGCAGCAGCGCCTTGGTCGGGATGCAGCCCCAGTTCAGGCAGATGCCGCCCATATGCTCGCGCTCGACGATCGCGGTCTTGAGGCCGAGCTGGCTGGCACGGATAGCAGCGACATAGCCGCCGGGACCCGATCCGATGATGATGACGTCGTAGGACATCTGTTTTCCTTGAAAAGATTGGGGGATCCGTCGCGACGTGTTCGTGTCGTAGCAAGATCCCCCGAGGCTGGGAGGAAACTAGATCAGCATGCTCATCGGGTTTTCGATGAGCGTTCGGAATTTTCCAATCAGCTCTGCGCCAAGAGCGCCATCCACCGCACGATGATCGGTTGACAAGGTCACGGTCATTACGGTCGCGCTCGATAAATCGCCGTGAGCGTTGACGACGGGCCTTTTCTCCCCAGAGCCGACAGCCAGGATGGTTGAATGGGGAGGGTTGATGATTGCGGCGAATTCCTTCACCCCGAACATACCGAGGTTCGATATCGCTCCTGTGCCGCCCTGGTACTCGACCGGCTTCAATTTACCTGATCTGGCGCGTGCAGCCAGATCCTTCATCTCATTGGAGATCGTCGAAAGCGTCTTGGATTCCGCATGTCGGATGATCGGCGTAATCAGCCCGCCCGCCACGGAAACGGCAACTCCTACGTCAACGGAATGATGGCGCAAGACGTTCTCTTCCGTCCAAGACACGTTCGCGTCGGGCGTCGATCCGAGGGCCAGCGCATAGGCCTTGATGACCATATCATTGACCGACAACTTATACTTTGGCGTGCCATCCGCCACTGGCGCCGACGCGTTCAGCTCGGCTCGCAACTTGAGCAAGGCATCGATATGGCAATCAACCGAGAGATAGAAATGCGGAATAGTTGTCTTTGCTTCCAGCAATCGCCGGGCGATCGTCCTTCGCATGGGTGTATGAGGCTGCAGATCGAACGTGCCTTCGGGAAACAGCTTCAGAGAGGCGTCAGACGAACCTTGTTGGCCGATATTTTCAGCGCCGGCGGGCGCTGGCAGAGCAACCGTCGTCTCGGCAACGCGAGCCTTCGAAACATCAGCGCTGACGATCCTTCCGTGTGGGCCGGTCCCGGCCACGGAACCCAAATCGATGCCGCCCTCTCGAGCCAGACGCCTTGCCAAAGGCGTAGCCCTGATTGCGGTTCCGGCATCAGCTGACACATTATGGTTTTGTGCGACCGGATTGGCGGTGGTCGCGTCGGAAGCCTCCACCGTCCCAGAAGCGGCCGGAGAAGACAGCTCAGGGGCGGCCTGATATTCCTCGCCCTCCTCGTAAACCCAAGCGACTGCTGACCCCACCGCGATATTAATGCCTTCTTCGCCAGTGACGTTTCGAAGAATGCCTGTTGCGGGGGAGTCTATTTCCATTGCCGCCTTGTCGGTTTCGATCTCGAACAGGACGTCGCCCTTCCCGACGCGGTCACCTTCCTTGAAATACCACTTCGAGATCTTGCCGGTCGCCATATCCATGTCGACCTTCGGAAGGATGATTTCTGTTGCCATACTATCGCGCTCCCCTCACAAGATCCCGCGCTGCATCGATAATGTCTGGGACTTGCGGAACGGCAGCCTTCTCAAGCTCCGGATTATACGGAATAGGCGTTTCGGAGCCCCCAAGCCGGACAATCGGTGCATCCAGATAGTCGAACGCGTCGCTTTCGGCGATCATCGCACTTATTTCTGCACCGACACCAAGCGTCTTGACGCCCTCATAGACGCAGAGGAGCCTCGTCGTCTTCTTCACGCTTGCAATCACGGTCGCCCTGTCGATCGGCCGCACCGAACGAAGATCGATCACTTCGACATCAATGCCTTCGGCGGCGAGCCGTTCGGCTGCATCGAGTGACTTATGGACCATGATCGACGTCGCGACGATGCTCAGATCCTTGCCGTGTCGACGAATTTCCGCCTTGTCGAGAGGGACCGTATAATGACCTTCAGGAACTGGACCCTTCATTTTGTACAGAAGTTTGTGTTCAAAGATCATGACCGGGTCTGGATCGGCGACAGCGGCAAGCAGCATCCCTTTGACATCGTATGGTGTCGCAGGCTGGATAACCTTTAAGCCCGGCACATGTCCCAACCACGCCTCCAGGCTCTGGCTATGCTGGGCGGCCGCCCCGGTGCCAGAGCCGGCTGGAAACCGCATAACAACCGGCACTGACACTTCTCCGCCGAGCATGTAGCGTATTTTGGCTGCCTGATTGACAATTTGCTCCATCGCCAGCGCCGCGAAATCAGAGAACTGAAATTCGAAAATCGGTCTCAGTCCGGTCATCGCGGCACCAACCGCGACGCCTGCGCCGCCAAGCTCGGAAATCGGGGTGTCCATCACGCGATCCGGGCCGAACCTGTCGATGAGATCGCCGGTTACCTGAAACGCGCCACCATAAACGCCGATGTCTTCGCCCATCAGAATGACACGCTCGTCCGCTTCCATCGCAATTGCCATAGCTTCCTGGATAGCCTGGGAGTAGCTGAGTTCTCGAACACTCATGTCCATTTATGCCTGCTCCGTATAAACATTCTCAGCCAACTCAGACACATCAGGCGCGGGACTTGCTTTTGCGAATTCGATACCTGCTGCGATCTCATCGCGAACCGACTGCCGGATTCCATCGAGCTCTGCGTCATTGGCAAAACCGAATTCCCTCAGTTGCGCTTCGAACCGGACGATAGGATCCCGATTGGTCATCCAGTCGTCGATTTCGTCTTTGGTGCGGTAGCGGTTTCGGTCGCTTTTGGAGTGACCGCGGTAACGATAGGTCTTGCACTCGATGAGCGATGGTCCTTCTCCGCCCTTCGCACGTTCGACGGCGTTGTGCGTGGCTTCCGCCACCTCGGAGAGCACGTTGCCGTCAACGATTACCCCCGGCATGCTGTAGGCACTGGCGCGGTCGGCGATATTGGCAACTGCCGTCGAGCGCGCGGTCGAGGTCGACATGCCGTAGCCGTTGTTCTCGCAGACAAAGATTACGGGCAGCTTCCAAACGGAAGCCATGTTCAAGGCTTCGTGGAAGGCACCTTCGTTGTTTGCGCCGTCACCAAAGAAGCACACGACGACTTTTCCGGTCTTTAGCCGCTTGGATGTCAGCGCGGCACCAACGGCGATAGGCAAGCCGCCCCCGACGATTCCGTTTGCGCCGAGATTGCCGGTCGTGACGTCTGCAATATGCATGGAACCGCCGCGGCCGGCGCAATAGCCAGTCGTTTTACCAAAGAACTCTGCAAACATGCGTTTGACGTCAGCGCCCTTGGCAATGCAGTGCCCGTGGCCACGATGGGTCGAGGTGATCTGATCCTGTTGCGTCAGCGGGAGGCAAACGCCCATGGCGCTTGCTTCCTGGCCAATCGACAGATGCATAGTCCCGTGGATGAGGCCACGCGTGTAGCTTTCCTCAGCGCCTTCCTCGAACTGGCGGATGAGGTGCATCTTCCGAAGAGCGTCCAGCAACTGCTCGCGCGTATATTGTCTGTAAATGAAGGGAAGATTGCTGGTCTCGGCACTCTTCATCGCTCTTGCTGAATTCGCCATTTAAGCCTCCCTGCCGTAAACCAGAGCGTCTTGCTTGGCGCGCAAGGCTGCAAGACGAGAGCCTTCCGCCACCGATGCATTGCGGTAAGTAATCAGTTCGCCCTTCTTGATCGGCGCGGTGACCTTGCCTCCTTGCAGCATGCCGCACGGAATAGCAGACGCACTTCGAGCTTCAGGCGCAGTCATGATCCATGCGCGATAGCAGTACTCGCCGATTGCATCGAGCTTTTCGCCGGGCTGAAGATCCTTCTTGGCCACTGCACACACCTCGGCGACAGGCGTAGACAGAGGGACCATGTCAGGTTTTCCGTAAAGAACGACACGGGCGCAGGTGAGCGGCACTTCCAATGAGGTCAGATGATACGGCCGGTGGAAGGTGAAATACGGCCCCTTTCCCATCTTCAGATCTTCCATGCGCTCCGAGATTCGCGGATGGGACATGTCGGCAACAACGAACACGCCAGGGGCGACACCCTTTCCGATCGAATAGTCGACGACTCCGACCTTCGTCAGTACGCCGCCGTCCTTTTCAGGCACGAGTACCGTTGACAACTGGTCAAGCGTGGCCGCCGGCCCGTGCATGCCAGGTTTATCCGGCACAAGACCTGTGGCGTTTGCGATGGCGGCCATTTCCACCATCGTTTTCGAGCCGTCAACGAATTCGACAAGCATACGGACGTTCATGTTTCGGCGAGCCGCTTCCTCGGCGTACTGGTCGGGGACGGCGTCGATGTTCAAAGGGTTATTTTTGCCTTTGCCTGCAGCAACGATTGGATGACCCATCGCTGAAACGAACTCGATCAATTCGATACAAGATGATGGCTCGTCTCCGGCACCCAGCGAGTAGGTAACTCCGAGCCGCTCGGCCTCGCTTTTGAGATATGCACCAATCGTGACGTCGGCTTCGACGTTCATCATCACGAGGTGCTTGCCATGCTCCATGGCCGCCAAACCGATTTCCGCGCCCACGGCGGGAACGCCAGTGGCGTCGATGACAACATCGATCAGTCCACTATTCAGGATATTGGCGGAATCGGCCGTGATGGCAATCTTCCCGTCCTCAATCACAGAGTTGAGCTGATCCGCGGTTGCGGCTTCACGATGATGGCCATCAGCCTGGTAAGCGATATCGACGGCTTCGCGGGCGCGGGCGACGTTCAGATCGCAGATTGCCCCGATCGTGATTCCAGTCATGTGTGCGACGCGGGTGACGATGTCGGTCCCCATCTCCCCGCTGCCAATCAGGCCAATACGAATAGGTTTTCCGTCGGTCTCTCGACGCAGCAGATCGCGTGCGAGCCCGGTTGGCGCAACGTTGATGGGCATTCCATTCCTCCCAAATTCACTCGGGATGATTGGTAGTGTACATTTGTTATTTCGTCAACACGTATGTTCTTAATCGATGCTGCATTAGGCGAAATTTCATGGGTTTTTGTGCGTGGAGAGAACTTTTATCTCCACGATGAACACTCGGATAAACTTTGATTGCACGCGGAACTACAGCTACCGAACCGGCTCGCGCCTCGCGCCGTTAATTATTGGCGTCTACGCTCGCTCAGGGCGTTCAGCTGTTGAATTGAGCAGCGCGGTCGCGGTCTGTTCGTCGGTCACAAAAGTGGTCGGCTTGATCGTAACAAGAGACGCCCGAAGCGCCTCCAGCTTTTCCGGCCCTCCCGAGATCAGGATGCGTTCGGGCGTGCGCCTCAGACGGTCGAGATTGACCGAGATAACCCGAGCGTTGACTTCGTGGTCAATGACATTCCCGTCCTTGTCAATGAAGTTGTAAAGAATATCTCCAACCGCGCCTGCGTCTATCAATGAGCGCCGATCCGCTTCACTCAGATATCCGGTGCGATAGCTTGTGGTTAGCGCAGAGATGCCCCCGACTGAGAGAAGTGCGACGTCCAGCTTATCTGCCATCTCAAAGATAGCGGCAAGGCCGCATCTCTCCAGCAACGCATGTTTTGTCTCCGGGCTGTCGACGACAGCGGGCGCCGTGACAAGGAAGCCCTCTCCCTTAAACAGCTCAGCGAACTGCCAAGCGAACTCTGCGGGATTAAAGCGACGGGCGGCAGAAATGCCGCCGAGCAGCGACACGACGCGGAAGTCATCAAGTGCGGCCCCGGCAATAAATGGCAATGTGTTGTAGAGGGTGCGCCCCCAACCCACACCGACGATCATGCCGGAATGCATTATTCCTGTGATTAGCGCTCCCGCTGCTGCTGCAATCACCTTGGTCGGATCACCTTCAGCATCTGCGAAGGGTGCGACAATTGCTTGTTTTATCCCGAAGGTTACCTCTAGCTCCCTTTCAAGGGCGATCATTTCGGAAAGCGCCGAAGATATAGTAACGCGGACCTCGTTACGGCGGCGTGCTTCCGCAAGAAGCCTTACGACCATGACGCGATTTATGCCCAGGTGAGCAGCAATGTCGTTCTGCGTGTAATTCTCTATGTGATAAAGCCACGCCACTCGCGCCCGCAGCCTTTCAGACTCAGTCTGAACCATGACAACTGGAGACGTGGTCTGCATTTAGCTTCCTTCCGGATGTTTTGAAATTGGGGCGGATAACGCCATGAGGGTTCACCCATCTTCCGCAAACGACCGCGGCGTCGCCGAGTTTTGAATTTCCTGTCCTGTACAAGATTTATCACCCAGTGGATAGATCGGTTCGATTGCTCCCTAAACAATCGCTGCAGCGCACAAAGGTGCTTTTAAAAAGGACTATGTTCGCATTTCGCGCGAACAAACAGCCAAAAAAATGGTTGACAGGCGCGCGTCATGAACACATTGTATTTTGTAATAGCAATTGTTCGCCTCTGAAAACGAGCGAGAGCTACCGGAGCGGAGTGGAGGCCGCGCCAGACCTACTTGCCTCCATTGGCATTCAGCTGATTTATTCAGATTGGGAGGAGTACAACATGACAGTTTTAAGTTCGGGCGTATCCCGCCGCGGATTCCTGAGGCATTCCGCAGCTTTCGGGCTTGCTGCAGGCGCCGCCACGGCCCTCAGGCTGCCCGCGTTTGCGCAATCGGGTCTTCCAGATGTTCAATCCGTTTTGGACAAGATTTCCGTTAAAGACTATGTCCGCGAGGACTACCGCAAGCTCTACAAAATGTCTGATGATCCACTGTGGGATCCGGCGAAGGACTGGATTCGTACGGTAGACTGGGAAAAGGTTCGCTCGGAGCAGAGCGGAAAGACAGTCAGGTTTGCTGTAGGCGCTGCCGACCAGGAGTCTGCGGCCGAGGGGCTTAAGCCCTTTGAACAGCTGTCGGGCATCACGGTCGAACTGGTTCCCATCCCGGACGATAGCTTCTACGATAAGGCGGTTTCGGAGTTCATTTCCGGCAATGCCTCCTTCGATGCTCTGCAGTTCTTCTCGCCCTGGCTCGGAGACTTTGCGGGGCCAGGATTTCTCGCCGATCTCAGCGAATACGCAGAGAAATGGAAACTACCACTCGACGACTTCTATGACACCTACCGTCTGAACTACGGCTATGTCGGCGGCAAGCTTGTCGGCATTCCGTTCGACTGCGACGTTCAGATGGTGCACCTGCGAAAGTCGATTATCGAGAAGATACTCGGCGGACCCATTGATCGAGCTCAATCGGTACCGAGCTACGACGAACTCATTCGCATCACTGCCGAAGCAAACAAGCTCGGTGGTGGCGTGGCGGGCGTGGGCTTAATGGCGGCTCGTGGTTTCTGGGCAACTTACACGTGGGAGCATATCGCGGCACAAGCCGGTCTTACCTTGTTCGACAGCAAATGGAATCCCCAGCTGACAAGCGATGCCGGGATGAAGGCCATGGATATCATCATGGCTCTTCAGAAAAACGCCATCGAAGGCGTATCGGGCGCCGGCTGGGGTGAAAACCGTGCCGCCTGGCTTGGTGGCCAGGTTGCAACAAACATCAGCTGGCAGGACAGCGGCACGCAAGCCATGCGGCCTGATCAGTCGAAGATCGTCGATGACTTCGTTACGATCTACGAGCCGCGGATTTCGGGCGGTGTATTCGCCCCGCCGAACATTGCCGGTTCGACCTCCTGTGTCGCGGCCACGTCGCAAAATCCCGAGGGCGCATTCCTTATGCTCGCGTTCCTCACGACTTCGTCTATCATGGCGATGAACGAAGCCAATGCGAATGGCGTTGCTCCAGGCTACCGTTCAGTCCTCGGAAACGAACGTCTTCGGGCGGTTAGCCAACCTATGAAGGTCTGGGCGGACAGCCTGGAGCACGCATGGTGCGCGCCCCGTATTCCTGGGATGTTCGAAATGGAGCAGGCACTCGGGAATGAAATCAACCGGGCAGTCACTGGTCAGATTTCAGCCAAGGAAGCCCTCGAAAACGGGGAAAAGGCCTGGAAGAGTATCTTGGAGAAGAATGGCTTCTCCGGTGGAAACGGCCCGATCGCTTACGCGGATGCGGAGCCGGGGCTCTATGTAGGCAAAGGCAAGGCATTGCCGTTCTAAGATGAAGACACATTCCGCTCAACGACTTGAAACGGAGGCGGCGTTTGCCGCCTCCCCAATCAAGATAACCGCTAGACCTCGTCCCCGTTCGGCAATGGCGAGGAAGGCCTTCCCATATCTCTTAGTTGGACCTGCTGTAGCCTATCTGCTCGTGATCACCCTGTATCCGGGGCTATTCGCGATGTACCAAAGCTTGTTTGTGGTCAAGTTCGTCAATTGGTCTTGGGTCGGGCTCGGCAATTACACGCGGATCATTCAAGATCGCGAGTTCTGGGCCGCTTTGGGGAACACCGCTATCATCGGCGGCATATCCCTCGCTCTGCAGTCCGTGATCGCGATGGCTGTGGCCTTCTTCTGTTACCGCGACCCGTTTGTCCGCGGCTGGCGGATCATTTTCCTGATGCCGATGCTTTTCATGCCATCGGCAGTAGCGTTCATCTGGAAGCTGGCGTTCAATGACGGCCGCGTAATATCCGATATCCTCATGTCGATCGGAGTGGTCTCTAACAACGTCGACTGGCTTGCGTCCATCTGGCTCGCCAGACTGACACTGATCGTCGCGGACGTATGGCAGTGGACGCCCTTTCTTTTCATCATCTTTGTCGGCGGCCTTCAGGGGCAGGACGAGGAGATAGAGGAAGCGGCTCGATTGGACGGGGCAAGCTGGAGCAGCATTTTCTGGAATATCTCACTGCCGATGATGAAGCCTATCATCGTGGTTGCCGTGACGCTGCGCGGCATCGACATCACAACAATGTTCACGAACGTGTACATCATGACACAAGGCACACCGGGCGGTGCGACGGAGACGATGAGCTTCTTCATCTATCGTCAGGGCTTCAGGATGTTCAATTTCGGATACGCGTCCGCGGCGTCGGTGCTGATGCTGATCTTCACGATCGTAATCGCACAAACCGTCGTGAAGCGCGCATTCAAATCCGGGAAATCATGACATGGCCAGTATTCGAAAAAGCGGCGGTGAGAGCCTCCTCCTTCGCTACATCATCCTTGTCGCATGGGCGCTCGTTTGTCTCGTTCCCATTGTCTGGTTCCTGACAATCGGCTTCAGGCCAAGAACGGAAATCATTGTGCCGAGGCCGATCTACTGGCCCACCTGGAGCTTGGACGCATGGCGCCTGCTCGTCAGCGACTGGCCGATAGCGTCCTATCTTAGAAACTCAGTCGTTGCGGTCGCAGGTTCCGTCGTGATCGATCTGATTTTGGCGATTCCCGCAGCCTTCGCCTTGGCTCGCTATGAGTTCCGCGGCCGAGAGGACATTGGCTTTTACATCCTGTCGACGCGGATGATGGCGCCGGCCATCGTTGCGGTGCCGATCTTCTTTCTTTTCAAGAATATGGGTTTGCTGGATTCCGTTTGGGCTCTGATGCTCATTTACGCGGCGATCAACCTCAGCCTCGTCACTTGGATCATTCGCAGCTACATGCTCGATATTCCAAAAGAACTGGAAGACGCTGCCCGCACCGACGGCGCGGGAGATTTGACCATTCTTTGGGAAATAATGATCCCGGCGTGCCTCCCCGGTATCATAACGGCTGCGGTGATCGCCTCAATCTTCGCAATCAACGAATTTCTCTTCACCCTCCTCATCGCGTCGACCTCCAAGGCCTACACGATGTCCGTTGCGCTCGCCAACTTCACAGGTGGCTCCGACGGGGTGATCTACAACGCAATCGCACTCGTCTCGTTCCTCGCATTCGCTCCGATCTTGATCCTCGTTATCTTGATCCAGAAGCATCTCTCGCGCGGCCTCACGATGGGCGCTGTGAAAGGATAATTCCATGGCCTCTATTGAACTTAAGAATGTCGTGAAGAGCTTTGGCTCCTTCTTTGGTGTCAAAGACGTGAGTCTCGATATCGCTGACGAGGAGTTTCTCGTCCTCTTGGGGCCATCCGGCTGCGGCAAAACGACAACCATGCGCATGATTGCCGGTCTGGAACAACCTACTGGAGGGGAGATTCGCATAGACGGCAACGTTATGAACGAAGTCGATGCCCGAGATCGAGACGTTGCCATGGTCTTCCAGGGCTATGCTCTGTACCCGAACATGTCGGTCTATGAGAACATTCGGTTTCCCTTGAGAATGAGGCGTATTCCAAAGGACAAGCATGACGGCCTCGTTCGTCGGGCCGCGGATATGGTTGAGCTCGGGCCGTTTCTCGAACGCAAGCCTGGCGCGCTTTCGGGTGGTCAGAGACAGCGCGCTGCGCTCGCACGTGCTATCGTTCGCCAGCCGCAAGTCTTCCTCATGGACGAGCCGCTTTCCAACCTCGATGCTAAGCTTCGTGCCAGCATGCGCGTCCAGATCAAGCACATGCAGCGCGACCTGAAGGTAACCACGGTGTACGTGACCCACGACCAGATCGAGGCAATGACGCTTGCGGATCGGATCGTCATCATGAACAAGGGCGTAATTCAGCAGATCGGCACCCCCGATGAAATCTATTCGAATCCGGCAAATACGTTCGTAGCGGGGTTCATCGGATCGCCCCCGATGAACTTGGTGTCGGGATTGGCGCAAGGTGGAGCTTTTTCGGCTCCCGGCGTGAAGATCGCTTGCCCGGCTAAGCTGTCGGGTGAGGTTACCCTCGGTTTCCGGCCGGAGGATTGCGTGGTTGGTGGCGAAAATCTCCAAGGCGTCGTTTACGGTGTCGAGCCGACCGGGGACATCACTTACCTATCCGTCCGCACCTCAGAGAGGACATTTGAAATCAAAGCCGGCCGGGATTTCCGGGCAAAAATAGATTCCACCATATCGATTGGGTTTGATTCTCGCCGGCTCTACTACTTCGACAGTGACGGCAACAGGATCGGGGTTCAATGATGTCGGCCGCCTTTGATTTCAGTTGCGTCGGCTTTTACACTTTCGATGCCCTTTGCCGACCCGTCACGGAAATCCCTCCAGAGGGGCAAACGCTTTTCGTGGAAGACTTTACACTCGCGGTATCCGGAGCGGCCGGATCCGCGGCGATCGTAGCTGCCAAGTACGGGCTTCGGGTACAAGCGGTCGGCGGAGTGGGCTATGACGATATGGGCGACTGGGTCCGTATGAAGCTTCAGTCTTTCGGTGTAGACACGACGATGATGCGCCGCTACGAGGGCTACTCAACATCCTGCTCCATCGTGACGACTAGGCCGAACGGTCAGCGACCGGCACTCCACAAGCGCGGAGCGACCGATGCGTTCTTCGTATCAGATTCCGAAATAGACCGCGTTCTTGACACTAAAATTCTGCATGTCGGCGGCGTCGGCCTGATGAACCGGATGGATGACTGTGGTCGTACGGCTGAAATCATGGCTGAAGCCCGCCGTCGCGGTGTCACGACAACGCTCGACGTCTTCGCTTCAACATCCGACGATCTCCCTAAAGTCGAAGCTCTGTTGCCCTACACGGATTACTTTCTTCCTTCTGAAGAGGAAGCCCGGGCGCTCTCTGGGTTGACCCATAACAAGGACCTCGCGGATTTTCTTCTTGGCAGGGGCGCGAAGTGCATCATTCTGACCCTGGGAGCCGAGGGCGCCTATTACCATGACCAGTCCGGCCTGGAGTTCCACTCGCCGGCGTTCGAGGTCGAGGTGAAGTGCACATGCGGATGTGGTGACTGCTTTAACGGCGGATTCGCTAGCGGTCTGGTAAAGGGACTGTCGCCGCGAGATGCAGTCGAACTTGGCCAAGCGTCGTCCGCATTGAATGCGACGGGTCTGGGGAGCCAGGCTGGCGTGCGAGATTATGACGCCACTCGAACATTTATAAAGAGGACATCGAGGCGCGGGTTGGGTTATGATATTTCAGACCTAGAACGCGCATAATGAGCAAAGGAGGTCGGGATGTCGCAGGAATTCGCTCCACAAACAACGCAGCTTAAAGACGCATTGAGGGTATTGCGCTATAATCTCCGAAAGGGGCGAGACTCGGTACGAGAGACTGCGCCACGTCGGCTCCCGGCGCCTGCATCTGGTTTAGCTCTTTCCGCTCTCAACGAGATTGAGGTTGTGGCCCGCAACTTTGATCATTTTGTGTGCAATGTTGCGCATTCCGTCTTAGGCGAAAGGTCGAAAATTCCCACAAGCCTGCGCGCGGTCATTGCTTCTTCGAATCCGGAGCAAGCGTTTTCGGCCGCTTTTTATGAGACGATGAAGCTCGTATTGAGTCACATCGGTGCCAAAAGAGCACTGGCCAATCAAAGCGCCGGTCGTCGGGCCTTTGCGCAACTAGCACGTTCTCAAGATGTCTTCGAGCTTGCGGCCCGTTTGACGCTGCAGCTGGCCGATGATGGGTCGATCGCGATTGACCAGTTGGACGACCAATCGCCTGTCACCCGTTCCGGAACAAACGTCGTTGCCGTTTTCGCAGGATTACTTTCGATGCTGGCCGACCCGGACGAACCCGACCGTGAGGCAGTGATTTTCGCCGCGACGGAGCTTACGGTGGCGCTTCAAGAAAAAGTATTAAGTCTATATCGTAGGAAGGATACCGCTGCGCTAGCTGCGCTTCTTGAACGGTGCGCCAACTATGTTTGATCTATCCCGCTCAATCCGCAACCTTCCTGGGACCAACAAGCCGCTCAGACTGGCCGTAAGGCAGCTACGCTGGTTCAAGGCAGCCTTTCGGTCACACGCCGAGTTCTGCGGCAAAGCGATGGAATGCGATTTTCGCGTTGACGACATCAAGCTGGCTGGAGCATTCGTTCGTTGGCTGGAAAGCATCGATCGTCAGAAGCCGAAGGAGAGGGTAGAGCGACAGGACTTTTTTCGATTTGCACCTTCTCTTGTCTTGCGCGAACTCGTAGCGGACATGCCGATTAGCGCAGAATGTGCTCCCGCAGGCATCGACCCAAGATCGGCAGCTGGGTTTTGGCCTGAAGGATATGTCGCTACGACGTTCTGTTTGACGGTCTACGCAGCGACGATGGACCAGGAGTTTCACATCGACGTCCATGTCAGCGAGATGGTTGATGATCTTCGAAGCTGGTGGTCCTTCCGGGAGAATGCGAGTGAAGACACGGAATACGCGGCCGGCTTTTTCCAGATGTTGCTTGGCAACGAGCCGAACTGGTGGATGCCGACCAATTTCAGCGCTCGCACTCGCAGTGTTCCATCCCAAGACAGCACAGAGATTAATTGCTCCCCCGAATAGGTTTGTGCCTCGCTGCGTGCGCCCGGCGGACAGCTAGTGGAGCCAGACGCCGGGCGCTAGATCCTGATGGGGCCAGCTACAACTTTCGCTCGGGCGCTGACACAAGGCGGTTAATTTCAAATATTGATCAAGCAGACGGAGCATCCCGCCAAATCTCCGTACAAGCCGTCGTACGGGTGATGAGGATCGCTCCCGCGGCGCCGATGGCTGACCATGCGCGAAGGCTCCGCCCTCGACGTTGACGATCTCTCCGGCAGGCCGAGTTCACGCATCACCGCGATCGGTGCCGCGGCAAGGACTTCGTTGATCTCTGGGCGCTAGATGTCCGCAAAGGTTCATCTCGCTTTTTCGAGCACCTTGCGAACTGCCGGAATAGGCACGAGACCGAACAATCCCGGCTCCACGGCGACAACGCCATAACCTGCGAAGTGGTAGGGGATCATCGAGCCGCGCAACATGCCCGCCTTGAACGATGTGGGAGTCCTACACCTGATAACTTCATCCAAGTCGGTCCGTTTCCGGAGTGCCAACGAGTTTGGCCGCATCCATATTCGCCTTTTTAAGCGCGTCGTTCATCGTTTTACCAGACGCAATTTCGGCAGCTAGGACGCCGATAAACTCGTCTCCCGCCCCATGCGTCTCTTCGCCGCCTGTGTCGGGCCAGGCGATCCCAGCGTTGGCCACGAGAATGTCGACACCCCCATGGCGACCGTTCGACTCGCGGGCCGCCTCGGCGACCGCCTTGGAGTCGGTGACGTCGAGAACAATAGCTTCCGCGTCGTAGCCTTTGGACCTCATGATCTCACCGCCCTCCTTGAGGACCTCGGCGCTCATGTCCGAGATTATAACCTTCGCGCCCCGCCTCGGCGAGAGCCTCCGCGGTCGACAGGCCTATGCCGCGGCCTCCTCCGGTTATAAAAGCAGTCTTGCCGTCGAGCCTAAACTTTTCGAGGTACATGTCGGGTACCCTTGTCAGTGCTGGAGTTCCAGTTTGGAGTCTAAGTATGCTGCCTCGATCGCTTCGACTTGGGACGCTCCTCCGAAGATTGGGGGGACGCGGTCGTGTAGCGTTTCAGCCGGCAGAGCGAGGATCGGCATCGAACCCGTCGAACATCTTCCGCCAGAAGCCTCGACGGTCGTCGCGATCGGACAAACCTCGTAAAGGAGCCGTAGACGTCCCCGTCCGCCCGGTGACGGTGCACCCGCAGTTTTGTCCGTACAAGATGAACAGTAGGTATTTCTATTGGCCGCGTCAATCAAGGCTTTGACACTCAGAAAATTTGCGTTTTCTGGCTCTCCGACAGCCTGTGAAATAGGGGTTTAGCGGGTTACGCGCGTTTTCTGCTGGTGGGAGTCACGTCAAATTTGCCTATACCGCTGACGCCCGATTTGCGAGCGCTTTCGACCCGACAGCAACGTCAAGTGCAATTGGCGCTTGACAGTTTCCGTAGACAAGGCATAGATACGCAACGTCCGTCTTGTCCGTACAGAAGGGACAAGATCAGAGTGGAGGAGGTTGGCAGCATCGTGCCAACGCAAGACAGGATTTATCTCAATGTCGATGGAATATCGTTTACGTCGTACTCTCCCAAGTGATCGGGTGGCGATCATTATGCCAGTCGACCATGGCTTGATTTTCGACCGCATCGAAGGCTTGGAGACGCCTTCGGCCCCCTTTGCTGCCTGGGCGAACAACGACGTCACCGGCTTTATGATGACTCCGGGCCAGGTGAAGCAGACTGAGAAGTTCTTCGCCGCAAATCCGCATCTGACCCGCGTGCTAACCATCGATACATACTACGACTACCGCGTACTTGAAGGCGGCTCCCACGGCCTCATCACCACGGTGGAAGAGGCCGTTCGCATGGGCGTCGATGCCGTCAAGGTGCTGTTCCCTTGGAACATGAGCAATCCCGAACGTGTTGAAATGTGTACCCGCGTCGGCAAGGTCGTTGCGGCTTGCGATCATTGGGACATCCCGCTGGTTCTGGAGCCCGTCATCATCGGCGCGCCGAGGAGCGAGGAAGTCATTGTCGCTGAGGAGAAGGTCGCTCGTATTGCCTACGACCTCGGGGCGCACATCATCAAGATCGCGTTCCCAGGCGAAGAGCGCACGAAGCGTCTCGTCGAGGAGCTCAAGGTGCCGTTGGTCATCGCGGGCGGACCGTTGGCTGGGGATCCGGCCGACACTGTCGACGCCGTCGCCCAGACCATTCGTTCGGGCGCTCGCGGCGTCATCGTCGGCCGCAACATCTGGCAACGTGAACGCACGAAGGGCGAGGAAACCATCGCCCAAATCGCCAAGCTCACACGGGCGGTCAAGTTCAACGATTAAGTCCGCTCGTGTAGCGGAAACCGGCCTCCCTCCCAGAGCCGGGGAAAACTGCGGGCGACCTTCGCCCGCAGTTTTTTTGGCGCTCATATGGGAGGCATCCAAATGACGTTTCTTGTATCAGCTGTAGGACCTTTCTCAATCTCGAGTCCTCTGTCGTGTCGACGGGCGCTCCTCGCTTTGATGCGGCTGATACTTCTTCGCGCTTCAGTGAGAGGGGTGATGCCAGTGAGGGACTTCGAGGCTAATCATCGGCACGGTTGTCGCAGTAGCGAAGTCGAAGCCGCGATGGGCAAGGTCGATGGAGACCTCGGCCACGCAATGGTGGGGCGGTGCCTCGGAAAAGGCACCGCTTTCTTACTCAGTACGCAATTGGACTATCGGCCAAGGCTTCGAACAGGCGCGCAACGGCCTCGGCGCCCGGATCGACATGTCCTGCGAGCTGATCCGCTCCGACGTAGGACGCACGACCGGAGCGCGCCTTGAGCATCGAAGCGGTGTTCTTTGCGCCTTCACGAGCAGCCTTCGCTGCCTGCGGGAGGCCGAGTTTGAGAACAAGCAAGGCAGGCAGCAGGGCGTCGACCATCGTGCGGTCACCAATCCCGGCGCCGCCGATCTCCTGCATCCTGGAGAGGCCCTCCAGCAATGCGTCCGCGAGGTCCAGTCCCTTCGAAACGCCATCGCTGGCGGCGGCAAAGAGGATGGCCAAGAGGACACCGGAAGAGCCTCCCATGGTCTGGCTCAGCGTCTGGCTGATTGCCCGGAAAAGTGCAGCGGTGTCGGCGAACGGCATCTTGTCGAGATCGGCGATCAAAGCGTTCGCCGCTCCGGCGAGCGTTGACCCGGTGTCGCCATCGCCAGATTTGGCGTCGAGGGCGTTGAGGTCCGTGGTGGAGGAAATCAACGTGACGCACGCCTTCTCGAGAATGCGTCTGGCCGTGGCATTGTCCGAGGCCGGGGCTGCATGCGTTGTGAGAAGCGCTGGCATTCCAACGGTCTGAACCTCGCCGACCTCCGACATCCCAGGCCACCCAGAGACCTCGACCGGATACAACAGAGCGCGGACATCCTTATCCGTGACCTGAAGTGTCGAGACTGAGAACCCTCTCATGTCGAGCGATGTCATCATCGCAGCGGGTCCGATGATGTAACGAAGGCTGGTCGCGAGGTTGGAGCCTATGAGATCATGGGCCAGCACGCTCATCTCGAGGACGGAGGTGCCTCCCAGGTTGTTCAGCAGAGCAACCAATGGAAGCCCTTCGTTTTCTGAACCCAATTTGCTCGCGACGGCGTCGATCGCGCCCCGGGCACCGCTGAAGGGCACTTGCTGAACGCCAGGTTCACCATGGATACCCAGGCCAAGCTCGGCCATTCCTTCCGGAATTCTCGCTTCTCTCGGAGACCCAGGCACAGTGCAGGTGCTGAGCGACATGCCGATACTGCGGATGCCGCCATTAACGCGATGCGCTGCGGCGGCGACCGTGTCGAGGTCCGCGCCTTCTTCGGCGAAAGCCCCGGCAATCTTGTGAACAAAAAGCGTGCCCGCTAGACCACGGGCCTGCGGCAAGTCAGGGAGCGCGATGTCGTCATCGACGATGACCATCTCCACCTTCTTGCCACGAGCCCGCGCGCGCTCTGCGGCGAGACCGAAATTCAGACGGTCCCCGGTGTAGTTCTTGACGATGAGAAGGCAGCCTGCGTCCCCTGTAACCGCGAGGATGCCCGCAAAGACGGCGTCCACTGAGGGGGAGGCGAAGACGTCGCCACAAACAGCGGCCGTGAGCATGCCCTTGCCGACGAACCCGGCGTGACTCGGCTCATGTCCGGAACCGCCGCCAGAAACAAGCGCGACCTTGGAACGCTGCCAGTCGCTGCGCAGCACCACCTTGATGTGTGGAAAGCCATCGAGCCGGCTCAGGCGGCCGCCCGAACTTCTTATCAGGCCATCGATTGCCTCGGTGACGATGAATTCGCGCGCATTTACGAACTGGGACATCCAAGTTCCTCCATTCAATTTCCGAAATATTTGCAATCTGGGTGTCGAAGCTCGCCTCTCAGTTTCTATGCTCGAGAAACTGACCGTAGAGATCGCCGTAGACCGTCATCCACGCGCTGTCCGGCTCGATGATGGAGACCGACGTGTCGAATGCAGCCTTTTGGCCCGTTGCCTCCGCTGCGAACAGAGCTGCACCCAGGACTGAGAGCTCCCTCTCTTCCGGCACGTATATCTCACGGCCGAATATGCTTGCCCTCAATTCCAGCAGCGCCCGCGATCGGCTCCAGCCGCCAGTGGCATAGACAGGTCCCTGGGGCACGCCATATCGCTCAAGCTTTTCCAGCATGCGGCGCGCATTAAAGGTCGCCCACTCAAGGAGATGCCGTTCAGTCGCGAACCGACTGAGTGCGGGATCGCCCGGTGTTCCCGAAATCTTCGGAAGCGCCATTTCGCGCCTGATGGCCTCCATGCCGCCGGAGAATTTGTTGACCGCCCCGGTGAACTCGAAAACTCCAAGGCAACCGACCTTCTCAGGCCCCTCGATCGACGCGGTAAACGCGATCTGGGGATCGAATGCCGTTGTCTTAAATCTCGGAGCATCACCGTAGATGACGTTCGCGGTGCCCATCGAGTCGACGCGGGCGTCCGCCGCGAGCTTGTGTATCGCGTGGGCGGCGACAGGATGATCATGTCCGCCGGCTACGAGGAGCGTGTTGGCGTCCACGGCTCCGCTGGAGAGAAGCCGCTCGCATTTCATCGTGCCGATTACCGTTCCCGCCGAAACGACGTGTGGCAGCGCGGGTGCACGACTCTCTCGAAGCAGAGGCTCGATCCACTCGCGCGTGTTGGGGTTGAAGCATCCCGTCCTCGACGCGAGCGTGTCGCTGACGAAGTCCTTCTTCGCCCATCTCGCAAGAGGATAGTCCGTAAGGCAGAGCCACCGATCTGCCTGTCGGCTCGTCTCCGGCATTATCTTTGATGTCCACAGCCATAGGGCGGCCGTTCGGGTGGGCTCCATCTCGATCCCGGCGGAAGGCGTGGCGGCGTCGCTTTGCGCAAGCTCGGTCGCTTCGGCGCTCGCCCGCATGTCGAACCAAGGTATGGAGTAGGCAATGGGCTCAAGGTTCTCGCCGACATAGACGCCGTCCTCGCCAACCCCGGCTGTCGAGATCGCGAGAATTGGACCTCGGCGGCCTGTCTCAGCCCAGCCCTCAATCACCAAGTCTTCGACCATCTCGACGAGCTTCCGCACATCTGTGGCGACCCCAAAACGATCCTCGATCCGAGGCGTCGGTACCGACTTGATCCATATCATCCGATTGGCGTCGTCGAAGAGCGCCACCTTCAGATTGGTCGTTCCCATATCGATACCGCAGATCGACATTTCGCACCCGGCCTAAACTTTAAACAGGAACCAAGACTCCGACCCAATGCCGAAGCGGCGACGCTATTATGGATGCCGCAGGTTGACTTGCACCCACAAGGCATCCGCACCATCAATCGAACTTGAGCTGGGTCTTGATCGATTTACCCTGGCTCATGCTATCGACGGCCGCCTCGAAATCCCAAACACTGAAGGGCTCGCCGATCATCAGCTCAGTTTGAGCCTTGATGTCCTCGATGAGGTCCACGGCAGTCGGAAACATCGCGGCGCAGGAGTTCGAGCCGACGAATGTCTGTTCGCGTTCGTAGAGCAGGAAGGGGTTGATCGGCACAGTCTTATCCGCATCATGAACGCCGACCTGCACCAGCGTCCCAGTCTTCTCCAAAAGCTCGATGCCCTGAGCAAGCGCACGCGGCACGCCTGCGGCCTCGAACACGACGTCGAAGTGGCTTCCTTCGAATTCACCGGGGATTCTGGCGTCGGCGATGCCCGCTTTCCGGGCAATCTCCAGCTTGGCGGTGGAGGGATCAGAGATCGAGATCGCTCCCGCGCCCTGAGCCTTGGCCGACAGCGCAATGAGAAGACCCATCGTCCCGCCACCGATGACGAGGACATTTCGCCCGGCGACGCCTCGAGAGGATTCCACCGCGTGAAGCGCGCAGGCCAGAGGCTCAATCAACGCGGCGGGACCATCGCCAACGCATTCCTTCACCTTTAGGGCGTTCTTTCCGGGCACAGCGACATATTCCGCCGCCGCGCCAGGCCGACCGACACCGATGGGGGTCAGATGGATGCAGAGGTTGGGTCGTCCTTCTTTGCACCAACGGCAGGTGCCGCAGACCACATTCGGGTCGACGGCGACATAGTCGCCTTCCTTGAGGTGCTTGACGTCGCGTCCAACCTCCACGACCCGTCCTGCGAATTCGTGGCCGGGCGTGCAGGGGTATTTGGTTCCGACGAAGCCATGGTGCAGGATATGCAGATCGGTTCCGCAGATGCCACAGCAGCTAGGCTTCACCAAAACTTCGTCGGAGTCGACCGTCGGCTTGGTGCATTCGATCACGCTGATCTTGTGACCGCTTGTGATTTGGATGGCTCTCATTCTCTGTCTCTCCGGGCGGCTCCGCCACTAATTCCGATGGGCGTTTCCAGTTGCTTCGCTGGTTCAGCGATCTCACAAAGCCTCGCCTGATTGGGCAAACAAAATCGGCTTGCCCTTGAGCACCCCAACTTTCATCGTGTCTCCGACCGCGACCGGTGCGGCAGAATCGAGCTTGGCGGTCAGCAAAGGGCCGGAACCGAGATTGATGTAGCACAGTGTTTCGGAGCCGAGGTGCTCGACGACATCGACGACGCCCGTCACCGTGCCTGTCTCGCTTGGTCCAATGGACTCCGGCCGCAGACCGACGGTCAAGGTCTCTCCGACATTCAAGCCCGGCCGCGCTGCGACGTTGAGGGTCGAACCGCCGTTGATGAAGAGTTTGGCGTTGCCGCCCTCGACCTCGGTGACGCGTGCCTCGACGAGGTTCATTTTGGGCGAGCCGATGAAGCCTGCCACAAAGGTGTTCGCGGGGGTGTTGTAGAGTTCGAGCGGCGTGCCGACCTGTTCGATGACACCATCACGCAGGACGACGATCCTGTCCGCCATGGTCATCGCCTCGATTTGGTCATGCGTCACATAGATCATCGTCGCTTTGAGCCTGCGATGCAGTTCCGCGAGTTCGATGCGCATCTGGACGCGCAATGCCGCATCGAGATTCGACAACGGCTCGTCGAACAGGAAGATTTTGGGCTGCCGGACGATCGCTCGGCCAATCGCGACGCGCTGCCGTTGGCCGCCGGACAATTGCTTGGGCTTGCGCTCGAGCAGGTGCTCGAGTTGAAGGATTTTGGCGGCCTGAAGGATTTTCTGATTGCGCTCGCTCTCGGGGACCTTGGCGAGCTTGAGAGCGAAGCCCATGTTATCGGACACCGACATATGCGGGTAGAGCGCGTAGCTCTGGAACACCATTGCGAGGCCGCGGGCGTCTGCGGACACGTCGTTCATAAGTTCGCCGTCGATCGTGAGCTCACCTCCGGTGATCTCCTCAAGGCCCGCTATCATCCTAAGCAGGGTCGACTTGCCACATCCCGACGGACCGACGAGGACGACGAATTCACGGTCGTGGACGCTCAGGCTGACGTCCTTGATGATGTTCACAGCGCCGTAGGACTTGTGGATGTTACGCAATTCAAGAGTGGACATGTTCGTTTCCTGTTATTTCACGGCACCGAAGGTCAGTCCGCGCACGAGCTGGCGCTGGGTGATCCAACCGAAGAAGAGGATGGGGGCTACCGATGCGATCGACGCCGCGGAGAGTTTGGCCCAGAACTGACCTTCCGAATTCGCGAACGAGGCGATAGCCAACGCGAGGGTGCCGGACTTCGTTGCTGTGATGTTGATGCACCAGAAGGTCTCGTTCCAAGCCAAGATCATTCCAAGCAACGCTGTCGAGGAGATGCCAGGAGCCGTTAACGGGATCAACAGGTACCGGAGCTGGGTGATCGGCCCGGCACCGTCCATGCGAGCCGCCTCGAGGATTTCAGCCGGGACTTCCTTGAAATAGGAGAACAGCATCCAGACGATCAGCGGCAGATTGGCGAGGCAGGTGATGAGGATCAGCGCACTCAGCGTGTCGATCATGCGGAGGTACACCAGGATGAGGTACACCGGGATAAGAGCGCCGACCGCAGGCATGAACCGGACAGACAGCATCCAGAGCATGAGCGATCTGGTTCTCTTGGTCGGATAGAACGCCATGACATAAGCTGCGGGGGCGGCAAGCAGGATCGCGAGTAGGGTCGACGTCCCGGAAACCAGAACACTATTCAGAGCATGGTGAAGATAATTCACGCGCTCATTCATCTCGACAAAGTTTTCCAGGGTCGGAGAGAAGAACAGCTTGGGCGGGATCGCGGCCGCGTCCTGCTCCGTCTTGAACGCCGCGAGTCCCATCCAGAAAACAGGGAAGGCCATGATGATGCCGACGATCCATCCGAGGACCATGCGGACCTTGTCCTGGCGCTTTTGTTGGGAGTTGGCCATCAGATTTGCTCCGACATGATGCGAACGAAGAAGAAAGCAACGATGTTCGCAATGATGATCGCGAAGACCCCGGCTGCGGACGCCAGTCCGACGTCAAATCCCATCAGCGCCCGCGAGTAGATGTAGAAGGGAATGTTGGTCGTCGCCGATCCTGGTCCGCCCATCGTGGTCACGTAGATTTCCGCGTAGGTGGAGAGGAAAAAGACGGTCTCGAGCATCACGAGCACGGCGATGGGTCGATAGAGGTGGGGAAGCACTACGTAGTAGAACCGCGCTATGCTCTTGGCACCGTCCATACGCGCGGCTTCAATCTGTTCGCGGTCCAAGGACTGCATCGCGGTCAGAAGAATGAGCGTCGCGAAGGGCGTCCATGCCCACGAAATGATGATGATAATCGCAGTCATGGGGTGACTGGAGAACCAGTCGATGGGCTGCATCCCCAGCGACTGCTGCAGCCATGAGAACAATCCCCAAACCGGATGAAAGAACAGGTTTTTCCAGACGAGCGCCGCGACGGTGGGCATCACGAAGAAGGGTGTGATGACGAGAATGCGCGCGATCGGCTGACCGGGAAATGGGCCATCGTAAATGACTGCAAACGCGGTTCCGAGCACTACGGTGACGACCAGCGGCACGAACACCATGATCAGCGTGTTCAGGACCACAAGGGGCAGGTCGGAGTCAGTAAACAGGAACTCGTAGTTGATTAGACCCCCGAATACCGCTGGCGGCATCTGAAGATTGTAGTTTTGGAACGAGTACCAGAGCGTTAGTACGAGCGGCACGAAGGCCCAGATCGCCAGAACCACCACAGATGGAAGCAAGAGGGGCCAGGTTTTCATGACGCGCCCGGCTCTCGCACGTGCGGGAACAGGTATTGGTGTGGTGGTCGAAGCCATTAAATCCTCCCTCGAGATCAAGAAAACCTGCGGCGGCCGACGATGGCCGCCGCAGGTCTGCGCAGAAGGATTACTTGATGTAACCACCCTTCTTCATGATCTTGTCGGAGTTCGCAGCCGAAGCATCGAGAGCGTCCTTGACCGACATCTTTCCAGTCAAAGCGGCGGCGATCTGCTGACCGAGGTAGTTGTTGATCGCCTGCATTTCTGGGATGATCGCGAAGTTGATGCCGACGTAGGGCTTCGGAGCAGCCGTGTTGTCGGTCAGTTTCGCGCTTTCGATGGCCTTCAAGGTTGGCAGTGCGAACGGAGCGGCCTTGATGTAATTTTCGTTCGCATAGGTCGACTTGCGGGTGCCGGGAGGAATGGTGACCCAGCCTTCCTTCTCGCCGATCATGTCGATGTACTTCTTCGACGTCGCCCATTCGATGAATTTCTGGGCTTCGTCTGCATGCTGCGAGGACGACGGAATGCCGAGCGACCATGCCCACAGCCATGCACCACCCTTGTCCCAGGTCTCAATCGGCATCTGGGCAAAGCCGAGCTTGTCGGAGACCTTCGAACGCTTCGGATCGAAGAGAAGGCCGGCGGCGACGGTGGCGTCATTCCACATGGCGCACTTGCCTTCGGCGAGAAGGTTCAGGTTTTCATTGAAGCCGTTGCCGACGACGCCGGGAGGACCGTACTTGTTGGCGAGGTCCACATAGAACTGGATCGCCTTGTTCCAGGCTTCGCTGTTGACGCCGGAAGTCCAATCCATGTTGAACTGCACGCCGCCGAAGACGTTGCCGACGAGGCCCAGGAGAGCCATGTTCTCACCCCAGCCCGGCAGACCGCGGATGCAGATGCCATGGACGCCCGTTTCCCTGTTGTCGAGCTTGGCCGCGAATTCGGCGATCTGGGTCCAGGTCGGGTTTTCCGGCATGGTGAGACCAGCCGCTTCGAAGAGATCCTTACGGTAGAAGGTCATCGCGCTTTCTGCGTAGAACGGCACCGAATAAAGGTGACCTTCATACGACAGGGCGTCTCGGACGCTTGGCAGAATATCGTCGACATCGTAGTCTGCGGACAGATTGTCGAACGGCTTTAACCAACCTTGCTTGCCCCAGATCGGGGTTTCATAGAGGCCGATGGTAATGATGTCGAATTGACCGCCTTTCGTCGCGATATCGGTTGTGACACGCTGGCGAAGTGTGTTTTCGTCGAGGACGAGCCAGTTCAGCTTAACCCCCGCTTCCTTCTCGTATTCAGCCGAATACTTCTGCATCACGACCATGTCAGGATTGTTCACCGTCGCGATGGTCAGCGTCGTTTCTGCGTGAGCCGCGCCCAATGTGGCCATGAGCGCCACAGATGCCGAGGCCATAAGTTTCTTCAAGTGCATCGATTCCTCCTCAGGTTTCCTGCTCCAACCGCCCAGATGCCGAATTGACATGGCGGCCATCCCAGCGCTCCGTCCGCGATGGCGATGCGGAGCGATGACTTCTTCGGAAAGTTTGGATGAGCATTCGCCTTCCGCCGCGTTGCCGTTCGGGCACACGCTGCTAGGCTCTCCTCCAAGTGTACGCTACCCCTCCGTAGTGGCGGACCGTAACGACAGATCAGCGTGATCTGTCGTTCTTGTCCATCTTGTACGTACAGACCGTGCCACGACAAATATGCGAGGTCAAGGGAATTCTTTCTTGGCTCTCGTTAGGAAACTTGGAAAACCTATTGACGGCTCAGGAAACGCCGATGCTGGCGGATGCCTCAACCGTCACCTTGACGATGTCGGTCCGTACCCAGGAGGTGTAGAAATCGAAGGGCTTTTGGTCCTGATCCCAAGAGACGGAGGTGATCAGAAGCACCGGAGTGCCTTCGGAAATTTCTAGTAGTTTAGCGACATGCCCAGGCGCGCCGATCGATTCCACGGTACGCCTCGCCCCGAACGTTCTGTAGCCGTTCGCCTTGAGAACCCGGTTCAGGGAACCATGGGGTTCCATCACCTCGCTCTTCAGGATCGTGTCGTGAAATTCAGGAAGCAGGTAATTGATCGAGTAGAGGGCCAGGTTCCCGTCGAGGCGACGGAGCCGGCGCAGCAGAAGACAGTTCGTCTCCGGCGACCTGTTAAGCGCCCGGGCGGCAGCTCCGGACGGAGGTGCAAGCTTGGCTTCGAGCACCCTGGTTTCGACACTTCTCTGATTGTTGTGCACTTCACCCTCGAAAAAGCCGTCCGCGACCTGAAGGACCCAGCCGGACCCCTTGGGGTCGACAACGAACGCTCCGCGACGTGCGACCACACGAATACGATTGCGGTCTTCGAGCACGCGTAAGGTTTCGCGAACGGTAGAACGCGCCAAATCATAAATACGGCACAGTTCGCTCTCACCCGGGATTTTGTCTCCAGGCCGATAGATCCCGCGATCGATTGCGACTTCGATCAGCTGCGACAGTTGGAGATAGTAGGGCTCGGGCGATGCCCTGTCGATTTCGCCTGAGATATGTGCCACCTGATCCACCGTATGACCTCTTGCGATTATGCCGTGCCGAAGTGACTTCGGGTCGTCAACCGTTTTAGCTTGTCCGTACACAAGGTCGTGAGATCGATCTTGTATGCTTCGATCGTACATTACGCTCAAAGTAAAGGGAAGACATCTTGGATGTTGCACGTAGGGAGCTCTCCCTGGGCAGCGTGTTATAAGGTCGACTTCTTCTCCTAACCACCGTCACAGATAACGAGAACGCGCCGAAGAAGGCCTTCCTCCAGGCAGCGACCGAGATCGTCATCGCCAACGTCGCCATGTCTCTCGACTCTTGATTGGCTGCGAAACTGACCCCCGGTCAATTGTAAACTTCGATATCTCATTGGCTTGACGTTGAGGGTATCCCTCTGTCGCCAGACGTTTTGATCCGGATTTCCTGTGCTCTCCGTTCGGCGGAAACCGCCTTCGGATGACGGCTGCGAGTTGCCCTTCCCGCCGTTTTTCGTAACTCATCCTCACCCTTAGCAATTTCCTTCATTGCATTACGATTGTAATATGTATAAGTGATCGTAATGCAATGTTGCGCCGATGGTAAAAACTCAGAGGTTTGAAGACAGCGATGACCTTGAATTCCAAAAGGACAGCCCTGATAACTGGAGCATCGTCCGGTATCGGTCGCGCGAGTGCCGAGGCCCTGGCACGAGCCGGCTTCACCGTCTTTGGAACGAGCCGCAAGCCGAGTACCGATAGCTCGAGCCAGCTTTCGATGCTGGCTTGTGACGTGACCGATGAGGCCTCTGTAGCGTCACTCGTTTCGACCGTTCTCTCAAGCACCGGACGTATCGACGTTCTCGTCAACAACGCCGGCCTGGGGATGTTTGGCGGGGCCGAAGAGTCCTCCATCGCTCAGGTTCAGAGCCTGTTTAATGTCAACCTGTTCGGTGTCATGCGGATGACCAACGCCGTGTTGCCGTCTATGCGCCGCCGTCGAGAAGGTCGCATTGTCAACATGAGTTCGGCGCTTGGATTCGTGCCGGCGCCGTACTCGGCACATTACGCAGCGAGCAAGTATGCACTCGAAGGCTATTCGGAGTCGCTCGACCACGAAATCCGCGGTTTCAACGTCCGCGTCTCGCTGATCGAGCCGGGCACCGTCCAGGGCAGTTTCGACCACAGCTCGCTGGAACCGGATGCCAAGATGGCGGAGTATGACGCGGGGCGTGCCTGGGTGCATGACTTCTACGAGAAGTCGAAGCTCACGGCTGATACGCCCGAGGACGTGGCGAGAGCAGTGGTTCTGGCGGCCACGGCCAAGCGCCATCGGCAACGTTACACCGTCGGCAAGGTCGCGTGGCAGGTCAGCCTGCTGCGACGCCTGCTGCCTGCGACGATGTTCGACAAGGCCTTGCGCCAGCAGTTCGGCATGCCGGGAAAATAATCATCATGTTTACAACCTTTGATCCAAGCGAGGTAACTATTGTGTCCCACCGTCCATCTGTTCTCATCACCGGCGCATCGACCGGTATCGGCGAAGTCTATGCGGAGCGGTTTGCTCGCCGCGGACATGATCTCGTTCTCGTGGCCCGTAACAAGACCCGCCTCGATGCCGTTGCGGCGCGTCTGCACGAAGAAACCGGCGTCGCGATTGACATCATTCAGGCCGACCTCACCGAGATCGCCGACCTTGAGACGGTGGAGACCCGCCTGCGCGAGGATCACACGATCGGCGTTCTCATCAACAATGCTGGCGGCAATCTTCGCGGCGGCTTCCTCGATCAGACGGCCGAGGACATGGCTCGTCTCGTGGCCCTGAACACTACGGCCGTCCTTCGCCTTGCAAGCGCGGTGGCACCGCGTTTTGCGGAAGCAGGGACCGGGGCCATCGTCAACGTCTCGTCGGTCGTCGGTATCGCGCCCGAGTTCGGCATGACCGTCTATGGCGCTACCAAAGCTTTCGTCACGTTCCTGTCGCAGGGTCTCAGCCTCGAACTCGGTCCAAAGGGCGTTTACGTCCAGGCTGTGCTTCCCGCCGCCACGCGGACAGAAATCTGGGAGCACTCCGGCATCGACGTCAACACGATGACCGGCGTCATGGAGATCGCCGACTTGGTGGATGCAGCCCTCGTTGGTTATGATCGCCGCGAGGCGTTGACGATTCCACCGCTTCCAGACGCAGCGCAGTGGGATGCCTATCAGGCGGCCCGCCAGGCCATGCTTCCCAACACTCGCCAGCAGCATGCCGCCGAACGCTATCGCGTGGCCGGATAAACTGCTTCGCCGCCACTGATTTCAAAAGGACAAAAACAATGACGTTCAAAGCTCTGCTGGCCTCCAAAGATGGCGACACGCTCTCCACGACGATCGTAGACCTGACCGAGGCCGATCTGATGGATGGTGACGTGACGGTAACCGTCGATTATTCGAACGTGAACTACAAGGACGGGATGGCCGTGACCGGGCGGGTGCCGGTGATCCAGACGTTTCCGCTCATACCCGGCATCGATCTAGCCGGAACGGTGGAAGCGTCCTCCCATCCTGACTTCAAAGTTGGCGACCGGGTGGTTGCCAATGGCTGGGGGCTGAGCCAGACCCATCACGGCGGATATGCGCAGAAGGCAAGGTTGAACGGCGACTGGCTCGTCAAGCTGTCCGAATCCCTCTCCACGAAGGATGCGATGGCCATCGGGACTGCTGGCTACACGGCGATGCTGTCCGTGCTGGCACTCGAACATGGCGGGATCACGCCGGACAAGGGCGACATCCTCGTGACGGGAGCCAATGGCGGTGTCGGATCCATCGCCATTGCACTGCTCTCGGGGCTTGGATACCGCGTCATCGCCTCCACGGGCCGACTTGAGGAAACAGCCTATCTGCGGGAACTCGGAGCGGCAGAGGTCATCGATCGGAACACATTGTCGGAACCGGGAGCCCCTGTTGGGTCCGAACGCTGGGCCGGCGCCATCGACAGTGTCGGCAGTCATACTCTGGCAAACGTCCTGGCACAGACGAAGTATCGTGGCGTCGTGACCAGCTGCGGGCTTGCCCAGGGCCGTGATCTTCCCGCCACGGTACTCCCGTTCATCCTGCGCAATATCACCCTTGCCGGCATCGACTCGGTCAATGCCCCGCAGGCAGTGCGTCTGGAAGCCTGGGCACGTCTCGCCCACGATCTGGATCTTGCAAAGCTCGCGCGCACGACGACCGTCATCGGTCTGGCGCAGATCCCCGGCGTCGCCGAGAGCATTCTGGGCGGACACGTTCAGGGCCGCACGGTTGTCGATGTCAATCTCTAGCTTTCGTCAGAGAAAGAGACCCGTTGCGATAAGCTCATCCCGCGATATTATGACCGTAATTCCATAAAGATTTGAAGGGCGCGTCATGCGATATGAAAAAGGCCGAAAAGACACGTCACGCCGCAGGATCATCGATGTCGCCATCGAGCGGTTCCGCACGGATGGAATCGCAGGCTCGGGTCTCGCGACAATCATGAAGGATGCCGGCCTGACCAACGGCGCCTTCTATCCCCACTTTCCCTCGAAGGCCGATCTCGTCCGGGAAACGTTGTCTGATGCCCTGAGCAAGCAGGCAGTCTGGCTGCGCGGGATGCTGGACGAAGGCGGGCTCGACAGCGTGATCGACTTCTACCTCTCGCCGGAACACCGGGATAATCCTGGATTGGGTTGCGCTTCCGCTGCACTTCTGCCGGAGCTTGCACGGCAGCCGGAGGAGACGCGCGGCATGTATGCCGAACAATCCCACGTCCTTGTGCTCCTGCTCGCCGAAGCGCTGCCGGCAAAGGTCGAAGCAAGGGAGGATGTGGCATGCGTGATTTTTGCGACGCTGATCGGGACGCTCCAACTCGCACGTGCGGTCGATAAAGAGTCGTCGGGCCGCATTCTGCGGGCTGGCAAGACTGCAATACGCGTCTTGGCGGGTCTTGCACAATCACCGGCCTCTTGAGTCTGATTCAGCTCCCTGAGTGTTCGGATGAGGTCACACGGGCCGTCATTTCTGCCGACATACCTGAACCTGCGCGCACCGCACTGCAACATCAAAGCCTTGCCAGCAACGAACCAAAAGACCGGAGATTCCAGTGAAAGCTTATGTCGTCGAGAAGTACAAGAAGAATGGCGCGCTGCGCCTTGTCGACCTGCCAGATCCGCAGGTTCAGAACGCCGACATCCTCGTTCGCGTTCATGCCACATCCGTCAACCCGCTCGATAGCAAGCTTAGGGACGGCGCTTTCAAGATCTTCCTGCCTTACCGTCCGCCCTTCGTGCTTGGCCATGATGTCGCCGGGACTGTCATCAAGGTCGGCCCCGGCGTCAGCCGCTTCAAGGTCGGCGACGAGATCTATGCACGCCCGAGGGATCACCGCATCGGCACGTTTGCGGATTTGATCGCCATTCACGAAGGCGATGCCGCGCTCAAGCCAAGCACGCTGACGATGGAGGACGCCTCGTCCATCCCGCTGGTCGCGCTGACGGCATGGCAGGCTCTCGTCGATGTCGCGAAGGTAAAGCCGGGTCAGAAGGTCTTCATTCAGGCGGGCTCTGGCGGCGTCGGCACGATCGCGATCCAGCTTGCCAAGCATCTGGGGGCAACGGTCGCGACAACGACAAGCGCAAAGAACGCTGCTCTTGCTAAAAGCCTCGGCGCCGATGTAGTGATCGACTATAAGAGCCAAGATTTCGAAAAGGTGCTCTCAGGCTACGATGTCGTGCTGAACAGCCAGGATCCGAAGACGCTCGCGAAATCTCTGAACATCCTAAAGCGAGGCGGCCAACTCGTGTCGATTTCTGGCCCACCGGACCCGACCTTTGCCAAAGCTCTCGGGCTCAACCCGCTCCTAAAGCTTGTCGTCCGGCTATTGAGCCGCAGCGTGCGCAGCAAAGCAAAGAGCCTCGGCGTGCATTACTCCTTCCTGTTCATGCGCGCCGATGGTCGGCAACTCGGGCAGATCGCCGGGTTGATCGATAGCGGCGCTATTCGCCCCGTCGTGGACGGGATTTTCCCGTTCAATCAGACGCCAGAGGCTTTGGCCTATGTTGAGACAGGCCGTGCGAAGGGCAAGGTCGTGATCGCAAGGTCGTGATCAAGGTGCAGTAGTGGCGCTCCGACTTTGGATGAAAGACAGCTGGAAAGCTCAAATTTCATAGCTTAGAACTGGACGGGGCCGCACCGAAGTGCGGCCCAAAAGCGCTGACGCGCCAAGCGTTGCGGCAAGCTTCGGATAGTCGGTGTAGCCAGCAGCACCGCCGCCGTAGAGCGTAGCCGGGTTCATGTCTGTCAACGGCGCGCCGCTTTGCAGTCGATCCACCAGATCCGGATTGGCGATGAACGGCTTGCCGAAGGCAAACAGATACGCCTTTGCGTCGGCAAGATGTGACGTCGCGAGTTCGAGGTCACAGCCATTGTTGACGATATAGGTCTTGCTGAAGCGACGGCGATACAGGGTCGCTCAGAGGTCGCCGTGTTGCCATTCATCGGGCATTATACTTCGCATCCAGCTCGTCTACCGCCTTGACACTTCCGGCCGAACGGCCTTTTGCGTCAAAAGTCTGGGCAGGAAACGCGTCGGCGATTGACTTTGCGAGCTCGGTCCCGATGACGCGGGCACCCATGGTAATGATCTGGGCGTTGTTGGAAAGGGCTGCCCGCTCGGCGGAATAAGTGTCGTGCGTCAACGCAGCTCTGATCCCCGGGACCTTGTTCGCCGAAATGCAGACGCCGATGCCGGTGCCGCAGACAAGGATCGCCCTGTCATAGGTTCCGTTTAAGACGCTCGAAGCGACCCGGTCGGAGAGGTTGGCGTAGAAGTGATCGGCGCTTTCGTTCACACGCGAGATTTCGTGCACGTCAAAGCGGTATTTCAGATAATCAGCTAAAACTTTGGCGAGGCCTTCACCGGCGCTGTCTCCTGCAATGGCAAGCTTCATTGTCTTTCTCCTGAGAATCGTTGCGGCAGCTTTCGACTGTCCGAGCCAAAAACAGTTCTTGCAGTTCGAAAGGACCACTGGTCGTTCGAGGTCTTTCGTCAGCTCGGTCTTGAATCTCGCAGAACACTGATTGGGCCGCCGCAAAACCGATAACCGCCGCATTCTCCAAACATACCGGGGCACAATCGCCGGGCTTTCCCGGAAGAAGTTTTTTTCTAACTGACCAAAGGCCGGTGGCTACCCAACAACGAGGCGTGAAAAATCCAATGAGAAACGTTTCTCCTGAAGAACGGCATCCATAATGGCAGATGCGAGCGGGAAATAAGGGGCCTTTTCGCTTTTGGTGCCGGGTTTATCCGGCGCCATGATTGCCAGAACTCGCGCAGTATCCACGCCTTCTACCGTTTCGCCGAGCAAGTCGCTGGACAACACATCTGGGACCGTGCGACCGGTTCCCAGCCCTTGCCCAAGGCGGCTGTTGCGCCCTCCGCCGACCGTGACATGCAGATCGCCGAGACCGGCCAGCCCGAATGCCGTGGCTGTATGGCCCCCGAGCCTTTCGCAGAGCCTCGCCATTTCCAAACTGGCCTGCGTGAAGGCGGCCGCCGTGGGATTTTTGGACTGACCGTCCGCACGTTTTTGATCGGGATAGCGGGTCTGCATGGCGCTGACGCCGATCGCAAAGAAATTCTTGAGCGCGGCGCAGGCTTCGACGCCCGCAACGTCCGTCGTTATCGACAGACGGTAATAGTCCGTTTGCATGATCGCCGCGAACTGTTCGGCGACCGAGATGTCCTCACAGGCGTAGATGCAGGCCGTCGGCAGGCGGTTGGCGAGCTCACGGGCGATACACGGTCCGCCGATGCCGATGAAGGCGCTCATCAGCGGAATACGGGAGGGAAGCGTTTGGGCATATGTCGAAACGCTTGAACCTGTCGTGTCGAGCCCCTTCGTCACGAAAGCCACGGGGCGGGGCACGGGCATAAGTCGGTTCAGGATGTCGGTGACTCGCGGTGAATGGCTCCTTTGGTTTCAGGAGCCAAGAACCGATGTTGGCCGGGGCTCTGATCGTGCGGAACCTTTTCTACAAGGACGCCGGCTGGTCACTAGAAACGCGCCCTTCTCGGACTGGCATTAACCCGTTCGAGATAAGTAATCAGGCTGTCGATCTGCTTTTCAACATAGTCGCCTTTCAGAGGCCGCCCTGACGAAGCATTCGCTCGTGTGCCCACTGGCATCATCATATTGGCGGTCGGACCTTCCGCTAATCGATCGAGCTTCCCATTTTCCGATTGACGATCGCGGCGCCCGCAAGGAACAGAACCGCCGTGCCTAGATTCCATCCGAGGATCATTGCTGTGGCATCAAGCGGATGGAACATCGACAGAGCCGTCGCGGTGATTGCCGAAACCGCAAGGCTTCCCATGAGAATGACAGACGTTGGCCGGAGTGCAGCCGTGTAACGCAGCATCGCCAGCATCAAAAGCGATAGCGGCAGGCTGGTCAGGACGAGTGTCGCGAGGCAACCGGATGCCGCTTCGACCGTGATAGCTCCGGGCGGAACGGGCACCCAGCCGGCGAAGCACTGATAGCCGATGGTTGACAGCCACACGAGGAGCGGCGGGGCCGGTAACAGAAGCCATCGGCGGGGTCGGTCCGGCAGGCTGGCAAAGAAGGTGGCGATGGTCGCAAGAACCCCGGTCAGCAGCGACGAGATCATGTTAATGGCGAATACGGCATCCTGCATGCGCTCGGTGAATTGCGGCCGGACGCCATGACTAATCGTCATAAGGCCCATGATCACTGCGGCGATCAGAAGCCATCCCATCGCGCGGAGCAGCGGCGGCCGAAGACGCCTGACGGGGGTTGCATTGGTGGCGAGGGAATGGATCAAGTCCGACGTCTCCATCACGAATCCCTCCGATCCGAAAGCAGGGCACGCAAATTCTGAAGTGCCCTATACGTTGCCATTTTCAGGGATGCCACCGATAGCCCGGTAGCATCGGAGGCCTCCTTCAACGACATTTCCTTGAGTTTCAGGAGATCGACGGCCTTCTGCTGGATCGGCGACAAAACCTTGATGGCTTCAGTCAGTTTGTGTTTGTCGGGCGTGCCATCGTTTTCATCGGGCGCCATTGCCGCATCGTGTTCGGCAGTGAGTGGAGCCTCGCGCTGCGTTTGCCGACCACGTCGGCGCAGTCGGTCGACGGCGCGACGATTGGCGATACCAACGAGCCAGGGACCGAACGGACGCGAAGGGTCGTAGGTGTGCCGGATCGAATGGAGGGTAAGCAAGATGTCCTGCACTGTATCTTCGATGTCCCAAGGGTCCCTATGCCACCGTCTGACCCTTGATCTAAGATAGGGCGTGATTTCCTGAAGAAGACGGAGATAGGCCACGGTATCGCCATCCTGCGTACGCGCCATGAGAATAGTCCAGTCGAGGTCGCGGGATGCGGCGGTCTCCTCGTCCTGCAAACGATCTCTCTCTTTCGTTCGGGTGCGCTGCCCAACCGAGGTCACAACGGTAAGGCGCTTGCGCTTTTCATCCTTCATCCCCGCACCCTCACAGGCGCGAGCCGGTTAAACATGATCTTACAGCAGGGCATTACCATGTCGACCCCGACGGACGGAAGTCATTGACCATGCGTCTGACCCCGCAATCGACGGAAATTGCGCCGGGGCCAACCGCAATGACGCCCAGGGCCAAAGCTGCCCAGTAGAGGTGGAAGTTGGCCCAGCCATCCGGAAACACCAGTTGGATCACGCCTGTCATGACCAACAGGCCGAGTGCGGCAAAGCGCGTTGCGAGGCCGACGATCAGCAGAATCGGCAACACGATCTCTGCAATCGCGGTTAACAACGCGAGTTGGTCCGGCACGGGAAAGGCATACTCGCCGCCGAAGATATGAAGCCTGAACTGTTCCTCAAACAGAAACAGCGTGCCCGGCGACAGGGATAGGAAACCGTCCCATCGTGTGAAGCCGGAGCGAAGGAAGGGAAGCGCCAGGGTGATGCGCAACACCGGCGGTGCGATCCATCGTGCGATCATACTGAAATGGAGATGCGCTTGATGGATGGTCGCGACGATTTTGCTCACCAATGTCGGTTGCGAATTCATGCGATCTCCAACGGTCGGATCGGCCGCATATGGTAGCCGATGATTGCACCTGACTCGATCATGCCATGAAGCGTACCGGCAAGATCGAAACGCGGACTGGCGGACAACCCCTGCCTGAGCGCATCGACGATTAGCGAACCTGCCTGCAGAGCCTCCATGAAAGCGGTGGTACCCGCTGGTAGACGCCGAACCTCGACATCCGCTTCGGGACGAACGATGAGCGCATCCTCTCCGCCTTCATCCAGATCGATTTGCGCATCTTCAACGCCATCGATGTTCACCTGCCAGATGCTCACGATCGGGAAAGCAGACCTTACGATGCGAACGGATGGATGAAGGGCGAACCGTAGCGCTGGCAGGTCGCCCGGCTGCAGCTGACTGAGAACAGAAGGTGACAGCGGCGTTGCTTCGGTTGCGTGGTATGCTTCCACCCATGCCCGCTCGAGCCGGGCAACATCTCCGAGATAGGGGAGCACAGCTGCGGGTTCGAAGCCTGAGATGAAGGTGGGAAAGCCAGATCCGTAGTCGAGCATGATCGGAGAGGCCGGCGGTTCCGCCAACACATATAAACGCGCCATGGCAGCGAAGAATTCCTCGCCAACAAGGCGGTGGACCACAGGATACGCCGCCTTCAGGGTTTCGATCAACCCGACCACGACATTGTTGCGGTAGACGGCGAACCGCTTGACGCTTGGCAGTCCGTCCGGACCGACCAGACCTGACGGGATGGGTAATTCCGGACGTAGCAGTGCTCTGGCGAAGTCGGCTTGCCGGTCGGCGAACCCGTCCATGCCAATATCGTGTTCGGAGTTCGCCAAGCTCGCAGTCAATTTGCGAATGGAGCCGGTAATTCTCGGTATCGACATACGGCCCTCCTGCGGAGTTAGCATGCGTGGGCCGGGATGGCTGCACGCCGGTGAATGTTGCCGATGTCGGCCATGATCAGTTCAGCGCGCTCCGCCTCGGCCTTCAGTGTCGGCCAGTCAGGCAGACCGGCATCCCATTCGATCAAGGTTGGAACCGGGCCAATGCGCTCGATCGTATGGGCGAACAAACCCCAGACGGTTTCCGCAACGGGACGGTCATGAGCGTCGATCAGCAGCGGGCGGCCCTCCTCGTCGGCGTCGGGCGCGAAACCGGCCAGATGGATCTCCTGAACATGAGAAAGGGGATAGGCATTGAGATAGACGATCGGGTTCCAGTCCTGATTGGCGCAGGCGACGTGAATGTTGTTCAGGTCCAGCAGGAGACCGCATCCGGTCCGTCGGACAATATCCGCAATGAAATCGGTCTCTGTCCAGGTGCTTTCGGCGAAGGCCAGGTAAGTGGAAGGGTTCTCCAGCAGCATCTGGCGCCCGAGTGCTTCCTGCACCTGATCGACATGCTCCACGACGCGCATGAGTGTCTCGTCCGTATAGGGTAGAGGAAGAAGGTCGTTGAGAAAGCCGACGTCGTGGCTCGACCAGGCGAGGTGCTCGGAGAAAAGCGCCGGGGAGTACCGGTCGATCAACTGTCTCAGGCGGGCGAGATGGTCATTGTCCAGATGACGGGCCGCGCCGATCGACAGACCAACACCGTGGAGCGACAGCGGATAGCGCTCGCGGATCGCTGAAAGGTAACGATGAGGTGGGCCACCTGCACCCATGTAGTTCTCTGCATGCACCTCGAAAAAGCCGACATCGGGCGAGGTCTGCATGATCGTCCGGTAGTGCTCAGCCTTCAGGCCGACGCCGGCGCGTTTCGGCATCATTGTCTGCGAGGTTTTAAGGGTTCGTTCCGGCATGCGTTCACCTTGACTTATACAGGGCCGATACGTTGGGGATGGCCGGGCCTTCGGGGCCCGGCCGGAAGGCTATTAGACCTTTGGCTTCAGGCTGCCTGCGCCATTCGGGGTCGAGATGCCCGTGCAAGTGCCGGTCGGAACCAGCTTGAAGGCATTGCCCTGGTAGTCGGCGGCGCTGGTGCCCGCGCAGGTCGTACCGGCACCTGCGAAGCAATCGTTCTGGCCCTTGAGCGCGACGCCGAAGCAAGGCTCGACCTTGCCAGACTTTACCTTGACGGTGTTGTCGGCTTGAATTTTCTTCTGCTGCTCCGTGAAGTCCTGGGCATGGGCCGGGACGACGGCAAGCGTACCGAAGGCGGCGGCGAAGGCACCAGCCACCAGCGTAGACATCAGACGATCGGACATATTGGTTCTCCTGAAGGTTAAGACAGCACTTTCAATTGCTGGCGACGACGGCCGGGTTCGACCTGTCTGTATGGAAGTTCGATGCAAGTTCCCCCGAGGTAACGCGGCTTCGGAGAAATATTTGTCTGGCCGATTTTTGATGCTCGCATGTGGGCCGGAAAAACGGGATTCGAGCCTCCAAGCGCGCTATGCTGCTGGCTTCGACGCAATCACTGTGCTCGGATGGAGTTGGGGTTCTGCGGCCAGCAACTCGGGCACGGTCGCGAAAATCTGGCTTGCGGCGCTGCCCGTCATATGGGCGTTGAGACTTCCTTCGCTGTCGAAGAGGTCGACGAGGAAGATCGTGTCCATACTGGCGTTCGAGCGCAGGACGAGCCAGAGCGTCGTGCCTGCTTCCGCCTCGACCGCGGGAAGTGCTGCCGCGATTCTTTTTGCTGCTTCCTCGCCCAGGCCCGGCTTGGCTTTGAACACAACGACGCCCGCTATTCCTGTCATGGATAATTCCTTTCTGTGGCGGTTTGGATGACTTGGCCGTCAGACTTCACGAATGAAGGTTCGCTGCTGAGCCCCCAGAGGTAACGCGGGATCAGCCGACTGCGTCGATCTGGTCATCCGCTTCATGAGCCAGAAGATACTTGGGCTCCTAACGGCGTTGGTGCATCGGTCGATGATGAACGGATTTCAGTCTTTGATGGGCCTTGGTGCGCAGATCGTTAATCGCGGTGGCGTATGTGATCGGCAATCGCAATAGTCGGTCTTTTCAGCGATGCCGTTCAAACGCAATGCCGCACGCCGCCATCGTATCAGCAAGATGAAGTTCAAGATTACGAGCTGGGCGGAATACGAGGCGGGACTTCACCGGCGTGGCAGCCTGATGCTGTGGATGACAGAGGACGAGCTTTCGTCGTGGCGAGCGCCGAAGCGCTGGACGCGCGGTGGCCAGCCACGCTATTCCGATCTGGCGATTGAGATCGCCCTCACTCTGAGCCTCGTATTCGGCTTGCGGCTGCGCCAGGCGGGGGCTACAGCCGGCCTCCGCAATGGAGCGAGTGGGCGCAACTCGTTGGTGCATCTGTGAACGAAAAGCTTTCAGGCCTTTTTTTCGCGCTGTCGAGCAACGCAATCGATGCTGCTGTCAACGGGCACGGCTTCGTTCTAGCTCAGGTTTCGATGATCGAGGACGAGTTGCGAGCTGGTACTCTTGTCGTTCCTTTCGACATCCGCCTTCCGCTCCCCGAAAGCTACTGCCTTGCCTGGGATCGTGCCGCGTTTGAAAAGCCCTATGGAAGGGAATTTCATATGTGGGTTATGGGAATCGCGAAAAATCAGTCGGTTGCGTCCTCCCCAAACCGGAGGGCGTAATCCTAAGCAGACCGCTGTCGTTTTGCAGTTAATCGGGTTCTTCCTCAATCTCTGTGGTTAAAAGGATGTAGGTATCGGACGTGAGACCGACAAACCCTGTGCCAGCCGCTCTCAGCCGTTGTTTCTGTTTCCACTCAGCGCCACTGCTTCTCCTCCAACGTCCAGTTCGAACCTGGCAACCTTCCTTTCTTTGCAAAAGTCGTCAGAATATTCCCAAGCAGCTTGGAAATGTTGTTGTCGAAATTATTGTAAGGAAGCGACTGGCTGAAGGCGATCGAGCCGGTGGAGATCACCGCGCCGTTTTCCGGCGTCGTGAAATAGACCATGTCGGCGCGGATGCGATAGTCGTAGGAACCCATCAGCCCCGGATAGGGATAGAGAACCTCCTCGACAACGGTCTGGTAATTGTCGCTGTGGCCACCGGAAGAGGCGACGATCAAGGCGTGCGGCGGAGTTCCAAGCGTGAGATCATAGCGGTCGATTTCGAGACCGGCAGCGCCATGATGCGCCAGACCGAAATCGCCCAGGATTTCGCCTTCGATCCCTTCGAACATCCAGTCGGCGCGGCGGTGCCAGCTATCCGGCATGCGTCGGTAGGGCCGCGCGGAATCGAAGCCTTCGGAGATGAAGCCGACGCCGAGGACTTTTTGCGGCGGACGGCCGAGATCCTTCCAGATCCCGCTCTTCTGGCCCGAGGTCGCGAGATAATATTCGCCCGGCCGGGCCTGCCAGGCGCGCATGCCCGAGTTAAGCTTGCGCACTTCGACGCACCACGGCTCGTCCTGTCTGTAGGATACATTCCAGTAATAACCGTTGCCGCCGAGATAGATCAGGCGTCCACCGGCGGCCGCATAGTCTTCCGTGGCGTCCATCAGTTCTTCGGAGACATATTCCGGATGGGTTCCGGTCAGAACGACTGTGTAGGGTTCCAGTGCGGCCACGCCCTCGCGCTGAACGTCTTCATCGGTGATCACCTCATAGTCGTAACCCATGTGATCGAGCCAGGCGATCACGGACAGATCGGCCGGGAATTGCCAGGTGACCCCCATCGACGACATGCGCGCCTTTGGCCGCATGTTGAGGATCGGACGGAGATAGGAGGAATAGCACACCCCTGCCCCGTCGGCATGATGATCATAAAGCGACAGCCCGAACTCCTTCGTCTGGTACAATTCGATGTCGATCTCGGAAATTATCGGCGACTGGCCGGCCAGCGGCTGCATGATTTCGGCGTCGAAGGTCAGATGCTCGTTGGCATAGGCGAGATAGCTGCTGGTCGGAATGAGGAAGCAGATTGGCGCCTTCGGTGTCTTGGCACGCACGAAAAAGGGGATGTATTCCTCGCGCAGGCCCTTGCCGTCGCCGACGCGCAGGCGGAAGGCATAGGCTCCGGAGCGGACATCCGGCACGGTAAAGGATGTAGTCTTTTCCCAGCGGCAATCAATGATCGCATCGTCATGGAATTCGATGCCGCCATATTCGCCGGGTGACAGACGAAAGCAGTCGTTGCGGCCCGCCCAGTTGAAGCCGGTCTGTCCGCGAACCGGCCGGTTATAGCCTTCGGCATGCAGCGCATGGGCCCCAGTATCGATCACCCGGTCGCCGATGCCCCTATCCGTGTAGCCGAGCGACGTATCCCAGGCTGCGAGACATCCATTGGCTGGTGGTTTGCCGGAAATGCGGAAGGCATCCAGCTCCTGGCGCGACAGGACGCGGTCGAACACGGAGGGGCGGTCGAGCTTGCCATTGTAGCATTGCGTCTTGAAGGTTCCGCGCAGACTGTGCCAGTCCTGCGCCGCTGCCAACAGGAACGGCACCTCCGGCGGATTGAGCGGCTTGAACCGGAGTGTCTCGCACACATGAGAACGGAAATCGATGCCGGCGACCTTGCCGATCAGGCTGTTGTAGCGTGTCCCGGCGCTTTCCTGATAGAGCGTCGCATTGCCGGTCGATGCATCGTAGGTCGCTGCGACGAAGTACCACTGGCTCTTCATCAGCGGCACTTCTGCATCGACATAATCGACCTCGCGTCCGTCGCCATAGCCGAACTCCAGCAACCCCGCCGGATTGATCCAGAGCCCGTAGCCACGGTTGTTGTAGGCGTCCCAGCGGCCCATCAGGCATTGCCGCTCGCCCCCGCCCGGCTTGTTCGGGTAAATGAAGGCCGCGAGCGTGAAGCTACCCTTCGGCGCCAGATGCCCTGCCGGATCATCGACCGTCAGAAAGGAACCGACCTGTGTGAACTGCTTGCGCACGGTCCAGTTGCCATTCTGCGGGTTTGCGATCTCCTCTTCCTTGTAGCCGGGGCCTGCTGGATGGATATCCCCATGCACCAGCCGGACAAGCTGCGCCTCGACGCGGGTCGTACCGTCGGCATGCACGAAGAAGCCGATATCATCGCCCGGCCGTACCGAGATCCTGTCTGCGTAACCAAAGATTTTCTGTTCGGCCATGGACCGGCACTCCATTCAAAAAGTCTGCGTCATAACGTCAGTGATTGTCTGTTCAGGTTTCGAGCAGGTCTTGGACACGGCGCAGGAATAGCGCGTGATAGGCCTCGTCCGGCGTCGCATAGGTCTGGTCCTCGACGAGGCGCGGGGCTGTGCCGCGATGGCCGGCCAGTGCCACGATCCGGTAGGCTTTGAACTCCTCGATCACCATGATCGCGTATTTGTCGATCTGCCCCTGACGGCGGAAATAGTTGAGCAGGCGCTCCAGCGCTTCGGAGTGTTGGCCGAGCGGCCTCGTGCGATGTTCCTCGATCACCGCGTCGGAGATCAGGCGCTTGAGGAAATCGCGCTGCATCTTGTCGAAGCGGCGGAAGTAGATCTGGTCCTTGTCGTGGATTTCGGTGGCTTCTTCGGGGAGCATTTCTCCGCCTTTCTCCGCGCGCGTCGCGCGGCGTTCACTGCGTTTCTTGGCGCGCCAGGTGCGGAACTGATCCTTGATCCCGAACAGGCCGCCGCGCAGGAACAGGACGACCATCAGCATGATGGCGCCGATCTGCATGAAGCGCAGCGGCCCAAGATCGATCAGCACCCGGTCGATGAAGACGACGATGATCGTTCCGACGACCGCGCCTTCCGAGCGGCCGATCCCGCCGATCACCAGCATGGCCAGCGAAAGAAGCAACGTGTCGAACGAAAACAGATTGGGCGAGGCACCGCCGAAATGAATGGCATAGAAGCCGCCGATGAAGCCGAGTGCTGCCGACGAGATCAGGAACACCCAGACGCGGGCGCGCAGATAATCGACGCCGACCGCCTGCGCGAAAGCCTCCTTCTTCTCCGGCGCCATCCGCAACACCCGGCCGAGCCGCTTGCCGTTGACGAAGCGATAGACGAACAAAGCGGCGAGCAGGAGCGCCAGACAGGCGTAGTAACCGAGCAGCAATTGCCCTTCCTGTCCGAGACCGTTAGGCAGGTAGCTGGGCGCGCCATAGAGGCCGCCCGTCGCCGACCCCAGTTGCCGCGACTGCACCACATAGACGCGGCAGAGTTCGACGACACCGAGGGTCAGCAGCGCATAATAGAAGCCATCGAGCCGCATGGCGGGAAAGGCGATGACGGCGCCGAAGGCAAGGCCGATTGCCGTGCCCATCAGCGGCAATGTCCAGAACGGTAGCCCAAGCTGGATCGCCGCATAAGCCGAGCCGTAGGCCGCCGCCCCGACCACGGCATAGGTCGCGAGCGAGAAGATGCCGGCGGTTCCGATCACCAGCATCCAGCAGAGGTTGATCGCGCCGTAGATACCCATCACGGACATGGCTGTCATGACCGTGTTCCAGGAGCCTGCCGGCACCAAGAAAGGCATGAGAAGAAACAGCACGAAGGCCATCGACCACCAGATCGGCCGCTTGTCGAGAATGGTCTTCTCGCGGCGCATGGTCTTGGCATTGTAGCCGCCGGAAATGTTGAGCATGCGCCGGCGCGTCGGCCAGTATCGGGTGCGGTGCCAGAGGCGCTCGCCGTGGCCCGGCCATTTGTAGAAGAAATTGAACCGGCCGACTTTGTGCATTTCAGGCTTGAAGGCGGTCGTCTCGTTCCAGGTCGACTGGTGGGACTGCCAGGGATTGGTCGCGACCTGACGCGTCTCCTTCTCAGGGTCGAAACAGCCGAGCGGGTCGATCCACATGGGCGGCGGGGCGATATGGGCTTCGGTCATGTTTCAGGCCTCCCGTGCCTTGTCGAGGATGCCGGCGATGCCGCGCGGCCTGAACAGAAGAATTACGATGATCAGCAGGAACTGGGTGATGAGGACATATTGTCCGCCGAGCAGCGACGAAGTCAGCGCCTCGTTGAACCCGAGAAGAATGGCGCCGATCACGGCACCCGGCACGCTGCCCAACCCACCGACGAGCGCGATGCTCAATCCCTTGACCATTGGGGTGATGCCGCTGAAAGGGGCGACATAGTAGGTCTGCGCCAGAAGCACGGCGGCAAGTCCGGCGAGCGCGCCGGTCAGCGCCATCACAGAAATAGCCGTACGGCGCACCCCAATGCCGACAATGGCGGCGGCATGCGGGTTCATCATCATCGCGCGTATCTCGAGGCCCCGCCGGCTGGAGCGCATCCAGAGCAGGATCAGCGACAGAAGCGCGATGGCGGAAAGCGACGCACCGATCTTGTCGGCCGTCAGAACGACGCCGAAGAGATCGACCTTCCCGCGTCCGAACAGTTGCGGCAGCGATTTGGCCCTCGGGCCAAACATCCACAGCAGGATCTGATTGCCGGCAAGACTGATCGCAAGGGTCGCAATCAGAGCCCGGATCGGAAAATTCGGCTTGTCATGGACGGGGATGAACGCAACCAGGCAGACGAACACGCCGCCGACTGCTCCTGTGAGGATACCCGCCGCCATGACAAGAGGCGGGGACGGCGCAAGATAGACGCTTGCGAGCCATGCACCATAGCCCGAAAGCGCGAAGATGAAGCCGTAGGCCATATTGACGAGACCGAGGCTCGACCAGGTCAACGATATGCCGATGGCGATGGTGCCGTAGATGCAGGCGAGCGTCAGAGCGTTGGAAACGATGAAACCGAGATCCATCAATGCGCTCCATGCCCGGTGAGACTCTTCATGATCGATGCCTCGCCTTTGAGTTTGCCGGCGTGCATGCCGATGATCCGATCAACCTTGCCTTCCAGTAGTGCAACGTTCTGCTCGGCAATAACCATCGCGCTGTCACCGAGTTCGACCGCCATCAGCGCCTCGATCACCGACTTGCCGATCTTGGGCGCCAGGCCAAGCGACGGCTCGTCGACCAGAAAGAGGATCGCGTCCGCCATCAGCCCACGGCCGATCGACACCATGCGCCGCTCGCCGCCCGACAGGCGTCCGACCGGCGTTGCCATCAGCTTTTCCAGCGGTGGGAAGATCTGAAGAATGCCTTGCTTGCGCTTCTTTCGCTCGGACCAGGCGCGCGGCGTAAAAGCGCCGCTATCGAGATGTTCCTCGACCGTCAGCCCGTGGAAAATCTCGTCACCCTGCGGGATCAGTGCTAAGCCCCGCCGGACGATATGGTGCGTGTAGCGTCCCGGCCCCTGGCTTCGGGTTCGGCCGACCTCATGCCCGTCAAGAAGAATAGAGCCGCGTTGCCAGCCAGTCAGTCCGGCGATTGCCTGGAAAAGGGTCGATTTGCCATGACCGTTCAGGCCGACGAGACCAACGCGTTCTCCCGCATAGACTTTCAGATCGAGGTCGTGGATGACGCGCATCGGCCCCCATCCAGCGGAAAGCCCGCCAACATTCAGAATTTCCCGATGAGCAATGTACGGCGCAGTGATTGTCGTCGTCATGCTGCGGCCTCGTCCCTGACAGTCTCGAAATAGGCCTCGTTCACCCTGGGGTCGGCGAGCACGTCCGCCAGCGAGCCTTGCGAGATCACGTCGCCCGCATCCATCACCATCACCCGGTCGGCGATGGTTTCCAGAAGCTCGATCCGGTGCTCGACGATGATGATCGCGATGCCCAGCTCCTTGGCGAGAACCCGCATGATCTCGTCCAGTTCGTCGATTTCGGAGTTGATCAGGCCTGCCGCCGGCTCGTCCATCAGCAGCAGCTTCGGCCGCCGCATCAGCAGGCAGGCCATCAGCAGCTTACGCCGGTTGAGCGTGTCGAGACGTTCGGCAATCGTGTTGCCGGGCTCATGGAAGCCGACCAGTTCGGCGCCCCATTCGGCATCATCAGGCGTCAGATACGGCACAAAGGCTTGCCTGGCCGCCTTGAACACCGCAGCGACCGTCAGTTCTTCCGGCACGACGGGCGTCTGGAATGTCCGTCCAAGCCCCAGCCTTGCCCGTTTCTGCAATGGCAGGGACGTAACATCCTTGCCATCGAAGATCACCCGCCCTGATTTCGGCTGCATGCGCCCCGAGAGGACCTCGAACAGGCTGGTCTTTCCGGCGCCGTTCGGGCCGATGACCCCGAGCACTTCGGCGGGATCGACATGAAGGGAGACGCCGTTGAGAATCTGGCGTCCACCGAGTTCGAGTGTGATGTTCTCGCAGGCGAAAAGGGTGCCCTGTAGGGTGTTCAAGGCCATGCTCACCACCCCCTAGATCACCACCATGGTGCGGCGCGCATTTCGGTTTCCTGTAGCGCGTCGGGATAGATGATCTTGTGTTCGCCGTCCTGCACCTGGAAGAACAACTGGGCCATGCCCTTTTCGAGATCCGTCGCGGTGACATCGTAGCCGTTGTCAGGATAGTGGGCGCATTCCTGGAAGGCATTGCCCATGCTCATGTAGCCGCAGACGCCACGATAGGGATTGGTGCGGATCCAGTCGGCGACCGCCTCGAACTTCGATGGATCGCCGACCGCTTCCCAGGCCGCCTTGAGGTAGTAGGTCGTGTCATAGCCATTGCCTGTGTAGCAAAGGCCCATGATTCCGGGAAACCGCTTCTGGTACTTCGCTCGAAACTCCTTGCCCTTCTCGTCGGCATAGACGCCGAGCACAGTGCTCCAGACGAACCCTTCGGCAGCGGGACCGGACAGTTCGAGAAATTCCGGCTGGGAAGGTCCGTACTGGAGATAGACGAGTGTGCCTTCCAGCGGATCGGCCTGATACTGCTTGACGAAGGCTGCATATTCGGCGGCGACCCAGTGGTCGATCATCACGGCGCCGGCGCCGATCTTCTTGATGTCCTGGATGACCGGTCCCCAGTCCTGCACAGGGTACTGGATATCGGTGATGCCCGCGAGTTCGAACTTGCTCTTCGGCAGCGCCGCCTGCAGGCATTTGGAGATCGTCTGGTTGTAGGCGATCTGTTCCTGGACGATGTGGACACCGTTGTTCTTCGGTTTCCAGACACCCTTGTCCTGCATGGTCTGCAGGAACATGGGGAAGGTGTAGCCGTAGTGCACTTCGGACGGATCCGTCTGGAAGATGTGGCGGTACTTCTCCGGGTTCTTGACCAGCGCATCGGTCATCGCGCGTTGCGTCAGACCCCAGAGGAACGGCGCCTTGTAACCGGCGGAAGCATCGGCCAGCGGAATAGGCGTGAAGGTAAACGCCGTGGACATCGCATGCACCTTGGCATCGACGAGGCTGTTGATCGCGACGCGCCCACTTTCGGGCGACAGCACGTCGAAATCGACGACGACGGGCTTGATCTCGCGGCCGAGAACGCCGCCGGCCGCGTTGATCTCCTCAAGCGCAAGGGTCGTCCCGTTCAGATAGTCCTGATGGTCGGCCACACCGGCCATTGCCGTCTGCGAGATCGGCAAGCCCAGCAGGATGGGTTCCGACGCAAAACTGCGGCGCACGAAGGGTGATGGAAAGGTCGAGGCGGCAACGCCGGCCGACAGCGTTTTCAGCACGGTGCGGCGCGAAATATCCTTCAGCATGATGATAGTCCCCCGATTTTTGACCGCTGGCCCACCTTGGAGCCCGCGCTGCATTTTTGCAGTGGAGGGAACGTTATCGCGGCAACGCGGCTGCGTATTGCCTGAGACAGACCGCACTTTGTTCCGAGAGTGAACGATGAATGCTCATGTCGGACGACTTTGGGAAGCGGCATGTTCCTTGCGTGTAAATTGAGACATACTGCGACTGTTCATGGTTTCAGGCGGGGTGCCTATCATGCCAATTGTCCATCATTACAACACTGAACAACTTCAGAGCGCAAACAAGCTCAGCGCCTGGCAAGAATACATGTCTTCCGTGTATTACGACTTGGATATCGTCCCATTGTCGGCAGACAAAGTCCGGGGCGAACTTTATGAAGTACAATTTCCATCGATCGGCCTGTCGCAATTTAAAGCAGATGCTCAAAAAGTGGTTCGGCACAAGTCTGCGGCACAGCGTGACAAGTCGGAGAACTTCGTTTTCCTGTTCCCCACACGTCAGCGAATGGCGTTCGAACAAAATGGACGAGCAGGCGTCGTGCTGCCCGGAAGCGTTTTCCTTCTGAACTCTGCCGAAGGGTACAGGATCGATGTGCCTGACCAATCCGAAAACGTAACCCTCAAGATCTCCTGTGCTGCCTTGCGATCACGCGTGAACAAGATCGACGATATCTGCGGCACCAAGAATTTTGCAAACCCGTTCCTTGTGCCCGTTGTCGCCCAGATGGGCGCGCAACTGCTGAAGTTTGATGGCGGCGGCGACAGCATGAAGCTGGAACAGACGCTGACCGACCTCATCTGTCTGATGATAGAGACGCACCCAGAAAGCGATCTGATGATGAGAGATCGTCAATCGTTGGTCTCGGTCATGTACGACCGGCTGATGTCCTACGTGCGCGCGCATTTTCGCGATCCGAACCTCAGTCCCGCAAGCGTCGCAGGAGCGCACCGCATATCGGTCGGATATCTTCACCGCGTCTTCCATCGGCACGGCACAACATTCGGCGACGTGGTGATGGAAATCAGGCTGATGGAGGCCTGTCGATTGCTGCAACATGCCAGGACGTCAAACAGACCGATCAACCTGGGCGAAATTGGATATAGCTGTGGGTTTGTCAGTCAGGCGCATTTCTCGTCCCGCTTTAAAAAGCATTTCGGGGCAAGTCCACGGGACTTTAAGTAGTGCGCATTCGGGCCCTAAAACATGGCGTTGGTCGTTTCACTGTGAGATTACACGTGTGGCCGATTGAAAAATGATTTTGACGCTTCTCAGATACCACTGGTCTTGAAAGGATCGAACGCCTGAAAGATGAGCTTGAGAAAATGATCCGCTAGTTCGGGCGCGGAAGTAGCTGAGAAGATTGCCGTCACCGAGATCCTTCGCTTCCGATATCCTTTGGCTCAATAAGGTTCAGGCGGAAGCGTCGCCTTGAACTAATACGAACCGTCGGCCCGTTATTCCATCCCACGTATCAATGAAAATTCCGCGCTTTCACCTTCAGCGTATCGATATGAAGATCGGGCGTGAACAAGTCCCGCGGGACCACCGGCTTCGGCCTGTCTCGCGAATCCGGCCCGCCGCCGCCGTGGGCAAACTCGTCGCCGCGCCCGGTCGGCAGCTTGAACTCGCTATCCCGATCAGCCAGACCGACGAGGTCCGCTGACAGGTCGAACAGTAGCTGTGCCACGAGATGCACGACCTCCCCTTCCCGCTGGATTCGGCCATTGATCGCCATCATCGAGGACCCCAGCACCACCCGCCGCCGTTTTTCGAACAGTGTCGGCCAGACGACGATGTTGGCCGGCCCCGTTTCGTCCTCGATGGTAATGAACATGACACCCTTGGCCGATCCCGGCTTCTGCCGGACCAGGACGAGACCAGCCGTGTAAACCCACCGACCGTCCCGCGCATTCATCGCCTCTGCGCAGGTGATGATGTTGCGTGCTGAAAGGTCCGTGCGGAGGAAGGCAACCGGGTGCTGCCGCAGGGTGAGCCCGGTATGGCTGTAGTCCTCAATGACGTTGTGCCCGTCCGTCATTTGCCGAAGCGCCACCTCCGGCTCTTGCTGCTCTGCAATTGCCGCCATCTCGCGTTCAGCCGCGGCTGCAAACAAGGGCAGTGGCTCGTCGCGCAACGCCTTAATTGCCCAGATGGCATCGCGCCGTTCGAGTTTCAGCGATGGAAGGAATGCATCGGCCTCTGCCAGCTGAACAAGCGCTTCCGTCGGCACGGTGGACCGGCGCCACATGTCATCAACAGACGCGAAAGGACTGTTCATGCGCGCCGTCACGATCCGCGCCGCATCCACCATTGCCAATCCCTTCACCTGCCGAAAACCGAGCCGGACAGCATGCCGATCGGTGCTGCCGATCCTCTCCAACGTGCAGTTCCAGCGCGAGCGGTTGACACAGACTGGCCGCACCTCGACGCCATGCTTGATCGCATCACCGACAATCTGGGCAGGCGCGTAAAAGCCCATCGGCTGACTGTTCAAAAGGGCTGCGCAAAAGACATCCGGGTAATGGCATTTGATGAAGTTCGATGCGTAGGCGATCAGTGCGAAGGAGGCTGCATGGCTTTCGGGGAAGCCATAGCTGCCAAAACCTTCGAGCTGGGAGAACGTCTTTTCGGCGAATTCCGGCGTGTAGCCATTCCTCACCATGCCCGATACGAGTTTGTCCTTGAACCGCGAGACGCCGCCGGTGAACTTGAAGGTCGCCATCGACTTGCGCAACTGGTCGGCCTCGCCGCCGGTAAAGCCGGCGCAGACCATCGCGACCCTCATCGCCGACTCTTGAAACAGCGGCACGCCCAGCGTCTTGCCGAGCACGGCCTCGAGTTCCGGCGTCGGGTATTCGACTGCCTCCTTGCCTTCGCGCCGGCGCAGATAGGGATGCACCATATCCCCTTGGATCGGACCGGGCCGGACAATGGCGACCTGCACCACGAGGTCGTAGAAGGTTCGCGGTTTCAGCCGCGGCAGCATCGCCATCTGCGCGCGGCTTTCGATCTGGAAGGTGCCGAGCGTATCGGCCTTGCGGATCATCGCATAAGTGGCGGGATCCTCCTGCTCGATCTTCGACAGGTCGAGATCGCGGTCCTTGTGTTCGCGGATCAGATCGAAGGCCTTGGCCATGCAGGTCAGCATGCCAAGGGCCAGGATGTCCACCTTCATGAACTTCAGCGCTTCAATATCGTCTTTGTCCCATTCGATGATCTGACGGTCCTTCATCGTGGCCGGTTCGATCGGCACGAGATCGTCGAGCCGATCATGGGTGAGGACAAAACCGCCGGGATGCTGGCCGAGATGCCTTGGCGCGCCCATTAATTGCTGTGCGAGCTTCAAAGTCAGCACAAGACGCCGGTCGTCTGGATTGAGATTGAGTTCGCGGACATTGCGGTCACAAACCTCCTCCGACCAGGACCACATGCCCGACGACAGCGCCTTAATCACGTCCTCCGGCAGGCCGAGCGCCTTGCCGACGTTGCGGATTGCGCCGCGGGCGCGGTAGCGGGTTACGGTCGCGCAGAGGGCCGCCTTTTCCCGGCCGTAGGTCTTGTAGATCCACTGAATCACCTCCTCGCGCCGCTCGTGCTCGAAATCGACATCGATATCCGGCGGCTCGTCCCGCTCCTGGCTGACAAAACGCTCAAACAGTAGGTCGTTGGTCGAGGGATCGATCGAGGTGATGCCAAGGATATAGCAGACGGCACTGTTGGCTGCCGAACCCCTGCCCTGGCAAAGAATGCCCTGGGACCGCGCATAGCGCACGATCGAGAAGACTGTGAGAAAATAGGGGGCGTATTTCATGGTGCGGATGAGATCGAGTTCGTGCCGCACGGTTTTCAACACATCGGGCGGCAGCCCCTCCGGATAGCGATCGGGCACGCACTCCCAGACGTAATGCTCAAGCGACGCTTGGGCATCCTTGCCCGGCACGATCGCCTCGTCCGGATATTGGTAGGTGAGTTCGTCGAGCGAGAAAGTGCACCTACGGACAATCTCCATCGTTCGCGCTAAGGCCTCGGAATATCGCGGAAACAACCGCTGCATTTCTTCCGGCGGCTTCAGGTATCGATCGGCATGGCGCTCGCGCTCGAAACCGACATCGTCGATCGTCGTGTGGGTTCGAATGCAGGTGACAATGTCCTGCAACTGCCGACGGCCTGGCTCATGAAAGAGGACATCATTGGTGACGACCGTCTTCACCTTGAAGCGCGTGGCGAGATTGGAAACTTCATACAGCCGCAGCTGGTCGTTCTGTCGGCGCCGCAGGCAGAGCGACACATAGGCCCGATCGCCAAACACCTCGGCCATCCTGCGCAGCTGGATCGCACAGGCGTCATCCGGCAGATCCGGCACCAGGATGCCGATCATTCCTTCGGCATAGGCGATGACGTCGTCCCAGTGCAGGATGCAGTTGTTCTTGCCGCCGCGCGACTTGCCGAGGGTGATAAGGCGGGTCAGCCGGGAATAGCCAGCCCGATCGGTCGGATAGACCAGCACCGACATGCCGTCTTGCAGATCGAGCCGGCAGCCGACGACGAGCCGCAAACCGGTCGCCCGCGATGCCTCGAGCGCCCGCACAATCCCGGCCAGCGAATTGCGGTCGACGACGCCGAGGGCTTCGATGCCGAGAGCCTTGGCGGTCCCGAACAGTTCCTGCGCCGAGCTTGCCCCGCGCAGGAAGGAAAAATGGGTGGTGACCTGCAGCTCGGCATAGCTCATGCGAAGATTCCGTGCATGAACCAGCGATGGCTTCCGGTTTCGGGATCGATGCCGTCACCGGAACGAAAGACCCAGAGACGTTCGCCAGCCTCGTCTTCGATGACGAAATAATCGCGTACCGCCTCCATCTCGGCGTCGCGCTGCCACCACTCGCCAAAAATCCGCTCCGGACCATCGGCCCGCTTGACCTTGCGGCGCTTGCCACGCCAGGTGATGGAGACAGGCGGGCGGTCCGGCAGCAAGGCGATGGCCTCGATCAGCTCGGGACGCGCCAGCAGGCGGACCGGCCGGCGCCAATGGCTGACCCAGGTGACCTCGACCGGATCGGCCGCAGGACCGATCCGCTGGACGGAGCGCTCCGGCACGTCGGAGGCAACGGGCGCCACCCGATAAACACGCTGGCCACGGCTTCCATAAATGTCGATCAGCGGCGTGACGTCGGTGACGTCATCCTCGACCAGCGACGAGGATTTCTGGCGCTCCTCCAGCGGCTCAGCCATGACGGCGACGAGCGTCAGCTTCTCGATCCCGAAGCCGGGCTCGATCTTTTCCGTGCGGTCGCGAAACAGCTTCGTCAGCCAGGCGACATCGCGCACCGGTTTGACCGTCCCGACGCGGATTGCCTGCCTGGTCCCATCGACCTTCTCGACGATCAGATCCGCACGGCGAACGCCAAGGCCGCGCTTTTGCAGTTCCTCGATCAGTTGCATGACGAGCCGGCCGACATATTTGTTGATCGTTTCGGCAGCACCGATCGGTTCGGCAAAGGCTCTGGAGACCTCGATCAACTCGGCAGTGCGGATCGGATCGATCGGTTCGGACAAGCGGCCGAACATCTGATCGAGCCGCCGGCCGATCTCCGGACCGAAACGAAGCGTCAGCGGCGCGCGCGGCGTATTGGCCAATTCGCCGATGGTCTGGAAGCCAAGCGTGCGAAGGTCGCTGACGACCGCGCCGGGAAGGCGCAGCAGCGATATCGGCAGCTTCTCGACGGCGCGCACGGTCTCACCGATCGGGACGATGGCCGTCTCACCGCTGATGGCGCGCGCGCAGGCATGCGCCGCGCCCCAGGTGTCGGCGACAGCAACGCGGGGCGTGAGCTTCCTGGCCAGGAACTGATTGGCGATCCTCGTCACCATCGGCAACTCGCCGCCCTGCAGGTGATCGGCACCCTCTGTGTCCATGACGATGCCGTCGATCCCATCGACTGCGACAACAGGGGAATAAAGCGTCAGCGCCCAGAGCGTGATCCGCTCGAGTGCTGCGGCATCCGTTGCAGGATCCGCATCGACCAGCATCAGGCCACGGAACAGCGCCTGCGCTTTCGCCGCAGGCATGCCGACATGAACGCCGGCTTTTCGGGCGGCGGTGTCTGCGGCCGATACCCAGCGTTTCGAGCCGCTCCTTGCAATCACGGCGATTGCCTGTTCAGGCGGAATGGATGGATCGGCGCGACGAATACGATCCGTTGGCAGATCCGGAAGATAGATCGAGACGACCCTTGTCATCGCACGCCCTCACGAGAAACTCATCACATTCACCCGCTTTCACGCGCATCAATTCCAGCAACCATTGGGACTTTCCGACACCTAGCACTGGCAATTCCTCCGACGGCATGACGCTGACCCGCCACCTTGTGGTCGAGGCCGTCGGCTGCCCGAAATCATTCGCCTCCGTCTGCCGTCGCCAGCGTCGGACCGCGAGCGCCATCGTGCCTGTTCGCTCGGCCGCCAGCTGCAGCCGGCGCGAGCCGACCATTGGCAAGCGAACGAGTTCACCAACGACGGCTCCGAGCCCACCGAAGGAAAGCCCCTCCTCCATATTGGCGAGCACGTCCTCTTCCTTGTCGGACTCGACGAAGATCACCCGGTCGGGATGCAGCCCGACCTCAGCGAGTGCGGGGAAAAATAGATCCGGCCGCGTCAGGCACCAGACCACAGGACCTTTGGTGCGGGCCGCGATGCCGGCTGCGAAAAGGGCTGCCGCCGCACCATCCACCGTGCCCGACCCGCCACCAGCAAATTCGTGCAGGGCGCCATAGGCAAGGCCACCTCCCGGCAGGACTGCATCTATCTCCGGCACCCCGAAGGAAAGACAGCCGGCCTTCCGGGTCGACACGCCTTCCAGCGAGGCGATGCGCTCGCGCAGATCGGAAATCACCCGTTCACGGGCAGCAGTCATCGTTCACGGCTCCCTTCAAGGTCGTGTTGGCGGCCGACATCATGTCGATCAAAATGCGGATGTTCTCTATCTGTTCCCGCCGACTTGAAGAGTCAAGCAACCGGAGGATGGGAATATTATCCTGAACATTAGGAATCGGAAGAATACTCAGGAGAATCAGGTGGGTAGCGGTTGAAGGTTTTTTTCGGAGCGTGTCAGAGCGCTACTCCCTTTGTGTGAATTGCGGGGACAAGTCGGCATCGTCACAGTGTCTTTAAGATTTTTCTGCTGAACTGTCGGCATGACCAAGCCTCCGAGATCAAAACCCCTCCTTCGTGACACCGAGGCTCCGATCCGATCAAAGCCGCGAGGCAAGCGAAATCCGGCCCAGCCACAGCTGCCTTTCGATCCCATGCCAGACCGCGTCGAACCCGCGTTGGCGCAATTGAAGAGCCATCCTCCAAAAGGGAAAGAATGGAGTTGGGAGCTGAAATGGGATGGCTATCGCCTTTCCGTTCATATCGAGCCGCAGGGTATCCGGGTCCTCACCCGCGGCGGCCATGACTGGACGCACCGGTTTCCGGCGATCGTAGAGGCCGCCCGAAGGCTCGGGCCGGCGACGATGATCATCGACGGCGAGGCTGTCGTGCTTGATGGAGAGGGCCGGCCGGATTTCGGGTTGTTGCAGCAATCGCTGGGCGCATCCGGCAAACAAGCCGGCAACCGGGCCTCCGACGCCATCTTCTACGCTTTCGATCTCATCTATTTCGACGGACACGATCTGCGCGGTGTCGAATACCGATCGCGCCGGCATCTCCTCGAGGACACGTTGAACGGCAAAGACGGAGCCATTCGGCTGTCGGAAACATTCGACACCGAACCAGCCGTCCTGCTTGAGCATGTCTGCCGTCTCGGCCTGGAAGGCATCGTCGGCAAGCACCTCGATCGGCCCTATCGTTCCGGCCGGACCGGGGATTGGGTTAAGATCAAATGCGTCCACAGCGAGGCCTTCTTCATTGTCGGCTATGAGAGGTCGGCGTCGCCTGCCGGCTTCGGGTCGTTGGTGCTTGCCGCCAATCGCGGAGCTGATCTCGTTCACGTCGGAAGCGTCGGCACGGGTTTCAAGGAAACCGAGGCCATCCGATTGCGGAAGATGCTGGACAAGCTGCGCTGGAAGCGAAAGCAGCCGCCCCTGCCCTATTCCGGAAGTGCCGATATCGTCTGGGTCGAACCGACGCTGATTGCCGAGATCGAGTTTCGCGCCTGGACGACAGACGGGAAACTCCGTCATCCATCTTACAAGGGTTTGCGCGAACGGCAGGACAATGCCGAGGTCTTCCGGCTCGACTAGCGAAATCAGCGCCAAACGCTAGATTGTCCTCCACTGAGCTCAAGCGGAGCAGATGGCCCACAATGTGTAACCTTTATCGGATGGAAGACAGGGACTGGGTCGCGAAGTGGGCCCAGGACGCCGAAAGCCCGATCTACAACGCCAACGCGGCTTGTCCGTTCATCGCTCGATAACTCCGCGCCGCTTGTTCCACTCAGTTCTCCGTTACCTTTCGTACCATCTTCGCCAGCCGCACGCTTGGCTTCTGCGATGTGCTCGCCGCCATCTGCAAGAACCTTTGGTTGTGCCGATCGCACCAGGAGGTAGCACTATCCACCCCCGATACCTCTAAAGGTGAAATATATATATATCTAGTATCTAGAATATACGATAACGTAATTGTGAGCCGGAGTGGTTGTATCGATCTCATTGCGCGGGGGGCGTAAATGAATATTGCAACTCGCCTTAAACATTTGGGCACCAGTTGTTCGGGCCACGCCATGTCGTCAGCCTCCAACTCGCCCTCATCGAAAGAAAACAATAGAAAGAAAAACTGTGCAGCGGAGCCACGCGAAACTGCGGGCATCATATTCGAAAGTCTTGAGCCACGACTGCTTCTTTCGGCTGATTTTTTGCCAGTCCATGGGTCGATAGATATCCCCGGTGAGACCGACAAATTCACGTTCCACCTGGCTGAACACACACAGCTCTACTTCGACTCTCTAGAAAATAGTGATTTGACGTGGAGCTTGACCGGGCCGAGCGGTTCCGAAGGGACAGATCATCCATTCAACGACCTGGACGCTTCCACCTCTCGTTCCGCACTACTCGATCTTGTTGCCGGAGATTATACTCTGACTGTCGGTGGATCGGCCGACGCGACCGGCTCCTACGATTTCCGCCTGCTCGATCTTGCCGCCGCAGATCCGATCACATCGGGCCAGCCGGTCTCGGCCAATCTTCCCACCGGCCGCGAGACGCTGCTCTACAGTTTCGATGCTGCCGCCGGTGAGCGCTTCTACTTCGACTGGCGGGACGGCACCGGCTCCATCAACTGGCGCCTCATCGATCCCTTCGGCAAAGACGTCTGGTCGCAAGGCTTCGGCGATCGCGACGTCGAGACGCTCGCCCTGTCGGGAACCTACACGCTCGCCGTCGAAGGCTATGTCTCCAATCCCGACAGTCCCCTCGACCTCACCTTCGCCATCCAGAAGGTCACCGATACGACGAAGCCGATGACGATCGGTGCCAAGGCCGAAGGCGAGATCACCCATGCCGGCCAGAAGAACAGCTTCACCTTCAACCTCGCAACGGCGGGCCGCTTCTATTTCGACAGCCTGACGAACGATCCCAACCTGCAATGGCGCCTCGTCGGGCCACGCGGCCTGGAGTTCAACAACCCCCGCTTCCTTGCCAATTCGGACGCCTCCGGCTCTTCCGAACGCCCCGTGCTGGAACTGCTGGCCGGATCCTACACGCTCATCGTCGACGCCGACTACGACACCACCGGCTCCTACGCATTCCGCCTGCTCGACCTGGCCGCCGCAAATCCGATTATCCGGGGCGAGCCGGTCCCTGGGACGCTCGCCTCGGGAAACGAGACAGCGATCTACAGCTTCAGCGCTCAGGCCGGCGACCAGATCCTGCTCAATCGGCAGGCCCTCACCGCCGGCAATCCGTACTGGCGGTTGATCGACCCCTATGGCGGCCAGGTCCATAGTGACTTTTTCAATGACAGCCCGTCCCTCACCCTTCGTTTGACGGGCGTCTATACCCTTCTCTTCGAAGGCCAAGTCGATGCCACCGGGGCGCTGCAATATACATTCAACGTCACCTCGCAAGGCCATGTCGAGCTGCCGGCGCCAACCGGCGCAGAGCTCGTCCTGGGTGAGACCAAACAAGGGGAGATCACCGCAGAGGGAGAGCAGGACGACTATGTATTCAGCGTCACCCAGCCAAAACAAATCCTCTTCGATGCCCTGAGCAACACGCCTGACCTGGTCTGGGATCTTATCGGTCCACAAGGCGACATTGTCTCCTCCCGCTCGTTCGCCAATTCCGATGCGTGGACGATTGGAAGTGATGCCACGCTCCTGCTCCAGGTGCCGGGCATCTATCGCTTGCGGGTGCAGGGCAATGGCCCCTCGGTTGGCTCCTACGCATTCCGCCTGCTCGATCTTGCCGCCGCAGATCCGATCACATCGGGCCAGCCGGTCTCGGCCAATCTTCCCACCGGCCGCGAGACGCTGCTCTACAGTTTCGATGCTGCCGCCGGTGAACGCTTCTACTTCGACTGGCGGGACGGCACCGGCTCCATCAACTGGCGCCTCATCGATCCCTTCGGCAAAGACGTCTGGTCGCAAGGCTTCGGCGATCGCGACGTCGAGACGCTCGCCCTGTCGGGAACCTACACCCTCGCCGTCGAAGGCTATGTCTCCAATCCCGACAGTCCCCTCGACCTCACCTTCGCCATCCAGAAGGTCACCGATACAACGAAGCCGATGACGATCGGTGCCAAGGCCGAAGGCGAGATCACCCATGCCGGCCAGAAGAACAGCTTCACCTTCAACCTTACAACGGCCGGCCGCTTCTATTTCGACAGCCTGACGGAAGCTCCGAGCCTGCAATGGCGCCTCGTCGGCCCGCGCGGACAGGAGTTTAACAACCCCCGCTTCCTTGCCAATTCGGGTGCAGGCAGCCTTTCCAACCCCGTGCTGGAACTGCTGGCCGGATCCTACACGCTCACCGTCGACGCCGACTACGACGCCACCGGCTCCTACGATTTCCGCCTGCTCGATCTTGCCGCCGCAGATCCGATCACATCGGGCCAGCCGGTCTCGGCCAATCTTCCCACCGGCCGCGAGACGCTGCTCTACAGTTTCGATGCTGCCGCCGGTGAGCGCTTCTACTTCGACTGGCGGGACGGCACCGGCTCCATCAACTGGCGCCTCATCGATCCCTTCGGCAAAGACGTCTGGTCGCAAGGCTTCGGCGATCGCGACGTCGAGACCCTTGCCCTGTCGGGAACCTATACGCTCGCCATCGAAGGCTATGTCTCCAATCCCGACAGTCCCCTCGACCTCACCTTCGCCATCCAGAAGGTCACCGATACAACGAAGCCGATGACGATCGGTGCCAAGGCCGAAGGCGAGATCACCCATGCCGGCCAGAAGAACAGCTTCACCTTCAACCTCGCAACGGCGGGCCGCTTCTATTTCGACAGCCTGACGAACGATCCCAACCTGCAATGGCGCCTCGTCGGGCCACGCGGTCTGGAGTTCGACATCCCCCGCTCCCTCGCCAATTCGGATGCAGGCAGCCTTTCTAACCCGGTCCTGGAACTGCTGGCCGGATCCTACACGCTCATCGTCGACGCCGACTACGACGCGACCGGCTCCTACGATTTCCGCCTGCTCGATCTTGCCGCCGCAGATCCGATCACATCGGGCCAGCCGGTCTCGGCCAATCTTCCCACCGGCCGCGAGACGCTGCTCTACAGTTTCGATGCTGCCGCCGGTGAGCGCTTCTACTTCGACTGGCGGGACGGCACCGGCTCCATCAACTGGCGCCTCATCGATCCCTTCGGCAAAGACGTCTGGTCGCAAGGCTTCGGCGATCGCGACGTCGAGACGCTCGCCCTGTCGGGAACCTACACGCTCGCCGTCGAAGGCTATGTCTCCAATCCCGACAGTCCCCTCGACCTCACCTTCGCCATCCAGAAGGTCACCGATACGACGAAGCCGATGACGATCGGTGCCAAGGCCGAAGGCGAGATCACCCATGCCGGCCAGAAGAACAGCTTCACCTTCAACCTCGCAACGGCGGGCCGCTTCTATTTCGACAGCCTGACGAACGATCCCAACCTGCAATGGCGCCTCGTCGGGCCACGCGGCCTGGAGTTCAACAACCCCCGCTTCCTTGCCAATTCGGACGCCTCCGGCTCTTCCGAACGCCCCGTGCTGGAACTGCTGGCCGGATCCTACACGCTCATCGTCGACGCCGACTACGACACCACCGGCTCCTACGCATTCCGCCTGCTCGACCTGGCCGCCGCAAATCCGATTATCCGGGGCGAGCCGGTCCCTGGGACGCTCGCCTCGGGAAACGAGACAGCGATCTACAGCTTCAGCGCTCAGGCCGGCGACCAGATCCTGCTCAATCGGCAGGCCCTCACCGCCGGCAATCCGTACTGGCGGTTGATCGACCCCTATGGCGGCCAGGTCCATAGTGACTTTTTCAACGACAGCCCGTCCCTCACCCTTCGTTTGACGGGCGTCTATACCCTTCTCTTCGAAGGCCAAGTCGATGCCACCGGGGCGCTGCAATATACATTCACCGTCACCTCGCAAGGCCATGTCGAGCTGCCGGCGCCAACCGGCGCAGAGCTCGTCCTGGGTGAGACCAAACAAGGGGAGATCACCGCAGAGGGAGAGCAGGACGACTATGTATTCAGCGTCACCCAGCCAAAACAAATCCTCTTCGATGCCCTGAGCAACACGCCTGACCTGGTCTGGGATCTTGTCGGTCCACAAGGCGACATTGTCTCCTCCCGCTCGTTCGCCAATTCCGATGCGTGGACGATTGGAAGTGATGCCACGCTCCTGCTCCAGGTGCCGGGCATCTATCGCTTGCGGGTGCAGGGCAATGGCCCCTCGGTTGGCTCCTACGATTTCCGCCTGCTCGATCTTGCCGCCGCAGATCCGATCACATCGGGCCAGCCGGTCTCGGCCAATCTTCCCACCGGCCGCGAGACGCTGCTCTACAGTTTCGATGCTGCCGCCGGTGAACGCTTCTACTTCGACTGGCGGGACGGCACCGGCTCCATCAACTGGCGCCTCATCGATCCCTTCGGCAAAGACGTCTGGTCGCAAGGCTTCGGCGATCGCGACGTCGAGACGCTCGCCCTGTCGGGAACCTACACGCTCGCCGTCGAAGGCTATGTCTCCAATCCCGACAGTCCCCTCGACCTCACCTTCGCCATCCAGAAGGTCACCGATACGACGAAGCCGATGACGATCGGTGCCAAGGCCGAAGGCGAGATCACCCATGCCGGCCAGAAGAACAGCTTCACCTTCAACCTCGCAACGGCGGGCCGCTTCTATTTCGACAGCCTGACGGAAGCTCCGAGCCTGCAATGGCGCCTCGTCGGCCCGCGCGGTCTGGAGTTCGACATCCCCCGCTCCCTCGCCAATTCGGGTGCAGGCAGCCTTTCCAACCCCGTGCTGGAACTGCTGGCCGGATCCTACACGCTCACCGTCGACGCCGACTACGACGCCACCGGCTCCTACGATTTCCGCCTGCTCGATCTTGCCGCCGCAGATCCGATCACATCGGGCCAGCCGGTCTCGGCCAATCTTCCCACCGGCCGCGAGACGCTGCTCTACAGTTTCGATGCTGCCGCCGGTGAGCGCTTCTACTTCGACTGGCGGGACGGCACCGGCTCCATCAACTGGCGCCTCATCGATCCCTTCGGCAAAGACGTCTGGTCGCAAGGCTTCGGCGATCGCGACGTCGAGACGCTCGCCCTGTCGGGAACCTACACGCTCGCCGTCGAAGGCTATGTCTCCAATCCCGACAGTCCCCTCGACCTCACCTTCGCCATCCAGAAGGTCACCGATACGACGCCTGCTCCCATTCCTTCATCAGGAGACGGCCCCGGCGCGGACCTCGTCGTTGACGATATCGGGGTCAATCCGCCTACGGGTTGGCGTCCAGGTGACACGGTCAATCTCACCTGGACCGTCCGCAACACCGGCACTCTGCCCGTCGGAAACGCTTGGGCTGATCAGATCCGCATTCGCAATCTCTCCACAGGACAGACTGTCCTTGTCGAAAATGTCGCGTTCGAGAGCCAGGCCGGCCTTGCGGCCGGTGCCAGCCAGACGCGCCATCACAGCCTGACATGGCCCTCCGGATTGGCAAGCGCTGGCGAATTTTCCTTCGAGATCACGGCGGACTCCGGCAATCAGGTTGCCGAGACCAATTCGACCGGAACGGCCGAAGCCAACAACCTGGCGCAGCTGACGATCGCATCGGCGCCGGACCTCAGGATTGCCGATCTCCGTGTCGTCACCACGGATGTCCAGGCCGGCGGGGCGGTCACGATCGAATGGAGGGAAATAAACGCCGGCGCGCTCGCGGTGTCGACAGGCTGGTATACGCAGATTGCTGTGGTCAATGCCGCGACTGGGGAGACGGTGTCGACGACTTTTGCATATTACGATCCGGCCGCGGCAGGGAATGGCCCGCTGGCAAGCGGACAGAGCCGACTGCGCAGCCAGAGTATACAACTACCGCACGGATCAAAGGGCGCCGGCACGCTCGTCATCACTGTCACGGCGGATCGTAATCAGGACGGTAGCGGTGGTATCATCGAAGCAGCCGATGGGGCCAACGCGGAGACAAATAACAACGCTTTCGTGGAAGTGTTGTCGCAGTCGAGGCTCTATCCCGACCTCGCGGTCACCAGCCTTTCGGCCCCCGCTATCGGGATCGGAGGGCAAGAGATCGAGGTGGAATGGACCGTAGCCAACAAGGGACCGGTCGCCACGGGCGCGACGGCCTGGAAGGACACGGTCATCCTCAGCCGCGATGCGATATGGGGAAATGACGATGACACCGTAATTGCAAGCTTTGACAGGGCGGGAGGACTCGCTCCCGAGGGAGAATATTCGCGCAAGGAGACGATCACGCTTCCTTCACGCCGCGACGGCGGCTACCTGCTGACGGTGCGCACTGACACCGCAGGCGCGAACATCGAACCTGACACGCTGAGCAACAACACTGGCGTTCCCGTTTCGATTGATTTGCAGTCCCCTGCGTCGGATCTCGTCGTCGAGGCGGTATCCGCCCCGGTTACCGGTCGCAGCGGCGAATTGATCGATATCTCGTGGAGAGTGCGCAACCAGGGCGAAAATGCCACCGATGTGACGGCCTGGACCGACCGGATCATCTTGTCGGCTAACGACACGCTCGATGCTTCCGATCGTATCCTCGCCAATGTAGCCCATACCGGCGCAATCGCCAAAGACGGCACCTATGCAGGACGGGCAAGCGTGCGCCTGCCCGACGGCATCCAGGGAAGTTTCTTTTTGTTCGTCGTCACGGACGCGCAGGCGCAAGTCTATGAACGCGAGGCGACCGAAAACAATATTGGCCGATCGCTATCGGCGATTGCCGTGTCGTCAACGCCGGCGGCCGACCTCGCCGTGACAAGCGTCAGCGCGCCGGCAGCGGGCGTACCCGGCGAGCGGCAGAAGATCGAATGGACCGTTCGCAACGATGGTGAAGGCGATGCTCGTTCGCCATGGACCGACCAGGTCTATATTTCCAAGACCGGAACCTTGTCGGACGCCATCTTGATTGGCGAGCTGCGGCGCACTTTCGATCTCGCCCGCGGCGCAAGCTACACCGCATCGATCGAGGCGACCCTTCCCGATGCCACAGATGGCGGCTATCGCATTCTGGTCGTCGCGGACGCGGGTCGCGAGGTCTACGAGATCGACAGGGAGGACAACAATGCGGGCAGCTCCGCATTCACGCTCACCCATCCTGACCTTGTTGTTTCAAACGTTCAGGCCCCTGCCGCGATCGTTTCGGGAAGTATAATCCAGGTCCGCTGGAATGTGCGCAACGCCGGCACTGGACCGGCACTCGGCAATTGGACCGACACTCTCTACCTCTCCTCTGGCGAGACCTTGAATGCGGATGCGATCAAGCTTGCCGAGATAAGCCATGCCGGCGGGCTGGGCATCTCGCAGCAGTATGACGGTGAAGCCACAGTCCTGGTGCCGCTTTCCGCTGCAGGCACCTACCGACTGGTGGTGGTCACGGATCTGCAGAATCTCGTGCGTGAACCCGAGGCCGAGGGCAATAACAGCGCGAGCAGCCCGCTCAGTGTCACGCTCGCGCCATTTGCCGACCTTTCGGTCAGCAATGTCTCGGCGCCAACCCTGACAGTCGGTGATCCGGGTCGCATCACGGTCGGTTGGACGGTCACCAACCATGGTACAGGCATCGGACAGATGCTGTCCTGGCATGACGCGATCGTCGCGTCGCAGGATGCTGTTCTCGGCAACAGCGATGATGTGGTTCTGGCCGAGTTCGAGCATGACGGAGCACTTACGGTCGGTGATCACTATGCCCGCAGCGAGGTGATCGTCCTGCCTGGCGACCTTTCGCAACGCTATACGTTGTTTGTGCGCACCGACGCCCGCTCAGCGGTGTTCGAGAACGGATCGGAAGCCGACAATGCAGCCACGCCGGGACATCCCATCGACATCGTGCCCATTCCCTATGCCGACCTGACCGTCACGGACGTGGAAGTTGAGCCGACGGCAACAAGCGGAGGCAGGCTCAAGGTCAGCTGGACTGTCAAGAACCAGGGCATCGGCGTCACGGACAATGACCAGTGGGTCGACACGATCACATTGATTGATAATACGGGCAACGAGATCGCCGAGGCACGCTTCGTCCATCTCGGTGTCCTTGCGAAGGATGCCAGCTACCCGAGGTCGGCGGAGATCGTCCTGCCGAACGGGCTTTCGGGCCCTTACAGGGTCGTTGCCCGGACGGGCGGTGTCTACGAGTTCGTCTATACTGCAAACAACGAGAAGACATCCAATGTCATCGATATCGCCCTGGCTCCTAGCCCGGATCTGACAATCACAGAGATCAAGGTCCCTGAACTGGCCGTCGAAGGCGATATGATCGATATTTCCTGGACGGTCGCCAACACTGGCCAAGGCGTGGCGAAAGGAACCTGGAGCGACCGCATCGTGCTGCGTCCGCTCTCGAGCGCAAGTATGCCCGACATCCAGGTCGGAACCTTTGCCTATGAGGGTGAACTCGCCCCCGGTCAGTCCTACACGCGAACAGAGCGTTTCCGCCTGCCGGACAAGATCGAGGGCAGCTACCGCGCCTTCATCGTCACCAACGCATTGGTACCGACGGCCGATGATGCGACCATCCCCGAGCCGACCTATTTCCTCTACGAACACGGCGCGGCTGCGACGAACAACAGCACGGGCGACGATGGCACCATAAGGGTTCAGCTCAAGCCGAGAGCCGACCTGCAGGTGGATGCTGCGATCGTTCCAGCGCGCGTGCCGGCGGGAGCGACGGCTTCCATTCAATTCACCATCATCAACCAGGGAACCGTGCCGACGGCGGGCCAGTGGAAGGATCAGGTCTATCTGTCCCTGGATAACAAGATCGACGCCGGCGACACGCTGGTCGGCACCTATGACAACGGGCTGGCGCTTGATCCAGGCGGTCGCTACACGACAAGCACCGGACCGATCGAAATACCGATCCGCTTCCGGCGCGACGCCTATCTGATCATCCGCACCGATGCGACGGACCAGGTCGAGGAATATCCCAACGACGCAAACAACGAGCGCGCCTTTGCGTTTTTTGTCGAACCAAAGCCGCTTTCGGATCTGGTGACAGGCAGCGTCGTTGCTCCTGTTCAGGCCGTCGCCGGTTCGGAAATCGAGGTCAGGTTCACCGTCAACAACAATGGCTCGGCCATGACCGACAAGGCCAGCTGGGTCGATACGGTGTGGCTGACCAAGGATCGCACCCGCCCGAACCCGTCGAAGAATGGCGGCATTCTGCTCGGAACGGTGGCGCACACCGGCGCGCTGCCCGTCGGGCAAGGCTACGATCAGATCATCAAGGTCAAGCTCCCTGATGATCTTGCGTCCGGCCTCTACTTCATCACGCCCTGGAGCGACGCCTACGACGTTGTCCTCGAGGACACGCTCGCCACCAACACCAATCCCGACGATCCCTTCGAATTCGACAACAACAATTATAAGGCGCGCCAGATCCAGGTCCTCGGTCCCGAGACGATCGCCAAGCGGCCCGACCTCAAGGTGATATCGCTCGAAGGACCGACGCAGATTGAGGCCGGCGGCCAGTATACCGTCAAATGGACGGTCGGAAACGCCGGCCCGGGCGATACCGGCGAAGTGAGCTGGAGCGAACGGGTCTGGATTTCGGACCGCCCGACGCTCGGCGAGACGGGCGCCAAGGAATGGCTGCTGGAAACGTTCGAGCGCAGCGGAGGACTGGCGGTCGGCGCAACGGCAACGTCCGAGCGCACCTACAACCTGTCGCCTGCCATCCAGGGCATGTATCTGATCGTCGAAGTCGATGCCCGCTATCCCGACGGGACCGGCCACATCGCGGAGACGAACGAACTCAACAACAGCGCCGTCACCTCCTCAACGATCACGCGCAATCCGGCCGATTTGAAGGTGACGCGGATCGAAGTGCCGGCAGAGAATTTCTCGGGGGAAAAGACTACTATCAAGTGGACCGTCACGAATGAGGGCGCAGATGTCTGGCCGGATACCGCCTACTGGATCGATTCGGTCTGGTTCTCGCGCGATCCGGTCTGGAATCCGACCTTCCAGAACGGCTCCGGCGCCAATACATCGCCGCGCGCGGAGTTGCTGACAACCTATGTCCACAGCAACGCAAGCGGGTTGCGTTCGGGTGCAAGCTACACTGAAAGTGCGGACGTTGTCCTGCCGCCCGGCACAGAGGGACCCTACTATATCTACGTGCTGACCGATGCGGAGCCTGCAGGAACAGCCGTCAGTCAAGAGTTCGATGAGGCAAAGGCCGGTGATGACCAGGTGCGGGTCCATTATCTCGAATCGGTGTTCGAAGGGACCAATAATACCAATAACATTACGCGGCAGGACATTGCCGTCACCTATCGCGAACCGGACCTGAAGGTCAGCAACCTCTTGATCCCTGCTTCGGCGATCTCAGGCGATACGGTCAGAATTTCCTGGCAGGTCGAAAATGCCGGGACGCGCGAAACCCGGCAGGGTGGATGGATCGATCGTGTTTTCCTGTCACGCGACGGCTCGCTCGACACTGGAGACTATGAGCTAGGCTCGTTCGAGCGGAGAGGGAAGCTTAGCATCGGCGCCAGTTACAGCGCGTTCCTGGACGTTGACCTGCCGGAGTTCATCGAGGGCGGTTTCCACATCATCGTCGAAACCGACGCCCGGTCCACGCAGGATCTTTCATTCGCGTTTCCAAGCACGATCGCGCCCGACCTGCCAGGCCTCGTTCCGGACGGCGGGTCAGTCCCCGAGTTTCAGGGCGAAGGCAACAATGCCACCGGAAAGCCGCTCGTCATCGACCTTCGGGATCCGCCCGACCTGATCGTCTCAGCGGTCTCGGCACCTGAACATGCCACGGTCGGACAGTCCTTCACGGTGAGCTTCACGGTCGAAAACGCCGGTCGGGGCGACGTGCGTGCTTCCCAGGGCCAATGGTCAGACCTTGTCTATCTCTCCCGCGACCAGCATCTGGACCTCGATGCCGATCTTTTCATCGCTGCCTTTGACCATTCCGGCGGCCTTCCTGCCGGCCAGCGCTATACGCTTTCGAAAGATCTCAAGGCGCCTGCCGGTCTCGAAGGCACATATTACGTGTTTGTCGTCACCGATCCGACGAGCGCCACGGGCCGAAGCGCCGTGTTCGAAGGAAAGCTCGAAACAAACAATGCAAGGGCCAGCGCCCAGCCGGTCATCTTCGAGCTGCCCCCGCCGTCGGATCTCGTCGTCGACAATAATGTCGTGACACCGTCGACCGCGAAGGCGGGAGAAACGGTGGAGATCAGCTGGAGCGTTCGCAACCCGGGCGCCAATCCGGCGCAAGGATCCTGGACGGACGCCGTCTATCTGTCCGAGGACGCGGTGTGGGATATCAACGACCGGCTTCTCGGAACCAAGCGATTTACCGGATCGCTTCTGACCAACGAGAGCTACCCATCGAGCCTCCCAGTCACCCTGCCCGCGAGCAAAGTCGGGCAATATCGGCTGATCGTCCGCACGGACATCTACAACGAAGTCTATGAAGGGCCCTTCAACGCAGCCGCCGAGAAAAACAACACCGCACCCTCCCTCAATGCATTGTCCGTCACCGTTGATGAAATGCATGTCGGCGTGCCTTTGCAGACGACGCTCAGCACAGATCAGGTGCGCGTCTTCCGCGTCGTCGTTCCGCAGGGAGAAACCCTGAAGGTCCGATTGACCGGATCCGATCCGAACTCGTCGAACGAACTGTTCATTCGCTACGGCGACGTGCCGACCGGCAGCCTCTTCGATGCCATGTACCAGGATCCGTTGCGTGCCGACCAGACGGCAGTCATCGCGTCGACCAAAGCCGGCGAATACTATGTCGTGGTTCGTGGCCATAGCGAGCCGCAGAATGACACGGCGGTCACGCTGCTCGCCGAGATCGCACCCTTCGCGATCAGCCGCGTCGAGGTCGACAGAGGCGGTGACAGCCGCTGGGTCACCTTTGACGTCTACGGCGCCAAGTTCTCAAAGACCGCCATCGTTAAGCTCGTTCGACCCGGCATCGCGGAGTACGAACCCGCACGTTACGAGGTCATTGATTCGACCCATATCAGGGCGACCTTCGATTTTACCGGCGCGCCGCACGGCCTCTACGACGTCAAGGTCATCAATCCCGACGGAGCAAGCGCGATCGAGCCCTATCGCTATCTGATCGAGCGAGCGCTGGAGCCAGACGTCACCATTGGGCTTGGCGGCCCCCGGGTTCTGCTCGCCGGCGACACGGGAACCTACGGAATCTCGTTCCAGTCGCTGACCAATGTCGACACGCCCTATGTTTACTTCACCTACGGCATTCCGGAACTCCAGACGAATGCCGTTATCTACAACCTACCCTATGTGACTTTCCAAACCAACCTGCGTGGCGGCACCCAGCCCGGCAATGGCGAGGACGTGCCGTGGGCAAGTCTGGAATCGCAGGCCAATGTCACGGGCACGATCCTGGCGCCTGGCTATGTCTATGACATGCCGGCTGGCTCGTTCACCGGACTCAGCTTCAATGTGGCGACCTACCCGGGCCTGCGTGAGATGCATGACCGCGCGTGGGAGGCCTTCAAGGAGCGGGTCTACAGCGCAATGCCGGAGATGCGGGGAAAGCTCGACGCCGGTCCACAGGCCCTCGATGCGCTGTATCAGGGGCTCTACGATCTCTACATGAAGCTTGGCGCAATTCCGGACGAATGCCGGGAGCTCTTCATCCCCTTCCGGTTCAACGTCGTTGCCGCGGCAACACCGATGACGCGCGACGAATTCATCGCGCAGCAGAGGCTTGATGCGGGAAAACTGAGGACGAAGATTCTCGCCGATCAAAGCGCCAACGCTGCGCTGCTCAATCTCGCAGCCGACGGGAAGGCATGGGAGAGCGGTTATCTCGCTGCGCTCGAGCTTGCCGGCATCCTGCGTCCAGTAGACCAGGCTCCGCCGATCGTGCAGGATCCGACGGTCCAGAGCCTGCTGTCGCTCTTGTCCACCGGCGTAGTGTTTGGCGCGGCCGGCAAAGAAATCCGCAGCGACGGCAACCTGGTCTCGTTTTTCGAGCAGATCCACACATGGTACGGCGACAAGCCTGGCACGCTTGCCGCAATCGACCATTGGGAAAAGCGTGAGAACGATTGTTACACGCTCGAAATCCCGGTCCCGTCCCTGTCGAACTATTCCGACTTCGACCTTGGCCTTTCGCAAAGGACTTATTTCGAGAACTTCAACGTCTTCGTGCCGTGGATAAGGTTTGACCAGCGGGGCGCAGGCGGCAGCACCGTCCCATTGCCCGACTTCGGCTCGGTCGCTGGCTCGAACGAACTCACGCCGCTCGATTTTTCCCGCTATTACCAGCAGGCGGCAGCCGTCGGCGAACTGGCGACCATTGTCGGCCCGCAAGGGGTCGGCGACAAGCAGTTTCTGCCAGCGGACGCGGCCCTTCCCTATTCGATCCGCTTCGAAAATCCGCAGAACGCGGCCGCCCATCCGGGCCAGATCACCATCGTCACCAAACTCGATCCCAATCTCGATCCCTACTCGTTCCGTCTCGGCGACCTGAAGATCGGCGATATCAGCGTCCATATCCCGGACAACCGGTCCCTCTTCCAGGGAGATTTCGACTTCACCCGTTCGAAGGGTTTCATCCTGCGGGTCTCCGCAGGCATCGATATCGGCGCTGCGACGGCGAAATGGGTGCTGCAGGCGATCGACCCCGAAACCGGAGAGGTGATCCAGGATATGTCGCGCGGGCTCCTGCCCGCCAACAATGCGCAGGGCGCGGGACTGGGCTCGGTCAGCTATTCCGTCCGCCCCAAGGACGATCTGGCCACCGGCACGAAGATTGCGGCCCAGGCCCGGGTTCTGTTCAACACGATGGCGCCGCAGGAGACGGTGAAGCTTGTCCAGACCCTGGATGCCGCCGGCCCACAGACGGCGCTGACGGCAAAGCTCATCCAAGGAGCCAATTACGAGGTGCGCTGGAGCGCAAGTGACGAGGCCGGCGGGTCCGGCGTCAAACACGTCACCGTCTATGTCGCCGAGGATGGCGGGGACTTCCAGATCTGGCAGCGCCAGACGACGGGGTCGTTCGCGATTTTCCAGGGGCGCGAGGGCCACGCTTACGAGTTCCTGGCGCTCGCAACCGACAATGCCGGCAATACCGAAAAACCGCCGCTTGGCGTGCTGGCGCCCGACGACGGGTCCGGACCCGACCTTGGTGATCTGCCTGACGTCGGCAGCACAAGCGAGGATCTCGGCGAGGCGCCCGCACCGTCCCCGACCCCGTCGACGAACCCGCTCTTCCTCGAGGCCCAGCAGGCCATTCCGGCACCCCCGCCGCCTGCAAATCCCTCCGAATTCGGGACAGCAATCCGGCCCTTCAGTGCCCAGGTCTTTGCTTCGAACATCCCGCAAAGCCACGCAGGCATAGGCGCGCTCGCCATCGTCGTTGCCCCGGACGGCAGCATCTTTGCAAGCGGGGGCACCAATCGTGGTTCCATCTACAAGTTCAGCCGCACCGGGGGCGAGGCCGGGCAGCCGATCGCCACCCTGAATGAACCCGTCTTCGACCTCGCCTTCGATCAGCAGGGCCAGCTCTGGGCGACGACCGGCGGCGGCGCGCTCCTGCTGCTAGATGCGGCGACTGGGGCGGTTCAGGCGCGCTTCGGCGACGGCATCACCCAGGCACTGACAATCGATCCGGCCACCGGCAAGATCTATGTATCGTCCGGACGCGGGATCGAGATCTTCGATCCCGTGAAGCACACGTTTACGGCGTTCAGCGCCGTGCGCGTCGACGATCTCGCCTTCGGGCCGGACGGCAAGCTTTGGGGCACCACCTGGCCGGACCGCGGCGACGTCGTTACTTTCAATCAGAAGGGACGCGCCACCCGGATCCTGTCGCTTTCAACCGAGGTGGATTCGATCGCCTTCGGCAAGGCGGGAACGACGCTCGAAGGGCTTCTGTTCATTTCGAACAATCTCGCCGATGGCCAGACGTCCGGTTCGAGGCTGATTGCGGTCGATCTCGCGACTCTGCAGCAAGTCACGATCGCGCTGAACGGCAGCTGGGGCGAAACGGTCGCAACGACGTCCGACGGCCGGATACTGGTGGCGCAGTCGCACCAGATCGACGTCATCAGCCCGATCGTCGCGCCAAAAGTGGCGTTTACGAACCCGGCGGACGGCGCTGCCGTTCCCCTGCCCTTTGCAGAAATTGCGGTCACCTTCGACCAGGACATGCTTGCAGGAGACGGCACGGAAGCCGGGTCCGTCCTCAATCTTGCCAACTACGCTTTGACGAAAGCTCTCGGCGGTGCCATTGCGATCAAGAGCGCAGCCTATGATGTCGCCACGCGCACGGTCCGTCTTTCGATTGACCCGCTCGACTTCGGGGATTACACGCTGGGCGTCGGCGAACACGTCAAGAGCATTCAGGGCAGCGAACTCGGCACTCCCTTCGAAAGCGACTTCACGGCCATCAGCGACCTGTCGGCACTGCTGTCGATCGAGTTCGGCACGGTCAGGTCCAGCCGGGCCGACGGCACGGTCTCCTACGATGTCAGGATCACCAATATCAGCGATGGCGACATCCTGGCGCCGCTGACCCTCGTGCTCGATCCATCGCAATATTTCCAGGGCCAGCCGATCGGCGCGTCGCTCCAGGCCGGCGGGCTCTGGTTCATCAATCTCGGCGAGGCCCTGGCAAATGGGCGCCTGCCTCCCGGCGCGTCGACCACGGTCCAGACGGTCACGATCGGCAACGCCCAGCTGCAGCATCTGTCGATCGGGCACGGCGTCTTTGCGATGCCCGCCACCAACCGCGCCCCCGTCATCTCCTCGGTGCCGGTGACGACAGCGACCGCCGGCGAGGCCTATTCCTATCAACTGGCAGCAGCCGATCCCGATGCAAATCCCGTCACCTATCTGCTCCTCGACGGACCGGACGGAATGAGCCTGAACAGCGCCGGCCTGCTGACCTGGTCGCCGACCGCGGCCAGCCCCGCGCAGGTCAGCGTCGTGCTGCGCGCCTATGACAATCGCGGCAGCTATGCAACGCAGGCCTTTGCGATCCAGGTCGCCGGCGGCAATCAGGCGCCGGTCGTGCAGGAGCTTCCAGGCGAAATCCGTCTTCGCGAAGGCGAGGCGTTTGCCCTGGCTCTGAACGCGTTTGATCCGGATGGTGACGGCCTGCATTATTTTGCCGACCGGCTCCCTCCGGGCGGGGTGCTGAATGCCGAGACAGGCCTTTTGCAATGGACGCCGGGCTGGAACCAGGCCGGCACCTATGACGGCGTGGTTCTCGGGGTGACCGATGGCGTCAATACCGTCTTGCACAGTTTCACACTTGTGGTCGAGCCGGGCAACCAGGCGCCGACCATCGCGCCGGTCGCCGACCGCACTGTGCGCGAAGGCGATCCGATCCGCATTCGCCTGCGTGCGAGCGATGCAGAGGGCGACGCCCTGACCTATTCCAGCGCGCTCCTTCCAGGCGGCGCCTTCCTCGATCCGGCGACCGGCGCCTTCGAATGGACGCCGAGCTTCACGCAGGCCGGCACCTATATCATACCGTTCAGCGTCAGCGACGGGACGAATACCACCGAGATCACCACGACATTTACCGTGGTGAACGCCAATGGAGCCCCCGTCTTCGACGAACTCGGGCCATTCCGCCTGCTCGAAAACCAACCGCTGGCCTTCCGCGCCTTCGCCTTCGATCCGGACAATCCGGGGTTCGTACCGCAGGATCGCAAGACTGACGGCAGCCTGACGCCGCTCGACGGCACAGCGCCGACGGTCAGCTATGCCATCGAGGGATTGCCGGAAGGCGCAAGCTTCGATGCGGTGACCGGTCTCTTCAGCTGGACGCCCGGTTACGCCCAGGCCGGGCGCTACACCCTCCGCCTGACCGCGACCGACACCGGTGACGGCCTCACGCCAGCTATCTCCGTGCGCAACATTATTGTCGATGTCGTGAACGCCAATCGTGCGCCGGTCGTGCCGACGCCGGTCAACCAGAGCGTCAATCGCGGTGATAGTCTGGAAATCCCGATCGACGTGTCCGACCCTGACGGCGACCCGCTGACCTGGTCGGTCTACCTCAGCCGCCAGCCGACGGCAGGCGGACCGGCGGTCGACACGACCCCGGTGGAATTGACGGCGACGGGAGGCCTGGCGACATTCTTCAAGACCGCGACAAATCGCGGTGTCATCCGCTTTGCCCCTGGTGACCACGATCGCGGCAACTATCTCATCACCATTCGTGCGACGGACGACGGCGGCATTGAGGGCAAGGCCGATATCCGCACGACAGTGGCAAGCTTCGTCACATCCGTCGTGGCACCGAACGAGAGACCGTTGTTCGAAATCATTGGCGACAAGGTCGCCGTTGCCGACCAGACGCTCAGCTTCGTCATAAGGGCGCGCGATCCCGATCAGGCGGGCCTGATTTTCTCCGGCACCAACATGCCTGCCGGCATGTCGATCACGCCCCTTGCCGGCTACGGAACCGCCAGGGTCGACTGGACGCCCTCGGCCGGCGACATTGGTCAACGCACGATCACGTTCAGGGTCACCGACGACGGCAATGCCGGTGCCTATGCGACACTGTTCGATGAGCAGTCGATCCGGCTTGTCGTGCGCGCTGCCAACGCCGCGCCCGTGCTGCTGCCCATCGGCAACCAGTCCCTTACCGAAGGCAGTGCCTTCAATCTGCAGCTCAAGGCCATCGACCCGGACAATGACGCGATCACCTTCTCCGTGACCAACCTGCCGGGCGGAGCATCCTTCGACGCCAAGACCGGCCTCCTGTCATGGACGCCGAACTACTTTGCCGCCGGTGACTATGCGGGAATTGTGATCACCGCCTCGGACGGCAACAGGTCGAGCTCCGAGACGATCGCGCTCAAGGTCGAAAATGTCAATCGCGCGCCCGAGCTGGTGCCGATGTTCCCGCAGGCCGGCCGCGAAGGCGCCGAGATGGCGTTTAGCGTGCTGTCAGGCGATATCGACCAGGATCCGGCCGTCTACTCCGTCCTGTCTCCCCTGCCACAAGGCGCCCGCTTCGATCGCAAGACCGGCAAGTTCACCTGGACGCCGGGTTACAGCCAGGCCGGAGATTACACGATCCAGTTCGGCGCCACCGACCCGTCGGGCGCGCTTTCGACCCTTAATGTCGAAATCAGCATCGCAGACACCAACCGTCCGCCGGTTCTCAAGGTCTCCGACCACCAGGTCGTGCTCGGCAGCGAACTCGTGTTCCGTCTTTCGGGGACCGATCCGGACAGCCAGAACACGCTGACCTATACGGCGTCAGGCCTGCCCGAAGGCGCGACCCTTAATGCGGCGACCGGCGAGATCCGCTGGACGCCGGGACCCGGCCAGGCCGGCGATTATCTCGTGCTCGCAAGCCTGTCCGACGGCCGGACGAGCGTGCTGGAACCGGTGGTCCTGCGCGCCACGACGATGCCGGACCTGCCGAGCATTGTCATCGAACAGACGCCGAGCTTCCCTGCCGTTCCGGGCCAGGACATTCTCGTGCATGTGATCGCGACGGGATTTGCCGATATCAGCAAGCTCGAAGTGCGTCATAACGGGCAATTGCTCTCCCTCGACAGCCAGGGTCGCGCGCGCATCACGGCAGGCCTGCCCGGACAGAGCGAGATCGTCGCAACCGCAACCGACGCGGACGGCCTCGTCGCCACCCGTACATCCATTCTCAGGGTGCGTGATCCGGCCGACATGCTTGCACCCCAGGTCTCGTTCGGCGCGACAATCGTCGGCAAGCGATTTGACAGCACGGCGGATATTCTGGGCTCGATCGTCGATTCCAACCTCGACACCTGGCGCCTCGAGATTACCGAATTCGGCGCCGGCAACTGGAGGAGCATCGCTGATGGAAGCGGTCCTGTCGCCAACTCCGCCCTCGCCCAAATCGATCCCGCGCAACTTGCAAATGGCACCTACAGCCTGCGGCTGACCGCCGTGGACATGGCCGGCCGCTTGGTGCGGGTCGAGACGCAGATCGAAATCAACAGCATCAAGCCGCCACTCCGTGCCGAGACCGACCTCTCTGTCACGCTGTCCGGTCACCAGGTCGCGCTGACGCGCATCTATGATCCGCTTGCCCGCAACGAAGCCGGCAGCTTCGGGAACGGCTGGCACCTGGCGTTGAAGGACGTGCGCATCGATACCGACGTCCCGCCTACGGGCCAGCAGGCGTCCGGTACCTCCGGACCATTCCGCAACGGAACGCGGGTCTATGCCACGCTCCCGACGGGTGAACGCGTGGGCTTCACCTTCGAGGCCGAGGAGCATCGTATCCCGGGCCTGACCTATTATACGCCATCCTTCCGCGCCGATGCTGGCGTGGCCTTTAGCCTGCAGGTGGCCGACAGCGAATTGTCGCGTGTCGGCGACCGCTTCTATGATCTGGCAAGCGGGCGACCCTTCAACCCGTCCGGGTTCGACGGCCGCGAGGACTTCGAACTCACCGGCCCCGACGGAACGGTCTACGCCATCGACGGTGCCGCCGGCGTCACCTCGATCCGGTTTGCGGATGGTGTGAGACTGACCGTCGCAGACAGCGGCATCTTTGCCGCCGATGGCCAGGGTATCGCCTTTACCGGCGGCGAACACGGCATCACGCGTGCGGTCACGACCGACGGGCGCTCGTTTGCCTATCTCTATGACGCCGAGGGCAATCTGACACTCGTCCGCGACCTGATCGGGGCGACATCGAGAACCTATGGCTACGACGCCGATCATCGGCTTGTGCTGATCGGCGGGACGGAACTGACCGGTGTCGTGATCGACGCATCGGGAACGTCCCTTCCGGTCACTGCGGACCTCGGTGCTGCAACCGGCTACCTTGCCGACGCGCATCAAGGCGTTCTGACGGCAGGCGTCACCGACCGGCTGACCTTCAACATCCGCCCATCGGAGCTCGATGCGACCGACGGCGGCTCCCTCTATCTCGGCGTGATCCTGAAACCGAGCGCCGGCGGCGCGGCAGCATTCGCCCTGCCAGAGCTTCAGGGAGCGACGCTGATTGCCAGCCGCTCGGAGGCCGGTCAATCCTTCGCGCTCTACAAGATCGACCAGGCCGGCCTCAAGCTTCTGAACATTCGCGGCGCGAATGCCCAGAGCGCAGGCGCCTACAGCCTGGAGCTCTTCGTTGCCGGCGATGCCAACCGCGACGGCAAGGTCGACGGAACCGATGCCGCCCTCGCCTTCGCAGCCAAGGGGACGACGGCCGGACAGGCAGGCTATGTCGCGGCCGCCGACGCCAACCAGGACGGCAGGATCGACAGCGCCGATACCCAGCTCCTCTTCCAGAATCTCGGATACCGGCCGAACCGCGGACCAGTCGCCGTCACTGGCAACTTCAAGACCCACAGAGATCTCACATTTACAGCCTCTGTCGGGAATCTGATTACCGATCCGGAAGCGGACGCGACGTTCGTGCGCCTGCTCGGGGCAGAGCATGGAATTGCTCGCCTCTCAACCGATGGCAAATCTGTTATTTTCGTGCCCGAGGAGGGGTTTGCGGGGCAAGCCAGTTTCACGATTGTTGCCGACGATGGCTATCAAAGCTCTGCGCCAGTCACTGTAGGTGTTAGCGTGTCTGACGCGGCATTGCTTGGGCTTGATTTTGTCTCGCGCACACCTCGCCTCTTTACCGGTGAGCGAACAGAGGTGAAGCTTGTCGGCTATTTTGCAGATCAGGCCGATGTCGAGTTGGCTCTTTCTTACGTCAGTCTGTCGTCGACCAATCCAGCGGCTGCGGCTTTTCAGGGAAACTTCCTGGTGGGCAAAGGCGCGGGTACCGGAGCGCTCGTAGCAACCCATGGATCACTTACGGCGGCTACGGCTTTCTCGATTTCAACTATTGATGTTGAGGATGAAGAGAGTGGCGAGGAACAGTCAAACCTTAGCTTCGACATTTATCCCGACGCAGTGTCTCTATCCGCCAATGGAGGTTCGCGGCAGATCAAACTGATGACCACCGAGAACGATCCGGAGTCGGATATCGCCTCCGCCGCGAACGGCACGCGCTATTGGGTCAGCGACAGCAACATCATCGAAGTCACGGCTGACGGCAAAATCATCGCCAAAGCGCCGGGTGATGCGGTTGTGACGGCAATCTACCAGTATGGCGAAGCATTGCTGCAGGTGAAAGTGCTAACGCCGAATGTCGGACCGACTGCCGTTGGACCGGAGGGGTCGGTCGTCGACGATCCCACCGGAAATCAGATCACCGTAGCCCCTGGCGCGCTGTCCGAAACGAATACGGTTAAGATCGAGCGGCTGACTGAAGCCGACCTCCCCATAGCTGTCCCACCGCAAAATCTGGGATGGACTTTCGGTGGGGCCTTCAGCATCGACATTGGGGACAAAGAGCTTGCCGTTCCTGCTCAACTCGCGATTTCTACCAATCTTGCAGTAGGCAGCAACGTAATCTTCTATCGACTTTCGATTTTCCCGACCTCAGATGGATTCGTTCAGGGCTGGGAAGAGGTCGAGACCGGGATTGTCGGATCCGATGGCATTGCTCGGACGGCCTCGCCGCCCGCCGCTGGGATCAAACAGACCGGAAATTATATACTCGCCAGTTCGGATTTGAACATCAGCGTCCTTCGCGGCCAAGTTCAGATAGATCATCAATTCGATTCCTCGGGTTCGGCCGGAGTCTTCGCTTACACGCAATTGCCGGGAGGGATAGTGATAGGCGCGACCCTTGGTCCGCTTGGAACTTTTCAGCTCGCCCTACCGGTAGGTTCCGTTGCACTCAAGATGGCTGTCATAAAACCGGACGGTGGACTTCAGCTGGATGGACTGAATGTCGAATTGAACCAAGGGGTTGTCAACAACGTCAGCACGAGCCTGACCATCCGACGAGATAGTGGCTCGGTAGCAAAATGGGATCCACCGGCGATCTCCACGGCAGAGATACAATTCAAGAATGAAACAGGTCAGGTTGAACCCTGGTTGGTCATCCGCGGAAATCGGTTCGACTTTCAACCCAACCAGGCTCTGGTGCCCGGCGCGCCTCAACCGATCTCTCTTCGCGATAGCGTTCGGGTGGTTTTCGGGCCCCAGGCACTAAACGCACGAGAACCTGAATTGAAGGACGTCGTTGCCGGCAAAGCGGATGAGTTTCTGACATACAACAATCTCACCATCGCTAAGATTACGAAAAGTGTCGTGATTGACACCGATACTATCGAGATTTGGGTACGGATTCCGCCCGGTATCTCTGTCGGCAACACCTCTTTCAGCGTTGCGCGTCTGACCAATGTCAAGCTAGATACCTGGCAGGTTCAGACGTCCTACAGCAATTCGGCCAGTATTCAGCCCAAGGCCACAGATACATTCGTAGCTGTCTCCGGTGGAGCATTCGGATCGGGAACGGCTGACCAGGTCGATGTATTGCGGCCGGTTCTTCAGCAGGACGGTACAACTCTGCTCCCCGAGATCATTGCCCGCATCCCCGTCGGCAATCTCGGAGCGACAGGCGTTCCAGCCGGACTAAGCGTTAATCCGTATCATGTTGCGATCACGCCGGACAATTCTCGCGCCTACGTGACGATGCGTTTCGGAGCGGGCGTCGCGGTCGTCGACACGATTGCTCTTCGCCAGATCGATGTATCTCTGACAGACCCCGGTATAAATCCGATCCGCTTCATCAACGCGCCCAGCGCGGTGCCCTTCGATATCGCATTCACCGCATCGGGGGACTATGCACTGGTGAGTGAAGAGCACTCGTCAAACGGACACGGACTGATCTACGTCATCGATACCAATCCGATGTCCTCTCGCTTTAATCAACACGTTATGACGCTGCAAGTCGAAGATGCCGGGTTCGGATTGCGCGATCTGGTGTTAACGCCAGACGGCAAGCAACTGATCGTCTCAGCCCCAAATCGGGATGTTTGGCAATCATCTACAGCGAAGCCGAATTCCAATCCGGGCAAGTTGATAATCGTCGACCTACCTAATCTCGATGGGCTGGTAGCGCTTTCTCACGATCATGAGCAAGGAGTTAATCCGGACCAAACATCGTTTGTTTTGTCAGCGAACTCGACGGTCAAAACCATTAGTGGCGCAGCTATTTCCGAACCAAACTCGATCCGGGTAGAAATCGGCCCAGGTGGGGAGCAGTTCATAGCTTTTGTGGATAAATCCTCGGACGCCTTGGGCATCGGGATCCTCAAATTCAATGCAACAACTGGCAAGTGGGAAAGCTCCAATCATATTCCACTCAATATTGAGTCGCCTTTCGCGCCCGACAACACGGATTCGTTCGATGTCAACAACGGCGTGGATCTCGTGTTCACTCCAGACCTCCGATACGGATTCGTCTACGCTCACAATCGCTATATAGCCGGGCTGGACTCGCATGATCCGGAAATCAATCCAGGAGAGCCGGCCGGCAGCAATATCGGCATACTCCGCAACCCCTTCTTTTTGCCGCAATACGAAGACACCAAATTGCAGGGACTCGTTGCGGCAACACGCATGATCCCGGACAGTTTCGGCGAGGGGATCGCTATCTCAGGTGATGGCAAGTATCTCTACGGGTCCTATACCGCTCAAGGCTCGGTATTCGCGTTCGACATCGAAAAACTGACTGGCGTGTTGGAGAAATATCTCGAGCCGGCACAATTCGTCGGAAGCAATCGGCCGGCGACTTATAATTGGGCAATCGACGATCTTTACTTTGGATCGACGTTTACACCAAATTTGCAAACTTTGTTCGACCCTCTACGGGGCGTCCGCAGCGGTATCAATCCTGATATCGATGTCCGAGCCGACTATGCGCAATATGCCGAATCGGGGTTCCTGATCTCTGGCTCGAACAATCCCAGTCTGACTGTTGGTTTTACAGACGGGTTCAATCACGCGCCGATTGCGACAGGCGGATTGACCCGAGGCATGGCGACTCAAGATGTAAGGACGGAGATCGCCACGAATGCAAAGTTTGGCGACGTATCGCGCATTGATATCTTCAAACTCGTCGAGGACCAAAGCCATAAAGACATCGATTTTATCTTTCTCGACGTAGACTCATTCGTGGGAGGAAAAATCGCAACATATACTTACAAAGGTCATAAATATATTGTCGACGAAAATACAACATCCGATGGTGTTGGCAGTATAGAAATATTCAACGGAATCGCCAGGATTCCCAAAGGGAAGATGATATATGTAGTTCCCGATATAGATCTGTTAAGAGTTCAGCAATACCGTGAAGAACAGATTGTAGGGTTCTCCGAACTTAAGCGCGCGATTTTGACACCTGGGAGCGAATTGTACAGAGGCCGACTCGACACTCTGAATGTCTTTGGCCGGTTTATGTATCACGTTGCTGGCGGAGCAACATTGAAAGGCGCACTCAACGTTGAGGTCACTGACTTCATCGTCGACAGCGAGAACCGCATCATAACAAGCCCCGGTTACACCACCGGACAATGGTCTGAGAGCAATTTTAATGCAGTGAGAACCGGAGAGGACCACAAGGTTGGCGCAGAAGGAGCCGACAACAGACCGTTGGACGTATATCGTATCGAACAGCGACTAAGATATCTTGGCTATGTTGGATGGAAATCTGAAAATCTGAATGATTTTAATGGAGTATCCAACGGATGGCAGAGACATTTGCTTGATAATATAGTGACTTACCGTAACGGTAATACAGGAACTAAGTATATCTTCAATATATCCGACAACCCAGACGGCAAATTGGGATCGAGTTATTCTGAAGATGTGTCACTGCAATCGCTATTGCTTTTTAATGCTGCTCTGCATCAGCTGGCCAACGGAGTACCCGCGGGCACGAATGCCAACCCTGGAAAACCAATTACACCTGACCTGGACCATGGCACCGAAGCTGAAAACGCTGGAAACGTCCGTAGAGATGTGAACGCAACCGCGCTGTACTGGCTCGGTTCAACAAATGCCCCCCGGTGGGTATTATTAGAGGACTACAAGAGTAATACCGGCTCTCTAGGGAACGAACGTTGGGCAACGAGCTGGATCCAGAATGCAATTCTGACTGCGGAATCGGCGCGACCCGGGCTGGGATATCCGAGGGGGGCGACAAGCTTGTCGGAATTCCCGGATGTCGGCGCAACTGTTCACGCTAACCACAGAGACGGAATGTCGATTGACTGGTCGATGCCTCATAATATCACTCTCAGTGCAGGTACAGTTGCGCCATTCAGCCCGTCGATAGCGCGCACAACATATGTCAGGGAAAATTTGCCAGCAGCGGAGGCGGAAATTGCCCTGGATATACTTCAGATATATGACGCCGCACGGGCCCAAGGCCTAAGCCTTCTAAAATTCGGGTTTGTCGGATGGACCCCGCAAACGAAACTTGGGCAAGTATTGACGAATCTTACGGGTGCGTCCGGATTCCCTGAGGGCACAGACCCGCATTTCCATCTAACTTTCCTGGCCCCAAGTATCCCCAGCGCGCTTTCCTCGGCAAGCCCGACGGAAAGTCAAGTTGTGCCGGACCTTCCTGAAGCCGCTTTGCAGGAGCTTTTGGATCAGGCACGTTCAGTCTGGTCATCTAGCGCGGATCTGCCGGTCGAACTGGCACAAGACGTGAAAATTCTGGTCGCTGACCTGCCTGGGGGCAAGATTGCAGAAACTGCCGGGTTCGCAATCACCGTCGATCGAACATCTGCGGGTAATGGTTGGTTCATTGATTCCACGCCTTGGGAGAGCGGCGAGTTCGACCTGTCTGAGTCCACTCATGGGGGTCTTGCTAAGCCTGACACGGGCGCTCCGGAGAAAGCGGATCTGCTTACGGTTATGATCCATGAAATCGGTCATGTCCTCGGGCTCGGGCATTCCTCCGATCCCGACAGCGTGATGGCACCAACCCTTCCGGTCGGCGTCCGGCGCCTGCCGTCGGCGGCCGACATCGAGGCGCTCAAGGCGGCGCTTGCCGCCGCGCCGCAGGGCGTGTCGCACGCGATCGAGGCCGAGTATCACCTAAGCGCGCTGCTCGCCGAACTGGTCGGCCCGGCCACTACCACGCTCAGGGCACTTTTGAACGGCTCATTCGAGTCCGCCAATGCTGCCCTGCCTGATTTCGGCTGGACGCTGACCGGCTCCGCAGCAATCCAGTCGGGCGTTTTGACACTGACGGAGGGCGAACGCACAGGCTCGCGTGCGACACAGGAGTTTACGGTCCCCCAGAACGCCCGGGCTTTGCGCTTCACGCTAAAAAGTGCTGGCTTTACCACAAACCGGGCAAGCCCTGGCGACGCCTTCGAGTTTGCGCTCATCGGCGCCGATGGAAAGCCGATCTCGGCAAACGGGCTGTCGAAGAGCGATGCGAGCCTCAATGTCCAGTCCGACGGGACAGTCTTTGCCACCTCGCGTATTCGTCTGACCGGCCTTGCCCAGGACGGTCGCGTGCCCGCGGATGGCCCCGTCACAGTCGAACTCGACCTCACGGGCGTCACCGCCGACACCCCCCTTAAGCTCTACTTCGACCTGATCGGTTTCGGGGCTGTCGGCAGCCAGATCGTCATCGACGACGTCGAGTTCGTGACCGGTGAGGCACCTGAAAACCACTCCCCTGTTGCAACAGACGACGCGGCTACCGTGGTTGAAGATGGCAGTATCGCGATCCCGGTTCTTGTCAACGACACGGACGCAAATGGCAACAGCCTCACGCCGTTACTCGTCACAGGGCCGGCGAACGGGACACTGACACTGGGTGCAGGCGGCACCTTCACCTATGTGCCGAAGGCCAACTTCTTCGGCGCCGACAGCTTCACCTATCGGGTCAGCGACGGGATTGCCGTGAGCAACGTCGCAACCGTGACGCTGACCGTCACGCCGGTCAACGATGCGCCGGTCGCCGAAGATGCGAGCGCACATGCGATGGAGGACGGCCCGGCGGTAATCGTGGCGCCGGTTTTCACCGATATCGATGCGGGCGATGTTCACACTTTCGGCCTCGACACAGCCGGCACGAAAGGCAGCGTCTCCCTTAACGCTGACGGCACCTTCACCTACGATCCGAACGGTGCCTTCGAAACCCTCAAGGCGGGCGCCGTTGCCACCGACAGCTTCCACTATACGGTCACCGACCAAGAAGGCCTCTCCTCGACCCGCGTGGTGACGATCGCGATCACCGGGCAGAATGACGCGCCGCTCGCCGTCAAGGATGTCGGGGAGATCGACGAGAATAGCGTCCTCTCGGTCACCCTGCCGAACGGCGTGCTTGCCAATGATCTCGACGTCGATGCCGGCGACAGCAACGCCGTCGTCGCCGTCAACGGCATCGCCGCCGCAGTCGGCCAGCCGGTCACGCTGACCTCTGGCGCCAAGCTGACCCTGAACGCCGACGGCACCTTTGCCTATGATCCCAATGATGCTTTCGAGGTCCTCGGCGATGGCCAGTCCGCAATCAACAGTTTCGCCTACACGATGGCCGATGCCGCCGGTGCCCAATCGACGGCACAGGTCACGATCACGATCCTCGGCCGCAACGACAAGCCGGTTGCAGTCGACGATGCGGCGACGGTTGCGAAGAACGGATCGAAGGTCATCGCCATCCTCGCCAACGACAGCGACGCCGAAGGTTCGACACTCACGGTCACAATCATGAGCGCGCCCGCCTCGGGAACGGTGATCGTCAATCCGGATGGCACCGTAACCTATACCGCGTCCGCGAATTTCACAGGAAGCGACAGTTTCACCTACCGCGTCAGCGACGGAACGGCTGTCAGCAACATTGCGACGGTCCGCATCGAGGTCACGTCGACAAACGGTGCGCCGGTCGTTGCAGCCGCGATCGCCGACCAGTCCTCGCCGGAAGACACCGCGTGGACTTTCATCCTTCCTGCGTCTGTCTTCAGTGACCCGGACGGCGATGGGCTTACCTATGGCGCATCGCTTGCAAATGGCGACCCGCTCCCAGCCTGGCTTTCATTTGATCCCGTCACCAGAACCTTCTTGGGCACCCCGCCCCTCAATTTTAATGGGGTGCTCGACATCAGAGTGACGGCGAGCGACGGCGAGTTCGCAGCCGTCGACGAATTCAGGCTTACCATCACACCGGTGAACGACGCGCCGGTCGCACAGGCTCTCTCCGGCGAGGTATCGGAAGACGGCCCGCCTGTCCTGCTGACGCCCTCCTATTCCGATGTCGATCCCGGCGAGAGCCTCGTCGTCAACGTCGATACGACTGGAACGAAAGGAAAGGTCACGCTGAATGCCGACGGGACCTTCGGCTATGACCCGAATGGTGCCTTCGAACTTCTTGCAGAAGGTGCGAAGGCACAGGACGTTTTCAGATACACCGTCCACGATGCCGCAGGCGCCGCATCTACCGCAATGGTGACGGTAACGGTCAACGGCCGCAACGATGCTCCTCAAGCCGCCGATGACGGTGCTTCGACGGACCAGAATACGGGCCTCGCAGTGTCAGCCCAAAACGGGGTTCTCTCCAATGACAAGGACACCGACATTGGCGATGCGCTGACCGTCGTTGCCGTTAATGGTTCCGGCCAGGCCGTCGGCCAGACGATCGTCCTGGTCTCGGGAGCGCGGCTGACCATGGCAGCCGATGGCAGCTATGCCTACGATCCGAATGGCGCCTTTGCCGCCCTTGCCGCCGGCGAAATCGCGACCGACAGCTTTACCTATGCCGTCAAGGATCGTTCCGGCGCGATGTCGACCGCACGCGTGACGATTACGATCAAGGGGCTGAACGACGCGCCGAGATTCGGCACCCTTCCCAACCTCAGCGTCAGGGAGGGTGATACGGTCGCCTTCGTGCCTGTCGCGAGCGACCCGGACCATGGGGAAAAGCTCACCTATTCGCTCGTGTCGGGGCCTGACGGCGCCACCGTAGATGCCGGGACGGGCGCGTTCCGCTGGGCTGCGCGAGACGGCAATGCCATCCATTCCGTCACGCTGCGCGTCACCGACTCAAAGGGCGGCGCCAGCGAGAAGAGCTTCTCGATCCACGTCACCGATGTCGCGCCCACCATCACGATCGCAGGCCCGGCACGTGCGATCATCGGTGAACTCTACACGATAGCGCTGGCCACCGCCGACCCTGGGCTGGACACGATCCGCTCCTGGACGATCGACTGGGGCGATGGCCTCGTCGAAACGCTGAATGGAAGCCCGTCCAATGCGAACCATGTCTATCGCGAGGCAGGCACATTCTCTGTTGGCGCGAGTGTGACCAACGAGGACGGCACGTTCAAAGCGCCGATGATGCTGAAGGTCACGACAGAGGCCGACTGGCTGGTGGTCGAACGTTTCACGCCGACCATCTCCGGATTTGAGGTGCGCTTCAACCATGCCTTCGACCTGTCGACGTTCAACCTCTATCCCGGAGAAGGCAAGACTCTTGGTCCAGCCGATGTCCAACTGATCGGGCAAAGGTCCGGGACCATCGATGGCTCCATCGTCGTCGATGCGGACGGCGCGGGCTTTGTTTTCATCCAGACAGGCGGCCTGGATTACTCCTGCGACCCATCCGGGCCATTGCAGGAAGATTGCTATCGCGTCGTGCTGCGCAGCGGCGCCAACGCCTTGCACGACGGCTACGGCAACCTCGACGGCAATCATGACGGTACGCCCGGCGACAATTTCATCGCCACCTTCGAGGTCAAGCGGGAAAAGGCGACCGGCTTTATCAGCCTCAGCGACTTCATGCGCGGTCCGGGCCAGATCGTGGATATCCTGGGACGCAAAATGGGCCTGCCGGTCACGTTCAGCAGTGTCGGTGGCGTCAAATCTCTCGTTTTCACGATCGACTACGATCCGGCGCTGCTGACGATCACCGGTGCCACCTTGGGAACCGACCTGCCGAAGGGCTCGAAACTGACCTTTTCCGATCAACCGAAGACGGACGGAACGAAACAGGCTCGTGTGACGATCTCCACGACAAAGGCGCTGAAGAGCGGTTCGCTTGAGATCGTCTCGCTGACGGCCTACGTGCCGGTCACAGCCTTCTACGGAGAAGCGCAGATCCTGCATGTGACGGTCGAGAGCGTCAACGGCTCGCAAGGGAAAGTGATTGGCGACGACGCGCTGCAGGTGGTTGGTTACATCGGTGACGCAAACAGGGATGCGACCTACACCAAAGCCGACGTGAAGCTCATCTCGGGCGAAGCGGCAAACCGAGGGCGCGGATTTGCCGCCTGGCCATTGATCAATCCGTTGACCATCGCCGATTTCGATCTCAGCGGGGCGATTACGAAATCTGATGCGAACACGCTGCAGCTGGAGATCGATGGCTGTGATCAGCGCGAGATTCCGGCAATCCCCGCCAAGGTGAAGGTGCAATTTCCGAGCATCGACACGATACGACTGACATCCCTGGAACAAGGCTCAGCCCGAAGCGATGTTTCAGGCAAGGTTTCCGTACCCGCAATGCCGGAGGCCAGCCCGTCGGTGCAACTCAGTGCGGTCGGGATCGTCGGAGCTACACCGTTAACAGCGCTGCAACAATCAGTTGCGCCCGTCGGCACCCAGGTCAGCACTGCCACCAAGGCGGCATCGCCGCCGCACACCGACGAGCTTTCGCTCCCGGATGCCGCAGGCGCGATAGCCGCCTGGAGCCTGTTTGGCGGTGGAGGCTCTTCCTCTTCAGATGCAAGCGGTCCGAACATCGACCTGAAAGCGCCGATGTCGGCACCAGCATCCGGAAACTCGCCGCCCGCGGCAGATCCGAAATGGGCCTTTCCTTTTGTTGTGAACGCGCTTGCAGCTCAAAACCCGAACGCGGGCATCAGAATTGCATCGACCTCGGAACAGCACAGGAGGCGAATATGAACCGTCTGGTGAGGAACCCGACACCTTTATCGAACGAGGCTGCAGACGTGGAAATGGGAAAAGTCACGGTGGCGGCAGACAGCGGAAATGCTGCGCATGCGCAATCGCAAACTAAGTCGGGCGAAGCGCCGCCGCCCGTGCGTTTAAACACAGCGAACCTCAAAAGCACCTACTGCAACGTCTGCAACGCGACGAGCACGCGAGAGGAGGTCGTTCTCAATTTTGGGACCAATCACAATTGGAATCGTCCCCAGCGGGATCTCGAAATCGAGCTGCACCATCGGATCGTCTTGAGCCCGTTTGCCGCCAAGCGCTTCAGGGACCTCATGACAAAACTCATCGAAGATCACGAGAGGCGCTATGGAGAACTGCACTAGATACAGGTCTTCGCGCATTTCCGGCTTGGTGATGGCGGCATCGCTGGCGCTGCCCGCCATTGGTGTCGTGCCAGGCCCAGCTCTGGCGCAGGACGAAGCCTCTTTCGACGCGTCGTGTCTCATCGAGGCAAGCGCGCAGGCCAAGCTCGGCGCCTCAGTATCGGGACTTGTCAAAAACGTCTATGTCGACCGCGGCAGCCATGTGAAAACCGGTCAGATCGTTGCCGAGCTTGATGCCGACGTCGAGCGTGCTGCGCTTGCCGTAGCCCGTGCCCGCGCCGAAAACGACCACGAAATCCGCTCCACCACGTCCCGGCTCGAATTTCTCTCCAGGAAGACAAAACGCCTGACCCGGCTTGCCAAGGCCGCCGCAGCGCCCGAGGAGAGCCGTGACGAAACCGATACGGAACTCAAGCTTTCGGTGCAGGCGGTGCGCGAGGCCGAACTCAACCTCCACATGGCGCAGCTTGAGGCCGCGCGGTCCGAAACGCTCGTGGAGCAGCGCATTATTCGCAGTCCCTTCGACGGGATTGTCGTTGAACGGTCGCTATCGCCTGGTGAGTATCTGCACGATCAGGCGCACGTGCTCAGCATTCTTCGCGTAGATCCGCTTTACGTAGAGGTCTTCCTGCCACTGAAGCGGTTCGGGAATGTGCGGCTTGGCGATCTCGCTGAGGTATCTCCAACTGAGGTGGCTGGAAGGTTTGTTGCGAGTGTCTTGCTGGTCGACCCCTTCATCGATGCAGCGAGCGCGACCTTCGGCGTCAGGTTGAAGCTCGATAACCCCGATGGAAAGATCCCGGCCGGACTTCAATGCACCGTGAAGTTTCATGCCGGATCTGCCGCCAAGGGGCCGAAGGGCAATGGCGCCGACTATGCCCATGTGATGCGAGAAACGGTGGAATGACAGGTGCGTAGTTTCATTCAGCCGCCCCTGCAGATGTGAGAGTAACGATGGATGCCGTCGAGCAAGCCGAAATAACCGCCACGCGGAAACGTGCACCGGACCTCAATGTCGCGGCAACCTTAGACAACGCCGAGCTTTGGACGTCTTTTGCGACCGCGGACAGCATGGGAGCGTTCTGTTCATCCTGGCTAGCTCTTCAGTGCAGTCAGATCCCCTTTAGCAGCACCGGACTCCTGCTTCTCCAAAGTCCTGACGGGTCCTATCGGCCGGCCGCGATCTGGCCTGATGCCGAAAGCGACGTCACCTATCTGACACCGGGAGCGGAACAGGCGGTCCGCGAAGGCCGCGGCGTTGTCCGCTCTATCCTGGCAAGCGCCGGCGCTGCCGCGCGCATGCACGTCGCCTTTCCGATCGACGTCCAGGGGAATGTCATCGGCGTCGTTGCTATCGATATCGCCTCCAATACCGGGCTTGATCTGCAGACAGTGTTTCGCCAATTGCAGTGGGGTTCAGGGTGGCTCGAGGCCGCCCTACGGCGCCGGCAAAATTCTGGCGATGCATCGAGCCTCGCTCGGGCAAACGCGGCTCTCGATCTGCTCGCGGTCACAGAGGAACACGCAAGACTGCAGGTGGCGGCGACCGCGCTGGTCAACGAACTCGCCGCACGTTACGACTGCGAGCGCGTTTCGCTCGGTTTCCATGAACGTCGCGGGATGCGGCTGCGGGCAATGTCGCATTCGGCGTGGTTTCAGCGGAAGGCCGAGCTGATCGGCCGGATTGAGAGCGCAATGGATGAGGCCTTCGATCAACGGCAGTCCACATCCTACCCGTTAATACCGGGAACCCAAAAGCGGATCGCAATTGCTCACAAGGATCTTGTCGCGCGCGGTCCGATCGGTAGTGCTCTCTCGATCCCCTTTTCCGGAAACAACGGTGTCGCCGGTATCATAACGCTCGAGCGTCGAACGCCACAACCCTTCGACATCGAAACGCTACAGACCCTTGAACTCCTAGGGTCGCTCGCCGGACCGGTCCTCGAACTGCAGCGTAATGCCGAACGTCTGCTGACGGGTCGAGCGATCGCAAATGTGCGCTCCGGCCTTGCCGCCGTCTTCGGTCCGCGCCGTCCCGCGGTCAAGCTCGCGGTGCTTGCCTCACTGTGCGTCATCGGGTTCCTGTCATTTGCCAAAAGCGAATTTCGGGTTTCCGGTAAAGCGGTTCTCGAAGGCTCGGTGCAACGGGCAGCGGTTGTGCCGTTCGATGGATTCCTGGCGCAGGCGCTTGTTCGTCCCGGCGATGTTGTTCGCAAGGGGGAGACCCTTGCGGTCCTTGAGGACCGCGACCTCATGCTCGAACGGACGCGATGGGAAATCGAGGTTCGAAAGCTCCAGCAGAAATATCGTGACGCACAATCCCAGCACGACCGATTGGCCATGCAGCTCCTTCAAGCGCAGATCGACCAGGCCGAGGCGCAGAGAGCGCTAGCCGCCGACAAACTATCCAGGAGCAGGATTGGCGCCGCCATCGACGGTTTTGTCGTCAGTGGCGACCTCAGCCAGATGCTCGGGGCACCCGTGCAGCAGGGAAAGGTTCTTTTCGAGGTGGCTCCGCTTAATTCCTACCGGGTGGTTTTGCATGTCGACGAGGAGGACATCCGGCACGTTAGCCTCGGCCAGCAAGGGGAGCTCGCCCTCACCGGGGCAGCCGGTCAGACCGTGCCATTCCGTGTGTCTCGGCTGACCTCGGTTGCCGCGGCCGAAGAAGGCCGCAATTTTTTCCGTGTCGAGGCAGACCTTCTCGAAAACGACCTGCCCCTGCGGCCGGGCATGGAAGGGATCGGCAAGATCGATATCGGCCAACGATCGCTTCTGTGGGTCGCCACGCGCAGTCTGATCGAGCGGACCAGGCTGTTCGTCTGGTCCTGGATCCCTTGAACGCAGCGAGGTTATCATGGTGGAACCCTTCCTCAGCCAGAGTTGGTACAGATTGTGCAATCTCAGGCCGCGGCTGCGACCGCACGTGCTTATCCATCGCCATCGCTTCCGCGGCAGCGTCTGGTACGTTCTCCAGGATGCAGCAAGCGGCAAATCCCACCGTTTCACGCCGATCGCCTATTATTTCATAGCAAGCCTCGACGGCCGCCTTTCGGTCGATGCTGTCTGGAACGAAATGGCCGAAACCTTCGGTGACGAGGCGCCAAGCCAGGACGACATCATCCGGTTGCTGACGCAGCTTCACTCAGCCGACCTTCTGCGCCTCGACACCCAGCCGGACGCCCTGGAATTGTTCGACCGTTATTCGCGGCAGAACCAGTCGCTTTTGAAGCGCAATCTCAAGAGCCCGCTGTCGATAACCCTGCCCCTTTGGGATCCCGACTTCTTTTTGAAGCGCATGCTTCCGCTCTTTCGTCCCCTGTTCAGCCGGACCGGCCTATTCCTCTGGCTCGCAACCATCGCACCGGCGATCTATCTTGCGACGCTCCACGCCAAAGAACTGGCTGGAAACCTATCCGACCGCGTCTTTGCGGCCGAAGGATTGCTCCTCATTGCGCTGGTCTATCCGATCGTCAAGCTGCTGCACGAATTCGGACATGGGCTTGCAACAAGGGCATTCGGCGGCGAAGTGCATCAGATGGGCCTGATGTTTCTGGTCTTTTTTCCGGTTCCCTATGTCGATGCGTCCGCTTCGGCAGGCTTCCGCAGCAAATACCAGCGTGCTGCCGTGGCCGGGGCAGGAATCATCGTCGAGACATTCCTGGCAGCCTGTGGCCTCTACCTGTGGCTGGCCGTAGAGGCCGGCCCGGTGCGTGCTGTCGCCTTCGACGTGATGCTGGTGTCCGGTCTGTCGACGGTGCTGGTAAACGGAAACCCGCTTCTCAAGTTCGATGGTTATTTTGTGCTGATCGACCTGATCGAGATGCCCAATCTTGCCCCTCGATCGACCAAATACTGGGCGACCCTGATTGAGCGTCGGATCTTCGGAGTAGAGAAGAAGAGCGACCCCTTGAGTTTCGGGGAGCATGTCTGGCTGCTCGCCTTTGCACCGGCCTCCTACGTCTACCGGATGATCGTTCTCTTCGGGATATCGCTGTTCGTCGCGACCCATTATCTTGTGGTCGGGATCCTGCTGGCGCTGTGGGGGATTTTCTCGGGCATCGCGATGCCAGCCGCAAAGATGCTGTGGCACGTGGTTGCAAATCCTCAATTACGCCGCCGCCGCGTCAGGGCCGTTGGGATCACCTCTCTCGCGCTTGCGGCTGTCGCCGGTCCCGTCATGTTCGTTCCCCTTCCCCTCAACACCCTGTCCCAGGGGACGATCTGGCTCCCGGAGGAGGCCTATGTGCGAGCGGGAGCGGATGGCTTCCTTGATAAGGTTGCCGCGCCGGCGGGATCGCATGTCGAAAAAGGTGCGCCGCTGTTTCAATCCTCGGACCCTGTTCTCACAATGCAGCTATCGATCCTCGAGGCCCGCGTTCGAGAACTCGACACACAATTCCGGGCCGAGTGGCTTACCAATCGGGCGCAAGCCGAGGTGACCTCCAGGGAGCTTGAAGAGGCGAGCGCCGAACTCGAGCGTTCAAGAGAGCGATCGAGACGCCTGATCGCCCACAGCGCAACCGCAGGGACCTTCGTTGTCGACCGTATCAACGATTTGCCGGAGCGTTATTTTCGCGAGGGAGACGTGCTGGGTTATGTAACGCCAGCACGCGGGCAAACAGTCCGAGTCGTGGTTTCCCAGGACGACATCGACCTCGTCAGAAAACGGCGCGTGCGGGTCAGCGTGCGCATTCCGGGACAAGCCGAGGTGTCGCTGCCGGCAAAGATCCTGCATGAGGCACCCGCAGCGATCGACCATCTCCCGAGCAAGGCCCTCGCGTCGGTCAGTGGCGGCCCAATTGCCACCGATCCACGTGATACCGAAGGAATTAAATCTCTCAGACGCTGGTTCCAGATCGATCTGGATATTTCAGAAAGCCCCGCCCCGGCGGCATTCGGAAGCCGAGTCTATGTGCGGTTCGAACACGAATGGGAACCGGCGGCCACGCAGATCGCGCGCCGCGTCCGACAACTGTTCCTGGCTCAAATCCATGCTTGACGAGCTCGTTCATCCCTGGAAGGTCAGCGACCTCAAGATGATGCCGTTTCCCGAGAGGCGAGCGCCGACGACCGGGGCAATTGACAGCATCCTGGCGCGGCTTCAGGCCACATTGAAGAGACGATCGACGGCGACACCGGTCGGCCTCGGCCCGTTTCTGGAAAAGGTCGAGAGGTATGCCACCCATTTGCAAGGCATGGATGAGACCGAATATGCGCTGATCTCCGACGAGGTTCGCCTGCAGTTCTTACGCACGGGACTGACTGCTGAGAATATCGCACGCTCATTCGCACTCGTGAGAGAGACCTCTTATCGCCTGCTTGGCATGAGACATCACCCGGTCCAGTTAGTCGCCGGATGTATGCTCCTGCAAGGCAGGCTTGCCGAGATGAATACGGGCGAAGGCAAAACTCTCACGGCCCTGCTGCCAGCGGCGACCGCAGCCCTCGCCGGGGTGCCGGTTCATGTCGTGACGGTAAACGATTATCTTGCTAAGCGGGACGCCGAGCACCTCAAACCGGTCTATGACAGGCTCGGTGTCTCCGTCGGCCTGGTCGAGCATGGCCAGGATCCAGCCACTCGACGGGCTGCCTACGCATGCGACGTCGTCTATTGTACGAACAAGGAACTGGCGTTTGACTATCTGCGCGACACGATCGCGCTGCGTGGAAAAAGGAGCAAGGCGCGCGTCCTGCTCGATCAAACAATCGGCGACATTCGCGATCGTCCGCAATTGTACCTTCGCGGCCTTCACTTTGCGATCGTCGACGAGGCCGACAGCGTTCTTGTCGACGAAGCCAGAACGCCCCTCATCATTTCCCGCGAACTTGAAGATTCCGTCGGGGCCGAAACATACCGCGCCGCCCTTGACGTTGGGAAGGATCTGACGGCCGGAGACCATTATCGCCTGTCGACGCGAGACAGGACCATTCACCTGACACCGCTCGGTCGCAAGATCGTGGGCGATGCGTCATCGTCCGCCGGCGGTTTGTGGGCGGCGCGCAGGGCTCGTCTCGAACTCGTCGAACAGGCCCTCTCTGCCCTTCATCTGTTCAAGCGGGATGTGCACTACATCGTCGTCGACGGCAAGGTGCAGATCGTCGACGAATATACCGGGCGGGTCATGGCGGACCGCGCCTGGGAGCGCGGCTTGCATCAGCTGATTGAGACCAAGGAAGCCTGCAAGCCGTCTGGGCGTCGTGAGACACTCGCACAGATAACCTATCAAAGGCTTTTCCGGCGTTATCTGTGGCTGGCAGGCATGACGGGCACAGCTGCCGAAATCGCAACGGAACTGGACGAGGTCTATAATCTGAAAGTCATCAGGATCCCGACGCATCGCCCAGTGCGGCGGCAGGATCTTGGCGCCCGTCTGTGCGTCACAACCGATGAGAAATGGAGACATGTCGCCTCTAGGGTGCACGAAGTCAGCGACAGGGGCCGACCAGTGCTTATCGGCACGCGTTCTGTCGAAGCATCCGAAGCACTCAGCGCTGTCCTGAGAGCGCAGGGGCTAAAGCACACGGTCTTGAACGCGCGGCAAGATGCCGGTGAAGCGGCTATCGTCACCGCCGCTGGAAGTGCCGGAAGCATCACAGTGGCAACAAACATGGCCGGGAGAGGAACCGACATCAAACTTTCCGCTGACGTCGTCGAGCGCGGCGGCCTGCATGTGATACTGACAGAGTATCACGAATCTGCCCGGATCGATCGCCAGCTTTTCGGCAGATGTGCACGCCAGGGTGACCCTGGGAGCTTCGAGGCAATCGTTTCGCTCGAGGACGACTTATTTCGCCGCTACGCGAGACGGGTCATGCCGCTCGGCTCCGGGACTGCAATTTCGTCCTGGCCGCCGATCAATGCCCTTCTCTGCCAGATGATGCGCAGCCTCGGACAAAATTCAATGGAGCGAAAGCACCTCTGGATGCGCAGGCAGACAGTTAAACAAGACGTCAAGCTTGATAAGGCCTTGTCGTTCACCGGGGCGCCGGACTGAGACCCTTTGGGTTGGTCGCCTTGAAGGGATCTGGACCTTTGACATGTAATTTCGGTAACTGAAATGCCGGCGAAACCGCTACCTATTATGAAAGTCGCCAGGATTATTTTCTCAAGATTTGTGAACTGGGTGCGTCTCCGAGCAGCAATTGAATGCGGGCACGTCCTCCACTCCGCTTGCTTATATACATATCCGCGGCCAACCCACTCGTCAGCCCAAAGGATTGATGTTCTCTATTTGTTCTCTTATAAGATGTTAAGAAGACGCTGGGCGACTCGATTAAGCTTGACGCATCCTTGCCATGGCATGTGAATGAAAAAAGAACTAGGCGGACAAAATGAAGCAAGCAACTCTTTGGAACGTCAAGAACGACGCGGGACCGTTATTTGATCCTATCGATGCCGCGCTGGAGCTTGGCGCGTACGAGGCAATGTGGACCGAACAAAACGCAAGCTTCAAGTCGCTTGCAGAAAAGTTCGCAGAATCTCCTGATGCCCGCCCATCTGATTTCATCCCCCCGGAACAGGCAAGGCTGGTCGCAAACCGGGTTATTCACAAGCTCCGCGGTCCTGATGGTACGCGTTTTGATGTGCGCGTCAGGGGCGAACTCGAATACCCCGAGCGGTTGCGGCAAGCCACCCATCCCGTCGAACTCCTTTATTTTCAAGGCCGGTGGGAGCTGATTGCGACGCGTTCAGTTGCCGTTGTGGGCACCAGAAAACCAAGTGGCGAGGGGTTGAGCCGGGTGAGGCATCTTGTGAAGAGGCTCGTGCAAGATGAGTTTACAATCGTATCGGGCCTCGCTGAAGGCGTCGATACGGAAGCTCACAATGCTGCAATTGCAGCTGGTGGTGAGACGATCGCGGTCATCGGCACGCCCTTGAACCATGTGTACCCGAAATCGAACGCGAGCCTGCAGGAGCGTATCGCGAAGGACCATTTGCTGATCAGCCAAGTCCCGCTGGAGCGATATGAAGCTCAAAACTTCCGAGTGAACCGTTTCTTTTTCCCCGAGAGGAACAAGACGATGTCGGCGCTCACAGAGGCGACCATCATCGTTGAAGCAGGAGAAACATCCGGAACGCTGGTGCAGGCGAGAGAGGCTCTTAAGCAAAAACGGAAACTCTTCATTTTGAACAGCTGTTTTGAACGATCGGATCTAACGTGGCCGACGCGGTTTGAAGCCGAAGGCGCCATAAGAGTACGCGAATATGACGACATCAGACGCGAGCTGGTCAGCTCGTCTTAGGGTCGTCGGCGATCTCGAGCGCCCCGATCACTTCTATCTTGATGATAGCGATACCTGCGCGTATTTCGGTACGTATACGCCGCGGGCGGGATTCGCTCACAGTTATACAAATCAGATCATCAGCAATCTAAAGAAGAGCCCCTCCGTTCGTAACACCGGACAATGGCAGCACAAGCAGCGCGCGATTGCCAATGTCGGGGCCGCGATTGCCCAGAACGTCAACGCTAACAGCTGGCAAAATACAGTCTTTGTCCCCATTCCGCCGTCGAAACGGCGAGATTCGCAAGAATTCGATGACCGGATGTTGCGCGTGGCTCAAGCGATGGGGCACAACGCAGATGTGCGCGAAGTGCTTTATACTGCGGTGGAACGAGAGGCCAGACATACAAAGACTGATCGACGTGACCGTGATGCGTTGCGAGCATCGCTGGCAGTCGATCCTCGCTTTGTCGCCAACCCCAAGCCGCAAGTCGTTCTTCTCGATGACGTGCTCACGACCGGATGTAGTTTCAAAGTCTGTAAAGAGATGATTGGCGAAATTTGGCCTCAATCGTCGATCATCGGCGTGTTCGTCGCCCGCCGCGTTCCGCAGAATCCGTTCGCTGACTTTGACTCGGAATAGCCGACAGCTACGTCGACGCTCTCACGCCAGAACCTGCGGCCAGTCCCATGCCGAATATCGTTTGAAGGCGTCCGCGACCTGCTCCGGTGCCTGAGGGTTTCGAATTTGCGCACCGTTTGGAAAAATATTCACTTGCGTTGTTGCCGTAGCATACGGCTTGTAGGGATCCTTGAGTTCAGGGGTGGTGCCCGCCAGGGCGCGGTAATGATTTCCTCCTGGCGTTTTCAGCCAAGCCGCGCAGATGACGTCAGCTCCCGTGGCTTTAACGAAAGCTCGGGCCGCCTCAAGGGAAAAACCCTCAGTTAAGATGTCGTCGACGACCAAAACGGTCTTGCCTGCCTTAAGAGGACTGGTTTTATACCGACCACCGAGTTGCCCCGTCTTTAAGGGGTCACGGCGAAGCCTGATCGTGGAAAGCTGATTTCCGTGGTCCAGCGCGATGCCTTGCTGACGGGCCGTCTGAGACTTTTGTGCCGGAGCATGGCGTTCCACAAGATCAACCAAATAGCTGGCACGCAAGGTATCAGCCACAATCTTGAGAGCGTTCGATAGAACCTTCTGGCTGGAATTGGGATGATGGCCTGGATAGGGTGCCACGTAGTTGATGACCCTCCCCAACCCGGAGAAATAGAGGCGCGCGCCCATCAAGCGGCCCCAGAACCGCACATCGCCTTTATTGAATTTCACAGCCTGTTTCGCATCCGTAGAATAGGCACCTGCAGTTGGATAGGACTTGGAATACTCAGCAAGAGGGGCGATGGCATAAACCTTCAGGTCGCCCTGCTCGATCGCCCAAAACCAGTCACCGATTGAAAGACAGCAACAATCGACAAACCGAGCGATGTCCTTCGGCGACTCGAATTCGAACCCATACGCGCTGTTCTGCGCGTGCCAGCGGGCGTTGAGGAACATGAGTTTCCCATTTCTGGCAGCAATCATGTCCTCCTTCGTCGAACCGATATAGATCGCCTCCTCCGGTTGCCAGTTTTGAGTTTTCAAAACATGATCCATAGCACCGGCAAACTGCTTCATCGGCATGTCTCGGCCACCGCGATAATAGGGGATCTTGTGACCGACGACCTCGCTCAGGATGTCAGGGATCTCACGCTTTGACGCCGTTTCGATCCAACTGCTGTTGCTGACGATCACCGGCGTGACATTTCTGTTCGTTAAGAACTTCAGCAGTTTGATGGTCTCGTCCATTAACACAGGATCGATGCTGCCCTTGACAACGAGCGTGTCGCGCAGGGAAAAAATCGCGCCTTTCAAGGTGTACATTTTCGCGCCCCGCTAAAGAAAACTGGTCTGTCGATACTGTGGGTCGTTACGTACAGATCGCTCTACGAAGTCCCGAAAGGCTTCATCCTCCCCCGGCACAGTGAAAACTTGCCGAGGCCCGCGACCCGCCGGAAGAGTGATCGGTCGATGATCCCATGTGGGTAGCCGTAGACCGGCGATTGCCCGGCCAAGGCCGGCTGCGTACCGAACTGTATGGGCCGTGCCACTGCGTTCCTTCCACTCGACCGGGATGAGCGCTCTGGCCAATGCCGCCTGTAACCTGTTGCGACGAACAAAGTTCAGGGCACTGTAGCTTTCCCCCGGTAGATATTCGGTGATGACAGCCCCGCCGGCATCAACAATTCTCTCACGGATCGGCCCGATATTTTTTGGATAATCCGCAGTTATTCCGGTTCCCAGCACTGCGATTGTGGGCACTTTTGCGGCAAGGCTGGCATTGTGGATCGATTGATCTATCCCGAGTGCAAGCCCGCTGACCGTGGGGTGGCCCCAATGACTCAGGGTGAGGCCGACATATTCAGCAAGCCATAGCCCATCCCTGGATGGATCACGGGTTCCGACGATCGCAATAGATGGCACACTCAATACTTCCGCATTGCCTTGAACGAACAACCAATGTGGCGGATCGTCGAGGTGAAGCAGGGTGCGCGGATAACGTTTGTCGGACCGAAGGACGACCTGGATTTGCCTTGCCTCAAAAGTCGATTCAAGCTGATCGACGGATCTGGCAAGGGCGTTCTTTATTCCGTCCCAATCGGCTTTCGGGCTACTCGGAAGGCGCGCGCCTTTCGATTTGAGCAGTAGGGATAGCTCCTCCCCCTGAGAATTGAAAACAGATTGAAACGATCGTTTCGACTCTGCGATCTGCCAGAGCGTCTGAAAGCCTACGCCCTTCATCATCGCCAAAGAGAGGAACGCTGTTTTTTCGCTGGTCAAATCTGGCTGATTGTCCACGTGCACCCCACCGCCTTATTCTGTGCTGCCGGAGCGCTTGGCAGCTTGTGCAGCTTGCCGCGCTTCCAGGTCTTCGCGCGCCATTGCAATGGTTTCTTCAACGGTCGGCGGCACCTGACGCTGGGGCGTTAATCCATGCTGTTCCAAAACTTCATGCAACGGTTCAATGCTCAATATAGTGAAGAATCCCGGCTCAGGTTTTCCGAATTGCTCTAGGCTCTCGATAACCATCCCGAGGACGAAGCCACGTTCGTGAAAGACAGGCCCGCCGCTGAAGCCACCGCGTGAGGGGCCCGACACCACGAAACGGACGTAGCGGTCACGATACGTATCCACGACGCCATTGACTTCAACGGTCGCCGCGAGCTGAATTGGATCCTTGGCGGTTGGCACCGGCGGATATCCGAAAACGATACCTTTTGTCAGCAGCCAATCCTCATCCACAATCCAGTCATCGTAGTGAAATCCCAGCGCCATCGCGGGAGTGTTTCGATCGATGCCGCCCATGACGAAGGCGGCCACATCGATCGCATCATCATTGTGGAAAAATGGACCGCGGAGGACGTGCGGATTCTCGTGGCGCATGGACCATATTGGAATTTCGCCGTTAAGCATCGTTCCGGTTGGACTCTCCTCAACCAACTCGTCTCTGAAGATCCAGCCCCTGCCGTAAGGAACGACGGAAAGGACTTCATTGTCTTCCAACACGTGGCGAGCAGTGAGGTAGACGCCCTCTCCAACGTGAAAGGCCGTCCCAATTCCTTCGTCACCCGAGGGCAGCTTGACCACGACGGCAGCACAAGCCAACGCACCAACTCTGAGGATTAACCGTTGGAAATCTTCAGACCATTCGGCGCGTCGCTCTGCTTCCTCGGGTGTCATCGGCCTGGGCGGGCCGCCTTCCGGCCATTCGTTTGTTACGAGCGACTCGTTCATGTTGATGCAGTCCATCCATTGCGAACTAGTGAGACAGTGCCCCATCGCAACTCAGGCGCTGTGATTTAGCCTTCAGATGAACGTCCCGGTGAACCGCCCTGAAGACCATACGTGCACGATGAACCACAGAACTTTACCCCGCCAGCCGGGTGACGCGGAGAAGGATCATCAGGGTCACGTTATATACAGGGTGAGTTTCTCACCACGTAAATTTTCATACTCCTGCCGAGATCCGACGAAACCGGCGCCCGGCAATACCTTATGCATTGCCGCGTTTGTCTTTGGGAAGGCTCCGATAATCTTCGCGGTCGTGAAAGCCTTGTCGGGGCGGACACGGCCGAAAGAAATCTTTTAGCATGGAGATCGGACCCCAGATCAAAGGACGTCGCCTTGGACATGCGATGGGCCTGGCGTTGGTGTCAGCCTTGAAGAGGTGGGACATCGACTGGCGGGAGATGTTTTAGTTGGAGAAGAGCCGCTTGCCCGTCGCACCACCTACTTTGCGCAGTATGCGGAATCCGAGAGCCACAGATACGCAAATTGGAGTTGGAGGATGGGAGCGAGCGGGGCTCGGTCGACCTAAGGGATCATTTTCGGATCTAGATTGAGAATGGTGATCACACCTTCGCCTTTAATTCTGAAAGACTGTTCAGTGATTTCGTATTGCTCGGCAGCCCAGTTCTCAAACCAGGCGTCGGCGCCAATCTTCCGCGGAAATCCTTCGTCGCGGGAAAGCGGGTTATGGAGCAACTCGAAGGCAAAGCTGTCTGAATCGAGATCGTCCTTGGGTCGCCAATATCCGGGTATACCTCCCGCAGACTTGCTCCATCGACGCCCAGCGGTGCCATGACTGATCATGATCGCCGTTGGATAATTCCCAGTGTCGATCATCCTGATGAGCGTCGCGGTCAAACTCGTATTGAACGCCGCGGCGACGGCCTTCAACGCCTGGAGATCGAGACGGCGGTGCTCTCGGCAAGCAATCTTGAACATCGACAACGGCATAAGAAGATTGGCCGCATATAGGTCTGCAGCGCGTTCGGCGTCGTTCTTGTTCGAAAACTTTCCGATGTCGCTCGCCCGGCAGGCCACCGTCTCTCCCCGGTGATGCGCCCAGTGCCCGAGTTCGTGGGCGATAGAGAACCGCTCTCTCTGCGGCATCCCACCTGGAACTACGGAGATAATTCCCTTATTTCCGCGCCCAGTGATCATAGCCTCGCAACATTTGAGGCAGCGACGTTTCACCCGAAGACCGACATAATATACGATAGCCTCGACGTCGATGTCGCGGGGCTCCGTAATGCCGAGAGACCGAAGTAAAGCATCCGGCGACAGATTCGTAGGGATCGGATCAATTCTAATCATCATTGTCATCTTCGTCTTCAAGTTCGGCGAGATCTTCAAGAATTGCTTCGAGATCACCGTCCATCGAGCCGTCGCCGAATCGTGCTGCAAGAGTAAGTCCTGCTGTTGTGTCACCAGCCTTTGCGCGTTCGTACAGGCGCCTAGCACCCGCGATGTCTAGATCTACTTTATGAGACGCGTTGCTGGAGAAAACGCCTGCACGCGCACGCTCCAATCTTGACCTTGCAAGTCTCGCTTCAGCCTGCTCGATCGCGCTCCTAACCATCTGTACATTCGCTTGATCGTCGGGACCGAGCGGAGTGTCATCAGCGATTATGAAGTCAATAAAGCTGTCCACCGCGTCCTTCTTTTTGTCCGTCATCACGGCCGTCCTTCCATCGCCCAACTTTCGTTGGCGAGCTTTTCAATTTTGCGGTTCATTCGGGTGCGCAGTGCTTCCAAGCGCTTGGCGTCCACCCCGACCGCGTCCTGCAACTCCTTCCCGCGCAAGCCGTCTTCGATTCCCATAAGCAGCATTTCCATTTCACCGTCGCCGGCGAAGTGATCCTGCAGTTTCGACATCGCCTGTTCAAGTCGGACCTTGTTTTTGAGGTCGGCTCCGTTGTCGGTCGCCTCCACGTTAACAAGATCGTCGCCCTTGACGATAGACAGTCCGTGCTTGAGCCTCGCGAGGCTTCTCTCCTCGGGGATCAGGTCTCGGTCCGACTTAAGGCTTTTCATGACTCCGCCGACGAACGAAAGAAACGCGACCTTTTTTGGCCAGCGTCTCGTGCCTTCGGCGATCCGGATAAAGGATTCGTTGATCAGCTCTTGTGGTGGCGCGTAACCGCCCGAACAAGCGATGAAGTTCGCTATCCGACCGAGCTTGTCCAGCTCAAGTTCGGAAAGCCCTCGGAACGTCGCGAGCGCTTCGTCCGCAGTGTAAAAATCTTCAGCAGGCTGATGCACCTGTCCCTCCCCATATCGTTTTTCATGGCTCGACCCTCCTCTGTCGTCTCTCTTGCCTCTCTCTGGCGCACTGTTTGCGGACGGGAACGCGGATTCCGACAAACTTTTTTTCTTGTCGGAATCCTGCCGGGCGCACGCAAAGTTGGTGGACCACAGTCCCGACCGATCAACTGGAATCAATGACCATGAATATCGAACATCACGAACCACCCGGCGACAAGCACATTACCATTGAAATCGCAGGCCTCGACCTCAACTTCCACGCTTTTCCGGTGGATACGACGACGCCCACCGGTGGTAAAATCGCCAAGGTCTTCGGGCTTCGCCCTGACCAGTCGCCGTACGTCATGCAGTGGCGCGACGACGGCGATCTCGAGGACCTGCGGGTTCAGGAAGAAGCCGACTTGAGCAAGGGTCTCAAGTTCATCGTCGCGGATAGCGATGGCACCAACCGGATCACCATCGACGACGAGGGATTCGATTGGCCGGCCGATACGATCGCTGTCTCGGTTGTCCGCCAGCTCGGAAGGATTCCCGCCGATCACGAGATCTATCTTGAACGTACGAACGAACCCCATCGCCTGGTCGGCGACGGCGACGTCATCAAGATCAAGCCGGCTGGTATCGAACACTTCCGGAGCCGCAAGCCGGAAGTCTGGAAGCTGAACGTGCAGGGGAAGAAGATCACTTCGTCCGCGCCGGTAATCTCTGTAGTCGAAGCCCTCACCCGTGCGGGCTTCGACCCGAACGCCTGGATCATCATCTTGAAGGTGGTGGGACAGCCGAAGCGCCAGCTCAACGTTGACGATGAGATCGATTTGCGCACGCCGGGGATTGAGAAGATCCGCCTGACGGCGAAAGACGTGAACAACGGAGAGGCGCAAACAGCGCCTCTCCGCGAGTTCGCCCTTCTCGAGTCCGACGAGGCCTACCTCGAAGGCCTCGAACTTCAGTGGGAGGCTCGCCACAGCGACGGACATCGCTGGCTGATCGTGCGGGACTATCCACTGCCCGATGGGTACACTGCAAAGACCACCACGCTTGCTCTCATGGTCCCGCCGACCTACCCGCAGGCGGAGATCGACATGTTCTATGTCCATCCACCCCTGAGCCGCGCGACAGGCGTAGCGATCCCTGCGACCGAGGCCAGCCAGGCGATCGGTGGGTTGCCCTTCCAGCGCTGGTCACGCCATCGCGGCACGATCGCGCCGTGGAACCCCCAGCACGACAACGTGGTCACCCATCTGACCTTGGTCGAGTCGGCACTTCTGAAGGAGATCGGCGAATGAGTCCCGAACGCACCCTTGTACTGGCCGGCATCACCCATACCGTGCTTATGGCTCATCTTATGGCTGACGGAAACGAGGCCGCCGCGGTTCTGATCTGCGCCCGCTCGCCCGGCCCGCGGCAAAGATTGGTTGTACGGGACACGATTCTCGTTCCGTACGACGCCTGTCCCGTGCGCAAGCCGGACGCGATCGTCTGGCCTGGATCCTATATCGAGGAGGCGATCGACGTCGCAGAACCGGAAGAACTCGTCATCATCCTTCTTCATTCCCATCCAGGGGGCTGGCTTGAGTTTTCGAATATCGACGACGAGAGCGACGCGAGGGTGATACCAGGCATCTTCGAGGCCTTCGGAAGCTGCCATGGCTCCGCCATCATGACGCCGGATGGAGCAGTCAGAGCACGGCTTTATTCGGCCGACATGACATCTCAGCCGGTCGATCTCGTCATCGTTGCAGGTGACGACATCAGCCAGTGGTGGAATGACGTCATTGTCGATGGTATTCCTGCGGATCGCCCCCTCGCCTTCACCAGCGATATGACCGCCGAACTTTCGCGGTTGTCTGCCACAGTCGTGGGCGTTTCCGGAACCGGATCGATTGCCGCGGAGCAGGTTGCCCGTCTGGGTTTCGGTTCGGTCACGTTGATCGATCCAGACGAAGTGGAGGGAAAGAACCTCAACCGGATCCTCAATTCCACGACGGTCGATGCCGAACGCTCGGTTCCAAAGGTCGAGATGTTTGCGAAGGCTATCGCCAGCCATCGCGGCGAGGGCGTGGCGGTCAGCATCGCTGACACCCTCGGCACACGGCGGGCTATCGAAGCGGCCAGCCAGTCCGATGTGATCTTTTGCTGCGTGGACAGCAAGGAAGGCCGAATGTACGCCAATCTCATCGCCACAGCCTTCCTACTTCCCCTGTTCGACGTCGGTGTCACGATCCCGACGTTTATCGACGGGGGCAAGATCGCCATCGCCGACGTCAGCGGGCGCATCGACTACGTGCAGCCGGGCGGTTCCACGCTTGCTGATCGCGGCGTCTACACCCCCGAAGGATTGCGGGCAGAGCATTTGAAACGGGTCGACCCCAAGGCCTTCCAGGACGAACTCGCCGCAGGCTACATCAAGGGAATCCTTGAAGAGGCGCCATCGGTCATCACGCTCAACATGCGGGCAGCCTCCACGTTGGTAAATGAGTTCATCGCCCGTGCCTATCCTTATCGCCAGGAGCCGAACCGCAAATATGCACGAACCGAGTTCAGCCTCGCGGCTTGCGACGAGGAGCACTATTCGGAAGACGAGTTCCAACATCAGGACGATCCATTGCTCGGGCGAGGCGCCGCTGAGCCGCTACTCGGACTTCCGCAGTTCCGGATCCCGCGGAAGGAAGCAGCATGAGGATCGGGGCATGGCTTCGTCGGCTCGGGGACAGGTACGGTCCGGCCCGCCGGCTTCAGGTCGTCGATGGCGATACGTTGCCCTTGATCTTGCCCGGCCGTGATCTTGTTCTGACGCGCGACGACGGCGACGACTGGAGCGTGGGCATGCGTTGCCCATGCGGCTGTGGGGACACGATCGAGCTCATGGTGTTGCCGGAAGCGAGGCCTAAGTGGGACGTCACCGTCGACGGCGGCGGTCGCCCGACGCTCCACCCTTCGGTGTGGCGGAAGACGGGCTGCCGATCACATTTCTGGGTAAGAGGTGGCCGGATCCACTGGTGCTAGGTGAAGATGCCGGTGCCGGCTTCCAATCGCCCCCCTAACTAACACCCTGCACACGGAAGACACCCGGCTTACTCATCATCGCTTCCCTCCCCTGACGACAGTGGCCCATGTTGAAGAGACTGCCGGCTGAGTAACCCAGCGTCCTCAAGTGCCTCAATGTCTGGCATATCGCGCAGCGTTTCCATGCCGAACGCGGAGAGAAAGTGTTGCGTCGTCACGTAAGCATAAGGCGCGCCCGGTGTCGGGCTGCGCGGCCCGGAGCCGATGAAACCCGCACCACGTAAGTTGCCAATAAGGTCACGGCTAACCTCCTTGCCGAAGATCTTCGACAGCTCACCGCGCGTGACCGGTTGGAAATATCCCACCGCCATCAGCACCATCGCCTCGAACTCCGACAATGCCGCCGCCCCTCCCCTTGTCGGCGCCGAAGAAGCCCGGATCGTCTCGGCGAAGCGCGGGCGGCTGCCAGCCACCGGCAACCGACACCAGCTCGTAGGGACGCCTTCTGTCTACGCCACCGACGCCATTCTATGTCCTATCCCAAGACCTTTGCTTTCCGAGTCGTCACTCTCATCGGAAGACCAGGCTTGAGATCGATCGCCCCATCTCGTTGCCACGGGTCTCGGATGTCCATTCCTACGTTCATCGGGCTTCCTAGTCCGGCCATCTCCCTGTCTTTTACTTCTCACAAATTCACTCTACCATCACTTGCATTGAACCTCGCAGGCTTGGGGAGAGCGAGTATGCGTAACGCAATCAAAAGACGGGCTGAAAGTCGTTGCTGTCACCGGGACGTACGTCGTGATAATGGGCTTCGACCTGAAGCGCGAAGAGTGCGCCGGGCTTCTCGGATTTTCGATCCACAGGACGGATCCCGAAGGGATCGACGCCCGTTTCCTGGAAGGTATGAAGACGTTTCGCGAGACCGACCCGGGCTTTCCCTCCGGGGCGACTTATCCGTCCGACAAGCAGCCGTTCCAAAGCTTTCAATGGGCGGATTACTCGGCCGAGCCTGGCAAGACGTATATCTACACCATCACCGCACTTAAGGGCTCGCCGCGTGATCTGACGGAATTCAAATCCGTGTCCATCAAAGTCACGACCGAGAGCCCTGCCAGCGGCAATCACGACGTCTATTTCAATCGTGGTGTCGCGGCCTCCCAGGAATATGTTCGGCGCTTCGGCGACAGGCGGCCGGAGGACGTCCAAAACGAACAGGCCTTTATCTGGCTCTCCCGTGGTCTTTACGAAGCGATGACGGCCTTCGTGGAGGACTGCCTTCCAGGAAAACATCAGCTTCGTATATCTGCCTACGAACTGAACTACGAACCATTCCTGATGGTCCTGCGGGAGGCAGCCAACCGCGGTGTCGACATCCGAATCATCTTCGACGCCCGCAAGTCTCAGCCGCAGAAGTCCAACCGGGAGGCGATCGCGGCGGTGGACGCGCAGCGGCCCGATCTGCAAATCAAGATCGGTGATCTTTGCAGTGAGCGGAAAACCAATCCGTCCTATATCTCGCACAACAAGTTCATGGTGAAAATCGAAGATGGAACTGCCACGTCGGTCTGGACGGGCGGCGCCAATTTCTCGGACGGCGGGATATTCGGCCATTCCAATGTCGCCCATGTGGTCGAGGAGCCGGCAGTCGCCGATCTCTACTTGAAATACTGGCAGGCAATGAAAGACGGCGATCCGGGAGCAAGCGAGCTTGCCCCGATCGTCGATCAGTTGACACCGCTCCCCTCGCTGCCGCCGCCTGGCGGGACAAGCGCGATATTCAGCCCACGCAAAGGACTTGGCGCACTGTCCTGGTATGCGGACTTGGCAAAGGCGGCGAAGGAAGGTCTGTTCATGACCTTCGCCTTCGGCATCAATGACGTCTTCAAGGATGTCTACCGAACAGCCAAGGCGCCCTTTCGGCTTGCTTTGCTCGAGGCTGCCACGCGTCCTCTGAAGAAAGGATCGCAGGAACTGAAGGACGAGGAAGAGGCCATCCAGAAGCTTCGCAACATGCCGGAGAACACCTTTGCGATCGGTTCCCTGATCGCGACGAATAAGATCGACGGCTGGGTGAAGGAGAGGCTCAGCGGCCTGAACGGCAATATCGACTACATTCACAACAAGTTCATGCTGGTCAATCCCCTTTCCGACAATCCGATCGTCATCGCAGGGTCGGCGAACTTCAGTGACGCATCGACGAAACAGAATGACGAGAACATGGTCGTCGTCGTCGGCAACACGCGGGTCGCAGACATCTATCTCGGTGAGTTCATGCGTCTCTATTCGCATCATGCGTTTCGCGAGTCGCTGGCGTGGCGAAAGGCGGATGATCCGCCCAAGCCATTACGGGTCGACGATTGGTGGACGACATATTTCGGGAACACCCCACAATCGGCGCGCCGGCGCTTCTTTGCCCGGTCGAAGCAGGTCTAGCGGACTGGCAACGTTCGCGCTCAATCTTTTAGGAGAGATGCATGAAGATCTTGTTGGCTACAGCGCTCGCAGCGTTCTCGATGATCGGCACGGTCACTTCGGCCGCCGACGTCAAGCTCGGGAACTGGAACATCCAGACCTTGACCTATTCAGGCGACCCTCACACGGTCTTTCCCGACGACTATGTGCGAACCCCGAGCGATTTCGCGGATCTGAGGCGATGGCGCGATCAGGTCGGAGCAGACGTCTACTTTCTGCAGGAAGTGACAAGCCCCGCCGCGATCGACGAGGTTTTCCCGGTCGCGGCCGGATGGCAGCATTGCATCAGCGGACAATACGCAAAGGATCAGGGCACCGGATCCGGCCCGGTTTGCACCACGAGTGGCAATACAGCGGCGAAGCCCACCGGCGATGCCAGGGTGCAGTACACTGCGGTCGCATGGCGCAGCCAGGCCGGCTTGAATGTCAGCCCCGTCGCTGACTACACGGCACTGAACGTCAAGTCCGCCGACAGCGACGGCACCATCCGTGATCTTCGATGGGGGCTCGATGTCACCGTGGCAGCGGGCTCAACAAGCCTGCGCGCGCTCGTCGTCCATATGAAATCGGGCTGCTTTGACGACCGGGTCAATTTCAGGCTATTCACTGTCGATCCCTTCACGACTCCACCTGCGAAAGATGCCTGTGACACGGTCGGCCGACAGATGTTTCCACTACATGCCTGGATTGCCGCCCGGCAGGCAGCGGGCGAGGCCTGGATGGTGGTGGGAGACTTCAATCGCCGCCTCGACGCCGGCGCGGGACGGAACCAGGACGAGATCTGGCAGGCGCTGACTGCCTATTCGCCGGGGTTTGATGGCCGCGACCGCGACAATAGGCAGGACATCACGATCTATCGCGCGCCATACAAGACGCCGTCGGCCTGCTGGGCAGATACGTCCATTCCCCTCCCTGCAACCCTGGCCGACAGCGACGACTATAACATGTTGCCAATCGAGTTCTTTCTTTTCGGAACAGCCGCGCGCGCGCAGCTCAATGCAACATCTGAGCGCCAGGTCGCTTGGCTGCCTTCTGCCCCGGCCGACCATAAGCGTCTTTCCGATCATTGCCCGAGCGTGCTATCCGTTCGAATGTAGAGAGAGCACTGCTCGACTATTCTGGGAGCCTTGCCCGATAGCTCTCTCCAATGCTGCCTCTTACCAGAACAGCGACATCTTCGTGGAAGCGCGGCCCCAGACCTTCACGTTGAAGGAGCGGATCCGGAAAAAATCCCTCAAGATCTGCGAAACGGGGGGGGGAGCCCCACCGCCTTCAGATCGCGAAGACGCCCGAAATGAAGACGACGTGCGACGCCCATGCCGGGTTCGTCGGGCCTCTCCGGGATGACGACGGGGTGCTGCTGGATCCTTGGAGAGAGCCGATTAGTAGGGGAGCTCGTCGTTGATATAGAAGCCGTCTATCACATCCTCCGCCTCGAACTTCGCTATTTCTGCGCTGCTCGGTTTCACTGTCTTCAGGTAGATGCCTTCGAGCCTCCGCCTGGTTTGGGTAAGGTTGTAGACGTTCCGGAAGATGTAGCCGGCGACCGCAGCCTTCTCCACCTTCATGTAACCCTTCGCTTCGAGTGACTTCACGATCCGCTTTATCTGGCGGGTACTAATACAGGAATCCACCGCTAGCTTCTCGATGCTGGGGAAAGGCTGGGGCTTCGCAGCGCGCCAGTAGGAAACGATGAGCAGCAATACCACCATCTCCGAGGCGGTTAGCCGATGCTCGGGCTTGACGTATCTGTTGATGCGGAGCAGGAGGTTTGGGACCATCGCGTAGCCGACCAGTGCCGGGGCGCCCCACTTCATGAAGATATGCTGGTTCGCGCGGCTGCGGGCTATTCTGTTCAAGAGCACACTCCGAAAGGGAATTTTTGGTCAGTGTTGGTCTTGAATGTCACCCGATTTGCCATGAATGTCACGCGATAGCAGCCAGCGTTTACCGTGGATGTCACCGCATAAGAGATCTACACACGGCGACGCGGCGCAGGCTGGCCAGCGCTGCCTACTACAAGCGACATTATGTAGGTGAAGAGGGTTTTGATCTTGTTGCGTTCCGCCAATCTCTGATTATTAAGGAAGACACCCAACGCAAATGAGGTGTCGCCATGCCTGCGAATGATCCCCGTGATTTCCTGAAAATCCGCATTTTCGGCCTTATCGAGGGTGGCGCTGGCGGCCCTTGGGGCATCGCCGCCCTGGTAGTCATCGTCGCCATCGCGGCGCTTTGGAACTACCTTTCCTAAGGACGATGAAAGAAGCGTCTTCTGCCCTACTTCCCTCGCAGCTTGGCGAGAACTGCCCGCCTCTCATGGGCGGTCTGGAACTCGCCGAAGGACATGAACAGCCTGACGTGCGGGTTCTTCTCATAATCAGCTGGCGTCACCCGCTCGAGGAACAAGGTGATCGGCATGGCGAAGGTGTCGGAATAAGGCGCTTTACCCTTCGCCAACTTCTTCAACTCCATGGCTTCCTCAATCAGATACTGGTTCGCCTTCCGTGTAATGTCCTCGATCGCTTTCTTCTGAGCTCGCTCCGCAGCCTCGGCGAGAAGGATTTCGTCCCGTTCCTTCCAGATCTTGCGGAACCGGCGCGCAGCGGTCTCAGGCGATGCACCATGGAATACGACGTCGCTGGTAAAGCGCTCCCGCATAGCCTGATTGATGGACTTCACCCCGCCGCTGGCAAGGATGATGTCTGCGAGGTCATCCAAGAGGTAATCGTATTCGGTGCCTTGCGGCCGACCGTGTCCCTTCAACCACTGACTTCGATGTCGTTGTCGTCGCACCAGGTCCTCAAAGCCTCTTCCGTGGCCTTCCTCTCGAATGCGTACCACCGATCGATGGCGTGCCTCTGCTCCAACAGGTCCTTGAAGCGGGCATAGGCACCCTCCCGGCTGAAGATCTCCAGAACTTTATCGCTATCGCCGGGCAAGTGGTGGCGAGCGAACTTCAGCACGAGCGGCTTGCCAAGATCCAGTTCTTTCTTCTCCGGAATGCGGATGTATTCTTCGCTGTCCTCGATGTCAGGTATTTCTTCAACATCGTCCGCCCAGTCCGAATGCCAGTAGATCTTGCCTGTCTCCTTGCACAGAAAAGCCGTGTTTTCGCCGATTCCGACGGAGCTCACGAATTCGAACGCGTCCAGAAGCTCGCTGAAGTCCACAGCCATTCCCGTCCTGCCCCTCACCAGCCTGTCGTCGCAAGATATAACTCGGTCCCAAATCGGGCGCAAACGTGGGCGTCTCCCGTGCTTGCAATGGGAGAACTGCTTGCGCTCCGCCTGCCTGCGTGAAGCCGTTAGATCGAAAACGTGCGATGAAACTGAAATCGGGAGGTAACCAAAGCGACGCCGCCGTCCGCCAGGGTCACCTCGGGGAGTGTTTGCGTCGACCTGCCCAGGGATCGGCATTCATGGTCACCTTCGATCAACGCGATCCTCGAAAGGACGCGATCTTAGATGTGGATTACTTCCTGTAGATTGCCTCTCAAAACTGCGAGTAGACGCTACGAAATCTTTCGCCTATCGATTGCTCATGAAATCGTCGCTTGATCATATGCCGCTTCGCAAGCATCGAGAGCTCGGCCGGGTCCTCGAAATCCTGCATGAAGAATTCGAGGACGCGCTGAAGGAAGGCACGGCCGACTTCAAGAAGCGCGGCAGGATCCTGAAGATTCTTCTGTTCGGCTCCTACGCCAAGGGCGGATGGGTGGATGAACCCTTCACCATGAAGGGGTATCGCTCCGATTTCGATCTCTTGATCATAGTCAACAACCGCAAGCTCTGCGAGTTCGCCGAATACTGGCACAAGGCAGCGGATCGGCTGATCCGGGACAAGTCGATCGAAACGCCGGTGAGCTTCATCGTCCACTCCAGACGCGAGGTGAATACCTACCTTAAGGAGGGGCAGTATTTCTTCTCGGACATTCGCAAGGAGGGCATCGTTCTCTATGAATTGGACGATGAGCCACTGGCGGAGCCCGAGCCGCTTTCGATAGAGGATCGGCTTCGCGTCGCGAAGGAGCATTTTGACCAACGGTTTCGAGCGGCAACTCGTTTCTTGGAAATAGGCCACTTGGCGATAGATCGTGGATATGCAGAGAATGCTGCTTTCGAACTTCATCAATCCCTCGAGCAAGCATATTCTTGCGTTCTGCTCACCCTCACCAACTATGGCCCGCCATCGCACAACATCAAGTTCCTTCGCTCACTCGCCGAGGAGCAGGACCGCCGGCTGGCCGAAGCCTTTCCACGTGATCAGCACAAGGAACGCGCTTGGTTCAACACATTGAACGAAGCCTATGTGAAGGCGCGCTATTCGAAACATTACGAGATCAGCGAGGAGGCGCTGATTTGGCTCGGTGAGCGGACGACCGTCCTGCTTGAATTGGTCGGGGCCGTTTGCTCCGAGCACCTCGAAAAGCTCAAACACGACAGCCACTAGCAGTGGTGTGGCTCACGTTACTGATCGGTGAAATCGTTTGCCCTCAGTACGCCCCGGGTCGCGATAGGTGGAAGGCCGAAGGCTAGATCCAAGCTTAAAGATGGCTTCAATTGGCCCGAGGGTGAACCTACGCCTGGGCTGAATTTCAAGCGTCATCCGACGACATGGATCCAGCCATGAGGGCTCCTTTGCACCGCCACATCTGCTTTTAAAAGAGAGAATCCGTCGCGAGGATCGAGCCCAATCCACGACCATTTCGTGTGGGGTCGCCGGAAATCTGCTCCAAATCTAGACCTGACCGGTGATTTCAATAATCCGTTTGGATGAGAGATCGTGCCCACTGTGCCGCGTGCAGTTCCATGGAGAAACTCCGGTTGCTCATCCATGGAAGGCGATCACGGATTGGGGCGGCGAGGACAAGGTGGGAGCGGAGCAGCGGTTACGGTCCGATCATCTTAAACCGAAATAAAAAAGGCCCTGCGACGCCAACACTGGCGCCGGCGTGCGGCAAGGCGTTCCGTCAGTGGACGACGGCAATCACGGGAATTCCGGCTTCCTCCGCAGCGCGAAGGAGTGCGGTACGCGCTGCCTTTGCCGGGATATTACCTTTAATGGCATCGAGACATGTTCTTACCGCCGCGATGTATTCCTTGCCATCGTCGGTCGGCCAGACGGCGACAAGAGCCTCGGCCACCTCACGGAGTGATCGGATCAGCCTATGCTTTTGTTGACCGCTCATCACAAGCATCAGGGGAGCGAAATCTTCGCTTCTATGCCAATCCACTATACCGACCGTTCGCACGAATAGCCGCCTTTATTCCCAAGATGCGACGCTGGACATGGATCGGCAGCGCTTCACCAGGGAGGTTCTGACTGGATACAGCAACATCGCGAAAACCTCCCTGGTGTCCTTTCAACAAGGATGCGCAAAATTTAAGTCAGATAGCGCCGAGGGGAAGACGGACCTAAGTCGGACTGGCCGCCCCAGGACCTGCTTCTCATATTAGGCGTGACGTGACATGAAGTTCCGTGGAGGGGCGGAACAGGAGGAGAGTATGAAGTTCGGCCCCAATAGTCGTGAAGACCGCTGTTCGGAAGGCCATAGTGCGGCCTCCACTATCGCAACGATATCAGCAGCTCTTTCCGTCGATCCTGACATTGACAGCAGCGCCATCGAGATCAGGATGCTCGGCCCCGTCGTTCTGCTCGAAGGCTACATAACAAATGCTGCAGACCGCGACAAAGCCATCTCAATTGCAGCGATGATCGTCGGCCAGGAAAACGTCCAGGACCGGATGTTGAGCCGTTTCCCCGTGCAGTAGTTGGCGGTATCCATACGGCCTGAGACCAAGGTCCGATGTCGCCCCGGCACGAGGTCCCAGCTCTGGAACAGTTTTTCTGTTTGACGGTTTCGCCCTCCAGCGGAACCAACCGCGTCAAAGGAGAAAAACAGATGAATATCAAAGCAGTAGGAATTGCCGCCAGCATCCTGTTGGCATCAACGTCAGCGTTCGCGCAGTCGTCAACGGTGACAGGCGCGGCAGGTGGAGCTGCCACGGGCGCGATTGTCGGCGGTCCGGTGGGTGCAGGTGTCGGCGCCATCGTCGGCGGCGTGGCAGGCAGCGTCATTGATCCGCCGCCTCAGAAAGTGATCACTTATGTCCAGCAGGCTCCGGCCCCGACCGAACGCGTCGTGGTGAAGGAGAAGGTGGTTGTAGGACAGCCCCTGCCGGAGACCGTTGTCGTGACACCAGTCCCCGATGATCCGAAATATGCATACGCGATCGTCAACGATCAGCGTGTGATCGTCGAACCTTCTTCCCGAAAGGTCGTCCAGGTCATCCAATGACCGACGGACCGGCTTAGGCCGTTTTTCTAACAGTGAGGGCACGCATGCGACGCATGAGAATGCGAGGCGGCATCGCGTGCCCGAATTCTCGGAGATTGATCATGAAAAGCAACCATCTCACCATGCTCATGGCAGCGTTGTCACTGAGCGTGTCGCCCCTTGCAACATTGCCGGCCGCAGCCCAGCAGGACAGCAAGAGCGGCGGCCAGTCCCAGTCCGGTTCTCAAACGGGCACAGACTCCGGTTCGCAGTCCGGCTCTACCGCCGCCGGCACTGGCACCGACTGCACCCCCGACGCTTCGGGAGCCTGCCCGCAAGGCAAGGGCCAGTCATCGCAGCAGAAATCCGGTCAGGGCTCGGATACCCAGAAGAGCGCCGAGCAGCCTTCCCAGGACAAGTCTTCGACGAGTGGAAGCGCCTCCGGCAAGGCTTTGACTGAAACCAAGCCTGGATCGCATGACGCCGGTAGCGGCACGACGACCGAACAGAAGCCCACCGCCAAGTCCGGCACCACCGATACAAGCGGCTCGACCACCTCGGGCACGCAGAGCAGCACGCAAAATGCCAAGCCTGCAGAGGGCACGGATAGCGGCACCACCACGCAGAGCGGTGATGCGTCCAAACAGTCGACTGACCAGAATTCGTCGACGACCAACAAAAGCTCGTCTGAAACAAACGTCAACAACACCACCGCCACGAATAACCAGACGAACACGAAGACCAACGTCAACATATCAGTCGAGCAGCAGACTGAAATTCGCACTGTGGTGAAGGAGGTCCATGTCGAGCCGGTGAAGGAAGTCGACTTCACGGTTTCCGTCGGGGTGAAGATCCCGAAAAAGGTACGGCTGGAACCGCTGCCGCCGCGCATCGTGAAGATCGTTCCGCAATATGAAAGCTACCGCTTCTTCATTCTTGCCGACGGTCGGATCGTCATCGTCGATCCTTCTGCATTCACCATCGTCTACATCATTGCGGCATAGCAGCCGGTGCCTCGGCGGCCTTCCGCCGCCGGGGCGCTGCGCGAAATTCCGCGCACGGTCAGCACGGTGTGGGCAATCTGGCGTTGGAACATCGATGGTGGCACGATACGAAATCTCGGTACACAGGACCTATTATCCGAGGATTTGTATCATCTTCGTATGGCGAGGAAAGGTGCCCGGTCGAATAGGCTGCCCTGGTTCGAGGCTCAAAGCAGGGGGACAGGAAGCGATCACGCGTTATGTCAGCGTGGGCGGCGTGGTTGCCCGAAGCCCCATGGCGGACGGGCCCATAGCGAGAGGTTGCAGGAGGGCGCGGGTCACCAGCAGTGTCAGCTGCTCGAACGCAAGCCTGGCGTTTCGTTGCCCGCGGGACGGTGTATTCGCAGCACCCTTCGCTGGGAGGAATTTGCCAGCTACCGCCGAACTTGCTGCGAGCTGCTTATATTCGAAACCTCGACAAACCCCACAATCGCATCATCTCCGCTGGAGCTGATATTTCTACCGGGATCACGTAGGGGTCTCCGGATCGTAGCGCGGTGACGCTCTTGCGCTTCTTGATCGGAAGCCCGTGGCCCATATTGGCGACCGAATAGAGGGCCGCTTTCAGCTGGCCGCTCATGTTCCACGACTGCAACCTGCCCCATGGTTTTTCCTCCAAACGGCCGCTGCTCTCTGCAATGCCTTGGACTTCGAGCCACTGGGCAACACACGCGAGCGCATTGACCGGCTTGACCACCCGGTCTTCCATGCCCTGCCAGATGGTTATTGCAGGCCATGCCTTGGCTTCCGGGGAAATCTCAGCGATGGGCCGTCCCCATCCGCCCAGTGGCGGCGTCGCACCTGACTTCATCGCGCGCAGTGCCGACATTGCGTCACGGGCAGATCCGAATGGCATGCCGGCGATGATCGCCGCGCCGGCAAATAAGGAGGGATAGTTAGCTATAAGGGCGCCCGTCATCGCCCCGCCGGCGGACAGCCCAGCGACGAAGATCCTCGAACGGTCAACGCGATGTCGCTCACATATGTGCTCGATCATCTGCTTGATTGAACACAACTCGCCGCGGTCTCGAGCCACCGAGCTTGGTCGAAACCAGTTGAAGCAATTTTGCGAATTGTTTGCTCGCTTCTGCTGCGGATAAAGAAGAACGAAACCGCGTTCTTTCGCGAGCTTGGAGAAGCCGGCCGCGGCATCCAGGCTCTCGGGAGTCTGATGGCAGCCGTGAAGCAAGACGACAAGAGCGGGGTTCTTCGGCAGCCGCGTCGTCGGGACAAAGGATTTCATCACCAGGCGGCCCGGATTGCTTCCAAACGCGGTTGTCTCGACTAATACCGGTTTCGGGGGACGGGATGTTTTACGTTTCGTTCTGCCTCGGGTCGCTTTGACAGCTTTCTCGATCTGCTTGCTGATTTTCTTTTGGGCTCTGAGGGCCTTTAACAGCGATCTGCCGAAACCGAGCTTCATAGGTCCAGGTTCTCAGCCCGCGACAGGAGCGTTCGCAGACCCGGCTGGGCGGCGTCGCGCACGGCGTCTTTCAGTGGAAACCATCGTGTCTTACGGATGCTCTTCTCGGGAAACTCGTCCGCGATCCTTAAAATCTGCAGAAGATGGACGGCCACCTGGTAGTGGTTGGGACCTGTCTCCTTTCGATAGGAAAACGAACCGAACACGGTCTCGTCGACGATGCCGACCACACCGGCTTCCTCGAAGGCCTCTCTCAGCGCCGTAGCGGTGCTGGCTTCACCATCTTCGACGCGCCCCTTCGGAATGCCCCAGCGGCCGTTCCGTCGGCTGCCTACAAAAAGGATATCAAGTCCACCGCCTTCGGTCCTACGGTAGCAGAGAGCACCAGCCTGCGCGACATCGCGACCAGACAGGGTTTTCTTAAGTTCCGTCTGGGCGTCTTCGTTGAGCATTGGCTGCCTCCGGTTCGAAGCCCGCGCAAGCTAGCTGGGAGACGTTCACGAGTCCAGTTTGCTTCAGTCCTGGCGTGTGGGAACCAAGGCGTCAGCAGTTTCGACGATCACTGCGAGCAACATCGACGGTCTTGGTTCCCGCGGCGGCCCGATAGTAGATTTCAGTCACCCGAAACCGGCCATCGATACGTTTGCACTGGACGATGACGTCGATTGCGATCTTCAGCATCTCACGTATGTCGTCTCGCTCCAGGTCCCGTCCGCCGTCGGATTCCTTCACCAGCAATGTGAGCTGCTCGAATGCCAGCCTGGCCGAGTCGGCATGCACGGTTGTGATCGAGCCCGGATGACCGGAGTTCACATTGCGAATGTAGTAGAACGCCGTCCCGTCGCGCAGCTCCTGCAGGAGAATGCGGTCCGGCCGCATGCGCAGGCAGGATTCGAGCAGATCCTTTGCCCCGACCTTTGCCAGCCCTTGCCCCCCCTTGGAGTAGAAGAGACGGACATGGTTCGGTTGCGGGATAACGAGCTCTGGCGTGTCTTCGATCGAGATGATGCGTTCGCTCGAAGGGATATGGCGGATCAACGCCTTCGAAAGCGTCGTCTTGCCGGAACCGGTTGCCCCGGAAATGATGATGTTCTTGCGTGCGTAGACGGCCTCTCGAAGAAATGCCTGGTATGAGCCGGTTCGATGGAGATCCAGGAGCCTACGGTCGATTGCAGAGACGTCTGCTTCTTCCCTTGCCACCTCAGCGAACAAGCCGCCTTGATCAAGATCGTTTAGGCTGAGCGACACCGAGGACGGCTTTCTGATCGTGATGCTGACGGTTCCCTTCGTCGTGGCGGGCGGGATGACGATCTGGATCCGCTCGTCGCCCGGCAGCGTTGCCGAGAGGATAGGCCGGGTTTCGTCGATTGCCTGGTTGGAGAAGCTCGCGACAGCCCGCGCGAGACGCATCAGCTTGTCGAACGACAGCTCCGGCAGATCGTGGGTTTGCCAACCGGCCGTGCCCTCGGTGATGACCTGGGTCGGCCAGTTGATGATGATTTCGTAAAGCGACTTGTCACCCAGGAAGGGCGACAGCGGCACCAGCAGCTCGCGCACAACGCCGGAATCGGCTCCCTCTGTCATGGCGGGCTATTTCGTGACCAGGGTGGAGGCGCGGCTGAAGTCACCAAGAACCGCCCGATCGTAGATGCGGTTGCGCGGTTCGCTCACGCGAAGCCGATAGACGCTCGAGAAGTCGAGATCACGCGCCACGAAGATCGAGACCAGCTCTCCTTGATGCTTCAACAGGGTCGGCGGAATATTGATCGACTGCTCGACGGCGATGGTCGCGGCCTGCTTGCCGGCGCTCGTCGTGTTGTCTGCCTCGACATCGCTATCCTGCAGCTGGCTGCTTGCGTAGGAAGTGGCGTCGCCGACGATCGACAAGAGGATCGCGCTGCCGAAACGCTCCCACCAATGGGTATCGACGTAGCCGTCGGCACCGGCACGCCCGAGGGCATCGGTTGCCGGCGACGCCAGGGTAATGATTACCCCCTTCGGCGTCTTTGCTCGGTTCCAGAGGACAAACAGGCGTTTCTGGCCACGGCGAAGGCCGCCACGATATTCGCCAACGACCTGCGTGCCCTTCTCCATCAGCACGACGCGACCGTTGTCCGACAGGACGTCGCGGTTGATGACACAGCTCGTGAAGCCGGGTTGGTCCGAGGACAATGCCGTCTCGAGGACGCATGGAATGGACGTACCCATCGCAACGATGAAGTCGCGATTTCCGAGCGTGCCGGCGCGCGAGCCTTGCAACTGCGTCGGCGTCAACATCCGATTGAAGCGCTGGTCCTCGTTTTCCGCCTGGGCAGAGAGATTGCCCGGGTTGTTTGTAAGCGGCAGATAGTTCGAGGTGGCGTCAGCGCTCGCATCTTCGTCCTGACGACGGGCCGGCGGTGATTTCTCGCCACCATAGGCGATGACAGGCGCACGGCGGGCGGCGTCGAGGAGCTTCTCATCCTCGCCCGTCTGCTCGGGCATGCCGGGGGTTGGCAGGAGGTTTTCCGGCGGCGCGGCGACCGGCTGAACCGGCTCCTTGGCCGGCTCGAAATCGGATGTCTGACGGATGACGACGCGCTCGGGCTGGACCCCGTCGGCGGGCTTCTCCTGCCCGCGCATCGACCAGAGCGCAAAGCCAACGAAAGCGACGATCGCCAGCGCCACCACGCCACGTCTCACCGCCGGATTGTTCTCGATGCCCCGAGCCGTGCTCGTTTCGGCGCGCTCACCTGGAATGTGGGTGCTGTTGTCTTCCTCGGCCATGACGTCCTCCTATTGCCCTATCGCAGCTTGCGTCTTCACGACGCGCTCGACAGAGGGTGAGGTCGTATTGGTATCGGGATTGATGCCGATACGATCATAGGCCTCGTTGAAGACGCAGAGGACGTCGCCTCCCCTGCGCAGGATGAATTTGCGGCCGATCGCGTGAACCAGCACCAGATTGCTGTCGACGGACTTCGGCACGAGGGTCTCGCTGCCGTCGGAATTCTCCATGTAGATCGCCGGCATTTCCTGGTTGCCTGCAAAGGCGAAGGTGGTGACCTTGCCATTGTCGTAGACGGCCTGCGGTTCCAGTGCCGCGGAACCTTGAGCCGAATAGCGCCAGTTGCGTGGCCCATAGGCTTCGTGAAGAGCAAGGACCTTGTCCGCTTCGCCGGCTTGAGCTGCTTGCGCGCGGGCAGCGGTCTCCAGTCTCCGGCGTTCGGCAACGTCAGTGGGATAACGATACTTCACATAGAAGTAGGTGTTCTGCCCGGCATCGACGGTGCCGTCGCGCACCGTCAGTTCCATCTGATAGCTGCGCGTCGAGCCGTCCCGCCTTGTCGTCACAACCGAGATGTTCGTCACCGGCTGGTTTTCGCGGGGCTTCAGGAACAGGATGTTGCCGGCCGGCGCCACCTCCCATGCGACGCTGTTGCCGAGCGCCACATGGGCGATCTCCTCGTCGGCCGCGAACTCGATCTGCACCGAGGAGCGTAAGGTGCCGACGATCTTGGTGATGTTATAGGGCTGATAGTCGATGAAACGGACACGGCTATCCTGCGATGCGCCGCGCGGGATGTCGAGCGCGAACGCTGCCTGGGAAAAGCCGGCGGCCAGGGCCAGGGCGATCAGGGAACTCTGCTTCAATTGATGGCCTCCGGATCGGCGCGATAGTCGCTGACGGCAAAACCAAGCGGATTGGTCAGCCGGTCGGTCGAAGACATCGGCGCGTTGACATAGGAAAAGGTGAGCGTCGCCACCCAGTGGGTTGTCCGGACATCGTCACCGCGAGTGACCGTCCTGGTATAGCGCACCGATACAACGTTGGCGTTGAGCAGCGAGATCGAGACGATGTTGACGCGTGACGTTGCGCTGCGCCCATAGATATTCTGCGGAGAGTCCGGATTGCCGCCGCGGTAGATCGCAGCAAAGCGCGTCTGTTCCGGCTGGGTCGACAGCAGCGCGACGGTGCGAAAATTCTCCTCGGCCTCGCTCCAGACATAGGCTTCCCGCGCGCGCACATATTTGGCGGCGAAGTACTTCGTCACCGCCTCGTCATAGCTGCCGGCCGTCGAGGTCAGCGCCGAGACGACGTCGACGATGCCGGTCGAATTGTCGACCCGAACGACGAAAGGCTCGACCGTTTTCAAGGGCGTCAGCCCGGCAACGGCGAAGATCGAAGTGGCGGCAAGCACGCTGGCGGCGATCGCGATTGACCAGGCGATGCGCGCCGAGCGTTCTACCTGGACCAGCCGATCCTGATCGAAACGGCGCGCCTTGTCGAAATAGTCTTTCAGACTGTCCGTATTCACCATGTCACCGCCCCCGGCACGACCGATAGGAACCCACGGCATCGAAATGCGCGAAGGCGGCAGGCTTCTCCGTCGGCGGCTCTTCGCTATAGGAAGTCGTCTGGCCGGCCGCCGTCGCCGGGACATTATCAGAGCCACTCTGCTTGGCAGGCTTGTCGTCCTCCCACTGCCACATGGCGCGGTTGAGCGGCCGGCGTGAATAGCCGTCGCATTTGGGCAAGGGGTGGGAGGCCGAAGCGCAGCCCGTGAGCTCCATGGCAATGAAAAGCGATAAGAAGATGCGGATCATCTGAACGTAAACCTCTGAAACGTTTTTCACGGAGAAGTCGTCATTCGGCTCCTCAGGATCTGAGGCGGCGGCTGACGGAACGGGCGCCTCGTCCAACCGCTCGGGGACCATGCGAGGCCGCCCAGGCAAGCGTGCCTTCGTGTGCGTCTCGGGCAGCACCATAGCCGTAGGTCAGCGATGCCCCGCCCGCCGCGAGCGCGGAGGCAATGCCTGGCAGCTGATAGAAGACGTAGAGAGCGGCAAGGCAGATGGCGCAAAGGGCGACCGGACGCATCATGACGTCGGTATAGCTTTCGACCGCCGTGAAGGTCGTGTCGATACAGCTGATCAGCAGTGAACCGATTGCGACGACCAGGACCTGGAGAATGACGAAATTGACAAGCTGACCGATCCAGGATTCGGTGAAACGACGGGTGGACTGGAACATCGCAAGCGCGACGAAGATCGGGCCGATGGCCAGCACGATGGCAAGCGCCAGCCGGGCATAGAGCGAGACGATATAGCCGATCGCCGCCACGGTGAAGCTTGCGCCGATCGCCATCATCCCGCCGATGCCGGTGACGATGTCGGCCGGCCATGTGGCACGCGCCCAGATTTCCTTGGCGCATTTCTGGCCCTTGTCGAGCAGGCTGTCGAAGGTGGAAGCGCTGGGCGCCGTTCCCGAGTTCAGCGCCTGCGAGATCTCGCGCGGCAGCGTCTCGAAGAAGATGTTGGTGACGTAGGTCTGATACTCGCTGGCGTTGCGCACCAGCATGACGATGATGGCAAGCTTCATCGCCCGAAACGCGAATTCGAGAATGGGCTCCTGGACCGAGCCGCGCAGGACAAGGTAGCCATAGAGCACGGCGTAGAGCGTCAGCGCCGCAGTCAGCGGACCGCTGATCCAGCTGGCGATGTTCGACGTGCCCGACGAGATGAAATTCTCCAGAGGCGACTTGAACTGGCCATCGACGAAGCTGAAGACCTGGTACATGGCTCAGCCTCCAGGCGTAGTGCGGAGCCACAGCTTCCAGTGCGCCGCCTCCGCGTTCTGGCAATTCGGCGTCTGGCGGAGGGTGCCGGGGTTGTTGCGGCATTCACTTGTGATCTTCGCCAGCAGGGCCTCATCAGCCATCAGCTCGTCGACGGTATAAATCCTGTCTCCCTGGCCGAAGCAGCCGGAAAGGGTGAGTGTGAAGATGCCAAGAAGGAGAAGTTTCATTTAAGCGCCTCCCCCATGGCATCCAGGCGCTTTCGCCAGTCCTCGGCCTTGCGCTGGTCGTCGACCTGAACCTGTGCCTGCTGGACCATCTGCAGGGCCTGCATGCGCAGCACGTCGGTTTGCAGAAACGCGGTTTCAGCCTGCAGGCGTGCCTGAAGATCGGCGATATCCTTGGCATCCGCGGCGCTGGAGATCTGCTGGCGCAGCTGATCGATACCGTCGATGCGCTTGGTGGCGGCATCGTAGATCTGCTGGCCGAGGCTCATCTGGCCGGCATTCTGGTTCTGGGCGCGCGCCAGTTCCTGCGCATAGAAATCATTGGCGCTGGTGCGATAGGTGGAATTATCATCAAGGAATTTCGAGGCGGAATTGCCGAGGACACCGGTGTCCTTGCCCTTGAGCAGCCCTTCGATGGCATTGAAATCCTGCGGCAATGCCTTGCGGATCGAGGGATCGTTCAGCAGACCGGCGACATCGGCCATATTGGTGACCTTGTTCAGCGATGCATAGAGCTGCTGGGCCTGTTGAAGCTGCTGATTGAGCGTGTCCAGCTGGGATTTCAGCTGGGTGATGCTCTCGATCTGCTTGGCGATCGCCGTCTCGTCGATCACCGGAATGCCCTGTGCCGACACCGTTCCAACAGGCACGAGTGCCGCCATCAACACCAGAGCAAACCCTGTTTTGAGCCTTTCCATCAACCCGTCCTCCTTCTTTGCTGAAACAATGGCAGCCAGTCTTCGAGACGGTCGCCAACCTGCGCCCGGATCGCCTCGGCGAGTTCGATGTTGGCGGTGCGGCCGGACAGAATATCGAGCTCGTCGTCGAAGCCCCTGAGGTTCAATTCGGCGACGACGCTGTTGTGGCCCTGCTTGACGATGAAGCGGCGGCTTTCGACCGAAAGCTCGCGGGAGACAAGCTCGAACTCGCGCTCCGTCAATTTGAACCCGTCGACGTAATCGCCATGGTCGCCGCGCGGGTTGGGAAGGAAGATCTGCGTCGGGCACTGCTCGATGATCGTGTGGGCAATCGGCGAGACGATCGCATCGCGCGGGCTTTGGGTCGCAAACAACATCAGCCCGTTCTGTTTGCGGATCGTCTTCAGCTTGTTCTGCGCGAGATCGCGAAAGCCCTCGTCCTGCAAAGCCTTCCAGAACTCGTCAATGACGATGATGATCCGGCGCCCGTCGATCAGCTGCTCGATGCGGAAGAACAGATAGGCCATCAACGGGGTGCGGATTTCCTCATTGTCGAGGAAGTCAGTCATGTCGTAGCCAATGAACTTGGCGCCGATCCCGATGTCGTCGCTCTCATTGTCGAACACCCAGCCAAGCGGTCCTCCCCTCTCCCAACGCCTGAGCCTTGAGGCAATGCCTTCGGGATCGGTGTTGTTGAGGAAGGTGCGCAAGGCGCCGATCGAGCGCCTTTCCACCGGCAGGTCCGCCAGGCCATCGATGGCAGAGGCGATGTCGCGCAGCTCCAAGACCGTCAGTTCACGCTTCGCCGACCCGACCAGCTGGCCGACCCAGCGGGCAAGGAAAACTCTGTTCTCAGGCGTCAGTTCAAGTGCCTTCAACGGCGCGCAGCCGGTGGCAACGCCGTTTCGAAGCGGCAGGTAGGTGCCGCCTGCCGCCCGGACGAACAGATCGGCTCCGCGGTCCTTGTCGAAGAAGACCATGTGGGGATCATGTTTTTCGAGCTGGGAGAGCATGAAGTTCAAGAGCACCGTTTTGCCGGAGCCGGACGGGCCGCAGACGAAGGTGTTGCCGAGGTCGCTATGGTGGAAATTGAAATAGAAGGGCGAGCCGGAGGCAGTCTTCAGCATGGCGACGGCCGGTCCCCATTCATTGCCGTCTTTCTTGCCGGTGGGGTAGGAATGATAGGGGGCGAGCGCTGCAAAATTTCGCGACGTGACGGCGCCCGATCTTGCGCGATAGCGGAAATTGCCCGGCAATTGCCCCCACCATGCCGCTTCAAGGCCAAGATCCTCGCGGGCGACGACCGCCCCGCCGTTGGTGAGATAGGCGCGTGCTTTCGCCATGTGGTCGGCAAGCTCCTTCACCGAAGGCGCAAAGACCGACAGCGCCAGATGGTGCTCTCCAAGGACAAAGCGGTTCGACTCCAGCTCGTCCATGGCATCGCCAAGCTCTTCGATCTGCGACGCCGCCTTGTCGCCAGCGCTGACCATCTGGTTTTGTTTGCGACCCATGATCGTGCGCGCATCGGCTTTCGAGACGAAGGCAAAAGACTGCGTCAGGATGAGCTCGAACGGCGCCGTCAGGATGCCGTCGAGCATGCCGCTGCGGGTCGTCGCCGGATATTCCTTGAACCCGAATAGGCCGGCATAGCGGCTTTCGGCCTCATGACGGATCTCGATCGTCTCACGCCCGAAGATCACCCGATCCGAATAGATCGCCGAGGATATCCGGCCCTCCGTCAGCGGAACGCGCTCCCGCCGGCCGCCGACGATCTGATGCAGGACCTCGCTCGGCTCGGAGAAGAGAATGTCGTCCTGCTCGTAGAGGGAGAGCACCCGGGGCTCGAAGCGTTTCAGCCCGGCGGTCACGTCGGATAGCTTGTCGCGGAGGTGCTTCAAGGCGTCCTCGTCGAGTTCGATGCCGGCGCGGCGCGCCCTGCGCAGGCGTGAAAGCAGCCTGGCGGCTTCTTCGGCGGGATCCCGGCCCGGATGCCAGACCAGCGAGAGGTAAAGATCGTTTCGAAAAAGATCCTCTGCGACCATGCGGTCGCGGTAGCGCGCATTCAGCCCTTGCGAGAAAGAATTGGCGAACTCTCCCTCCGGATAGGCGTTATCGCGACGACGAATGACATGCGTCCAGAGCGCCAGGCGCTCATCGGCGATGTTGCGGTAGAGCGTATTGAGATCACGGTGCAGACTGTTGAGATCCAGGACATCGGCGGTCTCGAAGGATATGCCTTCGAGCGCGAGCATCACCATCAGCGCCCTGGATTCGAGGGCAATCATCGTCTCATCGACATGACGGACGTGCGGAATGAAGGTCTCGGGCCCGAGTTCGCGCGAGCGAAGCGTTGCGATTTTAGGCAAGGCTCAGATCCCTTTCGTCATAGCGCCTGATGAGCGTCAGGGGCGAGAGGGTGGCGCCGCCCCAATAGGCGGCGTTGCGCGACCGGCCGCGGGTCTCGATCCACGAGATCAGGATCCGGAACATGTTGTGGTCGTGCTTGACGAGCGTTCGGAATATGAAATGGAAGACGACGCCGACAAGCGCGTAGGCGATCGAGCCAGCGGTGATGTAGAGGATCGTCGTCAGCATGACGTTCATGCCCATCGCCTCCATCGTCACGCCGGCGATCATCGCCGGGCGGGTGCAGGCAAGGAACAGGGTGTCTTCCTCGATGGCGGCGGTGGTCGGCATGATGATCAGCTTCCGACGATCGTGTTGACGAGTTCCGTCGCACCGAAAATCCCGCCGATGCCGATGATCCAGAAGCCGGCGCGGCGCAGATCCATGTAGCCGAACATCCAGGCGATGCAGATGATGATGACGGCGATGACCGCGAGCAGCCGGGCGATGTTGCCGGTCAGCATGTCGACGATGTTCTGCAGGACGGTTTCGACGCCGGCTGCCTGGGCAAAGGCAGGCTCCACCAGGCAGGCGACGATGGCTGCGGCCATCAGGAGAGGGGCCGCCACAGGGCGAAGGTTTGCTTTCGAGATCATTGGCTTTGCTCCGATCGAGTTTTTTGAAACACGAGAACCTGGGATGACCGCCGGGCGTTGAAGACGTCCCACGATGCGGCTTCACCGGATCGGGTAGCGAATTGTTCGGCCGCGGACGCCTCCCGGCTGGGTGACGGCTCGGCGCGAGGCGCTTCGTCACGCGGCTCGGCGATGGCGAGAGACGCCAGGCTGGCAGGCAGTCGCCCCATTTCCTGGCGGACCTGCTCGTCATATCTGACCAGCTTGCCAACAGACGGATCGTCACGCCCGTAATAGGACTGAAGCATCACTGTTTCGGCCTGCTTCGCATCGGCGCCGAAACGCAAGGCAAGGCGATAATAGCCGTCGAGCAGTGTGGCCGTCGCCTTGAGGTTCATACAGGGATCGAACGCATCCGAAATCGATAACTTGAGCCTGCGCAGTTCCGCCTCGCCAATGCCGCCAAGACCGATCTGTATGTCCTGACGATCGGCAACGAGGGAGGTCGCGAGTTCAATTGCCTCAGCCTTTGATGCGGGTTGACTCTCAAGCGGCGGGCCGCTGTTGATGCGAATGGCGAAAGGCTTGAAACCACTTTCGAGACTGATGACGGCGGCGAGCGCCCTGACCTCCACCATGGGCGCGCAATCCTGGGCGAGATCCATGAAAGTGACGGCCATCGATCAGTACCAGACCCGTTGCGTCGCCATCCCATCGGTCGTCACGTCGACATAGTGGGGCTGCGATCTCACCTTCGGGCGGGCCGTCGGGTAGCCCATGCATCTGCGTCCTCCATCCGACCGTTGCCATCGCGGGGACAGAACCGAGCCGTTGCCGGAACTGCGGCTCTCACCGACATTGGGGCATAACGCGTCGCTCACTGGCTGGAGGGCCGCCGACACGCAGATGGTTTCTTGCCCGCGCGGACCATAATCGGTCTTCAGCCGGTATCCGGTTTCGCAGTAATAGGGCTCATAGCCCGGGCGCGAACTGTGGAAGGTGGCGCCGCTGCATGCCGGGAAGGAATGCCCCTCGGCAAGCTCACGCCACAGTTTCTGGATCGACGGCCGGCATGCCGCGAACTGCGTTGGGCCTCCGGGGTTGGAAAGGCACAGGATAACCTCGCAGCCCCACTCATTTGCTTGCGCCTTGCCAGGTGAAGTAAGGTAGGGTGGCGCCAGGCAGCAGGCCGCGACGACCGAGTTGACGAGAAGGTTTTTCATGAGCACGACCCTCCAGAGGACATCCGGTTGCGGAAGAGGTGGCTTGCCTGTAGAACAATCTATACTGATTTATATAACACAGTAAAATGGTATGACAAGAGCACTCGAAACCCAATGGCGTAATCTGGCTTTCTCAGGTCTCATCCTGCACGAAATCCTCGATCATCCCCTCGAAGACGAGACCCCTCAGGCAAGGCTGAAACAGGTCGGCATGATGACTGTCCTCTACAGCATGAACCAGGCACACCAGAAGTTAACCCTTTCCAGTATCATGGAAATTACCGCTCTGACACGCACCGGCGTCAAGGAGACGGTAGATCTCTTGGTGAAACGGGGGATGCTCGACGAGACGATCGTGAAGAACTCGATGGGTCGTGGAACGGCGCGCCAGTTCGAGATTTCACAAGCGCTTCTGGAGAAACTGAGCTCATTCGGAGCCGGATGAATGACGGATTTAAGTGACGTTTTTTGTCGCCACATGTCCGTCGCTCAAGATATCAGCGCACGCCTGTAGCGACCCATGGTGGCGGTCGATCGATGCCAGCTGAAGAATGGAAGGCGATGGATCATCCCTTTCCTGCCGAGGCACCGTTTGATCGGATGGCAATCCAGCCATCTCAGGCGCCCGTCTTCCTCATAAAGGGAAAGAATCCTGCCGTTGGGGAGGCGTTCCAATTGCATAAAGGCGGCGCCCGACTGAACAGAAAAACGAAGGCTTGCGGGGGCACCTCACCCGCGTGAGGCGCGCCTGTTCCTGCCCTCATCCGAGGGGTTCAACCCTCAGTGGATCGTCCAATTCACCATGGCGTAGCGGGCAATTTCTGGCCGAAGCTCGAAGGTCCGTCGCAGAAGCCGGGCAGCCTCGTCCATGACAAAGACGACGTCCGTCAACTTTTCGATTTCAACGTGAAGCCGATAGGCTTCGACCTCGTCGAGTCCTGCTCCCAGAAGTCGCCTCGCCGCATCAATCACGCGTTCGGTGCGATCAACGACCTCGAGACTATTCTTGATGATCATGTCGAGCATGCGTTTTCCCCTCGCTTGCAGGTCAAGCGTGGCGGAGAATCACCTTATTCGCAATCCCGAAACGACCTAGATCCGATCTCGTACCCTGTCGTAAAGATCGCGCATCTCGTCGAGCGCGCGGTCGTAACGCGAGCGGGGCGGCGCCGAGCGGGACCCTGCTATTGCGAAGGCGATCGCCCCGACGGCGGCTGCGACCGCAATCATCGTCGAAACAGGATACAACTTCACCGTCGCCTCTGTCTGCCTGGCAGCTTTCCGCGCGCCACTCTTGATAGACTGGGCAGCATCCGACACCTGCTTCTGCAACGTTTCGAGCTGCTTGCGAACGGCTGCGAATTCTTCGCCAGGATCATAAGCGGGCTGGACAGCGGCGCCGACTTCTCCCGTCGCAGTATTCACGATGCCCTTTAGTACCGGGCTGCCGATTTTCAGGCCGGCGGCTTCGAGCGTAACAGATTTAGCGGACTTGCGAGGTGGCATGGTTGTCCTCCTGGCATTTGGTTCTCGGGTAAAAATGGAGTTGCGCCCTAGGAGGGCAAGCCCTTTGCAAAGTGTCCGACGAAGCGAGCGTTACGTGAGCTTCCCGACCAGTTCGGCGTAGTCTGAGAAAGTGAACTGTTGCCGCGCTGGGCGGCTTCATTGGCCAGTAACAGGAGGCAAGTTGGCAACCACGAAAACTCCCAACGAACTTTTCCTTGATACCTGAAGCCCATCTATTTCGCGGAAATCAAATCCTGAAGGTCCTACCGAAGATGGCGCACCGCCCTGTCGGACGAGGGCAAGGCAGGCTTCCTGCTGCAGCGCGACGAAACCCAAGGCCAGATCGAAGGTCTTGTGCAGGTCTTCAGCCCGAGAAAGAGCAGAAAACTGCCGCCAAGGCGCTGATCTCCATGATTGGATAGCTCATTCTGTCGAACGAACCCGCCAAGTCGCGGATGGCGCCGGGGGTGTCCCGCTTCCGGCTTCACTCACGCATGCGGATCCGCGCAATCATGAATGAGAGTTATGTCATTCCACGGCTATCCAAAATTCGCAGACATATACAATTTGCGCACGAAACATTGCCTCTGCAGTCCGCATTCCATCGGAAAACACAGGAATTAACAAAGACTTAAGCAATTTTGATACTTCTTGCACATTAGTATGACTTATTGACGGTGGTCTTTTTGCTCTCGGGTCTCTCATATTCAGCTGATCGTGTCTTCAAAACCCTTCGCGGTCTCGGAAGGGACAGGGGCGGCAATGTCGCGATCGTCGTTGCCCTCACTCTGGTGCCGATGATCGTCGCAGTCGGCGCGAGCTTTGACTACATTCGTACCTACAATGTCCGCCAGAGGATGCAGAGCGACCTGGACACGGCCTTGATCGCCGCAGTCAAAGAGATCGATACCGACGACGCCGTCGCTCTCAAGCAAAAGGTTTCCGACTGGTTCCACGCGCAGGTCGAAAACAGCTATGCGCTTGGCGACATCGACATCGATACGTCAAACCATAAGATCACGGCGACGGCGAGCGGCACGGTTCCGACGACGCTGATGAAGATCGCCAACATCGACACTGTTGACGTCAGCGTGGCAAGCGCCGTCAAGGGGCCGGCCACCTCCTATCTCAATGTCTACATCGTCATCGACACATCGCCGTCGATGCTTCTGGCAGCAACAACGGCCGGCCAGTCGACCATGTATTCCGGCATCGGCTGCCAGTTCGCCTGCCACACGGGCGATGCGCACACTGTCGGCAAGACGAAATACGCCAATAATTACGAATACAGCACGGCCAAGAATATAAAGCTGCGCGCCGATGTCGCCGGTGACGCCGTCAAGGACGTGCTTGCCTTGATCGACACGTCCGACAGCAATCATCAACGCATCAAGGTGGGACTATACAGCCTCGGCGATACCCTCACGGAAGTTCTCGCCCCGACGCTGAGCACGGACACGGCGCGCAACCGCCTCACAACCTCAAGCTACGGCCTCACCAGCGCGACCTCGAAGGCAGCCACCTATTTTGACGTGTCGCTTGCAACGCTCAAGCAGAAGGTCGGGACCGGCGGGGACGGAACCTCCTCAAACTCGCCGCTCAAGCTGGTTCTCTTGCTGACGGACGGCGTCCAGTCGCAGCGCGAATGGGTGACCGACAAGGTGACATGGTCGAACAACAAGGCAATCTCCGGGGCATACTGGAACAAGGTGGCGCCTCTCAATCCGGACTGGTGCGCCTACGTCAAAAACCAGTCCGCCACCATGGCGGTTCTCTACACCGAATACCTCCCGCTCACTTCGGATTGGGGCTACAACGCCACTGTGGGCTCGACCATGGCAAGCGCCAACTGGAAGGGCACCTATGGTGGTACCATGCAAAGCGGCGTGTCGACCAGCATCACAAGGCGCGACTACATCCCCTATGCGCTTTCCGACTGCGCATCGTCCAAGAGCTTGTTCCTCTCAGCCTCGTCGTCGGCCGAGATCACGGCAGGCCTGTCGGCGCTATTCACCCAATATCTCGCATCCGTCCGGCTGACCCAATGAGACGAGGGAAACGCTTCGCATCGCTGCGCCGGCTGCTTGGCGATCGCAAAGGGGTCGCTGCGATCGAATTTGCGATCCTGGCTCTGCCGCTCTTCATCATGATTTTCGGCATTATCGAAGTGTCGCTGATGTTCTTCGTCAACTCGGCGCTGGACGCTTCGGTTCACAAGATCTCCCGGATGATCCGCACCGGCGAGGTTGCATCTTCGAAGATTACGCTGGCCGATTTCAAAGCCAGGATTTGCAACGACATGCTTCTCTCGTTCAGCTGCTCCAGCGGTCTCCTGGTCAAGGTGATCGTGCTTTCCGACCTCTCGTCCGCCGCCAGCACGGACCCCATCGATGACAGCGGCAATCTCACTGTGACCGAGACCTATGATATCGGCAAGGGCAGCGACTACATCCTGGTTCAGACGTTCCTGCCATGGACAGCCGTCGTCAATTTTTTCAGCCTGTCGAGCGCCAAGCTTTCCGACGGCCGCTACCTACTCGGATCTTCCGTTCTCTTCCGCAACGAGCCTTTCTGACATGATGAAACGGAGCCAGTCCCTTTTCCGCCTCGCCCAATCCCGCGCCCGTCATCTCATGCGCGACCGGTCGGCGGCTTCGGGCGTGGAATTCGCGCTGGTGCTGCCGATCCTGGTGATGCTCCTGTTCGGCACCGTCGATCTCGGCCATGCGCTCACGGTCAGCCGAAAGATCGACGAGATCGCCTCTTCCACAGGCGACATGATTTCACAGCAGGGCTCCTGGACGAAGTCCGATGTCGCCAAGCTTCTCTCCGGCGCCAGCTTCATCCTGCAGCCCTATGAGACGACAGGGCTCACGATCACCGTCGCGGTGGACGATATCGCCAAGAGCGGCAGCGCCACGGTCAACTGGTCTGCAGCACTCAACACCTCCGCACTGAACTCCGGCACGGCGAGCACGATCGAGGTCCCTTCGGAGATCCAGGATGACGGCGTACAGGTGGTGCTGACCAGGGTGCAGTACACATTGACGACGCCGGTCTCGGCGTTCTTTTCAAACTTCACCGGACAGAATGGCTACAGCTTCGATCGCCATTACTTCAATCGCCCGAGGGTCGGCGACAAGATCACTTACAAGTAAGCTCCAGAGTCTGTCGGATTTCGTCCTCTGCGGGCCGATCGTTCCCAACATCCGCCACACAGCTACGGCGGACGGCATTGACCTAAAGCTTGCTGGGTGCATAGTCGTGGGGGGAGTTGGGTGAAGACGGCAAACTCTGCCTTCGTCGTGTTGGAGGCAATCTGGTTTGGCGTAGTGATGTCGCGTTGGGCCGGCTGCGGGCTGCGGAGTAGTCAAATGAAAATCGACAGCATCGGATTCGTCGGAACCGGCGCGATTACCGAAGCGATGGTTCGCGGGCTTCTCACTGAGCCGGCCTATGCCTCCGAGATTCACGTGTCTCCACGAAGCGCTCACATCGCCGCGACGCTGGCAGACGAATTCACCGCCGTCAGAATTGCCAAGGACAATCAGGACGTCGTCGAACGCAGCGACATGGTGTTCCTGGCGATACGGCCGCAGGTCGCCGAGGAGGTCGTGCGCGCGCTATCGTTCAGGGATGGCCAAATGGTCGTCAGTCTCGTTGCGGCGACGGAGCGCCAGGCCCTCTCCGAATGGATCGGCGCCGACGTGCATCTGGTGCAGGCGATTCCCCTGCCCTTCGTCGCCGGCCGGCAAGGCGTCACTGCCATCTATCCGCCCGATACCGCCGTCGCAGCGCTTTTCGATGCGCTCGGAACGGCTGTCCAATGCCAGTCGAGGAAGGAATATGATCTTCTCGCGGCAGCGAGCGCAATGATGTCGACCTATTTCGTCATCATGGAGCAGGTTGCCGTCTGGCTGGAAAGAAGCGGCCTCGAAAAGGCGAAGGGACAGGCCTACATTGCCCCGCTCTTTGCAAGCCTCGCGCAGAAAGCGAACAGCCCCGGCAACGAACCGTTCAGCGCGCTGAGCCGCGAATTCGCGACCAAGGGCGGACTGAACGAGCAGGTCTTCTCAGACTTCGAGAAGAAGGGCGGCCTTGCCGCACTGACCGCTGCACTCGACGGCGTGCTTGCCCGCATCGAGGGCAAGAACTAGAAAGTCGGCGGCGTACAGGCGCTGATGACCTCGCAGGGCACCGGTCCGACGCAGCGGAAGCGATGAGGGCGCCTGCTTTCGAAATAGTAGGCGTCACCCGGCCCGAGGATCCGCCGCTCGTCATCGACCGTCACCTCGAGCCTTCCCGAGAGCACGATCCCGCCCTCTTCGCCCTCGTGAACAAGGGGAACCTTTCCGGTGTCGGCGCCCGGCTGGTAGCATTCCTTGAGGATTTGCAAGCTGCGCCCGAACAGGTTTTCCCCAACCTGCCTGTAGGAGATGGCGCCCTTGCCGATCTCCACCAGTTCCTCGGCCGCATAAAAGGCCTTCCTTGGACGCTCGGGCTCGAAGGCGAAGAACTCCGCCAGGCCGATGGGGATGCCGTCTAGAATTCGCTTCAAGGCCCCGACCGAGGGATTGGAGGCGTTCGATTCGATCAGCGAGATCGTCGAATTGGGCACTCCGGTGCGCTTGGCGAGCTCGCGCTGGGAAAGCTTATGGGCGATGCGGAGATGGCGAAGGCGGTTGCCGATATCGACTGACATGATGCGGTTCGTTTGTGTTGTCCAGAATATCCAAAATCATACCTTTCCATTCATTGGATTTCAATGGCTTGCACAGACAAAGAAAAGGACTTGTTTGAAACGGAGAAATTACCATTCTCGGCGCCATCCCAAAGGAGGTCAGGATGGACCAGATCAGCAAAACGAACGCGCCCGTACTCGAAAATTTCTGGATGCCGTTCACCGCGAACCGGCAATTCAAGGCCACGCCGCGCCTTCTGGCAGCCGCAGAGGGCATGTATTACACCGACATCGATGGAAATCAGGTGCTTGACGGCACGGCCGGCCTCTGGTGCTGCAATGCCGGCCACGGCCGCAAGAAGATCGCCCAAGCCGTCGAACGACAGCTTGCAACGCTGGATTATGCGCCGACCTTTCAGATGGGGCATCCGATCGCCTTCGACTTCGCCTCGAAGCTGGCTGCGAACGCGCCGGGCGGCCCGCAAGCCAAGCTCGACAGGATCTTCTTCACCGGCTCAGGTTCGGAATCGGTCGATACGGCGCTCAAGATCGCCATCGCCTATCAGCGGGCGATCGGCCAGGGCACCCGCACGCGGATCATCGGGCGTGAGAAGGGATATCATGGCGTCGGGTTCGGCGGCATTTCCGTCGGCGGTCTCGTCAACAACCGGCGGGTCTTCCCGCAAATACCGGCCGACCATATGCGCCATACGCTCGACATTGGGCGCAATGCATTTTCAAAGGGCCTTCCCCCTCACGGCGTGGAGCTGGCGGACGATCTCGAGCGCCTGGTGCAGCTGCACGGCGCCGAAACCATCGCAGCCGTCATCGTCGAGCCGATGTCGGGATCGGCAGGCGTCGTTCTGCCTGCGAAGGGCTATCTGGAAAAGCTGCGCGCGACTGCAGACAAGCACGGCGTTCTGCTGATATTCGACGAGGTCATCACCGGCTTCGGGCGTCTCGGCACCCCTTTCGCGACCGACTACTTCGGCGTCGTGCCCGACCTGATCACCACGGCAAAAGGCATCACCAACGGCACGATCCCGATGGGCGCGGTCTTTGCCAGCCGCAAGGTCTATGACGGGCTGATGGTCGGACCTGATAACGCGATCGAACTCTTCCATGGCTACACCTATTCCGGCCATCCGGTCGCCTGCGCCGCCGGGCTCGCTACTCTGGAGATCTACGAGGAGGAAGGCCTGCTGACCCGCGCAGCCGATTTGGCCGAGTACTGGCAGGACGCGCTCCATTCACTGAAAGGCCTGCCTCATGTCGTCGACATCCGCAATCTCGGACTGGTCGGCGCAGTCGAACTGGCTCCTCGTGACGGCGCGCCGGGAACCCGCGCCTACGAAATCTTCGTCGACTGCTTCAACAAGGGCCTGCTGATCCGGGTGACCGGCGACATTATCGCCCTCTCCCCCCCGCTCATTATCGAGAAAACCCAGATCGACACGATTGTTTCGACACTCGGTGATGCGCTGAAGCGCGCCGCATAGGCCCGCTCCCGATGCGGCGGTAAACCAGCCGCCGCATCCTCCTATCCCACTGGCACGCCAAGCCCGACCTTGACCCGATCCATCGCGACGAAGGTCCGGAAGCGTTTGACGTTGTTGTTGCCGAAGAACAGCCTGCGCGTCAGAGCCTCGTAGTCGGCCATCGACGGCACGATGATGACCAGAATGAAATCAGCTTCGCCGGTGACGTAGTAACATTGCTGGATTTCGGCTGCGGCCGCGAACTCACTCTTTGCCTGCTCGATCTGCTCGGCGGTTTCGCTGATGACCTCCACCTCGACGAAGATCGTGATGGATTGTCCAACCGCCTGCGGCTCGATGATCGAAACATCCGCCTGGATGACCCCCTCCTCCCGCATGCGCTTGATCCGTCGCTGAACGGCCGGCGCGGAAAGGTTCACCGCATCGCCGATCGTTCGCTGCGGGGTCATATTGTCCCGCTGGAGAATTGCGAGGATCTTCCGGTCGAAATCGTCGAGATGCGGCTGGTGAACGGGGTTGCGCAAATCGATGCTCCAATGAAACAAAATTGCAAATGAACGGTCAAATATCAGCGCCTTTTTCGTATGTGCTGCAATAGAGTTCAGCGAAACCACACATAAAGGTGCGCGATGTTTCTTTTGAACACCACAGCGGACTATCGTCTGGCACTTGACTCGAGAGATGAGAAAACGCTCGACGCCTCCGCCGCTATGGAGGTGGAACGCCACCTCGCTTCCCGGAAGGACCATAGGGAAACGCCGCTCGTGGATTTGCCCGGATTGGCGAGCGAAATCGGCGTCGCCGCGATCCACGTCAAGGACGAAGGCCATCGCCTCGGGCTTGGAAGTTTCAAGGCGCTCGGGGGAGCCTATGCGGTGATCCGCCTTGTCCTCGAACAGGCCGAGCAGCGGCTCGGCCGCGTCGTCGACATGGCGGAGCTGCATTCGCCTGATACCAGCGCCGTCGCGCAGGCGATGACGGTCGCCTGCGCGACCGACGGCAACCATGGCCGTTCGGTGGCCCAAGGCGCGCAGCTGGTCGGTGCGCGCGCCGCTATCTTCGTACACTCAGGCGTCAGCGACGAACGCGTCGCCGCCATCGCCCGCCTCGGCGCCAAGATGATCCGTGTCCAGGGAACCTATGACGACTCCGTCCGGGAGGCGGCCCGCGTGGCCGAGGCGAACGGCTGGATCATCGTTTCGGATACGTCCTGGACGGGCTATGAGCGGATCCCCGGTCTGGTGATGCAAGGCTATACCGCCCTCGTCAGGGAAGCTCTCAGCCAGATGCCGGAGCCGCCGACCCATGTGTTCATCCAGTCCGGCGTCGGGGGAATTGCCGCAGCGGTGGCCGGCCACCTGGCAATTGCACTCGGCGAACGTCGTCCCCTCTTCACGGTCGTCGATCCCGCCCGCGCTGCATGCCTGTTCGAGACGGCGCGCGCCGGACGTCCGGTCACGATCGCCCATGGCGAACCGACCGTCATGGCCATGCTCGAATGTTACGAACCCTCTCTCGTCGCTTGGCGGGTTCTCTCCCGCGCCGCCGACGCCTTCATGACGGTGGACGAGGCAGATGCAACCGATATCATGAAGCGCCTTGCCCACCCGGTCTCCGGTGATCCCGCGGTCGTCGCCGGCGAAAGCGGCGGTGTCGGCCTCGCAGGGGCCATGAAGGCCGTTGCCGACCCGGCACTCAGAGCAGCCCTGTCGATCGACGGCCGCTCCCGTATCTTCGTGGTGAATACGGAAGGCGCGACCGATCCGGGCAAATATCAAGAGATCGTCGGACTGCCGCCCGCCGCCGTCGCTGCCAAGAACCGGGAAGGAGCGCTGACATGACCGGACAATCGATCGATGCGGCGCGTCTGCTCGGCCGGATCCGGACGCTCGGCGAGATCGGCCGAGATGCCGACGGCCGGCTGATCCGGCTGGCGGCTTCCGATACCGAGAAGCTCGGCCGCGACCGGTTCGTCGCCTGGATCGAAGGCGCAGGACTTGAGGTCGCCGTCGATCGCATCGGCAATATCTTCGGCATCTGGAAGCCCGATAGCGTGACCGACAACGCGCCCCTCATGCTTGGCTCGCATATCGACACGGTCATCGGCGCCGGCATTTACGACGGCTGCTACGGCACCCTTTCCGGACTTGAAGTGATCGAAACGCTTAAGGCAGAAGGCTTGACGCCATCTCGTCCGATCGCCGTTGCGGCCTTCACGAACGAGGAGGGCGTGCGCTACGCACCCGACATGATGGGATCTCTGGTCTATGCGGGCGGCCTGGATGTCGATACGGCGCTTGCCACCATCGGCACCGATGGAACGATGCTCGGCGACGAACTCGAGCGGATAGGCTATGCCGGCGAGCATCAACCGGGGTTCCTCAGACCGCATGCCTATATCGAGCTGCATATCGAGCAGGGGCCGATCCTCGAACGCGAGGGCATTCCCGTCGGCGCCGTTGAACATCTGCAAGGCATTTCCTGGCAGAGAGTTGTTATAATGGGGGACGCCAATCATGCCGGAACGACGCCGATCTCGATGCGCCGAGACGCGGGCCATGCCGCCGCACGGGTCGTCACCTTCCTGCGCGACCGGGCGAACGCATCGAACACGCCGACGGTCGCGACGGTCGGCTGCATGCGGTTCGAACCTGATGTCATCAATGTGATCCCATCGCGGGCGACGTTCACGGTCGATCTCCGCGACCCGGACGAGGATCGGCTGAAGGAAGAGGAAGCCGCGCTCGCAACATTCCTGGACAGGGTATCGGCCGAAGAGCAGGTCGGCGTATCGATGGAAAGGCTTGCCAGGTTCGAGCCTGTGAAGTTCGATCAGAGGATCGTGCGGCTGGTCGAAAAGGCGGCGCGGGACCGCGGTCTCGCCTGCCGGCGGATGACCTCCGGGGCCGGCCACGATGCGCAGATGATCGCCAGGATCGCCCCGTCGGCGATGATCTTCGTGCCGAGCATCGGCGGCATCAGCCATAATCCCAAGGAATATACCGCCGACGACGATCTCGTCGCAGGCACGAATATCCTGCTTGACGTCGTACGCCGGCTTGCCACGGAAGGATTGCCGGCATGACCATCGACAGGCACGCGCTTCATGCGGAAATGACGGCGTGGAGACACGATCTTCACACTCACCCCGAGTTCGGCTTCGAGGAGCAGCGGACGTCGGCCTTCGTCGCCGCCAAGCTGCGGGAATTCGGGCTCGACGAGGTCGTCGAGGGCGTCGGTGGCACCGGAGTCGTCGCAACGCTGAAGCGTGGCAGCGGCAATCGCGCCGTTGCCCTGCGCGCCGATATGGATGCCCTGCGGATCAACGAACAGACGAACATCCCGCACCGGTCTCAAAATCCGGGCATCATGCATGCCTGCGGTCACGACGGCCACACCACGATGCTGCTCGGCGCAGCAAAGATCCTGGCCGGTGAAGGCGGTTTCGACGGCACCGTGCACTTCATCTTCCAACCGGCCGAAGAATGGGGCAAAGGCGCGCTGGCGATGATCGCCAACGGGCTCTTCGAAAGATTCCCGTTCGACGAAATTTACGGCATCCACAACATGCCGGGGATCGGCGTCGGCAGCTTCCAAACGCGTCCTGACGAGATCATGTCGGCCGAGGACAATTTCGAGATTACGCTAACGGGCGTCGGCGGCCATGCCGCACGACCGCACTGGGGCAACGAGGTGCTCGTCGCGGCCTGCGCGCTCGTGACCAACCTGCAGACCATCGTCTCCAGGCGGCTGGATCCGGCCGATATCGGCGTCGTGTCCGTCACGGAACTGATCACCGACGGCACGAGGAATGCGCTCCCTGGCCTCGCCCGCATTCTGGGCGATGCCCGCAGCTTCCGTTCGGAGATCAGCGAGACGATCGAGAAGCAGATGCGTCTGATCGCTGAGGGCACGGCCATGACCTACAACGTCAAGGCCGATGTCGTCTACACCAGGGAATTCGTGCCTCTCATGAACGACCCTGTCTTGACGGACGAGGCCCTGACTGTGGCACGCGATCTCTACGGTGCTTCGAATGTCATCATTGCACGCAAGCCGATGACCGGATCCGAAGACTTCGCGCAGTTCCTCTCGCGGGTGCCGGGCTGTTTCGTATTCCTGGGCAATGGCGAGCACTCGCCGCCGCTCCATAACCCGACCTATGACTTCAACGACGCCGGCCTCTCGCATGGAGCAAACTTCCACGCAGGGATTGTTCGTCGACGGCTCCAGACAGGCTGATCTGTGAGACCGGGTGAACGCTCAGCGCTTCAAGGTCTGTGACGGCAGCTGGCCGAAGCGCTTCCTGTATTCGGCTGCAAATCGCCCCAGATGCGTAAAGCCCCATCTGAGCGCGACGTCGGCAATGCCTTGCTTCGCGTCAGACGCGAGCAAATCGCGATGGGCCGCGGCCATGCGAAGTTCATGCAGGTAGGCCATCGGGGTCGTATCCCTGAACTGCCGAAAACCCTGTTGCAGAGTGCGAACGCTTACCTTGGCGGCCATCGCGATATCGTTGAGCGAAATCGGCTCGGCGATGTGTTCCTGCATGAAGTCGATCGCCCATTTCACATGGCGTGGGGCTGGTGCCGGAGCAGGGAGCGCAAGCTGGTTCGAATAGCGATTGGGGCAGCTTTCCAGAAGCAGGTAGATCGCCGCGTCGAAGAGCGAGCCGACGGCCAGCGGCGACCGTTGCAGCGGCCCGTTGCCGCTAAGGCCGCGATGGAGGCTCGAGACAAGCTGCTGCAATACAAGCCCGGGGCCGGCCGTCAGATCGATGTGAGGATGAAAATCGATATCGCCGCTGATCGTTCGCTCGAACATCTGCGTGAGGTGGCTGATGATCTTTGCCTGATCGATGAACAGGCCGAAATGACGGCGGGGGCCAAACAGGCGAGCACCTGTGGCACGACCTGCTTCAAGGATCGTGCCACGAGCGGGAACCGAATATATTTGCTCCCTCATGCCGTCGAAGCATGCGTTTCCCTCCATCGGCAGAAAAACGATCATCCTGTCGCAGGGCGCCTCCCGCCTGACGAGAACCGTGCCTTCATAGGTGCAGTCGGCAACTGCTACCTCTCCGACGGAGATGAAATTGCAGCGGAATGCTATGGGCATATTGCCTTCCGCCGAAACCTTGATCGGGGAGTTTGGTGTCGACAATATCTCTGAGAGCTCGTCCGGGTCTGTTCCGCTGTGCGCCGTTTCCCGAAACGACATGTTCTGCGCCGCCAGCTGTCGGGTGAGGCCGCCATTGTTCTGGATATGAGAATTAACCGACATTCGGGACCTCTAAAGACGATGTACACAAGTGATAATGGATTTGCGCGATCATGCTCATCTTGTTTTGCGTTACCCGGGCGGTTTCAGACGTAGCGGCTGATTGCGAGATCCCTCGCGTCGATTTCCGGCTGGCGGCCGCTGACGAGGTCGCCGATGAGCCGCGCCGAACCGGTGCTCATGGTCCAGCCAAGTGTGCCGTGGCCAGTATTGAGAAAGAGGCCGGCGACTTTTGTCGGGCCGATGACCGGTGTGCCATCAGGCGTCATTGGCCGCAGGCCGGACCAGAAGGAGGCCTTGGAAATATCGCCGCCGGGGAAGAGATCGGTAACCGAATGTTCCAGCGTGCTGCGGCGGGCCAGGCCGAGATCGTTGGTATAGCCTGATATTTCAGCCATGCCGCCGACGCGGATGCGGTCGCCGAGCCGGGTGATCGCGATCTTGTAGGTCTCGTCCATGACAGTCGATTCCGGCGCGCGCGACGCATCGGTGATCGGGATGGTGAGCGAATAGCCCTTGACGGGATAGACCGGCAGCCGGATGCCGAGCGGCTTGAGCAGCAGCGGCGAATAGCTGCCGAGGGCGACCACCACCGCCTCCGCGCTCATCCGCTCACGATCGGTGATGACCCCACGCACCCGGCCGGCTTCAACATCCAGCGCCTTGATGGTCGTCCCGTAAGCGAAGCGGACGCCGAGCGCCGCGGCCTTGGCAGCCAGCGCATTGGTGAACTTGAAGCAGTCGCCTGTTTCGTCCTTCGGCGTCAGCAGACCGCCGACAATCTTGTCGCGCACGTGCCTGAGCGCCGGTTCGAAGCGGACACAGCCGTCTCGGTCCAGCACCTCATAGGGAATGCCGTCGGCAGCCAGCGCTTTGACATCCTTTGCCGAGGCCTCGAGCTGCTGCTGCGTGCGGAACAGCTGCAGGGTTCCCTGCATGCGTTCGTCATAGACGATGCCGGTCTCCGCGCGAAGTTCGGCGAGCGCGATGCGGCTGTAATCGGCGAGGCGCAGCATGCGGCTTTTGTTGATCGCATAGCGCTCGGAGGTGCAGTTCGACAGCATCCTTGCCATCCAGGAGAGCATGGCCATGTCTAACTTCGGGCGCAGGATGAGCGGCGCATGCTTCATGAACAGCCACTTCATGGCCTTCATAGGAATGCCGGGCGCTGCCCATGGCGAGCAATAGCCGAAGGAGACTTCCCCGGCGTTGGCAAAGCTCGTCTCCAGCGCCGGACCCGACTGCCGGTCAACGACGGTGACGTCATGGCCGGCCTTGGCCAGTTGATAAGCGGATGTGACGCCGACGATGCCGGCTCCTAGAACGATGACCTTCATGATGTTCCCAATGATGGAGCCGCCGGCTCTTAGCGATATTGCCTGTGATAACGATCGCCCAGGCCGGTTAGGATTTCGTAAGAAATGGTGCCGGCGTCGCGGGCAATGTCCTCGAGCGTCTGATGGCGGCCGAGTACTTCGACAAGGCTACCGAAGGTCAGAGCGCCTTCGGGCAGCGCTGATATGTCGACGGTCGCGCTGTCCATCGACACGCGGCCGACGATCGGCAGGCGAATGCCGTTGAAATAGACGGCGCCGCAGTCGCTGAGGCTCCGCGGCAGGCCATCTGCATAGCCGGCGGCAATGGTGGCGAGACGCGTTTCCCGTTGCGTGACATGCGCGCCGCCATAGCCGACCTTAGCACCCGCCGGCACGCTGCGCGTCTGCACGACGGCGACATCAAGGCTGACGACCGGCTCCATCGGGTTCTTCTCGCCGGCGTTCGGAGCGCCGCCATAAAGCGCAATGCCGGGGCGAGCGAGCACGCCGTGATAGGCCTCGCCCAGGAAAACGCCGCCGGAATTGGCGAAGGAAATATCAAAGCCCGGAAATTCGTCGGCGATACGGGACATCTCGGCAAACTGCTCGCCGTTCTGTTCGCTGTCCATGTCATCGGCCGACGCCAGATGGCTCATGATGAACAGGATTTCGACATTGGTGCCATCGCGAAGAGCTGCCGCCAGCTCTGCTCGCTCTTCCCTGGGAAAACCGAGACGCGACATGCCTGTGTCGAACTGCAGGACGGCCGGCAGGCAGCGATTCAAAATGCGCGCAGCCGCCGACCATTGCCGCCACTGCGCCAGCGAATTGAGAACCGGGACGATGCCCATCTCGGCGCAGGCGATCTCGTTGCCCGGCTGCAAGCCATTCAGCACGAAAATCTGGGCGCCCGGCGCAAGGGCCGGCCGGAGCCTCACGGCCTCGACAAATTGGGCGACGAAGAAATGCCTGCAACCTTCGCCATAGAGCCTTCTCGCGACCCGCTCGGCGCCGAGGCCATAGGCATCGGCCTTGACGACGGCGCCCGCACGGACCGGCGCCAGCATCGATACCAGCTTGCGATAGTTGCGGCCGAGGGCGGCAAGATCGATCGTCAGATAGCCCGTGGCTCCCTGCGCGGTCGTAGCGATGCGTGTGCGGGAAGCCAAAATATCGCTATCCATGTCCACCCCTTTTCGATTTCAAGGAGTTTATGAAATAATGAGCGAAATTGCCTATCATTCAGCAGTCGATTATTGTGTGATTTGCTTATTAACCGCATAATCAACGAAAATTTGGAACGATCTTTCATGCCCGCTCTCGACGCCATCGATCGCAATATCCTGAGACTGCTGCGCCTCGATGCGCGCATGAGCAACGCCAAGCTCGCCGCCGAGATCGGCCTCTCTCCATCGGCCTGCCTCAGGCGCATCAAGATCATGGAAAAATCAGGCGTGATCCGCGGCTATACGGTGCTGGTCGACACCGGCAATGCAGATGAGATGATCGCCGTGATCATCAACATCACCCTAGAGCGGCAGACGGAGGACTATCTCGATCGCCTCGAGGCGGCGGTCCGCCGGCATCCCGAGATCCGGGAATGTTTTCTGATGACGGGTGGCTCGGACTACCTGCTGCGGGTGGAGGTTGCTAATGCGGGCGAGTTCGAGCGGATCCACAAAGAGATCCTTTCGACCTTGCCCGGCGTCCTCAGGATTCATTCCAGCTTCTCGATCCGCAATGTTCTGGCGACGCGCACGAGGGGCAGGCGCTGAGCCGCGATCACCAAGCCTATATCAATTCGAGCGCCGTGGCCTTGGCGACCGCTTCGCTTGTCGTGGCGACGGTCAACTTCCGCCGCGCCGAGGCGAGATAGAGCTGCACCGCGCTTACCGAAATGGACAGGCGGGCGCAAATCTGCTTCGCGAGCAAGCCATTGGCCGTCATCTCAAGACATTGCAGTTCGCGGCGCGACAATTGCGGAAAATCGGTTATTTTTCTCATCCCCGACAGAACCATCGCCCTGTCGTGGAGATGGTGGGCGAGAAACTGGAGGTCGCGCATGCTGTCCATGCGGAACTGTCGCCAGTAGGCGTCCGGGTGATTGGAGGTCACCGTAAACAGCGATCGCTCCCCGTGAGGTCCCCGCACCGGCAGGGTAACGCCTTGCCGGCCGACACCGAAGGCCATAGCCTCCTTGAAGAAGCCATATGCCTGGCCTGAATCCCATTTAGACGCAGACCATTCCACGGGCAGGAAGCCGCGCCGGCCGAGGCGCACGACGGGATCGATGCTGAAGTAGTCCCGCTCAAGATATTGCTTCACCCACTCGGGCGGGTAGGTCAGCATCAGCAATGGATTGCTGGCCGTCGCCCCCGAGGAGCGGGTCACATGCAGAACCATGTGCGATATCGCATAGATGTGGCGGACTTCGTCCAGCGTCGTTTCGAGATCCCGCAATGTCGGCGATGCGGAAATTCGATCCAAACTGTAGAAAAAACGAGAACTGCTCAGCATGAGATGGACTCGTGGTTGCGTGTTTTCCTGACTGCTCGCAGTGGTAACATTTCGCGGTTGCCGAGAACAGCATATTTTATGGCAACCATGGCGCGATATGAAGAACAGGTTAAAGAGCTGGCGAGACCGATCCCACTGCTGGGCGGCAGAACAGCGACGACGTTTACCGCATGCCGCTATCGGCGAGAGCTCTGGCAGGATTGGGAGAGGCTTGCTCCAGAAGTCGAGACAGGTTGGCCCGAAGTGTCCGACAATTGTCCGCCGTCACGTCCCATAGCCCGACATACAGCTTGCCGATCTCGGGCCGGGATCGGGCAAGCGGCGTCGGCCTCCAGCCGATCCTGCGATACACCCCGACCATTGCGACATCATAGACGCCGACGATGCTTTCGATACCCGTGTCGAACGCAAGATCGCAAAGCCCTGAGAGCAGTTCGGTGGCGACCGTGCGCGATTGGTCTATCTGTCCGGCAAGCGGATGAATGCAAAAGCGGGTACATTCCCAGGTCGTCGGGCTATCGACGTCGATAGGCTGATCGAAGAAATGCCGGAACTCGCTTTTGAGCATCGTCGCTCCTGTGGTCGGCAGCAGGCGCAGCGAACCCGTCAGCGTGCCGGAAGGCCGCTGCGTGACGAGATAGACGGGATCCTCCGCCTCGTCGTATCGGTCCCTTTCCCACTGGTCCCGGACATCGACCTGCCATCCTAGCCGATCGCGAAATACGGCGGCGCGTGCCCGGAACATTTCATCGAAAGCACGTCGATCGGTCTCGAGCATGTCTTTGGTGAGTATCCGCAACATATCCGTCCCTCCTGATGTGCTGACGTTTCACAACAGGAGGTCGACCGGGAGCAATCTGGATATTTCACCAGGTTGACCGGTGCTTCACTTTGCCTTCCCCTTTCATAAGAAGTTTCTGATGTTCGTCGATCGAAAGCTCTTGGTAATTGCCAATTTTAACGCAACCAACGGGAGGATTCTTGATGACCCACGACATGGCACGCGGCAAACGTATTCGAGAGGCGATATCCCGGGGCAAATTCCGGAAAGTTCACGCCCTGGCGGCCGAACTAGACGTGTCCGTCGCCGCCGTCTCACGCTGGCAAAATGGTGGCCATACCTCGCTGGAAAGCGCCTGCGCGCTCGCCGACCTGCTGGATGTCTCCCTCGACTGGCTGCTGCTCGGGCGAGGCACCATGGACTGGCATAGGAACAGCGCGATCTCCGCCACGGAATTGCAAATGGTTCTGGCGTTGCGCAACCGGTCTGCGGCAACGCGGTCCAATCTCGCCGGGCTGGTCGAATCCATCCCTCCGGAGCACCCGTAACGCCAAGCGCAATTCTGTGAGATTTTTTGACCTGAGATCAACACGTTTAGGTTGCTAAAAAGCAAATCGTCGACGATCTTTCTAGTTAAAGCTTCAACGGCGACACAACAGGACGGCCAGCCCCCGCCCTGCCCTCGCCGCCGCAGAGACCTTGTTTTCACTCTCAACGCAGAAGGGTCGTTGGCGTCGGCTTTTGACGTGAAACTATAAATACGCTGCCCGGAAATTATCGAAAAAGCGCATCGCCACCCATTCGGCCGCAATATTTCTCCCATCCGGATCCGGAATATTTCCTCGATCTGGTCCCAACAAGTCTCAACCGATTTTGGAGTCAGTCAATGACAGTTGCGCTTTGGAGTCAGTCCATGACAGGGGCGAACCCGGCCCATATCGGCGCCGCTGCGCCTGCAGTCAAACCGCGGCCTGCCTTCGCGCAGACCGATCTGGTTGCATTGTCGCGCTATTTTTCTCTTCTGATGATGCGCAACATCACAAGCGATGGCTATGTCATCGAGGATCCGGCATCGCCCGGCGTCTTTTCGGCCCCCGGCTGCGTCATCGCCGCACCCTCCTATCCAGCGAACACGCCGGGTGTCGACCAGGACTATGTTTTCAACTGGGTCCGCGACGGGGCCATCACGGCCATCGAGATCGCACTTGCCAGCTTGCTGCCCGTTCCGGGCGGGGTTTTGCCGAGCCTGGTCGACTACGTGAACTTCGCCGCGCTCTGCCAGGCGAATGCGAAGAATTCCGCGACCGTCACACTTGGCCACGCCTGCTTCACCATCACCGGCGAGGTTCGTCCGTGGTCGGAGCAGAATGACGGGCCGGCTATTCAGTCGATTGCAATCCTGACCCTGTTCGATCAGCTGGATGGCGCCACGCAGACGATCGCCAAACAATTGGTCGAGACAAACCTCTCTTATCTTCTCGAAGTTTACCAGAACAAGACCACAAATCTCTGGGAGGAATATGAGGGCTATTCCTTTTTCGCAAGAGCCGTACAGCTGCGCTTTTTCCGGGAAATTTCCACAAACACGATCGGCATTGCCGTGCCTGCCGGGGTGGCCGATGCCATCTCATGGCTGGAAAACCAGCTAGCCGCCCACTGGAACGGGCAGCTCTATGTGAGCATTCTGGATGCCGCGGAGCAAGCCGGTTACGACGCGAACATCGATATCGTCTCTTCGGTCTGCTATGGCGGGATCGAGCCGACCGACACCAAGCTTCTGGCAACGGCGGCCATCCTGCGGCGCCAGTGGGCCGATCCTTCGTCTTCGAACTATTACCCGATCAATGGCGCCGACGCGGCCAAAGGGCTCGGACCACTCTTCGGGCGCTATCCAGGCGACCATTACGATGGCGATGTGGCGGCTCCGGTGGTCGGCGGGCATCCCTGGGCTCTGTGCACCGCCAACTTCGCCGAGTTTCAATATCGGCTTGCCAATGCCATCGCGGCCAGCGGCGCCATTCCCCTCGATCAATTCTCCGAACCCTTCTTCGCGGAACTGGGGCTTGGCGCATCCAGCAGCGCCGCCGACGCGTCAGCTGCCTTGCGGGCTTCGTCCGACGGCATGCTGCGCGCCATCGTCTATCACAGTGATCACTATGAACTCAGCGAACAGTTCGATGGAACCGTTGGCTACGAGAAAAGCGTCCGGAATCTGACCTGGAGCTACGCCTCCTTTCTCTCGGCAGTCAGAGCCCGCTCCGCCGCCGCCCCGGCCGCTGCCAAGTCCAAACCCCGAAACTCCCGCGGCGCGAGGTCATGACGATTTCAGGCCGTCCGGCCTGAAATCTCGATTGAATCCAGAACGGCATGATCCGCAAAGCCTGATGCGGGCTTTCCGGGAATAATGGAGGACCAACGTGCTTTTTCCCCTCGAATCCGCGATAAAAGCCGATGCCAAGACCGTTGCTACGTCTGACGACTACGATCTCGTCATCGTCGGCAGCGGCATTTCCGGAGCAATCATTGCCAAGCAGGCTGCGGAGGCGGGCAAGCGTGTCCTTATCCTTGAAGCCGGAACCGGTGCCAATAGCACTCTGGCAGGCTATGACAATCTGCTGACGACGTTCTATTCGGCAGCCTCCAAGGACAACCAGTCGCCCTTTCCGCTGAATGCCAACGCGGCCATGCCCCGCAGCCCGCAGCTTCGCAAGCTGCAGGCGGGGGAAACCAATAGCTCGACCTATATCGTTCAATCTGGCCCCTATGTCAGCGATACGACATATACCCGCATTTTCGGCGGAACGACCATGCACTGGGAGGCGAAAACGCCCCGCCTGCTTCGCTCGGATTTCAAGACGCGCACCATTTTCGGCCAAGGGTTGGACTGGCCGCTGAGCTTTGAGGAAGTCGAGGATGATTACCGCCTGGCCGAGCGGGAAATCGGCGTATCGGCGAATGTCGAAGATCAGCAATATCTGGGGCAGACCTTCCCGGGCGACTATGTCTTTCCCATGCGCGGCCTGCCGCTTTCCTATCTGGATCAGCAGGTCAACAAGGGCATCGAAGGCACCAGTGTCGAACTTTACAACAAGACCTATCCCCTGAAGGTCAGGCCCTATCCGCAGGGGCGCAACAGCATACCGAACCCGGCCTATGACGGAGGGAAGGGTTACCGCCCCATCGGCGCAGTCGATACGCATCAGGTCGAAGAGGGCGGTCGCTGCCAGGGCAACACCAACTGCGTACCGCTCTGTCCCGTGCAAGCGCGCTACCACTCCGGCAAAACGCTTGCCAAGGCGTTCGCGGTAAACGGGAAAAGGGGCGAGCAGCTTGTCGAACTGTTGCCGCAGGCGGTCGCATCGAAGGTCAACATCGATCCGGATAGCGGGAAAGTCCGCTCTCTCGAGGTGAAGATTTACAAGGACCCGGCCTCACCGGCCCACGAGACCATCACCGTGAAGGGCAAGGTTTTCGTGCTTGCGGCAGGCGCGATCGAAACGGCGCGTCTCATGCTGGCCTCCGGCCTGCGCAGCACCAGCGGTCTTGTCGGACGCAATCTGATGGACCACGCCTATCTGCTGAACTGGGCGCTGATGCCGGAAATCTGCGGCACGATGCGCGGAACCAGTTCGACGGGCGGTATCGTGGACCTGCGGGACGGCCCTTTCCGGGAAAGGCAGGCCGCCTTCGCCATCGATATCCATAACGACGGTTGGGGTTGGGCCACGGGTGCGCCGACCTCCGACCTTCTCGAACTGGTGGATGATCACAACCTCTACGGGGCGGATCTTCGGCGCGGCATGATCGACCAGGTTTCGCGGCAGTTACTGCTGGCATTCATGATCGAGGTCATGCCCGTGGAAAGCAACCGCATCGCGGTGGATCCGCAATATACCGATGCGCTGGGCAACATGCGGCCCATCCTGTCCTTCACGGTTCCGGAATATACCATGAAGGGTGCCGCCTATGGCCGCCAGTTTGCGCGCACCGTCTTTACGCGCCTGGGCGCGCAGGATCATACCAAATACGACCCCAGCGATTTCGGCTATGTGGCCTATGAGGGGCAAGGCTATGCGATCCGCGGCGGCAATCATCTGGCCGGCACCCATATCATGGGAACGACGAAGACCAATTCCGTCGTGGACAAGAACCAGCGCAGCTGGGACCACGAAAACCTTTATCTCGTGGGCGGCGGCAGCATGCCGACGATCGGCACGGCCAATGTCACCTTGACGCTGGCCGCCATGTGCTTCCGAAGCGGCCGCGACATTCTGAAGTCTCTGCATTGAATGAAGACCGGCATCCGCTGCGCGGAACGAACCGATGGGCTCGACGCAAGCGACACGAAGCCGATCTGTGCACCCAACTTATCTTTCATGGAGCTTGAGCATGTATTCCTACAGCATTAAGACGCTCGACGAGCTGAAAGAGTTTCTCTATCGGGCGATGCAGCTCGAACATGCGACGATTCCGCCGTATCTGACGGCGCTTTACTCGATCAAGCCCGGCGTCAACAAGGATGCGACCCAGGTTCTGCGCGTGATCGTCGTAGAAGAAATGCTGCATCTGACCATTGCGGCCAATATTCTCAATGCCATCGGCGGCACGCCGGATCTTGTCAGGCCGGACTTCGTAGCCCGCTATCCCGCCGCCCTGCCGGACGGTGAGACCGATTTCAAGGTCAGCATCCAGGCTTTCAGCCGTGAGGCGCTGGCGACTTTCCTGAAAATCGAGCGGCCGGCCCAGCGTCCTGAACATCTCGTCGGCAAGGGCCTGATATATCGCAAAACTCCCCCTGATATCACCGCGCTTGCCAGCCATCCGAGGCATGAGGACCTCCATTTCTTCAGTATCGGTGAGTTCTACTCGACTATCGCGGAGGGCATCAAATACCTGGAAGCCGAAGCGCATGGGGCGGGCACAACCATCTTTACCGGCGACAATTCGCGCCAGATCACCTCGGAATATTATTACTCCGGCGGCGGCGAGTTGTTTCCCGTGACCGATCTCAAAAGCGCCTTGGAAGCCATCGACCTCATCATTGAACAGGGCGAAGGCGACGGTGGCGGTATCTACGACGATGACGACCACGAACTGGCCCATTACTACCGTTTCGAGGAACTGGTCAAAGGCCGCTACTACCAGAAGGGCGACCAGCCCGGCCACCCCACAGGTCCGCAGTTACAGGTCGATTGGGAAGGCGCCTATCCCATAAAAGAGAACCTGAAAGTGAAGGACATATACGAAGGCTCGGAACTGCGTGAGGCGGCGATCGTCTTCAACACGCGCTATGGCGAATTTCTCCAGCTTTTGACGCGTGCCTATAACGGTCAGCCGAGCCTGCTGCTGGAAGCCGTTCCGATGATGTTCGAATTTCGCAACATGATCCTCGAACTCATCCGCAATCCCCTGCCGAAACATTCCGACAAGAACGGCAGCCCTACTTATGAGATCCCCGGCGGTATCAAACAGTCAGCCGTCACCCGGCAGTCGGAGGTGAACGCATGAGCAACCGTTTCGAGGCATTTCTGGGTCTTTCCGTCGAATTGACGGCCTTCTCCCAGTTCGATCTTCTGGGAACGGGCCTGGCGGAACGCTATCTCGCTACGCTCGACAGGGTGGTCGGCGGCGAGATCGCCGACGCGCTGCTGGCCGCTTTCGCCGCCCTGCCACCGCCGGAAGGTGAGGCCCGTATCCAGGCAGTGCGCACGACCATTCTGGGCAATGAATTGCTGGGAGACGTGGCCCGCGCGCTAATCAAGCTCTGGTATTCCGGCACCTGGTTCGAGTTGTCCTCCGCCTGGACGGAGCGCTTTGGCCCCAGGGCTGCGAATACCACCTTCGTCGTTTCTCCCGATGCCTACGTCGAGGGTCTGCTCTGGAAGGCGATCGGAGCCCACCCCGCAGGCGCCAAGGGGCCTGGTTTCGGCTCCTGGGCCTTTCCACCGAAAATTCCAGCTTTTGCGGCTCTCGATTCCAAAACCTGAACTGACGCCATTTCCGCTTGTCTTCAAAGAACTGGATGATTGCCATGACAACACATCTGCATCGACTGACGCCCGCCAAGGTCTGGCTCGGTGTCATCCCCACGCTCTGGTGGAATGACGATTTCATCAATATCGACATCGGCATTCCCTACGAGCAGGCTCTGAGTGAAATGGTACTCGCCGGCTATGTCGGCTGCGGTGTCGGCCATAAATATCCGACCGATCCGAAAATATTGCGGCCTGTCCTCGAACTCAGGGGATTGCGGATTTCCGAGCCTTGGGTGAGCACCTACTTCACCATCAATGCGATGAAGCGTCATACGCTTGATAATGTCGATGCTCAGCTCGACTTCCTCGAAGCCATGGAAGGCGGCAGCGACGATCCGCGCAGGGCCGATCTGGTCGTCGCCGAGTTTGGCGGAGCGGTCAATCCGCTCCCCGTTGCCCTGTTTCCGAATTGCCCCGATTTCTCCGAGGACCAGTGGAAGCAGCTGATCGAGGGCCTGCATGAGGCAGGAGATAAAGCCAGGGCTCGCAACCGCCGGCTCTGCTATCACCCGCATCTGGGGACCGGGGTGATGAAGACGGAAGCGATCCACCGGCTCATGGACGAGACGGATCCTCGCCTGGTCAATATGCTTCTCGATACCGCGCACCAGGCGGCTGCCGGTGTCGATCCACTGGCGCTGGCCAGAAAATACGCCCACCGCATCAAGCATGTTCACCTGAAAGACTTTCGCGCCAAGGTGGTTAGGGAGATGCACACCGGAGGATTGTCCTTCCAGCAAGGGATCGAGGCGGGGATCTTCACCGTCCCGGGCGACGGCTCCATAGAGAGCTTTCCGGAAATCCTCGATGCGTTGGCCGAGGCGGATTTCGCCGGTTGGATCTGCGTCGAAGCAGAGCAGGACCCGGCTAAGGCCAATCCGCTGCAATACGCGAAAATGGGCCGCGAATATCTGCGCAAGCTGCTTGGATGGTAGCCCGGCGCGGAGTGTTTGTTTCAGCCCGGATGGCGATGTGCGGGAGGCGGAGACGGATCTCGCCTCATGACAATGGCGGGCGAGACATCATCCTGAACCACGCATTACTGGATAGCGACAGCTGGAGCGATGAAGATGGAAGAGGCACGCAGGCGAGATATATATTTCAGCTTCTTTATGTTTACAGCCGACTTGAGGCCGAATGACGCGGGCTATACCCAGGTTCTCGTCAGGCATCTGAAAGCTCTGACCGAGATCGGCTACACCGGCTTCGATGTGCATATCGCCCCAGGAGCGGCCCATGTCGGTCATCACACCGAGGTCGAAAGCTATATCAGCCTCAAGAGGGCGTTCGATCAGGCGGGCTTCCGGGATGTGAAGTTCACAACCAATGTAGGGACCACGCGAACCTTCGATCCGACCTCCCCTTACGAGGAACAGCGCAAGCAGGCTTTGTCCTATCTCAAATCCCGCGTCGACATCACCTCGGTGCTGGGCGGGGAGAATACGATCATGTCAGGGCCGTTCCTGTACCCCTATGGCATCTTTCCGCTGACGGATGACGGTGAAGGGATCTGGAGCGATGCGCTTCAGGATTGGATGAAGCCACGATACGCGGCGGCGGCCTCCATCTTCCAGGAATTGGCGCAATATTCCGCGAGGAAAGGGGTGAAGCTCGCCATCGAACCCGTCAAGAATTGGGAAACGCCCGGGCCGACCATGGTCTCGGAAGCGCTGGATTTTCTCGAAAGCGCCGACATTCCGGTCTGTGGCGTCACGATCGATACAGCCCAGGTCGTGATGGAAAGCCAGGGGCCGGCAATCTTCAGGAAAAATGTCGCCCGTGCCGTACAGCAGAGCCGGCTGAATTACGTTCATATATCAGCGCCGGACCGGGGCGCTGTTAGAGATAGCTGGATTCCCTGGGAGATTATGCTGGACGAAATCGAGCTGGTCTATTCCGGCCCCTATCTCGTCGAAGTCTTTAATGCGATTCCACCCTTTGAGAGCTCGATGAGAATGACGCGCAGACGCTTCTGGCGGCCCGGTGAGGACGCGCCGGAAGCGGGCGTCGACAGCGCCTACGACGTTGCGCGCGCCGCCCTGAAGACATTGGAGGAAAAGATCGCGTCCCGCGGCCGTTGATCTCATCCGTGATGGCGCTCGGGCGCACATGTTGGAACAACCCGGGAATGTTGGCCAGTAATGCTGGGGAGCCACATCTCCGCCGTGCCCGGTGAACGTCAAACCTCAGCAAACGACCTTTCAAACAGGGAGATACCTATGGTCACGCAATTGCCGGATCCCATTAAAATCGTCAGGCGAGCAGGCGATGTCCGTATTCATACTTTCATTTCAGCTTTCACCGATGACAACATCGCCAATGCAACGCACATAATCGAAAGCAGGAACAAACTTGTTCTTGTCGATGGGCAATTCCTCGTTCCCTATGCGCTGCAATTCAGGGAGTATGCCAACAGTATCGGCAAGGAGATCGACCGGATCTACCTGTCGCACAGGCACCCCGACCACTGGTTTGGCCTGGGAGCCGCATTCAGCGACGTTCCGATTTATGCATTGTCGGAAACGAAAGAGTTCCTGAGGCAGCACGGGCAAGATTCCGTCAATGACCATTGGAAAATGGGCAATCTCGCTCCGAAGAGCTTGGTAATCCCCGAAAAAACTGTCCGCGCCGGCGCGGAAATCATCGACGGAGTCAAATACATATTTGATGAAGTCGTTGATACGGAGATCGATTTTCTTCTTACCATCGGCCTTCCGGACGTCGGCGTTTTTATTGCGCAAGACCTGATCTACAGCGGAACGCACCTTTATCTGACGAAATACATGGAGCATTGGATTGGGATTTTGCAGGGTATGCTGCTGTCCGACTATGACCTGTTCCTTCCCGGTCACGGCTTTCCGGCTGACAAGAACGAGGTTGCCAAAAATATAGAGTATCTGTCCGTCGCCATGGAGGCCGCCGGCAACGGACTCACCAATGATGCTTTCAAGCGCTTCATGCTGGAAAGATTTCCCGAACGAAAATGCCCCGGAATATTCGACATATACATACCGCGCTTATTCGATAACGCGAGCGAGTTTTAATACGTCAATTGTCGTCAACAGGGGAGCCGTTGGTCATGGGCGATACATACACGGTTGGGCAATATCTGATCGACAGACTTCGTGAGCTGGGCCTGGGGCACCTGTTTTCCGTAGCGGGCGATTATTCGATCGAATGGGTGAACAGTTATGTCGAGGAAAGCGGTATTCAGGTCATCGAAGAGGTAAATGAACTGAACGCCGGTTATGCGGCTGACGGCTATGCGAGACTGAAAGGAATTGGTGCGCTTTGCGTTACCTATTCCGCAGGCTCGCTTTGCGCAACAAATGCGATCGCCGGATCTTACGTCGAGAAAGTGCCGGTCGTTCTGATCAACGGTGCGCCAAGCATCAAGAAAACGCTCACATTCGAACAAACCGGCTACAGTTCGCATCACTTCATCAGCGGGCGGGAAACGGATCTTCAGGTGTTCGAATACATAACGGCCGCTGCCGTCCGCATCGATAGCCCCCATCTTGCGCCTATGCTCATAGATTATGCGCTGACGCAGTGCATCACGGAAAGACGTCCGGTCTATATCGAGTTGCTGGAGGATATGGTGGACCTGGAATGCATGCGTCCGTCGAATGCATTAAAAGCGGCGCCAGACATATCCGACGAGGGCAGTCTCAATCAGTCGATCGCGCAAATCAGCGAAAGATTGCAAAATGCCACCAAACCCCTGATCTGGATCGGTGTCGAGATCGACCGGTTTGGCCTTCACGACCAGGCGGAACGGCTCATTCGGGACCTCAAAATTCCCTATGTGACCGAGCTTTTGAGCAAGGCCATCCTATCGGAAGACGATGTCCAATTTGCCGGGGTATTTGATGGCGAATCGTCGTCACCCTATGTCCAGTCTTTGGTCAAAGACTCCGACTTCGTATTGGCGCTGGGCGTCTGGTTGACTGATATCAATGATTTGGGCTGGCCTATCGATCTCGATAAAACCGCATTCGCCTCCTGGGATACAGTGAAATATGGCACGATCTTCAACGCAGAGGTTTCGCTGGCGGATCTCGTCAACGGCTTGATTGACAAAAGGCTGACGTGCAAAGCCCAAAGTCTTCCGGCGAAAACAGCCCGGCAAGCGCCGGTGGTGAATCCGGCAGGCGAAATTACCTATCAGGGCTTCTACGATTTCATTCAGCAGCAGATCGACGGAAATACTATCGTTGGTGCCGACGCGAGTTTGAATTATTTCGGGAGCCTGCTTCTTGAAGTGGGTGCTCGCCGCGGTTTCATCGTACAATCATCCTATTCGGCGATCGGTTATATCGGCCCGGCCGCGACCGGCGTTTCGCTGGCGAAGCAAGATCGACAGAGGCTGATGGTCTTTGCCGGGGATGGCGGGTTTCAGATGACCGCTCAATGCCTCTCGACACAAACCCGCTTCAATCTCAACCCGATCATCTTCGTGATGGACAACGGCATCTATGGCGTGGAGCAATGGCTTGCCGATGCATCGGTTTTCCATGGCAACAAGCCGTTCTACAATTCATGCATCCTGCACCGATGGAATTACAGCAAGTTGGCAGAGGTTTTTGGCTGCCAAGGCTGGAAGGTGGACACCTATGGCGAACTGGCGGAAGCCATAAATGGGGCCAAAGAAAACCTGAACAGTCCGTCCATCATCCAGGTCGTCGTGCCTCAGCGGTCGATCCCCGATAATGCGAACTGGAAAGCAAGCTAGAGCTGTTCAGCTTTTGGCGGAAGCGCGGAACCGCCCTAACCTTTTGTTTTTACGCAATTCCGGACGGAAAACCGCTTCGCACCTTTCCTGGAAATGCTTTAGAGCATGTCGCGCGAAACCGTGCAGCAGATGCCTCAGAAATGGTGACCCAGTTCCGCCTGCTATCGCGAGATTGTCTGTCTGATGCCGGCAATCCCGCGGCGCAGGAAGGGATCGGTGTGGATGTAGAAGAACTGAACACCCTTCTGCAGCCAATGAGGCAGTTCATCGGTGGTAACAAGCGTGCCTGCAACCCTGCCTGCTTCGCGGATCTTGTCGACGGCGACCGAGACCTTGTCCATGACCGCTTCGGGACGCGGCTTGCCGAAGGGCGGAGCCGGCGGATAGCCCATATTCTGCGAGAGATCGCCAGGTCCGATGAAGAAGACGTCGATGCCGTCGACCTTCAGCATCTCGTCGAGATTGTCGATGGCATCCACCGTCTCGATCATCGCCACCACCAGGCGCTTGTCGAAGTCGGACGGAAGAGCGTAACGGACGGCATCGACGATGGCGCGAGCCTGCTCCGCCGTGTCCACCATCGGGACCATGATGCCGTCAGCGCCCGCATTGAGATACCTGATGATGATCGGGCGTTCGTGCGAATGCGGCCGAACGATCGCCGCTCCGCCGACAGAACGGACAATCTGTGCAGTCATGCGCACATCGTCGAAGCTCCAGGTTCCGTGTTCGCAGTCGACGAAGACGGAATCGGCGCCGAGTTCCACCAGCCGGGCTGCCAGGCCCGACGAGGAGTGGTGCGGCGTATACATGGTGACTGCCTCGCCGGCCAACAGCCGGGCGCGCAATTTGGCTCCGTTCATCAATGTCCTCCCAATTCTATCTTTTCGGCATATCCGGCGTATCGGCCGGGGCTCCGACCCAACGCGCAATTTCGATATCCGCTGACGTGTCCCGCATAAGTGTCGGGCAGATGTGAAGCTCGGGGATCACGGCGCTCTTGTTCAGGCTGGCGCAGAGGACGATCGCACGGGCGACGTCATGAGGATCCATCATGATGGCACGTTCCTCCTCCAGAGGAGGCCGCGCGCGATTGTCCATGATCGGCGTATTCGTCTCGCCGGGCAGGATCGTCGTCGCCCGGATCCCCTGATTGCGATAGGTGTTGTGCAGGAAGGTCATGAAGTTCTTCACGCCGGCCTTCGCCGCACCGTAGGCCGCGCCACCGAGCAGGTTGGGGTTGATCACGGCGAGCGACGAGACCGTAATGATCGTTCCCTCACCGCTCGCGATCATGTCCGGAAGGACCGCCTGGGTCAGGTTGAAGACGGCGGTCAGGTTGATGTTGATGGTGGAGGTCCACTCAGCCTCGCTCAAGAAACGCGCGTTCAGCACCTTGCTTGCGCTGCCGGCATTGTTCACCAAGATGTCGACGGGTCCGACGCTCTCCTTGATCCACGTCACGGCCGCAAAGATCTCTTCACGCGTCTCGATATCGAGCGCACGCGCGACGGCCTTGCCATTAGCCTCTTCGATCAAGGCCGCCACCTCGCGCAGCGGTTCGATCCGCCGCCCGGTCAGCACGACGGTGGCGCCGTATTTTGCCAGCAGCAGGGCGGTCTCGCGACCGATCCCGGAGCCGGCTCCTGTTACCAGAGCGATTTTTCCTTGAAGAAGTCCCATATCTTTCCCCTATTCGGCCGCAGCAGCGATTGGGCCAGAATAGCCGTAAATTTCCCGCGCAGCCTTCGCCGTGATCAGGTTTTCGGAAAGATCCTGCTCGATGAGTGCGCGCGAACGATTGCTCGCAGCTCCCCAACCGCCGCCGCCTGGCGTCTCGACCTCGAGACGCTGGCCCGTCTTCAGGACCACCTTGCCCTTCGGGAACTGGGGCTTGCCGTCCTTCGTGACCTTTCCGGCCGATCCGCTCTGCCCTTCGACGACGCCGAAGCAGGGATGGCGAACACGCTCGGAGGCGAGGTAGATGTTCATCGGGCTCTTGCCGAGGTTGCGGAGCACGACACGCTGGCCGAGACCGCCGCGATGCTTGCCTGCTCCACCCGAATCCGCGATCAGTTCCTTCCGCTCCGTCAGGACGGGCACGGCAACCTCGAACATCTCGATGGCCGTTACCTTGCAGTTCGAGGGGAAGCTCAACGTGTCCAGACCATCAAGCTCCGCGCGCGCGCCCTGCCCGCCATGGAAATTCTGGACGGAGCCATATTGCGTGCCGTCGTTGCGCTGACCGACGCAATTGGCGGCCCAGATCGGCGCGCCGCCGCTGTCGCCCATGACCTTCTCGGGCACGACGCCTTCGAGCGCCTTGAAGATCAGCGAAGGAATGACGTGCCCGATCAGGTTCCGCGAATTGCCCGCCGTCCAGTGCTGCGGATTGAGGATGCAGCCGAGCGGGGCCTCGTCGGTGATCGGAACGATGCAGCCCTCGTTATTCGGCGTCTCGGGGTCGAGCAGGCACTTCAGAGCATAGACCGAATGGGCATAGCGATAGTTCGTCCGGCAGTTGATCGAGTGCAGAACCTGATCGGAGGTGCCGGTGTAATCGACATGGATCGAGTCGTCCTTGATGATCACCGAAGCCTTCAGCGTCACGTCGACATCGTAACCATCAAGCAGAACCTCGGCCGCGTAGCTGCCGTTCGGCCATTCCCGGATCGCCTTGCGGGTCTGCGCTTCGGAGCGGGAATGGATGGCGGTCGCCAGGCCTTCGACATCGTCAAGACCGTATTCGTCCAGGAATTTGACGAGTTCGCGGCCCATGACGTTGTTGGCAGCGATCATCGACTCGAGATCGCCGCGTACTTCGGTCGGAAGGCGGACCGACGCTTCGATGATGTCGAAGACGTCCTGGTTCGGAACGCCGGCCTTCAGCAGCTTGATAATCGGGAAGCGGATGCCCTCTTCGTAGATATCGCTCGCTTCCGAATGCAGAGGGGCGCCGCCGATATCGGGAAGATGGGCGATGGACCCGGCATAGGCGACGACCTTGCCGTTCTTGAAGATCGGTGTGATCATCGTGACATCGGGAAGATGGCCGGTGCCGATCTCCGGATCGTTGGTCGCCAGCACGTCGCCCTCTTCGAGCTTGTCTGCCGGGAACTTCGGCAGGAAGTAGTTCTGGGCCGCCGCCGGGAGCGAGGTGATGAAGACCGGGATCGACCAGGTGCATTGCGCCAGCGCCCGTCCCTTGCTGTCCAGGAGGACGGTCACGTAATCGTGGTTCTCGCGGACGATCGGCGAGAATGCCGTCTTGCCGAGGACGTTGTCAGCCTGGTCTGCGATAAAGATCAGACGGTTCCACATGACCTGAAGGTTGATCGGGTCGTTGAAATCGGTGGCGGGTTTCGACATCTGAGTACCCCTTAGTGAATGTTGATCACGAGGTTGCCATGGGCATCCACATGGAAGACGCCGCTTGGGCCGACGACCGCAGTCGATTCACGCTGCTCGACGATTGCCGGACCCTTGACCTCTTCGCCGACGGGAAGCTTGTAGTGGTCGTAGACCGCAGTTTCGGCAAAGCCGCCGATCTCATGGAAGTAGACCTTGCGGCTGCCCTTCTTCGCGTCGGCAACGACGGTCTCGTGCGGGCGCGTGACCTGATCCTTTTCGCCGCCGGCGCGCAGGCGCCAGGTGATCACCTCCAGCGGAGCGGCAACGGTACGGCCAAACAGTTCGCGGTATAGCTTGAAGAAATTGCCGCGGAGCTCACTGAGGAATTCCTCCTTCGGCAGGGTCCGGTCAGGCAGAACCACGGTGATTTCATGGCCCTGGCCGACATGCCGCATGTCGACGGTGTAGCGGTTGCTGATCGTATCCTTAGGGACGCCCGCTGCCGACACGACTTCGGCGCCCTGGGCCGAAAGCTCGTCCAGCAGGCGGTTCATGGCGCCGACATCCCAGGCGTCGAGCACCATCGGATGGCTCGCGGAAAGATCGACTGCCACCGGAGCGATCAACAGGCCGATCGCCGAGCTCACGCCTGCACCGGTCGGGCAGATGATGCGGGAAATGCCGAGCTTGCGGGCGATGCCATAGGCGTGGACCGGACCGGCGCCGCCGAACGCGACCATGGGCAGCGACCGGGGATCGACGCCGAGATCGGTCGCATGCATGGCGGCCGCCTTGCTCATGGATTCGTTGACGAGGTCATGGATGCCCCATGCGCAGCGCTCGACCGAAACCTCGAGCGAGGCGGCAAGTTTGGCCATCGCCTCGTGGGCGGCTTCCTTGGAAACTTTGAACGAGCCGCCAACGAAGGATTCGGTGCCCATGTATCCGAGCAGGATGTCGGCATCCGTGACGGTCGGCTGGGTGCCGCCGCGCTGGTAAGCCGCCGGTCCGGGCATGGCGCCCGCGGAGTGCGGGCCGACGTCGAGCAGGCCGAGAGGGTTTTTGGCGGCGATCGAACCGCCGCCCGCGCCGATCTCGATCATCTGGATCGACTGGATCTTCAGCGGGAAACCGGATCCCTTGCGAAAGCGCTGGTAATGGGCGACCTCGAGATCGGTGCCGACATTCGGCTCACCGTCCGGGATCAGGCAGAGCTTCGCGGTCGTGCCACCCATATCGAAGGACAAGACGCTCGCCTCGCCCGCCGTGCGGCCGAACTCGGCAGCGGCCACGGCGCCCGCCGCCGGACCCGACTCGATGAGGCGTACCGGCAGTTCTGCAGCACGCCGGCTCGGCACCAGCCCGCCCGAGGACGTCATCCAGAGGACCTGGCGATCGATGCCCTTTGCCGCGAACTCACGCTGCAGATGCGCGACGTGGCCGGCCATCTGCGGCCTGGTATAGGCGTTGACAACAGTCGTCGAGGCGCGATCGAACTCGCGCATCTCAGGGCAGACTTCGGAGGAGAGCGAGACGAAGATATCGGGGTCTTCTTCGCGCAGCAGCGCTGCGACGCGCTGCTCGTGCTGCGGATATTTGTAGGCATGGAGAAGGCAGACGGCGACGGAGCGGATGCCCTTCTCCTTCAGGCGTCCGGCGATTTCGCGCACCGTCTCTTCCTCGAGCTCGGTCATGACGGAACCGTCGGCTGCGATACGCTCCTTGGCGCCGAAGCTGTTTGCACGGGTAACCAGCGGGTCGGGATATTTGATGTTCAGGTCGTAGAGGTCGTAGCGTCCTTCGTTGCGGATACGCAGCATGTCCTGAAAGCCGTCGGTGGTGACGAAGCCCGTCTCGACGCCCTTGCGCTCGAGGACCGCGTTGGTGACGACGGTGGTGGCGCCCAGCACCTGAAGGTTCTCGATGGCGATGTTGCCGGCGAATTTTTCCAGCAATTCGGACACACCCTGTACGACTGCTTCCGCCGGGTTCTTCGGCGTGCTCAGGACCTTGTGAAGGTGAAGGTCGCCCTTGTCGTCCAGGAGCGCGAAGTCGGTAAAGGTACCGCCCGTGTCGAAAGCCAGTTTTGCCATGTTGTCCTCGAAGCGACTGTTCGGCGCGGCAGGCGCCGCTATGCGGATCCGATGCCCGGACCCGGTGTCTGCTTGGAGGTTAGGGGAACGCCCGGCGCGTTGGCTAACACAACTACAGTCTGCCGCTATAGGGTTTGCTTATGGCGGATCGGAGATGTGCCGTCAGACTGCCGTTGCGAGGATCGGCCGCCGGCTAGGCCGGCCTGATTCCGGGATGGTGACTGCTCATGAGCTTGCCCACGACATCGAGGAGAACCGACCGTGCAGCGATGGCAGGTTCCGACAAGGGAAGATGATCGGCGACGCAGAGCGACACGGTCGCGTCGATCACCGGCTTCGTCAGCGCCCTCACCTGTGCGCCTGAAAAGATCGCCGTCTCCGTGACCACCGAAGCCGGGAGAATGGTCGATCCAAGCCCATCGAGGACCGCCGCACTCAGAGCCGGAACGGATTCGATTTCCGAGACGACATCAGGTGTGGCCCGAGCTCTCGCCAAGGCGTCGTCGATCAACCGCCGGAGCAGATGTGCCTTGCTGGGAAGAAGCAGCGGGATGTCCTGGAGGGCAGAGAGGGGAAGCGGCGCGCTGCTATCCCCGGGTAGTTGGATGCCCGGCGGCGAGACGAGGAACATTTCCTCGCGGAACAATGGCTGCAGGGTGACGCCCTTGATCGGGGCGGCGGCATAGATCAGCGCCATATCCATCTTGCCTGTCATGATCAGTTCGCTCAGGATCTGGCCGAAACTGTCATTGATATGGACGACGATGTGGGGATGCCTGGCTTTCATCTCCTTCAGGATCGGCAGCGACAAGGCGCTTGACGAGGAATAGGTCGCAAGCCCGATCGAGACGCGGCCCGCCACCGACTTGGCGGCCTGATCGATGTCGACCTGCGCCTGCTCGATCTGCTTCAACATCAATTGCGCATGCCGATAGAGGATGAGCCCCGCCTCCGTCGGCGTAATGCCGACATTGCTGCGGATGAGAAGCTTGTGCTTGAAGTGCGCCTCGAGAGCGGCAATCTGCTGCGACAGCGCCGGCTGGGCCGTCCGCAGAAGGCTTGCCGCTCGCGATACGCTGCCCGTATCGACGATCTTGACGAAGCTCTTCAATTTTCGGAAATCGACGCTCATGGCCACCGGCTTCTTGTTTCACGAAAAAACGTAAAGCCTGCGGCCGGTGGGGCGCAAGGCCCACCGGCTTCTTTGCAGTCAATACAGGCCGGCAACGGCCCGCTCAATGCGATCGCATGCCTGTGTGATCGCCTCCATCGACGTTGCGATCGAGATGCGGAAATGAGGCGATACTCCGTAGGCGGCACCCTGCAGTGCCGCGACCCCGACGCCATCGAGCAGATAGAGCACAAAATCGAGGTCTGTCTCGATTGTCTTACCTTCGGGCGTCTTCTTGCCGATGACACCAGCGCAGTTCGGAAACAGATAGAAGGCCCCATCCGGCACCAGGCAGGAGAGGCCAGGCACGGCGTTAAGCCGTGAGCACGCATAATCGCGGCGCTCTTTGTAGACCTTCACGCTTTCCGAAACGAATGACTGATCCGAAGACAGCGCATAGGCGGCTGCGGCCTGACTGACCGACGACGGGCAGGACGACATCTGCGACTGCAGCTTGTTGATGGCTGCGATCAAGGCGACCGGACCCGCCGCGTAGCCGATACGCCATCCGGTCATGGCGTAGGACTTGGAGACGCCGTTGGTGAGCAGAATGCGCTCCTTCAGTTCCGGGACGGCGGCAACCAGCGTCGTCATCGGCTCGTCCTTGAACCAGACCTGGTCGTAAATGTCGTCGGAGAGCACGAGGACATGGGGATGGCGCAGCAGCACCTCGCCGAGGGCTTCGAGTTCGCTCCTGTCATATGCCGCGCCCGTCGGATTGGACGGCGCGTTGAGGACCAGCCACAAGGTCTTCGGCGTGATCGCCTTTTCCAGAGCCTCCGGCGTCAGCTTGAAGCCCGCTTCCCGCGGGCATTCGACGATAACCGGCTTGCCTTCGTTGGCGATGACCATATCGGGATAGGAAACCCAGTATGGTGCGGGGATGATCACCTCGGCATCGTTTTCCACGCTCGCCATCAGCGCCAGAAACAGAATCTGCTTGGCGCCGCCGCCGACGCAGATTTCGTTGTCCGCATAGCTGAGGCCGAGCCGGCGCTGGATATCGCCGATGATGGCCTTGCGCAGCGCCGGCGTGCCGTTGACGGCGGTATATTTCGTTTCGCCCCTGTCGATGGCCGCGTGCGCCGCGGCCTTGATATTATCAGGCGTGTCGAAGTCCGGCTCGCCGACAGTCAGATCGACGATATCGCGACCGGCCGCCTTCAGTTCGCGAGCCCGGGCTGCCGCAGCCGTGCTTGGCGAAACCTTGATTCTGGACACACGCGATGCAGGCACGAAAGTGCTCATTGGGATTTCCTCGTTTCTGGAAAGGCGGATTGCGTCAGTGAACGGCTTCGGCTTCGCCGCGCATCTTCCCGGTCAGGAACAGTTCGCCGAGTTCGTCATGGGTGATGTCTTTCGGCAGGCCATCCCAGATGACTTTGCCAAGTCTCAGGATGACCGCGCGCTGGGCCACTTCCATGGCTTTCTTGGTGTTCTGCTCGACGAGCAGGATCGTCATGCCGTCTGCATGAAGGCGAAGAAGCTCGTCGAAGACGATGCCGATCGCGGCCGGCGACAGCCCGACGGACGGCTCGTCGACCAGCAGCGCCTTCGGCCGCTGCAGCACCGCCATCGCCACTTCGAGCAACTGCTGCTCGCCGCCGGACATATTGCCGGCGAGTGTCGCGCGGCGTTTCTTGAGGATCGGAAAGAGGTCGTAGACGTAATCGCGGTCAGCCTTCACCTTGGCGTCGCGGAGGGTATAGGCCGCCATCTGAAGATTTTCGTCGACGGTCATGACAGGAAAGTTGCAGCGCCCCTGAGGCACGAAGGAAATCCCCTCGCCCAGAATGGCTCGCGACTTCCAGCCCGCAATATTCTTGCCGCGCCAGTCGATGCATCCCTGCTTGATGGTCGTCATGCCGTAGAGCGTCTTGAGAAGCGTGGACTTGCCCGCCCCGTTCGGCCCCATAAGCGCCACGAACTGTCCAGCGGGCACGTCGAGATCGACGCCGTTGAGGATGTCCAGATTGCCGTAACCTGCACGCAGGTCGCGGATTGAAAGGTTCGAATTACCCACCAAGATAGGCCTCCCTGACGCGCTGATCCTGAATGATGTCGCCCGGCAAGCCCTCGACGAGCTTGGCTCCCTGGTCGAGCACGATGACGCGCTGGCAGATGCTGGTGACGACATCGATATTATGTTCGATCACCAGGAAGCTCACGCCGAGTGACTTGTTGGCATAGAGGATGGTGTCGACGACGCGTTCGATGATCTTCGGATTGATCCCGGCCATCGGCTCGTCCAGCAGGATGAGCTTCGGTTCAGGCATCAGCATGGATGCGAACTGGATGAGCTTCTGCTGTCCGCCCGACAGATTGCCCGCCGGCTGGTGGCGCACATCCCAGAGACCCGCCATCTTGATCAGGTCGCGGGCTCTCTCCCTGAGACCATCGATGCGCTGGCGGGACATCTTTCCGAGGCCGAAGGTCGATGCAATGGACGGGAAGGTGAACATCTGACCGGCAATGACCAGGTTCTCCTCGACATCGAGCGACTTGAAAGTCACGGTCTTCTGGAAAGACCGCAGCATGCGGCCTTCCCTGGCGATGCGGTTCAGGGACCAGCCGGTTATGTCCTGTCCATCAAGGATCACCGTGCCGGCGTCCGGCTTTGCAAGTCCGGTGCTGCAATCGAAGAAGGTCGACTTGCCGGAACCGTTCGGTCCGATCAGGCCCGCGATCTCTCCCCGGTCGATGTGAATGCTGACATCGTTGACGGCCTTGACCGCGCCATAGGACTTGCTGAGGTTCTTGATCTCGAGAAGGGGAAGATGACTGGTCATTTAGCGCCTCCGATCGCATTCCAGAAGCGATTGATGAGCGGCGCGCAGCCCTTCTTGAACCAGAAGACGAGGACGAGAAGGCAGACGCCATAGGCGATCATGCGCAGTTCGGGTGTAATGCGTAGCGCCTCCGTCAGCCCGACGAAGAGCAGGCTTCCAAAAACGGTGCCGGAAATCATGCCCGCCCCTCCTCCGAGCACGATGATCAGCATCGTGGTCGAATAATACATCTGGAAGGTCAGCGGGCTGACGACCGTCAGGTAATAGGCGTAGAGGCCGCCGCCGATCCCGGCGAACACCGCGCTGATCATGAAGACAATCAGCTTGTAGTGCCATGTGGGAACGCCGAGAGATTCGGCGAGCGTTTCGTTCTCACGGATCGCCACCATGTTGCGCCCGGCGGGCGAGCGGACGATTGCCCAGACGGCGAAGGTGGCGAGGGTCCCGATGATCAGGGCAAGATAGTAGAAGTTTGTCGTACCGGACACCGTGAACGAAAGCGGGCCTAGCTCGAAGTATGGTTTTGGAATGCTCGATAGTCCCATGTCGCCGCGGGTGAGTGAGATCCAGTTCTTGGCGATGGCCTGGCCAATAATCACGAAACCCAGGGTACACATGACAAAGGACGTCGAGCGCAGACGTAAGGCGGGAATGCCGAGCGGAAGGGCAAGGGCCCCTGAGACAGCGCCAGCAGCGATGAGATTGACGTAGAACGGCGTTCCATAGGTGACGGCGAGAAGACCTGCCGTATAGGCACCGATACCGAAGAACGCGGCCTGGGCCAATGACAGAAGACCGGTATACCCCACGAGCAGATTGAGCCCATGTGCCGGAAGCATGAAAATCAGGGCGATGATCAGGGAATGGGTGATGTAGCGGCTGCCGATGAACGGCGCGGCGAGTGCTAGGACAACCAGGACTGCGGCGAGCGGTATGCGAAGGTCGCGCCTGCGTGCCTGTTGAGCGGTTTCCGTCAGAGACATGTCGAGTCCTCGGTCGTTCGAGAAAGGTCGGCGGGCGCAGCTGCTAGAAGCGCGCCTGCGTCGAAAAGAGGCCATGCGGTCGCCACATCAGCATCAGGATCAGCGTGGCGAAGCCGACGGTGTCGCGGAATTGCAGGCCGACATAGGTGGCGACCAGGCTCTCGGCAACGCCGAGGATCATCGCCGCGACGAAAGTGCCGCGCACATTCCCCAAACCGCCCATGATAATGATCGGCAGCGTCTTGAACGTGATCAGTTCGCCCATGCCGCCATACACGCTGACGTTGACCGGCGCTGTCAGAACACCTGAAAGCGCGGCGAGTGCCGCCCCCAGCATGAAGGTTCGAAGCACCACCTGCGGCACATCGATGCCAACGACGCTGCAGCACTCGACGTTCTGGGAAACGGCGCGCATCGCCATTCCGAGGCGGGTGTAGCTGACCATCAGTTCGAGGCCGATGAACACCAACAGGCAGACGACGAGAATGAGAATGCGCTGCTGGGCCAGACTGAAGCCCAGGATGGAAACCGGTTCGATATAGCCTCCGGCGAAGAACTTGTAGCCTCCGCCGAAGACGAGAATGATGGTGTTCTGCAGGATCAGCGCGATGCCAAGGGTGGCGAGCACGCCCGACTCCGCGGGCGCGCCGACCATCCGGCGCATGACGAGTTGCCCGACCACATAGGCAACGGCGATTGTCGCAAGAACCCCCACGACAATCGAGGCTTCGTAGGACAGGCCGAGATAGTCGATCGCAAACCAGGCTCCGAACGTGCCGAGCATGTAGTACTCGCCGTGAGCAAAGTTGATGGCTCTCAGCACGCCGAAAATCATGGTCATGCCGACGGCGACGATTGCGTAAACGGAACCAGTGACGATTCCATTCATAGATTGCTCAACTATGGTCGAGAGCATGGGCGTACTCCTCCCGGCAGATTAGTTGGCAGGATATTGAATGTCCGCGGTATATGCACCTTTGATGCTCGGCTTGCCGTTCTCGATCTGCAGCAAGATCATCGGCAATCGGGCCTGGTTGTGGTCGTCGAAAGTGACTTCGCCAACCGGGCTCTTATATTTGATCTTCGAGAGTGCGTCGCGAACCTTCACCTTATCCGCGCTGCCGGCCTGCTTGATCGCCGCTGCGAGGAGATTGACGGTATCCCAGTGAACGTAAGCGTGGTTATTCGGGGCTTCGTTGTAGGTGGCCCTGAACTTCTCGACGAAAGCCTTGCTTTCGGGCGAGTCGAACTGCGGAAGCCATGCGGCGGCCTCGACGGCACCTTCGAGCGCCGAAGGGGCTGACTTGATGGTCTTTTCCGTGTTGAACTCGCCATTACCGATCAGCGCGACCTTGCCAGCTATTCCGAGTTCGATCATCTGGCGGGCGATGATGGGCGTCGTATCGGCGAGGCCGTACATGATGATGGCCTGGGCGCCATTGTCGCGGATCTTGGCGAGAACGCTGCGGAAGTCGACTTCGCCTTCCTTGTAGTAGTCTTCACTGAGGATCTCTCCCTTGAAGTCAGGCAGGTATTTCTTCGTGAAGGTGATCGCCGAGCGGCCATAGTCGCTGTCGACCGAGAGCACCGCAAACTTGGTAAAACCGCGCTGCTCTGCAGCATATTTGGCGACGATCAGCGCCCGGTTCTCATCTGTCGGATAGTTGCGATAGGTCCACTTAAAGCCGCCGACGCCGGCCTGGTAGGTGATCTTCGGATTGGACGACGCCGCATTCAGGAGAAGCACTTCGGCATCTTCCGCGACGGGCTGAATGGCGAGCGTCACCGAGCTGGAAACATCGCCGATGATGAAGTCGACGCCATCCTGGTCAATCAGACGACGGGCGGCCGAGACGCCTTCGACCGGCGTGCCCTGGCTGTCGGCGTTGAGGAGTTCGATCTTCATCCCATCGATGCCGCCGGCATCATTGATGTCTTTGACGGCGAGTTCGGCTCCATGCATCGAAAATGCGCCGTAGCGCGCATTCGGACCGCTCATCGGCGCAACAAGTCCGAGTTTGATCGTCCCGTCCGCTGCCAGCGCGATCGCTGGCAGGCCGGAAACGGCAGCCGACAGCGAAAGGACTGCAGTAGAAATGAAAAGTGCTCTGCGGCTTACGGTAAGTTTCATGTTCCCACTCCATGTTCTCGGGTGCAAACGCTTGGGCATATGGCCCAGCGTAGTCCTGACCGCTTTCCGCGGTTCTTGTTGCGTCAGCCCAGCGCTGACACCGTCACAGTAGGTTCAGGAAAGCGTTGCTGGCCAACACAACTCCACTCTGCCGCTATAGCGTTTATTTATAGCGAACCGATCGATTCGGCATTGCGGGAACGGCTCACCGTCCAGCCGGATGAGCCGTCGGGTGATATAATGGTGATGTCGTCCCTCGTCACTCGGATCCTGCACTCCACTCGCGATAGGCGAGGTGGATCTTTGCTCCGATCGTCGTGAAAGGCTGCGGCGGCAATGCCGTCGGGGCAGCCAGGTGCGCGTAGACGCGTCGGCCGAGCGGATTCGATTGCTCATCGCCCGCCGAGCAGAGGTGTGAGTTCCACGACGCGTTTTAAAAGGTCAGTTGCACCTTGCAGGCGGCCGCGCGGTCGCCGGCGAGGATGAAGGCGGCGTCGGCTTCTTCGAGCGGCAGGCTGTGGCTGATGATTGGACGCACATCGATCTTGCGGCTGGAGATCAGCTCGACGGCGGTCGCGAATTCCTCGTGGAAGCGCTGCGTTCCGTGGAGTTGAAGCTCCTTGCCAACGATGGCGTTGAGAGGGATCGGGACGTCTCCTGTGACGCCGACCTGCACGATCGTTCCGCGTGGTCTGATCGCGGCAATCGCGCCGCGGATGGCCGGAGCGGCGGCCGAGCATTCGAAGACGAGGTCGAAATAGCCCTTTCCCGCCTCGTATTCCGCAAGCGCCTGGGCATTTTTGGAAACATTGATGGTGCGGCTGGCGCCCATCGCTTCGGCCCTGGTGAGCGCCGCATCCGCGAGATCGGTCACCACGATCTCGCTTGCGCCATGATAGGAGGCGACGGCAACCATCAGGGCGCCGATCGGGCCGGCGCCGGTGACCAGCACGCGTTTGCCTGTGATATCCCCTGCGCGCGATGCCGCGTGCAGGCAAACGGATAGCGGCTCGCTGCAAGCCGCTTCCGCTGCCGTTGTCGCTGCTCCAACATCAAAGCACTGCTTGGCCGGCACCACCAACCATTCCCGGAACATGCCCTGCTCATGCGGCAGGCGCATCGCGCTGCCCATGAAGCGCATTTCCAGGCAGTGGATCGGCATGTTTTTCTCACAGTATTCGCAATGCCCGCAGGGTTGGCTGGGATTGACCGCCATTAGCGTCCCAGCCTTCAGATCGACGCCTTCGCCCGCTTGGCTCACGGTCCCCGAGGCCTCGTGGCCGGGTATAATCGGCTCGCGAACCCGGACCGGCCCGAAGCCGCCATCCTGATAATAATGCAGGTCGGAGCCGCAAATCCCTGCGGCCGCCATTTTGAGAAGCACCTCGCCGAGACCAGGGGCCGCAACCGTATCGGTCTCGATCCTGAGATCGCCCTTTTGGTAAAGCCGTGCCAGACGTGTCCGCATCGTGTCCATCCTTATCTCAACAGTCCAAGCTGCTGCGGCAGCCAGAGCGATATGGCCGGGACGAAGGTGATCAGGATCAGTGCCAGGAAGAGCGGCACCAGCCAGGGCAGGATCGCCATGGTCGTGCGTTCGACGGATAGTTTCGCGACCCTCGACAACACGAAAAGCACCATGCCGAGCGGCGGGTGCAGCAGGCCGATCATCAGGTTCAGCGTCATGATGAGACCGAACTGGACGGGATCGATCCCGAATTTCAGGACGATCGGCAGAAGGATCGGCACGAGGATGGTAATGGCCGCGATCGTGTCCAGGAAGCATCCGACGAAGAGCATCAGCAAGTTCACGAGGATCAGGAAAACCCATTTATTGTTGGTGATCGACAGGATCGCATCGGACAGCAGCTGCGCCGCCTGGCTCACCGTCAGCAGCCATGCAAAGACCGATGCCGCGGTGACGATGAAGAGAACGGATGCCGTCGTCTCGATCGTATCAAAACTTGCCTTGGCGAGCGTCGAGGGTGTCATCGTACGGTAACGCACCAGACCGAGGAACAGGGACCAGAGGACGGCTGCGACGGCGGCCTCCGTCGGCGTGAACCAGCCCATCGTCATGCCGCCGATCAGGATGACGGGCGTCATCAGCGCCATGACGGCGGAGAAGCGGAAATACCAATCGAGGGCAAGAAGCAGGGCAAGGGCAATGCCCGCCGCAACATTCATCGATACGCCCGCCTGCATCAGCAGATAGATGGCCAGCGGCACTGCCAGGACGACGACGATTTCCATCCCCGCCGACAGCAGCTGTCTCACATCGAACGGCGCGTCCGAGCCCCAACGCTTCCAATAGGCGAAGGCGGCGACAGTGATCATCATCAGCAGCGTCATGACGACGCCGGGCAGGATGCCCGCCATGAAAAGAGCGCCGATCGAGACGTTCGCCATCATGCCGTAGATCACGAAAGGCAGCGGCGGCGGGAAGATCGGACCGAGCGTTGCCGAAGCCGCCGTCACGCCGACCGCTGCCTCGACCGGATAGCCGTGATCCTTCATCGCCTTGATCTCGATCGTGCCGATACCGGCCGCATCGGCAAGCGCCGTGCCGGACATGCCGGAGAAGATGACAGAACCGATGATGTTGACTTGCGCGAGACCGCCCTTCATCCAGCCGACGAGAGCAACGGCAAAGGAATAGATGCGGCCGGTGACGCCGGCCGAGTTCATCAGGTTGCCCGCGAGGATGAAGAAGGGCACGGCGAGCAACGGGAAGCTTTCGACACCGGCAATCATGCGCTGGGCGACGATGATGTCGGGCGCGACGCCATAAAGGACGATATAAAGCACGGATGCGACGGCCATCGAGATGGCAACGGGCACCCCGACCAGCATCAGCACCAGAAACGAGCCAAGAAGAAGTAGCATCGGATCAACCCTCTACGGTCTGGAATTCTTCGGGGCGCTCCAGAACGGAGTAGCCGCGGCGCATATTGGCGATGAAGACGACGACTGCGCGGATCAGCATCAGCGCGAAGGCGACGAGAACGGCGTAGAAGACGATGTTGCGCGGCAGATCGATGGTGACCATCTGCTCGTCCGCCACGATGTCGACGTAGCGCCACATCAGATGGCAGCCATAGGCGAAGAAGCCGATGCGGACGATATCGACAAAAGTGGCGAGCACGCGCGCCAGGCCTGCAGGCATATAGTGATAGAACACATCCACCTGGATATGCCGCGACGTGCGCACGCACATGACGGAACCGAGAAAGACGACGCCGATCAGACAATTGATCGCGATTTCCTCGGTCCATGCGTAGCTGTCGTTCAGCACATAACGCGTGAAGAACTGCAGGAACACGCAACCCGCCATCAGCCAGAAGACGATCAGCGTGATCCAGTCTTCAATGGCGTAGTCCGAGACGTTTGCGGTCGGAGCGTGCCCTTCGAACTCGTGACCGATTTCTTCGGCCGTGATTTGCGTATGAATTTCTTGCGACATGATCGGCCCTGTTCCAGTTCGGAATGAAGGAGCGCGGCGCCTGCAGCAACCAAAGTGTTACAGCGTCCTTGCGCGTCTGAAAGACGCGCGGCGCTCTAAGGCGCCGCGCCGCGAGTTTTACTGGATCGCGCGGATTGCTTCCCAATCGGCCTTCTCGTAGCCGAAATCCTCGAACTTGACCTTTTCCATCACGGCCTTTTCGAAATCGGCCTTGTCGACCTCGGCGACGTTCAGGCCTTTTTCCTTGAAGGTCGCAATAAGACCGTTTTCCTTGCCGGCGATCGTCTTGCTGGTGCGCTCGGCGGCCTCCTGCATGACCTCGCCGAAGATCTTCTTGTCCTCGTCGGAAAGGCTCGCCCACCGCGTCTTCGAGATCACGGTGTTGAGGTGATCGACGATGTGGCCGGTGAGGATGATGTTCTTCTGGACTTCGTAGAACTTCTTCGCCTCGATTGTCGTCAGCGGGTTTTCCTGTGCCTCGACCGTGCCGTTCTGCAAAGCGAGATAGACTTCGGCAAAGGCGATCGGCGTCGTGTTGGCACCGCAGGCGCGCGGCATGGCGAGATAGGCCGGAACGTCAGGCACGCGGATCTTCAAGCCTTGCATATCCGCGCATTTGGCAATCGGCTTGTTTGATGTCGTATGGCGCGTGCCGTAATAGCTGACCGCAGCGATGTGGTTGCCCGTCTTGTCTTCATAGCCTTTGGCAAGACGCTTGAAGACATCGCTCTTGGTGTAGGCGATCAGGTGATCGGGACCGCGGAAAATATAGGGGAAGTAAGTCACGCCGATCGGCTTGTAGTCGCGTGCCGCAAAGCTCGATCCCGAGATGATGATGTCGACGGTCCCGAGCTTGAGGCCCTGGTTGATGTCGGCTTCCTTGCCGAGCTGCGATGCAGGATAGACCTCGATCTTGTAGCGCCCGTCGGTGCGCTTGTTAATCTCTTCTGCGGCCCAGACGGAATCCGTGTGGAAGGGCTCGGACGTTTCATAGACATGCGCCCATTTCAGCACTGTCTGGGCCTGCGCGATCGCGCTACTCGCCATGATCGCGGCTGCGGTGCAAAGTATCGTTGCCAGTCTGCTTTTCATTGCTCTCTCCTCCCGAGCTTGGGTTAAGTCTTGGTCGTTCCTTTCGACGGCCGCTTGTTGCGTCCGCGCTCCTCTTCCCCCGAAAACTCCTCCCCGAAGCTCTCGGAAAACCTCTTCTGCGACATTGTGAGATGGGCGCGCATGGCCGCCTTGGCGCCGGCGGCATCGCCGGCAGCGATCGCGTCGCGAATGGCCCGATGCTCGTCCAAGGCGCTGCGCCATGTCGTGGGCCCCTCGAAGTGGCTGGCGAGCTTCGCGAAATATGGGGTCATGCGCATGTCGAACATCTCGCCCGTCACGCGGATCAATGTCGCATTGCCGACGATGGCGGCAATGCCGGTGTGGAAGGCGCGATCGGCATCGAGCACTGCGATTGCATCGTTGACCACACCACCCATGCGCGTCAGCGTTTCATCGAGCAGAGCAATATCGTCCGGCTTGGCGCGGCCTGCAGCTTCTTCGGCGATGGCGCATTCGATGAGGGCTCGCGCCTGCAGCAGTTCGAAAGGCCCCTCCACCGGCTCGCGCTCGGCCCCGGCGACGGTCGCTGCATGCTGGCGCACCACATAGATGCCCGATCCCATGCGGATGTTGACGAGGCCTTCGACCTCCAGGACGATCAGCGCCTCGCGGACGGTCGGGCGTGAGACCGAGAGTTGTTCCGCAAGATCGCGCTCAGCCGGCAGCCGCTGGCCGACGGCAAGCTCACCGCTAGCGATCATCAAGCGAATCTGATCCGCGACCTGTCTATAAAGACGGCGTGATTCAACAGGCGAAAACATCGTGGCCTCCCCGGCGAGCTCTCCTCAAGCGCGCACACTGGTCAACTGGCCTGACCAATTGAGGTACAGGTATCACCACAGAAGTTGTGCGTCAATCCGCCGCATAAACTTAAAAGGAGAGTTCACATTTCTGGCTGAGCCGGGCAAGAAAAAACCCCGCCGTGGCGGGGTTCATTGCGAAGGGGCCGATCAGTTATTATGTGCCGCGCAAGCCTCATCCATCGGCGTGGCATTGCTCGTGCCACCCTGCGTCTGAAGATTGTTGGAGTTGTTGACCGGATTGGGGCACTTGGTCCTGTCGGTTTTCTTTGTGCCGGTGGTCGTGGAGCCCGTCGTGGTGGTATCGGTCGCCATCGGCTTTTTGGCCTTCATATTGCCGCTTGCACCGCCACCCTGATCGGCCTGGTTTTTATCGATCGTGGCGCCGGCCGGTGCCGGATTGGATTGGGCGAAGGCAGACGTCGCCATGCCGATAGAAAGAAGCGAAGCTGCTACGAGTTTCATACGCATCTGATGTCCTCCTTAGGATCTTTGCGTGATTATTCAGAACCTCGCCGGCGCGTCATTGTTCCGCAGTTGCTGCTTACAAATATGCCATAGCTTCAGGAGCCGCGGGCGCGACCGAGGATCAACGCTGAGATGGGATCAGGAGACCAACGATGGAGCCGCGACACTACTTAGCGTAAAGCGCTCGCGATCGCTCGAGATGCTTGAGAAGTGCCGTTTCCGAGCCATCCACGTCGTTTGCTTCAAGGCGGTCGACGATTTCGTCGTGTTCGGCGAGCGTGAACTTTTCCTTGCCGGTCCAGATCAGCATCTCGGTATGATATTCCTTCAACCAGGCAAGCATCGCTTCGCTGACGGCGACGTAGATCGGGTTGCCTGATATCTGCGCGATGCGGGTGTGGAATTCCATGTCCGCGTCGATGAACTCTTCAGCCCGTCCAAGCGACATTCGCTGGCGTTCGATGATGTTCCTGAGGTCGGCGATATCATTTGCGGAGGCCCGCTGCGCGGCCTCGCGCGCCATGCCCCGCTCGAAGAAGATGCGGGCGCTCTTGAGGTATTCCAACGAATCCGAGGATTGCGACAGCATGATCTTGGCGGTGAGATCGACCTGCCGGAATATCGATTTTGCCGTCAGCCTGAGGACCTTCGCCCGCTCACCGTGCGAAATGTTGACGAGACCCTTGTTGGCAAGGGACTGCATGGCCTCCCTGATCGCCGGCCGGCCGACGCCGAAGCGTTCCATCAGCACGCGCTCGGAGGGCATTTCGTCGCCAGGCTGAAGCTCGCCCGACGTGATCATTCGCTCAAGTCGATCAAACACTTCGTCAGAGAGTTTCCGGCGGACGATTTGTTCGAGGGGCTGTGTCATCACATCTCGCTGGCTCAAAATATTTCCTCCTAACAGTTTTCCGGGTCGAGAACAAAGCTGCCGGCGGAAATTGCGGATCCGAAGATTCTACTTTCCATAAGTTGGGATACTCATTATACCAGATCATGAGTTAACGCCAAGGCTATCTGGCGGCGAGAGGAGCAACCGTCCATTTCATGATGACTACCCTGACCTATCGTATCGAAACGCCCGGCAGCGTCGAGGCGATGGCGGAAAAGATCGCGAGCGACCAGTCGACCGGCACCTTCGTGCCCGTACCCGGTGAAACCGAAGAGCTGAAATCGCGTGTTGCCGCCCGCGTGCTGGCGATCCGCCCGCTCGAAGATGCGCGTCATCCGACCTGGCCGGAGGTCGCCCCCGGCACACGGCTCAATCGGGCCGATGTCGACATTGCCTTTCCGTTGGAGGCGATCGGGACCGATCTTTCGGCACTGATGACCATTGCGATCGGCGGCGTTTATTCCATCAAGGGCATGACCGGCATCCGCATCGTCGACATGAAGCTGCCCGACGCCTTCAAAAGCGCGCATCCCGGACCGCAGTTCGGCATCCCTGGAAGCCGCCGCCTCACCGGCGTCGAAGATCGCCCCATCATCGGAACGATCGTCAAGCCGGCGCTTGGCCTCAGGCCGCACGAGACGGCGGAACTCGTCGGCGAGTTGATCTCATCCGGCGTGGACTTCATCAAGGATGACGAAAAACTGATGAGCCCGGCCTATTCGCCGCTCAGAGACCGCGTTGCGGCGATCATGCCGCGCATTCTCGATCACGAGCAGAAGACCGGCAAGAAGGTCATGTATGCCTTCGGCATCTCGCATGCCGACCCCGACGAGATGATGCGCAACCACGATATCGTCGCCAAGGCCGGCGGCAACTGCGCCGTCGTCAACATCAACTCGATCGGCTTCGGCGGCATGAGCTATCTGCGCAAGCGCTCCAATTTGGTGCTGCACGCGCATCGAAACGGTTGGGACGTGCTGACGCGCGACCCAGGCGCCGGCATGGATTTCAAGGTCTACCAGCAGTTCTGGCGGCTGTTGGGCGTCGACCAATTCCAGATCAACGGCATCAGGGTCAAATATTGGGAGCCCGACGACAGCTTCGTCTCATCCTTCAAGGCCGTCAGCACGCCACTGTTTAATGCCACCGATTGCCCGCTTCCGGTTGCCGGTTCGGGCCAGTGGGGAGGGCAGGCGCCGGAGACCTATCAGCGGACCGGCCGGACCGTCGATCTTCTCTATCTCTGCGGCGGCGGCATCGTCAGCCACCCCCATGGCCCGGCGGCCGGCGTTCGCGCTGTGCAGCAGGCATGGCAGGCAGCAGTCGCAGACATACCCCTGGAGGTCTACGCAAAAGATCACCCAGAGCTCGCCGCCTCGATTGCAAAATTCAGCGACGGCAAGGGCGCGTGACTGCAATGAATGAACTTCTCGTCAGCTATTACGGCGATGACTTTACCGGTTCCACCGATGTCATGGAGGCCCTGGCATCGAACGGTGTGTCGACCGTGCTCTTCCTCGATGTTCCCACGCCGGAACTGCTCGCGCGCTTTAGCGATTGCCGGGCAATCGGCATTGCCGGGACAAGCCGCAGCGAGACGCCCGGATGGATGGGAGAGCACCTTACGCGCGCATTCGAATGGCTGAATTCGCTTGGCGCCGCCATCTGCCACTACAAGGTCTGCTCGACCTTCGATTCCAGCCCCGAGATCGGCAATATCGGCAAGGCGATCGAAATAGGCCGCTCGGTCTTCGGGCAATCCGTCGTGCCGGTTATCGTCGGCGCGCCGCAACTGAAGCGCTACACGGCATTCGGCAACCTCTTTGCCGCTTACCAGGGCCGGGTCTTTCGCATCGATCGCCATCCTGTCATGAGCCGTCATCCGGTGACCCCGATGGACGAGGCGGACCTTGCCGTTCACTTGTCGAAGCAAACCCTCCTTCCCGTCCTGGTCGCCGATCTTATCACGATCACCGCGGCTGACGCCGATGCGCGTATCGACGGTCTGGCGTCGGGTTCCGAGGGGATCCTGCTCATCGATGTCGACTCCGAAGCGACGCAGGAGGCCGCGGGTCGGCAGTTGCTTCGTGTCGCCAGCCGTTCGGGAAGCTTCGTCGCCGGCTCCTCGGGGGTCGAATATGCCCTGCTCAGCGCATGGCGGCGGAGCGGCTTCATCGGCGAAAGCAAAGCCGAGTTTCCCGATATCGGCCCGGCCGACCGCCTCGCCGTCGTGTCGGGCAGCGTATCGCCGACGACCGAGCGCCAGATCCGGACGGCTGTCGAGAACGGCTTCGAGAGTATCGCGCTCGATCCGCTTGCACTGGTCTCGGAGCAAGGCGAGGGCGCGGTGAGTGCTGCGGTAGAGGCGGGAACCGAGAGGCTCCGGCAAGGCAAGAGCGTCATTCTTTACACGGCGCTTGGACCATCCGCAGACCGCGGCACCGACATCGACAAGCTTCCAGGTGCGCGTCACCGGCTCGGGAGCGCGCTCGGCACGATCTTGCGTCGGCTGATCGAGAACGAAGGGCTTTCGCGTGCGGTCGTCGCCGGCGGCGACACGTCCAGTCACGCACTCAGGCAGTTGAAGATCGACGCGCTGACGACGCTTCTTCCGCTTCCCCAGACGCCGGGTTCTCCGCTTTGCCTGGCGCATGGCGACTATCAGCCGACCAACGGCCTGCAGATTGCGCTCAAAGGCGGCCAGGTCGGGACGGACGGCTATTTCGTCCAGATCCGTGAGGGGAGGAAGCACTGATGGTTTCCTCCGGCATCGGCAGAAATGTGCGATCGCGGAAAAAGTGATTCCAACAATTAAGTAGTGATATGGTGATTGACTCATCATACCAGTATGTGATCCTATCAAAAACGGAACAGGTGAGGAAAACATGACTAAGATTGCCCTCTTCGGCGCAGGCGGAAAAATGGGATACCGGCTTGCCAAAAACCTCAAAGGCTCGCGTTTCGAGGTGCGCCATGTCGAGGTGAGCGACGCAGGCAAGGCCCGTTTGAAGAATGATCTCGGCCTTGATTGCTTACCCGTCGATGCCGCACTCGATGGCGCCGATGTGGTGATCCTTGCCGTGCCGGATACGGCGATCGGCAAAGTGGCGGCAGGCATCGCCGATAAGCTCACATCAGGCACGATGGTGATCGCGCTGGACGCAGCGGCTCCCTTTGCCGGCCACCTGCCGAAGCGCGACGATCTTACCTACTTCGTCACTCATCCCTGCCATCCGCCGATCTTCAACGACGAGACGGAGATGCAGGCCAAGAAGGACCATTTCGGCGGCCTGTTCGCCAAGCAGCACATCGTCTCGGCGCTCATGCAGGGTCCCGAGAGCGCCTATGCGCTTGGCGAGGAAATCGCCAAACTCATCTGGGCTCCGGTCATGCGCTCGCACCGGGTCACGGTCGACCAGCTTGCCATGCTCGAACCGGGTTTGTCGGAAACCGTCTGCGCATCGCTGCTCGTCGTCATGCGGCAGGCCATGGACGAATGCGTGGCACGCGGCGTGCCTGAACAGGCCGCCCGCGACTTCCTGCTCGGCCATATGAACGTGCTCGGCGCGGTCATCTTCAAGGAAGTCGACGGCGTGTTCTCGGATGCCTGCAACAAGGCGATCGAGTTCGGCATCCCGGCGCTGATGCGCGACGACTGGAAAAAGGTATTCGAACCGCAGGAGATCGCCGAAAGCATCCGGCGCATCACCTGAACCGGCATGGGGAGGCGAGCCCTCCCCCTTCAACTGCCCCGAGGAGACGGGGTTAGCCGCTCCGGGGAGTCGGGGCTTCATTCACAACAGGGAGGAAAATATGAAACTGACGCGCAGACTGACACTTGCAGCTTTTGCCGGCGCCCTCGCGCTTGGTACGGCTCTTCCGGCCTTTTCGGCCGATCTCATCGCCATCATCACGCCGGCGCATGACAATCCCTTCTTCAAGGCCGAAGCCGTCGGCGCTGAAGCCAAGGCGAAGGAACTGGGTTACGAGACGCTGCTCATGACGCATGACGACGACGCCAACAAGCAGTCGGAAATGATCGACACGGCGATCGGGCGAGGCGCCAAGGCGATCATTCTCGACAATGCCGGAGCCGACGCCTCCGTTGCGGCCGTCAAGAAGGCAAAGGATGCGGGCATCCCCTCCTTCCTGATCGACCGCGAAATCAACGCGACCGGCGTTGCCGTTGCCCAGATCGTCTCGAACAACTACCAGGGCGCCCAGCTCGGGGCGCAGGAATTCGTCAAGCTGATGGGCGAGAAGGGCAATTACGTCGAGCTGGTGGGCAAGGAGTCCGACACCAATGCCGGCATCCGCTCGCAAGGCTATCACGAGGTCATCGACGACTACCCGGACCTGAAGTCCGTCGCCAAGCAGTCGGCCAACTGGAGCCAGACGGAAGCCTATTCGAAGATGGAAACCATCCTCCAGGCAAATCCCGACATCAAGGGCGTCATTTCAGGGAACGACACCATGGCAATGGGCGCAATCGCAGCGCTGCAGGCGGCCGGCCGCAAGGACGTGATCGTCGTCGGCTTCGATGGCTCCAACGACGTGCGCGACTCCATCAAGTCGGGCGGCATCAAGGCGACAGTGCTGCAGCCGGCCTATGCGCAGGCTCAGCTCGCGGTAGAACAGGCCGACGCCTACATCAAGAACAAGACGACGCCAAAGGAAGAGAAGCAGTTGATGGATTGCGTTCTTATCAACGCCGACAACTCCGGCAAGCTCGAAACCTTCGCCCTGACGAACTGATCAGCCGCGAATTGCGAAGGGCGCAGCGCTGCGCCCTCTGCAATGCTTTTCGCAAGACGTCGAGGTTTAAAGCATGTTGAGAATGAAGGGCGCCCTGCTCGCTGCCGTCGTGGCAGCAGCCTTGCCCGGTTGCAAGATCATCAAGACCCCGACGGCTGAGGAAAAGGCGGCGGCAGCGGCCAAGACCGCCTTCGACCCGAATGCAAAGGTCGAGGCGATCTGGCAGTCCGAGGCAGTCCCCTATTTCGAAAAGCGCGCCGGCGACCTCAAAGACGTCATGCAGCTTTCCGCCTCCAGCCCCGATGCCGCGGGCGAGAAATACGGCAATCCCCGCAAGCAGAGCAGCTCGCCATGGACCTATGCGGTGAAGATCACCGGCAAGGTGATTGCAGCCGATACGGCTTCGCGCGCGGCAACGCTCGATGTCGACGCCGATGGCGACGGCAAGGCCGATGCCAAGATCCAGATCGGGCCGGCGCTCCGCGGCACGGCGCTGCGCGATACGCTGGACTTCGTCAATTTCAACGAATTCAAGAACCAGATCGAGTGGGCGCAGTTCGGCAAGGCCTTCAACGAAAAGGCCAATACGGCCTTTCTGTCGGCCGTCCCGCGAGAAGGTCTGGTCGGCAAGACGGTGACCGCGATCGGCGCCTTTCCGCTGCCGAAAAGCGGCGAGCTTCCGCTCGTCACACCTTCGGAACTGAAGGTGGGCTCATGACCACAGGAGAGACACAAAAGGACGATGTCATCCTGCGCCTCGACGACGTGTCGAAGGTCTATTCGGGTATCGTCGCCGTCAAGCGCGCCAATCTTGAGCTGCGTCGCGGCGCAGTGAACGTCCTTGTCGGCGAAAACGGCGCAGGCAAATCGACGCTGATGAAGATCATCGCCGGTGTCGAGCGTCCGACGCTCGGCCGCATCATCCTGGATGGCGTGCCCGTATCCTTCGACAGCCCTGCCGATGCGCAGGCGCACGGCATCGGGATGATCTTCCAGGAGCTCAATCTATTCGCAAACATGTCGGTTGCCGAGAACATCTTCGCCAGGCGCGAAATCACCCGCGGTATCCTCGGCATCGATCACAAGGCGCAGGTCCAAAAGGCCAATGCGTTTTTGAAGCGTCTCGATGCCGGCATCGAGGCCGATACGATGGTCGAGGATTTGCCGATCGGCCAGCAGCAGCTCGTCGAGATCGCCAAGGCGATGTCGTTGAATGCCCGGATCCTGATCATGGACGAGCCGACCTCGGCTCTTTCGGCGGCCGAGGTCGAGATCCTGTTCAAGGTGATCGCGGAACTGAAGGCCCAGGGTGTGGCGATCGTCTATATCTCGCACCGGCTCGAAGAGCTGATGCGGATCGGCGACTACATCACGGTGCTGCGAGACGGCCAGATCACCGGCGAGGCCATGGTCCGCGACATCGACACACGCTGGATCGTGCGTTCGATGATCGGCTCGGATGCCAAGGATTTTGCAAAATCCGTGAATCACGCCATCGGAGTTGAGGTCTTTCGTGCCGAAAACATCAGCCTGCCGCGGCCGACGGGCGGGCTCTCGGTCAACGATGTCTCCCTGTCGGTCAAGGCAGGCGAAATCCTCGGCATCTATGGCCTGATGGGTGCGGGACGCAGCGAATTCTTCGAATGCGTGATCGGGCGTCACACGCACTCGACCGGCAAGATCTTCATCGACGGCAAGCAGGTTCGCGCCCGCGACACCACGCGACGTATCCGCCGCGGCCTTGCGCTCATTCCGGAAGACCGGCAGCGGGAAGGTCTGGTCCAGGTGCTCTCGATTGCCTCCAACCTGACGCTGGCGAGCCTTGGCCGCTTCACCCGGCTCTTCCATATCGACAGGCGTGCGGAGAAGAATGCCATTCGTGATGCGATCCGCGATCTCTCGATCAAGGCACCGAACCCGGATTTCGAGGTGACCTCGATGTCAGGGGGCAATCAGCAGAAGGTCGTCATCGGTAAGGCGTTGATGACCAATCCGAAGGTGCTTCTGATGGATGAACCGAGCCGCGGCATCGATGTCGGCGCCAAGGCCGATGTCTTCCGCACCATGCGGCGGCTGGCGGCAAACGGGCTTGCCATTCTGTTTTCGACTTCCGACCTCGAAGAGGTCATGGCGCTTTCCGATCGCATCGCGGTTTTGAGCAACGGCCAGCTGGTCGCCGTCTTCGACCGGAACGAGGCCACCGAAGAAGCCATCATTGCGGCTTCTGCCAAGGGACACGGACATCAAGGGAAACTCGCGTCATGATGGCGGCTACATCAACTATTCTCACGCCGAAAGGCGCCAACGGCTCCGTGCTTCTGACGCTGATGAAGCTCAGGACCTTCATCGCGCTATTTGCCGTCATCATCTTCTTTGCGATCTTCGCACCGAACTTCACCTCGACGGCGAACATGATCCTGATGTCGAAGCATGTGGCGCTGAACGCGTTCCTGGCGATGGGCATGACCTTCGTCATCATCACCGGCGGCATCGATCTCTCGGTCGGATCGATCGTCGGTCTTTGCGGCATGGTCGCGGGCGGTCTGATCCTTTACGGCATCGAATTGCCGATTGGCTACACCATCTTTTTCAACCTTTTCGAGATCGTGCTGATCACCCTGTCGATCGGCCTGCTCATCGGTCTGATCAACGGTCTGCTGATCACCAAGCTCAACGTCGCGCCCTTCATCGCCACGCTTGGTACGCTCTATATCGCCCGCGGTCTCGCCCTGCTGTCATCGGACGGCCAGACCTTTCCGAATCTTGTCGGCCGCCCTGAATATGCAACGACCGGCTTCGATTTCTTCGGCGCGGGACGCATTCTCGGCCTGCCGGTGTCGATCTGGATTCTGATCGTGCTTGCGCTGCTGGCCGCCTATGTCGCCCGCTCGACACCGATCGGTCGTCACATCTTCGCCGTCGGCGGCAATGAGCGGGCTGCGCGCATGTCGGGTATCCGGGTCGATGTCGTCAAGATCTTCGTCTACATGTTCTCCGGACTTTGCGCGGCCATCGTCGGCGTCGTCATCTCCTCCGAACTGATGGCAGCCCATCCGGCAACCGGCGAAAGCTTCGAACTCAATGCGATCGCCGCAGCCGTGCTCGGCGGCACCTCGATGTCGGGCGGCCGCGGCACGATCGGCGGCACGATCATTGGAGCCTTCGTCATCGGCATCCTCTCCGACGGATTGGTGATGATGGGCGTTTCCTCCTTCTGGCAGATGGTCATCAAGGGCCTCGTCATCATCATTGCCGTCGTCGTCGACCAGGCGCAACGCCGCCTGCAGCAGCGCGTTACCCTCATGCAGATGGCAAAGGCAGGTTGAGATGACGGAATTAAAAGGAGCTTTGATCGGTTGCGGCTTCTTTGCGATCAACCAGATGCATGCCTGGAATGACGTTCGAGGTGCCGGCATTGTCGCGATCTGCGATCGCGACCCAGAGCGGCTGAAGCTCGTCGGCGATCAGTTCGGCATCAATCGCCGCTATGGCGATGCCGAGGCGTTGTTCGCCGATGGCGGTTTTGATTTCGTCGACATTGCCACGACCGTCCAAAGTCACCGTACCCTCGTCGAAATGGCGGCCGCGAACAAGGTGCCGGCCATCTGCCAGAAGCCGTTCGCCAAGACCTTGTCGGATGCGAAGGCGATGGTCGAGGCGTGCCGCAATGCCGGCATACCGCTAATGGTGCACGAGAACTTTCGCTGGCAGACGCCGATCCAGGCGGTGCGGAAGACGCTGGAGGCCGATGCCATCGGCACGCCCTTCTGGGGCCGTTTCTCCTTCCGTTCGGCCTACGACGTCTTTTCCGGTCAGCCCTATCTCGCCGAGGGCGAACGGTTCATCATTGAAGACCTTGGCATCCATACGCTCGATATCGCCCGCTATATCCTTGGCGACGTTCGATCGCTCACGGCCCGCACCAAGCGGGTCAATCCCATCATCAAGGGCGAGGATGTCGCGACCATTCTCCTCGATCACGAAAACGGCGCCACATCGGTCGTCGACGTCAGCTACGCCACCAAGCTTTCCACGGAGCCATTCCCCGAGACCTTGATCGAGCTCGACGGTTCGGAAGGCACGATCCGCCTGACCCAGGGTTACGGCCTCGAAGTCACCAGCGCCAAGGGCACCACGACCACGGACGTGTCCCCGAAGCTGTTGTCATGGGCCTCGCGGCCCTGGCACAACATCCAGGAGAGCGTCTATGCGATCCAGCAGCATTGGGTCGATCAGTTGGAACGCGGCGCGGAACACTCGACGTCAGGGGCTGACAATCTGAAAACTTTTGCGCTCGTCGAGGCCGCCTATGACAGTGCGGCGAGAGGACAGACGATCGATGTCGGAGCGATGCTGCGATGACGGTCGATGCGTTCCAGCTCTACGGCACTCGCCTCGTCGAAACGCCGCCGGTTCGGCTGAGAGCGGGAAAACTGGAAGCCGATCTCGCCAACGGCAACCTCCGCACCATCCGCTACAACGGGACCGAGGTGCTGCGTGCGATTTCCTATCTCGTTCGCGACCGGGACTGGGGCACCTACAGCCCTGAAATCAGCGATCTCCGGATCGAGCAGAGTGACGATCGCTTCGAGGTCGCCTATCTCGCCCGCTGCGAGGGACCCGGCGATACGAGGCTTGTCATTGACGTTCGCATCACCGCAAGTGCGGACCGGCTCGACTTCGAGGCTGAGGCCATCGCCTCGACCGGCTTCGAGACCAACCGCTGCGGCTTCTGCATTCTGCACCCGATCGTCGGTTTGGCAGGTTCACCGGCGACGGTCGAGCATGTCGACGGCGAGGTCGTGGCAACACGGTTTCCCGATCTCATTGAGCCCTGGCAGCCGTTCAAGGACATGCGAGCCATCACCCACCTGGTCATGCCTGACGTTCAGGCGGAATGCCGGATGGAGGGCGACACCTTTGAAATGGAAGATCAAAGGAACTGGTCGGACGCATCCTATAAGACATATGTCAGGCCGCTCGCCCTGCCCTGGCCCTACCAGATTGCCGCCAATCAGCCTGTCCGTCAAAAGACGTCGCTTGTTATCAGGGATATCAACGGTGCCACACGGGAACCTTCGGCTGGGCTGTCAGTCGACGCCATAAAACTCGAGCTCGGTGCGCGCACTGGCACCATGCCGGATATCGGCGTGATCATTACACCCGAAGAGGCCGATGCGACCCTCTTGGCAAAGTCCGTCCTGACGGAGATCGCTCCTCAGGAACTCCTCTTCCATTTCGACCCGAGTGCCGGGCACGGCGTCGACGCGCTCAGGCGGTTCGCAGCAATCGCGACGGTCCATCGCGGCCGCTCGACGCTGGAGATTGCCCTTCCCTGCAAATTATCGCCGTCAAGCGAGACCGCCGAGATCGCCCGCCAAATGCAGCTGGCGGAATTCAAGCCCGATGCGATCATGATCTCGCCTTCGGTCGACCGGCAGTCGACGCCGCCCGGCAGCACCTGGCCAGATTGCCCGCCTTTGGATGAAGTCTATACCGCCGCTCGCGCTGCCTTTCCCGGCATTCGCATTGGCGGCGGCATGCTGAGCTATTTCACCGAGCTCAACCGGAAGCGCGTCCCGGATGGACAGCTCGACTTCGTCAGCCACTGCACCAACCCGATCGTGCATGCGGCCGACGATCTCAGCGTCATGCAGACATTGGAAGCCCTGCCCTTCATCACCCGGTCTGTGCGTGCGATCTACGGCGACAAGCCCTACCGCATCGGCCCGTCGACGATCCCGATGCGGCAAAATCCCTATGGCAGCCGCACGATGGACAATCCGTCCGGCTCTCGCATACCCATGGCCAACCGCGACCCACGCCACAATGGACGCTTCGCGGAGGCTTTTGCATTCGGTTACGCGATACGGGTGCTGGATGCCGATCTGGAATGCCTGACGCTATCGGCCCTGACCGGTCCGTTCGGTTTGATCGCCGGTCCGGCGGAACCGACCGAACAAGGCGGCCGGCGCTCGCTGTTCAACACCATACGGACACTCTCCGCTTTGACTGGTGCATCCTGGCAGGAATGCGTCTCCTCCTCACCCTCTGAGGTCCTGTCTTTCGTTGCAAGGGATACTACAGGCGCCAGGCTGTACGTCGTCAATCTGACGAGCAAAGAGAGAAAGGTCGATTGCAGCGCATGCGGGCCGACCGGCAAGGACTCAAGCGGGGATCTGCTGCTTGCCCCATTGGCTGTCACCGTCTTGCCGCTGCAGCGCGACGTGCTGGCGGATTGACCTCCAGCGGTGCTGCTGCATCTATGCGATCGGGAACTCGCTCTCGGGAGGATCGATGTGAAGACGAAGAAGCTTATCAATTCCGGCGCCGATGCCGTCGATGAGATGCTGCAGGGGGTCCTGGCGGCCCATCCGCGCCATCTCTACGCGGTAGAGGACATGCCCCGCGCGATCGTCGCCAGAAACGGGCCGCGCAAGGGCAAGGTCGGATTGGTCATCGGTGGTGGCTCCGGGCACGAACCGACATTTCTGGGGTTCGTCGGCAAGGGGCTTGCAGACGCGGCCGCAATCGGCAACGTCTTCGCGTCGCCGCCGCCCGATCCGATTGTCGCCTGCGCCATGGCAGTCGACGGCGGCGCCGGTGTGCTGTTCATGTATGGCAATTATGCCGGCGACGTGATGAACTTCGACATGGCAGCCGAGATGCTGGCACTTGACGAGATCGAGGTACGCACCGTCCTGACCACGGATGACGTGGCGTCTGCTCCTCCCGATCAAAGGGATAGACGACGGGGCGTGGCGGGTAACGTCTTCATCTTCAAGGCCGCCGGCGCAGCGTGCGATCTTCTCTACTCGTTTGACGATGTCGAGCGCGCCGCCCGCCATGCCAATGCGCGAACCTATACGATGGGTGTCGCGCTTTCCCCATGTTCGCTGCCCCAGACCCTCCGGCCGAACTTCCTGATCGGCGAAGGGGAGATGGAGATCGGAATGGGCATCCACGGGGAGCCTGGCGTGGCGCGCGAGCCGCTGAGGCCGGCCGACGCGGTGACGGACGAACTCATGGACAGCATTCTTCGCGAAATGAACGCAGACCGGGGCGATCGTGTCGCGGTACTCGTCAATTCGCTGGGCTCGACCCCGATGATGGAACTCTACATCATGATGCGGCGCGTGAAGTCCCGGCTCGACGATGCCGGGCTCATCCTCCATACGTCGCTCGTCGGGAATTACTGCACCTCGCTCGAAATGGCCGGCGCGTCGATCACGGTCATGCATCTTGACGACGAGCTTCAGCGATTGATCGACCACCCCTGTGATTGCGCGATGTTTGCGAGGTAATCGATGACGTTTACGACCGAAGATCTGCAGCGCTTGTTTGCCGGGATTGCCGAGGATATTGCGGCGGAACGGGATCATCTTTGCGAACTGGACGGTGCCATTGGCGATGGGGATCACGGCCTTGCCATGGATGCGGGCTGCCAGGCCGCGGCGAAAGCGGTCGGCGAACTTGACGCCGGGATTGCCCCGACAACCGCATTCAACGTCGCGGCAAAGGCATTCCTGAATGCGGTCGGCGCTTCGTCCGGCCCGCTATATGCCACGGCCTTCATGCGCGCCGGAGCGGCCGCCAAAGGCAAGCAGACATTGAGCGATGACGACTTCCTCAGCGTCTTTGCGGCAATGGCGCAGGGAATCCAGGAACGCGGAAAGGCCGAACCCGGAGAAAAGACGATGGTTGACGCCTGGAAGCCCGCAGCCGACGCAGCACTCGATGCCCGGCAGTCGGGAAAGCCCCTCCCCCAATGCTTCGAGGCAGCGGAGCGGGCAGCGCGGGCAGGCTGTGAAGCGACCAGCAACATGACGGCGGCCAAGGGACGGGCTTCGCGATTGGGGGACCGCGTGATCGGGCACATCGATCCTGGCGCCGCGTCCGCCGTCATCATCATCTCCGCCATGGCCAAATTTGCTCAGCATCACGATGGTTAGGCCGTGAACTCATAAATCTGCTGGACTGATAGCCTGACAGAGTCCGCTATGCCCCAATGGCCGACACGTTGCTGCGTAGCAGCGAGACGATGCTATGTGCCAAAAGCGGAATTGCCGATCAAGCAGGCTTGCGGCTGCCGGCTTGCCAGCCGAGATCACCAAAACTGAAGGCATCACCGATCATGGCATCCTGACGTTGATATGATCATCATGCCGATCCGGTCTTGCCGCGTTTGCCTGCAGGGAACATACCTAACCTCACAAAGCGGTATTTCCAATGGATGTCGGACTAGAGGAGCCCATGAAATGGATCTGCAGCTCACTGGCAAAAAGGCACTGGTAACCGGCTCGACTCGGGGGATTGGGCTTGCCATCGCTGAGCGTCTTGCGTTGGAGGGAGCCGACGTCGCGATTTGTGCCCGCAGCGGCGACGCCGTTGAGGACGCGGTCAAGGCCCTAGAATCCAAGGGAGGCAAGGCCTGGGGCCGGTCGGTGGACGTCAAAGACCCAGCGGCACTTCGGAGCTGGGTTGAAAGCGCTGCGGCGGCGCTTGGCGGTGTCGACATTTTGGTGGCAAATGCCAGCGCCCTATCTTTCGGCCTGAGTATCGAGGCGTTCCAGTCAGCCTTCGACGTCGATCTGATCCACACTGTGACGGCAGTTGAGGCGGTTATGCCGCACCTTGAGCGATCCCGAGCGGGGAGCATCGTCGCCATTGGCTCGATTGGGGGAGTCGAGGATTCAGAACTCAATGCTTACACAGAGGTGTCCTATGGCGCCATAAAGGCTGCGCTGCACTTTTACATCAAGTCGCTCGCCCGGACCGTCGCGCCCAAGGGTATCCGAGCCAATGTCGTCAGCCCCGGTTCGACGTTCTTTGACGGTGGTGCCTGGGATCGGATCAAGAGCGAGCAACCCGAAGATTTTCGTAATGCGGTTGCCATGATCCCGATGGGCCGCATGGCGAGGCCCGAGGAGATCGCCAACGTCGTCGCATTCACGGCGAGCCCAGCGGCGAGCTACGTCACCGGCGCCAATCTGGTGGTTGACGGCGCCTTCACGCGACGCATCTAAGCTAACGTGTCACACCGTTTGGATTAGAGAGCTGGCTCGCCAGCAAGGAGCATGGGCGAACATTCCGCCGAAACGAAATCGCAAAGACCCGATCTGCTTCAGCCCCTATCTCTATCGCGCACGCAACGGATCGAACGGTTCTTCAACAAAATTAAGCAATGTAGGCGTGTCGCGACCAGATACGCCAAACTCGCGGCCAACTATCTGGCGTTCGTCTAACTCCCATGAATCCGAATTTGGCTACGCGGTAATGAGTCCACGCCGTAGCTCATCGCGCCAGTTCCTATCTGCAATGGGCCTCGCTCGGCACCAGAACAACGGGCGAAGTCTTCTTTCGAAACCGCCAAGGTTCATTTCTTCGACCGAAAGACGCAAAAGCTTTTGAGTGCCTGAACACCACGCGCGTAAAGCAGGTTCGTTGAACGCTGAACGGAATTTGCCCTTGCAGACGACATGGTGACTTGTACTCTCTACTCTTGCCAATAGGCTGTTGGTCGGAGACGAGGTAGCCAGGACATGCACATTCGAAGGGCCGTTTCTGCTGACGCGGAGGAGCTGAGCAGTCTCCTGAACGAGATCATCCGGGCCGGCGGAACAACCGCACTCGAGACACCGCTTTCGGCTGCCGAGTTCTCGGACTGGTTCATCGATGGCGAGTTTCCTCTTACCTGCCATGTCGCAGAGCACGATCAGTCGCTCGTCGGTTTTCAGTCGCTGAGCTTATACGGCGATCCGCCAAAAGGCTTCGCCGACATTGCGACCTTTGCCCGCATGAACCCACGGACCGCAGGCGTCGGCAGCGCACTTTTTCCCGCAACCCGAGCGGCAGCGGAAGAGCTCGGGCTCGAATTCATTAATGCCACCATTCGCGCCGACAACGTCAGCGGCCTTGGCTATTACGCAAAGATGGGCTTCGAGACCTATGATCGACTGGTCCAGGTTCCGCTTCAGGACGGAGCACCCGTCGACAGGATCAAGAAGCGTTTTAGAGTAGACACCGGGCGCCACAGGATACCCGACGCCTGAAGCGTGTCGATGGCGCTGGGGAGTGCTTGGCATCCAAGGGCCGATGCCGCCTCTTTGCAGGCCACACTTTGATGTGCGGCGAAGAAGCTAAATTATGCAGCCTGCGGAACATTAACCCCATGAAGTGACACCGTACTTTTCCTACATGGAAGCTAAATAACACTTACCTTCCGTCATAGGCTTCCTTGTCAAGTAAGGCTATCCACCATCCATAAGGATCAGGAACCGGGATAGAGATGGATTTGGAGCCGCAAAGACGTAAAAAGGGAACAGGTCAAAGCCATGCCCGGAGATTTGCCCATGCCGACTGCGATGTTCACGGCCGACGAATTGGCGGTGGTCCGCCGCGCTTACGCCCATCAGGTGGTGGCAACCGCCGCCACGACGAACCCGCGGATCGAAGCTGCCTTTGCCACCGTCCCGCGCGAAAAATTTCTCGGTCCGCCGCCATGGCAGATCGCCAATCTAGGCGGCGGATATCGCCCCCTCCCCTCCTCCGACGTGGTTCTGGCCTATCAGGACGTGCTCTTCGCCCTGCAGTCCGACAAGGGTGTCAACAACGGTAGCCCCTCACTGCATGCCCGGCTCCTGGCAGAGCTGGACGTACAAATCGGCGACCGTATCGCCCATATCGGTGCAGGCACCGGCTACTATAGCGCCATTCTCGCAGAGTTGGTCGGCGCTTCTGGTCATGTCTATGCCGTCGAGATGGATCCGGATCTGGCCGCCCACGCTCAAGCAGCGCTTGCGGATCGAGCCAATGTCAGCGTCATCAACGCCGACGGAAGTCAATGGCCGCAGCAAGAAGTGGATGCGATCTATGTGAATTTCGCCGTCGCGCGGCCTGCTGAACCCTGGATCGAAAGACTGCGGCCTGGAGGGCGTCTGGTGCTGCCGCTCGGCGTGCCGCGCCAGGACCGACCGTCGAAAGGCGGCCGTCATGCGTCCCATGGCGCCGCACTTCGTATCGTGCGCGGCGAGGGCGGATTTGCGGCGCGTTGGATCGGCGTAGCCTATTTCGTCTGCGCCAACGGTGGATTGTCAATCGACGATAACGAGATCGAGGCGCTGACCGCCGCCTTCAGACGCGGCGGCATCGAGTTCGTCAAGAGCCTGCTCTGGAAGACGGACCCGCGGATAGGGCGCTGCTGGCATATCGGCGACCAATGGGCGCTCTGCTATGACGACGTCTGAGGAATCCGCGCCGGTTCCGCAAGACTGAGAGGCCTATCTCTATAGGGAACGAAAGCAATGAGGCGCGCGGCGGCATCGAAGAGCTTGACGTCCTCGACACCATTCTTCTTTCGACCGGCGCGATCAGCTAGCCGCACTTCTGACCACGATGACGGCGCAACTCTCAAGCACCCGGCGTAAGGCACAGGCGGCAACACGCTCAGAGCGCCGGCCTCGGATCTCGCGATCTCGAGGGTTAGTCCAGACCCCACCGGCACCCTTCCCTGCCCGGTGCTGGAGGGCCGGCTGCGGAAATCACCATCCATCCTCTCTCGAATTCAGCAAGCGCGCGGCAAGGATCCGAGCCACCGCATACCGACTGAGATCGAGACCGGATTGGGTGCCGACGGCGTAATGAAGGGCAGCGGCCGGCGTGCGTCAGATATGGTGCACCAGCATTTGACTTGATCCGCTCTAATAGACTGGAACGACATGACCAAGGCATTCGGCGCTTCCTCCTAGAAGGCGCCGCGCAGACCGGAGGCAGATGCCAGCAAGCGGTGGCGACCGCGCCATCGTCGGTCGTGGCGCTCTTGGCGCCCGGCTTGTTCACAAGCGGTCTCGCGAGACAACCACGCGCGGCTCTTCTGCTGGAGTCGATGCGGCGGTCGCGGCATAAACCGGCGACGCAGACATCCCATCGCCGGCCCAAGCCTCCTCGACCTCGACACATATCGCGAGGCCGGATCGGCACGAATGGAAAGTGAGGATGCGCTGCCTTTCCGACGGCAGGTTGCCAGAATGGCAAAAGCCCGGCGCGGGAGAGATGCGCCGGGCTTCGATAGTGACCGACAGCCTGGGAGGAGAAGTGCTGTCCGTCGGACCGAAGCGGCTAGGAGGGGAAAGCGCTTCGGTCCGTCACGAGGTAATGTCGCAATGCGGCAAATTCAAGCCTGACGATTGCGCGGATTTCGCAGAGGAGGTGCCAGGCGGGTACGGCCTTCTCTCACGCGATCAGCGCTGGGAGTGGCGTTGTCCGCGGACAACTTGCCGAGCAGCGACCTGGGCGGACGTGGTTCTCCGGCCTTCAGCCGGCTGACCTGCCCCACCCCGAATTGCTAGATGAGAGCATCGGGCATCGCACCGCTGGTTGGCCAGCATCCAGACGTGAGAACAGAGGTTCGCAATGGTCGACGACAATGCGCAATGGAGCTGCCTCGCCTAGCCCTTCGTCCGCTCAAGGGCGTGGCCTCGCATGTCTCCACCCGACCGACCGCCGAATTGGCCGAGATATCGAACATGGCGATCGCCAAGCTCGCCGATCCGCACCGACGACCAACAACGGCGACGACATCCAACTATCCGCTCCGGCATATGGCGATCCTGCCGTCGGCACTCAGCCATCCGCTGCATCATTCGAAGCTTCGGCCCCCGGCCACAAAAGCCCCAGGAAAGAGGACAAATCGATATAGCTTGGACGGACGAGCCTTGGATGCAGCTCGGGCTCATAGGACGCCAGATTGGCAGCCCTCACGTGCCGCCCATCTCCAGCTTCTCCCAAGACGCGCCGCAGGGGTCCGAATGACGGAGCCGCCGCCCACCGATCTGCTCGGACCGAAGCATCGCCATGAGCCAAACAGCCTAACACGCCGCGCGACGGGCGACCTCGATTGCCGCCTCTTCGACTAGACGTAAAAAGCGGCGACAATGACGCCGCGGCGGCGCCCTGCCATCCCGGTCGCGGATCCCATTCGGAGAGTGAAGCCGCAGCGCCGCAGGCTCTCGAATGGGTGGCATTCTGCACTTCATCAAACCGGCAGCAGCTTCCGGGATCGAGATCCTGTCGGCAGACGCGACAGGGCTCTTCGGAAGCACTGGGGCCGAATACCTCCACGCCTGCTCGGCGAGGCGCAGGAAACGGCTGCTCTACGACACCAGGCAGAGCCACCGAGGCGGCCACAGTGCCGCTAGGTCACAGCGTCCATCAGTAGCGCGATATCGGGCATATTTTCCCGACTGCGCAAACCAATTGCCGCGGGTACCAACTCATGTGCAAACGACCTGACAGCTGCCGGGCTGATCAACCGGTTGTCCGCGGACAACGGCATGATCGGGCGATAACTGGCCTACGGGGGTTCCTGGATTCCCCTGAGGGAAGACTGGAGGATCGACTGTCCTGCCGTCATTGAAGCTGCACCTTCCATGCGATGGCCGACCGACGGAACGTCGTCGCATCCGACTTTCCACGTGATCGAGCGGAAAGTTCACGCGACAGGGGAGGGGCTGCCGACGGGATCGGGAGCTCAATGCCAAGGCTTTCCGACGTATCAACTCGTTGTCCAAACGGGCGATCGCTGATATCGGCCGACCGTCCGTCAGCGCACATGCCCCAGCGACAACGATCGCCAATTGCTTGCGGTGGCGAGCCGAGCGCATGTGGGGGCAGGCAGCATCGAGTTCGCCTTGCCTGGGATAGCCGGCCGTGACGCCATGGCGCGCCGCCACAGATAGGGCGGCGCCCACCTTCGATGCACGCCATTTGATGACGCGCAGATCCTCGCTCTCTGGCAATATGGAAGACCTGCGTTAATCCCGGCCGATATGCCGGCAGATGATCCCCTGCCTCCAAAAGCGATGCGCGAGATGGCCAGCAATGTACTGCCCGAGCAGCGCCTCCAGTGACGGTCGGGGAGGGGCCGCCGATGGCACATAGCGCCAGGCTGCGAGCTGGCCGACGTCGCGAGCAACGCGCGCATTAAGTCCCCGCCACATTGCCACGCAGTTCCTTTCGCGTGGCGACTTGGTCGATGCGCGTTCTGCCGATTGCCGACACGCTATCAAGCAACCGCCGTCGCCATCGAGATCGCGTCCGCGGGCAGGTCACCATCTAGGTCGCGACGACGCTTTGCCATGCGGCGCGCCGAGCGAAAGCAATCAGCTCGCAGGGGTCCGCCTTGCATTTGGCCGTTGATAACGCAGACGGCTATTGCAGGCCATTGTCACCGGCGCTATTGTTTTGTCGGGCTTGCTGCACAGCGCGTCGCGGTCGCCGGCATCGGACGGCAGTGGGATTCAGTCCAAGTCGCGCTCTCGATCGGAGCTGCGCCCCGATCTACCGGTCTCGTGGCCCTCAAGCCGCCCCATCGGTAGACTTGCGAAAAGAATCAGCACAACGCAGCAAAGGAACTAAAGGCCGATTTCACTTCCGCAGCCGGAGGTGATTGCAGTAATATCAATGCGTTATAATTTCTAAAACGACTTAAGATCCGTTGCTTAGGCGGTACCGAGCGCAGTGGCTGCGCGACTTGACGTCCCCTCAATCACCTCCAATCCCTGCCGCCTGACCCGGACCGCGGGAACCTGCTGACCTCGCCCCTGCTTAAATGTCCGCAGGAAAGCAACGGCTTGCATCCTTTAGCGGAACCCCGCGTTATCTCCGCACCAGATCGGAGAACATCCTCATGCCAGATGTGCTTCACCTCAAGAAATTCCCCATTGCGGCGACAATCATGGCCGCAGCGATCGGCGCATTTGTCTTGATGCAGGCGACGGAGCGCAGGTCGGCTGCCCCATCTGCGGATGTCGGTCACGCGGGTGACGATCATGGCCGCAGCGCTAGCACGCCCGAGGCTATTCCCTTCAGCGGCCTTCGCGACGTGTTCTGGCGCGTCTTCCACGAGGTCCTCGCCGACCGGGTCACGCTGATTGCCGCGGGCGTGACCTTCTATCTGCTGCTGGCGCTGTTCCCAGCCATGGCGGCTTTGGTATCACTCTACGGGCTGGTTGCAGATCCGACCACCATATCCGAACATCTTCGCGAATTGGCTGGCCTTCTGCCATCAGGCGCGTTCGATCTTCTTGCCGACCAGATCAAGGAACTCGTCGATCGTCGCGACGCTACGCTCGGCATCACCTTTTTTGTCGGTCTCGGCATCGCCCTCTGGAGCACGCATAGCGGCACGCTGGCGATCTTCGACGCTATGAACGTCGCCTATGAGGAAGAGGAGAAGCGGGGGCTTGTCCGGTTGAACCTGATCGGCCTTTGCTTCACCTTGTGCGCAATGCTTTTGACAATTGTCATGGTGGCGCTCGTCGGGGTCATGCCTGTTGTCCTCTCCTATCTCTGGCTCGATCAATTCAAGGAGCACATGGCCCTTCTCATGCGATGGCCGCTGCTTCTGCTGGTCGTCGCTGTGGCCGTTACATCAGTCTATCGCTTCGGCCCCAGCCGGGAGCCTGCCAAACTCCGGTGGATGACGTGGGGCGCGGCTCTGACCACGGTCGCCTGGACCGCCATGTCTCTCGGCTTCTCCTACTATCTGGATCATTTCGCCAATTACAACGCGACATACGGCACACTCGGCGCACTGATCGGCTTCCTCATCTGGATCTGGCTTTCGGTCGTCATTCTCATCATCGGAGGCGAGCTGAACGCCGAACTGGAGCATCAGACCGCGAAGGACACGACGACGGGAGCGCCGCTGCCGATGGGATCGCGCGGGGCCTATGTCGCCGACACTCTGGGCAAGACCATAAGCTGACCGCGATGATTGCTCCTCTCATATGGTTTTGATGTATTCTGCCATTTCTGCAGTCCCGACACAGGAGACGTTGATGACCGCCCCGCATCCTTCCAAAACCCATATCGGCAATCATGCGCTGCATCCCGAGACGCAGATGCTGAACTACGGCTACGATCCCGAACTCTCGGAAGGGGCGGTCAAGCCACCGGTGTTTCTCACCTCCACCTTCGTTTTCAATACAGCCGAGGATGGCCGCGACTTCTTTGATTACGTGTCGGGCCGCCGCGAGCCGCCCGAGGGGAAGGGGGCCGGCCTCGTCTACTCGCGCTTCAACCATCCAAACAGCGAGATCGTCGAAGACAGGCTGGCCGTCTACGAACGGACGGAAAGCGGCGTGCTGTTTTCATCCGGCATGGCGGCGATAGCCACGACTCTGCTCGCCTTCGTCCGGCCGGGGGATGCGATCCTGCATTCGCAGCCGCTCTACGGGGGAACCGAAACATTGCTGGCCAAGACCTTTCTGAACTTCAGCGTCGCCGCCATTGGATTTGCCGACGGCGTCAGCGAAGGATCGGTGCAAAAGGCGGCGGAAGAGGCGATGGCCAAGGGCCGCGTCTCCGTCATCCTGATCGAGACGCCTGCCAATCCGACCAACAGTCTGGTCGATGTCGCGATGATCCGACGCGTGGCCGACATGATTGGTGCAAGACAGGGCCATATGCCGATCATTGTCTGCGACAACACCCTGCTCGGACCGGTCTTCCAGCGGCCGATCGAGCACGGCGCCGATATCTCGCTCTATTCGCTGACCAAATATGTCGGTGGTCATTCGGACCTGATCGCCGGCGCCGTTCTTGGTCGCAAGGCGGTGATCAAGCAGATCAAGGCCCTGCGCGGCGCGATCGGCACGCAGCTCGATCCACATTCCTGCTGGATGCTCGGCCGTTCGCTGGAAACGCTGCAGCTTCGCATGGAGCGGGCCAACAGCAATGCGCGGGCCGTTGCAGACTTTCTGCGAGATCACCCGAAGGTCGAGAAGGTTCACTACCTGCCCTACCACGATCCGGAATCGCCGGCCGGCCGGACCTTCATCGCGCAATGCAGCGGCGCGGGCTCCACCTTCTCTTTCGACATCCGCGGCGGTCAGCCCGCCTCGTTCAAATTCCTGAACGCGCTGCAGATCTTCAAGCTCGCGGTCAGCCTCGGGGGCACGGAGTCGCTCGCAAGCCACCCGGCAACCATGACGCATTCCGGCGTGCCCGCCGATATCCGGGAGCGGATCGGCGTTCTGGAATCGACGATCCGGCTGTCGATCGGCATCGAACATCCGGATGATCTGGTGGCGGATCTGGAACTGGCGCTGCAGGGCGCCTGATGCGGCGGGAGAAATCGATGCCCGGCGGTGCCGGGCATCGTGGGTCACGTCACTTGTCGTCGGTCGTCAGTTCCGTCTCGTCGGTATTCAGCACGAAGACCGCAAGCAGGCGCGCCGGCTTTGTCTTGCTGGCGTTTTTGCTGACGGCGTGATGATCGCCCGGAAATTCGGGAAAGCTTTCGCCTGCTTTATAGACCTTCTCCGGCCCGTCATTCACCTTGCTGGTGATCGCCCCTTCGAGAACGGTCGCATAGATGAAGGCCGAGGCCGGGTGGGTATGGCCGGGCGACGACCCGCCCGGTGCATATTCGACGAGCACCGCCCGCATGCTCTTGCCGGGAACATTGGGAAGCTTCTGGTCGAAAACGACGCGAACCTTCGCGTCGCCGCCTGCGGCATAAGCCTGAGTGCCGGCGGCAAGGACAATCGCAAGCGCTGCTGCCGAGATCATTTTTTTGAGCATGTCTGGTCTCCTCAGTTGATGGGAATGGGTCGCTTGGCGCCCGGTGTCAGGCGCTCTTCTTCTGGGGCGGCTGCCGGCTCAGCCAATCGTCAAAGCGGATCTGGCCAAGCCGCGCCTTGGCGCCGGTCACGAGCGAATTATCCTCGAGCTCCACGCCGAAGTAGCGGGCATGCGGATCCGCCACCACTTGCCGCGGATCATTCGTCGCCTTGAAGAGACGCGTCACGATTTCGGTGAGGCGGACTTTCTCGGGCCCGCCGATCTCGATCGTGCCGTTCAGAGGCGTGCCGAGCGCCACCTCGGCCATGACGTCGGCGACGTCGTCCGAGGCGATCGGCTGCACATAAGCCGGCGACAGATGCACGGTCTGGCCGACGGTACCCGACTGGGCGATGCCAGCCATGAATTCATGGAACTGGGTGGAGTGCACGATGGTGTAGGGTATGCCGGAAGTCTTGATCAGCTCTTCCTGGGCCATCTTGGCGCGCATGTAGCCACTGCCCTGCAGCCGCTCCATGCCGACAATCGACAGCGCGATGTGATGCTTGACGCCGGCGGCAGCCCCTGCCTTGAGCAGATTGCGGCCCGACGTCTGGAAGAATTCCAGGACGGCCTTGTCCTCGAACGAGGGTGAGTTTGCGAGATCGAGCACCACCTGTGCTCCAGCGAGCGCTTCCGCCAGGCCTTTGCCGGTAATCGTGTCCACACCCGAGTTCGGCGAAGCCGCCAACACCTCGTGCCCCTTGTTACGCAATCTTTCCACGGTCTTGGAGCCGATGAGGCCAGTGCCGCCGATAACGACGATTTTCATGTTTAGTCTCCTTGTCCTTTACGAGGATGTCCTCTGGTGACCTGAAGGTGAGCAGGCAACTGCTCGGCATGCCCACCGCGTCCCCAATGAGCGAAGCGACTTCATAGGGACCGTCGCCGGTGCGGCCGGTAACCGATGGGCAGGAGGATGCGCCGGATCGCGGTCCCAAACTATTCTTCCTCGGTCGCTGTCACCCTATGCCAACGCAGTAGGCCAGCTGGCCGAAATGGCGGAACATGACGTCAACAGGCATCGGCTTGATAAACCGTTGGGGCAGATGGTCGACCCGGAAGGCAAGGCGTATTCACTGCCTGCAAGCCGAGGCTTGCGTCATCAATGCTCTCACGATGGAGATAAGAATGATCAAGCGTCTGAACTTCATGGCCCATAAGAACAGCGGCATCGACGGCCTCGTGGCCGTTGAAGGCTGGATTGCCAAAAGCTTCGATCCGAAGTTGCTCGAACTCGTCAAGGTGCGCGTTTCCCAGATGAACGGATGCGCTCACTGCCTGCACATGCACCGCCAGGACGCGCTGAAGCTCGGCGAAACGGATGACCGGCTGCTGCTTCTGAACGCGTGGCGGGAGTCGCAGCTTTTCACCACTCGGGAGCGGGCCGCACTCGCCTGGGCCGAGGCTCTCACTCAGATCGCGAAAAGCCATGCGCCGGATGATGTTTATGAAGAGGCACACGCCAACTTCGCGGATGACGAGCTCGTGGCCCTTTCGATCGGTGTTGCGATGATCAACGCCTGGAACAGGCTGGCGATCGGCTTTCGGCTTCAGCATCCGGCAGATCACAAACGCGCCGCCGCCTGACAGCTGCGTTAGGAATGAGCCTGGCGAAAAGCTTCGCCCGGCTATGCCATGAATTTGGCCCGGGATTGCTGGGCCTCAGCCTTCGACGGGCAATCGCAGTGTCACCACCGTGCCTCGGCCGAGCTCGCTTTCCAGACGGAGATGGCCCCGTGCTTCCCGAACGAATCGATTCACCATCGGCAATCCGAGGCCGCCAAGCCCCGATGCTTTCGTCGTGAAGAACGGATCGCTCGCCCTGCGTAGCACATCTTCTGTCATCCCGAGACCATTGTCCGAAATCCGCAATTCGATCCCGGCTGCGGCGCGTTCGTCGTCGATGGAGGTGGCTATGATTGAAATCACGCCGCCATCCGGCATGGCGTCGCGCGCGTTGAGCAGGAGGTTCATAATGGCGCTTTGCAGCCCTACGCGGCTGCATCGGAAGATCGGAAGCGTCTCGCTGGCATATATCTCGAACGCGATATTGCGATCCCAGGTCGCTTTGGCCAGGGCTTCGATCTCCATCAGGCAAGCCCTGATGTCGACCGGCTCGGCGGCGGCATTGCCGTCGCTCGCAAGGCGCATCGTCTGCTGAACGAGCGTTCCTGCACGCTGAAGCGAAATCCTGGCACTGGCGAAGATCGGCAGGAGGGTAGGGGCCATCTCGATGTCCGGACTGCGTGAAATCATGTTCAGCGCGGAGGTGGCGACCTGGATCAGATTGCCCAGATCGTGGACGACGCCGAATATGCCGTCGGCAGAATTTGCATCGAAGGCAATCGCATCCGGTCGAGTGTGGGAAAAGTAAGCTTCATCAGCGAGGATGTTGGTATCTGACTGCGACATGCTTTGCTCCTCATCCGCTCCAGCAACAGACATGTCGTTCCCGAGCAAATGGAGGCTATGACGCGAGCGGGGTTGTAGTCGATTGGTTCAAGGGTGAGGGAAAGCAATACCGTCGTATGGTCGCGCGCCGGATGCCGTTACCCTATTTTGGTCAGGAAAGCTGGGTAGCCTCGAACATGGCGGTCAGCCCAATGCCTCCGCCGATACCGATCATGGCCAGGCCGGTCGCGCCCGGCGCCCATCCGCTGAGGTCGCGGATCAGCTGGCTGTATAGTCGGGTAACGAGGATTGCGCCGGACGCCCCGAACGGGTGGCCCAAGGCAATCGCTCCGCCGTTCCTGTTGATCGTATCGGCAGGAATATCGAGCTGATCCAGCGATGCCAGAACCTGGGCCGCGAAGGCCTCGTTGAATTCGATGGCATCGATGTCGGAGAGCGAGAGCCCGGACTGACGCTGCAGCAGCTTCCTGGTCGAGGCGACCGGCCCGATACCAAGCAGATTGGGATCCACACCGGCAGCGGCGCTATCGATGAAGGCAAGGCCCTTTTCGATGCCCATGCTTCTCGCCATTGCGCGGCTCATGACAAGTACCAGGCAGGCGCCGTCGTTCAGCGGGCAGGCATTGCCTGCTGTCACCGAACCATCGGCCAGGAAGACCGGCCGGAGGTTTGCGAGCGCCGGGAGGGATGTGGAGGCACGTGGGCATTCGTCCCGTTCGATCTGACCATGGCTGGTGGGAATTTCAACGATCTCGGGCCGAAAGATGCCCGCCTCGGCCGCCTGCACGGCGAGCCGGTGGCTGCGCAGGGCGAATTCATCCTGTCTCTGGCGCGTTATGCCGAACTGCCGCGCGACGTTTTCGGCGGCAATTCCCATTTCCGGATCGCCGATCGTTTCAGGCGAAAACCGGGCGCGCCCGTAAAATCGCGGCGGCATCCCATTCGCCTTTGGTCTTTCGACGCGCCATGGCGCGGTGCTGACACTCTCCACGCCGCCGGCCAGAAAGCACGACCCGCCTTTCGCCTGGATCAGACGGGCTGCGGTGATGATCGCTTCCAGACCCGAGCCGCATTGCCGATCGATAGTCACGCCCGGAACCGCCATGGGCAGACCTGCGGTGAGGGCTGCCAGCCGCGCGATGTTTCCACCGCCACCTGCGGCGTTGCCCACCAGAACGTCGTCTATGGTGTCGGGGGCAATTCCCGTTTCGGAAAGGATCCGATGAATGATCGGCGCAAGCAGGTCTTCCGCCGCGACAGTCGCAAGCGATCCGAAAGCCCGGCCGATCGGCGACCGGTAGGCGGCAACCACGACTGGCTGCCAATCCTCGTCAGGCTGAAAGGCGTAGGACAAGATCGTCTCCAGAAACCACGGCCCGCTCCACTTGCCCCCTCGAGATTTTCCCGCTGCTCGTCATCGGCCAGGACCTTATATGGTAGAATTGCTTGGGGATCTTGTACTTCCCGAGCATCTGCGCGCAATGATCGGCCAGGATTTTCGGGTCCATCGTCTCTCCCGAGACAACGGCGACGATCCGTTGGCCGAAATAGGCGTCCGGCAGCCCGAAGACAACGGCATCCTCTACACCGGGGCAGGCCTTGAGCGCACTCTCGACTTCGGCGGGATAAACGTTGTTGCCGCCTGATATCATCATGCCGCCCGCCCTGCCGATCACCCGCAGCATGCCATTGGCATCGAGTTCGCCGAGATCTCCAACCGTCGCTCCGGCTTGTGTGACCCGGAAGGCCTGACCGTCATCGCCCCAGAGATATCCATCCGCGATCAGGTCGCTGCTGACGAATATGGTTCCCGCCACATCGATCCCGACATCCTTTTCATCGGGGTCGCGAATGGAGATTTCCACGCCGGGATAGGCTCGTCCGACCCGGTCGATCGGAAAATCGATCTCGCCGCCCGCGAGGGTCGAGACGGTCATGAAACCAATCTCGGATGCGCCGTAATATTCCCGGATGCGCGCCTTCGGAAACAGGCGGCGCATGGATTCGACACCGTTGACATCGAGCTTTGCGCCGGCAGTGAGGACATCACGCAGGGAGGCCAGGGCCGGTTCACCCGTCCAGGCCCTGGCAATCCCGGCTATATGGGTGGGAACGGCGACCAGCCGTTCGATCCCTTCCGAGAAGAGGGCGCGTGCGACCGCACTAGGCTCCCATTTCCGGACTGAATGGAAGGTTGCCCCGGCATCAAGAGCTTCGACCAGCGCATAAAGCGCCAGGCCATGAGCCAAGGCTCCCGGGCACATTGTCGAGGGGGCGTCTTCGAGCTCGAAAACGACGCGTCCGCGATCGAGGCTCCGGCGCCATTGCTCGCGCGAGCGACAATAGGCTTTCGGCTCGGCAGTGGTCCCCGACGTGAAGCCGATCAGAAAGATCTTATCGGCATCGACCGGCAGCTCGGCTGCACCTTGCGTCGAGGCGAGGTCGAAAGCCTCCGCTCCGGCAGCGATGACGGGAATGCCAAGTCTTCGGGCAATTTCGGCGCTTGGTCCAGCATCGTCGTCGACAATCAAAACGTCAGGCACCAGCCGCTCGATTATGCGTTCGATTCTTTCCGCCGGCATCATCGGGTCGACGACCGCGCAGGCATTTGGGTAGGCGGTGGCCGCCGCAAAATACTCGGCAAAGGCGATATGGTTGCCAAGGCTGAGAGCGGCAAGCTTCTCCACACCGGGCAGATCGAGCGTGCGGCGGTTCGAGCGAGGGAGATCTTGGAGAAAGCGATAAATTGCCTTGGCGCGGACATAGAGCTCGCCATAGCTGAGCGAACGCCCGTCGATCACCAGCGCCGGCTTGTCCGGTGTCTCCGTTGCATGTCGAAGAAGCTGCACATGGATCGGCATGGACACCCGCGGGTTTGAATGATCGGCCGTCAGCCCGGAGACAGAGCGGCTCTGGTCGTTTCGGGAATCGGCGTCGGGCGGCTGTCGGAGAGGCCGACGCAGACCCAGACGAAATGCGCCGATGCGCAATGGGCGCCATCGCGCTGGCGAAAGAGTTCGATCGCAAAGGACAGGCTCGTGCGCCCGATTTTCTCCACGTCCACCTTTGCCTCGACAACATCGTCAAGGTCGATGGGCCTGTGAAAGGTGATCTCCGCCTTCTTCACGTGGTAGGCGACGCCGGAAGAGGTGTGGCGGAAATGGCTGAGAATTTGCCGTTGCCGCAGGAACTCGACGACTGCATCCTCGCAATAGTCGAGATAACGGGAATTGTGGACATGACCATAGATGTCGATGTCTCGCATCGAGACCCGGAACGATGCTAAAGGCCTGTCGTCAACGCTCATTCGATCACCGAAAATTCGACGGGGTGATCTAACCGCAGTGTGTGGGGGATGCAATGCAATATCAGGCGGTCGTGCGAAAATTCGGCCCGGCTCAGGATGTCGTCGAACTCGAGCAGGCTGCGCTGCCGCCGCTGCGGCGCGATGAGGTGAGGGTGCGCCTGCTGGCGCGGGCGATCAATCCGTCCGATATCATCACCATATCAGGAGCCTATAGCGGACGCACCACATTGCCCTTCATTCCGGGCTTCGAAACGTTCGGCGTGATTGAACAGTGCGGTGAAGAGGTTCATGGGCTTTCCCCCGGAACACGCGTGCTGCCGGTGCGCAGCGCCGGCGGCTGGCAGGAATTCAAGGATACCGATCCCGGCTGGTGCCTGCGTGTTCCGGACGAGCTCACCGACTTCGAGGCTGCGACGAGCTACGTCAATCCGATGACGGCCTGGTTGATGCTGCATGCCAAGATCGGGCTGAGGCCGGGCATGCGCATCGCCGTCAATGCCGCCGCCTCTTCGATCGGAGCGATATTGATCGATCTCGCCAACGCCGCAGGGGTGGAGCCGGTCGCCATCGTGCGCAGCGAAGGATCACTTGAGCGCCTGCGCGGCCGGGTCGAGGCTGTCATCATCGATAGGGAAGAAAGCGAAAGCGATCTGGTTGCCGGGCTCGCCGGCCGGCATGGGCTCGACGCAGTGCTCGACTGCGTCGGAGGAGCGCGCGCCGCAGTCCTCGCCGGTGCGCTGCGGCCGGGCGGACGTTTCGTGCATTACGGTCTGCTCTCGGGGCAGAGCATCCCGAATTCATTCTGGGCGTCCCATCCCGATATTTCCTTTTCCTATTTTCACCTTCGGGAATGGGTTCATTCGCAAACCATGGGCGATGTCCAACAGGCCTATTCCGAGGTTGCGGCGCAGATCGTTTCGAAGGTCATCGCGACCGAGGTGCGCGAGGTGTTTCCTTTGGAAAATGTCAGGCAAGCCCTGCAGTCCGCGCTTCCCTTCCGAACGGGCGGCAAGGTGCTCTTGGCCTGACAGGGCTTCGCCGCTAGGCGTTTTCGTGCCGTAGCCGAGCGATGCTGATTGCCGCATGGTTCTGCTCGGCCCATCCGACCAAGGCTTTCATGGGGATGAGGAAGGATCGCCCCAGCTCCGTCAGTTCATATTCCACGCGAGGCGGAACCTGCGGATAGACGGTGCGCCGCACGAAGCCGTCCTGCTCCAGATGCTTCAGCGTCTTGGACAGCATCTGCTTCGAGATGTCTCCGATTTCACGCAGCAGTTCGTTGAAGCGCTTTTTCTCGTTTTCCAGCGCATCGAGTGTCAACAGGCTCCATTGATCACCGATGCGATCGAGCACGCCTCTGATCGGGCATCCAGCGCCGGGCTGTTGTCTTGGGTCATGCGTCTCTGACACGGCTTTCTCCTGCAATTCTCGGTCATCGCCGGCTGACCTTGGCACCAGAAACTGCCTTCTTGCCTGAGATGCAGCGGTTTCATAGACCAAGCGTCATAGTCTGTATTCTAGACTAGCTCGCCGATCCATACCAAGGAGCTTAATGCATGACATTCGGGAAATCGCTTTTCGCACTCGTCATTTTGGCGGGCATCGCCGCGCCGGCCGGCGCTTTTGCTGAATCGGCCACGCGGGATTTGAAGATCGAAGAAGCCAACCGGAAGCTGGTTGTCGAGTTCTACGACCGGTTCTTCAACAAGCACGATATCGCGGCTGCCTCGGTCGTCGCCGACGACTACAGGCAGCACAATCCTCAAGTTCCCGATGGGAAGAAGCCTTTGATTTCCTTCTTCGCCGGCTTCTTCAAGGACAATGCCCAATCGAAGGCTGAGATCGTCCGCAGCGCCGCCGATGGCGATCTGGTCTGGCTGCATGTACACGCGACGAACGGCGCAGGCGATCTCGGCCAGGCGATCGTCGATATTTTCCGCGTCAAGGACGGCAAGATCGTCGAACACTGGGACGTGATCCAGGCCGTTCCGAAAGAGGCGGCAAACAAGAACACCATGTTCTGAGCTGGATGGGGCCGGCTGCCTCGCTGGCCCCATTATCGACACAGCGCGCCTGGTTCAGCCGTCTCTCTCGTTGCTGGCGATTTCCGCCGCACTGCTCGGTCAACATTTGCCGATGGCCTAACGCCCATACGCCAAGATGGCTGGTGCCATCAACCGATCCCGTCAATCAATCCGGGGACGCTCCGATTTCGGCGTTGCCAGCCCGTGTTTGGCAAGCTCCAGGGTCAGGATACGGGTTTCGAGAAGGTTGAAGATGCGCAGGATGGCCTCGATCGCATCGAACGGTTTCGTCAGAAAATCTTTCGCGCCAAGAGAAAGCGCCCGTCGGCGCGTCGGCAATGTTGCATCGGCGGTCAAAACCAGGATCGGCAGATAGCTGTTTTCAGGAATGAGCCTTGCGAAGGTCTCCAGCAAAGCGAAGCCATCGAGATCGGGCATCATCAGGTCGAGAAGAACGAGATCCACCGGATGTTCGCGAAAGAGCCGCAACGCCTCGCGTGGCTCGGTGGTGCTGATGAGTTCGTTGAAGCCTTCGCGTTTGAGAATGCGTTCCAACAGGGAAACATTTGCGGGCTCGTCGTCGACGATCAGGATCGTCGATCGTCGCACGATGTCGGTGGGGTCTGTCATGGGCCAAACGTTTCGTCAAAGGCGTTGGAGTATATCAGCGCGCAATCAAATCATAGGCGACGTCTTCTATGGCGGACTTTCGACGGAGAGGCCTCGTCTTCGGGTTTCCTGCGTCGCCACGGGCGGGCGCGGCAAATCGACGTGGAAGGTGGCGCCACCTTCCGGACGATTGCTGAAGCCGAGCGCGCCGCCCATGGCATCGATCAGATGCCGCGACAGCGCCAGCCCGAGACCGGTCCCTTCTTGACCGATACGTTCTGCTCCCAGCCGATCGAATGGGGTGAAGAGCCGGGAAACGCGTTCCGCCGGGATGCCGGGACCCGTATCATTGACCTCGATCCGAATAGTGTCGCCGCCAATCTCGCGGTGGCTCACGGTCACGCTTCCCTGTTGACGATTGTATTTCACGGCATTTGAGAGAAGGTTCAGGAACACCTGGAGGAGACGCCGCCGGTCAGCCAGGACCGACAGATCTCGCTCGGGCTCGACAACCTCTATGCGGATCTGCTGCTTGCCGCAGAGCGGCCTCGCAAGCGACACCGCTTCATCGATCACATCGGCGACGCGTTGCGGTTCGATGACAAGATCCATGCGCCCGGCCTCGATCCTCGCCATGTCGAGAACCTCGTCGATCAGGCTGAGCAGATGTCTGCCGGCCCTTAAAATTTGGGCGACGCTATCCCTGGAATCCGCATCGGTGACATCCATTTCCAGAAGCTGTGCGAAGCCGAGGACGGAATTCAACGGCGTGCGCAGCTCGTGGCTCATCCGCGACAGGAATTCGCTCTTGGCGTTGCTCGCGCGAACAGCATCCTCGCGGGCGGCAAGCAGGGCCTCTTCGATTTGCTTGCGCTCGGTAATATCTCGCGTGATTTTGGAAAAACCGCGCAGGCGGCCCGCCTCATCATGCAGGGCAGTCACAAGGACGTGAGACCAGAACCGAGAGCCGTCCTTGCGGATGCGCCAGCCTTCCGCCTCGGCCCGTCCGCCGCGGGCCGCCCTGGAAAGCTCTTCTGCCGGCAACGCGTCCCTGGTTTCGGCGGGATAGAAACGGGAAAAATGCTGGCCGATGATCTCTTCGGCCGCATAGCCGCTGATCCTCTCCGCGCCGGCATTTCAGCTCACAACCCGCCCTGTGGTATCGAGCCCGAAAATACCGTAGTCGCTGACGCCCTCGACCAATAGCCGGAAGCGCTCCTCGCTTTCTGTCAGATCAGCCTCGCGCTTTTTCAAAAGCACGCTTGCATCTTCGAGCGCCTGTTCGAGACTGCCGAGTTCATCACGGAAGGGATCCGCTACGCTGACGACATCGCCCCGCGACAGTCGGTGCGCTTGGGCTTTCAGGGCATGCACCCGACGGACGATGCTTGCCGAAAACAGGAAAACGGCGACGAGCGCTCCGGCAAAACCAAGGAAACCGGCAGCGATCATCAGGCTTCGGGACAGAGTGCGAACCCGGTCCGCGGCCTCGGTCCTCGCGTGGAGCAGATCCGCCTCCCGCCGGCTCATCGCGTCGATTTCCTGTCTCAGCACGTCGAGTACCTGCTTGCCCTCGATGAGTTTGGCCGCAAGGTCTTCGCGTCCGCCGGCGCGCAGGATGTCGGCCTGTTTCAGGAGTTGGAGACGATCGACCTTCGCGACGACGAGGGTGCGGATGCGTTCGAGACGGTTCTTTTGCTCTTCATCCCGCAACCGGCGACCGACTTCGTCGAGCACGACGGGCAGTCTTTCCTCAGCCCGGTTAAAGGGATCAAGAAAATCGGTTCTGCCGGTCAACAGATAACCCCGCATCGCGGTCGCCGCTTCGGCGATCGAGGCATGGATCTCCTGAATGCCCGACTGGATCTCGAGCGTGACCCGCACCTGATCCTCGGCAATCCGGCTCTGCCGGTCGGCCACGAAGACCGAGGCGAGGGCTGCAAGCAGCAGCGCCAGCGGCACCGTGATGATGACGATACCCTTCGCGCGAAGGGGAAGGTCGGCAAAGCGCCACGCCGTCAGGCGCCCCGTCGGGGTCATTGTCGCGGTCATGGTTGCTGCTCTTTCGATGCTTCGACGAGCCCGCCGCGAACGGCCATGACCGCGGCCTGCGTCCGGTCTCCGGCGCCCAGTTTGCCGATGATGCGCTCAACGTGGATCTTCACGGTACCGGGCGAGATCTTCAGGGCCCTGGCGATCTCCTTGTTGGTCAGGCCCTCGGCCACCTTCGACAGGACTTCGCGCTCCCGGATCGTCAGTGTCTCCAATGCGCTGCTGTTGGTCTGTGGCTTGGTGGCGGCGCGGCGCAATAGTTTTGCGACGAGCGGACCGTCGAAGAAGGCATCACCCTGAAGGACCCGCCGGATCGTGCGGAGAATGTCTTCCCGGCTGGCGTCCTTGAGCAGGTAGCCCGTAGCGCCGGCCTCGATCGCCGCTTCCAGGTAGTCGAGGCTGTCATGCATCGTGATGATTGCAGCGTACAGGCCTCCACCGCTTCCACGCCGTCGCGCACGTCCCAGGGATGGCGCAGCTCGCCGATGCCTTTGCCATCATCGATCACTTCGAGATGCGCTTCGCCCGCGCCATCCTCGAAGAGACGGACGACCAGCCGGCTCCCCTCGGCGTGCTTGATGACATTGGTGATCGCTTCCTGCGCGACACGATAGAAGATGATTCCCGTCGATGCCGGCCAGCGATCGGCGGCGGCATCGAGATCGGCGATCACCTCGAGATCATCGATCGCATCCAGACGCGTGCGCAGGGCCGCGGCGACGCCGAGATCATCGAGCTCGGGCGGGCGAAGGTCGGCGATGGCCGCCCTGAGATCGGCAACGGAATGGCGCGCGAGCGCGGCGAGCTGGTCGATCTCGGGTTTCAGGGCGTGCGCGTCGCCAATGCGGGCCGCAAGGTCCTGCAGCCGATAGCTGAGGCCTGCTGCAAGTTGCGCCGAGCCGTCATGAAGATCGAGCGCCACTCGCTGCCGCTCCTGCTCCTGCGCCTGGATCAGCTGCGCGACAAGGGCCGCGAGCTCACTGCGCTGCCGCTGGAGATCGCCGAGAAGCGCCTGATTTTCCGCCGCCTGCCGGTTAAGATTGTAGGCGTCGGCGAGCTGCCCCGCCACCACCTCCAATGTCTGCCGGTCGTCGGCATCGATGGCGCGCGCTTTTGACGATCCGATGATCGTCAGGCAGAGATCGGAGCCGGCTTGCGAGGCAAACAAGATGTTATCGCTTTCCGGGATCGTTGACTTACCCACCGACAGCTGCACGGGTACTTTTCCCTGGAACGACGGAAAAACGAGCCTGGCAAGCGATGCTCCCGCGAAGTCTGCAAGCCGGGACAGAGCGTCCAGGGCAGCCGTTTCGAATGCCGCGGCATCGAGCAGGTTCTGCACTTCGATGATGAAACGCAGACGAGCCGCCCGCGCTTCCGCGGCCCGGTAAAGAGCCCGCAGTTCTGCAACGTTTGGCGAGTGCGTTGGACTTGTATTGTGCTCCATGCCGAACAGGACTGCTCCGAAGATGAATGACGCCGGCACGATAGTCATTCCGGCGGGAATGTCATCTATGCCGTTCGGCAGATCGGATCGAAGCCACCCGGCAGATGAGGCGGCAGCACAGGATACTTAAATTGCTGGTCATGCGGTTGACCGATGCGATGTCCGCCGGAACCGCCACATAGGAAAGTCAAAATGCGTACCATCATTGCTGCCGCCCTCGTTCTCGGTTTCGTACAGGTCCAGTCGGCCGCGGCGGCTACCGAAATCGCAACCTGTGCGCCGACAAGCGAGCCGGAAATCGCCAAGCTCTTCGACCGCTGGAATACCTCGCTCGCGACGCTGAGCCCCCAGGAGGTCGCCAAGAACTACAGTGAGGACTCCGTGCTTCTCGCGACCTTGTCGGACAAACCTCGTCTGACGCAGGCGGAGCGGATCGACTATTTCGAGCATTTCCTGGCGAACGAGCCCAAAGGCCACATCGACAGCCGCGACATCCAGATCGGATGTAACTGGGCCGTCGACGTCGGCACTTACACCTTCAGCCTGAAGGACGGCTCGAAGGTTCCGGCCCGCTACACCTATACCTATGAGTTCAAGGACGGGAATTGGCTGATCACCTCGCACCACTCTTCGATGATGCCGGAGAAGTAAGGCCCCATCGTTCTGTTGGTCCGGCAGGGAGACCCCGTGTTCACCCCACGCGGGGTCTCCTGACTGCTGACGAAGCACGCCAACGTCTCTTTCGTCATGCTCGGGCCTCTGCCGAGCGCGCCGGAAGCTTTGACGGCCGAACCGGATCGAGAGTAGCATCCTCACTGCAGCGGCAAGGTGGTCGAAGCGGCCGGCCCGGTGGAGATGCAATGATGAAAGACAAACCTTTCCTCCTGACGTTCGCGGCGCTGGCATTTGGTTCCGCATGGCCAATTTCTAACGCCTTCGCTGCCGCACAGCCTATCTTCTGGAGCGCTTTACGGCCGGCCGATCAGCCCAAAGCGACAGTGCCGCTGTCGGGCAAGGCGGTAAGCGGCCCACAGGGCGAAACACTCGCCTGGCATGGCGAGGAACATCCGATCGAATTGACGGGCTTCGTTCTGCCGATCGACCAGGACGGCGATCTTGTCTACGAATTCATGCTCGTGCCTTGGGCCGGAGCCTGCAGTCACATGCCGTCTCCTCCACCCAACCAACTGGTTCGTGTCGTTCCGGAAGAGCCATTGCACCTGGCAAGAATGTACGAGAGTGTCACCGTGACGGGTAACCTGCGACCCGGCCTGGATCAGGCGCAATTCTTCATGATCGACGGTGACCGCGTCCTCACCTACGGCTACAGCATAAGCCATGCCCAGGTAGCGACAGTAACGGCGACGACTGATCCCGATCTGCTGTCACTTTCGCCTTTCGGCATTCTGCCTCGCTAGAACAGGATGATTTTAGGCCTGTTCGGCCTAAAATCTAAATCCGTTCGAAGGCGCAGAGACGGCTTCTTGCATCACTCCCGCCAGTCGCGTGTATACAACGGCATATATACAAACTGCGGAGGAGTCCCTATGCCGCAATAAGCGCGTGTCTTTCAATCCGGCAATTCGCAAGCCGTCCGGCCGCCGAAGGAATTCCGCTTCGACGTCGACCAGGTGGAGGTGACGCGGGAGGGCGATGCTGTGATCCTTCGGCCACGGGCCGATCGCGGCATGCGGTGGGCATCGTTGCATAGCGCCTTGGAGCGCGGCCTCAGCGACGATTTCATGGCGGAAGGGCGGGAGCAGCCGGAGGGGCAGGACAGGCCTGATCTTCAGGACCTGTTCAAGTGATCACACATCTTATCGACACCAATGCGCTAATCGCCCTGATCGGCAGAAAATCCGAAATACTGCTGAAGCGCGTGATCGACAGCGACGAGAGATCGATCGGGCTGTCGACCGTGGTGATGCACGAGCTCTATCATGGCGCCTATAAAAGCACGAAAACTTCCTACAATCTCGAAACCCTGCGCCTGTTCGTGGCGGATTTCTCAGTCGTCGGCTTCGAGCAGGAGGATGCGTTGGCCGCTGGGGAGATCCGTGCCGCATTGGCGGCAAAGGGAACGCCGATCGGCCCCTATGATGTTCTGATCGCCGCTCAGGCGAGGACCCGGGATCTGGTTCTCGTCACCAACAATGTCGGGGTATTCCGCCGCGTCGATGGTCTGCTTGTCGAGGACTGGACGGTCGGGCGATAGATCCCGCCTCCGATGAAAAAATGCCCGGGCGCAGCCGAAACTGCGCCCGGGTAAAATGCTGCCGATCAGACGAGGTCGAAGCGGTCGGCGTTCATGACCTTGTTCCAGGCGGCGACGAAGTCCTTGACGAACTTCCCCTTGGCGTCGGCCTGGCCGTAGACTTCGGCGAAGGCGCGAAGCTGCGAGTGCGAGCCGAAGATCAGGTCAACGCGGGTGCCGGTCCACTTGGCAGCGCCGGTCTTGCGGTCGCGGCCTTCATAGACGCCTTCCTTGCCGGCGACAGGAACCCACTGCGTGCCCATGTCGAGCAGGTTGACGAAGAAGTCGTTCGTCAGCGTCTCGGGACGCGAGGTGAAGACGCCGTGCTCGGGGGCGCCGGCCTTCAGCACGCGCAGGCCGCCGACGAGGGCGGTCATTTCAGGTCCGGTCAGCGTCAGCAACTGGGCGCGGTCGACGAGCGCTTCTTCCGGCTTCATGAACTGATGGCGCTTGCCGTTCACGTAATTGCGGAAGCCGTCGATACGCGGCTCGAGCGCTGCGAAGGAATGCGCGTCGGTCTGGGCTTCGGAAGCATCCATGCGGCCCGGCGTGAAGGGCACGCTGACGGCGTTGCCGCCGGCCGCTGCCGCCTTCTCGACACCGGCAGCACCGGCGAGAACGATCAGGTCGGCCAGCGAGATCTTCTTGGCCCCGGTCTGGGCGGCGTTGAAGTCCTTCTGGATGCCTTCGAGAACGCCGAGCACCTTGGCGAGCTGGGCGGGCTGATTGGCGTCCCAGTCCTTCTGCGGGGCAAGACGGACGCGCGCGCCATTGGCGCCGCCGCGCTTGTCGGAGCCGCGGAAGGTCGACGCCGACGCCCAGGCGGTCGAGACCAGTTCCTGCACGGTAAGGCCGGTGGCGAGAACCTTTTCCTTCAGTTCGGCAATGTCCTTGTCGTCGACGAGCGGATGGTCGACGGCCGGGATCACATCCTGCCAGATCAGGTCTTCGGCCGGAACTTCCGGGCCGAGATAGCGCACCTTCGGTCCCATGTCGCGGTGGGTCAGCTTGAACCAGGCGCGGGCGAAAGCGTCGGCGAACTCGCCGGGATTTTCGAGGAAGTGGCGCGAGATCTTCTCGTAGGTCGGATCGAAACGCAGCGCGAGATCGCTCGTCAGCATGGTCGGCAGGTGCCTCTTCGAGGCGTCGTAGGCATCCGGAATGGAGGCTTCGGCATTTTTGGCCTGCCACTGCTTCGCGCCGGCCGGGCTCGTCGTCAGTTCCCATTCGAAGGCGAAGAGGTTTTCGAAGAAGTAGTTGCTCCACTTGGTCGGTGTCTGCGACCAGGTGACTTCGAGGCCGGCGGTGATGGCATCCTTGCCGACGCCGGTGCCGAACGAGCTCTTCCAGCCGAGACCCTGGTCCTCGATTGCGCCGCCTTCCGGCTCGGCGCCGATCAGGGACGGGTCGCCGGCGCCATGCGTCTTGCCGAAGGTGTGGCCGCCGGCGATCAGCGCCACGGTCTCTTCGTCGTTCATCGCCATGCGAGCGAAGGTTTCGCGGATGTCGCGGGCGGAAGCCAGCGGATCGGAATTGCCGTTCGGGCCTTCGGGGTTGACATAGATGAGGCCCATCTGCACGGCGCCGAGCGGCTCTGCCAGCTCGCGTTCGCCGCTGTAGCGCTCATCGCCCAGCCAGGTTCCCTCAGGGCCCCAGAACAGTTCCTCAGGCTCCCAGACGTCGGCGCGGCCGCCGGCGAAACCAAAGGTCTTGAAGCCCATGGATTCGAGCGCGACGTTGCCGGTGAGGATCAGAAGGTCAGCCCAGGAGATGCGGTTGCCGTATTTCTGCTTGATCGGCCAGAGCAGGCGGCGGGCCTTGTCGAGGTTGGCATTGTCAGGCCAGCTGTTGAGCGGCGCGAAACGCTGCTGGCCCTGGCCGGCGCCGCCGCGACCGTCGGTGATGCGGTAGGTGCCGGCGCTGTGCCAGGCCATGCGGATGAACAGGCCGCCGTAATGACCGAAATCGGCCGGCCACCAATCCTGTGAATCCGTCATCAGCGCGTGAAGATCCTTCTTCAGGCCGTCGAGATCGAGCTTTTTGAACTCCTCGGCATAGTCGAAGGCTTGCCCGAGCGGGTCGGCGCGGCCGGAATTGTGGTGAAGAATCTGCACATTCAGCTGGTCCGGCCACCAGTCGCGATTCGATCGGCTGCGAGGCGTATTGCCGTGGGCAACAGGACATTTGCCTGCGCTGTCAGTGGGATTGTCCATGATCGTCTCCTTCGTTGCTTGATCTGTCTGCGCGTAAAAAAGATGAGCCGAGCTTACGCCCCACTCTCCCCTTGTGGCAGTCTTCATATCGGAAGCGCGTCATAATTTTAAGTTGGATTTACTGATCGTTGCGATAAGCTGAGGTTATGAAGAACCTTACCCTGAAACAGCTACGTTATTTTGAAGCCCTGGCCAGAGATGGCCGCTTCCGACGCGCTGCCGACGCCTGTGCGATCTCCCAGCCGGCATTGTCAATGCAAATCAAAGAACTTGAGCAAGAGTTGGGCGGTGAGCTTTTCGAGCGTAATGCGCGTGAGGTGAAGCTGACCGCCTTCGGTCAGACCGTGGCTCTCAGGATCCGCGATATACTGCGTGGCGTGGATGAGTTGGCGGAGCTGGCGCGGACCTCGCGCGATCCCTTCCTGACGCGGCTGCGCATCGGCATCATCCCAACGATTGCACCCTATCTGTTGCCAGCGATCATCAACGATCTGAACAGGAGCTTTGCCGGTATCCAGATCGAGGTGCGTGAGACGCAGACGTCGAAGCTGGTTCAGGAGTTGGCGCAAGGCCAGCTGGACACTGCAATCGTTGCTTTGCCCGTGTCCGAACCCTCCCTGACCGAGCACGAGCTCTTCAAGGAAGAGTTCGTGCTGGTCCGGCGGCCCGAAGACGAGGGCAAGCCGGTGCCCGAACGCGAGGCGCTGCGCGAAATGCGGTTGCTGCTGCTTGAGGAAGGCCATTGCTTTCGCGATCAGGCCTTGTCGTTCTGCAAGATAGGGCCGGCCCGCCCCCGGGAAGTCATGGAAGGCAGCTCTTTATCCACTCTGGTTCAGATGGTCAGCGCCGGTATTGGCATCACCCTGATTCCGGAGATGGCTGTTCCTCTCGAAACGCGCTCGGCGCATGTTTCGATTTCGCGCTTCCAGTCTCCGCAGCCGTCGCGAACGATCGGAATGATTTGGCGCCATTCGACGCCCATGGCCAAACAGCTCGTGCAGGTTTCAGAGGCGGTTCGCCGATCAGCCGACAGCATGCGCGAACAGTATGTCGCGCGGTGATGGACCTGGTATCGCCTCGTCTCAGGACCGCCGTTTGAAGGTGTGCTCCGCTGCCGGAAACTGTCGCGACCGGACCTCGCCGGCATAAGCGGCGGCGGCGGCCGAAATCCTCTTGCCGAGTTCGTCGTAGCGCTTGACGAAACGCGGGATGAAATCGTTGAAGAGCCCCAGAATGTCGTCGGAGACCAGAACCTGACCGTCGCAGGCGGAGGAGGCGCCGATACCGATGGTCGGGATGTGCATGGCGCCGGTCACCTCGCGGGCGAGCGGCTCCACCGTGCCCTCGATGACGACGGCAAAGGCGCCAGAGCCGCCGATGGCATGAGCGTCGCGCCGGATCTTCGACGTCTCGTGTTCGGAATGACCGACCGAACGATAGCCGCCAGCGGTTTGGACCTGCTGCGGCATCAGACCGATATGCCCCATGACCGGGACCCCGCGCTTGGTCAGAAAGGCGATGGTCTCGGCCATCTCCTCGCCGCCCTCGAGCTTGATGGCATCGCAGCCGGTTTCCTGCAGGATGCGGACAGCGTTGCGGAAGGCGATCTCCTTCGATTCCTGGTAGGTGCCGAACGGCATGTCGACAACGACGCAGGCCTTGTCGACGCCGCGCATCACCGCCTTGCCGTGGGCGATCATCATGTCGAGCGTGACGCCGATGGTGGACTCCATGCCATAGAGCACCATGCCGAGCGAATCCCCGACCAGCAAGAGGTCGCAATGTTCGTCAAGCAGCCGCGCCATGGGCGTCGTATAGGCGGTCAGGCAGACGATCGGCTTGCCGCCCTTCATGGCTGAAATGCGCGCTGGTGTCAGGCGCTTCTGAATTCCGGCCGCGCTCATCTGGTCACTCCCTTTCCCGGCAAGCCCCGCCCGCCGATAACCCGGTTGCCCCCGGCAACTCGGTTGTCGACAACAACCCTGTTGTCCAGAAGCCGTGTCGAGCCGACCCGAACGAAAAGCGCCACGACGACAGGCTCTGCGATCGACGTGACCGGCTGCAGCGTTGAGGCATCCCTGACGGCGACGACCTCGGGCTTTGCCAGAGGTTCGCGACTAAGAAATGCCGTGAGCTTTGCCTCGAGTTCCGCCGGATCGGCAAGGCCGCCGGCGACCAGGCGCTCCGCCTCGTCAAGGGTCTGGGGGACAATCACCGCGGCACGCCGCTCCGCCTCGCTGAGATAGACGTTGCGCGACGACAATGCGAGGCCGTCGCTATCCCTGACCGTCGGCACGGATATCACGCGCACCGGCACGGCCAGATCGTCCACCATGCGCTTGATGATGACGACCTGTTGGTAATCCTTTTCTCCGAAATAGGCGGTCTGCGGCTGGACGATGTTGAAAAGCTTGCAGACGACAGTGGCGACGCCGGCAAAATGTCCGGGCCGGACCGCCCCTTCGAGTTCGCGGCCGAGATCGGGAACGTCGACGACAGCAAGCATCGGGCGAGGATACATATCCTCAACGCCGGGCGAAAAGAGGAAATTGACGCCGGCTTGCCTCAGCATGGTGGCATCGCGCTCCAGATCGCGCGGATATTTGCTGAGGTCTTCCGCCGGGCCGAACTGCAGCGGATTGACGAAAATCGAGACGACGACGATGTCGTTTTCGGCGCGAGCGCGCGAGACGAGCTCCATATGACCGGCGTGGAGATAGCCCATCGTCGGGACGAGGCCGACGGTCCGACCCTGCCGCCTCAGCGCATCGAGCGTATGGCGCAGCTCGTCAATGCTCGAGAAAACCCGCATATATCCTCCCCCGGTCGGTCACTCCATCTTGGGCGCGGATATGAAGTGTAATCGATGTGGCAGGTCAATGCATATTTCTCGATAAAAACGATTAGATGCAAATGGCAGCCGACGACACCAGGCTCCATTAGCTCTGGGAAACGGCATTTCGCCACAGGGCTCCCGCGCTGCGTTCGCAGGCTTGCAGTGGAACCGACGATGTGCGACTTCCGTTGCTCACCCTGTCCGTCAAGATACTATCACAGTCGGTCGCTATGGACGTTACATGGAGGACGCATGGACAAGCCCTGGAAGATCAGCCGCGGACCGATTGCGGCAACCGAGCTCGACGTGGAGAAGGCAAACGCGATCAGCACGTTGCTGATCCGGCCAGTCGGCGTCCTTCCGGCCAAGGCGGGAGATCCGGTCCTCCCTTTTGCCGTCGGCCTTTTCAATGAACTCCGACCGCTCCTGAAGCCCGATGCCGGCGTCACGACGCTGCGGCGGGCGACCGCTGCCTATGTCCACTGCCGGCGCTACTATTTTGCCAGCGCCCAGCCCGATTCCATGCGCCACGGCCTTGACGGCGAACCCGTCGAACCACTGTCGTCCGAAGACCGGATGGTCGCGCAAAAACGCTTCCTGAGCGTCAAGCAGACCACCGGTAAGACAGACGCGCCAGAGCCGACACCACCGGTTCCTCCTCCCTCGTTGAGCAAAAGCGAACAGATCCGCGCAGCCCTCCTCGGCAAGAGAAGCGCCGTCAGCTAGAGCGGGGATGAGGTTTGCTCAAACAAGCTACCTTGAAGTCGTTTGCAGTTTGCCGCGTGATGGTGCGGAGAACTTTTCCAGTTTGCATAGATCGTTTCGCTGGCTCCAGCTGGTCGATCTCCTCAAAGCCTCATATCTCGACATTTGCTCGGCTCGTTCCTGAGTGCGCCAAGCAAGGCCGGAACCGTGGTCGTCATTCTGAAGGGCAATAGTTGGAGCATGATATTGTCTTTCGGGGCGATCAATATCCGCGAGCGTCACGTTGGCCCCCAAACTTTCGTGTGTAACTCAGGTATTGATTGCTTTACATAGATTTAACGTAATGACGCTAATTTTAGCATAATCCAGAACCAAGTTCGGACTTGCTAGAACGATGCGTTTCCTGATTGCAGCCTCCTTACTCGCATTGGCCGTCGTCCAGCCTGGCGCGGCCGCCGATCTTTCCGCGTATAAGCGGCCGCTGACAGTCCCTTTCGAGGGCGTGACGGCCTACTCCCCTCAACTGGCGACGCTCGGCAAGATGCTGTTCTTCGACCCGCGGCTTTCCGGCAACAAGAACATGACCTGCGCCAGCTGTCATAACCCTTCCTTCGGCTTCGAGACACCGGTGACGACGCCGATCGGCGCGGCCAATACCGCGCTCGCGCGCCAGGCGCCGACGGTCCTGAATGTTGCCTGGGTCTCGCCCTTCTTCTGGGATGGCCGCGCGCCGAACCTGGAGGAGCAAGCGGCAGGTCCGATTACGGCTGCCGCAGAAATGAACGGCAAGCTCGACACCGCCGTGACCGAAATGCAGGGCATACCTGATTACAAGAAGTGGTTCGACGAGGTATTCCCTGACAAGGGCGTCACCAAGGAGACGATGCTGACGGCGATCGCCACCTATGAGCGGACAGTGGTTTCCAACTGGTCGCCCTTCGACCGCTGGGTGGACGGCGACGAGAAGGCGGTCTCCGACAGCGCCAAACGGGGCTTCGAGCTGTTCACCGGCGCCGCCGGCTGTTCCTCCTGCCACACAGGCTGGAACTTCACCGACAACAAGTTCCATGACATCGGCTTGCCGAGCGACGATATCGGCCGCTACAAGATCGATGCGAGCAGCCCTGACAACAAATATGCCTTCAAGACGCCCGGCCTGCGCAACACGCTCTACCGTGGCCCCTATATGCATGACGGCAGCCTGAAGAGCATGGACGAGGTGATCGTCCATTATGAAAGCGGCGGCGTCAGCCGTCCGTCCCTTGATCGGGCGATGTCTCCCTTCCTGCTGACGGACCAGGAGAACAAAGATCTGATCGCGTTCTTGGGAACTCTGACAGCCGAAAAGCAAGACATCCCCCTGCCGACGCTGCCGAACTGAGGTGCAGGCAATGAAACTCTCCATACGCATGCAGATTCTCGCTCCGATGGTGGTCACGATCGTCGTCGGCTTCGGCAGCGCATTCCTGATCGGCTACCAGGCGATCCTCGGCCAGACCCAGGTCGCTGCGGTGGTGCAGGAGGCGGTGAACGCCAAGATAGCCTCGGCCCATATCGAACAGCAGTTCAAGGAAGCCACTTCCGTGGTGGACCGGGTGCTGTCGATGACGAACTTCGTCCCGGCGGCCGAGATCAAGGCCGGGTTCGAAGAGAGCAACGGCGCGCTGGTGCAGTCGCTCGATAAGCTTGGCAGCGTCGATCTCGCCGGTTCACTGACCGAGGGCGTCCGGTCGCTCCGCCAGGCCCATGATGCCTGGGAAAAGGACGTCAGGATCAGTCTCGGGCTGCAGCAGGCGGACGAAGTCCCGACGGCCGAGAAGCTGGCGCGCTCGCAGCAGGCGATCCTTACCGGCATTGCCGCCGTCAATACGATCGTCGACAAAATAGCAACCGAGAGCGTCGCTGCCGCCGGCAGCGCGCTGGAATCGAAGATCGAAATCGAACTGGCATTGGGGGCCATTGCCGCGATCGTTGGCCTCGGCATTCTCATCGCCATCGCCCGGCATGTGTCGCGCCCGATCCAGCGCATCACCCAATCCATGCAGGAACTCGCAGCCGGTGAGACGGATAAGGTGATCCCCTATGCGGGGCGTCGCGACGAAATCGGCCTGATGGCCGGTTCGGTGGAAGTCTTCCGTCAGAATGCCATCGCCCGCGGACAACTCGAAAGCGAGGCCGAGGAGAACCGTCGCCTGGCGGAAGCAAACCGGCTGGCGGACCAGGAGCAGGCGGAGCTGAGCGCGGCGGAACGGCTGACGGTCGCCACCTCAGGCCTTGCCGCCGGCCTGAAGCGGCTCGCCCAGGGCGATCTCGCCTTCAAGCTGGCGGATGCGTTCGCGCCGGAATTCGAGCCGCTGAGGCATGATTTCAACGCCTCCGTCAAGCAACTCGGCGATACGCTTCTTTCCGTTTCCGAAAGCGTTTCGATCATCAATTCAGGCACTCGCGAAATCAGCAACGGCTCCAACGAACTCTCCGGCCGCACCGAACGGCAGGCGGCGACGCTCGAACAGACCGCCGCGGCGCTGAACGCCGTTACCGCCAAGGTCACGGAAGCTTTCGAGATCGCCAAAGAGGCTCGCAGCGTCGCCGACGACGCCAACCGCAGCGCCATGGCTTCGGGCAAGGTGGTGGCCCAGACAGTCGAGGCCATGGATCAGATCCAGGAATCCTCCAAGCAGATCAACAACATCATCGGCGTCATCGATCAGATTGCCTTCCAGACCAATTTGTTGGCGCTCAATGCCGGTGTGGAGGCCGCCCGGGCCGGCGAAGCCGGCAAAGGTTTCGCCGTTGTCGCCCAGGAAGTGCGCGAACTTGCGCAACGCTCGGCCCAAGCCGCCAAAGAGATCAAGGACCTGATCGGGCGGGCATCCGCCAACGTCGCCAGCGGCGTTGAACTGGTCAGCCACACCGGCGCAGCGCTTGGCGATATCGGCCGCTTCATTGCCGATATCAATCAGCGCATGGAAGCGCTGGCGGCCTCGGCGCGCGAACAGGCGACGAACCTGTCGGAGGTCAATTCGGCAATGGGCCAGCTCGACCAGGTGACCCAGCAGAACGCTTCGATGGTGGAGGAAACCACAGCCGCCAGCATCACGCTCGCCAGCGAGGCCGAGCGCCTGCGCGAACTGGTTACGCAGTTCGAATTGGGCAGGACACAGCCCGACACCCGAACGTATCGCGACGCAGCCTGAACCGAGCGCGGAAAACCGACCGTGAAGGACTGAGAGTTTCGGGGCCGGGGGCGCGGAAAACGCGCCCCCGGCTGGCGCCGGCCGAAGGGGAGGGGGCAATCGGCCGGGTCAGTTCAACGGAGCTTCGCCTGATGTGATCCGCTGCTCGTCTCCGGCAAACAGATGAACCGCATCGTGGATTGGCGCAATCCTCAGCACCTCGCCGGGGGCTGCCCTGATCCGGTCCCTGAAGACGCAAGTGAGCGTCTGCGTTCCCAACCGGGCGATGAGCAGCGTTTCCGAACCCGTGGGCTCTACGACCACCGTTGTGACCTCGATGCCGCCCGGGTCCAACCGGAGATGCTCGGGACGAATGCCGTAGGTCACGGCTTCAGGCGGACGGCGCTCGCTCGGCAGGAGCAGGCCATCGGCGGTTCGAAATCCATCTTCCGTCATGTGGCCACTGATGAAATTCATCGCCGGCGAGCCTATGAATCCGGCGACGAAAAGGTTGTTCGGACGATCGTACAATTCCAACGGAGAACCCGACTGCTCGATCAGACCGTCCTTCATGACGACGATCTTGTCGGCCATGGTCATGGCTTCGATCTGATCGTGGGTGACATAGATGGTCGTCGTCTGCAGCCGTTGATGCAGTTCCTTGATCTCCGAGCGCATCTGCACCCTGAGCTTGGCATCGAGGTTCGACAGGGGTTCGTCGAAGAGAAAGACGGCCGGGTCGCGGACGATTGCCCGGCCCATCGCCACGCGCTGTCTCTGGCCGCCAGAAAGCTGCTTCGGATATCTCTCCAGGAGACTTTCGAGGCCGAGAATCTTCGCGGCGTTGCCCACCCGCTGATCGATCTCCGTCCGCGGCATTCGTTTCAGCCGCAGCGAAAAGCCCATGTTCTTTGCAACGGTCATATGCGGGTAGAGTGCGTAATTCTGGAACACCATGGCGATGTCCCGATCCTTGGGCGCAAGCTCGTTGACGATATGCTTGCCGATCTGGATCTGCCCCGAGGTAATGCCCTCCAGGCCGGCAATCATCCTCAAAAGCGTGGATTTGCCGCAGCCAGAGGGGCCGACCAGAACGACGAACTCGCCGTCGCCAATGTCGACCGATACGCCTTTGATGGCTTTGAACGCGCCATAATCCTTGCGCGCATTGTTGACCGAAACATGGGCCATAACAGTCCTCCCGAAATCGCTATCAAAGTCCGCTCAGGACATTTCTCAAATAATCGAGGCCGAGGCGCTCGCCGTCTTTGCGAGCGGCTAAGTCCTTGCCCGGCCAGCCATAGGCGGCATCCTCATGTTCGATCGACAACGTGCCGTCGAAGCCAGCCCCGCGAGCCTGGCGCAGGAACCTCGGCCAATCGATCTGGCCGAGCCCCGGCAGCTTGTATTGCCACCAGCCCTTGCCGTGATAGCCGACAGCCTGCAGCCTCTCCGGATCGATTGCCGTGTCCTTGGCGTGAAGGATGGCAATGCGATCCTTCACCGTCGCCATCGCCTGGTAGGGATCGACGCCAATGCGAATGAGGTGGGAGGGGTCGAATTCCAGCCCGAAGCGGGGATCGCTGATTCTTTGAAAAAGCTCCCGCCACCCTCTCGGCGTCGTTCCGATGAAATTGTCCTTCGGACCCGGCCAGTTCTCGATTGCGAAGGTCAGGCCATAGGACTGCGTCTGCGCGATCAGGCCGTTGGCGAAATCGGCGAAGTCATCATAGTTGGCTTCGTCGCTTGCAGTGTCGTCCCGGCCTGGGAAGATCACAAAGATTGGGACACCCGCTTCACCGATCGCGCCGGCAAATTCGGCGGTCTTCGCCCGAAGCGCCTCACGCTTTGCGCGGTCAGCATCGAGCTGATTGCCGAAATAGGTGATCGACGACACGAAGAGGTCGCGGCTGCGTGCGAGCGCGACGGCTGCCTCCACCCGATCGGGCGTCTTGATATGGCCGCCGACATCGATCTCGATTGCGTCGAAACCTGCCGATGCGGCGAAATCCACCACTTCCTCCAGGGGGCGATCGTTGAATGTCGAGGTGTAAAAGCCGATCTTCACCAAAATCCTCCCGTCTTCACCAAAATCCGTGGGGCCTTGCTGGCCGTTTCAACTGTTCAGGCGGTCCATATTCTTGAGCGGCGAACGTGTGCGTTGAGCAGCGTCCGCCGATGCGAGCATCAGGGCTGCTGCCATCGGCATGGCCGCCGCTCCCATGGCCGAGGCATCCTCTCCGAGCGAGGCGCGATGAAGCGAGGGAAGGCTGGTGTCCTCGGCATCGAGATGCTCGTGCACGTAGCGCAGCAATTCGTCGACGATGCGGATCGGCAGTCTGCCGCCGACGAGGACGGCGTCTGGGTCGACGATCATGCCGATATGCTTGACTGCGACTGCCAGATGCGCGCTCATTTCCTTCAGCCATTGCGACACGAGGCGCCTGCCATGCGCATCCAACGTCAGGAGATCGTGCGGAACACTCACCTCGACGCCGTGCTGCGCGAGGAAATCATAGAGGAAGAACAGCGAGAATATCTCGCCGAGAAGCTGGACCTTATGGGCCTTCCCGTCCCCGCCGTCGGCAATCGGAAGCCAGCCGATTTCGCCGCTGAGGCCCATGGCGCCACGATGACCGTTGCCATCGAGCACGAGGCCACCACCCGGGCATGGATTGATGGCGATGTAGAAGAAGCTGCTGCTTTCGGCACCCAGTCCATAGTCGAGTTCGGCAAGGGCGGCGGCATTGGCTTCGTTTTCGATGAAGACGGGGTGCTGCGTCAGGTTTTCCAATGCTGCGCGCACATCGAATGCTGTCCATTCCTGATAGGTCTTGGGCTTGCCGAGGAGCGAAATCTCGCCAAGCCAATCCGGCATCGCTAGACCGATGCCGGCGAGGCGCGCGTCGTCAATGAGCCGGCTGCGCTGGAAATGCGAAATCGCATCGGCCGTTAGCTGCAGGAATTCCGCCGGCAGGATGAAACGTTTCTCGTGATGCACGCGGGCGCGGACATTGCCGACGGCATCGACGGCCAGGATCGTCAGATGGTCGCGATCGATGTTGATTCCGATGGCAAAACAGGCATCCGGATTGATTTCGAGTTCGATTGCCGGCTGGCCTCGCAACCCGTGCCGCCGGCGGGCTTCCATGATCAGCCCCTCGTCCAGCAGGCGATCGACGATCCGGGCGATTGCCGGTTTGGTAAAACCCGTCCGCCTGGCGATTTCGGCGCGCGAAATCGGCGCCTGGCGATGAATGCAGCGCAGAACGACCGCCCTGTTGTGCTCGCCAGCATCTTCGACATTGGCGCCGGTCAGATCCGGGGACAGCCTGGCGCCGAGTGTCTGGTTCATGCTCGAAATCCTTCCTTGCGCATAGACTGACCGCTCATCCCTTGACTGCGCCGCTGGTCATCGCACCGAGGATCAGCCGCTGGAGCGACAGGAAGGCGACGATCGCCGGAACGACCGCGATCAGGCAGGCGGCGGCAAGCAGTTGGATGGACGAGTCGGTTTGCATGCCGCGGAAGTTAAAGATGCCGACGCCGATCGGCATCAGATCATTTTTCGTGAGCAACAGAAACGGCACCAGAAATTGCGACCAGCCGGCGATCACCGTGATGATGAAGACCGAGGCTATGCCCGGCGCCGACAATGGCAGAACGATGCGCCAGAAGACGGAAAACCTGTTGCAGCCGTCGATCATGGCCGCTTCGTCGAGGCTGCGCGGGATGCCGTCGACCGTGCTCTTCAACAGCCAGGTCGCCAGCGGAACGCCCAGCGCGATGTAGACCATGACGACGGCAAAATGCGTATCCAGCAGGCCGAGACGGTTCATGTAGCGATAGAGCGGCACCATGATGACGAGCGGCGAGATCATCTGGAAGAGAAGCAGCCCCATCATCGACAGGCCCTTGCCCCGGAATTGAAATCGGGAAAAGGCGTAAGCCGCTGGCAGTGCGACGATCAGGACGCCCAGCCCACTGAGGGCGGCAAGCTTGAGACCATTCCAGAGATAGATCGGAAAGTAGCTGTTGTTCAAAACCGTGATGAAGTTATCGATGGTGGGATTGTTTGGAATATATCGCGCCGCGCCGCGATAGATCTCGCGCTTGTCACGCATCGCCATCGACAGGAGATAGGTGAGGGGGCCGGCGAAGAACACGAACATCACCAGCATGAAGAGATAGCTCATGGCATCGCCGAGCCGCGTTCCGGTCCGTCCGCTCATTGCTCTTCCTCCTTCGGCAGGAACGACGCATAGACGAAGGCGAGCCCGAGGCTGATGATCAGCATGAGCACGGAGAGCACGCTGCCGCCGGACAGGTCGTAGTTTCTAAAGACGATATTGAAGACGTAGAGTGAGATGACCTCGGTCGCACGCCCCGGACCGCCGCCCGTCAGCGTGATGATCGCATCGAAGGTATTCACCGTCTGGATCGTGATGAGGATCATATTGACCAGGATCGCCGCACGCAGCTGCGGAAGGGTAACGAAGAAAAACTGCTGCGATGCCGTCGCGCCGTCGACCTCGGCCGCTTCATAGAGCGAGGGATCGATCGACTTCAGCGCCGCATACATGACGACCATCGAAAATGCGGTGCCGCGCCATATGTTGGAGATGAGGGTGGACCACGGCGCAATAGCAGGGTCCGAGAGCCAGGCGACGGTCGGCATGTGCATCAGCCTCAGAATGCTGTTCAGCGCGCCATAAGGCGCTTCGGAAAAGAGCATCTGCCAGATGATGCCGCCGGCAATTCCGGGCACGACCCAGGCAACCAGCGCCGTCGTTCTGAGGATGGTGGTGCCGAACAAGCCGCGCTTTTCACCGCGGATGACCACGACAGCCACCGCAAGACCTAAAATCTGCTGACCGATGACACTGCCGCCGACAAAGATCAGGGTCGCCCATAAAATGTCGGGCAGCTGCGGCGAGCTCAACGCATTGGTGATCGACCCCAGCGTATAATCCTGATTGTCGCCGATCAGCGTGGCGTTGGTGAATGAAAGTCTGAAAACGTCGATGACGGGATAAAGGTAGAAGATGCCGATGACGATGATCACGGGCATGATCCAGGGCAGGGGCGCGCCGGCAAAACGGCGCATGAACGATCTGCTTTGAGGCGGGCTGACAGCCTCGATGGCGATGGGGCTCATTAAAGCTTCTCTGTCCGGGTTTGGCTTGCGCATCGGCCCGAAAATCGGAATCGACTTTCGGAAAGCAGAATGCGTAGGTTCAAAGTGTTACAGCGTCCTTTGCGCGTATTAAAAGGCGCGCGCCGTAGGTCGACGGCGCCTGGCAGGCAGGCGCCGTCACGGTCGGAAGCACTAGAGACGCTTGTACGCCTCCAGCGCCGCGTTGAAGGCGGCATCCAAGGCGTCTTCCGGCTTTTTGGTCCCCGAGAGCACGTCGCCCATCATGATCTGGATCTGGTTGGAGATTTCGGGATAGATCGGCACACCAGGGCGCGCCTGTCCGTCGACCAGAGCCTTGGCGAAGGTCTTGTTGGCTTCGGTGGAGAAGACCTCATATTTGTCGAACAGCGATTTCCTGGTCGGCAACTGCTGCTGCAGCGCGTTTGCCGGGCCCATATAGACCTCGCGGGCGAGGTTGGCACACATCTCGACCTTGTCCTTGTCCTTGCTGAAGGAGGCGATCGTCCAGCCGCCGGTGCCGGTCGAGCGCTGATCGGCACTGGGACCGGGAATCGGCGAGAAGGTCCAGTTGTTGAACTCGTCTTCGTCGAGCGTGGCCTTCAGCTGCGCATATTGCCAGTTGCCGCCGATGAAGAGAGCTGTCGTCGCCGCAGCGGCCGCTGCATTCATATCGTCGTAATTCGCGATCGTGCTGACGCGCTTGGGCGCGGCGCCGGAATCGACGAGATCCTTGAAATAATTCAGCGCCTTCAGGAATTTCTCCTTGTTCTCGCCTTCGCCGAATACTGGCTTGCCCGAGTCGTCGACGAGCTTGCCGCCGAGCGCCCAATAATTCGCGAGCCAGTCGAACGTCGTCCCTTCCCAGCGCCCGCCATTGAAGAGAACGCCTTCCATGCCTTCCTTGGTGGAGGCGAGCGCGGCCTTTTTCAGGTCGTCCCATGTCTGCGGCGCATCCGCAACGATCGACTTGTTGCGGTAGAGCACACGAAGGTCCGTATCCCACCACCAGGCGCGGACCGTCTGGTCCTTATCCGTGATGCCGCTGCGGATGAAGGGGAACAGGTCATCCACTTCCTCCTTCGAAAAATACGGCGTGAAGTCCGCAAGCACGTGATTGACCATGAACTGCGAGAGGACGAAGGAGTCGACAGCGGCGCAATCAGGCGCGTTGCCGGCCTTGGCCTGCTCCAGCATCTTGGCCTGTTCCGTACCGATGTCAGAGGACATGAATTGCATCTGCAATTTCCAGTCCGGATGCTTCTTGATGAAATCGACGAAGAGCTTCTGATAGCCCTCGGCGATCGCCGGATCCGAATTGTTGGGACTGTCGTTCGTCAAACGGACGACGAGGGATTTTGGCGCATCGGCAAGGCCAATCCTGTCCTTCGTGGCAAGTTCCTGGGCAAATGAAGTAGATGCTGAAAATAACATGGTGCTCAGCGCAAATACGCTGATGGTGGCGCTCTTCATGATGGGTCTCCTCCCCATTTTGAACGGATACAGCCTGGCGGTCGGTTGACCTCTCCTCATTTCCGTGCTGCATTAATTAGATTAAGTTACTTTGATTTGATGTCAAGCCACAGCTTGGGAGGCCAGAACCTGGGAGGTTGAGATGCTGGCGACAATCAACAGCAGCTAGTGCATAATTTCCGAAAATCGAGATCGATTTTCGGAAAAGGATCCGCGCCATTAACGTGATGGAGCGTCCTGTCGGGCGCACGGCGCATCGACCGCAGTTTTCCTGAAACAGAGAGAAGCCGATCGCGGATGGCCGCGATGGCAGGAGTGCGATTTTGCCCGGCTGCACGCCGGAGCTCAGCTCTGACACACCCGCGTCCGATAGGATGCGCTAGGGGAGGATAAGATGCGTTTACTCATTCTCGGTACCGGCGGAATGGCCAACCAGCATGCCGCCAAGTTCAAGGCGATCGAAGGCGTCAGTGTCGTGGGCGGCGTCGATATCGTCCCGGAAAGGCTCGCGGCCTTTTGCACCGAACATGGCATCGCCAACCATTTCACGACCCTTGAGGAAGCTCTCGCCTGGGGCGAATTCGACGCAGTGGCAAACGTCACGCCGGACCGCATTCACCACCCGACGACGCTGCAGGCGATCGCAGCCGGCAAGCACGTCTTCTGCGAAAAACCGCTCGCCACCGATGCGATCAAGGCCATGGAGATGACCGAAGCCATCGAGCGATCGGGCAAGGTCGGCATGGTCAATTTCACCTATCGCAACTCGCCGGCTCTCCAGAAAGGCCGGCAGATGGTGCTCGCCGGCGAAATCGGGCAAGTGCGCCATGTCGAGGCGTCGCATCTGCAAAGCTGGCTGGTCGGTCGTCATTGGGGCGACTGGAAGAGCGAAAGCAAATGGCTGTGGCGGCTGAGCAAGAAGCATGGATCCAACGGCGCGCTCGGCGATATCGGAATTCACATCGTCGATTTTGCGTCCTACGGTTCAGGGCTTGACGTTGCCCATGTCTTCGCGCGGCTGAAGACCTTCGACAAGGCGCCGGGCCACAAGATCGGCGAATATGATCTTGATGCGAATGACAGCTTTACGATGAATGTCGATTTCACCAATGGGGCGATCGGGACGATCCAGGCGACGCGCACGGCGGCCGGACAGATGGATCAGCTGCGCCTCAGGGTCTATGGCGAAACCGGCTCGATCGAGATGATCTACGATACCGGTAAATCGACACTTCGCGCCTGCCTTGGAGAAGACGTGCACACGGCGACCTGGCGTGACGTTCCCTTCGATCCGGTCGAGACCAACTACCAGCGTTTCGTCCAGGCCGTGCGGGCGGGAAAGACGCAGGAACCATCATTCCGGCGGGCGGCCAATATCCAGAAAGTCCTGGACAAGGCGCTGGCTTCCGATCTTAGCCACGCCGATGAAGCACTCGGCTGAGCCGGCCATCAGGCCGAAGCAGGCGGCAGCAGCAAAGTGTTGAGGAAGGGCAGGAGGGCTGCACCGAGCGCAACGCCGCCGCCACTGAAGCTCGCGGGTTTCATCGGCGAAATCCAGGGCGTCAGCAAGGGCCTCGTCGAGGTGTCGCGCCGCTCGATGGAAAGCTGATGGATCAGCGCTTCGATCACACCCTGTGGCAAATCGCTCCCGATCATGACGACGCTCGGAGCGAGGAATCCAGCCATGGCGATGATCGGGTCGAGCAGATGACCAGCGGCCTCCCGTATCCATTGCGACAGTGACGACGAGGGGAATTCTTCCCCCTGCAACAGGCGGGTGAAGTCCTGGTCGCCGATCCGCGATCGCAGGGATTCGAAACCGACGACGGTGTTTAGCTGGACATTATCCGGGCCGGTCAGCATTTCGCCGATGCTGCCTGCCCGACCATGCACGCCGGAATAGGGAATACCGCGAATGAGAAAGCCGGCCTGAACGTCGTCGTCGATAATGATCATCGCAAGTCCGCCTTCCCTGCCGGAGCTGCCGATCGTGCGTTCGGCGAGAAGGCTCGCCGTACACTCGTTCTCGACATAAGGACGCGCGATCGTCGACATCGCGGCGATCTGATCGCTTTGATCCTGCGTCCAGTCGTTGGCGGCGATGCCAAGGCCGATGATCGGCAATGAGGCATGACGGTCGACCATATCCCTGACCGCCGCATGCACGAGGCCGACTTTGTCTGCGGGGTCCAGCTCGATATAGACCCGGTCATGGACCTGACCACTCAGATCGATGAGCACGGCCTCGCCACGCCTTTGGCGAAGCTTGACGCCGATCGAGAAAGCACCTTCCGGGCGCAAGGCAAACTCGGTAGCGGTGGCGCCTCCGCCAAGGCCATTGCGGCGGTTGGAGGTGACAAGCTTTTCCTCGGCCAGTCGGCGGAGAATATTGGTAATGCCGGGGCCGGTAAGGCCGCAATGCCGGCCAAGCTCCATCCGGGTCAGCGGGCCGTGGCGGCGGATGGCTTCCAGAATGACGCGAATATTCCGGTCGGCGATCTCGCCCGACCTCAGACCGACTGTTTTGGCGCGCGGGGCGCCCATGTCCTGGGCTTGAAGCCGACGCGGCCCTGATCGAAGATACCGCATGACCGTCTTTCCTAGAGCACTATTCGGTTCTGTATCACGCTTGCAGGTGTTCGTAACGATTTTCCAGTAGATGCTTTTAACGAAGGGCCGCGGCTCTACACAGTTAAGATGTGCTCGGAATCACTTGCGTAGAGAGTTGAATTCAACCGATGACTGATGAACATTCTCCCGCCGCCGGCCGCGACCCAAACGCCGCCCAGCCAATTCTCGTACTGCGAGGGAGCGTTAGATGCCTCTTCACGTTCCTTGGCGTCATGGCGCTCCCTTTCATCTACCTCTCACTTATCGCCCTTGGGCAGATCGAAATGAGCAGACCTACGAGCGGTGTCGGAGAAGGCCTGTTCGCGATCCTGTTCCTCGTCGTCATCGTTTATGTTGCGGTAAAGGCTCGGCAGGTGGACTTCAGAAAGCCCACAATGGTGTGTCAGACCCGACAGTGGCCAATACAGTCAAGGGGCTTCAATGATAAATAACAACGCAGCCGAAAATCCGAATAGCGGTGCAAAGCGGCCGCTTTGGCGGATGAGGTCTATAACTACCTCTACCCACAGCTGAAGTCGCTAAGCATTCCGCCGGGAAGCCGCATCTTCATCGACAATCTCGTCAAGGAAATCGGCGTGTCGCACACACCGATAAGGGAGGCGCTCTCGAGATTGGAAGCGCAAGGACTTGTCGTGAAAACCCATTTGGTGGGCTACAGCGCGGCAAGACAACTCGATCTTAGTCAGGTGGAAAAGCTGTTCGACATGCGATTACTGCTGGAACCCTATGCAGCGGAACACGCGGCGGGAAACCTCGACGATGAAGCGATAGAGACGCTGAACGCGATCGATCATTCGATGCAGGCGATCGAGAGCCGCGATCTCAGGGGAAAGTTCCTCGACTTCGCACGGAGCGATGGGCAGTTGCACAACTTCATCTCTTCGGCCAGCAAAAACGAACTGGTTCACGACGCGCTAACCAGGCTGCATACGCACGTGCATTTGTTCCGGTTGTTTTTACTTGCCAAGCGCGACCAAGGACGTCAACAAAGAACACGCTGGTATTATCAAAGCCTTGTCCCGAAGAAATTCTGCGGCGGCATATAAAGCAACGAAACATCACATCGAGCAGTCCCGGCGGAGATTTCTCGAACAATATAATGCAAAAACCTAACCTGCAGGTGGTCAGGATGCTTCTGACGTTACGCCTTCATCGCGCCAATCCTTCAAGAAAAGTGGAGAGTGCAGAGGCGACAGGATCCGGTCCAACCGTTTCGTCCGACAGCAGGCCGTCGATCATTAGCATGGTTATGCCGTGCATCTGAGCCCAGCAGGCTGCTGCTTGACCCAGCGCATCGCGCCTGCGGACCCTGATGACGTTTGGATGTTGAATACGCGCGTCAAGTGTCTCTTGATGTGACCAGCCATCGAGAATGTAGAAGCTGCATCGATGACCGTTCCCGCACCTGTCGCCATATGTATCCGCCATTCCGGGCGCTGCGCCCGCTCAATTGATAATTGAGTAGATCCACTTAAAGCTTGCATAAAAGCCACAAATCGGCTGTCCTTGCATGGCTTCTCTGATGCTGGGCGATCCATCATGAAGACCCGCGACGCACGATTTCGGTTTTCAGGCGAGCGACGGCAAGTCACTGCCCTGTTCTATGATATAGTTGGATCGACAGAGCTTCTATTGAAGAGCGAGCCGGAACAGTTCTTCCGTTCTGTTACCGCCCTGCATCAAAACGCTGAGGCCATCATAAAAAAGCATGGCGGCTTTCTTCATCAGCGCCTTGGAGACGGTGGCTGCTGCTTTTTTGGATATCCCGAACAAGCCGAAGATGCTGCAGAAAGCGCAGTTCAGTCATCGCTGGAACTGATCGAGCTTGCCGCCAAATCCAAAGCGAAGTCCCGACTGGTATTCAAGTTGCGCATCGGTGTTGCGACGAGCCTCGTCGTGTTTTCCTCTGAAGGCAATGAAATTATAGGAACGGCGCCAATTCTGGCCGCCCGCCTGCAGGCAGAGGCCGATCCGAATTCGGCGCTCGTCGCCGAGTCCACTTTCCAACTGACGCGCAGTAAATTTCAATACAGCTTGTCGAGAGAAGCCAAACTCAAAGGTTTTGACGAACCGATTGGTCTTTGGCGACCCCAAGGCCGATTGGAGAAGCCACCTGGAGGGGCGCTGCCTCAAGACCTCAACAGGCCCATTAGGGGCCGGGAAAAGGAGTTGACGGCACTCTCGAAAGCTTGGGAAGCGGCCTGCGGGGGTAACGGAAGCGCAATAGCGCTAGTCGGTGAAGCGGGTATAGGCAAGTCGAAACTGATGCGGGAATTCGCAAATCGATTGGCGAAGACCCAGCATGATAGTGTGGTGTTTCAGTGCAACAGACGCTTGGAAAGCCAACCATTGCACCCGTTCGTTGCCTTTCTTGAGGCCGTCGTGGGAACATCCATTCTGAGGGATGGAAACGCGATAGCTTTTTTAAAGGCTCTCCGAACAACCGGCAGAGAGCTAAGTGAGGCTTCCGCCGCAACGATCCTTTCGTTCACAGCCGAGCAAAAATCAAGCAACCCCGGCCAGATCCGTACGACGGATCTTTCCGGTCGGGCATTTCGACAGGAGGTGATCGAAGCCGCCGCTCATCTGTTGACGTGCAATGCCAGTGTTGTTACCCCTACGCTCCTCGTATTTGAGGACGTTCATTGGGCCGATGGGATGACGGTCGAGTTGATGGATCGCCTTGGTTCGTTGGCTCACGAGCTCCCGGTGCTGATATTACAAACTTCCCGAATACGGAGGTCATTGGCGGCCACAACCGAAATAGAACTCACGGGCTTGGCTCCGACTGCAATTCGGGATCTGGTGGAATCCATCTGGGGTGAACGTCCCCCTCCAGGTTTGTCTGATTTCATTCTAGGCCAATGCGATGGGATGCCCCTCTATGCTGAGGAATTGACCGATTTCTTCCGGGGGCGACACCCACTTGGGAAAGTTTCGTCGGAATGGAAAGGGCTGCTACTCGATGGTGGCGTCACCTCGCTAAACGATCTGCTGTCCGCAAGACTGGCGTCAACCGGCCCCGCTCGAAAGGTTGCCCAATTTGCTAGCGTAATAGGTCGTGAATTCAGCATCCCGCTGCTCACGTATCTTCTTGAGGAAACAAGCCGTCAAGCTGTTGATGTCCACATCGAGAGACTGCTTTCACAAGGCATTATCGAACCCTTGCCTACGGCTCCCCGCACCTATCAGTTTCGCCATGTTCTAATGCAGGAAGCTGCGTACGGAAGTCTTCTGAAGAGCGATCGACGGCGAATACACCGGCGGATTGCAGACTTACTGATTCAGGAGCGAACCCCCAGCTTGCCTGCAGCAATAGCTGCCTGGCAGTGCGCCGAAGCTGGCCTACACGTTGCCGCCGCGAGGTTCGCATTGGCAGCGGCTGAAGCAAGCGTCCTTCGGTCCGCAATGCATGAGGCCAACGTTTCCCTCACACTCTGCGCCGAAGTGATGAGTAGCATATCTTCGCGGGAAGCCGATCGCACTGACCTCACGTTGAACCTGCTGAAGCTCCAGGGCGTAGTTGCAACTGCGCTCGAAGGAGAAGGCTCCGAAGTTGCGCGACGGATCTATTCGCGAGCGACGCAGCTCCTGCGAAAACAACCTTCTGCCGTTCGGGAGAGGCATTTCCCGTTGTATTGGGGGTGGTGGTTCACAGCGCCAAAGATTCAGACTCAACAATCTCGGGCACGGATCCTTGTCGAAGACATGCAATCTGTCGAGGACGAGGAAACAAAGCTTCAGTCGTATCACTGCGGGTGGGCGACCAGCTTTCACGCAGGTGAACACAACTTCTGTCTCGACTGCGTCGCGAAGGGCCTTGAGCTATACGATTCTTACCGAGCCGTCCGAAATCGAGCCTTTTTCGGCGGACACGACGCCAAGGTATGTGGATTGGGCGAAAGTGCTCTCTCTTACCTGCTTCTCAATGAAGTTGACGCCAGCGAAGCAGCAATTCAAGAGTGCTTGGATTGGGCTGACTCGACTGAACACGTTGGGAGTATGGTTCATGGGCTTTATTACGCGATCGTACTTCGTCGATGCCAAGGCAGGTACGATGACGTCCACGCCTTAGGGGAGGAGATGTTGTCGCTGGCTGAAGAACACGGCCTGGCAGCAAGTCAAGCACGGGCCAACATGTACTGCGGATGGGCGGAATTGATGACATCTTCCGACGGAATTGGCGGAAAGCGGTTCGGAGACGCCCTTCAACTCCAGCAACAACTGGGCACTGATGACAATCTCTCCATGCACAGCGACATGCATGCCCAAGTGCTCCACCGGCTTGGCCGAAATGATGAAGCGCTGCAAACCTTGCAAAATGCTGTCGATGTCGGTCGTAGTAGCGGCCAACTGTTTTGGCTCCCCGAGTTGTACAGGCACAGCGCGAAGCTGAGGCGTGTCCTAAGCGAACGACCGTCGTCGATCAAAAAGGACTTGGCAAACGCAATCCGGATAGCCGAAGGACAGGGTGCGGCTTGGCTTCTTGGACGGGCTAAGACTGATATGGATAGGATGATCAAACCATAGTCCAAGAAAATCTGAGGGGATCTTGCAACACGTATCAGTCCTTGAAAGCGTCCTAGATGGTGGGCCTTTGGAGTTTCACGATCCATGGCAGACGGTTCAGCGCATTCTCGCCCGCAAGCACCAGTATGGAATAACCCGACTAGGTTCGGTGACAGAGTTGGATTGGATCAGGATACCCGTTGTCCAGGTAGTGCGACCCGAATCTTTGTCGGTGTCGGTCAATCAAGGCAAAGGGCTAACCTTTCCGCTAGCAGCGATTTCCGCCCTGATGGAGTCGCTGGAGGGTTGGGCATCGGAGCGCATTAGTTCCGACATCGTGACCACTGCACCCTTTTCCGAGCTGAACAAAAACATGCTCTGGTCGTACCTCGACGCCGGAGACAGTATCGAGCCGCTTTCGTGGATCGCGGGAGTTGATCTTCTTAGTGGAAACCGATTGTCAGTTCCATTGGCGCTGGTTGACACCACGTATACGTTCCCCTCGCCTCACCCGCGATGGATGCCTAGAGATACGACCGGCCTTGCCGCCGGCACCAGCGTCCGCCAAGCTACCATACATGCTTGCCTTGAAATTCTGGAGCGGCACGCTCGCTGCAAAGCTATGAGAACCCCTCATTTCTTTGACCGATATCAGGTCGCGAGCAGGTCAGTTACTTCAGGCAGCGCGGGCGAGATCCTCGAGAAGCTCAACGCAGTTGGTTTTACAGTTGGTATCTGGCAGATCCCCGCGCCTCACGAACTACCTGTGTACTGGTGCCAAATAATGGAGGGGTCCGATAGAGCTTCTTTCGCGCCTTTGCCTGGCGAAGGCTTTGGGTGCGACCTTAGCCACGACCGCGCACTCACCAAGGCGTTGTTGGAAGCATGCCAATCGCGGCTCGGTGTCATATCAGCAGCCCGAGAGGATATTAGGACAGAACTATATGGGAACGCAGATGCTACAGAGTTGACCGCTTGGCGTAAACGGCTCGCATCAGGAGGTCGACTTATCACCTGGCAAGAACCTCCCGTCAATCACGACCGCACGTTTCAGCATGTTCTGAAGGCAATGCAGCTCGCAGGCGCGAGAGCAGTAGCACTTGTTATGCTATATACCGACGATGAGGTGCCACTCCACGTCGTTCGAGTTGTCGCACCACCCTTGGAAACGAACCCAGAGATCTACTATGCGCAATGATGTGGTCGTATTCTCCGGGCCCACACTTAGCGCTGCCGAAGGTCGGAACCACTTGGACGCCATCTTTCTTCCTCCAGTTGGGAGTGGAGATGTCGTTCGTGCTGTTGCCAAGTACGCACCATCTGCCATCGCACTGATTGACGGTGTGTTCGGACAGGCTCCTGCTATTCGTCATAAGGAAATTATCTGGGCAATGTCTCGGGGCGTCCGCATGTACGGAGCTTCAAGCATCGGCGCCCTAAGGGCTGCCGAACTCGCTCCTCAAGGAATGGTCGGTCACGGACTGATCTATCGGTACTACCGTCGCAACCCACTTGCCGACGATGCTGACGTCACCGTGCCAATGGCTCCTCCTGAATTAGGGTCCCAAGCCTTGGGCGAAGCCCTCATTGATATTAGGTTGACGCTAAAGAGCGCAGAACGGAACGGCATCATTTCTGAGCAGCTTCGCAGGCTGCTGGAAACATCGGCCCGGTCAATACATTTCCGAGATAGAAGCTTCAGCAAGATCTTGGCGGCGGCGACCCGAAAGGACACGAAGTACAGTAAACTTGGATCACTCTCCACGTGGCTTCGGTCCGGCGTCGTGAAACAGAAGAAGAGCGACGCAGAGAGCCTTCTGCAATTAATCTCCCTCGGCACACACCGATCTCAGCCTGAAATCCAAAGCAATTTTCAAATTACGGAAGCTTTCGCCCTCGATATGGATTACTACAATCTCTTCGATCATATCTTGCCGTGCGCATCCTAGTACTGGTATAGTTGCCCATCGCTTAAGTCTAGGTAATTGAGCGATGGGGGGCGAGCATTGGATGCCATCATACATCCGCAGGGCTCTGGGCGTGGCGTCGCTACACAAGCGGCTCTCGGAACCCGCTTCCTTGTCTTCCCACAAGCGCCTTTTATACCAGGATATGAAAAGCCCGAAGTTGTGTGGATTGGCGCTTCAGCAGGACCAATTCTCGCTGGACCTTCCGATCATCGCATGTACGTGGTGGAGCCGGTCGAGCCGAAGCGTCCGTACGCTCTTCCGTTCCTGCCGCCTTATCGCGGCCTTTTGCGACCACCTGTAGAGCCGGGTCCGGACGGTCACTTTGACCACATCACGCCCGGGTCCCCGGGGTTTCTCTCGGCACATAGTTACGCTTGTGCGCGGAGAGTTCTTGACGTCTGCGAAGGATACATCGGGCGAAGCATAAACTGGTTCTTCGAGCCGGATTTGCAGCGCCTTGAAATCGTGCCTCATATCGTGGGCTGGGACAATGCGCAGTCGGGTTTCGGATTTCTTGAACTCGGCGAGAGCGCTCCAAACCGACAGACATCTTGCTTCGGGTTAAATTTCGACTCCATCGCTCATGAGATGGGCCATCTTGTTCTCCTAAGCGAACTCGGAATCCTCGAAGGGGACGGACGAGGCTGTGACTTCTTCGCGTATCATGAGGCGATAGCCGATTTTATATCTCTCCTTGGCTTGCTGCAGTTCGACACTGCCCTCGATCGAATTCTTCGGCGCACCGGTGGGAACTTGTTGATCCATAACGAGCTAGATCGATTTGCCGAACTGAGCGACGAAAGGCAGATCCGGTCGTTCAACAATTCGTTGCGAATGGGTGACGTTAGCGATGAGGCTCATGATCGATCAAAACCTTTTGCTGCGGGGCTTTTCGACAGTCTGATCGAGGTTTACCAAACGCTGCTTTTTGAACGTGGCCTCTCGGATCTCGATCCTCGGCGCTTCAGCAACCTTCGTCAGCAACTGGAGCCAGCCTTACTTTATGAAGGCCTAAAGCGATCGAGCGCGTCATACGAATTGAAGCACTTTGCCTACAAAGCTGCACTGCAGGAGGCGCGGGATATCATTGGTGAGGGCCTCACGCATTCATGGCACCTGCTGGAGCCTGACACAGTCACGTTTGAATCAGCAGCGCTTACATTTGTTGAAGCCAGTTACAGCGGTCGCGGCCAAAGCTTCATCCAACAAATCGAGGACTGCATGAGGTGGCGTAGAATAATCGATTAACAGGGAGACTTGGAAATGACAGACGAGTATGTCCCAGCACCTTCTAAAAAACGTTATATAGCTAATGAGATTATCTTGTACGGTGTCGAAATAAATCCTCGCGACGATAAAGGGAATGAAACCAGTGCGCATTTCGATGTTGGTCTCGGGATCGCCACTGACCTTGAACTAAAAATTGTCAGCACAGTCGGCATTACCGCATCGGTCGTGCTTGCGTACGGATACTCTTTCGACAGTCACTGCTATCGTATGGATTCAGCGCGAGTATTTCTGGTAACGGACTCAACTGCGAGGGAAGCCGTGGGATGCGGATTCGGCACCGGCTACCAAATGTGGCGCATTACTGCATCCTCGAAGATTCTTGAGATATCGACCAAACTCGGTGACGCACAGTCACTCATTTTAGACTCTCAGTTACCCGGTAAGAGATCTCCGAATTCATATGCCATCACTCAGAGTATGGCACATCGTGACAGCCGTCTAACACGCGACTAGTCAATTAGTCAGGAGCAAAGCCATGCCGCGCGTCGTAAACATTAAGTTTACTCAGGATTTCGCAAACCAGATCGTTCTCAAGGACGCCTACGATGAGGAGAATAAACTATCGCCCGAACCAAGTGCCACGAAGGGTTCAATGATAGCCCGCACCATTACAACGGTCGGCGGCGAAGGAAAGTTGGAGCTTTCGTCGGCCCGAGTCGTAGAGTCCTATATGATACCCTACGATTTCGTCGTGATCGATGGGATCTCAAACAGCGTTTATTTTCCGCGCCTCAGAGCGGCGGTCGCCCAAGAGGATTTCGATAAGTCAATGAACCTCTTAGAAAAAGAGCTCCCGCAATTGGCCGGTCAGTTGAAATGAGACGTATAAATGACCCCTGGGGATAGGCTCTCGTAAAGCGTCGCATCACGAGTTCTGAATTCCATGTGACCTAAGCTCCGTGGCCACGTTTGCCGCACTACAAGGGTCCTAGAAAGGGCGAGTTGATCGGCTTGATCTATTCGCAGGCGCGGTTCACTTCTTCCGGGCTTGACGCCAAATCAAAGTTACTTAATCTAAGACTCTGCAAGCCCGCTTGGAGGAGGGGCCGGGCAATCGCGATGTCGGTCGCGCCATCTTCATCTCCCCCAAACCATGACCCCGGCCCCAAAGCATGACGACAAAATTGTCAGCCGTCGATTTTCAACAGGATAAGCCATGCCTCTGACCATTGCCCAGCGCCTCGATCGTCTCAAAGTTCGCATTGCCGAGTTGGCTCATTGGCGGGATCGACAAAGTGCTGTGATCGACGGCTGGACTTTCGAGGGCGAGCCGATCGCGCTTCAGCAGGATTGGCCGCACCGCCAGGGGGTGGTGCATTTTGCCGCGACCGCTGAAGCGCCGGAGGCGTGGCCTCTCGCAGACATTCGCCTGCAGCTCGATCTCGGCGGCGAGAGCCTGATTACGCTGAGCTACCCCGGCGGTGAGACCGAAACATTCGGCCTCGATCCCTATCATCAGGAATTCCCGCTGAGGGGTCGCCGCTTTTCGATCGCAACGGAAACCGTCGCCCGCTTTCCATTCGGCGAACCCAATCGCGCTCCGCGGCTCAACAAGTCCCGCTTTATCTGGCTCGATGGCCCGGCTCACCGCCTGCACCTTCTGTTGAAGCAGGTTGCCGAGGCAATCGATGCGCTGGGTGAACATGAAGTCGTTCCGCATCTGATGGATGCCGCCGAGCATGCGCTGCGCAGTCTCGATTGGCCGTCGGATACGGCGGCTTATATCTCCCGCACATCCGGCGCCGTCATGCAGCAGAAAATCTGGGAACTGCCGGAGCTTGAAGCTAATCCGGCAGGCCTCACGGAAGAGCAAAGCGCTTCGGCAGCCGCGGCCTTCGAGGCTCTGACGGCGCGGCTGAAGGAGCTGCAGAAGCGCTTTCCGCCGAACGGAGAACTGCTGCTGACGGGCCATGCGCATATCGATCTTGCCTGGCTTTGGCCCTATCGCGAGACGCGTCGGAAAATGCGGCGCACCTTCAATACGGCGCTCTCGCTGATGGAGCGCTCCGACGATTTCCGCTTCAATCAATCGACCGCCCATTATTACGCGCAGATGGAAGAGGAAGACCCGGACCTTCTCGAGCGCATCAAGAACAAGGTCGCGGAAGGAAAGTGGGAAACCGTCGGCGGCATGTGGGTCGAGCCCGACACGAACATGCCGACCGGCGAAAGTCTCGCCCGTCAGGTTCTCTATGGCCAGCGCTATTTCGAGAAGACCTTCGGCACGCGCCATACGGTCTGCTGGCTGCCGGATTGCTTCGGCTTTTCAGGCGCGCTGCCGCAGATCCTGAGACAGGGCGGTATCGACAGTTTCTTCACCATCAAGGTCAACTGGAGCGAGACCAATCATATTCCCTCCGATCTCTTCTGGTGGAAGGGCCTCGACGGCAGCCAGGTGCTGACCCATACGTTCGACAATCCGATGCAGGGTTATAACGGCTTCGTGCAACCCGATTGCTACGTGCCGACGTGGAAGAATTTCCGCGGCAAGACGCAGCACGATACCTCGCTTCTGGCCGTCGGTTATGGCGACGGCGGCGGCGGCGTCACGCCCGAGATGGTGGAGCGCGAAGTGCAGTTGCGCGATTTCCCGGCGATCCCGCAGGCACGCTGGGGCACCGTCAAAAGCTATTACGAGCAGGCGCACCGCACCGCGGGGGAAAAGAGCCTTCCGGTGTGGGATGGCGAAATCTATCTCGAACTGCACCGCGCCACGCTGACGTCGCAAAGCGGCGTCAAGCGCAAGCACCGCCAGGCCGAACGTGCGCTGATCACCGCCGAAGCCATCGCTTCGCTTGGGCACATGCTTGGAGCAGACAAGCCCCAGAGCCTCGAAGCCGATTGGCGCGTCGTGCTGAAGAACGAATTTCATGACATTCTGCCGGGCTCGAGCATCCGTGAAGTCTATCAGGATGCGGAGCAGGAACTGGGCGGCGTCATCGACCGTGCCAAGATCGAGCAGGCGAGGGCATTGCAGGCGCTGTCGGCCAAGCTGCCGAAGGGCGGGGTTGGCGATGCCCTCGTCGTCGTCAATCCGTCTCTTGCGGCCAGACCGCTCAGCGCAACGCTCTCCGACGGCACGGTCGTCTCGGCCGCCGATGTCGTCGCCCCCCTGTCCGTCGCGGTCTTCGACAAGGGCACGCTCAAGCCCGCGAGTGGGCTGAAGGCCGGCCCCGGCCATCTCGAAAACGAGCACCTCTCGGTCGCCATCGGCAAGGACGGGGCGGTCGTGAGCCTCATCCATAAGGCCACGGGCCGGGAAGCGGTCGACGGCTCGGCAAATCAGCTCTGGGTCTATCCGGGCGACAAGCCGCGCAACTGGGACGCCTGGGACATCGATGCGGATTATGCCGAAAAGGCCGTCCGCCTCGATGCCCCGGAAAGCATCACGCTCGTTGAAGAAGGGCCGCACCGAGCGGCGATCCGCGTCGTCTACCGCTACCGGAATTCGAGCGTCACGCAGACCTATGTGCTGACGGCCAACGCCAGGCGCCTCGACATCGAAACGACGATCGACTGGCATGACCGCCGCACCCTTCTGCGCACGCTGAACCCGGTCGCCGCATTGGCCCGGAAGGCAACGTTCGAATGCGCCTTCGGCATCGTCGAGCGGGCAACGCACACGAATACGTCCTGGGAACAGGCGATGTTCGAGGCCGTCGCGCACCGCTTCGTCGATATCACCGAGCCGGGCTTCGGGGTCGCACTGCTCAACAATGCCAAATACGGTCATAGCGCCCGCGGCAATGTGATCGGCATGAGCCTCGTGCGCGGTCCGATCTATCCGGATCCGCTGGCCGATGAAGGCGAGCAGAGCTTTACCTATGCGCTGATGCCGCATGAAGGCACCTGGCATGAAGGCGGCGTCCTCGACGAGGCGATCGATCTCAATCAACCGCTCGTCGCTGCTGAGGCCAGCGGCCTCTCCACCGGCACCTTCGCGCCGCTTGTGGTCAACGGCATCCCTGTCGCGTTCTCAGGCCTGAAGCCGGCGGAAGAAGGCGATGGTCTCATCCTGCGCCTTTACGAACCAGCTGGCCGGCGCGGCAACCTCTCCCTCGGTCTACCTTCCGGATGGGCAGCATCGCAACCGCTGAACATTCTCGAAGAGCCGATGGAGCGGAAGGGACCTGCCGACATCATGCCGTTCGAAATCCGGACCTGGAAGCTGAAATATGCCTGACGCCTAACCGCCATACGTGCCGGGAATCAAATGGCCTATGGCAAGCATGTCGCGCCATGATTTGAAGAACTGGCGGGCGCTTCTGAAAGCGGCCGCTATCCCCCAGAATTGGATGAGCCGCCAGCCGCATCCAGCGGTCGAAAAGCGTCGGGTCGGGCGGCAAAGTTCGCAACTACAAAATCCACGAAAGCGCGGACTTTTGGTGAAAGCTGACGATTGGACGCCCAGACGAGCGAGAGCGAGCCGTACGGCACCATGAAGGAGGTCAGGACGGGGACCAAACTTCCGGTTCGCATATGGGGTTCTGCGACGTAGACAGGCAGATGCGCGAGCCCCAAAGCGTCCCGTGCTGCCCGCAGCCCTGCGTCCGTATTGTTGAATGTAAGGCTTCTTGGCAAAATTAGCCGATCGTATGGTGAGCGGAATGCCCACGGCGCGAGCCGGCCGCTGGATGGGTATTTGAAGTGAATGCAAGCATGTTGGGAGAGGTCATCAGGCGTCTGCGGTTGCCCATGGCGCTTGAAATAATCGGGACTTCCGCAAACGACGAAATGCTGGTCGCCAAGATGGCGGGCGATCAATCGAGCATCGGCAAGCTCACCACTCCGAACGACGACATCCAGGCCCTCTGCGACCAGGTCTGTGACCTTGTCTTCGAAATCGATGTCCAGTTCGATCTCCGGAAATTGCTCGGCAAAAATGGGCAGAAGCGGCATGAGAAGGTGATGCCCGACGATATGCGGTACGCTGACGCGAAGGCGTCCCCTTGGACGTTCCCGGCTTCGTGAGATTGTGGCCTCTGCGTCATCCATGTCGTCGATGATGCGTTTGTAGCGCTCGTAGAGGACCGCTCCTTCCTCAGTCAGGCTGATACTGCGCGTTGTCCGATTGAAGAGCCGCACGCCCAGCCGGCTTTCGAGACGCGCCACTGCCTTTCCGATCGCAGACGGCGAAACTCCGCCAACCCTGGCGGCTGCGACGTAGCTCTGCTGTTCGACGGCGTGGACGAAGGCGACAACGCTTGCGAGACTGTCCACAATAACACCCGATTAGAGATATCTTGTCCTTTATGTACGTCCACAGGCCACCATTGATCAATATTGCGTAGGAAATATCCTCTGTCTCACGATGCTAGGCGCTTTTCGAGGCCTAATCCTTCGCCTGCAGCCGCAGCGGTCGGGTGATCTCGATTGCCGCCTATTCGGACGGCGTCTGGCAATATCAAAGGAGTGAACGCATGCGGGACTATGCAAAAGAACGACCCGAACACACGGAAAAATACGTCGGAGAGAATGACCTATTTCTGGAAATATTTCATGCGTACCGCGCTTCGAGGCAGTCCGTTCGGCCGCCTTTGCTCTTCGTCCATGGCGCCTTTACCGGGAGTTGGATGTGGAGCAAATACATTCCTCATTTCATGTCGGCTGGATGGAAGTCTTATTGCGTCAATCTGCGAGGCCACTACAAAAGCAGGTCGGTGGATTTCACAAAAATCCTGTTTGAAGATTACCTGGAAGACATCCGGCTGGTGATCTCCGAAATCGTCGAAGAATGTGGAACTCCTCCCATCGTGATCGGATTCAGCATGGGCGGAATCCTGAGCCAGAAACTGGCGGAAAGTGTGCAGATAGCCGGGCTGGTCTTGATCGATTCCAGCATTTGCAGGGAAGTGCATGCGGAGGCCCCCTATCGCGATCTCGCGTTGCGAATGCCCGGCCTCGTCGTGCCTGCTCCAGCACGCGACGAGCAGATCAGTGTGGATGAAACATTCGAGGATATCGAATTCCAGCGGAAGTACCTGTCCATGGAATCTGCGAAGGCATTCAGCGCATTTTCCTTTCATTTCGGGTCCGAGGGGATTTCCATCAAAGGCGAGATGATCGCCTGTCCCAGCCTCGTCATCTGCGCCATCAACGACGAATCCGATGAACATCGCGGCCGGGCGACAGCGCGTCACATCGGCAGCGAGTATCTAGGTCTCTGGGGCACGACACATACCGGTCTGCTTGTCGGGCAGAGGTATCACGAAGCTGTAAGCCGCATTATGGTCTGGTTAGCGCGCTTTGATGGGAGGCCGGTTTCCGATAAGGCATCATCCTGGACCGCCCGCGAGTAGAGCCGTAAGCCAAGGCTCAGCCTTGCGGACCAAGGCTCGCCAACAGCCGGCTGATATAGGCTTCCAACCCGCCGACCATGTCGAAGCGGGTGGGATCGCGCAGCCAGAGCATCTGAAGGCCGTCCATCACCGCGATCAGTTCGGCCGCCATTGCCCTGCCGTCAATCTTGCCGTCGATCGAGCCATCGGCGACGGCCTCTTCGAAGGTCGCGGCGATGTCATTCTGCAGTTGGGTGGCGCGATCGAGAAACCATCCTTTGGCCGGGTGATCCTTCATCAGGCTCTCGGCATTCAGGATGGCGAAGGCCCTGATGACCTCGACCATATCGGCGTTGCGGCGGAAGACCTCGACCATGCCCTTGAGCAGGCCGCGGAGATCGGAACGATGGGGCCCGATGAAGCTTTCGCTTTCGCGATCGCGCTTATCCAGAATGGCGAGCAGGAGATCGACCTTGGTCGGGAAATGGTGCAGCAGGCCGGGCAGCGACAGGCCGACGTCGCGGGCAACATCCGCGATGGCGGCATTCTGGTAGCCGTCTTCGGCGAAGCGCCGCATCGCAGCCGTCAGGATCTCCGCGCGGCGCGCTTCGCCCTTGCGGGATCTGCGTCGTCGCTTTTCGTCCTGTCCGGTATTCGATTCGGAAAACTCTGCCATCGCCTCTCCCGTCGGTTTCTCCGGCGCTCTTTATCCATACATCAGGCTTCGCCAGTTGACATCTTAAAAATACCGAGTAATCGGTAGGTTTAAGAACTACCTTACCTGCTGAGAAGTGCGCGTTTGCCGCCGATGGGTTAGCACCGCGCTTGCTCCGGCAATACTTCACGGCAACCGAATTCCATTGAAGGGGAGGTTTGCATGATCGATTCCATTCTCGACAAGATGACGCTCGAGGAGCAGGTCTCCCTGTTGTCCGGCGCCGATTTCTGGACGACGGTTCCCGTCGAGCGTCTTGATGTGCCGAAGATCAAGGTGACGGACGGACCGAATGGCGCCCGCGGCGCCGGTTCGCTGGTCGGCGGCGTCAAGGCGACCTGTTTTCCCACTGCCATCGCGCTCGGCGCCACCTGGAATCCCGATCTGGTCGAGCGCATGGGTGTGGCGCTTGCCCACCAGGCGAAGAGCAAGGGTGCCGCCGTACTGCTCGCGCCTACGGTGAACATCCATCGTTCCGGCCTCAACGGGCGAAATTTCGAATGTTATTCCGAGGATCCGATGCTGACCGCGGAACTCGCCGTCGCCTATATCAAAGGCGTGCAGAGCCAGGGGATCGCAGCGACGATCAAGCACTTCGCCGGCAATGAATCCGAGATAGAGCGGCAGACCATGTCTTCCGATATCGACGAGCGGACGCTGCGCGAAATCTACTTTCCGCCCTTCGAACAGGCTGTCAAACGCGCCGGCGTGATGGCCGTCATGTCCTCCTATAACCGCCTCAACGGCACCTATACCAGCGAGCATGAGTGGCTGCTGACCAAGGTGCTGCGCCAGGAATGGGGATTCGACGGTATCGTCATGTCCGACTGGTTCGGTTCGCATTCGACGGCCGAGACGATCAATGCCGGGCTTGATCTCGAGATGCCCGGCCCGGCGCGCGATCGCGGCGAGAAGCTGGTTGCGGCCGTGCGCGAGGGCAGGGTCGAAGCCGCCACCGTGCGGGCGGCGGCGCAGCGGATCCTGCTTCTACTCGAGCGGGTCGGCGCGTTCGAGAAGAAGCCCGACCTTACGGAGCAGGCGGTCGACCTGCCGGAAGACCGGGCGCTGATCCGGCGTCTCGGCGCAGAGGGCGCAGTCCTTTTGAAGAACGACGGCATACTGCCGCTTGCCAAGACGTCGCTCGACCGGATCGCCGTCATCGGACCCAACGCCGCGAGCGCGCGCGTCATGGGCGGTGGCAGCGCGCAGATCGCGGCGCATTGCGTGGTCAGTCCGCTCGAAGGGATTCGAGCCGCCCTTTCCAATGCCAATAGCGTCAGCCACGCCGTCGGCTGCCGCCATAACCGTCTGATCGAGGTGGCCAAGGGAAAGATCACCGTCGAATATTTCAAGGGACGCGGCTGCCGGGGCACTCCGCTTCATGTCGAGACCGTCGACAAGGGTGAGTTCTTTTGGTTCGAACTGCCGGCGGCCGAGCTCGACCCCACCGATTTCTCGGCACGGATGACGATGCAATTCGTGCCGGAGGAGAGCGGCGATCATGTCTTCGGCATGACCAATGCCGGACTGGCGCGGCTCTTCGTCGATGGCAGCCTGACGGTTGACGGCCATGACGGCTGGGCACGCGGCGAAAACTATTTCGGCACGGCCAATGACGAACAGCGCGGCACGGTAGCGCTCGATGCGGGCAAAGCCCATGCCGTCACCGTCGAATATGACCCGCCGGTGGCGAACGGAGAGGGGATCAACCTCACGGCCATTCGGTTCGGCGTCGAAAAGCCCTTGGGCGAGGCCGATATCGTGGGTGCCGTCGAGACGGCGCTGAATGCCGATGTGGCGCTTCTCTTCGTCGGCCGCGACGGCGAATGGGATACCGAGGGCTTGGACCTGCCCGACATGCGGCTTCCGGGGCGGCAGGAAGAGCTGATCGAGCGGGTTGCGGCCGTCAACGCCAACACCGTGGTCGTGCTGCAGACCGGCGGTCCAGTGGAAATGCCGTGGCTCAGCAAGGTTCGCGCCGTGCTGCAGATCTGGTACCCCGGGCAGGAGCTGGGCAATGCCGTCGCGGATGTCCTGTTCGGCGATGTCGAGCCCGGCGGACGTCTGCCGCAGACATTCCCGAGGGCGCTTGCCGACAATTCCGCCATCACAGGTGATCCGGCCGTCTATCCGGGTAAGGATGGGCATGTGCGCTATGCCGAAGGCGTCTTCGTCGGCTATCGTCATCACGATACGCGTGCTGTCGAACCGCTCTTCCCTTTCGGTTTCGGCCTTGGCTATACGCGCTTCAACTGGAGCGAACCGCGGCTTTCAGCCAGCGAAATGGGTGCCGAAGGCGTGACCGTCAGCGTCGATCTGACCAATATCGGCGATCGGGCCGGATCGGAACTTGTCCAGCTTTATGTGCGTTCGCCGAGGTCAAAGGTAGAACGGCCGGACAAGGAACTGCGCGCCTTCGCAAAGCTTTCGCTGCTGCCCGGTGAGACAGGAACGGCCGAAATGAGGATCCTGCCGCGCGACCTCGCCTATTACGACGTCGGGGCCGGCGCTTTCCGCGCAGAAGCAGGCGACTACCAACTGGTGGTGGCTGCGAATGCCGCGGATATCAGGTTCATCATCGATCTGCCGTCACCACTCGAATATGTACTGCCATCTTCGAATTAAAGGCAGGCTGGCGAGATCCATATCGTATTCGAGCTGAGCCCGGCCGATCGCGCTTGGCGCGTCTGCACCAAGCGTTGGTTCGAGCTGGATCAGGCCGCGTCGGGCTGAGAGCGGAGATTGGTGACGACGCGCCGGTTCTGCACCTTGCAGGAGCGCTCCGTGCAGTCGCGCACTTCGCGGTCGTTGCCGTAGCCCTTGGCCCACATGCGACTGGCGTCCACGCCCTTCGAGACGAGATAGGCCATCGCCGCATCGGCGCGCTTCTGCGACAGCGTCTCCATTTGGGATGCGGAACCGGAATCGTCGGCAAATCCCTGCAGCTTGAGCAGCCAAGTCGGGTTCTTGTTTAGCCAGATGGCCTGGTTGTCCAATGTTGCCATGGCGACGGAATCGAGCGTGGCGGAGTCCTGCTTGAAGTAGATCCTTCGGCCGACATTGAGGATGAAATCCTCTTCACTGCCAGCCGCGACGGTTTCGAAACCGGGCGCCGGATCGTTGGTCTGGCCGGTCATCGGCGCCGCAGCGGGTTCTTCCAGAGACGCGACCTTGGTTGTGGTGCAGGCGGTAAGCGCCAGGAGCATGGCCGCGGCCATAAGCTGCCTCATGTATCCGGTCGGAGCAAACATCAGCGGATATTCCTCATTCGACCGGAGTTATTTGGCTGACCTGCGCGGCACGTTCAGCCTGGTCGGCAATGTGCGGCAGAACCTGCACCGCGGTGCCGATGGGGCAACGCTGGTAAAGATCGATGGCGTCTTCGTTGAACATGCGGATACAGCCGCTGGAGGCATCCTTGCCGATGCTCCACGGCTCAAGCGTGCCGTGGAAGCGATAACCGGTGTCGACGCCGTCGCGATGCAGATACATGGCGCGGGGACCAAGTGGATTTTTCGGTGAACCTCCGGCCACGAATTCGGGCAGTTCAGGATGGCGCTTGCGCATCTCCGGCGGCGGCGTCCAGCGCGGCCAAAGCGATTTAGCGTCGATCGTGGCGCGGCCAAACCATTTGAAGCCCTCGCGGCCGACGCCGACGCCATAGCGGATGGCCGTCTTGTTCTCCATGATCACGTAGAGAAAATGGTGCCTTGTATCGACGACGACGGTGCCGATCGGCTCGCTGCTGAAATATTTGACAACCTGGCGGTGCCACTTCTTGTCGATCTTGGCGAAGTTGGTCTTTTGGAACGTCACGCCATTGCCGACGGCGGTGCCGGCAAAATTGGAAGATGCGGCGGCGAATGCCGGTTTCTGGACCGCACCGGCGCCAAGTAACGCCAATCCACCAAGCACAATATTTCTGCGTGTCCACGGCATCGGCAATATCCCCCTTAAAGCCAAGCAGCGAAGTGTCAGTAAATCAGATTTTTCATTTGCCACAACAGAAAAATCATATCCTCCCTAAAGGCGGAGATCGGTTCACGGGCCTCCTGTGTCTGGTATTGCCCCATTGTTACTCTGGAATGCCGCGGCGCTTCGAGTTAAAGGGCCGGGCATTCATCACCTTTGAAATCGGCATGTACTCTTTCCGCAACCGCCTGCGAGCCGATGCTCTTCACACGCGGCAGTTCCTTTTCTTGTGCGAATGCCTCCACAAGATCACAAAGCATCTCTCGCGCAACGCCTGGGACCACATGATGGGGCAAATGCCCGACACTTCTGGTCTTCTTGCAGCAAGGTGTAACGCCGCTGCGCTGCCGATCGAGTGCGCAACGATCCTCACCTCCGACAGGTCAAGAGACGTGAGAAGGCGTTCAAGCCAGAAGGGCTGTCCCTCAGGTCCACGCTCAGCCGGTGCAGCCGGCGTGCTCAGTCCATAGCCGGGCCGGTCGGGAGCAATGATCCGGATATCGCTGTTGTCGAAGGGAAGCAAAATTTCCTGCGCAAGACTGCCGCAGCCATGCAGGAGGACGACTGGAATGCCATGTGAGTTGCCACCGCCAAGGATGTGAACGTCCTGATCTGCGACGTGAATTGTTATTCCGAACGTCGGCTGGACAGACTTCACTAACATGAGGCGCATAACTAAATCGGAAGAAGAAGTTCCCGTCGGGACGGCGCCTACGGCATTGAGCCGCTAGAGTAGGATGGACGGGCGGCTCAGCGCTGCCGCCTTATCTGTGCTACCATCATCGCGGTCTCGAAGCGGAAAGATCGAATGCTCCTTCAGCGTGTCAGTTTCTATGTGCTTCTGGTCCTCGTGACTATTGCGTTCGTCGCCGTCGTGCTACCGTTCTATTCGGCGATATTCTGGGCAGTCGTCCTCGCTATCATCTTCTTCCCGCTTCACGCCCGTATCGAGGCGCGGCTGGGTGGGCGGGGAAACCTCGCTGCAGCGCTGTCTGTGTTGATCTGCCTCTGCGTCGTTATCATTCCCGGGCTGATCGTCCTCAGTTCACTCGTCCAGCAGGGCAACCATCTCTACCAACGTATGGACACCGGCGAGATCGACGTCCGGAGCTTTATTCATAATCTGCAGGAAGCATTGCCCTTGTTCCTCCGCGACTGGCTCCGGAGCATCGAGCTGAACGGCGTCGATACGTTTCAGGACCGCGTTTACTCGGCATTGATGCAGGGCGGCGGTTTTTTTGCCGGACGCGCCTTGAGCCTCGGTCAGAACACCGTGCGGTTCTTCGTCACCTTCGGCGTGATGCTCTATCTCCTATTCTTCATGTTCCGGGATGGGCGCGCCCTTGCCCGCGCCATCAGAAGAGCGCTGCCTCTCAGCGATGCCCATACACTTCGCTTCACCTCCAAATTCACTTCGGTCGTTCACGCGACCGTGCGAGGCAATATTATCATCGCCATCATCCAGGGTTCGATCGGCGGAATCGCCTTCTGGGCCCTTGGCGTCGAGCCAGCCCTTCTGTGGGGCGTGCTGATGAGTTTCCTGTCGCTGCTGCCTGCGGTCGGCGCCGCATTGATCTGGGTCCCCACGGCCATTTACCTGGCTCTGGCCGGCTTTTGGGTGAAGGCGATTGTGCTGGTTGCGGTAGGCGCCCTCGTCATCGGTCTTGTCGATAATCTGCTGCGGCCGTCCCTGGTCGGCAGAGAGACCAAGCTTCCCGACTATGTTGTCCTCATTTCCACCATTGGCGGCATTTCTCTACTAGGCATCAATGGTTTCGTGATCGGGCCGCTGATCGCCGCTCTCTTCATCGCCGCTTGGGGGATATTCGTGGAGGAGGAGGGCACGTCGGATTCCTGACGATGCGACCGGAGCATTTACCGATGGCTTCCGGAACTTTCGTCTCCCTGACCGGTTTCATAGATTCGAACCATCATCATGGGGGTGGAGCCATGAGCGCTCCGGGTGTCGCCGTCTTCGATAAGACGCTGCAAACTACAAATATGCGGCACGACGATCTGATGGCCGAGCAGGGACCTGATCGGCAGCTAGTCTGCGGTGAACGACGAGCTTTCATCGACGCCCGGGCGAGGTGCGGAAAGTGCGCCACGGACTGCCGGCAGAAGTCCAGGCGCTCTGGCCGGATCCGGATAGCGACACTCAGTCCCCATCGAGAGGGTGGCAGGAGCCGCAACCACGTCGTTTCGGAAGCGACTCTCACCGGAACATTCGACGTCCACTAACCGTAAAAGGCAGGAGGAAAGACCATGAAAGTGTCAGAGATCATGTCTCGCGATGTAGAAATCGCCAACCCTAATCAGACGATAGCCGAAATCGCGAGATGCATGGCCGACAGGCAGATCGGCTTCCTGCCGGTCGGCGACAACGACCGGCTCGTCGGAACGATCACGGATCGCGATCTCGTCGTGCGTGGGCTTGCCGATGGACTCGGGGGCGATGCAAAGGTGCGCGAAGTCATGTCACGCGATGTCAAATATTGTTTCGAAGACGAAGATGTCGACGACGTGACCCGCAATATGGGGCAGGTCCAGGTCCGCCGCCTTCCCGTCGTCAATCGTGACAAACGCCTTACCGGCGTCATCTCGCTCGGCGATGCGTCCCTGGCGGACACCGCTGCAGCGGGAGCCGGGTTGAAAAAAGTTTCCCGACCGGGCGGAGCTCATGCACATTAGAGGAGGATGATTTTAGGCCTGAAGCAATCAGGATCCTGTCGTTTGAGATCATTCATCATTGAGATGGCAAGCCGACAAATGCCCCGGTGCAATTTCCCTTTTCACCGGCACTTCCATATGACAGCGGTCCATCGCGAACGGGCATCTCGGATGAAAGTGACAGCCTTTCGGCGGGTTTATCGGGCTGGGGAGTTCGCCATCGACGGGTTTGAACTGTCGCTTGCCGGGTTCGATGCGCGGCACCTCGGCCAAGAGCGCTTTCGTGTACGGATGATTGGGCCGCCTGAAAACCTCCTCGACGGGCGCCTCTTCGACGATGCGGCCGAGATACATGATCGCAACGCGGTCGGAAATATGTTCCACAACGCCGAGATCATGACTGACGAACAAGTAGGTCAGGTCAAGCTTGTCACGAAGTTCCATGAACAGGTTGATGACCTGAGCCTGGATAGAAACGTCGAGCGCCGCGACGCTTTCGTCACAGACGAGGAATTTCGGCTGCACGGCGAGCGCGCGCGCAATATTGACGCGCTGCCGCTGGCCACCGGAAAACTGGTGCGGGTATCGCTTTTTCATGGCCGGGTCGAAACCGGCCAGCATCAAATATCTGTCGACATAGGCGTCGCGCTCCGCCGAGCGGGCAAGCCCATGCGTTCGAGGCGCCTCCCAGATAAGCTCCTCGACGGTCATGCGCGGATTGAGAGCCGCCATCGGGTTCTGGAAAATCATCTGGCTGGCGAGACCAAACTGATGCTGCTCGCCTTTCGACATGGCGCTTCGATCCATCCCCTTCCAGAGAATGTGGCCCTGGCTCGGCGAGGTGATCCCTGCAATGGCGCGGCCGAGCGTCGACTTCCCGCAGCCGCTTTCGCCGACAAGGCCGACAACCTCTCCGGCCCGAATGCTGAGGCTGACGTTGTCAAGCGCGTGAACGACAGGCGCGGGTTTGGCCAGCTTGAGCTTGAGCGCGATCTTGGCGGCCAAATCGGGCTTGGCTCCGAAGCGCTGCGACACGTTCCTCACTTCGATCAGGGGCGCGGCGGTCGCGGTCATCATGCTAATTCTTTCGTTACGGGATGAATGCAGCGGAAGGAGCGATCGCCTTCCGGCATGAGCTCTGGCATGACCAGGCAGCCGTCGGTTGCCCGATCACAACGCGTACGAAAACTACATCCCTGTGGGAGGCGGTTGATGGCCGGTGTCATGCCGCGGATCTGGTGAAGGGGCTCTCCGCGTCTGTTTTGCGAAGGCACCGACGCGATCAGACCGGCAGTGTAGGGATGGTGAGGATCAGTCAGAACCTTGCCCACCGGTCCGGTCTCGACGAGGCGGCCGGCATACATGACGGCGATCTCGTCGGCCAATCTTGAAACGATCGCCAGATCGTGCGTGATCCAGATCACCGCCGTATTTCCCTCTTCGGTGAGTTTCTGGAATTCGGAAATGATCTGGCTCTGGATCGTCACATCAAGCGCCGTTGTCGGTTCATCGGCGATGATAAGGTCCGGCTTGTGAAGAAGCGCGATGGCAATCGCCACACGCTGGCGCATTCCGCCGGAAAACTGATGCGGATAGGCGGCAAGCCTTTCTTCAGGGCTTGGTATTCCAACCAGCGCCAAAGCATCACGCGCCCGCTGCCGGGCGGTATCCTTCGGGACTCGCTCGTGTGCCTGAACGGCTTCCACCATCTGCGTCCCGACCGTCAGGACCGGGTTGAGCGTCATCGTCGGATCCTGGAATACCATGGCGATCCGCTTGCCGCGCAGCTGCCGCATCTCTTCGTCCGAATATTTCGCGATGTCGGCGCCGTCGAAGATGATCCGGCCGCCGGCAACCCGGCCGGGTTTATCGAGGAGCCGCATGATCGAGAAGCCGGTCACCGACTTTCCGGATCCGGATTCTCCCACGAGACCAAGGACCTTGCCGCGTTCAACCGTGAACGACACATCATTGACGGCGCAAAGGTTGGGGCGTCCCCTGCCGCCGCCGAATTCGGTGACAAGATTGCTCACTTGCAGCAAAGGGGTCATGACATGTTCCTCGGGTTGAGCACATCGCGCAGCCGGTCACCGACGAGATTGATCGCCGCGATCGTGACCAGAAGGGCAATGCCGGGAAAGAAGCTGATCCAGTAGAGGCCTGTCAGAAGATACTGGTAGCCCGTCGAGATCAGCATGCCGAGCGAGGGTTCGGTCACGGATGCACCGAGACCGAGGAAAGACAAGGTTGCTTCGAGGCCGATTGCCCTCGCGATCTGCATGGTGGCGATGACAATGACCGGCGCAAGACAGTTCGGCAGCAGGTGCCTGAAGAGGATGCGCCATCCGGGCAGGCGCAGCATCCGGGCCGCCTCGATATATTCCTTCTCGCGCTCGACCAGAGCGGTGCCGCGGACCGTGCGAGCATAGGTCGCCCACTCGGCGATGATCAGTGCGATCACGACATTGGGCACACCCTTGCCGAGCACGGCGAGCATCATGAGCGCCATCAATATTGTGGGAAACGACAGCTGCAGGTCGACGAGCCGCATCATCGCGGTTTCCGTGCGTCCTCCCATGTAAGCGGCGAACAGTCCGGCTGAGGTTCCGATGATGGCAGCAGCGAAAGCCGACAGAACGCCCACCAGCAAAGAGGTGCGCAGGCCATAGAGGATGCCGGACAGGATATCGCGGCCCTGGCTGTCGGTACCGAGGTGATAGACGAGCCCGGTCATGGATTCAGACCCCGGCGGCAGTCGTCCATCCATGATATCGAGCTGCATCAAATCATAGGGATTTTGCGGAGAGATCCATGGCGCAAACAACGCCAGGCAACAGATGATCACCAGCGTGAGGAAGGCGATCGCAGCTGCCGGAGAGCTGAAGAAATCCGCGATCCCTTTCGACAGACGACTGGGTTCGGGCGTTGGAGCGCTTGTGTCTTGCGTGTGTGGTTCGGCCATGGGGTCAAGCCTTTCCTTCCAGCCGGACCCGCGGATCCAGAAGGGTATAACAGATGTCGATGATGAAGTTGAGGACGACGAAGAGCAGCACCATCATCATCAGGTAGGCGACGATGACGGGGCGATCGAGAAGGTTGATCGAGTCGATGATGAGCTTGCCCATGCCCGGCCACGCAAAGATGCTTTCGGTGACGACCGAAAAGGCGATGAGTGACCCGAACTCGAGACCGATAATCGTCACCACCGGGATCATCAGGTTCTTGAGAACGTGCACGGAAATGATCCGCCGCTCTCGCAATCCCTTGGCGCGGGCAAACTTCACATAGTCCTGGGGAAGGACCTCCTGCACGCCGGCACGGGTCAGCCGAAGAATGAGCGACGTCTTGAACAGAGCCAGGTTGAAGGCCGGCAATAAAAGGTGCCGGATGCCGTCTGCGGTCAGAAACGACCATTGTGCGCCGAGCAGCTCCTGCGTCGGGCCGCGGCCATTCGTCGGCAACCAGCCGAGCTCGACGGAAAACACCATGATCAGCATGAGACCGACCCAGAAGGTCGGAAGCGAGAAGCCCAGAATCGAGCCGCTCATGATGAGCTTGGAGGAAATCCGATTGGGGTAGAGCCCTGCATACAGCCCAAGCGGCAAGCCGAACAGCAGCGCGATGCCGAGAGCCGTGATCGCCAGTTCGAGCGTCGCTGGGAGACGTTCGAGGATCAGACCCAGCGCCGGCCGCCCATAAACGAAGCTGTTGCCGAAATCCCCGTGCAGAAGTCCTTGGAGAAACAGCAGATACTGTTTCCACAGCGGCTGATCCAGACCGTAATGCGCGATGACGAGTGCCCGCTCCGCCTGATTGGTGTCCGGGTTGATGAGGATGTCGACCGGGTTGCCGATCACATTGACGCCGATGAAGACAATGATCGTCATCGCGACAATGACGAAGAGCGCCTGTATCAACCGCCTGATAATGGATGTGACCATTGAACCTCTCCCTACAGCGCCGCGCGTCTTTTCGAGAACCGCAAAGCACGCTGTAACACTTTGAATCTAGGAGACGGAGATGGCCATCCCGTCGCGCTGCGGATCGGCCGCGCCTTTCGAGATGCCGCCGTCAATCTTGATCGCGTGGACTGCGGCGAACGCATATGTCTGCGGCGACCGCGCCACCTGATAGCCTTGCGCCCGAAGCTCGTCTTCGACAGAGTGTCGAATGCGATTGCAGATGTCGATCGTGTTTGACACCCCTACGATCCTCGGCGCCGAGACGGCTTCGAGCACGGACATGTCGAAATCGATCATGTTCATCAGGCATTGCGCAACCGCGGGCGCGATATAGCTGCCGCCTGGCGCTCCGATGACGATGCTGGGCTCTCCGTCCTTGAAGACGATCGTCGGCGCAGCCGAACTTGGACGCCGCTTGCCCGGCGCGATGGAGCCGGGCTTACCGGGAACCGGATTAAAGCGGCTCATCGTGCCATTGTACATGAAGCCGAGGCCGTCGGTGATCGCGCCCGAGGGACTGCCGAGGGTGTGGGTCATCGCGACGGCATTGCCGTCCTTGTCGATCACCGAGATATGCGTGGTGTCGCGCTGCGACCTATCAAGGCGCGATACGCTGGCGATCTCACCTGCCTTGATCGCGCCGGCATGCGCCTTTGCATGCTCTTTCGACAGCAGCTTTTCATAGGGCACGTCGACATAGGCGGGATCGCCCATATGCGCGTCCTTGTCGATCGTCATCCGCTTCATGGCCTCGAACAGGATGCGGACATGTTCGGCGCTGCCATGCTGCAGCGAGCCGACGTCGAACTGCTCCATGATATGGAGGAGTTCCAGCATCGGAAAGCCCGAGCCTGGCGGAGGCGAGGTGGCGATGCGGTTGTCGCGATAGTCGCCCCAAACCGGTTCTACCTTCGACAATTCGTAACGCGCCAGATCCTCCCGATCGATCAAGCCGCCATTTGCCTTGAAATCGCCGGCGATCTGTTCGGCCAGTTCGCCGTGATAGAAGATGTCCGAGCCACCGCTTCGCGCGATGCGTTCGAGGGTCTCTGCCATGTCCTTGTTGACGAGCAGGTCGCCGACGTTCTTGAGCGTACCGTCGTCGTGGAAATAGGTTCTCCGGCCCGTTGCAGAAAAGCGCAGCTTGTCGAGCGTGTTGGCAAAACCGTCATTCGACTGGTCCTTGGCCCAATACCAGTGCATATGGTTTCGGATCATGAAACCGTTACGGGCAAGGCGGATAGCCGGCTTGATGAGATCGGCCCAATCGAAGGTGCCGTAGTCGCGCAGCGCGGTCTCATAGCCCTTGAGCGAGCCGGGGGTGCAGACGGCAAGATAGCCGATATCGGAAATATTGCCTTCAAGCACATAGCCGAAACCGTCGCGGCTCTGGTGGTTGATCTTGTCGAGCCACATGTCCGGCGCAGCCTTCAACGGCGCCCGCGCATAAAATTCGAGGATCTCGTGCACACCCTTTTTCGGCATGTAGACATGCATGGAGCCGAAGCCGCCGATGCCGGCCATCTGCGGGTCGACCACACCTTGGACGAAGGCACAGGCGAGTGCTGCGTCGATGGCATTGCCGCCGCGTTCGAGAACTTCCGCACCGGCTTCGACTGCCTCCGGCTGAGGCGCTACGATCGTTGCATTTCTCATTTCGCGCGCCGCCCCTCCAGCACCTTTGCTAGGAAGGCCTTGACGTGGCCGAGAACTTTCATCCGGTCGTGAGAGACGCCTGGAACACGATCGAACGTCACATCGACACCCGCTTCGCGGAATGAACTCGCCAGGGCGGCGAGGCGCTCCGGCCGCGTTTTGCCGGCGTCGTTGGCGCCATCCATGTAGTATTTGCCACCCGGCTTATGGGTGATTTCCCAGGTTTCCAGATCGGCGTCGCCGACGATCATATGCACCGGCACCATGGCGAGATATTCGGGCTGGAAGGCCTTGCCGAAGCGCGCCTCCAGATCTCGAATGCCGATCCACCAGTCACGCGTCGGATCCAGAAGGGTGACGGAACCAGGTGCGCCGATCGATGCCGCCCAGAGCTTTTCCGGATGTAGGATGGTGAAACGGTGCACGAAATGCCCGCCGCCGGAGAAGCCGAACATGGCGAATTTGGACCAGTCCTGGCGGTATTTGTCGGCCATCTCCGCGACCATGGCAAGGACGACCTGATCGTAGCGGATGTCGCCTTCCACAAGGAACTTGTAGCCGGAACGCGCACCGTCGCCGAGAACGCCAACCGGGAAGATCGGGCAAAGGATGGCACAGTCGTTGTAGAGCCCGAATTCGGCAAAACCGTCGCGGAAGTCGATGGCCGACGTGCGCCCGGTGCCGTGGACCGCGACCAGGAGGTCGAGCTTGCGGCCGTCTGCCGCCGTCGGTGGCACATAAAGCACCATATGGAGGCGGGGATCGGCCTGAGAGGCGAAGATGGCCGTCTGGCCATAGTCATAGATGGCCTTCGCCCGGGCGACGGCTTCGCCCGTTCCAAGTTCCTGCATGAATGTCTCCTGGGAGATGAAGAAAGGGACGGCCTTGGTGCGGCCCCATGCTGCTGTTTTAAACCGCGTCGCATCGAATGGATCGACGCGACGCACTTCAAATCTTTATTTGTCCCAAAACCGCGGCACGCTTTTGGACGGCATGCATTAGTCCGCCGGCTTTACGTCGTAAGCGAGCGTATATTTATCGCCGCGCGGGGTGTAGGACACGGTCTTCTTTGCGCCCAGCACGACGTTTTCGTAGTGCATCGGGAGGAGCCAGAGGTTGTTGAAGGTCTCGGTCGACAGTTCCTCGAGAAGGGGCGCGCGTGCAGCTTCATCGAGCGTCGAACTGGCCTTGGCCAGCACCTCGTCGATCTTCGGATCGGACACGCCGCCGCCGTTATATCTGCCGGTCCCCTTTTTCTCGTCGCGCGTTGCGACCAGCGCAACAGTCGGATTGGTGGTTTCACCGGTGTTCACACCCCAGGAGCCGAAATAGGTGCTGTAGGTGCCTTTTGAATAGGCTTCCGAATACATCGACCAAGGCAGGACCTCGACTTTCGATTTGATGCCGATGCGCGTGAACATCTGGCCGACCGCCTGCAGAACTTCGGCATCCTTGACGTAACGGCCAGAGGGGCCATGCAGGGTCAGGCTGAAGCCATCCGGATAACCGGCCTCGGTCAGAAGCGCCTTGGCGGCAGCGGGATCATAGCCCACCTTCTCGACTTTTTCGGAATAGCCCGCATAGCCTTGGGCGACGAATTGGTCGGCCACCGTGCCGTTCTTCTGCATGACGCGGTCGACGATTGCCGGCCGGTTGATCGACATCAGCATTGCGCGACGCACCCGTTCATCCTTGAGCGGGTTCTTGCCGAGATCGGAGCCATCCGCAGACTTCACGAAAGGCGAAACATCGCGGCTCACATCAAGGCCAAGATAAACAAAGCGGGAAGACCGGCCATTGATGATCTGCAGATTATCGCTCGCTTCCACGCGTGCCATTCCATCGGCAGGAAGGGTTTCGACAATGTCGATCTCGTTGGAAAGAAGCGATGCCAGACGGGCGCCGTCATCGGGCAGGAAGCGCAGCGTGACGTTCGACCAGTGCGAGGGGCCAGCGAAATAGCTGTCATTGCGCTTCAAGGTCAGGTTGCTGCCTGGCGAATAGGAGACGAAGGAATAGGCCCCGGTTCCGATTGCACACTTGCCGTTGTCGAAATCCTGGACAGGCGCCTCCTTGCAATCGGCGCTGATAATGCGAATTCGGCTGACGGAATTCAACAGGATCGGATCCGGAACCTTCGTCTCGACGACGATGGTATAGGGATCCGTGGCCGTGACATTGACAATATTGCGAGTGTAAGAAGCAAAGCTCTGGCTGGGCTTGTCGCGGGCACGCAGAAGCGAAGCGATGACGTCATCGGCGTTGAACTCGCTGCCGTCATGGAATTTCACGCCCTTCCGCAGTTTGAATTCCCAGTGGGTCGGGTCGATGACCTTCCATTCGGTGGCGAGTTCCGGCGCATTTGCCGACGTTCCCGTGAGGTTTATCAGGCTGTCCCAGATATGGCGCGAGGTCGCATTGTTGGGAGCCGAACTGTCTTCATGGGGATCGAGCGTCGTCGGCGTCGTCGACATCCCGATCGTCAGCGGGGTTTCCTGTGCGACGACCATTGCAGGAATAGCAATCGTTCCAAGCAGCCCGATCGCTGCCCGCGTTAATGTTTTTGCGGCCATTTCTTCCATCCCGGTTTAGCGTTTTTAGGCCGACCCTGCTGGTCGGTACGAGCAGGTTCCCGTCCACTCTTGACACAAATTGGTAAGGGGCCCTCAAGGGGACTGTCAAACGGAAAACAAGTGCGTTACGATAGGCGTAACTTGAAATTATGCCAATCCTTCGGCTCTGGTCGCGGAGAAAATTCTTGTCCCATGGACAAAAGACAACCATCAAAAAGCGATATCGTGCAATCGGTTGATGTCTGCATCGAGGTATTGCTGAATGTCGCCAAAAACCCGGATATCAGACTGACTGAGGTGGCGCAGAACCTCGGGGAAACCAAGCCGAGAATTTTGCGCATGTTACGCACACTGGAACGGCGCGGCCTGGTGCGGAAGAGCGAGACAGGCACTTACCGGCTGGGGACGACTGCGATCATTCTCGGGACCGCTGCATCGACACAGGTTGATCTGGTGCGAATAGCCAATCCTATCCTTGAAGAAGTCGGTCAGAAGGCGAACGAAACGACCCAGCTCAGGATCATCGACAATGGGGAATCCCTGTGCATTGCAAAGTTCGAACCGATGCGCGACTTGCGGGTGCAGGCGATGATCGGTCGAAGACGGCCGCTCACGGCGGGCTCGTACAAGGTGCTTCTCGCCTATCTCCAGCCCCAGGTGCAGTTGCAAATGATCCCCGAAACTTTGCCGCGGCTGACCAAGCGCACGATCACGGATCGTGGCAAGTTGGTGGCTGAATTGGATAAAATCCGCCGCCAGGGATTTTGTGTGAGCTATGGTGAAGTGAGCGAGCAACTTGTCTCCGTCTCAGTACCGGTTCTGGCATTCGACGGATCCGTGATCGCCGCGGTGAATGTCGGCGCCCCGGCCTTCCGCACGCAAAAAAGCGACGTCGACCGCTTCATCGTTCTGCTGAAGGAGGCCTCCAGCAAGATATCGGCCCGGCTGGGATGGTAGAACTTTTCGTCCTGCGCCATATCGGACCTTGTCTCTTCGGTTCGACGCCCATCAAGGCGAGCCAACTCAGGTTGTTTCGTGCCATGCCCGCTCTTTAGGCAAATTCAGGGGAAAAGATCGGGGAGTTCGGAGCGTGCGATAGGTCGCAACCTGACCGCTTCTGCCGTGTCTATCGAACGATAGGGAAACCGCAAACGGGTGCCGACGGGTCCCCAATTGCCGATCGCACTTAAGAGTTTGTCGAGAGCGGCGTTCGAATAACCAAGGTCGTGGCGGAAGGGGACGATATGCGCGTCCATGAACGCGCAGACGCGTCGTTCCAGATCGAGTGCGGCGTCGATATCGTTTCGCATGGAGACCGTCCAGGTCTGAGCGCCGCGGGGGCTAAGGCAGGCCACATTGGAAAAGGACCCTGCCGCGACGCCCTGTTTGATGCCGGTTGCGAGATGATGACCGGGAACGAAGAGCGACAGACCGGAAAGACGTTCACGTGCCTCCGCATACCAAGAGTCGTCGCCGTCGGCGAGCTTGATGCCGATCACCTCAGGCACCGCCGCGCAGACCATGCCCAGCGCCTTTGGCGCCAGCACCCGTTTTGCATGCGGCGGATTATAAAGGATGAGCGGAATTCCGTCGGCAGCGTCGGCTGCTCGTTTCAGGAAGTCGACCGCTTCGTCATCGTTGAGCGGCCACCAGTCCGGCAATATGACTTGAATGGCGCGGGGATCGAGCGCGGCGGCGCGGCGGACCCGATTGAGCATGATCAGCGGATCGGGCTGGCAGGCGCCGATGACGAATGGCATAGAGGAAGCCTTGCAGCGTTCGGCCAGCATTGCCTGGATACTGTCGAACTCCTCCTCCGTCTGATTGTGGAATTCGCCGGCAGTGCCGTTCGAATAAATACCATCGACGCCGGCATCGATGAGGATATCGATCTCTTCACCGAGCTTGTCGAATTCGATGCTGTCATCGGCTCCGATCGGCAAAAGCAGGCTCGCCCAGTTTCCACCGATGGCGGGATGTGGCGTCGTCGCGTTCATCTCTTGTTTCCCCGATGGATGATGGATCAGTTGAGGTCGTCGCGGATGCAGGCCTTGAAGTGGCCGGGAGCGACTTCCCGCAATTGCGGGATCGTACCGGCGCAGGCCTCGAGCGCGCTCGGACAGCGCGTGCGGAAGACACATCCGCTCGGCGGATTGGCCGGGCTTGGAATATCGCCTTTCAGGATCTGCCTGTTGCGGCGGGCATCCGGATCGGGCGACGGAATCGCCGAGAGCAGCGCGCGCGTATAGGGATGCTGCGGTCTTGCATAGAGATCGGCACTCGGCGCGATTTCCATGATGCGACCGAGATAGAGCACGATCACCCGGTCGCAGATATATTCGACGACGGCAAGATCATGCGAGATGAACAGCATGGTCAGGCCAAGCCGCTGCTGCAGTTCGCGCAGCAGGTTGATCACCTGCGCCTGGATCGACACGTCGAGCGCCGAAACCGGCTCGTCGGCGACGATGAATTCGGGTGACAAGGTCAACGCCCGGGCGATCCCGATGCGCTGGCGCTGGCCGCCGGAAAATTCATGCGCGTAGCGATTGATCGCGTCGGCGGGCAGATCGACCTGGGCCAGTGCCGACTGCGCCCGTTCGAGCCTGTCACGGGCGGTGCCGATCCCCTGGATCTTCAGGCCTTCTGTCAGGATCTCGCCGATCGTCATGCGGGGCGACAGGCTGGCGAAGGGGTCCTGGAAAATATACTGCATGCGCGGCCGTTGCCGTCTGAGCGCGGAGGCGGAAAGCGCTGCGAGTTCCGTGCCATCGAAGCGGACGCTGCCAGACGACGGCTCGACGAGGCGAAGGACGGTACGCCCGATCGTGGTCTTTCCGCTGCCGGATTCGCCGACAAGCCCGACGACTTCACCCTTGCCGATATCGAAGGAGATGCCCTGGAGAATGTTCAGCCGCGTGCCACGGGAAGTATAGTGTTTCGAAAGGTCGCGGACGGAGAGCAGGGGTGTGCTCATCTAGATCTCCTTCCATCTGATGCAGCGGCTGCGGTGCTGCGAATTGACCTGTTCGAGCGCGGGAACCGCGACGCGACAGGCATCGATCGCGAATTTGCAGCGGGGGGAAAAGGCGCAGCCGCTCGGCATGTTCATCAGGCTCGGGACCATGCCGGGAATGGCGGCGAGCTTTTCGCCGGCCTGTTTCATCCGCGCTGCATCGCCAAGGCGCGGCATGGAGGCGAGAAGGCCCATCGTGTAGGGATGCTTGGGATTGCGGAAAACCTCGCCGACCGGCCCTTCTTCGACGATTCGGCCGGCATACATCACCGCAACGCGGTGGGCGATTTCGGCGACGACACCGAGATTGTGTGTGACGAAGAGCATGGCCATGCCACGCTCACGCTGCAGTTTGAGAAGCAGGTCGAGAATCTGCGCCTGGATCGTCACGTCGAGCGCCGTGGTCGGCTCGTCGGCGATCAGCAGCGCCGGATCGCAGGCGAGCGCCATGGCGATCGTCGCACGCTGCCGCATGCCGCCCGACAGTTCGTGCGGATATTGGCCGGCACGGCGTCGAGCGTCCGGTATGCCGACGCTTTCAAGCAACGCGACGGCTGCGTCCATCGCCGCCTTGCGGTCGGCACCGCGATGGATGCGGATCGGCTCGGCGATCTGGTCGCCGATGGTAAAGACCGGATTGAGGCTCGACATCGGCTCCTGGAATATCATGCCGATGTCGTCGCCCCTGATCCCGCGCATGCTCTCTTCGTCGAGGGAGACGAGATCTCTGACCACGCCGTCGCTCGTTGCAAGGCGGATGCTGCCTGCGGCGATCAAGCCGATATTACGGGTGAGCAGCCGCATGACGGATAGGCTTGTGACCGACTTGCCGGAGCCGGATTCGCCGACGAGCGCGAGCGTCTCGCCAGCGGCAACGGTCAGGTCGATATCGTTGACCGCCGTGATCTCGCCACTACGGGTACGGAAGATCGTTCGCAATCCCCTGATGTCGAGAACGGGTTCGGCGGTTTGTTCCATCAGTCGGCTCAGTTCAGCAGGCCGGTTGCACGCAGGATCTCGTCGATACGTGCCGTTTCGGCATCGTTGAGAGAGGCACGCGGCCGCGGCATGACGGCGGAATCGATGATGCCGAGGCTACGCATGGCGGTCTTGAAAGCGCCGATCCCCGCTGCGCCGCCGCTGACGCGGCCCTGCGCGACCCAAACGATTTCGAAGAGGCGGCAGAGGCGCTCCTGTTCCTTCCTCGCGGCGCCCCAGTCGCCGCGCTGCGCAGCATCCCAAAGGCGGACATAGCCGTGCGGATCGACATTGGCGATACCGGGGACAACGCCGTCGGCCCCCATCAACAAGGCGGTGTCGACGACGATCTCGGAGCCGGTCATCAGGAAGACGTCCTTGTGTTCGGCAAGGTCGAGGAGCGCATAGCGGAAGTTGCCGTCGTCGCCGCTGGAATCCTTGAGGCCGATAATCGCGCCTTCCCCAGCAAGCGTGACGACCGTCTGGCGCTGCAGCTTGACGTGAACGCAAACGGGAATGTCGTAGGCGATCAGCGGAATGTCCACCGCGTCGCGGATATAACGGAAGTGATCGAGGATCTCGGACTGGCTGGTGACTGTGTAAAATGGCGCCGTCACGACGACCGCGTTGGCACCGGCGGACTTTGCAACCTTTGCGTGAGCGATGACGCGATCCGTGGTCGGATCGATGACGCCGACGATCAACGGCACGCGGCCATTCACTACCTTGGCCGAATGTTCGATGATTTCCCGCCGGGTCTTCTCGTCATGGAAGATCACCTCGCTTGTCGAGCCGAGGACGAATACGCCATGGCAACCGGCATCGATCAGGTGCTCGAGCACACGCGTATACGAAGGATAGTCGACGGTGAAATCCGGATTGAGCGGGGTTACGACGGGAGGGACGACACCCTTGAATTTGGTCATTTTCGCTTCTTTCGATTGTCAGTTCAGTTCGGCACGCGGGTCGAAGGCATCTCTGAGGCCATCGCCAATGAAATTGATTGCCAGGACGGCAAGGATGAGCGCGGCGCCGGGGAAGAGCCATTGCCACGGATATTGTTCGAGCACGGCGGTCGAGCGGGCCGCGTTCAGCATGTTGCCCCAGCTGGCCGCCGGCGGGGCGATGCCGAGACCGAGGAAGGACAGGCCGGCCTCGAGCAGGATGGCATTGGCGATCTGCAGCGTCGCATAGACCACGAGGATATCGATCGAGTTCGGCAGGCCGTGGCGAAAGAGCAGATGTCCGATGCCGGCGCCCATGCCGCGGGCAGCCATGACGAAGTCGCGTTCACGCAATTCCAGCAGCCGCGAGCGGATCATGCGCGCAAGCAGCGGCCAGGAAAGTAGCGAGATGACGATCACGGTCGGCCAGATGCCGGTACCGGCGATGGAGGCGAGCACAAGCAGGAAGATGACGGGCGGCAGGGTCATCACCAGATCGACGAAGCGCATCGAGACGGCGTCCGTCCAACGTCCCGCAAGCGCCGAGATGGCCCCGAAGAGAAACCCGATGACTGCGGAAAGCGCGGTCGATGCGACGGCGACCAGAAGCGAAATCCGGCCGCCTTCGAGCACGCGGGCGAAGACGTCGCGTCCGACGCCGTCGGCTCCGAACCAATGCGTTGCCGTCGGGCCGCTATTCATCGCCAGGAGATCGATGTCGTTCGGCCGGAAAGTCCACCACAGCGGATAGGAGAGGATCAACAGCAGCATTGGCGTGGCAATGCAGACGCCGGCAACGGCTGCGCGATTGAGCAGAAACCGACTGAAGGCGCGGGCAAGTGGCCCCGGGCTGCGGCGTTCGGGAGATCGTGCCAGCATATCAACCCACCTTGATGCGCGGGTCGACGACCGCATAGGTGATGTCGGTCAGAAGATTGACGACGATAACGCAAGTGCCGATGACGAGCGTCGCCCCCATGATGACGGGGTAGTCGCGGGTCTGCACGGCATCGACGAGCAACAGCCCCATGCCCGGCCAGTTGAAGACGCTCTCGATGAAGATGGCGCCGCCGATTGCAAGCCCGATGGTGGAGCCGATCAGCGTCACGATCGGCAGAAGCGCATTGCGCAAGGCATGCTTGCTGATGACCCAGAACTCGCGAACACCCTTGGCGCGGGCCGTGCGCACGTAATCCTGGTTCAGGACTTCGAGCAGCGAAGCGCGCATGTAGCGCATGATCAATGCGGCTTGCGCGACAGACAGAAGTACCGCCGGCAGGATCAGATGGTGGAGGAGATCGCCCACCGAGAATTCCTCGCCCGGCGTCAGCATGCCGCCAGACGGCATCCAGTGCAGGCGGACGGAGAAAATATAAAGGCCGATCAGCGCGCTGAGGAATGCCGGGCTGGAAATGCCGGCAAGCGCAACCACCGACAAGGAGAGATCGGCAAGCGAATTGCGGCGGACGGCGCCGATCACCCCGAAGGTGATGCCTGCGACGACGGCGAAGGCAAGTGCGGTGCCCATCAATAGCACTGTCGGGCCAATCCGTGACAGCACCAGACCGAGAACCGGTTGATCGAGACGCTTGATCGAATAGCCGAGATTGCCCGTCAGCGCCTGCTGCAGCCAGCCCAGATACTGCACGGGCAAGGGCTGATCGAGCCCGAGACTTCTGCGCAGATCGGCAAGGTCGGACGGCGACATCGGCAGGTTCGGATCGATATAGGCATCGATCGGATCGCCGGGTGTCAGGCGCAGCAGCAGGAAGATCAGCATGCTCAGGGCGACGAGCATGCCTATTCCTATCACCAGGCGTCTCAGACTGTATTGGAGCATCGGCAATCCGTCTTATCGGGCCGTCTTATCGGGCCGTCTTGTCAGGCCGTCTTGACAGGGTGGCCGAGGCCACCCTCAAGGCTTTTCGGAAAACGCCTATTCGGCGATCGACCACTTCTGCGGGTTGGCCTGGTAGGGGCCGCCGCCCGGCGCCGGCGTCCAGACGAAATCCTTCACCTTGGTCGAGACGATGCCGTAGCGGTTTGCCACCCAGAGCGTCGCCCAGGGCAGGTTCGTGTTCATCACCTTGCAGACGTCCTGGTAGGCCACATCCCGCTTGGCACTGTCCGGCTCGGCCAGCGCGCTGTCGAGCGCCTTGGTGAGGTCAGGCATGCGAACCCTGGCGACATTCGGTCCGGCCGGAGGAATCTGCTTCTCGTTGAGGCCGACATTGATGCTTCCGGCATCCGGCCCGTTCTGCAGCCCGGCGTAAACCAGCTGGAACTGGGCAATATCCGGCGTCGCATTGAGCACGATGCTGTTATAAGTCGGCGCATCGACGGCGCGCGGGACGATGTTGATGCCGACCTGGGCCAGCATCGCCTGGACTGCCGCAAGCACGTTGGTGGCAAGCGGCGTGGTGTAATAGGTCAGAAGCGTGATCGGCTTGCCGCCGTTGATCTGGTCCCAGCCGGCTTCGGTCAGCAGTTGCTTGGCCTTCTCGGGATCGTAGGCATAGCTGTCGATATCAGGCGGTATCAGCTGTTCGGCGACATAGGCGCAATTGGCAGGCTTGGCCGCACCGCCATAGAGGCTCTGGATGATGGCATCGCGATTGATCGCGTACATCACCGCCTGGCGCACGCGCACATCCTTCCAGAGCGGAGAATCGTGGTTGAAGCCGAGATAGTTGACGACGAAAGAGTTGCCTTCGATGACCTTGAAGTCCTTGTTGTCCTTGAAGGTCGGCACATCGTTGGAATCGACATAGGTGAACTGGATTTCGCCGGATCTGAGCGCCGCGATCGCCGCGGCCGGGTTGGCGAAATAGCGATCGATGACGCGTTCCAGTGCGGGCTTGCCACCGCGATAATCGGTGTTTGCGGCAAGTTCGACATACTGATCCGAGACGTATTTGGTGAATCTGAACGGGCCGGTGCCGATCGGCGCGGTGGACCACCACGTGTTCTTTGCCAGTTGGTCGGCCGGAATCGAGGCGAGCGCATGCTCGGGCAGCATCATCACCTTGGTCATCGTATCGAGAAAACTGCTGCTCGGTGCGCTGAGCTTGATGACAACAGTGTGATCGTCCGGCGTCTCGACGGACGATATGCCCTTCAATCGGGCGGCGAGTACCGAGCCGGTTTTCGCATCCATCGCAAGGGTCATGGTGAACTTCGCGTCATTGGCGGTGAACGGTTTGCCGTCATGCCACTTGGCGTCCGCCAGCTTGAACGTGTAGCTCATCTGGTCCGGGCTGACCTCGTAGGAGCTTGCCAGCGCGCCGACGACCTTCTGCAGCTTCTCGTCATAGGTGATCAGCGGTTCGTAGTAGACGCTGAGCCAGGTGAAGCCGGCGGTGGCGGCAAGCGGATTGAAGTTGCCCTGGAAACCGCCGGGGCCGACATCGAAGCCGCCGGACAGCGTGGCTGCCTGAGCCTGGGTTGCAACGCCCGAAACGACAAGAGCCGGAACGGCAGCCGTCGACAGCAGGGCGCCAAGCGCAATAGCGGATAATCTAAACAGTCTTTTCATGTGTTCCTCCCACGTTTGAACTTGTCTTGTTGTTGGCAATCACCCGGGCGATGCCCTCGTAGTGACGATCCAGGCGTCTGCGCGCCTCCTCCAGATCCCTTGCCTCGATCGCATCGACGATCGCGGCATGGTCGCGCCACGTCGCCATCGGATCCGTATTTTCAAGATTGACGAAATCCGATGCCTTGTAGAAGGCGAGCCAGAAGACATCGATCAGCCGCACGAGCGTTTCATTGTCCTGGCAGCGGAACAGCAGTCGGTGGAACAGCTGGTCGTCTTCCGCAAAGGTTTCACCGCGTTCGGCATGGGCGCGCATTCGATTGACGGTGGCGCGCAGTTCGGCGATGTCCTCTTCCCCGATCACGTCGATCGTCTTGCTGATCAATCCCACTTCCAGCGTGCGTCGGATTTCGAGGACTTCCTCGATCTGTCGCAGGGCGCCGCCGAGGCCGTAAGCGAGGTTGTCGAGAAGCGGCTCGAAGGAAAAGGCCTTCACGAAGATACCGACGCCGCGCCGCGTCTCCAGCACGCCGAGCGATTCCAACGCCTTGATGCCTTCCCTCAGCGAATTGCGGCTGACACCGAGCTGGGTGGCGAGCTCTCCTTCCGCCGGAAGCAGGGTTCCGGGCGCAAGGCCATTGTCGTCGATATAGGCGCGCAGACTTTCCTGCACGGAGACATGCAGCAGCGGCGCGCGCGTCAGCGGCTTCATCGATTTCAATGTCATGCCGGCCACTCTCTCGCATCGCCAATAAGATGGATATTACATATCCACTTGTAGGATATCTGTCAAATGGTCAGGCTTAAACGATTGACACCGAACCCCGCTCGCATCTGGTTGAGGCGGTCGTTCCTGGGGGCCAGAACGACAAGATGCAAACAGCTCAGTTTTCCTGGAACGACCTCAGCTGGAGGCTTGACCGACCTCTGCAGCATGGACCACCACGCAGTTGCGGCCGGTCCTTTTGGCAAGGTAGAGTGCCGCATCGGCCTGTCGCTGCATGTGCTCTGCGGACACGAATTCACTGTTTTCCATCAATATCGCTATTCCGATGCTGACAGTGACCCAGGGACCGACGCGGGAGGTCGGATTTGGAAGAGACGCAGCTTCTACTCGGCTTCGAATTCTCTCAGCAACCAGCCGGGCCTCTTGTTCATCGGCGCCTGGGAGAAAGACGAGAAATTCTTCGCCTCCGTACCGGGCGACTTGGTCTCGCTCGTCTCTCATGCTGCTCTGAATGATGCCGGCAACTTTCACCAGGCAACGGTCGCCCTCGGCATGCCCGCGATTATCGTTGAGGCGCTTGAAGTCATCGACATCGCACATCAGCATCGCCGCGCTGCTCGTTCGTTTAAGGTCCTCGTTCCAGAAATGATGGAGCGTTTCCATCATCGAACGCCGGTTGGCGACACCGGTCAGCGGATCGGTCCGCGCCAGCAACTCCAGCTGGGAATTGGCGTCAGTAAGCTCCGCGAGGCGAGTTCGATCTCGTAACTCAAGCAAGAAGGTTTTCTGAGCGAAGATGGTGGCGGTGCGTCTGGCAACGACGGTTGCCGCCACACCGCTTGCGAAAAACAGCGTACCGGCCAGAGCACTCCCCACTTCAATGCCCGGATTTCGCAGCTGAAACACAAGATAAATACCGAGGGCAGCGGCACCGATCGTCATCGCCCAACCGAGTGGAACGGGAAATATGATAATGGCAGTGACGGCCACAAAGAGCATGATGGTCAAATGCCGCTCGTAAAACTCGCCACCGGTGTTAACGCCCACCAAGGCTACCGAAAGAAGGATGAGAAAAACAGCCGAGAGGAGGAAAACTCCCTGCACCCACAAAGCGTGCGGCCGCAGGAAGGCTATCGCGGCGACAAGAGCTGCGGGGGGAAGGATAGACGCTGGCCAAAGCATCGACATTACGGTTTCGGTCGGAAGCAAGATCGCGTTGAGGCCCAACGTCAGAACGTCGAGCACGATAACCCAAACCATCCACGCGCGGATGATCTTGGCAGTCCGCGGCCAGGAGCGTTCGCGAAAAAGCTGAGCCAGTTCCCCATTGAAGCGGATATCACGCGTGCGTCCACCGAGCAGGCGCTCGACTTGCTCCACAATGGCCGGGCTCAACCTCTGGAGAGGTTTCCGCGAAGACGCCCTTACCGGTTTGATAGGAGCTGTGGTTCGCTCGGTATCCATGTGTCGGATCTAGGGAGCAGACGACCGGAGGCAAGACGAGCCGCAAATTCCGCCCCAAAAGACGATATGCTTGCCCTAATGATTTTGTACCAGGGGACGACAGTATGTCGTTAACGTGTCATATCGGGTCAAAGTCTCACGCGTGCCAGGCCGAATTCACGGTTCGACTCCTTTCAAGACCCCAATCATCCTCGATGAGGTAGGCCATCCAATGATCAAAGCTCGCCCGAAGCGAGATTGAGGAGGATGCCCGCTGAAATCCGACGAAAGGCGACATATGCATCTTCGAGAAACTGAGGTTCTGGAAATAGGCGGGTTGTTGGTTCACATCCGTTCAAGGCGGTCGAACGTGGCGAAGATTACTTAAGAGCGCTTACCTTAGCTTTCTCCTTATTTAAATAAAGCCACGCTTGCTTAAATAGCGGCCGAAACCCATACTCGCGTCGCGATCCTTAGCGAAGGCACTGATCCTTTGCCCCCAACCGCGTGAACATACCAATAATCTACGGGTCGACGGTTCGAACCCCTTCAACGCGATGGCCACGGCTGCTGCACAATGTTTAACGGGGCACGTCACGATGAGCCCTGATCCTGGCGAGCACCCTGGAAAAGGCATTCCCAACGGCGTCAGTAAACCAATCGAGCCCGTATCGTTCCTTGAATCTGGCGGAGTGCATCAAGTATATCATTTGCAGTTTGGCCAACGCCTTCGACTTCAATAACCACGTAACCCGTTTCGCCGTGCGTCTGCAGGAACTCGCCCACAATATTAAGTCCACGAGACGAAAAAACCGTATTCAGATTGTTGAGAATGCCAGGGCGATTTTCATGAACATGGATGAAACGCGTGCCGTTTGGACGTGGCGGCAGTTGAACCTGGGGAAAGTTGACAGCGCCTAGGGTCGAGCCGATGTCCGAATATTCGACAAGCTTCCTCGAGACTTCTCTTCCAATACGTTCTTGGGCTTCTTCGGTCGACCCTCCAATATGCGGGGTCAGAATGACATTATCCAAACCTTGCAGCGGTGTTTCAAAACGCTCTTTGTTTGATGCCGGTTCCCTCGGGAATACGTCCACAGCCGCGCCTGCGAGATGTCCTTCTTTCAAAACCTTCGCGAGCGCTTCAAGATCCACCACGGTTCCGCGGGCATTATTGATGAAAATGGCTCCCTTTTTCATCCTGCGCAGTTCAGTTTCGGTTATCATGTTTTGCGTCGAGCTGGTCTCTGGAACATGCATCGTCACAAAATCTGAGATTTCGAGGAGCTCGCCAAGCGTTGCCATCGATTCTGAATTGCCGTGGCGAAGCTTGTCCGAAGGATCAAAATAGCGAACGTTCATACCCATGCTTTCGGCAAGAACGCTTAGCTGCGAACCGATATTGCCATAGCCCACGATGCCCAGCGTTTTCCCGCGCACCTCACGACTACCTTCGGCGGTTTTGTCCCATCCGCCGTCATGAGCGGAAGCCGAACGCGGGAAAATCCGCCTGGTCAGCATTATGATCTCGCCGATCACAAGCTCGGCGACCGAGCGCGTATTCGAATAAGGGGCGTTGAATACCGGGATCCCGCGTCGACGGGCCGCATCCAGGTCGACCTGATTTGTCCCCACAGAGAAACAACCGACGGCCATCAGCTTCTTGGCGGAGCTGAAAATCTCCTCAGTCAGCTGCGTGCGTGAACGAATTCCGACAATATGGGCCTCGGCTATATGACTTTTGAGATCTTTGTCATCCAGAGCCTTCGGCAAATGGGTCAGGTTGACGTAGCCAGATAATGCGAAGTAGTCCACCGCGCTCTGACTGATCCCTTCCATCAGAAGCACGGAAATTCGATCGCGAGGAAGAGAAAGTTGTTCGGTCATTGAATTGCCTTGGAGTCTCGAATTCTATCTGGCCGAAGTAGCTCGTCCGACACAATGACGCACTGCTATGGCAGCATGACTTAGCGACCATCCGATGAGCAGCGCAATAACAAACTCAACTCCGTCGGCAGGCATAAGGCTCCGTTGCCGCAATTCAGCATATGCCGACAGTCATGACGAGCGAACGGCGGCTGTCAAAAAAAACAGCGGTTGCTATTTCTCTATAATAATCTGCACATCTTTCATCATCAAAGGCCGGCTCGTCTTTGGTCCGCAAGCCGCGAGTATGAGCTCTCCATCTGAAGAGCCGCCTTCAGCATCTGCTACCGAGCACTTGCAATCGAAAGAAGGTTGGCAAACCGGGCCGTCTTCGACGATTATTCTCAAGCCAATTGATTGACGAGGTCATTGAGCAGCCGGCCAGAATGATCTCCCGCGACTGCGGCACACGGACCGTTTTTCGAAGGCGGGCCCATCCGCCTAAGCGAATGGTCGGGGTGTTTCCAGGATGGCCGTCGGATTTGACCGAAGGATGGGGTGAAGATGCAAGGCTCTCTGTCGCAAAAGTCTGAGGAGTCAGCGGTTCGATTCCAGTCAAGGCGATCACCTTTCAGTCGGTAGACCTACACGTGATTTGCCTTCCGATCAGAGCGGGATAGCAAGCGCTCGACTTGATGTCTCGTTTCCGAATGACCGCCGCTCACGCCGTGATCTGATTTCGCAGTCGGCCCTCGTCGAGCAGAATCTTGACTGTCTGCGCTGCGTTGTGGCGCATCTCGATGGCTGCATGATCGGAGTAGAAGGCATTGTGCGGCGTTATCACCAGCCGCCCCTCAAGCCAGTCACTCCTATCGCGCCATGCTGTCAGCAGCGGATGATCGCGCGGTGGTTCCTACGCAAGTGTGTCGATTGCCGCCGCCGCGAGATGGCCATTTCGCAGTGAGGCTTCGAGCGCATCGAGATCGTCGAGCAGTTCTCCGCGCGCGGTATTGACCAATATGGCTCCGGGCTTCAGCCGGGAAAGTCCATCCGCGCCAAGAATACCGCGCGTCTCGTCGTTTGCCGGGCAATGCAGGGTGACGATATCCGCCTGGGCGAAGAGGTCATCTAACCGGTCGGTGCGTTCATAGCCGACCGCCTTCTCATGGCCGCGCGGCGGGCCGGGATCATAGCCCAGGATGCGGAAGCCGAAGGGCTTCAGCCGGTTGACCACAGCCGTCCCAATCCGTCCGACACCTATCACGCCCACCGTGGTCCGGTTCGAGCGGGCAAGTGGCTTGAGGCTATGGACCTGCCATCCTGTCGTATAGCCACGGGCGCGGGCATCATGCTCCCAGAGTCGCCGGTGCAGCGACAGCATCATCGCGAGCGCATGGTCGGCGACTTCCTCCGTGCCGTAATCGGGATTGTTGGCGAACGGGATGCCTGCATCAGCCAGAGCCGAAAGATCGATCTTCTCGTAGCCGACACCGTAGCGGACGACGCCCCTGCAGCGTGAAAGTTGGGCGATACTTTTCGGCCCGAGCCGTGCGCCCCAGACCATCAGGGCATCAAGCCGAGCCAAGCGCTCGGGGGAGAAAAGCGTATCGTCAGTGTTGGCGAAGAAATCGATCTCGACATCGTCACCGAGCACCTCGGCCTCGAGATCAGGGGTGCCGAACATGTGATCGGTGATGCCGACGACATATTTCTTTTGTGTTGTCATTTTGCCCGCCGACTAATTATTCCGCGGCAATTGCGTCTGCCGTCGAACGGGCCTTCACAAGGACGGAGGCCTCTGCCAGCGCCTGGTTTACCCGACCGAGAATAGCCGTTGACGGAATGCCATCAGTGAAATCGCGGCTCGAGGCATAGATTGCCGTCGGCAGCACAAAAGCCTCGAAAAAAGCAAATAGCGGGCGAAGTTGATGCTCGACAACGAGGGAGTGTCGATCGCCCCCGCCGGTTGCCGTCAGGATGACGGGTTTGCCGCGCAAGTCTGCCGGATCGAGTAGATCGAAGACGTGCTTGAACAGGCCCGTGTAGCTCCCCTTGTAGGTTGGCGAACCGATGACGAGCGCTTCTGCGTCGATGATTGTTTGGATCACCGCTCTTGCTGCCGGATCGAGGTCCGCGACCGATCTTGCGGCCGCCAGTGAGATACCGAGGTCTTCGACGTCGAAGACGGCGTGCTGCAGGCCGGCCTGCTTCGCCAGCGATACCGTGACACTCTCCACGAAGCGCCTGGTGCTGGACGGGCGGGAGAGATTGCCCGAAAAGCCGACGATCAGATCGTTGCTCATCTAAATTCCTTTCGCGAGTTCGCCTCGATCATGCGAGGGAGGAGGGAGGCCATCGGACGAGGCGCTCTGTTGCTATGCTGTTTTGAGGACCGTCAGCCCAGCCGGATAGCTCGAGCGGACACTTTCCTCTCTATTCCATCGCTCAAAGGCAGCGCGGCCCAATATCGAAATAGAAGTATCTTCCTGCGGCGCGTGGACGAGCACGGATTGGATATCCCTGAAATGCCGTTCAAGTCCCAGGTCGGCACTAAGTCCCGGATTGCCGATGCCACGTACCGCGATCTGCACGGCTTCGCGCAGTTGTCGGCCTGCGATCAGCCGAGCCCTTATCATCTTTTCCGCGTCGCCATGGTTGGCGTCGAGCGCGCCGAAAATGATCTGCCGGGCGCCGGAGACAAGCAGGTCGATCTCACCTGAGAGCGTCACGAACCGCTCCGTGCGGGCGATGGGATGGCCCAGATTGGCGGGCACGCGCTCATGGGAGAAGCGGATGAAGGCAGCCTGGGCAGCCTCAGCCGCGCCGAGATAGATCGCGGTCAGCGCCAGCGTGATCGCAGCATGGGCGCGATTGTCCTGCTGAGCCACCGACGGATCAACGAGTTCCAGCACGTTTTCCGCTGGGATCTCGACGTCGGTATATTCGACGTCGTGCGAACCTGTGGCGCGCATGCCCAGGCTGTTCCAGTTCTCGATTACGTCGATGCCGGGCAATCCATTTGGCACGACGAACGTTCCGACGCGCGCGGGCGTTTCGTCGGTATGCGCCCAGACCAGGAAATGCGTAAGACCGTATGCGCCGGTGACGAAGCGCTTGCTACCGGTGATCGACCAGCCGCTTGTCGTGCGGCGGGCGACAGTCGCGGGCAGGCCGCCGCGGGCCGGAGACCCCAGTTCCGGCTCGACGCGTGCGGCGTTGAGCAATAGCGGTCTCTGTTTGGCCTCCGCCAGCAGGCGCCGGTACAGATCATCAGGCCAATGGTTCTTTGCGGCCTGGCCGAGATGATTGAAGATCGTCATGGCGCTGATCAGCGCCACCGAGGGATCACCTCGCCCCAACGCCGCAAGAATGTGGGCCGCATCAGCGAGCGTCGCGCCTTGACCGCCATAGCGTGTCGCAACGGTGCTCTCTAGGAGACCACTCTGATGAACGGCCCGGATACCGGTCCAGGGAAATTGACCGGTTCGATCCGCATCCGGTGCGGCGTCCGCGATAACGCGCACGGTTTCATCTGGAACGATTGTATCATGGGACATGCGGGTCGACGCTTTCTGGCTGTTAAGGCAGTCCTATCCCTAGGCAAAGGACGAGCAGATCCGGCTGCGTTGAGAAAAAAGGGACGTGCAGTCCGGCGCTCGGGCCAGACTGCGCGCATCACGCAGCACTCTTCTTCTTGTTCGCCTCTTCCCGTTCGCGAATGCCTTCACGCACGAGCGGCAGGATGTAGCGGCCGTAGTCGACCGCATCATTGTAATTGTCATAGCCGCGGATCGAGATCAGATCGCAGCCGAGATCGATGTAGTCGAGGATCGAATCTGCAATGGTGCGCGGCGAACCGACCAGCGCAGTGGTGGCGCCGCCGGCGTTGGTCGCGGTCACCGTCGGATACCATAGAGCGCGGTCATGCACATCGCCGCGTGCTGCGATGTCCAGAAGCCGCTGCGAACCGACATTGGCCGGGCGTGCAGCATTGAGCGGCGCACGGGCCAAGCCTTTCTGGCGGTTTTCGTTCAGCTGGTCGAGAACTCTATGCGCCTTTTCCCATGCCAACTCGTCAGTTTCCGCGACGATCGGCCGGAAGGTAACCCATATGCGAGGGCGATCCGTCCGGCCTGCCCTTGCCGCTTCCGCGTAGATCCGTTCGATCTGCTGCTTTGTTTCTGCAAGCGGCTCGCCCCACAGCCCGAAAATGTCGCCCAGCGAACCCCCGATGCGATACGCGGCATCCGACGAACCACCGACCGAAATCGGGATCACGCCACTGGTTGGGCGCACCGCGCTGCGGAATTGCTTGAACTGGTAGTATTTCCCATCGAAGTCGAAGGGTTCTTTGGACGTCCAGGCCAGACGAAGGATCCGGATATATTCTTCCTGGCGCTCGTAGCGCTCCTCTTTGTTGAGGAAGTCGCCTTCGCGGGCCTGCTCTTCGTCGCTGCCGCCTGCAATGAAGTGAACGACAACACGCCCGCCGCTCAATTGATCGAGGGTTGCAAGCGATTTGGCTGCGACCGTCGGATAGACGGTGTTCGGGCGCAAGGCGACGATGATCTTGATGTGCTTCGTGTGTGCCAGGACCGTGGCGCCGAGCGTGAAGGGATCGAAGGAGGCGGAGGAGTAGGGGATCAGCGTGTAGTTGAAACCATAGTCATCGAGGGCGCGTGCGTACCGCTCCAGGAAACGAGGATCCACAGGCGCGTCGGGAATGGGGTTGAGGTCGTTCGACGCGTTGGGAAAGCTTACGCTAATGAATTCCGCGGACATGTGAGCTCCTTCAGGTTGCAGACCATTGCATTGACGTTAAGGCGCGGCAGCGCCGCGAGGAAGACAGGTCATTCTCTTTCTATCGATTTTATAGAAAATATTCGCTATCGCGGCGGATGGAGTAGGACTCGCTCCCGGCCATGGCGTTGACACCTGATGCCTTCAACTGTCCTGGCATCGAGCCGTGTGGCCTGTAAATGGTTACGAGGCGGGCGACCAGCCAAGTCCTGGAGCGACTGTCTCGGCCAGGTCGGCCAGCAACCTTATGTTCTCGGCGAGGCCGAAGGCGGGGGGCAGGAAGAGCACGACCTCGTCTGCGGCTGCGAGGCCCGGGTCGTTGAACACGGCCTCAATCACTTGATCGGGCGTGCCTTGGAAGACAGGCGAAATCTGAGCGCCGGCTGGTTGGCTGGCGGGCGCGAGGGCACCTTTGGGACGCGACGCGGCAATTCCGATGGTGCGACGCTCGAGGTCATAGGCAGCGTATTTCTCTCGAAGTTCGGCGGTGGTCCCAACCAGGATGGAGGCGGCGACTGCGACCGATGGCGGCTCCGTTCCCCAGGTCGTGCGCCAGGTGGCGCGGAACGCCTCGATAATGCGAGCCTGATACTGCCCGAAAGTCTCGCCCTCGGCCTGGTCGTGCTGCACGGTTCCGGAGATAAGCCCGATCCCGAGCTCGGCTGCCTGCACTGCCGAGCTCAGGCTGGCCGACCCTTGTCGTATGCGGGAGCGCAGGGTCGGGCTATGCGGTGTTACGCGCAGTTCGGCGCCTTGCGGAGCACCCTGGCCTGGCGAAACGACCGTATGGAGGACTTCGCCTGCGATCGCTGAGAGGAAGCGTGCCTGGCGGCGTTTCGCTTCCGTCCGGGCGTCGGTGTCGACCGTACCGAACACAGCGTCGAACGCCGCGGTGGCACCGGTCGAGATCGCAAGTTCCAGCCGGCCATCGATGAGCAAGTCCGTCGTACCGGCCGCTTCGGCGAGCAGGATCGGGTCCTGATAGCGCATTGGGATGACCGCCGATCCCAGGTTGATGCGCTTGGTGTGCTGACCGGCCGCGGCAAAGAACGGAAGCGGTGAAGAGAGATAGTGGTCGAAGTGTCGCTGATAGGCCCAGCCCGACTGATAACCCAGCCGCTCTGCTTCCTTGAACAACTCGATCCCGTCGCGCAGACCTTGCGCCGGTCCGGCCTCGTCATTGAACGATACCCGGGTGTTGAAGCCGAGCCGCTGCTTTGGGCGGAACGACGCGGGCTGAGGATTTACAGTCGCAGCGATGGTCATGCGATCCTTTCCTCGTTGAAGATCCGCCGAGGTTGCGGGTGTGGTGCACGGGCGATACCAGCGGCGCCCGATGGGATCGATTCCAGCAGCGACCGAGTATAGGGCTGCTGGGGGTTTCCGAAGATGTCGGTGACGCTCCCATGTTCGACGATGCGCCCGCGCTGCATCACCGAGACGGTGTGCGCGAGTTGGCGCACCAGAGCCAGATCGTGGGAGACGAATACATAGGTCAGGCCAAGCCTGGCTTGCAGCGAAAGCAGCACCTCGACGATGTCGGCCTGAACGCTGACGTCGAGCGCGGAGGTCGGCTCGTCGAGCACGATCACATCAGGCTTGAGGACCAGAGACCTGGCGATGGCCACGCGCTGGCGCTGTCCACCTGACAAGGCTTCCGGCTTACGCAAGAGCAGGTGCTCGCCGAGCCCGACATTGGCCAGCGCTTCGCGGACCCGCGCGGAGCGCTCCTCGCGGGTTCCGATCTTGAACTGGTCGAGCGGTTCTCGTACCAGCTGCTCGACTTTCCAGGTCGGGTCCAGTGACGTGAACGGGTTCTGGTAGACGAGCTGCAGGTGGCGCCATACCGCGCGCAGCGACTCGGGCGGACGACCGTTGAGCTGCTCGCCGGCGACCGCAATGTTCCCGATGTCGGGTTGTTCGAGCCCAAGCAGCAGCCGGATTGCCGTCGTCTTGCCAGAACCGGATTCGCCGACCAGCGCGTGCGTGGTGCCAGCCTGGACGGCAAACGACACGTCGTTGACGGCCGTCAGAACCTTGCCGTCGACCGTGAAAGTCTTCGTGACGCCGCTAACCTCGATCTTCGGTGCCTTGTCGGTCTTGGTCCCGAGGAGACGGAAGGCGGGGTCTCGTAGCTTACGGTAACGATCGGGGTTGAGGGCTGGGACGTCGGCATGCAACTTCCTAGCGTATGCCGAAGCGGGCGCGGAGAAGACAGCCGTGGTGCTGCCGGCTTCCTGGACGATGCCGTCCTTGAGCACCACCAGAGAGTCCGCCCGCTCGGCGGCGATCGCCAGATCGTGGGTGATGAGGAGCAGGCTGATATCCAGTTCGTGCTGCAACTTGGAAAGCAAGTCGAGGATGCGTTTCTGGATCGTGACGTCGAGCGCTGACGTCGGCTCGTCTGCGACCAGCAGCAACGGCCGGGGGAGGACAGCAAGGCCGATCAGCACGCGCTGCAGCATGCCGCCGGACAGCTGGTGCGGGTAAGAGTCATAGACCCGCTGGGGGTTGTCGAGGCCGACCTGGGCGAAGGTCTCCAGGATGAGCGCCTTGCGGATTGCCTTATTGGGCTCGTCGACGAGTGCTGCCGCCTCCATCGCCTGGGCGCCGATCGTCCGCACCGGGTTGAGCGAGTTGCCGGGGTCCTGCGGGACAAACCCGATCGCACGTCCCCGCAAGGGCCGGAAACGACGCTCCGAGAGGCCCAATACCTCCTGGCCGTCGAACTCGACGCGGCCGTTAGCGCGTCCACCAGTGGCGAGCAGTCGCAACACCGCGCGGGCGATGGTCGACTTGCCCGAGCCCGACTCTCCGATGAGGGCGAGGCTCTTGCCGCGGCCGAGTTCAAACCCAACGTCGCTGACGACTTGCTGCGGTCCGTAGGAAACCGACAGCCCATCGATCCGGAGCAGGGGGGACGATCGCCGGAGCGCCGACCCGGTGACGTCAGTACGGGCGAAAAGCTCAGTCAGTCTGTCTTGCGAAGCCATCGGCTGATCCTGTTCACGGAGAGGACGGTTGCGATCGTGACGAATGCGGGCGCGTAAACCAGCCACGGCCATTTGAGGTAGTCCTTGCCGATCGAGATCAGCAGGCCCCAGTCGGAGGCCGGTGGAGGGTCGCCGTAGCCGAGGAAAGCGAGACTGGCGATCACCAGGATCGAGTCGCCGAACTGCAGCACTGCAAGCGGTAGCACCGAGCGCGAGGCGTTCGGCAGCACGTGGCGCCAAAGGATGTGCCAGCGCGATCCACCCAGTAGAAAGGAAGACTCGACGAATGTCGCTTGCCGGGTCTTGATGACCTCCGAGCGCATCACCCGGGCGAAGAGGGCCACCGCCGAGACGCCGGTTGCGATGGCGGCGTTCGTGGTGTCGAAGCCGATCGCCGTGACGACGATGACGGCCAGCAGGAATTTTGGAATCGCAAGCAGCACGTCGACCAGGCGCGCAAACAGAGTATCCACCCACCCGCCGAAGAAGCCGGCCAGCAGGCCGATGAGGCCACCGGCGAAAACGCCGATGACGACGGCGATCAGCGCGCTGGCGACCGAGGAGGCTGTGCCATAGACCACACGGGTATAAAGGTCGCGGCCGAGGTGATCGGTGCCGAACCAGTGCGCTGCACTTGGGCCCAGCAGCTTTTGAGCGGGAACGCCGTTGACCGGGTCATAGCTCGTGAACAGGCTTGGGGCGAGAGACCAGGCGATCGCCAGCGCGACGATTGCGAAAGAGAGCGCGACGACCGGCGGCACGCGCAGCGCCGTCAGCCGCCCGATCGCGGTGATGCGCGAGGTAGAGTGGGTGGAGGCGAGGGTCATGAGGTCACCACCTTGGAAATGCCGGCGGAACCTTCGTCGGCTGTGGTTGGACGACGCTCGGGCGTGCCAAGCAGTTTTACGCGCGGGTCGAGCAGCGGGTAGGCAAGGTCGGCGATCAGGTTGACGACCACGAAGACCACCGCTGCCAGAGAGACGACCGCCTGAAGCACGGGCAGGTCCTGAGTGCTCACCGACCGCTGCACCAGGCTGCCAAGACCGGTGCGTCCGAATACCGTCTCGGTGATCAGCGAGCCGCCGAGCAGTTCGCCGATGGTAAGCGCAATGACGGTAATGACCGGGAGCGAAGACGGCTTGAGCAGGTGCTTGGCGAACAGGCGCATTTGCCCGAGCCCGCGGCCCCGCGCGACGGCGGCGTATTCCTGGCCGGACTCATGATCGAGGTTGGCGATGAGCACTTCGGCGATTTGCGCGGAGATCGGGATGCCGAGCGCGATGGCTGCGAAAAGGGTCGCCCAGAAGCTGTCGGGCTCGATCACGCGGAAGACGCCGAGCTGGAAACCGAAGAGGTGGATCAGCACCAGGCCGATCACGAAGTTGGGCACCGACAGGAACAATGACGGGAAGCCCCGCAGCAAGCCTTGGCCAAAGTGTTTTGGAAGAAACTGCGTGCCATAGGCGATCACCGCCGCGAGCAGCAGCGCGACGACGAGGCCTGCAGAAGCAAGGATCAACGTCGATGGCAGCACCTCGGCGATCAGCGTCGCGACGGGCCGGTTGGTCCGCATCGACAGGCCGAGATCGCCGGTCACGAAGCCGGAAAAGGATGTCCACAACTGGACCGGGATCGGCTTATCCAGGCCCTGGGCGGCGATGATCTCCTTGATCTCATCCGGTGTGAACCCATTCTGGGGGTTGTTCAGGACATTGGTGATCGGGTCGCCGGGCAGGATGCTGACGACGACGAAGGTGAAGACATAGGCCAGCAGGATCACGACGATCGCCTGTACCAGGCGTTTTGCGGCGTAGTTTAGGTAGGCTTTGCTCATGCCGTCACCTTCTTACGTTGCTCGGTTGAATTGCGGGTTATTCGCTTTTCGAGGCCGTGTAGTAGCTGGCATAGGCGACGCCGTTATAGACTTCGCCCTTGAGCTTCGGGGATTGCACGTAGATCCGCTGGACGATTTGCGTGCGCGGGATGAAGTAGCCCTGATCGAGAATGTACTTCTGCAGTTCGTCGAGGAGCGGTTTGCGGCCTTCGATGGAACCGGCGCTGGCGATCTTGTCGCGGAGTTCGTTGAGCGTCTTGTCGCTCTCGTCGAGGGCGAACCAGTTCTCGCCGTTGTTGGCGTTCGTCAGGATACTGGCGACGGTGCCGGCGTCGATGAAGCTGCGCGTCACCTCGTAGGCCGGCACTGCCGGACCGCCGTATTTGACCTTTTGGCCGAAGGTGACGACATCGTAGGCACGGATAGCGACTTTCCAGCCGATCTTGCCGAGTTGCTGGGCGATGAGTTCGTCGACCGATTTCGAGGTTGCGAGGTAGGGGTTGGAATGCAGCGTCAGCACGAGTGGCTGGCCGTTCTTGGTGCGGATGCCGTCTGCGCCCTTGACCCAGCCCGCCTCGTCGAGAAGCTTCTCGGCCTTGTCGGGGTTGTAGGCCAAAAGCGCGCTTTGATCGGTCGCTCCCGGCACGTTGCTCTGGATGAAGGACGTCGCGAGCTTCCAGTCGGGCGTATAGACGGTGTCGATGATCTCCTGGCGGTTGATGCCGGCCTGCAGGGCCTGGCGGACTTTCACGTCGTCATATGGTGCAAGCTTGGTGTTGATTGCCCAACCATTCACGAAGCCGAGATAGCGCGGTGTCGCGGTGGTGAAGCCCTCTGCCTTCAAAGACTCCAGCTCCTGCGGCGAGGCGTTGTAGGCGACGTCGGCCTGGCCGGACTGGACAGCGGCCACGCGCAGCGAGGGCTCGGACACCAGCTTGTAGGTGATCGTGTCGAGATAGGCCGGACCAGTATGACCGACTGCCGCAGGCCCCCAGTTGTAGTCCTTGCGCTTGACCAGCTTGACGAAGTCGCCCTCCTTCCAGGAGTCGACCACGTAGGGGCCGCTGCCGGAGGTCTTACTGAGGTCGGCCTGCTGGGCTGCGGGCTGAGCGAGGGCCTTCGGGGAGATGAGGATCGAGCCGTGATAGCCGAGGGTCGGGATGAAGCCGAGCGTCGGCGCCTTGAAGAAGACCTTCACTGTGGTCGCGTCCACCGCCTCGGCGTGGTCATAGGTCTTCGGGAAGAGACCAATCGGGTTGATGCCTTCGCTCTTGCGGCCGGCGTACCAGATGTCGAGGTTGGCGACGACGGCCGACGCATCGAGCGCGGTGCCGTCGGAGAAAGTGACGCCGCTCTTCAGGTGCAGGGTGAACTCGGTGGCCTTGTCGTTCTGCTCCCAGCGTTCGGCGATCCAGGGGCTGACCTTGCCGTCAGCATCTACGTAAAGGAGCTTATCGGTGACATGGCCCCAGATGTGGCCCTGGAAGCTGGAAATGGCGCTGTTGTTCGGGATCCAGGTATCACCCAGCGAGTCGATCAGGAAGGTGATGTCACCGCCGTTGTGTGGGCTATCGGCACTCAGAGCCGGATTGAACTCAGCCGTTACCACCAAGGCGGCGATTGCCAACGCAGAGGTGGCGATCAGCAGACGCCGGGAAAGGGAGAACGGGGAAGAGCGTTCGATCATAATGCGGTCCTGTATTGTTTGCCAAGTAGATCACGACGCATAGCCTAAGCAGGGCAACAGGAGGGAGAAAGACCAGTTGTTCTTTTTCTACTAATTTTATGGATTATTTTGTTCGGTTTCTGGGTGTGTGAGGATCAGCTTTTCCGGGCTCAATGCATCCTTCGCCGTGGTTGGTGAAGCCGATCTATTGGCTGCTGGCCTTCGTGCTGGACCTCTCAGCCTCGTCTAAGAACGTTATCCCCTCGAATATCCGCACCGGAGGCAGTTCGCCGACGAACCGCTCTGCCTCCACCCTGGTAAGCTGTCCGGTCGAGCCTTGGGCCAATTGCGAGGTTCCGACATCACGGGTGAGGATGTTCGGATTGCCGTGGATGCACATGGCTTTGTCGGAGGCCGCATTGTCGGGTTCGAACCACGCACCCGTTGCAAGCTGCATCACGCCCTTTCGGACGTCCTCGCTGATCACCGCGGCTGCAAGGCAACTCCCGCGGGCGTTGAACAGCCTCACAATGTCGCCATCGGAAATGCCGCGTTCGGCCGCGTCAGCCGGGTTTATACGAACCGGTTCCCGCCCCTTTATCTTGGTGGAGCGGCTGAAATCGCCATAGTCCAGCTGGCTATGCAGCCGCTGATGCGGCTGGTTGCAGACCAGATGGAGCGGGAAGCGGCTTTTATCGTCCTCCGCCTCCGCCCTTGGCGGATACCATCGCGGATCGCCGCGGCAATCATCGTAACCGAAGCTTTCGATCCTCTGCGAAAAGATCTCGATCTTCCCGGATGGCGTTTGAAGTGGAGATGCAAACGGATCATGGCGAAAGGCACGCGCCGGTCCGCCATCGTCGGGTTTGAGCGGCAGGCGCATCTCTCCGCGTTCCCAGAACGTCTCGAAGTCGGGAGCTTCGTGTCCACCGGCTACGAGCGCCTTGCGCGTTGTTTCGAAAAGGAAGGTTAGCCATTCCCGGCTGGTCCGGTTTTCGGTGAACTCTTCGAATTTGCCGAGACGGCGCGCGATCTCAGAGAAGATTTCATAATCGTCCCGTGCTTCGCCGACCGGCTCGATCAGCTTCTTCATGGCGACCATCAGCGGATCGCGGTCCGCTGCCCCGATATCGTCACGCTCGAGCGTGGTCGTCGCCGGCAGCACGATATCGGCGTGGCGCGCAGACGACGTCCAGGCCGTCTCATGCACGATGATGGTCTCCGGTTTCTTGAATGCCGCCCGCAGCCTGTTGAGATCCTGATGGTGATGGAACGGGTTGCCTCCCGCCCAATAGACGAGGCGGATATCGGGATAACGCATCGCGTGGCCGTTGTAGTTGTACTCGTGGCCCGGATTGAGCAGCATGTCGGCGATGCGCGCGACGGGAATGAAATCCGACACGGCATTCTTGAATTGGCTGAGCGTCGGCAGCGGGACGGCGAGCTGGTGTTTGCCGATGTTGCCCAACGCACCAAGGGAATAGGAATAGCCGCCGCCATCCAGCCCAATCTGCCCGAGCATTGCGGCGAGCACGATGCCCATCCAGACCGGCTGCTCGCCATGGTCGGCACGTTGCAGGGAATGGCTGACGGTGATCAACGTCCTGGCGCGCGCCATGGAAAGCGCGAGGGTCTTTATGGCATCGACGCCGATGCCGCAGATGTGGGACGCCCAATCCGGGCTTTTTTCGACACCATCGATCCGGCCAAGCAGGTAGTCTTCAAAACGTTCGTAGCCGACCGTATATCGGTCGAGAAATTGGCGATCGTGCAATCCCTCGCTGACGAGCACATGCGCGAGGCCGAGCATCAGCGCGATGTCGGTGCCGGGTAAGATGGGCAGCCATTCGGCATTCACCTCAGCAGGAAAATCGTCTTCCAGGGGGCTCACGAGGACAAAACGCGCGCCTCGCGCGTGCGCGCCGTTCAGCGTCCGGGGCACGATATGGGCGCTGATGCCGCCGCCATGCACATCGGTGTTCTTGATCGCCATCCCGCCGAAGGCGACGACCAGTTCGCTGCTCCGCTCGATGGCATCCCAGGTGACACTCTTGCGGTCGAAATGGTCATATGGTCCCAACACATGCGGGATGATGACCATTGCCGCACCGGAGCTGTAGGTGTTGACGGAACTGACGTAACCACCCAGCACGTTCAGAAACCGGTGGATCTGGCTCTGCGCATGATGGAACCGTCCGGCACTAGCCCATCCGTAGGATCCCCCGAACACGGCTTCCGGGCCAAAGTTTCCGTAAACGCGCTGCAGCTCTTTTGCGACGAGGTCGGCTGCGCGCGGCCAGCTGACCTCGACATAGTCGTCCGACCCGCGATTCTGCGCGTGATCCGGCGCGCCTTCGAGCCAGCCGCGCCTGATCGCCGGCCGCCTGATGCGCATAGGGCTATGGGCGATCGCCGGAATGTTGCCCAGCAATGGCGACGGATGCGGATCGCCCGGATGAGGCCGGACCTCAAGACTTCCGTTTTCGTATCGGCCTGAAAACGCCCCCCAATGGGAACTGTGGGTCTTGAAGCTATTCATTTGACAGTATCCTCGGCGATCAAGCCGTTTTCAGAGTACAGCGCCGCGCGTCTTTTAAGACGCGCCAAGGACGCTGTAACGCTTTGAAATGCTGCATAATTCCTTAAATCGATTCCGATTTAAGGAATTATGCAGTAGCCGGCGAAACATGGTCTGGAAGGACTTTGCCGGGATTCATGATGCCTTTCGGATCGATGGCATTTTTGATGACCGCCATGAGATCCACGGCATCTCCGTGTTCCTGACGCAAATATTTGATCTTGCCTGTGCCCACCCCATGTTCGCCCGTCGATGTGCCATCGACCGAAATCGCGTATTCCACCATCTTCTTGTTGATGGCGGCGACCTCGTCGAGTTCTGCCTGGCTCGTCGGATCGACGGCGAAGACAACATGGTTGTTGCCGTCGCCGACATGGCCGAGAATGGCGGCCGGCACGCTGCAGCTACGCAGCAGTTCGCGCGTGTCGAGAATGCAGGCACTGAGCTGCGATACCGGCACGCAGACGTCGGAAGACCAGCCCTTGGCATTCGCACGCTGGGAAACGACGGCATAAAACGCATTGTGACGCGCCTTCCAGAGGCGGTTGCGTTCTTCCGGCGTATTGGCCCATTCGAAGTCCTTGCCGCCGTTGTCCCCGACGATGCCGGCGACCATCTCGACCTGTTCCTGCACGCTGGCCGGAGAGCCGTGGAACTCGAAGGCCAGTGTGTCCTCGATCTTCAAGGACAGGTTCGAATAAGCATTGACGGCTTCAATCAGACCGCGGTCCATCAACTCCATCCGCGCGACCGGAATGCCGAGCTGCACGACTGCGATGGCCGCAGCAACCGCCTGTTCGACATTCTCGAACGAGCAAAGCGCGGCCGAGGTCGTTTCCGGAATGCCATAAAGCCGAAGCGTCACCTCGGTGATGATGCCGAGGGTCCCTTCGGAGCCCACGAAGAGCCGCGTCAGATCGTATCCGGCCGACGACTTTCGTGCCCGCCCACCGGTTCGGATGATCTGACCGCTCGGCAGAACGACGGTTAGAGACAAGACGTTTTCGCGCATGGTTCCGTAGCGCACGGCATTCGTGCCTGATGCGCGGGTCGATGCCATACCGCCGATCGAGGCATTGGCGCCCGGATCGATCGGGAAGAACAGGCCCATGTCACGCAGATGAGCGTTCAACTGCTCGCGGGTCACGCCGGCCTCAACCGTGCAATCCAAATCCTCGGCGCTGATGCGGACGATCTGCGACATGCGGGAGAGATCGATGGAAACGCCACCCCGTACCGCGCTCAGATGGCCCTCGAGGGAGGTACCGGCGCCGAATGCGACGACCGGCACGCCTTCGGCCGCGCAGATCCGCACGGTTACCGCTACGTCCTCCGTGTTTTCCGCAAAGACGATTGCATCCGGAATCGCGGCGATGTGGTGGGATTCACCGCGGCCATGCTGCTCCCGCAAGGGCTGCGATGTGGAGAAGCGGTCACCGAAACGGTCGTATAGCGCCTCGATAAGAGCAGGGGAGAGCGCGCTCACTTGTCCGCTCCGCGCGACATCGGTGTCGTGAAAGAGCCGTCAAGAATGACGTGGCCAGGATGATCGAGATGCGCCGCCAGCCATTCGGTGAAGACCAGGGAACCCGGCAAGCAAAGAGACATGAGAAACCCCGGAATTGCGATCTGAGGTTTGCGGCCCGGCTGCGTTCGCGCGGGCGCGCACCTCGACTTTACGACAGGATCAGGCGACCAGTTTTGCGCCCTTGAGATGACGTTCGAGGAAGGGCAGGCTGTCCTGCCCCCAGTAAAGCTCGTCCTCATAACGGAATGTCGGCAGCCCAAACACACCGGCGTCCTTGGCGGTCTTGTAATTGGCCTTCCATATCGACAACACGGCGTCGCTCTGGGCACGCTCATCCAGCGCTGCGCCATCGAAGCCCGCGGCATCCGCGATTGCGCGACGCACCTGTGCGTCACCGATATTTTCTCCGCGCAACCAGAAGGCCTCCTGCAGCGCTTTCGTCAGCTTGAGCCAGTCTTTGCCCGCATCGATGGCGGCAAGGATCATGAAACCCGCCGGCGTTGGATCCGACAAGGCCGCGCGATTTTCGAAGTTCAGCGTTTTGCCCCGGACGGCCGCCCAACGCTTGAGATCCTTCGTCCAATAAGCTCGACGGGCCTCCGGCCGGTTACGAGAATAGATGGCGCCGTTATCCTCAATCAGGGGGATGACATAGGGGCGGATCGTAGCGTTTTGTTCGGAAGCCAGTGCCGCGAACGCGTCCAGACCGATGAAAGCCCATGGCGAGCCAATGCCGAAGAAATAGTCGATGATCTTTGTCATATTATAGTGCTCTCAAGATGTCCGGTCGCGTAGGATTGCGGCGTCGAATACAGAAAGTGCGCAGTCTCGGGCGACGAGAACCGCTGTTGGATCACGTCCGACTGCCACCGTCGCAAGCGCGCCTTCATAGAGAAGCGATAGATGAGCAGCCGTCTGGTCGGGCCCTAATTCGGCTTTGGAGATAATGGCACGGAAAATGTCGCTCACGGCCTTCTTATGCGTTCGGGCGACGGACACGACGCGTTCTGAGTCGCCATGCTCGGCCACCGCAAGAGCAAATGCGCAGCCCCGGAACTCCGGGCTGTCGGCCTTTTCATACAGGCGCTCGAAAATAACTCTCACCTGGTCTCTCGGAGCAGCCGTCGCGTCCAAGGCCTCCCGCAAGGAGCGAACAACACGTTCGTGGCGATCCTGGAGATAGGCCGCAACAAGATGATCCTTGGACGGGAAGTGTCGATATAGCGTTGCCTTTGCAACTTTCGCTTCTTCGATAATGCGATCTATCCCAACAGCCCGAATACCTTCGCTGTAAAATAGCCCGCCGGCTGCGGCGAGGATCTGATCTGATATGGGTTCTCTCATTGGATCGCTTCAGGTTGGTGGTTGCATCGTTGAACAATTAGACGGCGACAATCAGTTCGTTGCGGCGAGATCGGTGTTGCTCGCCCGATAGGGCCTGTCGACAAGTGATTGAATCGCGTCAAGCGCCAGTGCTTTGGTGAAGCCGCCTTGATGCTCCAATCTGCCAGCAAGATTCTGGACAACCTCATTGTAGGGTGTCGGAATATTGTGCAAACGACCCAGCAAGACGATTTCGCCGTTGAGAAAATCGACTTCACTCGAAGCGCCTCTGGTAAAACTCTGCCAGGTCGATTGTTGACCGGGATGGATGCCACTGTCCTGCGCTATGCGCCACCCGGAAAGATCTGCGGTCCGTTCAGAGGGTGAGGCGAGGTTATAACCGGCAGCCTCAAGAGCCTGGCGAGCTTCATTGACCAGCGCCTCGGCGATGGAGACGCGGACATCCTCGGCCCCAACGAACAATTCCAAGACGTTTCGGACGTTGTGAAGAAGTTTGGCTGATTTCCAACGGCGGATATCATTGCTGGTTTCCGCCAGATAATTAGCGCGGGTGAGGTCCGCCGCAATCTGCTCGGCCGTTTCATCAGAACCCGACGGGAAACGCCCTATGGTGACCACGCCGACCTGCGGATCACCCGCCACTGCAACGGAGCCGGTCTCGGTAAACCGTGCTGGCGTCAGAATACTAGCTCCGTAAACCCTGGCGAAAGTTCTGAGCGCAATCGCTTCTGTCGCCAAGCCATTTTGAAAAGTGACGACGGGGAGACTGGCAGCCGTTGCACCCCCCGAATCCGACACAGGACGCCATGACCAGGAGGCCAGGGAGCTTGCCGCGTCCTGAGTTTTGACCGTCAGCAGCAGGATATCATCGAGGGTCAATTTGGGCGGGTCGCTGAGGTCGAAAGCGTTAAGCCCGATCTGTCGCTTGCCGGAGGGACGTTGGTAGCTCAGGCCATACGTCTTTATATGGCCGATCTGTGCGCCGCGTCCGACGAGCGCATATGTGATGCCGGAAAGTTCGAACTGCGCAGCGAGGCTCGCACCCACCGCGCCTGCCCCCACGATAACGTATCGTGTCATCTCTCTTCCCAAATCTGATTTATGACCAAGGCGGACTAGCGTGTGGCGTCAGCGAGAAGGTCGACAAGCCCACGTTTCAAACATAGGCATGCAAATGGACCGAAGAAAGACAGGTCGTTCTCTTTCTACTGATTTCGTAGAAAATAGTTTGGAATTTGGGCGTTTTACGGCCACCTTAGTCTCCGCCGACCGTGGATCAAATAAGAAGCAAATTCTGGAAAATGCCTTCGGTAGATTCGGTGACGAGGGCGACCTTACCTGAAAGGTCGATGTTCAACTTGCTTCTCCTGGAAGGTTGGCCGGGCGGCGCATTCATCGCGCCGCCATCAGCTTGTGGACGGAGCCGGTGTTTCAGACCCGGTGATGCCAATGCTCGTCGAGCCGCGCCGGAGCGGCTTACGCCGCCGCGTTCAGGGTATTGAAGGCGGCCCGGTGCGAGGTGACGAAGTCCTGAACGGTCATCGGCGGCACGCCCGTCACTTCGGCGATGATCTTGTCGGCGCCCGAGAAGATACCGTTCTGGTAATCGAGGGCGATCGCGCAGAAATGCTGGATCAGAAATTCCGGCAGGCCGAACTTTTCCAGGCGATCGCGATAGGCGGGGATGGTCAGCGGCTGGTAGCTGATCTTGCGGCCGAGCACCTCGCTGATGGCCGCGGCGATGCCCGGCTGGTCAAGCTCGGTCGACCCATGAAGCGTGTAGGTCTTGCCGATATGGGCGGCCGGATCGGCCAGCAGCGAGGCGATCAGGCGGGCCTGGTCCTCGGCGGCGATCGGCGCATGACGGCCAGCGCCGTAGGGCAGATCAATGATGCTCTGCTCGACGATCGTCTTGCGTGCAAACGGGTAGAGCAGCCATTGCGAGAAGAAGGTCGGCCGCAGGTGGATGGTGGGAACACCCGACCAGTCGAAGACCCGCTCGGCGATCCAGTGATCGCGCGCCGCATGGCTCTTGGAGTCCTCGCGCGCGGAGATCTGCGACATGTTGATTACGGCCTTCAGCCCGGCGCGCCTGGCCGCATCGGCGAAATATGCCGTCGTCTGGATGATGCCGGGACGGACCGGATAGCAGAAATAGGCGGCAGTGGTGCCGGCGGCAGCGCGGATAACGTCGTCATGCTCGAAGAGGTCGCCAACCACGACCTCGGCGCCTTCGTTGCGAAGCGCGTCGGCGCGCTCGTCTTGCCTGTGGACCATAGCGCGGACGGAGTGGCCTTTTTCGAGCAGGCGTTGGACGGTGTAGCGGCCGGTCTCACCGGTTGCGCCGGTAACGAGGAACTTGTCAGTCATTTCTATCTCCTTGTGTTTGGCTGCATCATAAAGTGTGTAATTACACAGTTTTGGGTAAAAAGGGGAGCTACCCGCCGAGGTTCAGCTCCAGGATTTCATCGCGCATGCGCACGGCGCGGTCCTGTCCGACCTCCCGCTCAAACGCGGCCTGGGCGTTTTCCCAAAGGGGGACAGCCTCCGCCACCTTTGCGACGCCGGAGGGGGAGAGGGTGACATCGAAGGCGCGGCCGCTGTCGGCTCTCCCGGCGACAACCCATCCGGCTGCCTGCAGCGGCTTCAGCGCGCGGACGAGCGTCGTACGCTCCATGCTCAGCATATGGGCCAGACTGGTGATCTTGAGGCTCTGGTAGGCTTCTAGCAGCGACAGGATGGAGAACTGCGAGACCGACAGTTCGGCAGGCGCCAAATGATTGTCGTAAAGACGGCTCAGATGCCGCGCGTTCTGGCGGGCGGCGAGGGCGTAACAGAGATGGGGACCAGTGGGTGTCGGCATGGGGCACATCTAAATGTGCAATTGCACAGTGTCAAGCGCGAATCTCGGCGTTCGACGGACAAAGTAGAATGCTCGCCATATCCCGATTCCAAGGCTCATTGCTTGACGTGCAATTACACACTATATCCCGCAAGGTCGATGTCGAGTTTGGATCGCGCTCACGCGGCCACCCCAGAAATCACGCCTTCCGGAGAAACGTCATGACGGGCAGCAACGGAGAAAAGCACCCATTCCTCGATGATCTTGCCGATGACGCCGAACTGAGAGGGACGGTCCTGCGCCGTCCGGTTTCCGGCCGTGACAATATCAAGCGCCTGGTCGAGGCCGTCGGCACGCTCTATGCCTCGCAGACGCCGACCTTCTATGGGGCGATCGATCAGCGCCATTTCCTGCAATACAAGGCAACACTTCGCACCGGCCTCGATCTGGAAGCGGTAGGTGTCATCGAGCGCGACGAGACCGGGCTCGTTCGGCGCGTGACGATGACGTTTTTGCCTTTGGACGCTGCGCTGTCGCTGTCGGCAGGACTGGGCGGCATTGTCGGGGAGGGGTTTGGTGACGATCTCTTTTACGACGCGTCGGTCAACGAGATCACGGCGTCCTGATTGCCAGACTCGCATACGATCGCACGCAATGGCGCCGGAGGCTGGGCTACAGCCAGCCCCCGGCCTTTTCCACGCCATCAGCCGCGAAGGAACGCCAGCAGATCGGCGTTCAATCGGTCCTTGTCGACATGCAGCAGCCCATGGGAGCCGCCTTCGTAGACAATGAGCTTGGCATGTGGAACGAGCCCGGCGGTCAGTTTCGCGGAGATTTCCAGCGGGACGATCTGGTCGTCGCTGCCGTGGACCACCAGCGCGGGAACGGTGATCTTCTTGAGGTCGTCGCGGAAATCGGTTTCGGAGAAGGCGCCAAGCGCGTGATAGGCGGCAAGAAACCCGGTTGCCTGTCCCTGACGCCAGTAGCTCTCCCTAAGACCTTCCGAGACGTGCGAGCCCGGACGGTTGAAGCTGTAGTACGGCATGGTGACGTCGAGATTCCACTGCGACCGGTTTGCCTGCACAGCGGCGCGGAACGTATCGAACAGCTCCTTTGGCGCTCCGTTTGGATTGGTCGCGGTCTTGAGCAGGAAGGGTGTCACCGAGGAGACGAAGGCGACCTTGGCGACGCGGCTCTGGCCGTGACGCGCGACATAACGCGCGACCTCGCCACCGCCCATCGAGTGGCCGACGAACGTTGCCTCGCGCAGATCGAGCGCTTCGACCAGTTGCGCCAGGTCGTCGGCGAAGGTGTCGTAGTCGTAACCGCCGGACGGCTGGCTCGACCGGCCAAAGCCCCGACGGTCATGGGCGATGACGCGATAGCCGTTCTGCAACAGGAAGAACATCTGGTCCTCCCAGGCGTCGGACGAGAGCGGATAGCCATGGCTAAATACCACGGCCGGACCGGTGCCCCAGTCCTTGAAGTAGAGGTCGGTGCCGTCTTTCGTGACCAGGCGGTCGCCTGTGAGCTTCCCGGCATGGACTGACGCGGGCGTTTTTGCTGCCGCCAAGTTCGCACTGGCACCGGCCGCCGCCAGTCCGACGCCGGCGATGGCAGCCCCTTTCAGCAGGTTGCGCCGGGAAGCACTGTCGGGTGTTGAGATCGTAGACATGAGGAAACTCCGTGAGATTATGCCGCCTGGGCGGCGCGAGTGGGTAATGTGGTTGGACGTATCGCCGCGATGTTCAGGCCGGGTGCGGGGATCAGAAGCCGAGCCTGCGCAGATCCTCCGCGACGAACATCTGGCCGCTGCGATTCTTGACGCTCGGCAGCTCGGAGACTTTTGCGCGCCAGGACTTCAGCGCGGAATGATCTTCAGGGATGGCAATGCCGGCGGCGTCGGCAAACATCAGCCCGGCAAACACCGTGATGTCGGCCATCGAGAATGCATCGCCGGCGACGAACGACTGGTCCTGCAACAATCTGTCGAAATATGTCATGCCGGCGAGCGCCTTGTCGCGCTGGCGGTTGCCCCAGTCCTGGCGGCCAGCCCATTCCGGGCTCTTGAACACTCGTAGCTCGGCGCCGAGGCCGGGCGTCGCGTGGTGGAAATAGTTGCCGACCGCATCGAGCAGCTCGGTCTCGGCCCGCTTCTGCATCATGTGGATGACGGCCTTTTCCTTTGGCGTCTTGCCGGTGAGCCGCGGATCGCCGTTGAGATTGTCGAGGTATTCGGTGATGGCAGTGGCCTCCGCGATGTAGGTGCCGTCCTCGAGCTGGAGCACCGGCAGCACGCCCGAGGGGTTCTTTTGGAGGAAGGCGGGTTGCTTGTGTTCGGCACCGATAAGATCGACGGAAACAAACTCGACCTGCGGTTCGAGATCCTTCTCGGCGAGCACGATGCGGATGCGGGCCGGATTGGGAAACCCGGGGCGATCGAAGATTTTCATGGGAGACTACTTTATCTGTCTATCGATAGATAGGTTACAGTCGTCGTTTATCCCTTCCCTTTTCCGGCGTCAACAACTATCTATCGAGTGATAGGTAAGGATCGATGATGGCCAAAACCAAAACGGATATGCGCGAGGCGGTCATGAGCGCCGCAAGAGCGACGGTGCAGGCGCACGGTTATAATGCGCTTAGCTTTCGTGAGCTCGCGAAAGAAGTGGGGATCAAGAGTGCCAGCGTGCACTACCACTTCCCGACCAAGGGCGCCCTCGGCGCCGCATTGGCGCGTCGCTACACCGAGGACGGAGCAGCCTATCTGACGGAGCTGCTGGCGACGTCCGAAAACGCGACCTGGTGCATGGACAGATATACTGAGATCTTTCGCTCAGCTCTGGCAAACGACAATCGCATGTGCCTGTGCGGAATCATGAGCGCCGAACTTGACGACCTTCCCACGGAGGTTCGGACCGAGGTCGATAAATTCGCCGCTATGAACGTCGGTTGGCTATCCAAGGTGCTCTCGCGGGCCAAGCCTTCCGCAAGCGACCAAGACCTGCAGGAGCACGCGATGGCGATCTTCGCAGCCATCGAGGGGGCCCAGCTGGTCGCGCGGGGCTGCCAGGACATCGGCATCTATGACCGGACGATCCGGGCTTACCGAGCGACAGGTCTCTTCCCGTAATTGGCCGGCGGCTCAAATGGGAGTGGCAGTTGACTCAAGTGAGGCGATGGTGTTTTGCGCAAGTCCGCCGGCCGACCTATCCGGCGAGCCACTTCAGCGGCATCTGCGGTCGAAATACCCCTCCTACTCAGTCAGTTGATACTGCTGGCCGCGGGCGTGGTTCAAAATCAGCAGCAATACAAGATCGTCGGGTCCATCCCCGTCAAGACCGGCAGGTTGGCAGTCGTCTCGGTGCGCACTTGGTCTCGCGCGCGGCAGAACCGCCTCCGTTGGCAATTTACCCGCACAGAACGTTACGAGGCCTCGATTCTACGTGCAACCTGTTCGGGAGTGTTGAAGGCGTGGATTTATCGATTTAAAGGTGACTAAAATAATCATCTTATGTTGACAAGGCCAATTTCGCTCCATAGGTTCCGCCCGCATCCGTGGCGTAGGGACCAAGCAATGGCACGTGTTTTTTTGAATGTTTCTAATAATGTATCGCGAATTTATAGAGATAGCCTATTTGTCACGACAGCGATCGTCCTGATCGGCATTGCGGCATCGCCGGCTGCAGGCCAGAGCGCCACCGATGCCAGTGCGACAGCGCTGGAGCCGATCGTCATTCAAGGCGGCGCAGCCTCTGATAGCAAGGCTGACCGGACGTCCGTTGCCGCTAAGAACAGCTCGGCGGCGACCAAAATCAACACGCCGCTCGTCGAGACGCCGCGTTCGGTCTCGGTGACCACCGAGAAGGAAATCGAGCAGCGGGGCGCCCAGAGCATCATCGAGGCCGTGCGCTATTCGGCCGGCGTGACGACAGGACCGAACGGCTTCGATCCGCGCTTCGACCAAATCTTCATTCGCGGCTTCAACATCACGACGGTTGGCGACTATCGGGACAGCCTGCGCCAGCCCTATATCAATTACGGCATGTTCCGCACCGATCCCTATCAGCTGCAACGCGTCGAGGTGATCAAGGGACCGGTATCCGTTCTCTACGGCTCGGGATCGCCGGGCGGCCTCGTCAACAAGATATCGAAGCTTCCGACCGAAGAGCCGATCCACGAAGTCGGCATCTCCTACAGCACCAAGGATCGGGCTCAGGGGATGTTCGATTTCGGCGGACCGATCAGCGAGGGGAACGACGACTTCCTTTATCGCATCGTCGGCCTTGCGCGCCACGGCGACAACAATTTCGATATTGCCGACGATCGCTATTTCCTGGCGCCGTCCTTCACCTGGAAGCCCGACGAAGGCACGTCCTTCACGCTGTACGGCCTGGCGCAGTCCGACGAGACCGATGCCAATGTCGGCGCGATCACGACCGTCGACGGCAAAATTCTCGACATAAGGCAGAGCGATCCCGACTACGACTACCAGAAGGTCAAGCAGCAGCAGATCGGCTATCAGTTCGAGCACGAATTCGACAACGGCCTGACGTTCCGCCAGAACCTGCGCTATTCGCATCTCGATCTCAGGGCTCGTTACCTCGGCGTTTCCAGCTGGACCGGGACTGTCGCTCATCGTAACGCGAGTTCGATCCGCGACGAGATGAACGTCTTCCAGGTCGACAACCAGCTCGAGGCGAAGTTCGATACGGGTCCCCTTGCACACACGATGCTGTTCGGCCTCGATTACACCAATCTCCAGTCGAACTGGGGCTACGGTATCGGCGCCGTCAACTCGGCCTTCGATTTCGATATCGCCAATCCGACCTACGGTGTTTCGGGCGCCACGCCGGACTATAACTTCATCGTTGCCGATGCCGATATGCGCCAAGTCGGCGTTTACGCCCTTGACCAGATCGAGGCTGGAAACTGGCGTTTCAACCTCGGCGGCCGCCAGACCTGGGTGAACCAGACGCGTGACACGACCTATCCCTCCTTCGGGTTGAACGCCTCGGAAGACGTCAACAAGAACGCCTTCTCCTGGCAAGCCGGCGCGCTTTACCTCTTCGACAACGGCATTGCACCCTTCGTCTCCTATGCGACCTCGTTCGACCCGGTCACCAACCGGTCGGCATCCGGCAAGATCCTGGAGCCGACCGAGGGTGAACAGTACGAACTCGGCGTGAAGTACCAGCCGCCGGGCACCGACATCCTGCTGTCGGCGGTCGCCTATCACATCGTCGAAAAGAACAAGCCGGTGCTGGTCAATCCGCTGACCCTTGCCTACGACTCGCTTGGCGAAGTGACGGGAAAGGGCATCGAGCTTGAAGCGCGCGCGGCAATCGCCGACGGCCTCGACATCATTGCGGCCTACACCTACAACCATTCCGAGGTGACCGGAGGCGACAATGAGGGCAACACGCCGGCCTTCACGCCCGCGCATGTCGCAAGCCTCTGGGCAAACTATACTTTCCAGGAAACCAATCCGTTCAACGGCCTGTCGGTCGGCGCGGGCGTCCGTTATGTCAGCGAGAATTGGACGGATACCGCCAATACCTCGAAGAACCCGTCGAGCTTCTATGTCGATGCATCTGCCGCCTATGATTTCGGCGCGATCGACAAGAACTACGAGGGCCTGACGGCTGCCTTCAATATCCGCAACATTGCCGACCAGCGCGACACCGTGTGCAACGAGGGCTTCTGCTATCTCGGCCAAGGCCGCAACATGACGGCGACCCTGAAATACCGGTGGTAATAGATGGCGCCGGAGACGACCCGAGCGCTCCTGCCCGCGACGTTGGTCGCTGATCATCCCGTCGCCCACCAGGCCGTCGACCTCGACGGCCTGGTGGGCGACGGCCCGTTCTCCTATTGCCGCGGCAAGCTGCTCAGTTCTCCACCGCAGACGGGCATCGTCATTCCCTGCAGGGATATTTGCGACCGGGCAATCTTTGACGAAATCATTGGCCGATATGCGCAAAAGTTTCCGGACAGCGACCGTCGTGCGATCGTCTCCATGTGGACGCTCTACTATTTCAGCATGCTGACGATCGCCCCCAGCCTCCACATGTTCGTGCACCGGATCGGGCTGCCGTTGGAGATCGACGGGCTTTCGCTCGTCTGCAACGAGCATACGGGCGAGCCGGAAGCATTCGTGATGTCCGAAAGACCAGACGTTACCACCGAGCCCGCCGGCGAGCTTCACCGGCTGATGCGCCGCCACGCCGAACCGGTGATCGCGGCGATCGCCGTCAATGCCGGCGTCGCTCCGAAGCTTCTCTGGAACAATGTCGCGGCATATCTCTCCTGGATTCTCAAGGAGATCGCCCATCGTCACGAGCCCGGCCTCGTCGAAGGCGGCCTGGCGCTGCTTGAAGAAGCTGCATGGCCATGCGGCGGGCGCAATCCGATGTTCGGCATGATCCGCATTGCACGACAGCAATGCGGACTGGAGTTCGCTCGCCGAAAGGTCTGCTGCCTGCGTTACAATCTGCCGGGCGTGGGTGGCTGCGGCGAAGCCTGTCCGCTGCCGGACGGGCGCCATTAGCTCCTATCGGCTCGCCAAGGTCCTGAAGAGACGATGGATGGCAGTCGGCGATGACGAGAAGGGCCGCTCCAATGTACCGCGCTGGTCATTGCCAACGCGCCAGGCAGAAATTCCTGTCGCCTCAAAACACGGCTTCACCTGCCTCGACGTCGGCGAGCGGCTTGACCAGGAACAGGCATGGATGATCCTCGTGCCAGAGCTTTGCAAAGACCTCCGCCCGCACAAAGCCGTTCCGGTCATAGAAGCGCCGCGTCGCCTCGAACTGCGGTTCGTCGCGGTCGCGCGGGGCGAGCGTCTTGACGGTCAGAAGTCGGGCACCCGATTCGTGGCCGAAACGTTCGGCCGCATCGATGAGATGGCGTCCGGCGCCGCGACCGTGATGTTCGGGTCGTGTCGCAATCAGCGCGATCTCGACGGCGCCGGGCGGGTGGGGCTTCAAGGCCATCAACGCTGTCACGACGTCGGCTTCGACATAGCCGAACACCGGCAGGTCTTCGATCGCCTGGGCGCTCGCTTCGATGATCTCAGGTTCTGAAAACCAGTCGGGCAAAGCCCCCATGATCGATCGGCAGAGCTCCGCCTTGCCCGTCAGGATCTCCACTGTCCTTCCCATTTTTTCTCGCTTTCATCAGGTCGATTTAAACTTGACTCTTGTTATCACCTTAAAATAGACACTGCAATCAAATCGTGTACTTTCCTCGAAGAAGGAACGCCAAGACCGCATCGACCAGCAACGACAGAGCCTGATTTTCCATTTGTAAAAAGGGTACAGGACAATGCACACATTGCATCGTGATGTGAACGGAAATGCCGTGGTCAACGCCATGATCGAAAACAAGGAAAAACTCCTCAAAACGATTGAAAGCGTTGTCAAATCAAAGTCATATTCCGAGGATATATTTCAGGATGGAGTCATTAAAGCCTATGGGGTCAAAACTGACGGCATTCGTTGCCCGATCGGTTACGCCTTCCGGATGGTCTATAATCTCGCACTCGACGAGAGCCGCCGGCGACGTCAGCAGATGAACAACTATAGGTCGATCGACCAGGTTCAGGAGATCACAGCTCCCATCCCCACCGTGCTCGACCAGCTTGTCGCCGCCGAGACTTTGCGCAATGTGCTTGCCTCGCTCGAGGCGTTGCCGAAGCGAACCAACGATGCCTTCATTCGCCATCGCCTTAACGGCGTGCCGCAGAAGGATATTGCAGCCGAACTCGGCGTCTCAAGGACCCTCGTCAACTTCATGATCAAGGCGGCAGAGGAGCATTGCCATCTGGCAATTACTGAGCCTGCTTCCCGCCCCGACCATGCGCACCGCCAGGACCCTACCGTTTCGCGGCGTACAGCGCCTGCTGCAAATCACTCCACAACAGTTCCGGCTCTTCCAGGCCAACGGCGAAACGAACCGTCTGCTCGCTCACACCGAACCGGATGAAGGAGGTCATCCGGTCGGGGATCTGCAACGCGACCTTGGCGGGGACCACCAGCGTTTCGGGTCCCCCCCAGCTGACACCGAGGCGGATATCGCGAAGGCTATTCACAAAACGGGCGACATCGATATCGGGATTGAGGTCGAAGGCGAACAGCCCGGCAAAACCCGTGAGCGTCGCCCGTCCGGGATGCTCCTGGAATGCCGGGTGACGAACGCGTGCGATCGCAGAATGCTCCTTCAGCCGCCCGGCCAACAAAAGCCCGCTGCGCTCGTGCTCCTTGAGACGGACACGCAGCGTGCGCATGCCGCGCAGCAGCAGCCAGGCCTCGAACGGTGACAGTTTGGCGCCGACATAGGGGTAGGATATTGAATTGATCCTGGCGATGGCCTCCTTCGAGCCGACGACGACGCCGGCGACCGTATCGCTGTGACCGCCGAGATATTTCGAGGCGGCGTGAATGACGATATCGACGCCATGCTGGATCGGTTTTTGAAAGAGCGGCGTTGCCCAGGAATTGTCGATGATTGTGGTAACACCGGCCTCCTTTGCCATGGCCGACAGCGCTGCAATGTCCTGAAGCTCGAAGACGAAGGATGTGGGGTTTTCGAGGTAGAGCAGCTTGGCGCCCGACAGGGCCTTGCGGACCTCGTCGTGGTCGGCGGGATCGACGAAATCCACCGCGACACCGAGCCTGCCGAGCAGCTTCACCAGAAGGCGGTAGACATCGTTGTAGAGATGGCGAACGGCAACGACCCGGTCTCCCGCCTCAACGAGACTGAGAATTGTCGAAGTAATGGCGGCCGTTCCGCTCGAGAAAGCGCGTCCATCCTCTGCGCCCTCGAGGCGGGCGACCAGGAGTTCGAATTCGCGGACCGTCGGATTGTCGCCGCGCGAATAGATGTAGTTGCGAGTGCGGCCCGCGAAGACATCCTCCATCGCCTCGTAACTGTCGTAGGTGAAGAGCGACGTCTGGAAGATCGGCGGAGACACGGCGTTGAATGCCGCCGGATCGACAGGCGTAAAGAGATCGTCAGCGACCGCATGGGCGCCAAGGTCGTGCGGGTTGATCGACTGGTTCATGGTCATCCTCTCATGGACGAAAGCTGGGATATGGACGGATGGAGGTCAGATGATCGGCAGCGCGCTGCCGGAGCGCGCGTAGCGTCCTCATCAGGCAGACGGCCGACAGCAGGCCGGTCAGGGCAGAAGCTAGGAACATTGCTGCCAGCAAGCCTGAAAAGCCGAAGTACGGCGGCAGGAGAGCCAGCAGCGGAAAGAGAAGATATCCATTCTGCGCCAGGCCGATGGCAACCGCCGCTTTCGGTCTGCCCTGAGCCTGGAAGAGGATCAGCACCGTTTGCCGCAGGCCGAACAGCAGAAGCGGAAGGTGGGTTGCGACGATCGCTTGCGCCGCGATCCCGATCACCGTCGCATCGTCGGTGAAAAACGAGGCAAGCTCTTCGGAGAAGGCGAGCGCGGCCACCCCGTAAGTGCCACTCACCGCAGTTGTGACCGCTGTCAGGATGCGGGCTGCCGACAGCACTCGGGCCGAGTCGCCTCGACCCCAGGCAAAGCTCAGGATCGACTGGGCCCCGAGTGAAATACCGATGACGGGGAGTGTTCCCACAGCAAGCAGCCGCAAGGCAATCCCGACGCCAGCGATGCCGGCTTCTCCGTGATAGGTGCCGGCGAGCGACACCATTGCCGCAATCGCGCCTGCGGTTGCGAGACTGGTCAGCGTCGTCGGCGCGCCCACAGCAAGGACAGGTTTGAGATAGCCGATATGTCTCCACCGCCAGCCAAACGCCAGCCGGACCGTCCCAAGTCGTCTGGCGTGGTAAGCAGCATAAATGCAAAGTGCGACGAGTTGGGACAGGATGGTTGCGATCGCAACGCCCTGCAGGCCGAGGCCGAAGCCAAAGATCATGATCGGATCGAGGATCATGTTCAGCGCAAAGCAGGCGACCAGCGTCCACATGCTGAAGCGGGCATTGCCCTCTGCGATCGCCAGGAAATCGAGAATGATCTGCGCCATCGTCAGCGGCACCGAGACCGCAATGATCATCAGATATTGCTGCGCGAGCGGCTGAAGGGCAGGCGTGGCGCCGAACAGCAGCAAATCTGGAAATGCGAGGATTGCGATGGCGCTTGCCGCGCCGAAGGCGACGCCGGCAGCAAGGCTAACGGAGGCAATGGCGCCAGCCCGGGATCGGTTGCCGGCTCCGAGCGTCCGCCCGACCTCGGTTGCGACACCGACGCCGATCCCTTCGCCGAAGGCGGCGACGAGCATGAGGACCGGCAGGACGATCATGATCGCCGCGATTTGATCTTCACCGATCATTCCGATGAAGATCATGTTGATCGTGTGATGGGCGGCGTTGATCGACAGGCCGAACATCGCCGGCAGTCCAAGCCGAAGCAGCAGCCTGAAAAGCTGGGGACTGGCAAGGTCCTCCGGTGCGAGGCGCTGCCGTCTCCGGAAGCTGCCGCTTGCGTCGCTCATGTCGTTCATGACGCGGGCACCCAGAGACGATCACCGAAGAAGCGCTCGCGGCCGAGCATTACGAGGAGCGCCCGCTTGTGCGGAAAATCGAAATGCTTGACCTTGGCAAAACCCGAGCGGTCGAGGTTGCGGATCTGCTGCTCGTGACTGGCACGCGGCTCGCCGACGATACGCTTCGTGCGCGGATCGTCGAGGAAGATGAAATGCATCAGCGAAGGAAGCCATGCGCTGATCCATTTCTTGCCGCGATAATCGGGCTCGCCGATCGCCACATGCCATCCACGATCATAGTCGTCGGCGTCGTAAAAGGGACCGAGACGGTTCTCCTTTGCCCAGTAGACTTCGAAATAGCCGAAGGGGATATCCGCGAAACTGCCGATCAGCGGCAGGACATGCGGATCGGCGATCCTCTCCTCCAGGATCTCCCGATGCTTGTCGATCGAGCCTGCATCCTCCCAGATCGTGTTGACCTGTTCGTCGTTCATCCAGCGATGAAATGCGGCAAGATCGGTCTCGGCATCAGCCACCGTGAAGGTGATATCCCGTTCCAGCCAGGGGATGAAACGCTGGTAGACCGTGCCCTTCGGCTTTGCGGGTCGGCGCGGATGATACCGGCCCGCGGTCATCTCCTGCACGGGCGGCAGCGGATAGGACAGCTGCGGCAGCCAGAGCGATGGCCATTGCCATAGGATCGCCGAATCGAGCCTTCCGCCTGTGCCGGCAATGTGTCTGGGAAGGCTTGTCTGATGCCCTTCGAAGACGACTGATGTAATCGAGCGATCTTGTGCCGTCACCGCTTCGGCGGCCGCCATCAGAAGCTCCGGCGATTGCACCAGATCTCCATGGTAGAAGGTCACCGACGCTATGCCGGCTTCGACCTCGAATGCGGCTTCGTGGTGGCCGTAGGCGGTCTTGAGGTGAATGAGATTGGGTGCAAGGCTGACGTAGCTGCGCGACTGCAAAGCGCGCCTTTGTTTGGCGGCGTCGAAATCCATGATGTTCTCCTTGCCGGTCGGGCTTTTAGCGCTGCGAGCATGAAGAAAGCTCCTGCGCCGATTTGGTAGAATGACGATCCATCTCCGGCCGGATTTAGGGATAAGCGAAGAAAAAAATTCTCATCAATTTTCTAAACTGCAGCCTGCCGGATCCGTCACTTGCGCATGACCATCATCACCGCAGGAGCTGCGAATGGATAATCTTGAGCCTCACGACGATCTTTGGATCGCCGTCATCGACACCGAGCGTCGCTACTCGGTCTGGCCGCAGGACAAGCGGATTCCCGTGGGCTGGAAGCCGGCGGGCTTTGCCGGCTCGCGCCAGCAATGCCTGGCGCATATCCGTGACGTCTGGGCGGATCCGCGCCCTCTCTCTTTGCGCTCGGCAATCGCCGGCGACGCGCGTCTCTGAAACCGGCTGGATGACACGGATGAACAAGCAGATCACAAACTTCGCAGATGCCTACCCGACCGATGTCGCACCGGACGCGGTCTTCGAGAGCTTTCCACTGACGATCGCCCAGAAGCGTATCTGGTCGCTGGAGCAGATCGGCAACTACACGGTCTTTCCCGATCAGGTCATTTCGCTGCGATTGAACCCGGCGGTCGACGTCAAGACGCTTGCCGGCGCCTGCCGGACGCTGGTGGCGCAACATCCCTTCCTTGCCACCCGATTCCGACGGCTGGCGGGCGGTCGCGTCGAACAGTACTGCGGCGTATTGAACTCAGTACCGATCGAGATTGTCGGTGAAGGTGCTGCTCTTGCCGAGTCGGATGCTTGGGCCGCACAGAAAGCCTTCCGCGACAGACGCTTCGATCTTCTTGCCGGTCCGCCGGCGCGTGTTCAGATTGTCTTGCTTGCCGACGGACAGTCGCTTCTGACGATCGTGCTTCATCCAATCATCTCAGACGATCGCGAGAAGTCCGTTCTCGCCGGCTCCCTAACGCGAATTCTCGATGGCGGACCCGCCGGCGACACGCAGCTGACAGATATCTTGGCCGGAACGCGGGAGGCCGAGTGGCTGCAGACAGAGCAGGCGCAGCAATCCCTCTCCTACTGGCGGCAAACGATCGGCCTCGACTACGCGGCCACGACCTTTCCCACCCGCTTCAACAGTGGCGGGCTGGCAGGCGTGGCACGCGCTCAGCATCGATTTTCGATCGAACCCGGTCTCTGGGAAAAGCTCGATCGATATGCGCAGCAAAAGGGATATCAAGTCGAGCGCGTGTTGCATGCCGCCTTTTGCGCGCTCCTGGCACGCTACAGCGGCAACTACGCCTTGCTGACCGGGCTCCTGATCGCGCGGCCACAGAAGGAGCACCTTGCGATCCGCGGCCGTGCCGAACAGATCCTTCCCCTCACCCTATCGCTAACATCCAGAAATTCGCTCGACGATGTCATCACTGCGATCACTTCGGTAACGCAGGAGGGGCTTGCCCGGCTGGTTCCGCTGGAGCGCATCACCCAGGAACTGGTCGTCGACGAAGCGGCGGCCCAGGAAGCCGTGGTCAAAGCCCTGTTCGAATTCCGCGAGCCGTATCCGATCCCCGGGCACGCAACAAATCTGGAGCCCCTGGGCGCGCGCGCCGACAGCGAGCTTTCCCTGGTGATCGAAGCAGGTCTGGATGGTGCTGCATCCGGGCTGATCGATTATGCACAGGATCTCTATGACAGCGCCCTGATTGCCCGTGTCTCCCGGCATTTCATCCTTGTGCTCGAGCAGATCGTTGCGCGGCCGAACGTGCGGATCAAGGACATCGAACTTGTGGGCAGCGACGAGCTCGACCAGTTGTCGGCGCCCTACGAAGATGACGTGGTCAACGATGACAGGCCGGTCCACGAGCTGATATCAGCCCATTCGCGCCAGACGCCGGAGAAGACGGCGATTGTCTACGGTGACGAGGAATGGAGCCATGGCTGGCTAGAGGCCGGCACCAACCGTCTCGCACATCGGTTGCGTCAGCTGGGTGTTCGCGCCGAGGTGACGGTCGCCATCTTCATCAAGCGCTCGCCAGAGGCAATCGTCGGGATCCTCGCGACGCTGAAGTCGGGCGGCGCCTATATCCCGGTCGAGCCCGACCATCCGCCGGTACGCAACCATCACATTCTGCGCGATGGCGGTGTCAAAATCGTTCTGACCCACAGCTGGCTTCGCCATCGGCTGCCGGAAGAGCTCGACGCCATTATCCTCGACCTCGACAAGATCGACCTCGACGGCGAGCCGGATACGCCGCTCGATATTCCCACTCACAAGGATCAGCTGGCCTATGTCATGTATACCTCCGGATCGACCGGATTGCCGAAGGGCGTGGCCGTCGAGCACGGCCCGCTGACGCACCATCTGCAGAACACCTCGCGTGTCTATGGCATGAGCTCGGCGTCCCGTGAGCTGCCGTTCCTGCCTTTCAGTTCGGACGGCGGGCACGAGCGATGGATGAACCCGCTGATGGAGGGCGGCAGTATCATTCTTCCCGATCAGCCGCTGTGGACGCCGGAAGAGACATTGACGGCCATGCGCAAGCACGGCGCCAACAATGCCAGCATTCCCACAACCTATCTGCAGCAGCTGGCGGAATGGGCTGATATTTCAGACGGCGCGCCGCCGATGCGCCTTTACTCCTTCGGCGGCGAGGGGCTGGCGCAACCGACCTTCGATCTGCTGTCGCGGGCGCTGAAATCGGAATGGCTGATCAACGGCTACGGGCCGACCGAAACCATCATGACGCCGATGGTCTGGAAGGTGAGGGCGGGCACGAAGTTCCAGGGGGTCTATGCTCCCCTCGGTCGCGCTGTCGGGTTAAGGCGCGTCTATGTGCTCGACCCTGACCTCAATCCGTGCCCGATCGGCGTGACGGGCGAACTCTATATCGGTGGTGAGGGTATCGCACGCGGCTATCTCGGCAAGCCGGATACGACGGCGGACCGCTTCATCCCCGATCCGTTCTTCACGGAGGGCGGCCGGCTTTATCGTTCCGGCGATCTGACGCGTTGGCGTGATGACGGAACCGTCGAATTCGTCGGTCGTGTCGACCATCAGGTGAAGCTGCGTGGTTACAGGATCGAGCTTGGTGAGATCGAAGCGGCGCTCCTGCAGCAACCCGGCGTCGGCGAGGCTCTGGTCGTCCTGCGCGATGACGATGCCGACGGCGAAAAGGCACTCGTTGCCTACGTCGTCCCGAAAAAAGACGAGACGCTTGACGTCGAGACGACCCGCACCGGCCTCGAGCGCAGCCTGCCGTCCTATATGGTGCCGGCTGCCGTGGTCGAACTGGAAAAAATGCCGACCAATCCGAACAGCAAGCTCGATCGATTTGCGCTGCCGGCGCCACAACCGGTCAAGCGCGCAATCGTCGAGCCGGCAACCGTGCTCGAAGAAGAGGTGCTGGATGTCTGGCGGCAGGTACTCAAGTTGGAAGCAATCAGCGTCGAGGACAATTTCTTCGCGATCGGCGGCAATTCGCTCGGAGCGATCCGTATTCTTTCCTTGCTCCGGCAGCGCCGGCCGAAAACCCCGCTCATCGTCGCCGATATCTTCAACAACCCCACCATTCGCTCGTTTGCCGGCGTGATGGAGCAGGGGGATCAACGGGATCTCTCCGAGGTGATCGTGCTGCGCGCTTCCGGCGCCAAGCCGCGGCTCTACTGCTTCCCGGGGCTTCTCGTCAGCACCCGCGAATATGTCAAGCTCGTCGACTATCTCGGAGCCGATCAGCCGGCGACCGGCTTCATATGCCACTCGCTCTCCGAGAAAAAGGCAGTCGGCGCTCCGGTCGAAGAGATCATCGAGAGCTATGTCGATTATATCAGGACACATAGTCAGGGCGCGCCCTGCTATTTCCTCGGCTGGTCCTGGGGCGGGCTTCTGGCCTACGAGGCTGCCCGCGCCCTCAGTGATCAAGTCGACGTCAGGATGATGGCGATGGTCGACGTTTGCGATCTCGGATCGGAATTCGCGATCGGCGCAAAGCCGAGGTTCCGGCCCGGCGAGCGCGATGAACTTCATCGAGACGTGCAGGCGTGGCTTGGACGAACGGCGATGCGTCCCGAATGGGATCGGCTGCTGTCGACGATGGACGCGGATACCTACGACCAGTTCCTGCGTTTTGTCGGCGACGAAAAGGACCCGCTTCCAAACGACGGGCCTGATATCAGCAGTCGTGAGCATACGTTTTGGGTGCTTATCGACAATGCCCTGATCTTCCGCAAGCACCAGCTCGTTCCTCACGATGTACCGATCTATCCCTGGGCTGCAGACGACAGCCTCAACCGCGGCCTCAACCTGATCGACTGGCGCCGCCTGTCGCCGCGGGCGCATGCGGCCGAAATCATCACCGGCACCAACCATCTGCACATGATCGGGTCTCCCGCCTTCCACTCAAGGCTTGCCCTGCGTCTCAAGGAAACAGAGAAGGATATCGCATGACCGTCGCTTTCGCCCGCAGGGATGCCGAGCCGCTGGATATTGCCGGCATCGGCATCGGCCCCTCCAATCTGAGCCTCGCCTGCCTGTTCGAGTCGGTGCCCGAGATCAGAAGCCGCTTCTTCGAGCGACGAGACTCCTTCGACTGGCATCCCGGCATGATGATGCCCGGCGTCGAGCTGCAATCGTCCTTTCTGAAAGACCTCGTCACCCCGGTCCTGCCGACCAGCCGCTGGTCATTCGTCTCCTATCTGGTTGCCCATAAGAGGCTCTACGCTTTCCTGAACGCCAATTATGAGGCCGTTCCCCGGCAGGAATTTGCACGTTATCTCGCCTGGGTCGCCAACGGCGTGGACGGCCTGCGCTTTGGCACGGAGATCCGCGACGTCGAGCACCGCGACGACCGCTTCTTCCTGCGGTTCGACAACGGACAGGAAGAAGCGCGAAACCTGGTGATCGGCACGGGATCTTCACCCTTCGTGCCCGACTGGGCAAAACCGTTTCTAGGGGCCGATTGCTTTCATAACAGCGAGGCCAAATCGCGTCTCGGCGATCTCGGCACCGCCCGCATCGTCGTGGTCGGCGGCGGTCAAAGCGGCGGCGAGGTCGTCGAAGCCTTGCTTGGCGATCCCGGTTCCATGACGGAGCTGACATGGATCAGCCGGCGTCATAATTTCGAGCCGATCAACGATACGCCGTTTTCGAACCAGGTCTTCTCACCGGAATACGTCCAGGCCTATCTGAAGCTCGGCGGCGAGCAGAAGCAGGCCGCTTTGAAGAACTCGATCCTGACCAGCGACGGCTTGTCGATTTCGACGATTCACTCGATCTATCGCCGCCTCTATGCGTTGCGCTACCTCGAGCCGAGCACGCTCAATGCCTCTCTGGCGCCCAATCGCGATGTGATTCAGATGGAGCGGAACGGCAATGCCTACCGGCTCATCGTCAGGAACCAATTCGACGGCGGGATCGAGGTGCTGCATGCAGATGCGGTGGTGCTGGCAACCGGCTACCGGTTCCGATTGCCGGATGCTCTCGGCTCGCTGGGCGACAGGATAACGCTCGACAGAAACGGCTATCCGCTTCTCAATGACGACTACACGATGCAGTGGACGGGTCCGCGGACCAACCGGGTGTTTGCGCAGAATGCGGGGCGCTATTCGCACGGTATCGCCGACTCTCAGCTCAGCCTCATGGCCTGGCGCAGCGCAACCATCGTCAATACGCTTATCGGCCGGCAACATTTCGATGCTGAACCCGACAATGGGCAACTGGCCTGGGCGACGGAGACCGCTGCCGCAATGCCTCATCAGCTCCGAGCCGGCTATTCGGACGGCATGTTATCGTCCTGAAATAGGCGTGTCGAAATGCCGGGGAGCCCGGATTGAGAACAAGCAGCCAGCGCGACGACGTGCTGGCTGACGCTTTCGACCAGACGGTGATGCCAGCGCCGATCGCGATCGCCGCCTTCGACCATGACGGGGATGCCATCCCTCCAGGAAAAGGCGACGTTGCGGGGATCCTCGCGTAGCCCGACGCCGAGTGCCTTTAGATGGCTCTCCTTAAGGGTCCAAAGTGCAATGGCCGCGCGCGCGCGTTCGGACGCAGGCAATTCCACGAGCCAGCGCCGTTCATCTGCGCTGCAATAGCTATCCATTGCCGCCTCTTCGATCTCGGCGTCGACGCGCTCGCAATCTATTCCCACGTAATCACATCCTGAAGCGATAGCGACGGCGACAAGCCCGTCAGCATTGGCGAGGCTGAATTGCGGCCTATCAGGACCCTCAAGCCTCAGCTTGCCGTGCCTGTCTGGAGACAATGGGACCTTGCTCGGCGATATCCCGGTCTGCAGGCTCAACAGTTGCCGCAAGAGATACCGGCCGGCAATGAACGATGCCCGATCTCGTTCAAACCGATAGCTCGCGGCGCGACCCCGTTCATCCGATGAAAGCGACTGCATCCAGCGGTTCCAGTCGCTTTCGTTCTTGGAATACTGCCAGAGCGCTATTTCAATGTCGGCAGGTTGGTTTTCTGATTGCTGCATGGACCCAGTATGTGTTCCGTGGATCGATTGGCAAGCATGCAGGTGCTTGCCGACGTCGCGTACGGCAGGAGAGCTGCGTGAGCGGATCGGCGTTTCCCGTCTTGAAGGCGATCGGACATTCCAACGTTCGTTCTCCGTGGCGAAGATGACCAGATCGTGCCGATCCGAATCAATGTCGATCGATCCTTTTCTTGGTATCGAGACCTGATGTGGTGAGATTTTCGCTCGCCATGGCTGCTATTTCCTTGGATTTCCAGGAACTTTAAGTCGCAGGGCGCTGAATTGATCGCGGAAGTATGGATCTGCTTAGAAGATCTGAGGAAATGAAGCGAGATCATTGTTTAGTTAACACTAAATTATTGAATCTGGCGCGAGATCTTGCATCAACCGGCACGCCGGTCGTCCCAGCTACCTTCGAGGAGACCCGCATGAAGCGCCCGAGTATCAAGCAAGCCCTGATCTTAAAGCTGTCGATCATCAGTCTGTTCATGGTTGGCCTGTCCTATGTCTCGCTGAGCACGATTTCCACACTTCGTGCCAATACTGAGCAGATCGGGACCTTCTGGATGCAGCGGCTTGTGACGGCTCGCGAGATCAAGGATGACTTCCTCGACCTGAAATTGGTCTATGCCCAGTATCTCCTGGAGGATACAGCGGAGGAGCGGAAGGTCGGACAGCAAAAAATCGATGCCGCCGGCGCCGCGGTCGAGAAAGTTGTCAGCGAATACGAAAAGGGCGTGCGCACCGAGCGTGGGCGGGAACTGATCAATCAGATCAAGCCGGAACTCGCCAAATATCGCGCGCTGTCAGAGCAAATGATCGCGTTTGAAAATGACGGGAAGACGCCTGAAGCAATCCGCCTCTTCAAGGAAAATATGGAGCCGCAAGCCGAGTTGGTGAACAAGGCGGTGGCGGATCTGGTCGCTTTCATTCTCAGCCAGGCCGAAGGCTTTGTGACCGCAAGCGGTGATTCTGCGCAATCCGCTTTCATGCTGACGGCCGCGATCGCAGGGCTGGCCGTGCTTCTTGCCATTGCCGGCATCTTCTTTGCGATATCGGGCATCGCCAACCCGATCCGAAGCATCGCTTCCGCCATGAGGCGCTTGTCGGATGGCGATCTTGACAGTGATATTCCCTATGCCGGTCGCGCCGATGAAGTCGGCGAAATGGCCGGCGCGGTTGAAATCTTTCGCCAGAATGCCCTCAACGTCGTCAGGCTTGAAAAGGAAGCCGCCGAATCTCGCAGCGAGAGCGAGGCAGCGCGCGCCGCCGCCCAGCAGCGCGCCGAACGCGAGGCGGAACAATTGCGCTTCGCGACCACGACATTGGGCGGAGGCCTCCGGCGGCTTGCAGCAGGCGACATATCCTTCCAGCTTTCGGAGCAATTTGCGGCCGAATACGAAGCCTTGCGCGAAGACTTCAACGCTTCGCTCCGGCAATTGGGCGCGACGATCGGCGCAGTGCTCCAGACGGTACACAGCATAGACAACGGTACCGGGGAGATTGCATCGGCGGCGCAGGATCTTTCCAAGCGTACCGAGCAACAAGCCGCCTCTCTCGAGGAGACGGCCGCAGCCTTGGACGAGATCACGTCGAATGTGACGATGGCGACCAAACGCACCGACGAGGCACGCAATGTGGCCAAAGAAGCCGATATCAGCGCTCAGCGGTCGGCAAGTGTGGTCTCGGAAGCGGAACAGGCCATGCGACGCATCGAGGAAAGTTCACAGCAGATTTCCAACATCATTAGTGCAATTGATGAAATCGCCTTCCAGACGAACCTCTTGGCGTTGAATGCCGGCGTTGAGGCTGCCCGTGCGGGTGAGGCGGGCAAAGGCTTTGCGGTGGTCGCCCAGGAAGTCCGTGAGCTTGCCCAGCGCGCCGCTCAAGCGGCCAAGGAGATCAAGGGCTTTATTCAAAAGTCATCAACTGACGTGGAAAATGGCGTGAAACTGGTTCTCGAAACCGGAACGTCGCTGAAGTCGATCGGTGAGTACGTCGTGCACATCAACCAACTCATGGATGCGATTGCCACATCGGCGCGTGAGCAGTCGACGGGACTTGCCGAAATCAACACGGCCGTCAATCAGATGGACCAGGCGACCCAGCAAAATGCGGCGATGGTTGAGCAGTCGACGGCTGCCGTTGCCTCATTGTCCTCCGAGGCAGGCCGTCTGCGGGATCTGGTCAACCAGTTTCAATTGGACGGCGACAAAGGCGCGGCGGACGGACAGCGCAGCGGACGGGCTTTCGAAGGCAACAGTCCAATCCACTTGGTCGCTTCGCGGCGCGTGACGCAAAGATGACGCGCGGCGGACGTCAGATCAGGTACACGCGACAACTTGGACTGCCCTTGGCAAATACGCCGGGCTAGACTTCCACCTTCATCGACCTGATCAGCGCTTCTCGCGAAGCAAGACCTGTCATTGCGCGATCACCCATCTCGTGCGCGACGAGATTGAGCAAACCTTCACAGAACACGATGTAGGCCCCCATGCTATTGCTGAAAAAGCTGCTCGTGTGGGGAATGAAAAATGCGTGTTGCGACGGCCCAACGAGGGGGGAGGCACGCGTGTCCGTCACCGCTATGACGGCGAGGCCGAGTTTGGCTGCGACTTCTGCCACGTTCGCGACACTGCGTGTGTATGGCGCGCAACTCGCCACCACCACGACGTCGCCCTTTTCGAGTTGTGCCAAGGCTTCGGCAACACCAAGGCGAGGCGCATCCAGAAGCGAGACGTCGCTCCGCAACATCCCCAGACCATAGGTCAGAAAGCTTGCAAACGCGTGGAATTGACGGACACCGTGGACCCTCACGCGGCGGGCGTTTGCAAGCAGGCCGGCGGCTTCAAGCAGCGACTTGGGGTCAAGCTGCGTCAGGAAACCGTCGATGTTGTTCTTGGTCTCGAGACCGAGCCTGTCGAAGATATGCAGCTCCTCCTCGCTGTCTTCCTTCGTGGAAAGAAGACGCCCCGCCTGCCGGCTATAGAAGTACCGATCGTCAGCGGAAAACGCCTGGCGGAAAACACTTTGCAAATCGCTGAACCCGGTAAAGCCGAGCTTCTGCGAAAGCCGCGTCAGGGTCGAAGGGTTCACCCCGAGGGTGTCGGCCAGCTCGGAAATGGTTCGAACCGCGGTCTGTTCCGGTGTGTCCACCAGCTTCGCCAACACGTCGAGAGCCTTGTTGCCGAGAGAGATGTTGGCGTTCTCACGGTTGATGCTCACCGTGAGGTTTCGGAGTTCCTCGATTGTCGCCGGTTTTGCAAATCCAGTCGCTCCATCCGTCAAAACCATGCGTCTGCCTCGATGTCACATTGTCGCGATCTTCAGGCCGGTATTTTCGAAACGTGCCGCCGATCCCGCGCTATCATAAACAGCCCAGTCGACGCTGTCCTCGCCGATTTTGAATACGGCGGTCGCAAGGGTGTTCTCGTTATCAGGATCGTCCGGCTGGGCGCGGTAGATCGGAAGAATGCGCTGTTCTTGATCCCATAGGACAGACAATGGTGCCGGCGGTTCGTCGCTTGCATCGAGAATATCCTGACCACGTTCCTGCCGAGAGCCGGAAGACCCCGTTATGATTTGCGGCTCGGATGCCATCTCCACATGGACAAGATGGTTTGCATGGACGGCTGGGTTGGTGATTTCCGCGATCGAGCAGTTCGCATGCGTGAACTCGACGCTGACCAAGCGGGACTGCCCTGCCTGCGCCAGCGTGAAGTGGAACGCGCCGGAGCGCGGTGCCTCGGATAGTAAAGTCAGTGCGGCGTCGATCGTCGCGCAGTCGAGAACGGCGCGGCTCAGCACCATCCGCGGCAATCCATCTCCGGCAAGCGTTGAGCGGATGTTGTTCACGGTAAGCACGAGACCGCTTCCATTGATCGCAAATGTATGGCCGGGTATCGATCCCGGATAGACGAATGCCGTGAATGGCTGACCCTGGTCCGGGGTGATGGTCGCCAGCCCGCATCGCGACCGCAGCCCCGGATCGCCGTCTTCGTTATGGGCTATGACCGGGAATGAACCGGGTATCTGGACCGTAGTGCAGCCATCCGGCGCCATCGCCCAGACGTCGCCTCGGCAGTTCCACGCAAAGACTTCGTCGAAGGGCAGCTCCAGTCCGTCTGCCAAGCCTGAGAGTTCCTGCAGATACTGCGGATAGCGCTCCTCGACTAATGATCTCGCCGCACGTATGCGGTCGTCGTGCCTGAGCGCCATGACCGTCGCCCAGGCATATGTCTTGACGAGGTGTCCGTGAACGAGGGACGCGCCATGACGACCGAGACCCTGTCCGATATCGTAGTGGCTTCCCGAAAGGGTCAGGCTGGCAAGGCGATAGTCTGTGTCAATGGACATGCTGCAGGAACTCGCGGAGGCGTGGATTTTCGGGGCTGTCGAGGAGAACGGCCGGATCGCCGTCAACGGCGATGTTGCCGTTCTCCATGAAGATCAGCCGGGTTCCGACCTTGCGGGCGAAACCGATTTCATGCGTCACCACGATCATCGTCATGCCCTCTTCGGCCAACGACTGCATGACGCGCAACACCTCATGACGCAGTTCCGGATCAAGCGCCGAAGTCGGTTCGTCGAACAACATCAGCTTCGGTTTGACCGCCAGGGCGCGAGCGATGGCGACACGTTGCTGCTGGCCTCCAGACAACTCCGACGGATAGTGATGGCCGCGGTCCGCTAGCCCGACCTTTGCAAGCAGCGCCGTTGCCTGTTCGGTTGCGTCCGCCTTGCTCAGGTTGCGGACCCTGCGGGGTCCAAACGCAACATTCTCGAGCGCAGTCATCTGCGGGAACAGATTGAACTGCTGAAACACCATCCCAGCTTCCTGCCGGATCAACCGGACCTTGGAACGGCTTTCCCGTACGCTGATTCCATCAACGATCAGATCGCCGCCGTTGATCTCCTCAAGCGCGTTGATGCAACGCAGCAGGGTGGACTTTCCGGATCCGGACGGGCCGATCAATACGACGACCTCACCTTCGTCAATCGTGAGATCGACGTCCTTCAAGACCGAAATCGGCCCAAAGTTCTTGGTGACATTTTTGAATTCGACGAGGCTCACAGGATTCGCATCCTTTTCTCGGTTACACGCAGGATGAGGGTCAGCGTTCCGGTCATGATCAGATAGAACACGGCAACGGCTGACCAGATTTCGACGGCGCGGAAGTTCGCCGCCATGATTTCCTGGCCCTGGCGGGTCAGTTCGCCCACACCGATGACGATGAACAGCGACGTGTCCTTCAAACTGACGATGAATTGGTTTCCGAGCGCCGGGATCATGCGCCGGAAGGCTAGTGGCCCTATGACGTAGAACAGCACTTTCCAGAGTGGAAGACCCAGTGCGAGCCCGGCTTCCTTCAATCCTTTGTGGATGGACAGAAACGATCCCCGGACGATTTCGGCGATATAGGCCCCGGCATTGACGACGATCGCGGTGATCGCCGCGGTGATCGGATTGATCCTGATATCGGCGACCAACGGAAGCGCAAAATAGATGAACATGACCTGCACGACGATCGGCGTGCCACGGATGAGTTCGACATATATGAAAGCGATCGCGTTCAGGACGACATTGCCATAGGCGCGCATCAGGCCGGCAACGATGCCGATGATAAGGCCACCGACAAGCCCGGCCAGCGCGATCATGACCGTAAGCTGCGCGCCCTTGAACAGTTCCGGCAGCGCCTGCCAGACGACCGACCATTCGAATTCCATAGAAATCATCTCCATCGAGGAAGGAGCGCCGGCGGGGCCGGCGCTGATAATCTCGTTTTGGAGATCAGCTCTTGGGCGGCTCGGTACCGAACCACTTCCTGTAGATGGTGGTATATGTGCCGTCAGCCTTCAGCTTGGCCAGCGAGGCGTTGACCTTGGCGACAAGTTCGCTGCCCTTGGGGAACGCCATGCCGTACTGCTGTGCCATCATCTGGGCACCGACGGTCTTCACTTTACCCTGGCCATTGGTCTTGATGTAATAGAGCACGTTCGGCGTGTCGTGCATCGCAGCGTCGGCGCGGCCCGTTGCAACTTCGAGATAGGCGTTGTCGCTGTTCGGGAACAGGCGCAGTTCCGAATCCTTGAAGTTCTCCTTGGCGTAGTCGGTGGCGGAAGTTCCTGTCTTCACGGCAAGCGTCTTGCCCTTGAGGTCTTCCGGTCCCTTGATAGCGCTGTCCGTCGGAACCATCAGCAGGAAGCCACTGTCATAGTAGCCGTCGGAGAAATCGATAACCTTCTTGCGTTCGTCCTTGATCGTGATGCCGGCGAGACCGACATCGACCTGTTTCGTCTGCAGGGCGGGAATGATGCCGTTGAAGTCCATCGGCTGCAGTGTGTAGGTGACGCCAATGTCCTTAGCGACAGCATCCCAGAGGTCGATGTCGAAGCCGACATACTTGTCGCCTTCCTTGAACTCGAACGGTACGAATGCCGTATCGGTGGCAACGACCAGATCGGCGGCGCGTGCCGGCAGTGAGAACGCGATTGTCGCTGCAACAGCGGCTCCAAGTAGGTATCCAAATCTCAGTCTCATGTGAGTTCCCCTTTTTTGGGCAAATGCATTCGGCGTTTGCCTTTGATCGACGTACGCAAATATAGACTGCATTATTAATGCTGTCGCATTCAAAATTTGCACTGCCGTGTCGAGAGGGTGTGAGGAATGACCAAAAGCAAGGCGCCGCTTGCCAATAACGGAAACATCCAATGCCGACGCCTAAAGACTGTCGCGGCGGTAGATCTCTGAGATTCCAACCGGTTAGCGTGAGCCGGAAATCTTGAAGTAAAACGACGGCTTTTCGAACGCGCACACAAAATGGCCAAGGCGGTCAAAAATGATCCATATAGATCACATATTTTACTCACGAAACGAATGGATCACAAATTATTACAATGTCGATTAAACCCGCGTCATGGGCGCAAATGCTGGTCTGAAATAGCGCGCAAAGCCGTTTCGCGCGCACGACAGAAAAAAGCCCGCCTCTGTGGAGGTCGGCTTCGGTCAAGAAAGCAGGAAAAGCTGATCGCTTGCTTATGCGATTGGCAAGCCATCCGGGAGGACTACGCCAGGCCGGCAACCGCCGCATCGATCGCGTCGCCGAGACGCTCTGCGATCGTGTCGATATCCCGGCACGTGACGATAAAGGGGGGTGCCAACAGAACGTGATCGCCCATTTGCCCGTCGATCGTGCCGCCCATCGGATAAACCATCAGGCCTCGCGCCATCGCTTCCCTTTTAATGCGGACGTTCAGTTTTGCCGATGGATCGAACGGCGTTTTGGTGAACCGGTCCCTGACAAGTTCAACGCCTCGGAACAATCCCCGTCCGCGGATGTCGCCGACATGGTTGTGGTTGCCGAGACGTTCGATCAGTCGGGTTTCAAGGTGATCTCCCATGGCGACCACATTGGCCAGAAGGTTTTCGTTGCGGATGACGTTTTGAACGGCAAGGCCGGCGGCGGCGGCCATCGGGTGGCCCATATAGGTGTGACCATGCTGGAAGAAACCGGACCCATTGGCGAAGGCGTCGAAGATCTTGCCCGAAAGAAGCACGGCTCCAACAGGTTGATAACCGCCGCCCAATCCCTTGGCGATGGTCATGAGATCGGGGACGACACCATCCTGTTCGCAAGCGTGAAGCGTGCCCGTCCGGCCCATCCCGCACATGACCTCGTCGAGGATAAGCAGGACGCCATACCTGTCGCAGATCGCACGAATCCTCTCGAGATAATCGGCAACCGGTGGCACTGCGCCAGACGTGGCGCCCACGACGGTCTCCGCCACGAAAGCGATGACCTGATCTTCTCCAAGTTCGAGAATCTTGTCCTCAAGCTGCTGAGCGGACCGCGCGGCGAAGGCTTCATCGGTTTCGCCTTCGCGCCGCAGCCGATAGGCGTAGCAGGGATCGATATGGTGTGTTTCGATCAGAAGAGGCCGAAACTGCGAACGCCGCCACTCGTTGCCTCCTGTCGCAAGCGCTCCCAGCGTGTTTCCGTGATAGCTCTGACGACGGGCGATGATGTGCCGGCGCCGCGGTTCGCCCTTCTCGACAAAATACTGGCGTGCCATCTTCAACGCTGCCTCGACCGCTTCCGAGCCACCGCTGACGACATAGACATGATCAAGGCCCTGCGGCGCGTCTTCGACCAACCGGTCAGCGAGCCGCTCGGCGACGTCGGTCGTGAAAAAACCGGTGTGCGCATAGGCCATAGTGTCAAGTTGTTCGTGCAATGCGGCAAGGACTGCGGGATGCGCATGGCCGAGGCACGAGACGGCCGCTCCTCCCGACGCATCGATATAACCTTTTCCATCGGCATCGAAAATTTCGATACCTTGGCCGCGCACCGCGACGGGAAGTTTCGAATGGATTGCACGATGCAGAATATGGGTCATGACCGTTTTTTCGGGTTCCGTGGTTTGAGATGAGTTTTGAACGAAGCAAACAGTTCGTCGGACCGTCTGAGCGCTTCGACCGCGTTCTCGCCTGCGTTTCCGGCGATGAGAGTGCCAAGGACTTCGGCAACGGCGAAGGCCGGCGACATCGTATGGAAGAAGGACGCACTTTCGGTAGCGACGAGCACGGCGACGGTAGCGAACTGGGCGAGAGGCGCTACTTCGCTGTCGGTCACGGCGACGACAGCGACGCCCTTTTGGTGGGCGTATTCAGCGATTTCGATGGTCGCGCGGGTATAGGGCAGAACGCTGGCAACGAGGAGCACGTCATCGATGCGCGCGTTCCCGATGGCGTCCGCGCCGGTTCCGCCCAGACCGTCCAGCATGACGGACTTCTCGCCGATCAGCGACATCATGTAATGCAACTGCCATGTGACTGAATGGCTCGACCGAAGTCCCAGGCAGTAGACCCGTCTTGCCGCAGCGAGCAGCGTGGCCGCTTCAACGATCCGGTTCAAGGATTGTGGCTCCGCCAACTGGGCGACCTGGGTGCTGATCGAGGCGAGCATGTCTGCGGCGAGCGCATGGTCGCCCTTGAGCTTCTGGCTGGCGACCTGAGCCCCGGCCTTTCCGGCAAAACCGGGCTCCTTGCCACGCACCGCCTCGGCATACATCGCACGGATCGCGTCGTATCCGTCGAGGCCGAGATGTTTTGCCAGGCGGGTCATGGTCGCAGGCTGGACACCGGCATGCTTCGATTGCTCCCGCATGGAAAGGAGGGCGACATCGCGGGGATGGTCCAGGATGTAGCGCGAAGCCGTCTGCAATTGCGCGGACATGCTGTCAAACGTGTCAATGATGGCTTGGCGAAGAGGTGCTTGGTCCATGTCTGACTTATAATCCCCTTGCAGGCAATTGCAACATATGTTTCACAAACGTATACTATGATCCGTATGGATCAAGGCGAGGAGCGCTTTCATGAGTATTGAGACTGGTTTGAAGTCCGTCGCAATAGCGGTTGCTCCGAACGGAGGCCGCAAGACCAAGCTGGAACATCCGAACCTTCCTTTGACAGCAACGGAGCTTGCCGAGACCGCCGTTCGATGCAAAGAGGCGGGCGCCGCGATGATTCATGTCCACGTTCGCAAGAATGATGGCGGCCATCTTCTCGATGCGGACGCATACCGGAAGGCGATTTCGGCTATCCGGTCACGCGTCGGTGATGACCTCGTCGTGCAGATCACCAGTGAGGCACTCGGAGTTTATACGCCGGCCGAGCAGATCGCAGTCGTCAAGGAGACATGCCCGGAAGCGGTGTCACTCGCGCTACGGGAACTTGTCCCGGACACCTCGTTCGAAGCTGCCTTCGCCGATCTCCTGGCCTGGATGGCGCGGGAGGGTGTACTCCCCCAGATCATACTCTACGATCCCTCCGAGGCTGTAGTGCTTGCGGACATGCAGACGCGCGGCCTCATACCCTGGCGCACCATTTCCGTGCTCTTTGTGCTTGGGCGATACACGGCAGAACAGACGTCGCAGCCGACCGATCTCCTGCCATTTCTGGCGACCGGCATTCCACGTTTCGAGCATTGGAGTGTTTGTGCATTCGGCTGTCATGAAGCAGCCTGCGTTTCAGCGGGCGCGCTGTTTGGAGGAAATGTGCGGGTGGGTTTTGAGAACAATACCCGGCTTCCCAATGGAGCGGCTGCATCCGGCAACGAAGATCTTGTCATCGCTGTGTCTCAGACAGTTCAGAGCTTAAATTACAAACTGGAAAGCGGCGTCGATCTCAGGCAGCGATTGATTAAACTAGCAAGTTAGCCAATGCGCCGGCGGTTCCAGCATTTGCAGAAAAGGCTACGGCAGGAATGGCGGATTGCTCACAAAGCGGTGGCATCGGATCGAAAGCCCCTTTCTCCTATGGCGTACCGCTGAATTACGGGGTCTGCGTTTCGTATCCCATCAAGGCGCTCGTCCTGCCTCTTGTCGCAAGACATTATGGGCGGCAGCGATATTCTCATATCCCGCTGCATCTTGTAGGGTCAGCATCTGCAGACCTACGGGAAAGTTCAGCGATGAAGAAGACCTTCAATCCGGCGTCGGTACGCCGGCCTTTTGGAAATTACAATCACGGCCTGCTCGTGCCGCCCGGCGCATCGCTCCTAGTCACGTCGGGCCAGCTTGGTATCGGTCTCGATGATGCTGTTCCGAGCGACATCACTGCTCAGGCGGAACTCTGCTTCGAGGCGATCAAGGCGATTCTGCAGGAGGCAGAGATGAGTTTTGCCGATGTGATCCGCATTTCGGGCTTCGTCACCCGCCGTGAGGATTTCCCGGCCTATATGGCTGTCCGGGATCGCTATACGCTCGATCCGAAGCCGGTTTCCACCTTGCTCGTCATCGGCGGTTTTACGCGCCCTGAGTTCCTCGTCGAGGTCGAGGTGACGGCCGCGAAAATCTTGTAGAGCATTTCCGTTTTTTCTTCGAAGCACCGAGAGGCTCTACCTCTTTGTTTTCACGCAATTCCCGGCAAGAGCGCTTCGCGCTTTGCCTGGCAAAACCGCGGCACACTTTTGCTCGAATTGCTCTAGAATCGCTCCATCGCGTCTCCGACGCGGGTGAGGAATTTTGCCCGCGTCTCTGGCGTGCAATTGTTCATATCGTAATGGGCGAGGAACGTCACCGGCCTCACCGGATTGATCTGCGCCCTCAGCACGCGCTTGACGATTTTCTTCGGCGGGTTGCCGGCGGCGAAGGCGCGGAAGGGCGTTGCCCCGTAAGTCAGGACGGCTGCGAGCTTGCGGATGTGGCGCAGCCGCGATTCTACCTTGCCGTTGACCAATTGGAAGGAAACACCCGGTAGCCACACACGGTCGAAATATCCCTTCAGGATAGCCGGAAAGCCGAAGTTCCAGATCGGGGTGCAGATCACCAGCCCCTCGGCCGCTTTGAGCCGGTCGACATGGGGCGCCACCAGCTTCAGATTTTCTGGATAGTCGTGATAGACGAGCCGGTCGTGGCGCGAGAGCACCGGATCGAACTGCTCTTCATAGAGGTCGCAGGCGTCCACCATATGCCCGGCCTTCTCAAGGCTCTCGACGGTCTGCCGGTAAAGCGCCTTGCCGTAACTTTCCTCGACCGGGTGAGAGTGGAGGACGAGAACCCTCATGAAGCCTCCATCAGGGCCGCCAGGCCGGGGAAGAGATAGTTCTTGCCGGCGTTGAAATCGAAATCAGGATTTTCCCACGCAATCATCTTGCCGGGATTGAGCAGGCCCTTCGGATCGGTTTCCTGCTTGAAGGCAAGCTGAACAGCGTCGGTGCGCTTCATGCCGCCTTCTTCAAGCGTATAGCGGTGCGGGTTGAAGATCGGGCATCCATTGTCCTGGTGGATCTTGATGATCTCTTCCAGCCGCTCTTCGGTGGTATAGCGGACCAACGGCAGGCCGGAGCACTGGATCTGGCCGTCAAACTTGATGAATTCGAGATGCCCCGGCACTTCGTCACCGAAAATTTCGACCATCTTCCGCACCTTGGCGACATGGTCCGGGCCTGGATATTGCACCTGCAGATAGGTGAAGCTCGGGTCGACCTTCAGCGCACGCAATGTCGTGTGGTTCCAGGCAAGCTCATAGGCATGCGGAATGCCGCGCATGCTTTCCACTTTGTCGGAGCGGAACATGATCTCGCCCTTCTGCGCCGCCGTGAAGGCAAGAAAGGCATCCATGGAGTGCGGCGCAATCATCAGCACGACGATCGACTGGCCCTGACGGATGTAAGGCTTGTGGCGGGTGAAATAATCGAAAGGAATGGGAGCGGCGATCGGCGCGATCTCCTTGACGAGGATGCCGTTGCATTTCGCCAGCGCGTCGGAGAAGCGCACCGCTTCCATGAAGTCGTCATACCCGACGAGCACATCGACCCAGTCATAGGCAGGTGCGAGCGGCATCTCAATCTCGGTGATGATGCCGTTCGTGCCGTAGGCATGGCTCACTTTCTGGAGATCCCAGCCGGTGAGATCGAGGACGCGCGGTTCGGCCTCCATGGTGACGACGCGCAGCCGCAGGATGTTGCCGAGGTCGCGCAAGCCGCCCCAGGTGATCGAGCCGACGCCGCCAGAACCGCCGGCGATGAAACCGCCGACCGTCGCCGTCTGGGCGGTGGAGGGGTGGAAACGCAGCTCTTGGCCGGAATGGGCCTTGGTCTGCTTGTCGAGTTGGGCAAGCACGATGCCCGGTTCGCAGATGACGCGGCCGGGATGGATCTCCTTGATCTTGTCCATGGCTGCAAGATTGAGAACGATGCCGCCGGAAAGTGGCATGGCCTGGCCGTAATTGCCGGTGCCGGCGCCGCGCGGCGTGACCGGCACGCCATGGGCAAAGGCGACCTTCAGCGTCCGGATGACCTCTTCCTCGGTCTTCGGTGTGACGACGATATCGGCCGTCACATTGTCGAGCTGGGCTTTGAGTACAGGCGAATACCAATAGAAATCCCGGCTCTTCTGGCGAACCAGCGCCGGATTGTCCTCAACGGCAATGCCTTCGAGTTCCTTTTTGATCTTCTGATAATCGGCCATGTCAGGCTCCAACGACGTTATCGAGTTCACGGTAATCCGGCAGGCTGCGGTCGATCACCTTGCCGCGGCGAAGCACGACGCGGTCAGACTGCGGACGGGACAGGAATTCACTCCAGCGCCGCGCGCTGAAGAGCACGAGATCGGCCGGATCGCCGGCGGCGATACGGCCCTTGTCCGACCGTCCGACGATGGCGGCGGGCGAGGTGGTGACGACGCGGGCGGCAGTATCGAGCGGATGGTCGAGATGCAAAATCCTCACGGCCTCGCGGAAGACCTCCACTGGATCGAGATCGCCATAAGCATAGAAGGGGTCACGCGTATTGTCGGATGCGACCGCGGTCGCGACACCGGCAGCGGCCAGCTCCTTGAACAGCGTGACGCCGCGCCAGCGCGGGGTGCGGCCGGGATAGCGATCCTGTAGATACATGTTGCACATCGGCAGTGCGATGACCGCGATACCTGCCTTGGCGACCAACGCGACGGTGCGCGCGGCGGTGTCTTCGTCCTGGCGGGCGAGCGAGCAGCAATGGCCGGCGGTCACCTTGCCCTCGAACCCGTTGCGCAGCACGGCCTCGGCAATTGCTTTCAGCGTCTCGGCACCGCGATCATCCGTCTCGTCCACATGCAGATCGACATCCAGGCCATGCTCCGCGGCAGTCCTGAAGAGCGTGTCGAGCTGCCAGACGAGCTCCGGCCCCATCCGGGTGACGCCGCCAAGCAGGCCGCCGCTCTGTCTGACCGTTGTGACGAGATCGGCAAAGAAGATGCTGTCTGCCATGGCATCCAGCGGGAAGAGGGCGACCGCCTGCAGTGCAATCCTGTCTCTCCAGGCATCCCGGGTTTCGGCAAAAACCTCGAAGGAGATGCGATGCTGGGGCGCAAGCGAATCCAGGTGCGTGCGGATCAGGCTGGTGCCATGGGCATAGGCGGAGCGGAGCGAGAATTCCATGCGCCGTTTGACGTCTGCGGCCGACCAGTTGGCTTCCCGGTCGGCCCTGACGGCATCGAGCGCGCCCATGAAGCTGCCGTCGGGATTGGCCTGGCGTGGCCAGATATGGCCTTTGTCGAGATGAGTATGGATATCGGCAAAACACGGCCAGACCATGCCGTCCTTGAGATCGATCCTGGCATAATCGGCGGGTGCGGCGCCGGCCGGCCGGATGGCTGCAATCATGCCGTCGCTGATGACGATATCGACCGTGGCCAGTCCCTCGGTGATTGGCACGTCGACATGCTCGAGGGTGACGGCGGGCACTGTCGCATTGCTCAGCACGAAGCGGGCCGCATTTGGCGGGGATATGAAGGAATAAGTCATCAGTTTTCCCGTTTGATGCTGCTTTCATGCCAGCGGTGAAGGCTCAGCCAGGCAATGAGGGTGGTGAGGCCGAAGATCGCTACCCCAAGCATGGAGAGCATCAACAGCGCTGCAAAGAGGCGCGGGATGTTCATCCGGTACTGCGCTTCCAGCAGGCGGAAGGCGAGGCCGGAGCCGGCACCGGCCGAGCCTGCAGCAAATTCAGCGACGACGGCGGCGATCAGCGCGAGCCCGCCGCCGATGCGAAGACCGGTCATGAAATAGGGCTGGGCGGCCGGGATCTTCAGATGGATCAACGTCTGCCAGCGCGAGGCGCCATAGAGCTCGAAGAGGTTGATGAGGTTATGGTCGACGCTCTTGAGGCCCTGCACCATGTTCGACAGGATCGGGAAGAATGCGACGAGGAAGGCGCAGATGAGCAGCGCGACCTGCGTGGAGGGAGCGTAGATCAGGATCAGCGGCGAGATCGCCACGATCGGCGTTACCTGCAGGATGACGGCAAGGGGATAGAAGGCAAGCTCGACCCAGCGCGATTGCACCAGGAAGATCGCAAAGCCGACGCCGCCGACAAGCGCCAGCATCAGCGACATGAAGGTGATCTTGGTGGTGACCCAGAGGGCAGGGGCGAGCGTACCCCAATCCGTCACGAAGGCATTTGCCACAGCGGCCGGTCCTGGCAGGATATAGGGCGGCACGCCGGACAGTTTCACATAGGCGTACCAGACGAGGATCAACAGAGCGATGACGAGGAAGGGGATTGCGATGCGCAGCGCAAGATCGCGGCGCCTTGCGCTTGCGGTACCCTTAACGAGCAGCGGCGATGTGTCTGTTTCATCACTCATCAATGATCCCCTGCCGAATTGATCGCCCCGATCAGCGAATGCGATACCGTTTCGCAGGCCTTGCGGTATTCTTCCGAGGTGCGGTAGTGCGCGTCGCGTTCGAGGCTGGTGATCAGCGGGACGTCGGCATGCACGCGCCCGGGCCTTGCCTTCATCACGACGATGCGGTTCGAGAGATAGGCGGACTCGAAGACCGAATGCGTCACGAAAATCACCGTAATGCCGGTCGCCTTCCACAGCCGCAGCACGTCGTCGTTGAGTTTCTGGCGGGTGATCTCATCGAGCGCGGCGAAAGGCTCGTCCATCAGCAGCAGCTTCGGCTTCGTCACCAGCGCACGGGCGATCGAGACGCGCATCTTCATGCCGCCGGAGAGTTCGCGCGGATAGGCCTTGGCAAAATCCTGAAGGCCGACAGTGGTCAGCACTTCCATGATCTGATCATGCGCGGCTGCCTTCGAAACGCGCCTCAACCTCAGCGGCAGATGGACATTGTCGAACACGTTCTTCCAGGGCATCAACGTCGGCTCCTGGAAGACAAAGCCGATATCGCCCTCCGGCAGACCTCTGGAATTGATGCGCGAACTCGGCCAGTCGATCGTTCCCGAGGTGACATCGCCGAGACCGGCTATGATGCGCAGCGCCGTCGACTTGCCGCAGCCGGAAGGGCCGAGCAGGCTGACAAACTCGCCGCTTTCGACCGTGAGCGACATGTTCGAAAGAGCGACAGTGCCGCTGGAAAAGACCTTCGAGACCGACTGCATGACAACAAGCGGCCGCTTGCGCGTCTCTTTCGGGGATACCGCCTGGGTGTCTGCTGGGAGCATTGCTGTCTCGTTCATGCGGGAGGATACGGCCCGCCACGTCCTCAATGGCGGACCAGGGGAGAGCCGTCGGTCGGCCTACTTCTTCAGTGCCACGCCGGTGCTCTTGCAGACGAACTTCGTCGTAAACGCTTTGGTGTAATCCGTCTCCGGCTTGAAGACCTTGATCGCCACCATCTCGTTGAAGAACGTCTTGTAGTGCGCATCGGTGATGCAGCCGATGCCCTTGTCGAGGCTGTCGCCGGATTCGATGATGCCGTATTCCTTCATCTTGGCGACCGAGTAGGCGAGCTGGCCATCCGTCATTTCAGGATTATCCTTCTTGATCAGCTCGTTCGCCTTGCTGTTGTCGCCATGGAGGTAGTTGTACCAGCCCTCGATCGAGGCATCGACGAAGCGCTGCACGACATCGGACTTGCTGTCGATCATCGCCTGTGTTGTCGTGATCATCGTCGAATAGGGCGAGTAGCCGTTGTCGGCGAGCAGGAAGACCTTCGGCTCGAAGCCTGCCTGCTTCTGGATCTCGTAAGGTTCGGAGGTCAGGTACCCCTGCTGGGCAGAGTCCTTGTCTGCGAGGAAGGGGGCGGGACTGAAGTTATAGGGCTTGTACTGCTCGTCCTTGAAACCTTTGAAGTTTGCCTTCATCCATTCGAAATAGGTGAGGTAGCCGTCCTTGCTGAGGAACAGCGTTTTCAGCTTGGCGAGGTCCTCGAACTTGTCGACGCCATTGTCCGGATGGGCGATCAGCACCTGCGGATCCTTTTGGAAGATCGCGGCGACATCGACCAGCGGAATGCCCTGTTCGACGGCGGATATTTCGCCCTGAGGGCCGCCCATGTAGAAATCGAGCTTGCCGGAGATCAGTAGCGCGCTGTTTGCAGCATTCGGGCCGCCCTGGACGATGGTGACGTCGAGGCCGTATTTTGCATAGGTGCCGTCGGCGACGGCTTGGTAGAAGCCGCCATGTTCCGCCTGGGCAAGCCAGTTCGTCCCGTAGCTCACCTTGTCGAGGGCAAGCGCCGGCGAGGCGGCGGCAAGCATCGAGGCGAGGCCGAGGCAGCCCAGGAATTGCATCTTCGTCTGTGCTTTCAACATGGTCGGCAGTTCCCCTTTTGTGGTCGAGGGACGCCTTTCTCGGCTCCCTTTTGAGGGAATTTGAGCCATTGCCATGCGCTTTGAAAAGCATCAAAATTCGTGCGCATTGATGCCTTTTCGGCATCTCTGGGAAAGCTGAAGATAATTTGTGCGTCCTGCGCAAAATTTATGCATTGGAGAGATCATGTTGCACTCCAGACGCCTTCTTTACATCAATGAGATCGCCCGTTGCGGTTCGATCCGCAAGGCGGCCGCGCGCCTCAACGTGGCGTCTTCGGCGGTCAACAGGCAGATTTTGGCGCTGGAGGAGGAGATCGGGGCGCCGCTTTTCGAGCGGCTGCCGCGTGGCCTGCGGCTGACGGCTGCCGGCGAACTCTGTATCGAGCATATCCGGGACGTGCTGAAGAATTACGAGCGCCTCGAGGGGCGCATCCGCAGCCTCAAGATGCAGCAGGCGGGAAAGGTGCGCATGGTGACGACCGTTGGGCTTGCCGCCGGGCCGCTGCCCGAAATCATCGCGCGCTTTCTTTCAGAACATCCGCGCGTCTTCGTCCAGCTGCGCAACGATACCGGCGGCACGACGGCCAGCCCCGTTGTATCAGGCGAAGTGGATATTGGTCTCGGCTTCAACATCCCAGCCACGCCGGGCATCCGCACGCTCGGAAATTTCGATATCCCGATCGGTGTCGTGCTGCCGCCGGGGCATCACCTGATCGGTCCCGGACCGATCAACCTCGCCGATGTCACTCAGGAAAAACTGGTTCTGGCGCAGCCGGGCACCAGCCTGCGCGAGGTGATCAACCTTGCTTTTGCGCGCCTGCCCATCTCGGTCGAGCCGGTACTGGAAACCAATGCATCGGAGATGCTGAAACAGCTCGTCAAATGCGGCACGGGGCTGACGCTGCTCAATCCGCTCGACGTCATCACCGAATGCCGGCGCGGTGAACTGGTCTTCCGGCCGATCGCCGAGCCGCATGCGCGTTACCAGCAGATGAAGCTGTTTGCCCGCGCCCGCGCGCCCCTCGACGCGGCCACCAGCCTTTTCGTCGAATATCTGCTCGCCGAACTGCTCGGCCTGGTGCAGGAATTGCAGGCCAAGGGTCATATCCCACCGGATGTGAAACCCGCGGCTGAGCCTATTTCACATAGAGATTCGAAAGCGGATAGGCCTTGAGATCCTGGAGCAGCTCGACAAACCCCTTGACCTGATGGCGGCAGATCGCCTCGCCCTTTTCGGCTTTGGCGATCGAGGCATCGCCGACAACGCCGAAGGGATTGAGGTCATGCGCGATCCAGGCCAGCGAATGCGGCGGCAGAGGCTGAAGAAATTTGGATTGCTCCCGCATCCCTTCGGCCTTCGAGGTAAAATTTTGGGCCTTGTCCATGCGCACCAGTTCGGGGCGGAAGTGCAGCATCAACGACGTCTCGACATCGCCGCCGTGGATGCCGTATTTGCTCTCGTGATCGCTGACCATACCTTCCGGATGACCGAAACGGCCCCATTGGGTGGAGACCACCGCCATTTGATGGCGCACGCGCAGTTCGCGCGCGACGATGCTCATGATGTCGACATTGCCGCCGTGGGAATTGACGATCACCATCTTCCGCAGCCCGGCTTCGGCAACCTTCGCACCAATCGCCGTCCAGACGGGGATGAGCAGCTCGGCACTGAGCGACAGCGTGCCGGGGCCGTAGATGTGTTCGTTGGCCTTGCCGATCTCCTGTGTCGGAAGGACCAGGATATCCAGATCCTTCGGCCGCTGCCTCTTCAGCTCCGCCAGCATGCCGGTCGCGATGGCGACATCCGTTGCGATCGGCAGATGCGGGCCGTGCTGTTCCGTCGAGGCGATAGGCAGAACGGCAATCGTGGTCTCGGGGGAGAGGCCGGCAAAATCGTATGTATTGAGCTCGTTCCAGTAAAACGGCGTAGCCATGCGGTCTTCCCTTTTCGTCACCTGCTTCGATAGGGAGTAGGGAATAAAGATAAGCCGGAAAAGCATCATTTTTTGCGCATGGCGCTGCTTTTTTTCGTACGCATCAGCGGGCGTCACTCCTCCGGCGTAGGCATGGTCGGCAACCGCATCGACGAGACGCTGCGCCGACGCTTCCGCATCCAAGGCAACTTCATTGAATATGTGGCTCGCAGCCTCGACGTCGATACGCCAGACGATATCGTGGCCGCCGGCGGCGCAATGAAGAACTAACTCGCGGGATGGCAGCGAGATGGTTCGCCCTATCTGATGACCGTTGCATTCGATCTGGAAGCACCACGCCTAGAGCGCCGCGCGTCTTTCAGACGCGTTAAGGGCGCTCTATCTCTTTGAATTAGCGCATAATCCTCTCCGAAATTCGGTTCCGATTTTCGGGGTTATGCGCTAGAGCCTCATCTGGCCGCCATGCTCGCGACCAGATCGCTGAACCTCTCGCCCTGAATGCCGACATGACCCCGCAGCAGCCGGCGGGCCTCATCTCCATCTCCGGCAAAGATCGCATCGACGATGGCGCAATGTTCCAAGAAGGACGTCGACAGGCGGTTGCGCACACGTAGTTGGAGGCGGCGATAAGGCCGCAGGCGTCGATGCAATTGCAGACATTGCTGCTCAAGGAAATCGCTTCGGCCGGCGGCGTAGATGGCCTTATGGAACTCCTCATTGTCGTAATAATAGGCATCACTGTCACCGGCAGCGGCTGATTGCTCACAGCGGCCGTGGGTGGCCGTGATCGCTTCTCGAGAGGTCTTGTCCAGCCGCCGCGCGGCGAGCGACCCGGCCAGGCCCTCCAGTTCCGCCATAACTTCGAACATCTCATAGACGCGGTGCGGCCCCGGATCGATGACAACAGCACCTCTGCGCGGTCGAATTTCGATGAGACCAATGGCATCGAGCTGCATCAGCGCCTCGCGCACCGGCGTGCGGGAGACCCCGAAACGCGTCGCAAGCACCGTTTCGTCGAGCCGCTCACCGGGAGAGAACTCGTTGGAAAGAATTGAATTTTCAATCTCATCCCGAAGCCATCGGCCGACATTCTCGGACATTCGTTTCACTTTCCTCATACAAAAATGCTATTCTTGTATACACGATTGTTGACCTCGTGTACGAAGAGTGGCATTTTACATACTACCGGTGAAACCCGAGGATGGGAAGCAGCCGTCATAAAGGTCCGCACCTGGCTGGCCGGCAGAAGAGAGGAGAAATGGCATGTCTGAGGCTTCCTTCTTCACCGACATGCTACAGAGCATCACGGATCGCGGACGCCAGCTCCTGTTTTCCGGCGCGCGCGCCACGCAGGTCGCAGCCAAGGTCGATCTCCAGACACTCTGTGAAATGCTGCTGTCGAGCCGGGGCGAGGCCTCGGGCATGGCGCTTGCCGCCGAGATACTCGATCGCTGGGGCGCACTCGAGAGCGAGGGCGCGCAGAAATTCCTGCTTATGCTGCATGAAAAGTTCGGGCCCGACACGACCAAGCTCGACCAGGCAATTGAAAATTACCGCGCTGACAGAAGCTCTGCCGCGATCATTGCTCTCCATCAGGCAGCCGAGCCGCGGCGACAGGAGCTTTTGCGCCGATTGAACCACGCGCCGAACGGCACCGCCAAGCTGGTCCGGATGCGTCAGCAGCTGCTTGCTTCCAAAGACCAATCCGCAGGTTATCACGCGCTTGACGCCGACTTCACCCATCTGTTCGGCTCCTGGTTCAATCGCGGCTTCCTGACGCTGCGCCCGATCGACTGGACGACACCGGCTTACATCCTTGAAAAGATCATCAAATACGAGGCCGTGCACGAGATCGCCGGCTGGGAGGAGTTGCGCAGGCGGTTGGCGCCGGCCGACCGCCGATGCTTTGCCTTCTTCCACCCCCGACTGGCCGACGAGCCGCTCGTGTTCGTCGAGGTGGCGCTGACAAGATCGGTGCCGAGGGCGATCGGGGATGTGCTCGACGAGGGCAGGCAGCAGATCAATGCCGACGAGGCAACGACGGCTGTCTTCTATTCGATCTCCAACTGCCAGGATGGCTTGCGCGGAATCTCGTTCGGCAACTTCCTGATCAAGCAGGTCGTCGAAGACCTGCGCAGAGACCTGCCCGGTCTGAAGAATTTCGTCACGCTGTCGCCCGTCCCGGGCTTTGCCCGCTGGCTTGCCAAGGCGCGCCCGGAAACGCTGACGGCGCTGGACGATCCGAACTGGCCCGACGACAAGAAGACGGCGACCGAAGTGGAGCGCGTGCTGCTGCCTCTTGCGGCGCGCTATTTCCTGGTCGAACGGACGCCGGAGGGCCGCCCCGTCGATCCTGTCGCCCGCTTCCATCTCGGCAACGGCGCTCGACTTGAAAGACTGAATTTTCTTGGCGACCACTCGACCAAGGCGATGCAGCAGGCACACGGCCTGATGGTCAACTATCTCTACAAGCTCGACGACATCGTGGCCAACCACGAGGCTCTGGCGCAGCGCGGCGAGGTGATTGCCTCGCCTGCTGTCAAAAGCCTGCTCAACCAGAACGACGAAAGCCGCAGCGGCGGCAATGGCCAGCAAGGCTCCCGGCCATTCGCACAGATAGTGAATTCAACACTTGGAGGAGGGCGAAAGTGAGCAACCATCTTTTCGACGCCATGCGGGCCGCCGCGCCCGGTAACGCACCATTCATCCGGATCGATAACACGCGCACATGGACCTATGACGACGCCTTCGCTCTTTCCGGCCGCATTGCCGGCGCGATGGACACGCTCGGCATTCGCCCCGGCGACCGCGTTGCGGTGCAGGTCGAGAAAAGTGCCGAGGCATTGATCCTCTATCTCGCCTGTCTTCGAAGCGGCGCCGTCTACCTGCCGCTCAACACCGCCTATACGCTGGCTGAGCTCGATTACTTTATCGGCGATGCGGAGCCGCGTTTGGTGGTTGTTGCGTCGGCTGCTCGAGCGGGCGTGGAGACAATCGCCAAGCCCCACGGTGCGATCATCGAAACGCTCGATGCTGATGGCAGTGGCTCGTTGCTGGATCTCGCCCGCGATGAGGCGGCCGACTTTGTCGATGCCTCGCGCTCCGCCGATGATCTGGCGGCGATCCTCTACACGTCCGGAACGACGGGACGCTCCAAGGGGGCGATGCTCACGCATGGGAACCTGCTCTCGAACGCCCTGACCTTGCGAGATTTTTGGCGCGTCACCGCCGGCGATCGACTGATCCATGCCTTGCCGATCTTCCACACGCATGGACTGTTCGTCGCCACGAACGTCACACTGCTCGCCGGCGCCTCGATGTTCCTGCTGTCGAAGTTCGACCCGGAGGAGATCCTGTCGCTGATGCCGGAGGCAACGATGCTGATGGGCGTGCCGACCTTCTACGTGCGCCTCCTGCAGAGCCCGCGCCTCGACAAGCAAGCGGTCGCCAACATCCGCCTCTTCATTTCCGGTTCGGCTCCACTGCTTGCAGAAACACATACCGAGTTCCAGGCACGTACCGGTCACGCCATTCTCGAGCGCTACGGCATGACGGAAACCAATATGAACACGTCCAACCCTTACGAGGGGAAACGGATTGCCGGAACGGTCGGCTTCCCGCTGCCTGATGTGACGGTGCGCGTCACCGATCCCGCCACCGGGCTCGCGCTGCCGCCCGAACAAACCGGCATGATCGAGATCAAGGGGCCGAACGTTTTCAAGGGCTATTGGCGCATGCCCGAAAAAACCGCGGCCGAATTCACCGCCGACGGTTTCTTCATCAGCGGCGATCTCGGCAAGATCGACCGCGACGGTTATGTCCACATCGTCGGCCGCGGCAAGGATCTGGTGATTTCCGGTGGATACAACATCTATCCGAAAGAGATTGAGGGCGAGATCGACCAGATCGAGGGTGTAGTTGAGAGCGCTGTGATCGGTGTGCCGCATCCCGATTTCGGAGAAGGCGTAACGGCCGTCGTCGTGCGCAAGCCCGGCGCTGCCCTCGATGAAAAGGCCATCGTCAGCGCCCTCCAGGACCGGCTCGCGCGCTACAAACAACCCAAGCGCATCATCTTTGCCGAAGACTTGCCGCGCAACACGATGGGTAAGGTTCAGAAAAACATCCTGCGGCAGCAATACGCCGATCTTTATACCAGGATGTAAGGCGACCGCGCTCTCTGGGAGGAGGAGAGTGCGTCGACATCCCGCATCAATCTTGAAAACAGCAACTGCGACGCGGAGGCGTCGGAGGGAGGGGAATCATGGGTATTGAATTACTGTCCATAGGCCTGCTGATCGCCATGTTCATCATTGCGACGATCCAGCCAATCAACATGGGTGCGCTCGCTTTTGCCGGCGCCTTCGTGCTCGGCTCCATGATCATCGGGATGAAAACCAACGATATATTTGCCGGCTTTCCGAGTGATCTGTTCCTGACGCTCGTCGCCGTCACCTACCTCTTCGCCATAGCGCAGATCAACGGCACGATCGACTGGCTCGTCGAATGTGCCGTCCGCCTGGTGCGCGGGCGGATCGGCTTGATTCCCTGGGTGATGTTCCTTGTCGCCGCCATCATTACTGGCTTCGGTGCACTTGGGCCTGCTGCGGTCGCCATTCTCGCACCCGTCGCGTTGAGCTTTGCCGTGCAGTACCGCATTCATCCGGTGATGATGGGTCTGATGGTGATCCACGGCGCGCAGGCAGGCGGCTTCTCGCCGATCAGCATCTATGGCGGAATCACCAACCAGATCGTTGCGAAGGCCGGCCTGCCTTTCGCTCCGACCTCGCTGTTTCTTTCCAGCTTCTTCTTTAACCTGGCGATCGCGGTGCTGGTCTTCTTCGTGTTCGGCGGCGCGAGGGTGATGAAGCACGATCCCGCATCACTTGGCCCCTTGCCCGAACTCCATCCCGAGGGCGTATCGGCCTCGATCAGAGGCCACGGCGGCACGCCGGCAAAACCGATCAGAGAGCATGCCTATGGTACGGCGGCCGATACCGCGACGACGTTGCGTCTGAACAATGAGAGAATTACCACCTTGATCGGCCTGACGGCGCTCGGCATCGGCGCCCTGGTTTTCAAGTTCAATGTTGGCCTCGTCGCCATGACCGTCGCCGTCGTCCTCGCGCTGCTGTCACCGAAGACCCAGAAGGCCGCAATCGACAAAGTCAGTTGGTCGACCGTGCTGCTGATTGCCGGCATCATCACCTATGTCGGCGTCATGGAGAAGGCCGGTACGGTCGACTACGTGGCGAATGGCATATCCAGTCTCGGCATGCCGCTACTGGTAGCGCTCCTGCTTTGCTTTACGGGCGCCATCGTCTCGGCCTTTGCTTCCTCGACCGCGCTGCTCGGCGCGATCATCCCGCTTGCCGTTCCATTCCTCCTGCAGGGCCACATCAGCGCCATCGGTGTGGTCGCGGCGATCGCCATCTCGACGACGATCGTCGACACCAGCCCATTCTCCACCAATGGCGCCCTTGTCGTCGCCAATGCGCGGGACGACAGCCGTGAGCAGGTGTTGCGACAGCTACTGATCTACAGCGCCTTGATCGCTATCATCGGTCCGATCGTTGCCTGGTTGGTGTTCGTCGTGCCCGGGCTGGTTTGACGACGGGCTGCTCCCAGCGAAAAGTGTGCCGAGCCCTGTTCGGCACACTTAGAGACCGTGGATGTCCCAATTACCGAAACGTGGAAAAACGTTTTCCAGGGAGAACGATCCCTTCTGCCGGCGTGAAGCGGGCGGCCAGCTCTTGCCAACTAGAGGGACGTCTTATCATTCAGCTCCTTAGCGCAGTTTCTCAACGGCGACGGCAAGACACGCTTTGAACGCCGCAAGATCCGTATAAAGCGCATCTCGCGCCGCGTCTCCTATGATCAGGACGCCACCGCGCCGCTCAATCCCGGCGTGCAGCATCAGATTGTCGGCCAGGCCGAAATCCTCGACCGCAATTCCATTCGGGTCCCGCAGTCGACCTTCAGCATCATAGGCGACGGCCCCGTCATAAAGATCGCTCACCCGCCCGCTGTGATCGCGGGCCACATTCGTGTAGGCGAACACAGGCTTACCGCTTGCGCACATAAAGCCGAGTTCGAAGGCCGTCCCTGTATCGGCGGCGATGCCACGAAAGGGCGTCAGATTGGCGATGATCGCGTCAGCCTCAATCATCATCTTCTCGTCCACTGCGTTTATCGCAGCCGCCCGCTCGCGCTTCGAGTTCGTGTGCGGGATTTCCAGATCGCCAGGCGAGAGCGGAATAAGTCCCGCCTCACGGGCAAGTGCCGCCTTGCGGTCGAGCATTTCACGGGCGTTGGGAAGGAAGACCTCCGGACCGGCGAGATAAACTTTTTTTGTCATAGAATCGCACCTAAAAGGGATGGGCTTGGCATCAAAATACCTCCCTCGCTCTACAGCGAAGTAGGATCACAATCCAGTGGGCGAAACCGCCCATGCCGCAGCGCGTATCTGCACGCGCAGAGATCACGCCGCCGTGCTGCAGATTGTAAGTGCAGCATAGGCAACGCGGTGCCATCGCCACGTCAGGCCTGCTCGTGCTCGATGTCAATGTTGGCGGCGCGGCCCCGCTCGACGTCAACACGGTGCGCAATGAACTGCCCGCGGCGACTGAGCGGTGAATCAAACACCTCATTCCTGTCGGCGGAGGCTCCCCAACATAGCCTTGAACCCCGCGACCGCCCGCTTCGAAACCGCCTCCGGGCTCTCCGCATTGGCGATCCACAGCGCCATATGGCTGCTGGCGCCATTGATGAGGCGAGCGGCGGTTTCGGTGTCGATGTCGATGATCTCGCCATCGGCCTTGAGACGGTCGAGGCTGCGAGAGAGGGCGGCGATACAGCCGGGGGTGTTCTGCCATTGCGAGATATCGCCGAGGACGGCAGGGCCATCGCGAAACATGATACGCTGGATTTCGGGCTCAAGCGCCATTTCGATATAAGCGGAGCACTCATCGACAAAGCCCTGCCAGCGCGTGGGAGCGGCGGCCGAGACCTCATTCAGCCGTTCAGTCATTTCCGCGTCGATTTCCATGATCACGGCCTGGAGCAGGCCCCTCTTGTCACCGAAATGGTGATAGAGGGCCCCGCGCGTCAGTCCCGCTTCGCCGGTGAAATCGTCCATCGACGCTTCCGCGTAGCCGATCGCGCCAAAGGCACGCCGCCCGGCTGCGATAAGTTTGCCGCGGGTCTCTGCGATCATCTCCTGGCGCGGTTTGCGCATGGCTACTCCTTTGACATACGCCGCGTATCTTTTTCATTGACATACGTGGCGTATGCATTATCTAAACACATACGCTCCGTATATAAGTGTTCTATCCGATAGCTGGAAGGATCGTCCCATGTCAAATCCGTATAAACAGATATTCGCGGCACCTGGGGCCAAGGGCTTCTCCGTAGCCGGATTTTTCGCACGCCTTCCCATCGCCATGGCGCCGATTGGCATCGTTGCCATGCTCTCCCAGGCACATGGCGAATATTGGCTGGCAGGCGCCGTGTCGGCGACCTATGCGCTCACCAATGCGGTGATTTCACCGCAGATTTCGCGAGCGGTCGACCGGCTGGGCCAGACGGCAGTGGTCGTTCCCACAACCATCGTGTCAGTACTGGCGTTCATCGCGCTGATCGCCGCGGCCAACCAGAACTGGCCGGTGTGGACGCTGTTTGCCTCAGCCTTTCTCGCGGCGGCCATGCCAAGCATTCCGGCGCTGATGCGGGCACGCTGGACGGAACTCTTTCGCAACAAGCCCGAGCTCAACACGGCCTTCGCGTTCGAAAGTGCCGCGGACGAACTGGTCTATATCGCCGGCGCCTCGCTGTCAGTCGGGCTTGCGGTCGCCCTATTCCCGGAAGCCGGCATGATGGTGAGCACAGCTTTTCTAGCGCTAGGGACGGCCGCCTTCATCGTACAGCGCGGCACCGAGCCGAAGGTGCGTCATGTCGCCGGCGCGGCTTCGGTTGGCTCCGCGATCCGGCAGCGTCCGGTGCAGATCATCACGCTCGCGCTGATCTTCGTCGGCGCGATCTTCGCAACCGCTGAGGTGAGTGTTGTCGCCATCACCAAAGAGCTTGGTCAGTCGAATGCGGCAAGCCTGGTCATCGGTGTCTATGCCCTCGGTTCGTTCCTATTGGGCTTGACCCTCGGCGCGCTTAATCTGCGCATCCCCTTGCACCGCCAGCTGCTGATCGCTGTTGCGATCCTCGCACTGACCTCGCTGCCGCTTCTCGTCGCTGGCAGCTCGGTAAACCTGCTTGCAATTGCCGTCTTCGTCAGCGGCATCGCGATCTCGCCGACCTTTATAACGGCCTTCGGACTGATTGAGCGTCGCGTGCCGGAATCGGTGCTGACGGAAGGTGTCACCTGGGTCATGACCGGCATCGGCATCGGTATGGCGCTTGGTGCCTTCGTCTCGGGCTGGGTCGTCGACAGCTACGGTCCCCAGAGCGGATTCTGGGTGTCTGCGGCCGCCGGGACGGCGACCGTCCTTATCATTGCGCTTGGTCAGCGCACCCTCTCGGGAGAGTGCACCGACGGGGAAGATTGCGCGATGCTGGAACCGGCGCAGTAGCAGGGCGGGCGGTAGACAGGAACGAAGCAGGAGGGTTCACCGGCCAACGGTTCGAGACCGTTCAAGGCGGAAGGCAGTGGGTTAAGCCGCTTTTCGGGAGAACTCACGAGCTAAGTCGAGAAATGCTCTGACGCCAGCCGATAGATTTCGGCGTCCAGGATAGTAGAGGCATAGGCCTGGATAGGGCGGCGTCCAATCTTCTAGAACACGAACAACGCGCCCCGCCTCTATCTCCGAGAGTATGTCTTGTTCAAAGAGGTAGCCCACGCCGGCGCTTTCGAGCACGGCAGTCCGCGTAAGGCTTGCCTCATCGAGTGCGATTGGCCCCCGTACATCTATCTGCACCGGCTCGCCGTCTTTTTCGAACCGCCATCGAAATAAGGAGCCGTCAGGCAGCCGCACGCGGATGCATCTGTGATTGAGAAGATCCGGAGGCACTATGGGCCTACCGTGCTTCTTGAAATACTCAGGAGACCCGACGACAGCGTGTCGCTGAGGCAGCCCGAGCGAAACGGCAATCATGTCGGTGGGAACGAGGCCTTCAACCCTGACGCCCAGATCGAACCCGTCCTTGACGATATCGACCATTTTCCCCTCGGTAACGATATCGACATTCATGTCCGGATAGCGGCGCAGGAACTCCAGCACGAGCGGTGAGATGATGGCGCGCGCCGCAAATGGCGCTGCGTTGATCCGTATTGTTCCGGAAGGAGTCTCGCGATGGGAGCGAACCAGATCCAGAGCAGCATGGAGCTCCTGAAGCGAGGGCGCGACCTGCTGCACAAACAACCGGCCGGCGTCCGTCAGCGAGACACTGCGGGTGGTGCGGTTGAACAACCGCACGCCAAGTCCCGCCTCGAGCCTGCTTATCGTGTGGCTCAACGCGGTCGTGGACATGCCGAGATCAATGGCCGCTGCTCGAAAAGTCCCGCGCCTAGCAATTGCAATGGCCGCTTCAAGTTCCTTCAGGCTGGCTAGCTCCATTGTCCCGACCTGTTCATCATCGCATGCCGGTTTATCCCACTTATTTATGCAATGGTCGAGGGATAAGTATCGGTTAGGTTATGAGGAGAACACAATGGATATGCCCGGTATCATTAACACGTACTTTGAAGCAGACCGTCGCAATGACGCGAATGCGCTGCTGGACACCTTTGCGGTCCAAGCCTTCGTCGAAGACGAACGAGCTCGCCATCAAGGCGTTGCCGCAATCCGAGAATGGTGGGTGGCTGCGAAGAAGGCGGCTCAGTACGTTGCTGAACCTTTGGAATGCACGGTCGACTGTGACAAAGCGCTCATCCGAGCCAAGGTGAGCGGCCAGTTTCCCGGTAGCCCGGTGACCCTCACCTACGACTTTGCCATCAAAGACGGCAAGATCGTCAGCCTGGAGATCCAATAATGACTGACTTTCTCAATTTGGAAGGCAAACGCGTCCTCATCACGGCTGGGACCAAAGGTGCCGGCGCTGCGACCGTCAGCCTGTTTCGGGAGCTCGGCGCAGAGGTGCTGACGACAGCGCGGGCCCGTCCGGAAAACCTACCGGAAGAACTGTTCGTCGAAGCAGATCTGACCACCGAGGAAGGCTGCGCAATCGTCGCAGGCGCCGTGCGTCAACGTCTCCGCGGCGTCGACGTCATCGTCCATATGCTAGGCGGCTCTTCAGCAGCCGGAGGTGGATTTTCTGCACTGTCGGACGACGACTGGCATAAGGAGCTGTCGCTCAATCTGTTTCCGGCTGTCCGACTGGATCGGCTGCTCGTTCCGGACATGGTCACCCGAGGAAACGGTGTGGTCGTGCACGTTACATCCATCCAGAGGGTCCTGCCGCTTCCGGAATCGACGACTGCCTATGCTGCAGCCAAGGCAGCACTTTCCACATACAGCAAGGCGATGTCGAAGGAAGTGTCGCCAAAAGGTGTCCGGGTCGTTCGGGTGGCGCCTGGCTGGATCGAAACGGAAGCCTCGGTCCGTCTTGCCGAGCGTCTGGCGAAGCAGGCGGGAACTGACCTTGAGGGCGGCAAAAAGATCATTATGGATGGGCTGGGCGGCATTCCGCTCGGTCGTCCGGCAAAACCGGACGAGGTCGCAAACCTGATTGCCTTCCTCGCCTCCGACCGCGCTGCGTCGATCACTGGTACTGAATATACGATCGATGGAGGGACAGTGCCAACAGCCTAGGCGCCGACATGCACGGCAACTCAGGTCGGCGCATCCCACCCGCTGATCTGGGAATAGATCGCGTTGCGGAGATGACGGACGTCGCGGTTCAGAGCGCCCAATTCCTGTGGCGTCTGGGTCGAGGCAGCAAGCAAGGTGTCGCTGAGACAACCAGCCTTGTGCTGCAATGCCCGGCCTTCGTCGGTCAACGCAATCAACACCTGGCGCTCGTTGCTCAGGTTTCTGGTCCTGCGCAGCAACCCGGATGTCTCAAGGCGCTTCAATAGCGGCGTCAGCGTGCTGGATTCCAGGGCAAGGGCGTTGGCAATGGCACCGACCGTCTGCCCATCTTCGCTCCACAACACATTGAGCACGAGGTACTGCGGGTACGTCAGGCCCAACTCGTCGAGAAGAGGTTTGTAGGCGCGCTGGATTGCAATTCCGGCAGTGTAAATCGCGTAGCACAGTTGGTCGTGCAGGGGGGGTGGGTCGTTATGGCGTTTGGTCATTCTGAACTCCTGTAGATCTCCATATACCCTATGCAATAGCAAAATTAAATATCGCGATAAGAATTATCTTGACGCGCAATCTGAAGTCTGCCAGCTTATATATATCGCGATAACAGTTATCGCAATTACAGAGGAGTCAGCCATGCCACGCAAGACCACAACCACCATAGCCGCAATTGCTACTGCAGCCTCACTGTCCGCCGCCGCATTGCCGGCGAACGCCGCGGACACCATCTCTCAAGGCCAATCCGTCAGAAATGTTGTGCTCGTCCACGGCGCCTTTGCGGACGGTTCTGGCTGGAAGGGTGTTTATGACAACCTCACCAAGCGGGGCTATCGCGTTACCATTGTCCAGAACCCCCTGACATCTCTCGAAGACGATGTCGCAGCCACCAAACGTGCGCTGGAACGGCAGGATGGTCCGGTCATTCTCGTTGGACATTCCTGGGGCGGCACGGTCATCACGGAAGCTGGCATTGATGCAAAGGTTGCAGGCCTCGTTTACGTCTCGGCTCTCTCTCCTGATGCAGGCGAGACGACGGCTCAACAATACGAAGGATTTGCTCCCGCATCGGAATTCGTCATCGAGACGACGAAGGATGGTTTTGGATATGTCAGCCCGGAAAAGTTCAAGGCTGGCTTTGCTCATGACGTCAGCCATGCTGATGTTGCGTTCATGAGAGACGCGCAAGTCCCGATCAACATGTCGGCGTTCGGCACGAAGCTCGAACATGCTGCCTGGCACACCAAGCCCAGCTGGGCTGTGATTGCTACCGAGGATAGGGCATTCGATCAGGCCATGCTGATCCACATGGCCGAACGCATCAAGGCGAAGATCACCAAGGTTTCGGCAAGCCACGCCCTGTTCATGACGCAGCCGAAGGTGGTCGCGGATACCATTGATCAGGCCGCCAAGGCCTTCTCGGCGAAGAAGTAATGACAGACGCAGTTTCATCGGGACAGCCGGCACTGTCCCGATGGCGAAGAGCAGCGCCCGTCGAACCGGGCGAGGTCGGGCCAAAGCGAGCAGATGAAGGCCGCACGATCTCGGCCTAGGATCCATTGCCGGCATTCGCCCCGGGATCCTCAGCACTTTCGCTATTATTTTGAATCCATTCACGGAGGTAGTCACGTGAAGCTGAATAGTCATGACCAGAATGCACCCAAAAATCCGCCCATTCCTCAGAGCGAGGTCGGTGATGTTTTCGACTTCATCGTCTGCGGCGCCGGGTCCAGCGGCTCCGTTGTTGCCGCGCGACTGGCAGAGGATGGAAACGCAAGCGTCCTACTGCTCGAGGCAGGCGGGGACGATGCGGCCGAGAGCGTTACAAACCCTACGCAGTGGCCGCTCAATCTCGGCTCGATCCGGGACTGGGGTTTTGTCGGACAACCGGCACCTGGCCTGGACGGTCGACGTCTTCCTCTCAGCATGGGCAAAGGGCTCGGTGGCGGTTCGAGCATCAATGTCATGGTGTGGGCCAGAGGACACAGGGGAGATTGGGACCACTTTGCCGCTGAAGCCGGCGATGACGCGTGGGGCTATCAGTCAATCCTCGGCTACTATCGCCGGATCGAAGATTGGCAGGGCGCTCCGGACCCAACGCGTCGCGGCGTGGGAGGACCCGCCTACGTAGCGCAGCCGCAGGCGCCCCAACCGATCGCAGAGGCCTTGTTGAGTGCGGCATCCACTATCGGCATTCCCGTCTACGATAGCCCGAACGGTGAAATGATGGAGGGGCCAGGAGGGGCATCGATCGCTGAACTGCGGATCCGGGATGGCAAGCGGGAATCCGTGTTCGGATCCTATGTGCGTCGGCTCATGTCGCGCCCAAACCTGACTGTGCTGACCTACGCACTGGTCACGCGCCTCATCTTCGATGGCAAGCGCGTGACGGGTGTCGAGGTTGTCGTCGATGATCAGCGACGTCAATTCACGGCGCGTTGCGAAACGGTACTGTCGCTAGGCGCGATCAACACTCCGAAAGTGTTGATGCAGTCGGGCATAGGTCCGGAAGACGAGCTGCAAGCCCATGGCATTCCCGTGGTTCAACACTTACCTGGCGTTGGGCGCAATCATCAGGATCACCTCGCATTCGGCTGCACCTGGGCATATCGAAAATCAGAAGCCGTCGGTGGTAGCGGCTGCGAAGCAAAACTCTACTGGAAAAGCGACTCGCGTCTTGCGCAGCCGGACATTCTTCAGTGCCAGTTGGAGTTCGCTGTGCCGTCGCCGATCGAGACGGGCCTCGAAACGCCGGAACATGGCTGGACGATGTTTAACGGTCTCGCCCAGCCAAAAAGCCGTGGTCGATTGCGGCTCTCCGGCCCCAATACGAATGACCCTATCCTGATCGAACCGAATTCACTCAGCGCGCCGGAAGACATGGCGGCCGCCTTGGCTGCGGTGGACTTGTGTCGCGAACTCGGAAACAGCGATGCTTTCACGCCACTGGTGACAGGCGAGGCGGCTCCGGGCGCGCGCGACAGATCAGGGATGATCGACTTTATCCGGCGTTCGGCGGTCACCTACTGGCATCAGTCCTGCACAGCCAAAATGGGACGTGACAGCAGGTCTGTGGTCGACAGTGAGCTCAAGGTGTACGGTATCGATGGCCTTCGCATCGCAGACTCCTCGATCATGCCGCGTATCACCACCGGCAACACCATGGCGCCTTGCGTTGTCATCGGAGAGCGGGCGGCCGATCTGATCCGGAACATGCATGGCCTTACGGACTCGAGCGGAGGGTTCAATCAGCCCATCTGATGAAGAGATTTATGTGGAGATCGGCGGCCAGCATACGTGGGCCGCCGAGCTTTTTGTTCGCCTTGCGCCATATTGGTGCAAGGCGACCAACCTCACGGCACCTGCGCCCCACTCACCGCAACGTACACCGCATAAACCGACCGCGTCGCCGCAATAAACAGCCGGTTGCGTTGGGGGCCGCCGAAGGTGAGGTTGGCGACGGTCTGCGGTACGCGGATCTTGCCGATCAGTTTGCCGGTCGGGTCGAAACAATGGACGCCATCGGCAGCACTCGACCAGAGGTTTCCGTTGACGTCTGTGCGAATGCCGTCCGGAATGCCGTTGTCGATCAGGCAGAAGACGCGGCCGTTCGCGAGCCTTTTGCCGTCGATCACATCGAAAGCGCGGATGTGACGCGGCAGGCTTTCGTCATGGCTGGCGGCCGAGTCCGCCACGTAGAGGATTGTCTCATCGGGCGAGAAGGCGAGGCCGTTTGGCTGAATGAAATCCGTGACGACAGCCGCAATTTCGCCGGTCGTCGGATCGAGCCGGTAGACGTTGCGGGTCGGCTGCTCCGGCTCGGCGCGATAGCCTTCATAGTCCGACATGATGCCGTAGGTCGGATCGGTGAACCAGATCGTGCCGTCGGATTTTACCACCACGTCGTTCGGCGAATTGAGCCTGGCGCCTTCGAAACGGTCGGCGAGCACGGTGATTGCGCCGTCGACCTCGGTGCGGGTGACGCGGCGCGTCCCATGTTCACAGGATATCAGCCGTCCCTGCCGGTCGCGCGTGTGGCCGTTGGTGAAGTTGGAGGGTTGGCGATAGATGGAGACGCCGCTCTCAGGCGTCCATCGCAGCATGCGCTGGTTGGGAATGTCGCTCCACAGCAGCTGGTTCGCGTCGTTGAACCAGACGGGACCCTCCGCCCAGCGGCAGCTTGAATATAGCTCGTCGAGACCGGCGCTGGTCACGATCATCTGCCGGAAGCGCGGGTCGTGGATTTCGTAGATGCTGGCCTCGGCCATGGCGGTCTTTCCGTTTATCGCATGCCGGCCCGGCGGCCGCCGGCGAGCATGATGACGCTGATGATGATGAGGCCGGTCATGATCAGGCGGATGCCCGCGCCGAGCCCGTAAGTGTTGAGCATGGAGACGACCAGGAACATGAAGAGCGATGCGCCCCAGATGCCCGGTACGTTGGAATCACCGCCGGCGACCGCCGTGCCGCCGATGACGACGACGGCGATCGACATCAAGAGATATTCCGAGCCCATGTTGAGCGCGGCGCCGCCGGAAAAGCAGGCGAGCAGATAGCCCGCGACCGAGGCAAGAACGGCGCAGAAGAGGTACGTGACGAAACGCGTGCCGTCGACCGGAATGCCGGCCATGCGGGCTGCCGGCATGCTCTGGCCAATCGCCGAGATCCAGCGCCCGTAGATCGTCTTTTCGAGCAAGAACCAGGCCAGCAGCGAGATCAGGAGTGCTGCGATCGCCACATTCGGCACGCCGAGCGTGTGCGACGTGGTGAATTCCGCCAGCACGCTCGGTGGCTTGATGCGCAGTCCCCGGTTCGTCCAGATCGCGGCAGACTGCACGATGAAGCTCACGGACAGTGTGGCGATGATCGGCGGAATGCGCAGCGCCTTGATAAGTGCATAGTTGCCGAGACCGACGACAAGGCCGATGACGATGGCGACGAGAAGGCCGGGCAGGATCATGCCGTTTTCGACATTCATCAGCTTCAGCGCCACCGTGCCGGCAAGCGTCATGGTGGCGGGAACCGAGAGGTCGATGTTGCCGGGGCCGAGCGTGATGACGAACATCTGGCCGATGCCGACGATGACCGAGAAGGCCGCGAAGGTGAGGGCTGCCTGCGACAGGCCAAGCGTGCTGGCGCCGAGCGTCACCATGATCGTCAGAAACCAGACGACAAAGGCGGCAAGCCACGACCAGATCCAGGGTTTGCGAAAGAGGCGAAGGAGAGGGGTCATCGGCGCTTCTCCCGCTTCTCCAGGCGGTTCAGCATCAGACGAAGTGCGAGCACGATGATCAGGATCGCGCCCTGGGCCCCGATCTGCCAGTCCGGCGAGATCCGCAGGAAGGACAGGAACGAGCCGGCGAGCGTCAGCGTCAGCGCGCCGATGACGGCGCCGACCGGGGAGACGCGGCCGCCGATGAACTCGCCGCCGCCAAGGATCACGCCGGCGATCGACAGCAGCGTGTAGCGCAGTGCGATATTGGCATCGGCCGAGGTGGTCAGGCCGACAAGGGCAATGCCGGCGAGCACAGCAAAGAGGCCGGCAAGCCCATAGGCGGCAGCGCGCGCCGCGACAATCGACCAGCCGGCGCGCTCGACCGAGCGCTGGTTGCCGCCAATGCCGCGCATCAGCACGCCGAGCGAGGAGCGCATGATGAGGAGATGGGCAACCACGGCGATGACGATGCTGGCGACGATCGCCATCGGCGCCAGCGGCGGCTTGACGGTCATCAGCCAGCGGACCCAATCGGGCGCCTGCCCGCCCGGTGCCGGCAGCAGCAATACGGCAAGGCCACCCCAGACGAAGCTCATGCCGAGGGTCACGACGATGGAGGGCAGGTCGCGCAGATAGATGACGACGCCAAGCGCCGCATAGGTTGCGATCGCGCCGGCAAGGATCAGCACGCCGGTCACCGGGGCATCCCGCAGAAAGGTTGCGGTGACGCAGGCGACGAAGCTGACGAATGTGCCCATCGAGAGATCGAGATCGTTGACCGCCATCACGATCATCTGGGCGATCGTCGCCAGCGCGATCGGCACAGCCAGGTTGAACAGCAAGTTGAGCCCGACATAGCTCATGGCGCGCGGCTGCAGCCAGAAGACGGCGGCAAGCAGCAGCGTCAGCGACAAGGCGGGAATGGCAAGACGCATGGCGTCGGACGACAGCCGGACCGTCATGCGGCGACCCCTTCGAAGGAGGCGGCGATGATATTCTTCTCGTTGACGGCGTCGCCGGCGAGTTCGGCCGTGATGCGGCCTTCGCGGAAGACATAGACGCGGTCGCAGAGGCGGACCTCGTCCATTTCGGTCGAGTACCAGATGAAGGTGCGGCCACGCGCCGCTTCCTCGCGGATGATCGCGTAGACCTCCTGCTTGGTGCCGACATCGACGCCGCGCATCGGATCGTCCATCAAGACGACAGGCGCGCGTGTCGCCAGCGCCCGGGCAAAGAGCACCTTCTGCTGGTTGCCGCCGGAAAGCGAGAGGATACGATTGTCCATGTCGGGCGTGCGGATCTCGATCCGCCGCTTCCAGTCAGCGCCCTTCGTCTCCTCTTCGCCCGCGAGGATGAGGCCGCGCCGGGAGAGGTCAGCGAGCGAGGCGATGGAGAAATTGCGCAGGATGCTCCACAGCTCGAAGACGCCGTTGAGGCGTCGGTCGCCGGCGACAAAGGTGACGACAGGATCGCGCTCCGGCAGCCAGTTGCCGGATTTGGCGGCATGCAGGGCGAGCAGCAGCTCGGTCTGCCCGTGGCCGGCCAAACCCGCCAGTCCGATGATCTCACCCTTGCGCGCCGCAAAGGGCAGGCCTTTCGCCTGATGGGAGAGAATGAGCTGGGCGGTGGATTGTTCGCGCGCCGAGCGCTGCTTGGTCTCCTCTTTCGCAACGGTGCCCATCGCTTCCACCAGGCCGTGATGGTCGAAGCCCTGCGCCGGGCGCTCGGCGACGACACGGCCATCCTTCATGACGACGATGCGATCGGAGGTTTCGAGGATCTCGTGCAGGATATGCGAGATGAAGATGACGGACCCGCCGGTCGCGATGAAGCGGCGAACATAGTCGAGCATCTGCCGGGCAAGGCTTGCATCGAGCGACGAAGTGGGTTCGTCGAGGATCACCAGACGGGGTGCAATGCCGGCGTCGGAAAAGGCCATTGATATCTCGACCATCTGCCGCTCGGCGATCGAAAGATCGCCGACGGTCCGGCTGCTGTCGATGCCGTGGCCGGGAAAGACGGCATCGAGGCTTTTCTCGATGATCTCTGCGGCGCGCCTGCGCCAGCCGAAGCCGCCGAGATGGCGATGCATGATGCGCGTGTTCTCGACGATCGAAAGGTTGGGGCAGAGCGAAAGCTCCTGGAAGACGCAGCGCACGCCGCGGGCACGCGCCGCGTTGATACCGTAGCGCTCCAGCCGCTCGCCGTCGCTTGCCACACTTCCTTCGTGCGGCGTGAGGCCGCCGTTGATGACGCTGACGATGGTGGACTTGCCGGCTCCATTGTGCCCGACGAGCCCGACGCATTCGCCCGGCATGACGCGGAGGGTCACGCCATCGAGTGCCCTGACCGCGCCGAAGCTCACCTTGGCGCCATCGACGGCGATCACCGCCTTCAAAACCTCATCCATGCTGCCCGCCATGCCTGCTTGCAAAAAATGCCGCGCGGCCATCTGCGGCCGCGCGGCAGTCGCCGGGAGATTTACTTTGCCGACTCGATGACCTTGATTGCGTCTGCCTGCGTGTATTCCACGTTGGCGACGCCGCCGGCCTGGGTATTGGCGAGATTGGTTTCTAGATTATCCTGGTCGATGCGCAGGAAGGGCACGACGAGGTCCTTTTTGACTTCCTTGCCGTCGAGGATCTGCTGCGCCACCCAGAAGGCAAGCGTCGAGACGCCGGGCGCGATGGACACCGACATGGTCTCGTAGCCCTTCGCGTCCTTCTGCTCCTTCCACCATTTCAGCTCGTCTTCGCGGTTGCCCATGATGATGATCGGCATCTTCCGATCGGTCGCGGCAATCGCCTGTGCGGCGCCATAGCCGTCGCCACCCTGCGTCACCACGCCGGCGATGTCGGGCAGGCTCGGCAGGATGCCGGCAACAGCCTTCTGCGCCACGTCCTGCGCCCAGTCGCCGTGAACGGAGCCGACAATCTTGAACTGCGGGAACTGCTTGACGCCGTCGTGGATGCCGGCCGAGATCTCGTCGTCGACGAAGACACCGGCAAGGCCGCGGATCTCGAGCAGGTTGCCACCGTCCGGGATCTTCTTCGACAGGTACTCGACTTCGCTGCGGCCCATTTCCTTGAAGTTGACGGCGATGCGCCAGGCGCAGGGTTCGGTCACGATGCCGTCGAAGGAAACGACGGTGATGCCGGCGTCGCAGGCTTCCTTGACCGCACCATTCAGCGCCGTCGGCGAGGCGGCGTTGAGCACGATGGCGTCATAGCCCTGCAGGATCATGTTCTGGATCTGAGCGGCCTGTTCCGTCGCCTGGTTCTCAGCAGTGGTGAAAGGGTCGGCTGCGGCAACGGTGCCAGCCTTCACGGCTTCACCCGTCACCTTGCCCCAGCTCGTCAGCATGGCCTGGCGCCACGAGTTGCCGGCATAGTTGTTGGAAAGAGCGATCTTCTTGGCCGACGTATCGGCAAAGGCGGAAACGGGCATCGCGGCGCAAGCAATAGCGGCCGATGCCAGAAGCATCTTACGGATTGTCATGTCTTCCTCCCTGATGATCGCGCTGGTCGGCGGATCGCTTCACTCCTGCCGGCCCAATTGGGTCCGAGTGAAAATTGTTCTTGCACTGAGCTTCCTCCTCTCAGTAAGGGCAGGATGCGGGAGATCGATCGGCCTGTACAGGGGCAAGGCGGCAAGTCGTTTGCGGGATTTGCGCAACAAGCTGCGGGTTTACGCAAGACGGCGACGCGTCCGCGGGCGCTTACTGGGAAGGAGACGCTGCGGGTTGAGGAGCCTGCTGCGGCCTCGGGGAGGAACTGACGATGCTGCATCTCGTACCCGCAGCCATGTTCGACCACTATCTCGGCATTTCCCGGCTGCTCGCGGGCCAGCTCGACTTCCGCTCGGCTATCCGTTCCGTTGCGGCCGAGGTCGCCCATATCATCCCGCACGACCATCTCGATGTTTGCGTGCTGCTTGAGGGCGGCAACTACCACACGGCCTATGAGACGGGCATCGAGACCGCCTGGGGCGGCCTTGCCGGTGCTCCTGTTGTCAACAGCCCCATCCGCTCGCTGCTCTGGGGCGAGGTGGATTTTCTGCTGGCGGACGACGCCATGACCGACCCGCGTTTCCACTTCGAGGGCGCGTTCAAGCGGCCGATCGTCGAACAGTCGCTGAGGAGCCGCTTGCATGTGCCCATGAAGGTGCAGGGCACGATCATCGCGGCGCTCTCCTGTTCGTCGCACAGGGCGGGCGTCTATACGATGGAGGATATCGAACGCGCCCGTATTATCGCCGACCTGCTGACGCCCTATTTCTTCGCGCTGCAAGCGGCTGAGCAGGCGCAACGCTCGGCCATTGTCGAGGCAGAAGCCCGCGCCCGCGAGGAGGGCTTGCGGCAAGGTGCGCTGAAGCTTACCGAAGCCCTGGAGCAGGAACGCCAGCGCATCGGCATGGACTTGCACGACCAGACGCTCGCCGACCTGACGCGGCTCGCCCGCCGGATCGATCGGCTGTCGCGCAACGGAGAGGTGGCGCCCGAGGCGCTGGAGCCGATCTCCCGTTCCCTGCAGCATTGCATGCAGGATCTGCGGCAGATCATCGAACAGGCAAAACCCTCGGTGCTCCAGCTCTTCGGCCTCGCCCAGGCGATCGAGCATCATCTGGACCGATCGACCCGCGACAGCGGATCGGGGATCGAATGGGGCCTTGTCGACGAAACGCACGGCGCACTGGAGCGACTGGAACCGACCGTCAGCGTCGCGCTGTTCCGGATCGCGCAGGAGGCGATCAACAATGCGGTGCGCCATGCCGCCCCGCTCGCCGTCACCGTGCGGCTCGAGGCCGATGACGACCGGCTATCGATCGAAATCTCCGACGACGGAACCGGCCTCACCAAAGCGCGGGGACGGATCGGCGGTGGCATCGACAATATGAAGACCCGTGCGCGGCTGATTTCGGCGCGGTTCACGACCGGGCCGGGCCACAACAATCGCGGGACTGCGGTGCGCGTCGTGCTGCCACTCGTACCGCACGACCCGGCAATCGGGCCAAACTGAGGAGGAGGGCACCATGAAGGTTCTGATCGTCGAGGACGACCCGCTGCACCGGTCCTATCTGCACGAGGCGGTCAACGCAGCTCTGCCGGAATGCGACACGGTGATCGAGGCGGAGAACGGAACCGTCGGCGAGAAGCTCGCCCGCGACCACAAGTCGGCGCATATCGTCATGGACCTGCAGATGGCGAACCGCAACGGTATCGAGGCGGCGCGCACCATCTGGAAGGAGCGGCCGGAAACGCGCATCCTGTTCTGGTCGAATTACTCGGATGAGGCCTATGTGCGTGGCGTCTCCCGCATCGTGCCGGATGGCGCCGCTTATGGCTATGTGCTGAAATCCGCCTCCGACGAGCGGCTGAAGCTTGCGCTGCGCTCGATCTTCATCGAGAGCCAGTGCGTCATCGACCGCGAGGTGCGGGGCCTGCAGCAGAAGAGCCTCGGCCAGACGAACGGCTTCACCGATTCTGAATACGAGATCCTCGTCGATATCGCGCTCGGCCTCACCGACCGGGCCATCGCCAAACGTCGGGGCCTGTCGCTGCGCAGCGTGCAGAACCGTCTGCAGCAGCTTTACGATAAGCTCGACGTCTACCAGAGCGCCGGTGACGACCACGAGGACGGCCGCTTCAATCTGCGCGCCCGCGCCGTCACCGTCGCTTTCCTACGCAAACTCCTGAATTACAGCGCTCTGGAGCGGGCGGAGGCAGAGCTGCAGGAATGGCTTGAGGGAAAGTAGTTTCCGGACTTGCGTGGAATGACTGGGGATCAGAGACGTGGGCTGCGGCCACTGCCTTTCACGGCGCGTGAGCCAGCGCGATTGCATCGGCAGCTTCCTCGCAGCGATCGCTGAGTGTGCTCGTCGCCACTCGAATATGACTGCTTGGCAAGACGGAGAATTTGTTGCCCGGGTTGACGGCGATATTGCGTGCGGCGAGCGTCACCATCGCGAATGGTTCGGAGACGACGGGCACCCAGAGGCACAGGCCCTGGCCTGGCGGTATCGGTATTCCCCGTTCGCTGAGCGCTTCGGCAAGAGCGTCGCGCCTCTGCTGATAGATCTCGCGCGCCTCGCCGATAAGCTGCCAGGTTGCCGGATCGCGCAATAACCAGGCGGCGGCACTTTGCAGGATACGGCTGGTCCAGCCGGCACTGAAGGAGCGGTAAGACTGGATCTGGTCGACGATAGGCGCGGAACTCGACAGGACCGCGAGACGCAGATCCGGGCCGAGGCTTTTCGAGAGTGACAGGATATGGATCGTCCGCTCCGCAAATCGGCCACCGAGCGACTGCGGAGGTGCCGCCGACACGTCGCCGACGCCATCGTCCTCGATGACAAGCGTATCGCTGTCTTCCAGCACATCTCCGAGCTGATCGAGGCGGGATGAACTGACCGTAACGCCGGTCACGGAATGCAACCGCGGCTGGAACAGGAAGGCCGCGGGACGTTGCCGCAAAGCTTCGCGCAGCGAATCCGGCAGGGGGCCTTCGCCGTCGCAGGCGACAGGAATGATTTTCACGCCGAGATCTTCCAGAATATCGAGCAGTCGCATGGCGGTCGGATGTTCGATCGCGACCGCCGAGCCAGAGGAGACCAGCGCATGCAATATCGTATAGACGGCGTTGTAACCGCCATTGGTGGCCAGAAAGGCTTCCGCCTCATAGGGCCATCGCTCTGAAACGGCGTCCTTCAACTCAGGTACGATCCGGCTCCGCTCATAGCTGTTGAGATCGTCGACGGACGCGCCATAGGCCATTGCTTCGGCCAGGCGGGGAAGAAGTGCTGCATCCGGCCCGGCTAAGGTAAGGTCGAGCACACCTTCCCTATAGTTTCCCGAGCTGGCGAGGCGTTCCGGCTTGGCGACAAAGCGGTCGCCGCTGACCCAGGTGCCGTTGCGCCCCCGGCCGCTGATGATCTTCTGCCGCCGCAATTCGCTCCAAGCTTCGGAGATCGTCGCCGGACTGACATGCAATTCGTAGGCGATATCGCGGATCGCCGGCAGGCGCGTGCCGATGGGCAGGACACCGGCACGGATCAGCGCGCTTGTTTCGAGAGCGATCCCCCTGATGCTGCGATCGGCTATTTTTTCGGCAAACCAGGAGGCTTCGACCGCGTCGCCCATTTTTTTCTCACTTTAAATGTTCAATAACGTAATAACATTTGTGCTCGTTATTTTGAACATTTAATTTGCCCCTCGTCGAGCCATTTCAGTGAGTTTTTTGCATGCCTGTAACGCTTAGCATCGCCCTTAGAGACTGGGATTACATGACACCGCTGGTGCTCGGTGACGTCAGTTCTTCCCGTCTCCATATCAAAGTGGATCGTGTAGGCACGCTGGTCTCCAGCCTCGCCGATGACGCGGCGCATGACGCCGCGGAAATGTCCTTCAGCCGCTATTCGCAGATGCGTCATGATGGCGATGATCGGATCGTCGGCATGCCGAACTTCATCATGCGCGGCTTCCGCCATCGCTGCATTATCACCACCAAGGATAGTCCGATCCGCACGCTGTCCGATCTCGGCGGCAAGAAGATCGGCGTAACCGGCTGGCGCGATTCCGGAAATACCTGGACCCGTGCTGCGTTGCGCCGGGAGGGCGTCGGCGTTGAGGATGCCATGTGGTATGCCGGGCGCCTGACGGAAGCTCACCCGATCGTCGACCGGCTCGATGGCTTTGGACGGCCTGGCCGCATCGAGGCTGTCCCCGGCGAGCGTCCGATGGTCGATCTTTTGCTGGATGGCGGGCTCGACGCCGTGTTCACGCCCTTCATGCCGAAGGGTTTCTTCGATCAGGAATCGCCCCTGCGACAGGTGCTGGATGATTTCCGCGCCGCTGAAGTCGCTTACCTCAATGAGGTCGGCTATATCCCGGGCATGCATCTGATCGGCTTCAAGGCTGATATCGTCCGGGAGCATCCCTGGATCATGGATGAACTCAGCGAGTTGATCGACGAGTCCCAGCGTCTGTGGCTGGAAAAGCGTGAGAAATACGCCGACACAACACCGTGGATGATCGACGAACTGCGCCGCTGCGCGGCCGATCTGCCGCCGACCTGGAGGGCCAGCGGGCTTGCCGAGAACGAGGCAATGATCGCCGACTTTGCCGAGGAACTTTACGAACAGAAGATCATGCCGCGCCTTTTGACACCCGCCGAGCTGTTTCCGTGGCACGCCAAGGCCCGGTGAAACTCTTCGCGTCATGTTGAACTACCATTTTCGCAAAACCAAAAAGGGGAATGACATGCATTCGAAACTGATCGCTTCCGCCGCCCTGCTGGGCCTGATGATGACGACGTCGGTGTTCGCTGAGGAGGCGGCCGTACCAAAACAGACCGTCAACGACGCGCTTCACGCCCGCCTGCCGGAGAAGATCCGCACGGACGGCAAGATGATCTCCGTCAACAATGGTTCCTTTCCTCCCTATGAGATCGTCACCGGCACGAAATTGACGGGCGCCAGCGCCGATCTGACCGATGCAATCGGCCAGATGCTCGGCGTTACGATCGAGCACGAAACCGTCAGCGGACTGACCGCATTGCTCGCCGGCATCAATTCCGGCCGATACCAGTTCGCCTTCGGCCCGATCGGTGACTTCAAAACCCGTGAAGAGGCCAATGATTTCATCGACTGGGTTCAGGAATACGTGGTCTTCTCCGTTCAGAAGGGCAATCCGAAGGCCATCGATTCGCTCGATAGCGCCTGCGGCAATCGCATTGCAGTCATGGCCGGCGGCTCCGCCGAAAAGGTGATCCAGGCCCAGGTCGAAAAGTGCAAGGCGGGTGGCAAGCCCGCGCCCGAAGTGCAGTCCTACACCGACCAGCCGAGCTCGATCCTGGCAGTCCGCTCCAAACGCGCCGATGCCTTCTTCTCCTCGCAGGCGCCGTTGACATATTTCGTGTCTCAGGCAAACGGCCAGCTGGAACTGAGCGGCGTTGGCCAGAAGAATGGCTTTGACGATCTCTACCAGGGCGCCGTCGTGCCGAAAGGTTCCCCGCTCGGCCCCGTTCTGCTCGACTCGATCAAGGCGTTGATGGATAACGGGACCTATGCCGCCATCATGAAGAAGTGGGGTCTTGAGAACAACATGATCAAGCAGCCCGGCCTCAATCTTGGCGGAAACCTGCCGAAATGAGCGACCACCATTCGATTGGCGCACCGCCTTTGGGCGGTGCGGACTTCCGCGATGTTGCCCACGCCCACAAGCCCTTTCAAACGGGCAGGCTCATCCTATGGGTGGTCGTGCTCCTGATTGCCGCGAACTTCTTGTGGATCGTCGCTCATAACGAGAATTTTGGCTGGCCTGTCGTCGCGGCCTATTTCTTCGATCCGACTGTCATCAGTGGCCTTTACGTCAGCCTGGGCCTGACGGTGGTCGCTATGGCCATCGGTATCGTTCTCGGCCTCGGACTGGCGATCGCCCGGCTGTCTAATGACCGGCTCGCCCGTTCACTGGCATCGCTGTTCATCTGGTTCTTTCGCGGCACGCCGCTCTTGGTGCAGCTGATCTTCTGGTACAATCTCTCGACCCTTTTTCCCGAACTTTCGCTCGCCATTCCGTTTGGTCCGGCGCTCGCAAGCTGGGAGACCAATTCGGTGATCACGCCGATGACGGCGGCGATCGTCGGCCTTGCCTTGAACGAAGCGGCCTACATGGCCGAAATCATTCGCGGCGGGCTGCTCTCGGTCGATCGCGGCCAGTTCGAGACGGCGGAAGCCTTCGGCATGACCAAGGCGAGGGCGCTGTGGCGGATCATCATTCCGCAGGCGATGCGCTCGATCGTGCCGCCGACGGGCAACCAGCTGATCAGCATGATCAAGGCAACGTCGCTCGTCAGCGTCATCGCCATGGCCGATTTGCTCTATTCCGTCCAGTCGATCTACAATCGCACCTTCGAGATCGTGCCGATGCTGCTGGTTGCCGTCCTCTGGTACCTCTTCATCACCTCGATCCTCAATCTCGGCCAGAGCTATATCGAAGCCTATTACGGGCGCAGCGAACGTCGCAACAACGCCGCTGCCGCCAAATCCGAGACCCTTGCCGAGGAGGCAAGCCATTGACCGGTGCCGAAATTGCAAAACCTCTCGTCAGAGCCCGCAACGTCCACAAATCTTTCGACCGGCTCGAAGTGCTAAAGGGGATCGACCTCGACGTCATGCCGGGTGAAGTCGTCGTGGTGCTTGGCCCGTCCGGCTCGGGAAAATCGACCTTCCTGCGCTGCATCAACCATCTCGAAGCGATCAATAAGGGGTTCATCGAAGTCGATGGCGAACAGATCGGCTATCGCCTTCGTAAAAACCGGCTGGAAAAGCTGTCCAGCAACGGGATCGCCAGCCAGCGGCGCAAGATCGGCATGGTGTTCCAGCAGTTCAATCTCTATCCGCATATGACGGTGCTGCAGAACATCATCGAAGCTCCGATCGGTGTGCACGGAGAAAGCCGCAAGGCCGCAACCGAGAACGCCATGCGGCTTTTGGAGCGGGTCGGCCTGTCGGAAAAGGCGGGTAGCTATCCCCGGCAACTCTCCGGCGGTCAGCAGCAGCGCGTTGCCATCGCCCGCGCCCTTGCGATCAAGCCCAAGCTGATGCTGTTCGATGAGCCCACCTCTGCGCTCGACCCGGAACTGGTCGGCGAAGTTCTCTCCACCATGCGCGATCTCGCCAAACAGGGCCTGACGATGATCGTCGTGACCCACGAGATCGGTTTCGCCCGTGAGGCGGCCGATCGGGTGGTGTTCATGGATGGCGGCAATGTCGTTGAAATGGGCAAGCCCGAGGATGTCATCGGCAATCCGCAACATCCCCGAACCCAGGCTTTCCTCGCCCGTTTTCTCTGACTGGTGTCACCTCGCTGCTTCGGCCCTCGGGTCGGAACAATCGTCCTTTTCGACCAATACTGGATGTTTTCATGCCCACGCTCGACAATGCCTATGCCCGCCTTTCCGACTTCGAAGCCATGGAGGGGGAGCTGAAGGCGACCCGCCAGTATCTGCATGCCCATCCGGAACTCTCCTTTGAAGAAGCGGAAACGGCACGTTACGTCGCGGAAAAGCTGGAAGGCTGGGGCTACGACGTGACCCGCAATGTCGGTGGCCATGGGGTTGTTGCGCGGCTCAGCGCCGGCAAGGGTGGCAAGGGCATCGCCATCCGCGCCGATATGGATGCGCTGCCGATCGTCGAGGAAACCGGGCTTGCCTATGCCAGCGGCACCCCCGGCAAGATGCATGCCTGCGGCCATGACGGCCACACCACCGTGCTGCTCGGCGCCGCCGAATATCTCGCCCGAACCCGCCGCTTCAACGGCACGGTGACGCTGATCTTCCAGCCGGCGGAAGAGGCGGGCAAGAATAGCGGCGCCCAGGCGATGATCGCCGACGGCCTGTTCGAGCGATTTTCGTTCGACGCAATCTTTGGCCTCCACAACCACCCCGGCGCTCCCGAAGGCACCATCCTGCTGCGATCCGGCCCGATGATGGCGGCGTCGGATACCGTCGAGATTACCATCAAGGGCAAAGGCGGCCATGCGTCGCGGCCGCACCTGACCATCGATCCCGTGGTCGTGGCGTGCAACCTCGTCGTCTCGCTGCAGACGATCATCTCGCGCAACCTCGATCCGACCCAGACAGCGGTCATCACCGTCGGCACGATCCATGCCGGCGACGCCGTCAACGTCATTCCGGAATATGCCAAGCTCGCATTGAGCGTGCGCTCCTTCGAGCCTGGCATTCGCGATCTCCTGCAGGAACGCATCACGAAGCTAGCCCGCGCGGTGGCCGAGGGTCACAATGCTTCGATCGAGATCGACTACGATCGCGGCAATCCTGTCGTCGTCAACTCGCCTGCCGAGACGGATTTTGCCCGCATCGTTGCGGCAGAACTGATCGGCGAAGACAAGGTCGCGACGTGCCCGCTCATTCCCGGCAGCGAAGATTTTTCGCACTTTCTCGAGCACAAGCCGGGCAGCTTCCTGCGCCTCGGCAACGGCATGAATTCCGCCATCCTGCATAGCCCCAAATATGACTTCGCCGATGCCAGCCTGACGGTAGGTGCGGCCATGTGGGCTAGGCTCGCGGAGCGCTACCTCCAGGACGACGCCTGAAGTCCCAGTCGCCGGGCTTGACCGGGTCGCATTTGAGCTTGCACTTTCTGTAGCGCAAAAGGATTTTTTATTCCCTTTTCAAGCGAGAAGATCACAAGATCTCTCGCCGCAATTCAGGATGGGCAGCATGACTGCCAACTATACCGACGCCGGCCTCGACTTGTCTTACGATCTCGAATTTTACGCACTGATGGCGGAAAGCTTCGAACGAAGCGTAGGACGCAGCCTGACGCCCAAGGGCCAGGGTGCCGAATGGCTTTACGAGCAGTCGCCGGCGGTTGTCCTTGCCCACAACACTGACGCCGATCCGCGCTTCATCTACGCAAACCGCGCTGCTCAGGCCTGCTTTGAATATTCGTGGGACGAGTTCATCACTTTGCCATCGCGTCTTTCGGCGGAGGCACCCGATCGCGCGGAACGTGACAGGTTGTTGAATGCCGTAGCGGCCAACGGCTTTATCGCCGACTACCGCGGACTTCGCATCGCCAAGTCAGGACGGCGTTTCTATATCGAGAAAGCCATCGTCTGGGATCTCGTCGACCGCAGCGGACACCGTCGTGGTCAGGCTGCGACATTCGACTCCTGGCAAGACGTGCAGGCGGATTGAGCGCCGGCTGCGGAGACGCCGACCACGCGCCGGATATGTTTCCGCGGCTTTGCAAACCATCGTTTGCCACTTGGTTGCCAAAAAACCATGATTGCGTCACATAGATCGCACATCGACATCAGGCATAAAGAATTGGATCAACGCTGCATGCGCATAGCCTACGTTTTCCTTGGTGCATTTCTTGCAATTGCACAGTCCGCATATGCTGAAGTCGCATCACCGCCTGTTTTGGCGCCGCTAAAGCGACAGGCGCAAGCCGCTGAGTTGAGCGCACAATTTCTTTCGCGGTATAGCTACAAGCCCGTTCCACTCGACGACGCCTTGTCGGCCAGGATCATGGATGGGTTCATCAAGTCACTTGATCCGGACCGCATGCTCTTCCTGCAAGCGGATATCGACAGGTTTATGTCAGATCGCAACGAGATCGACGATGCGATAGAACGGAAGGACTTGAAGATCCCGTTTGCGATTTTCAACGCCTATGAACAGCGCGTTGTCGACCGCATGAACTACGCGCGCAGCCTGCTGAAGCAGGGCTTCGATTTCAGTACGCAGGAAAATTATTCGGTGCTGCGCGATAAAGCGCCGTGGTCGCAGTCGGAAGCCGAAAGCAATGAGCTTTGGCGCAAACGCGTCAAAAGCGACTGGTTGCGGCTGAAGCTCGGCGGCAAAACCGACACGGCTATTCGCGAAACGCTCGACAAACGTTACGAAAACACACTCGAGCGCGCCTACAAGTTCAAAAGCGACGACGTGTTCCAGTCGTTCATGGACGCCTATTCGACGTCGATCGATCCGCACACGGACTATTTCGGCGCGGCCGCTTCAGCCGACTTCAATGTCTCGATGAAGCTTTCGCTGTTTGGTATCGGAGCTGTGCTGCAGGAACGCGACGACTACACGACGATCCGTGAGCTCGTGCCTGGCGGGCCGGCGCAACTGTCCGGCAAGCTCGCGGTCGGAGACCGCATTACCGGTGTTGGTCAAGGCAAGGATGGGGCGATCAAGGAAGTGGTGGGCACGCGCCTTGATGAAGTCGTGCAGATGATACGCGGAAAAAAAGGCTCCGTCGTGCGGCTGGACATCCTGCCGGCAGATGCCGGAGCAGATGGCACGCACCGCGTCATCAGCCTGGTGCGCGATAAAATCAGTCTCGACAAGCAGGCCGCCAGGAAGACTGTGCTGTCCGTGAAGGCGGGCGACGCCACGCGTAAAATCGGGATCATCACGCTGCCGGTATTCTATGAGGATTTTGAAGCCAAGGGCAAAGGCGACAAGGATTACAAAAGCGCAAGCCGCGATGTCGCCAAGCTTCTCGACGAACTGAAGCAGGAAAAGGTCGACAGCGTTCTCATTGACCTGCGCAACAATGGCGGCGGTTCATTGGACGAGGCAATTGATTTGACCGGTCTCTTCATCGGCAATGGACCGGTCGTTCAGCAACGTCGCAGCGACGGCAAGATCGAGGTTAAAAGTGCTGAGTTTGCAGCGCCTGTCTGGACAGGTCCGATGGGTGTCCTGATCAATCGCGGCTCGGCGTCGGCTTCGGAGATTTTTGCCGCGGCAATCCAGGACTACGGTCGAGGCGTAATCGTCGGTGAACCCAGTTTCGGCAAGGGCACCGTTCAAACCGTCATCGATCTTGACCAGATCGTCCGCAACAGCAAACCCGAGTTCGGGGAGCTGAAAGTGACAATTGCCCAGTTTTTCCGGGTCAACGGCGGTACGACGCAGCTGCGCGGCGTGACGCCTGATATCGGCTTGCCGGGACTGTCCGATCCGACTGTTTTCGGGGAGACCAGTTATGACAATGCGCTGCCGTGGGCTGAGATCAAGCCCGCGAACTACACGCCCGCTGACACTGTCACGACGCTGCTGCCGACATTGCAAAGCCGCCATGATGCGCGGGTTGGCAGCGATCCGGACTTCCAACGCCTGTTGAAAGACATTGCCGACCTCAAGGCCCAGCGCGAAAAAGGGGTCATCTCCCTCAATGAAGCCGAGCGTCGCAAAGAAGCGACGGCTCGCGAGAAACGCTTCAAGGATCGAGCGGAAGCAGGGGATGGCGAGGATCTTGGAGATGATGGCCTTGAGGCCGGCGAGCGCAGCCTGAGCGCTGATATTGCCATCGAGAATGCCCGCAAGAACGCCAAAGACGTCCTGCTGGATGAGGCGGCCGCCATTCTTGCCGACGAGGTGGATTTGCAGGAAGGCATGCTAAAGGCAGCCACGAAACAAACGGGAAAAACGGACGGAAAATAGTCATTCGACACCTAGAGGGCGAACGCCGTCCACTGGGGTTGCTGCTTGACGCTCGACACACGCGACTTCACACTTGCAGTGTTGAAGGTGAGTCGGACAGACTGTACCGTTTTTCATATCCGTTGCTCGCCTGAGAAGGAGTCGCCAGCAGGGCTGATTGGTCCACGCGCCGACCGGTACCGGTTGGTCGCAAATAGGATCGAGGTTGATTGAGTTCGAGCTCGCAGCCGCTCCTGTTTTTCTCGTGAGGTCGCGCCGTGGACAAAGTGCTATCAGCAGTCGATCCTCCTCGCGACAGCCCGCTTTGGCACCGGAATTTCCCGTTGCTGAGCAACCGCCGGTCTCTGCTTTGGGGCCTTTTGATACCCGTTTTGCTTCTTGCAGGCATCGTTGTCTTTTATCGCGAAATCCACCACCTCGAAGAGCCGGTCAGGCCCTATGAACATCGAGCTCTCAATAAGGCTGTCCGATCATCTCGCATAGCCGCCCGCCCTGATCCGGCGGCTCCTTCTACCCTCCCGCCGATGTCGATATCGCTGCAGCTGATCGAGGTCCCGAAGCTGGAATTGGCAAGTCAGTTTCTGCGGATATGGCGCGTCTCGGGGCCGAATATTTGCGGTGCTCTTCGAGAGGCCGGCATCGAGATGAGCGAATGGAAAGCCGCATCGATGCGCAATCGCAGCTATGAATGCTATTTTCAGCGCATCTACGAACGGGACGAGGTGCGTCCGCTCAGCTCGACCTTCCTGAAGGTTCGCGGAGATGAAATGGGCGACATTCTTGAGATCCGCGCCAAGATCATTGGGCCAACGACCGACGCCCAGGGACGCCTCGCCCCGGCCGTCCTACGCATTTTCGAGATCATTGTGAAGCAGGCGTGCTGGCGTGATTTCGAGGATACTCTTGCCTCGATCCAAAACCTTCAAAATGTCGAATACGAACGATTCGGCTCCTATCTCAGCTTCACACGTGAAGCCGGCAGCGCAAATATCTTTAATTTTGTTCTTGGCCTTAAGGCGACTTCAGGTTCGCAGGTGAGGACCAAGATGTATTTTTCGACTGAGCGCTGGCTACAGATGCCCGCAGTGCTCCTGCCAGCTTCATCTTCAGGGAGCGCTTGGGGGCATCCATATCAGCCAATTGCGCTCAATGACGTCGCAAGCCCCCGTCAAAGTCCAAGATCAATTTGGAACTGTGGCTAAACATCGACGGCTTCATCGTTTTGAGCGATGAAAGCGTCACGCCGAGCAGCCAAACAGACCGCCGTGGTGATTCGGCCATGAATGCTGCGATCATCCCTAAATCTTCTTGTACACATACTATGTGTACGTTATATTGAGATCAAGGAGATAGTTATGCCGAGAACCGCGGACAATAAATCCGAACGCTACCAGCTGCGCATCCCGCCAAAGCAGAAGGCAATGATCGCGCGCGCAGCTGCCCTTTCGAACAAGGATATGGCCGATTTCATTCTCGATAAGATAGTACCTGAAGCCGAAGCCGTCATCCAGGCTGCTGAAGTTGAGACCGTTTCGAGCCGCGATTTCATCCGCATCCTCGACCTGCTTGAACGCCCGCCCAAACCAAACGCGAGACTACGCGCCGCGATCTCTGCTCTACCGGATGCCTTGTGACCCTCCCCGTCTGGCATGAAGAGCCGATCGCTAAGTCGCATGATCGGGCCTCATTCGATTGCGGTGATGCGGCAATGAACGAGTTCATTCGGCGCTTCGCCCGGCAGAGCCATGAGCAGAATGCGGCGAAAACCTTCTGCGCTATCGACAAGGCCCACCCTGATCGCATCCTCGGATTCTACACAGTCGCGCCCTCTGCCGTTACGCATGAGGCCGTGCCTCCGAAGATGACGAGAGGCCTCGCACGCCATGAAGTCGCAGGCTTCAAGCTCGCGCGCTTGGCAACCGACATAAAGGTGGCGGGAAAAGGTTTAGGCGGTCAGCTCATCGCTGCTGCAGCGCTCCGTTGCCTGCGGCTCGCCAGCGAGGGCGGCGGGATCCTGCTAATCATCGATGCCAAGAGCGAGCGCGCCGCCCATTGGTATGCCAGCTACGGCGCCGAACCGCTGCAAGGGAAACCGCTCACCCTCGTTATGCCGCTTGCCACCTTCGCCGCCGACTTCAAGGCCAAGGGGCTCCTGTAGCCGTTTAGCCGCCAAGCCATTGTGCTGCCGGCCCGAACCGCGACATCTCACATCATCCGTCAAAGCTGTTTGCCAGCAGAACTGCGGAGAGCTTTTTTATTCCCGCCCCAAATCCTATCTACAAACTCTCACCGGGATTGAGGACAACCGCCGATGCCGCCGAACGCATGGACAGGCCCGGAAAAGAACATATCTTCGAAGGATCCTTCCTTTTGAAGCCTCGAATCAAACAGCACGGGCACACATCCATGACCAAAGGCTCCGATCTTCTAGTGGCAGCGCTTGAGAACGAAGGTGTCGAGCGCATCTTCGGCATTCCCGGCGAAGAGAATCTCGACGTCGTCGAATCCATCCGCAAGTCGTCGATTGAGCTCGTGCTCACCCGACACGAGCAGGCGGCGGCGTTCATGGCCGCGACCTATGGCCGCCTGACTGGCAAGCCCGGCGTCTGCCTGACGACGCTTGGGCCGGGTGCTCTCAACCTCTCGACGGGTGCGGCATACGCCTTGCTCGGTGCGATGCCGATGGTGATGATCACCGGTCAGAAAGGGATCCTCTCATCCCGCCAGGCGCGTTTCCAGGTGGTCGACGTCGTCGCGTCGATGAAGCCGCTGACCAAGCTCGCAAGGCAGATCGTATCGCCGCAGATGATCCCGACGACGGTCAGGGAGGCGTTCCGCATCGCCCAGGAGGAAAGGCCGGGGCCGGTGCATCTGGAGCTTCCGGAAGATATCGCGGCCGAAGAATGCCAGGAGGTGGCGCTGATTGCGCCGCACCAGCTCGAACTGCCGACGGCAAGTGAGGCGGCGCTTAACCGCGCAGCCGCGCTCATCACCGCGGCCAAGCGTCCGCTTCTGATGTTCGGGGCCGCCGCCTCGCGTCCCCGCTCGACCTCCGACATCGCGCAATTCGTGATCCGCACGCGCATCCCGTTCTTCACGACCCAAATGGGGAAGGGAACGGTTCCGGGTGGAACCGAACTTTACATGGGCACCGCGGCGCTGTCGGAGCGCGACTATGTCCACGAAGCCATCGAACAGGCCGACCTCATCGTCACGATCGGCCATGACACCATCGAGAAGCCGCCGTTCATCATGGGCAAGGGCGGTCCGAAGGTCGTCCATATCGGATATCAGCCGGCGACCGTCGAGCAGGTCTATTTCCCGCAATCCGAGGTCATCGGCGACATCGGCCCCTCTCTGAAGGCGCTGGCCGATCGCCTCGAGGGCAAGCTGCCAAACGCGCAGGCGCTTCTTCATCTCCGCGAGCGCATTCTCGAGCGCATCGCCGCGCGGGCTACGGAGGATCGCTTCACGCCACAGCGGCTGGTCCACGACATAAGAGAGGTGATGCCGCATGACGGCATACTGGCGCTCGACAACGGCATGTACAAGATCTGGTTCGCCCGAAACTACCGGACGCGAATGGCGAACACGCTGCTGCTTGATAATGCTCTTGCAACGATGGGAGCCGGACTGCCGTCGGCCATGGTTGCCTCGATGCTCTACCCGGAGCGGCGTGTCATGGCGATCTGCGGCGACGGCGGCTTCATGATGAACTCCCAGGAACTCGAGACGGCCGTCCGGCTGAAACTCAACCTCGTCGTTCTTGTCATCGAGGACAATGCTTACGGCATGATCCGCTGGAAGCAGGCGGTGGATGAGTTCCCGGATTTCGGGATGACCTTCGGCAATCCTGACTTCGTGAAATATGCCGAATCCTATGGCGCCAGGGGAACCAGGGTCGACGATATCGGTCAGTTCAAAAAAGTCCTCGAAGAGGCATTCTCCGGAGGTGGCGTCCATCTGGTGAACGTTCCGGTCGACTACTCGGAAAATGAACGCGTGCTGGTGAAGGAGCTTCGCGAGCGGCTCCCCGCGATACTGGAGGCCTGAGATGCAGTCTACCATGAAGGTCTATCAGGCGTTCGACCGTGAGCCGATTGCCGAGCTACCGGCAGACGACGCATCCGCGCTCGAGCGCAAGCTTCAGCTCGCCGCAAAGGCCTTTGCCGATCGCGATAGCTGGCTGCCCGCGCATCAGCGGATGGCAATCCTCAGGAAGGCGTCGGCGCTTCTGCAGGAGAACCGCGACCGCTTTGCGATGATGATCGCCCGCGAAGGCGGCAAACCGCTGACCGACGCAATCATCGAGGTGACGCGCGGGATCGACGGCCTGGTGAACGCGGCAGACGAACTGCGCAATTTCGGCGGCAAGGAAATCCCCATGGGGCTGACTGCGGCCAGCGCGAACCGATGGGCTTTCACCACCAAGGAGCCGATCGGGGTCGTGGCGGCGATATCGGCGTTCAACCATCCGCTCAATCTCATTATCCATCAGATCGCGCCTGCGATTGCGGTCGGTTGCCCTGTGATCGTGAAGCCGGCGGCAACGACGCCGATTTCCTGCATCGAGATCGTCAAGCTATTCTGGAAGGCCGGTCTCGACGAACGCTGGTGCCAGACCCTCATCACCGAGGACAATGCGCTTGCCGAAGCCTTCGCAACCGATCGTCGCGTGGCGTTTCTGAGTTTCATCGGCTCTGCAAAGGTCGGCTGGCACCTCAAGAGCAAGTTGCCGCCGGGCACCCGATGCGCGCTGGAACATGGCGGAGCGGCACCCGTCATCGTCGACCGCAGCGCCAATGTCGATGCGATTGTCGGCACCATCGTCAAGGGCGGCTATTACCACGCTGGGCAGGTCTGCGTGTCGGCGCAGCGTCTTTTCGTGCACGAAGATATTCTGGCTTCCTTCACCGAGGCTCTCGCCGCCAAGGTTGCAGCCCTGCATGTCGGCGATCCCAAGCTTGCACAAACCGAGGTAGGGCCGCTCATCCTGCCGCGCGAGGCGGACCGCGTCATGAGCTGGATCAAGGAGGCGACGGATGCCGGGACCAAGCAGATCGGCGGCGGGCGGATGTCCGATACGACGCTTCTGCCTTCGGTTCTGCTGAACCCGCCTGTCGAAGCGAAAGTGTCGGTGCTCGAGGTCTTTGGACCGCTGACTTGCGTCTTCGGCTACCGCGACCTCGACGATGCGATCCGCATTGCCAACTCGCTGCCCTATGCCTTCCAGGCAAGCGTCTTTTCCGCCGACATAGCGGTTGCTCTCAAGGCGGCAAAACATCTGGATGCATCGGCCGTTCTCGTCAACGACCATACGGCGTTTCGCACCGACTGGATGCCTTTCGCCGGACGCAGACAGTCCGGATACGGGGTCGGCGGCATTCCCTCAACGATGGAAGAGATGGCCGACGACAAGATGGTCGTGTTCAACCAGGTTACTTAAGATCAGTCGGTACTCCGTCGCCGTTGGCAGCCGACAAAGACAATGGACGACCCTTTCGCCAGCGTGCTGGACCAGCGGCATTTGCATCGAGGCTGCTGGGCGATGCGATATCGAGTACCGCTGAGAGTTAGACAAGCATTGGATAACAGCTCGCTCAGCCAGGATCGACTTGCCTCGCCTGTTATCGGGAGGCATGGTCTGTCATGGAACAACGGAATCACGAAACTACGGACGAGAGGTCCTTGGCCATGCTCGAAAGCTCGCAGCGCATCGCAAACATAGCTGATTAATGTTTTCCTTCCTGCACAGTTCGGACCTTCATATTGGCAAACGATTTGGCAATCTTCCGGAGGATTTGAGAGGGCGCCTGCGCGAGGCGCGGCATGGCGTGATCGCTAGGCTCGCCGCGGCGGCACGAGAGCATGGCGCTGGTGTCATCCTGCTCGCGGGCGACACCTTCGATACCGAGACGCCGACGCCTGCCGTGCTTCGGCAAGCGCTTGGCGAGATGGCCCGGAATACGCCGCTGCGCTGGGTCCTGCTTCCGGGCAACCACGATTCACTGCTGGCGGACCAGCTCTGGAGTGCGGCGCGCGGCGTTGTGCCCGACAATGTCATCCTGGCGACGGAAGCGGTGCCCCTTCCGCTTGGACCTGATGTCATCCTGCTGCCGGCGCCTTGCACGACCAGGAGGCCTGGCCGCGACCTGACCGAATGGATGACGGGTGCCGCCACACCGGACGGCGCTATCCGCATCGGCCTCGCCCATGGCCCTATCCAGGAATTTTCGGAGGATGCCACGGCGACCAACGTGATTGCGCCGAACCGCGCGGCGCTGGCCGGCCTCGACTATATGGCTCTCGGCGATTGGCACGGATCGGTGGCGGTGGACGCCAGGACGTATTATAGCGGTGCGCCCGAGCCGGACCGTTTCAAGCATGACAGGCCGGGGCAGGCGATGGTCGTTTCCATTGCCGGGCAGGGGGCGATGCCGACGACGGCGGCGGTGACGACCGCCAGTTTTTCCTGGCAGACATTGCACCTTCCTCTGCTGGCATCGGAAGACGGTGTTGAAGTGCTGAAGGCCGCGTTGCCGGAACCGTTCGCGCGCCGACAAACCCTGTTGCGCATCGCGCTGTCCGGCCGTGCCCGGTTGAACGGGCGCACAGCAATGATCAGCCTGCTGGAGCAGGTCGCGCCGGAATTTGCGCATCTGGAGATCGATACCGATCTTCTGGGGACCGACTGCGAGAGCGATGATCTCGAGACCATCGACCGAGCCGGTGCGCTGCGCGATGCTGCGGACTTGCTTCTTGCCGAAAGCCTCGACGAGGCCCGTTCCGGCGACGACAGGAACGTGGCGCGCCAAGCGTTGATCCGCCTGTTTTCCTATTGCGAGGCGATCGATCGATGAAACTCACCGCCCTTCGCCTCCACAATGTCAAACGTTTCGCCGGCCGCGGCATATCAGTCGAAGGAATCACCGACGGCGTCAATGTGCTGAGCGCCGCCAATGAACACGGCAAATCAACCTGTTTCGAGGCGCTGCATGCCCTGTTCTTCCAACCGCACAGCGGCAATCCAAAGAGCGTGCAGATGCTGCGCCCCTATAGCGGCGGCAATCCGATCGTCGAGGCCGATATCACGATCGAAGCCGGCCGCTACCGCCTGACCAAGCAGTTCCATAGCGGACGGCGTGCCAGCGTCACCGATCTCGGCAGCGGCCGGATCGTCGCCCAGGCCGACGAGGCCGAGGCGTTCATCGGCGATCTCATTTCCGGCGGAACCTCCGGCCCGGCAGGCCTGCTCTGGGTGCGTCAAGGCGTCACCGGCATCGAAAATCGCAGCAAGAGCGAGGAGGAGAACGACAAGCGGGTGCGCGAAAGCCTGCTGTCTTCGGTACAGGGCGAGGTGGAGGCGCTGACGGGCGGACGGCGCATGTCGGCGGTGCTCGAAGCCTGCGAGGACGAACTCAATCGCCTGGTCACCGCGACGCTCCGGCCGAAGGCAGGAGGCCGCTTTGCCGCCGCTCTCGAGGAGCGTGACCGGCTGCAGGAGGAGGAGGCCCGGCTGGCCAAGGAGGTCGAGATGCTGCACGGCGCACTCGACCGCCGCCGCTCAGTGCAGGCGAGACTGAGCGAACTGGAAAACCCTGATGAGGAAGCCGGCCGAAAGACGGCGATTGCCAATGCCGAGGTGGTGCTCGAAGCCGCTAAACTGCATGACAGGGAACTCAAAGCGCTCGATGCCGAGGCCACCTTGGCCGCCAGCCGCCGCGATGAGGCGCAACAGGTATTCGACCGCTTCCACACGGCATTGAACCGCAGCGGCGAACTCGCGCGGCGTTTCGCCTTGGCGGAGAAAGAACTCTCGAGTGCAGCCAAGCGACGCACGGCATCGCTGGCCGAAAGCGAGGCGGCAACGGCGGAGGTGCAGGCGGCCGAAGAGGAGGAGCGGATAGACCGTCAACTGCTTGCGCGGCTGGAGGCAGCGCTCCGTTCACGCCACGCCGCAGAGCGACTGGCCGAGGTCCGTCTGCGTCTCGAACAGGCGGAAGCGGCGCGCCAGCAGATCGAGGACGGGGAGGCGGCGCATGCATTGCTCGCCATTCCAGCCGATGCGGTCGAGCGGCTTGAAGCGCTGGATCTCAAGATCGTCGGCTTGCGTGCAGCCGCCGAGGTCGGTCTTCCCACGCTCAGGGTCGATTACCTGAAGGATGCCTCCGGATCGGTGAGCATGGACCGCCAGCCCTTGATTGGGGGTGAGGACAGAAGCTTTGCCGGGATCGCGAAGCTCGACATAACAGGCGTCGGCACCCTTACCATCCACTCCAGCCGGCAGGCAGATCAGGACGGGGCGCTGGAGACTGCGGAAGCCACGCGCCAAACATTGCTTGCCAAGCTCGGTGTCGACAGTCTGCGAGCGGCGCGACAGCGCGATATTGCCGCGCGGAACAAGCAGGAGGAACTCGTGCGGGCGCGCCAGCGGCTCGCGGATCTCGCCCCGAATGGCATTGACAAGCTTCACCTCGACGCCGCACGCTTTGCCGAACTCAGCCAGGATCCGGTCGAACTCGAGGCCGACCCGGAAGAGGTGCGCGCCCGTCTCGCGGATGCGACGCGGCGCATCGAACTATCGCGGAACCGGGCGCGGGAGGCGTCAGTGATGCGCACGGAAGCCGGCGAGGCCATATTGCGCGCGCAGACGGAGCACACCAGGCTTGGCCAGGAACTCGAGGCCATCGAGGCGGTCATCGGCCCCGAAGCCGGCCGAACTGAATTGCAACAGGACCTTGCTCTCAAGCTTTCCAGGGCCAAAGAGCAGGTCGATGCTGTCGAACTGCGGGCCGAGCCTTTGCGCAGGACAGGGCGGGACCTCGCAGGCGCAGAGGCCGCCCTTGCCAGGGCGCGCTCGGTCGCCGACGCCGCAGGCCGCGAAATTGCCAGGCTTCGCGAAGAGCTTGCCGATCTCGGCGGTCAGATCCGCACCCGCTCGGACAGCGCGGTGGAAGAAAACTGGTTGGAAAGCCGGGATTTGTTGGCAGCGGCGCGCGAGCAGGCGAAGCGTTTCGAGACGGAGGTCGGCGTGCTCGATCGCCTGCGCAAGGCGCTGACGGCAACGCGGGCGGCGGCGCGCGACCTCTATCTCAAGCCTGTTATGAACGAACTCGCCCCGCTGCTCGGCCTGCTGTTCGACGACATCTCGATCACGTTTGACGGCGACACCTTGCTGCCGCAGATCGTGCGCCGCAACGGCCTGGACGAGGATGTCGACCGGCTGAGCGGCGGCATGCGCGAGCAGCTCTCGGTGCTGACCCGCCTCGCATTCGCAAGGCTGCTTGCCCGCGACGGCCGGCCGGCGCCTGTCATCCTCGACGATGCGCTTGTTTATTCCGACGACGACCGGATCGAGCGGATGTTCGATGCGCTGCATCGCCAGTCCCGCGACCAGCAGATCCTCGTCTTCTCCTGCCGCCAGCGCGCCTTCGCCAAGCTGGGCGGCAATGTGCTCACCATGCAGCCATGGCAGCCGGATTGATGAGGATCGATGCTCAGGCGACGCCGACGACTCGCTCAAGCCACAGATAGGCGGCGGCCGTCCAGGAAAAGCCGAGGCCGCCGCATCCTTGGCCGGTGACCGGGTCGAAGTATTCGGCAAAACCTTCCGTTTCGATCGCCGCGATGGTGGATCGCCGCAGCTCTTCGGCGACATCCGCGTGGCCATTGCGATTCAGTCCGTCGATCAGAAGCCAGTTGATGATCGCCCAGGCGGGGCCGCGCCAGTAACGCTTCGGCTCCCAGCTGGCGATGCCCGGCTTCGTCGTCGGAAAGGCGACCTTGAGATCCTTGGACCAGGCTTTCATTTCCGAAACCAGGGCGCCGGCAACCTGCTTGTCGAGGTCCAGCGAGAGGAGGGGGATGAAACCGGCTTGCGTTGCGGCTTCGACATCTTCACCGGAGATCAGGTCTCGCGACACGAACCGCGAAAGATCCGGCCGCCATTGGGCCATTATCGCCTTGCGAGTGCGGTTATTGAAGGCAGCGATCTCGATCGCGTCCTCGGTCCGGTCGAACAGGCGGGCAAGGTGCTCGAGGTCTTCGCCGGCCTTGAGCAGGATGGCGGTCGTCTGGATCTCGGAGACCTTGAAGGACGCCTTTTCCCATTGTTTCGCTGGATCCCAGCCACAGGCGGCATAGGTATCGACCAGATGAATGAAGCGGCGGTAATCCTCATCGCGCGGGCGCATGTCGGCATCGACATGGCCGGTATCCTTGCGCACGACGGGGGTATCGGTGGTGGTGGGTACACGAGCGAGCGCGATGTCCCAGGCGGGAGAATTATCGCTGCCGCTTTCCCAGGGATGCAGGAGCGCAACGAGCCCGGTGCCATCGGGATCGCGGGCGGAATACCACCAGCGGTGCCATCTCAGCGCCGCCTCGTAGAGGGGCAGGGTGCGCGTCTCGGCATCGTTGCCCGCGGCTTCATGCAGCTTGCGCAGCGCGATCGCGAAGACCGGCGGCTGGGTTATGCCGGAGGTCGGGATCGTGTGCGTCGTGCGCCAGACTTTCGGTCCCGGGAAATAGGTTTCGCTTGGCGCGTGGAAGAGGATATGCGGGATCATCCCGTCCGCCCACTGGCCTTCGACCAGCCGTTCCAGCTCGCGATAGGCGCGATCGATGTCGTAGAGCGCGAAGCCCATGGCGACGAAGGCTGAATCCCAGTTCCACTGGAAGGGATAGAGCCGGTCTGTCGGCACAGTATAACCGCCGCGATCGTTGGCGGCGAGGATGCGCTTCGCCTGGTCGATATGCATATTCATGTCGGATGCTCCGGTATTCTTAGGCCAAGACGGCCGGAAAGGACTTGCCGCTTTCGGGTGAAAGCCAGGTGATGCGCTTCTGGTCGAGCTTCAGACCGATGGTGTCGCCGCTCTTGACGGTTTCCGAGGCCGGCAGGATGACGCGCACCGGCTGGTCGTGGATCGAGCCGGTTAGAAGCAGGTGCGAGCCCATCGGTTCGGCAACGCGTACCCTCATTTCTAGACCCTGCGGCAGCGGCGCAAGTTCGACGGCTTCGCCGCGCAGGCCAAGGATCACTTCATTGCCGGACCCCTGCGGCGCGGCAAGCTGCTCGGCGCCTGCCGCCACGTGGCTGTTCGTCACCGGCACCTTGATGAAATTCATCGGCGGGTTGCCGATGAAGCCGCCGACGAAACGTGTTGCCGGGTGATTGTAGATATCGACAGGACGTCCGACCTGCTCGACGACGCCGCCATGCATGACGGCGATGCGGTCGGAAAGGCCCATGGCTTCGGTCTGGTCGTGGGTGACGTAGATCGTCGTGGTCCCTGCCGATTGCAGCACGGTCTTGAGTTCGGTGCGCATTTCGAGGCGGAGCAGCGCGTCGAGGTTCGAAAGCGGCTCGTCCATCAGGAGAACCTTCGGTTCGACGGCAAGGGCACGAGCGACCGCGACGCGCTGGCGCTGGCCGCCGGAGAGCTTGTTCGGGTAGCGGTCGAGGTATTGCTCGATATGCAGCAGGCCGGCGGCCTTCTCGACCTGCGCCTTCACCTTGGCGTCGTCGGCCTTCTGCATCCGCAGCCCGAAGGCGACGTTCTCATAAACTGTCATGTGCGGAAAGACGGCGTAGTTCTGGAAGACCATCGCAAGGCCGCGATCCTTGGGAGGCAAGCCGATCACCGACTTGTCGCCGATGCGGACATCTCCCGACGTTGCGGTCTCGAGGCCGGCGATGATGCGCAGCAGCGTGGTCTTGCCGCAGCCGGACGGACCGAGCAGCGAGACGAATTCGCCGTCGTTGATCGTCAGCGAGACCTCTTTCAGCGCCTGGAAGGCTCCGAAGCTCTTGCGGATGCGGTCGATGACAATATTGGCCATATCTCTGGTCCCGTTATTTGGAGGAAATGCCCCAGATCGCGAAGAGGTAACGTCTGACCGCGAAGATGAAGACAACCGAGGGAAGGATGAGCATCAGGCCCCCGGCAAAACGGTAATGCATCGGGCTTTCCGACAGCACGGTCAGCAGGTAAGCGGTCAGCGTGCGGTTGCGCACCGTCAGCACCGAGGCGGCAAAGACCTCGTTCCACGAGATGACGAAGGCAAAGACCGCGGTTGCGACGATGCCGGGCAGCGCCAAGGGTGCCACCACCTTGAAGAAGGCCTGGATGCGGGTGCAGCCGAACACCCAGGCGGCTTCCTCCAACTCCTTGGGCACGCCGAGGAAAATGCCCTGCGTAACGAGTGCCGCGAAAGGCAGCGCCAGGACGGTATGGATGAGACCGACGCCGACGATCGTGTCATAGAGGCCGAGCCGGATGAAGGAGACCGTCAGCGGCAATGCCAGGATCGCCAGCGGGAAGGCGCGGGTCAGCAGCACCAGGAGGCGGTAGCTGTCCTTGCCGCGGAAATCATAGCGGGCGAGCGCATAACCGGCCGGCGCGCCGAGCAGGATCGAAAGCGCCACCGTAATGCCGGCTGCCCCCAGCGAATTGAGGAAGGACTGGACGACGCCTTCGGTCTTTAGGAAGAGAATGAAGGGCTCCAGCGATATGCCAGTGGGAAGACCGGTCTTCGGCCAGATATAGACGCCCTGGCGACCGCCAAGTGCGCCGAGTGCCACCAGATAGATCGGCACCAGCACCCAGGCGCAAAGCGCTGCGATGCCGCTCCAGAGAAGCCAACGGCGTGAAGAGACGAAGCCGGCCGCTTTGGGTGTGTCTGCGGCCGTGCTGATGGTGTCCGTGGTCATGGCAGGCGCTCCGGATCGACTTTCAAGGCCTTCAGATAGATGAGCGTGGCGGCAAGCGAGATGATCATGATCAGCACCGCATAGGCGGCAGCGACGCTGTAGTTCTGGTTCTGGTTCTGCCAGTTGTAGGCCTCGCCGACGAGGACCGGGAAGTTGCGTCCGCCGAGCGCATAGACCACCGCGAAGACTTCGAAGGCGAGCACGGTGCGCAGGATCAGCGCTGATTGCAGAGCCGGGCGGATCAGCGGCAGGGTGATGCGCCAGAAGCGCGTCCACGGGCCAGCACCGAAGATCTCGGCGGCTTCTTTGAATTCCTTGGGCACCTGGTTGAGACCGGCGACGATGATGACCATCACGATGGCCGTGCCGCGCCAGATTTCGGCAACCGCAATCGCAATGAAGAGCGCGACCGGCGTCTGGTAGGAAAGCCAGCTCGCTTGCCTGCCGATGATGCCGAGGCCGAAGAGCAGCGAATTCAGATAGCCGGTATTTTGCAGGATCGACAGCCAGACGAGACCGGCGGCGAGATCGGAAATGCCGAGCGGGATCGTCCAGATCCACAGGATCGTCTCGCGCCCGCGGCCGACCTTGGCGACCATGGTGCCCATAGCAAGCGCAATGGCGATCTGCACCGGCACGACAGCGATCGTCAGCAGGAAGGTGTTCTTCACCGAGCGGGTGAAATTGATGTCGGTGACCATCCGCTCGGCATTATCAAGCGACAGCACACCATTATCCGAAACCGCCAGCCAGATCGTCTGCACCAGCGGCACGACGAAGAGCAGCGCCAGAAAGGCGACGGATGGCAGGATCAGCAGATAGGGGATCCAGGGTCGGCTATTGGTCATCGACTCCCGCCTTGACGAGCAGAGTGGTGAAGGAGCGCCCGGGCATTTCGCCCGGACGCGTCCCGGGCGGATTTATTCGACCGGGCAGGGGCCGTCGCTCTTGGCATCGGGCGCCCAGCAGGCAGCTTTCGTGTCGGTCATCAGCTTGGCCATCGTGGCGCCCTGGGTCTTCAGCACGTCTGCAACGGGCTCGTTCTGCAGCACGATGCGCTGGAAACTGTCCATGTAGACCTTGTTAAACTCGCCGCCCTTGTCGCCGAGGCCGACCGGGAGCAGCGAGATGACCGCGTCCTTGGAAGCCTGGGTGGCGGTAACCGCACCGGCGAGAAGGGCAACGCCCGCGTCGAGATCCGGCGGCAGCTTGACGTTCAGGGTCGGGAAGAAACCGACCTTGGAGGCGGTCAGGAGCTGCGTATCCGGCATGGACAGGTGCTCGATGATTTTTTCTGCGCCGGCCTTGTCAGGCGCGCCCTTCGGAATGGCGAGACCAGCAACGACTGGCATGTAGCCGCGGCCCTTGGGACCGGCGGGAGCGGGGAAGACCACATAATCATCCGGTGCGGCAGAAATGGCATTCTTCAGCCGGGCGATATGGTCCCAGGCGACCATGACTTCGCCGGCAGCGAGCGGCTCCTGCATGAAGTCGTAGCTGGTCGAATTCGGTGTCACATAGGCCCACAACGCCTTCAGCTTCTCCCAGCCGGCAGCCGCATCGGCACTCTGGAAGGTGCGCACGACACCCCCCGTGAAAGACGGATAGAAATAGCCCTGGAAATAACGCGCCATCAGCCCTTTCGGGCCGGCCGGGAAACCGATCTGCGGCTGGCCCGTCGCCTCCTGCATATTCTTGCCCCACTCGATCAACTGATCGTAGTTCAGCGCGTTCACGTCGGCGCCATCAGGCAGGTATTGCAGCGCTTCCTTTTTGGCAGCCATCACATAGGTCGCCTGCATCCAGGGGATATACTGCTGGGTCGGCTTGCCGAGCTTGCCGAGGTCGAGCAGCGACTGCGGCATGCCGCTCGCTGCCAGCTTCTTGGCGAGATCGTCGAGTGGCTCGAGCGTGTCCTTGTCGGCAAGCGGCGAGAGCTCGCCATGTAGCGCACCGACGAGGCTGACGGTGCGCTTGCCGGCCTGACGTTCGGCCTCCATGCGGACAGCAAATTGCGGCGGCTCCTCGACCACGTAATCAACCGAGCCGACATCCTTCAACAGCTCCTCGCGAACGACGGTCGCCTCTTCGATCGGGCGAAGCTGGGTGGACACGAAAACCGTCTGGGCAAGCACCGGCGAGGCGAAGGCCAGCACGGTGGAAGCCAGAATTCCAAATGACATGATATGTTTCATCTTCTCCTCCTTCATTGTTCTTTGTTTGAGATGCACTTCTGTCTATGCCGCCTTGGCGGGTCGGCGATGGCTGTCGCGATCTACGAACTCGATCGCGTGAAGTTCCTGGAGTTCTTCGGCGGGCTCTCCGGCAATGGCGCGCAACAGCAGCGAGGCGAAGCTCGCGCCGAGGTTTTCGCCGGTCATGCGCATGGTCGAGAGCGGCGGGCTGGTGAAGGCGCCCATCGGCAGATCGTCATGGCCGACAATGCTGATCTGGTTGCCGCCATCGACCTCGCGCAGCGCCCTCAGCGCCCCGATCGCCATTTCGTCGGTGGCACAGACGAGTGCGGTCGGACGCGATGGTTGGCGCAAAAGTTCCAGCGCCGCGAGATAGCCGCCCTGTTCCAACGGCGCGCCTTCGGCGCAGAGGTCGGTCGCAAGACCGCATTCATCCATCGCCGCCCGCCAGCCACGGCAGCGGTCATGCGCGAAATAATATTCCTGCGGGCCGGCGATATGGCCGATACGGCGGTGGCCGGCGGCATGGAAGCGCAGCGTCGCGGCTCGGAAGCCGGCAAAGCCGTCGCCGTCGATATAGGGATGGGGCAGCAGGCTTTCGGTGCGGCCATTGGTGACGAAGGGAATGCCGCGCGACTGCAGAAATTCAACGCGCTCGTCCTTCCGCTTGGTGCGGACGAGAAGCATGGCGTCGACGCGGCGGCCATCGACGAAGCGGCGGCAGATGTCGAGTTCACTCTCGCCGCGCGGCACCGGTGCAATCACCAGATTGAGGCCGGCAGCGGCAAGATGTTCGGCACAGCCGGACAACATATCGAGGAAATGCGGAGGGCCGATATGGCCAGGATCGCTTGGCAGCGTGACGGCAACCAGCTCGGCGCGCTGCCTGCGGAGGCGACGGGCCGAAGCATTCGGCCGGTAGCCAACCTTGTCGGCAGCCTCGCGCACCCGTTCTCGCGTGGCGGCCGACACATCGGCGTAACCGTCGAGCGCACGCGACACCGTGGTGATCGACAGTCCCAGCGATTGCGCGAGCTGTTTGAGATTGGCCAAGATCTTCCTCCCGAAGTGAGAAAAAGATTCTCCAAAACGTTTTGGGAGTCAAGCCAAAACGTTTTGGATTTGTGCAGATGTCGCACGCATGATTTCAAGACGAGCAGAGACGTCACAGAGATATGCGAAGGGGCGGGTCTTTTCAGCGCAGCCTAGGCGGGACCACTATCTTGTGTATCTGGATACGCTCGGGAAGTTCGCAAAGTAGCTCCGCGTCCCGCTCCCGATGCGGCGGGGATAACCGAAGTCTTGCTTTGGGCAGGGAGGTGGCTTCGAATTAGCTCTCGCTCAATCGGTAAGCTTGAGGGTTGCCGTAAACTGCGTTCCTTCCAGGCGATTGTATCTCGCCTCGCCATGCAGTTGATTTACGAAGGCTTTAATCAGCCGCGTCCCCATCCCGGCGCTGTCCGATCGGCCATCGAATCCAATCCCGTCGTCGGCGACGGTCAGTTGGGATTCCTCTCCTTCAGTCGCGTGCAGCATGACGCGAATATTTCCGGATGCCCGGCCGTCGAAGGCGTATTTCATGCTGTTGGCAATCAACTCGTTGAGCAGGAGGGCAAACGGCGTTGCCTTGTCGGCCGCAATCACGATGTCGTCGATTTCAAAGTCAACGGAAACGGCGCGACCATGGACGTCTACGAGTGTCCTAACGAATGATGGAATGAATTCCCGAGCAGATATTCCGCTAAACTGGTCGAAGCCGTACATCTGCTCGTGAACTGCGGACATCGCAGAGATGCGCTCGTTTAATTTTTGAACGGCTTCCGGTTCAAAACCCTGCAAGCGCAGCAGGGCCATCACCGTCTGCAGGTTGTTCTTCACTCGATGGTGTATCTCGCGCAGGAGCGTTTCATTCGATCGCAACGCATCCGCAAGCTGCCTGGTGTGCAATGTGTCCACCTTGATGAGGTTCTGAATCCACAATGCAGCTGCCAAAGCCCCGACGAGGGCGAAAGCGACCAATAAAGCCGCGATTTTGGCATCCTCCCAAAAGGGCTGCATGATTACGTTGATATCTGCCGAAGCAATGGCCACAAAAGGGGTGCGTTCGAGGATTCGGTATGCGACCAGGCGATCTTCATTGTCGACTGGCGACACGGAGCGATATGTGCCTGATGTCGCCTTCCTCATATAGTCGGTAAACAGCTTGTGGTTTCGCATATCGACTGGTCCGGCGGGTTCCGGGTATCGGGCGATAAGTTGCCCGTCGCGCCTGATGAGGCCGACAATCGAGTTCTCGCCTATCGCGACCGCGTCCCATATTGGCCTTAGGATGCTCGCGTCGAAGGCAATCACGGCGGCGCCAGCGAACACGCCATTGCGTTCGAGCCTGCGGCTGAAGACGAATATCTGCCGCTGGGAAAGGCGGCTGATGATCAGCGGGGATGTATATTCGTCAGCGCCGTTTCTCAACCGAACGAAGTAGTCGCGGTCCGTAACGTTGATCGGCTTGATATCGCGATCGTTCGAAAAGAGCGTTTTTCCATCTGCCCCGATGACATAGGCTGTCGCCTGAGGAGGAAGGTCATAGACGGCAGCGTCGAGATCGCGCACCCGATCGGGGCCGGGCAAAGATGTACTCCGCCCCAGAGCATCATCAATTCGGTGCAGGGTCTCCCGAGCAAGGGAATTCAACCAATTCGCGTTCGCTGCAACGATTTTGGAAGCGGCGCTGACACGCTCATCGCCCCGGCGAACAGCTGTCTCGTAACTGGATATGAGCCAGATCGACAAGAGGGTGGTGAATGACAGGAACATCAGCGCGATGATCGCGAGCGATGCTTTGCCTACGGAGCCAACGTATTTATCGCCACCGATCATCTTTTTGGGCCAATTTCCATAGTGCGGCGACGGCCAGACGGGGACATTGCAACGCATTCCGAACCATATCCGATAAGCTGATTTCTGACTCTCGAAAATTATGCAGTGCTCACTACTCGGCGTCCTCAAAAGTACGACTGAGGATTGTATGTTCACAGTCACCTTTAGAGAATGACCGCGACATTCGGTCAATCCCACTCCGTTCGAGAAGGAGATCCGAATGATGGATAAAACCTTTCGCACGCGAGGCTCGGCACGACGGGGTTCTTAACTGATCAATGGCGTCTATTCGATCAAAATCTAATCAACCGCGTAACCTGATCTGAAAGTCGGTTTGCTAGGGAGGGTCTCCTTCCGGGAAGTGACGTCATGATCCTTGAGTTGCAGAATGCCATTCTGGAAATGATTGCCAAAGGGAAACCGCTGGCAGCAACGATGGAGCAACTTTGCCTCGAGGTTGAGGCCGCCGTTCCTGGGATCATCGCTTCGGTGCTGACGTTCGACGGGAGCCGTCTTCACACACTCGCTGGACCTTCCCTACCGCCTCACTATTCAGCGGCTGTCGACAATCTTGAGGCCAGTCCTCTTGCGGGCTCCTGTGGCGCTGCTGCCTATTTCGGTGAAGCGGTCATTGTCACCGATATCTCGACTGATCCTCGTTGGCAGGACTTCAAGTCCCTGGTCCTTCCACTGGGATTGAAGGCTTGCTGGTCCAGCCCGATCAAGCGTGGCGAGGAGGTGATTGGTAGCTTCGCCTTCTACTATCGAGACCACCGCGGTCCGAAGGCAATCGAACGGGACCTGGTCGACGCCTGTGTCCATCTCTGCATAATCGCCATCGATCGCGAAGAACGTGTAATGGAACGTCAGCGGCTGACATACAGCGACGCTTTAACAGGGCTGTCGAATCGCGCTCGTTTCAACCAGCTTCTAGCCGAAGAGCTGCCTCGATCCCGACGCGCCTGGGGCATCTTGCTGGTGGACATCGACAACTTGAAACTCGTGAACGACACGTTCGGGCACGCAGCCGGCGACGCATTGATTCAAGTAGTTGCAGACCGGATCGCCGCGACAGCAGGCCCCAAAAACACGTTTAGGCTCGGTGGAGATGAGTTTGCTGTCATTGTGTCGGACGACAAGGACCTTGATCTGAATGTCAGGGCAACCGACATCTTGAAAGCACTGTCCTCTCCGTCAACCTGCGACGGTCATGTCGTCTTTCCCGCCGCGACGATTGGCGGTGCGCTGGCTGAGATGGAACCAAACCCTAACCAGATCCGCCAGAACGCCGATGTGGCGCTCTATCATGCGAAAGAACACAATCGCGGCCGGTACGTGCAACACTATCCCGGCCTGGGCACCGCCCTGACCCGACGCTTCAGGGCGGTTCGCGATGTGGGCGTCGCCCTGGAAGAGGATCGGATCGACGCGCATTACCAGCCGATATTGCGCCTGGATACTCGCGAAATTGTCGGTTTCGAAGCCTTGTGTCGAATGACCACGCCTTCCGGCGAAATCATAGCCGCAGCGCATTTCCATGAGGCCACGAAAGACGCCCATATTGCTGCTGAGCTGACACAACGGATGTTACTGAGGGTTGCAAGGGACATCCGGAGCTGGCTTGCCCGAGGCCTTCCTCTTCAACATGTCGGGATCAACCTGTCTGCCGCAGATTTTCGTGGCGGTAATCTGCAAGACAGGCTGTGCCGCATTTTCGGGGAAGCGGAGGTTCCTCTTAAGCACATCATCCTCGAAGTAACGGAATCGGTTTACCTCGGACAACGGGACTATGTTGTGGCGGAGGAGATAAAGGCTCTTCGGTCCAAGGGCTTACGGGTTGCCCTCGACGACTTTGGCACGGGCTACGCGTCTTTGACCCATCTGCTGACGGTGCCGGTCGACATCATCAAGATCGACAAGTCCTTCATCGATCGCATGGTGCCCGGCGACGCAGGAACTTTCATCGTTGAAGGCCTGATCGGAATAGCTGACAAGCTGGGAATCCGGGTTGTCGCAGAGGGGATTGAGACAGAATCCCAAGCTGCTCAGTTGAGCCAACTCGGCTGCAAGCTCGGACAGGGCTACCTCTTTTCGAAAGCAGTCGATCGAACGGCTGCCGCAGCCATTTTAGAGCAGCATGGACAATGGCCCAACAGAGACAAGACCCGTGCCGGAGCCCGATAGCCTCCCTGGGCGAGGTTTTCGCGCTCGGGCCAGACCCGATACCTGAGACAACACATGAGTACCAAGATCATTTTGAACGGATCAGAGATGCGAAAACGGATACATGTCAGCCAATTGCGGGTCGGAATGTATGTCGAGGACGTCGAGATTGAGGGGGAAGACAGGACACGCCGGTTCAAGCCGTTCCTGATCTCGGCGGCCGGTCAGGTCGAGAGTTTGATGGCAAGCCGCCTGATGACGGTCGTGATCGACGTCGGAAAAGGCGCGGATGTCGACCCGGGTGCGACACAGGACATCGACCGGGCTGCGTTTGACGCCCAGCTTCGTGCCGTGTTTTCGGCGAAGGATATCAAGCAGGCGAGGGAATGCGTAGAGGATACGAGACCGCAGATCCGCCAAATGCTTGCCCACGCCAGGATCAAAGCCTCCTTTGCCAGCGATGCGGCAAGCTCGGCTGTGGAGCGGATCATGTCGGCAGCCTTCGACAATGCCGGTGCGCTGATCGCGGTCGCGAAGCTGAAGGAAAAAGATGAGCTGACGTTCCTCCACTCGCTGGCGGTTAGCGCGCTGATGATCACCCTGGGGCGCAGCCTCGGTCATGGAGAAGAGGAGGTACGGGTCCTCGGACTCGGTGGACTGGTTCACGATCTTGGAAAAATGGCGCTGCCGGACGAAATTTTGACGAAACCCGGTAAACTGACGGCCGAGGAAATGGATCTTGTGCGCGGGCATCCTCAGCGGGGATATGAGCTGGTTTCTCATGTCGCGCATATTCCCAAGCAGGTGCTCGACATTTGTCGCTACCACCACGAAAAGTTCGATGGCTCTGGCTATCCTGGTCGGCTCGCCGGAAAGAAGATCCCTTACGTAGCCCGGCTTGCGGCGATTTGTGACGTTTACGAAGCGTTGACCACAATCAGGCCGTATAAGCGCGCCTTCTCGCAAGCGGAGGCAATCAACATGATGATGAATTCGCCGGGCCATTTCGATAGCCAGCTTCTTTCCGCATTCGTGTCAAAAATGGTGATCAGCGGCACGCTCCACTAGAGCCGTCATTTGCCGGACGGCGCGTCGCACCGGCCAAACGTCAATTGCAACTCCGCTCCGGATCGGCGGTCACTTCGGCAGCAGAGACCAAGTGCACAAGAGCGATGTCCGCCTCGTCGGTTCGAATATCATCAAGGCGAACATTGATGGCCATATCGTATTCGGGAGGCGACGTTCGAAACTACGAGAAGTTCTCGAGCACAGCCAAGAACGTATGCCGATCACCGTGTCCTTCGGTGAGCCGCACGCGGCCCTCGATATCGGCCAGGTGATGGTCCATTAGTTGCTGAGCCTTCGCCAGGTCCTTGGCCTTCAGCGCCGCCACGATCATTCGGTGGTGGTCTGCGCCGCAGTCGTCCTTACGCTCTTCTTCATACAAGGACATGACGAGGGACAGGCGAGCGACGATCTTCGAGAGCATTTCCGTCAAGACAGGATTTCCAGCGGTTTCGGCGAGTACGATATGAAATTTCCCAGACAGAACCGTCTTGGACTTCTCATCACCATGGTGATGGATGTGCTCTTCTTCGTCGGTCAGTTTTTGCAGGGCATCGAGTTGTTCGGCCGTTGCCCGTGCAATAACGAGTTCCAGCAGAAGTCCTTCAAGTTTTCGGCGGGCTTCGAACAGGTTCTTGGCCTGGGCAATGCTGGGTTCCGCAACAAAAGTGCCGCGGTTTCTCTTTCGCTCCAGGAGGTGATCACTTTCGAGAACACCGAGCGCGCCGCGTACGACCGTGCGGCTAACGCCAAAATGCTCCGCGATCGCCTCCTCCAGGATTTTCGTGCCCGGCTTTAAGGCGCCTTCACCGATAGCTGCCGCCAGCGTGGCGCGAATGCGCTCGGAGACGTCGTCGTTGTTGTCGGCGATATCGGCCGCCCCATTGGACGCGGGCGGCGTCTTTACGTTTTGACGGCGCGTCTTCCTTATTGCCTTCACCACTTCAAGCCCCGGTATGTTTTGCGTGTCCACTTACTCGTGCACCGAATATCCATTCGTTGTAATTATTTCTATAAGAATGTTTCTGCGCAACCACTGGATTTTGATAGAAATCCCCTGTGAGGGCGCCGACGAAAATCTCCGCCCGCGCGGCTAGGCTGCCTTTTGTTCTTTTGCTGGCGGGGACAAGGCAATACCCGTTTCGGCGCAAATAGCCTCGATGTGGCGGGCCGACTGCTTGATGAAACCAATCGCCTCATTGAAGCCGTAGGATTGCGTCTCATAGGTCGGGTAGCCGTAGCGGCGGCTCTCATAGGCTTCCCAGTCGAGAACCGCTCCGGAGGCGACCCGCTTTTCATAGGCATCCACCATCGCCATGTAGGCCGCAAGCTCATCCGCCGTCAGGTCCGGATGCGCTGCTCGCCAGACCGGATCCTCGATCTCGATGCACTGCCGCGGATTAGCCTTGCGAGGCTTGTCGGCGACAGACTGGGCGACCTCCAGCGACAGGTTCAGCGTGGGGTTGGCGTCCGCAAGAATGGGAAGGATCGCGGCGAAATCAACTATGCCGCCGCCGCAAGGTCGGGTCTGAAAATCGAGACCGCCGGGCGCGCGGCCGACATAGGCATCCTTGATATGGGTCTGGCGCACATAGGGTGCCAGACGCTTGGCGGCAAACACCGGATGCTCGGCTCGCTGCAGTCCGTTTGCCGTATCGAAGACGACGCCGACGCAGTCGGAGCCGACCGCCTCGATCAGCCTCAGGATCTCGAAGGAGGTGATCTCGTCATGGGTTTCAATGTTGATATGCGTGCCGTTTGCGCGGGCAACGGGGGCTATCTTCTGCAGCACCTTTTCGATGGCGATCAGTTGGTCTTCCCAGGTGATATCCGTGCGGAAGCGGTCATTGGCCAGCCGCCCGCGATAAACCGACTTGAAGTTACCAGGTGAAACCCAGAGCTCACGGCAGTCGATTGCTGCACTCGCCTCGATCATCCGTGTAAAGCCAGCGATGATGTCGCCATCGCCGATTGCTCGCAGTTCCGGCGCTTCGGCGCTGCAATAGGGATTGATCTTGCCGATGCCGCTTTCGAGATAGAGGCCGAGCTCGTCGGCCTTGGCGCGGATCTCCCGCAGCAAACCGCCATCGAGATCCGGGCTCATGTCGAGGACAGTGCTAAAGAAGATGCCCGCCAGACCCAATTCCTTAACATGGTCGAGACTTGCCAGCGGGCCACGCTTCTTCGCTTCGGGCAGCTTCAGCCCGTCGATACCCAATTTCATTTCAAGCTCCTTTGCTGTTTCCTGATCGGATCGCTTCCATGGCGATCTTTGGTGTTGGGCGTTCGGTGAAATTAAAGGCAGCCGACGCTACCGGCCGCGCCTCCTGACAAGGGGCCTCTCCGCCGAGCTCCAGCCCTTCGGAACGAGGCTTTGTTCGAGGAAATGCTGGCCGATCGATGCGATGCTGGTGATTGCGAGGTACCAGATCGAGGCGACGAACAGCAGTTCGATCACCAGGAAGTTCCGGGCGTAGATCGCCTGTGCCTGGGTCAGCAGATCCTGCATCCCGATAACGGAGACGATGGCGCTCGCCTTTAGCATGCCGATCGCCTGATTGCCGGTTGGCGGTACGATGAGCCGGGCTGCCTGCGGCAGGATAACGGCCCGCAATGTCTGCACCGGCTTCAATCCCAGCGCGGATGCCGCATCCCGCTGGCCGCGATCGACCGCGACCAGGCCACCGCGTATGATCTCCGACATGTTGGCGGCTTCATGCAGCCCGAGTGCGAGAAAGCCAGCCAGGGCCGGCGTCACCAGATCGTTGATCGAAATGGTGAAGCTTCCCATCCCGACCTGCGGGATGAAGAGGGCGATGTTGAACCAGAAGAAGATCTGGACAATGAGCGGGACGCCGCGAAACCACCAGACGAAGCCGGCGGCGATCGCCTTCAGGACCAGGTTCTGGCTCGTCGCCATCAGTGCCAGCAGGCATCCGAGCACGATGCCGAACACCATGGCGCCTGCCGTCAGTTCAAGCGTCAACAGCACGCCGCGCAGGATCGAAGGATCCACGAGATAGCGAGGGATCTCCGACCACTGGATACTCTGGCTCTGCCCGACGACGAGCGCGAAGAAGGCCAGCGCTGAAATCGCGATGGCACCGGTTGCGATCTGGCCCCAACGCATCGGTCTTCCGACCGATGGCGCAAGGGTAAGCGATATTGGTGACGCTTGAAACAGGGCCATCGGCGTCAATCCGCAGGCATGTTGGCGGCATCGTTAACCTTGACGGTCTTCACGGCCAGCGGTCCGAGGCTCCACTTCTTCATGATGGTCTCGTAGGCGCCGGAGTCTACCATCTGCTGCAAGGCGGCAACGACGCTGTCGCGCAGTTGCGGGTTGTCCTTGGCGGTCAGCATGCCGAGATAACCGACGGCAAGGCGGATATCCGGCAGCGCCTGCAGGCCCTTACCGTTTCCGGTCTGGTGTTCGGTCGTGTAGACGCTGGTGGCGTAGCCATTGACCGTGGCGTCAGCCCTCCCAGTGCGCACGGCCTGCAGCACATCCGGCATTTTCGGGATCGACATGATGTTGACCGGCGTCGCGCACTTGGCCGATGTCGCCTCGACCATCTTCGCCTGGAAGGTACCGACAGGAACGGCGACCTTCTTGCCGCACAAATCGTCCAAGCCGTTGATCCCGAGCGGATTGTCCTTGCCGGTCATGATCGTGGTGGCGTCATACATGTAGTCGATCACGTCGACCTGCTTTTCGAGTTCCGGGTCGTCGTTGATCCCCGAGATCGAGATGTCGAAGCGCTTTGCCAATATGGAGGGCACGATTGCAGCACCCGCGCCGACATCGGTCATCTGCACATCGACACCCAGGATGACGCCGAGTGCGGCGGCGATATCGGCATCGATGCCGATCAGCTTGCCGTCTTCGCCGTGAAAGCTGATCGGCGGCGTCAGGTCGGTCGCGACCTTCAGGACGCCCGATGACTTGACGGAGGGCGGCAGCCCGTCGGCGAGCTTCTGCGTGAGGACGACACCGGGGAGCTTGGCGACATCGGCATCGGCCGTCATCTTCTCGGCGGCACTCTCAGCGGCACGGGCAGAGGCTGCGATCAAGGTGACCATCGCTCCGGCAACTCCGGCCTTCAAGATTTTCTGAATGCGCATCATGTGATCCCCTTCCATTTTTGTATCGGTGAATTCTCGGGATCATCCATGCAATCGACGTGCCACTTGCAGTACTGGATCAATAATCATTTGATATATATACGATTTTTGTTGATCACGATATTCGGACGTAGTTTCGAAATAGAATTCGCATAAAGTTTCGAAGATATCATGCACAATTTTTACGCTCCATGGCCATGTCGCATCATTGTTGACCAGTTCATCCGTCCACAAGACCAAAAAACGCCTCCTCAGATGCCAAATCCCATGATTTTCGGCACATGGTCGCCGGCTCAGAGGCCGTGACTGCGGCTATCTGATGCTCATTTAATATACGATGCTGGCGAAAATTTATACAAAACATAAATTCGCATTTTTAAGTTAATATCTCTTATTACAAACTTTCGAAACTTCATAAATCATACATATCTATTATTTTTCATATATTTACTTGTATCGTCAATGGCGAACTACAAAACTGGCATGCCGCTTGCAATTCGCTTTTCATGAACAAGCTCGACGCAAAATTCCTCGCCCGACCGCACCTCCGTCTTGTGCCGGAGACAGCGCAGCAGTCCGTGACCCCGCCCCAGAACCAGGGAGGCCCTATGCCAGGCATACCGAATACGGCTGAACGCAAACGGCTCAGCGTTCAGGGCCTCACCCACAGCTATGGTGGCCAGAATGCCATCAGCGACGTGGCCTTTGATATCGAGGCCGGCGAGATCGTTGCCCTGCTCGGGCCGAGCGGCTGCGGCAAGTCGACCGTGCTGCGTGCCATCGCCGGGCTGATACAGCCGAAGACCGGCAAGATTGTGCTCGGGGATCAAGACCTCGCCAATGTTTCGGCCCGCTCGCGCGGCGTCGGCATGGTTTTCCAGAACTATGCGTTGTTTCCGCATCTGACGGTCGCAGAAAACATAGCCTATCCGCTCGCCTGCCAGAAGCTTCCCCGCGCCGAGCGCAAGGAGCGCGTCGAGGAGATGCTGTCTCTCGTCAGGCTCAAGGATTATGGAAACCGCCTGCCGCGGGAACTCTCCGGCGGTCAGCAGCAGCGCGTGGCCGTCGCCCGCGCCATCGCCGGACGCCCGTCCCTTCTTCTGCTCGACGAACCCTTTGGCGCGCTCGACCGCGCCCTGCGTTTCGATCTGCAGGTGGAGCTGCTGCACCTGCAGAAGACGCTCGGCATCACGACGCTGATCGTCACGCATGACCAGGAGGAGGCTCAGAGCCTCGCAAATCGCCTGGTGCTGATGAACCAGGGCAATGTCGAGCAGATCGACACGCCGATGGCGGTCTACGATCGCCCGAAGACGCTCTTCGTCAACACCTTCATCGGGCAGGCCAACCTGCTCAGCGGAACGGTGCTGCGGCTCGATGCCGACAGCACCCTGATTGGCCTTGCCAATGACCGGACCCTGCTCCTGCCGCGCCGGCTGAGCTTCACTCTCGGCTCGAAGGTCACGATCACCTTCCGTCCGGAAGAGGCTCGCCTGTCGACGCAGCCGAGCGAGAGCACCTTGCCCGTTCGTATGACGGTTTCCGTGCCGCTCGGCCCCTCTCTCGTCCATGACCTTGTTCTAGAAGACGGCACGGGCCTGCGCGCGTCCGAGGTCAGAGGACCCACCACATTCATTCCCGAACCGGGAACACAGCTATTTGCAGAGATCGACACCGCAAGATGTCACGCCTTTCCGGCCGAACCGGAAATCATGAGTGAAGAAACAGATCAACAGAGGTGAACGTTATGAAGGACTTTCAGATTACCCGTCGCGGGTTCGGTTTCCTGGCGGCCAGTGTCGCCGCATCTGCCATGCTTCCGCTTGCAGTCCGCGCTGCAGGCGGCGGCGCTGTCGCTGCCACCTTTCCAGGGAGCCGGGAGGACGCCTATCGCACCGTCCTGACCCCGATGGTCAAGGATGCAGGTTATGACCTCACGGTTGCTCCGGCACTCGCGCAGGATCAGCTCGCTAAGATCATGGCGAGCCCCGGCAACCCGCCCTATGACACGCTGCTGATGTCGCCGGGCCAGATGGCGGTCGCCATCGAGAAGAACCTGATCCAGAAGATCGATTCGAGCAAGCTCAAGAACTGGGGAATGCTCGATCCGTCCTTCCAGGGCGAATACGGCCCAACCGTGACCATCGAAGTCAACGGCATCGCCTACAATCCCGATCTCGTTCCGAAGCCGAAGGGCTATCGTGATCTCTTCGAGAACCCGGCCTATAGTGGCAAGGTCTCGTGGACGGGCTTTGCCTCGAACACCGCAGTGATGGCCTATACCGAAATCGCCAAGATCTTCGGTTCTGGTCCCAACGACATGGATGCCGTCTTCAAGCTGTTCAAGGACCATCCGGAGCATCTGAAGGGCGTCGTCGACAGCACCAATCACCAGATGACGCTGTTCCAGCAGGGCGAAATCGCCGTCTTCATGTGCTCGACCGGCAACGTCGCTCATCTGAAGAGCCTCGGCCTCAACGCCGAGTTTGTTCATCCGGAAACGGGCTCGCCGGCAGCCCCGGTCAACATCCATCTGACTAAGGGCTCCGCGAACGTCGATGCGGCCTACGCCTACATGGATGCCGCCATCTCCAAGGCTGCCCAGGATCAGCTCAAGGAACCGCCGACCGAGATGTTCCCGACCAACAAGGATGTGGCGCTGACACCTGGCATCGAAGCCTATGTCACCCGCGACCAGATCAAGACCATGGTCTATCCAGACTGGGTCGCGATCAACAAGAACCGCGACGACTGGATTCGCCAGTTCGACGCCCTCGTTGCCGGTTGAGGTGATGTGATGAAGGCGAGCGGCTTCCCATACGTCCTACCGATGCTGTTGCTTTCGGTGGCGTTCTTCGCAACGCCGCTCGCCGTCCTCGTCGGTTTCAGCTTCGCCGGCTCCGGCGGAGCAACCCTCGAACATTATGCCCGCTTCTTCGGGGACGCGTTCAATTTCCGCGTCCTCGTCAATACCGCAAGGCTCGGCCTTGAAACCGTCATCGGCACGACCTTGCTCGGCGTGCCGATCGCGCTTCTCTACTGGCATGGCGGCCGAAACCTGCGGCAGGTGCTGATTTTCCTGACGCTCATTCCGATGCTGACCAGCAATGTCGTGCGCACCTTCGCCTGGATCGTCATCCTCGGGCGCCAGGGGCCGATCAGCGAAGCGCTGGTTGGGCTCGGCCTCGTGGGCATGCCGACGAGCCTGCTGTTTACCGAACTCGGCCTGGTCATGGCAATGTGCCAGATCGACCTGCCACTGATCATCCTGCCGCTGATCGCGATCCTGTCACGCACGCCCGTCCAGCTGACGGAAGCCGCCCAGGTTTCCGGCGCCGGTCCCTGGCGCATCCTTGTCACCGTGCTTCTGCCGCTGATGCTGCCGGGCCTGCTGGCAGGCTGGATCCTCGTCTTTGCTAGCACCAGCAGTTCCTTCGTCACCCAGGCCGTCATCGGCGGTGCGCGCAACGTCTATGTTCCGCAGCTGATCTACCGCGAAGTCGGCACGCTGTTCGACTGGCCGCTGGCCTCGGCCATCGCCGTCGTTCTCCTGCTGTCCACCGGTTGCCTGCTGGTCGCCCTTACCATGATGTCCCGTCACAGGAGGTTGGTCGGTCATGCGTGATCGTCGCGAAAACCCCATGCCCGTCATGCTCTACAAGGCATTCGTCTACGGATTTGGCGGGCTCTGCGTCATCTATCTCGTGGCACCCATAGTGATAGCGCTGACGATGTCGTTTACCTCGGGGCAGACATTGAAATATCCGCCGCAGGGCTTTTCCTTCCGATGGTACGCGGCGCTGCTCGATCCCGTGCGCTCGGCCACCGAACATATCGCCGCCTGGAATTCGCTGAAGATCGCCGGCCTTGCCGTCCTCGGATCGCTGATCTTTGCGGTTCCGGCAACCATCGGCATGACGCGCATGCAGCGCCGCACGGTCGGCACGATTGAGCCGCTTCTGCTCGCCCCGCTCGTTCTGCCGAGCCTCGTCTACGGCCTTGCCGCCTTGATCGTCGCCAATTTCATCGGCTTCAAGCCGTCGCTCTGGCTGACCGTATCAGGCCATGTGGTCGTCTTCGGACCGCTGATGTACCGAGCCGCCTCCGTCGTCGCCCAGGGACTCAATCCCTCGCTTGCTGAGGCATCGACGACCATGGGCGCGAGCTGGTTCATGACGCTGCGGCGCGTGACCTTGCCGCTGCTGATGCCCGGCATTCTGGCCGGCGCATTTCTCGTCTTCATCCAGTCGCTCGATAATGTGTCGGTATCGCTTTTCCTCGCCGACGCCCGAACGACCGTCTTGCCGCTGCGCATGTTCGCGCTGATCGAGGAATCGCTTGATGTGCGCGTCGCGGCAATTTCGGGAATTCTGATCGCCGTGACGCTGGTGGGACTGCTGGTTGCCCGGCGCGTTCTCGCGCCGCCACGGCAGGCCTGAACGATCCGCCATTTGACCTATGCTTGGATTAGAAGGAACAAACTTATGAACATGCGTGCGACAAACGCAGGCGGCTATCGGATGGGATCGCTGCTGGCCGATTTCCAGCCGGATTTTGATTTCTCCGCTCCGCTGCCGCTTCCTGTCGAAGAGTTCGAGGACCGCCTTCGCCGAATTCGCCGTCAGGCGGTCGAAGCCGGTCATGACGCGCTGATCGTCCACGCCGGCAGCGTCGGCTGGTTCCACGCTTCGAACGCCTATCTGCGCTATATCTGCGACTGGATGCGCGAAGGCGTGCTGATCATCCCGACCGACGCCGACAAGGCGATGGTGCTTCTGTCCTTCTTCACGCAATCCGTCCTGCTTCCGCCAGGCGGCGAGCCCGTACTCGTCGACGAGATCTGGCAGATCGGCCCGATCGGCCGCGAATATGCCGACCGCCCGGGCGATTCCCTCCTCAAGACCGCCGAGAAATGCGCAGAGGTTCTCGCCGATCTCGGTCTCGCCAAGGCCCAGATCGGCAGGATCGGCGACCGCACGTCACTGACCTTCTGGTCTGCGCTCGACGAACTGATGCCGAAGAGCAAGTTTGTCGCCGACAACGCCATCCTCGACCGCATGCAGAAGGTCCGCTCGCCGCGCGAGATCGAGATCTTCCGCGCCGCCGCCCAGCTGATCAGCATCGGCACGCAGGCTGCCTATCATGTGGCAAAGCCCGGCGTGACCGACCATGAAATCCTGGCCGCCTTCACCTATGCGCAGATGGCACTCGGCGGCGAGACGGGCGACGGCTACCAGATCGGCATCAACGAATTCGGCACGCATTGCGGCAAGCCCTATGGCCATATCGTCCGCCCGGGCGACCTCATAAACCTCTACATCTCCAACGTCACCTATCGCGGCTATACGGCCCAGACCGCCCGCATGATCGCGATCGGCGACATCACCAGCCATCAGGAGGATGTGCTTGCCGCCTGCACCGAAGGCGTCAAGCGGGCCGAAAGGCTCGTCAAACCCGGCGCATTGATGCGCGACGTCAACAATGCCGCCTTCGAACCGATGATCGAGCGCGGCATGCTCATGTCACCCGAGGCACGCACCATGCCCTATAACTGGTCGCCGATGGAAGACGGCGGAGCACGCCTGATCCCCAATCAGTATGTGAAGGACATCGACTGGGAGGCGCAGGGCCGCAAGCTCATGCATGTCTATCCGGCAACGCACGGACCGCACAATCCGAACCTCGGCCATTCGGTCGGCATGGCCGGCGGCCAGAACAGCTTCAACATCTCCTCGCACAACTACGACAGGATGGAGGAGGGCATGGTCTTCGTCCTCCACACCCAATGGCTGGAACCGCTGTCGGCCGGCTGCAATATCGGCGACATGTATGTCGTGACCAAGGACGGTTTTGAGAACCTCAGCCGCCATACCCCGCTTGAAACCCACCACGTCGGTGCCGAGGCCTGACATGACCGACAACAAATCTCATACGCATTTCGATTTCGGCAAGCTGACCGAGCGCGAGCGTTACAAGATCCTCATCGGCACAGTCATTCCCCGCCCGATCGCGCTGGTGACGACAGTGAGCAAGGATGGCAAGCCGAATGCCGGCCCGTTCAGCTTCTTCAACGTCCTCACTCACGACCCGGCGATCGTCGCCATCGGCGTCGAGAATTATGCCGACATGCGCTTCAAGGATACAGCCCGCAACATCCGCGAAACCGGCGAATTCACGGTGCACATCTGCGACGACGCGCTCGTCGAGCGGATGGAGGTCTGCGCCATCAAGTTCGGGCCTGAGGTCGATGAACTCTCGGAAGCCGGACTGACAACGGTGCCGGGACAGATGGTCAGAAGCCCACGCATCCTCGCAGCCCCCGCAGCGCTGGAATGCCGCCGCCACACGACCCTGCAGGTCGGTCCCGCCCGCGAAATCATCCTTGGCGAAGTGCTCGGCGTCTATGTCAGAAGCGATGCGGTCAATCCGGCGAACCTGCACATCGACCAACAGCGAATGGATGCCGTCGGCAGGATGGGCGGCCACACCTATGCCAGGACGCGCGACCAGTTCGACATCAAGACTCTGACGAAGGAGGAGTGGGCTTTGCGCCAAGAGGTTTCGAATGCGGCCACCGCTTGAGCTTGCCACCAATCCGAGATTTTCTCACGGACCTTGCCCGATCCTCACGCCGACATATCGAGCATCAACTCCTTCTTGTCGATCCCGCGAGCAATTTGGGGGGGCGACAGCTCATATCGCATCAAGGCGCCGGAGTGTTCTTGGAGTTCACCGCTTCTCGGAAATGACGGGGGGTCGTACCCGTTCGCTCCTTGAAAATCTCGTAGAAGCGGCTGCTGGAACCAAACCCGCAGTCAAAACCGATCTGGAGGACAGGATCCTCCGTGTCTGTCAGAAGCTGCATCGCCCGGGCAATCCGATGTCGGGTCAGGTATTCGTTGACTGATATTCCCAGAACCTTTCGGAAAGCGCTGTTGGCGGTGCTTGGATGCATGCCCGCAAGCTTGGCGAGATCGGGTACGCTTATCGGATCTGCGTAGCGGGAATTGATGAGGTCGATCAGCAGCTCGACGTGGCGCACTGCGTGGCCAGCCAACGATGTCGGAGAGACATTGGTCGGCGAATTGTCGATTTCAGCATTGTCCAGGATCAGACGTCGTATTCGCAGTCGTACTTCCTCGACGATCAATTTCCGTCTTGCCGCACTGCCGCCCTGCCATTCCTTTTCCCATCGCGGGAGTGTCAACGCATCCATCGTTTCCTGATTTGCTTGCGCCAGAAACCTCCCCTGCATGATCGACTGCCTCGCCTTTCTGTCCACCGGCAGACCAAGGAAATCGATAAGGGGAAGATAGAGACATACGAGCGGCGCGTTTTCGGCAACAGCGATCGTCTGATGGGGAATTGCGGCCCAGAATAAAACCAGGCGGCCGGCCTCAACCTGTTCCAGCCTTCCATTGAAAAGGTAGGTCATCTGGCCTGCCATGAGCAGGTTTAATTCAACGTGGTCGTGCCAATGCGGTGCGGCCATCGCATCAGCGATGTGACGCTCGATCAGGAACTGCCCTCGGGATCCAATCCATTCGCCGCGGCTTTGGCTATGTTTCATTTGTAGGAGACTCGAATCCCGGAATTAATAGGCCGATGTCAGGAAGAAATTCTGATCTAGAAGGAGCAATAAGCAATCACAACCCATGGGGAGATTGCAATGCCGAAGATTTGTCTGGTTGGCGCTGGCAGCACCGTTTTTGCCCAGAACATTCTGGGAGATGTCCTGTCCACGCAGAGAGGGAGCGACTACGTCATCAGCCTCTTCGATATCGATCCAGAGCGACTGAAGACGTCAGAAATCGTCGCTCGCCGGATCTGCGAGTCGCTTAAGCTTTCAAGCGTCAGGATCGACGCCACGCTCGACCGGCGGGAAGCACTGCGCGGGTCTGATTTCGTGATCCTCATGATGCAGGTCGGTGGCTATAAGCCGGCTACCGTCACGGACTTCGACATTCCGAAAAAATATGGCTTGCGTCAGACGATCGCCGACACCCTTGGCATCGGGGGTATTTTCCGCGGTTTGCGGACGATACCAGTCCTTGAGGCGATCTGCCGAGACATGCAGGAGGTTTGCCCGCGGGCTCTTCTGATGCAGTACGTCAACCCGATGGCCATCAACTGCTGGGCGATCAAGGATCTGGCCCCGGAAATCCGGACCGTCGGCTTGTGTCATAGTGTGCAACACACAGCCGGGCATCTCGCGCAATGCCTTGGCGAGGACATTGCCGACGTGAACTACGTTTCGGCTGGGATCAATCACGTCGCCTTCTTCCTGAAATATGAGAAAGTTCACAGCGACGGACGGCTGGAAGATCTCTATCCGAGACTGAACGCTCTCGCCTCCGATGGCCGCGTTCCGCCGGACGATCGGGTGCGGTTCGATGTGCTCAAACGGCTCGGCCACTTCGTCACCGAATCCAGCGAGCATTTCTCCGAGTATACCTCCTGGTACATCAAGGAGGGACGAGGGGATCTGATTGATCAGCTCAATATCCCGTTGGACGAATACATCCGGCGCTGCGAAGTGCAGATCAAAGAGTGGCATGCCTTGCGGAAGGAACTGGAAGGCGACAAGCCGATCGAGGTGTGCCGCAGCAATGAATACGCGGCCGGCATCATTCATGCCGCGGTAACCGGCAACCCGGCGCTGATATACGGCAATGTGCCAAACAACGGCCTGATCGAGAATCTGCCCGATGAATGCATCGTGGAAGTGCCTTGCCATGTCGACAGAAACGGAATTCAGCCGGTCCGGGTCGGTCGGATCCCCTCTCAGCTTTCCGCCGTCATGAACTTGAGTGTTTCTGTTCAGCAGTTGACGGTCGAGGCGGCTCTTACAAAAAACCGCGAGCGCATCTACCAAGCCGCTCTGCTCGATCCGCATACGTCTGCGGAATTGTCTCCAGACCAAATCTGGAACCTTGTCGACGACCTGATCGATGCGCACGGCGATTTGCTGCCGAGATATCAGTGAAATCCCGCGGGTAAGCCAGCCACAAGCGCATGATAGTTCATTCGTTTTAGGCGCGCCGTGAATTCACGGCGCGCCTTTTTCATTCCAGCGTCATCCAATAAATCAAAACACGTCAGAAAATTGATTGACACTGATCATTTGAAATGAAAATGTGATCGAAATTGGGATGGATCGTGAGGGAGATTTTCGTTGAGCCAAGCAGTTGGAGTGAAGGTCGATCGGCTGGATGCCATTCGCAGCCACCTCTACGCGAACGGCTTTTCGACCATCCAGGCTCTTGCCGATGCGATCGGCGCATCGCTTGCCACGGTTCGTAGAGACCTGCAGATCCTTGAGCAGGAGGGGGCCATTGATCGCGTGCATGGCGGAGCGCGCATTGCCGAAGGATCATCGGTTGAGGTTGCATTTCAGGAGCGGGAAAAGCGCCATCTATCGGCCAAGCGGGCGATTGCCACCGCGGCCTACGACCTGCTTCATCCGCGTACGGCAATCTTTCTCGACGCAGGAACGACCGTCCTGCAGCTTGCGCGCCTCGTTCGCATCAACCCCATGCCGCTCAGGATATTCACCAACGGCCTGACGGTAGCGCAGGAATTCCTGAACATTCCGAATTTGGAGGTGGTGCTTCTCGGTGGTCAGCTGCGTAGCGAGAATGCGTCGCTTGTCGGACCTCAGGCGGAGGCAATGCTGGAAACATTATGGTTCGACCAGCTCTTTCTTGGCGCCAGCGCCATTAGTTCCGACGGCGCGATCTACAGCGTGGACAGTGCGGAAGCGAGCCTCAACAGGCGCATGCTGGCCCGGTCGGCCAATCGTTTCGTCCTGGCCGATTCCTCGAAATTTGGAACCACGGCGACCTACAAGGTCGCGCCGCTGGACACCGCGAAAGTCATTACCGATTCCGGGCTTTCGCGGCATTGGCGCGACGAGCTTGTCAACTTCGGCGTCGACGCAACGATCGCCGACCTGAGGGCGAAAGAGTGAGCGACGCGCTGATCCTCGGCATCGACGGTGGCGGAAGCAAGGTGCTGGTTGCCCTCGCGGACAAGCGTGGCCGGATATTGCGGCGTTCCCGCGGCCACGGGGTCAATCCCATGGACAATCCGAATTGGCTCCAGGAGCTGGAGCAGCATCTCCTTCCCTTTCGCGATGAAGGAAATCTGGCGGCCGTCGCCGCAGCGCTGCCCGCCTACGGGGAGGTTGAGCGCCTGTCGGTTCTACAACGGGATGCGATCGAGCGCCTGTTCCCAAACGTCCACCGGCGCGTCCTCAACGACGTCGACGCGGCGCATCTCGGTGCTTTTGCGGGTGAGCCGGGTATCCTCATTCTTTCCGGCACGGGTTCAATGGCATGGGCGCGCAATTCTGAAGGCCAGTCGGCGCGCACTGGCGGCTGGGGAGATCTCGTCGGTGATGAGGGCAGCAGTCATTGGATCGGGCAGAGGGCGCTCAACCTCGTCAGCCAAAGCCTGGACGGGCGTGCTCCGGCAACGGCTCTCGCAAAGGCCTTGTTTGACCACCTTCACATCGGCCCGAGCAATCCCATGAATGGCCTCGGCGATTGGGCCAGCTCCTTGGCGAACCCACGGGCAGACATTGCGGCAATTTCGGCCCTCGTCGATCAGGTCGCACTTGGCGGCGACAAAGGGGCGATCGCGTTGATCGAGCAGGCGGCCGATGAATTGGCGAAGCATCATGCGGCAATTGCCGGCCATTGTGATCCGGATGCCGACTGGACCTATGCCGGCGGTACTTTTTCGAGCCGGCTACTTCTGGAGGCGCTTGAACGCCGAATTGGCAGGCCTCCGGCTTTGCCGAAACTTCCCCCGATTGGCGGCGCGCTCCTGGCTGCCGCCCAGCTTCTCGACTGGCCGTTAGACGACGGCTGGTTCGGGCAAATCGTGGCCACGGCCGAAGGCGGTGACCGCGCATCCCAGTGAATTGAGCTCAAGAATAATGAAGGATGGGAACATGCATAAATTGATCTTGCCTCTACTTGCATCAGCAGCCCTGGCAATCGCCGCACCTGCTCTTGGCCAGGACGCCAAGCCGCTTGCCGGCCAGTCGATCACAGTGCTCATGCCATCGCCGCAGGGACCGAATATCGCCTCTGACTTCGAGGCCGAAACCGGCATTCACGTCGACCTGCAGACCTTGTCCTGGGACGACATCCGCCCGAAGCTGGTGACGGCTTTGGTTGCCGGTACAGCGCCGGCTGATGTGACCGAGTTCGATTGGTCCTGGACCGGTCAGTTCAGCGCCGCCGGTTGGTATATGCCGCTTGACGATGTGATCGACGCCGACACCGTGAAAGATATCGGTGTTGCGAAGATCTTCACCGTCGACGGCAAGTTATTGGGTATCCCCTACACCAACGACTTCCGGGTGATGCTCGTCAACAAGAAGCATTTTGCGGATGCAGGCATCACCGAGATGCCGAAAACATTGGATGCGCTGGTCGCTGCAGCCAAGAAAATCAAGGAAAAGGGCATTGTCGAGTATCCGATCGGCCTGCCGGTTTCAGCAACCGAAGGCGCGTCAACGAGCTGGTACTTGCTGACCAAGGCCTTCGGTGGCGAACTCTTCGACAAGGACTTCAATCCGCTCTTCACCTCGCCGGATTCGGCTGGTTACAAGGCGCTTGCTTTCGAGCTGATGCTCCTCAAGGAAGGCCTGGTCGATCCGGCGTCTACCGGCCTGAAAGACAGCCAGATCAATGAGAGCATGTTCGGGCAGGGCATCACCAGCATCATGATCTCCGGTGAGCCCGGCCGTCTTGGCCAGATGAACGACCCGAAGCAATCGAAAGTCGCCGGCCAGGTAGAAGCGATCCTCGTGCCGACGGCAAGCGGTGAAACGCGCAGTTTCGGCCTTCCGGAAGCGCTGGCTATTCCAAACGTCTCTCCCAACAAGGAGGCGGCGATCGCCTTCGTCAAATGGTTCACCAGCAAGGACTTCCAGAAGAAGAATGCCGTGAACGGCTTCCTGCCGACCCGCACGTCAGCGCTTTCCGAACTCAACGAGTCCGGAAAGCTGAACAGCGGCGATGCTCTCGTGGCGCAGTCCAAAACCGTTGAGCCGCTCTTCCCGCAGGGCACGCCGCCTTGGTATCCGCAATTTTCCAGCGGCGTAAACACAGCGATCAATAGCGCTGCCAAGGGACAGATGAGCGTAGACCAGGCGATGGAGGCTATCGCTTCCGCCGCCAAGCAGGCAATGGCGCAATGACCGCTTTGGCGTCCGAAGAGGCCACGAGCAAGCGTGGGGTCGGCTTCAACGCCGACGCCACACTCGGCTTGCTGTTGGTGTCGCCCATCGTTATCACGATGGCAGCTTTGGTCTTCTACCCGATGGGAAGAACCGTCTGGGACAGCCTGCACAGGGTCAACCCCATGCAGGCCGGCACTCCATTCATCGGCCTGGAAAACTACAGCCGAATGCTATCGGATGGCCAGCTCGCGACCACCTGGAGCAACACGCTCACATACGTTGTTCTGGCCGTCGTCGCCGAAACCGTGTTCGGCGTTCTTGCCGCCGCTCTCATCAATCAGATCAAGGTCGGGCGGCAGTGGGTTCTCGCAGCAGTGATCTTGCCCTGGGCGCTGCCCGGCGTTGTAAATTCGGTCATTTGGCTTTGGATTTATCAACCTGGTGCGGGTCTGTTGAACGGCATTCTTTCGGCGCTCGGGCTCCCCTTCGAAAATCACGTCTGGTTCAACGATCGCACCAGCGCCATCGTCGCCGTAACAATCGTCCACGTCTGGCGCATGATGCCTTTGACGATCGTCATCGTCCTTGCGGCGATGCAGAGTATCCCTGCTCATCTCTATGAGGCTGCGCGGATCGATGGAGCGACGCGCGTTCAGATGTTCGCATGGGTAACCCTTCCGCTGGTTCGCAGTGCGATCGCTGTCGCCATGACGAACGCAACCGTGAATGCTTTCAATCTCTTCGACGAGGCCTGGGTTCTGGCGGGTGCCAGCCTCGAGACCCGACCGGTGCTCGTCCAGATCTACCTCGAAACCTTCCAGAATCTCCGCTTCTCGTATGGCATGGCGCTATCGGTCGTGATCACTCTCGTGTCTCTGCTGATTTCGCTGGTCTACGTCCTTCGTGTCTACCGCAACACACGGTTCGACTGATGAAATCCACCATTGCCTATCGAATGATGATTTGGGCCGGCGTCGTCGTCCTGTTGATCTGGTCTTTAGGGCCGATCTACTGGACCATCGCGAGTTCGGTTACGCCCAGCGACGACTTTTCGACCCGACCGATCAACTTCTTCCCGCAGCACTTTACGCTGGATCACTACTCACGGCTGCTCGGCATCAATATCGCGCGGATCGGGGGTGTGGAGGTATTCAAACAGTTCCGTGCCGCGTTGCTCAATAGCGTGGTGACATCAATCGCTGCCACCCTGCTTTGCGTCGCGATATCCGCTCTTGGAGCGTACGCGTTCACCAGGCTTCAGTTTCCTGGCCGGAAAGTGCTTTTTGTCGCCGTCGTCGCGACTTTGGCCATTCCTGCTTACGCGGTCTTGATCCCGCTCTATCAGATCATGATCAAGCTGCATCTCGTCGATACCTATGTGGGCGTCTCGCTGATCTATGTCTCGGCCTTCCTGCCCCTGTCGTTATGGCTGTTGCGCAGCGTGTTCGAAGCTCTTCCGATCGCACTGGAAGAGGCAGCGCAACTCGACGGAGCCGGCCGGCTCTACATCTTCTTCAATATCGTCCTGCCGCTGGCCGGACCAGGTCTGACGGCAGCGGCGATCCTCACCTTCCTTGGTGCCTGGGGGCAGTATCTCGTACCGCTCATTTTCTCGCCGCAGGCAACGAAGCCCCTAACGGTTCTGATTCCAGAATTCGTAACGAAGAACTTCATCGACTACGGCCTCATCACCGCGAGTGGTTCGATCGCGATCGTCATTCCCGCCCTCGTCGTCATTTTCCTCAACCGTTACCTCGTCAGCGGCCTGTTGGCTGGTTCTGTCAAATAATCGGAGACTTCATGAGCACGACCGAAAAGGTTATTTTCGAGCAATTTCCTTACTGGGAGAAGGCCATTGAATTGAATTCAGCCGACGACCGCGCGGAGCTGCTCGTCTTCGTCGGCTGCGGCACGTCTTTCAATCTTGCACTTTCGCTGGCAGCCTATGCCAATATGGCGGGGCGAAAGGCAATCGCGGTCCCCGGCGCCGAATGGCAAAACCGCCCCTCGGCGTTCTGGCCGGAGTGGCGCAACACGCACGTCGTCGCGCTGTCCCGCAGCGGCGAGACGACAGAGACAGTCGCCGCAGCAAAGGCAAGCCGGGCCGCCGGCGCCTTCGTGACGGCGATAACGGTCGAACCGGAAAGCTCTCTCGCGAAAAACTGCGATCGGATGGTCGCGGCCGAAACCCATCCGGACGAAGGTATTGTCATGACGGTATCGGCGAGCCTCATGGTCCTTCTCGGTTTGCAGATGATCGGGCAGAAGGTTCCTGTCTCTGTCGTGAATTCGGCTCGCCAGCTCGCGACGGCTCTCGATGCCGCGCTGCCTGGAATTATCGCCGACCGGTCGCACTTCGTCTTTCTCGGCGGCGGCCCCCTCTTCGGCGTCGCCCTGGAAGGAGCGCTCAAGCTCATGGAAATGAGCCAGATCATGACCCAGGCCTTCCACCCGCTGGAATACCGGCATGGGCCGATCAGCCTCGTTGACGGGAAAACGGTTGCGGTCATGCTGTACAGCTCCGACCAGAGGGAAGCGGAGACGAAACTGGTGGGAGAACTGAGAGAAAAAGGCGCGGTTGTCATCGGTGTGGGTGGTCCGGGCGATCTGGAACTCGCCGTTGATGTCGATCTGTCACTTGCGGGTCTCGTTGTCCTTCCGGCGCTGCAGGTCCTCGGCGAACGCGCCGCGCAGGCTCGGCAAATCGATACGGTTTCTCCCCGTCACCTGACGAAGGTTGTGACGCTCGCATGACGAGGATCGAAGAGAACCGGCAGATCGCGCTGCGAAAGCTTTTCGGTGCCAGGAACCTGCCCTTTCCACATGGCGTCACTTCGGTCTGCTCGGCTCATCCGCTGGTCATTGAGGCAGCCCTTCGGCGTGCCGGCATGGAGCACCGGGCGGTCCTCATCGAAGCCACCTGCAATCAGGTCAATCAGGAGGGCGGCTATACCGCGATGACGCCTGTGGACTTTCGCCGGTTCATCGAGAACGTCGCCGCAGCGACTGATTTTCCAGCCGAACGCATCATCCTGGGAGGCGATCATCTAGGCCCCAACCCATGGAGGACGTTGGCGGCCGAGGAGGCAATGTTGCGCGCCATGGCTATGGTGACGGCCTATGTCGAGGCAGGGTTCGAAAAGATTCACCTGGACACGTCGATGGGCTGTGCCGGTGAACCAACGGCGCTCGATGACGAATTGACCGCGGCGCGGGCCGCTCGATTGGCGAAAGCCGCCGAAGAGGCCGCTCTTCGTTCAGGCCGCCGTCCGCCGGTCTATATCATCGGAACCGAGGTGCCGCCTCCGGGTGGTGCAACGCACGCACTCGAAGAAATCGAAATTACGCGGGCCGATGCGGCGATGAAAACCCTCGCGGTTCACCGGGCGTCGTTTGCCGAGGCAGGTTTGGCGTCGGCGATGGAGCGGGTCATTGGGATAGTGGTTCAGCCGGGTGTGGAATTCGGCAACACGGACGTGGCGCTCTACAAGCCTGAACGGGCCAAGAGCCTCATTCGTTCGCTCGACGACATGCCGGGCTTGGTTTTCGAAGCACATTCCACCGACTACCAGCCGGCCGAAGCCTTGTCTGCTCTCGTTGACGGCGGCTTTGCAATCCTCAAGGTCGGACCAGGGCTGACGTTCGCGCTGCGCGAAGCCCTCTACGGTCTCGATGCAATCGCTGATGTGCTTGCAGGGAAGACGCCACGAACCGGACTGATGACGACCATGGAAAAAATCATGGTTGAGCAACCGGCAAGCTGGGCGGGCCACTATGGCGGCAGTCCCGATGAGCAGCGACTGCAACGGCATTTCAGCTATAGTGATCGAATTCGCTATTACTGGCCGGATCCTCGAGCATCCGCCGCGGTCGGTGAATTGTTCAGCCGGCTTCCTGATGAAATTCCCGAAACTCTGATCAGCCAATATCTCGGCCGACTATATTCTGACGTGGTGTCAATGCGGGTCGCTCCGAAGGCCCGCGAGCTCTGCCTTGCTGCGGTCGACGCGGTATTGGCGCCTTATTCAGCCGCCACGGCAAGCCCATGAGCAATCGACAGCCGTGTCACACGAGCGGCTGCGTCCCGAAGATATCAATATTCAGCCGGAGAAAGTTATGGCGTCAGTAAGTGTGGCGAATGCCCGCAAGAGCTACGGTCACTTCGAAGTTCTGCATGGGGTGGATATTGATATCCAAGACGGCGAGTTCGTTATCCTGGTCGGCCCGTCCGGGTGCGGGAAGTCGACATTGTTGCGGATGATCGCCGGCCTCGAAGAGATTTCAGCTGGTCGGATTTCGATCGGCAGCAAGATCGTGAACAATGTCGCGCCAAAAGAACGCGATATCGCGATGGTTTTCCAGTCCTATGCGCTCTACCCCCATCTGACAGTCGAGGCGAATATGGGTTTTTCGCTGAAGCTGGCGAAAGCACCCAAGGAACAGACCAGGCAGCGTGTTCGAGAGGCCGCTGAAATTCTGGGGCTCGAGCATCTGCTCGACAGATATCCGAGAAATCTGTCGGGTGGCCAACGCCAACGCGTGGCGATGGGCCGTGCCATCGTTAGAAATCCGCAGGTCTTCCTGTTTGACGAACCATTGTCGAACCTGGACGCGAAGCTGCGTGTGCAGATGCGTTCCGAAATCAAGCAACTGCATCAGCGACTGAAGACAACGACCATTTATGTCACCCACGATCAGATCGAGGCGATGACGATGGCCGATCGGATTGTTGTGATGCGGGACGGCTTCGTCGAGCAGATAGGCTCGCCGTTGGATCTCTACGACCGACCGGCAAACCTTTTCGTGGCCGGCTTTATCGGTTCGCCGGCGATGAACCTTATTCGAGGGCAGGTCAGCACTTCGGGGCCGCTGGAGTTGATCGCGGACGGCGGAGGTAGGTTACCACTGCCCGAAGCAGCGTCATTGGAACGCGGCGCGCAGATTATCTACGGCATTCGCCCTGAGCATCTCACAATCGGACAAGGTCCTGCTACCGCTGAGGTCGTCCTCGTTGAACCTACTGGTGCTGAGATCCAGATAACCACGAAGTTTGGCGCCGATCACCTCGTTGCGACGGTAAGAGAGCGCCTTGATCTGCGCGCCGGCGACCAGATCGTCATTGCCCCAGATCTCAGCAAACTGCATCTGTTCGACGCGAGAACCGAAAGGCGGTTGAGGTCCGTCTAACCTGATGATTTTCCGGCAGAACGTGACATGGAGTTCAAGCTGATGACAGGTCGGAGAGTCGCCCTCATTCGACATCGTGCAGCAACGCTGGCGGACGATTCGGTGCGGGTCAGTGTCCAGGGCTGCCAGCGGCGGCGATGATCTCCGCCGCGGTCGGGAAGATGGAGAGGCTGTTCGGTCCGTCGAGCGCCTCGATTTGTACCCAGCCGATGGTGCCGTTCGCATTGACCAGGAAGTGCCCGACGAGCTGGGTAGCATGGTTCGCGAAGATCGCATTATCGGCTTCGTCAAGCTCAAAGCCGTCCTTGGCGTTGAGTATCGTGTTGGCTTCCATCGGGTGCAGCGGTTCCGGCAGCTCGCCCGTGGGGTTGATGCGTGCCGCCAGGAACTGCGCCATCGTTGCACCATAAGGCCATTCGGGCTGCTCGCAACTCCCTTCGGGCAGGAACTCGCCATGCGGCACACCGTAGGCTCGATGCGTGCGGCAGTCGGGGTCACACAGAAGCGTTATTGGCGTCGGCCGGTGGCGGAAATACAGGCGGGCACGTTCCACCGGCGTGTTGATAACGGCCACGGTCTCCACACCGGCGGCGCGCAAGGTCGGCTGTACGCTGGCAAGCTGTTCTAACTGGCGCCGGCAGAACGGGCAGTGCAGCCCGCGAAAGAACCCGATGACGAACGGGCGACCGCTCAAGTCGGCGAAAGAGACGGTTCCGTCGAAGTTGGCCGTGGCAAGTGCGAAGGCGGGGGCGGTTTCTCCTGGTTGCAGCGGGCGTTTCTGGTCTCCCATGGAATAATTCCTTTGTCGTATCGTCCAGGTGGACGACCGAAATTTGACTATACCACTTGTGTCGCAAGAAGGCCCAGTGTTCGATGTTGAGATCGCCGAATGTGGTTCGGCATGGCATTTGCCGCTCCGACCGTCGTCGAAGCTGACCCTTTCATTGAACCGCCTGACGTCGTCGAGAGCTTGCCGGTATCGATCGCCGCTCCTATCTTATTTAGAACAGACTAATGGAGCAATGAGATGGCGGAACTTGTGGCTGACACTCTATTCGACACGACGATCGAGATCATTCCTCCGGAAGACATAAAAGAACAACCAGACGGTGCTGCTTGCCTTTGCTGCAAGCGCCGGCGTCGGTGGATGGATGATGACGGCTGCGGCATCTGTGAGGAATGCCTGGCCTCGTGATCGACACAAGAGGGGCACAAGGCGATGGTCATCCGTAGCGCCGGACTTTTGATATACCGGCGTGTTTCCGGGGACATCGAAGTCCTTCTCGTCCATCCGGGCGGCCCTTTCTGGGCTAGGAAAGACGAGGCTGCGTGGTCGATCCCGAAAGGGCTGGTCGAGGCTGGAGAAGACGAGCTCGCGGCGGCAATAAGGGAGACTGCCGAAGAGCTTGATATAGCGGTCAATGGCAAGTTCACACCGTTGGGCGAATACCGACAACCTGGCGGAAAGATAGTTATCGCTTGGTCGATAGAAGCCGATCCGGTACTGGACGTGAATGCGATACAGAGTTCCGAATTTCAAATGGAATGGCCGCCACGGTCAGGGCGGGTAAAGAGCTTTCCAGAGGTTGATCGTGCGGGATGGTTTTCCCTGCCCGACGCAACCATAAAGCTCTTGAAAGGGCAGCGACCAATGCTTCCCGACCTCCTGACGCATCTGGAACGAGCGGCCCGAAGTTATTGATCGAGCCGTCATCTCACTGCACTCATGCGTGAGGTGCGCGGCAGCCATGAGTTGCTTCTGAAGACAGCAATCCTATCTGACAGTCACGCCATGTGACTGAAATCGAGAAATTGGAGCTGCGATCCGCCTTGGGCACGCGCGAGGAGACAATCATGAACGGCATTTCCAAAACCCTGAACGACATGACGCTTGTCGAACGCTCGAGCCTGCTCGACACCGTCGCCGACGCCTTGGAAGCAACGGCCGAGGAGGCAGAAGGTGAGGGCGACGCCCGCTTTGTCGCCAACTCCATCTGCGTCGCGAATACGATTCGCGGACTATCCGGCGATCTCACGCCGCGCGATCTGCAGGCGGCCGAGTTGCTGCTTGAGCAGGGCATCATGCTCGTCCACCAATTCTCGAACCGCGCGAAACCGAACCGAGTGGTCCACTAGCCGAGGGCGAGGGCGGCCCTGTCAGCAATGCGCTCTGTCAGTGTGGACGGCGGTTGATGGATTGAGATAAAGCCGTTAATCCGCGCTGGGGATAACGGATGCTGCCGGACCCTAGGAGAACGAGCGGTCTCCGCCGCGGCACCGTTGGGAGCCCGGAGATTAGCAGACACGCCAGGAAGGCTTTATTTCTCATGGATTGCCGGTTCAACGCGCAGCCGTATCGAATGGTCGATATGGCGGGGTTCGCCTTTCTTCGATCAGGGGAAGCGTGATGCAGCCTGGTCGCACGGGCCTTGCCGTATGCATGATGGTGGCCGCCGCTTTCTTAAATAGTCTCGACGCAGTCATCGTACGCTTGCTGGCCGGCGACGTGCATCCATTGATGATCGGCTTTTTCCGGTCGTTTTTCGGACTTCTTGTCGTCACGCCCTGGATCGTGTCACGGGTCGACCTGAAAGCCTCACCCTATCGTGTTCTGCATGTCGTGCGCGCGGGTCTGAAGCTTGCCTCACTGGTCGCATTGTTCGTCGCCTTTGCGCACGCACCACTCGCCGATGCCACGGCGATCAATTTCACCATGCCCATGTTTCTCGTTCTCGGTGCGTGGCTGGTGCTCAAGGAACATGTCGGCATCTCCAGCGTGGCCGGCATTGTCGCAGGTTTTGTCGGCGTCATGATCATCATTCGCCCTGGAGCGTCCGGTTTCGACCAATGGCTGCTTTTTGCACTGGCAGGAGCGGTCTTGACGGCGGCCAGCCAATTGATGCTGCGGCGGATGGCATTGAGGGATAGTGCGGACCGGCTGGTTGCATGGAATCTGATAGCGACGGTGCCGCTTGGCGTAATCCTCATGCTGCCGGTCTGGTCAATGCCGACCTGGAGCCAACTCGGGCTGCTTGCTATGCAAGGAGCCCTCGGAGCACTGAACATGACGCTGATCACGCGTGCCTTCGGCATGGCGCCAGCAAGCGTTCTGGCACCGCTCGACTTTCTCCGACTGCCCGTCGTCGCCCTGATGGCCTTCTCATTTTTCTCGGAAGTTCCGGCCGCACAGACGTGGATCGGCGCGGCGGTGATCATCGGCGCGGCCTTTATTGGAACCCGCGGTATCACATGGCGACGCAAGCCGCCGGTTGATTAGCCCTGATCATTTTTGGGGTTCACAAAAATTTTAGATGAACTAATATTTCAGTTGTAGCGACTGATTTTGAAGTCGTGCCTGTTGCCGGAGGGTATGACAGGTGGCTTCGGCACAGACGAAGACGAGACATCACGGCCCCTATGGGTTCACTCGGGAGGAGTGGTATGAAGAGTTTCATCGGCAAACGCGCGATCGCCAGTGGCGTATCGCTCGTGGTGCTTATCGTCATCGTGTTCTTCCTCTCCCGGCTGACGGGCGATCCCACCGACCTCTATCTGCCGATCGACGCGACCACGGAAATGCGCCAGCAATTCCGTGAGATGAACGGTTTCAACGATCCGTTGATCATGCAGTTCGGTCGTTATGTCTCGGATCTTGCACAAGGTAATTTCGGTCAGTCGCTGCGACAGGCCCGTCCTGCCATGGATGTCGTGCTGGAGGCCTTCGTCTGGACCTTCTGGCTGGCTGTCATCACCATGGTGCTGGTCACGATCGCCGCGATCGTCATTGGGTCGCTTGCGGCGTTTCGCGTCGGCGGCATCTTCGACCGTCTTGCCACCTTCTTCTCGTTGATCGGCGCTGCGGCGCCGGATTTCTGGCTGGCCATCGTCGCGATCGTCATTTTCGCCGTCAAACTGCATGTCCTGCCGACATCAGGAACGGGAACTATCTGGCACTGGATCCTGCCGGTCAGCGTCCTGTTCATCCGGCCCTTCGGCCTGATCCTGCAGGTGGTCCGCGGCTCGATGATCAGTGTTCTGTCTTCCGCCTATGTGAAGACGGCCCGCGCCAAGGGGGTCCGCTCGAACTCAATCATCTTCATTCACGGACTGCGCAACGCCATGCTGCCGGTGATCACAGTCATCGGCGACCAGGCGGCCGCCATCTTGAACGGTGCGGTTGTCGTCGAGACGGTGTTTGGCTTTCCCGGCATCGGCAAGCTGATGATCGATTCCATCCTGCTTCGCGATTTCGCCGTCGTGCTGGCCGTCATCATGGTCTCGGCGCTGGCGATCTTCGTCATGAACCTGTTGATCGATATCGCCTATGCGCTGCTCGATCCGCGTATCCGGTATTGAGCGATGACAATGACCGACACACAAATCCTCGCCGAGAAAAAAACAAGCGGCCCGATCGGGCGTTGGCTGACGATGCTGTGGGCGGACAAGCTCGCTTTCTTCGCGGCCCTGTTCCTTTTGATCGTTCTGCTCTGTGCGCTGTTTGGCCCGTTGCTGCTGGAGGCCATCGCCACCAAGCAGAACCTGCGGGGCCGAAATGCGCCGCCGTTCGATATCACCCGCGGATTGCTTTATGTCCTCGGCGCCGATGCGCTGGGCAGGCCGCTTCTTGCCCGTGTCATCGTGGCGGCGCAAAACACCATCCTGGTTGCCGCCGCAGCCGTGCTTGCCTCATCTGTCGTCGGTACGGCGCTCGGTCTGGTCGCAGGTTACAGCCGCTCTTCCGCGGCTCAATGGATCATGCGCCTCGGCGACGTCATCATGTCCTTTCCGTCACTGCTTCTGGCGGTGATCGTGCTCTACATGCTCGAGCCCTCGGTCACCAATATCGTCCTCGTCCTGGCGATCACCCGCATTCCCATCTATCTGCGCACCACGCGTGCCGAGGTGCTGGAAGTGCGCGAGCGGATGTTCGTGCAGGCGGCGAAGGTCATGGGAGCATCGTATTGGCGCATTGTCTTCCATCACATCCTGCCAGTGATCTTCCCCACGCTGGTGACTATCGCGACGCTGGATTTCGCCTTCGTCATGCTCGCGGAATCCTCCCTGTCATTCCTGGGGATCGGCATTCAGGCGCCGGAGATCACCTGGGGTCTGATGGTTGCCCAAGGCCGACCCTATCTCACCAATGCCTGGTGGCTTTCCTTCTGGCCGGGTCTTGCAATCATCCTGACGACGCTGTCGCTGAACCTTCTGTCGAATTGGCTGCGCATCGCACTCGATCCGACGCAACGCTGGCGCCTTGAAATGAGGGGCAGGAAAAATGGCTGAACATCTTTTGGAAGTGCGTGACCTCTCGGTCGAGTTCCACACCGTCAGCGGGACCGTCAAGGCGGTGCAGGATGTCAGCTGGCATCTCGATCGCGGTGAGACGCTGGCGATCCTCGGGGAAAGCGGTTCGGGCAAGTCCGTGTCGGCCTCGGCGATCATGAACCTGATCGACATGCCACCCGGCAAGATCACCAGCGGCACTATCCTCCTCAACGGGCGCGACATGCTGGAAATGACGCCCGAGGAGCGGCGCTCGATCAACGGCGCCAAGATCGCCATGATCTTTCAGGACCCGCTCGCCCATCTCAATCCGGTCTATCCGGTCGGCTGGCAAATCACCGAAATGATGACGACGCATGGTCAGTCGGCGGAGCGTGCCGGTGCAAGGGCGCTCGAATTGATCGGGCGCGTCGGCATAACCGATCCGCAGGCGGCGATGCGAAAATATCCGTTCCAGTTCTCCGGCGGACAGCGGCAGCGCCTGATGATCGCCATGGCAATCGCGTGCAAGCCCGATATCCTGATCGCGGATGAACCCACCACCGCGCTTGATGTTACGGTGCAGGCGCAGGTGCTCGAACTTCTGCAGGAATTGCAGCAGGAAACCGGCATGGGCCTGTTGCTGATCACCCACGATTTGGGCGTCGTTGCCGAGATCGCCGACCGGGTCGTGGTGATGAATTCCGGCTGCGTCGTCGAAACCGGCAATGCGGCCGAAGTCTATCGCAACCCTCAGAACGCTTATACGAAGAAGCTGATAGCCGCCGCACCCGGGAAGGGTGCGATGGCGCAAGAGCGTGACCGGCAGGGCGAACCGCTGCTGCGCGCCATTGGCTTGAAGAAGAGTTTTGGCGCATTCCAGGCGCTGAAGGGCGTGGACTTCGTCATCATGCCCGGCGAGACGGTTGCCGTTGTCGGTGAGAGCGGTTCCGGTAAGTCAACCCTTGCCCGGGCAATCGTTCGCCTCGACGATCCGCAGGAGGGCCAGGTCCTCTACCGCGGCAACGATCTGCTTGCGATGACCCCGCGGGAAATATTCGGGCTGCGTCGCGATTTGCAGATGGTTTTTCAGGACCCGACCCAGTCACTGAACCCGCGGATGAGCGTGTTCCGGTTGATTTCGGAGGCCTGGGTCATTCACCCGGATATCCTGCCGAAAGCGAGATGGAAGGAGAAAGTGGCCGAGTTGCTGGTCAAGGTTGGCCTGAAACCGGATATGGCCGACAGGTATCCACACCAGTTTTCCGGCGGCCAGCGCCAGCGCATCGCGATTGCCCGGGCGCTGGCGATGGAGCCGAAGCTGATCATCTGCGACGAGGCGGTTTCGGCGCTCGACGTGTCGATCCAGGCGCAGGTGATTGCCTTGCTTGAGGGCCTGCGTCGCGAATTCGGCCTGTCCTACCTCTTCATCGCACACGACCTGCCGGTGGTTCGTGATTTCGCCGATCGTGTCATCGTCATGAAGGCCGGCGAGATTGTCGAGGAGGGTCCGGTGGAACAGATCTTCAACGCGCCCTCCCACCCCTACACGCAGGCGCTTCTTGCCGCGAGCCTCGATCCCGATCCGGAGGTTCAGGCCAGCCGACGCGCCGCCCGCCACATACAGGAAGGACTCGTTTCCGCATGAAGCCCGATGTCATCGTCGCCTATCCGCTCCGGCCCCATCAGATGGCGATGCTGGAAGAGACCTACACACTGCACCGGCTGGATCTTGTCAAAGGCGAAGAGCGGGATGCTCTCCTGCGGAAAGCCGGCCCGATCTCTTCCGCGCTGGTCTGCAACGGCCATGTGACGATCGACGAAGCCCTGCTTTCGAAATTGCCGGCATTAAAGCTCGCCGCCTGTTCCTCGGCTGGCTACGACCAGATGGATGTCGAGGCGATGACGCGGCGCGGCATCAAGCTCACCAACACATCCGAGGTGCTGTGCGACGACGTTGCCGACATGGCATTGCTTCTGATGCTGGCGGCACGCCGGCGCCTGCCGGAAGGCGATCGCTATGTGCGCTCCGGCGACTGGGGGCAAAAGGGCATGATGCCGCTGACGACATCGACCTCTGGCAAGAAGGCCGGGATCGTCGGTCTCGGTCGCATAGGAATGGCGATTGCCAAGCGATGCGAAGCTGTCGGGCTGACGGTCGGCTATTATGGGAGGACGAAGAAAGCCGGCAACGATTTTGCCTATTTCGACGCACCGGTGAAACTGGCCGACTGGGCCGATATCCTGATCGTCGCAACCCCTGGCGGCCCCTCGACCGAAGGACTGATATCAGCGGACGTGCTGAATGCGCTCGGGCCGACTGGCAGCTTCATCAACATTGCCCGGGGCACCGTGGTCGATGAGCCGGCCTTGATCAAGGCCTTGCAGGAAAGGCGGATCGCGTCGGCCGGCATCGATGTCTACCTCAACGAACCTAATCCCGATCCGCGCTTTGCAGCGCTCGACAACGTTGTGCTCTATCCCCACCATGCCAGCGGTACCGAGGAAACGCGCGACGGGATGGCGCAATTGACGGTCGACAACCTTGCCGCCTTCTTCGCAGGCAGGCCGCTGCTGACGCCGGTCAATTGACGCCGGCAAAACCCGCGGCGCGGCAGATCACACGAAATAGTCCGGGAACTCCTTCCGCATGTCTTCCACTTTTGCGACGGTGCGGCTGAGATGCTCGCGGATCGCATCGACCGCGCCATGTTCGTCGCGAGCCGCGATCGCATCAATGATGGCGTGGTGCCCATCAAGAATGCTCGCGATCTTGCCCTTTTCGGGCAGATGCAGACGACGAATGCGCTCGAGATGGCCGGACCGCTCGCGTATCAATTGGTGGAGGCTGCTGCGCTTGGCGCCTGCGAACAACGTTTGGTGAAAGAGTTCGTCGAGCTCCTGGAAGATCGCGATCTGATCGGCGTCGTCAGCGACTGCCGACTGCATCTTGATGATCGACCGGGCGCGCGTGATGACGCTCGGATCTGGATCCGGATCGGTGGCGAGGCGGCGGCAAACCTCCGTTTCCAGCGCCACGCGAAGGAAATGTGCCTCGTAAATTTGCAGGACGTCGATCCTGGTCACCACGGTGCGGGATTGCGGGTAAATACGAACCAGACCCTCCTGTTTGAGAAGCTGCAATGCGTCCCTGATGGGAGTCTGGCTGACTTCATAAGTCTCCGTAAGCTCGGTGCGCGACAACGTGGTGTCCGGCGGTAGCTGAATGGTGATGATGCGCTTTCGCAGATCATCATAGACCCGCTGGACCGTGCTGCCGGCCACGACCGGAAAACCGGGTGCAGTCAGGCCGAATGTGGAGGCGAACTGGGAATTCATGGTGAGGCATCCTTTTCAGTCCATTCATAGCTTTGCACGACCTAATGCACAAGAACGCAAACTTTCCATTGATATATATGTCAAACTAAAATATCAGTTGGTGCAAACGCTGAGATAAACAAGCGAAAAGGTGGGAGAGAGCCGTGACCGCAAGGAAAACCTACGAGCAATTGCGGTCGGCCCGATGGATGCTGCCGGATGATCAGCGCTCGTTCGGCCACCGGTCCCGGACCATGCAGATGGGTTACGCACCGGAGGACTGGCAGGGAAAGCCGATCATTGCCGTGATCAACACCTGGTCCGATGCCCAGCCGTGCCACATGCATTTCCGTGAACGCGCCGAATGGGTGAAGCGCGGAATTCTTCAGTCGGGTGGGTTCCCCATGGAGCTGCCTGCTCTTTCCCTTTCCGAAAACTTCGTCAAGCCGACGACGATGCTCTACCGCAATATGCTGGCGATGGAGACCGAGGAGCTGCTGCGCAGCCATCCTGTCGATGGCGCCGTTCTGATGGGTGGCTGCGACAAGACGACACCCGGCCTTGTCATGGGCGCAACCAGCATGGGCATTCCCTTCATTTATCTCCCCGCCGGCCCAATGCTTCGCGGCAACTATGCCGGCAAGACGCTAGGCTCCGGTACCGACGGCTTCAAATACTGGGATGAGCGCCGTGCCGGCACGATCACCCAGGAGGAGTGGCAGGGCATCGAAGGCGGAATCGCCCGCAGCTATGGCCATTGCATGACCATGGGCACGGCGTCGACGATGACGGCCATCGCAGAGGCTATGGGATTGACGCTGCCGGGCGCATCCTCGATCCCGGCAGCCGACGCCAACCACCAGCGCATGTCGGCGGCCTGTGGCCGCCGTATCGTCGATATGGTGTGGGAGGATCTGACGCCGGATCAGATCATCACTCCGGCGGCCGTCGACAATGCCGTCACGGTTGCTATGGCGACCGGCTGCTCCACCAATGCCATCATTCACCTGATCGCCATGGCGCGGCGCGCCGGCGTCCCGCTGGAGCTCGACGATCTCGATCGCATCGGTCGCACGACGCCGGTTCTCGCCAACATCCGGCCTTCCGGTTCGACCTACCTGATGGAGGATTTCTTTTATGCGGGTGGCCTGCGCGCCCTGATGAAGCAGCTCGGCGACAAGCTGGATCCCACCGCGATTACCGTGACGGGAAAACGCCTGGTGGATGGTCTCGACCAGGTGAAGATCTACAATGACGACGTTATCCGGCCATTGTCGAACCCGGTCTATCACGAAGGTTCGCTGGCCGTGCTCAAGGGGAACCTCTGTCCCGACGGCGCGGTTATCAAACCAGCGGCCTGCGACCCGAAATTCCATCGCCATTGCGGCCCGGCGCTGGTCGCCGACAGCTATGCGGAGATGAAGAAGATCATCGATGATCCCGACTATCCGCTGACGCCGGACACGGTTCTCGTTCTACGCAACGCCGGCCCCCAGGGTGGACCGGGCATGCCGGAATGGGGCATGATCCCGATGCCGAAGGCGCTGTTGAAGCTCGGCCTGCGCGACATGGTACGCATCTCGGACGCCCGCATGTCCGGAACCAGTTTTGGCGCCTGCGTGCTGCATGTCGCACCGGAATCTTATGTTGGCGGGCCTCTGGCACTGCTGAAAACGGGGGACATGGTCGAGCTCGATATTCCGGCACGCAGTCTGAATATGCTGGTTTCCGAAGAAGAAATGACAGCGCGGCGGGCCGCCTGGGTGGCGCCGACGCGGCATTACGAGCGCGGTTACGGCTTTATGTTCTCCAGCCATATCGAGCAGGCAGACAAAGGCTGCGACTTTGATTTCCTGACGACGGAATTCGGTGGCAAGACGCCGGAACCGGCTATCAACTGAGGCACCACGATGTTTGATCCCAATCGACGCACGATCCCCGCACAGCCGCCCAAGGCTGGCTTCGCTGCCGGTCCGTCCAAGCTGGACGCTATCCGATCGGTCACCCTGTCGCTCGTTTACCTGCCGTTGGCGCGACCGATCAGCGATGCCAAGGTGTTGACGGGCCGGCAGAAGCCGCTGACCCAGGTGGCTTTTCTGTTTTGCGAGATCGTCTCCGAGGCTGGCCATAGTGGGCTTGGTTTCAGTTATTCGAAGCGGGCAGGCGGACCTGCCCTTTATGCACATGCCTGCGAGCTTGCCGACAACTTGATCGGCGAAGACCCCAACGATACCGCGCGCATCTGGGACAAGCTCTGCTGGGCCGGGGCCTCGGTCGGCCGCTCCGGCATTGCAACCCAGGCAATCGCCGCCATCGACATCTGCCTCTGGGACCTGAAGGCGAAACGCGCCGGCCTGCCGCTTGCAAAACTGCTTGGCGCCCATCGCGACAGTGTTGCCTGCTACAACACCTCCGGTGGCTTCCTGTCATCAAGCGTCGAGGAAATCCGCGATGCCATCGACCATTCGATCGCCGCCGGTATCGGCGGCATCAAGATCAAGGTCGGACAGCCGGACCCGATGATCGACCTTCGCCGGCTTGATGCCGTGACCAGCCATATCGATGGCCGTGTTCCGCTGATGGTCGATGCAAATCAGCAATGGGACCGCACGACGGCCTTGCGCTTCGGCCGGATGGTCGAGCCGCTCAATCTTGAATGGATCGAAGAGCCGCTGGACGCCTATGATGCCGAGGGCCATGCGGCACTGGCACGCGAACTCGCCACGCCGATCGCCACCGGCGAAATGCTGGCAAGCGCCGACGAGCACATGGCGCTGATCCGGGCCGATGCCGTCGACTTCATTCAGCCGGATGCGCCGCGGGTGGGCGGCATCACGCCCTTTTTGCGCATCTGCACGCACGCCGAGGCGAAACGTATGCGCCTGGCGCCGCATTTCGCCATGGAAATCCATCTGCACCTGGCTGCCGCCTATGCGCATGAGCCGTGGGTAGAGCATTTCGATTGGCTGGCGCCACTGTTTAACGAACAACTCGATATCAGGGACGGTCGGATGATCGTGCCGGCCCGTCCGGGGCTTGGTTGCAGCCTGACGGGCAAAACCCGTGACTGGACAGTGGAAACCCGCAGCTTCGGCGTCTGAACGAGAACGAGGAGAAGGAAATATGAACCCCGCAACCCGTGAAAAGCTGATGGGCGTCTCCGTCGCGACGCTCTGTTCGGCACTGTTCAAGCGCGGCTTGAGAAACCAGACGGTCCAGGATGTTCGGCCGGTGCAGCCGAAGGGCCGCAATATGGTGGGACCGGCCTTCACGCTGCGTTACATGCCGGCGCGCGAGGACCGCAACGCGATGAACGTCTTTCGGAACCCGAAACATCCGCAACGGCTTGCCATCGAGACTTGCCCGGAAGGCTCTGTTCTGGTGATGGACAGCCGCAAGGATCCGCGCGCAGCCTCTGCCGGCGACATCCTGATTACCCGCCTGATGATGCGCGGCGGGGCCGGCGTCGTCACCGATGGCGGCTTCCGGGACGCCATGACGATCGGCGGCCTTGATATTCCCGCCTATCACAATCGTCCCTCCAGCCCGACGAACCTCACGCTCCACGAGGCAATCGACATCAATGTGCCGATAGGCTGTGGGGATGTTGCGGTCTTCCCGGGCGACATCATGGTTGGCGACGACGACAGCGTGATCGTCATCCCTGCCGAGATCGCCGACGAGATCGCCGATGAAGCGGTCGAGATGACCGCTTACGAGGATTTCGTCACCGAGCGCGTCAAGCAAGGCCACACGATCATTGGTCTCTACCCGGCCACCGACGAAAGCAATCTGACGCTCTTTGCCGGATGGCGGAAGGTGAATGGCCGCTAGAGCATGATGCCGAAAAGTGTGAGCGGTTTTCGGACGACATCATGCTCTAACTCTTTAATTTAGAACAGGATTCACGTTTTAGGCCGACTTGGCCTAAAATCATCCAGTTCTAACGCGGCGCATCTTGAACAACACTTCACGCATCAGGACGGAGCGAGGCTCCGCCGAGGAGAATAACAATGAGCTGGACCCCTTCAGGCAGGCATTTCATCGCCGGCGAGTGGATCGCCGGAACGACGACATTTCGCTCCGAGCCGGCGCATGGGCAGGCACATGACTTTGCTGTTGGCACAACGGAACTGGTCGACCGCGCCTGCCGCGCTGCCGAAGCTGCTTTTGCAGCATTTTCGGCAACGACACGCGAGGAACGCGCCATCTTCCTTGAGGCAATCGCCGAGGAGATCGACAAGCGCGGCGAGGCCGTCACCCTCATCGGAACGCAGGAAACCGGGCTTCCAGAGGGCCGGCTCAACGGCGAACGCGCTCGCACCACCGGCCAACTCAGACTGTTTGCCGACCATATCCGCAAGGGCGCGCATCTTGACGCCCGCGTCGATGCGGCCCAACCCGATCGGCAACCGGCGCCGCGGCCCGAGATCCGTCTGGTACAACGGCCGATCGGGCCGGTCGCCGTATTCGGCGCCTCGAATTTTCCGCTTGCATTCTCGACGGCCGGCGGTGATACGGCGGCCGCGCTTGCGGCGGGCTGCCCGGTCGTGGTGAAGGGACATTCAGCCCATCCCGGCACAGGTGAGATCATTGCCGAAGCGATTGCAGCCGCGATCGAGCGCACTGGAATGGCGGCCGGCGTCTTCAGCCTGATCCAGGGGGGCCGCCGTGATGTCGGAACGGCTCTGGTGACGCATCCGGCCATCAAAGCCGTTGGCTTTACCGGCTCGCTTGCCGGCGGTCGTGCGCTCTTCGACCTTTGCGCCCAGCGCCCTGAGCCGATCCCCTTTTTCGGGGAACTCGGCAGCGTTAATCCGATGTTCCTGCTGCCGGCCGCTACCGCTGCCCGGGCGGAGGCAATCGGTTCCGGCTGGGCCGGTTCACTGACGCTTGGTGCCGGCCAGTTCTGCACCAACCCTGGTATCGCCGTCGTCGTCGACGGGCCGGAGGCGGACAAGTTCACCCGTGCTGCCAAGTCGGCTCTTGAAAAGGTGGCACCGCAGACGATGCTGACCAAAGGCATCGCCACCGCCTATCACGAAGGTGTCGACCGGATGCGGGCAAGCAATGCGGTCGCGCCGGTTCTCACCGCAGAGAATGCCGGCCGCGACGCAGCGCCGAACCTGTTCGAGACCAACGGCTCGGCCTGGCTTGCCGATCACTCGCTCAGCGAAGAGGTGTTCGGCCCTCTCGGCCTTGTCGTGCGCGTCGGCTCGCCTGAAGAGATGGTCGCCCTTGCCGAAAGCTTTCAGGGACAGCTGACCGCGACGATCCACATGGACGACGCCGATCTTGACCTTGCCCGCGACCTGCTGCCGATCCTTGAAAGGAAGGCGGGCAGATTGCTGGTCAATGGCTTCCCAACCGGCGTCGAGGTTGTCGATTCCATGGTGCATGGCGGACCCTATCCGGCCTCGACCAATTTCGGCGCGACCAGCGTCGGGACCATGTCGATCCGCAGGTTTTTGCGCCCCGTCGCCTATCAGAATTTCCCCGCCGACCTATTGCCGCAAGACCTGCGCAACTGAAACCGAGGAGTATAAAATTGATCGCCCCGACGGAACTTCGCGAGATCATTCGCAACGGCCTGCTGTCCTTTCCCGTCACCCCTTTCAATGCCGAGGACCGGTTTGCCCCCAGGCCGTTTTCAGCGCATCTGGAATGGTTGTCATCCTACCCCGTTGCCGGCCTGATCGTTGCCGGCGGCACCGGTGAGCTGTTCTCGCTGACGCCAGGCGAAGTGGTTGAGGTGGTAAAGGCCGCCCGCGCCGTGTCCGGCGATGCGCCTGTTATTGCCGGATGCGGCTACGGCACGCGCATTGCCTGCGACATGGCTCGCGAGATCGAGGCAGCAGGTGGCGACGGCATTCTTCTGCTGCCGCATTACCTGACCGAGGCGCCGGCAGATGGCATTGCCGCGCGTGTACGAGCCGTTTGCAAGGCCACCAATATGGGCGTTATCGTCTATAATCGTGGCCAGGCGCGGGTTTCAGCCGAGCAGCTTGCTCAGCTTGCCGACGAATGCCCAAATCTGATCGGCTTCAAGGACGGTACCGGCGACATCGATACGGTGCGCCGTGTCACGATCGCGCTCGGGGACCGGCTTTCCTATATTGGCGGCATGCCGACACATGAACTGTTTGCCCAGGCCTATCGCGGAGCCGGCATGCCGACCTATTCCTCGGCGGTCTTCAATTTCGTGCCTGAAACGGCACTGAAATTTCATAAGGCATTCCTTGCCGGTGACGACGCGGCCTGTGAACAGATGCTGCGCGATTTCTACTATCCCTTTGCCCGTATCCGCGATCGCAAGGCCGGTTATGCGGTATCCGCGGTCAAGGCAGGCGTGCGTTTGCGCGGCTTCGAGGCCGGACCGGTACGGGCGCCGCTGACGGATCTTACCGATGAGGAAGTCGAGATGATGCGCGAACTGATTGCTTCGGCAAGGTAAAATTTCGCATCCCAGCCACGGTTGAAGGCTCCGCGCTTCGGAGCGTCAGGGTTGAAGGCTGTCGTCAACTAGTATATTAGTGCACTTGTGCTTTGCAGAACTATGAGGAGATGGATGCCGGGGCACCGGAAACGGGACGCAGTTCACTGTGAGGAGCGCCAAAGGCGCATGGGAGGAGAACGATATGAAATTGCATTTGTTAGCTGCCTGCTTTTCAACAACGGTGCTCGCGCTGAGCGCCGGCTCGGCTCACGCTGAGGATGCCAAGAGCAAGGTCACTGTTGTGCTTGCCGAAACCGTCGATGTCGTCGAGCCCTGCATGGCAGCGCGCCAGGACGTCGGCCGGGTCATTTCTGAAAACGTCAACGAGATGCTGGTGGAATTCGACTACGTCAATGGCGGCCTCAAACCCCGCCTGGCGACGGAATGGTCGAAGATCGACGACGACACCTGGGAGTTCAAGCTGCGCCCGAATGTCAAATGGCACGATGGCAAGCCGTTCACCGCCAAAGATGTCCAGTTCACCATCGAGCGCAACAAGAACAAGAAGCTCAGCTGTGAGACCGGCGGCAAATATTTCGGCGGCACGGAGTTCAGCTTCGAGACGCCGGATGCCAACACCATCCGTATTACGACAAAGCCGGCGCAACCGATTCTTCCGCTTCTGATGACGGTGATGGCTGTGGAATCGGCCGAGGCGACACCAGCAAACGAATTCACCCGCAAGCCGATTGGCACCGGACCCTATACCTTCGACAAATGGGATATCGGCCAGTCGATCGTGCTGAAGCGCAATCCGGAATATTGGGGCGAGAAGCCGCAGGTTGAACAGGCGACCTATCTGTTCCGCTCCGACAGCGCCGTTGCTGCGGCCATGGTCGATGCCGGCGAAGCCGATATCGTTCCGGCCGTATCCGTACAGGATGCCACCAACAAGGAAACCGATTTCGCCTATCCGAATTCCGAAACGACATCGCTGCGCATCGATACGCGTGCAGCACCCCTTAACGATCGGCGCATCCGCGAAGCGATGAACCTCGCCATCGATCGTCAGGCGATGCTCGGAACGCTGTTTCCCGAACAGGCGAAGATCGCGACGCAGCTCGTCGTACCCACAACGATCGGCTACAATCCCGATATCCCCGCCTGGCCCTATGATTCCGAAAAAGCGAAAGCACTGGTCGAAGCGGCGAAAGCTGACGGCGTTCCGGTCGATCGCGAGATCCGCATCATCGGTCGCAACGGGCAATATCCAAACGCCACCGAAGCGATGGAAGCGATGATGGCAATGCTTCAGGAAGTCGGCTTGAACGTGAAGCTCGACATGTATGACGTTTCCGTGTGGAACGGTTACTTCGTTGCACCCTTTGTGGCCGATTCCGGTCCGACGCTGACCCAGTCGCAGCACGATAATGCGACCGGCGATCCCGTCTTCACCGCATTCGTGAAATACGCGACCGACGGCTCCCACTCCATGGTCCGGGATCCCGCTGTCGACGCGCTGATCGCCAAGGCGACGTCTGCCACCGGCGACGAACGCACAAAGCTCTGGAAGGAGCTGTTCGCCAAGGTGAACACCGAGATCATCGCGGACATCCCGATGTTTCACATGGTGGGGTTCACCCGCGTCTCGCCGCGTCTCGACTTCAAGCCGACGATCGCGACGAATTCCGAACTGCAGCTGTCGCAGATCCGCTTCAAGTAAGCCGGTTCGCAGAATTTAGGCACGGGTCGTCCGCAAATAGCGGCCCGTGCTTTCCATGACCTGACGGAGGGATAGCTATGCCCCTGATTGACCGCATTGCCCTGACCCAATTCGCCGAGCAGATATTGACCCGTGCGGGCATGGAGCCCGACAAGGCCGAAACGACTGCCGCCGTCCTGGTGGAAGGCGACATGATCGGCCACGAAACGCATGGTGTCAGCCTTCTGAACTGGTATGTCGAGGCGTTGGAAGACGGTTCGCTGGCGAAGTCGGGCAGCTATGAGGCGGTCAATGACCGCGGCGCGGCCTTTGTTTGGGACGGCAAATCCTTGCCTGGCGCTTGGCTGCTGACCAAGGCGATCGACCAGGCCTGCGAACGCGTCGGCGATCATGGCGTCGTCACCGCCGCGATCCGCAACTGCCACCATACCTGCGCTCTTTCAGCCTTCATGCGGCAGGTGACCGAACGGGGCCTCATCGTGCAGCTGTCGGTGTCGCATCCCGCTGCAAGCCGCGTTGCGCCCTATGGCGGCACGAAGCCGCTCCTGACGCCCAACCCGATGGCTGCCGGTTTCCCGACATCCGCGGATCCGATCCTGATCGACGTCTCGGCCTCGATCACCACCACGACCATGACGCAAAACCTGGCCAAGGCCGGCAAGAAATTTCCGGAGGCCTGGGCCTTCACCGCCGCAGGCGAGCCGACCGATGATCCGCGCGAGGTGACCGAACGGGATGGGACGATGATGCCTCTCGGCGGTCAGTTGAAGGGCCACAAGGGCTTTGGGCTCGGGCTGATCGTCGAATTGCTGGGGCAGGGGCTTTCCGGCAAGGGACGGGCGAACGCGCCGGCCGGTGTCTTTTCGCAAAGCGCCTTCCTTCAGGTCATTGACCCCGCCTTTTTCGCCGGGCTGGATGCCTTCACGGCGCAGTCTGATTTTCTTGCCTCTGCATGCCGCAGCAATCCTCCCGCGCCCTGGAACAATGGCCCCGTTCGCATGCCGGGCGACAGCGCAGCGCGAAGGCGCCGCTCGGCGTTGGAACAGGGCGTGCCGGTCGGCGATGCACCTTGGCAGAAGCTTTGTAAACATGCCGAAATTCTCGGCTTGCCTATTCCCGACGTCGCCGCATGCCCATGAAGCGTTGACAACCCTGGTCAGCTCAGGTCTACTGGTCCACTAACCGGACCAGTAGACCTGAGCGCGGGGAGGGCAAAGGCAATGGATGTTCGAGCAATGCTCGAAGACGACGTTGCAGCGCTCGGTGGAGCGCCGAAGAAGTCGATGAAAGATTTCGTCGTCCAGAAGATTGCGACCTTCATTGCCACCGGCATCCTTAAAGTGGGCGATCCGCTGCCCAGCGAACGTGAACTCGCCTCCGCACTCTCGGTCAGCCGCGAGACCGTCCGTGGCGCGATCCTTATCCTTTCCACCCACGGCATTCTCTCGGTTGTGCACGGAACGCGCACGGTGGTGGCATCAGAAGACGTCGGCGAACTGGCTGTCCAGGCTGCGCGGTATCGCGACATCGCGGCCTACAGTCTCGACAATGTTCATGAGGCGCGGCTTCTTATCGAAGCACAGGTCGTCAGGGCTGCCACGCTCAAGATGGAGCCTTCAACCCTTGATTATCTCCACAAGTCGATCGCAGCACAGGAAGCCGCCTGTGACGATCCTGTTCGTTTTTTGATATGTGACCGGGAATTTCACACCGCCATCTACCGCTCCAGCGGCAACGCGGTGCTGGCTGATATGGCCGCCGATCTTTATTCCTATCTTCTGAGCCACCGAAGGCGCGTTGTATCGCAGCCTGGCAGTATCGCCACCAGCATCGCCGATCACCGGATGATCCTCGCCGGCTTGGAGACGCGGGATCCGGATGCCGCAGCCGCTGCCTTCGCGGTCCACGAAACCCGTATTTATACGACGACCAAGCTGCTCTTTTCGTAGCTCGCAGGGAGGCGAAACACGATGCATATTCTCATTATCGGGGCGGGAGGAATGATCGGCCGGAAGCTTGCTGCCACACTGGGGCGCAGCGGCTCACTCGGCGGCCATGCGATCACGCGCATGACGCTCGCCGATGTCACGGCGCCGCCGGTACCCGCCGGCGTCTCCGGGTCGGTGGAAGCACTGGCTGCCGACATTTCCGAAAGCGGTGCGGCGGAAGCCCTCGCGGCTCGCCGGGCCGATGTGATCTTCCATCTCGCCGCGATCGTTTCCGGCGAAGCCGAGCGCAATTTCGACCTCGGCTATCGGGTCAATCTCGATGGCACGCGAGCGCTGTTGGAAGCGATCCGTCGGGAAGGAACCCGCCAAGCCTATGTTCCCCGGTTCGTATTCTCCTCATCGATCGCGGTCTATGGCTCGCCGTTTCCCGATCCCATTCCCGACGATTACGTGCTCGCACCTCTCACCAGCTACGGAGTCCAGAAGGCTATATCCGAGCTTCTGCTTGCCGACTATTCGCGGCGCGGCTTCATTGACGGCGTCGGAATTCGGTTGCCGACCATCGTCATCCGGCCTGGCGCACCGAATGCTGCCGCATCGGGCTTCTTTTCTGGAATCCTTCGTGAACCGCTCGCGGGCCAGCGGGCTGTACTTCCGGTCGAAGAGACCGTCAAACACTGGCTGGCGAGCCCGCGTTCCGCCGTCAAATTCCTGATCCATGCTGCGACCCTCGACACATCGGCGCTGGGTGTTCGGCGCACGCTCACCATGCCGGGCGTTGCCGCCACCGTTGCCGACCAGATTGCCGCCTTGAGCCGCGCTGCTGGTCCCGAGGCGGCGGACTTGATTGATCGTCGCCGCGACGAGGTCATTGAAAAGATCGTCGACGGATGGCCGAAGTCCTTTGCGCCGGAACGCGCGACGCAACTGGGTTTCGTCGCCGAAACCACCGTCGACGAGTTGATTGAGGTCTACCTCGACGAAGACGCTCCGGGTGCGTCCGGATGAGATCAAACTGGGCTAACGCCGTCGCATGGGAGGAAAATCCCGACCGGGCAGGCCCACAGATGCGGGATTGAAGCGGCCGAGGGCCTAGAGGAGATGACGGCCGCGGCCAAGATATACGAAAATACGAATACATAGCATGTAGCGCTCGATTTCTGGGAGGAGTGAGTATGGCAGGCGTTCAATTCGCGGATGTGCGGAAATCATTCGGGGCATTTCCGGTCATCAAAGGCGTGGATATCGACATTGCCGACGGGGAGTTCGTGATCCTGGTCGGCCCGTCGGGTTGTGGCAAATCCACTCTTCTGCGGATGCTGGCGGGACTTGAAAACATTTCCGGCGGTGAGATCAAGATCGGCGGGCGTGTCGTCAACACGCTGCCGCCCAAGGACCGCGACATCGCCATGGTGTTCCAGAACTATGCGCTCTATCCGCATATGACGGTGCAGCAGAATATGGGCTTCTCGCTGATGCTGAACAAGGCGCCGAAGGCGGAAGCCGAAAAGCGGGTGAAATATGCGGCCGGCATCCTCGGTCTCGACAAATTGCTCGACCGTTATCCGCGCCAGCTTTCCGGCGGCCAGCGCCAGCGAGTCGCCATGGGGCGGGCGATCGTGCGTGATCCGGAAGTCTTCCTGTTCGACGAACCGCTATCCAACCTCGATGCGAAGCTGCGCGTCGCCATGCGCGCCGAGATCAAGGAACTGCACCAGCGGCTGAAAACGACGACGGTCTACGTCACCCACGACCAGATCGAGGCCATGACCATGGCCGACAAGATCGTCGTCATGCATGACGGCGTCGTCGAGCAGATCGGCACGCCGCTCGAACTCTACGACAAACCCGCCAATCTCTTCGTTGGCGGTTTCATCGGCTCACCGGCGATGAACATGATCAAGGGCAGGCTCGACCCCGAAAACCTGACAAGTTTCAAGGCGCCTGACGGCACGGCGCTCCCAGTTTCCAATCCGCCGGCCGACGCCATGGGCCGCGACCTCGTCTACGGGCTTCGCCCGGAATACATCCTGCTCGATGCCAATGGCCTGGCCGGTGAAATCGTGGTGATCGAGCCGACCGGCTATGAGACGCATCTCATCCTCAGGCTCGGCGGCAGCGATCTCAGCTGTGTCTTCCGCGAACGCGTCAGCGCGCGGCCAGGCGAGACCCTGCGCGTTGCGATCGACGCCGCACATGTTCATCTCTTCGATGCCGAGAGCGGCCGGAGATTGACCGACTGACGCCGTCCCGCGGCTGCGCGGGGGCGGAGGAGCCCCCGTCACCCGCAGGTCGGCTGCACCCTGGTTCAGGGATGCAAGGACCGTCGTTCACCAAGCGGGAGGTGAATGGCGGAGAGTTCGCCCCCGCTGTTTGAAGAGGAGGAATATCATGAGGATTAAGAGACGTGACTTTCTTGCCGCCTCGGCTGCCGTCGCCGGCGCCGCCGGCCTGGGCATTCGGCCATCCCTAGCGCAGGCCGAACCGACCTATACGCCAGAAAGCGGCGCCAGCCTTCGCCTGCTGCGCTGGACACCCTTCGTCAAGGGCGACGAGGAGGCCTGGCTTGCCAACACCAAGAAATTCACCGAAGCGACCGGCGTCGAGGTACGCATCGACAAGGAAAGCTGGGAAGATATCCGCCCGAAGGCGGCCGTTGCGGCCAATGTCGGCTCCGGCCCGGACCTCATCATGTGCTGGTTCGATGACGCCCACCAATATCCCGACAAGCTGGTCGACTTGACCGAGCTCGCCAACTATCTCGGCAACAAGTATGGCGGCTGGTATGACGGTGTGAAGGGCTATGCCGCGCGCGGCGACACCTTCATCGCCATGCCGCTGACCGCAATCGGCAATGCTGTGGTCTATCGCGACACTCACGTCAAGGCGGCCGGTTTCAGCGAGTTCCCGAAAGACACCGCGGGCTTCCTCGAGCTTTGCAAGGCGATGAAAGCCAAGGGCACGCCGGCCGGCTTCCCGCATGGCAAGGCCGTCGGCGACGGCAACAACTACGCCCATTGGCTGCTGTGGAGCCACAACGGCATGATGGTCGACGAAGGCGGGAAGGTGACGATCAACAGCCCGGAAACGCTGGCGTCGATCAACTACGCCAAGGAGCTCTACGCGACCTTCATTCCGGGCACGGAAAGCTGGCAGGACGTCAACAACAACCGCGCCTTCCTCGCTGGCCAGGTCTCGCTGATCGCCAACGGCGTCTCGGTCTATTACACCGCCAAGAATGACCCGAAGCTCGCCGAGATCGCCAAGGACATCCGCACGACGAACTTCCCGATCGGTCCTGTCGGCAAGAGCGTCGAGCTTTGCCAGACGAGTTCGCTGCTTCTCTTCAAGCACACCAAATATCCGGAAGCGGCGAAGGCCTACATCAAGTTCATGATGGAAGCCGACCAGATGAATGCCTGGATCCAGGGCTCGAGCGCCTATTGCTGCCAGCCGCTCAAGGCTTTCGCCAAGAACCCGATCTGGACATCCGACCCGATCCACGCGCCTTATGCGCGTGCCTCGGAAAAGTTGCGTCCGAACGGCTATGCCGGCCCACTCGGTTATGCCTCGGCAGCGACCATGGCCGACTACGTTCTGGTCGACATGTATGCGGCGGCCGTCACCGGCCAGATGTCGCCCGAAGATGCGATGAAGGAAGCTGAACGCCGGGCAAACCGCTACTATCGCGTCTGAGCCACGCCTCAAAGCAAGCGGTGTGCCGGCCCTCGGCATGCCGCAAGTCCTCTGCGAGTTCAAACGCAATCTGGGAGATAGGCAATGTCGATGGTGAATTCGGAGGACAGGCGTGGGCCGATCTCTTCGCTCCTGCAGAACAACAATGTGCTCGGCTTCCTGTTCATGCTGCCGGCGGCCGTGTTCCTCGTCTGCTTTCTCACCTATCCGCTGGGGCTCGGCGTCTGGCTCGGCTTCACCGATACAAGGATCGGCCGCGACGGCATCTTCATCGGGCTGGAGAACTACCAGTTCCTGATGGACGACAGCGTCTTCTGGCTATCGGTCTTCAACACCATTCTCTATACCTCCGTCGCCTCGGTGCTGAAATTCGCGCTCGGCCTCTGGCTCGCGATGCTGCTCAACCAGCACCTGCCGTTCAAATCCTTCTTTCGGGCAATCGTGCTGCTTCCCTGGGTGGTGCCGACGGTGCTTTCGGCGCTGGCCTTCTGGTGGATCTATGATTCCCAATTTTCGATCATCTCCTGGTCGCTGATGAAGCTGGGGCTGATCAGCGGACCGATCAACTTCCTCGGCGACCCCATAAATGCGCGCATATCGGTCATCGTCGCCAATGTCTGGCGCGGCATTCCGTTCGTGGCGATCTCGCTGCTTGCCGGCCTGCAGACGATACCGGCGTCGCTGCAGGAGGCTGCTTCGCTCGACGGCGCCACGAGCTGGCAGCGTTTTCGCTATGTAACGTTGCCGATGCTGACGCCGATCATCGCCGTCGTGATGACCTTCTCGGTACTCTTCACCTTTACGGATTTCCAGCTGATCTACGTGCTGACCAAGGGGGGACCCGTCAACGCGACGCATCTGATGGCGACGCTCTCCTTCCAGCGCGGCATTCCGGGCGGTCAACTCGGCGAGGGTGCGGCGATCGCCGTCGCCATGGTGCCCTTCCTGCTCGGCGCAATCATGTTCAGCTTCTTCGGCCTGCAACGGCGCAAATGGCAGCAGGGCGGCCAGGATTAGGGCCACGGCTAGGGCCAAATTGGGGTTAGGGAGAGTGATGATGTCGATAAATTCAAACGCCGCCGATCAGGTCGTGACCGACAATGCCGAAGGCATGAGCTATCTGAACCGGCTGCCGCGGCGGATCGTGATGCTCTACCTGCCGATGGCCGTCTTCGTCTTCGTGCTGCTCTTCCCGTTCTACTGGATGGCGATCACCGCAGTGAAGCCGAACGAGCAGCTGACCGACTATAGCAATTACAGCCCCTTCTGGGTGGTCGGGCCAACGCTCGATCATATCAAATATCTTTTCTTCGAGACGTCCTATCCGGGCTGGCTGTGGAACACGATGCTGGTGGCGGTCTGCTCCACCTTTCTCTCGCTGGTAGCCTCGGTCTTCGGCGCCTATGCCATCGAGCGTGTCCGCTTCACCGGCTCGCGTTCAGTCGGCCTGGTGATCTTCCTTGCCTATCTCGTGCCGCCGTCGATCCTCTTCATCCCGCTTGCCTTCATTGTTTTCAAGCTCGGGATCTACGACTCGCGGTTGGCGCTGATCTTCACCTACCCGACCTTCCTCATTCCCTTCTGCACCTGGCTGCTGATGGGCTATTTTCGGTCGATCCCATTCGAGCTGGAGGAAAGCGCACTGGTGGATGGTGCCAATAGATGGCAGATTCTCACCAAGATCATCCTGCCGCTCGCGGTGCCAGGGCTGATCTCAGCCGGCATCTTCGCCTTCACGCTGTCCTGGAACGAATTCATCTATGCGCTGACTTTCATCCAGTCGTCGGAAAACAAAACCATTCCGGTCGGGGTGCTGACCGAATTGGTGCGCGGCGACGTCTTCGAATGGGGAGCTCTGATGGCAGGTGCGCTGTTCGGCTCGCTCCCGGTGGTCATCCTTTACTCGTTCTTCGTGGACTACTACGTCTCATCGATGACCGGGGCGGTGAAGGAGTGAGAGCCTAGCGCGGGCACGCCCGGTAGCAATGATAGGCGTGTCCGCAGCTTAAATGGGATCAGGGGCCTTCCCATCATGTATCGAAACCTCGTCTTGCCGAGATCGAATAATTGTAAATTGCCGCGTAGCTCGTCGATACGAGCAGCGGAAATGCGATGGTCTTGAGTATTTCCGGTGTACCGGTCGCCGCATGGATCGCCACCAGAATGCTGGCTGAGCCGAGACAAGCAATGAGAGGCGGCGCCCAAAATCGTACCGATCCGACGAAGCGCTTTGAAAGCCAGTCGATCACAGATTTCAGGAAAAGCGTCAGGCAGGCGGATATCGCACCCTGCACAAGGCCAGCATAGAGCGGCAATGGCATGGCGTGTCCAAGATTGGCCAAAACCGCCCAGCTGCCCATTGCCAAAAAGGCGAAGAGAACATGGACAACGCTGCTGCGGAGAAGCCGGTGCAGCGCATTCGGCATCACAACGACCAGCCGTAGCGATGGATGGGCGCCGAGAAGACGAGGAAATCCAGCCTGTCGATCAACACGATCATCTTGCGAGCGCTCTAATGCCTGGCATGCGGAGTGCCTATCCGCGGCTCGAACAGTTGCCTAGGATCGGCGGCGAATTGCTTTAAAGCAATACATTAGGATAGATGAAGCTGGCCATGCATCGGCCGGCGGCGCGGCTCGGGTGCAACAGGGTCAGACCCTGTTCTTCATCGCGGCCCGCAATACATCATTGATCCGATCCTGCCAGCCAGGGCCATTTTCCTGGAAAAAGGCCAGCACATCGCTGTCGATCTTGAGCGAAACCAGCTCCTTGGTATTCGGCAACGCCGGCCGCTCGACAGCTTGTTCCAGCTTCTTCTTCGCGGGTTTGAACAACGCTTCGGCGGCATCCATTGGATTGACAGGTCGGCGGGGCGGGTTTGTCATCGTTGTCACTTTCTATTGCCTGTCGGAGCGACATATGAGCGGCATACGTGATGTCGGCTGCTTCGTCGACTATTTATCTTGTTTTACGAAACGGCGATTTAGCCGACCGGCTCGATCGCCAGCGTGCCGGCGGCAGAGACCGGTCGGCGACTTCGCAGAGACGACCGGATCCGTCGGCGATGATAGGCAGCGGTTAGGGTCGAATTCCCGCTCAAAGGGGAAAGCTGATAATCGTTTGTCCTCAACGGCCCAAGATGCCTTTCATGTCGAAAACAGCGGCATTGTCCTGAACCTCGCGCAGCCCCTTGTAGGAGGCATGGCGGAGATTGCCATCATCCGTCCAGCCGCGAAACTCGATTTCAGCGATCAGCGTTGGCTGCACGAAGACGAGGCGTTTGCCCTTCAGGGGAATGACCGGCCGGCTCGTCTTCAATCGGTCGAGCGTCTTTTTCAGCTCTTCAGCATCCCTGGCACTGAAACCTGTCCCGACCGACCCCAGGTAAACCCAGTCGAAGCCTTGTCTGCCGGCCAGCAGCAGACTGCCGATGCCACCACGGGCGGATGCCGACTGCTCATAGCCGACGATCATGAAGCTCTCGCTCTGGACGCATTTTATTTTCAGCCAGTCGCCCGTGCGGCCACTACGGTAGGGGCGGTCGCGATGCTTGGCGATGATGCCTTCCATATGACGATGGCAGGCGTGCTCGAGAAGGTCTTCGGCCGGCAGTTCTATCTCTTCGGAAATGCGGACCGCCTGATCATCGTCTTCCGGTATCAGGTCTTCAAGCAGGTGCCGGCGTACGTCAAGCTCGGTGCCGGTGAGATCGTGCCCGTCGAGATAGAGAAGGTCGAAGGCGACGAGGATCGATTCGGTCGACACCCGCTTGCCGCCCCGTCCGCCGAGTGAACGCTGCAGGGCGCCAAAATCCGACCGGCCATGATCATCGAGCACAACCGCTTCGCCATCGAGGATGGCAGTGGTTACTCCAAGCTCTTTTGCTGCCGCGACGATGGTGGGGAAGCGGTGGGTCCAGTCATGGCCGCCGCGGGTGATGACCCGCACGCCCTTCGGCTCGATGTGGATTGCCAAGCGGTAGCCGTCCCACTTCACCTCGTAGAGCCAGTCCGGCCCCACAGGCACGGTCGGCTTCAGCAGCGCGAGGCAAGGCTCGACGCGCAACGGCATTGGATCGAAGGGCAGACTGGGCTGGTCAGGATCGCGCTTGCGGATCGGACGAGACTGCAGCTTCGACTGTGACTCGCCAAGCAAGGGCAGAATTGGGCGGCGCGGGTGCTTCATGATCAGGTCTAACACCTCCCCGGGTGCCCTGCTCGGCTTTTTCATCTGCTTCTTCTTCGCGTCGATGGCAACAACGCTACTCAACCAAATCACGCGGCTGATTGTTCCGAGTCGAAACGAATCTCATTTCAAGGACTTAACGCGTCGATGCCTCCCGTATTCCAAGTCCCGAAATCGCTGCCGGATCTGGATTGGCCGAGCAATCGTCGCGTTGGTCGTCCCGGTAAGGCCTCAGTGACATCGAACGCGCTCCGACCCAGCAATCACCCTCAGCATTCTTCAACGGGCGCTGTACTTCGCGTCGAGATCATCCATGGCCTTGACGTTACCGGCAGAGCGGCCGTTCTCGTCGAAGGTCTGGGCAAGAAACGCATCGGCGATCGACTTTGCCAGCTCCGTTCCGATGACGCGGGCTCCCATGGTGATGATCTGTGCATTGTTGGAAAGTGCTGCACGCTCGGCAGAATAGGTGTCGTGCGTCAGGGCGGCGCGGATTCCCGGAACCTTGTTGGCCGAAATGCAGACGCCGATGCCGGTGCCGCAAACGAGGATCGCCTTGTCGTAGGTGCCGTCGATGACGCCTGAGGCGACACGGTCCGAGAGGTTGGCGTAGAAAGGATCGGCACCGGCGCTCGTGCGCGAGACTTCGTACACGTCGAAACGGTCCTTCAGATGGTCGGCCAGAACCTTGGCGAGGCCTTCGCCGGCGCTGTCTCCTGCAATGGCAAGCTTCATTGTCTTTCTCCTCAGAGTTTGGCGGCGCATCTGGCCAGAATGTCGAGGTAGCCTTCGACATTCCAGGCCGAACGGCCGATGAAGAGCCCGTCGATATGCGGGCTCGAGATCAGTTCTTCGCAGTTCTGCGGGTTGACCGACCCGCCATAAAGGCAGGGGATCTTCCGGCCGAGCACAGCTTCGGCAACGGCGATGATTTCAGACTGGCGGGCATCCGCATAATCTGCGCTCGCCGGGATGCCCTTCTCGCCGATCGCCCAGACCGGCTCGTAGGCCAGCAGGATTTCGGCACCCTTTTGGGCGCCCGAAAGTTTCGAAAGCGCGCCGCGCACCTGGGCCGCGAGGATATCGGCGGCCTTTCCGCTTTCGCGGTCGGAAAGCGTCTCGCCAATGCAGATCAGCGGGATGAGACCGTGGCGAACGGCCGCTTCGGTCTTCAGACCCACAGTCTCGTCGGTCTCTCCAAAATGCTCGCGCCGCTCGGAATGGCCGAGCTCGACGAGATCGAGATTGCAGTCCTTCAGCATCACCGGCGAGACTTCGCCGGTCCAGGCGCCCTGGTCGGCCCAATGCATGTTCTGAGCGCCGACCTTCACCGAAGTCTTGGCAAGCATCGCCTTGACCTCGCGCACCGCCGTGAAAGACGGAATGACGAAGCGCTGGATACGCGGGTCGCGCGCGGCATCGGCGGCTTCTAGACCGCGGGCGAAATGCTCGGCTTCAGCAAGCGTCTTGTTCATCTTCCAGCTGGTGCCAATCCAGAAGCGCGGCTTTTCGGTCATGTCGGATCCTGCGTTGATGCAATGGTGAGCGTAATGCCCGCCTTGCCGAATTCCTCCAGGACAGCAGCATCCGGTGCGCTGTCGGTGATAATCGCGTCGAAATCGGCCAGATCTGCCATGACATGCAGGGCGGTGTGGCCGATGCGCTGATGATTGACCAGAAGACAGGTCCTGGTCGATGACGCGATCATCGCCCGCTTGGCGCGCACGACGTTGTCGTCCATGTGATAGGCGAGCCTGCCACTGACGGCAGGCGTTGAAATGAAGGCAATGTCGGCCCTCAGCCGCGACAGTGCCTCCTCGGTGACGACGCCGAGATAGGCGTTGAATTTCGCCGAATAGATGCCGCCAAGTGCGATCAGGGTGATGCCGGTTTCGCCTTTCAGCCGCTCCATGATCGCAGCATTGTTGGTGATCAACGTCAGCGGCCGCTTCTGAAGCAACATTTCGCCGAGAACGGCCGCCATCGAGCCGTCGTTTACCATCACCGTCATCCCCGGCTCGACCAGCTCCAGCGCGGTCTCAGCCATTGCCAGCTTGGCCTCGTTGCCCTGGCGCTCGCGAATGCGGAAGTCGCTTTCGAACTGCGTTCCGGCATCAATGGTCGCGCCGCCGCGAACCTTGCGCAGGACGCCCGCCTGCTCGAGATCGTCGAGATCGCGATGGATCGTCATTTTTGACACAGTGAAGCGATCGGCAAGGTCGTCGAGATCGACGGTCTTGTTCTCGACGAGCAGGTTGACGATCAACTGCTGCCGCTCTTCCCGCCTCATCCTGCTCTCCACCCTCGTTTGATGTTAAGATAACAGAACATACGTGATAATCAACATTAATCATGTGATTTTGCGATCAGATGTTGTTGCCTTCGATCGCTACTTCAACAATGCCTGCGCCGTTCGCTCATCTGTGATCAACCCGAAAAGACGGCGGCTATTCAGAATTGCCCGGATGGCCGGCACTTTCGACTGTCCGCCCGCCAGCGCCACAAGCCGCTCTTTCTTGGTCTTGGGGAAAGACGCAGAGAGCGTGCGCGCCGTCAGCGCGGTGTCGAGGATGTGGCCGTCGGCGTCGAAAAAATGTCCGAGGATTTCGCCGACGCCGCCTGCCGCGGCAATGTCGTCAATTTCACCGGGTTCAACCATGCCGGACAAAACAAGCTGCGCCTCGGCATCGACAGTTCCCAGGCCGACGAGCTTCAGGTCGGCGTTATTGGCAAGGTCGAAGACCTCCTTGACGGCACGCTGCGCCTTCAGCACTTCACGGTCCTCGCCGGTATTGGCGAAAAAGGGAACCGGCATGACATAGGCATGGGCGCCGGTCTTTTCGGCGATGCGATGCATCACGTCATAGGGATTGGCGCCGTAGTTTCGTGTCAGGCCGCCAAGCAACGAGACGAAACGCAGGTTCTTCGCGCTCACCCTCGGCATATATTGGACGGCGGCGGAAAGCGTGCGGCCATGCCCAAGGCCGATCACCGTATTGTCGCCGCGCTCGATCTCGCGCTTGAGATAGCCGGCGCCGGCATGGCCAAGTGCGCGGAGCGGCAAGCCTTCCTCGCCGAGATCGGGTGCGACCTCGCAATATTGAAGCCCGAAGCGTTCCGAAAGCCGCATTTCCAGCTCGACGCATTCGACAATATCCCCGTCGATGGTAACTTTGACGACGCCATCGGCAACCGCTCTGGCGATCAGGCGATGGGCCTTTACCGACGGCACGCCGAGGCGGCGAGCGACGTCGGACTGCGTCAGGCCACCGGCATAATGAAGCCAGGCAGCACGCACGGCAAGCGTATCATCGGCGTCCGTCATCACGGCTCCTTTTCGAAGGTCATGCGGCGATTCCGCCGTATCGCAGTGCTGCCTTTTAAAGATCTCCGCCTCAGATGTTCAAGTCAGCGACGCCGGTGTCGATGTGCGGCGCCCAGAAGGCGACACTTTCGGCGATCTGCGGGATGACCTGGCGATCGTTCGGTTCGCGTTCCTTGAAGGAGAGTTCCAGGCAGATTTCATTGTCCTTCGCCCCACCTTCGGCCAGCGCCTGCAGCAGAGGTGCCGGCTGTATGCGGCCCTTGGCGTTGAATTCGGCGGTGAAGGGTCGGTGCCCGCCCTTGTCCATCAAGCTCTGTTTGATGTGGATGATCGGCGATACCGGCGGGACGGCCCGCGCCCAGGCATAAGGGTCATAGTCGTCGGGATTGGCGGAGGTGATGTCGCCATGATCGATATCTGCCATCATCCACATCGGGATGGCCATTCCGGCGGATGTCAACCGCTCCTGCAGTGACAGGCAGGCGCCGATCGTCTCGCCGAACTCGCGGCCGATGCTCATCGGCTCCCAGAACATATAGGCGAGGCCTGCGACGCGCGCATGCTCGGCGACATCGGCCCAACAATCGATCGCGATCTTGATCAGTTCCTCGCGTCTGGCCGAATCGTCGAAGTCCTTATAGGTGAAGATCGCAAATTGCGTGCCGACCGAGTGGCCGCCGAGATCGGCGGTGATGTCGGCAAAGGTCTTGAACCATTCGATGTAGTAGCGGCGCACATCGGCATCCGGATGTCCGAAATGGTTGAGGCGCCCATAGGGGCCCGTCATGCCCGAGGTGACCCGTACGCCGGTGCGCTTCAGCGCAGCGCTCATCGTGCGCGTCAGGCGGCGGATCACCGGCGCCTGCCAGCTCGGATTGATGAACTCGTGGGTCAGTTGGAGGTCGCGGATCCGCAAATCATGCGCAACCGTGTCGATGAGATCATCTGGGTCGGCGAAGCGGTTCACCAGCGGATTGGTATTGAGCGAAAGGGTCAGCGGCATGGCGGCATCCTTCAGGCGGCAGCAAGGCGGGTTGACGCAAACCACTCGCCAAAGGCCACGCGCTCCGCTTCGTTCAGATGGAGATAGTGTTTGGTGCGGCGATAGAGGATGTCCTCGGCCGTTTCGGCCCATTCCGTGGCGACGAGATAGCGGGCCTCGGCCTCATAGAGCTGTCCACCGAAATGCCGCCCGAGCCCTTCCATGCCTGTCGCGCCGGCAACCACATTCCTGGCGCGGGCGCCATAGAGACGGCCGTAGTGATGCACGAGCTTGCGCGGCATCCAGGGATAGATATCGCGCAGGCTGTTGGCAAAGCTCTCGTAGTCGGCATTCGGAATTTCGCCGCCCGGCAGCGGCGCTTTCTCCGTCCAGTCGCCTCCCATGTTCGGGAAGATGTGCTTCAGCCGCTGCATGCCGCGCTCGGCGAGTTCGCGGAATGTGGTGATCTTGCCGCCGAAGACGTTGAGCAGCGGAGCGCCGCCGGTCTCGTCGAGATCGAAGACATAGTCGCGGGTAACGGCCGACGGGTTGCCCTTGCCGTCGTCAAACAGCGGGCGCACGCCGGAGAAGCTGTGCAGCACATCGTGGCGACGCAGCTTTTCCTTGAAGTAGCGATTGACCGCCTTGAGCAGATACTCGATCTCCGTCTCGTCGGCGGAAACATCCTCGGCCCGGCCTTCGTAAGCGATATCGGTCGTCCCGATCAGCGCCTTGTCGCCCTCGTAGGGATTGATGAAAATGACGCGTTTGTCGTGGTTCTGCACCAGATAGGCATTGGCACCTGCCCAGAACTTCGGCACGATGATGTGGCTGCCCTTGACGAGGCGGACGTTGCGGCCGGAGTTCGAGCCGGCGACGCGATTGATGATGTCCATCACCCAGGGGCCGGCGCAGTTCACCAGACATTTGGCACGGAAGGTTCGCGTCTCTCCCGTGGAGTTGCTTTTCGTGACCACGGTCCAACCGCCATTCTCGCGACGGGCCGACACGGCCGGCGAGCGGGTCAGCACCAGAGCGCCGTTTTCTGCTGCGCTCAACGCATTCAAGGTCACGAGGCGGGCGTCGTCGACCCAGCAATCGGAATATTCAAAGCCGCGCGTGTATTGATCGAGGATCGGCGTGCCTTCCGGGTCGCGGAGCAGGTTGAGCGTGCGGGTCCCGGGCAGCTTCTTGCGGCCGCCGAGATGATCATAGAGGAAGAGGCCGAGCCGCACGAGCCATGCGGGGCGATCCTCTGGGCTGTGCGGCAGGACGAAGCGCATCGGCCAGATGATATGCGGCGCGGCATTGAGCAGCACTTCACGCTCGATCAGCGCCTCACGCACCAGACGGAATTCGTAATATTCGAGGTAACGCAGACCGCCATGCACCAGCTTGCCCGAACGCGACGAAGTTCCCTGTGCCAGGTCGTCCTTTTCGCACAGCACGACCTTCAGGCCGCGGCCCGCAGCATCGCGTGCTATCCCCGCGCCGTTGATGCCGCCGCCGATGACGAAGAGATCCAGGAGTTCGGGTTCGGTCATGTCATGCTCCTTCGATGCCTGCTGCATCAGAATTACGCGCCCACCGGCGACGTCGTTGCGGCTTCGGCAAGCTTGTCCCAGGCGGGCGCCATTGCCTGGCGCACATCGGTATAGGCGGAAAAGAGCCGGTCGAACCGGTGGGCCTCGTTGGCATCCGGTGTCTCCGGATCGCCGAGCAGCGGCGTCACCCAGTCGGCTATGCAATCGTCCATGCTGGAATAGACGCCGACAGCCACCGCGGCCATCATCGCCACGCCGGCCGCCCCCGTCTCCTCGCGGCGCGACTGGCGGATCGGTGCGTTAACGGCGGCCGAGAGTGAACGGCGAAGGGCGAGGGAGCGTGTGGCCCCGCCCGTGAGCCGCAGCTCTTCGGGCATCGTGCCCATCGCGGCGTAGCAGTCGCGGGTGGCAAGCCCCAACCCTTCGACCACGCTGCGCAGCAGATCGGGGAAGCCGTGACGCATCGAAAGCCCGGTGAAGCCCGCGCGCGCATTGGCGTTGACGAAAGGCCCACGTTCGCCCGCTTCGGAAATATAGGGATGGTAAAGCACCGCCCCCGGTCGGCTTTCTGCAAACCAGCCGTCGATGCGCGCAATAAGGTCTGCATGCGAAGCAGGCTTACCTGCCTCGGCCATGAGATAGGCGGCGACCTCAAGGATCCAGTCGATGTTGATCGTGGCGCCCATATTCGTCTGGACCTGAGTGACGATGCCGGGGATGGGAAGGGCGATCACATAGCCGGTACCCTCACGATTGAGCTGAACGTCGGCAACGGACTTGGCGCGCAAGTGCACACCGGTCGAGCCGATCGTCGAGCAGGCGGCGTTGCGAGCGTCGCTGCGCACGCCTGCACCGAGCGCCGTCATCACCATGTCGACATAGCCGAGGCAGACCGGCGTTCCAGCAAGAAGCCCGCAGGCCTTCGCCGCCCCCGATGTCAGCGGGTGGCTGATCTCGCTGCCGTCGATGATTTCGGGCAGGAGCCCGCGCCTGTGGTCAAGGCCGAGCGCATCGATCACCACGGCATCATACTGGCGCGTTCTGAAATTGCCGAAGGTGAAACTCGCCTCCGATGGATCGGTCGCCCGCACGCCCGTGAGGTTGAGATAGAGCCAGTCCTTGCAGTGCAGCGCCGCCTCCGCCCGATCGAGAAGATCCGGCGTGAAGCGGTCCATATGGGCAAGTTGCGCGCCCTGTTGGCAAGTGTTGAGACCGGTGCCTGTCGCTTCGAAGCGGGCACGGTTCTGCGTTCCGCCGGCAAGCGACGTGACCGTCGGCGCGGCGCGCGCGTCGAGCCACAGCCAGGCATCGGCGACCGGCATATTGCCGTGGCCGACGAGCCAGGTGCCGTCGCCCTGTCCGGTGACGGCGATGGCTGCGGTGCATGATGCAAGATCAGCGACTTTTTCGCCTAGGCCCCGCAACGCGCTGGCGCAATCGAGCCAGGTCTGATCCAGCGACTGCGTTGCCGAGCCATTGTCTCCGGTGGTGTATCTGTTGCGAACGGAGGCTGTCGCAATCTGGCGCCCGGACAGATCGAAGGCGACAGCCTTGATGACCGAGGTGCCGGCATCTATGCCAATGATGATCGTCTGGGTCGATGTCATCGCAGGCCTATCTCGCCACCATCGCAAGCACCGCCGCAGGAAATACGCGCATCAAATTCATCTGAAGTCCTCCCGACCCTAAACTCATCTGGGATGATGCATCCGGCTGCCAACGTCGGCCCTTCCACGGGCAACGGCAAGCGCGCCGCCTTTGGCAGATCCCAGATCTGGCGCGCAGCCGAAACCTCCCTAGCTTCACTCGAAAAGATAACATAAAGATACCATAATGCCAGTAAGATTTTTCTAGCGATGTAATTTTTTTCAACTAAAATAGAAGAGCAAGGAGCTTGCTTCCGCGCCGCCGGGCTGTTGGCATGCAGCATCGAAAACGGTAATGCGCGCAATGCCTGATCTGTACAATTATGCATGCAAAACAGAGAGATGCCGCCATAATTCGGCAGAATGACAAGTGTGAAGGCGTGTCATTTTTTGCTGCACCGCAGCGCGATGAACAAGATGTGAGCTCGTGCATTTCAGTCGAGTTGGCGTGAAAGTGCCGTTGACAGTTTATAAAATATATAACATCATTTACGGCATAAGTAACATACTTCTATCACGGAAGTGCGCTTCCTGATGGAGAATTTGCAGGCCCAGGCGGTTGGAGGAGACATCTGCCGGTCTTGTTGAGGAGGCTTCCAATGCGAATTTTCGTCCAGAGTTGCGCTCTTGCGGGTGGCCCGCCGGTTTCTGTTCCGGTGCGACGCAGTGCTTCAGCGCGCCTGCGATCATCATCATCGCGCTAGCCCCTCCATCTCGCTATTCCAAGCCAAAGGCCGTCCGACATGAGTACCTCGCCCGATCATGCAGCATCAAAGCCGAGCAGCGGCAATCGCGGGCTCCTTGTCAGCGCGGCGTTGGCGGTCATCGTCGTTGCAGCGATCGCGTTCGATACGACGGTCGTCAAGATCGGTTCCGAAAACGATGTCCGCCAGCAGGCGTTCTCTCCGGAAACCTTCGGCGCTGAGCAGTTCCCGAAAATCAAGGCAAATGTCGAGGAGCGGGCCGCTGCGGCCGCCGATCTCGCGGCCGCCATTGCCGCCGACAAGAAGGCGGCGGCCGAGAAATACGGCACTGCGACGAGCACCGGACCGGTCATTCCCGTCACGCTGACCGGCGTTTTCGGCGCCCGCAAGTCGAACACCAACGAAATGAAGATCGATGGGTTGCCTCCCGAGACGGTGGTCCGTGTCCAGACCGGCCCTGCGGTCAACGGCACGGACCTCCGCGACGCAACCGGCACCATCGAATTCGGCCAGTTTACCAACCAGATCCAGTATCAGGATGCCGGATCGGCCATCAATAACGAGATGAAGAAGGCGGTTTTTGCGGGCCTGGATCCTGACGCCCTGGACGGAAAGCAGGCGACCGTCGTCGGCGTCTTCAAGCTCATCAACCCGAAGAACTGGCTCGTCACGCCGGTGAAGGTCGAGCTCAAATGAGCCAGCCGCAACGTAGCAACGGGGCGAAAGGCGAGGTCGTCCTCGCAGCGCGCAACATCGCAAAATCCTACGGCAGCGTTCACGCCCTCAAGGGAGTGAACTTCGACATTCATCGCGGCCAGGTCACAACGCTGTTCGGAGAGAACGGCGCGGGCAAGTCGACCTTGATGAAGATCCTTTCGGGTGTCGCGCAGCCAAGCTCCGGCGAGATCATTCTCGACGGCTCGCCGATCAGCTTTAGCTCGTCGACCCATGCGCGCGAGTGCGGGATCTCCATCATCCATCAGGAGCTCAGCCTCGCCCCCAATCTCAGTGTCCGTGACAATATTTTCATGGGCCGGGAGATCATCAAGGGTGGTGTCGTCGACTTCGCTGAAGAGGAGCGTCAGACCCGGGCGCTCATGGAAGAGCTCGAGGAAGACATCGATCCGCAGACGCGCGTCGAGGATCTTCGCCTCGGCCAGCAGCAGATCGTCGAAATTGCGCGGGCACTCTCCATCAATTCGCGCATCCTGATCATGGACGAGCCGACCTCGGCGCTGAGCGCGACGGAGGTGGAAGTGCTCTTCAAAGTCATCCACGACCTGACGAGCCGCGGCGTGTCGATCGTCTACATCTCGCATCATCTGGAAGAGGCGCTACAGATCACCAATCACGCCGTCGTTCTGCGCGACGGAAACATGACCGCCTATGCCGAGCGCAAGGATATCGATCTCGAATGGATCGTCCGCAACATGGTCGGCGAGAATTTCGACCTTGGCAGCCCGCCGCAAGGTCACCCGTTCGGAAACGTCTCGCTTTCCATCGAAAACCTCAGTGTCCCCGGCCCCTCCGGCGCTGCCTATAATGCGGTCGATCGTCTGTCTCTCAAGGTGCGTGCCGGTGAGATCGTCTGCATCTACGGGCTGATGGGCGCCGGGCGCACGGAACTGCTCGAATGCATTGCCGGACGTCTGCGCGCAAGTGGCGGACAGGTTCTGCTCGAAGGACAGGACGTCAGTGGGCTCAGCATCGCCGGGCGCATTGCCAGCGGTCTCGTGCTTGTGCCGGAAGATCGCCAGCGCGACGGCCTCGTCCAGACGATGACGGTCGGCTCCAATCTGTCGCTTGCGAGTATCCGCGCCTTCACCAAAGGGCTTTTCACCTCCGGCCATCGGGAGCGCGATCTCGTCAATGACGCGATCCGGCGGGTGCATGTGAAAACCGATGGCGGTGCAGCTTCGATCGGCTCGCTCTCCGGCGGCAACCAGCAGAAGGTCGTCATCGGCAAGATGCTGGCAACCCAGCCAAAGGTCATCCTGCTCGATGAGCCAAGCCGCGGCATCGACATCGGCGCCAAGGCGGAAGTTTTCAAGTTGCTCGCGGAGCGCGCCAAGCAGGGATTGGCGGTCATCTATTCGACGTCCGAAGTCAATGAATGCCTGAGTATCGCGCACCGCATCATCGTCATGCATCGCGGCAGGATATCGGCCGAGTTCGGCTCGGATGTCACCAAGGAAAAGATCATGGCCGCCTCCGGCGAAGCCGTGGTCGCGCACTAGCCTGGATTATGGAGCACTGATTATGTCAGTCACGAACGTCACCGAAAAGAAATCAGTTTCCAGCGGGCAGAAGCGCAATACCAATATCGTGCGTCTCATCCTGGAAGGCCGGGCCTTCTTCGCGCTGATCGTCATCATCGCGGTCTTTTCGTTCCTGTCGCCCTATTACTTCACGCTGAACAACTTCCTGATCATGGCGTCGCATGTCGCGATCTTCGGCATTCTGGCGATCGGCATGCTGCTCGTCATCCTGAATGGCGGCATCGATCTGTCGGTCGGCTCGACACTCGGGCTTGCAGGCTGCATCGCCGGTTTCCTGATGCAGGGGGTCACGCTCACCTATCTCGGCGTCATCCTCTATCCGCCGGTCTGGGCCGTCGTCGTCATCACATGTGCGCTCGGTGCGCTGGTCGGTGCGGTCAACGGCGTGCTGATCGCTTATCTCAAGGTGCCGGCCTTCGTCGCCTCGCTGGGCGTGCTCTACGTGGCCCGCGGTATCGCGCTCCTGATGACCAACGGCCTGACCTACAACAATCTCGGCGGCCGTCCGGAACTCGGCAATACCGGCTTCGACTGGCTGGGCTTCAACCGGCTCGCAGGCATTCCGATCGGGGTCATCGTGCTTGCGGTTCTCGCCATCGTTTGCGGCATCGTGCTGAGCCGCACTGCCTTCGGCCGCTGGCTCTACGCCTCAGGTGGTAACGAGCGTGCCGCCGACCTCTCCGGCGTCCCGGTCAAGCGCGTGAAGATCATCGTCTATGTGCTTTCGGGCGTCTGTGCAGCGATCGCCGGCCTGGTCCTCTCCTCGCAGCTGACCTCCGCCGGTCCGACGGCAGGCACAACCTACGAACTGACGGCGATCGCAGCCGTGGTCATCGGCGGCGCGGCGCTGACCGGCGGCCGCGGTACGGTTCGCGGCACCATGCTCGGCGCCTTCGTTATCGGCTTCCTTTCGGACGGCCTCGTGATCATCGGCGTCTCGGCCTACTGGCAGACGGTATTCACCGGCGCGGTGATCGTTCTCGCCGTCCTCATGAACAGCATCCAATACGGCCGCCGGGTCAAATCGTCCTGACGGCTGAGACCGAAACTTATCCACGACGGCAGGCTGGAGTCCACGAAGCCGATTGGGGAAAGCACTGCCGGATCCCCGGCAATAACTGAACTCACAAATGGGAGAGAGACTATGTTTAAGAAAGGCATGCGCATACTTCTGGCCGCCGCGGCAGTAGCACCGCTTCTTGCAAGCTCCGCTTGGGCAGCGGGCATGATGACGATCATCGTCAACGATCCGTCGAATCCCTATTGGCTGACGGAAGGCAATGTCGCCAAGGCAACCGCCGAAAAGCTGGGCTACACGGCCTCGGTCAACGCCCACAAGGGTGACACCAATACCGAAAGCAACCTGATCGATACTGCGATCACCAACAAGTCGGTGGCGATCATCCTCGACCCGGCAAACGCCGACGGTTCCGTCGGTGCGGTCAAGAAGGCCGTTGCTGCCGGCATCCCGGTCATCCTCGTCAACGCCGAGATCAACCAGGAAGGCCTAGCCAAGGCGCAGCTTGTTTCCAACAACGCACAGGGTGCCGCCCTCGGCGCGCAGCAATGGGTCGAAGCGATCGGCGATAAGGGCAACTATGCCGAACTCTTCGGCGCGCCGTCCGACAACAACGCGGCAACGCGTTCGAATGGCTACGAGACTGTCCTTTCGCAGTATCCGGATCTGAAGAAGGTCGCCAAGGAAGTTGCCAACTGGGACCGCACCCAGGGCCACAACAAGATGCAGTCCATGCTGCAGGCCAACCCGGATATCGTCGGCGTCATCTCGGGCAATGACGAAATGGCTCTCGGTGCGATTGCCGCACTCAAGGAAGCCGGCAAGCTCGCCAATGTGAAGGTCGGCGGCTTCGACGGTTCGCCGGATGCCGTTGCTGCCATCAAGGCGGGCGAACTCCAATACACCGTCCTCCAACCGGTTGCCGTCTTCTCCGAAGAAGCCGTCAAGCAGGCAGACAACCTGATCAAGACGGGTAACACGGGTGCCAAGAGCGAGAAGCAGCTCTTCGATTGCCTGTTGATCACCAAGGACAACATCGACAAGTACACCGGCCCGTTCGTCCTGGCGCAGTAAACGGTAAAGGGCGCTCGCAAGAGCGCCCTCATTTTCATGCTGGAAGCGATGGCCGCGGTCCAACCGCCGGTTGCGTTTCGCCTTTTTGCCTTGGCGCGGCAATCACTGTACGAAGCTGGGATCCATAATTCAGCGACAGGGGTGACCCGTGACACAGAAGACCAGCCGGGACGACGATCTGTTGGACCAGCTCACCAGCGACAGCCGGCAGACGCGCCAGATCGCGCGCCGCCGCATGATTGCAGAGGCCGTGATGGGTGAAGGCTCGATGCGGATTGAAGACCTGACCGACCGCTTTGGGATCAGCCTGATGACGGCTCACCGCGATGTCGATGAACTCGTAAGCCGCGGCCTCTTCAGGAAGACGCGCGGCATTGTCACTGCGGCGGCGACCAATCTCATCGAGTCCAGCGACGTCTATCGCTCGAACCGCCAGTCGGTGGAAAAGAAGCTGATCGCCGAGGCGGCAATGCAATTCGTCGAACCGGGACAGGCGATCTTTTTCGATGACTCGACCACGGTACTTCAGATGGCGGCGCATCTGCCTTCGAAGGTGCCGGTCACCGCAATTACCAATTCCCTGACGTTGATGAATGCGCTGACGGGCCTGCACGACGTGACGCTGCTCGCCCTCGGCGGCCAATATTACAATTGGTGCAATGCCTTCATGGGTCGCATCACCATCAATGAGATCAAGGCACTCAGGGCAGATGTCGCGTTCATCTCGATGTCGGCGATCAGCGATGGCACGGTGCTGCACCAGTCCCCTGAAACAGTCGATACCAAGCGCGCCATGTTCGACTGTTCCGTAAAACGCATCCTGCTTGCCGATCATACCAAGTTCGAACGGCGTGCACTCCACAGTTTCGCAGCACTGGATGAGTTCGACGTCGTTATCGTCGACGACAAGACCCAGCCCGTGCACATCGACCGCATGCGGTCCAGAGATATCAACGTGGTCATTGCCAAGGGCGCCGGAGGGCGCTCCTGACGGCACGGGCCGGTTGTCCCTCGTGAGGTAAACGTGAATGCCGACACTGCTCGGGATCGATAGTGGTTTGACAGTCACCAAGGCGGTCATCTTCGATATCGACGGCACGCCGCTTGCAGCCGCACGGCGCCGGGTGACGCAGTTCATTCCGAAGGCCCACCATATCGAGCGCGACATGGATGAATTGTGGAAGGCGACGGCCGATGCCATCCGCGAAGCGATTTCACTCAGCGGGCGGCCGGCAAGCGACATAGAGGGCATTGCCGCTACCGCGCATGGAGACGGCATATACCTGCTCGATCACGCCCGGAAGCCGCTCGGCCGGGCCATTCTCTCGCTGGACAGCCGGGCAGGGGCGATCGTCGACCGGTGGACGAAAAGCGACGTCGCCGATCTGGCAATCGAACTGACGGGGCAGATCCCGCACGTCTCCGCGCCATCGGCATTGCTTGCCTGGATCCGCGAAATCGAGCCTGAGCGCTATAAGCGCATCGGCCATTTTATCAGCTGCAAGGACTGGCTGCGGTTCTGCCTGACCGGGATCATCGGTACGGACCGCACCGAAGCCAGCACCTCCTTCACCAATGTCAAGACGCAGAACTACAGTGAGGACGCCCTGCGGCTGTTTGGCTTGCAGGATCTCGTCCACGCCCTGCCACCAGCCTCGCGCTCCGACCAGATCGTCGGACGCGTGACCCGTGAAGCCGCGCAGGTGACCGGCCTTGCCGAGGGAACGCCTGTCGTTGCCGGTCTGCACGACGTCACGGCCTCGGCGCTCGGGGCAGGGGGCTATGCCAAGGGCGTTGTCGCGGTCATTGCCGGGACCTATTCGATCAACGAGACGCTTTCGTCGGAACCGCGTGTCGACCGGCGCTGGTTCTGCCGCAACGGGATTGCGCCCGGCATCTGGAACAGCATGTCGATCTCCCCGGCATCGACAGCGAATTACGACTGGTTTCTGGACACGCTCTGCGCTGCCGAACGGAAGAATGGCGAGGCGCAAGGCAACTCCATCCACGCCCTGCTGGCGCCTGAGATCGATGCCGCTTTCGAGCGCCCCTCGACGGCGCTCTTCCATCCCTATCTGTTCGGCTCGCCCTATGGCGCGGCGGCCAGCGCCGGTTTCTTCGGGCTCGGCGGATGGCACGATCGCGGCGACATGCTGCGCGCCGTGCTTGAGGGCATCGCTTTCAATCATCGCATTCATGTCGACGCGCTTCGCGACGGCTTTGCCTTCGATCAGGCGCGGCTCGCCGGGGGCATCTCGCGCAACCCTGCCGTCGTGCAGATGTTTGCCGATGTGCTTGGCATGCCGGTCACGGTAACCGAGACGGATGAGGCGGCCGCCTGGGGTGCTGCGCTTTGTGCCGGGTCGGGTGCTGGTGTCTTCGCCGATCCGCAGAGCGATCCGCGCGACACGGCCGCCATCGCAAAGACTTGCCTGCCCGATGCGGCGCGCAGCGCGGATTATGAAAAGCGTTACCAGGTGTTCCGCGACATTGCCGACGCGATGATCCCCCTTTGGCCTAGGATTGCCGCGCTTGCGCCGGAACAATCGGCAAACTGAAAAGACAAATGCCTGCTGCGGCGGGCAATTTAGGACGACGAGCATGACCCCCGATTTGCAGCAGCGCTTCTCGAATCCCGGCGAGAACGATATCGACGTTTTGATCATCGGGGCGGGCATCAACGGCGCCGGCCTGTTCCGCGACCTCTCGCTACAGGGTGTCAATTGCCTGATCGTCGACAAGGCCGACTTTGGTTCCGGCACGAGCGCCGCACCATCGCGGCTCATTCACGGCGGCCTGAAATATCTGGAAACGGGTGAGTTCGGACTGGTTGCGCAATCGACGCTTGAGCGCAACCTCCTGCTCAAGAACGCGCCGCATTGCGTCGAGCCACTGCCGACCTTCATTCCGGTCTTTTCCTGGACCCGCGGTATCTGGGCAGCGATCAGAACGCTCTTCGGGTCGAAGACGGCGCCACGCAGCCGTGGTGCGGTTCTCATCAAGATCGGGCTTCGGCTCTATGACTTTTTCGGTTCACGCGACCAGGTCATGCCGCGCCACCGGCTGATCTTGAAGAAACAGGCGCGCAAGGAAATGCCGCATGTCACCCCCGCCATCGTCGCCGGCGGCATCTATTACGATGCCAAGATCAGCAGGCCGGAGCGACTCGTCTATGAGCTCGTGAGCGATGGTCTCGATGCGAATGCGCGGAGCCTCGCGGCAAATTTCGCGACACTGGCTGCCGTTTCAGAGGGGCATTTGACCTTCCGGCAGCCCGATGGTCGCGATGTCACCGTTGCTCCCAAACTGGTCGTCAATGCGGCAGGTCCCTGGATCGATCACGTCAACAATTTACTCGGCGCCCCATCGCACCTGATCGGCGGCACCAAGGGTTCCCATATCCTGCTTGACCATCCCGAGTTGGTGCGAAGCCTCAACGGCCACATGATCTATTTCGAGGCCGACGACGGCCGAATCTGCCTGGTCTACGACTATCTCGGGCTGGCACTTATCGGTTCGACCGACATTCCGGCCAACGATCCGGACAATGTCCGCTGCGAGGAGCCGGAAACCGAGTATTTCCTCGAAAGCGTCCGTTCGCTGCTGCCGACGCTCCGCTTCGATCGCGACCAGATCGTTTACAGCTATAGCGGTATCCGCCCGCTGCCGGCGTCAGATGCGGCAGCACCGGGGCTAATCAGCCGTGATCACTCCGCGCCGGTGAAGGAGCCAGAGAGCGGCAGACCGTTTCCGATCATTTCGCTGGTCGGAGGCAAGTGGACGACGTTCCGTGGCTTTGCGGAAGAGGTCGCCGACACCGTTCTCTCCCGGCTGCAGCGCAGCCGCAGCCAGTCGACACGCTATCTGGCGATCGGCGGCGGCAAGGCCTTTCCGGCTGATGCCCAGCAACGTAGCGCCTGGATCAGGGATACCGCATCACGCAGCGGCGTTGCCGCCGAGCGTGCCGACGAACTGCTCGCCCGCTACGGCACGACGGGCGCAGCCCTGCTTTCTTCTCCTTCAGGCTATACCGACGAGCAGCGCCTGGCGGGTGCGCCGCGTTACAGTCTCCGCGAGATCGACTGGATCGCCCGGAACGAAATCGTCGTCCACCTGTCGGACATCGTGATGCGTCGTACGACGCTTGCGATCGAGGGCCGGTTGACGCTGGAAGGCCTGCGGGAAATCGCCGGCGTTGCCGGGGCAGCGCTCGATTGGAATGCCGAACGAACGGCAAGCGAAATCCAGGACGTTGTCAGCCAGCTGGGCCGCTTCCACGGCCAAGCACTGACAGGCAAGGTTGCCGCCGAGCCGGAAAAGACACCGCGCCCGGCCTCGGGCTAACCCAGTTTCAAGAGAAAGCCGGATCGAGGGAACCGGACTTGTAACGCTTCGCCATTTCCGAAACGGGAAGGGGCGTGATGCGGCCGGCCATGCCGGCGGTGCCGAACTGTTCGAAGCGTTCCTTGCAGAGCTTGGTCAGCGCCGTCATCGCCGGCTTCAGATATTTGCGCGGATCGAACTCGCTTGGATCTTCCTGCAGCACGCGGCGGATCTGGCCGGTCATCGCCATTCTGCCGTCGGTGTCGATGTTGACCTTGCGCACGCCGTTCTTGATGCCGCGCTGGATTTCCTCGACCGGCACTCCCCATGTCGGTTTCATCTGGCCGCCATACTTGTTGATGATCTCCTGCAGTTCGATCGGGACCGAGGACGAGCCATGCATGACGAGATGTGTGTTCGGAAGCTTGCGGTGAATTTCTTCGATGACGTTCATCGCCAGTACCGAACCGTCCGGCTTGCGGGTGAACTTGTAGGCGCCATGCGATGTGCCCATCGCGATGGCGAGCGCATCGACCTTGGTTTCGCGCACGAACTTCACCGCTTCGTCCGGGTCGGTCAGCAGCTGGTCATGCGAAAGCTTGCCCTCGGCGCCGTGGCCGTCCTCGGCCTCGCCCATGCCGGTCTCGAGAGAACCGAGAACACCGAGTTCGCCTTCCACTGAGATGCCGCCGAAATGCGCCATGTCAGTCACCATCTTGGTGACGCCGACATTATAGGCCCAGTCGGCGGGCGTCTTGGCGTCCGCCTTCAGTGAACCATCCATCATTACCGAGGTGAAGCCCGCCTGGATCGCCGTCATGCAGTTGGAGGGATCGTTGCCGTGATCGAGATGCACGCAGACTGGAATATGCGGATAGATTTCAACGACGGCATCCATCATGTGCTTCAGCATGATGTCATTGGCATAGGCGCGGGCTCCGCGCGACGCCTGCATGATAACCGGCGCCTGGCACGCATCCGCGGCCTCCATGATGGCGAGCGCCTGCTCCATGTTGTTGATGTTGAAAGCGGGAACGCCGTAGCCTTCCTCCGCAGCATGGTCGAGCAGTTGCCTCAGCGTAATGCGTGCCATCCAAGATTCCCCCATATCGATGGTCGATCGAAACGCCGCCATCTCTTTGAAACTAGAGCCCGGGCGCGGGCCGTTCAAGCGCCTTATTTTAACAGGCAAAATGGCATAGGGGGAGGAAAGTAACAAGCATCAATAACAATATCACAAACAGTATGATATTTCTCAAGAGTCATTTCGCATGCACGAGCCGAATGAAATTCGGTGCCTGTGCTGAAGAGACGGGCGTCACGCCCCTTGCCGGCGATGGCAAGAACTCTTCAGCCAGACACCCGTGCGGCCGCTGCGGTTATGGCTTGTCGTTGATGGCAGTCGGCCACCAGTGGAATTCGGAATATCCGGCAAACCGGGTCAGATGAGACCGTATTGTTCCGCCTTATTGCGCAGGAACGGCAGGCCCTTGTCCATGACCTCTTCCATATCGCGTGCAACGGGGCGCCAGACGGCCAGGCCATAGGCGACCTCAGGCGGCATGTTGATGAAGCTTTCCATCGCGAGTCCGCCCTTGAAGCCGATTGCGGCGAGCGCGGCATAGATCGCATCCCACGGGATGTTGCCGTAGCCCGGTGTGCCGCGGTCGCTTTCCGAAAGATGGATGTACTTCAGGTGATCGCGGGCGATCAGGATGCCGTTTGCCGCACCCTTTTCCTCAATATTCATGTGGTAGGTGTCGAGGTGAACGAAGATGTTATCCGCGCCGACGCGCTCCACCATGTCGACGGCCTGCTGCGCCGAGTTGATCAGGTGGTTCTCATAGCGGTTCACCGCCTCGACGCCGAGTTGGATGCCGTGCTTCCTAGCATGCTTTGCCGCGGCGTCGAGCACCTTGGCGATGTTGTCGTATTCGCCCTGCGTCGGTGGCACGCCGGTGCGCTCGCCAATGCCGCCGAAGATGACGCCGGACAGGGCCTCGGCGTTCATTTCTGCGGTCTTTTCGATCGCAACCTTCAGGTGCTCGATTGCGGCATCCGGGCGGACCGAGGCCCAGGCATGTTCCGGCAGGCCGAGCGAGCAGACGGCGCGCAGCTTGTTCTTTTCAAGCAGGGCGCGGGTATGTTTGGCATCGACGGCAGGCGCGTTCAGCAGCGCGATCTCGATGAAATCCATCTTGTAGTGCACGGCTGCGGCAATCGCCTTCTCGGCGCCTGCGCGATCCCAGTTCATGGTCCACATGCTGGTGTGAACGCCGAAACCTTCCATGATCGTATCTCCTATTTCACGATTCTGATGAACTTGGCCGAGAACCACCGCAGCACCATCACGACGATGAGCAGGATGCCCCAGACGGCAGTGGTGAGGTGCTGGTTGGCGCCGAGCAGGTTGAGCCCCGAAGAGAGAAGCTGCAGCACGATGAGCGCCACGAAGACGGGCAGGACGCGGCCGAAGCCGCCGAAAGGATTGATGCCGCCGAGAAAGCAGGCAAGCACGGTGATCAGCAGATAGGACTCGCCGTGGCCGACGCGCACCGAATTGAAGCGCGCAAGCATGATGATGCCGGCAACCGCAGCCATCACGCCGGAGAGCATGTAGACCAGCACCAGAACCTTGCGGGTGTTGATGCCGGAATAGCGGGCAGACTCGATATTGGAGCCGATCATGTAGGTGGAAAAGCCGAGCTTGGAGCGCGAGAGCAGAATGTGGCTGGCGATCACGCAGGCGATCAGGATCAACAAAGGTACCGGGATGCCGAGGATGCTGCCGTGGCCGATCGGAGCGATGAAGGTAGGGAAGCCCGAGATATCGCCGCCGCGCGTCAGGAACTCGCCGAGGCCGCGTAGGAAGATCATCATCGACAGCGAAACGAGGATCGGATGGGCGCGGGTAAAGGCGATGACCAGGCCCATGACCAGGCCGCTGGCGGCGCCGACGGCAACCGCCTGAGCCGAGCCGATCAGGAAGGCGCCCGGGCCGGCATCGATCCCGCCATTGGCCTGCAGCGTCCAGGCGAGCGTCAGGCCGGCGATGTTGGCGGTGAAGGTGATCGCAAGGTTGAGGCCGCCGGTGAGGATCGGCATCAGCATGGCAAGCGTCAGAACGCCCAGCTCGGGAAGCTGAAAGGCGACCGATCCGAAGGTCGCGCCCGTCAGGAAATGCGGCGAGGCGAAACTGAAGACGACAAGCACGGCCGCCAGCGCGGCGAGGGGACCGGCCATGTCGGCCCCGAAGATGGCGTTGAAGCGGGCGGCGAGCGCGTTCATCAGTTCTCTCCCCTGTCTGCAGGCCTGTCACCGGTCGATTTCCGGGTCGCAAACACCGGCACCAGATTGCCGATGCGGGCGCTCGACAAGGTGATCGCAACGAGGATGATCGCGCCGACGATCATCTTGAAGGCGAAGGGCGAGACGCCCATCAGGTTGAGGCCGTTCTGGGTGATCGAGACGAGCAGTACGCCCAGCACGCAACCGAGCACCGAGCCCTTGCCGCCGCCCAGCCGCGCCCCACCGAGCACCACGGCTGCGAGCACATCGAGTTCGCGGCCATAAAGGGCGTTCGGCACGACCTCCTGCGCATAATGCGCCTGCATGAGCCCGGCGATGCCTGCCATCAACCCAAGCCAGCCGAAGGCGATGAACTGCATGGCGCCGATATTGATGCCGAAGCGACGCGCGCCTTCCGGATTGTCGCCGAAGGCATAGAGCTGTCGGCCGGTCGTCGTGCGGGTAATGAAGAACCATGTGGCGAGCGTGCAGACGGCCATGACCACAACCGGCAAGGTGATCTCAGCCCAGCTCCCATCGGCCATTTCGCGCTCGTAGATGATGACGCGGCTCGTCAGCCAGTCGGGCAGATTGTAGATCGACACCCCCTTGGTGAAAAACATCAGCAAGCCGAAATAGACGTTGAAGGTCGCGATCGTCGCGACGATCGAGATGATGCGGAAGCGGTGGATCAGGAAGGCGTTGATCACGCCGAGCACGATGCCGATGCCGGCCGCAATCAGGAAGCCGGATACCCATCCACCCCCGCCGATCCTCTCGAGCGCAAGTGCAGTGACATATTGCACGATCGAGGCTGCGACCGCGAAGGAGATGTCGATCCCGCCTGATATCAGCACCACGAGCAGGCCAACGGCAAAGATAATATTGACCGCGCTGATATTGAGCAGGTCGAAGACATTGCCGAGCGTGAAGAAACGGTCGGTCATGAAAGCCAGGACAATGCTCATCGCGAGGATGACGGCAAACAGCACGAATTCAGTTGTATGGGACAAGAACAGCTTACGCATAGACCGCCGCCTCCAGGTCTTTCAGCGTAGTCGCGCGCGGATCATGCCAGCCGGCGATGCGGCCCTTTTCCATATGGATGATCCGATCGGCGTTAAAATAGACCTCCGGCACCTCGTCCGAAATCAGGATGATCGCCAGCCCCGCCTCGGCGAGGCGTGCAACGATTTCGAAGATGCCGGCGCGGGCGCCGACATCGACGCCGACCGTGGGCGCATCGAGGATCAGCACCTTGGGATCGGTGGCGAGCCATTTGGCGATCGCGACGCGCTGCTGGTTGCCGCCCGAAAGCGTCGAGATCGCATCGTCCTGCTTGCCGATCCTGACGCCGAGATCGGCGATCCAGCGCGCGACCAGCGAGCGCTTCTTTTCCGGCGAGATGAGCCGGCGGCCCAGGATACGGTTGAGGGAGGCCATGACCAGATTGTCGGCGATGGATTGCGGCTGGTTGAGACCGAGCGAAAGGCGGTCTTCGGAGAGATAGGCGACGCCTGATGTGATCGCCTCGCGGTTGGAGGCAAAGCGCACCGGCTTTCCCTCCAACACGATCGTTCCGGCGGCGGGCCGGCGCATGCCGAACAGCGTGAGCGCGAGTTCGGTGCGCCCGGAGCCGAGCAGGCCGGTGATCCCGAGGGTCTCGCCGCGGCGCAGATCGAAGGAGATGTCCTCGAACTCGCCAGGCCGGGAAAGCTTGCTGACAGAAAGCAGGACCGGGTTATGCGATAGGTCGCGGGCGCGAACATTCTGGTCGAAGGTGCGCCCGGTCATCAGCTCGGTGATCTTAGACTGGGTCATGCCTTCCACCGGATAGACACCGACCAGCGCACCATCGCGCAGCACCGTGATGCGCGAGGAAATTTCCAGCACTTCCGCAAGGCGATGGCTGACGAAGACCACGGCAACGCCCGAAGCCGACAGCGTGCGCACGATCGCCAGCAGATGATCGGTCTCAGACTGGGTGAGCGAGGCGGTCGGCTCGTCCATGAAGACGATGCGGGCCTCTCCAACCAGCGCGCGGGCGATGGCGACGATCTGACGCTGCGCGATGGCGAAGTCCTTGAGAGGCCTGTCGACGTCGAGGGTGATGCCGAGCCGGGCGAGTGCCTCCTCGGCTGTTCCGCGGATCGCGGCATAATTGACGAAGCGCGGGCGCGAACCGGAAAGGGTCTGGAAGGCGATGTTTTCGGCCACGCTCATTTCCGGAAAGAGCGCGAGGTCCTGCCAGATGATCTGGATGCCGCGGGACTGGGCCATGCCAGGCGTCATGTGGGATATCGTCTCACCGTCGAAGACGATCTCGGCGCCGTCTGCAGGCCGATAGACGCCTGATATCACCTTGATAAGGGTGCTCTTGCCGGAACCATTCTCGCCGGCCAAGCAATGCACCTCGCCGGGCAGGACTTCGAAGGAGACGTTTTTCAGCGCCTTCACACCGCCGAATGTCATGTTGATGCCGCGAAGTGAAAGAAGCGGCTGGGCCTCCACACCATCATCCGTTGCCATGCTCATGCCGGTTGCCTGTCCAGTCGAATGCCATGAAAGGTCAATGGTCCAGCCATGGCCGGGTATCGCTCTTTTCCCGAACGCCGGGCCGGTCCGTATCGACCGGCCCGACACCCGGGGAGGGGGCCTCTTCAGAGGCCCATTGCGGCCAGGTCGTCGACCGTATCCTTGTTGATCGGCAGCAGCTGATCGACGATGATGTCGTTACCAACAGGCTTGATCACGCCGAGACCCGGAATGTCATCACCTTCCTTGATGCTCTCGCCCTTGATCAGGCGATCGGCGAGCGTGACGAAGACTTCGCCGGCCTGCTTCGGATTCCACATGAAGCCGCCCGATATCGCGTCGGACTTGATCAGCTTCTGGCCCTGGCCGGGCGAGAACGGGCCGAGCACGAAGATTTTGCCCGTCTTGCGGCGTTCTTCGACAGCGCGCCCGGCACCGATCGGGCCCTGGCTGCCGAAGGCGAGGAAGCCTTTCAGATCCGGATGGGCAGCGATGAGATCAAGCGCCGTCGAGCGGCTTTTGTCGACATCTTCTGCGACGCCATAACGGTCGCCGACGAGTTTCATGTCCGGATAATTCGCCTTGATATAGGCGATTGCGGCGTCCGCCCAGGCATTGTGCAGCGGAACGGTCAGCGAGCCGACGAAGACGGCATATTCGCCCTTGCCACCCATCTTTTCGGCGAGCAGCTTGCCATGCGCCTCACCAAAACCGGTCGACGACGCGAGTTCGAAATTCCAGTCGGCGCCCTTCTGCGAGGGCGATTCATGCGTAATGACCTTGATGCCGGCGGCTTGCGCCTTGGTGAGCACGGGCTCGAGCACCTTGGCATCGTTCGGCACCACACCGATGACCTTGACACCCTGGGCGATCAGGTCTTCGATGGCGCGCACCTGCAGCGCCGGGTCGGCGCTGGTCGGGCCGATCATGAAGGCATCGACGCCTAATTTCTTGCCCTGTTCCTTGATGCCGGCTTCCATCGCATTGAACCATGGAATGCCGCCGATCTTGACGACAACGCCGACCTTCGGTGCGTCCTGCGCAAACGCGACCACCGCCCCGGCAAGCGACAGCGATGCGGCAAATGCCGCTACGATAAGTCTCCTCATCTTCACTCCTCCTCAAGGTCGCTCATGGCGAACGACGACCACCGGCCGCTTTGCGGCAGGTTGTTCCTGGTTGCTTCTTGGCGAGGGAACACCCTTGCCTCCCATCCCGCCTCCTCCGGCGAACCATTTTTGCGCAATCGATCTTTCTTTTTTGCACAATCGATGGTGCAATGACTATCGATCAAGGTAGGGCTTTCGTCAAGAGGGGTTTGTTTCTAAGGGAACGACAGCGGAAAAGGCGAGATATGGCAGACATCAGCAAGAAGAAGGCGACAATCTACGATCTCTCGATCCTATCGGGTGCGTCGGCTTCTACCGTAAGCGCCGTGCTGAACGGAAGCTGGCGGAAGAGGCGTATCAAGGAGGCGACGGCCCAACTCATTCAGAACCTGGCGAACGAGCACGGATATACGGCAAATCTGCAGGCCCGCGGCCTGCGTTCGTCCCGCTCCGGCCTCGTCGGTCTTCTGCTGCCGGTGCACGACAACCGCTATTTCTCCTCCATGGCGCAATCTTTCGAGGCACAGGTCAGAAGCCGCGGCCAGTGCCCCCTCGTCGTCAGCGCCTGTCGCGATCCGGACGAGGAGTGCCAGGTCGTCGAGACACTGATCTCCTATTCGATCGACGAACTTTTCATCGCCGGCGCAACCGATCCGGATGGCGTACACAAGGTCTGCGAAAAGGCAGGGCTGAAGCACGTCAACATCGATCTGCCGGGCACGCTGGCGCCGTCGGTCATCAGCGACAATTATGAAGGTGCGCGCATGCTGACGCAGGCGATCATCGAACGCGCGCAGGAGGATGGCCCGCTTTCACCTGACGATCTGTACCTGTTCGGCGGCCGCAACGACCACGCCAGCCACGAGCGAATTCGCGGTTTCCGCGACGTAAAGCGCGCACTTCTGGGCGCGGATCCGGATGTCTGCATCCAGCCGACCGGCTATTCCCCGGCCATGACGGCGCGTGCCTTCGAAGCCTTCTACGAAGGCCACGGAAAGCTGCCGCGCACATTTTTCGTCAATTCCTCGATCAATCTCGAAGGGCTGATGCGCTTCCTCGCGCTGCACCCGCATGAGACCTTCGCCGACATCATCGTTGGCTGCTACGACTACGATCCCTTTGGCTCCTTCCTGCCTTTCCCCGTCTTCATGATCCGGCAGGACAGCGAGGCGATGATCACCAAGGGGTTTGCGATCCTTGATGCAGACCGCGGCCCGCCAATCACGCATCTGGTGCGGCCGACCCTCGTCCCACCGCGCACGGCGCTGACCGGCCCACTCGATGCGCTGAAGGATATCGAGTGATGCGTCCCGCCTCATTTGAGAGGTTGGGCTGACGGAGCAGCAAGCTGTGTGATGCCTTATCGGCTCTAGCTTTCTGTGATGCGGCGATCCTCATCCGAGCCGACGGAGAGCTGCTTCCAGTCCAGGTCCTCCTGCAGCTCGAGATATTGCGTCGCGCCGATCTGATCTGTGTCGCGCAATTCCTCGAGGCGCTGGCGCTGGGCGAGAACGGCGGCGATCGTCAGGTCGCGGCGGCGATCGAGCGCCGAAGCCTTGTTTGCCTCGGTTGACGCGGTCCAATGGTCCCTGCAGATCGTCCGGATCGCTTCGGCCTCAGTGCCGTTTTCCTTCTCAAGCCGCTGAAAGGCCGCTTCGGCGAGCGATCTTCGGGCCACCTTGAGTTCATCACGGACTTCTGCCTGCCGACCGAGTTTCAGGAGATGGATCATTGGAGCCAAGGTCGCCCCTTGAATAACCAGGGTTGCGAGCACCACCGCGAAGGCTGTGAGCACGACCAGGTCTCGCTCGGGAAAGTCGGCGGGGAGCGCGAAGGCCGTCGCCAGCGTAACGAGGCCACGCATACCGGCCCAACCCACCAGCAAGGTCTCCCCGGATGTGAAAGGCGCCAATTCATGGCCGCTTCGGTGACGAGACGCAACGACGGCGTGAAGCAGGAAAGCCATCGCCATACGCGCCAGGATCACGCCGACCACCACGATGACGGCAAATCCCATCGCCCGCTGAAGCTCTTCGGCCGACATCGCCTCAAGGATGCGGCGCGCCTGCAGGCCCATCAGCAGGAAAGCCACAACGTTCAGCAGGAAGACGACGGTCGTCCAGACGGCGAAGGAATGTACCCGCATCCGCGGTGAATCCCTGACCGAAGAGAGCGTGGCGAGCGTCATTGCGCTCGCCACTGTGGCAAGGACAGCCGACAGATGCAGATGTTCGGCGATCAGCCAGGTTGAAAAAGCGTAGACGAATTGAAGCAGGGTCCCGCCGACCGTGTTCTCGGTTATCGGTCGAAGCCGCGAGACAAAAAAGCCGAAGACGATGCCGAACAGGATCCCTCCAGGTGCGGCGATCCCCACCTGAAGTGCCGTTCCGGCATCCAGCCCACCACGCGCCTGGACAGTCAGCGCGGCGCCGAAAAGCAGCAATGCGGTCGCGTCGTTGAACAGGCTTTCTCCCTTGAGCAGGGCATCTACACGCCGGGCGACGGGCAAATTGGAAAGGACTGCCGTGGCGGCTGCGGCATCGGGCGGCGAAACAATTGCGCCAAGTGTGACCGCAACCGCAATCGGAAGCCCGACGGTCAGCATGCTGATCGACACGACCACGCCTGTCGTGACGAGAACGGCGACGACCGCATAGAAGAACAGCGGCAGCAGCATGCGCCGCGCCGCCCCCACCGGGAAGTCATAGGCCGAATCGACAAGGACGGGCGCAATGAACAGGGCGAGCGCCGTCGGAGGATCGATCGGAATCGTCGGCGCCCCTGGCAACATCGCCACGGCGACGCCGGCGGCAGCCAGAATGCCGGGGTAGGGCAGGCGCATGCGACGCGTGACCTGCAGCAGCAGGATGGCAACCGCCAGCAATGCGACAAGTGTTTCGAAGAACGTCATGTCAGCATACTAGCAGGCTTTCGGGCACATTGAAGCGGGTGCAACCCCGATGTAAAGCTTGTGTCGTATCAAGCTGATGACGCAGCGGCGGAGGGCGACGATGGACTACGAGGTTGCGATTGTTGGGGCTGGCGCAGCCGGCATTGCAGCAGCAAAAAGCCTGGCCGATGCCGGGCGCTCGGTCATCATTCTGGAGGCCAGCGACCGCGTAGGCGGACGAGCCTGGACAATCGAACTGGCCGGAATGCCGCTGGATATGGGTTGCGGCTGGCTGCACTCTGCCGAGCGCAATCCTCTCGTCGCCATCGGCCGTGACGCTGGGTTCAATATCGAGCGCGGACCGACGGCGTGGCAAAGCCAGTGGCGCGATCTCGGCTTCACGCAGGATGAGCGCGCGGCGGCGGCGGCCGAATGGAACGCGCTTGAGGAGCGGATTCGGGCAAATCCCCCCGCCAGCGACAGGGCGTCGGACGCACTGGAGCCCGGCGGCAAATGGAACGCCTACTGCCAGTCCCTCAGCGGATATATGAACGGCGCACCGCTCGATCGGCTGTCAGTCGCTGACTTTCTTGCCTATGACAATGCGGCAACCGATGCCAATTGGCGGGTGCACGAAGGCTATGGAAGTCTGATCAGCGCCGCCGTTCCGAACGTCGCCTTGCGCCTTTCGACCCCCGTTCGGCGTGTGGCATTGACCGGGAGCGGCATTCAGCTGGAGACCGACCGCGGCCCGGTCACATCAGATACCGCGATCATCACGTCATCGACCGCCGTTCTGGCCCGCGGAGCCATTATCTTCGACCCGGAGGCCGACGATCACCTCCATGCCGCAAGTCAGCTGCCGCTTGGCCTCGCAGACAAGCTGTTTTTGGAACTCCATGGCAATCATGGTCTGGAGCCGGAAACCCATCTGCTCGGCGACCCGCAAAATGCCGAGACCGGCAGCTATTATATCCGGCCGCTCGGCCGGCCGATCATCGAAGGCTTCTTTGGCGGAAACGGCGCTGTCGTCATCGAACGCGCGGGTTTGGTGGAGGCATTTGCCTTCGCACTCGACCAACTGTCATCGCTGCTCGGCAGTAACATTCGCCGCCATCTGCGGCCCCTCACGGCCTCTTCCTGGTGTCGTACCGATTGGATAGGCGGCTCCTACAGCCATGCACTGCCCGGCCATGCGGGCGCACGCGCAGTCCTGGCGCGCCCGGTCGGCGACCGGCTGTTTTTCGCCGGCGAGGCGACGCACCAGTCCGACTTTTCGACCGCGCATGGCGCATGGGAAAGCGGGTTGCGGGCCGCCGACCAGGCTGCGGCTGTTCTAACACGCTCATGATAAAGCAGGGTGCATCTTATGACCCTCAACGCACCGATACCCCTGGCCGACCATTACCAGCTGGCAGAATTTCATGATTGCCCGGTTCGGATTGTCTTATGTGAATTATAGATCGTTTATGCTGACAGTGCCGGCATTTCGTCGTGCTATTTAAGGTTCAATTTAGCCGAAACTGCCAGGGCCATTGCCCGGCGACTGACCCCCAGTTTGGAAAACACGTTCTTGAGGTGGAATTTCACCGTAGGCTCGGAAAGCCCGAGCGCGCGTGCGATTTCCTTGTTGCTCTTGCCTTCATGTAGGCAGAGCAGGACCTGTTGCTCGCGTTGGCTGAGAAGACTTTTGCTGCCAAGAGGACCCTTGATCCGGCGGCCGTTATCGGCCGGTTTGCCGAAGACGCTTCTTTCACCCTGGCCAATTATGCGACCGATGAAGTCGACGGCATCGGCACTGAAGACCTTCAGGCCGAAACGCCGCACGATCGCCCGAACGACCGTGGAGAATTCTAGCCCCTCGTCCTCGAAAAGCTGGGTTACCTCGTGCGAGCGAGCACGCGCGATCGCAAACTGGAAATATTCGAGTGCCTGGGCATGCCGGCCGTCGTTCCAGGCGGCAACTGTTGCCAGAATTTCCGCCGCCAGCAGGTGATAACCGCTGCCGTTCGCGCGGCTTCGCGCCATCACGATCTCCAGATTGGCGAGCCCTTCGCCTGGACGTCCCTGAGCTTTGAGAAGGCGCGCTTGCGCGACGAGGAAATCGTTTTCCTCGCGCCAGGTCCAGAAGTGCCCGAGTTCAGGATCGCGCAACGATGAAACCAGCCGCTCGACGAGAAGCACCGCCGATTCAATCAGGCCGGTCTTCGAGAAGATATCGACGCGCATGATGTCGGCTGCAATCTTCAGGCGCGGCAGCGCGCGTTCGACGGCGACCTCTTCCGCCTTGTCGATCGCTGCCATTGCCGTATCGAGACCGCTCAACCGCAGCCGACTGCGGGCCAGCAGCGAAAACATCCGGGAATAGATATCGACCCAACCTTCGCCCTGGACCACGGCATTGACCGCCTCGCCAAGGCTCTTCTCGACCAGAGCCATCTCGCCCTGGAGGTAGAGAACATCCGCCGTCGCGACGCGGCAGATCGCTTCGAGATTGACGTCGGTCCACTGCGCGCTTTGGATCAGGTCCTGCGCCTCCCGGCAGAAAGTCAGCGCCGCCGAGAAGTTGCCGGCGAGCGTATTGACCAGCCCCAGATGGATCAGCATGAAGATCTGGGCATAGGCCGTCTTTTCCTCGCGATAATAGGCCAATGCCTTCAAGGCGCTCAGCCGCGCGAGGTCGAGATTGCCGCGCCTGGTATAAGCGATGCACAGATGGTTGTAGATCCAGCCGAGCTCCCACGTCGATTGCGGCGAAAAACCTGACGCCATTCGTTCGAGATGCAGGATCTGCGCATCGTCGAGATGACGATCCTCATAGATATCGACCAGCCCGTCGATGTGATCGAGCGTCGATGCCTCGATCGTCAGGAACTCGTCGCCATGCAGGGCCCGGCCTTGCTTGATCGCCTCCATCCGCTCGCGCGCCGCCTTGATGTGCCCCTTCTTCGCGAGCACCAGCACGTAACACAATGACAGGCTCGGAGATTCGTGGATGACGCCGGCGGGCAGGTCGGCGATCAAATGTTCGAGCACTGTGTGGCCGGCGCGGATGAAGAGATTGACGCCGCCGGCCTGCCGGATCGTCTGTGCGGCGAGCGAAAAGTTGCCGGCGCGCGCCGCATGCGAAACGGCCCTTTCCAGGAACCCGCGCTCGGCAAACCAGATCGCCGCGATGGAGTGAAGCGTTGCCTCGTAGGTCTGGGGATCACCGGCAAGCTCGGTCGTCAGGCACTTCCGCACGATCGGATGAAGCCTGTACCAGGCCGCACCCATCTGACTCTTTTCGATCAGCGGGCTCATATCCTCGAGCAGCCGAAGGTCATCTGCCTGCAGATCGGTGCCGGAGAGATGGCTTGCCAGCTCCAGCGGGAATTCCTCCAGGATCGACGTGACGCATAGCGTTCGGCGAAGCGCCGGCGACAGCGGACGCAGGATCGCTTCGTCGATATGGCGGAAGAGATCGGGATGTTCGCCGGCCAGCAGCCTGTTGCGCTCGTCTATACCGCCGCTCTCCATCACGCCGAGCGCGATCTGCGTCAAGGCCGGCCATCCACGGGTGGCGCGTACGAAGTTTGCGACATCGCCAGTATTGATGGTGCGGGGAAACAGGCTGCGGATCTCGTTGCGGCTGAAGGCGAGGTCGACGGCGTTGATCTCCGTGACAAGACCGCGCACCCTGAGGCGGGCGAGCGGCAGCGGCAGTTTCTGCTGCGATGCGCAGACAATCCTCAGATTGTCGGGGGCACCTAAGAAAAATCCGTCGAGGAAAGCCTGCACATCGGGTGAGGAAGCAATATCGAGCTCGTCGATGAACAGGATTGCGCCGCTTGCCCGGTCGGCGACGATGTCGAACAGTTCCCTCAGAGAGGCGGGAGGCGGTGGACTGTAGATACCGAGCGCCAGGCAAAGATCGGCTAGCAGTTCGGCAGGTTGGCCATGCGTGGGGCCTAGCGTGATCCAGCCGCAATGACCGACGCCGCCATCGAACAGCGACTGAAAATAATCAGAGCCGGAAGTGACTGCCTCATATCCTGCCTTGAGCAGTGCCGTCTTGCCGAAGCCAGACGGTGCATGGACGACGACGATCTGGCGCGCCAGACCGTCGCGGATCTTCGAAAGAGGAAAGGGACGGTCGATGGCCGTGAACAGCATGCGCGGCGGGCGAAACCGGGAACCTAGCGTCTTCGGTTCACGCCCGCCGGGGCGGGTTGCAGTTTTGCCTTCGGAACGACTGTGATGCATCCAAAAACGCCTCGCTCATTCGACCATCCTGACTTGCGAGCTTTAAGAAGCATATCCCGTGCCAGCCTAGATTTAACCGGCCTCGAGCGGTGCGTAATTCTGCGTCAGGCCGAAGGCGGCGGGGCCGAAGACGTCCAATGCCTCCGGTGTGCGCATGATCGGCGGCACCTTGACGCCAAGCACGTTGACCCGCTGGCCATAACGCAGGCGTTCGGTGGTTATCGGTTCGGCAGTGTCGGCTTCGAGGATGCAGATGAGATCCGGCACGATCGCCAGCACCCTGCCATCTTCCTCTGCCACCAGATTCTCGTTCTGGATCTGGATGCGCACCGGCCTGCGGCTTGTGTCGAAAGGTTCGATCGTCACGACCCCGACCGACCAGCCGTTCTGCTCGCGCCGCGAGACGTCGACCACCTTTCCCGAGGCCAGAAGGCGCGCGGTCTCGTAATGCGTTCCGGAGAAGAATTCGATCAGGTCGGCGAGCGGATCGCGATGCGCGGCAAGCGCCAGCCGGATGGTACGCCCGATGCCGATGGCAAGCGACATCGTTCCTGGAACGGATACGCGACGGGTCGTGCGGCCATCCATGCCGTAATTGACGATATAGGACTGGCCGCCCATTCGGATCGTCACGCCGCGAGCGAGCCATTCGGCCTTGGCCGCACTTTCCGTCTCGATGATCACCACATTGCCCTGCTCGTCGGCGACCGTCACGGGTGCGGCAGGCACGCCATAGACGTTGAAGGTCTCCATTTCGAGCTGCGGAAAGGCGCGTCCCATGCCGTCCGCGTCGATAACCGGGAGTCGGCATTCCGCCGCCAGCATGATCGGCACCATCGAGTTGATGCCGCCCGCCTCAAAGGGGATGATCGCTCCCATCGCCTTGCCGACGCGTTTCTCGTAAGCCCTGAGTGCAAGCCCGATCTCTTCGCCGCTCGGCATCTTCTCGATCAGGATCGCCGGCGCCCCCATCGCGCCACAGGCGGCGACCTCGATGCCGTCAGGCACGTCGTCGAGCGCCAGAAGATCGACCGCGCCGTGGCGTTCGATCGCCGCCTTCGCCATCAGCTTGCCGATATAAGGATCGCCGCCGCCGCCGGTGCCGAGAAGGGCTGCGCCGACCGCCAGGTCGTCGATATCCTCGTTGGTGATGATTGCCATGTGTTCAGCCGATCTCTTCGATGGAAATGAAGGGTTCCTTCAGCCCGAAGCAGGTGGGGCCGAAGACATCGAGCGCTTCCGGCGTCCGCATGATTTCGGGAACGGAGACGGCAAGCACGGTGACGCGCTGTCCGTAGCGCAGGTTTTCGCTGGTGATGGGTTCGGCCGTTTCCGTGTTCATGATGCAGATGAGATCGGGCACGATCGCCTTCACCTTGCCGTCAACGCGGGCGATCAGGTTCTCGTTCTGGATCTCGATCTCCATCGTCGAACCGAAGGGCGGCAGCCCGCCGATCGTAACGCGGCCGATCGAAAATCCGGCCTTGGTCTCGCGCATGACATCGGTGATTTTGCCGCCGAAGATGATGCGCCCGTAGCGGTAGAGCGTCGAAGGCAGAAATCCGAGCAACGCCTCGATCGGATTCTCGTGCGAGCTTTTGGCGTTGCGGAGGACTTCGCCGATGCGGATGGCGAGGCTCAGCGTGTTCGGAATGGCGGTGCGTTTGACGTCGGCGCCCGACATTGCATATTCGGCGATATAGGCGCAGCCGCCCATGCGGATGGCGACTGCGCGCGAAAGCCATTCCATCTGGCGGTTATCGACCGCCTCGATGATGGCACAATCACCATATTCGTCGCTGACGGCCATCGGGCTGCCGGAGACGCCGTAGACGCCGAAGGTTTCCATTTCGAGAAAGGGAAAGGCGCGGCCCATGCCGTCACCGTCGACGACGGGCAGGCCGAGGCGGGCGCCGACGACAAGCGGGATCGTCGAGTTGATGCCGCCGATCTCGATCGGCATGGTCGCCTGCGCCTTGCGGCCGAGATGGCGTTCGAGCCGCTGTAGCGAAAACATCGCCTCCTCGCCGCTAGGGATCTTCTCGACCAGCACGGTCGGCGCACCCATCATGGCGGTCGGAATGACCAGCATGTCGTCCGCCAATTCGCTGGGATCGATGATGTTCACCTCCAGCCCTTCGTCGAGGCATTGCTGCACCATCAGCCGGCCGACATAGGGATCGCCGCCGCCGCCGGTCCCGAGGAATGCCGCGCCGACGGCAAGGTCGCAGAGTTGTTGACTGTTGAGTTTCATAGGGTCCTCATCCGATCACGAGATCGCCGATAGCCTTGACGCGGATGCGTGTCGCACTGCCTGGCAGATAGGCGAGCGGCACTTCCTCGATATCCATGATCTTGACCGTTCCGGCCTCTGCACCCGCCTTGACGGCGCGCTCCTCGGCTTCCTTCTTGGCGCCGCCGAGCACGATGTCGCGGGAGGTACCTTCGAGCGAGAAGATGCGGTCGACCTCGCCGCCGACCTGCGCGATCGCAGCGCCGATGGCGTTGGCAACGGAGGCGTTCTCAGGACGGATGACGCGGGATGCGGAGGGCAGGTCGCGCGAGATCAGGATCGAACCACCACCGACCAGGATGACGGGCAGGGGCTCGGCGCTCGTCTTCATCCGGTCGACGGCCTCGTCGGCCATGCGGTGGATGGTATCGAGCGCCGTCTTAATCGTCCTTGCCGGGATATGAGCGACGCGAGAACGGTCGCCGATATCCTCGAGGCCGGCCGCGACGATGATGTCCGTCGTGGTCAGGGTATCGCCGCCGAAGATCAGGGCGCGGGAGGTGATTTCGTAGCCGACCGAATCCGGGCCAATGCGGGCACCGTCGTCGCGCACGATCGAGCCGCCGCCGAGACCGATGGCGAGCACGTCGGGCATGCGGAAATTGGTTCTGACCCCGCCGATATCGACGGCGACGGCAGATTCGCGCGGGAAGCCCTGCATCAGCATGCCGACATCCGACGTGGTCCCGCCGATATCGACGACCATCGCCTCCTTCTCGCCGGCAAGCATCGCGGCGCCCCGCATGGAATTGGTCGGGCCGGAGGCGAATGTCAGCACCGGATAACGCTCGACGTAATCAGGCACCATCAGTGTCCCGTCGTTCTGGCTGATATAGAAGGGCGCATTGATCGCCAGTTCCTTCAGGGCGTTACGGAAGGAGTTGACGACTTTGCGCGACAGGTCGGCGAGCGACGCATTCATCACCGACGCGTTTTCGCGTTCGAGGAAACCGACCCGGCCGACTTCGTGGCTGAGCGATATCGACAGGCCGGGGATCTCGTTGCCGAGAATCTCGGCGGCCCGCAGTTCCATATCAGGTGTCACCGGCGAAAACACCGAGGTGATCGAGGCTGCCTTGAGGCCGCGGCTGCGGATTTCACCGACGATGCGCAGGATCTCGGGCTCATCAAGCGGCGCGATCTTGCGGCCGTCGAATTCGTTGCCGCCACGCACCATGAAAGTGTGGCGGCCGAGTGTGTCGGCCAAATCCTTCGGCCAATCGGTCATCGGCGGCAGCGCCTTGGTCGCCGGCAGGCCGAGCCTGATAGCGGCGACTTCGAGCAGCCGCTTGCGCTCGACGACGGCATTGGTGAAATGCGTCGTGCCGATCATCACCGCCTGGATTTCCGACACCGAGACGCCGGTCATCGACAGCACCTGCTTCAACACGGCGACAATGCCGGAGCCGACATCGCTGGTCGTCGGGCTCTTGCACGCGCCGAGTACCAGCGGGCCGTCCATCAGGGCAGCATCGGTATTCGTGCCGCCCACATCTATTCCAATACGCATCATGACCTCCGTGAGAATATGCCTGGCCGTGGCGCCGGAGCGGATGGCTCCGGCGCTGGCGATGTTCGCTGTTTCCGTGTTGCTTCAGGCGACGAGTGCCTCGGACCGGTCGGGGTCCCACCCGACCATGACGGCGGCACCGGGGGAAAATCGTTCGGTGCGGGACTGGTTCTGGCGCTCGGCGACGATCTCCTGCGAGCCGACTGCCAGCCGGTAGCGCACCAGCGCGCCTTGATAGGTTTCGCTGAGAACGGTTGCGGGAAGGCTGATGCCGGATGAGGTGTCGGGACCGATGATGACGTTCTCGGGGCGAACTACCAGCTTTGCCGCCTGCCCGGCGGCCAGGCCTTCGGGACCCCGCGTCGGCAACACGGTTCCCTCCAGCAGCACGGTCATGCCTTGCCCGTCATTGGCGCCGACGGTGACGTCGATCACGTTCGAATGACCAATGAAGGTGGTGACAAACAGCGTCTTCGGCCGTTCGTAGATTTCCTCGGGCGTCCCGACCTGGACGATGTGCGCCTTCTGCATGACGCCGATGCGGTCGGACATCGTCAGGGCCTCGTCCTGGTCGTGGGTCACATAGACGGTGGTGATGCCGAGCTTCTTCTGTAGATCCTTGATCCAGTATTTCATTTCCTCCCTGAGGCTCTTGTCGAGTGCCGACAGCGGCTCGTCGAGAAGGAGGATGCGGGGCTCCGTCACCAGCACGCGGGCAAGGGCGACACGCTGCTGCTCGCCACCCGAAAGCTGGCGCTGGAAACGCTCCTCATATCCGGAAAGCCCGACCTGGCGCAGCGCGGCGGTGACGCGCTTGCGGATCTCCTCCTTCGGCAGCTTCCGGAGCTTCAGGCCGAAGGCGATATTGTCGGCAACGTTCATGTGGGGGAAGATCGCGTAGTTCTGGAACACGATGCCGATGTCGCGTTTCTCCGGCGGCAATCTCGTCACGTCGTCGCGGCCGATGAGAATCTCGCCGCCGCTCGGCGGCACGAAGCCGGCAATCATCCGGAGCGTCGTCGATTTTCCACATCCCGATGGGCCGAGAAGGGAAAAGAACTCTCCTTCGGCGATGTGCAGGTCGATGCCGGCGACCGCGACGCCATCGCCGTAGGATTTAGCGAGCTTTTTCAGATGGATATCGGACATGCGGCGAAGGCTCTCCTGTTATGAAGATGTGCGACGGGCGGCGCGGAACCACCCGTCGCTGCGGCATCAGCTGGCGAAAATGCCGTTGACCGTTTCGACGATGTCGTCTTCGTTTTCGAGGTAGGAATTCCAGTCCGGCACCCAGAAGCCCTTGATGGCGTCGGCGCTGTTGACGACGCCGGCCTTGGCAAGATTGTCGGGCAGGACGGCGTTGCTGACCGTCGGGCGCAGGTAGAATTCCTTGCCCATATTGCCGATGAAGGTCGGATCGAGGGCGCGGTCAAGAAGCGCAAAAGCGAGCTTCTTCTGCACCGGCTCGGCATAACGGCTGATCGTATAGGTCTGCGTCAGGATCGGCTGCTGTTCGGTCCAGTACCAGAAGGCGAAGGGCGCGCCCTTGTCGCGGGCCTGCATCGGCTCGGCATCGTCGAGCACGGCGACCACCACTTCGCCGCGGTCCATCAGCGTTTGCATGTTGCCGGTGAAATCGGAGATCTTGGCCGGCATCAGCGCCTTCATCGCCTCGTAGCCGGCATCAAGATCGTACTGATCCTTGCCGAAGATACCGCAGGCGACGAGGAAGAAGTCCATCTGCAAGGTGTTTGACGTGATGTAGGTGCCGCGCTTGCCGGCGAATTCCGGCTTCCAGAGATCCTTGAACGACGAGGGCGGCGGCGAAACCAGATCGGCGCGGTAGGCATAACCATACTGGTTGAAGGCCCAGGTGACGCCGACGCCATTGGCGGTGGCGAAGGGCCATAGGTTCTTGGCGTTCGGCACGTTCGGCAGCAGTTCGTCGAGTTTTAGGAAGAAATCGCCGGCCTTTGCCGTCTTGAACATCTCCGGCAAGTTCCAGTTGGTAATGTCGAGCGGCGGCTTCTCGGCGCCGCCGGCGACGAATTTTGGGAACCAGGGCCAGGTCGAGTCGTATTCGATCTTGCAGTTGAACTCCTTCTGGAAGTCGGTCAGCAGGTATTTGTTGACCAGCTCACCCCAGGGGCCGCCCCATTCGCCGACGCGCAGCACGGCGCCGCCGGCATCAAAGACCTTGCCGTCGAAGGCGACATCCTGCGACCAGGCGTGATTGATGTTGAACAGGGGCAGCGTGGTGGCAGCGACGCCCATCTTCAGGATCGTGCGGCGGGTATGCCCTGTCGTTTTCTCAGTCATGAAGTTCCCCTTTTTGCTCTATCGTTGATGTGTAGGCGTAGCGGTATTCATCCCCCGAAGGTGCGTTTCAGGTTGACGAGTCTGGAAGTCAGCACGGTGGAGAGAATGACGAGCGCGATGGCGAAGATGCCCGCGGCGGCTGCCGTCGGCTCGAACTGGTAGCGCATCGAGACATACATCGCGATCGGCAGCGTCTGCAGGTTCGGCGTCGACAGAAACAGCGTGACTTCGAACTGGCCGAACGAGACGATGAAGGCGAAGATCGTGCCCGCCGAAATTGCCGGCCCGATGATCTTCAGCGTCACCAATCGGAAAGCGGTGAAAGGCGAGGCGCCAAGGCTGCGGGCGGCCTCTTCCAGCGAGCGGTCGAAACCGACCAGTGCCGCCGTCACCGTCGCGATGACGAAGGGGCAGGTGACGATCACGTGGCCGATAATCAGCCCCGGCATGGTGCGGGCAAGGCCGATGCCCGTGGTCACGTAGAAGACATAGAGGGCAAGTCCCAGCACCACGCCAGGCAGCACGATCGGCAGCATGAAGAAGCCGCGCAAGATGCTGGAGGTACGGCTCTGCGAGCGGGTCAGATAGATCGCCGCCATCGTACCGATCACCGTCGAGATCAGCGTCGAGATCAGTGCGATCATGAAGCTGACCCCATAGGCCGAGAGGAAGACGGGCGAAGTCAGGAACGCCTGTATCCAGCGCAGCGATAGGCCCTCGGGCGGAAAAGTCAGGTAGTCGCCCGAGTTCAGGCCGGCAAGCACCACGATGAAGACCGGCACCAGGAGGATCGCCAGCGACAGCAGCGAGATGACCTTGAAGGCAAGGGGGATGGCGGACTCTTCACGCATCAGGTGCGCCCTCCCGAGGTTCTGACCGCCGCCTGGTGGTAGACCGCAACGGCTGCGATGCTCGTCACGAAGAGCACGACGGCGATGGCGGCGCCGAACTGCCAGCGTCCGACCTCGGCGATCTGCTGATAGATATGGATGGGCAGCACCATCACCTTCCAGCCGCCCATCAGAGCGGGCACGACGTAGGAGCTGATCGAAAGCGCAAAGACCAGAAGCGTGCCGGCCAGGATTCCGGGCATCGAGAGCGGAAGCACGATGGTGACGAAGGCCTGCCAGCGCGAGGCGCCGAGGCTGCGGGCTGCCTCTTCGAGCGAGGGATGGATCGCCTTGATGATGCCGATCAGCGACAGCACCATGAAGGGCAGGGTGATCTGCACCAGCCCGACGATGACGCCGAAGACATTATACATCAGCGGCAGTGGCGCTGTTATCGCCCCGACCCTGAGGAGAAATCCGTTGATGAGGCCGTTATCGCCGAGCAGCACCATCAGTCCGTACATGCGGATGACCATGTCGAGCTGCATGGAGGACAGGACGAGGATCATCAACAGCGTGGCGCGGCTCGGCTTCACCGTCTTTGCGATGACGTAGGCGAGGGGATAGCCGAAGAACAGGCAAGCGGCGCCGACGATGGCGGAAATCCAGATCGAGCGCAGGATCGATTCATAATAGCTCGCCCGTGTGAAGATGCGGACGAAATTGTCGAAGGTGATCTGGCTGTTGAGGGCGATGACGCCGGCGACGGATTTGTTGAAGGCGAGCCCGAAGAGTGATGCGGTCGGGATCACGAAGAAGACAAGGAAGACGAGGAACGCCGGGATGACCAGCCACCACAGGCGGAAATCCTGAAGAGCGGTGGTCGATCCTTTCCGCTTTTCCGTTCGTGTCATGGTGTCCGTTTGCGTAATCGCCATCTCTGTCCTCTCAATGGAACGTCCAGCGTTCTCTCATTCGGCCGCAAGCGGCATGGGCAGATGAATATAGTCGTAGCCGAGCAACTGTTTTTCGGGCGGCTGTGGGAAGGTCAGCTTGCTGTGGGTAAGGTTCGAACGCACCAGCGCGGCGGCAACGGAAACAGCGGCGGGAATGGGATCGATGACAGGCACATCGATCCCGTGCGCCAGAAGTCCCTCGCGCAGGGCGAAGGCGCAGCCCATCAGGCCGGTGCAGCCGAAGACGAGCGCCTCGGCGCCATCTTCCTCAACCGCCCGGATGCCTTCCTTGATCAGCATCGCCTTGGTCCGGTCGAGATCTTCCTCGAGTTCCAGAACGGGAATATCGACGCTACGCACCGAGGCAAGCTTGGTCGAAAGGCCGGCGACGGCCGCGTTGTTTTCAAAGGATGCGCGCAGTCGGCGCATCACGGTGAGGACGGAAAACCGGTGGCCGAGCATCGCCGCAAGGTGCATGCCGGTCTCGCAGGGTCCAAGCACCGGGATCGTCACGGCTTCCCGCGACGGCCTGAGACCCGGATCGCCCATGCAGTCGATGATGACGGCGTGGACGCCTTCATTCTGCGCCTTGATCGCTTCGGCGATTGTTCCGGGCACCGAGAGGGCAGCCTCGAACTCGCTCTCGATCGATCCCGGTCCGGCCGTAATCTGCGAGTGACTGACCTTGATGCCGGGATATTCCAGTGCCCGGAGATCGGCGACTTTGCGAAATCCTTTGGTGACGATCGGTGACACCACGCGAATTTCTACGACGCTATCCTGCACGGCCGGCCTCCTTGATGCGCAATTCGCTCTGGGCAATTCATGGGCTTACGGTGCCGCAGTCCGCCCCGGCTTGGAAGTTCTGAAATGAGTAGGTGCGGATGTGATTCGGATGGGTCATCGGCCGGTACCGATGGTGGAGAACCTATTCGAATGGATAGGGTGCTCTAGAAAAAGCGGTTTTAAAACAAATACTTCTCGATGGCCGATTCCAGAAGCATTGCATTCCAACGTGAAAATCCGCCGCCATCAGGGGGTTTGACGAGGCCGAGCAGACGAATAACCCTGCATCGACGACAGCAGTTTCAAGACCGCCTGCTCATCACCGGGGAATCGTGCCATGCCTTCGGCCAAAGCCGCGCCTTCCGCATCATCCTTCCAGACCCGCGCCAGAACGGCGTGGCGCCTGTTTGCGAATTTCGCCTATGACTATCGCCGTTTCCGCCGCGCCTCCTTCATCGATGGCGCAGAGTCGCGCGAAAACCGGCGGGCACATATCCATCTCCTGGCGCATATGTTGGAATACGGAATGTCGCTTTCCAATCCACGCAACGGCTTCGGCATGGACAAGGTGCGGCTGCTGGCGGTGGAGACGCGTCGCTATATCGAGCAGCATGGCCGCGACGCTTCGGCCGATATCAGCCTTTCCGTGCTCTCGGCCTATGTCGACTTCAACGCGGAGCAGGGCGATGTCAGCGAGGCACAGGCACTGCTGGACGATTTGCTCGTCGTTGCCGGCGCCGGGCACAATATCCGGCTCGGCGGCAGCGAGACGGTGAGTGCTGCCGAGATCGTCAGGCACGCGCGGATGGATTTTGTCTCCTTCATGGAGGCGCGCCACAGCGTGCGCCAATATGACAGCAACAGGACAGTCGCATTCGAGAAGATCGAAAGGGCCATTCGCGCAGCCCAGCAATCGCCCTCGAGCTGCAACCGACAGACATGCCGTGTCTACGCCTTCACCGAGAAGCCGTCGATCGCCCGCGTTCTCGCCCATCACGACGGCAATCGCGGCTTCGGCGAGCAGCTCGGCGGCGTATTCGTCGTGACGGTCGACCTGTCGCACTGGAACACGGTCGGCGAACGAAACCAGGGATGGGTGGACGGCGGCATGTTCGCCATGACGCTGGCGCTTGGCCTCCACGCGGAGGGACTGGGCGCCTGCATGCTGAACTGGAGTGCGGCGCGCGAGCAGGATATCAAGATGCGGACCTGCGTCGGCATCCCCGACAACGAGATCATCATCACGCTCATCGGTTTCGGCCACATGCGCGATGAATTCCGCGTGCCGGTATCGGCCCGAAAGCCGATCGACATGGTCCTGACGCGCGAACCGCCGCTCCGGTAAGCCTCAATCGTCGAGCGATCGGCAGCGCTCGACACCATCGGCAAGATCGGCTTGAGGCCCAACGTCAGGACGAGGAGCCTGACGAAGATGGATGGGCTCGCTCCAAGAGAAGCGGTTAGCCGGCAGCTTTATCATTGGCAGGCTGTGTGGTAGGAGCGGCTCATGACATCACTGATCGATTTTGATTGCCGAAGCTGCGGAGCCTGCTGCTCCTATTCGTCGACCTGGCCCAGATTTTCCACCGAAACAGAAGCTGCTCTCGATTTGCTGCCGGCGCAGTTCGTAGCCGCGAACGAGCAGGGAATGCGTTGCGACGGTGCGCGTTGCTCCGCACTGGTCGGTCGCGTCGGTTCGGAGACATCCTGTCAAGTGTACGACCTTCGGCCTGACGTCTGCCGCGCCTGCGTACCAGGGGATGGCGCTTGCCTGACCGCGCGCGAGTTCTTCGGGATCGGTCAGCCAAGTTTGCCGCCCGGTCACATCGATGCGCGTTTGCCAATCAACTGAGATGAGTGGCGCGGTCCCCCGCGCCAATGTTGGCTATGACCGCGATTGCGCGCTAGGCGCGGCACTTTAAAACCGACTGTGGCGATTCAACACCCGCGACCGACATGATCGATCCGGTGGTTTCAAAGCAAATCTTCGAGGACTTGCCCAAAGTCTCGGCGTGGCGGGTAGCGCTGGCAGCGCTCAGATGACTACGCCGAGCGTTTCCAACAGCTCCTTCGTCAGCATTCGGCTCTGCTTGCTGTCTGAGGGTCCTGTCACGGCAAGGACCAAAGACGGCAGCGCCCACAACACCTAGCAGCACAGTGATGCGTTCAAAATAGCTGCTACTGTTCTAACCGCTGGTCAATAAATCCTCTTGACTCTCCAAATGGGATACTTATTTAGATGAGTAATAACTCACTCAATTGAACTCGGTCATATGGCGCGTCCTCTAAGCGAAGAAAAACGGCAAGCCTTGCTTGAGGCGGCATGCGATTTTGTAGCCCGCTTGGGAACTGAGGCGTCGACCGCGAAGATTGCAAAGGCTGCGGGCGTGTCCGAGGGAACGCTGTTCACTTATTTTCCAACCAAGGACGATCTTCTCAATCAACTCTTCATGTCGATCGAAATCGATCTGATGGAGCGGATGCTTGCTCCATATCCGGATGGGGACGCTCCTCGCCAAAGGCTAAGACGCGTGTGGGACCGTCTGGTGGATTGGGGATTGACCAATTCGACGGCTCGAAAGGCTGTCAGACAGCTCAAGGTTTCGGATCGGGTAACCGCGCAGAGCAGACAAAAAAGCAAAGCCATGGTCCGCGATGCACGGGCAATCGTCGCAGCATGTCTTGCCGGACGTGCCGATCCTGAAAGGATTGACTTCTATATCGATACGGTCCTGTTCGGCCTTGCCGAAATCACGATCAATGCGATAACCGCCAACCCGAAACAGGACAAGAACATCCGACAGGCTGGTTTCGACCTGTTTTGGAAAGGTACTGCCGCATAAAATTTGACTCATTATTGAGTGCCTAAATACTCATTCAAAAGGAAAGCGACATGGCTCAATCTATTGGTTTCACGGAAGCGAGTGTTCCCGACCAAACGGGAAAGACCTTCATCGTCACAGGTGCCAACGCAGGTATTGGCTTTGAAATCTCACAAGTGCTTGCTGCAAGAGGCGCTCGTGTCCTACTGGCATGCCGGGAACGCACTAGGGCAGAGCAGGCAATAGCGCGGATCAGGCATATCACGCCAAAGGCTGATCTAGCCTGGTTGCCGCTTGATCTGGGCGATCTCGACAACGTTCGAGCTGCGGCTGAAATTGCCGCGAGAGAGCCGCGCATTGACGTGTTGATCAACAATGCAGGCATCATGAACCCACCCTTGACACGCACCGAGCAAGGCTTCGAGTCCCAGTTCGGCGTCAATCATCTTGGCGTTTTTGGGCTGACAACGTTGCTCTTGCCAAAGCTGGCAGAAACGCCGGGATCGCGTGTCGTCGTGACATCCAGCATTGCGCACCTGAAGGGGAGGATCGACTGGGACGACCTCAACGCCGAGAAAAGCTATAACAAGAACGGCCGCTACGGCGGCAGCAAGTTGGCGAACGCACTGTTTTTTTTCGAGTTGGATCGGCGCCTACGGTCTGCAGATTCTCCAGTTACGGCTGTCGGGTGCCATCCGGGCGTTGCGAGTACCAGTCTTGGGCGGCACATGGGGATCATCCAACTCGTGGGTCCGATCGTCGGTCTGCTCCTCAACAGCGCGGCTAAGGGGGCCTGGCCTGCGCTGCAGGCGGCGACAGGCAAGGTGATGCCGGGTGGTTACTACGGGCCAACCGGGTTTGGCGGAATTCGGGGTCGGTCCGGTGAGGCGAAACGTGCCCCCGATGCCCAGGATCCAACTCTGTCAAAGCGTCTCTGGGACGTCTCTATTGCGATGACCGGGATCGATCCGGGCTTGGCCCCCGCCTGATAGAAACACTAAGCCCGAAGCAGATGCTTCAAACAGAAAGCAAGGGAAAAATCAGGGCCGCACTCGCGGAGCCACATCTATGATCGCCGAAGTTTTCGTCCCGCTGCACCTTTGGGGCACGCTTGCAAACAGCCATGTTCTTCCTCTCTCGAAGTAGTTCCATAAACTACGTTATGCGATCGATTGATGTAGCCGCAAAGTTGAAGTGTCCTGTTTCTGCAAAGTTGGAATGTCACACTCCCCGCGTTTGATGACGTGGGAGATTGCCGATGGGACTGATTGCGATGAGCGAGCGTGACCTGCAGCGGATCGAGGTTTTGTCGAAAGTCATCGACGGTCGAATGACGTTGGTGTCGGCGGCGCATGTTCTGGCGCTGAGCGAGCGCCAGGTGCGCCGGCTGTTGGAGCGGATCAGAACGGGTGGCGCGGCGTCGATCCGGCACAAGGCGATCGGCCGGCTGTCGAACAACCGGATCAACGATGGGCTTCGCGATTATGCTTTGACGCTCATTCGCGAGCGCTATTGGGATTTCGGGCCGACGCTGGCGGCCGAGAAGCTTGCAGAGCTCGATGGGCTGACGGTGTCGCGCGAGACGCTTCGGCAATGGATGACGGCGGCCGGTATCTGGCAATCGCGCCAGCAGCGTCGCAGCTTCCATCAGCCACGATTGCGGCGTGAGGCTTATGGTGAGCTGGTGCAGATCGACGGCTCCGAGCATCGCTGGTTCGAAGATCGTGGGCCACCATGTACGCTTTTGGTGTTCATCGACGATGCGACGGGCAAGCTGATGCAGTTGCGCTTTGTGCGCTCGGAAAGCGCCTTCAGTTATTTTGCGGCGCTGGAACTCTATCTGCAGGATCACGGGGCGCCGGTGGCGTTTTATTCCGACAAGCATTCGGTGTTCCGGGTGGCGAAGAAGGACGCCAAGGGCGGCCAGGGCATGACCCAGTTCGGCCGGGCGCTTTGCGAGCTAAACATCGAGATTCTTTGCGCAAATTCAAGCCAGGCCAAGGGCCGCGTCGAGCGCATGAACCAGACATTGCAGGACCGATTGATCAAGGATATGCGATTGGCAGGGATCTGCGACATGCAGGCGGGCAATGCGTTTCTGCCGACGTTCATGGAAGGCTACAACGCGCGGTTTGCGGTTGCCCCTGCCCGATCTGACAATCTGCACCGGCCGGTGAACCTGGCGTTGGACCGGCTCAAGGACATTCTGTGCAAGCGTGAGCAGCGGTATGTCGGGGCGCAGCTGACATTCTCGTTCGAGCGCCAGCGGATCATGCTGGAAGAGACCGATATCACGCGTGGGCTGGTCGGCCGCTATGTCGAGACCTATGCCTATGCCGATGGCCGGCTCGACGTGCGCTGGAAGGGCCATTCGCTGTCCTATCGGGTGTTCGACAAGGACCAGCGGGTGACGCATGCAGCGATCACCGACAACAAGCGGCTTTCCGACGTGCTGACCTACATCAAGGAACAGCAGGATCAGCGATTGCCGCCGAAGGTGAAGACCAACAGCGAGAAGAACGGTTACACACCGCGGGGCCGCAAGCCGGGCAAGCAGACGGATTTCATGAATGATCCAGTCGTCATCGCCAACCGGCTTCGAGCGCTGTCCCGGCAGCAGGCGGCGGAATGACCGGCTGCTCCAACTGTCAAAGCTAAAGCCGGTTGGTGCGTCTCACCCGCCCCCTCCCTTCCCTTGCAACCCGGCCCAGCCGGTCCGGTCGGGGGCTTGCCGCAGCGCAAGGACATGTCGAGTGTTGCATTTCTAAATGGCTGAAGACGCGCCCAAAGTGACATTTCTACTTTGCAAACCGGCGGACAATTCAACCTTGCCGCCACAATTGATGTTGGGGCTATTTAGTAATGCGACAGTTGGGCCAGTTAGAGATGCGACAGTCTCGCCTCTCGACGTTCTGGTCAATGCCAACGTTGGGAGCAAGGAGACGACCTTCAGCCTGGTCGAGATCATGAGCGGTCGGAGTCGTCATGCCCTGTTTGATCACCATGTCGCAGAAAGAATTGCATCGCCTCGAAGTCATTCAGAAGATCCGTGATCGACGCCTAAGTGTTGTCCAAGCCGCCGAGCTGCTTGGGCTCAGCCGAAGTCAGATGCACAGGCTGCTGCAGGCCTATGACCATTCCGGTGCGGCCGGCCTGATTTCGAAGAAGCGATCGAGACCAAGCAATCGGCGCCACAGCGAGGAGTTTCGCAATGCGGCGCTGGACCTGATCCGCGAACGGTATCTGGATTTCGGTCCGACGCTGGCTCGCGAGAAGCTGATCGAACTGCATCATATTTCGGTCGCCAAGGAGACGCTGCGTCAATGGATGACCGAGGCCGGCATATGGGTCTCGCGACGCGAGCGTAAGAAGCGGGTTTTCCAGCCGCGCGGCCGGCGCGACTGTTTCGGTGAACTCGTGCAGATCGATGGTTCACATCACTGGTGGTTCGAGAATCGCGGCCCCAAATGCGCTCTGCTTGTTTATATCGATGACGCCACCGGCAAGTTGCTGCATCTGCGGTTCGCTGGGTCAGAGAACACGTTCGACTATCTGCATGCGACAAAGGCTTATCTGCAGCAATGGGGCAAACCTCTGGCCTTCTACAGCGACAAGCATGGTGTTTTCCGTAGCACGCATGCGTCGGAGAAAGACCGGACGAGCGGCCTGACGCAGTTTGGCCGTGCGCTTTATGAGCTGAACATCGACATCATCCGCGCCAATACCCCGCAAGCAAAAGGCCGCGTAGAACGCGCCAACCAGACGCTGCAGGATCGACTGGTCAAGGAATTGCGGCTTCGTGGCATCGATACGATCGAGGCGGCCAACGCTTATGCATCAGAATTCATTGCGGATTTCAATTCCCGTTTTGGCAAACCGCCACGCAATCCGAAGGATATGCATCGGCCACTGGCCGATCATGAGAACCTTGACGGCGCCATGTGCCGGAAGGAAGTCCGCACGCTGTCGCAGGCCCTGACGCTGCGCTACGACAAGGTGCTGTTCATTCTTGATCCGACGGACCTTTCTACCCCCTGGCGGGTAAGAAGGTCGTCGTCTGCGACTACCCGGACGGTCGCCTCGAGATCATGCACGAGAGCTTTGCCCTGCCCTACAGAACCTTCGACAAGTTGCGATCGGTGCATCGATCCGAAGTCGTTGAGAACAAGCGTTTGGATGACGTCCTGTCGATCGTCGCCGAGCTGCAGGCTGGGCTGGAACAGCAGCGTAGCAAGAGCGGCCCTCGCCGCATTGGCCAGACGGATCATATGTTTGGGATACCGGATGGCAGCAAGAGCAATGGTTATCAGAAGCGCGGTCGCAAACCCGGCCGGCGGACGGATTTCATGAACGATCCGGAAGTCATTGCCAAAAGGCAAAAGGCGCTGGCGCGCATGGAGGCGGCCGAGTGATAGATCGCATTCGGCCCTTGCGGACGATTTGTGGGGTTTCCTTCAAGCTTATTGGACACCGGTCGCGTGCCTCGCGTAGCCTGCCATCCAGCGAGCGGCCAATTCATTGTCGGATTTTGTTGCGCCGCCCCACGTGGCTCTTGTCTGGACGGGCTGTCTCTTAGCAGCCCATAGCTAATGCATCAACGTCCGCTTCCGGCGAAAACCGCAAGGGACTTCATTTGAAGATTGAGGAAGCTAAAGCCAAAGAGGCACTCCCTCACCCGCACCCGCTCCTTCCTTGCAACCCGCCCCAGCCGGTCGGATCGGGGGCTGACCCAAGGAGCCAGTGTCGCATTTCTAACTGGCCAGCGCCGCCGCATCTCTAATCAGCTTTGACAATTGATGTAAGGGGGGTACATTCTATTTCCAAGTGCGACATGCTTATAAAAACAATGGCTTCGCCTTGGAGATATATGCATGTCCCTTTGCTATTCGCAGCTCACCCTGCCTGATCGCAAGCGTCTTTTTCATCTTAGAGAACGCAAGATTTCCGTCTCGGAGATTGCCCGCCAACTCGGTCGTCATCGTTCGACGATCTATCGCGAGCTTAAACGCAATACGTTCCAGGATCACGAATTTCCGGAATACAGCGGCTATTACAGCGGTATCGCCAACGACATGAGCAAGGAGCGCCGACGACGGCTGCGCAAACTCAGACGCCATCCGCATCTGCGCGATCTCGTCATCGACCGGCTGAAGGCGCATTGGTCACCTGAGCAGATCGCTGGCCGGCTTCTCGCCGATGGCGTCAGTCCTGTGCGCATTTGCCCGGAAACGATTTATCGTTTCATCTATTGCAAGGAAGATTATCCGCTCGGGCTGTATCAGCACCTGCCGGAACGACGGCGCAGGCGTCGGCGCCGCGGCGCACGCAAACCGCGCGACGGCTTAATCCCACTCGACTACAGAATCTCCCAACGACCTGATTTTATTGATGATCGATCACAGTTCGGCATTGGGAGGGCGATCTCCTGATCTTCCGGCGTGAACTCGGAGAGACCAACGTCACCTCTCTCGTCGAGCGCAAGAGCCGCTATACGGTGATGATCAAGAACCGCAGCCGTCACTCGCGACCGATCATGGACAAGATCATCCATGCCTTCTCACCATTGCCGTCTTTTGCACGCCGAAGCTTCACCTTTGATCGCGGCACGGAGTTCTCCGCTTTCAGGGCTTTGGAAGATGGGATCGGCGCCAGGAGCTGGTTCTGCGATCCCAATTCGCCTTGGCAGAAAGGCGCTGTCGAGAACACCAACAAGCGCATTCGACGCTTCATGCCTGGCGATACGGATCTGTCCAATGTCGCTCAGAAGCAACTTGTCGACCTCGCCCATCAGCTGAATTCGCTGCCAAGAAAGTGCTTGGGCTACAAAACACCGGCCGAGGTCTTCATGGCGCATTTGCGTGAATGCGGCTGATCCCCTACCCTTCAAACGCCCATGTTGCACTTGGTGTAGATTCTCCAGGGCTATTTAGTAATGCGACAGTTGGGCCAGTTAGAGATGCGACAGTCTCGCCTCTCGACGTTCTGGTCAATGCCAACGTTGGGAGCAAGGATGACGACCTTCAGCCTGGTCGAGACCATGAGCGGTCGGAGTCGTCATGCCCTGTTTGATCACCATGTCGCAGAAAGAATTGCATCGCCTCGAAGTCATTCAGAAGATCCGTGATCGACGCCTAAGTGTTGTCCAAGCCGCCGAGCTGCTTGGGCTCAGCCGACTACATTCTTGCACAATTGATGCTGCCGAGACATTCGGCCGAGCCCGTCTTGCTGCCCGCCCCTACTGGCAGCAAAGACTGACAATTCCCGGGAACGGCAGCATTGCCTGCCGTTCCCGGCACGCCTGCGGATTGGAGCGCCTGCTCGCTTGTTGGCCAGCAGGTGGAAAGATTCATCGTCGCTATCTGCGGCTGGATGCCTTAATCAGACGGATTCCCTTACGATCTGGCGAGTCCCTGCATGATCCAGGCGAGCATCCCGGTCTGCAACCGAACGTCTCGATGTCAAATATTGACATCGAGGTATGGATACACAACAATTCATTCAGAAATTTGAAGGAAGGTGCGGCATGACCAGCAGCCTGCATGTGAGCTTGCCCGATGAAATGCGCGCCTTTGTCGATATGCGCGCCAACGGGAAGAGCCAGTACACGACCCCGAGTGAATATGTGCGCGCCCTTATTCGCGAAGATATGGCACGCGAAGAAGACCGCCGCTATGCCATCCGATCACTGCTGCGGGCGGAAGGGGAATTCCGGCGCGGAGAAATGCTGCCCCTTTCGGCTCTTGATGCCGTCGACGCGGAACTGGATGAAGAACTGCGCTAGTGGCTCCACGCGTTCTCATCCTGCCGGCCGCACTTGATAACTATCGTTTGGCCGTCCGCGAAACGGCGCGCAAATGGTCCCCCGAACAGGCAAAGGCGTACGGCCGCCTGCTGCGGGCAGGATTTGAAGGCATCCCCGAAGCCTATGCCCGCGTGAGGACAAAGAGCGACGAGCGCGTCGGGAACTCACTCTTCCGATTGCACAAAGTCGAGCACCATTACGCCGTCTACATTGTCGCTGACGATGCAACCTTCGTCATTGCCGCGGTCTTACACGAGCGGATGGACATTCCCGCACAGCTGCGGGCAGTCGAACGATTGACCGACAGAGAGTATGAAACGTTGATGGGACACCCTCGGTCGAAGTCCTGCGGACGGTCGACCATGAGCAGCCCACCGGACACAATAGTCTGGCATGCGCGGCCTCTTCCCTCGTCTGCCTCCGCACGAGCAAAGCGGCGCTCGCGCGCCATCCCCGACGACGATGCCGGCCGGTATAAGCGAGAGATGTCGTCGTTTCCTAATTGACGCCGAGAAATTGCTTCAGCTCGGCCGTCTGCGGATTGGCGAAGACTTCCTCCGGCAGGCCTATTTCGTGAACGCGGCCCTGGTGCATAAAGACGACGCGACTGCAGACATCGCGGGCGAACTTCATCTCGTGCGTTACCATCAGAAGCGTCATTCCCTCGGCGGCAAGCTCGCGCACCACGGCCAGAACTTCGGCGACCAGTTCCGGATCGAGTGCGGAGGTAATCTCGTCGCAGAGAAGTGCGGTCGGCTGCATGGCGAGCGCGCGGGCGATGGCGACGCGCTGCTGCTGGCCGCCCGAGAGCTCGTCGGGATAGGCGTCGAACCTGTGGCCCAGCCCTACCCGCTCCAGCATCTTGCGGGCGGTCGCCTCGGCTTCGGCTTTCGGGGTCTTCTTGACCACGGTCTGCGACAGCATGACGTTGCCGCCGACGGTCAGGTGCGGGAAGAGGTTGAACTGCTGAAAGATCATGCCGACCTTGAGACGCAATGCCTTCAGATGCACTTCGTCATCGAGGAGCTGCGCGCCGGCCACGGAGATCGAGCCGTCGGTGATGGCCTCCAGGCCGTTGATGCAGCGAAGCAGGGTCGATTTGCCCGAACCGCTCTTCCCGATAATGGCGATGACTTCGCCGGCCTCCACATCGAGATTGATGCCTTTCAGCACCTCGGTGGTGCCAAAGCTCTTGCGGACTTCAGTGATTTCGATGAGCGACATTGAGCTTCCTTTCCAGGATCTGGCTGCTTTTTGACAAAGGCCAGCAGAGGGCGAAGTAGATGAGGGCGACGAGCCCGTAGACGGTGAAGGGCTGGAAGGTGGCATTGGTGACCACCGTGCCGGCTTTCGACAATTCGACAAAACCGATGATCGAGGTCAGCGCCGTTCCCTTGACGATTTGAACGGAGAAACCGACCGTGGGCGGTATGGCGACCCTCAGCGCCTGCGGGAGGATGACGTAGCGCATCTGCTGCAACCGCCCCATGCCGAGGCTGGCGGAGGCTTCCCATTGACCCCTCGCCACCGCTTCGACGCAGCCTCGCCAGATTTCGGCGAGGAAGGCGGCGCTCCACAGAGTGAGCGCCAATCCCGCAGCAAGCCAGGCCGGCACATCTATCCCGAAAAGGCCGAGACCGAAAAAAGCGATGAAGAGCTGCATCAGCAGCGGCGTGCCCTGGAAGAGCTCGATATAATATTTCGCAAGCGCCCTGAATGCCTTGCGCTTGCTAATGCGCAGGAAGAGCAGCCCCAGTCCGACCGCACCGCCGCCAATGAACGAGACGAGCGAAAGCAGGACCGTCCAGCGGGTGGCGAGCAGCAGGTTGCGCAGGATGTCCCAGAGTGTGAACTCGATCATCGCGCCGCCCTCCTCGGGAAAATGAACCCGCCGACCACCGCCAGCACCTGCCGGAGCAGGATCGCCAGCACAAGATAGATGGCTGTCGAGACGATGTAGGCCTCGAAGGCGCGGAAGGTTCGCGATTGTATGAAGTTCGCGGCAAAGGTCAGATCCTCGGCGGCGATCTGCGACACGACCGATGAGCCGAGCATGACGATGACGACTTGCGACGACAACGCCGGCCAGATGCGCTGCAGGGACGGCACGAGAACGACATGCCGGAAGGTTTCGAAGCGCGTCATGGCAAGGCTCTCGCCTGCCTCGAACTGGCCCTTCGGGGTTGCCTGGATTCCCGCGCGGATAATCTCGCAGCTATAGGCGCCGAGGTTGACGACCATCGCAAGGTTGGCGGCCGTCAGTTCGGAAAGCTTGAGGCCGAGCGACGGCAGACCGAAAAAGATGAAAAAGAGCTGGATGAGGAACGGTGTGTTGCGGATCAGTTCGACATAGGTCGCAACGACAGGCTTCAGCCAGGCCGGGCCGAGTGCGCGCACCCAGGCACAGAAAATGCCGAGCGAAATGCCGAGCACTCCGCCGATCGCGATGAGCTCCAGGGTGATCAGTATGCCCTTGATGATGTCAGGATAATATTCAAGCAGCCAGCCGAATTCGAAATGGTAACTCAAGGAATTGTCCCCTCTTGCGGTGACGGAGCGTCATGTCATCCCGCGCGCGGCGCGGGATGACATCCGTGAGACCGGGTTCCTTACAGATCCGACGGGAGATCGGCGCCGAGCCACTTCTGCGATATGGCGTTCAGCGCGCCATCGGTTTTGGCCGCAGCGATAATGCCGTTCACCTTCTCCAGAAGGGCTGCCTGTTCCTTGTTGAGACCGATGTAGCAGGGTGAGTTCTTGATGAGGAACTTCATCTCAGGGCGCTTGGGGGGATTTTTGGCGAGGATCGCAGCAGCCACGACGTTGCCGGTCGCAATGGTGTCGACCTGGCCAGACAGGAAGGCCGAGATAGTGCCGTTGTTGTCTTCGTAGCGCTTGATCGTCGCGTCGGCTGGCGCGATCTTCGTCAGCTCGAGATCTTCGACAGCGCCGCGCGTGACGCCGATGCTCTTGCCCGCGAGATCTTCCACCTTGGCGATCGAAACATCGGCCGGCGCGAACACGCCGTTGAAGAAGGGTGCGTAAGCTACGGAGAAATCGATCACCTTTTCGCGCTCGGCATTCTTGCCGAGGCTTGATATGACCAGATCGACCTTATTCGTCTGCAGATAGGGGACGCGATTGGCGCTGGTGACCGGCACGAGTTCGGTCTTGACGCCCAGCTTTTCGGCAATGAGATTGGCGACATCGATATCATAGCCCATCGGCGCCATATCGGTGCCGACACTGCCGAAGGGCGGAAAATCCTGCGGGACGGCGACACGCAGCGTACCGCGCGCCGTGATGTCGGCGAGAGCATCGGCGTGAGACGTGGAGCCGAAGCCAAAGGTTGCAGCCAGGGTCGCGATTGCGAAAAATACTCGTCTTGTCAGCATGTTTTAATTGCTCCTTTGAAGTTGCGGTTTTTTGGGTTTGACAGTTGGGCCGGAGGACACGGCCTTGGGAGGGAGTGACAGGGAACTGCGCAGCTCCGAGAGCGGATCCGGGCGCGTGGTCAGGTCGAGGCCCATTTCCACTTCGTCCAGATGTTCGACGGAGAGCTCCGCAGCCCTGACGAAATCGCCCGCTTGCATGGCCTCGAAGATGCGGCAGTGCCCATCATGGGACTGTGCTGCGTGAAATTCAGACTGATAGAGCATCGAAATAAGGATCGTCCGCGCGGTGAGATCGCGAAGGATATCGACGATGATGGCGTTACCGCTTAATTCTGCGATGCGGATGTGGAAATCACCCATCAAATAGGTCAGGCGCTGGCGGTCGCCCGCAGCCATTGCGGTCTTTTCCTCGTTCAAATGCGCGTCGAGAGCTTTGCGTCCCTCGTCCGTCAATACGCGCATGCTGCGCAGCAACCCGGCCTCGATGACACGCCGTGCCTCATAGACCGCGATCGCCTCTTCAGCGGACGGCTCGACGACAAACCAGCCTCGTCTTGGACTTACATGCACAATGCCGCGTGTTTCCAGGCGCATCATGGCTTCACGAACGCGGGTTCGAGACACGCTGAAGAGCGTTGCCAGCTGGTTTTCGCTGAGACGCGTCCCAGGCCGAATTTTGGCTGAAAGAATCCCGGAGACGATGGTCTCCTCGATGGTCTTCTGCGTGGTCTCAGATGTCTGGCTATCTTGCATACAAGACAGGAAAGCAAAGCTCGTGCCAAAATTCTGCGTTCAGGATTTCCAAGATGTCTCGGATCCCTCCCCCTGGAATTTGCACGCTGGGAATGCAAACTGAGCGCAAATTGAGCGAGCCCACAATGCCTTGCGAACCCAGATCAGCGTCGGCCGCCCAAAGCCGACAAAGCCCCTTCCCTATCGAAAAGTTGCTTGCGGCTAGACCGGTTCGGCTTATATAGTCAGGATAGTCACTATAGTCAGGATAAAGCGAATGCAGCCATCACGACCAGAGGATAAAAGTTGGACCGTCGCCAGTGCGAAGGCCAAGCTGTCTGAGGTTATCGAACGCGCGCAAGCAACGCCGCAAACAATCATGCGCAATGGCAAACCAAGCGTCGTCGTCGTTTCGGCCGAGGAATGGCAGCGGAAGACCGCGCGCAAGGGCACCCTTGCAGAGTTTCTGATGCAATCGCCGCTGCGCGGCGCTGATCTGGACCTCGAACGGCAGCGCGACGAACCGCGTGATCTTCAGCTGTGAGACTTCTGCTGGACACTAATGTGCTTTCCGAGGTGACAAGGCCGCGTCCCGATGCACATGTCCTACAATGGCTGGACAGTCTCGACGAGGATCGCTCATTCATCAGCGTCGTATCGATCGCGGAGATCCGGCGTGGTGTTGCATTGATGGAAAGCGGCCGGAAGCGCGACGCGCTGGCTGAATGGCTTGCCCAGGACCTGCCGCAGCGCTTCGAGCAGCGTGTCATCCCTGTGGATCAGCCGGTTGCGATAGCTTGGGGCGACTTGATGGGGCTCGCAAAGCGAAGCGGGCGCGGCTTGTCGTCAATGGACGGCCTGATTGCCGCCACCGCGATTGCTCACGATCTCACCCTCGCCACTCGCAATATAAAGGATTTCGAGGGCTTTGAGATCGAGCTTGTCGACCCTTGGACCGAGCGCCCGTGACGATCCGCAGAGCGGACCGTCACGGGATCATTCTTTAAGTTTTGTTGATGCAAATCGTTATCCCAAAACCGCTGCGCACTTTTGGGCGACATGCATTAGTTGAAACTCGAGGTTTTGAGGAATTCCGCCAGCCGTTCAGTCTTCGGATGCACGAACATGTCCTTCGGATCGCCCTCCTCGCAGATGACGCCCTGGTTCATGAAGATGACCCGTGACGAAACGTCGTAGGCAAAGCGCATCTCGTGCGTGACGAGCAGCATGGTCATGCCGTCGGCGGCAAGCCCCTTGATCACCTGGAGCACTTCGCCCACCAGTTCCGGGTCGAGCGCGGAGGTGACTTCATCGAACAGCATCAGCCTCGGCGACATGGCGATGGCGCGAGCAATTGCAACGCGCTGCTGCTGGCCGCCGGAAAGCTGTCCGGGATAGTGGTTCGCGCGGGCGGAAAGGCCGACACGATCGAGCCATTTTTCCGCGATTGCGCGCGCATCCGGCTTCGTCATTTTCTTCACCTTGACGAGGCCGAGCATGACGTTTTCAGCGGCGCTCATATGCGGGAAAAGATTAAACTGCTGAAACGCCATGCCGGTCAGCGCGCGTTGGCGTGCAATCTCCTTCTCGCTCTTGCGGCGCCGCGTCGCGCCTTCGGCGCGGTAGCCGATCTCTTCGCCGTCGAGGCTGATCGTGCCGCCCTGGAATTCTTCGAGCATGTTGATGCAACGCAGCAAGGTGGTTTTTCCGGAGCCGGACGAGCCGATGATGGAAATGACTTCGCCTTCCTGCACGGCGCAATCGACGCCTTTGAGGACTTCGTGGATGCCGTAAGTCTTGCGCAGACCCTGGATGTCGAGAATGGTCTTGGCCATCGGGGTGTCTCCTCAGGACGGCAGGGCGGTCTTGCGCTCGACATATTTGCCGAAGTGCTCGATGCCGTAGTTGATGATGAAGTAGAGACCACCGGCCAGGAAATAGAACTGGAGGCTCATGAAATTGCGGGAGATGATCTCTTGCGTGCGCAGGAGAAGCTCGGCGACGCCGATGACGGAGAGCAGCGTTGAGGCTTTCACCATCTCGGCCGCCGTATTCACCCAGGCCGGCAGACACTGGCGCATGGCCTGCGGCCACAGCACCGAGGTGAAGGTCTGGGTAAAGGTCAGGCCGATCGCCTTGGCGGCTTCGGTCTGCCCCTTGGGGATCGCCTGAAGCGCTCCGCGCACGATCTCACCGACATGGGAGGAGCAGAAGATGGCAAGGGCAAGCACGCCGGCCGAGAACGGCCCGAGATCGAGGCCGACGGCGGCGGAGACATAATAGCTCGCCAGAACCAGCACGAGCACCGGCGTGCCGCGGATGATATCCGTATAGGCGCGCACGGCCAGACGCAAAACAACGCCGCCATAGACGAGCGCCAGACCGACGAAAACGCCGAGGATGGAACCGGCGAGGATGGCCAGCAGGGAGATCGATACGGTCACGCCGATGCCGTTCATGATGACGTAGCGGGCGATCCAGAGTTGTTCGAGAAAGGTGTGGGACATCCGGGTTTATCTCGGCAGGGCCAGACGGCGCTCGACGAAGCGCATTACGGCGGCGATGAGGAAACAGGTCGCGACATAAAGGGCTGAGGTGACCATCCAGGTCTCTATGACGCGGAAACTCTCGACATTGATCTTGCGGGCAGCAAAGGTCAGTTCCGGCACGGCGATGGCGGCGGCGAGCGAGGTGTCCTTGAAGAGCGAGATGATCGTCGAGGACAGAGATGGCAGCACGTTGCGCAACATCAGTGGAGCGATGATGGAACTGCGGATCTGCATCCCCGTCAGGCCGATGGCAAGACCCGCTTCCGTCAATCCTCTCGGAATTGACAACAGCCCGGCACGGAACACCTCGGCCAGATAGGCCCCGGAATAGAGGGATAGAACCAGGACGAAGCTTTTTATCTTGTCGAGGCGCAAACCCATCTGCGGCAGCGCGAAAAAGGCAAAAAGCACCAGGACGAGAATCGGCAGGTTGCGAATGACAGTGACATAGACCCGCGCCGGCACGATCGCAAAACGGCTTTTGGATGTCAGTGCGAAGGCCACGACGAGGCCGATCGCGGCCCCGATCAGGATCGAGATCACCGCAAGACCGAGGCTGAGTGCAAGCCCGCTCAAAAGAAAATCGAAATTGCGCCAGACGGCGGCGAAATTCAACGTATAACCCATACGGGCCGCCCTTTCAGACCAGAGCATGATGCCGAAAAGTGTGAGCTCTTTTCGGACAACATCATGCTCTCACTCCTCAATTGAGAACAGGATTCAGATTTTAGGCCGACCCGGCCTGAAATCATCCTGCTAGCGGAGCGGGAGAAAAGTCCCGCTCCGCATGGCTGTTACTTGAACTCGACGGGAAAGCCGATCTGCGGCGGCGTCAGATCTTTGCCGAACCAGGTCTTGAAAGACTTGGCGTAAAAGTCGAATTCAACGCCGGTCATGGCCTCATGCAGGGCGGTGTTGACGAAGTTCAGCCAATCCTGATCGCCGCGCTTGACGGCGCAGGCATAGGTCTGCGGGTTCCAGCCGTAGCCGGCATCCTTATAGCGACCCGGATTCTGCGTCATGTACCAGGCGAGCGACGACTGGTCGGTGGCGACTGCATCGGCGCGTCCCGATTCCAGCGCCTGATAGATCAGGTCGACGGAATCGTACTGATCGACGGTCGCCTCTGGCAAGGCGGCATGCACCATCGCCTCGGCGTAGACGTTCTGGAGAACCGAGATGGTAACGGAGGAACCGGCCGCCTTGAGGGCTGCGTAGTCAGCATATTTGCCATCCGCCTTGAGCATCAGGCCGACACCCTCGCGATAATAAGGAATGGTGAAGGCAACCTGCTGGGCGCGCTCGCCGGTAACGGTCATGAACTGGCAGGTGATGTCGACTTTGTCGGTGGTGATGTTCGGGATGCGGGCGTCGGAGGACTGGTTCACATACTCGATCTTCTCAGGATCGCCGAAGAGCGCCTTGGCGATGATGTGGCCCATGTCGACGTCGAAGCCCTGAAGCTTGTCGTCGGCACTCTTGAAGTGCCAAGGCGCATTGGTGCTGCCCGTGCCGAGGACGAGATGGCCGCGGGCCAGCACTTCATCGAGCTTGCTGCCGTCGGCCAGCGCAGGCGTGGACAACAGAGCGGCGACGGCCAGCGACATCACGCCGGTGCGAAAGGAAATGGTCATGGCGTTCCCCTTATGGATGGTTCCTATTGTTCCAGTATAATGGACGCATGTCTGTTTTACTGGAACAATGTTATGAAGTGCCATCAAGGATGAATTGTCAATGGGTCATGCCGAAAAAACGCGCAGTGGTGCGCGTGGTGATTTTTTCGGCAGTGCAGCATTGTTCTCTTGTTTCAGAGGCTCAACATCATGCCTTCTCGTTCGGCGACCTGACAGCCAAGCCGAGGGCGGAAGATGTGGCCTTCAGAGCGAGCGCCTCAGGAACCGCCCGCCTTAGGCGTTTGCGGTCGCAGCGCGGATCAGCGAACCAGCCGCCTCGCCTGCGGCTTCCATATAGGTCGGGTCGCGATGCAACAGAACGACGGCGAACGAGCCATCGAGCAGCAGGACGATCTGCCGAGCGAGCTGCGGCGCTTCCGTCTTGATTCCGGCCGCCTCGAACGTAACCTGCAACCAGGCCTCGACCCTCTTCTTGTGTTCAATCCCGACTTTCATGGCTGGATGGCCAGGCATATTGGCGAGTTCCGCAGAGGTGCGCAGGAAGCCGCAGCCCTTCCATTTCGGATGGCGGGCCGCGCGGGCGAGATTGCGAAAGATGCCTTGCACCCTATCCGCCGGTTCGCCCGTCGTTTCCGCGTACCAGCGCTTGAACAGAGAGAGGTTAGGCTGGTCGCGCGCCTCCAGATAGGCCCCGATGAGATCGTCCTTGCTGGCGAAATGGTAGTAAAGGGTGCGTTTCGTGACACCGGCCTCTTCAGCCACCGCATCGACGCTGACGCTCCTGATGCCCTCGTTGTAAAACAGCTTGGCGGCCGCCGAGATGATGCGTTCGCGCGTCGGGATTGGCTGTGAGATCATGTCGCTATGTATACCGACTAGTGAATATACACAAGCATCGACCGGCGGCATACTTCTCCTGACGCAGCATAGCGGAAAGGAAAACCGAATGGCCGACACTGTTTTGATCGACAGCCACGACGGAATCGCCACGCTCACTCTCAATCGCCCGGAAAAGCTCAATGCGCTGAATTATGCCTTGATAGACCGCTTGCTCGCGATCCTCGACGCCATCGAAACCGACAGTTCAATTCGGGTGATCATCCTCACCGGCGCAGGCGAGCGGGCATTCTCGGCGGGTGGCGATATCTACGAATTCTCGGAAAGCGTGGCGCAGGGCGCCGATGTCGCCATGCGCGATTTCGTCGCGCGCGGACAGCGATTAACTGCGCGGCTGGAAGCCTTCCGCAAACCCGTCATCGCCGCCGTCAACGGCCTTGCCTTTGGCGGAGGCTGCGAAATCACCGAGGCTGTGCCCCTCGCCATCGCCAGCGAACGCGCCCTGTTCGCCAAGCCCGAGATCAATCTCGCAATGCCGCCGACCTTTGGCGGAACGCAGCGTTTGCCAAGGCTGGCCGGGCGCAAGCGCGCCCTCGAATTGCTATTGACGGGCGACGCATTCTCCCCGCAGCGCGCCCTCGAACTCGGCCTTGTCAACCAGCTTGTCCCGCATGACGCTCTCATGCCGGCCGCCCACGACCTCGCGCGGCGCATTCTGCGTCATTCAGCGCTGGCGGCGGCGAGCATTCTGACGGCGGTGACGCGCGGCATCAACCAGAGCATTGCGGAGGGGCTGCTGATCGAAGGCGAACAATTCGCCCGCATGGCGCCAACCGACGATTTGCGCGAAGGGCTCGACGCGTGGATCGAGCGTCGCAAGCCGAACTATCCCGGCTCGTGGTCGCTCGATTGATTGTCGCCAATACTGCTGAGAATGGCTCAGTCAGAGTAATCAGAACTCTTCCCAATCAGACTTCAGCGCGGCGGAGGCTGACCCGCGCTGGATGGATGCGAGGGGCGAAGTACGAACGACTTTCAAAGCCGTCGGTGCGACGGGGTGACGATCGGCCTGCGCGAACGACGACCTCGATCTCGGTGCATCGTCGAAACGGAACTGTTCAAGAAGCTTGAAAAGCGCGGCGGCCTCTCGCGCGAGCCCGTGGCTTGCCGCGGTCTGCTCCTCGACCATCGCGGCATTCTGCTGCGTACCCTGATCGACGGTGTTGATGGCCTGGTTGATCTCGCCGAGTGCAGTCGATTGTTCGCGCGCCGCCTCCACGATCGCTGTGACGTTGGTATTGATTTCGTGAACCTGACTGGCGATTTCCTGAAGTGCGGATCCGGCATTCGTCACGAGGGCGACGCCGTTTGCGACATGAGAGCCGGACGCGGTAATCAGGCTCTTTATCTCCTTCGCAGCTTTCGCCGACCGCTGAGCCAGTTCGCGAACCTCCTGGGCAACGACCGCAAAACCCTTACCGGCCTCCCCTGCTCGTGCCGCCTCTACGCCGGCATTGAGCGCCAAAAGGTTGGTCTGGAAAGCAATCTCATCAATGACACCGATGATATTGGAAATTTCGCGCGACGAGGTTTCGATCTGGTCCATCGCACCGATCGCGTCACGAACCACCTCACCGGAATGCTCCGCATGATCTTTGGTGCGCGCCACGAGTTGACCGGCCTCCTCGGCGCGGCGGCTCGAATCCTTGACCGTCGTCGTGATTTCCTCAAGGGCAGCCGCCGTCTCTTCGACGGATGCCGCCTGCTGCTCGGTACGCTTTGCCAGGTCGTCGGCCGCCGTGCGGATTTCGTTGGAACCGGCTGATATCGCCTTGGCATTTTCGGCAACCGTTGCCATTGCGCCCTTCAACTTCTCCGAGGCGCTGTTGAAGTCGGCACGCAGCCTTTCCAGTGAAGGAATAAAAGGCTTCTGGATCGTCTGCGCCAGGTCGCCATCCGCAAGGTTCGTCAGGCAACGGGCAAGTTGTTCGACATTCTCGACGCGCGCCGTGACATCGGTTGCGAACTTCACGACTTTGAACACTTTGCCGTTCAGGTCAAAGATCGGATTGTAGGAAGCCTGGATGTAAACCTTCCGTCCGCCCTTGCCCACACGCATGAATTCGTCGGCAACCAGCTGGCCGCTCGCAAGTTTCCGCCAGAACTCCTTGTAAGCCTCCGACCTCGAGTAATCGGCTTCACAGAACATCGAATGATGTTTGCCCTGGATTTCGGCAGGCGAATAACCGAGGGCGGTCAGGAAATTGTCGTTCGCGGTCAGGATTTCGCCGGTCGGCGTGAATTCGATGATCGCCTGAGCCCGGGACAACGCGTCGATCTTGCCCGCATCCTCGGCAGATTTCAGCTTCTGCGCGGTGATATCGGTTGCAATCTTGATGACCTTCACCGGCTTCCCACGTCGGAATACGGGATTGTAGGATGCCTCGATCCAGACCTCGCGCCCGCCTTTTCCGACGCGTTTGTATTGTTGTTGATCGAATTTCCCGGCTGACAGCTTCGTCCAGAAAGCCTTGTATTCTGCCGAGGATGCATAGGCAGGTTCGACAAACATGCTGTGATGCTTTCCGACGATCTCCCTCAACTCGTAGCCAAGCGCCCTGCAGAAGTTTTCGTTCGCAGTGAGGATCTTGCCAGACAAGTCAAACTCAATCATGGCTTGCGAATTCGACAAAGCGGCAAGAACCGCGACAGCATTTGCACCACGATCAAGAATATTCACACGCAATCCCCCTAGATTTCACTGCTGTGTATCCAGCCATGCCCCGAATATTCGCTTATGATCATTAATGGATATTTAATTATGAATAAACGTTGCAGGTATGTTTCGTTTTGAATGAGCGCTGCATCAGTAAGGTGCGTCGTGACGACGCGCGTCGGCGCCAAGGGCCAATCCCTATCCTGCGTTGGGCGATATAGAATTTCCGTCAGGTTCTCCGGGACCAGCGGCCTGCCGGCCACTCACCCGCTTTTCAACTGCGCCATCGCAAGTAGCGTGTCAGCGCTTATCGTCGATGATCCGGTCAGGATCGAAAGGGCTGTCGACGTGGTGCCCGTGCCATTGGCCATGTCATACATGGCAGTGAAGCGTTTGATCAGATCGTCGACTTTTTCCGGATCCGACAGATCCTTGATGTCGATAAAATTGCTGATCATCTCGGCTTGCTTGTCGACGTCCATGTTCGAGACATAACTGGACAGGTTGAATGTCGTCGTAAAAAATTCGAAGAGCGCGCTATCGCCCAGAATGTCATAGGCGTTCGAGATCTCGGGCGCCTTGTGCTCGAAGTAGAGGGCGAGGCGCACGCCGGTGTTGCTGTCGCCCTGATCATCCTCGAGCGTCAGCCTGACATAGGCGTCGATCGTCTCCAGCACATCGCCGCGCTGCTGCACCGTGCCGGTGGGCTCGGCGGAAATATTGCCGTCCTGATCGAAATTGAACGCACCGACGAGTTCGGCGAAACGATTGTCGTCCAGCTTGTTGACATAGCTATCTTCGTCGTCGAGGTCTGAAGAAAACATCTTCTCCAACTCGTCCGACGTGACATCATCGGGATCGAGCCCCTTCGCCTCGAGCGCGAAGGAAACCAGGCGATCGTCGGCCAGAAATTCGCTGGCCGTGGTGATCGTCGCCATCTGCTCGCGAAAATAGGTAATCTCCTCGTCCGCCGCGTCGGTTGCTTCCGTCAGCTCGTCGCCTTCGAGGTATCGGATCTTGTTCTGCTTGTAATAGGCAGCATAGTCGTCGACGACGGATTCCGACATGGCCTGCAGCGGAACGGTAACGTCGCCATTGCTGTCGAAGTTGAAGGCCTTGCGAAAGGCTACGAACCGATCGTCGTCGAGGCTGTTGACATAGCTTTTCGAGTCCGAGGGATCGCTTTCGAGAATTTTCCGGACCTCGCTTCTCGAAACGCTGTCCGGGTCTATGTCATAGGCTCGCAACGCCATTTCCCACAGTTCCGGGAGATCGTCGTTGTCGTCATCGTCGTCGTCATCGTTCGAGACCAGGAAATCATCGATCGAAGTGACGCTGGCGATGCGCGTCGTATAGTTGTCGACGGCGTCTTCGGTGTCGGTATTGGCGATCAGCAGCTGATAATTTTCATCGAAGGCCGCCGTGGTCGCGGCCGTCTGTTCCGATGTCTGGGCCGTGTCGCCATCGGCAAGCGCGCCGTCCTCATCGAAATTAAAGGCATCGTGCAGTTCGGATAAGCCGATCGCGTCGGCGACGTCGGCGCTTTTCAGCGCCGCGGAAATGAAGTTATCGGTCTCGCTATCGGTAAGCCCGTAGGCAGTTCTCAGATAGGAAACCAGCTTGTCGTCGCTCATCAACTCATCGACGGAGGTGATGTTTCCAAGTTGTGCAGCGAAATAGGTGTCATAGGCCTCCCCGGTTTCCGAGGAAGCGATCGTCGCCGAGGCCACCGCATAAGCGCTTGTGACCAACGAGAGCTGATCTTCCGACATCACGTCGCCGTCGGTCGAGCCATCCTCGTTGAAGTTGAAGGCCTTCGCCAGGTTGACATAGACATCGTCGTCGAGCTGGTTGACGAAACTATCGGCATCGTCGAGATCGCTCGTCAGAACACTCTTCAGGAAGCTGGTTGAGGTGTATTCGGTGTTGAGGCCGAAAGCCGTCAGCACATAGTTCTTCAGCTTCGAGCTCGACAGGAGATCGTCGACCGAGGTGATCGACGAGATATTCTCTTCGAAATAATCCGTCTGGTCTGCGATATCGTCAGCCTCGGTGTCGAAAGATTCCTCATAGGCGTCGAGCAGGCTGTCCCGCTGCGCATCCGACTGGGCTGTCTCCGTCTCGCCGGAAAATTTAAAAGCGGCCGCAAACTCGGCATAGCGGCCATCACTCAGACTGTTGGCAAAGCTGGATGAATCGCTGAGATCGCTTTCCAGCACCTTCTTCATGAACGCCTTGGCATATGTCATGTCTTCAAGGCCGTAGGCCTTCATGGCATAGGAGTAGAGCTTATAATCGCCCATGAATTCATCGACTGTCGTGACCTTGCCAATGTTTTCCTTGTAATAGCTGCTGTCGCGGGCAACCGTTGCCTGAGAAGCTACACTCGAGAGACTGGCGCCCAGATTTCGCGCGACCGAGAGATAGCTCACATAGGTGGAAACCAACTTCTGTCCCTTTCATAAGCACGCGCGCGCGAAAGCCTGCCGGCAGCCACGGTTGAAACTTTTCATATTTGCTGAGATCTTGCCGCCGCTCATGGCGCATACGGACCGCACTCATGCGGCCGAATCAATTTAATAGAACTATATGGTACTATAATTCGTCCAAAATGCAACAGGACGTCAAAAGTCGAGGGATCGCGGCTTTATCGGGTCAGGCGGCGCCGACGCCCGCGGCAAAGATGGCAATGCAGCGCCGGAGATGGGCAAGCAGCGCCGCCCGGTCGGGCCAGGCCTGAGCGCGTCCTTCCGGCGGTCCCATGCCACCAAAGATCATATCCATCAGCATGCGGGCTCCGCTGGCCGGATCGTCGAGCGACAAACGGCCTTCCGCCCTACGGTCGCTCAGCCAGTTGGCAAGTTGCTGCCGGCTGGCAAGCATGCCTTCGCGCTGCAGAATGTCCACGAGTTCGGGAAACTGCCCGGCTTCGCGAAAGACGAGCTGCAGGAAACCGGCACGATCCGCATCCTTGTCCTCATCCATATCGATCATGAAGATGCGTTCGAGGCTCTCGGCGATCGAGAGATCTTCCGGAGGCCGAGGCAGATCGAGCATCATGCGTCGATGAGCACCGACCACAGCGGCAAACAGCTCTTCCTTGCTCTGAAAGAGCTTGTAAAGCGTCTGTTTTGAAACTCCCGCCTCGGTGGCGACGACCGCGGTCGTGCTTCCGGCATACCCGTATTTTACAAAAACGCGGCGGGCAATCTCGACGATATGCACTCGCTTGTCATCGTCGCTCGAGACTTTCGGCCGGCCCCGTCTGCGCGGCTCATCTACAGGCTCGTCGGCAACATCCATGATGGTCTAGACCGCCCCGTTAAAGCACAAGCCGACGGCCGCAGAAAGGAAACTACGATTTCTGAGGGACGATTTTTTCGGTTGTGGCATTAGCAATTTCGATTTAGAGAACTCATCAGTTCTGTAATGCGTTGCATCCCCACCCTCTAGCGATGGAGCGCTTATGACGACCATTTCCGCCGCAACATCAATTTCTTCCTATTCCTATAGCAAGAATTCGACGTCAGCATCCCAGGACGCCCTATCCTGTAATACGATTTCGGCAAAAAAATCAACCACAACCCAGCAGCTCGACGAAGACGCGACCAACAGCGCCGAGAAACTCATGTCGCAGTTGATGTCGCTGACGATGAACGGCCTCGCCGGTCAGTCCGGCTCCGGCGAGCAGCAGGACGGCGGCGCAGACATGGACGTTGCGCAGCTGGACAGCGATGGCGACGGCTACGTGAGCAAGGCCGAGTTCGTCGCAGCCCGGCCGTCCGATGTGTCGGAGGATCAAGCCGGCACGCTGTTCGACAGCTTCGATAGCGAAGGTTCCGGCTCGCTATCGGTCGATGCGCTGACCGAGGCCACGTCCGCCCAGCAGTCGGAACGTGCCGAGGGGCCGCCGCCGCCGCCACCCTCCGACGATGACGACCTTGCATCCCTGCTCTCCGATCTCGATACCGACGGCGACGGGCTTGTGAGCAAAGCCGAGTTCGTTGCAAGTCGGCCGTCCGATGTGAGCGAGGAGCAGGCCGGCACGCTGTTCGACAGCTTCGACAGCGAAGGTTCCGGTTCGCTATCGGTCGATGCGCTGACCGAGGCCATGTCAGCTCAGCAGTCGGAACGTCCCGAAGGACCGCCGCCGTCCGCTGACGACGACCAGTTTGCATCTCTGCTCTCCGATCTCGATACGGACGGAGACGGGCTCGTGACATTGGATGAATTCATGGCGGGTAAGCCGGACGACGTCACCGAAAGTCAGGCAAGCCAGCTCTTTAGTCTGCTCGACACGTCACGCACCGGTTCATTGTCTGCACAGTCCGCGAGCTGACGGTCGTTAAGCCGTCGCCATTGCGGTCGCTGGAGGATCTGCACTGAGACGGTTTGAAAGCGACCCGGCAGTCGAGCCGGCAGAGCCTTCAGTCGGGTCGCTACTGACATGTGGAACCACTCGAATGGTGCGCCGTCACAGGCGCACGGATAACTAGCGCGCGGATGAGCCGAAGCGCCTATCGCCATCACGGGGTTAGTCCAGACAATCAGATCATCGACCGGTGTCGGCCTTTGCCCGGCGCCCGCGATGTCGTGCGCCCGCCATCCGGGCTCTGGAAGCCCCTCGTCACATGGCATGTTCCCAAACCTTAAAGGATCGAGCCATGAGCATTTTTGGAAGCATGAAAACCGCCGTCTCCGGCATGAGCGCCCAGGCAAACCGGCTGAGCACGGTTTCCGACAATATCGCCAATGCGAACACCACCGGCTACAAAGCCGTTTCCACGTCCTTCTCGTCGCTGGTTTTGCCCTCTTCCTCGGGCAATTATAATTCCGGCGGCGTCCAGACATCCGTGCGCCAGGCGATTTCTCAACAGGGCGACATCTCCTATACGACCTCCGATTACGACCTGGCGATATCAGGAGACGGCTTCTTCATCGTGGAAAGCGCCGACGGCACGCCGGTGCTGACCCGGGCCGGCGACTTCTCGGTCGACAGCGACGGCAATCTCGTCAACGGCGCCGGTTTCACGCTCATGGGATACTCCTATGATTCCGGCGTACCGGCGGTGGTGGTCAATGGCTTCGACGGCCTGGTGCCGGTCAACGTATCCCAATCGGGCTTGAGCGCTGTCGCTTCGAGCAGCGCCTATTTCAGCGGCAACCTGAATTCCGAGGCAACCGTCGTCACCGATACCACGACGCTGCCGAGCGCCAACACGGCGAGCGTCACCGACGACACGCAGAAGATGTCGCTGGTTGCCTATGACAGCCTCGGCGGCACCGTCCAGTACGACTATTACTTCACCAAGACCGGCGTCACGACGGACGCGGGCGGCGCAGTCACCGGCAGCACCTGGGAGGTCGCGGTTTACCGCAATGCCGATGCATCCACCGGCAGCACGACGTCCTTTCCCTACTCTTCCGATGCCGTCAGCGTCGCGACGCTCTCCTTCGACGCCGACGGGCAGCTCACCTCCGCGACCGACACTGATATCGTCGATCCGGTGACGGCAAAGACGATCACCATGGACTATTCCGATTTCACCCAGCTCGCCTCCGACTTCTCGGCGACGGGCTCCGCAGACGGCCAGGCCGCAAGTGCCGTGAGCTCGGTGTCTATCGGTGCGGACGGCGTGGTGTCGGTCTCCTATGCAAACGGCGCGACGAAGGCTCTCTATCAGATCCCTCTGGCGACGGTCGCCAGCCCCGACAATCTGACGCTGCTCAGCGGCAACGTCTACAGTGCCAACGGATTGTCCGGGGTAACGGTCACCGGCTTCCCGCAGACGAACGGGCTTGGTTCCATCCAGTCCGGTGCTCTCGAAAGCTCGAATGTCGATCTCGCCGGTGAACTGACGGAGATGATCGAGGCGCAGCGCAGCTATACCGCCAATTCGAAGGTGTTCCAGACCGGCTCCGATATCATGGATGTCCTCGTCAATCTGAAACGATAGGGAGGACGCCGGCATGTCGCTCACCTCCGCCTTGAACAGCGTGCAAAGTATTTTCAACACGACCGGCCAACAAAGCAGCGTCATCTCGACGAATATCGCCAATGTCGGAAATTCCGACTATGTGAGACGGGAGGCGTCGGTTACGACGTCTCTTTCCGGCGCCCAAGTTGTCAGCATCAGCCGGGCGCAGGAAACGGCGCTGCTTGCCCAGTATCTGCAAACGAATGCCAAGGACAGCGCCCAGCAGACGCTGGTGACCGGCCTCGAAAGCCTGAAGTCGCTGGTGGGCGGCAATGACTACGAGACCTCGCCGAGTACCTATCTCACAGCATTCCAGCAGGCGCTCCAGACATTCGCCACATCCCCGAGCAGCACGACATCAGCGCAATCGGCCGTGACCGCCGCGCAGGATCTTGCCAATTCGTTGAATACCGCAAGCGACGGCGTCCAGTCGATCAGAGCCGAGGCGGATGCGGAGATCGCCACACAGGTCTCCACCCTGAACACGCTGCTGTCGCAGTTCGAGGCGGCCAACAATGCGGTCAAGCTGGCGACATCGACCGGCACCGATACATCCTCGGCGCTCGACGAGCGTGAAAAGCTCCTGAAGCAGATCTCCTCGATCGTCGGCGTCACCTCCACCGTGCGCGACAATAACGACATGGCGCTCTATACCTCTGATGGCACCGCGCTGTTCGAGACCATTCCCCGCACCGTCACGTTCGCGTCGACGGCAACCTACGTTGCCGGAACGGAAGGCAATTCCATCTATATCGACGGCGTTGCACTCGACGCCGGCGAAGGATCGACGACGAGTGCCTCGGGCAGCCTGCAGGCGCTGCTGCAGCTTCGCGACGAAATCGCCCCGACATTCCAGGACCAGCTCGACGAGATCGCCAAATCGCTCGTCCAGATCTTCTCGGAAACCGACGGCAGCACGAGCGCACCGGGACTTTTCGTGTGGACGACGGCGTCGGGCACAACCGGGGCAACACCTGCTGCTTCCGACGATACCACAGGGATCGCCTCCACTATCTCGGTCAATTCAGCCGTCGTCACAAGCGAGGGCGGCGATGCGACGAAGCTGCGCGACGGAACGATCAGCGGCATCACCGATCTCAACACCTCGGGAGACAGCGGCTTCTCGGACAATCTCGACGCCCTGTATCAGGCGCTGACGGAACAGCGTTCGTTCTCTTCCGACGCAGGTCTCTCGACGTCGCAAAGCCTGACGGACTACGCCAGCGCCTCCATCGGCTGGCTCGAACAATATCGAAGCGATGCAACGGCGGCTTCCGAAACCACGGCTGCGGCCTTGTCACGCTCCGACGAGGCCTATTCCAACGAAACGGGCGTCAACCTCGACGAGGAACTGACGCTACTTCTCGACATCGAACAATCCTACAAAGCAGCGACGAAGATCCTGAACGTCATCGACGAGATGTTCCAGTCGCTCCTCGACATAGCGAGCTAGTCATGAAAGCATCTTTTGTCTCATCATCGGCGATGCAGAATGTTTTGCGGCTCACCATCAGCCAGTCCCAAAACAAGCTGCAGCAGGCCTCGACGGAAGCGACCACAGGAACCTACGCCGATATCGGCGTATCCCTCGGCGCCGGCGCTGCAAAGTCGATCAATCTCACCAGCGCCATCGCGCAGGCCGCCTCGTTCAAGACGAGCAATGCCGTCGTCGAATTGCGCATGAACGCATCGCAAACCGCCCTTTCGAGCCTCAAGGATGCCGGCGACAGCCTGGTCTCGAACCTGACCGCGCTCCAGGCGAGCCAGGATACGACGAGCATCGCCGTTGCCCTGCAGACGGCGAGCGCCACGATTTCGCAGCTGGTCTCGACGGCAAACACGTCGGTCAATGGCGAGTTCCTGTTCGGCGGAACGAACCTCGACAGCCAGCCTCTGACCGACCAATCCTCGGCGATCTCGGATACGATCGTTTCGGCTCTGAACGATTATGCAACCGGTCTCGGAAAAGACGTCAACGAGTTGACAGGCGAGGAAATCGGCAGCTTCATCACCGACACGGTCGAGCCGATGTTCTCCGAGAGCGCGTGGACGGACGCTTCCGAAGGCTGGTCCACCGCTTCCAGCACCGACATGACGAGCCGGATCAGCGGATCGGAAACCATCACCTCGTCGACCAACGCCAATTCCGAAGGTATGCGCTATCTCGCACTGGCCTCCGTCGTCGTCTCCGCCCTCTTCGGCCAGGATCTCAGCTCCGACGCGCAGAGCACCGTCGCATCCAAAGCGATCGCCTATGCGGCGCAGGCGACCGCCGGCATCGTGACGCAGCAAAGTGAGCTCGGTCTTTCACAGGAGCGGCTCGAAAAGGCAAATGACGCCCTCGACGCTCAATCCACTCTGCTTCAGGGAAACCTTGTCGATCTCCAGGGCGTGGATGCCTACGAGGCTTCGACGCTCGTCAACCAGCTGCAGACGCAACTGGAGACAGCTTACACGCTCGTCTCGAAACTCCAGGGTCTGAGTCTGGTCAACTATCTCTGACGGGTTGAACATGCGGGAATTCAAGCGGATGCAAATACCGGCCCTAACGAGGGAACCCAACACGACGTGTTCCGAAATCGTGGCGGAGGCGGCCTTCGCGCTCGCCTCTGGCATCATCGATACGATCCCTTTCGTCGGCAGCAAACTCGACGAACAACAGACGCGGGCATGGCCGCGATCGGGTGTCTTCACGGATGACGGCGTCGAGATGACGGGTACGCCCCCTGAAATATTCGAGCTTTGCGAGTTGCTGGCAGCCCATATCGAGAAGGGCACGTCATTCGACGTTTTCGAGGTTTTCCACAAGATTGCGCGCATCGACCGGCTGATCGACTGGCGCCATGGCGCAGTGCTGTCACCCGAGCCGCATCCGGTAACTCATTAACGGAACACGCTAAATTCTCTTCTCGAAGGCGGCGCTGTACGGCCGCGCCGCTCGGGAGCATGGCATAGGCTGGGCTTGCATGTGGCTTGTCCGTTGCGGCAGTCTGGACTTTACCATAGGGAGGCTGAGGGCGACTGCCGAAGTCTGCCGGCAATGGTCTTTCAGAGACCGAGTGTGTTGTTAATGTCAAAGCCGCGCGCGAAGCTTCCATTCTCCGAAGAGACTTTGCAGGCCATGCTGATCCGCGTGCTTCGCCCGCTGGTCAAGCTTGCACTCGCCTCCGGCTTCAACTTCATCTCCTTTTCGACCGTTCTTCGTCGCCTCTATATCGAGGTTGCGGAGAAGGAGTTCGCGCTGCCGAACAAGCAGCAGACGGATAGCCGCATCTCGCTTCTGACCGGCATCCACCGCAAGGACGTCAACCGGTTGCGTGGACAGGCACTCACGGCATCGTTTCTGACCGTCGGCGTTTCACAGACAAGCCGCATCCTTGCAAGATGGCTTGCCGATCCGCTTTATTGCGATGCGGAGGATAGGCCAAGCGCCCTGCCCCGGACCTCCAGCGACGGCGGTCCGTCATTCGAGAGCCTGGTGAGCGACATCACCAAGGACGTTCATCCCCGCTCCATCCTGGACGACTGGCTGGATAAAGGCATTGTCGTTCTCGATCAGGACGGCCAGGTCCAGCTCAACCTCTCATCAATTGTTCCGAATGCCGGTGACGAAGCCCGCCGGCACTATTTTACACGCAATCTTCGTGACCATGTGCAGGCAGCGGTCATGAATCTGATGAACGACCCTCCCCCCTTCTTCGAACGCGCGGTTCACTACGACGGGATATCCCCTGAGCTGGCGGCCCAACTCGACGAGATTGCGCGTGAGGAAGGGATGGCGCTGCTCCTGAAGCTCAACAAGATCGCCCATCGGGCCATCACGGATGATCCCGGCGGCAATAGCCGCTGGATTGCGGGGGTCTATGTCATGCCCGAGGCGGCTGAGGCCGATCTTCAGCCGGACGCCGCTTCCAGGACGGAGACAGACGAATGAGCCCGTCAATGATCTCCAGGAGGCAATTTCTGCTGGGCGGCATCGCACTTCAGATCGTGCGACCGGAGACCGTAGCCGCGCAACCGACGGGGACCAGCGATCATGGAATCGGCGGGTCCGGTCTTTCCATTCAGGGAGGTGGGGAGAACGAAGATCACGGGATCGGCGGAACCGGCATCGTCGGGACCATCCAGGGCTTTGGAAGCATCATCGTCAACAACGTCCACATACCTTTCAGCGCGACGACCCCGATCGAGATCGATGGACGGCGCGCTCCTGCAAGCGCGATGAAGGTCGGTCATGTGGCCCGGGTGCTGCTGACGGGAAAGCGTGCTGCCCGCATCGCGATCGTCAGCGAGGTTCAGGGCCGCATCGACCGGATTGACAAGACCGGTATCACCATATTGTCGCAAACCGTCGACACGACAGGTTTGGTGACGAAGGGCTTGCGAAAAGGCAATCGCGTTGCCGTGTTCGGCATCCGTAAACCGGATGGCACCATCATTGCTCGGCGTATCGAGCCTCGTTCCGTTTCCGATGGCGCCCATGTCCGAGGCGTGCCATCGAAGAGCGGTCATCGCGTCCGGATCGGCGGCCTTTCGCTTGGCAACACGCATGGATATCTGGTCGGCAAGCAAACGCTCGTACGTCTTAAGACAGTCGCCGACCGATTGATGATTATACGCATTCAGGCCGAGCCTGTGGTGCCGGGTCTGAAACGCGGCATCGTCAACGTCGAGACCTTCAGGTCCGCGGACAAAGGCGGGGCTGGCTCGGGACCCGGGGGCTCAACGCCTTACGGCTCGATGCGAATGTCCCCTGACGGCCATGGGTTTGTCGACGTCACCGTACGCGATTCAAGCAGAATGACGGGCTTTGCGGACAGGCAGGGCCCAGACGGCTTTGGTCCTCGCCCGCCGGATGGCCCTCCGGACGGGCCGCCGCATGATCGCCCCTCCTTCGGCAGAGGCGGGCCTGGTGGAGATTATCCCGACCCGAACAGGCGAGGTCCGCCACCGGGGGATACCGCGCCTCGCGGCCCGCCGCCTCCAGATTTTCCAGGTCCCCGCTGAAAGGCTCAGTCGAGCACATTGACATATGGGAAAATTTCCCATTTATTGTTCCTGCGATTCCTGATTTGGATTCCCAAGAAGGACTTGCCGATTGTCTATCGGGTCCGCCCCACACCCGACAGACAATCGTTTGATTTTCAATCGCTGCTGACTGCCGAACCAACCCACCATCGCCAAGAGGAATCAGGAATTGCTTTTGCTGGAACGCGAACCGGATATGTCGATGGGAATGGACCAACCGACGGTCGTTGCAACCTGGGAAAACCGTACGCAAATCATCGAAATCATGGGCATCGCGCTACAGACGAGCCAAGAATTTCAACATCTTTGGAAAAGCAGCGGCGGAACGGGCCGGCTCAGTCAAGACGACACGGATAAGTTGGTCGAACTGCTCCGCCAGATCGGCAACCTGAATGAAATGCTCATGCGATTGGCCTGAAAGGTGTCGATACCCAAGTACCAGCGCCCACGCATTTCCGAGACGTCAAAACTCCCATGGCGAGATCAATTGAAGACCTGAGGTCGCAAAATTGCCCAGATTTCGCGTCGCAAGTCGCCCACCATTGACCCGCGCGATAGCGGCGATCATGCCATCCGGCACTGACATCCCGCGCCCCTGACGAGCGGCCAAACCCATAATGTCACCATAAGCAAGAGCGGCCTCTTCGGTCAGGCCAAAAATCCGGGCTGCAAAGCGACGACGCCAGTCGGACAGTCCCTGCTCGAGGCGTTCGGCTCGCTGATCAGGCCGGATCTTCTGGATACCGAAAGCGATCTCGGCAATCGTTACTGTCGGCAGCGCCAATTCAGCATCATGGCGGACGAGCCATGAGATCACAGCTTCATTGGGTGATTTTATCAAAGTTTCCGAAACAATGTTGGTATCGAGAAAAATCAAAGCTCGATGCCCTTATGAACCTGCCTGCCTTCGTTGATAACGGCTTCGAGGTCGATATCCGTCCCGCTTTGCTGCGAAAGCCCTGGCATAGAAGGACACAGCCGGCTCTCTTCCGGCTTCGCGTATTTCATACGATTCGAGGGCCCTTTCGACAATGTCGGCTATCGAGCGGTTTTCACGGCGGGAAAGCCGGTGAGCAAGATCACGCGCTTTTGCGCTCCGTACAGAAAGCTGAGGTTCGGCCATGCCGATCTCCTTTGCGATAGGATATAAAGGCAGCGTTAGCCATCAAGATGGCAAGTGATGGCTTGATACCATTGCTTTTCGTAAATCATCAACCCAATAATGGACGGCTGCCGCTAAGCTCCAATGTCAGAATAATTAACCACATTTCAGTGTTCTTGCGAAATAATGCCATACGTAGATCAGGTCTCTCGAAGTAGAGAAGCCAAAGTTATTTGGAGACAGTCTTGGCATTCACCATTGCTCGCAGTTTGGTGGCGTTCGGCGTCGCCGTTTCAGTCGGTCTTTTCATGTCGATCGGATTGCAGCAATCGGCGCTCGAACGGCTCAAGGTCAACGGGCCGGTTTACGAGCAGGTCGTCTACGGCAAGGATTTGATTGCCGATATTCTGCCGCCGCCGCTGTTTGTGGTCGAATCCTACATGCTCTCCTTCGAGGCGAGCAAATTTCCCGAACTCACCGACACCAATCTTGCCAAGATCGCAAATCTCAAGGCCGCTTACGACGACCGCCGCGCCTATTGGAAAACCACCCGGCTGCCGCAAGCCTTGAAGGACGAGCTTGAAAACGATGTCATCGCCAAGGGCGATGAATTCTGGGAAGTGATGAACCATGAGATCATCCCGGCCTTGAATGCCAGGGATGAAGACAAGGCGCACGGTGCAATCGAGCAGTTGCGCGTCGCCTTTCATTCGCACCAGGACGCGGTCGAGAAACTCGTTGCCAATTCCGACGCCTTCCTGAAGGGTGAGGAACGCAATGCAGCCTCGGAGATCGTGACCTGGACGATCTATGCGGGTGCTGCGGGCTTCGGATCGTTCGGCCTATTGCTGGTGGGACTGTATCTCTTGCGTCGCCGGGCGATCGTGCCCCTGGATGGCATGAAAGCCTATATGGGCAATCTTGCCGAAGGCGATTTTTCGACCGACGTTCCCTACGCCAACCGTTCCGACGAGATCGGCGCCATGTCCAAGGCCGTCGCGGTATTCCGCCGCAACGCACTCGAGCGGCAGGACGCACAGAAGCGCGAGACCGCACTTCGCGATGCGGAATTCGAGCGTGAACGCAGTCAGCTGGCCGAAAGGGCCGCAGAGGAGCAGATCCGCGAAACGGTGATCGATCAGCTGACATACGGACTGGAACAGCTATCGACCGGCAACCTCGATTGCCGGATCAAGACACCCTTTGCCGCTGCCTACGAGACTTTGCGCGCGAAGTTCAACGATAGTATGGACGCGCTTTGCGCTTCGATGGCGGAGATCGCCCAGACCTCCAAGCAAGTGGGCAGCTCCTCGGCCGGCATCACCGATGCAGCCGACAGTCTTGCGTCGCGCACGGAACAGCAGGCCGCGATGCTCGAAGAGGCCACAGCCGCGCTCGATGAAATGAATATCAAAGCCAAAGACGCCTCCGACCATGCCGGCAAGGCAACCGGCATGATGGCGCAGACCCGCACCAGCGCCGAACATTCGGCAGCCGTCGTTCGCGAAGCAATCGCCGCCATGGAAAGGATCGAAGGCTCGTCCTCCCAGATTGGCGCCATCGTCAACGTCATCGATGAAATCGCCTTCCAGACCAATCTTCTGGCGCTCAATGCCGGGGTTGAAGCAGCGCGCGCGGGCGAAGCAGGCAAGGGTTTTGCCGTCGTGGCGCAGGAAGTGCGTGAACTTGCCATGCGCTCGGCCAACGCCGCCAAGGAGATCAGAGCTCTGATCTCCACCTCCTCGGCCCAGGTCTCCACCGGTGTGGAACTCGTCAACCGCACCGGCAAGGCGCTCCTGGAAATCGAGGGCCAGGTCGAGCAGGTTGCCGGCCTGATCGCCCGCATCGTTTCGGTATCCTCCGAACAGGCGGTAGCGATCGGCGAGATCAACACCTCCGTCAACGCCCTGGATCAGGTAACCCAACGCAACGCTGCCATGGCCGTCGAAACTGCCTCGGCCTGCCGCGCCCTCGGTAGCCAAACGCAGACACTGGAGGGGGTCGTCAACCGCTTTCAGGTCGATGCGGGAGCCAGCACGTCCAGACCGCAGAAAGCTGCTTGAGGCGGGAGCGGCAACGGAAGCCCCTGCTCTTTCGGCAACCTTAGTCCAAGACAATCGCCACGACGGCAACGCAATCGCCGGCCTTGAAATTGATCGTGGTTCCCGACGAGAGATGATCCTTGCTTTCGCGGGCGAACCTTATCGGGTTTGCAGCGTTTCACGGCAATGGAAAATCATGATGGCACCGGCCTTTCGTTGCGTCGGACTATTTCGCGGCAATGCGACCAAATCGCTCCCACGCCCATACTCGAGGGGGGCGGAGCGATCGTTCGTGCCAAAAGGCTGCTGATGCCAGCTTCCGCCAGCGCGAAACACCTGACCTCTATCGAGCTTGGAAGAATTCGGCGCGCTGTCGGCATAGCGCGCATGATGGATACTGCGGTCAGATTGCCTGTCATCGGCGTGCGGATCGGCGCGGACTCAATTCTCGGCCTTATCCCGGCCGTCGGCGACATTGCCGGATCTCTGATCGGTCTTTTCATCATCGATGAGGCAAGACGCCTCGGTGTTCCCACCCATAAGCTCGCCCGTATGGCCGTCAATCTCGGGATCGACGCCGCAGGCGGAACGGTTCCCTTGATCGGCGATCTCTTCGACGTCTATTTCAAGTCTCATCGCCGAAACGTCGGTATCATCCTCGACCACTTTGGGATTGGCGAAGACGAGCTGAATCGGCACATCTGACGAAGCCGATCGCTTCGCCGGTCTGGATCACGTCCGAGCGCCCTTTCTCGTCAGAAACGCCAGGGCCGCCGCGCCGACGAGGCCAGAGTTCTGATCCAATGCTGCCAGCATCACCTTGACATCCTTGAATGCCGGCATGGCCCATTGCGTGATGTAGGCTTGAATGCCCGGTTGCAGCCGATCGAACTCGTGGGAAAGCCCGCCTCCCATCACAATGATATCCGGACTGAAGATATGGATCAGGCTGGTGAAGCCGCGGCCGAGAATCTCCGCTTCCTCGTCGACCAGTTGATTTGCGAGACGGTCTCCATTTCTGGCGGCCGCGAAAACGCTGCGGCTGTCTATGGCTCCGTCATTGCTGCCTAACGTCGTGTCGCGGCTTTCCATCGCTCGCATTTGCGCGCGCCGCGCAAAAGCCGGCCCGGATCCATAGGCCTCGAAACAGCCCCTGTTGCCGCAAGGGCAAAGCTCGCCGTTCGGCACGACCGACATGTGGCCGACATGAGCCGCCATGCCCTTGCGGCCGCGCACCACGCGACCATCCGAGATAACGCCGCCGCCGATTCCGGTGCTGACCGTGACATAGACAAGGTTATCAAGCCCCTTGCCAATTCCGAATTGCCACTCACCGATGGCAGCGGCAATAGCATCATTCTCGAGGTCGACCGGAAACGGAAACCGCTTCTGCAACTCCGCCTTCAGCGGAAAATCGACGAAGCCGGAGAGGGTCGGGATATCAGTCGCGACACCGGCAACCGTATCGAGTGGGCCCGGAGCGGATACGCCGACGCCCACCACCGAAGCAGGGTTTGATGCTGCAAGCAGTCCATCCGCCAGGCCGCAAATCTGGGCGAGCACGCGGTCGGGACCCCCCAGCGCATCCGTCGGTTCGGCTGCGCGCGCCAGAATCCGGCCTTGCTCGTCGACGAGGGCAGCGCGTACCTGCGTCCCACCGAGGTCGATTCCAATGGCAACCTGCTGCATGTGAAGACCATCAGTTAGAGTGCGCGGACCCATGCCATCCGCTCGTCGAGCGACGGCGCATTGAAAGCCAGGGAACCGAGAACGACCGTCTCCGCACCCGACTGGCGCAGGTGAGGCACGGTGTGCTCGCGAATACCGCCGTCGGCCGCAAGCACGATCCGATGCGCCGCGCCGCAGCCGGCGATGATCTGCTTGGCCTGCTGAAGCCGGGCGCCGGCCTTTTCGTCGAGGCCCTGGCCCTTCACACCGATCGCCGTGCCGAGCAGCGTCACGAAACTCAGCCGGGAAACGTATCTTTCGACCCGCTCGACGGGAGTATCGACTTTGAGGACCATGCCGGCGGCGACGCCGCGGCGATCGAGGAGATCGAGCGCCTGGTCGGCGACGCTTTCGTTTTCAACATGCAGGCTAATCAGGTCGCTGCCCGCATCGGCGAACTGCTCGATCTGCGACAGGATGATGCTGTCGGCGACCATCAGGTGAACATGGATCGGGCGCGCGGAAATTTTGCGCACCCCGGCGACGAGATCGGGGAAAAACAACATTGCCGGCGCGAAATGACCATCGGCGACATCGATATGGAGGATGTCGACGTGCGGATCGACACGCATCAGATCATCGGCGAGACGCACAAGATCGGCCGACCAGACGGAGAATTCAGCAATCAAGCGATCCTTCGGAAGATCAGCGATCCAGGTCTTGGAGGGGGTCGTCATTGTTTCAGAGCTCCTTCAGAAAATGGCCCATGGCAAGCCGGAAGTCGGCGACGTATTGCGGACGGCTCACAGTCTTCGATGTGATCTGCACGAAACGCGCGCCGGCAATGCGCTCGGCAAGAGCACATGCGTGGCCAAGAGGATGAATGCTGTCCCGATCATGGCCGATGATGAGCGTCGGTACGGCGATATTGCCGACCTCCTCGTCGGTCACATCAGGACCGTCATTTGAGATCCTGGTGAGCAGTTCGGCGGTCACATCCAAAGGCGTGCGGGAGAAAAAGCCGGCGAGTGACGCCAGATTGTCCGGAGCCTCGGCGGCGAGCCGCACGCCCACCGGCCCTGCCAGGAACGTGGTCTTTGCCTCATCCGGCGGCAGAGTTTTCAAAAGCCGCCCGACTTCGGCATTGGGCGCCATATTCTCCGGCGCGGTTGCCGTCAGCCAGGCCGGCCTTGCGATGATCAGAGCCTTGACAAGATCGGGCCGCGTGACCGCGAGACGTAAGGCGATCGCAGCACCCATCGAGATGCCGCCGATCATGATCGGCGGCGTAAGGTTTTTCTCGATATAGGCGGCGATATCATCGCAGAAGGTCGCGATCGACAACCGCTCCAGATTGCCGGCTTGGGAGTGGCCGTGGCCACGCGCTTCGATCGTTACCCGGCGAAAACCCGCTTCGAGCGGAAAGACTTCGTCGGACTGCGCCGCGTCTCCGCATAAGCCATGCTGGAATATGGCGGACGCGCCCTCGCCCGCCATATCCACATTGAGAATGGTCCCGTCGCTGGTTTCGAACGGTTGAGCCCGTCTCATCTTCCTGCCCCCGCAGAATGACCGTCGAGGCTATTCTTCAGAAAGGCCGCCACACCGGCCGCCTCCGAAGCCGAAAGACCATGCGTGACGAGACTGCCCTCGAAGCCGATCGCCTTGAGACGGCCGAGATAATGCGCGTAATCGAGGACGCCCTTGCCGGCGGTCGCGAAACTACCGTCGCGATTGCGGTCTTTCGCATGCGCCATGACGATCCGATCGGCCAGAAGGTCGATGGCGGAAGACACGATGCTCCGCTGCTCATCCAACGTCGCGAGCTCGAAGAGATTGGCCGGATCGAGCACGATCTTGATGCGGGGGCTCTTTAGTGCCGTGATCAGCCGATGGGATTTCTCAGCCGAGTTGACGACATTGGCAAGCTCGGGCTCGATGCCGAGATCGACATCGTAGCGGTCGGCGATCTCGATGGCCGTTCCCATCGCTTCGAGGAGGTCCCGCCAGGCCTCCGGCGTATTGTTGTCGGCGTGGGCCTTCCACTGGTCGATGGGATCGCGTGTGCCGGTGCAGAGCGTGATCAGGGCGGTCGACATGCCGGTGCTGCGCTCGGCCAGCGTCGCGAGGTTACGAAGGCCGGCCGCGCGAACGGCAGTATCCGGGTGGATCATGTTGAAGGTGCCGGAAACGGCAACGATTTCGACGCCGCTCTCGCGCGCGGCTTCGGCGACCGAGCGGGCCTGGGCTTCCGTGATGATCTCCGGCATCGGCGCAAGGCCCGAGCAGGCCATATTATATTGGGCGCAGGTGAATCCGGCCGCGGCGACCGAGTTGAGAACGGTTGCGGGTTCAGTTCCCTCGAAGGTCTTTGCGAAGATGCCGAGCTTCATCACACGCCACCCGTGACGTCGGACAGCGCAACCGCCTTGCCGCTTTCGGCCGAACGCGCGACGGCGACCATGGCCCGGACGGATGCCAGACCATCATCGATGTCGGCGCCTTCCATCACGGCGCCATCCAGAATGGTGCGGGCGAAGCCTTCGACCTGACGGCGATAGAAATGGCCGTCGGCACCGAGAACTCGATGGGTCGCGCCGTCCGCCTCTCGGAAAATGTCCACCTCGCTGGTCTTGTAGTACCACGGGTTATAGGTCTTGCCCAAAATGCTGCCATTCTTGCCATAGATCTGAAAGCCTTCGTGCCAGTCCATGCGCACCTGGACGGTGAGATCGAGATGGCCGAGCGTGCCGGAGGCAAATTCCACGTCCACGAACCAGCACCAGATACCGGCGCGCTCCGACAGGCGAGCGTTGACGGAAACGATGTCGCCGGCGAAATAACGTGCGGTGTCGATCAGATGGCAACCGTGGGCAAGCATGTAGTAGCGCCGCAGGTCGGCTTTCGGATTGGCGGTGGGCTTCCGCGCATTGGCGCTGGTGACGATCAGGGGTTGGACCGCATCGGTCATTGGATAGCGGTGCGTGCTGTCGCAATACCATGCTTTCAGAGCAACCATTTCGCCCATTTCATCGCGGATGAAGGACTTGGCAGCCTGGAGCCCCGCGTCGAAACGCTTCATATGCCCGACCTGAAACACCTTTCCCGCCCTGTCGACTACAGCTTTCAGTTCAAGGCATTCCTCGACGGTGACACCGACGGGTTTCTCGCACAGGACATGTTTGCCTGCCTGAAGGGCGCGAATGGAAGCCGGGACGTGAAAGGCATCGGCGGTCGCGATCACCACGGCATCGAGGTCGGGATCGGCCAGCATCTTATCGTAATCGTCATAGGTTTTTTCCACCCCGTGGGTGATTGCCATACGCTCACGGAGATCCTCGGCAACGTCGCAAATCGCATAGAGGTCGGCATTGGCTGCCTTCGTGCAGCTCTCGAAGTGCGCGGCCTGGGCAATCTGGCCCGCTCCCAATACGCCGATGCGGAGACGTCGTTCCTGTTTTGCTGGCATCGAAAAGCCCTTCGGGTCGGATATTGAAGTGAACGCCGGTTTCGGCGTCGGATGGAATGCTTTCAAACGTCAACGACGTCTTCTGGCCGGGCCGCCACCAGCGCCGCCCGCTGCTCCCTCGTCAATTCAGAGCGCCATATGCGTTTGCGGATGGAAAAAGTGCAGTTTCGCCGGGTCGATCGCCACATTGATCGATTGGCCTGTCTCGACCGCACTGACAGCCTCGAACCGCGCAACGGCGTTGGCGGCCCCGCTCAAGTCCTCGACAGCATCGGGGTCGCCTGAGTCGATCCGGACCGCGTCGATCTTCAAATGCACGATCAACTCGGAGCCTAGCTCCTCGATCGACTTCACGACAACCGGGATCGTCGGATGGGAGGCACCCGACGGCAACCGGCTGTCGTAGAGGTCCTCGGGCCTGACCCCAAAGATCAGGGCCTTTCCCTCGAAGGCGGAAAGACCGGGAGCGCGTTCGAAGGCGCCGTCGGACAACGGAATGGAGAAGCCCGGCAGATGGATCCGCCCGCCCTCCAGACGCCCTTCGAAAAGGTTCATCGACGGCGAACCGATGAAGCCGGCGACAAACGCATTGACCGGGCGGTGATACAGAGCCTTGGGCGTATCCACTTGCTGAAGCACGCCGCCCTTCAGCACCGCGACCCGATCGCCCATGGTCAGCGCTTCGGTCTGGTCGTGCGTCACGTAGATCGTCGTCACGCCCAGCTGTCTCTGCAGGCTGGCGATCTCCGCCCGCATCTGAACACGCAGCTTCGCATCAAGGTTCGAGAGCGGTTCGTCCATGAGGAATGCCGCGGGCTCACGGACCATGGCGCGGCCCATCGCAACACGCTGGCGCTGGCCGCCGGAAAGCTGTGCGGGCTTGTTGCCCAGCAAGGATTCCAGCTGCAGGATCTTGGCGATCTCATGCACGCGTTTGGTGCGTTCGGCCTTGTTCTTTCCGGCCAGCTTCATCGAAAAGGCGATGTTGTCGAACACTGTCATGTGCGGATAAAGCGCATAGCTTTGAAAGACCATGGCAATGTCCCGGTCCTTGGGCGCGAGATCCACGACGTCCTGACCGCCGATGCTCAATGTTCCGCTGCTGATTTCCTCGAGCCCGGCAATCATGCGCAGAGCGGTCGATTTTCCGCATCCGGACGGCCCGACCAGAATCAGAAACTCGCCATCATGGATCGTCAGGCTCAGATCCTTGATCGCATGGTAGCTGTTTCCATAGGTCTTGCAGATTTTGTCGAGTACAACCACAGCCACGTCTCGTCCTCCCGTACCAGTCCGGATCACATCTTGAACGGCGCTCCCCGCCGTCTCCGATCCTTTTGACAAGAAAGCTCAGGCCTGAGCGTCAAAGTCAACAAAAGAATCGAGGTGAATTCATCACAATCTATCGGAAACAAATCGTATCTAGTTGAAAAATATTATCATTCTATATGAAACGAATATTCATTTGCGGAATTATATTTTTTATCGCGCGTAACTTTTATGGCCAACGCCATGACTGTCAAGAGATCTCGCAAGGCGCTTCAATTGCAGATCAGCGACGCACCGCTCGGTCGGTCGACCAGTGTCGACACCGGTCACACCTGCGCTCACTTTTGGCATCTCGACATCGGGAGCGGCGCAGGTGCATTCTCCGCCGCCATCCATGCCAGACATGTCCGGTGATCTGGCAGGCCTCGGCGCCCTCCCCGTGCGGTCACGGAAATGGCGGCCGCCGCCGTGGCATAGGCAACGCAATCAAGCGGGCGCTTACCCCTAGCGAGGGCAAGGGCGTAGGCACCGTGAAAACAATCACCGGCGCCGGTCGTATCGACCGCCTGAACCTGATAGGCCGGCACATGCCACCTGACGGTATCGCCCTTCTGGCGGAGATAGGTTCCTCGTTCGCCATCAGTAAGGACAACCGCGGACCGATCCCCGGACCAGAGCTTCTCCAGGATCATCGTGGAATCACCTTCGCCGGTGTATTCCTGCGCAAAGGCGAGCGGCAGCACGAGGTGATCGGCAAAAGCCAGGATCCGGTCTGTCGCGGCACCGACCGTCCATTCGATATCGGCAATCACGGCCAGACCCAGGGCGCGTGCGCGCGCCACGACACTTTCGGCGTGCGTGGCATAGCCATCGATCAGCAGGACCGGGGCCTGCATCAGAACATCGTCGGGCAGCGCATCCGACGTGCCGTGCAGCACATCGTCGTCATAAGCGATGAATCGGTCGCCGTCGGGACCGACCGTGATCACGGAACGGATCGGTGCAGCATCAGCGTGGCGGGGAGCCAGCGATATGTCGACGCCGTTACGCTCGAGTTCGCTACCCGCCACATCGGCCATTGGCTCATCGCCGAGCCAGCCTATGAAGCCGGCCCGCCCACCAAGCCGGGCGGCGGCAACCAGGGCCGTCGCCACGTTGCCGCCATGGTCCGTGGCACGCTTAATCACTTTTCCCTTGCCGGCCGTCAGCCCCCGATCGACATAGATGATGTCATCGATTGCCAGGGCGCCGAAGCCCAGAACCTGGAAAGGGCGCGACACGTCTCAAGCACCGGCCGCCGCCAGCGCATCCTCCGGCGTCATGCCTTTATGAATGACGAACTTGAAGGCGCGCGCGGCCATGGTCGTATCGCCGTGGCCCCAAAGGTTGCGACCGACGACCGCGCCTTTGGCTCCAGCGCGCAATGCCTCCGAGGTCTGGACGAGCGCTCCGAGCAGCGTTTCGGTCTTGGGGCCGCCGGCGATCACGACCGGAATCGGGCAGGTCGCAACGGTCTCGCGGAAGGATTCGAAATCGCCGGTATAGCCGACCTTGATCACGTCGACTCCGGCCTCGAATCCGATGCGCACGGCATAGGCAATCTCATCCGGGGTGAACACGATCTTGCCGCCGTCGGAGAAATCACGGGGATAGACATGAGCAACGACCGGCATCTCGAAGCGGGCGGCGGCGTTGACCGTATCGGTGAGCCAGCGGATATACTCTCCTTCGGTGGCGCCGCGCACGGGAATGGCGACAGCCAGAGCGTCCGCACCATAGCGCACCGCGTCTTCCGGGGTCGCAATAAGCTGGCGAATGCGGTCGTCAGCGGTGAAGCAACCACCCTGAATGACGAGCGCTGCCTTCCCGGCATATTCCGACCAGAGGTGGCGCGCCGCGCCGGGCTGGATGCTGATGTAGTCGGGTCCCCCCGCCATGACGCGTCTGAGCGCACCCGGCAGGTCGGCAAGCCCGCCCTCACGAACATTGCCATAACCGACAAAATGATCGACGGCGCCTCCGAAAAGATGACCCGATGGGTTCGAGAACAGGCGTGCGAGGCGGACTTTGGTTCCGAGACCCATGGCGATACTTCCTTCGTGATTGCCGGCTTTGCGATTGCTGGCGCCGATGCTGAGGAAACCCTAACTCGAAAACAAACAAATATTCAATATTTCGATTTCTTTCGTTTTTACATGGATGATGAATTTTTGACGTGCATTTTCGTCGCCCTGCGGCTATTTTTGTAGCAGGAGTCGTAGGATAAGGCGGCAAACTTTCGTTTTTCAAAAGTCATTTGGTCGCAAAGAGCGACAGGTCGGGATCACAAATGCTTGCGGAGCAGAGGCGGCAGCAGATCATGCTGGAACTTCAACGGGTCGGTCAGGCACGCACCCGCCAGCTCGCGGAATTCTTTGAGGTCTCGGAAGTGACGATCCGCTCCGACCTCGAAATCATGGACGCGAAGAAGCAACTGATCAAAACACATGGCGGGGCAATCGCCCTGCCATCCGACTCGCCAGCGGCGGCCTTCGAGGAACGCATGCAGCGCAATTTCGATGCGAAGCGACGCATCGCCCAGATGGCTGCGCGGCAGATCATCGACAATCAGTCGATCGTCTTCGACAGCGGTTCGACGCTGTTGCAAGTGGCCATGCAGATGCCCCCGGTCAACAACGTCGTGGTTGCGACGACGGCGATGAACATCGCGCAGCATCTGATGTACCGGCCAGGGCTCGACGTGCACATGATCGGCGGCCGCGTATTTCCCAGCACCGTGAGCACGATCGTATCGGACTCCGACAAGGCGGTCGGCGGCCTCGTCGCCCACCAGGCCTTTGTCAGCGCTCACGCGATCGATCAGGCCTTCGATGTCGTCGATGTCTCCGAGGATATTGCGCGAACCAAGCGCAACCTGGTTCGCATGGCCCGGCGTGTCGTCCTCGTGGCGGATTCGAGCAAATTTGACATCGGCGCCTCTTCCAAAGCCTTCTCGCTATCGCGCGTCGACCTGATCATCACGGACAGCAACATGCCGCACAGCATTCGCCACCGGCTGGACAAGCTGGGCGTGGAGGTTCGCTACGCGTGACCTGCAGTCCACCTCTCCAATTTACAAGAGAGACAGGAGCGGCTTTGGCGTCGACGGATGGCTTTGGCCGACGCCATGGAATACGAGAAGGGCTAAAATCCCAGACGTCGAAGCGTCTCGCGGTTCGCGCGAACGGCCGCGGCAGGATCGGTTCCGGCATGGTCCGATTCTTCTTCCACCACGATCCAGCCGATAAAGTTCGGCGCATCCCGAACGGCCGAAATCACGGCAGGCACGTCGCAGACGCCTTCGCCCAGCATCGCCCAGGTCCCGCCGGCGTCGACATCCTTCAGATGCAAGTAGCGGATCCGGTCCCGGTGGGCCGCCAGCGTGTCGTCGATCTGCTGGCTGCCACGCAGGATATGGCCGGTATCCGGCACCCAACCCACGCCTGGATCCAAGAGAGCAAAGAGGCGATCATAGTCGTTGCGGGTGAAGAGGAGCGTATTGTGGTGCGAGGAAGGATGGACCGCAACGGCGACGCCAGCCGACTGTCCGATCTCGGTCGCACGATTGTAGCACTCGGCCGCAATGGCGAATTTCTCATCGAGTGGACCATCCGAGACGACCGTCGCCGATCCCATCGATACCATCGCACCGGGAAAGTTCGCCGCGAAATCGACCCATCGCCGCGCCGCGTCGAGATCGGAGGCAATCTTTTCCGCCATCGTGAAGCCGCTGGGGGAGCCGAAGGCAAAGGAAACCAGCGCCAAGCCGGCATCCGTCAGGGTGCGGGCAAAGTCGGCAGGCTTGAGCGCGTAGTGACCGATCATCGTATCGGTGATTTCGACACCGGCATATCCGCCATCGGCAATGGCGCGCACCAGATCGTCCGCACCGCCGCTCCAACCGGTACCCAGCATCTCCCAGGTGAATGTTTGGCAGCCGATCTGCAGCTCAGCGTTTTTCATATCTCGGTCCTGACCTATTCGTTGATGACAGCCGGTACCAAAGCCGGCGGCTCCCCGCGCGAGCAATCCTCGTGGCTTCGCCGGCCTTGCCAAACCGTTTCCGCCTGGAGAGGCGGCGGAAGATCGGAACGGCGCGCTCTTCAGCGGGGATTGCGACGCCAGCGTCTTGCCATTACCTACGGTCAAATGTTACCGTGCGTCAATATATTTTATTCCTTGCGATTAAAATGTAACGCACCTCAACCCTTCGCACCGCAACGGCAAAATCAGGTTCTTCGATGACACAGACCAATGGTATGAAACTCAGGATAGGCGTTGTGGGATGCGGCAATATTTCGCTCGCCTATATGCGCAACGCGCCGCTATTCCGCGACGTCGAAATCATCGCCTGTGCAGACCTCAACGCAGACGCCGCCAAGCGCCGCGCGGCGGAATTCGATCTGCGGGCGGCTGACGTCGATAGCCTCATTGACGACAAGAACATCGACCTGATCCTCAATCTGACAATCCCGGCTGCGCATTTTGACGTTTCGATACGAGCGCTGTCGGCAGGCAAGCATGTCTTCACGGAGAAGCCGCTCGGCGTCACGGCCGCGGAAGGACGCCGGCTGGTGGATGCCGCCGCCGGCAAGGGCCTCATGCTCGGCTCGGCGCCAGACACGTTCCTGGGAGCGGCCGGACGCCATGCCCGGCGGCAGATGGAAGCCGGCGCTATCGGCAAGCTGGTGACTGGAACAGCCTTCATGATGGGGCGCGGCATGGAGCACTGGCATCCGGATCCCAGCTTCTACTACCAGGCCGGCGCCGGCCCGGTCATGGATATGGGGCCCTACTATCTCACGATGATGGTCAATCTGATGGGGCCGATCCGCCGTGTGCAGGCCGTCGCCACAAGCGGGCAGGAAGAGCGGCTCATCACCGCCGAGGGGCCGAAACGGGGCACCACATTCAGGGTGGGCACGCCGACCAGCGTGCTTTCGCTGCTTGAATTCGATTGCGGCGCCACGGTCACCTTCGGCAGCTCCTGGGACGTCTTCCGCCACTCCAACCACCCCATCGAGCTCCACGGTACCGAAGGCTCGCTGCGCCTGCCCGACCCCGACAATTTCGGCGGCTCCGTCGCGCTCTCCAGCCGTGGCGCTCCCTGGCAGGAAACGGATACATCAGGCGAACTCTTCGGTGCCGTCAACTGGCCGATCGCAGCGCCGGATCGTGCCAACTACCGCATGCTTGGCCTTGCCGATCTCGCGCGCGCAATCATCGAAGACCGTGCGCCACGCGCTTCGGGCGATCTCGCCCTGCATGTGCTCGAAGTCATGGAAGCGATCCTGCGTGCAGGTGAAACCGGTATCGCGCAGACTATTACGGGTATCGTCGCGCAGCCAAAAGAATTGCGGGAAGACGAAGCAAGGAACTTGCTGGCATGACGCAACTGGACGAATCCGCCAAACGCGCCCTTGCCTGGCCGGGCGATCCGGAAACGCCGGTGGAAAGTTGTACCCCGGCGCAGGCGCGGCAGCAGTATCTGGACAGTTTCGCAGACATCCAGTGGCCACTCGAGGACGTGGCCGAGATGTTGGAAAGCCATGTGGGCGCCATCAGGTTGAAGATATGGCGCGGTCGGGCCGCGCCGCGCCAGGGTGCACCGGCCTTGCTTTATCTCCATGGCGGCGGCTTTGTGATCGGCGCGCCGGAAACCCATGAGGATATCTGCCGGACGCTTGCCAATATGGCAGGCGCCGTCGTGGTTTCACCCGACTATCGCCTGGCCCCGGAACACCCCTTTCCGACCGCGATCGATGATTGCGCCGCAACACTCGTCTGGATGACCGATCAAGCTGATGCCCTCGGCATCGATCCCTTGCGGATTATCGTCGCCGGCGATAGCGCCGGCGGCAATCTTGCCGCCGTCGTCGCCCTCCTGGCGCGGGACGGACAGGTGCCGGCTGTCATCGGACAGGTGTTGATCTATCCAGTGACCGACCAGTCGCAGGCAAGCGACAGCTACTTGCGTTATGCGGAGGGTTTCGGTCTGACGGCCGCGGCGATGAAATGGTTCCGAGACCACTATCTGCCGGAAGCCGCGAGCGGGCCGGATTGGCGCGCCTCGCCGCTCAGCGCAGCGTCGCTGGCGGGGGTGGCGCCAGCCTTCGTGATCCTTGCCGGATACGACGTACTATTTGACGAAGGGGCGGCCTATGCCGAGCGGCTGAGCTTGGAAGCGCAGGCCACAAGCCGGACCTGGCCCGGACAGATCCATGGCTTCGTATCAAAGAGACGGGCCATTCCGGAGGGGCAAGAGGCCCTTGAAGCCATTGCAATGGCATGGCGCGCCATGGACCCTGCGCTTGCCCGTTGAAGCGGGAACCCGCCCAGTCTCAAGCCGAGTCGCGCATAACAAGCGTCGCCTCGAGGATCACCCTGTTGGTCACAGGGGTCGTCCCATCATCCTCGCTCTCGATGTGCGCCAGCAAAAGCTCGACGGATTTTGCCGCGATCTCGGGCGCGTTCTGGGCCATGGTCGTCAGCGACGGACAGGTATATCGGCTCAGCGGGTGATCGTCGTGCCCGGCGATGCGTACGTCACAAGCGTCGCTCCGGCCGATTTTCAGTCCCGAAGCGAATGCGGCTGCCATCGCGCCGAAAGCGAAGCGGTCGTTGGCGCATAGCAGCGTTTTGCCGGGAAGACCGCCATTCGCAAGAATTCTCTGCATCTGCTCGTATCCGAGACGCTCGAATTCCCAGGAAGGTGGTGCGTCGCAATCAATGACGAGCGGGGAATGCCCTTCCCTCGCCATGGTCGCGCGGTAGCTCGCCTGCCGCTCGCCGGCATTTTCTGTCAAATGCGGAATTTCCAGGAATATCGGTGGCTCACCGGATCGGCAGAGATATTGCACAATGGCTGCCATGCTTTGCGCGTTGTCGTTGCCGACATAAGGAAGGTCAGCGCTGGCAGGGTTGTCGAAGCAGACGACGGGGATTGCGTCGCTTAGTCTTTCCAGCGCAGAACGGCGAGAACCGGCCCCGAGCGGCGCCACGATCGCACCTGCAACCTTCAGCGAGAGCAGGGTCCGCACGGCCTCCGCCTCCAGCTCTGGCCGCGTGTGCGAAGATATCTGGACGGGCCAGAAACCCTTTTCGCGCAACTCCAGCTCGATCAGCGACACCACCTGCACATAAAAGGGATCCGACATGGTCGGGACCAGAATACCGATATTCCTGGTCCGCTTGCGATTGAGATGCCGCGCGAAAAGGTTCGGCTCGAAATTCGACTTCTTGAGAGCCGCCTCGATACGCTTGCGGGTGACCTCCTTGATCAGCGAGGGATCATCGAAATATTTCGACAATGTCGGACGCGATACGCCGGCGGCGGTTGCGAAGTCATCCATCGATTTATAGCTTTTCTTGGCCATTCAATTCCTTATTGGCGAGACGACAACTGGTCAGGAATGATTTCTCACTCAACGGCAGGTCCACTGACGCGCCAAATCACGCATTCGGCAATTTGTACAGGGTGATCTTCGTTTTCCGGAATCGTCGAAAACCAACACGTAAGCCGGTGTGATCCGTCATTTTGGTGCGGGCCATCCCCTCCCTTTCGAAAATCGAAATGTTCCCTTCATCTGCGACTTGCGCAGTCTGCGCCGCGTGGTTGCAAAAGGCGCTTGTTTCAGCGCCTAAATTCGAAAATTTACAGTGAAGACTGCCGGGCGCCACTCTTTTCATTTTGTTGGGTAAACTTTCATTTGTTTACGAAAGTAAAGAAAAAATACGTCACAAGCAACACAAATGCTGCAGAAAAATACTGACGATGTCAATTAATTTTATTATTTTCTATCAATGATTTAACTGAACACGCGCCGCGAATGTCGACCTCCCATCCTTTCCCGATCACAGTTCTTCATTGACAGATGGGGGCTTCAGGGAACCTACTTTGCCTACGATCTTGAGGAGGATCGATTAACTGACAATCTTTGGGAGGCACAGATGAATATCAGAAAATTCGGCGTGACCATGCGGGCTGCCGTAGCGGTATGGGCGCTCTGCGCCACATCCGCGTTTGCCGACACCACCATCGAATTCATTCAATGGTGGGAACCCGAAATGCCGTCCGGCGCCTTGCGCGGCATTATGAACGATTTCGAAGCCAAAAATCCCGGCATCAAGGTGACGCTGGTCAGCGGTCCCTATGCCACGACGCGTGACCAGATCGTCGTCGGCGCCGCCTCGGGAACGCTGAGCGACGTAGTGGGGCTGGATGGCGCCTGGGTAAACGGGCTCGCCAAGCAGGGCGCAATCGCCTCGATGGACGAATTGATGGAGAAGGCCAAGTACGACAAGAGCCAGATCACCGATATCGTCAAGGTCGATGGCAAGAGCGTGATGTTCCCGCTCGCATCCTTCGTCTATCCCGTCTTCGTGAACCTCGATATCGCCAAGGCATCCGGCGTCGACAAGCTGCCGACGACCCGCACGGAATTTGCAGACGCCGCGAAGAAGATGACCGACGCCGCGAAGAACCAGTATGGCTGGGTTCTGCCGCTCTCGCTGCAATCTCCGAGCGGAATCCAGAACGACGTGATGTCCTGGGTCTGGGCCTCCGGCGCCTCGATGCTAAAGGACGGCAAGCCTGACCTCGAAAATGACGCTGTCGTCGGAACGCTCGACTATATCGCTTCCCTCAATAAAGAAGGCGTTATTTCTCCCGGCATTTTCGCCAAGAAGGAACAGGACAAGGTCGAGGAATTCGTCAACGGCCGCGTCGGCATGATGGTGGATTCCCTCGCCCATGTGACCCTCATCCGCGAGCGAAATCCAAAGCTCAATTTCGGCATATCAGCCTTGCCGGCCACTGACGGCTACACCGGCAAGCGCGGCATGCCCTATGCGTCCTGGGGCATCGGCATCAGCGAGGGCAGCCAGCACAAGGAAGAAGCCTGGAAGCTCGTCGAATATCTGATGAGCCCTGACGTCAACGGCCGTCTGGTCTCGATTGCCAACGCCTTCCCCGGCAACGTCCATGCCAAGCCGGATTTCGTGGCCTCGGACCCGATCTTCGCTGAAGCTTTCAAAATCTTCCAAAGCGGTTATCCTGCCAACGAATTCGTCGGCCTTCCGGTCGCCGAAGAGCTGATGCGCGACATGAACGTCGAAGTTCAAAAGATGTTCGACGGGGGGCAGTCAGCCAAGGATGCGGCTGCCAATACCCAGAAGGCGTGGCTCGCAAAGTTCTAAGCACGTCGCTTTCACGGATCACCGGCAGCGCGCCCTGGCGCTGCCGGTGCAGTCGTCAAATCTCGGCAGAATGGAAGTCACAGCTCATGAATCATTCCGCTCCGGCTCTGGTCGCTGCGCACGCCAAAGCGCCAAGAAAAGGATGGCTTCGTTACAGCACCTTGAGGAAGCTGGTGCCGTATTTCTACGTTTCGCCGGCGACCCTCCTGCTTGTTCTGCTGATGCTGTTCCCGATGGTGATGGTCTTCAAATATTCATTGATGGACGGCGCCATCATGAAAAAGGACGCTGCCTTCGCGGGCTTCCAGAATTATCTGACCATCTTCGAGAATCCGGTCTTCTGGCAGTCGGTGGTGCAGACGCTTTATTTCACGATCATGAGCGTCGTCTTCCACTTCATCATCGGCCTGGCCTTCGCGCTGCTGTTGAACACCAACCGCGTCGATCCGCTCATTCGCAGCATCCTGCGTGTGCTCTTCATCCTGCCCTGGCTGTTCACCGCCGTCATCATCGCCATCATCTGGCGCCTGTTGCTCGACCCGAACGGTGTCGTCAACAGCGTGCTGTTGGCGCTCCATATCATCAACTTCAAGGTCGAGTGGTTTTCGTCCACGCGCACCGCCATCCACGCTTTGACCTTCGCAAATATCTGGGCGGGTTATCCACTCTACATGGTCAGCCTGCTCGCCGGCCTCCAGGGCATTTCGAAGGAGCTCTACGAGGCAGCCGGTATCGACGGCGCGAATGGACTCCAAAAGTTCTGGTACATCACCATTCCGCAGTTGATGCCGATCATCATCAGCATCGCGCTTCTCGACTTCATCTGGACGATGCAGGTTTTTCCACTCGTTTGGATGACGACGGGCGGCGGGCCGATCTATTCGACGGAAGTGCTCTCCACCTTCACCTACAAGCTCGCCTTCTCCCAGTACGAATTCTCGTTGGCTTCGGCGAGCGCGATGATCATCCTCATCATCTCGATGAGCGTCACCTACTTCTACATCAAACACCAGCAGCGCAGGTGATCGCCATGGCAAAGCGTTCCTTCAAGAGCTCGGTATTGCCGACCATCCTGACCTATCTCGGCTTGGCGATCGGCCTGGTCTTTTCGGCCTTCCCGATCGTGTGGATGTTTTTCAGTTCGCTGAAATCGAATACCGAAATCTTCGCCCTTCCGCCGCGGCTTTTTCCGCAGGATTTTACGGTGGCCGCCTATCTGACGATCTTCAACGATCCGGTGAAAGTGCGGTTCTTCATCAACAGCTACTTCGTTGCCGGCGTCGTCACCTGCCTGACCCTCGTCGTAGCCATCGTGACCGCCTACGGCTTCAGCCGCTATAAGTTCCGATTCAAGAACACCTTGAACATCTTCATCATCAGCACCCAGACCGTTCCGCCGATCACCCTTCTCATCCCCTATTTCGGAATGGTGGTCGCCTTCAGGATCTTCGATACCTATCTGGCGCTGATCCTGACCTACATGGTCTTCACACTGCCTTATGCCATCCTGCTGATGACAGGCTATCTCAACACCTTGCCGAAAGAGCTGGACGAGGCCGTCCTTGTCGACGGCGGCTCGAGCTGGACGGCGCTCTGGCGCGTCATCGTTCCGGTCTCCATCCCCGGGATCGTCGCCACGGCGGTCTACACATTTCTGCTGGCCTGGAACGAATTCCTCTTCGCGCTGACGCTGACGAAATCGATGGATCTTAGAACCGTTCCGATCGGCATCCAGCTTCTGATGGGCCAGCACGCCTTCGAGTGGAACGAGATGATGGCGATGAGCGTGCTCGGTTCCCTTCCCCTTCTGGTCCTTTACCTCGTTGCTCAGCGCTACTTCCTGGCAGGCATGACAGCCGGCTCGGTCAAAAGCTGATGGAGCGCTGATCCTAAACTGGCTTTGAGAACGCATACCGCAGGCAGATCGCTTTTCCGATCTGCCTGCCCGCCAAGACTACCGCCCAGCGCTCCAATCCCGCAGGGCATCGCAGACTTCGGCTCTGGTGGGCGCACCGATACGTCCACCGAATACCTGGCATTTGAGTGCCGCCGCCATGGATGACAATCGCATCGTCTCTTCGATCGGCAAGCCTTCCGCAGTAGCCAGCGCAAAAGCGCCATGGAAGATATCGCCGGCCGCGAGTGTATCGACCGCCCTCACCTTCGGAGCGGCAAGATGGACAATTTCGCCGGTTCGGTCGTCGAACCAGAAGCAGCCATTTTCGCCAGCCGTGACGCTGATGAAGGCATGCTCGAACTTTCGCTTCAGAACGCCGACGACCTTCAACAGCTCTGCTGTCCCGACAAGCCGTTCGGCGGCCGGCTGCGAGAATACGATATGGCTGGCGGCCGGTGCCAACATCTCGATCACGCCATCGCCTGCAACGTCACCATCGAGAATGGCCGGCTTGCCCGCCTCTCGGGCCGCCGACAGCGCCCGCAGAGCAAGCTTCGGCCACCGGACGTCGACCAGCACCGCATCGAAAGCAGAAACGTCCTGTTTTGTGACCGGCTTGACCGTTTCGTGCAGGCCGGCATCGTAGAAAGGCACGATCAAGCGCTCGCCCTGGTCATCGACAAGGATCGTCGAGACGGCCGAGCGGGCGCCTGCCACACGCACCATGCCGCTCGTGTCTATGCCGCTATCGCTGAGGTCGGCGATGATGCGGTCGCCGGTGGCGTCACCGCCGACTGCGCCCCAGAGGCTGGCTTTGCCGCCCAGCCGGGTGACCGCAAAGGCCGCGCTCGATGCCATGCCTTCGGCAATCTGCAGCATATCGTAAGGCAGAATTTTTCCCTGGCCGGTCGGTAACGAGCGCACGCGAAACAACGTGTCCATAACCGCCGCGCCGACACACAAAACGCGGCGCGCCTGACCGGGAGGCGGGTCGAAGGCAGAAGTCGTCAAAACCGTTGTCTCACCCGCTCACTTGACGGCCCCGGCCGTCAGGCCCGCCACGATCTGCCGTTGCGCAAACACCGTCAATATCAGCACGGGCAAGGTGACAATCAACGCCGCCGCCGCCAGCGGACCCCAACTGACCTGCTCGAACGAGAGCATGTTGTAGACCGCGACCGGAAGCGTGCGTGTCTCGCGGCTGGCGAGCACGATGCCGAAGACGAAGTTGTTCCACGAGAAGATGACTGACAGGATGAAGGCGACCACGATGCCCGGCCTTGCGATCGGCAAGGCCACCAACCGGAAAACCTGCCAGGGTGTTGCGCCGTCGATGCTTGCAGCCTCTTCCAGCTCCATCGGCGTCGTCTCGAAATAACCGATCATGATCCACACGACGATCGGCACGGTGACCACGAGATGGATAATGATCTGCGGCATGAGCGTGCCGAGCAGATTCAGCCACTGGAACAGCAGGAAGAGCGGGATCAGGAAAGAAAGGCCGGGCGTCATGCGTGCGATCATGATGACCATCGCGGACTTCTCCGCCTTCAGCCGCGCGATGCCATATCCGGCGGGCACGCCGATCAGCAACGCCAGAAGCGTGGCCGCACCCGTCACCAGCACCGAATTCCAGAGATAGAGGAAGAAGTTGTTCTCTTCGAAGACCTTCAGATAGTTCGACCAGGCCAAACGCTCCGGGATGAAGATCGGCGGATAGGCGCCGTTGTCGATCTCATATTTCAGCGACAGCGAGATCATCCAGAGGAAGAACAGGACGACCGGCGAGATCATCACCAAAGCAACAAATAGCAATCCGATGCGATCGAGTGTCTTGCGCTTCATCAGCGTGCCTCCCCGTCGGACCAATTTACGCGCTGCCGGAGCATCATAAGGACGAAGGAGAGCAGGACGATGAGGATGAAGAAAACAACCGCCATGGCCGAGCCATAGCCGATGTCGTAGTAGGCGAAAGCGGTGTTGTAGAGATAGATGTTGATCGTCTCCGACGCCGTGCCGGGGCCGCCTTGGGTCATGGCATAGATGATGTCGAAACTTTTCACCGCATCGATGCTGCGGATAATCACGGCAATCATCAGGAACGGCGCGATCATCGGCAGCGTCAGATAGCGGAATTTCTGCCAGACATTGGCTCCGTCGATTTCAGCACTTTCATAGGGCTCGCGCGGAACCGCCGCCAGACCGCCGAGCACGATCAGCATGATAAGCGGCGTCCACTGCCAGGTCTCGACCAGCACCAGCGACGGGATGACGCTGCTCTGATTATAGATCCACTCCTGCGGGCCGATGCCGATGAAGGAGAGGAGATAGTTGAGGACGCCCAGCTGCGGATGGAACATCATCGTCCAGACGAGTGCGATGGCGACCGGTGTCGCCATCATCGGCATCACGAATATGCCGCGGATAAGACCGCGCAGTGGAAATTGAGCATCGAAGATCAGCGCCGCGAGCGTCCCCAGAAAAAGGGGAACCACCACCGACAGCGTCGTATAGAGCACCGTATGCCACAGCGACTCCCAAAAGCGCATGTCGGTGGCGAGGCGCGCGTAATTGTCCAGCCCAGCAAAGACCTGCGATTGGCCGAGCGTCCAGCTGTTGACGCTCATCCACACAGTAAACACCCATGGAAAGACGATGACGGCTGATATGACGATGAGCGCCGGGATGACAAAGGGCCAGTAGTTGGGAGCAAACCGATCCGGTTTGCTCCTTCCTTTCGACGTCTTGGCCACTGCGGTCGTTTCGATACTTGTCGAGGCCATTATCCCTCGCTTTTCGCCAGGACGGGTTCGAACTGTGCCGTCGCTGCCTTCAGTTCGGTTTCGGGATCGGCGCCGCCGATCATGTTGGTAAGACCGACGCCATAAACGTCACGGAACTCGGTGACCGGAATGATGACCGGCAGCGCGAGCTTCGAGATCTTGCCGGAACCGACGACGGCATCAAGCCATGCGCTCGGCATCTTGACGCCTTCACGGACTTTCGCATCCTCGAGGACAGACTGGCGGAAAGGAACGCCGGCGCCGGCCTGCAGCAGACGTGCGCCCATTTCATGCGAAATCGCCCATTGGCAGAAGAGGTACCCGGCCTCTTTTTTCTGGCTTGCCGCGACGACGCCAAGCCCGTCGCCGAAGGTGCCAGCGGCCTGTGCCTTCGGACCTTTCGGCATGATGCCGTAACCGACCTGGCCGACGACGCGTGACTTTTCCGGATTCTCGATCGGCGGCGCAAAACCGACGCCGTCCAGCCACATACCGATCTTGCCCTGCAGGAAGGCCGACTGCGCCTCGGCCCAGTTGAAGCCGGAGACGCCGGGAGGGGCGGTCTTGGTCATCAGCCTTTGGTAAAGCTTGGCCGCATCGATCGCTTCTTGCGATGTTGTGCGCAGCTTGCCATCAGGACCGAGCGGGCTCGAACCATAACCGAGCAGCAGCGACGTCCAGACCGGCGTATTGGCGTTCTTCAGGCCGCGGGCGACGAAACCGTAGGTGTTGGTGGAAGGATCGGTGAGCGCCTCCGCAGCACTGGCGAGTTCTTCGAACGTCGTCGGGTAGGCAAGCCCCTTCTTCTCGAACAGCGCCTTGTTCCAATAGATGATCCAGTAATCGACCGAGAATGGAAGCGAACGCAAAACGCCGTCCGGATCTTTGGCAAAAGTCAGGCCGGCTTCGGCGAAGTCGCTTTCAACCAGAGACGGGTCGGTCAGAGAGGGGTCCTTGAGGAAACCGCTGATATCGGCAAGCCAGCCGCCCTTTTCGAACTGCCGCTTCTGGACATGATAGCTCATGTGCACTACGTCGAAGCTCGGCTTGCCGGAGCTCAGCTCGATGGTCGTCTTCTGACGCTGCTGTTGTTCGGGCGTCGCCTCGGCATTGACCTTGATGCCGGTGAGCTCCTCGAATTCAGGCAGGTACTTCAGAAGTATTTCGCTGCGAGGGCTCTTGACCAGGTTGACTTCGAGCGTCGTGCCGGCAAAGCGCTTCCAATCGACCGCAGCCGATGCCAGCCGCACGCCGAGCATGCTGCTGGCCCCAAAAGCGGCCGTACCCGCCAGAAAGCCGCGTCTCGTCGGATTTAAAAACGATGACATGTGATTCCTCCTCCTTTTGCCGGCGATCTCCTCACCCCCGGCTGTTTATTTCCGATTATATCCTGAGCGCACGATCTCTTGCATGATTGATGTGTGCGACAAGGCTGTTGACGGCGTCCTCCGCCGATCGTCGTTCGATTGCCTCGAGCACCTTGAGGTGCTCGCCCATGACAGGTCCGACGTGACCATCGATGCGAAAACGATCCTGACTGATCAGGCGCATCTTGATCGAGTTCACCCGGTAGGCGTTCGAGATGATGGTATTTCCTAAAGCATCGATAAAGGCGTCGTGCATGCCCCAATCGACAGCTTGCGCGTGCACCTCCAATTCGTGCGATCCATCGCCGTTTCGAATGGCATCGGCAATATCCCGATGCTGTTTCAGAAGCTTGGCGATCGTCTCGTCAGACGCAGAGCGGGTGAAAAGCGCAACTGCTTCCTTCTCCAGGAAGACGCGCAGCTGGAACGCCTCGCGAATGAGGTTAAGGTCGATATGAGCGATCTGCAAACCCCGCTGGGGCACTGTCTTGATCAGCCCTTCGGCTTCGAGCCTCGGGATAAGTTCGCGGATGGCGCCAAGCGTCAGCCCCGTCAGCTCGACGAGGCGACGCTGCGAAACGAACTGGCCGGGGCGCACATCACGCGCAAGAAGGTGGCGTGTGAAGCTTTCATACGCCTTTTCCCGCAGTGTCGGCTGCTCGTCGGTTCCGTCCATCGCCTCTCCCAGAAACATGTCCGCCCTATGCCGCTTTCGAGCGGAAAAGAGTATCGAAGGCACGAAAGAGTTGCGCCTGCCCTTCTGCGGATATTGAGACGAGTGGCGGACGAACCGCAAGCCAGATTTCATCCGACGTCACGTGAGTGACCATGGTTTTCACGGCCGCAGTCACCGGAAATTTCAGCAGTTCCTCCACGAAATCCTCGATGCGGGAATCGTCCATGCCTTCCTCCGCCATCAGCTTGACCTCGCGTGGCACGAAATTCGCCATGCCGGAGATCGCACCCTGGCCGCCAAGCCGCACGCCCCTCGCCAGGTGACGTTCGTCCCCCACCAGGATGACGAGATCGCCATGCGCCTTCAATAGTGCTTCCGTGAAAGGCCAGTCGCCGGAGGAATCCTTGACGCCGATAACGATGTTGGGAAAGGCGGTCCGCAGCCGACCGATCAACGATATGGTCAGCGGAACCATGGTGAGCGAGGGAATGTTGTAGACGATAATGTCTCGCGCCTTGTCGCCGAGGATGGCGAATACAGCCGAAAACCACTGGAAGACGCCGTCATCACTCACGTTCTTGAAGTAGGAAGGGGGAGCAAGAAGGATATTTCGGGCTCCTTTGGAAAGCGCGTGACTTGCCAGCATCGCGGCATCCTCGGCCGCGTCGACCAGCACGCCGACGATGATTTGCTTTGCTGCTATCCCGCTATCAAGCATCGAAGCGAGGACACGTTCACGTTCCTGCGTTCCGATGGAAGAGCCTTCACCCGTCGTCCCGAACAGCGTAACGCTCGAGCATCCGGCCGCGAGGCTGCGCCGCGCCTGCTCGATCATCGCCTCGATCGCGATATCGCCATTGCTGTCGAACGGTGTCGCAAGCGCGACCGAGAGCCCGAATTTCTGTGTCAACTATGCTTCCTCCCAATTACCGCGTCAGACGTAGCAGACTAACATGTTAGCTGTAAAGAGGTGATTACACACCGCCTCGTTACGCGATTGTCGCGGCCGTAGCTTCCTTACGATCAACTGGCATGCCTTGCTGCCGGTCCGTTCGCCCGAACGAGCGCCATCAGCATCGGGCCGATCGCAAACTCGCCCCTTTCGGTCCTTCGGGTCAGATCCCTGAGGTAACCACCGGGCGAGTTAATGTGCCCTCCCCTTTCCAGGATACAAGCGATCACGGTTGCGGCGTTTTCTGGCCCCATACCGGAGCAGGCTTCCTCATAGGCCGAGGGACTGACGCCGAGCATCGAGCGGACAACGACGGCGGCCGACATCAGGTCTCGCCAGTTACCGATGGTTCCGCCTGGCCCGTAGTCGAGAATACTGGGGCAGGCCTGGAGGACGAGGCCGAGCGGGAAGGATTTCAGGCTTGGCCCGGCCCCTCGATCGACCGCGCCTCCCGCCCTGTTGCTCATCCCGCCGGACGGCTTCGGCTGTTTCAATCTTCGCTCGTCCGGCGGTCCGGCGTTCGGTTCATGATCGGCTGCTGCCTTTTCGCCCTGCTTCGTTGCGAAGCTTGGTTCAAGTTCATAAATGAAGTCGGGATTTGAATTCTGTTTGTGACGCTCAATTTGAGACTCATTGGCGTCTATTTTTTTCGTTTTTATCCGTCTTTCCAGCACGTTGACGATCTCGGTACGCAGCAGCCCCATCTCATCGAGCAACGGTGCCAGTTCTTCTGCGGTCGCCACGCGCGGAATCCGGGCAAGGAGCGTTCGAAACATCGCCGAAATGCCTTCCCAATCACCGGAAACTCCTTCTTCGATAGCCGTCGCGATCAGCTTGGAGACATCGCGCCGGCCCACCGTCAGGCGTTCCCTGGTCACCCGCAACAGTTCCCGGTCGGCAACCGCCTGGGCGGCCAGGCTTTCGATCTCGACAGCACGCGCCAGAAGCGGCGCGACGCTGAAGCCAAAGGCCTCGCCGATGGCCCCTGCCCTGTCGCGGCGCGCATAGCGCTTTCCGTTCGGGCTGTCCTTGCGCAGGATCAGGCCGGCGTCGACCAGGACGGCAAGATGCCGCCTGAGGGTGGCCGGCGTCATGCCGCGAGCACGCAGCGACAGCTGCGCATTCGACGGGAAGACAATCAGGCCCTTCTCCTCGGAAATCTCGTCGTCTGGGTAGAAGGTCAAAAGCGCATCGAGCACCGTCAACGCCCGATCGGTCACGCCGAGCGCCGGCCGCGCCTCACAGATCGCCCTGAACAGCTTCCACTTGCTGCGCTTCATTCCCGGCTCGATGGTCTCGGCCAATTGCTGACTTGCCAGCATGCCAAGCGACATCGGCCGCCGCCCGAAGGGCGTCGTCACATATCCACTCTCCATTTGCCTTCACCTTCGTTCAGGCAAAAGAAAACCATCCACCAATTTGGTGCCTAAGACGCTTGACTGTGATTCGTGGAAATGCGATTCTCGATGTGCTTAAGATCTGAGAAGGGCTTCCACGACGGCGTCGTTGGGGGCCTTTTTCTTTTGCGCTCTACGCTCCTCTGTCCTTGTTGAACTCCTGGAACAGGCCCTTCAGCCGTTCCTGGACGAATTGATCGAAACCGGGCGCGATCTTGCCGTCGAAGACGAAGGTCGCACCGGATACTGTCTTCTTGATCATGACAGGCACGCCAGTAACCTGGGTTTTGGCCACCGCCGGCTTCGGCGCAGCCGTCTTCTTCGTTGCCAGAACGAGTGCCCGCTGAAACCGCTCGTCGCTCGAAATTTTGCGCGCGTCGTCCGCGGACAACTCCGCGATGATCTTCTCGACGTCGGCTTTCTCAAGCCGCTCGCCCAATTCCAACCATCGCCGGCGGCCGATATCAGGTGCCGCACCGATGGCGTTGACGAGCCTCAGGGGGACCTGTCGTATGACGATCAGCATTCTCGACAGCGCCGCCTTGTCCACGCCGAGAGCCGCCATAATGACATCGCGGCCAAAGCTGCGTTCCTCGAGCCGCGATGCAAAGAGCGCGCGCTCGATGTAGGAGAGATTGGTTCGAGCGCTGTTTTCCTGTCCCTGGCTGACGACCAGTTGACCGTCGGTAAGATCGCGGACGACCGCGCGCACCCTGATGCCGATTTCTCGGGCGGCAGCCAGGCGACGATGGCCATAGGCGACTTGGTAGCGTCCCCTGGTTTCGGGATGTGGGCGGACTAGGATCGGAACCTGCTGCCCGTGCTCACGGATTTGCTCGACGAGCTGTGCGAGTTCGGCCGCATCGATCGCCAATCGGTCGCTGACGAAGGAAGCGTCGATCAGGCCGGGATCGAGTTCGACGATGGTCTGGCCGGTGGCAAGCTGCCGTTCCAGTTCACTCGCACGCTCCATTTTCTCGGTAATGTTGCCGAGTGTTTTCGTAATGCCGCCGACAGGCGCAGCACTGCGCTCCTGCGGCACGAATCCGGCGATCGGACGATTGTCGCGTGGTGCAACCGCGTCCATCCTTTCCGGGTTCGGAGCGGAAATTTCGATGAGGTTCTTGCGCGCCATCTATCTATTTCCTTCCCCAGGTCGAGCGAATATGCGCCTCGATCTCGCCATTCACGAGGTTGAGGGATTCCAGCGCCCGATCGTAGGTTCCGCGTGTGAACTGCGACCGCTCGACCTCGTAGAGAGTCTGCTTGGTAACGCCGGCATCGGCGACTGCCGTCGATTTCACCATGGCATTGTGCAGCATTCGATTGCCGAAGATCGCCCGCATGAAGCCGGTCATCTGGCTTTGCGGTCCGTCGTTCGGCTCGAACCGGGTCACGAGATAGCGCATCCAGTCATAGCTGGTACGTCCGCCGGCCTTTTCGACGACCGACATCAGCTCACTCGTCATCGTCAGAAACTGCGACATCGACATGACATCCAGCATCTGCGGGTGGACCGTGATCAAGACCGAGGTTGCCGCGCAGAGCGCCGACATCGTGAGGAAACCCAACTGTGGCGGGCAGTCGATGACGACGACGTCGTAAAGGCTTTCGATCTCCGTCAGGACTTCGCCGATGCGGGCAAAGAACATCGTCTCCGCCGTCCCCGACGCCATCGCCTTCGGCGTCTCGTGCTCGAATTCCATCAGCTCGAGATTGCCCGGAATGAGATGGAGATTTGGCGTGTAGGTGGCGCGCACGATGTCGGCGATGGGGCGCGGCTCCTCATATCGGATCGCACCGTAGATCGTTTCGCCCTCTCCGACGTCGAACTCCGGCTGATGACCGAACAAGGCGGACAAGGAGGCCTGCGGATCGAGGTCGACGGCGAGCACGCGGTAGCCTCGCAGCGCCATGAACTGGGCCAGATGGGCCGCAGTGGTGGTCTTGCCCGAGCCGCCCTTGAAATTCATGACGGAGATAATCTGGAGCTTCTCGCCCGGCCTGCGCGCCGGCACATATTTCGGCGTTCCGTTTCGCTCGTCGAGGACCCGGCGAATGCGATCCATATCCGTTGCACTGTAAAGCCGCCGTCCGTTTGCGAGCGGATCGGGCCCATGGCCGTCGGCGGCCACCTGGCGGAGATAACCTTCGCCGATGCCGATAAAGGCCGCAGCTTCCGCCGGCGAAAATGTTCTGATCGTCTTTTGCGACAGCGGGGGGAAGATTTTTGCCTGATGCTGCTGAAGTTGATAGGATAACTCCTTCGCATCTGTTGCCAGAAGCGATGGGAGGTGCTCTTGATCGTCCTGAACAGCAAGACTCGGCTGCAT